>NZ_PXNN01000001.1 GCF_003007685.1 Marinobacter halophilus
ACCGTTGACACCCAAGCTGAGGTCTGTAGAATGCGCATCTCGCTTGAGGGACAGGCCGCTGAAACGGCTCGGAACTGAAGCGATAACTGCTTGAAAGGTTTGAAGAAAACGGTTTTAAAATTCTTCGAGAAAGCGGTTGACAAGGTGGCGGTTCAGTGTAGAATGCGCACCTCGATTAAGCAGTACGCCGATGAGTTTTTCGGCCGTTTCCGGAGTCGGAAGCAGCGAAAAATAAACGGTTGACAAGGTCGCGGAACGATGTAGAATACGCCACCTTGATTGAGCCACGGCTCAAACGCTCTTTAACAAGTTAACCAAGTAATTCGTGTGGGCGCTGGCCGAGGTATTTCGGATATGAAATATCAGGACAGTGACTCGTCGAACATTGAGTTTTGTCTTGAGCAAGATTAAAGGATCTTCGGATTCTTGTATGATTTAAACTGAAGAGTTTGATCATGGCTCAGATTGAACGCTGGCGGCAGGCTTAACACATGCAAGTCGAGCGGAAACGATGGGAGCTTGCTCCCAGGCGTCGAGCGGCGGACGGGTGAGTAATGCTTAGGAATCTGCCCAGTAGTGGGGGATAGCCCGGGGAAACCCGGATTAATACCGCATACGCCCTACGGGGGAAAGCAGGGGATCTTCGGACCTTGCGCTATTGGATGAGCCTAAGTCGGATTAGCTAGTTGGTAGGGTAAAGGCCTACCAAGGCAACGATCCGTAGCTGGTCTGAGAGGATGATCAGCCACATCGGGACTGAGACACGGCCCGAACTCCTACGGGAGGCAGCAGTGGGGAATATTGGACAATGGGGGCAACCCTGATCCAGCCATGCCGCGTGTGTGAAGAAGGCTTTCGGGTTGTAAAGCACTTTCAGCGAGGAGGAAGGCTTTCAGACTAATACTCTGGAGGATTGACGTTACTCGCAGAAGAAGCACCGGCTAACTCCGTGCCAGCAGCCGCGGTAATACGGAGGGTGCAAGCGTTAATCGGAATTACTGGGCGTAAAGCGCGCGTAGGTGGTTTGCTAAGCGAGATGTGAAAGCCCCGGGCTTAACCTGGGAACGGCATTTCGAACTGTCAGACTAGAGTGTGGTAGAGGGTAGTGGAATTTCCTGTGTAGCGGTGAAATGCGTAGATATAGGAAGGAACACCAGTGGCGAAGGCGGCTACCTGGACCAACACTGACACTGAGGTGCGAAAGCGTGGGGAGCAAACAGGATTAGATACCCTGGTAGTCCACGCCGTAAACGATGTCAACTAGCCGTTGGGACTCTTGAAGTCTTAGTGGCGCAGCTAACGCACTAAGTTGACCGCCTGGGGAGTACGGCCGCAAGGTTAAAACTCAAATGAATTGACGGGGGCCCGCACAAGCGGTGGAGCATGTGGTTTAATTCGACGCAACGCGAAGAACCTTACCTGGCCTTGACATCCAGAGAACTTTCCAGAGATGGATTGGTGCCTTCGGGAACTCTGAGACAGGTGCTGCATGGCCGTCGTCAGCTCGTGTCGTGAGATGTTGGGTTAAGTCCCGTAACGAGCGCAACCCCTATCCCTGGTTGCTAACAGGTAATGCTGAGAACTCCAGGGAGACTGCCGGTGACAAACCGGAGGAAGGTGGGGATGACGTCAGGTCATCATGGCCCTTACGGCCAGGGCTACACACGTGCTACAATGGCGTGTACAGAGGGCTGCCAACTCGCGAGAGTGAGCCAATCCCTTAAAACACGTCGTAGTCCGGATCGCAGTCTGCAACTCGACTGCGTGAAGTCGGAATCGCTAGTAATCGCGAATCAGAATGTCGCGGTGAATACGTTCCCGGGCCTTGTACACACCGCCCGTCACACCATGGGAGTGGATTGCACCAGAAGTAGTTAGTCTAACCTTCGGGAGGACGATTACCACGGTGTGGTTCATGACTGGGGTGAAGTCGTAACAAGGTAGCCGTAGGGGAACCTGCGGCTGGATCACCTCCTTAAACGAAGCCGAATGCTTCGGTCAGAGTCCACACGAATTACTTGGTTGGCTAATAAAGAGAGCAAAAGGGTCTATTGCAGGCCCGCTGCATTAGCGCGGCAGATTGTTGTGATTGGCAAGGCGCAGATTGAGTGAAGGAAGGAGCGTACATGTGTACGTGACTGACTGAGCGAGAGCTGCAACGCGGCCAGGCGCAACAAGATGGCGTGATAATCGGGTCTGTAGCTCAGGTGGTTAGAGCGCACCCCTGATAAGGGTGAGGTCGGTGGTTCAAGTCCACCCAGACCCACCAAAATCGCCCAGTTCGGCGTTATCGAATGACTTGCATAGCAGGCTATGCGGCGCCATTCGATGCCTTGATCTGAACGATTTTAGACATAGCTTACTGGGGCTATAGCTCAGCTGGGAGAGCGCCTGCCTTGCACGCAGGAGGTCGGCAGTTCGATCCTGCCTAGCTCCACCAAATATTAACTGACTAACTACGGTTAGCAGTGTACAGAAACGAATGTTTCAGATTGATGAAATCTTCCTTTCTGATCACTGGGTCAGATTTGCTCTTTAACAAATTGGACGAGATAGAACACGAAACTATTTTTCTCATTATCTCCGAGAGAAATAGGTTCAATGTGATAACGATTTCAAGCGTTATCCGGTGTTGTCGTTGAAGTGGTTGTATATGACTTCGAGCGACTGTCTCTGAACCTCATCCTGGATGAGAAAGCTGGTTTCACTTCGGTGGAGTCGGGGCTCTTGTTTGTGGTGGCGTACAGATCAGTTGTCTTGGGGTTATATAGTCAAGCAACTAAGCGCATACGGTGGATGCCTTGGCAGTCAGAGGCGATGAAAGACGTGGAAGCCTGCGATAAGGTTCGGGGAGCTGGCAAACAAGCTGTGATCCGGGCATTTCTGAATGGGGAAACCCACCTAGTTTCGGCTAGGTATCTTGCACTGAATACATAGGTGTAAGAGGCGAACCGGGGGAACTGAAACATCTAAGTACCCCGAGGAAAAGAAATCAACCGAGATTCCCTAAGTAGCGGCGAGCGAACGGGGACTAGCCCTTAAGCTAGACAACTGGTAGGAGAAGGCTCTGGAAAGTGCCGCCATAGTGGGTGATAGCCCCGTATCCGAAACCTGAGTCTAGTGAAATCGAGTAGGTCGGCGCACGAGAAACGTTGACTGAATATGGGGGGACCATCCTCCAAGGCTAAATACTCCTGACTGACCGATAGTGAACCAGTACCGTGAGGGAAAGGCGAAAAGAACCCCTGTGAGGGGAGTGAAATAGATCCTGAAACCGTATGCGTACAAGCAGTCGGAGCAGACTTGTTCTGTGACGGCGTACCTTTTGTATAATGGGTCAGCGACTTATGTTCAGTGGCGAGGTTAACCGTTTAGGGGAGCCGTAGGGAAACCGAGTCTGAATAGGGCGAATTAGTCGCTGGGCATAGACCCGAAACCGGGCGATCTATCCATGAGCAGGTTGAAGGTTGAGTAACATCAACTGGAGGACCGAACCCACTGTCGTTGAAAAGCCAGGGGATGACTTGTGGATCGGAGTGAAAGGCTAATCAAGCCCGGAGATAGCTGGTTCTCCCCGAAAGCTATTTAGGTAGCGCCTCGGACGAATACCACAGGGGGTAGAGCACTGTTTCGGCTAGGGGGTCATCTCGACTTACCAACCCGATGCAAACTCCGAATACCTGTGAGTACTATCCGGGAGACACACGGTGGGTGCTAACGTCCATCGTGAAGAGGGAAACAACCCAGACCGCCAGCTAAGGTCCCAAAGTACCAGTTAAGTGGGAAACGATGTGGGAAGGCTCAGACAGCTAGGAGGTTGGCTTAGAAGCAGCCATCCTTTAAAGAAAGCGTAATAGCTCACTAGTCGAGTCGGCCTGCGCGGAAGATGTAACGGGGCTCAAACTGGTCACCGAAGCTGCGGATGCATCGCAAGATGCGTGGTAGGGGAGCGTTCTGTAAGCCTGCGAAGGTGTGTTGAGAAGCATGCTGGAGGTATCAGAAGTGCGAATGCTGACATGAGTAACGACAATGGGAGTGAAAAACTCCCACGCCGGAAGACCAAGGTTTCCTGCGCAACGCTAATCGGCGCAGGGTGAGTCGGCCCCTAAGGCGAGACCGAAAGGTGTAGTCGATGGGAAACGGGTTAATATTCCCGTACCTTGGATAGCTGCGATGGAGAGACGGAGAAGGCTAGGTGAGCCGGGCGACGGTTGTCCCGGTTTAAGCGTGTAGGGAGTGGGCTTAGGCAAATCCGGGCCCACAATTCTGAGACGCGACGACGATTGCCCTAGGGCGAGAAGTCATTGATGCCATGCTTCCAGGAAAATCTTCTAAGCTTCAGGCTATTCGAGACCGTACCCCAAACCGACACAGGTGGTCAGGTAGAGAATACCAAGGCGCTTGAGAGAACTCGGGTAAAGGAACTAGGCAAAATGGTGCCGTAACTTCGGGAGAAGGCACGCTGGTGGTAGGTGAGACCCCTTGCGGGTGGAGCTGAAACCAGTCGAAGATACCAGGCCCCTGCGACTGTTTATTAAAAACACAGCACTGTGCAAACACGTAAGTGGACGTATACGGTGTGACGCCTGCCCGGTGCCGGAAGGTTAATTGATGGGGTTAGCATTCGTGCGAAGCTCTTGATCGAAGCCCCGGTAAACGGCGGCCGTAACTATAACGGTCCTAAGGTAGCGAAATTCCTTGTCGGGTAAGTTCCGACCTGCACGAATGGCGTAACGATGGGGGCGCTGTCTCTACCCGAGACTCAGTGAAATTGAAATCGCCGTGAAGATGCGGTGTATCCGCGGCTAGACGGAAAGACCCCGTGAACCTTTACTATAGCTTCACAGTGAACTTTGAACATGCTTGTGTAGGATAGCTGGGAGGCTTTGAAACCAGGACGCCAGTCCTGGTGGAGCCAACCTTGAAATACCAGCCTGGCATGTTTGAGGTTCTAACTTGGTCCCCTTATCGGGGATGAGGACACTGTGTGGTGGGTAGTTTGACTGGGGCGGTCTCCTCCCAAAGCGTAACGGAGGAGCACAAAGGTGGGCTAAGCATGGTCGGACATCATGCGGTTAGTGTAATGGCACAAGCCCGCTTGACTGCGAGACAGACACGTCGAGCAGGTGCGAAAGCAGGTCATAGTGATCCGGTGGTTCTGTATGGAAGGGCCATCGCTCAACGGATAAAAGGTACTCCGGGGATAACAGGCTGATACCGCCCAAGAGTTCACATCGACGGCGGTGTTTGGCACCTCGATGTCGGCTCATCACATCCTGGGGCTGAAGCCGGTCCCAAGGGTATGGCTGTTCGCCATTTAAAGTGGTACGCGAGCTGGGTTTAGAACGTCGTGAGACAGTTCGGTCCCTATCTGCCGTGGACGTTGGAGATTTGAGGAAAGCTGCTCCTAGTACGAGAGGACCGGAGTGGACGAACCTCTGGTGTTCGGGTTGTCACGCCAGTGGCATTGCCCGGTAGCTACGTTCGGACAGGATAACCGCTGAAAGCATCTAAGCGGGAAGCCCCTTCCAAGATGAGATCTCCCTGAGGCCTTGAGCCTCCTGAAGAGCCGTTCAAGACCAGGACGTTGATAGGCTGGGTGTGTAAGCGCTGCGAGGCGTTGAGCTAACCAGTACTAATTGCTCGTGCGGCTTGACTATATAACACCCAAGACAATTGCGGATAACGCTAAGCAACATCGAAATCAACATCACACGTTCTATCTCGTCCCCCAGTGATCAACCGTTTTGTCTGACGACTATAGCGGTCTGGAACCACCTGATCCCATCCCGAACTCAGCAGTGAAACAGACCAGCGCCGATGGTAGTGTGGCTTCTGCCCATGTGAGAGTAGGTCATCGTCAGACTCTTAATACCCTAACCCCCGATAGCACCGCTGTCGGGGGTTTTTT
>NZ_PXNN01000002.1 GCF_003007685.1 Marinobacter halophilus
CCTGAATCCGTGACTTCAATCGGCTAAGACTGTGCTCAAAGCCTGCAATAACAAGGCCTTGAGCGATATAATAGCACCTGACATCCATTCACCCAGTCAGTGCTTTCGGCCATGCGTACTTTCACTCTCCAGCAATCCCAAACCGAAGTCTATACACCCCACGGCGGACTGGCCCTGGTGGGCCACTGCCTGAACCGGCATACGTCGCTGATCAAAACGGCTCGCACAGTCGTCAAACGCCACGGTATTCCGAACATTGAGCTGATCCGCACCTACCTTGGCCTGATAACGCTGGGCAAGAGTGACTTCGAGGCGGTCGAGCCGGTACGCACGGATCCGTTCTTCAAATCTGCCCTGGGCATCAAGCAATCGCCGTCCTCGGCCCGCTTGCGGCAGCGGTTTGATGAGGACGCCCAGGCCCTGACGCCGCTGCTGGATGACGCCAGCGTTGAGTTTCTGCAATCCATTGGTGCACCGGTATCACCTCTGGAGATGGGCCATGTCGCGCTGGATATGGATGTCTTTCCCATGGACAACAGCCAAACCCATAAAGAGGGTGTCAGCTACACCTACAAGGGCTATGACGGCTACGCGCCGATAGCGGCCTATCTGGGCCAGGAAGGCTGGTGCCTGGGTTGTGAGCTGCGCCCTGGCAGCCAGCACGCCAATAACGGGTTTCTCGACACCCTCAAACGGGTTTTACCCCGGGCTCGGTCACTGACGGGCAAGCCCATCCTACTGCGCCTGGATAGCGCACACGATGCCCGCGACAACCGCGACTTCCTGCGCGAGCAGGAACAGGTCGACTTCCTGATCAAGTGGAATCCCCGTAAGCAGGATCCCCTGGCCTGGGCAGACAAGGCCCAGACCCAGAAAGCCTGGTCGCTGGACCGCGACGGTAAGATGGAAGCGGTTCTGTCCGAAGCGCTTCCGGACGAGCCCGGGTTGCGCCGGATCGTCAAGGTCACCGTTCGCACCAGCGATGCCGCCGGCCAGCTGTATCTGGAGCCGGAAGTCAGCCTCGAAGGCTGGATCACGTCCTTGCCAGCCGACGTGGCCAGTGAGCAACAAGTCATGGCGCTGTACAGCGACCACGCCACTAGCGAGCAGTTCCACAGCGAGTTCAAGACCGACCTGGATCTGGAGCGCCTGCCGTCCGGCAAGTTCGACACCAACAACCTGGTTATGGCCTTTGCAACGATGGGGTACAACGTATTGCGCTGGATGGGCCTGAGGCTGACCGCCCCGGATGCGCCGGTACGCCACCCGGCCAAACGTCGTCGCCTAAGAACAGTGATGCAGGAGCTGATGACCATGGCCTGTCGCCTGGTGCACAGCGGCCGGCAGTGGATCCTGCGCTTTGGTCGTCACTGTCCGGGCTTTGCCGCTTACCGTGACCTCTATGGAAGCCTTGTCTCCTCCGGTTAAGCCAGTTCGATAACAGCAGCCACCTTAAAGCCACCCGGAAAACCATACCGGGGCAAACCGCTACTGCCTAACGACCCTGAATTGATCATAAAGCAGCCAAATTTGGTCGCTGATCGACGTCAGACTGCACGTTCCAGGCATTCACAACCTCCTTTTGGTCAAATGGTTTCTCCCGTTAGCGCCGATGGAGCTTTGCGGGGTATATTGGCCTGAGAAGTCACTGATTCAGGTCTTAAGTTTACGAATAGCCCAGGCTTCCAGCTCGTCAGCCTTCCAATAACCAGCGGCGCCAATGGCCAGCATTGACAATACAAAGCCTCCGTAACCGAAGAGGGCGGCGGTCATGTTCATAGTGACTCCGAATCTGTTCATGTTTCTGAATAATCATACCTTGCCCTAGAGGTCCGAGGCGAGCATCAAGACCTCCTCAGGATCTCGCCCTGAAGCAAGCCAATCTCTTGGGGAGAGGCAGGTTTTACCAAGCGGCAGGTCGAGGTTTTTGCTGATCATAAATCGATTAATCGTAAACGGTGCGACCCTTTTCCCTATCTGTTTCAAAAGTTCGGTCAAGTGAGGTAGGGTACCTTGATCCGTGAATTGCCATCCTGGAAACAAAAGGATCTGATGGGGTGCCTCAAATGCAAAGAGCTCTGGAGCCTCTTTAGCTATTAGCGCTTGAACCGTCTCTATCGTAACTGATAGCCGTTTCGAAACTTCCTCAAGAATCAACGATTCTTGAATCATGGCGCTAATTTCCCTCTGGAGGCGTTGGCTATTGGCGATATCGACTGCATGACGACTATGAATATCTCCGAACCGGGCGCCTCCTGCGGTGAGGATATCTTTTTCTTTGGAAGTTAACGGCTCACTGCCATGCTGCGGAGCACGCTCGGAACCTGGCTTTTGGTTGATGTTGTGAGCTGACGGCATAGACCTCAGGTATGCCAAATAATCCCGATTCAAATCAGCCGTGAGCTGTTTGCGAATTTCAGAGCCGTTCATCAACTCGGGTCCTCCTTGGTGTGATCCAGATGCTATTCCCGACACCGGTAACCAAAATATCATAACTCGAGATTAAGAGTTGTCTGGGTTAACCGCTGGCTGTTGGTCTATATACAAAGGGGCGACATCGCCAGCTCATTGCGGATAGATGGAACATCATGAAATTGGTCTGTATTTCCGATACCCACAGCCTTCACCGACGTCTGCCAAGTATTCCGGACGGTGATGTGCTGATCCATGCGGGAGACTGCTTGGGGCAGGGGACGTTAGAGAACATTGAAGACTTTAACGATTGGCTTGGGAGTTTGCCCCACAGGCACAAGATAGTGATTGCCGGAAACCACGATTGGGCTTTCCAGGAAACGCCAGAACTGGCCCGGCAGGCATTAACTTCCGCCATCTATTTGGAAGACAGTGGTGTAGAGATCGAGGGGGTACGATTCTGGGGGTCCCCATGGACACCTGTGTTTATGAATTGGGTGTTTATGTTAGACAGAGGGGAGCCATTGTACGGCAAGTGGCAGCTCATCCCCGACGATACCGATGTGTTGATCACTCATGGTCCGCCTCAAGGGATTGGGGATGAGGTAATGTTTGGATTGCAGCGTCAGAATGTTGGCTGTGAGCACTTGCTTGAACGTCTTCACCAGCTTTCCCTCAAGGCCCACGTGTTTGGTCATATACATGAGGGCTATGGTGAATACCGCCAGGGGCAAACCCAGCTGATCAACGCCAGCACCTGTAATGAACTCTATGCGCCTATCAATGCTCCGGTAGTGCTGGAGGTGTTTCCATGCAAAGCTTGGGGCGATGGCGAATGAAAAATTTGGTCAACATTCGAGCATTGGTTTCTGCATGAGCCATCACCTGCTTGCCTTGATTAGATACACAATGCAATGCCTCAGGCCTGTCTGGTTTCTGGTTCTCGGTACCAACACGGTGTCCTGGGATAGATTGATTCGTTTATTAACACCGGTTTTGTTGTGCTGGTTGGCTCTTCAGATTATTCATTTTATTTCATATTCGACAAACATTCAGAACGAAATATTGTTCGTGGTTAAGTTCTATGCTTTGTTTGTTGTGTTTCGAGTGGTTTTTAAATTGGTAAAGTTCGGCAAGTCCGCATCCTGATACTTAATCTTAAATCCTTATCAAGATAAAACCTTTTCTTTTTAATTATTTAAATTGTCCCGACGATACATTTGTCAGTGTTTTTGCTAATTTACTATTATAGTTTTTAATATGTCTGAATTTACGGTTTAACTTTAGATTTCACTGATTTCTTCAGCGCTTGGGTGTTTTTCAGATTATGCGATGATATCTGGAATATCACCGAGGAGACTGAAGCAATGTTTAACAACGTCCTTTTAAACATAAAGAAAAAATACAAAACCCCGGTCTTGTTTAGGGCAGCATTATGGGGAACCATCATCGCCATTCTTTTTACATTTATACCTGGGTCGCAGAATATTGAGGCCGGAGCATGGACTTCTTTTGAGCCTGTATTTGCCATTGTGGCAACGATATTGAGAGGGAAGCTTGGAGTCGCTCTGGTTGTATCAGCGTCAGGTTGCTGGATTGCTGATCATATCAAAACCTTCCTTTCGGTCCTCTGACTGGAGGGCCTCGAAATCCTGCAGGGCTTGCTAAAAATTTTGTCAGGAAAGTGTCCAAAAAGTGCTTTTTTCGCCGCGACAATGCATTGCTAAGTAATTGATTCTATTAGCTGCTTAAGGCCGATATTAAGCTAATATACAACATTAATTAAAGCGCATAAAATGCTGTTTATTATATCTTTATGGTTCTTAAATAAATAGAACTGCAACTCCGTTAACGCCGGTTCGATTCCGACCCGCGCCTCCATTTTTACCCTTGAATTTCAATAGACTAACTCGCCTGAATTTGGCTGGGTTTCTCATGCAAAAAATATCCAGATAAACCCAAAAGGCCTCGATCAGGCGATGAAACACATCTTGTTGTTTAATCGTAGTAGGCTTGAACCTTTCCTTTCAGAGTCATCAGAAGCGGCTGTCCGCGACGATCCAGCGCTTTGGGCGAGGCGATTTTTATCCAACCTTCACTGATGCAGTATTCCTCTACATTGGTGCGCTCTTTGCCATTGAGCAGAATACCAATGTCGTGCTCGAAAACTTCTGCTACGTGGTGCGGGCTATTGGGGTTTCTTGAAAGTCGATCCGGTAAGGCTGGCAGCGATTTAGTATCGTTCATGCTAGTGACCTGCATTAAATGAAAAGAGCGCCATTCTAGGCAATATGGATTTGGTGCTCAAGGCATCTCTGTCGTTGCCGGCAACAGATAGCTGGCGGAAGCTAACGACAGTGCGAGTGTTCCTCACTCGGCTTCAGGACAACCGAATGCGTCGGGGCGAGTCCAACCACGTAACCGGCTGCCACACCCACCAGTGCCACTACCGGCCCGATTAGGCTGCCCAATAAGCCGCCTACAAACATCAGTATTACGCTTTTCATACAGACTCCTCCCGCCGTCCTGGCAGCGGCACTATTCCGAGTATAGGGCGTTGTGCCCAATGATGGGTTGACCCGCTGATATTGTCTCGCCAAAATACTGTATATTCAACCAGTATCCGGTGTAAAGCATGTCCTGCATTCTGCTTGGTGACTACGAATCCGTCTCACGCCTGAACATCCCGATGTTTCTGGAGCGGGTCTCGGCTGGCTTCCCATCGCCGGCGGAAGACTACATTGAGAAGACCATTGATCTGAACGAGCTGTGTATTCAGCATCCTGCTGCCACCTTCTTCGTTAGGGTTCAGGGTGAGTCCATGACTGAGGCGGGCATCTATCCCGGCGATGTTCTGGTGGTGGACCGGTCACTGAGGGCCGGGCACGGCGACACAATCATCGCTAGCCTGGAAAGCGAGATGACGGTGAAGCAATTGCACCTGACTCCACCACCGGTGCGCCTCCTTCCGCGCAATCCCGCCTACGAGCCCATTACGGTTGAGGGTGACATGGTGATGGAAGTGTTTGGGGTGGTGACCAACGTCATCCGGTCAATGAAGCGGGGAGGGTAGGGATGAGATCGGTTGGCCGGGATCAGGCCGTATTCGCGCTGGTGGACTGCAATAATTTCTACGCCTCCTGCGAGAAGCTGTTCCGTCCGGATCTGCGCAATACGCCTGTGGTCGTGTTATCCAACAACGACGGCTGCGTGGTCGCCCGCTCGAAAGAAGCCAAGGCACTGGGGATCAAGATGGGCGTGCCGGTCCATCACATCAAAACGGAAATTCGCCGGTACGGCATCCAGGTGTTCTCCTCCAACTACACCCTCTATGGCGACATGAGCCGACGGGTTATGACCACACTCGAAGCCATGGCCCCACGGGTGGACGTGTACTCGATTGACGAAGCCTTTCTGGACCTCACCGGCATTGACCGGGTAGTGTCCTTCGAGGACTTTGGCCGAGAGGTCAGGAACACCGTGCATCAGAACGTCGGCTTGCCCGTCTGTGTGGGCATTGCCCCCACGCGAACACTGGCCAAGTTGGCTAACTATGCTGCGAAGAAGTATCCGGCCACCGGTGGTGTGGTAGACCTCACAGACCCCGCCCGGCAACGGCGACTGATGGCTCGGGTGCCGGTTGAGGAGGTTTGGGGCGTCGGGCGAAAACTCAGTGCCAGGCTTCAGGCCATGGGCATTGTCACGGCGTTACAGTTAGCGGATACCCATCTGGCGACCCTCAGAAAACAGTTCTCTGTCGTCTTGGAACGCACCGCCCGGGAGCTCAATGGTGTGCCCTGTGTGCCGTGGGAGGATGTACCGGCCCCAAAGAAGCAAATCATGTGCTCCCGATCGTTTGGTCAGCCCCTGCAGAAACTGAGCGACCTGGAGGAAGCCGTTGCGCACTTTGCGACACGTGCGACCGAGAAACTTCGGGGAGGCCAGCAGTATGCCGGAGAGCTGATGGTGTTCATCCGAACCAACGCGTTCAAAGCCACAGCACCGCAGTACTCACGCAGTGGCAGTGTGAAGCTCATCCAGCCCACCCAGGACTCCCGGGTTATTGTGCAGCAGGCCCTGAATCTGCTCCGACCGATGTATCGCGAAGGGTTTGATTACGCCAAGGCCGGCGTCATGCTGGGCGAAATGGTGGAAGAAGCGGGGGTTCAAGAGGATCTCTTCCAAGCCGCTGCCGGGCAGGCACCAGACAACGGCAGATCGGAACGCCTGATGGCGGTGATGGAT
>NZ_PXNN01000003.1 GCF_003007685.1 Marinobacter halophilus
CCTTGGAGTGGCGACGAAGGAGCCACGCAAAGGGCGTCCGGCGGCCATCGGCCGCATACTGCTGCGACTTGTTATGGGCCAGGAGCACAACACCCTGACCCTTGCTGAATCGGCGGGCACGGTACTGTGCCGTATGAACAAAAAACACAGCAGTCTCCATGCTTGGGTTTTAGTAAAACATGGCAAGACTCACACTCGTAGAAATACTGGCATGAGTCGGTAGGCATGGTTTCGGTTTTCTGGTGGCCACAGTTTGGACACTCTATTGTTGATTCCAAGATTACATCGACCATAGCCATGCCCTCCCGAAAGGTGTGAATTTCAGCCCTACCCGCACTGACCTTGGCTCAGCACAAAAAACTGACGAGGCCTATAACGCTGAACGAAGCGGCGCGTCTCACGCGTCCGCCTTCCGTGACTTGTTATAAATTTGCCCGATTCTCACGCCTAATCTTATTCACCATTTTTTGCATTCTCCACGGGGCGAGTAACTCGTGTAGGTAGCCGATAAAACAAATCAAAAATCCCAAACCAAAAGTTAAGGACAGGCCGCCAAAGGTAAAGGTGCCAACGTTTTTTACCCCTCTGTGAAAATAAACCTCATCGATGCCCATCTTGATGAACATATAGCTAATGATTCCACAAGCTAGGGTTCCAATGAGACAGAGTGCCCCTTTGAGGTGAAGCTTTGTCCGAGCTTTTAACATTGATCCGGTTCACCTCGATTTATAACAGCTAATTATACGAACGAGTTCGTATATCCCGCGTTCGTATAACTCCACACCAAACGCGCCCAAAATCTTATACTTTCCCAAACAAAAACAAAGAATTAACCATGATCACCACGGCTACCGCCGGAGTTATACGCCCTCTTTCGAGCCACCCCCTGCTCCTATCCCAGGGCGTATAACTCCGCCCATCGAAACTCCACTTTTCAACCATATCAGAAGGTTACATATATTTCCCATGCAATTTTCTGGAGTTTTGCGAACGCGTTCGTATAACTCCGGCGGTCATGCTTCTGTTCGCTGCAAGGCCCTGCCCAGGGATTGGAAGTAAACAAGAAACGCCCGGTTGATGCTCTCCCGCTGTGGCCCATGTGGATAAAGCCCCAGCTGGGCCTCATCACTTTCTTTGGTGCCGTTCACCAGGAAGGCGTTTTTAACGGGGCGTCTTGTGCAAAGGCTTCGAAGGCTCTGGCACAAAGTTCTTCGGGGCGGCTGTAGTAATGCACACCGGCTGCTTTGTCAGCCTTCGCCGATTGCCGGAACAGGTCACTGGGCTGGTCGCCGGCGCTGTCCAGAAGGATGGCGCGGTAGCAGGCTTGCAGGCGCTCATTCAGGGGGTGGGCGATGGCGTCTTCACGGGTTAGCCAGAGTGTGGAGCCAAACTCGCCTTTGCCGGCGCTGGGGAACAGCTTGTCGGCAATGTAGTGGTCAAAGGCGTGAAACCACTCATGAGCAATGCTGCCGGGGCCGGCGTTTTTGGCCAGGGCGAAGCTGCGGGTGGCTGGGGTATAGTGGGCGGATACGCCGGGCCGGCCGCCAATGCCGTATTGCAGGGCCAGGCTGCCGCGCAGGGAGATCAGGCTTTCGGTGCCGCCGAGGAGGGTCATCAGGTCGCACAGGGCATCGTAGAACAAGGCAGCGCTGCGCTGTTTTTCCGGTTCGGTAACCCAGCGGCCGATTTCCACGGAGCGGAACTGGAAACGGCGGCGAACATCCAGGAATGTCACCGGGGCACCGGCTCTGTGGTCCGGACCCCGGCGGTAGAACTGTTTGGGCATGGGGTACCAATACAACGGAAACTGAGCGGTCTTTTTACCACAGGAAGAAACCCGCAACACCTCCCGCCATCGATGGCCTCGCCCGGGCAGTTTTTGCCGGATAACCGGAACTGTCTATAATGAATTCATAACCGCCGCTTATTTCAGCGATACGGAATGTTATTTGCCGGAGATCGTGATGATCTTTCGACTGCTCTCAGGGTTTCTCTGCCTGTTCTTCCTCGGACAAGTTCCTCAAGCCCATTCCGCCACTTTTCGGGTTGGTCTTCTTCACGGCGATGCCGAGATATTTGATTACGAACTTTCGGTGATCCGCCTGGCTCTTGCCAACGCCCCCGGTGAACATGAGCTGGAAGTGGTTCCCATGGCGGAGGTGCCACAAAACCGGATTTTCGCCATCCTTCGGGATGATTCCTCCCCCATCAATATGTTCTTCAGCGGTTACAGCGCAGAAAGGGAGCAACAGCTGCTTCAGGTGGACATTCCGATGACTCGGGGCCTGCTGGGGTTCCGGCTGTTGGTTGTAAAATCCGGGCGTGTGGACGAACTCAACGGGATAAAAAACCTGGAAGACCTGCAGCAGCTGCGAATAGGAAGCGGTATTCACTGGCCTGAAAATGAGATGATGTCTCAGAGCGGGCTTACGCTGGATACCAGTGTTTACCGGAATCTATGGCCCATGCTCCAGTACGAGCGCTTTGATGTTCTGCACCGGGGGTTACAGGAGGTGTTTACCGAGCTGGAGAAACCGGGGCGCGAGCAGCTGTCGATACTGCCGGGCGTTGCCCTGGCCATGCGCTATGACTACTTTCTGTATGTTGCCCGTGATCGACGCGACCTTCACGACATCCTGCTGGAGGGGCTGGAGAACGCCTATCGCAACGGCGCCTTTATCGAAAACTTCCGGTCGCACCCTCAGATCCGTACCGCTCTGGATCAGGGGCAACTGTCGGAACGCAAACTGATCTGGCTGGATATTCCGGAAAACAGTCTTCGCCAGATTCCTTCCGAATACTGGTACGACCCATCCGGTCGCCTCGCCTCCGGTCAATAAGTAGGCAAGGAGACGAGGCGCGGCAGGTTCACCACTCCAGCTGCGCCCCGGTCTGGTATTCAATTACCCGGGTTTCGAAGAAGTTCTTCTCTTTACGCATGGTAGCCTGCTCGTCCAGCCAGGGCGAGACGTTCCTGGCGCCGGGGAACGGCTCTTCCAGGCCGACGGTTCTGGCCCGGCGGTTGGCCACGAAGCGGAACTGCTCGATGTGGTATTCCGCCGAGTAACCCAGGATGGGGTCGCGCAGGATGTAGTTGGCGTAGGCGATCTCGGCGGCCTCGCACTCGTCCCACATCTCGCGCACGGCGACCGGGTCCAGGGTGATGTCTTCTTCTTCCAGGATCTGGTTGACCACTTTCAGGCCGAAGGAGAAGTGCATGGCTTCGTCCCTCAGGATGTACTGGAACTGCTCACCGGTGCCGCGCATCAGGCCCCGGCGCTGCAGGGCGAAGATGGGGCTGAAGCCGTTGTAGAACCAGCAGCCTTCAAACACCGCAGCGAAGAACAGGTACGACATCACGAATTCCTGCAAGTCGTCCGGGTTGCGCAGGTTCATGTCGGAACGCATGGCGGCGTCCAGCCGGCGGTTGGCCAGCTGGATTTTGCCGTTGATCTCCGGCACCACCCGGTAGCGGTTGTAGATTTCGCTCTGGTCCAGGTTGAGAGTTTCGATGCAGTGCTGGTAGGTCCAGGTGTGCAGGGCTTCTTCGTACACCTGGCGGGCCTGGTAGATTTGCAGCTCGGGCGCACTCATTTTCTCCATCACCGCCAGGCCGATGTTGCGCATGGCCAGAATGTCGGAGGTGGTGAGGTAAGCCAGTACGTTCTCGTATACGTGCTTTTCCGCCGGGTTCAGGCGGTGGTGGTAGTCGTGGACGTCCTGGGCCATGTTGACGTCCAGCGGGGTCCAGTGGTTTTTGTTGGCGTTCATGAAGTATTCCCAAGCCCAGGGGTACTTGAACGGTGCCAACTGGTTGATGTCGGTGTTGCCGTTGATCACGCGCTTGTCGTCTACGTTCACCGGCGCTGGGCCGGCCGTGGCGGTCGGCTTGGTTTCGGTTTTTGGTTCGTCGTCCCAATCAAGCATGGTTAGGCCTCCAAAATTAAGTAAGTGGTTACTGACAGGCTTCGCAGTCTGGCTCGTCGATGCTGCACACCTGCGGCTGCGGCGCAGCAACCGGGGCGGATTTTTCGGCGCCGGTTGCCCCGAGGGAGCGCAGGTAATAGGTGGTTTTCAACCCGCGCTCCCAGGCCAGTTGGTACAGGGCATCGAGTTTTTTACCGTTGGGTTCCGCCATGTACAGGTTCAGGCTTTGGGCCTGGTCGAGCCACTTTTGGCGTCTTGCGGCGGCTTCCACCAACCAGCGGGCGTCGATTTCGAAGGCGGTGGCGTAACGGGCTTTCAGCTCCGTTGGTATGCGGTCTATTTGCTGTACGCTGCCGTCGAAGTATTTGAGATCGTTGACCATCACGTTGTCCCACAAGCCTTCGGCTTTGAGATCGCGCACCAGCGACGGGTTGACCACGGTGAACTCGCCAGACAGGTTCGATTTGACGAACAGGTTCTGGTACGCCGGCTCGATAGACTGAGACACCCCAACAATGTTGGAGATGGTCGCGGTGGGTGCAATGGCCATGACGTTGCTGTTGCGCATGCCGTGTTTGGCGATGAGCTCGCGCACCGGGGTCCAGTCCAGACGGCTGTTGGTGTTGACGGAAAAGTCCCCTTCCCGGCGGTTGTCTTTCAGCAGGTTGAGGGAATCGATGGGCAGGATGCCCTGGTGCCACAGGGAGCCCTCGTAGCTTTCATAAGCGCCGCGCTCGCCGGCCAGATTGGCGGAGGCGCGCAGGGCAAAGTAGCTGAGCTGCTCCATGGCAACGTCGGCAAACTCGACGGCTTCCGGGCTGGTGTAAGGCAGGCCGAGTTGGTAGAGCGCATCCTGAAAGCCCATCAGGCCAAGGCCCACCGGGCGGTGTTTCAGGTTGGAGTTCTTCGCCTGGGGTACGGCGTAGAAGTTAATGTCGATAACGTTATCGAGCATGCGCACGGCAGTGTTGACGGTGCGCTCCAGGCGCTGCACGTCCAGCTCGCCGTTGTGAATGTGGGCCGCCAGGTTAACGGAGCCCAGGTTGCACACGGCGATTTCATCGCTGCTGGTGTTCAGGGTGATTTCCGTACACAGGTTGGAGCTGTGCACCACGCCCTGATGCTGCTGGGGTGAGCGCAGGTTGCAGGGGTCTTTGAAGGTGATCCAGGGGTGGCCGGTTTCAAACAGCACGGTCAGCATTTTGCGCCACAGCTGTTTGGCGGGGATTTTTTTGAACAGCTTGATTTTGCCCTGTTCCGCCAGCGTTTCGTAATGCTCGTAGCGTTCCCGGAAGGCATTGCCGTAGAGGTCGTGCAGGTCTGGCGCATCGCTTGGTGAGAACAGGGTCCAGTCCCGATCTTCACGCATGCGTTCGATCAGCAAATCCGGCACCCAGTTGGCGGTATTCATATCGTGGGTGCGGCGGCGTTCATCGCCGGTGTTTTTGCGCAGCTCCAGGAATTCCTCGATGTCCAGGTGCCAGCTTTCCAGGTAGGCGCACACCGCGCCCTTGCGTTTGCCGCCCTGGTTCACCGCCACGGCGGTGTCGTTGACCACTTTCAGGAAGGGCACCACGCCCTGGCTCTGGCCGTTGGTGCCTTTGATATGAGAGCCCAGTGCCCGCACCGGGGTCCAGTCGTTGCCCAGGCCGCCAGCCCATTTCGACAACAGGGCGTTGTCTTTGATGGCGCCGTAGATACCTTCCAGGTCATCGCCCACGGTGGTCAGGTAGCAGGACGACAGCTGGGAATGGCGGGTGCCGCTGTTGAACAGGGTGGGTGTGCTGGCCATGTAATCAAAGCTGGACAGCAGGTTGTAGAATTCGATGGCGCGGGCATTGGGGTCGTCTTCTCGCAGGGCGAGGCCCATGGCCACACGCATGAAGAACACCTGGGGCAATTCCAGTCGAGCGCCATTCCAGTGCAGGAAATACCGGTCGTAGAGGGTTTGCAGGCCCAGGAAGCCGAACTGCAGGTCCTGCTCCGATTTCATGGCCGCGCCCAGGCGCTCCAGATCGAACGCAGCCATGGCTTCGTCCAGCAGCTCGTAGCGAATGCCGGCGGCAATAAAGGCTTTCAAGGCCTGTGGATAAACCTCTGCCAGTAGCTGATTGCGGGGCAGGTCCAGCGCTTCGGCGTTTTCCAGGCGCAGCTGTTCAAGCAGCAGGCGGGCGGTGACCGCGCTGTAGTCCGGCTCCTGCTCAATGCGGCCGCGGGCGGTCATGATCAAGGCGGAGAGCACTTCGGTTTCGGCAATGCCGTCGTACAGGTTGCGCAGGGCTTCGTCCACCAGGGACTCACCGTGAATGCCTTCCAGCCCGGTGGCGGCCTGTTCCACCTGCAGTTTCATCAGGCCCAGGTCGAGGGGTGCCACGCTGCCATCGGTTTTCTTCACGGTCAGATGGGGGTGGGCTTCCATCGGCTCGTCCACCGCCCGCTTGCGCGCGTGCTCTTCCCGGTACAGCACATAGGCCCGGACTACTTTCTGCTCTTCGGCCCGCATCAGGGCCAGTTCTACCTGGTCCTGGATGTCTTCGATATGCACTTTGCCGCCGGCTTGCAGGCGCCGGCTGATGGCCTGCACCACCTGGTCAGTCACCCGGTGTACGGCGTCGTTGATGCGGGCAGAGCCAGCGGCCTTGTCGCCTTCAACGGCAAGAAAAGCCTTGGTGACGGCCACGCCAATCTTGGAAGGATTGAATCCAACCAGGGTGCCGTTGCGTTTAATCACCTGAAGGGATTGGGTGTCAGTAAAGGTAGCCGGGGATTCGGCCAGAGCGGTGGCAGACATTGTGTTCTCCTGAAGTCGCGTCAGATTCCATATAGCCTTCGCGAATGCAGGAGCACACCGTGCCCGAGCCCGGGCAGGGATAACCGATCTGCTCACCTTGAGTCGCGAAGGTGCAGTGCTGTTTCCCTGGCAGGTCTTCGGACTCAGGGGCGTGAATCGTGAGATTCGGCCTTGCGTGGCGACTTCCCGGTGTTACCCAGTGTCTTGATGCCACGCTTGTTCCCCAATACCGCTGCGCGTCAGTTCCGGATTCTCACCGGATTCCCGACTACCCTATGTGGTTCGATGATCAGAGAATGATCACAACATATGGTAGTCAACCAAGGATTTGGTCACTATATACGGAGTTAAAATCGGTGACAAGGCACTTTCGGCACAGTGTCATGTCTGAAGGTGAATACTCAGTTCAGCAACGGGAGCTCACGGTGAAACGCTCAATTCAGCTTAAATCGGTTATCACGCTGCTGTGGTTTGGCCTGGCCAGTTCGTCGGTCTTGGCCGAGGAACCTCTGCTGCCAGCCTTCTCCAAGATGAACTCTCTGGCCGACGGCTGGGAGCCGCTGGAGTTCCCGCGCATTGACCAGCTCACCCGCTATGAACTGGTTACCGATGACGGCGTGCAGGTGGTGCAGGCGACCGCCGATGGCAGTGCCTCTGGCCTGATTGCCCGGGTGGACCTGGCGCCCGGAGACTCCATGCTGTTGCGTTGGCAGTGGAAGGTGTCGAAGGTGTTTGAAAACGGCGATGCAAGGAAAAAGTCCGGAGACGACTACCCGGCCCGCATCTACGTGGCCTTTGAATTCCAGCCAGAGAAAGCAGGTTTCTTTGAACGGGCCAAGCGTAAAACCGTCGAAGTGATGTTTGGCGAAACCCTGCCCGGCAATGCCCTGAATTACATCTGGGCCAACCGGCTGCCCGAGCAGGTCTTCATTGCCAATGCCTTCACCGACCAAACCATGATGGTGGCGGTCAATTCCGGGTCAGACCAGGTTGGCCAATGGGTGACGTTGGAACGGGACATAGTGGCCGACTACCGGGAAGCGTTTGGCGAGGAGCCACCCCGCATTATGGGCGTTGCCATTATGTCGGATGCTGACAATACCGGCGAACGGGCGCAGGCGTGGTATCGGGACCTGGTGCTCACCGTACCTTAAGCCTACCGTACTTAGGCTTAGCGATACTCTTCCGGAAATCCCGGTATAACAAAGGTCTTTTCCAGCCGACGCACGGACGGCACTTCGCCACGTTCGGCAAGGCGGTAATAGGCGTCGTCAAAGGCCTCTCGCAGAATGCTGGCACGGGGACTGGCGAGCGAGAACAACCAGGCGGTATTGCGGGTTCTCAGTTCGGCTTCTTGCACAATGACATCCGATGGCTGCGTGAGCGCTTCACGCACCGGCTGGCGGTAATCTAGCAGGTAGTCACCGCGCTTACGCTTCAGCATATCCACCGCCGAACGATGATTGGGCGCTTCGGTGACGCGAATATCCGCCTGGTCCTCCAACCAAGAGCGAAGGCCACCGTAGGTGTAGCCGCCAATCAGGATGACCGTTTGGCCATGCAACTGATCCATATGATCAAGCGATGCAGTCCCTTCGCGATACCAGGCGCTCAACTCAACCGGTATCGGGCTGATCCAGCTTTCCAGCACATCGTCCCTCAGTGCCGGGGTCCCGGTCAGGCCCAGCCACAGATCTACAGTGCCGTTCTGTAAATACAGATAGGTGCGGGCCACAGGCAGGTAGATAAACTCCAGCTCGTAACCGGCCTCTGCGGCGACTTTTCTGGTGATATCCACAAACTCACCTGCTGGCTCTCCCAGGGCATTACGAAAGGTCATGGGGGGGAACTCAACATAAGCGACGCGAACTACCTTGGTGGCGTTCACATCTAGCTCTTCTGCGCCGACGAAGGCGGGCCGAAACAGGAAAAACAGCAGAATGAGCAGCCCCGTCAGCGCCAGGGCGCTGCGGGGTATGGCAGAGTAATATTGAAGATGGCAACGACGCATGAAGACCGCTTTTTTTATCTGTATGTATAGAGGTTAACAGATACCAGAAAAACTGTGAGACCAAACCTGAAAAATGTCGGCTCAGGCCCGGTCAGAAAAAGGCTTGAATGCCGGTTTGGGCCCGCCCCAGAATCAGCGCGTGAATATCGTGGGTACCTTCGTAGGTGTTCACCACCTCCAGGTTTACCAGGTGCCGGGCAATACCGAACTCGTCACTGATGCCGTTGCCGCCGAGCATGTCACGGGCGGTACGGGCCACGTCCAGGGCCTTGCCACAGGAATTGCGCTTCATCATCGAGGTGATTTCCACCGCCGCGCTGCCCTCATCCTTCATCCGGCCCAGGCGCAGGGCGCCCTGCAACGCCAGGGTGATCTCGGTTTGCATGTCCGCCAGCTTCTTCTGGATCAGCTGGTTGGCCGCCAGCGGCCGGTTAAACTGCTTGCGGTCCAGCACGTACTGGCGCGCCGTGTGCCAGCAATCCTCGGCGGCGCCCAGCGCACCCCAGCTGATGCCGTAACGGGCTGAGTCCAGGCAGGTGAACGGCCCCTTCAGGCCGCGTACGTCGGCAAAGGCATTGGCCTCTGGGACAAACACCTCATCCATCACGATGTCACCGGTGACCGACGCGCGCAAACCCACCTTGCCATGGATAACCGGCGCGCTCAGGCCTTCCCAGCCCTTCTCCAGCACAAAGCCCCGGATCTTGCCGGCGTCGTCTTTGGCCCACACCACGAACACGTCGGCGATCGGGCTGTTGGTGATCCAGGTTTTGCTGCCGGTCAGGCGATATCCACCGTCTACCGTTCTGGCTCGGGTGGCCATGTTGCCGGGGTCGGAGCCGTGATCGGGCTCGGTCAGGCCAAAACAGCCAATCCATTCGCCAGATGCCAGCTTCGGCAGGTAAGCCTGACGGGTTTGTTCGGAGCCGAACTGGTAAATGGGCAGCATCACCAGTGAGCTCTGCACGCTCATCATGGAACGGTAACCGGAATCCACCCGCTCCACTTCCCGGGCAATCAAGCCATAGCTGACTTGGTTCAGCGCGCCACCACCGTACTCTTCCGGCAAGGTGGCCCCAAGCAGGCCGGCGCTGCCCATGGCGCGGAAGATGGCCGGGTCAGTGTGCTCATGGCGAAACGCTTCCAGCACCCGGGGCCGGAGTTCGGCCTCGCAGAATTTGAAGGCGCTGTCGCGCACCATGCGCTCGTCCTGGGTGAGTTGCTGATCAAGTAGCAGGGGGTCCTGCCATTGGAACTGGGTTGTTGATGCCATGCTGAAGTCTCACCCGTGGTTGCGGACTGTAATCGCTCATAGTACGCAAAAAACAGAGAACTGAACATTGGCGAGTCACCCTTGCCAATGTCAGACAATGGCAACCCCCAACAACCTGTCATCCTTCAGACTAAATATATCATCTAAATGATTTTAAACGATTAATCTTGGTGGCACGCATACCGCCGCACCGACGCTAAAAGAGATCGATGCACGAATTGAACCCGGTGAAATGACGGCCCTGATCGGCCCTGCCAGACCAGTTACCAGCCTCGCGCTGACGGAACCTGGAAGACCCTTCTCGACACCCCTGACGAACTCATTATGGAGCAATATCAAGGCAAGCAGAGGGTCTCTCAGCTGAAACTAGGCTCGCCTGGCCAAAACCGGGGCGCGTGAGCGCCGCGACACTGGCGCGCGCAGGAACTCCGGCAGCAACCGTTTTGATAACTGATGCCTCACTGATAGAAAAGGAAGTAACCATGAAAGTACGATTGATGCGACACTCAGCCTGCGTGCTTGGCGCTCTGGCGATCAGCACACCCGCACTGGCAGCGGAGCACACGCTGCACGGCGCACTGAGCAATGGCCAGGTCTCAGGAGACGTGCGCTTGCGTTATGAGGCCGTGGATCAGGACAACGCGCTCAAAGACGCCGACGCCCTGACCATCCGCACCCGCCTGGGCTATCGGACCGGCAGCTACCAGGGCGTTACCGGTGTTCTGGAGTTCGAGGATTCCCGCACTGTTCTGGGCCTGGACGATTACAACAACACCCAGGGCAAAAACACGGATTATTCGGTCATTGCCGACCCCGAGACCACGGAAGTCGATCAGGCTTACCTGCAATACAGCGGCTACAACGTGACCGCGCGCGCAGGGCGCCAGGTTATCGCTTATGACAACCAGCGCCATGTCGGTCACGTTGGCTGGCGCCAGGACCGGCAGACCTTCGATGCCTTGAGCCTGGCCTATACGCCCACCGACACGCTGACCCTCAACTACGCGCACCTCAACCAGCGCAACCGTATCTTTGCCGAAGCCCAGGACTTGCCGGCCAAGGATCATTTGCTGAATCTGGGTTACCAGACCGGTTTCGGCAAGCTCACGGCTTACGCCTATCTATTGGAGGTGGATGACGGCACCGACAACGCCCTGGATACCCTGGGCCTGCGTTTCGCCGGCACTTACGATATGGCGCCGGTGACGCTGCTCTACGCCGCCGAATACGCGAAACAGGAGGCCACTGCTGGTGCCAACGAGTTTGACGCCGACTATAACAAACTGAAGGCTGGCGTCGGCTTTAACGGCATCACCGTCGCGTTGATCTACGAAGTTCTGGGCTCTGATGACGGCAATTATGGTTTTTCAACACCACTGGCCACGCTGCATGCCTTCAACGGCTGGGCGGATCAGTTCCTGGCGACACCGGCCAGCGGTTTGGAAGATCTCTCACTGACGGTTAAGGGCAGCTTGGCGGGCGGTCAATGGACCATCGTTTATCATGATTTCAGTGCCAATGAATCGACCGCAGGCCTGGACGACCTGGGCGACGAATGGGGCCTGGCCTACAACCGTGGCTTCGCTGAGCACTACAGCGCAGGCATCAAGTACGCCCGCTACTCCGCCGGCGACAGCGCCGCGGGTAAAGTAGACACCAACAAGCTTTGGCTGACACTGGGCGTGACGTTCTGAGGTTTGCGCACGCTGGGCTGGAATTCTGCCATGATTACCGGAGTTCCAGCCCACATCAATACGCTATAGCTTTCTATACCGCAGTTTCCGGCGAGTTATTCCACCGTCACACTCTTGGCCAGGTTGCGCGGCTGGTCCACATCGGTGCCCTTAAGCACGGCGACATGGTAGGACAGCAGCTGCAATGGCACGGTGTAGACGATCGGCGCGGTGATTTCGTGTACCGACGGCAACTGCATCACGTGAACGCCGTCCTCGGGCTTAACATCGGCGGCTCGGTCTGCAAACACAAACAGCTCGCCACCGCGGGCACGGACTTCTTCCAGATTGGATTTGAGCTTTTCCACCAGGGCGTTGTTGGGCGCCACGGTGACCACCGGCATTTCGCTATCGACCAGCGCCAGTGGGCCATGCTTCAATTCACCGGCCGGATAGGCTTCGGCGTGGATATAAGAAATTTCCTTGAGCTTGAGCGCGCCTTCCATCGCCACCGGATACTGGGAGCCACGGCCGAGGAACAGGCTATGATTTTTATCCATAAAGGCCTTGGACATATCTTCGATCTCGGCATCCAGGGCCAGCACATCGCTCACTTGTCCGGGCAGTTGGTGGAGCGCGGCAACAATCTCTGCCTCTTTCTCTTCACTCAGGCCGTTATGGCGCGCCAGAGCTACGGTGAAAATCAGCAACGCGGTGAGCTGAGTGGTAAAGGCCTTGGTCGAGGCGACGCCGATTTCCGGGCCGGCCTGAGTCATGATCACCAGATCCGATTCCCGCACCAGGGAGCTGCCGGGCACGTTGCAAATGGCCATCGCCGCCCGAAAGCCTGCTTTTTTTGCCTGGCGCAGGGCGGCCAGGGTGTCGGCGGTCTCACCGGACTGGGAGATGCACAGGAACAGCGTGTCTGGCTGGATCACGTGCTTGCGGTAGCGGAATTCGGAAGCGACTTCGACCGAACAGGGCACGCCGGCCAAATCTTCAATCCAGTAACGGGCTACCATGCCGGCATGAAAAGAGGTTCCACAGGCAATGATCTGAACGTGACGCACGTTCTCCAGCAGGTTGGCGGCGTCGGTACCCAAGGCTTGTTCCAACACCCGGGTCTTGGTAATTCGGCCTTCCATGGTGGCCTTGATGACTCTGGGCTGCTCGTAGATTTCCTTGAGCATGAAATGACGGTACTCGCCCTTGTCGGCAGAATCTGAGCCATGCTCAAAGCGAGTGATCGCGCGCTCAACCGGGTTGCCGTCACGGTCATGAATGTCGATCTTGTCCTTGCGGATGTCGGCGATGTCGCCTTCTTCCAGAAACATGAAACGGTCGGTAACCGGCAATAGCGCCAACTGGTCAGAGGCAATAAAGTTTTCGCCAATACCCACGCCCACCACCAGCGGGCTGCCCTCACGGCAGACCACCAGGTGGTCGGGCTCATCGGCATGCACCACGGCCAGTGCGTAGGCACCGCGCAGGCGGGTGATGGCGGTTTTTACCGCGCTGTACAGGTTGCCATCTTGCTGATAATGCTTGCCAATCAGGTGGGCGACCACCTCGGTGTCGGTCTGCGAGGTAAATTCGAACCCTTCAGCTTTCAGTTCGTCCCGCAGTTCCTGATAGTTCTCGATGATACCGTTGTGAACGATGGCAAGGTGATCGCCCGACATGTGCGGGTGGGCATTGAGCTGAGATGGCTCGCCATGGGTGGCCCAACGAGTGTGAGCAATGCCCAGATGGCCACTCAGAGGATGGCTGCTGATGGCCTCGGCCAGGGCAGCTACCTTACCGACTTCCCGGGCACGTTGAAGCTCTGGTTCACCATTGATCACGGCCATCCCTGCGGAGTCATAACCCCGGTACTCAAGACGGCGCAAGCCCTCCAGTAGAATACCCTGGACATCCCGTTCCGAAACCGCTCCTACAATCCCACACATGCTGCTATCACCTGTTTGTTAATTCGGTCTTTACGCTTTTTTCGGCCGTTCCCAGCCGGGAATGTTCCGTTGCTTGCCCCGGGCGACGGCCAGCTCACTGGCCTTCACATCCCGGGTAATCGTCGAGCCGGCGCCGATAGTCACCTCGGCACCAAGCGTCACCGGCGCCACCAGCGAGGTGTTCGAGCCCACAAACACATCGTCACCAATGCTGGTCGTGTGCTTGTTCACCCCATCATAATTGCACGTAATGGTGCCTGCACCCACATTTACATTACGTCCTAATGAAGCATCGCCCACGTAGCTCAGGTGGTTGATCTTACTGCCCTCACCCACGACGGCTTTTTTGGTCTCGACGAAATTGCCCACCTTGGTATTGGCGGCGAGCTCGGTACCCGGGCGCAAGCGGGCAAAGGGTCCGATCTGGGCATTGGCGCCCACCACCGCGCCTTCAATGAGACTGTGTGCCTTGATCTCGGCACCATTGGCAATGGTGGTGTCCTTGATCACACAGCCGGGGCCGATACTGACGTTGCTGCCCAGCGTTACCTTGCCCTCGAACACCACGTTCACGTCGATCCACAGATCGTTGCCAATGCTCAACTCGCCCCGTACATCGATGCGGGCAGGGTCCGCGAGAGTCGCACCTTCGATCATCAGTCGCTCGGCCTGCTGGCGTTGGAACCAGCGTTCAAGCTCGGCCAGTTGCAGGCGGTTGTTGACGCCCTGCACCTCAAAGGGATTCAGCGGCTGGGAAACCGTCACCGTCAGATTATGGCCGACTGCCATGGCAATGATGTCGGTCAGGTAGTATTCGCCCTGGGCATTGCGGTTGGATAAGGTCGGCAGCCAACTCTTCAGATGGCGTGCCGACACCGCCAGAATGCCGGTATTCACTTCGTTGATGGTTTGCTGCTCGGCGCTGGCGTCTTTCTGTTCAACGATCGCCTGCACCTGGCCGTCAGACCCGCGAACAATCCGGCCATAGCCGTGCGGGTTGTCCATGTTCACGGTCAGCAACGCCAGATTGGTGGCATCCAGATCGCTAACCATGGCCTCCAGGGTGTCTTTGCGAGTCAGCGGCACGTCGCCATAGAGCACCAGTACCCGGGCATCGTCCGGCAAATCCGGCAACGCCTGGGCCACGGCATGGCCGGTGCCCAGCTGCTCGCTCTGCATTACCCAGTTGACCGCCGGCTCGTCCAGCGAGGCCCGGACCTGGTCAGCGCCATGGCCGATCACCGTGTGAATTTTCTCCGCACCCAGCTGCTTCGCGGTTTTGATGACATGGTGCAGCATGGGTTTGCCTGCTACCGGGTGCAGGACCTTGGGTAACGCAGACTTCATCCGGGAGCCCTGGCCAGCCGCCAGGATCACAACGTGTAACGGGTTCATGGGGCAATCAGCTCCAATGCGGGGTTGTTCAGCTCAAAATAAAAAACCGCGTCCCGGTGAATTAGCAGCCATTCCAATACTGGAACGGCTGGCCATCCACCTGCGGATGCGGTTTACGATCAGGCCAGTCCGGGCCCTGACACAAACTCTGCTTAACGCAGGTGTTTGCGCAGTTTCTGGATGGTGCGCAGCTGAGCGGCGGCTTCTGCCAGCTCGGCGGCAGCACGCGAGTACTCGAACTCGCCTGTTTTGTTCGCCAGTGCCTTCTCGGCTTGTTTCTGGGCTTCCAGAGCTGCCGCTTCGTCCACATCCTTGGCACGAGTTGCAGTGTCAGCCATCAGAGTAATGAGGTTTGGCTGTACTTCCAGGTAGCCACCTGAAACGTACAGAATCTCCTCACTGCCACCCTGCTTGATGATTCGCACTGAACCGGGTTTGAGCTCGGTCAGCAGCGGAGCGTGGCCAAGCTGGATGCCAAGCTCACCCTCGGTACCGGTGGCGATTAACATCTCCACCAGACCAGAGTAGATTTTTTCCTCGGCACTTACGACGTCACAATGTACGGTCATAGCCATTTCTTACGCCTCTTGGGTCCGAAAGGAAAGAAGGTGAATTACTTGCCTTCTTTCGCTTTCATTGCCTTAGCCTTCTCGATTGCCTCATCGATGCCACCGCACATGTAGAAAGCCTGCTCCGGCATGTCGTCGTAGTCACCGTTCAGAATGCCTTCGAAACTGGCAATGGTCTCTTTCAGAGACACGTACTTACCAGGCGAACCGGTAAACACTTCCGCTACGTGGAACGGCTGAGACAGGAAACGCTCGATCTTACGGGCACGGGCAACGGTCAGTTTGTCGTCTTCTGACAGCTCGTCCATACCGAGGATGGCGATGATGTCCTTCAATTCCTTGTAACGCTGCAGCACGTTCTGCACACCACGGGCCACGTTGTAGTGCTGGTCACCGATGGTCAGTGGATCCAGCTGACGAGATGTGGAGTCGAGCGGGTCGATCGCCGGGTAGATACCCTTGGAAGCGATGTCACGGCTCAGTACCACAGTGGCGTCAAGGTGCGAGAAGGTGGTGGCTGGAGACGGGTCAGTCAAGTCATCCGCCGGTACGTAGACCGCCTGGATAGAGGTGATTGAACCGTTCTTGGTGGAGGTAATACGCTCCTGCAGCTCACCCATCTCCTGTGCCAGAGTCGGCTGGTAACCTACTGCAGACGGCATACGGCCCAGCAGTGCAGATACCTCGGTACCGGCCAGGGTGTAACGATAGATGTTGTCTACGAACAACAGAACGTCACGACCTTCGTCACGGAACTTCTCAGCAATGGTCAAGCCAGTCAGCGCTACGCGCAGACGGTTTCCCGGGGGCTCGTTCATCTGACCGTAAACCATCGCTACTTTATCAAGGACGTTGGAGTCCTTCATTTCATAGTAGAAGTCGTTACCTTCACGGGTACGCTCACCAACACCGGCGAATACGGAGAGACCGGAGTGCTCTTTCGCGATGTTGTTGATAAGTTCCATCATGTTTACGGTTTTGCCAACGCCGGCACCACCGAACAGGCCAACCTTACCACCCTTGGCGAACGGACAGATCAGGTCGATAACCTTGATGCCGGTTTCCAGCAGGTCAGTCGATGCGGCCTGATCAGCATAACCCGGTGCCTTGCGGTGGATAGCCCAGCGCTCTTCTTCACCGATGTCGCCCTGCTCGTCGATGGGACGGCCAAGTACATCCATGATGCGGCCCAAAGTCTTGGTGCCCACGGGTACTGAAATCGGCTTGCCGGTGTTTTCAGCTTTCAGGCCACGCTTGAGGCCTTCGGTACTGCCCATGGCGATGGTACGAACAACGCCGTCGCCCAGCTGCTGCTGAACTTCCAGAGTTGTTTCGCCACCTTCAAGCAGCAGTGCGTCATAAATGCCTGGCACGGAGTCACGTGGGAATTCCACGTCGATAACCGCGCCAATGATCTGAACGATGTGTCCGCTACTCATGCTCGGTTCCTCGTTATCTAGTAGTCAATAAAACCAGTAGGTTTGTGAGCGCAATCAAACCGATGACGCGCCGCTCACAATCTCTGAAATCTCTTGGGTGATGGCTGCCTGACGGGCCTTGTTATAGGCCAGCTGAAGCTCGTCAATGATGCCACCTGCGTTATCTGTCGCGCTCTTCATGGCAATCATCCGGGCAGCCTGTTCACAGGCCAGATTCTCTACCACACCCTGATACACCTGGGATTCGATATAACGTGGCAGTAGCCCGTCAAGAATCGGACGTGAATCCGGCTCATAGAGATAATCCCACTGGTGACCCACATCGTCGTCATCGCCTTCCGGCAGTGGCAGCAGCTGGAGCGCATTCGGGCTCTGAGTCATGGTATTCACAAACTCATTGCTCACCAGGTAAAGGCGATCTATCTTGCCTTGCTCAAAACTGTCGAGCATCACCTTTACGCTACCAATCAGCTCATTTGCAGACGGGTTATCACCCATATGGGTGACGGCCGCTACAACGTTACCACCGTAACTCCGGAAGAAAGACGCGCCTTTTTGACCCATGGCGCAGATGTCGGTCTCAACACCCTTTTCTTTCCAGCCACGCATTTCACGCACGAGCAGCTTGAACACGTTGGTGTTCAGACCACCACACAGACCACGGTCAGAGGAGACTACAATGTAGCCTACCCGCTTGACCGCACGCTCCTGCATGAACGGATGACGGTAATCCTTGTTCGACTTGGCAATGTGTCCGATTGCCTGCCGCATCTTTTCGGCGTAGGGACGGGTAGCCCGCATACGCTCCTGAGCTTTACGCATTTTGCTCGCCGCCACCATTTCCATGGCGGACGTGATCTTCTGCGTGCTCTTGATGCTTCCGATCTGGTTACGTATTTCTTTTCCGACGGCCATATTTCACTGCCTTTTCAAGTTAGACACTCAAAGGGACCAGCAGGCCCGCACGATGGCGGGCCTATTGGATTTACCAGCTCTGAGTGGTCTTGAATTTTTCCAGAGCAGCTTTCAGGCCAGCCGTGATGTCGTCGTTGTAGTTACCTTCGGCACCGATCTTGTCGAGAAGATCTTTCTGCTCGGAACGCATCCAGTCGAGCAGTTGTGCTTCAAACTTAACGACCATGTTTACATCAACATCGTCCAGGAAGCCTTCGTTTGCTGCGAACAGTACGGTACCCATTTCCGCAACGGTCATCGGGCTGTACTGGTTCTGTTTCATCAGCTCGGTTACACGCTGACCGTGCTCCAACTGCTTACGGGTTGCTTCGTCAAGGTCAGAAGCAAACTGTGCGAAGGCCGCCAGTTCCCGGTACTGGGCCAGAGCCAGACGAATGTTACCGCCAAGCTTCTTCATGATCTTGGTCTGGGCTGCACCACCTACCCGCGATACCGAGATACCAGCGTTCATCGCCGGACGAATACCGGAGTTGAACAGGTTGGTTTCCAGGAAGATCTGACCATCAGTGATGGAGATTACGTTGGTCGGTACGAACGCTGAAACGTCACCAGCCTGGGTTTCGATGATTGGCAGAGCGGTCAATGAGCCGGTTTTGCCTTTCACTTCACCCTTGGTGAACTCTTCAACGTAGTCCGCGTTTACCCGGGAAGCACGCTCCAGCAGACGGGAGTGCAGATAGAAAACGTCACCCGGATAAGCTTCGCGTCCTGGCGGACGACGCAGCAGCAGGGAGATCTGACGATAAGCAACAGCCTGCTTGGACAGGTCATCGTATACAATCAAGGCGTTTTCGCCGCGGTCACGGAAAAACTCACCCATGGTGGTACCGGAATACGGCGCCAGGAACTGCATGGCAGCGGGGTCTGCCGCGCCAGCAGCAACAATAATGGTGTGAGCCAGCGCGTCATGCTCTTCCAGTTTGCGCACTACAGCAGCGATGGATGACTGCTTCTGGCCGATGGCCACGTAGATACACTTGATGCCGGTGTTTTTCTGGTTGATGATCGCGTCGATCGCTACCGCAGTCTTACCGATCTGACGGTCACCGATGATCAGCTCACGCTGGCCACGACCGATGGGAACCATGGTATCGATGGCTTTCAGGCCAGTCTGGACCGGCTCATCAACTGATTGGCGAGCGATAACGCCCGGAGCAACCTTCTCGACGGGGGCAGTCAGGGTGTTACCCAGCTCGCCCTTGCCATCGATCGGGTTACCCAGACCGTCTACTACACGACCCAGCAGTTCACGACCAATTGGTACTTCCAGGATACGGCCGGTACAACGAACTTTCTGACCTTCGGCCAGCTCTTCGTAGTCGCCCAGAACAACCGCACCTACAGAATCACGCTCAAGGTTGAGCGCCATGCCGTAAAGGCCGTTGGCAAATTCAATCATCTCACCGTACATAACATCGGCAAGACCGTGAATCAGCACGATGCCGTCAGAAACCGACAGGACCGTACCTTCGTTTTTTGCTTCGGAAGAGATGTCGAGTTTCTCGATTCTCTTCTTGATGATGTCACTGATCTCGGATGGATTCAGTTGCTGCATGCCTATGTCCTCAAACCTTGTGCTGAAATCAGGAGCCCAGAGCCTTGGCCATTTTGGCCAGTTTGCCGCGGACTGAAGCGTCGATAACCAGGTCGCCTGTGCGTACTACCACGCCGCCGATCAGAGACTGATCAACTGCGGTTTCAAGCTCAACCTTGCGCTCCAGCTTTTCGGACAATGCCTTGATCAGTTTCTGCTGTTCATCTGCAGACAGTTCAAACGCCGTATTGACCGTTAATTTAACGGAGCGCTCAAGATCTGCACGATACATACTGAACAGTGTAGAAACTTCCGGCAGCAAGGCCAGACGCTTGCTTTCAGCTAGAATCAACAGGAAATTTCTGAGCGCTTCAGGCAGGGGCTCTTCGAAACAATCGGCGAAGAGTTCCGCCTTGCGCTGCTCAGACAGGCCGGGATTGGCCAGGATGTTCGCTACCTCTTGGTCAGCCGCGACCAAACCGGCAAAAGTCAGTGCTTGATCCCATTGATCAATGGCATTCTGTTCTTTTGCGGCGTCGAATACGGCTTTCGCGTAGGGTCGGGCTAACGTCGTCAGTTGTGCCATGATGACCCTCTTTTAGAGTTCTGCGGCCAGCTTGTCCAGCATCTCGCTGTGAGCTTTGGCATCTACAGAGGTTTCCAGAATCTTCTCGGCACCAGCAATGGCAAGAACTGCCACTTCTTTACGCAGTGCGTCGCGAGCCTGAACACGCTCCTGTTGAATTTCGGCCCTGGCCTGCTCAATGAGCTTGTCGCCTTCTTTGCGAGCGTCGTCTTTTGACGCTTCGACAATCTGGGCGGCCCGCTTATTGGCCTGGTCAATCAGGACTGCAGCTTCCTGTTTTGCCTTATGTAACTCTTTTGAGGCTTTTTCCTGCGCAAGTTCCAGATCGAGGGAAGCCCGATCTGCGGCAGAAAGGCCGTCAGCAATTTTCTTCTGGCGCGCTTCCATGGCTGCCGTAATCGGCGGCCACACAAATTTGACGCAGAACCAGACGAAAATAGCGAAGGCAATCGCTTGCCCTATCAACGTAAGGTTTATATTCACGGCAATATACCTCTTGCTTTTCGTTGCGTCCTGGTTTCCGGAAAACCGGGCGCGGCTTCAACTCAAGTGAGCAGCGCCCAGGTTTTTCGGGATTAATTAACCAGCTACAACGAAGATCAGGTACATCGCGATACCAACGCCGATCATCGGAACAGCGTCCAGCAGACCAGCCATGATGAAGGTTTTGGTTTGCAGCTGCGGAGCCATTTCAGGCTGACGCGCAGAGGATTCAAGCAGTTTGCCGCCCAGCAGAGCAAAGCCAATACCGGTGGCCAGAGCGCCAGAACCCAGGATGATAGCAGCTGCGATGTATACGATTTCCATTTAAAACTCCTTAGCTTTCAGTTTATTAAAGGTTAATTCAGGATTTTTCAATCCAGGTTTTACGAAAACTTCTTGACGGTCCGTTAATGATCTTCGTGAGCCTGGCTCAGGTAAACCACTGACAGGGTTGTGAAAATGAAAGCCTGCAGGGTAATGACCAGAATATGGAAAATCGCCCATGGCACGTTCAGTGTCCACTGTACCCAGAACGGCAGAATTGCGATCAGGATAAACACTACCTCACCGGCATACATGTTGCCAAACAGACGCAGCGCAAGGCTCAGCGGCTTGGTCAACAGGCCAATGATTTCAAGTACCAGGTTGAATGGAATCAGCGCCCAGTGGTTGAACGGTGTAAAGGAAAGCTCTTTACCAAATCCGCCCAAGCCTTTTACTTTGATGCTGTAGAAAATAATCAGCAGAAACACACCAATAGAGATACCAAAGGTACCGTTGGGATCAGTGGTTGGTACTATTTTGAAGTACTCAAGTCCCATCGCGTGGGCGATTTGCGGGATAAAATCGACCGGAATCAGCTTCAGGCTGTTCATCAGGAAGATCCAGACAAACATGGTCAGCGCCAGCGGCGCGATCACCGGGTTTCTACCATGGAAACCGTCACGCACGATGGTCTGAACAAATTCAAAGACCATTTCAACCATGTTCTGCATACCGGACGGCACGCCACTGGTGGCCTTTCTGGCAACCAGGCGGAAGATCGTCAGGAACAGGATACCCATAAAAATGGACCAGCCCAGGGTATCCACGTGAAATGCCATGAACCCCATGTCGGTTGCTTCAGCAGAGGTACGCGCAAACGTCCAGCCCGCCTCCTGCAACACAGTGACATCGCTGGTGTAGGGATCGACCCTCTCATAACCGGCAGGAAGCTTGCCGTAAGTGAGGTTCTGAAGGTGGTGTTGAATATATTCTACTGGGGTATCAGCTGCCATACTGCTCTCACGTCCAGTCTATAGCTGTCTTTTAGGTTGAATCAGGAAGCGTAAAGCGCCGCCAAGAACAACCATTACAGCAAAAGTGAATAACAGAGCCGGTACATGGACTGGCTCCATCAATATGAAAACTGCCGCAAAACCCACTGCGGTGAGGGCAAGCTTGACGCCTTCTGCCCTGAACATGTTGCCCACCATCATAGGCGCCTGACGGGCGCCCTGGTACCGGTACATCCGGTGAGCAAAATACGCGTTTGGTATGACAAAAATAAGACCGCCGATAAACGCGGAATAACCTGCCAAACGGCTTACAAATAACCATAACAGACTGAGGGTGATCACCGCTGCCATCTCGATAACGAGCCACTGCAACAATGGCAAACGCATGATGGCTTTTGTCGAACGAGTCATGTCACCTGCTGTCAGTCCAAGCGCGCGGAATTATATGTGTTAACCGATAGCGGTTCAACATGCCTCGCCCGAAAAATTGTTGGTTTTTTAATCAGTTCAAGAACACTAATGCTAGCATTTGACACAGGTTGTGTTCTGCAACCTCTTCAGCAACCACATATGGTGTTTGCTAAAGCAGGGACGACTTTAGGATGATTTTTAAGGTAACAACGAATGAACTAGCGAATGTGACCCAAAATGCCATCCAGCTCGTCCAGCGAGCTGTATTCAATCACCACCTTGCCTTTGCCACGCTTGCCATGATTGATCGCAACCCGGGCACCCAGGCGTTCCGACAGATCGTCCTGAAGGCTGCGGATATTCGGATCCAGCGCCTGGCTGGCACTGTCTTCAACCTCCGGCTTTTGCTGCTGGATTCGACGCACCAGGGCTTCGGTCTGGCGAACCGACAGGGATTTAGCCACCACCTGGCGCGCCACCTGCATTTGTTGCTCCGGCGGCAGAGTCAGCATGGCGCGGCCATGGCCCATTTCCAGATCACCGTGTTCCAACATGGTGCGAACGTCTTCGCTCAAGCCAATCAGGCGCAACAGGTTAGTGATGGTTGTTCGTGATTTGCCTACGGCTTCAGCCACCTGGGCTTGAGTAAGCCCAAACTCGTCCTGCAGACGTTGCAGCGCAAAGGCTTCTTCAATAGGGTTCAGGTTTTCTCGCTGAATGTTTTCGATCAGCGACATGGCAATGGCGGCTTCATCCGGTACGTTCCGGATGATGGCCGGGATACTGTCGAGTTCCGCAAGCTGGGTGGCCCGCCAGCGGCGTTCGCCAGCGATGAGCTCGTATCGACCTTCCGCAATCGGGCGAACTACAACAGGCTGCATCACGCCCTGCTGACGGATAGAGTCGGCCAGTTCCTGCAGCGCCGTTGGGTCCATGTCCCGGCGCGGCTGATAACGACCGCGCTGGATCAGATCAACAGGGATGTCGCGCATTTCACGGTCGTGGTCTATGGTTTCCTGATTCAGGTGTACCTTGGAGCCCTGTAGCAGAGCTCCCAAACCACGTTCGCCCAAGCCTCGTTTCTTCGCCGCCATGGTGTCTGTCATTCTTCCCGTTGAATTGGTTGCTGCATGGTTGCCTGAGAGCGGGCTATGTTACACCGCAACGGTGGCGGCTGTCTTTTTTGATCCGTGCCGGCGAACCATTTCACCGGCCAGCGCCAGATAGGCTATGGCGCCTTTAGACGCGCGATCGTAAGCCAGTGCCGGCATGCCATAACTGGGGGCTTCGGCCAGGCGCACGTTACGGGGTATCACGGCACGATAGACTTTGTCACCGAAGAACTCACTGAGTTGGCTGGAGACATCCAGGGTCAGGCTATTACGCGGGTCATACATGGTGCGCAGGATACCTTCGACTTCCAGGTTCGGATTCACCGTTTCCTGAATCTGCTCAACGGTATTCATCAACGCGGCCAACCCTTCCAAAGCGTAATACTCACACTGCATCGGAATCAGCACGGAATCGGCTGCAGATAATGCGTTGACGGTGAGCAGGTTCAGCGACGGCGGGCAATCAATCAGTATGTAATCGTAGTTTTCACGAACCGTGTTCAGGGTCAGACGCAGGCGGTGTTCGCGGCCAATTTCGTTCATCAGCTCGACCTCAGCGGCGGTCAGATCACCGTTGGCGGGCAAAATATCAAAACCGGACGCCTCGGCCCACACGATCACCTCGGCCGGAGTGGCCCGCTTGGTCAGCACGTCGTAACCAGACAGCTGCAAACTGTTTTTATCCACACCACTGCCCATGGTGGCGTTGCCCTGAGGGTCCAGGTCGACCAATAGCACCCGGCGCTTGGTGGCCGCGAGTGAGGCTGCAAGATTGACGCAGGTGGTGGTTTTGCCCACACCGCCTTTCTGATTGGTCACTGCAATCACGCGCGCCATGCCTTGCCTCCTGCTGTTGCGGGTTACCTGGATTGTTCGCCCCGGGTGACGACAAGCACGTGTCGTTCGCCTTCTGCACCGGGAACCTTCAGAGAATGGCTGGATTCTACCTGCCAGCCAGCCGGAAGGGCAGCTACTTCATCATCCGGAAACTGGCCTTTCATGGCAAGGAACTCACCGTCGCTGGCCAGCAATCGTCCACACCAGCTCACGAGATTATCCAGTGCGGTAAAGGCCCGGCTACTGATCTGGCTGAACGGGTGCTCCGGCCGGCAGTCCTCGGCCCGGCCGTGAATCACCTCGACGTTCCTGAGACCAAGCTCCAGCACGCACTGATTCAGGAATCGGGTTTTCTTGCCGTTGCTGTCGAGCAGGGTAAAGCGCTTGTCCGGACACACGATCGCCAGCGGGATACCGGGCAGGCCACCGCCGGCACCGACGTCGAGCAAATGCTCGGTGCGGATCCACGGCAGGATGCTCAGGCTGTCCAGCAACTGGCGCGACACCATCACCTGCTCGTCGCGCACCGCGGTCAGGTTGTAGGCCTTGTTCCATTTGTTGAGCAAAGTCAGAAAGGCCAGCAACTGTTGTTGCTGGCCTTCACTCAGGGAAAGCTTCATCTCGGCCAGCCCTTCGCGGAGCTGGCCTTGCCACTGTGGATAAGTCATATCAGGCGCTTTGCTTACGGAGCAGGTCCCGCTTTTTCAGGTGGACCAGAATCTGGCTGATGGCTGCTGGCGTGACACCCTGAATACGGGAAGCCTGGGCCACGGTTTCCGGGCGCACCGCTTGCAGCTTCTGTTTGATCTCGTTGGACAGGCCACCGATTACTTCGTAATTCAGATCTACCGGCAGGCAGGTGTTCTCGTTCCTGCGCAGGCGCTCGATTTCGTCCGCCTGGCGTGAGATATAACCCTCGTACTTGATCTCTATTTCCACCTGCTCGGCGACGTTCGGGTCTTTCGCCTGGTTGGCACCGATCTCAGCGATGTGCTGGTAGCCAATTTCCGGGCGGCGCAACAGCTCAGCCAAAGACTGGTCGCGGGTCATCGGTTGTTTGAGGTAACCGTTGGCGCGTTCACCTGCGTCGGAGTTCGGATGAATGCGGGTGCCCTCCAGACGGCTGCGCTCATGGGTGATGGCGTCGCTCTTATCACTGAACTTCTGCCAGCGCTCGTCGTCCACCAGTCCCAGCTCGCGGCCAATCTCGGTCAGGCGCAGATCGGCATTGTCTTCGCGCAGAATCAGCCGGTATTCGGCACGGCTGGTGAACATGCGGTACGGCTCGCTGGTGCCCATGGTAATCAGGTCATCGACCAGCACACCCAGATAGGCTTCGTCCCGACGCGGGTACCATTCGTTTTTATCCTGCGCTCGCAGCGACGCGTTGATCCCCGCCAGCAAGCCCTGGGCACCGGCTTCTTCATAACCGGTGGTGCCGTTAATCTGGCCGGCAAAGTACAGGCCCTGGATAAACTTGGTTTCCAGAGTGTGGCGCAGGTCCTGCGGGTTCAGGTAATCGTATTCGATGGCGTAACCAGGGCGCAGGATATGAGCGTTCTCGAATCCGGGAATCGACTGCACCGCCTTGAGCTGGATATCAAACGGCAGGCTGGTGGAAATGCCGTTCGGATACAACTCGTGCGTGGTCAGGCCTTCTGGCTCGACAAAGATCTGATGGGAATCCTTGTCCGCAAAGCGATGGACCTTGTCCTCGATGGACGGGCAGTAGCGCGGGCCTACGCCTTCAATATTGCCGGCAAACATCGGCGAACGGTCGAAGCCGCTGCGGATGATGTCGTGGGTTTCTTCCGTAGTGCGGGTAACGTAGCAACAGATCTGCTCGGGATGCTCATCCCGGCTGCCGATAAACGACATCACCGGGGTTGGGTCATCGCCCCACTGCTTCTGCATCACGGAAAAGTCGACAGTGCGAGCATCGATGCGTGGCGGGGTGCCGGTTTTCAACCGGCCCACATTGAACGGTAACTCCCGCAGGCGTTTGGCCAAGGCGTTGGCTGGCGCGTCACCGGCACGGCCGCCGGCGTGGCTTTGCATACCAATGTGGATAACGCCGCCCAGAAAGGTACCGGTGGTCAGCACCACGGTCTTGGCGTTAAAACGGATACCGGTCTCGGTGACCACGCCTACCACCTGATCGTTTTCCACAATCAGGTCGTCTGCCGCCTGCTGGAACAGGGTCAGATTGGGCTGGTTTTCCAGGCTATAGCGTATGGCGGCCTTGTACAAAATGCGGTCAGCCTGGGCACGGGTGGCGCGCACGGCCGGGCCTTTGCGGCTGTTCAACACCCGGAACTGAATGCCGGCTTTGTCAGTCGCACGGGCCATGGCCCCACCCAGGGCGTCGATTTCTTTCACCAGATGGCTTTTACCGATGCCGCCGATGGCCGGGTTACAGGACATCTGGCCCAGGGTTTCAATGTTGTGGGTCAGCAGCAGGGTTTGCGAACCCATGCGTGCGGCCGCCAGGGCGGCTTCGGTGCCGGCATGACCACCACCAATGACAATGACATCGAAACGGGTCGGAAACTCCACACTTCACCTCGGAAATCGGGCTGAAAAAAAGGGTATAAAAACAGGGCGGCGAGTATAACGCCTCGCCCGGCAAATTACAGTCGGAATGTGCAAATTTTAACCAGAGTTCGCTGCTACGGAAAGGCCGGATCGAAGTCATCCGGCAAAAGCAGTGCTGAAACAGACCGTTTTGGTTAATTGAAAACCGAAACTTTTTTCTTTTCAGTTGGTTGTGACGTTCTGTTAATAAAAGTTTTCAAGAAAGTTATCCACATTTTAGACCACTTTTTATAACCTGATAATAAGACATAACATATTGTTTTATCTATTTAAAATAAAACTAACTCACCGCTTATCCGAAGGTTTTCCCACTAATTATCCACAGATTTTTCGGTGCAATTACGCAATCCCAGAACACTCAGCCATACCAGCACGTTCACCACCGATAACATCAGGAAAAAAACCGGTATACCCAGCTCCAGAACACCCAGTACGACAATGCCCACCAAAGCACTGCAGACCATGAACAAGGAATTGATGACGTTCAGGGCAGCTATGATCCGGGCACGCTTATGGTCCGGTGTTTGGTGCTGAATGAACGCGTACAGAGGCACGATGAACAAACCACCACTGAGGCCGATGCCTACCAGATCCAGTAGCACCCGGATATACACAGGATCGGTGAGCAGGGTCAGCCAGGTCGACGGGCTGGGATCAGCCGGTACCGCAAAGAACAGATCGATGCCCAGCAGGGTCAGGCCCAACGCGCCCCAGGGGACAGGCGACAGGGTAATCTGATGTTTGGTTAACCGTTCACACAGCATGGAGCCGATGGCAATGCCGACAATGAACATCGCCAGCAGCAGCGTCACCACGGTTTCGTCACCGGCCAGCGAGGTCTTGGCAAAGTTAGGGAATTGCGTCAGATAGGCCGCGCCCAGAAACCAGAACCAGGAAATGGCCAGGATGGCCCAGAGTACCTGGCGCCGCTCGGCCGCCACCGCCATCAGCCGCCAGGTTTCCAGTAACGGCCGGAATTGCACTTTCACTTCGGGGGTATCATCCCGGGTATCGGGAACCTGCCGGGCGGCAAGGTAGCCCACTATGGCCATCACCACCACACCGAGTGCAGTTATCCGTGCCGCCTGCTCTGCCCCCATGATCAGGCCTGCGGCAATGGTGCCCAGTAAAATCGCCACAAAAGTACCCATGCTGACGAGGCCGTTGCCCCCCACCAGTTCATCATCGGCCAGCACCCTTGGCAGGATGGAATACTTCACCGGGCCGAAAAAGGTCGACTGAACCCCCATCAGGAACAGCAACACCAGCAAAAACTCATACCAGGCGAACCAGAGGCCCAGCGCGGCCAACAGCATGATACCGATCTCTGCCGCTTTGACGTTGCGGATAATTCGAGCCTTCTCATAGCGGTCGGCCATCTGGCCGGCAATGCCGGAGAACAGAAAGAACGGCAGGATGAACAGGAACGCGGCGATGTTCACCACCACATTCACCGACAGCCCCATCAGGCCACCGGCCTGGAAGGTGATCAACAGCAGCAGCGCATTCTTGTAGAGGTTGTCGTTAAACGCGCCGGAAAACTGGGTCAGGTAGAACGGTAAAAACCGGCGCTGGCCGAGCAACCTGAATTGGCTTCCCTGTGCCATCAGAAATCGTCGGCTTTCTTGGCTGGGCTGCTTGCCAGGCCCGAGCCGCCGGCAGTGCCGGCAGCAAGCCGGTCCAGCTCTTTTTCCACGGCGTTAGAAGATTTGGCAAACCGCGCCAACAAGTTGTACAACACCGGAATGATGAACAGGGTCAGGGTGGTGGCGAAAATCAGCCCCCCCAGAATCACCATGCCTATCGCTGCCCGGCTCTCAGCGCCGGCGCCAGTGGCCACCACCAGCGGTACAGCACCAAACACGGTGGAGATAGTGGTCATCAGAACCGGCCGGAAACGCAGCGTGGCACCTTCAAGAATCGCCTCCCGAACCTCATAGCCCTTGTCCCGAAGCTGATTGGCAAACTCCACGATCAGGATGCCGTTTTTCGCCATCAAGCCCAATAACATGATGATGCCAATCTGACTGTAGATGTTCAGGCTGATACCAGACCACGCCAAGGCAATCAGAGCTCCGGTGACCGCCAGGGGTACCGACAGCATGATGATCAGCGGGTGAATCCAGCTTTCGAACTGCGCTGCCAACACCAGAAATACAATCACGAACGCCAGGCCAAAAGTGAGGTAGATGGCCGCCGAGGAATCCTGGAATTCCCGAGACAAGCCCTTATAGCTCACCCTGGCCTCTGGCGGCAGGTTATCCACAGCCAGATTATTCAGATACGTCAGGGCCGATCCCAAGTCGTAGCCATCAGCCAGCGACGCACTGACCACCACGGCCGGCAGCCGGTCGACTCGTCTGAGATCCGGGTTGGCACCGATTTCCTTTACCGACACCAACGCTTTGATCGGAATCAACTCACCGCCCTGTCGCGGGCGCAGGAAAATCTGCTCAAGATCCCCCGGCGTGGCCCGGTCGGCATCGTTAGCCTGGATAATAACGTCGTATTCCCGGCCGCGATCAACATAGGTGGTGACGTTGCGGGAGGCCAACATGGTTTGCAGGGTCAAGCCGACATCCTGAACCGTGATGTCGAGATCGGCGGCCCGGTCCCGATCGATGTTGAGCCGCAACTCTGGTCGGGTCAGCTCAAAATCCGTGTCAACATTGATCAGATTCGGATTGTCTTTCGCCCGTTCAACAATTTCTTCACTCCAGGCCTGCACCGACTCGTAGTCCGGGCCTGCCACGACAAACTCCACCGGCTGATTAAAACCACGCTGTCCCAACCCTGGCGGGTTGATCGCGTTAATTCTGACACCGGAAATATCGGCTAGTTTTTCCCGTATTTCGCTGGTGATTTGCTGCTGCTTGACGCTGCGTTCATCCCAGTGCCTCATTCCCATGATCATAAAGGCATTGTCTTCCTCGTCCCGAAAACCAACGATCGACAGAAAACGTTCGGCGACACCCTGTTCGAGATAAGGCAGGAGTTCGGCTTCAGCTTGTCGTACAAAGTGGTCGGTGTACTCGACCGTCGATCCCCGGGGCGCGCTGGTCGGCATGATAATCACACCCCGGTCTTCGATCGGTGCCAGTTCCTGCGGCAGGCGGGGGAAAATGACTATGGCGATGATCAACCCAACTACACCCAGCCCCAGCAACAGGCCGGGCTGATTCAGGGAAAATACCAGCAGTTTTTTATAGCCGTTGGTCAGGCCATTCAGCACTTTCTCACTGAATGCCCACAGTCGGTGGCCTTCTTCGTTTTCCGGGCTGTGTTTGAGCCATTTCGAACACAACATCGGCACCAGTGTAAGCGCCACCAGACTGGAGAAAATCACCGCAGCGGCCAGGGTAAAGCCGAACTCGGCGAAAAGTCGACCAACGTTACCGCCCATGAAAGAAATGGGTATGAACACAGCAACCAGCGTCAGGGTCGTTGCTATAACCGCAAAAGCCACCTGTTTGGCCCCGCGATAGGCTGCCAGCAGAGGCGGCTCGCCTTCATCAATGCGTCGCTGGATGTTTTCCAGCATAACGATGGCGTCGTCCACCACCAGGCCGATGGCAAGAATGATCGCCAACAGCGTCAGCACGTTGATGGAAAAACCCAGAAATCCCAGACCAATGAAAGCACCAATAACGGCCACCGGTATGGTCACCGCAGGGATTAGCGTGGCCCGCCAGGATCGCAGGAACAGGAAAATCACCAGGATGACCAGCGACACAGCAATGGCCAGGGTAATCAGCACTTCCTTGATCGAGGCACGGATAAAAATGGATTCGTCGTAGCTTTCCGCAAGCGATACTTCCGGCGGCAAGGTTTCACGAATCTGGTCCAGCTCCGCGCGCACCGCATCGGATACCGCTACGGTGTTGGCTTTGGATTGCCGGATGATACCCATGCCGATCGCGGTCTTGCCGTTGGCCCGCAGCCGGCTGACATCCGATTCCACCCCCATCTGGACGTTGGCGACTGCACCCAGGCGCAGCAGGTCATTGCCGTCCCGGCGCACCACCAGATTCCGGAATTCCTCAACACTGGATAAACGACCTTCAGCTCTGACCGTGAAATTGCGCGTGGACGAATCCACCTGACCGGCCGGCAATTCGACGTTGTTGGCCCGGAGTGCACCCTCCACCTCAGCCACGGTGACATTCCGGGCGGCCAGACGTTCGCGGTCGAGCCACACCCGGATGGCGTAGCGGCGTTCACCACCAATCCGGACATCGGCGACTCCGTCCAGCACGGACAGCCGGTCCGACAGCACCCGATCAGCAAAATCACTGAGTTCTGCGCTGTCCCAGACATCGCTGAGCAGCGTCACCCACATCATTGGCCGGGCGTCCGAATCCGCCTTGCGAACCCTGGGTGCGTCAGCTTCATCCGGCAGCTGGTTTGCCACCCGGGCGACCGCATCGCGAACGTCATTGGCGGCAACGTCGATGTCCCGGGAAGTATTGAATTCGATTGAGGTGCGGGATTCGCCCTGCTCGGTCGATGACTCAATGGAGCGAATACCTTCGATGCCGCTGATGGCACCTTCGATGATCTGGGTAATCTGGGTGTCCACCACCTCCGCGGCGGCGCCGGTGTAATCGGTCGACACCGAAACCACAGGCGGGTCAATGTCCGGGTATTCACGAACCGGCAGGCCAAGTAGCGCGGTAATACCAAACACCACGATCAACAGGCTGAGGACCGTGGCAAACACCGGACGCTTGATGGAAATATCGGAGAGAATCATGAATCAGGACTCCCGGCTGGTGATAAACCGGTTCTCGGGTATCGCCAGATCGGAGTCCAGTAATCGTACGCGATCGCCACTGCTCAGACGATCCTGGCCAGTGACGACCACCTGATCGTCAACTGCCAGGCCATCCACGATCTCAACCATGCCAGGCATGCGCGAACCGGTCTGCACAGACACCCGGCGGGCGATGCCATCGTCAGCCACAAACACGTATTTCTGATCACCCCGGATCATCACGGCCTGTTCGGGAATGACCAGGCCTTCACGTTCCTGCAGGGTCAGCGATGCTGACATGAACTGGCCAGGTCGTAACCGGCCGTCAGCGTTATCAATCAGCGCCCGTACCGACAGAGTCCGGCTCAGCTCATTGATCCGGCTGGCCAGCTCAATCAACTCGCCTTCAAAGGTTTCACCCGGAAACGCCGGCGACGTAGCACGCACTGCCTGACCCAGGCGCACCTGACCGATAAAGCGCTCAGGTACGGCAAAACTCAGTTCCATCTGGTTGCTGGTATCGAGTGTGGTGATGCTGGTGCCTGCCTGCAAATAAGCACCGATGCTGACATCTGACAGCCCGACCACACCCGCGAATGGCGCTTCAATCCGATGATTTTCCAGGCGAACCTGGGCAGCCTGACGCTGCGCCATAGAAACATCCACCGAAGTTCTGAGTTCATCGACCTGCGACTGAGACACACTGTTGTTCGCCCGCAGGCGTTGAGCCCTCTCAAACTGTCGCCGGGCATCTGACAATTGGGCTTCGATAACAGCAAGATCGGCACGGGCCTGGCGATCATCCAGGCGTAACAACACGGCGCCTTGCGCAATACCAGCACCAGGTTCAAGGTTGATCTCAACCACACGGCCGCTGACTTCGGTAGTCAGCTCAACGGCGTTGAGTGCCCGCAAGTTGGCAACTGCACCAATGTCATCCCGAACCACCCGCTGTTCCGGGGCCATGACGTTGACTGCGCTCGCCTGGGCCTGTCCGCCACCCTGCTCCTGAGCCCCTTGCTCCAGACCGGTATAGATAAAGGCACCCGCTGTCACGGCAACGATCAGGACGATTGCGATCAACCACTGTTTCCACATGGACTTCGATAACCTATTCGCTGTTTGTTTTACGAGTCGTGCCCGTGTTTCTGGATGACCAGTACCACTTCGCCAACCTCAATACCCCATTTACTCATGGTGGTCTGATTGATCAGCGTGTCTGGTGTAATCAGGTACATCCAGTCATCCATACGCACGTCGATGGTGCCATCGCCGTATGACACCCGCAGGACGTAATTCATATGAATAGCATTGCCTTGCCACTGCATGGTGCCAGGCTTGACCACATCACCGGCTTCGGCGTGATAGCCATCAGCCGATGGCATCAGCGTCCAGACCCGGGTCTGGACCTCGCCATCGTTAAACCGGAACACTTCATCCAGAGTACCCACACCGTCGTCGTCCCAGCTGGCGACAATATCGGCATCAAAGCTTCGGATCACCTTGCCAGAGAAATTCTTGACCACACCACGAGCCGAAAGTTCGCCCTGAAAAAATTCCTTTGGAATCAGCTCCGGCCCCGCATCGCGATAATCGTCCAACGATGGCCCGGCACATCCGGCTACCAGCAACGTCATTAACAATATAAGACTGCTGCGCCCGACACCACGGAACTGGCGTGGAATACCTCTGTTTTGCATGACCTTTACACTCCGCTTGGTAACCCGTGTGATGACATCGTAACCAGATGATTTACGGGCCAAGCCGACAACCCGATCAGAAATACCCTGAATACGTCATTTCAGCCAATTGTCTATTCTGACATACCCCTAGGTGCTTTACGTCAATGGCAGCCACCGATGAATACCGTACAACTGCAGGCATTGAGGCTTTCGAGCCCTACCAAATCAGTTAACCGTAGATGAGGACTGGCCATGCCTGTGTATAAAGCGCCGTTGCGCGACATGAAGTTCTTGATCAATGAAGTATTCGACTACCCGGGCCATTACCAGACCCTGGCCTGCGGCGAAAATGCCACGCCGGATATCGTGGAGGCCATCCTCAACGAATGTGGCCGGTTCAGTGAGGAAGTCCTGAGTCCGCTCTATCAGAGTGGCGACCAAGAAGGTTGCCGGCTAGAAAATAGCGAAGTGACCACGCCAAAAGGTTTCAAAGATGCCTATGACCAGTATGTGATGGGTGGCTGGCAAGGCCTGTCAGCACCGGAAGAATACGGTGGTCAGGGCCTGCCTGCCTCCATGGGGCTGTTCAAGCAGGAAATGATGGGCACCGCCAACTGGTCGTTCTCCATGTATCCGGGGCTCTCCATCGGCGCCATGAACACCATTGTTCTGCACGGCACCGAGGATCAGAAACAAACCTACCTGGTGCCACTGACCGAAGGCCGCTGGGGCGGCACTATGTGCCTGACCGAGCCCCAGTGTGGCACGGATCTGGGCCAGGTAAAGACCAAAGCCGATCCCCAGGCCGATGGCAGCTACGCCCTGACTGGCACCAAGATTTTCATCTCCTCCGGTGACCACGACCTGACCGAAAATATCGTCCACATCGTGCTGGCACGCCTGCCCGATGCTCCCAAAGGTACCAAAGGTATCAGCCTGTTCATCGTGCCCAAGTTTCTGCCAGGTGCCGACGGCGGCGTTGGCGAGCGCAATGCGGTGAACTGCGGTGCTCTGGAAAAGAAAATGGGCATCAAGGCCTCTGCCACCTGCGTGATGAACTTCGATGGTGCCACCGGTTACCTGATCGGCCCTGAAAATGAAGGGCTGGAATGCATGTTCACCTTCATGAACACCGCTCGCATCGGCACTGCCATTCAGGGTGTGGGCCCGGCCGAACTGTCGTATCAGTGGGCGCTGGCCTACGCCAAGGAGCGCCGTTCGATGCGCGCCCTATCCGGCAAGAAAGAACCGGGCCAGGTGGCCGACAGTCTGATTCACCACGCTGACGTGCGCCGGATGCTGCTGACCCAGAAAGCCATCGCCGAAGGTGGTCGGGCGATGCTCTATTACGCCTGCAAACTGGCCGATCACATGGTGGAAGGCTACAACGAGGGAGATAGCGAAAAAATAGAAAAATACGACGATAAACTCGGCTTCCTGACGCCTATCCTCAAAGGCTTTCTGACCGAGCTGGGTAACGAAGCCGCCAATCTGGGTGTGCAGGTGTTTGGTGGTCACGGCTATATCCGTGAACATGGTATGGAACAAATTGTCCGGGATACCCGAATCGCCACGCTCTACGAGGGCACCACCGGCATCCAGGCACTGGATCTGCTTGGCCGCAAGGTGCTGCTGATGACCCAGGGCGGCGCGGTTCGGGAATTCACCTTCACGATCGCCAACTTCGCCCGCAAACACCTGACCAGTAAATCCCTACGGTCGTTGGCCATCGAACTGCTCAAACTCTCTGCTCAGTGGAACCTGCTCACCGTGCGCATCATGCTCGCCGCGCGCAAAGACCGGGACGTGGTCAGCGCCGCGGCCCATGACTTCCTGATGTACAGCGGTTATGTGACGATGGCGTACATGTGGCTGCGCCAGGCGGCAGTCGCCCAGGACAATCTGAAGAACGGCGGGGATGAATCGACTGCTTTCTACCAGACCAAACTGGCCACCGCCGAGTTCTACTACGAGCGTTTGCTGCCCCGTGCGCAAAGCCACGCCACCAGTATGCTCAGCCCGACCCGGAATCTGATGCAAATAACCCCAGACGATATGGCCTTTACCGGGTAAGCCCCGGTAATTTCAAAGGAGATACTCGGTCATCTACTTACCAATGCAGAAACTGCTGAAAATCTTGCCCAACAGCTCATCTGGGGTCAGATGGCCGGTTATCTCTCCCAAGGCGTCCTGAGCTGCGCGTAGATCCTCAGCCAGCAGTTCGCCTGCGCCGTAGCCTTCCAACTGAGACTGACCTTGAACAAGGGAGTCTCGGGCACGTTCCAGGGCATTCAGGTGACGTCGACGGGCCAAAAAGCCACCTTCGGTAGTGCTGGCAAAACCGATGCATTCCTTCAGGTGATCACGCAGCACCTCCAGACCTTTCGCCTCTTTTGCAGCCAGACGAATAACCGGTGCAGTCTGTTGTGTCTCAGTACTGATACCAACCGGCTCTGCCGACAGATCCACCTTGTTGCGGATGACGGTTACCGGCGCATTGGTGGGCAAGCGATCAATAAAATCTGGCCAGATTTCGTGGGGCTCGGTTTTAACCGTAGTGGTTGCATCCACCATAAGCAGGATCCGATCGGCTTGGCGAATTTCTTCCCAGGCCCGGGCGATCCCTATCCGTTCCACTTCATCCGGGCTGTCCCGCAGCCCGGCGGTATCAATGATGTGCAGAGGCATGCCATCAATGTGAATATGTTCCCTCAGCACGTCCCGGGTGGTGCCTTCAATCGCGGTGACAATGGCAGCTTCCCGGCCTGCCAGAGCGTTGAGCAAGCTGGATTTTCCGGCGTTCGGTCTGCCGGCAATCACCACTTTCATGCCATCCCTGAGAATGGTGCCTTGCTGGGCTTCGGAAAGAATCTGTTCTACCTGCTGCAACAGAATTTGCAGGTCCGTTGCCACTTTGCCATCGGCGAGGAAGTCGATTTCTTCTTCCGGGAAGTCGATCGCCGCTTCCACATAGATTCGCAAATGAGTAACCGAGCCCACCAGCTCATCAATCCGTCGGGAAAAAACACCCTGCATAGATCTTACCGCACAGCGGGCGGCTTGCTCGGAGCTGCTTTCAATGAGATCGGCGATGGCCTCCGCCTGCGCCAGATCGAGTTTGTCATTCAGAAATGCCCGCTCGGAAAACTCCCCGGGCCGAGCCAGACGCGCGCCCAGAGTGCACACGGCACGCAACAGCATGTCCAGGATTACGGTACCGCCATGGCCCTGCAACTCAAACACATCTTCACCCGTGAACGAATGCGGGTTCGGGAAATACAGGCCGATGCCTTCATCGATCAGCTCGCCGTTGGCATCCTTGAAGGGGCCATAGTGAGCGAAACGGGGTTTGGGCTGATAGCCGAGCACTTTAACGGCGATATCAGCAGCTTTGGGTCCGGACACCCGGACAATACCCACACCAGCCTGACCTGGCGCGGTGGCAATGGCGGCGATAGTGTCTGATGTTGGCTGCATGGTGTTTTACCCTGAATAGAAATGACAAAGGCTCCGCAAGGGAGCCTTTGTCAGGTCAGAACTACTGATACGTCAGTATTTCTTGCCTGCAGTTTCTGCTTCGATCTTGCGGGTAATGTACCACTGCTGCGAGATCGAGAGTATGTTGTTTACCAGCCAGTATAGTACCAGACCAGACGGGAACCACAGGAAGAAGATGGTGAATACCGGCGGCATCAACTTCATGATCTTAGCCTGCATGGGGTCTGGTGGAGTCGGATTCAGGCTCATCTGAATGAACATACTGATGCCCATCAAAATTGGCAGCACGAAGTAAGGATCCATCTGGGATAAATCCTGAATCCAGAGAGCAAACGGTGCATGCCGTAGTTGGACGCTTTCAAATAACACCCAGTAAAGGGAAATAAACACCGGCATCTGTACCAGAATCGGTAAACAACCGCCCAGCGGATTAATTTTCTCTCGCTTGTACAGAGCCATCATTTCCTGAGACATGCGCTGGCGGTCATCACCATGAAGCTCTTTCAGACGAGCCAGGTGTGGTGCAACAGCTCGCATTCTCGCCATGGAGCGATAACTGGTGGCAGAAAGATGGAAGAACACTGCTTTTACCGTGATGGTCAGAAGGATAATAGCAACACCCCAGTTGCCGACTAGCCCGTAGAACCATTCCAGTATGTAAAACAGCGGCAACGAGATGAAGAACAGCCAGCCAAAATCAACAGTACGATCAAGGTTTGGCGCCAGGGATTCGAGGCGATCAATAATCTTTGGGCCGACATAGGCAGTCGCTCCTACTTCCACAGACTGGCCGGGAGCCACCGATGTTGCTGGATAGACAAAGCCCATTACGTGCAACTGATCCCGGCGGGTAGACTGGTACTGAGCCGTTTGCTCAGGGTCAGGAACCCAGGCGGTAAGGAAATAGTGTTGCAGGAAAGCCATCCAGCCATTGGTCACAGACTGATTTATTCGCTGCTCGCTAAGGTCGCCAAAGTCATACTTTTCATAAGGATCTTCTGGCGTGCTGACAACCATGCCCAGATACGCTTTGATACCCATGGAAGTTTGAGAGGTAGGGTCGGGAGCTTCATCTCGTACGATCTTGCCGGTAAAGTTACCCTGCCAGTCGGTATCAGACTGGTTGTTGATCAGATAACGAATATCAAGCTTGTAACTATCACGGCTCAGACGATAGCGTTTGGTGATATCGACGCCCTGATCTGTGGTCAAATTCAGATCAACGATTAGTTCATCCTGGCCATCAGTCAACACATATTGCGATGCTTCTGCTTGGTATACCGGGGCCTGGCCGGCACTGCGGCTATCCGGTCCGTTACGGCCAATCAGACCGCTTTCCAGAAGATAGGTGCGGTTTTGAGTGTTGTTAAGAAGCTTCAGCGGCTGAGCACTGTCCAGGGTGTCGTCGTACTGGAGCAGTGAGCTTTCAATAACATTGCCACCAACACGATCTATCTTCAGCTCAAAGACATCGGTTTTGACGGTTATGAACTGGTTATCGATGCTTTGCTGTCTGTCTGTAGACGCGGATCGGAGCTCACCGGTTTCCGGCGCTATAAATTCGTCGTCAGTTCTGGTTGTACTGGTTGTGCTTTCAGGCAAAACCATGTCGTCGACGGTGCCGTTTGTGCCAGAGGTTTCAACTTGCGAAACCTGAGCAGTCTGCGGTTGGTGATAGTCCTCATTCCAGGCAAGAACCATCAGATAACTGACGATAGCCAGGCCGGCAAACAAAACGATGCGTTGAATATCCATAAACGTTAGTGTCTGGTTTGAGTGTTGGTAGGAGCGTGTTGGGTCTCTGTACCCGGTACCGGATCATAGCCGCCTTCGGCCCAGGGATGACATCTTAGCAAGCGGCGGGTGGCAAGATATGAACCTTTCGCGGCTCCATGATGCTGAATGGCTTCAACAGCGTATTGGGAGCACGTTGGGAAGTGACGGCAATGGCTGGCCATCATCGGACTGATGGCGTACTGGTAGAACCGGATAGGCAGTAACAGAAACTGTTGCATTAACTCGTACCTTTTGAATTCACAGCTGTCTGATCAGCTGAGGATTGATGGTACTTCTTTCTGACACGACGCCAAAGATCGTTGAGCGACGATTCTACTGAGGCGTTATCCAGTTGAGCCAATCCCTGCCTGCCGAGAACGATGATGTCCAGGCCTGGCAGATTCTTCTGAACTCTGAAAGTTTCCCTGACTTGACGTTTTATCCGATTGCGCTGAACGGCCAGTCTGAGATTCTTTTTGGAAAAAATAAGTCCGACCCTGGCATGACCAAGATTGTTCGGTGCTGCCAGGATCAGAAAATTCCGATGCGGAACTTTCAGCTGCACATCATCGAAGACTTTGCTGTAGTCCGAAGGGCGCAACAGTCTGTGAGACTTCGGAAACGTTAAAGCCTTCATGAGGCAATCATCAGGTTACGCAGACAGACGTGCGCGGCCTTTGGCACGACGACGGGAAATAACCTTACGGCCGTTCGCAGTAGCCATACGGGCACGGAAGCCGTGAACACGCTTGCGCTTCAGGACGCTTGGTTGAAATGTTCTTTTCATGGTGAAGGTCTCACAAATTGTCTATGGACATTGATAACTGGCTGGAAAATAGACAGCTAAAACAGGAGGCGCATTCTAGTCAGATCTGCTTGCAATTTCAATCTCTGTGAGATGGTGAAGTGAAGTTTTTGGTATGGGTACTAACCACCGGAGTGACTAATAGATTCAGTAAGTCTTTTTCTTAAATTCTTTAAAGGATTATATATTACTGTTATTACACAGCCTGTTTTCTGTGGAAAAGCCTTTTTTTATGATTAAAATCAATTCACTGGAGCAATGACAAACCCTTTGACAGGTGGTCCTGGGACCTGTGGACGGGAGGGTGTGGAATTGTGAATAACTCATCAGAGCGTATGAGAGTAGAGTTATGCATGGACGGGTTAACCGGTTTCACACAGAGTTGGGGGGTGCTTTTGCACAGAAGCTTGTGGGTAACTATTTTTCAGGCTTTTTCTGTACACAAGCCTGTAGATATGTCTGGAACCTTATGAAAGCTAATGGGAAATGTTTCCACAGGCTGTTCATGACTTTGCTGTTCGGCCTTTTACTGGTAGCGCGGTCGGGGTAGAATCCGGGGTCACCTTGAGCAGCGGGAAAACGTTTTCCGATGTGAGAACAGTCAGGTTTCGGGAGCAGGCGGTCGTGCCTAACAGTATGTGGCATCAATGTCTTGAAGTACTCCGGGATGAATTTCCCGCGCAGCAGTTTAATACCTGGTTGAGACCCCTCCAGTCGGACCTCCGTGAGGGCCAATTGATGCTGTTTGCGCCCAACCGCTTTGTTATGGACTGGGTGAATGAGAAATACCTGCGCCGTATAGAAGAAGTGTTGAAAGATTTGAACGGTGGTCAGGCACCGAGGGTGCATATGAAGGTTGGTTCGGCGCCCCGTGAAAGTGACCCAGTTGTCCGTTCAGTGGCAGAGACCAGGGTTGCCGATGAAACCGGTCACTCTGTGACGGAAGAAGAGAAGAGTGTTGCTGCGACTGTTTCAGGCTCTGTGGCGGGGCATAATAACGGGCCATCGATCAGGGCCAGTGGTCAACGGCGATCGGTGCAGGTTGAGGGTGACATCAAGCATCAGAGTTTCCTGAACGAGACGTTTACTTTCGACACATTTGTTGAGGGTAAATCTAACCAGCTGGCCCGTGCTGCTTCGATGCAGGTAGCCGAGAACCCGGGTGGCGCCTATAACCCGCTGTTTCTATATGGCGGTGTTGGCTTGGGTAAAACTCACCTGATGCACGCCATTGGTAATGACATTGTCCGGCGCAACCCGAATGCAAAGGTGGCGTATTTGCGGTCAGAACGCTTTGTCGCGGACATGGTCAAGGCGTTGCAGTTGAACGCCATCAATGAGTTCAAGCGCTATTATCGTTCTGTTGATGCTTTGTTGATCGACGACATTCAGTTTTTTGCTCGTAAAGAACGGTCTCAGGAGGAGTTTTTCCACACGTTTAATGCGCTGCTTGAAGGCGGGCAACAGGTAATCGTAACCTGCGATCGGTTTCCAAAAGAAATCGTCGATATGGAAGAGCGCCTGAAATCCCGGTTCGGTTGGGGTCTCACTGTGATGGTCGAGCCGCCGGAACTGGAAACCCGGGTCGCCATTTTGATGAAAAAGGCCGAGCAGGCAAATGTTAAATTGAGCAGCGAAGCGGCCTTTTTTATTGCCCAGAAGATTCGTTCTAACGTACGAGAGCTTGAGGGGGCGCTACGCCTGGTGATAGCGAATGCTCACTTCACGGGGTCTGAAATCACTCCACCGTTCATTCGCGAAAGCCTTAAAGACCTGCTGGCCTTGCATGAAAAGCAGGTCAGTATGGATAACATTCAGCGAACCGTGGCGGAGTATTACAAGATCAAGGTAGCCGATCTGTTGTCCAAACGGCGCACTCGTACGGTGACCCGTCCTCGGCAGGTCGCCATGTTGTTATCCAAAGAATTGACCAATCACAGTCTGCCTGAGATTGGCGATGCCTTTGGCGGGCGTGACCACACTACTGTGTTGCACGCCTGCAAAAAGGTCAGAGAACTCCAGGAAACCGATCCCGGGATCCGGGAGGACTACCAGAATTTTATGAGATTGCTGACCACCTGATGACCGATGGGATCTATTAACCCATCAACATTCACTTCCGACAACTGAAGCCGAGTGCCATGAAACTGACAATCAGCCGAGAATCCCTGATTACCCCGCTGCAAAGTATTGCCGGCGTTGTGGAAAAAAAACAGACCATGCCGGTTCTCTCCAACGTTCTGCTTGAGGCCGAAGACAATACGCTAACTCTCACCGGCACCAATATGGAAGTGGAGCTGGTGGGCCGGGTAACCCCGGTGCATGTTGATCAGCCAGGACGGATTACGGTGCCGGCTCGCAAGCTGTCGGATATTTGTCGGGCGTTGGGCGACGATGCCCCGATTGATTTGGCGCTGGAAGGAGACCGGCTGCATGTCCGGGCTGGTAATTCCCACTTCACTTTATCCACCTTGCCAGCCGAGCACTTTCCTAACGTCGAAGACGAGCCCGAGAGCTTTCGTCTGGAATTGCCTCAGAAAGAACTGGGCCGAATGCTGGATGCCACAGCCTTTGCCATGGCGCAGCAGGACGTCAGGTATTATCTGAACGGTTTGCTGTTGGAAGTGGACAGCGGCCATGTGCGTGTGGTGGCAACGGATGGTCACAGATTGGCGATGGCCCACTGCGACATGCAGACTGGATGTCCTGAACCCCGCCAGGTGATAGTGCCGAGAAAAGGCGTGCTGGAGCTGGCCCGCCTGCTGGATGACGTGGAGTCGCCGGTAACTCTGGTGATTGGGGATAACCACTTACGGGCCACGGTAGGTGCCTACACGTTCACCTCCAAGCTGATTGAAGGCAAGTTTCCGGACTATAATCGGGTGATCCCGCGTGGTGGCGACAAGTTTGTGCTGGCCGACCGTAGCACCTTGAAAAACACGCTGCAGCGTGCCGGAATTTTGTCCCATGAGAATATCCGTGGGGTTCGGTTGAATCTGTCGCCCGGGCAGTTGCAGGTAATTGCCAATAACCCAGATCAGGAACAGGCTGAAGACACGTTGCCTGTGGATTATCAGGGCGAATCCCTTCAGATCGGTTTTAATGTAGGCTATCTGATTGACGTGATGAATGCGCTGGATGACGCACAGGTGAAGTTGACCCTGTCGAATCCCAACAGCAGCGCCTTGATCGAAGCAGAAAACGACAACAGTTGTTTGTATGTTGTCATGCCCATGCGACTGTAATCGCTCCCGGAGGAATCAATGGGTGCCGTAACGAACGGAATCAAAGGTGCATTCAGAATCGGTCAGACTATTTCCGTGCTTGGCCGTACTGGTCTCAATTGGGCTCGGGGTGACCGACCCCCTACCCCACAGTTGTTACGCCAGACGTTTGAGAATCTGGGTGCCACTTACATCAAACTGGGTCAGTTCGTAGCGAGCTCCCCGACATTTTTTCCAAAAGAATACGTTGAGGAGTTTCAGCACTGCCTTGATAAAACGCCAAACCTGCCGTTTGGTGTAATCAAGCGCATTATTCGGGAAGAGCTGGGTAGGCCTATTGACCAGGTCTTTGCTGAGATTGATCCGGTCGCTCTGGCATCTGCTTCTATTGCCCAGGTGCACGCGGCCAGGTTGGTGACTGGTGAAGATGTGGTGATCAAGGTGCAGAAACCGGGTGTGGAAACTATTCTGCTGACCGATCTCAATTTTCTGTATCTGTCGGCCCGGATTCTGGAAACCCTGGCGCCGAAACTGTCCTGGACGTCGCTGTCCGGCATTGTTGAAGAGATCCAGCAGACCATGATGGAAGAGTGTGATTTCATCAAGGAAGCCAACAACCTGAAGGTGTTCCGTGAGTTTTTGCACAACACTCATAATGAAGACGCCACGGTGCCGAAGGTATACGAGCACTGCAGCAGTCGTCGAATTCTCACCATGGAACGTTTTTACGGCGTATCGATGACCGATTTGGACAGTATCAGGGAATACTCGAACGACCCGGAACGAACGTTGATCACAGCGATGAACACCTGGTTTGCCAGCCTGACGAAATGCGAGTTTTTTCATGCTGATGTGCACGCGGGTAATTTGATGGTGTTGAAAGACGGTCGTATCGGCTTTATTGATTTTGGTATTGTTGGCCGGATCAAGCCGGACACCTGGCAGGCGGTCAGTGATTTTATCTCGTCGATCATGGTAGGTAATTTTGAAGGTATGGCCGATGCGATGATTCGAATCGGGGTTACTCGTCGCACTGTCAAAGTTGATGACCTGGCGGCGGATCTTCAGCGCTTGTATCGAAAGATGGATCATATGGTGCCCGACGATGTGCCCTACGAGATGGGTCAGGCCGAAGACGATGTGAACAACATTCTGATGGATATGGTGAAGGTGGGTGAAGGTCATGGTCTTCACTTCCCCAGAGAGTTTGCGTTGCTGTTGAAACAGTTCCTGTATTTCGATCGCTACGTTCACATCCTTGCACCGGAGATGGATGTGTTTATGGATGAACGTTTAACGATGCTGCATTAACAAGCCAAGCGTTGGTGCATCTTGTACACTAAGGCAATGTCGGTTTCCGGCATTGCCTTTTCTTTTTCTGTTTGTTTGTCAGTTTTCTATTCTGTATCGAGAATCTCCCCTTTATGGCGCTTGTTAAACTCCAGACTCAGTATTTCCGAAACCTGGCGCCTGACCCTATCGGCTTTTCTTCGTCTTTTAATTTCCTTTACGGCGCAAACGGCAGTGGTAAGTCGAGTGTACTGGAGGCTATTGGCTATCTCGGTTTGGGTCGTTCTTTTCGGGTCAGTCGTCATCAGGCCGTGGTCTGCCAGGGTCAGAATAAGCTGACCGTGTTTGGGGCTTTAGACAGTGGCTTGCAGCAGCCTGGCGTTCAGGACGAAACAACAGCAGGCGAAGTGGTTCACCGGCTGGGTATTTCGCGAGATGTGACGGCGAAGGAAACGTCGTTGAGAGTGGACGGCGAAGCAGTGCGTAGCTTGTCGTCTCTGGCCAGGCATTTGCCGGTGTCGGTAATTGATCCCGGTGTTTTCGATATCGTTGCGGGCGGTCCGGGCAAACGCCGTCAGTTTCTTGATTGGCTAGTGTTCCACGTGGAACCTTCCTTCTCATTATCTTGGCAACAATGCCAGAGAGTGACATCACAGCGGAATCAAACGCTCAGAAATGGTAGAATCGACGAATCGTTGATGCGGGTATGGGATTACCAGTTTGGAGCCCTTGCGGAATCCCTGAGCGACACCAGAGCCGCTATTTTTCAGAAGTTCAGATTGGCGTTCGATGAGATTCTGCAGGAACTCGATGCGGGATGGACAAACGGACTGAAGCTGGAGTTCTATCCAGGCTGGGATCGTTCACAATCACTGGTCGAAGTACTCCACAGCCATCGTGAACAGGAACGACGAATGGGGCACACGTTATACGGACCAAATAGAGCGGATATCCGTTTGAAGTTTGGCGGGCGTCCAGTGGCTGAAACGTTTTCCCGCGGTCAACAGAAGACCCTGGTGATTTTAATGAAAATTGCCCAGGGCAAGGTGTTAAGTGATCTGGGAAAACAGGTCACCTTTTTACTGGATGATATTAACGCTGAGCTGGATGTTCGTCATCGGACCATGTTGGCGCGTAAACTCCAGGATTTGAATTGTCAGGTGTTTATTACTTCCATCGAACACCCGGAACCGGATGTGTTGTGGGCGGATGGACAAGCACCGGAATACAGAATGTTCCACGTGGAACATGGAAAATTGACGGAAGAACAGACTGGGTAGAGTGTCAGCAGATCATCTGAGTACTGCTAACCTGTTACCGGGCATCACCTTCAGGAGTCTCGTTAATGAGTGAATCGAACTATAATTCCTCCAGTATCAAAGTCCTCAAAGGACTGGATGCAGTGCGTAAACGCCCGGGCATGTACATCGGTGATACCGATGATGGTACTGGCCTGCATCACATGGTCTTTGAGTTGGTGGATAACTCCATCGATGAGGCCCTGGCGGGCCATTGCTCGGAAATTGGTGTGATCATTCACCCGGACGAGTCAGTGAGTGTTAAAGATAACGGCCGTGGTATTCCGGTTGACCTGCACGAAGAAGAAGGCGTATCGGCTGCAGAGGTTATCATGACGGTGCTGCACGCCGGCGGTAAGTTTGACGATAACTCCTATAAGGTCTCCGGCGGCTTGCACGGCGTGGGTGTGTCAGTGGTTAACGCTCTGTCCTCTAGCCTGACCCTGACCATTCGCCGTGACGGCAAGGTATACGAACAAACTTATACCCACGGTGTGCCTGACGCGCCTTTAGGCGCGGTTGGTGAAACCGAAGCATCCGGAACCAAGGTGCACTTTATTCCGTCACCGGATACCTTTACCCACATCGAGTTCCATTACGATATTCTGGCCAAGCGACTGCGGGAACTGGCGTTTCTGAACAGTGGTGTGCGCATTCGCCTGACGGATGAGCGCAGTGGTCGTGAAGAAATATTCGAATACGAAGGGGGGCTGCGCGCTTTTGTTGAGCACCTGAACACCAATAAAACACCGATTAACCGGGTGTTTCACTTCTGCCGGGAACGGGAAGATGGCGTGACGGTAGAAGTGGCGATGCAGTGGAACGACGCTTTCCAGGAAAACCTGTACTGCTTCACCAACAATATCCCTCAGCGCGATGGTGGTACTCACCTGGCGGGCTTCCGGGCTGCCCTTACCCGCTCATTGAACAACTACATTGAGCACGAAGGCCTTGGCAAGAAAGCCAAGGTAGCGACGTCTGGTGACGATGCCCGCGAAGGCCTGACCGCCATTGTCAGCGTGAAGGTGCCGGATCCCAAGTTCTCCTCCCAGACCAAAGACAAGTTGGTGTCGTCAGAGGTAAAGACAGCGGTTGAGCAGGAGCTGTATCAGAGCTTTGCCGAATACCTTCAGGAACAGCCTGGTGAAGCGAAACTGATCGTCAACAAGATGATTGACGCCGCCCGGGCACGGGAAGCCGCGCGCAAGGCAAGGGACATGACCCGCCGCAAGGGTGCATTGGATATCGCCGGTCTACCCGGCAAGCTGGCCGACTGCCAGGAAAAAGATCCAGCTCTTTCCGAACTGTTCATCGTGGAGGGTGATTCTGCCGGTGGCAGTGCCAAGCAGGGTCGTGATCGGAAAACCCAGGCGATCCTGCCGTTGAAAGGCAAGATCCTGAACGTTGAGAAAGCCCGCTTCGACAAGATGTTGTCGTCCGCCGAAGTCGGTACGCTGATCACCGCGCTGGGCTGTGGCATTGGCCGGGAAGAATTCAACCCGGACAAACTGCGTTACCATTCCATCATTATCATGACGGACGCGGATGTGGATGGTTCACACATCCGAACTCTGCTGCTGACCTTCCTGTTCCGCCAAATGCGTGAAATCATTGAGCGTGGACACGTGTTCATCGCCATGCCGCCACTGTACAAGGTCAAGCGGGGCAAACAGGAGCAATACCTGAAGGACGAGAAGGCGAAGGTGGCTTATCTCACCCAGACCGCTCTGGATGGCGCTCAGTTGTTTGTGAACGCAGACGCGCCGGCGATCAAGGATTCCGCCCTGGAAACCATGATCAAGGATTATCAGGCAGTCATGACGATGATTGATCGCTTGTCCCGGGCCTATCCGGCGAAAGTGCTTGAGCAGATGATTTACAACGACTCCTTGACGGCAGAGCAACTCAAGGACGAAACCGCAGTGGCGGCCTGGGTTGGCCGATTGGGTAACGGTCTGGATCTGGACACCCGTACCGGTACCAAGTACACCTTCTCGGTGACGCGGGATGAAGAGCGTAACCTGTACCTGCCCAAGGTGACGATTTTCATGCACGGTATTCCCTATGAGCATGTGTTCAGCCATGAGTTCTTTGAATCGTCTTCCTACAAAGCGATTGCCCGACTGGGCGAAACCCTCGAAGGGTTGATTGAAGATGGCGCCTTCATCCAGCGTGGAGAGCGCAAGCAGCCGGTGCTGTCGTTTGCCGGTGCTCTTGACTGGTTGATGAAGGAAGCTCAGCGAGGTCTGAACATTCAGCGCTATAAGGGCTTGGGTGAGATGAACCCGGATCAGTTGTGGGAAACCACCATGGACCCGGAGAGCCGCCGGATGATGAAAGTCACCATCGAGGATGCTTTCGGTGCGGATCAGATTTTCACCACCCTGATGGGTGATGACGTCGAGCCGCGTCGTCTCTTCATCCAGACCAACGCCTTGCAGGTAACCAACCTGGACGTGTAATCGCGCCGAACCCGAAGGCATAAAAAAACGGTGGTTTCCGAAAGGAGCCACCGTTTTTGTTATTAACAAGATCGTTTAATTCCAGGAAGATTACTTGGAAGATTCTGTCCGCTTTTCTGCTTTTTCCCTTTCTTTCTCGATCAGATGCGGCGCCATCACCTCTTCCAGAGTATGCCCCGTCAGCCGGCGTATGGTGCGCCACAGGTAATAGAAGATCAGCATCATCATGATCATCGAAGGAATGGCGATCATCGGATAGCTGACCAGCGTCATCCGCCCCAATTCCTCATTAAACGCTTGGGTGCCGGAGGGGCTGACCACAATCCATCTAGCAAGCACGTAGTTCATGATCGAGGAGAACAGGAAGGTACCGGCAAAAAAATAGCTGGCTTTGAGTAATCTGGCTTCAAATTCGGCGACACAGCCCCGTTCCTCAAGGGAAGCGTGAATCTTATCCACATCCAGAACGTTGGGGTTGTACAGCAGAGTGCGAACCAGAGGGTATTTGGTGCGGGTGGAAATCAGTACAGCCAGGCCAATCACCGCCGGTACTGCCGCCTCTTTGATGGCAAGCCAGCTGGCATCGAGTTCGAGCAGGCCAATGCCACCGGTAAGGCCGACACTGATCAGGCCAAGCAGTGCGATGAAATTTTTCTTGCGATAGCGAATGAGTTCAAACAAACCCCAGCCGAGTGGAAAGGCCAGGCCGATAATCAATGCATTGACACTACCAAGGTGCTCGTCACCGCTGAACTTCATCAGGATCACCGAAGGAATGATGATGCTGACCAGTAAGTCGATCCAGGGCCTGGGCTTGTGTTCCGGAATGTTAGAGGAATTCGCAGAGGTCATGGGATAGCCTGATTGGTGAAACAACAGCAGGCTGGAAAGCACTGCCGGAAAATAGTCTTCCGGCAGTATACGATGAATGCAATGGCTAAGGTAAGCGCAGCCAGGGAGGGCTGCGCTATGCGGTTGGTTAGGCGCCGACTTCTTTCAGGCACTCTTCAACGATGGCCAGGCCTTCCTCAAGCACGGCATCCTCAATGGTGACCGGCATCAGGAACCGCAGGGTGTTGGCATACATGCCGCAGCTCAACAAGATCAGGCCTTTTTCTTTGGCCTTCTTGGTTACGGCCGCTGCCAGTTCCGGCTTGGGCGTACGGCTGGCTTTGCTTTCAACCAGCTCAAACGCTGCCATCGGGCCAAGGTTTCGAACGTTGTCGACATGCTCAAATTGGTCCTGCCACTGGCTGAAACGCTTGTTCAGCTTGTCGCCCAGTGCCTGGGCCTTGGCAAGAATGTCTTCTTCTTTGAATACGTCGAACACCGCAAGCGCCGCCGCACAGGCCGTCGGGCTGCCGGTGTAGGTGCCGCCTAGCGAGTTGGGGCCAGAGGCATCCATGTACTTGTCGGTACCGACAATGGCTGAGATTGGCATGCCGTCGGCCATACTCTTGGCCATGGTCATCATGTCTGGCTCAACACCGCTGTGCTCAATGGCGAACATCTTGCCGGTCCGGCCAAAGCCGCTTTGCACTTCGTCGACAATCATCAGGATGTTGTTGTCATCACAGATCTTGCGGATTTCTTTCAGAAAGCTGGCCGGAGCTGCATAAAAACCGCCCTCACCCAGAACCGGCTCAATTACGATAGCCGCGGTGATGTTGGCCGGAGAGTCCGTCTTCATGGTCATCTTCAGGCCGCGCAGGGCTTCTTCCTCACTGACGCCGTGATACGGCACCGGATAGGGCGCACGGAACACGGTACCGGGCATCGGCCCGAAATCGGTCTGGTAAGGCGCGGCTTTGCCGTTCATCGCCATGGTGTAAAACGTTCGGCCGTGGTAACCGCCGTCAAAACAGATGACATTGGTTTTGCCAGTGGCCGCCCGGGCGATCTTCATCGCGTTTTCCAGTGCTTCGGCACCGGAGTTGGCCAGCATCACTTTGGCGTGGCCGCGGACCGGAACAACACCACTGAGTTTTTCGGCCAGTTTTACGTAGCCCTCATAGGGCATGACCGTCTGACAGGTGTGCATCAGCTTATCGAGCTGAGCCTTGATCGCCTCCACCACTTTCGGGTGGCGATGGCCAATGTTAAGTACACCGATGCCGCCGGCAAAATCGATCATGCGTTTGCCGTCTGCATCCCACAATTCCGCATTGGTAGCGTGATCGGCAAATTGTTCATTGGGACTTGCCGCGCCCGCTGCAACGTAGCGTTCTTTGAGTGCCTGCAATTCTTTATTGCTCACTTTGCCATTCTCCCTGGGTTCAAATTCATAAAATCTCACCTAACAGTGTAAGTAGTCCCGTGACAGGAAACAAACCGACTATGGTGGCTATCAGCCCTCGTCACCCCGAAATTGGAGTTTCGCCAAGCGTCGATACAGGCTGTTATCACGCATCAGCTCGTCATGCGTGCCCACTGCCAACAGGCGCCCTTCGTCCATTACCGCAATACGATCGGCATCCCGGACGGTGGCCAGACGATGGGCAATCACCAGTGTGGTGCGATCGGTGGTCAAAGCTGGCATGGCCTGTTGAATCAGGTGTTCACTTTCCGCGTCCAGGGCACTGGTGGCTTCGTCCAGCAACAATATCGGGGCATCTGCCAGTAGCGCCCGGGCAATGGCCAGGCGTTGCTTCTGACCGCCAGACAGGCCGAGACCGCCATCGCCCAGCGGGGTGTCATAGCCCTGGGGCAGGCTGTGGATAAACTCATGGGCATGGGCAATCCGCGCCGCCCGTTCCACGTCGGCCTGGCTGGCATCTGGTCGGGCGTAACGGATGTTGTCAGCCACCGTGCCATGAAACAGTGCCGGGTTTTGCGGCACCAGCGCAAAACAACGGCGCAAGGATTCCAGAGACAGCTCAGCGGTGTCGATGCCGTCGATCAGAATCCGGCCCTGCCCGGGCTGGTAAAAATGCAGCAACAGATCGAACAGCGTCGACTTACCGGCCCCGGACGGGCCTACTAAGGCCAGAGTTTCGCCGGCGTTTACCGTCAATGTCAGGTCTGCCAGTGCTGGCAGTTCTGATCGCCCCGGATAACTGAAGCCCAGGTGCTCAATGCGGATTTCACCGGCGATGGTATCCGGCAGAACCTCGCCGCCGCTTGCCCGAACAAACGCCGGCTCGGTCTGCAGCAACTCGAACAGCCGCGCCGCCGATCCCGCTGCCCGTTGCAGTTCGCCAATCACCTCACTGATGGCGCCGGCAGCCACACCCACCAACAGGCTGTAGAACACAAAGGCGGCCAGTTCGCCGGGGGTGATGCGGCCATGAATCACATCCAGCCCGCCAATCCAGATCACCACCCCGACCGCGCCCATCACTAGCGAAATCGCCAGCGTAGTCAGCCAGGCCCGCTGGCGAATACGATCGCGGGCGATGTCGAAGGCCTTTTCCGACACCTCGGCAAAGTACCGGCGGTCATGGGCCTGATGGTTGAAGGCCTGCACGGTTTTAATCTGGCTCAGGTTTTCCCCGACATAACTGCCGACGTCTGCCACCCGGTCCTGACTGAGTCGGGATAACGCCCGTACCCGGCGGCCAAAGAACAGAATCGGCGCTATCACCAGGGGGAATCCCAGCAAAATCACACTGGCCAGCTTGGCATTGGTAATAAACAGCAGAATCAGCCCGCCAATCAGCATTAACGTGTTACGCAGGGCAATCGACACGGTGGAGCCAATCACCGACTGCAGCACGGTGGTATCGGCGGTAAACCGGGACTGGATCTCCAGCGCCCGGTTCTGTTCAAAAAAGCCGGGGTGCAGATCAATCAGGTGGTTAAACACCTTTTTGCGGATATCCGCCACCACCCGCTCACCAATCCAGGACACCAGATAGAACCGGGCAAACGAGCCAAACGCCAGCCCCAGCACCAGCACAAAAAATTGACCAATGGCCTTCGCCAGACTCTCCGGCGATTCGGTGGCTAATCCCTGATCCACCAGAATACGTAAACCTTGTCCGAGGCTAAGAGTAATACCGGCCGTGAAGATCAGCGCCAGCAGAGCGCCGACCACAGCTTTGCGGTACGGGCTGATAAATCCGACGACCAGCGTCAGGGCCTTACGATGACGGGTGTTAATGATGTGCCTCCTGGATATGGGGTGAGGTAGACTCTGGCAACCATACGATTGGTACTCGTAACAAGACCCATCATACAGCTACGCAAGAGCGTGCGGGGCAGGCCGTCCCACCCCGCACGCTCGACTACTCCGAAGCCGAAGGAAGAACAAGTGCGCGCTTACGCCGATAACGACTACCCCGCTGACCACAAACCGGACTGGACGGTCATTTCCGGCCTGTGGCCTTACCTTGCCGAATTCCGGGGCCGGGTGGTGCTGGCTTTGGCCCTGCTGGTGCTGGCAAAACTGGCAACGGTGGCCACGCCGGTGGCTCTGAAATACATTGTCGACTACCTGGACCAGACCCGCAGCGCGGATATGCTGCTGTGGATCCCGGTCATCCTGGTGGTGGCCTACGGCTCCCTGCGCTTCGGCGCCACCCTGTTTAGTGAACTGAGAGATGCGGTGTTTGCCCGGGTGGCGGAGCGGGCCATGCGGCGGGTGTCGTTGCGGATCTTTGAGCACCTGCACCAGCGCGAGCTGGGTTTTCATCTGGACCGAAAAACCGGTGGCCTGGCCCGCGACATCGAGCGCGGCACCAACGGCATCAGTTTTTTGTTGCGCTTTACCCTGTTTAACATCGTACCCACCATTCTGGAAATCCTGATGGTGGCCGGAATTCTGCTGGTGGTGTTCAACATCGGCTATGTGCTGGCGATTCTGGTGGCGGTGGTGGTGTATGTGTTGTATTCGATCAAGATTACCGAGTGGCGTACCCAGTTTGTGCGCGAAGCCAACGCCCGGGACAACCAGTCCAACTCCCGGGCCATCGACAGCCTGCTCAACTACGAGACCGTCAAATACTTCAACAACGAACGCTACGAAGCCCAGCTGTATGACCAGGATCTGGACGACTGGGAAAAGGCCCGGCTGAAAAACCGATTGTCGCTGGCTGCCCTGAACACCGGTCAGGCCCTGATCATCGGGGTTGCGATGATCGTGATCATGGCGATGGCGGTGAGCGAAGTCGCCAGTGGCGAGATTACCCTCGGTGACTTCACCATGATCAACGCCTATCTGTTGCAGTTGTTCATTCCGCTGAATGCCTTGGGCTTTGTTTACCGGGAAATCCGTCAGTCACTGGTGAATGTCGAGCGGTTGTTCAAACTGCTGGGGGATAAACCGGCCATTCAGGATGCTCCGGATGCTTCCGAGCTGGCCGTGGCGAGTGCCGAGGTAACCTTCGACCATGTTGATTTTGGCTACCGCCCGGACCTGCAGATTCTGAAAGATGTGAATTTCACCATTCCCGCTGGGCATACCGTGGCGGTGGTGGGCGCCAGCGGCGCCGGCAAGTCTACCCTCGCCCGTCTGCTGTTTCGTTTTTACGATGTCGATAGCGGAGCGATCTGCATCGATGGTCAGGATATCCGACAGGTGACCCAGGACAGCCTGCGTTCGGCCATTGGCGTGGTGCCCCAGGACACCGTACTGTTTAATGATACCCTCTATCGCAACCTGGCCTACGGCAACCCGGCGGCCAGCGAGGAAGCGGTGTACCGGGCCGCTCGCCTGGCCCACCTGGAAGACTTTATCCACAGCCTGCCGGAAGGTTACGACACCAAGGTGGGTGAGCGTGGCCTGAAATTATCGGGTGGCGAGAAACAACGGGTCGCCATTGCCCGGGTGATTCTGAAAAACCCGCCGTTGCTGATTCTGGACGAGGCCACGTCATCGCTGGATTCGTTATCAGAGCAGGCGATTCTGAGCGCGTTGAAAGAAGTTAGCCAACAGCGCACCACTTTGGTGATCGCGCACCGGTTGTCGACCATTCGCGACGCCAACACCATTCTGGTGATGGATGGTGGCCGGATTGTTGAAAGTGGTAGTCACAACGAGTTGCTCGTCGCCGGTGGTCACTACGCTCATCTTTGGCAGCAGCAGCATCGGAGTGGCGAACAGTAAGGGGGAGGCCCTTCCAAAACACGCTGTAAATACGTCCGTGTACGCTCTGCTCCGCCATCCATGGCTCCGCAAGGTTTTGGAAGGGCCTCCCCCTTACTGTCGCATCAAGCTTGGGTGTTAATGTTCTCCAAGCCGAAGCGCCAGCCCTGAGGCTCGAACCACCTGCTGCCCCACGCTGTCTCTAAACACTTGAGCGTCACCGGTGATCAGGCTGAACCAGTTTTTGGCCCGGGTGATGCCGGTGTATACCAGCTCCTTGGTGAGCACTGGGCTGAGCCGGTCTGGCAACACCAGGCAGGTGTGGTTGAACTCCGAACCCTGAGATTTGTGCACGGTCATGGCGTAGACGGTTTCCAGCTGCTGCAGGCGGCTGGGCGAGATCCAGCGGATGCCGCCGGTGCTGTCACCGCTCGGGAAGGCCACGCGCAGGGTGTCTTTCGGCTCGTCGGTGGCGGTTTTGTCCCAGGGTAGGCTGAAAGTAATGCCGATATCTCCGTTCATCAGGCCCAGGTTGTAGTCGTTGCCGGTCACCAGCACCGGCCGACCGGGATACCAGCCGTCGGCCCTCGGAATCAGCTTTTGGGCCAGCAGTTGCCGGGCTACCCGGTCATTCAGGCCCTCCACACCCCAGGGGCCTTTGCGCAGGGCGCACAGAATATGGAAATCGTTAAAGGCGGCCAGAACCCGGGCCGCCAGAGCGTCCCAGTGTTCGCGGGGGCTGCCGCTGGTCAGGTCATGATTGTTCATCTGTTCCAGGTAATGACGGTACCCCACCGGCGGCGCCAATGGCTCATTATTCACTACCCGGCCCTGCCCGGCGTTACGGAAGGCGTCCGGGGTGCCGGTAATGGCGTGCTGGCAGATCTGCTGGAGGGTCTGTTCCGGATCAGGCCTGGGCGTGTGGCCATTAAGCCAGATTACATCGTCGAACTCGGCTTGTCGGATCTGCCGCAACATCGCGCTGTCCAAGGCATTGGTGTTAACCGCCTCGGCCAGGGCGCGAATGCCGCTGTCCTGCTGGAACCGGTAGCTCTTGCGCAGCATGGCCACAGCCTGGTCCATGGCCTGGCCGTCCGGATCCACCAGGCTGTCTGGCACCGGATCGCCGGTGATGGCCGCAAGCCACTGTGCCGTGGTGGGCGTGTAGTGGGCCTTCAGCGCCCGCTGGCACAGCTCGCCGAGCACCGCCCCGGCATCCACCGAGGCCAGCTGGTCTTTGTCGCCCAGCAGGATCAGCTGGGCGTTGGCGGGCAGGGCGTCAAACACCGAGGCCATCAGGTCGACATCGACCATGGAGGCTTCGTCGATCACCAGGATATCCACCAGCAGCGGGTTGTCCCGGTGGTGGCGGAACTTGCGGGTGTCGGGCCGGCTGCCGAGCAGGCGGTGCAGGGTGGTGACCTTGGTGGGGATATCCGCCAGCTGTACCGAGCCCGGCAGATCAGACAATGGCAGGCGACTGACCGCGCCGCCAATGGATTCGTTCAGGCGGGCGGCGGCCTTGCCGGTGGGGGCGGCCAGGCGAATGCGGTATTTGCGCCCTGCCCGGGCCGGGTCTTGCCCGGCGACCGCTTGCAGCGCTGCCAACAGGTTCACCACGGTGGTGGTCTTGCCGGTTCCGGGGCCACCGGTAATCACCGCGAAGCGGTTGCGGGCCGCCAGGGCGCAAGCCAGTTTCTGGTAATCCACCGATTCCGATGAGTTGAAGAGTTGGTCAAGCGCGTGCGACAGGGTTCGTGCCGGGGCGGACTCCGGGTCGGCCAGGGGTGACGGCAAGGCCAGGCGCTGGCGAATACCGTCAGCAATGCGCTGCTCGTAGCGCCAGAACCGGCGCAGGTAGAGCCGGCTGCCGTTCAACACCAGGGGTGATGTCAGTGAGCCATCACTTACCGCTAGAGATCCGGTCAGCGCTGCCTGGCAGTCGGCCAGGGTTGTTCGCGACAGCAGATCGCCGGGCTTGAGCTGGCTCAGTTCGGCCGCATCGGCGTCGCTGAGGCTCGGGCGGGCCGGTTCCTCCGGTGGCAGCGATAAGGTACTGCCGGCGTCGGCCAGCAGGCTGGTCAGATCGATGCAGACATGACCGCGGCCGACCTGGTGCGACACCAGCGCCGCCAGCAACAGCACCAGCGGTTGCGGCGGCTCGCCCTGCTCTTCCGACAGCGCCCGGATCAGCCGGGCAAAACCGACATCCAGCGGCCGCAGCCACTGGGCCTGTTGCCATTGCTGCAGCAGAGCGTCGGTTTGTGCCAGGCTGGCCAGCAGGCCGGAGTTATCCACAGCTGGGGTGCCCGGGTCGGGCGCCGGCGCCGTGGTGGCGGTGTCGTCCCCCAGGTCCAGGGCTATCTGGTTTTCGGTGTTATGAGTGCGGATACGGCTCATGCGGCCACCTCCCCTGAGACCGTCTCGCCATCAAACAGCGCGTCCAGCTGTTCAATCAGCGCTTTCGGTGGCTTGTCGGTAAAGGCGCCGTGGCTGGCGGAATCGACCCCGCGCAGAAACAGGTACACGGCGCCGCCAATGTGCTGATCGTAGTCATAACCGGGCAGCCGGGCTTTCAGCAGGCGATGCAGGGCCAACAGATACAGCACATATTGCAGGTCGTAACGCTTACTCAGAATGGCGTCACCCATGGCCTGATCGGTGTAGGCGTTGTCGTCTTCGCCCAGGTTATTGGATTTGTAGTCGAGCACGTAGTACTGCCCGTTATGCTCGAACACCAGGTCGATAAAGCCCTTGATCATGCCGTTGAAGCGGTTTTCCGCCACTTGGGGCCGGTCGGCGCCGTTCAGGGTGTGCCGGGTCACCAGCTGGTCGAGGGTGCGGATACTGACGTTGCGGCTCCCGAACCAGAACTCCAGCTCCGGCCGCAAGCTGGTCAAGTCCGCCAGGCTGACGCGTTCTGTGCCAGCGCGTTGCAGCGGCAGCGGCCGGGACATCAGCGCCAGCAGCCAGCGTTCCAGCGGCTCGACCCAGTCGGTCCAGCCCCGGGTGCTGCACCGGCGGCTGAGCTGTTCCCGGAGCATGGCCGGGTTATCCAGCACCCGCTGAAAGCCGTGCTGGGTGCACCATTCCAGCAATTCGTGCAGGAAGGTGCCGGGGCCGGCGCCTTTGGGGAAGTGGTGATGGTTGCGGCCATCGGGTGTCGGCCCGGTGTCTTGGTCGTCGTTCTGGGCGCTTTCTTCCAGCAGGTTCTGGGTCTGGGCGTCTTCCACCTCACCGGTAAAGGCAATGCCGGTGCCGGCCATCCCGGTGTAGTCGATGGAGGAGTAACTGGCAATCCACCAGTCCTCTTTCGCCTCACGGCTGGACACCAGCGCGGGGCCGAGGGCCTCCGGTGCCGGTTCAACATAGTGCGTCGGTTGCGCCTCTGGCAGCGGATCCACGGTGATCTCTGGCCGGCCCTCGCCCAGTCGGTTCAGGCAGTCGGTGATTCGGCTGTTGGCGTCACCGGCGATCAGATAGCCCAGGCCGCTTTGCGACCAGTTATCCAGGGCCGCGGCGCCCACCCAGGTGGCAAACCGGGCCCGGGTCAGGGCCACGTAGAGCTTGCGGATGTCCTCACCGAGCCGCTCCTGGTCGGCCTTGGCGACGTCTTTGGCGCCCGGGTCAAACACCGTGATCAGTTTGCCCTGGTCGTCGTGGTAGCGCACAAACGCCTGTTTTTCGCTTTCCGAGCGGAACGCGGTACCAAACGGCAGGAACACCAGCGGGTATTCCAGGCCCTTGGACTTGTGCACGGTAATCACTTTCACCAAGCCGGCATCGCTTTCCAGGCGCAGGGTGCGATGTTCATCCTCCTCATCCGCCGCCCGCAGAATCTGGGTAAAGTGGTGCACCAGCGCATGTTCGCCGTCCAGTTGCAGGCTGTCCTGCTGCAGCAGTTCGGCGATGTGCAGAATGTCGGTCAGCCGGCGTTCGCCATCAGCTCGTTGCAGCAGGCGGCCAGGCACTTCGAAATCCATCAGGAAGCTGCGCAGCATGGGCAGCACGCCCTGGCTCTGCCATTGCTGCTGGTAACCCATGAAGCGTTCGATTTCCCGCTCCAGCGCCAGTTCGTCGGTCAGCAGTCGATCCAGCGCCTGCCAGCTTTGGCCCAGCGTCGGGGTGGCCAGCGCCGCCCGGGTGAAGGCCAGTTGCCGGGGCTCGGCGAAAGCCCGCAGCCAGCACAGCACTTCTTTGGCTTCCTGCGAGGTCAGCACCGAATCCCGGTCGGACAGGTACACGCTCTTGATGCGCCGTCGGCCGAGGACATCCCGCACGGCGGCGGCCTCGTTGCGGTTGTTGACCAGCACGGCGATGTCTTTGGGTGCCACCGGCTCCAGGTCGGTTGGCTGGTCGATCAAGGCGAAACCGGCCTGCCCGGCCTGGCCCAACGTCAGCAGCCGGGCGATCTCGCTGGCGCAGGTGTCGGCCACCTCGGCGGTGGCGGTGCCTTTGGCCAGGCCTTTCGGGCTGCCGTCTTTGGCTTCTTCATCGGATTCCAGGGTCCAGAACATCAAACTGGGCTGACGCTCGCCGTGCACCGACCACCGCCGCTTGGTGCCGTTAGCCGCCACACCCTGGAACGGCAGCGCTGAGGTGTCACCTTTGCCGAACAGGAAGGCGCCTTCCGCACTGTGCTGATCGCTGTAATCAAACACTCGGTTGACCGCATCGACCATGGTTTCGGCCGAACGGAAGTTGGTGCCCAGGGTGTAAGTGCGCGCTTTGACGCCCTGGCGGGCCTGCAGGTAGGTGTAGATGTCGGCGCCGCGAAAACCGTAGATGGCCTGTTTCGGGTCCCCGATCATCAGCAGGCAGGTGGCCGGATCACCCTCGGCCACGTTGTAGATCCGGTCGAAGATGCGGTACTGCACCGGGTCGGTGTCCTGGAATTCGTCGATCAGCGCCACCGGGAACTGGCGGCGGATGGTGGCGGCCAGCTGGTCACCCCGGGGGCCGTGCAAGGCATCGTCGAGCCGGGTGAGCAGGTCGTCGAAGCCCATTTCCGAGCGCTGCTGCTTTTCCGCTTCTAGGCGCTCGGCCATCCAGTGGCTGGCGTGGCGCAGGATGTCGGATTTGGCGCTGGGCTGGTTCTGGCCGAATGCCATCAAGGCTTCGATGGCTTCGAAGGCCGGGTGCCGGGGCGCCGGGGAATCGCCTTTGAGGATGTTGTCCAGACCTTCCGGGGTCTGGTTCTTGAAGCCTGCGGCGCTGTCCAGTTTGTCCGGCAGCAGGTCGTCGGACTCGGCCCAGTTTACGAGCGATTCCCAGACTTTCACCATGGCGTTCTTGCTGGCGCCATGGAGACGTTTGCTTTTGTTCAGGTCGTTCAGCAGGTCAATCACGTCGCCTTGCCACTGAGCCCAGGGATGCGCTTTCAGCGCCTGGGCCCGTGCCTGTCGTTGGCTGACGACCTGATTGATGGCCTGATGCACGTTGTCGGGCGGGGTGCCCAGGCTGTCCGGATCCTCGATCAGATTGCGCACCGCCTTGCGCAGATCGGCGGGGGTTTTCCAGTGGCCCAGGGCTTCGTCCATCAGCGCGGGCGGCAAGGGATAGACAAAGGTGCGCCAGTAATCCCGGGCGACGTCATCCAGCAGTTCGCTCTGGTCGGTTTCCAGCGTGAGCTTGAACAGGCTGCCGCTGTCGAACGCGTGTTCGCTCAACATGCGGTTGCAGAAGCCGTGGATGGTGGACACCGCCGCCTCGTCCATCCATTCGGCGGCCAGCAGCAGTTTTTTACGGCACTCGGGCCAGCTGGCCGGGTCCGGGTAGCTGTCGTTGCGCAGCTGATAGATCAGCGCGGTTTCCGCGGGCGGCTCTGGTTCGTCCGGGGCGTCCGAGAATACCTCGGCGGCCTGGGTCAGCCGGGTGCGGATGCGGTCGCGCAGTTCTTTGGTGGCGGCCTCGGTAAAGGTCACCACCAGCAGGTTGGGCGGCAGCAGGTCTTTCGGCAGCGGGCTGTCGTCCGGCTGGCCATGGCCCAGCACCAGGCGCACATACAGAATGGCGATGGTGAAGGTTTTGCCGGTACCGGCGCTGGCCTCGATCAGGGTGCTGCCGTGCAGGGGCAGCGCCAGAGGGTTCAGGTTCGGGTTGCGGTGGGTCATTGGCTCAGTCATTCCAGGCTCCCGATCTGTTCTGCCGCCGATTTGCCCTGCTCGGCTTCCCACAACGGCACGTAGAGTTCGTGCAATAACGCCTCGAATTCGCCGCTGGCCAGCAGCAGCTCGGGGCTTTCAAAGGCACCCCGCAGGTAACCGGTGTCCCGTTCCAACGCGGTGGTATAGGCCTGCTCGGCATCGCGGATGGCACGCTCGTGGTCGCCGCGGAAGTTTTTGCTCTGATAGAAGCTGTAGGTCCAGGCAAAGCCGGCCTCGCAATGAATGGGCAAGGCCCGGGTGGTGGCGTCCATCCAGCGGCTGAGGATGGCGTCGATATGCCGTTTGGCCAGCTCCGGCGCCAGCGGGGCGAAGCGGAACTTGCGGCCTTCTTCCTTGCCCAGGATCAGGGTTTCAAACGGCTGCCCGGACAGCTGGCCGGCCAGGTGGATTACCCAGTCCCGCATCAGGTTGGCGTAGCGTACTTTCTTGCTGTAACCGGAGCCGGTCAGCAGGCCCGAGCTGGCCACCACCAGCCGGCACAGTTGGCCTGCGTGGTTGCCGCGCAGGTTGTCGATCAGGTCCACCACCTCCACGGCACCCATGGCGTTCTCAAACCGAACATCGAACGGCAAAGGCTCGGCGACGGCTTCCGGCCACTCGGCCAAAGCACCCTGGTACCGCTCGAACAAATCGGGTAGGCGACCGGACAGCTCCGAACGCAGCCGGTGCTCGGTCACGCCCATGCCCAGATCGCCCCGGCGCGCCATACGATCAAGTGAGGTTTCCAAGCGCTCGTGCAGGTCTTCTTCTGAACCCGCTTTCAGCAGGCTCTGCTGAATCAGTTCGTTGTCCAGACGCCAGCGGTCGAGGCCGTTCAGGTCGAAATTCTCGTTGTCAGTGTCGTCGTCCTCGACATCCTCAAAGCGCACTTGCAGGCGGCGTTGGTAAAAGGTGTCGATGGGCTTTTTCAGGAAACCGGCCAGATCGTTCAGGCTAATGGGTTCTTCGGGGCTCTGGTACGGCAGCGCCGCCGGCACTGGTTGCGCCGCTGCGACACCGTGGGCACTGCGCCATTCCCGTTCGTAGGTGAACAGGTTGCGGGCCTGCACTACCTCAGCCAGGGGTTTGGGGGCGCTGTGTTCGCCTTGCTCCAGGCCATTGGCCCTGGGGAAATAATCCCGGCTGAAGGGTTGCAGCGGGTGCTGGGTGGTCAGTGCTCTGGTGATCTTGGCTTCTGAGTCATCCGCAAGTTGCCAGAGGCTGTCCAGATGATCCTGCAGCTGGCCCACCAGCACCGACGGTGGCCGCTCGGAATCGTCCTTGATGCTGCGCCCGACCCAGCTGATGTAGAGCTGCTCCCGGGCCGACAACAGGGCTTCCAGGAACAGGTAGCGGTCATCTTCCCGGCGTGAGCGATCCCCCGGCCGATAGTCCTGGGCCATCAGATCAAAATCCACCGGTGGCCGGGAGCGCGGGTAATCGCCATCGTTCATGCCCAGCAGGCAGACCTTGCGAAAGGGAATGGCCCGCATTGGCATCAGGGTGGCGAAGTTGACCTTGCCAGCCAGGAAGCGCTGGTTCAGGCCGCCTTCGTCCAGCCCTTCCAGCAGCACATCCTTGACGATGTTCAGGGGCAAGGGTTGCGCGTCCAGGCCGGCGGCCAGGGCGTCGTCCAGCCATTGTTCCAGCTGTCGGCGGAAGCGGTTCAGCAGCAACAGATCGCTGCCTTCCACCTTGTGGAAAAACTGCCCGAGCATGGCCGAGAACAGGGTTTCCCAGTCGCCCGGGGTGCGGGTGGTTTGCAGGGCCTGCCACAGGGTTTCCAGCTGATGCACGAATTCGCTCAGGCGCCCGGCCAGGCTGGCTTGCAGCCCGCCGATCTCGCCATACGGCTCCACGCCGGCCCAGGGCTCGTCCTCACCCATGCCGTAACCCAGCAGCATCGCCCGCAGGCCCGACTGCCAGGTGTTGCGCTCCAGCGCTGCGGGCAGCTCCAGGCTTTCCCGGTGCTGGCCGTGCAGGCCCCAGCGGATGTTGGCGCCTTCGACCCAGCGCCGGGCCAGGGGAATCTCGTCTTCGCCGATGTCAAAGCGATCGCGGATGCCGGGTACTTCCAGCAAGCTGATGATTTCACTCACACCAAAACGGCTGCGCGGCAGTGACATCAGGGTTTCCAGGGCAATCAGCACCGGCTCGTGATGGCGCTGGCCCTGGTCCGAGATGGTGAACGGAATATGGCGTTTGCGGCCGGGCTGGTAACGGCCGAACACCGCCTGAATGTGCGGCGCGTACACGTTGATGTCCGGCACCATCACGATGACATCCCGGGGCCGCAGGTTCGGGTCGGTGTTGAAGGCGGCCAGCAGCTGGTCGTGCAGGATTTCCACTTCCCTCTGGGGCCCGTGGGCGTTGTGGAACACCAGGGAGTGATCGCGGCTCAGCGCCAGCTGGCGGTGCTGCGCGCGGATTTCCTGCAGCGGGGTCAGGTTGTGGATGTCGTTTTGCAGCTGGTGCAGCAGGCAAGGCTCTTCACCGGCGCCGTGTTCGGAGAAGATGTCGATCTTCTGGTCCGGGGTCTGGAAACTGCTGCGGTAGTCGTCCGGGTTGTCGAACTCGTCCAGCAGGCGGATGTAGTCCCGGCCCTGCTTGCCCCAGGCCGCCAGCAGCGGGTTGGCGTGCTGGTGCAGCTGGTCCGGGTCGTCAATCTGTGACAGCACCGGATGGGCCGCACCGCGCTTGCGTTCGGCTTTCAGCAGTTCCCGGTCGCTGATGATATCGGCCCAGTAGAACTGGCAGGGGTTGTGTACACACAGCACCACCTGGCTGAACCGGCTCAGTACATACAGTGCTTCCAGTGCCTGCCGGGGCAAGGACGACACGCCAAACACCACGATGCGCCTGGGCAGCCGGGCCGGATTGGCCGGGGCACTGATGCGCTGGCCCTGCTCCATAAAGCGGGTGTGAATTTGCGAGCGGCTGGTTTGCGCCGCTTCACCCACATCGTCCACCAATTTGCGCCAGAGCAGGGGCTGCCAGCGGGTTTCCGGGTCCAGTGCTTTTTCTTCGCCGCGGGCGGTAATCACCACATCCTTGCCCTGCTCCCAGGCCGCCAGCCAGTCGGCCCGGAACACCTGGTATTGGTCAAACAGGTCCGCCACTTTCTCGGCCAGCTGGAAATTGCGCAGATCCGTGTCGCTGCCATCCAGAAACCGCGCCAGTGGCGTGAACGCCTCATCCTGCCCCACCAGTTCCGGCAGCAACCGGTACAGTCGCCACACCAGCCGGCGTTTGTCAAAGGGTGACTGCTCGGGTACTTCACCGTCATGGAGCACCGCCCGGTAGGCCTGCCAGATAAACCGCGCCGGGAACAGGAAATCCATACCGGCGGCAATGCCCAGCCCGCCGTCTACGCCGTCGTCGGTGCGTTTCTCTGCCAGCGCCAGCTTCAGCCACTGGGCAATGCCGTTGCTCTGCACCAGAAAGGTCTCGCTCTGCAGCGGCGGCATCGGATTTTGCCGGCAGATGTACACCACCGCCCGGCGCAGGTCTTCCAGGTGGTTGGCGTGGATGGCGTGAAAGCCGGGTTCGATGCTGGATGAGGCCGCCATGGGATTCCTTGTCTGCTGTTCGGTTCAATCCTGATGCCACAGGTTACCGTATGTGACCACAGAAGCGGACAGTCTGTAACGACAGATCGCAGGTCATTGTAATCAACCGGCGCGACAGATGGCGTCGCAATTAGTGGGCAAACAGGAGTGCTGATATGTGGGCATTGATTACCGGTGCGGGATCCGGCATTGGCCGGGCGCTGGCGTTGGAGCTGGCTGGTCGGGGCTATGATCTGATTCTCGCGGGCCGTACGGCCTCCAGGCTGGAGCAAGTCGCAGAAATCATCCGGCGGGATTTACCGGCTCGCCAGGTCATGACCCTGCCGGCAGAGCTCGCCGACCCTGCCAGCACCCGCGAACTCGCTCTACAGGTGTGTGAATCCGTTGATCATCTTGCGGCTTTTGTCCATTGCGCCGGGGTGGGGGAACCGGCAGCGGACTTCGCCAGCCTGCAGCTACACGATTTTCAGGAGGCATTGGCGGTTAACGTGTCGGCCCCACTGTTGCTTACACAGTCGTTATTGCCGGTTCTTCGGCAGGGGGGCACGGCGGCCCGAATTGCCATGATAGGTGCGGGTATGGACAAACACGCCCAGCCCGGCACCGGCAGTTACGGCATCAGTAAAATGGCCCTGAGACGGCTGGTGCAACAGCTGACCGTGGAGTTTGGATTGATGGAGGGAGGGCCAGTTGTCAGTCTGTTCCAGCCCGGATTAGTCGATACCCCCGGTATCCGCAATCACGTCAAAAAGGCCCTGAAGCTGGAATTGCCTCACGGGCAGTGGCTGAACGACAGGCTGGGATCAGGGCAATGCCTGACGGCGGAGCAGGCCGCCAGTGCACTCGCGTTTACCCTGGCCGAGGTTCCGGATAGTGAGTTCGACGGCGCTGAGTTCAGCGCCACTGATCTTGTCGATTCGTTGTCATTCGGCGGTAGCTAGTGCTGCGCAGTCTGGCCAGAGGGCGGCCTACAACGGCACCCTCATGGTTTCGCCATGGCAATCCGGCATGCAATTGGCAGGTCAATTAGTGAGCATAAATGAACAGAGTTGAGTTGGTTCGACTGGCTGTGGAGCGGCAGCTTACCGATATCTATGATCTTCTGGCGATGCGAATACTGTTTCCACCGGAGCGAGCCGTGGTGCCGATCCATAAGGAGATCAAGGACTTGTTCCTGTATCCGGAACGGCTGGAGACGAGCTACCGGCACGAGTGGACGTCGATCGCCACCAGAGCGTTGTTCAATCATGGTTTTACCGATCACTGGCGCACCGATCAGGACAACCTTGACCGTTACCTCGGATTGCTCAGAGAGCAGGCGATACCCCGGTGTATCCACAACCAGGGTGGGCTGTTCCAGATGTTGGGAGAGGTTATTGCCATGCAGCGTTCAGCAAACACCATTGCGTTTCCTGACCCCAGGCGCCGTGCACTGATGCGATTGATATGGCCTGACGAGCAACGCTGAGGGATCAATCCACAGGCAAAGTGGTCGCGTATAGATTAAATATTGAACAAAAACCGGGTGATCGTCATGGGGCTAAACAGCATTAACATCAAAACTGGCGTCATCCTGACGCTGACGGTGCCTGGAAGATTGCCGGGGTTCGTTTGCAGCCTGCGGACCTGGGTATCTGAAAAGCTCAGCGTAACCGAAGACAGTCCAGTAGCAGGCCTCTGACCACCTGTTTCGAAGCCTCATCGTCGCAGGAAAACTCCTGAACGTGGATCTGGTGGCTTGCCATCAGTCTGGCCAGGCAATCGGCATCGATACTGATACATACCCGGCCCACGGGCGCCCAGCCCAAACAAGGCCGGTGTTCAGTCTGGCTGTTCCGAGAGGCAGCCGGAATATTGAAGGCCATTCCCATACGTCCTCCTGAGTTTTAGTGCGCGACCATTGACGAGCGTTGTTCCCGAGGCGCCAGGGGTGTGTCTGGCCAGTTCAGATACTCTGTGAAAAAACTGACTTGCCGGGACGTATCCAGCAACACCTCAATGCACTGATCGGTACTGCAGCCGCCGCTGGGACTGCCATAGCAGGGCTTGGCAGACTGCAGGCTTTCCAGGGCGCTGAACAGCACATAGTCGGCGGCGCTATAATCGCCACGGTCCCGGAGAGCGCGACACACCAGAATGGCGGAAAGCGTGAGTTCCACGTGCATGCACCCCGGGTGGTCCGCCCTGGCCAGACAGGCCAGATCAAAGGCGCTGCCGGTGGCGGCAATCATCTTCTCGGTCTCTTCGGTTTCGCAGAAGGTGAAGGCGTATTCCATCCAGAACAGCCAAAGATCATTCTGTTCATTGATGGAAAGTCGGGCAAACATTTGGCGATGGCGTGGGCAGAGAAATTTCATGGCGTCCTCCTTGTCTTGATGCAAATGATAATAGTTATCATTAAGGGTGTTGGCAAGGTCTGCCTTGATTAATTTTTGTGCATGGAATCGGGTTTGAGCCTGCCGGCCTTCCATCGTACAGTTCGTGACTCCGTTACTAGCTGACCATAAGGCCGTATGACCACCCACAGACCGGTACCTGCAAGCCTGGATAACCCGCTCTACTATCTTGAGAACATGGACATCCTGGTGGCCTGGGTAACCGACCATCACAGTGACCTGCTAACCGCGCAAGAGCGGGATCGGTTGGCCGCTTATGCTGCCCTGAACACCGGCCCGCGCGCGCTGCTCACCCGCATGGTAATGCGCACCGGTGACCTGTTTCGGGCGGATAAACTGCGCTACCCGGAATTGCCAGTGCCGGCAGCCGACGCGTTCAAGGTGTTAGTGCAGGATGGCTGGCTGGATAACGCCCCGGAGCTGAGCCTGGACGACCTGTTCCGGTTGTTCACTCTGGCGGAATTACGGCCGGTATTCGGCCCCTGGCTGCAACAACAGGGCCACCTGAAATCGCTGGGCAAGGCCCAGATGCGTGAGCGGCTGGCGGAGACCTTGAGCGCGCCACGGCCCTTGCGCGGCTGGCTGGCGGACCTCGGTGATGAGCAGGCCCCTGCCGTGGTGCAACTTCAGGATATGGCCCTGTTTGATCGCATTCGCCTGATGTTCTTCGGCAACCTGCGCCAGAGCTGGACCGACTTTGTGCTGGTGGAGCTGGGCGTGCAGCAATTCGAGCCGGTGGCTCTGACCCCGGAATCCCGCGCCTTTCATCAAAGAGAAGATGTGGATCGGTACCTGCAAATGCACCAGTGCCGGGAGCGACTCGATGCCGGAGAGCCTGCGGCGAAGGTCTGGCAGGATGTACCTGCCCCCCTGGATAACCCGTGGCTGGCCAGCCGCCGGGATCGGTTGTTGCTGGAGCTGGGCCGGCAGGCCGAACGCCAGGGCGATAAAAAGCTGGCGTTGCAGGTCTGGAGCGCCAGCCAGCACCGGGAAGCACGGCTGAAGCAACTGCGCTTGCTGGAGCGGATGAAACAGTTTGAGGAAGCCTGGGCTATCGCCTGCCACTGGCAAACCCGCGAGCTGAGCGACGCTGAAGCCCAGGGCCTGAGCCGGCTCCTGAAGCGACTGGCGGCCAAGGTCGGCCAGCCCCGGCCAACACCAGCCCCGGTGCCAGATATCCAGACCGTTACCGTCACCCTGACCAAACCGGATACCGGCAGCGTTGAGTGGGCGGCCCTGCAGCACCTGGCCACCGAAGAGGCGCCGGTGTTCTATGTGGAAAATACCCTGATCAATGCCCTGTTCGGCCTGCTGTGCTGGCCGGTGATCTTCAAGGCAATGCCCGGGGCTTTCTTCCACCCCTTCCACATTGGCCCGGCGGATCTGCTGCGGGAAGATTTTGTGTCCCGGCGCCAGCCCGACTTTGACCGGTGCTTTGCCCTGCTGGAACGCGGAGGCTATCGGCAGCAGATTCTCGAAACCTTTGAGCACAAACAGGGTATTGCCAATCCGTTTGTGGTCTGGCCCGTGCTGTCGGCGGAGCTGCTGGGCCTGGCCATGGACTGCATCCCGGCCGCGCATCTGGACGCCCTGTTCCGGCGCCTGCTGCATAACCTGAAAGAACACCGCAGCGGTTTCCCGGACCTGATCCGTTTTATCCCCGAGGCCGGCGCCACGGAAGTGCGCTACGAAATGATTGAAGTGAAAGGCCCGGGCGACCGCTTGCAGGATCACCAGATTCGCTGGCTTCACTTCTTCGCCCGCCAAGGCATTCCGGCCAACGTCTGTTATGTGCGTTGGCAGGACCGCGAGGCAATAGCGTGAGGCAGGCCGAATGAAAGTCGCCGTCCGCACCCTGTGCGAGTTTGCCGCCCGCCACGGCGATCTGGACTTTCGCTACACCCCGGCGCCCAGTAGCGAGGAGGGCATCGCCGGCCATCAGGCAATTCAGGCCCGCCGCGGTTACGGCTATCAAAGCGAGTTTGCCCTAGCCGGGCACTGCCAGGGGCTGGATTTGTCTGGCCGGGCCGATGGCTACAACCCGCACCAGGGCCGGCTGGAAGAAATCAAAACCCATCGCGGCGATCTGTCGCGCATCCGGCCCTACCAGCGCGCGCTGCACCGGGCCCAGCTACGGGCCTACGGTGCCTTGCTGTGCCGACAGGAACATCGTAAAACCATCGAACTGGCACTGATTTACTACGACACCGGCAACGACAAGGAAACCGCGGTGGTGGAAACCGCCAAGGCGGATGAGCTCTGGCAGGAACTGGCAATCCTGTGCGATATCTACCACGCCTGGGCCGAGCAGGAAGAGCACCACCGGGACCAGCGCAATGCCCTGCTCTCCAGCCTGAGCTTTCCGTTCCCGGCCTTCCGGCCCCGGCAGCGCCAACTGGCGGAAACCGTCTACAAGAATTCCATGAAAGCCGGCACCCTGCTGCTGGAAGCCCCCACCGGCCTGGGCAAGACCCTGGGCACCCTGTTCCCGGCGTTGATGGCCATGCCCGCCGCGAAACAGGACCGGCTGTTCTACCTCACCTGCCGCAACACCGCCCGGCAGCTGGCGCTGGATGCGGTGGATAAGTTACGCGGCGCCCAAAACGAATTGCAGCCCTGGCCGCTGCGCACCCTGGAGCTGGTGTCGAAAGACGACGCCTGTGAACACCCGGACAAAGCCTGCCACGGCGAGTCCTGTCCGCTGGCCCGGGGCTTTTTCGACCGTTTGCCCGATGCCCGGGCCGAGGCAGTGCAGATCAAAGAGCCGTTAAATCAGGAGAATTTAGCGAAAATCGCGTCAGGTCACGACATTTGCCCCTATTTTCTCGCCCAGGAAATGGCCCGCTGGAGCGATCTGGTGGTCGGCGATGTGAACCGGATGTTCGACCAGTCGGCCCTGCTCCACGGCCTGATCCGCCAGAACAACTGGCAAGCCAGTGTGCTGGTGGACGAAGCCCACAACCTGGTGGACCGGGGCCGGGGCATGTACTCGGTGCGCCTGGAGCAGCAGCGGCTATTGAAGCTGAAGAAGATTGCGCCCAAGCCGGTCAAGTCGGCCCTGGACCGCACCGCCCGGGCCTGGCAAAGCCTTATTCGCGATCACGGCGAGCAGGAGCAACCGGTGTTTCTGGTGTCCCTGCCACCTCAGCTGCTCGGCGCGCTGCAGTCCATGGTCTCTGTCATCACCGACTACCTGGCCGACAACCCGCCGGATCTGGCGTTGCAGGAAGTGATGTTCGAAAGTGTGGCGTTCATGAAGCTGGCGGACAGCTTCGGTGAGCATTCCCTGTGCGAATTCCAGCGCAGCGGTCGCGGCCGGGCCAGTCTCAGCATTCAAAACCTGATACCGGCGGACTTCCTGAAAGACCGCTTCGCCGCCGCCCGGTCGGTGCTGCTGTTTTCCGCCACGCTCAGCCCCGGTATCTATTACCGGGACCTGCTGGGCCTGCCGGAATCTGCGAGCTTTACCTCTCTGCCCAGCCCGTTCCGCGCCGACCAGCTGCAAGTGCAGTTCACCCCCGGCATCAGCACCCGCCAGGCGCACCGGGAGGCCTCCTTGCAACCCATTGCCGAGCTGATCGCGAACCAGTACCGGCAGCGCCCCGGCCACTATCTGGCGTTTTTCAGCAGCTTCAAATACGCCAGAGAGGCCAGTGACACCCTGGCCCGGCAAGCACCGGACATTCCCCAGCGAGCCCAGCAGCCGGGCATGAGCCCGGACCAGCGCCGGGAGTTCCTCGCCGGATTTCAGAACGCCGAAGGCCGAGTTGCGTTTGCGGTATTGGGCGGCGTGTTCAGTGAGGGCATTGATCTGCCCGGTGATCAGCTGATCGGCGCGTTCGTGGCCACCCTGGGGCTGCCGCCGTTCGATGCTTGGCACGACATCCTCAAAGCCCGCCTGCAGCAACGTTTTGGCGCCGGTTATGACTACACCTACCTGATCCCGGGGCTGCAGAAAGTCGCCCAGGCTGCCGGCCGGGTCATCCGCACGCCGGACGACCGGGGCGTGATCTGGCTGATTGATGATCGCTTCCTGCAACCCCAGGTGAACCGGATGCTGCCGCGCTGGTGGTTTGTCTCCGATCCGGAACGACAAAACTGACGCCGTAAGCGTCAGTTGTTACAACTCGCTATGGAAATTTTCAGTCGCTTGCTTAGAATCCGTGGCCCAATCAGACAACCCCCCGATTCTTCAAGGACATTTCCTGCAAATGAACAATACGGATCTTGTTTTCCAGAGCTACGGCCGCTGCTGCCGAAAAGATGAATTCTTCGTCGATTTCTACCAGTTCTTCATGGCCAGTTCCGATGCCATCCGCAACCGCTTTGCCGACACCGACATGGCCGCCCAGCGCCACCTGCTGCGTAACGGTGTGATGCAGATCATCCTGGTGGCGCGCGGTATGTCAGACCGCAAACTCAAGGATCTGGGGCACAGCCACAACCGCCACAACTACAACATCCAGCCGGAATGGTATGGCTTGTGGGAAGAATCGCTGCTGAAAACCGTGCAGGTACACGATCCGGACTACACGCCGGAGTTGCGCCAGGCCTGGCGGGAAGTGCTGAAGCCGGGGATTGACCTGATTCGTGGTGCTTACTGAGCAGAGTAACCAACAAAAAGGCCCCGATGTGGGGCCTTTTTCATGTTTAGCTGAACTCGAAGAACGCCAGCTTGTTACCGTCCGGATCGCGCACATAGGCACCGTAGAACATATCCGGAATGCGTTGCCCAGGCTCTCCATCGCAGGTTGCGCCCAGTTCAATGGCTTTGTGATAAAACGTATCCACAGCTTCTTTGGATCCCGCCGGGATGGCCACCATGTTGCCATTGCCCGGATGGTTGGGCTCACCGTTGAACGGTACGCACACCGCCAACATGGGCTTGGCCATGCTCTCACCAATGAACGCAATGCGTTCCATATCCAGCAATACCTTGCCGCCCAGCTCGCCCAGCAGATCGCCGTAAAACTGCTTGGCCTTGCCCATGTCGCTGACACCAATGGTTACGTATCCGATCATGCCTGTTCTCCTTGGTTGGTTGAGGTTCAGTATACGTCGCTTTTCGCATTTCAGAGCTCAGGCAATCACAGCAGTGTTTTCGCCCGCGCTTTGTTATGGTTGTTTCTGCATCTCCCTGAATCAAGGACAGCGCCTGATGAAATCCTTTGCCCTGCTGACCACCCTACTCCTGTTGCTTTCCGGTTGCACCGGCCTGCCCAAAGGCATCGAACCGGTCACCGGCTTCGACCAGAAGCGCTATCTGGGCACCTGGTACGAAATCGCCCGGCTGGACCACTCCTTCGAGCGGGGCCTTAGCCAGGTAACCGCCGACTACACCCTGAACGATGATGGCAGCATTAAAGTCATCAACCGTGGCTACAACGAAGAAAAAGGTGATTGGAAAGAAGCCGAAGGCCGTGCAGTGTTTGTGGGCGACAGTGATGTAGGCCATTTGAAGGTGTCGTTCTTCGGGCCGTTTTACGCGTCTTACGTGGTGTTTGAGCTGGATGACGACTATTCATCAGCCTACATTACCAGCTACAACCGCAATTACCTGTGGCTGATGTCGCGCACGCCGGAGGTGAGTGACGAGGAGCTGGCGGCGTTCAAAATCCGGGCGGAGGCGGAAGGGTTTGAGCTTGGGGAGTTGATTGTGGTGAAGCAATGAGGCGTTTTACGCCAAATTTTTGATACGGCTCACAGCGTCGGGCTTTGCCGTTGATTTGGGCAGAGTTGCAACTGTATATTCCGCCGGCACTTTGGAGTGCCGGACCGAGGCTGGTTGATGCCTGGTTATGAAACATGGAAGACATTAAAAGGATAAGGACATGAAGCAGTACAAAATCTTCACGCACCCATCTGGCGTACAAGAAGCGGTCAAACAGGGCTGGTCCTGGCCAGGATTCTGTTTTGGCGGGTTCTGGGCGCTGGTCAAAAAGATGTGGGGGCTGGCTGCATTGATTCTGATTGGCGGATTTTCCATTGGCTTTGTTATGGCGCTCGTTATGCCCGTAGACGCGGCCAATCTGATCACCAACATCATCGCACTGGGGATTGCCATCACCATCGGTGTCAACGGTAACCAGTGGCGCGAGAACAATCTGTTCTCACGCGGCTATCAAACCGATGGCGAACTTGTTGAGGCGAAAAACCCCGACGGTGCTGTCGCTCTGTTCCTGGGGAACGAAACCTCGATAGCTGCTTAAGCGCGCCAGCCAAACACAAAGCCCCGGTGAGTTTCACCGGGGCTTTGTGGTTTTTGATACCGCTCTAGTGGAGGATCTGCGCAGCAAAATCCAGGATTTTGCGCTGCTCTTCATAAGCAACCAGTTGTATTCCTTGGCCTTCAAGACTGTGCCGGGTTTCTTCAAAAGCCTCATGGCGATGGTCACCCTCTGTGGCATCTTCCGGGCCCTTTACTGGAAACAACACAGGGCCGTGCAGTAACTGACGTTTACGGAGTAGTTCAACCTTTAGTCTCCAGTGCCCACCATGCTCGATAATGGCGGTTGAATCTGTTTGACCCAGAAACAATGGCTTGATTACCCGAATGGCTTTGTTATTCCGCTCTTCTACAAATGGAAAAGAAACGCTGTAAACCTTGTCCTCGACTTTCCGTTTTTTAAAATGAGTCGCCAGGTTCTCCTGCTCTAACAGACGCTTGATGCCCGTTACCATGAGCCCTTCCTGATACTCCTTGTTCACGAAGTTTCGGCCTACGTAGTAGTCATAGAGCGCCGTGAGTGTTTCCTTGGGATTTTCACTCAGAATCGCTCTCTGCTCGCTAAATCGAACAATGGTTTCACGGGGACGGATAATTTCTTCGAAAATGCCCTTATGGAAGCCGTATTCAAGGTTTGGATTGGCGGTTACCACAGCACCTTCCTTCAGCAGCCCCTCGATTCGGTGAAGCTCGGTATCCAGATCAGCCATGGCCTTCAGGTAGACCTGTTTATCCAGCTCTTCGAAGAATTGAGTAATTCGCCCGTACTTACGTCGCAGAAGTTTGAACAACAGGGTTTTCTGCTTGGGTATCCACAGCAAAATGCCGACGTTGGCAAACTCGCCGGTTTCAACGTAAGGCATGAATCGCACAATGGCGTAGTTACAAGCTAACCTAGTCATTTCCAGTTCCAGAAGTCATCTCTTAGACAACGCAACAAATGCGTTTTAAGCTCATCGGTGCTCAGACCCAGCTCAATCGTCATTTCAGGATCAATATAAAACCACTCTTCTGGCAACCCGGCAACGATCGAATCCCAGTGGGAGAGTGCTTCATTCATATTGTCAGTGTAGATCTGCCGCTCAACCAAGTCATCCGCAATGTCCGTAGACACATCGTGGAAGATGTGGTCACGGAAAAATGTTTCTGCAGTAACCTCTGGATCGAAGGCCTGATTGTGATCGATAACGACCAGTTCCCGTTTGCTCGGTTCCCAGAACAGATTCGGATTACCACCGTTCTCGGAAAAGCACCGGTCGCCGTTTGCAATCCACCAGTCGAAACACAGAAGGGCCTTTCTGATCTCTAGCGGAACTTCTCGAATCTGGGGAATGGCTATTTCCGTGAGGCGTTTCTCTAAAGAGCCAAATGCTGGCCCAGCACCAAGATCTCTCGCATGGCCAGGAGGCAGTATCTCCAGAATCTCTTCTGGCACGTTTACAATTCTGAATGGCGCAACGGGTATATCGAAGAGCAGTGCCAGGTTACCCGAAACCCACTCTTTGATCTGACTGTCCCGGCCTGCGCCAATGCCTTTTACAAAGTAGAAGTTGTCATCGTCGCCCCGGCAGATAAAGGGTTCGGTCATCCCGTGCTCCGAACGGCGGATAACTTCTACGATTTCAACGGTGGATAAGGCTTTGGTCACAGAGGGTATTGTCCTTTCCCCATGTTCCATGACGCTGAAAGCGCCGTGGTTTTCCATAAACAGAAAAGCCCCAAGGGCTCGGCACACCCTCGGGATAGTTGAGGGAGGCTTACTGCCAAGGGGCGGATGTGATTTGAAGTCTGATATGGCCGAGTTGGGTTGTCAAACGGGCTTCTGAGAAACTGCTTCAGAACTTGCTATCCAGCGTGATCATTTTCGTGACGCCACGGAAATGATCAGCCCCGGCTATTCCGGAGCTTTCAAGGCAAATACGGCTCTATGGATGATCGGGCCCGTTACGCTTTGGCGTTGCGGCGCCTGGACTTTGACGCGACGGTCGCCCGCTCCGCCCTGACCCGCTCCAGCAACGCCTCCGCACTGTTCTCCCCACTGATCAGCTCCGGGTTGTCCTTGCGCCATTGTTCGGTGAGTTCGCCCCGGAAGGCCTTGGCCAGGATGGATTGGGTGAGGTTGTTGACGCGGGCGAGGGCGTTGTTGACCTGTTGTTCGATGCGGTCGGCGTGGGCGAAGAGTTGGTCTACCCGGAGGATGATTTCAGTTTGTTCTTCGGAAGGTGGCTTGGGAATCGGGATTTCGAGTAGTGCTTTTTGACCAATGTTACGCATTGACATTTGATTTCCGGTAGAGCGATCTTGGATTTCCCTCCGCCCCGGCATCGAGCGAAGGAAGATGTTGACCCATGCCTTGTCCTCATCGTCCATGTTCAAGCGCAGAACCTTATCGCTGAGCATCAGATTCTTTGTAACCGCATGCACAATCACTGGATTACCAAGCAGCTCAATCGTATTGGCCCTTGAGATAAGGAAATCGCCAACCTTTATTCTGCGTGACTCTAAGAATAGATTTTTTTCGGGAAGAGTTTTACTTTGCTCCTCGTCATAGACACCCCAAGTCACTGCACTAATTTTGATGATTCCGCATTCGTCCTCGCCGGGAGGCGTTTCAATACACTTCAGATTCTTACCGGCCTCAATGCTCTGAACGAGGTCTCCAAGTGTGATGTTCGCCCACCCATTGAGCTCACTCGTGCTCCGCCACTCCTCCGTCAACCGCCCACTCACCGCCGCAGCCAGCACGGACTGGCGGAAGCGTTTGAGGATTTGCGGGATGCGTTCGAGGCGGGCTTTGGTGTTTTCCACCTGGGCCAGCAGGGTGTCGAGTTTGTCGGCGATGGCTTTTTGTTCGGCGGCAGATGGGAGCGCTATCGGGAAGGACTCTACAAATGCTCGAGGAACTCGACGCAGACCCACAGCCCCCGTCATGTTCTCTGCGCCCTGCTGCATGAACGACTTAGTTTTGATGATCGCAAAGAGCAGACTTGGTGAAATTTCCTTGCTGGCCGGCCTGAGGACGTAGAATTCCGAACTCCCTGCCCCAATTCCGCTGGGCATATCGCGCACAATGGCCGCTTTACCATTCTCGAAACAAGGGGTTACCTTGGCGAATATGACATCGCCATCAGCGAAGTTGGTGTAGGACTTTTTAATTTCGCCCCACAGTTTTTCTTCGTGCAGCAAAGTACCGTGGTAATCGGTAGGGGCCAGTGCCATCGGTACAAAGCCCGCCGCTTGCTCAGCGCTGGCGTCATTCTTGGGGTTGAGCACAACAATATCTGCGAGCGAGCATCGTGCCCAATTCGCTGGAGCGTGATCTGTTTCCTTCACGCCTCACCCTCCAGAGCTGTGACTAATGCCTCCAGTTCACCTAGTGCTGCCTTGAGCTCCCCCATCGCCTCACCCGCCAACACGCTCGGCTCTGGCAGATTGGCCGCATCCACACTGTCACTGTCCTTCAGCCAGGAAATATCCAGCGAGTCGCCCTTGTGCTCGGCAATCCATTGGCGGCTGAAACTGCGCCAGCGGCTGTGAGCCAGGCGCGGGTCGATGCCTTCGTTTTCGTCGCTGTGATCGGGCAGTTCGATGTCTTCGGAGTGAAAGCTGTATTCGCCCTCTTGGCGCTCGCTGTCGCCGTTGGCGCTGTCACCATAGACTGCCTCAAACGGCCTCAGGTGCTGGTCGCCAAACGGCGTGCGTTTGCCGAAGCTGGGCATGTTGGTGCGCAGGTCGTAAACCCAGACGTGTTCGGTGCAGTGTTCTTCCTGGTACTTGTCCGCGGCGCTGCCTTTGGTGAAGAACAGCACGTTGGTTTTCACGCCCTGGGCGTAGAAGATGCCGGTGGGCAGGCGCAGGATGGTGTGCAGGTTGCACTTGTTCATCAAGTCCCGGCGCACGTCGGTGCCGACGCCGGCTTCGAACAGCACGTTGTCTGGCAGTACCACGGCGGCGCGGCCACCGGGTTTGAGGTTGCGGTAGATGTGCTGCAAGAAGGCCAGCTGCTTGTTGCTGGTTTTGTAGGTCAGGTCATCCCGGGTGATGCTGGCGTCGCCGCCTTTGCTGGTGCCGAAGGGCGGGTTGGCGAGGATTACGTCGGCCTTTTCCAGCCCGGCGCCGGTCTGGCCCAGGGCGTTGCCCAGGTGCACCACGCCTTCGGCATCCCCTTCCATGCCGTGCAGCAGGCAGTTCATCAGGGCCAGGCGGCGGGTGCCGGGCACCAGTTCGATGCCCACATAAGCCTGGGTGGTCTGGAACGTTTTTGCTTCGTCCTTCAGCTCGTACAGGTCGTCGGTCTGGCCTTTGATGTATTCGTGGGCGGCAATCAGAAAGCCCGCTGTGCCCGCGGCCGGGTCCTGGATGCGTTCGCCGGGTTGCGGTTTCAGGCAGTGCACCATGGTGTTGATCAGGGCACGGGGGGTGAAGTACTGACCGGCGCCGGATTTGGTTTCGTTGGCGTTCTTCTCCAGCAGGCCTTCGTACAGATCCCCCAGGCCGTCTTTCTGGGCGCTGAACCAGTCGATCTGGTCCAGGGTTTTGATCATCTGCTCCAGGTGGCGGGGTTCGCGCAGGCGGGTCTGGGCATCGGCATAGATGGCGCTGATCAGCGGGTCGTCGTGTACCAGAGTACCGTCGGCGTCACGGCCGGTGGACAGGCTGAGCAGGATGCGTTTGTAGTCGTTCAGCAGGTTGATGCCGGATTTGCCGTTCAGATCGGTCCAGCGGCAGCCTTCCGGCAGCGGGTGCTTTTTCAGGGTGCCGGCTTCAGTGTTCTCATGCACCATTTTGATGAACAGCAGCAGCACCAGTTCGGTGACGTAGTCCGAGTAGTTGATGCCGTCGTCTCGCAGAACGTCGCAGAGATTCCAGAGTTTCTGGACGATGTCGTTGTTGGTCATGGGGGATCCTTGGGTGGGCGTGCTGTCTTTGTCAGCGCCTCATGTATAGAAAATGCCGAAATCTTTGCACGTTGCGGGCGACATGTTAAGAAAAGTTGGTTTTGTATGCATGTCGGTTGGGCTATGTCGAAAAAACACCGAAAAATCGACACAGGTTAAGCCTACGTCGATTCAGTAAACATACTCGCTATAGGCTTGGACTAGCTCAGCAATTCCGGTACATTTGACCACACTTCAGGCATGGATTGTGCCGATTAACACCTTGTGGATACACGGACGTGACCAAAATTGCAGACCCGCATTCGCTTGCGCTTCACGAAGCGCTAATGATCGAGGGTGGCTGGGACCAATACACCGATCAGGAATTGGCCAGCTACTGTTCTAAAGGCAGTAATCCCGCGCGATTAAGAGACCAGCTCGCCAGTGGTGAGCTGGTTTTGCTCACAGAGTCACCTTCTGTTCCCATTTTCAAATTAGCCTCAGGGAGCCTTGCTCCAGCAGGCAGCGCATCCATTACGATTGCAGAGAATGCCGTTAGTGCGTTCGAAACACGATTCGGCGCCAGGGCCTTTCCTTTAAGGGCGGCCGGGTATTCCCATACCGATAGCTTGCCACCGTCACCGAAGCTCGATTATACGCCGGAACCACCGGTTGTTGACTGGCCGCCAGAGCCGCTGCCTCCTCCTGTAGTGATCTCAGAAAACTTTGCACTTCCGCCCCTCGGGCCGAAGGTGTTTGCCAAGTCCTGTACCAGGCCCTCCGGGGATACCTCTAGTAATGAGGGGCAGGAAAAGGCCAGTAACTTTGGCACGCTTGCGGTGTTTGCCCCCGCCACCATTACGAGCCCCGGTGCAAATGGTTTGCGGCCCTTGAGTCTGCTATCTGGCTCGGCAATGAGACTGACAAACGGCTGGGCCATGGCCGCGAGGCTGGGTGCCAGTATACTGGGTACCGCGGCCAGCACGGCGCTTTTGGCGCTATGGCCATCCAAGCTGGGGGACGGCACGCTGTACACGAAGGATGAGCTGCTTGAGATGGCAGAGGCGGCAATCCGGGTTCGCTTTCATTTGCACGTGGACGCAACGGGAAGCCTCAGGGTAGCCGGCTATCACGTCAACGACAGCACAGGATATGGAGACCGGGTTCCGGTTGCCCACGCACAGCGTGTGGGTGAGAATTTTGAGGCGGTGGTTGATGACGGTTTCACCCTCGTCTGGTACCCGGATGAAAGTGGTCATCGCCCGGTTGTCAGCACAGAATACCCGGCCGATTCCGGTATTGATCCTTACAACATTTTGGTGACACCGATCCAGGAGGATGGCCAGGAGCACTCGCCTCCGGGCTACCAGCGGCCCTTTGAGGATCAGGTTGAGCTGATCGTGAGCTTTCCGGCGGATAGCGGGATTGAGCCGTTGTATTTGGTTTTTCAGAAGAGGGCTGGTGTTGAAGGAGAGGGTGATTCAAGCAACAGTGAAACCACATTTAGTCGAATTGTTCCTGGTGGTGGCTTGCAAACTCATGAGAATGCCAACGGACATTTGTTACATAAGCATGTGGGTCAGTCCGAACAAGCGCTTATGAAACGTTTGGCAGCCGAAACGAGAATATCCGGCTCATCGTCCTTCTACAACAGAGCTACCGCAGAGAATGCCGTGTCACAAGTTCTCGAAGCGAACCAAACCAAGATAACCGATTGGCTAGAGGGTTCCGGAGGGCGTTTGCCTCTTGATCACACGCTAACTGATCCTGCTGGTTTATCCGTTACACGTGGGTCTGCTAATGCGGTAGCTGTTAATTCAGCTAGAGTTATTTTGGTGCGTGATTCATCAATGCCAACTGGCTATAAAATTCTTACGGGGTATCCAACAAAGCCATGATGAACGAAAAAATAGAAGCTCTTCGTCTGCTACTCGGTGGTTATTTTCATCAGGACTGGCCGGATGAATTCGATAGCGATGTGACAGCACTTCAGGCAATCGTTGAATCTGAAACAATTGACCAAATTCGGGCGGGAGTTGCGGAAATAGATTCGCTTTTGGCTGAAACCCCCTCTGAAATTGAGTTGAGGGATATTCTGATCACTAAGGTTGGTTGTTACTTTGATCCCGAACCCCAGGGAATTAGTTACGAACAATGGTTGAAGAAGGTGCGTGGGGTATTCGCTCAGGAGTGAGGCTGATATGCAGTCGTTCGCTATTAAAAAGCGACCTGATCTTTTTTTCCAGAGACTAACCGCGAAGATTCGCCCCGGGCATCGTTAATAAGATCAAGAGGTGGTATCGCGAACAAGGAAGGATCTGCTTTCGCGAGTAGGTGTGGTTTAGGGGTATGCCGTGCAACCTGAGGTTACGCACTCCGCTCCGGCCACATCGCCTCGTTCAGCTCCTCCAGCACGGTATCCAGCTGCTCCCCCAGCACCTTGTTCATCTGCTTGGCCCCGCCATCATCGGCAAAGCGGTGGTTCACAAATTCCCGGTCGATGATCACTTCGTGCACCAGTTGCTTGGCCAGTCGCTCCAGCCATTTGCGCTGGTTCGGGGTCCAGTTGTGCTGGGTGTAGATGCGGTCCATGGCTTCGGCCACGCGCTGTTCGAACGGAATCAAGGCCTCGCCCAGGGCGGCGCGGCGGATGTAGCCGATGATGCTGGCGGCGATGTCTTTGTTGGTCTGGTTACGCACGGCGCTTTGCAGGCGGGCTTCGGAGTAGCCGTGGTTGTCCAGCAGCAGTTTTACTTCCCGTAGCTGTTCCCGGGTGAGATCCCGGGGTTTGTTGACCACCACGGCCAGCGCGGCAGACTGGTTGAGCTGTTGTTTGATGAACTCGTTGAAGCTGTCCAGGTAGTCTTCCGGCTTGTCGTGCTCGCCATAGCTTTGGATACGCTCGCGGATTTCGTCGTCGTGGTCGGAGATCAGCGGCAGGTAGTCGCTGCCCACCATGGACTTTACGTCGGCCAGCTGGTTCAGCAGGCCACTGTGTTGCTTGATGAACGCCGAGGCCTGGCGCGGGCCGAGTTGATGCAGGTGGGTATGCAGGGCTTTGGGCTCCACGCCCCAGCTCTGCTGCAGTTCGTCCAGTTTCTGTTTCAGGGCCGGGCGGTTTTCGGCTTTGTTGTCGGCCTTGCGCAATACCCGCATGAGTTTCTGGCTGAGCTGGCTAAGCACCACGTCGGCCTGGCTTTCATCGGGTAACTCGCCCGGGCTGCTGAGGGCTTTTGCCAGCTGCTCGTCGTCGGTGAGTTCGCCCACCAGTTGTTCCAGGGTGATGTTGGGGTCTTTCACCAGGGGCTTCATGGTGTTGACGTCCTGCAGGGCGGCGTAGATGTCCACCGGGTCATAGATGCGGAACACGGTCTTGCCGATGTCGTCGCAGCGGCGGGTGGCGCGGCCGATCATCTGCTCGTACAGGATACGTGAGCGTATCCGGCGCATGAACACCAGGTTGCAGATGGGGGGTACGTCGATGCCAGTGGTCAACAGGTCGACGGTGATGGCGATGTTGGGGTAGCGCTCGTTTTTGTAGCGTCGAATGAGCTGGGCCACCTTGTCGCTCTGGCCAGTGATCTTGGCGACGGCGGCTTCGTTGTAGCGGCCGTTGTAGAGATCCTTGAAGGCATCATCCAGCAGCCGCTTGACCATATCCGCGTGCAGGTCGGTGGCGCAGAAGATCATGGTTTTCTCGTCGCCGAACGGGTCCAGCTCCTGCACCAGTTGCTCGCAAATCACGCGATTGAAGTTCTCGTTGATGACGCGGCGGTTGAAGGCGTCGACTTCAAAATTCAGTTCGTCTTCCAGCTCGGTGGTGTCCACTTCGCCGGTCTGGGTGTTGATGACTTCTACCGGCTTGCCCTTTTCAAAGGTAATGCCGTTCTGGGTGAGCAGGGTTTCGTAGCGGATGGGCGGCTCGTGGTCGATCAGCCAGTCGTCTGCCACCGCTTCCCGGTAGGAGTAGGTGTATACCGGTTTTCCGAAGATCTCACTGGTGTGCTTGGCCGGGGTGGCGGTGAGGCCGATTTTGACGGCATCGAAGTAGTCCAGTACCCGGCGATAGCTGGAGATGTACTGGCTGGTGTCGCGGGTGGCCAGTTCGCCTTCGGTCATTTCCTGGTCCAGGGTGTAGCCCCGGTGGGCTTCGTCGATGATGATGCAGTCGAACCGGTCAATGGGCGGCGGCGTGTCGCTCATGAAGATGCGTTTCACCATGGCCTGCACGGTGGCGACCTGGATGCGGGTTTCGGCCTCGGCGGCCATGTCGCCCAGTTCAGCCACGTTGTAGATTTTGCTCAGCGTCAGGTTCTGGTCTAGCGGCGCTTCGTTAAAGGCATCAATGGCCTGCTGGCCGAGGGCGGTGCGATCCACCAGAAACAAAATGCGGTGGAAGCGTTCAGCCTTCAGGAACCGGTACATCAGCCCGATGATGGTGCGGGTTTTGCCGGTACCGGTGGCCATGGCCAGCAACGCCGAACGTATTCCCTGAGCCAGGGCGTGTTCGGTGGCGACAATGGCGTTCTGTTGATAGTCCCGCAGCTTCAGGTAACCGAAAGGCTCATCTTTTAACAGCTTCTCGGCGTTTTCCTTGTCCCGTTCCAGCAAATCCAGAAGGCCGCCGGGGGTGTGGAACTGCGGCAGTGCCCGGCGCAGGTTGCTGGGTTCGCGCACATCCCGGAACCAGGTGCCGGATTGCTCCGCCAGTTGCGGCACGTAGGGGCGGCCATTGCAGGAATAGACGAAGGGCACCGTATAGTGGCCGTCTTCGTCCGCGGGCCAGGCGATGGTTCTGGCCATCAGCTCCCAGGCGCCAACCAGCGGCGTGTCTACCTTGAGGCCCTTGCTGTAACGTTCGGCCTGGCGGATTTTGCCGGCGACGTTGGTGTTTTCCTTCTTGGCTTCCACCACCGCCATGGGTGTGAGCCCCACAAACAGTACGTAATCAGCCCTGCCCTTTTCACCGTTGTGGTTGGTGGGCCATTCGGCAATGGCGCGGTAACTGCCTTTCTCGGGGCGGGCACCTTTCTGGAAAGTGATTTCCTGGCTGTCGGCCTCCCAGCCGGCGTCATTCAGCTGCTGGTCGATGAGAATGCGGGTGAGTTCTTCGCTTAGTACCAGAGTATCGCTGGCGGCCTTGGTCTGTTTGGCCACTTGCTGGCGCTGCTGGTTAACGGTTTGCTCGCCCTGCTCCGTGAGCTGCTGTTGCAGGGCTTTGATCTTGTTTTCGTAGGCCTGCTGTTGCTGGGTCAGAGCCTGTTCATGCTGGCGGGCCTGTTGCGTCAGGGCGCGGGACTCTTCGTCCATGGCCAGCGCCAAGGCTTCGTACTCGGCCTTCTCCTTTTCGATCAGCTGGCTGAGTTGCTGACTGCTGTCCAGCTCCAGGTTAGTTTGCTGCAGTTCATGGCGCAGCTTTTCAATATCGCCTTGCAGTTGGCGCAACTGGGCGCTGGGGTCTGCGGGGGGCACGAACGGGCCGGATTTGAAGCTGGCGCCGGCTTTGCCGAAGGAGCGGTGAAACCAGATTGCCAGCCCACGGGCCACTTTCAGCCCGTCCATAGCTTCTTTATGTTGGGTGCGAAACTGGTGGGTCGCCTTGTTGCCTTCAATACGCAGGATGTGGAACAGCTCTTTTACCTGGGGCTCCAGGCGCAGTTCACGGCTGAGGCGGTACAGAAGGTCGGACTGGCTGGTTTGCTCGTCAAAGTCGATGCCGGACAGCGCGGCCAGATGCTGGGCCAGGGCTTCGCCGAGCTGACGGAGTTTGATCAGGGTGGTGTTGGGGTCACTGGCAAAGGCCCGCTCGGCAGATTCGGCCAGCTCCACAAACAGGGCGTCGTGTTCTGACAAAAACGAAAAGTTGCCGGATTTGAATTCCGTAGCCTTGTTCAATGTATCCCTCCGCGACAGTCTTACGCCGGAACATTAGCAGACTTATCAAGGATACAGAAATCCTCGGGGATTCGGCCAAAACGGAGACCTATTCATGAATTTACTCACCGTCATAGAACTGCCATAAGCCACTGATAGCGTTGCCCGCACGATAGGCTGACTCTTGCTGTTTGCTTATCAGTTCGGAAACACGATCACTGCCAACGGAAAGGCTACTGATACCCAGACCAAAGCCAGCCCACCGGAGTGACCTTCGATGCCATTCAATCTTGCTTCTACCCTATCCGCTTTTCGAGTTGCCACTTTTTTGCTGGCCTCATTGACGGTTGTGTTTGTCTGGGCGCCTTTCCAGCAGTCTGCGCACTGGGGTAATCAGACCGCTTTGTGGCGGAATATCATGATCACATTGCTCGTCACCGGCATCCTGATGTGGTTGTTAAGGGCGCTTCGCCAGCATCAGATGATGCTGCAAGCCCTTCTATTGTCTGAGCAGGAGCAGAAACGTCGCATTGAACGCCTGGAAAACGAACACGCGTCCAGTCGGCGGGCCGCTGCGATTGATCATCTGAGCGGTCTGTACAACCGTCGGGAGTTTCTGGACGTTGCCGCGGAGGTGTTGACCAAGCAGCGCTGGCATCGCCGTCTGGGCGCACTGTTGTTTATCGATCTGGATCGTTTCAAATCGATCAACGATTCCCTGGGGCATCATGTGGGTGACCTGCTGCTTCAGGCCGTGGCTGGAAGAATCCAGCGGATGTTGGCCCCTGGTGACCTGGCGGCCCGTTTCGGGGGCGATGAATTTGTGGTGTTGCTGGCCGGCACCCGCACCGAAAATGATATTGAGCAATGGTCGGCGGGGCTGGCCAGTCACTTATCAACGCCCTATGAGCTGAACGGAAAGGAGCTTAACAGCACCCCTAGTATCGGCATTGCGATCTGTCCCAGAGATGGCCAGAACCTGGAAGAGCTGTTGCGCTGCGCCGATGCCGCCATGTACTCCGCCAAGAAGAGCGGTCGGGGCCAGCATCGATTCTTTGATAAATCGCTGAACCGGAAAGATGTCGAAGCCTTTCACCTGGAACAGTCGTTTTCGGATGCCTTGCGAAACCGGGAGTTTGTTCTGCATTACCAGCCGCAGGTGTGTCTGGAGACCATGAATATCATCGGTTTCGAGGCGTTGGTTCGTTGGAAGCACCCGGAGTTTGGCACGCTGTATCCGGACCGATTCATCACCATCGCGGAGAATTGCGGGTTTGTCATTCCACTGGGGCTGGAAGTGTTGCGATTGGCCTGCGCCCAGTTTGCGCAGTGGAAAGCAGAGGGTTTGCCGGTCACGCCGATTGCGGTGAATGTGTCGCCCATCCAGCTCACCGAGCCAGAGTTTTGTTGGCAGGTGATGGCGTTGATTGATGAGTTCGGGTTGAGCCCGGATCAGCTGGAACTTGAAATCACCGAGACCGCGATGCTGGATGCCAGCGCAGTTGAGAGCTTGCATTGCCTGAAAGCCGAGGGCATCAAGTTGAGCCTGGATGACTTCGGTACCGGCTACTCGGGGTTTGCGCACCTGGAGTCGGTGCCGGTGGATAAGCTCAAGATTGATCGCAGCCTGATCGCCAAGATCAGCAACAGTCATGATGATAGCCCGATTGTGTCTTCTACCATCATTCTGGCAAAACGAATGAATTTAAAAGTCGTCGCGGAAGGCGTGGAAACGCGGGAACAGCTGGTGCATCTGAAAGTGGCAGGATGTGATATTGCGCAGGGCTATCATCTTAGCCGACCGATTTCGGCGGATCAGGTGCCCGAGTTCGTACGCACGTTCAATCGCCGTGAGGCTGTGGTCTTGGCTGGGTAAAGGTGTAACAAACGCGGGAAAGTGGTCGGCGTGGCAGGATTCGAACCTGCGACCCCTTCGTCCCGAACGAAGTGCGCTACCAAGCTGCGCCACACGCCGATCAACGGCCGGTATTATACGGATTGCCGGCCATTTTACTAGCCCCGTCCCTGGGGAAAGTTGTCCGTAAAACTGCGAAGCGCCCTAGCTGGCGCTGGCAGTGGGCAGCAGGGATATGTCGGCTACCCGCAGGAACAGATTGCGCAGGCGGTTAAGCAGCGCCAGGCGATTGTTGCGCACGGCGTCGTCGTCTGCCATTACCATCACTTCGTCAAAGAAGAGGTCGACCGGCTCGCGCAGGCTGGCCAGGGAGGTCAGCGCGGTGGCGTAATCACCCTGCTCGAACAGCGGCAACACTTTCTGGGCCTGCTCTTCCACCTTGGCGGCCAGGGTCTTCTCGGCGGCATCCTGCAGCAGGGCGTTATCGACGGTCTCGCCAATGCTATCGCCACCCTGCTTGGTGAGGATGTTGGATACCCGCTTGTTGGCACCGGCCAGGGCCTGGGCTTCTGGCAGCTGACGGAAGGCTTCGACCGCTTTCACGCGGCGGTCGAAATCGAGTGGACGAGTCGGGCGACGGGCGTGCACCGACAGATACACTTCGGCGCCAATGCCCTGCTCATCGTAGTGGGCACGGAAGCGCTCCAGCATGTAATCGACCACGGTGCTGGCAGTGCTTTGTTCGCTCAGCACGGTGAAGTTCTGCTCGGCCCACTCGCATACGGCCTGCAGATCCAGCGGCAGCTGGCGCTCGATGATGATGCGCAGCACACCCAGGGAGGCACGGCGCAGCGCGAACGGGTCACGGGTGCCGGACGGCGGCTGGTTGATGCCGAACAGACCCACCAAGGAGTCGATGCGGTCGGCAATGGCCACGGCGCAGCCGGTCAGGGTGGTGGGCAGGTCGTCACCGGCAAAACGTGGCATGTACTGCTCGTTCAGGGCCTTGGCCACGTCGTCGTGTTCACCGTCGTGGGTGGCATAGTACTGGCCCATGATGCCCTGCAGATCGGTAAACTCCAGCACCATCTCGGTGACCAGGTCGGTCTTGGCCAGCATGGCGGCGCGCTCGGCCAGGGCTGGGTCGCTGCCGATGGCGTCGGCGATTTTCTTCGCCAGTGCCGCTACCCGCACCGATTTTTCGTACAGGCTGCCTAGTTTGTCCTGGAACACGATGGGCTTGAGGGCCTCAATGCGCTCTTCCAGTTTGGTCTTACGGTCGGTCTCGTAGAAGAAAGCGGCGTCGGACAGGCGCGGACGGATCACTTTCTCGTTACCGGAAATCACCTGGGCCGGGTCTTTGCTTTCCAGGTTGGCGACGGTGATGAACAGCGGCAACATCTTGTTGTTGCTGTCGACCACGTGGAAGTATTTCTGGTGCTCCTTCATGGAGGAGATCAGCGCCTCGGCGGGCACGTCCAGGAAGCGTTCTTCAAAGCGGCCCATCAGCGGTACCGGCCATTCGTTCAGGGCGGTGACTTCGTCCAGCAGGGCTTCGTCAATCACCGCCTGGCCTTTGGCTTCTTGCTCGGCCAGGGCGTTGACGCCGGCACGGATCTTATCGCGGCGCTCAGCAAAGTCGGCCAGTACGTAGCCTTCCTGCTTGAGCACCACTTCGTAATCGGCGGGGGTCGGCACAATCAGCTCTTTCGGGCAATGGAACCGGTGGCCGCGGGTTTTGTTGCCGGGCTTGAGGTTCATCACCGGGGTGTCGATGACCTTGTTGCCGTACAGCATGATCAACCAGTGCACCGGGCGCACAAACTCGGTGCGGTGGGCGCCCCAGCGCATGCGCTTCGGGATCGGCAACGCCGCCAGCGACTGATCGACCAGTTCCGGCAGCAGTTCTACCGTGGGCTTGCCCTTCTCGATGGTGCGGTAAACCACCCAGGCACCTTTGTCGGTTTCCAGGGTGTCGAGCTGATCCGGGGTAATGCCCAACGAAGTGGCAAAGCCGGTGAGTGCGCGGGTCGGGTTGCCGGCGTCGTCAAACGCGGCTTGCACGGCGGGGCCACGTTTTTCCACCGACTTGTCCGGCTGGGCATCGGCCAGGTCACGGATGCGCACGGCCAGGCGGCGCGGTGCCGCGAAGGCTTCGACCTTACCGAAAGCCACGCCGGCCTCTTCCAGGCCCTTGGCAATGCCTTGAGTGAAGGCGTCCGACAGCGGTTTGAGGGCTTTTGGAGGCAGTTCCTCAGTACCCAGTTCAACCAGAAAATCCTGTGTAGCCATTACGCGTTCCCCTGTTCCTGCGGTGCCTTTTTCTTCTTTCCGGACTTTTTGCGATCGGCTTTGGCGTCAGCCGCGTCGGCGGCGGCCAGTACCTCTTTGCGGAGGTGTTCCGGTGCCAGCGGGAAGCCCAGTGCACGGCGGCTGTCGAAATAGGCTTGGGCCACAGAGCGAGCCAGGGTGCGTACACGCAGGATGAAGCGCTGGCGCTCAGTTACCGAGATGGCGTGGCGGGCGTCCAGCAGGTTGAAAGTGTGGGAGGCCTTGAGTACCTGCTCGTAGGCAGGCAGCGGCAGACCGGCTTCGATCAGGCGGGCGCTTTCACGCTCGTAGACATCGAAGCTGTGGAACAGAAATTCGGTGTCGGCGTGCTCGAAATTGTAGGTCGATTGCTCCACCTCATTCTGATGGAACACGTCACCATAGGTGACTACGCCGTCCGGGCCTTTGGTCCAGACCAGGTCATATACGCTGTCGACGCCCTGGATGTACATGGCGATGCGTTCAAGGCCGTAGGTCAGCTCGCCGGTGACCGGGTAGCATTCCAGACCGCCCACTTGCTGGAAGTAGGTAAACTGGGTGACTTCCATGCCGTTCAGCCAGATTTCCCAGCCCAGGCCCCAGGCGCCCAGAGTCGGGGATTCCCAGTTGTCTTCGACAAAGCGGATGTCGTGCACCAGTGGGTCCAGCCCCAATGCCCGCAGAGAATCCAGGTACAGCTCCTGGATGTTGTCCGGGGACGGCTTAAGGACCACCTGAAACTGGTAGTAATGCTGCAAGCGGTTGGGGTTTTCGCCGTAGCGACCGTCGGTGGGACGGCGGCTGGGCTGAACGTAGGCGGAGTTCCAGGTTTCCGGACCAATCGAGCGCAGGAAAGTGGCCGGGTGAAAAGTACCGGCGCCGACTTCCATATCGAGCGGCTGAAGGACCACGCAGCCATGCTGCGCCCAGAAATTCTGCAGTGCCAGGATCAGACCCTGAAAGGTCTGAACATCCGGCGCGGTGTTGTTGGTTACCTTGTCTGTCACGACGTTTGCCTGCTGGTCAGTCTGTGTGTGGCGCCCCTGTTAATAACCGGGGCACTCCGAAATTTGAGAACGCGCATTATACGCCGGCCGGCGTTGCATTTCTAAGTGCCAGCCAGGCTGTTGTTTTGCATAAGGTCTGTCAGAAGAAGGTGAGTCCCACCTGGAACAGCTTTTCGACGTCGCGGATCCGGGTTTTGTCGACCAGGAACAGAATGACGTGGTCATCCGGCTGCACCCGCAGGTGGTCGTGGGCGATCAAGACTTCGTTGTGCCGGACAATGGCACCGATGGTGGTGCCGGGTGGCAGATTGATTTCATCCAGCCGTTTGCCAACCACTTTTGACGAGCGGTGATCGCCATGAGCGATGGCTTCGATGGCCTCGGCAGCACCCCGACGCAGGGAGTGCACGTTGACCACATCCCCCCGGCGTACGTGCGTGAGCAGGCTGCCGATGGTGGTCTGCTGTGGCGAGATGGCGACGTCGATATCACCGCCCTGAATCAGGTCGACGTAATCCGGGTTGTTGATTAGGGTCAGCACCTTACGGGCGCCCAGGCGTTTGGCCAGCAAGGACGCCATGATGTTGGCTTCGTCGTCGTTGGTGACGGCGCAGAAGACATCGGTGTTCTCGATGTTTTCTTCCAGCAGGATGTCCTTGTTGGCGGCGTTGCCTTCGAGAACCACGGTCTTGCGCAGTTGTTCCGAGAGCATCACGCAGCGATCGTGATCCTGCTCGAGGATTTTTACCTGATAACGGTTTTCCAGAGTATTGGCGAGCCGGTAACCGATGTTGCCGCCGCCACAGATAAAAATGCGCTTGTAGGGCTTGGCCAGGGGTTGCAGCTCACTCATCACCGAACGGGTGTGGTCTGAGGCAGCTATAAAGAACACCTCGTCGCCGTCTTCGATCACCGTGTTGCCCTGGGGCATGATGGCCCGATCCTTGCGGAAAATGGCGGCCACCCGGGTATCGACCTTGGGCATGTGTGTGCGCAGGTAAGACAGCTCCTGGCCGACCAGTGGTCCGCCCTTGGTGGCGCGGATGGCGACGAGGCGAACCAGGCCTTTGGAAAATTCCAGCACCTGCAGTGCGCCGGGGTATTCAATCAGCCGGGTGATGTGTTTGGTGACCAGATGCTCAGGGCTGATCAGAACGTCAATTGGAAAACCTCGCAGGCTGTCCAGGTCCTTTTCCACCTCGCGGCGATAAAACAACTCGGATTTGGCCAGATAGGCATTGGCGCGCACCCGACAGATGGTGGTCGGAGTCTTGTACAGCAGTTTGGATACCTGGCAGGCCACCATGTTGGTTTCGTCGCTGTTGGTGACCGCAATCACCATATCTGCGTCTTCCGCGCCGGCCTGGCGCAACACCGTGGGATAGGAGGCCCGGCCGTGCATGGTGCGGATGTCCAGGCGATCCTGCAATTCCCGCAGGCGCGCACTGTCGCTGTCGATCACGGTGATGTCGTTGGCTTCGTTGGCGAGGTTTTCCGCCAGGGTGCCGCCGACCTGGCCGGCGCCGAGAATCAGAATTTTCATGGTTCAGGTTTCTCCAGCACGGCGTAGAAAAAGCCGTCATGGCTGTCCGGGTCCGGAAGTAACTGGCGGCCAGTGTCCATGTTTCGGCCCCACGCTGCCTCTATCTGAATCAGCTGTGCCTGTTCCTGCTGTTTCAGGAATCGTTGGATTATACGGTGGTTTTCCTGGGGAAACACCGAGCAGGTGGCATACACCAGCCGGCCTCCCGGTTTCAGGACAGACCACATGGCTTGCAGCAGGCCCAGTTGAATACCGGCCAGTGGCACAATATCGGACTCCCGGCGCAACAATTTGATGTCCGGGTGCCGGCGAATCACGCCGGTGGCGCTGCAGGGCACGTCCAGCAGAATACGGTCGAAGGCTTGGCCGTCCCACCATTGCCCGGTGTTCGCGGCATCGGCCTCGGTCAGAGTGGCGATCAAGTCAAGGCGGTCCAGGTTTTCCTGCACTCGAGGCAGGCGTTCGGCAGATTCGTCGATGGCTACCACTTCGGTAAGCCCGGCACAGGCTTCCAGAATGGCGCAGGTTTTTCCGCCCGGCGCGGCGCAGGCGTCCAGCACCCGCTGGCCTGGCTGCAAATCCAGCAGGGTAGTACACAGCTGGGCAGCTTCGTCCTGAACGCTGGCGGCGCCATCGTCGAACCAGGGCAGGCGGTCGACCGGCACCGGGCGCTCCAGTTGAATACCGTAAGGGGCGAATCGGGTGGCCAGGGCGCCGATACCGGCTTCGGCCAGCAGATTCAGGTACTCATCCCGGCTGAAGCGCAAGGCGTTTACCCGCAGGGTCATCGGTGCCTGGGTATTGTTGGCGCCCAGAATGGCCTGCCAGTCATCGGGCCAGTTGTGTTTCAGTTTTTCGATCATCCACATCGGGTGGCTGAAGCGACTGCTGTCGTCTTCGGGTTCCGGCGCGCCTTCCCGCTCGGCGGCACGCAGTACACCGTTGACCAGGCCGGTCAGGTGCGGTTTGTCCAGTTCACGGCAAGCTTCGACGGTTTCGTTGAGGATCGCGTAGGTGGCCTGCTCACTGAACCGGAGCTGGAACAGGGCGACCAGCATCAGGTGGTGGACTACCCGGTCTGGCTTGCGCAGGGGTTTTTTCAGGCGCTGGTTAAGTTCACCGTCGAGCCGGTGAAACCAGCGACAGCTGCCGTAGCAGATCGCCTGCAGCTGGGGCCGTTGTTCCGGCGGCAGCTGGCTCAAGGCCACGGGCAGGCATTGTGACAACGACTGGCCATTCTCCACGGCCAGCAACACATTGGCAGCGACGGCGCGAAACGGCAGGGGCTGATAAGCCATGGTCAGTGCAGCTCCTGTTCGGGCATCAGTACCGGTTTACCGCCGTTGATCAGATCGCTCACGCTCAGGGCGCGGGTGCCGGGCAGTTGTACCGAGGTGATTCTGAGGCTGCCGGTGCCGCAGGCCACGTCGATGCCTTCCCGTTCCCGGCAAAGCACCGTGCCGGGGGCTTGGTCACTTTCCTGCGCCACCGCCCTGGCCTGATGAATGCGAATCCGCTGCTCGCCCAGATCGGTAAAGGTGCCGGGCCAGGGGTTGAAGGCGCGGATCAGCCGTTCGATTTCTGGCGCACTTCGGGTCCAGTCGATATGACCGTCTTCTTTTGACAGCTTGTGGGCATAGCAGGCGTCATCGTCGTTCTGGGATTCGCCGGCCAATTTGCCTCCAGCCAGCTTCGCCAGCGCCTCAACGATGGCTTCGCCGCCCAGATCCGCCAGGCGGTCGTGCAGCGTACCGCCGGTGTCGTCCGGGTTGATCGGGGTGGCCACCTTTAACAGCATGTCGCCGGTATCCAGGCCTACATCCATCTGCATGATGGTAATGCCGGTGTCGGCATCGCCAGCGGCAATGGCGCGCTGAATCGGGGCCGCGCCGCGCCAGCGCGGTAACAGCGAGGCGTGGATGTTCAGGCAGCCGTGGCAGGGAATGTCCAGCACCGCTTTGGGCAGAATCAGGCCGTAGGCCGCGACGATCATCACGTCCGGTCGAAGTGCCGCCAGTTCCTGTTGGGCGTCTTCTGGCTTCAGGCTTGCTGGCTGGAACACCGGAATGTCGGCATCCAGGGCCACCTGTTTGACCGGGCTCAGCATCAGTTTGCGGCCACGACCGGCGGGGCGATCCGGCTGGCTGTATACGCCGACCACGTTATGGCCGGCGCCTAACAGAGCCTTCAGGGCAATAGCAGCAAAATCCGGCGTTCCGGCAAAAACTATGCGCACGGTGGTGTTATCTCTGTGTCGTTGAATACGAAAAGACCGGGTCGCAACCCGGTCCTGAATTCGGTTCGATGTCAAGTGCTGCTCAGGCGCTCTGCTTATGGAGCTTTTCCAGCTTCTTGCGAATGCGGGTGCGCTTGAGAGAGCTGAGGTAATCAACAAACAGTTTGCCGTTCAGGTGGTCCATCTCGTGCTGGATACATACCGCCAGAAGGCCGGTGGCTTCCAGCACAAAGTCTTCACCGTTGCGATCTTTGGCGGTAATCCGGCAATGCTCGATGCGCTTCACATCTTCGTAAAAGCCGGGCACCGACAGGCAGCCTTCCTGCATGGCTTCAAGCTCGCCATCCAGAACGTCTATTTTCGGGTTGATAAACACCCGGGGTTCGCTGTTGTCGTCCGACACATCCATCACGATGATCTGTTTGTGGACATTCACCTGGGTAGCGGCCAGGCCAATGCCGGGGGCATCGTACATGGTCTCGAACATATCGTCGATCAGCTTTCGGGTGTCGTCGGTTACCTCGTCAACCGGCTTGGCGATAGTGCGAAGACGGGGGTCCGGGTACTCAAGAATCTCTAGTATCATAGTGCTTTGGCTTCTCTGAAATGCGACGGCGGTCTGCGCAAATTTTCTTCACGAATCTATCATGAAGCGATTGTGATGTTGCTATTATCCGATAAATTACCGATTGAGTACAAACTGATCAGTTAATAGTTAAAATCTTTCAGCCACGCTGCAGAATTTACTCGAAGAACAAAAGATAACATCACAAATCTCCGGACTTCTTCTATAGTATCGGGAATAACAACGTAATAAGCTGCGAGAATACTGCGGTGACATTACTGAACGCAAAGATTCAAGGCACGCGATCAAGGATATAGACAATGAGGAAATTGTTGTACGCTCTGGCAGCCACTACGCTGCTGTTTACTTCCTGGGCCCAGGCACAACCGGAGCTAAGGTCTGATCATCCTGAGCGTTACACTGTCGTCAAAGGGGATACCCTCTGGGACATTTCAGCGCGATTCCTGAACAATCCGTGGTACTGGCCGGAAATCTGGCACGTCAATCCGCAGGTTGGTAATCCCCACCTAATTTATCCAGGCGATCGTCTCGCTCTGGTGTATATCGATGGCAAGCCCCGGATCACCAAGGTGACCAGCAACGATGTCATCAAGCTGTCTCCCCAGATTCGCTCAGAAGTGATTGATACCCCGATCCCTGCGATTCCGCTGGATGCTATCAGCAGCTTTTTGACCGACACCCGTATCGTATCGCCCAATGAGATCAACGGTGCGCCCTACGTGCTGGAAGGGGAAGACGGCCGCATCATTACGGGTGCTGGCGACCGGGTGTATGCCCGCGGCCAGAAGCCGGCCGATCGCGTCGGCATTTTCCGCCGCAGCAAAGAGTTTGTGGATCCGGAAACCGGCGAGTTTCTCGGCCTGGAAGCCCGCAGCATTGCTCGTGGTACGATCACCGCGGAAAACAGCGATGTGCTGACCCTGATGCTCACCCGTTCCAGTGAGGAAGTGCGCATTGGTGACCGCGTGCTGGTTAACGAAGACCGTGGTCTGACCACCAATTTCGTGCCCAGTTCACCCGATGAGGATATTCAGGGCGTGATGATCTCGGTTGACGGTGGCGTCAATCAGATCGGTCAGTACAACGTGGTCGCCATTAACCGTGGTGAGCGCGAGGGCCTGCAGGCCGGTAACGTACTGGCAGTGATGAAGGCTGGCAACATGGTGCGTGACCCGGTCACCGGTGAAACCATTGAATTGCCGTCCGAGCGCGCCGGCCTGCTGATGGTGTTCCAGACCTATGAGAAAATGAGCTATGGTCTGGTGCTTCAGGCAACTCGTCCGCTGTCCGTGGGTGATCGGGTAACCAATCCCTGATACCACGCGCACGTTAGTCATAAGAGTAAATGGCCGGGCAGGATAGCCCGGCCATTGTCGTTTTCAAGGATGAAATCATGTCTGTCAAAATCGTTCTGCAATCCCCGAGTAGTCGCTGGCTGCTGCTGACACTTCTGCCCCGGTTCGGACTCAGGCAGCGTGAGCGTATTCTCGCCCACACCGACAGCCTGACCGATGTTTTCCAGATGAACGCCGCCACTCTCAAAGCCATGGGTCTGGCCAGTGATGCCGTCGAGGCGTTGATGGCCTGGCAGTCCGGTGACACCCAGCACGCCCTGCTGCGCGAGGCGCTGCGTATACAGGCGGTCTGTGCTGAGGCCGGTATTGCCCTCGTGGGCATGGGTGAGGCCGGCTATCCGGACGCACTCAGACATATCCACAACGCCCCGTTGTTGCTCTATTGCCGGGGTGACATCGAACTGCTATCCCGTGATCAGCTTGGCATTGTTGGCAGTCGCAACGCTACCCGTGCCGGCCTCGACCACGCCCGGCAGTTCGCCGGTGAGCTGAGCCGGCGTGGTCTGGTGATCACCAGCGGCCTGGCGCTGGGGATTGATGGCGCGGCCCACGCTGGCGCGCTCGATGCCGGCTTTCCGACCATTGCGGTGGTCGGCTGTGGCCTGGACCGGCTGTACCCCGCGCAACACCGCAAACTGGCTGGCCGCATTGCTGAGCAGGGCTTGATTGTGTCGGAGTACCCGCCCGGTACGCAGGCTCGGGCCGCTTACTTCCCACAGCGTAACCGGATCATCAGTGGCCTCAGCCGTGGCGTGCTGGTGGTTGAGGCCAGTCTGCGCAGCGGTTCTCTGATCACCGCCAGAACAGCCCTTGAGCAAGGTCGGGAAGTGTTCGCGATCCCCGGCTCTGTGCACAGCCCGGTGGCTCGCGGCTGTCACCAGTTGATCAAGCAGGGCGCCCGCCTGGTCGAGACCGTTGACGATATTCTGGAGGAACTGGGCACCTGGTGGTCCATGCACCCGGACTCTACCGCTAACCAGGATGGGCCAGAATCGCCCGATACCTCCAGTCTGGACAGTCGGGAAATCGCGGTGTTCGAGGCTTTGGGGTATGATCCCCAGTCTACCGATGCATTGAGCCTGGCTACTGGTTTGCCAGCCGATCAGTTGATGCAGTCGCTGTTGCTGCTGGAGCTTGAAGGCTTGGTAAATGCTGCGCCCGGAGGCTATCTTCGGGTTGCCTGAGCCGTGCATTTTTTAAGCACAATGCCTGATTAGATGGCTGGAGAGTTGGCTATGAAGTCTCCCCTGAGCGACTGGCAGTTGCACTGTGCTCGAAGCACTGTGCTGGCCGGGGGCGTACTCGCCTACCCCACCGAAGCGGTATGGGGACTGGGTTGTGATCCATGGGATCAGGATGCGGTTGAGCGCATTCTGCAGCTGAAGCAGCGCCCGGTGAAAAAAGGTGTAATTCTGGTGGCGTCGTCGGTTGCGCAGGTGGCGTTCCTGCTGGACCCTCTGCCCAAAGCCTTGCAGCAAGAGGCAGAGCGCCATTGGCCAGGGCCAGTCACCTGCCTGCTGCCGGATGTGAAACAGCAGATCCCCGAGTGGGTGCGCGGCCAGCACAGCTCGATTGCGGTCAGGGTCAGTGACCATCCGGTGGTGCGGGCACTGTGTGAAGCCTCCGGCATGCCGTTGGTGTCCACCTCCTGCAATCCGGCGGGTCGTCAACCGGCCCGTTACATCTGGCAGGTGCGTCGTTACTTTGGTCAGGAGCTGGACTGGATTGTGCCGGGCGCGCTCGGCGGCAATCGCAACCCCAGCCGTATTATTGATATTGTCACCGGAAAACAGTTTCGCTAGGAGAAACCATGCCACAGCAGCCCGATACCCGAGCGGTCCAGGACTATCTTCTGGATCTTCAGGAGCGCATTTGCCAACGACTGGAAGCAGTCGATGGCAAAGCCACGTTTATCCGGGACAGCTGGCAGCGCCCGGAAGGGGGCGGTGGCATCAGCCGGGTGATGGCGGATGGCGGGGTGATTGAAAAAGGCGGGGTGAATTTTTCCCACGTGATGGGCGACACCATGCCCGCATCGGCCACCGCTCACCGACCGCACCTGGCTGGCGCACCGTGGCAAGCCATGGGGGTGTCGCTGGTGATTCACCCGGAGAATCCTTATGTGCCCACGTCTCACGCCAACGTGCGATTTTTCATCGCGACGCCGAAAGATGCCGAGCCGGTGTACTGGTTCGGCGGTGGTTACGATCTAACCCCCTACTATGGTTTCGAAGAAGACTGCGTGCACTGGCACCGCACCGCCCGGAAGGCCTGCTTGCCTTTCGGTGATGATGTGTACCCCAACTTCAAACACTGGTGTGACGACTATTTTTACCTGAAACACCGCCAAGAGCCCCGGGGTGTGGGCGGCCTGTTCTTTGACGACCATAACACCGGTGATTTCGCCCGGGACTTGGCCTTTATGCAGGCCGTGGGCGACAGCTACATTGAGGCTTATGAGCCGATCGTTCGGCGCCGGCTGGCTCACCCCTGGGGCGAACGGGAGCGTGACTTCCAACTCTATCGGCGCGGGCGGTATGTGGAATTTAACCTGGTGTATGACCGGGGCACCCTGTTCGGCCTGCAATCCGGGGGCCGCACCGAATCCATTCTGATGTCGCTGCCGCCGCTGGTGCGCTGGGATTATGACCGACAGCCGGAACCCGGTAGTGCAGAAGCCAGACTGACCGACTATTTCCTGACAGGTCGCAACTGGCTGGAGAGTGCTGATGACTAACCAACTGTATGCGGTGGTGGGCAATCCGATCAGCCACAGCAAGTCGCCCCGGATTCACAGTCTGTTTGCTAGCCAGACTGGCGAGCCGGTGGAGTACACCGCGATTCAGGCACCGGTTGATGATTTTTCCGGGGCTGCCCGGCATTTTTTTGAGCAGGGTGGCAAAGGATTGAATGTCACGGTGCCGTTCAAGGAGCAGGCCTGGACCCTGGCTGACCACCGTACGCCCCGGGCAGAGAAAGCCGGGGCCGCGAATACTCTGTATCTTGATAAAGTTCAGGATCTGGTGGCCGATAACACAGATGGCGTTGGAATTGTTCGGGACCTTCAGGTCAATCACGGTGTATCACTGAAGGGCTTGAGAATCCTGGTGTTGGGGGCTGGCGGTGCAGTACGAGGTGTGCTGGGCCCGATCCTGGCGGAGCAGCCCGCTGCGCTGACCATCGCCAATCGCACCGTGGCCAAGGCTGAAGCACTGGTACGGCTGTTTGCCAACGATGCCGACGCTGCGTTACTGACGGCTTGCGGGTTTGATGGGCCGGATCAATCGTTCGATCTGGTGATCAACGGCACCAGTGCCAGCCTGCAAGGCGATTTGCCGCCCGCCTCGGCCAAGGTAATCGGCCCGGACACGGTGGTCTACGACATGATGTATTCTTTGCAGACCACGACGTTCAATCAGTGGGCACTGGATAACGGCGCCCGCCGTGTATACGACGGTTTGGGCATGCTGGTAGAGCAGGCCGCCGAATCGTTTTTTGTGTGGCGGGGCATGCGCCCTGACACCGCGCCGGTGATCGAAGAACTGAGAACCGATTAACGCCGCTAGTCCGGGCCACGTTATAAGGGTTGTTCATGGATATTCTCACGCTTGTCGGGTTGCTGGCCGGAATTCTGATCGTGGTGCTGGCCATGCTGGCCAACGCCACGGCACTGACCTTCTTGAACTTACCTGGCCTGGCGATCGTGCTTGGCGGTACCTTTGCCGTTACGCTGATCAAGTTCCGGATGGCGTCGGTGGTGAGTGCGTTTAGCCTGGCCATGCGGACCGTATTCACCGACCGGTTGCCGCGGCCGGCAGAACTGATCCGGGAAGTGGGTGTGCTGGCCCGGGTGGTTCGTAAAGAAGGCGTACTGGGCCTGGAAAATCACGAGACTGCCGACGAGTTTTTGCAAAAAGCCATCAATCTGTGCGTAGACGGTCATCCGCCAGAGCTGGTGGAAGAAGCCTTGCTGCAGGAATCCCAGCAGACCGCGGAACGTTACGAAGTGGCGGAGCGAGTGTTCCGGGGTATCGGCGAGTCGGCGCCGGCCATTGGTATGTTGGGTACCCTGGTGGGGCTGGTTCAGATGCTGAATACCCTGGATGACCCCTCTTCCATCGGTCCCGCCATGGCCGTTGCCTTGCTGACCACGCTGTACGGCGCCTTTCTGGCCCAGCTCATTGCCCTGCCCCTGGCGGACAAGCTGCAGTTGAAAGCCGAAGACGATTCCCGTAACCAGATGCTGATCATCACCTCCATGAAAAGCATTATGCGCGGTGAAAACCCGAGGGTTATGACCGAGTTGCTGTCTTCGTACGTGACCCCGGAACACCGGACCAATCTGGAACCGGAGCGGGAGGCCTGAGGATTGCAACCGGCACGGCCACTGAAAAAGAACGCAAACAAGAAACGCACACCGGACTGGATTGTCACCTTCGCGGACCTGGCAACCCTGCTGCTGACGTTTTTTATCCTGTTGTTGTCGTTTGCCGAGATGGACGCGGAAAAATACCGGGCCATGGCGAACTCCATGGCGCAGGCCTTTGGCTCCAGTAACGTGCTGGCGGAGGACATCGGCGGCTCGCCATTAACGCTGATTGAGGCCGACACCGTGTCGTTGCCAGAACCGTCCGACTCTCTGCAGGATCAGCCGGAGTTCATCGATGAACGGACCGAGCGAGCCGAAGCCCGCCAGATACCCGGTGGCGTGCTGGACCTGGCTGGCCGTCTGATTCAGGAGCTGGAGGCGGAAGTTGCGTCGGAGGCGCTGCACGTCAATTACGACGAAGACAAAGTAGTTATTCGTTTTTCCGAGGAGGCGACGTTCCGTTCTGGCGACGCCGCCATCAAACCCGACATGATCCCGATCATTGAGCGGGTGGTTCAGGTTCTGTCGGCCTGCACCGGCGATGTGGTGGTGTCTGGTCACACCGACGATGTGCCTATTTCCGGCGGCCGCTACCGCTCCAACTGGGATTTATCCGCGGCTCGGGCGGTGTCTGTGGTGCATGAGCTGGTGTTGAACCGGCAGATCCCGGCCGATCAGGTGGTCGCCGCAGGCCGGGCAGAAACCCGCCCACTGGTTGCCAACGACAACTCGCAAAACCGCGCTGTTAACCGTCGCGTTGAGATCGCCATTCGTAATCCGGAATGTGACACGGCTGCGCCCATCCGGGACCTGCCGGTGGAAATCCTGCCCTGAACAGCGGCGGCTTATACTCTGAACGCAGATTCTCATAGTGGATTCATATAACTGGCTCAGATTCAAGGCCTTATACTTTGCGATCTACACTTATCCAATTTCAGGAGTGCTTAGCATGAGCGGACCAGACAAGCCGAAAGTCATTGGCGAAGACTGGAGCGACGAACGGGTCAAAAGCTTTCTGGACCTCTCGCCCTGGGACCAGAGCCTCAACCCGGATCATTACGTGCTCACCCGGGCGTACGAATCCATGCGTGCGGAAGACTTCGAACGTTTTATCGGGTTTTTTCTGGCCGCAGGCCGGGATCTGAACGCCGAAGACGCACGTGGCCAGACTCTGCTGGACCGGGTATCGCAGCATGGTCGCAGTGTCGATTACGCCCGTGCGCTGGCAAACGCCGGTGCAAAACGCACCGCCGCAGCCGGGCGCTGAGACCCACCCGGAATTACGCCTGAGGCTCAAGGTATTCGTTTTTGAGTTTTACGTAGTTGGCGGCGGTGTATCTGAAGAACGTTTTTTCCTTGTCGGTGAGCGCCCGGGCCTGCTTGCAGGGCGAACCTACGTACAGGTAGCCAGACTCCAGGTGCTTGCCCGGCGGTACCAGGGTGCCGGCGCCAATGATCACCTCGTCTTCCACCACCGCGCCGTCCATCACCGTACAGCCCATACCGACCAGCACCCGGCTGCCAATGGTGCACCCATGCAGCAGGGCTTTGTGGCCAACGGTGACGTCGTCACCAATGATCAGCGGCCAGCCACCCGGATTGAAATCACTGGCGTGGGTGATGTGTAGCACTGAGCCATCCTGGATGCTGCAGCGGTCGCCAATGCGGATCTTGTGCATGTCGCCGCGCACGACGGTCATCGGCCACACCGAGCAGTCTTCGCCGGTCATTACGTCGCCAATCACGACGGCACTCTCATCTACCCAGCTGCGTTCACCAAATTGTGGTGTGGTACCCTTGTGAGTTCGTATATTTGCCATTACATATACCTTCTGACTGGCATAGATTTGGGAGTAAGGAGTCTTTGGGCGGGGCGCTTTCCAAAACACGCTCCTTCGGCACATCCATGTGACGCTTGGGCTCCGCCATCCCTGGCTCCGCACATTTTTGGAAAGCGCCCCGCCCAAAGACTCCCCAATCATCGGAGTTGCCTGAAAGTACCTTAAACTGAAATAGCTGAGAAGGGGACTTATGAATAACCCGCTACTGACCGACGATCTGCTGCCGAAGTTCGACCACATCCGTACCGAGCACATGGAAACGGCGATTGACCAGATTCTCAGCGAGAACCGGATGAAAATTCAGTCGCTGTCGCAGCAGGACGACCCGACCTGGGACACCTTGGCTCAGCCCATGCAGGGCACCGAAGACAAGCTGAGTAACGCCTGGTCGGTGATTTCACACCTGAACGGGGTGATGAACAGCGATGAGCTGCGCCAGGTGTACAAGAATTGCCTCGAAAAACTGACCGAGTACAGCACCGAGGTCAGTCAGAACGAAGCCCTGTGTAATGCCTATAAAAAGCTGGCAGCAAGGGATGATTTCAAGGATCTGAGCGAGCCTCAGCGTAAGTCCATCGAAAACACCCTGAGGGATTTCCATCTGGGCGGCGTTGATCTGCCAGCGGATGAGAAGAAGCGTTACGCCGATCTGTCCCGTGAACTGGCGGAGCTGTCCAATAAGTTCAGCGACAATGTGCTCGATGCTACCCAGCACTGGTTCAAGCAGATCACCGATGTCAGCGAGTTGTCCGGCGTGCCGGAAACCGCTATTGAGGGCGCCAAACAGGCGGCCCGGCAGAAGGATCTTGAGGGCTATGTGATTACCCTGGACTTCCCCAGCTTCTATCCGGTGATGACCTACGGTGACAACCGGGAACTGCGCCGGGAAGTTTACGAGGCGTTTGTCACCCGGGCCTCGGACCAGGGCCCGGATGCGGCGACCTGGGATAACACGCCGGTGATGGCGGAAATCTTGAAGCGTCGTCATGCCCTCGCCCAGCTGCTGGGCTTCGATAACTACGCCGAGCGATCGCTGGCCACCAAGATGGCGCGCAATGTGGATGAGGTGCTGGATTTCCTGAACCAGCTGGCGGCCAAGTCCAAGCCGCAGGCGGAGAAGGAATTTGCCGAGCTGAAGGCGTTTGCTAAAGCCGAGTACGGTGTCGACGACCTTCAGGCGTGGGACATCGGCTACTACAGCGAAAAACTGAGCCAGAAGCGTTACGACATCTCCCCGGAAACCTTGCGCCCCTGGTTTCCGGTAGACAAGGTCGTGCCTGGTCTGTTTCATGTGGCGGAAAAGCTGTTTGATGTGCAGATTGAGGAAAAGCCGGAGGTAGAAACCTGGCACGAAGACGCCAAGGCCTACTGCATCAGCCGCAACGGCGAGCCGGTAGCCTGGTTCTACTTCGATCTGTTTGCCCGCCAGGGCAAACGTGGCGGTGCCTGGATGGCGGATTGCCGGGTCCGTTGGACCGACATGCGCGGCAAACTCCAACTGCCGGTGGCGTTCCTGACCTGCAACTTCACCCCGCCGGTCAATGGCAAGCCGTCGCTGCTGACCCACGACGAAGTCACCACCCTGTTTCACGAATTCGGTCACGGCCTGCACCACATGCTGACTCAGGTAGACGTGCTGGATGTGTCTGGTATCAACGGCGTGGCCTGGGACGCCGTTGAGCTGCCCAGCCAGTTCCTCGAAAACTGGTGCTGGAACCCGGAGTCCCTGGCGCTGATTGCAAGCCATCACGAAACCGGCGAGCCACTGCCGGAAGACTTGCTGCAAAAACTGCTGGCGGCGAAGAACTTCCAGTCCGGCATGGGCATGCTACGCCAGCTGGAGTTCTCTCTGTATGACTTCCGCCTGCACGCGGAATTCACCGACCAGGCGCCCACCAACCCGCTCGATATGCATCGCAAGATCCGCAAGGAAATTGCCGTGGTGGAAGCGCCGGCATTCAACCGCTTCCCCAACAGTTTCTCCCATATTTTTGCAGGTGGTTACGCCGCGGGTTACTACAGCTACAAGTGGGCCGAGGTGTTGGCCGCTGATGCCTTTTCCCTGTTCGAGGAAAAAGGCATTTTCGACCCGGAAACCGGCAAGGCGTTTTTGCAGAATATCCTTGAAAAAGGCGGTTCTCAGGAGCCGATGGAACTGTTCAAAGCCTTCCGTGGCCGTGAGCCCCAGGTGGATGCGTTGCTGAAACAGTCCGGCATTGCCGGCGAAGCCGCCTGAGCCAATACCGCCCGGCTGTCGTATCGATGGCCGGGCATTCGATGTGGAGTAGTGTTATGGCGAGTCCGAAACGTTTTATCGCTGGCGCGGTGTGTCCCCGCTGCGCGGAGATGGACAAGATTACAATGTTCACAGATGACGCCGGTGAGCAGGTGCGCGAGTGCGTGGCTTGCGGTTATACCGATGCCCTGTCTGATCTGGAGCAGCCGTCGGCGGCTGAGCTGGAAACCCGGGTGAACAAACGGGATAACAAGGACGATCATACGGTTAAGCAGGTGGTATTCTTTAAGGCTGGCTCGGAGGACTGACTTTGGGCTTGGGTCTCTAGCCTGATGGTGCTGGGGGTGTCGAGGCCATGGGGGTGCTTTTCTGCAGGGAAAAACAACTCGCTTCGCTCAGACATCTTTTTCCCTGCAGAAAAGCACCCCCATACCCTCTCTTGCCGACATTCCAGAAATCGCCCTCGAAAAATGAATGTCTGAGCGCAGCGAGTTACATTTCCAAGGCAAAAAACCTGACCCACCCCATCGCAGCCCCCCAAACAGGAAGGCTACGAACAAGAAGCAGCCCCCCAAACCAGAGGCCGAAAAAAGGTCAGAGCACCATAGCCGCCAGCCAGCCAAAGGCCAGCAACGGCAGATTGTAGTGCAGGAACGTGGGCACCACGGTGTCCCAGATGTGGTTGTGCTGGCCGTCGACGTTCAGGCCGGCGGTGGGGCCGAGGGTGGAGTCAGAGGCCGGAGAGCCGGCGTCGCCCAGGGCGCCGGCGGTGCCGACCAGGGCCAGGATGGCCAGAGGGCTGAAGCCCATTTGCAGGGCCAGGGGTACGTACAGAGCAGCGATGATGGGGATGGTGGAGAACGAGGAACCGATGCCCATAGTGATCAACAGGCCCACCAGCAACATCAGCAGTGCCGCCAGCGGCTTGTTCTCGCCGATGGCGGCGACGGAGCCTTCGACCAGGCTGGTGATTTCGCCGGTTTCGCGCATTACTTCGGCAAAGCCGTTGGCAGCGATCATGATGAAGCCGATCATCGCGAGCATCTTCATTCCTTCGGTGAACAAATCATCCGCTTCTTTCCATTTCACCACGCCGGAAATGTTGAACAGCACGAAGCCCGCCAGGGCGCCGAGAATCATCGAGCCCAGCCAGAGCTGAACCACAAACGCTACCACAATGGCGATCAGCGCCATGATCAGCGTCTTCGGGCTGTAGTGTGCGTCCACCCGCTCGGTCCGCTCGATGCGCGTCATGTCGTAATCACGACCACCGCGGTAGCTGAAGAACACTGCGATCAGCAGACCGATGAACATGCCCAGGGCCGGCAGGGCCATGGCCGCCATCACATTCAGCTCGCTGGCATCGACGCCATTGTCGCCGACATTGGCCAGCAGGATCTCGTTCAGGTAGATGCCACCGAAACCGACCGGCAGGAACATATACGGGGTGATCAGGCCGAAGGTCAGTACACAGGCCACCAGACGACGGTCCATGTGCAGTTTCGCCATCACATACAGCAGGGGCGGCACCACCAGAGGAATGAAGGCAATGTGGATGGGCAGAATGTTCTGAGAGGAAATCGCCACTGCCAGTAGCAGGCCGATGATCATAAAGCGGATGCCGTTGGCGGCGCCGCCTTCGTCCTGTTTGCCCACCATCGCCAGGGCTTTGTCAGCCAGAGCGTGCGCAAGGCCGGATTTACCGATGGCAACGGCGAAAGCGCCCAGGGTGGCGTAAGACAGGGCTACAGTGGCACCGCCGCCGAGGCCGCTATTGAAAGCATTGATGGTGGCGTCCAGGGACATACCCGCAACCAGGCCGCCGGATATGGCGCCGATGATCAGGGCAACAACAACGTGGATACGGCACAGGCTCAGAACGAGCATGATCAGCACCGCGGCAACAACGGCATTCATGGCAAACTCCGGATAGGCATTGAAGGTTTGCCGGCACCTTTTGAGCGCCAGCAGCTCGAAAAGTGCGCTAATGTGCAGCAAATGACCGTCGCAGTCAAAGCAGTTGTGTAACGGTTACTCGGCGTCGATGCGGGCGAACCGGGGCACCTGCTCGCCGGCCAGTTCGACGGTTTCCCGGAACATGGCCAATGGCCTTACCCACAGGCTGTAGTCGCCGTACAGGCAGCGGTATATCACCATGGCCTCTTCGGTTTCACTGTGCCGGGCCACGCCGATGACTTCGTAATCTCGTCCTTTGTAATGGCGATAACGACCGGGTGTGATCGGGTGCTTTTTATCAGACATCGTTTCCTCTCAGGTGGTAACCGGGACTTACCCCTTAATTTTCGCGGACTTCAACACCGGTTGCGTCTACAATTGAGACACAGACGGACTTTCAAAGCGGGCAGCCGCGCTGGAACTCCGCAGTGTAGTTCATGATCCAAAAGCCGGGAACCGTAGACAAGAATGAAAAGGCTTTTCCCCCGTGCAGTGCACATGTGTTTATGCCTGCTGTTGTGTCTTGTCAGCATCAGTGCGCGTGCCGAACCGGTGGCTTTTGACTGGATCGAAGTGCCTGAGGATAACCTGGAGGTGTCTGAGGTCCGCGCCCTGCCGGCAGACCGGTGGCAACACAACACGGCCACCACGGTGCTTAACCGGGGTTTCAGCAACGGGGCGTTCTGGCTAAAGGTGGCGGTGCCGGCAAAGCCCCTTAACCGGGTTCTGGAAATTGGCTATCCGCTGCTGGATGAAGTCTCGGTTTACTGGGAGCGGGACGGCCGTATTGTCGAATCCTACCTCAGTGGTAATACCCGGCCATTCAATACCCGCCCGATCATTCATCGCAACTTCGTTTTTCTGGTGCCTTCAAACACCGAGCCGGTGACGGCCTGGGTGCGGATCAAAACCGAGGGTTCGGTGCAGGTTCCCGTTGCCATAACGCCGTCGGCGGAGTTCCTCGCCAATGAGCAGTTTTCCTATGGCTGGCAAGCCATGTTTCTGGGCATCGTGGTCGCGCTCTCGCTGTATAACCTGTTCCTGTTTGTGATTGTCCGGCACACCACCTATTTGTGGTATGTGCTGACCGTGATCTGTACCGGGTTGGTCCAATTGCATTTCCACGGTCTGTTGTTTCAGTGGTTCTGGCCCGAACTTCCGCAAATCAACCGCTATTTCACAGTGCCAATCATTAGCCTTGCGATGTTTTTTGCGGTGGTATTCACCATCAAGTTTTTGGCGGTTCGCCACTACAGCCCGATCAGTTACCGGATGCTGCAGGTCATTTTGGTTGCCTGTGTTTTTGCCTTTTTCTATGGGCTGTTCGGGCCGTATCAGAGTGGCATCGTCTTGGTCAGCACCATGGCCGCCGTGGCTACGCCCCTGGCCTGGGTTATCGGGATTCATGTCTGGCGGCAGGGGCAAGTGCTGGCGGGATTCTATGTGGTTGCCTGGACACCGCTGCTGGTGGGTCATCTGGTGCTGGCCATCAGCAAACTGGGCTGGATGCCGACAAGCCCCCTCACCGAGTTGGTGCCGCAGGCGGGTGTGGCGGTGGAGGCCATCTTGCTGTCGTTTGCACTGGCCTATCGGATCAATCTGGAGCGCCGCAAGCGCCAACAGGCCCAGGAGCATGCGCTGGAGATCCAGCAGCAGGCCAATCTGACACTGGAGGCGCGGGTACGTGAGCGCACCGAAGAGCTCGAAAGCGCCAATGAGCGGCTCCGGGCCGTCAGTCTGACCGATGGCCTGACGCACGTTGCCAATCGTCGCCGATTTGACGAAAAACTGGACATCGAGTGGGGGCGGGCGGTCCGCCATGAGCATGAACTGAGCCTGTTGCTGCTGGATATCGACCATTTCAAGCGGGTTAATGACGAACTGGGCCATCTGACCGGTGACGATTGTCTGGTGGGGCTGGCCAGCCTGCTGAAGTCTGAGCTTCAGCGTTCCGGAGATCTGATTGCCCGGTACGGTGGTGAAGAGTTTGCGGTGTTGCTGCCGGCCACCGAGAGCGCCGGTGCTTTTAGGGTGGCCGAGCGCATTCGCCAGGCTGTGGCCCAGACACCGATGGTCACTGGTGAACACGACGAGCCGGTCCGCCTGACCATCAGCATTGGCGTGGCGACCATGTTGCCGGCCCGCGACATTGACAGCCATGAGTTGATCCGCCGAGCGGATGAAGCTCTCTACATTGCCAAAGACAGCGGCCGCAACCGGGTCGCGGTGTGGCGGCCGAAAGCCGTTGCGCCCCCGGCCGGGTCCTGAGTTTCAGTTTTTCAGTTTGTATCGGCCGGGGCCCAGAAACAGTAAGGCAAAGGCTATAAACAGAAAGAACCCCTGTAATTCCAACGCCCAGCCTCCGTTGCTGCTCAATGTCAGGAGCTGGTGGCCGTGCACCAGGGCAATGGCAACGATCATGTTGAAGATGATGATCAGCGCGCCGATACGGGTCTGGTAACCCAGAAGCACCATCAATGGGGCGATAACTTCACCGATGTAAACGCCGTAGGCCAGAATGGTCGGCAGGCCATGACTGGCCAGTTGTCCTTCAATAAAGCCAACGCCATTGAGCAGCTTGGCAATGCCGTGAAACAGCAACAGTCCGCCCAGGGTGAGCCGGACAATGAGTTTTCCCAGGTCGGCGTTCTCAAGCAAGATTCGTTACTCCCGGTGAGTGTAGGTTTGGTAGGTCAGGCCGCCAAGGATACCCGGTTCCGGGAATGACTCAAAGATTACGGATGTCTGGATAGAGCGGGATCAGTTTACGCAGCAGCCGGTTCTGGGCGCCGGTGGGCACCCGATTCTGCTCCATCGCCAAAATCAGGTTTTCGGTCAGGGCGTTGAACTGGGTGTCGGTGATCGCCATGTCGGCATGGAGTTCACGCATGCTCCGACCGGTGTAATGACAGGGGCCGCCACTGAGTTCGCACAGTTGATCGGTCAGGAGCCGGTGAAACTGCTCTACGTTGACACCCCGGAAGGACTGATTGATGCGGCCATCATCGACAATCAGGAATAGCAGGTCTTCGACAATCACAGCAATACCACTGCGTTGACCTAACTGATCGTAGAGGTCCGGGCTTTGGGATGTCGTAGAGGTCTGGCAGCCTGTCATCAGCCCGGTCATGACGAAAATAAAGATCATCACCACGGTATGTGGACGGATTACTCGCCTCATCAGAAGCTCCCCTCAAGTGCCAGATACAGGCCTTGCTGATCGGTGAGCGTGGCGATGTCACCCAGGTTGACCCAGGCTGCGGTCACCGACAGCCGGCGATCCGGAACCCAGGCGACAAAGACATCCCACCAGTCGTCTTCGTCTGCAAAGCTCAGGTTGTCAGGCTTCTGGCGGTATTCCATGCCCGCCAGCCATTGCCGATTGAGGAAAATGCCGGCACCTGCTTCGGCCATGAATTGGTAGCCGTTGTTCCTGTCACCGCCAAATCCGAGCAGTCCGCCCTGATTGGCTCGGGTGGCCCGAACGGTGCCATTCACCAGCAGATTGCGGTCGAAGATGCTGGCAAAAAACACTTTGCTGCCACTTAAATAGATATCAGTGCCGCTGTCATCCCGGGCACCGATGGCGTCCGCAACTGTGAAGTCCCGTTGGCGTTTGTACTGGGCCCCGGCTGACCATTGGCCCCATGGTGAATAGAGAACATCCCCGAACAGCCGGACTTTCAGCCCGAACACATCCTGACGTAGCTCATCCTGCTCCAGCCCGAAGCCATCCTTGAGCACAAACACCAAGGTGTCCAGATCCAGGTTTTGCCGGGCGACCGACAACTCGACCCGGTTGCGCCAGTTCAGGCTCGCGGCCTGCACGGTCAGGCTGTAATTGTCAACTTGTGCCTGGCTCAGGCTGAGGGTGCCGCCCCATTCCTCATCACTGGCGTAACCGCTCAATAAGGCCCAGGGCACCAGGCCACCGCCGGCACTGCCCTCGATGCTGGTGACACCGCCGGTGGCCCAGATCCGGCTGCCGGGCTCACTGGCCTGGGCGGATGGCAGGGTGGCCAGTATCAGTAAGCTGCAGGCGAGTATTCTGATCATGAGAGACTCTTCGCATCAGGGTGTGCCAGTTCCAGTTGTCGGCTGGCCAGTTCGTTGGCCACCCGCGCCAGATTGGAGGCGGGCACGGGTTTGCTCAGCCCGAAGCCCTGGCCCAGATCGCATTGCCAGGTTTGCAGCAGCGCCCAGGCATCCATGCTTTCAATGCCCTCGGCCACGACACTCAAGCCAAGGCCGTGGGCCATCTCAATGGTGGACTTGACGATCAGTTGATCCTGGGGCTCGGAAGCCAGGTTCAGCACAAAGGATTTGTCGATTTTCAACTCCTGAACGGGCAGGCTTCTGAGTTGCGACAGAGAAGAATAGCCGGTGCCGAAATCATCGACTGAAAGCTTGGCGCCGAGCGCTCTCAGTTGATTGAGCGTGGTCACGGCTTTGCCGGGTTCCTCCATCACCGCACTTTCCGTGACTTCCAGAGTGATGTCCTCCATGCCGCCGGGCAGGTCCTTGAAACACGTCGCGATGTGATCGGGAAGCCCTGCCCAAGCCAGGTCCATGGCGGACAGATTGATCGCGACGCCGAAGGTCATGCCCGCCTGCTGCCAGGCCCGGGCGTCTGTGGCAACCAGATCCAGAATGTGGGCGGTCAGGTCGTGGATCTGACCTGAGCGCTCGGCGAGAAAGATAAACTCTTCGGGTGAAATAAAGCCCAGCTCAGGATGAATCCAGCGCACCAGAGCTTCGACCTGAACCAGTTTGCCGGTGCGAAAATCCAGTTTAGGCTGATAATTCATGATCAGCCCCTGGTCCGTGATGGCCTTGTGCAGATCGGCAATCAGTTTGAGTTCGCGCAAATGGTTTTCGTCTTCACCGGACTGATAGCGGGTAATCGCGGGCTGATTGCTCTGGGCTTTTTCGAAGGTCAGGTTCAGGCGCCGGCGGAATTCGTTCGAATCACTGGCATCGGTGGGCAGTGATAAGGTAACTACGGTAATTTTAAGCGAAAACGGCGAATTGTCGACTCGCAACGGTTTGCGCAGAGTCTCCGCCAGCATGCTGGCTCGATCATCCAGCTGTTCCGGCACCATGGCGGGCAGCACGGCGAGAAATTCGTCGCCGCCGGTGCGAGCCAGCAAATGAGCGTCTGGCAGCGACTCACGCAGACGCCTGGCCGTGCCGATCAGCACTTTGTCACCCAGCTCCAGCCCCAGAGTGTCATTGATTTCCGAGAGTTCATCCAGACGAACGCCGATAACGCTGCAGGGCGTTTGCGTACCAAACAGCTCTTTGGTCAGATCAATGAGCGCGTTGCGGTTGCCGAGTGCGGTCACGTCATCGTGAGAGGCGGTATAGCGAAGCTGTTCTTCTCGCTCTTGCAGGCGACTGAGCATATCGGTGAACGCCTGGCCGAGCTGGGTGATTTCAGTGCCTCCAGAAAGTTCGGGTGGTGCTGGCGGGTTGTCCTTGCCAACCGCTCGGGCGTAGTCCGCCAGTTGCAGAACCGGCTTGCCCAGCGACCGGGCAATGTAAAGCGCCACCACAATGGCGATCAACAGAATCGCCACCACCAACAGTAACACCTCGGTAACTCTTTGATAGAAACGTTGAAGGCTGGCGTCCCGGTTGATCAGCAGCACCGCCTGCATATATCCGCCAATATCAAGGGGGACAACCCGTGAGAAAAACCGTGGGTCGTCCAATGGCGTGTCATTGCCATTCGGGTCCGCCTGCGCTTCGGGTGGTGCCGGGTCAACACCCGAACTGGCGGCGATGATCTGATGCGGCCGTTGTCCCTCAGTCAGAGTCCGGAAAAATACTTCAGTGTCTGACAGGCCAGCAATCGCTTCAGCGACGGCATCGTCCAACGCAAAACCAGCGGCCATCCAGGCTCTCAGACCGGGTGCCTGCACCGGGATCAGTAACAGCTCATAGCCTTTTTGATTGACGGTGATCAGTTGGCGACCGTAGCCCTGAGCGATGGCTGCACGGTAGCTGTCTTCCTGAATGACCGGTGGCTCGTGGCTGAGGGTTGATGCCAGTGGCTGACGAGACTGGTCGAGAATCACCGCAAAGGCAGCGCCGACCCGTTGGCTGTGATTTTCAAGCGCACTGAGCATGGTGGCATCGTTGCCGCTGGCAACGGCGGAACGAAAGCCGAAATCCTGAACCAGAACCGTCAGGCGTGACAGTTCCAGAGCAGTACGGCGACTCATCACCTCTTCGGTCAGACGTTCGCCGACGTCGAGTTGGGCGGCGGCTCGGTTTTTTTCTTCATCGAACAGGTACGCGGTAAACAGGGCGCCAATGGTCAGGCTGACCAGAGCCACCAGAACCACCATGGCAACCACTAATCGTCCCCGGAAACCCAGCTGAGGTTGCAGTGCTGACATCAGATGTCCCTGAATCGTTTCTGGAGCCTGTCCAGCGGGCTGTCGGTGTCAGGTTCTGGCGTCAGTTCAATGCTCACTCGGGCTGGCAGATCCGGGTTGACGGTCTGGCGCACAGGCCGGGTGTTGTCTACCAATCGGGGGTGCCAGATGTTGATGCTGATCGTGCCGTCGTTTTTGGTATCGGTGGGCACCGATAGTTGAATCTGGCCTTTGCCGTTGGTCTGTTCGGCGGCGGTGGTGTCGACCACCACCACAAAGGCTTGCATATGATCGTGGATATTACAGCCAAGCTCGACAATGCCCGGTTGATCAAAGATCACCGGGGTTTCCGGCCGGTCCGTGTAGAGTTCCAGCTCGAAGGTCTTGGCCGGCGAAAAGGAATAAACGTGGTGTTGAGTGTTATCCCGGTTCGGAAAGTCGACAGTGGAGTTAACCGGAATCACCAGCACCCGGGGATGAAACTGTCGGTCTTGCTGGGCGATTTCTGCGGTAACTGATGCCGGGGATGGCCCGCCATCGAGATAAACCACCGCCCCGGAGACCGGGCCGTCCACAGAGGTAAGCGTAAGTTCAAGTTCCGTAGCCTGCAGCGATACTGGCAGGGCCAGTAGCATCGATAAAGCGTAGGGCGTTCGTGTCATGTAGCCAAACCTGTCATAGCGAACTGGACCCAAGGGAAAACCGGATGTGGTTCCGCTCCAGTAGATTTTCCCAGTAATGACGCATCCAGTCCCAGGCCCTGTTGTTGACCTGGTCAATAAACGGGTCCAGGTCGAGGTTGTAATAATCCGGTGTGCCGGCAATCTGCAATACCGTAACGGTGATGGCATCATCCAGCTCGTTAGCAAAGGGCTCGCCGATCAGTTCATGGGCAAGCAGGTTAGCCCGGGTTGCTTCCAGGTCGATCAGTTCGCCGGCGCGAATAGACCGGTTATTGTCGTGCATTTCCTCCATCAGGCGATGACACAGATAAGCCCGTATCAGCAAACCGTCCAGGCCGTCGTATCGCACCAGCAGTACCGAGGGCTCAGTAAAGTAGCGGGTGGCGGCGTCCACAAAAGGCTGGAACAACGCGGCGATACCCGCCTCTTTGGAGCAGGCGTCCACGCATTCTATCAACCTTGGCGCCATTTCGATGTATTCCACGGCAAACTGAAATAGTGACGTCGCGGGTTGATCGCGATCAACCACGATGGCACAGGGCAACTGCGCCGCTTTCTCTTTCATCTGCCGTAGAAATGCGCCTGAGCGTGCCTCTTTTCTTCGTGCCTGGCTAATAATCTCAAGGACTGCCTGTGGTGTCATGTCAGGAGATGCCGATGTCAGTACAAATTGAGGTCGCAAGGCGCCCCCTCTGTCGAGCAAGGAGTACGAGGGCCGGGAAGCATAAGGCTGGCTGCCACAACAGGCCCTTTGTTCCTGATTAGTGTAGCCAAGATTTTGCCAGATGCTGAAGCTTGTCCCAGAAGTAATCGGGTGGCCCCGGGCTCAAGGGTGTCAACCGACCCTGAACCAGGTATCGGTCCGGGTGTAGCGCCAGCAGAGCCAACCCATGCTAACCGCCCGGGCCAGCATCAGCGCAATCAGCGACAGCCAGAGGCCGTGATTGCCCAAGCCGGTGGTCAGCCACCAGACTGGCACAAAAACCCCGACCGTGGATAACAACATGGTGTTCTGCATTTCCCGTGTGCGGGTGGCGCCGATGAAGACGCCGTCCAGCAGGAATCCCCAGACGGATGCGAGTGGCAGCAGCCATAACCATGGTAAGTATTGCCAGGCGGTGCTGCGCACGTCTTCAAGGCCGGTCAGCAGGCTGATCAGCCAGTGACCGCCGAGCACAAAGACCAGGGTCAGTGCTACCGAGCCCCAGAGCGACCAACGCAAGGCACTGCTAAAGGCCAGCCGGAACCGGCGTCGGCTGTTGCGGCCGACGGCTTCTCCGATCAGCGCTTCAGCGGCGTTGGCAAAGCCGTCCAAGGCGTTCGAAATTATCAGCAGGAAGGTGATCAACACCGCGTTGGCGGCCAGAATGACGTCTCCCTGACGTGCGCCCTGGGCGGTAAAGAAGGCCAGAACCAGTAACAGCGCAATGGTCCGGACCATGATGTAACGGTTGACCCTAAGGATCACCAGGTAATCGCCCAGCTGGCCAATCAAGGCGCGGGTCAGTCGCTGACCATCGGGCATGCGCCGAAGCACGATGACAAAGCCGATCATGGCCGCGCCGTATTCGGCAATTACCGTGGCGAGCGCAACGCCACGGCTGTTCCAGCCCAGCACCGTAACGAAAAAGACATCAAGCACGATGTTGATACCGTTAGCGATAATCAGCATCACCATTGGGCCGCGTGGAAACTGGGTGCCGATCAGCCAGCCGACCAACGTATACTGGCACAGCACTGCTGGTGCGCTCCAGATACGGATAGCGGCATATTCCGCCGCCAGTGCCGCAACCGATGGGCTTGGGTTCATCAGGGCCAGGCTAAGGCTGATCAACGGTTTGTGGAACAGGATCAACAACAAACCAATGCCGACGGCCAGCACGATGGAGCGTAACAATAGCGCGACCTGGGCGAATGAATCCCGTTTACCCCAGGCCTGTGCGGCCAAGCCGGTGGTACCCATGCGCATGAAGCCGAAGGTCCAGTAAAGAATGCTGAACAGGTTGGCGCCAACGGCAACGGCGCCCAGGTATTCCGGGCTGTCGAGGTGGCCGAGCACGGCGGTATCCACCAATCCCAGCAAAGGAACGGTCAGGTTGGTCAGCATCAGCGGCCAGGCCAGCGCCCATAGTCGATGGTCTGTGCTGGTCAGAATGGCCTTTTTATGTGTGTTGGTTCTCAAAACCTATTGTTTATCCCTTTTGGATTTAAGGTTTTTTTAGTCTTTCTTTGATCTGTGTCTATACTCACACTTGATGTATCCATAAGCAGGCTTTCGCTCTGAAGTTATCTGGTGTTGCGAGCTCCGGATAGTGATGCAGAGGGATGACGCAAAATCCGACAAGAATAACACTCTGTGGAGACACAGTATGCGCGTGCATGCCAAGCGGGCAGTAGCCCTAGCTGCTGGTCTGTTGTTGCCAGTCACGGTCATGGCGAACTGGACCATGAACATGTCACCTGGGGTGACCAGCACCAGCAACCAGATTTATTCCCTTCACATGACCATTCTCTGGATCTGTGTCGCCATTGGCGTCGTGGTATTCGGGGTCATGTTCTGGTCAATCTTTGCCCATCGTAAATCCAGGGGCTTCAAGCCAGCGAATTTCCACGAAAACACCGTGGTTGAAGTACTCTGGACCATCGTTCCGTTGGCTATTCTGGTGGCCATGGCGATACCGGCCACCACAACGCTGATAGAAATGTACGACACCACCGAGTCCGACGTCGATATCAAGATCACCGGCTATCAGTGGCGCTGGCAGTACGAGTATATCGACGACGATTTCAGTTTCTTCTCCAATATGTCTACGCCAAAAGACCAGATCCGCAACCGTCAGGCCAAGGGCGAGAATTATCTGTTGGAAGTGGACAACCCGCTGGTGATTCCGGTTGGCAAGAAAGTCCGCTTCCTGTTGACTGCCAATGACGTTATCCATTCCTGGTGGGTACCGGAGTTTGGCGTCAAGAAAGATGCGATCCCCGGCTTTATCAATGAAACCTGGACCCGGGTGGATGTCCCCGGCACCTATCGCGGCCAGTGTACCGAGCTGTGCGGCAAGGATCATGGCTTCATGCCCGTCGTGGTAAAAGCGGTACCCGAGGAAGAATACAACGTCTGGGTGGCCGAGCAGAAAGAGGCGGCCGAGACGGAGCGTCGATTAACCGAGAAAGACTGGACACTTGAAGAGCTCATGGAGCGAGGTGAACAGGCCTATGCAACCGCCTGCGCGAGCTGTCATCAGGCTGATGGCACCGGCCTGCCACCGGCGTTTCCGGCACTCAAGGGTAGCCAGATGGCTCTTGAGGATATGGCCGGGCACATCGAGATCGTAGTGAACGGTTCCCCAGGCACCGCCATGCAGGCTTTTGGTAATCAGTTAAGCGAGGTTGATCTGGCGGCCGTTATTACCTATGAGCGGAATGCCTGGGGTAACAACACCGGTGAAATGGTCACTCCGAAAGAAATTTTTGATTACAAGAACCAACAGTAATCAACGCCAGATAACAACAATCACCAGCCAGAATAGACGGCGGTAACGGGGGTTTTCATGAGTGCGGTTGCAGATACCCACGCCCAGGAACATCATCATGGCCCGGCCAAGGGCATCAGCCGTTGGCTGTTGACCACGAACCATAAAGACATCGGGTCTATGTACCTGATGTTCAGCTTCGCCATGTTCCTGCTTGGCGGCAGCATGGCGATGGTCATCCGGGCAGAATTATTCCAGCCGGGCCTACAGATCGTAGAGCCGGAGTTTTTTAACCAGATGACCACCATGCATGGTCTGATCATGGTGTTTGGCGCCGTCATGCCGGCGTTCGTTGGTCTTGCTAACTGGATGTTGCCACTGATGATCGGGGCGCCGGACATGGCCTTGCCGCGGATGAACAACTGGAGTTTCTGGTTGTTGCCCTGCGCTTTCCTGATTTTGGTCTCTACCCTGTTCATGCAAGGCGGTGCGCCCAACTTTGGCTGGACCTTCTACGCGCCCCTGTCGACGACATACGGGCCACCCAGTACCACCTTCTTCATCTTCGCGGTGCACATCATGGGGGTGTCCTCGATCATGGGTGCGATCAACGTGATCGCAACCATTCTGAACATGCGCGCGCCTGGCATGACACTGATGAAGATGCCGCTGTTCGTGTGGACCTGGCTGATCACCGCGTTCCTGCTGATTGCTGTTATGCCGGTTCTGGCTGGCGTGGTCACCATGATGTTGATGGACATCCACTTTGGCACCAGCTTCTTCGATGCGTCCGGTGGTGGTGACCCGGTATTGTTCCAGCATGTGTTCTGGTTCTTCGGGCACCCCGAGGTTTACATCATGATCCTGCCGGCATTCGGGGCGATCTCTCACATTGTCGCAGCGTTTTCCCGAAAGCCGCTGTTTGGCTATGCCTCGATGGTCTATGCGGTGGGCGCCATTGCGGTGCTATCCTTCCTGGTTTGGGCGCACCACATGTTTACTGTGGGTATGCCCATAGCGGGTCAGCTGTTCTTTATGTACGCCACCCTGTTGATTGCAGTGCCCACTGGGGTGAAGGTTTTTAACTGGGTGACGACGATGTTCCGGGGCTCACTAAGCTTCGAAGCGCCCATGCTGTTTGCCGTAGCCTTTATCATCCTGTTCACCATTGGCGGCTTCTCCGGCCTGATGCTGGCGATTGCGCCGGCCGACTTCCAGTATCACGACACCTACTTTGTAGTGGCACATTTCCACTATGTGCTGGTGCCGGGCGCCATCTTCGGCATTTTTGCTTCTGCGTACTTCTGGCTCCCCAAGTGGACAGGTCACATGTATGACGAAACCCTGGCCAAGACCCACTTCTGGTTGTCGTTTGTCGGTATGAATCTGGCCTTCTTTCCGATGCATTTTCTGGGCCTTGCGGGCATGCCCCGGCGGATACCGGATTACGCTCTGCAGTTCACCGACTTCAATATGATCTCCAGCATCGGCGCCTTTATGTTCGGGGTTACCCAGCTGCTGTTCCTGTTCATCGTGGTTAAGTGTGCGAGAGGCGGCGAGAAAGCGGCGGCCAAGCCCTGGGACGGTGCCGAAGGTCTCGAGTGGACGGTGCCTTCGCCGGCCCCTTACCACACTTTTTCAACTCCACCGGAAGTGAAATAACCCGGGAGGTATGACCATGGCTAATGAAACGACGAAAAATCAGCCTGCGCGCCGCAGCAATACCAGAGTGATTGGCTGGTGCCTGTCGGGAGTGGTTGGCATGTTTGCCTTTGGTTTTGCCTTGGTCCCCCTTTACGAGGTGTTTTGCGAGATCACCGGCATTAATGGCAAAACCGGAGGTCGCTATGAAGCTGGCGTCACCCAGCAAGTGGATGATAATCGTACCGTCAGAGTGCAGTTTCTGGCCAGTAATGGACCGGGAATGACCTGGGAGTTCCGGCCGGTGGTGCGCAGTGTCGATGTGCATCCCGGTGAGGTGATATCCGTCAATTTCTACGCGGCTAATGGCACGGACCAGGCGATGGTGGGCCAGGCGGTCCCGAGCCTGTCTCCTTCCGAAGGCACCCAGTTCTTCCACAAAACCGAGTGTTTTTGCTTCAACCAGCAACCACTGGAAGCGGGTGAAAGTGTCGAGATGCCACTGATCTTCATTGTCGACCGGGATTTGCCGGAGCACATTACCAAACTGACCCTGTCCTACACGCTGTATGACCAAGGCAAGCAGGCGGAAGTATCCCGGTCGGCCCAGACACAAACAACAACAAACAATAACGGCTAAGCCATCGGAGACAGTTATGGCGGACAACCAGACCCAGACCTATTACGTTCCCGACCAAAGCAAATGGCCCATTGTTGCCACTGTCGGCCTGGGGGTTACCCTTTACGGGGTGGCGTCGATCATGGTCAATGGCAAACAGGGTGAAAGCACCACCGGTGCCTGGGTCATGTTTCTGATCGGCTCCCTGATCATGGCTTACATGCTGTTTGGCTGGTTTGGCGCCGTTATCCGGGAGAGCCGGGCTGGCCTGTACAGCCCTCAGATGGACCGCTCGTTCCGGTGGGGCATGAGCTGGTTTATTTTCTCGGAAGTGATGTTTTTTGCCGCGTTCTTCGGGGCGCTGTTCTATGTTCGGGTGTTTGCGGTGCCCTGGCTCGGTGGTGAGGGCGACAGGGGCAGCAGTAATATGCTTTGGGAAGGTTTCCAGGCCAGTTGGCCGCTGGTCAGTAACCCGGATCCGCAAGCCTATCCTGGCCCGACCAACACGATTGGTCCGTGGGGCTTGCCACTGATCAATACCCTTTTGCTGGTAACTTCCTCCTTTACCGTCACCATTGCCCACCATGCCATGAAGGCCGGAGATCGGGCAAAGGTAAAGCTGTGGCTGGGCGCTACTGTCGCGCTGGCGGTAGTTTTTATGTTCGTGCAGTCCTATGAATACCTGCACGCCTACCGGGATCTTGATCTGACGTTGAATTCCGGTATCTATGGCAGCACTTTCTTTATGTTGACGGGCTTCCATGGCGCTCACGTGTTCCTGGGTACGCTGATGCTGTTTATCATGTTGTTACGGGTCCGCAAGGGTCATTTCACTGCCGATAACCATTTCGGTTTTGAAGCGGCTGCCTGGTATTGGCACTTTGTGGATGTGGTCTGGTTGGGGTTGTTTGTGTTTGTTTACGTTATCTGACCAGAACTGTTGGGGATCACGGCGTTGGGTTCAGCGTCAAATCCCCGGTCCACAGAGAGATCAGAACCAACGCCAGCAACAACACGCTGAGCGCGACACGAAGCGCCAGCGAGTTAACCACCCGGTAGGTTTTACCGCCATCCCGGATCAAAAAGAACAGCCCGCTGAACAGGCTGACCATAACGGCTAACAGCAGCACCACTATCAGAAATTTCAGCATTGGGTTTCCCTGGCCTTGAGTTATTGTACTGACAGGTATTCCGGCCGTGTGCCGGGCCCCGATATCACTATAGCAAAGCATGGGTAGGTGCGGTTGATGAATCGCCGATGGCATTTTGACTGGCGATTACTGGTTTTCAGCGGGCTGTTGTTGCCGGTGTTGATCAGCCTGGGAGTATGGCAGCTGGACCGTGCCGACGAAAAACAGGTATTGCTGGCATCCTGGCAGCAGCACGCAGTTGATGCCAGTTGGCCGGAGATGGTGGCGACCGGGCTGCGAGTGGGGCAGCCGGTAACCCTGACCGGTTGGTACACAGACTACAGCTGGCTGTTGGACAACCGCACCCGGGATGGGTTTCCCGGATACGAGGTATTGACACTGTTCATGCCGATTGAGGGACCGCCGGTGGTGGTTAATCGTGGCTGGGTCAGAGCGCCGAGGACGCGGGATCAGTTGCCAGCTATCGAAACGCCTGAAGTTCTGGTCACCCTGGAAGGTCGCCTGGATAACTATCCGGTACCACCGGTTCTGGCGGATGACTCCGGTGCTGAAAGCAGCAGCTGGCCTCAGCGGGTTCAAACCTTACCCCGGGCGCGGGTACAGGAACAGGTGGACAATCCGGTGGTAATGGTGCTTAAACTGGCAGACCGTCAGCAACCGGGCGCCTACCGTGCGGATCACACGCCCGATATGATGGGCCCTCAGACCCACTACGGTTATGCTGCCCAGTGGTTTGCGCTTGCGGTAGCACTGACTATATTGACTGTAGTGGCGAGTACAAAAAAAACAGCGAGTAATAGAAAGACAGGAGCCGATAATGACAACGACAACGGCTGACTCCGTGTCCGGGCAGGAATCCCCTAACCCGGAACAGGTTCGTCGTGGCCGGCGTACCGCCTTGCTGCTATTTGCAGTGGGATTCGGGCCGATGGTTCTGGCCACCATCATGTTTTATACCGGTTGGCTGAACCCGATGGGTCACACCAATGAAGGTGTGCTGATTATGCCGCCCGTGCCGGTGCAGGCGCTGAACCTTGAAACCTCTGGGGGCGAGCCTCTGGCACAGCGTTTCGGGGTCGACAAGGTCGACCCGAATTGGCTTATGCTGGTGGTGTCTGGCCCTTGCAGCGATGACTGCGAGCAACTGCTTTACCTTTCCCGTCAGGTCAATATCGCCCTCGGAAAGTACGCCCCCCGGGTCAGCCGGGCCGCAGCACTGGGTGCGGTGCCCTCCGGCCTGGAGCAACGCTGGAACGACGAGTACAGCTCAATGGAGCGGCTGCAGCCCGCTGAGGGAACCAACTCAGCCTGGCCCACGGGAGTTTCTCCCGACGCCGAGCCGAGGATTCTGCTGGTGGACCCGCTTGGGAATATCATGATGCATTATGGCGTGGAGCACAGCGGAAAGCAGTTGCTCAAGGATCTCAAACAGCTGCTTAAGATCTCCCAAATTGGCTGAGCAAGGGGAACAGAGCGTGACCGAGAAAGTGACCCCGGCACAGCCTGCCGACATCACGAAGAGACTGGCCCGTTGGTCTGCTTATGCGTGTGTGCTGGCGATTGTAGTCATCATGCTGGGTGCCTGGACTCGCCTGGTGGATGCCGGACTGGGTTGCCCGGACTGGCCAGGGTGCTACGGTTTCCTGACCGTGCCTCAGAGCGAAACCAGCATTGCCATTGCTAATGCCCGATTCCCGGAGACCCCGGTGGATGTCTCCAAAGGCTGGCCGGAAATGATTCACCGCTATGCCGCCGGGATTCTGGGCCTGGTGGTGTTCGCGCTGGCGGCGACGGCAGTGCGCCATCGCCGTGTTGGCGTTCCTTTCAAATTGCCGCTGTTCATCGCCGCGTTTATTCTTTTGCAGGGTGCTTTTGGCGCCTGGACCGTCACCCTCAAACTCTGGCCACAAGTGGTGGCGCTGCATCTGCTGGGTGGTTTCACCACCCTGAGCCTGCTGCTATTGCTTACCTTACGCTTGCGCAAAGGAGCCCAAGCCGGATCTGACCGGGTACAAACGCCGTCTGCCAGCCTGGGCCGATTCCGTCCCTGGCTTTACGGTGGTTTGTTGCTGATCATTCTGCAGATAGCTCTGGGCGCCTGGACGGCGGCCAACTACGCCGCGGTCGCCTGTACCGATTTGCCCACCTGTCAGGACCAGTGGTGGCCTGAGGGTATGGATTTCCAGCACGGCTTTGATATCACCCAGCAGGTTGGCCCCAACTATCTGGGTGGTCAGCTGACGGCAGACGGCCGCGTCGCCATTCATGTGACTCATCGTCTCGGTGCGGTCATCGTGCTCGGGTACTTTCTGGTCCTGCTGGGATTGCTCTGGCGTCATCGCGGCACCAATCATCTTGACAGGAGTATCATACTGGTCGCAGCAGCTCTGGCCTTGCAGATTGCCCTGGGCCTGGCGAATGTCTGGCTGCATATCCCGTTGTCGATTGCCGTTGCTCACAACGCCATGGGCGCCGGCCTTCTGCTGTCCATGGTTCACCTGATCTGGCGACATCATCAGTTGCCATACACTGAAACATCCCCCGCCACACATACAACAACCATAAACCGGGAGGTTACGGCATGAGCGAGCAAGTTGAAGCGCTGCCGGCTGAGGAGCGTGCGAGCTCCACGATCAAAACGATTTCATGGCGCGATTACCTGGAACTGACCAAGCCTAAGGTAGTTGCATTGATGATCCTGACCTCGGTGATCGGCATGCTGTTGGCTGCGCCGGGTGTACCGGGCTGGAGTGTCCTTCTGTATGGCAACCTGGGCATTGCGTTGCTGGCGGGTGCCGCAGCGGTCGTCAATCATGTGGTGGATCAGAAGATCGACACGATAATGGCGCGCACTCGCAAGCGGCCCGTTGCCACCGGTCGTATTGCAACCCTCGATGCCATGCTGTTCGCTACCTTGCTGGCGGCGATTGGTATGTTTGTGCTGATCTGGCAGGTCAATGAATTGACTGCCTGGCTGACGTTGGCTTCGCTGGTAGGCTACGCCGGTGTCTATACCCTGTTTCTCAAGCGTGCTACACCGCAGAACATTGTCATTGGCGGCTTGGCCGGGGCCATGCCGCCGCTGCTGGGCTGGACGGCCGTTACCGGTCAGATCGATGGCCACGCGCTGCTGCTGGTGCTGATCATCTTCGCCTGGACACCACCGCATTTCTGGGCACTGGCGATCCATCGCAAAGAGGAATACGCCAAGGCCGGTATTCCCATGCTACCCGTCACCCATGGCAACAAGTACACCGAGCTGCACATTCTGCTGTACACGCTAATGTTGCTGGCGGTCAGCCTGCTACCTTTTGTCACAGGCATGTCTGGGGGTATTTACCTGGTTGGTGCTCTGGTACTAGGCTTGCGCTTCCTGCAATACGCTATTCGCCTGCTCAAAGGCGACGACCGGCGTGTTGCCCTGAACACTTTCAAATACTCCATCACCTATCTGATGGTGCTGTTTGTGGTGTTGTTGGTGGACCATTTTGTCTACTTTTGACAACTGGTTCTTGAGCTCATTGAACCTGGAGGCCCTATGGGGCGGTCGTTAAAAATTACGCTGCTGGTTTTGTTGATGGCAGTGATGCTGGTGTTCGGATTGACCGTTGGCAGGCAGGTGTTCTGGAGTGACACCAGCGCGCCTGCCCCCGCACCCAATCTGAGCCAATACAACGCCTATGTTTATGATCAGCCCAGGCAGTTGGCGGAATTTATCCTGACCAACGAGCAAGGCGAAACAGTGACTCGGGAAGACCTCAAGGGCCGGTGGACCTTTGTCTTTGTTGGTTACACCAACTGCCCGGACATCTGCCCGGTAGCCATGGCCAACCTGCGCCAGACCGATCAATTGCTATCCGCCGAAGTGCCGCAACCAGACTACCTGTTGGTGACCGCGGACCCAGAGCACGACACCCCGGAACAGCTGAAAGCCTATACCGGCTTTTACGGTGAGAACTTTCACGGCCTGACCGGCGACCTGGACACCCTTCGCCAGCTTGCCCAGAGTCTCAGTGCAGTGTTTGTGCACCGGGAAGTGGATGGTCAGTTGCTGGTGGATCACAGCGGCCACTTTGCCTTGTTGAATCCGGATGGCCAGCTCCAGGCCCTGATTCAACCCCCGCACAAGCCACAGGAGCTGGCGCAGGCGTTTCAGCGTATCTATCAATGGTCGCTCACCCGACAGCCGGGCGCCTGAATCCCGGGATGGTTTGCTGAGTGGGCTGTTGAACAATTAAGGCCAAGGTCACACTGACATTGCTCAGGTGGTCGCATACACTGCCCGGTCTCAGCCATTGATGAAGCGAGCGCCGGGCGGGATATGACCTCTTTTCAAACTACTTCTACAAGACAACTGTTCACCGTGCTGACCGCAGGCGCATTGGTGTTACTGGTGGTGCATGGCCTGGGCCGCTTTATCTACACCCCTCTGTTGCCTTATCTGGTGGCGGATGACCAGTTCAGCGCGCCAGATGGCGCAGCCGTGGCCACCTGGAACTATCTGGGCTACCTGATGGGCGCGATGCTGGCGATCCGCTGGCATCGCATAGACCAGATCCGCTTCATGCTGCCATTGTTTATGACCATTCATGTGGTGACTCTCCTGATCATCACACAAACCGACCACCTGACTGTTATTTCCACCAGTCGCTGGCTCAACGGTGTGGCGAACGGCGTGGTGTTCGTGCAGGCACCGGCACTGATCCTGGAATGGCTGGTGCTGCGTAACCGCGCCTCCCTGAGCGGACTGGTGTATATAGGTGTCGGCCTGGGTCTGTTGGTGTCCAGTGGCCTGGTGACAGGCTCGGCAACCTTGCTGGAAGGCGCCGAACGCTGGTGGCCTGCGGCCTTGTTGTCGATACCGCTGGCCTGGTGGGGGGTGATGCAGCTGCGCAAACTGGACGTGCCGGTGCGCCAGCACGATGACTCCGGGAAAGCGGTAATCAATACCCCGCTGATGGACCGCGCCAGTATTCCGCTGTTTCTGGCCTACGCCGGTGCCGGTTTGGGTTACATCCTGCCGATGACCTTTCTACCCCTACTGGCCAAAATGGAGTTGCCGCCAGGCCACAGGTTACTGGACGGCACCTGGGTGATTGTCGCGCTGGTGACCATTCCTTCGCCCTGGCTCTGGAATAAGCTGGGTGCCCTGATGGGCGACCTGCCGGCGCTGCGGTTGAATTTCATGATTCAGCTATTGGGTGTACTGGCGGCGGTGCTTTGGCCCGGGCCTATCGGGCTGGTGCTTTGTGCTGCACTGGTGGGCAGTACGTTCGTGGGCACGGTACTGTTGACTCAACGCATTGGCCGGGCGCTGCATCCGCATCAGGGGCCGCGACTGTCGGCGGCGATGGTGGCTTTGTATGGTTTTACCCAGATGGCGGGGCCCTGGCTGACCAAGCAGTGGCTGGATGCCGGCGGTACGCTGGTGTCGGCGTTCGGCATCGGGGTGGCGGCTCTGGTGTTTGGCTTGGTGTTTACGTTCTTGGTGCCTCGCCCTGAGGTGTGGCATTCCAGCCGCTGAGTTTGCGTCTAATTTGGGCTCCCAGACTTTGGGTGGTGGGGGATTGATCGGGGTGGTGGGGTATTGTTCCCTTGGAAATGTAACTCGCTGCGCTCAGACATTCATTTCCGGCGGAAAAAATACCCCACCACCCCGCTCTAGCTGACAATGGTGGTTGCGCTTGGAAAGAATTAACCCAAGTCAGACCATGGTAGGCTCTAAATATATCTTGCAGTGACGCAGGGTGTGGGGGGGGTGTTGATTTTCTGGTCGAACAAAGGTGTCTGAGCGCAGCGAGTTCCTTTTCGGCCAGAAAATCAACACACTCCCCGCGCCTGACCCCCAAACCAGCAGGCTAAACCCAACCAAAACCCATGCTCCCGATTGAAACCATCCTCCCAGAGCTCAAACAGACTCTGGAACAAACCACCACCGCCCTGTTACAGGCGCCACCGGGTGCCGGTAAAACCACGCGGGTGCCGCTGGCGTTGCTGGATGCCCCGTGGCGGGATAACCGCAAGATCCTGATGCTGGAACCGCGGCGGCTGGCGGCCCGGTCGGCGGCCCGGTTTATGGCGAAGCAGCTGGGTGAGCAGCCGGGCCAGACGGTGGGGTATCGGACGCGACTGGATACCAAGGTGTCCGGCAGCACGATAATCGAGGTGGTCACCGAAGGCATTCTGACCCGGATGATCCAGAGCGACCCGATGCTGGAAGACTACGCGGCGGTGCTCTTTGATGAATTTCATGAGCGCTCCCTGCAAGCGGATCTGGGCCTGGCGCTGGTGCGGGAAACCCAGCAGGCGTTGCGGGAGGACCTTCGGGTGCTGGTGATGTCGGCCACTCTGGATACCGCGCCCATTGCCCGCGTGCTTGGGGATGTGCCGGTGATCAGCAGTGCAGGCCGGGCGTTTGCGGTGGCGGTGCTGTACCGCCCCGTTGCCCGCACTAGCCGCGTGGTGGATCAGGTGGTGGCGGTGGTGCAGGAAGCGCTGCGGGATCAGACCGGTTCCATGCTGGTGTTTTTGCCTGGTGCCGGGGAGATCCGGCGGGTGGCGCAGCAGCTGCAGGGGCCGTTGCCGGGCAATGTGTTGCTGGCGCCGCTGTACGGCAACCTGAAATCGGAGGAGCAGGACCGGGCGATTGCGCCGGCACCAGACGGAATCCGCAAGATCGTGCTGGCCACCGCGATTGCCGAGACCAGTCTGACCATTGAGGGCGTGCGGGTGGTGATTGATGCCGGCCAGCAGCGCCGGGCGGTGTTTGATCCAAACAGTGGCATGACCCGCCTGGTCACCGGCCGAGTCTCGAAAGCCTCTGCAGAACAACGCAAAGGCCGGGCCGGCCGGATTGAGCCGGGGGTGTGTTACCGGCTGTGGAGTGAGTCCGAGCAATTCGGGCTGGCGGATTTTACCCCGCCGGAGATTCAGCAGGCGGATCTGGCGCCACTGGTATTGGAGCTGGCGCAGTGGGGCGCGCGCTCACCGGACCAGCTGGTGTGGATTGATCTGCCGCCCAAGGCGCATTGGCAGCAGGCGGTGGCGCTGTTGCAATGGCTGGAGTTGCTGGATGCTGACGGTGCCATTACCGATCACGGCAAGGCTGCGCGGGACCTGGGCCTGCATCCGCGCCTGGCGCACATGGTGCTCAAGGGTCGGGTTCTGGGGTTTGGCCAGCTGGTGGCGGAGCTGGCGGCTTTGTTGGAAGAGCGGGATTTGCTGGGGCCGGGCTCAGGTGCCGATCTGCATGATCGCATTCGAGTGCTGCGAGGCGAGCGCGGCCATCGGGGCCTGGATCCGGCTCGGTTGAAGGCGGTCCGGCAGGCGGCAAAGCGCCTGTGCCGGGATCAAACTTCACAGGATGTACCGACAGCAACCGACGTCGGCCGGGTATTGGCCCAGGCCTATCCGGACCGTATTGCCCGACGTCGACCGGGGCCAACGCCGCGCTACCAGCTCAGTAACGGCAAAGGCGCGTTATTACGGGAGGACGATGCCCTGGCTCGACAGGACTGGCTGGTGGCGGCCGAGCTGGACGGCAAGGCCCGGGAGGCAACAATCTATCTGGCCGCCCCGGTGGATCTGGCGGACTTGGAGCAGGATCTGGCCGCGCATATCGACGAGCGCGACGAAGCGGTCTGGGATGACAAACGGGGTACGGTGGTGGCACGCCAAGTGCGCAAGCTGGGCGCCCTGATGCTGGCGGAGAAGGCCCTGGCCCAGGTGAGCCCGGAGCTGTTGCAGCAAGGCCTGCTGGACGCCGTGCGTCGGAAAGGGCTGGACAGCCTGCCCTGGACGCCGGGCGCCCGCCAGTGGCGGGCCCGGGTGCAATTGCTGGGCCGGAACTTTCCCGGGAACTGGCCGGACGTCAGCGACAATGGCTTGCTGGCCACGCTCGAAACCTGGCTGGCGCCGTTTCTGGCCGGCAAGAAGCGCTGGTCAGATCTGGCCGGCATCAATTTGATTCAGGCCCTGAATGCATTACTGGACTATCCGCAACAACAGCGGTTGGGCGAACTGGCGCCGAGCGCGCTCACCATCCCTACTGGCCAGAACGTCACTCTGGACTACACCGCCGACAATGGCCCGGTGCTGGCCGCCAAACTGCAAGCCCTGTTTGGCTGGACCGAAACACCCAGGGTGGCCGGCGGTCGGGTGCCGGTGGTGATTCACTTGTTGTCTCCGGCCCAACGGCCGCTGGCGGTCACCGCAGATCTCGCCAGTTTTTGGAAGAACGCCTATCCGGATGTCCGCAAAGACACCCGTGGCCGTTACCCCAAACACCCCTGGCCGGAGAATCCCTTTACTGCCCAGCCTCAGCAAGGTACAAAAAAACGCCCGGCTCGCTGACCCGACCTCTGATCAGGGTGTTTGACCGAATTCGGTTATTTGATCACGTCACGGCTGACCTTGAGGTAGTTCTTGCCATGCTTTCTTACGGCGTTGCCATCGGCATGTTCAGAGGCGATGTGTACCTCTTCAAGGGTGTCGGCCAGTTCCCGGAGTTCTTCGTTTATTTTGGCCAAAGCATTTTCGAGGGTATACGTCAGTTCGTGCACTTCGTTCATCGCTTCCGGCGTCATTTCACCAGACAGGACTTGCTCCAGTTTGTTGTTGTATTCCGAGAAGTTGGCGACTGCCTGGCTCATGGTTTCAGAGGATTTGCCTTTGAAATGTTCAACGTCACTGGCGAACAGGGGCGATGAGAAGGCAAAAGCGGTGGCGGTCAGTGTGGCTGCGATGAGTTGTTTCATAACTTGAGCTCCCTTATTGATGTAATGCGAATTATTATCGTTAATGTTAACGGTTTCCATGCCCTAAATCAATTTTCAAGAATGCTTGCCTGAAATCCGCTTCTGTATAAAATGCGAGCAATTCCTCTCGAGTGTCGCCGACACCATGCATCTGGTTTCTTTTGATATTTTTCGTACCCTCGGATTTCCCGACACTACTGTGCTCAAGCCGGAGCAATTGCTAGGCCATAAAGAATTGCTGAGTGAGGCTGACTGGGTGCTGTTTCCGGAGTATTGGCAGCTGAATGCTCTGGTTTACGGGCTCAACTGCCGGGTGTTTCCGAGCGAAGCCAGCTACCGCATCGGCCACGACAAGGTGGAGATGACCCGGGCCTTTCAGACCGTGGCGCCGGAGCACACGCCGTGGACGATGATTGAGGCCAATGGTCCGCAGGAGCGGGACCTGATTTGGGACGCCATGGCCCTGCCGTTTGTTGCCAAGCTTGCCAAAGCCAGTATGGGTGAGGGTGTTTGGCTGATTGAAAGCCGGGACGATTGGCGTCGTTACTGTGAGCGGACCAGCGTGCTCTACGCCCAGGAGTATCTGCCGATTGATCGTGACGTACGCGTGGTGGTGGTAGGTGATCGGGTGCTGACCGCCTACTGGCGCACTCAGGCGGAACAGGGCTTCTACAACAACGTCGCCCGGGGCGGTCAGGTCGATACCAGCCCGGTGCCGGCAGTGGCCACCGAGCTGGCGTTACGGTTGGCCCGGGAGCTGGGCGTGGACCACGCCGGCTTCGATATCGCTTTGGTGGATGGCTACCCTTTCGTGCTGGAATTCAACCGCCTGTTCGGTAATCAGGGCCTCGATCAGGGCAGTGATCTGAAAGATGCGATTCTTGAGTATCTGCAACGGCAGAGCTGCCCGCAGGATCCTGACGGCCCGACTGAACCAACACCATTATGGCCGATCGCGGTCTGAAGCCGGTGGAAACTCTCGTGCCGTTGATTTGGTTTTAACGCCCGCTTTAGTGGGTATATATGCGCATTTGCGGCGATCAGAAAAAAGCCTGATGATCGCGTAAATCCTATGGGTGCTGCAGCCTTGCTGTGGCGCCTTTTTTTATGCTCGTATGCCCTGTGGAGGGACACACCACCCATGACCGAAGCCACCAACGCAAACATTGCTGATTACTACGACGCCGACACCTTCAAGCGCATCAAGGAGTTTTCCGAAACCCGTGAAACGCCGTTTGTGGTGATAGATACCGCTACCATCAACCGCCAGTACGATGAACTAGCGGAAGGCTTTCCTTACGCGAAGGTCTACTACGCGGTGAAGGCAAACCCGGCTCCTGAGGTTCTGACCATGCTCAGGGATAAAGGTGCCAGCTTTGATATTGCGTCGGTGTATGAACTCGACAAGGTGATGGCTCTGGGCGTAACCGGTGACCGTATCAGCTACGGCAACACTATTAAGAAGGCGAGAGATATCCGCACCTTCTACGAGAAGGGCGTGCGTATGTTTGCCACGGACTCCGAAGCCGATTTGCGCAACATTGCCAAGGCGGCACCGGGCTCGAAGGTGTACGTACGGATTCTGACCGAAGGTACGCTCACTGCGGACTGGCCGCTGTCGCGCAAGTTTGGTTGCCAGACCGATATGGCCATGGATCTGCTGATTCTGGCGCGAGACCTGGGCCTGGTGCCCCACGGCGTGTCATTTCACGTGGGTTCTCAGCAGCGTGAAATCGGTGCCTGGGATGCGGCTCTGGGCAAGGTGAAGGTGATTTTCGAGCGTCTGAAGGAAGAAGACGGCATTGAGCTGAAGATGATCAATATGGGTGGAGGCTTCCCGGCCAACTACATCACCCGTACCAACGACCTGGCGGTTTATGCGCAGGAGATTGCCCGGTTTTTGCGTGAGGATTTTGGCGATGACCTGCCGGAGATCATCATTGAGCCGGGCCGGTCACTGATTTCCAACGCCGGTGTGCTGGTCAGTGAGGTGGTGCTAATCTCGCGCAAGTCCCGCACGGCCCTGCACCGCTGGGTGTTTACCGATGTTGGTAAGTTTTCGGGCCTGATCGAAACCCTGGATGAGGCGATCAAGTTTCCGATCTGGACCGAGAAGGTTGGCGAGGGTGAGGATTGTGTGATCGCAGGGCCGACCTGTGACAGTGCTGATATCATGTACGAGCATCACAAGTATTCCCTGCCATTGAATCTGGCGATTGGCGACCGGATGTACTGGCTGTCTACCGGGGCTTATACCACCACTTACAGTGCGGTTGAGTTTAATGGGTTTCCGCCGCTTAAGGATTACTACATCTGAGCGTTAGGCCGTGCCCTTCCTGGGCGTTAGGCCGCGGGGCGAGGTGGTTTTTCCTCTGGGAAAAATAACTCGCTGCGCTCAGACATTTTTTTCCCGGCCGAAAAACCACCTCACCCCACGGCCTGCTGGCTATGGGGTGGGATTCGGTTTTGTTTGAGTTGAGTTGAGTTGATTTGTATCTGGGGCGCTTTGGCGGCCCTTTTTTTATTATTTTTCCAGGGCTTTTTGTCGGCGTTCTTTGTTGTCTGCTTTGGCTTGTCGGGTTTGCTCTGGTGTCGGCTCCGGGCCGACCTCTTCGGTTGGCGCTGGGGCTGGATCTCTTGGCGGGTAGATCAGGGCCATGGGGTTTTCTTTGACCACCATGAACCAGGCTTTGATCAGTTTCGGGAAGCTGGAGATCCGGGTGTTTCGGGCTCTGAGCGCGACGTTCAGGGCCAGGGTGAAGCTGACCATCAGGTTGACGCCGCCGATCAGCAGGGCGAACAGGGTGAACAGGGCGAATTCCTGAGCGCCGGGGATGAACATGGACATGGCGTAGCCGACGTCGGCGGAGGAGAAGGCGACGTGGCGGATGTCGATGGGCAGGCCGAGCAGGTGGCCGATGTAGCCGGTGACGCCGAGCAGTATGCCAAAGACGAAATTGCTGGCCAGGGCGCCGTAGTGTTCGGCCACGTAAGCGCCAAAGCGGGCGCGGGTTTCCGGGGGCATCAGGGGCCTTAGCATGGGGTGTTGCTCGAGCCGTTCGGCCAGGTTCAGGTAGGCGGCCCGGTTATCGAAGTAGCCGGCGACCAGTCCGGACACGAACAACCACACCCCGGCAATAGCGGCGTACATCAGCGCCAGGCTTTGGCCGGGATGAATGCCGGCCAACATATAGTCGTAACGTTCGGTGCTGATCAGGGGGGCGCCCTGAATGAGGGTGTACAGCCAGCCGATGCCGAAAGCTACCGAGAGCGCCACGGCGACGTTGCCCATGATGGCGACAAACTGGGTGCGACCCACTCTGACCAGCAGTTCTGCCAGTTTGCGGGCGTTGGCCCGGCCCTGCTCGCCCTGTTCGACCTTTTCCGCAATGCTGGCAGCGGTCATGGCGGGCTGTTTGGTGGCCACAGTGCAGTGCAGCATGTGGATAACCATAAAGCCGATGCCGTAATTGAGGCTGACCCACAGGGTTTCCCAGCCGCGGCTCAGGTCCAGCTGCAGGATCTGGATCTTGATCAGGGCCATGAGGGCGATGATAAAGCCGCCACCGGCGCCGGAGGCCAGCATGGTCAGGTATTCTTTGCGGCTGCCGGCGATGTAGTGTTCGCCATGGTCGCTGGCGTTTTCCGTGACACTACGGGACATCAGTCGGAGGTTGGCGCGCCACAGGGAGCGAACACCATGGCGCTCAGCACTGGCCTGCACCAGGCTCTTGAACAGTTCCACCGAGCGCGTTAGGCCTTTGGCCGGGTCTGGCGGGTCCATGATGTCGAGCAGATGCTCAATGCGGTCCAGGGTCTGGTGCAGGCGCTCCAGCAGGTGGGTCAGGGCCATGGTGGAGCCGGCGGTGACCGATCTGCGCTGGAGCCGGTCAATTTCTTCACGGCATTGCTCGATCAGTACCCGGGCGTGGGCGTCGTCCAGCTCAACATCCTGTTGTTGTTGCAGGGCGTGGTTCCAGGACTGTACCAGCGCAGCGATTTCCCGCTGCAGGGCCACGAAGGCCGATTCCCGGTCAATGATTTTCGGATTCAGCCTGAGAATGTTGGGCTCCAGCTCCTCCGCCGCTACCCAGATCGACAGCATCTCCAGGGCGTTGAGCATTTGGCTGTAAATCCGGTTTCGGGTACGGTCGAGCGCGGGTGGCGAAAAGTGCCAGAGGGAAGTCAGCAGTCGCAGCAGTGCCTCGTCTGGAATCTGATGAATCCAGTCGGCATCGTCCTTACGATGAAACACCACAAACAGCACGCTTTTGACGTTGTTGCGGTCTTTTGGCGCCGGGTTGATGCGTTCGTACAGGCGTTCACCGATTTCTTTCAGAAAGCCACGACGGGAATATAGGCCAAGCCCGGACAACAATTGGAAAAACTGAGCCTGATCCAGCCATTCCTGCAGGCGACCGGCCACCGCCAGATGCACATCCAGGTTGTCGGTCAGCGCGTTTTCCAGCTGCTTCATCCGGTCGACGGCGTTATGCACGGTTTCGCTCCGTTGCGGGCGAATCCAGTCGACCACCAGGCTCAGGGTTTTCAGAGCGCTGGTGTCTTCGTCAGCAAGCTGGTTAATCAGGGTGGCGAGTTTCAACACAGGATCCTTGCTTGAGAATGGGTGCCAAAAGTCTGCTTACGATGGTTCAGTGCCGGTAGATGAGCATTCAGTCCGGGCGGCGGCGTAAATCCAGGGTCAGCGCAACCGGTAACACCAGCAGGCTGTAACCGACCATGACCATCACCGCATGGCGGATATCGCCGGTCCAGTCGGCAAGCAGGCCGCCGAGCATGGGCACCGAAAACGCCAAGGTATAGCCAACCAGAAAGGTGCCGGCAGACAGCCGACCGGTTTCTTCCGAGCGCACCAGCAGCGGCGGCAAGGCAACCAGTAAAATCAGCAGGATGCCCGCTACAAAGCTCATAAGGCTCGCGCTGACAATCGCTGGCCAACCTTCCAGGACCAGGGTGCCGGCGGTACCCAGAATGCTCAGCCCGGCCATCAGCACAATAATGCCGCGTCGGCCCACCCATACCCGCGCCATTTTCAGCATCACCAGGGAGGCGCCTACCTGAGCGAAGTTATACCAGAAAAGTGCGTCGGCCAACTTCTCAAAATGCCCTTGCTGCTCCAGAAGATTACCCATGTAGGCGTTCAGGCCAAAAAACATGGAACCGGACAGGCCCAGCAGTAAGCCGATGCGCAGTGTGAGCGGGTTTTTCCAGTCAGGCAGCCAGGCCGCTCGGCGCACCGGCCGGGCCAGGTCTCGTTTCGGAAGAAACAGCGCCGCCACCACCAGCAGCGCGGGCAGAGACCACGCCAGCAGTGTCGCCCGCCAGCTGTTGTCCAGCAGTGGCATCAGTACCGGCAAGGTAATCCCGGCGCCGATGAACTCGCCCATCAGCATGCCGTTCATATAAATGGCCGAACCCAGTGCCAGATGGTGGGGTGCCAGCCATCGTGGCAACAGCGCGGGCAAGGCCGGTTGCATCATGGCCACGCCGAAGCCCATCACGGCGCTGGCTACCATCAGCGTGAGGGTATCGGGCACCAGCCCGCGGCCGGCGGAGCCGATCACCATGATCACCATGGCCAGAGCCAGCGTGTTTCTGGGGCCAATGCGGGAAATCGCTAGCGAGCCAGGCATGGCGCCAACGGCCAGCATCAGAATCGGGAGGGTGGTCAAGGCGCCGGTCAGGGCCTGGGTCAGGCCGAGCTCGTCACTGATAAAGGGCGCCAGCGGCGGCGCCACCAGTACCGGTATTCTCAGATAAACGCCGGCCAGCCAAAGCAACACCGCCACCGGCAGCAGTTTCGCTGGCGGTGGCGGTGTGGTGGCGGCCGGATGGTCTGCCATGCTCAGTTTAATCAGTCTTCGCTGGTGTCCGGCAGGTAGGCGCCGTCTTCGTCATGGACTTCGCGACCGGTGACCGGCGGGTTGAAGGCACAGATCAGGCGCATGTCCTCGGTGCCACCGCGCAGGGTGTGCTGGTCGTGCTTGTCGAGGGCGTAGAGGGTGCCATCGGAGATGTCGTGAGTCTCGCCGGTGGCCTTGTCGGTGATGGTGCCATTACCGGCAACACAGTACACCGCTTCCAGATGGTGCTTGTACCAGAGGTTCAGCTCCGCGCCGGCAGGGATAATGGTTTCGTGAAAGGAAAAACCCATGCCGTCTTTTTTCAGCAGCATGCGGCGGCTGGTCCAACCCGGACCGGTTACTTCACGTTCGGTACCCATGATGTCTTGCACACGTACAATTTTCATTCGCATTCCTCATTTTGTGATGGAATAGCCATACAGTATAAACACGTGGGTCACCGGCGGTTCAACCGCCAGTCGTCATAAACCGCCATTGCCTGTTCGACGGCTGCGGTAAAGTTTTGCTGTTGCTGATGGCTCAATGGTTTTTGTTTTCGGCATCGGTCGAAGGCTCGCTGGATCTCCCGCCGATTGGTTTTTTCGAGCTGTTCCAGCCAGTGGTGATCGGCCGGTTCGAGCTCAAGCAAGGCGCGTCCGGCGTGATTCCGGTGGCTGATATGCCACCAGTGATCGACCGCCCGCCCCAATACAACATAGCCGAACTGGCTGTCCTGTACAGGTCCGAAGCTGGCGGTTTTCAGGCCATCTCGCAGCGGGCCTATGTTAAGAGCCGGCAGCATCAGTCGGTCGCCGTAAAAATAACTGCCGGCGGCGCCAATCAATCCGCCCATCAGCGCGCCGGCTCCGAGGGAAGAGCCCAGGGTCATTGCATCGATGCTGGCACCGCCCATCGCGCCCGCGCCAAAACCGGCGGTGGCCAGATATTTTTTGCTGACCGCCCAGTGTTTACGGGTGTCCTCGGAAAACAGGTCGTGCTGGTTGGCCCATTGCAGTTCCGCTTCCTGGCGCTGAATACCTTGATGCTGGTACAGGTGCTCGATGTCGACACGGAGGCTTTGTTCACGCTGGCGTTGATGACGGTACCAACGATCCCGGAGTGTGTCTGCCAGGCTGGTGTCACTGGTTTCGGCCACCTGGTTGAGCGTCAGCGTGCGCTTTTCCTGGTAGGACATCATCTTTACCAGGGCTTTAACAATCAGGCCGGCGGCTTGATGCCGGCGTTGCTGGCGCTGTTCGGACAGATGCTGTGTGGCCTGCTCCAGGGCGTGCTCCCAATCCGGTTCAAGTTGGCCGAAGGCCCTCAGCAGGCTCAGATGTTGCTCGAACGGAGCACGAACCGCGTCGAATTTGCGGACAATCTGAAAAAATTGGCCAAGCGCTGACTGCCAGCTATCGCTGTAATCGTCGTCACCGATGCTGTTGATCAGGGCCAGGCTGGGGCGACCGGTCCAGCGCAGAATGGTCATCTCGGCCTCGTGTTCGGCGCTATAGGGCACGGAGCCGTCCACTACGTAGATGATGCCGGCGCCATCCAGGACCGGTGTCAGCAGCTCGCACTCGTCGACAAAGCGGTCATCGCCCTGATGCTGCCGCACAAATGCCCGCACCGTGTCCGGATGATCGGACGCCGACAGGCTGTGGGCCTCAAGCCATTGCAGCACCCGCCGGGGTCGCTGAAAGCCGGGGGTATCCACCAGAATATAGAGTTCGCGGCCATCCACGGTCAGCGGGTAGGCCTGTCGGGCTCGCGTGGTGCCGGGTTCCAGTGCGATGGCGATGGCATCGTTCTGGGACAGGGTCGCCACAACACTGGATTTGCCCTTGTTGGGATGGCCGACCACGGCGAAGACCGGGGGCTGAGTCATGGCTGTGGTGTCCCGGTCTGATAGGGGTTGTCGATAAACGATGGCAGCAGCACCACCGTCGCAAAGCCTTCAGGCAAGCGCTCGGTGAAGCGCAGCCAGGGTTGGATCAGGTGTATGGCCGGTGGTTGATTGGCATCAGTGGCCAGCGGCAGAATCATCACCCGGCTATTGCGTGGCCATTGACTCCTGGCCTGTTCTAGAAAGTCATGCAATTCGCCGGTGGGTGGCTCCCAGCTGCGGGTGACGAGGGTTACCACCGGGGACGCTGCGCCGGCAAGTGCTTTGGCGAGCGTGGCGACCAGCTGATCGTCTTCGCTCAGGGCGATCCGCCCTCCGGCCTTGAATACCCGGGTCTCGGTTGCCAACAGCTGTAGTGGCAGTTCTGGCTCGCCGGCACCGGCCCAGCAGATAATATGACCAGCATCGGTTAACTCGCCGGGGCTGGCCCGGGTATGGGTGTCGGGCAGATCCCCGGCATCGTTATGCTGGTTGCCGGTGTCCAGTGTCGGCGTTTCCATACGGTACAGCAACGCCTTCCTGCCCGGATGGCGCTGCAGCAATCGGGTTGCTTTATAGCCGATGAGCCATTGGCTGAACGCCAGTAACACAAGCCGGGGCAACAGCACCCAGGTCAGCCACAGCATGCTGACAAAGGGCCACCATTGCCCCCATTGTTGTGGTGCCGTGCCAGCGCCAAAGGGCGCAGCGCGGAAAAAGCGGGTCGCCTCGATGAGTTCCTGAGAGGGCACTGCAGCCGGCCATAACCAGGTCCAGGGTATGGCGATGGCCCGGATCAGCCCATGATAGCCTTGGGCGGCGGTGTCCAGAGTGGTACTCCAGCCAAAGGCCAGATCCTGAACCACCAGCATGACCAACAGAGTCATCAGCCCGGTCAGGGCAAACAGGCTGCCGCCGGTGTGAGCGGCACGCGCCATCAGCACCGGTTGCAGTTGCGCCAGGGTTGGTCCGGGTGATTGCAGTTGCAGCCGTCGCTCAAGCCATCGTTGCAGCCAGGTCCAGGGTTGCCAGCCGACGATTGATTGTACGGTCGTGGCCAGAGCCAGCAGCAACTGCAACAGCACAAAGCCCAGCAATACGGTGATGTTGATGCGCTGGCCGCCGTCGTAAAACAGCAGGCCAGCCATGGTAAGGCTGCCCAGCATCGCCCCGGCCAGGGCAAAGCCGCCAGTAATGCGGCGCCAGCGGCGTTGAATGTAACGCCCGGTCTGACGGGTGCCGCCAGGGCCGCTGAGCCGGTCCATATGCTGCAGCCAGCCGGCGGCGTCCGGGTTAGCACCCTGCTCCTGGCAGTCCAGGGCAAAGCGCCGGTCCCGGCGATGGAGAAAAGCGGGGGCCTGGTCCCTGTCCCGCTGGATACGGTCATCAAAATCCAGCAGCAGACGAAGGGGGTTGTGGCTCATGCAGTGTCCTGATGAATTCGGTCGGATTTGCTTTCCTGCTAGGATATAGCCAATAACGCCCATGAAGCCAGCCGGGAAGCCTTATGCCCCACCACCTGATGAACCTCCGAAATGTGCCAGATGACGAGGCCGATGACATCCGCGCCCTGTTCGAAGAGCATGACGTGCGCTATTACGAAACGCCCCCGAGCCGCTGGGGCATCAGCATGGGCGGGTTCTGGGTGCATGACAACGACGAGGCGGCCCGCGCCAAAGCCATCCTGAAGTCGTACCAGCAACAACGTTTCGAAACCCAGCGCAGGGCTTATGAAGAACACGTCGCTCGTGGCGAAGTCGGAGGCATCTGGTCGATGATCCGGCGCCAGCCGGTCAGAACGTTGGCGGCCTGTGTTGCCATCCTGGTGATCATAGGGCTGAGCGTGCTGCCCTTTATCCGGCTGGGCTGATCAATTGCTCTGATGCCGGATCAGAAAATGGGCAGCACTGTCTACCGCGGTGCCGGCAGTGAGGAAGCTGGTGATGTGCCCGCGCAGGTGCATTTTGTAGACTTCATGATAGACCTCATTTTCTTTCAGCTCCTGCGCGAACCGTTTTGTCTGGCTAAACGGAACGAGCATGTCGAGAGTTCCGTGGAAGAGAAAGAACGGTGGAGTAACAGCATTCACGTGAGATATCGGCGACGCCTGCTGGTAACGTTCGGACAGATGCTCGGGATCGCCGCCCAGAAATTGGCGAAGCAGCTTGCCGGAGCCGAAGGCCGGCAGGTCCGAGGGCAGTCCACCGGCCACCACGGCATTGAGTGCGGTTTCCGGTCCTCCGAAAGGTGTGTTCAGGTCGTCGTTTGTGCGGGCAACGGTAGCTAGCAACGCGACCAGATGAGCGCCGGAGGAAAACCCGAAACCACTGACTCTGAACGCATCCAGTCCATACTCTCCGGCATTCTGATTGATCCACTGTCGGGCCACCTGCAGATCGTGAAGTTGCGCAGGAAAGGTGAATTCGGGTGCGAACCGGTAATCGACATTGAATACCGCAAAGCCCTGGCTGGCCAGCGTTTCTGCCACCCAGGTCATGTCACTTCGGGACCGCCGCTCCCAGCCACCGCCGTGGACCATCAACACCACTGGGGCAGCGCCAGATACCGCAGGCACATACAGGTCAGCGTAAAGTTTCTGTGGCCATTGCTCTGGTGAAAACGCGATGGCCGAGTGAACTGTGAACTCGGTTTCCGGCCGATCAATCGGTTGGGTGACTGCCGGATGGTGGCTGGCGCAGCCGGATAGCCATGCCAATGTACCCGGGATCAGCGCGGCAAGGATGATCATAAAGCGTGTATTCACCGGACACTCCTGTTTGACCCAAAATCCAAAATATCTACGAGTGATTGTCGGTGCTGGATGTTGCGTTACTTTCATACCCGAGCATGCCCGAGCATGCCCGAGGCCTGGACAATGGCTTGCTCCGCATCTTCGTTTGCTACCGGTCCGGGGGCTTTCTATACTCCCCTGGCAGCGTCCGGAAATCCGGACGCCTGAGGTTGCCCCATTAATCAGTTACGACCGGCGAGCATGCGGCACATGACAAAGTTGTTCAGTGACAAAAATAAAAAAGGTCTGACTCGAGATCTCATCGAAGCGCTGTTTCCGATGTTTGAGGCAGCCAGCGCCGGTGCCATTGCGGTCGATCGTCAGGCTCACATTACCTGGATCAACGTCAGTTATTCGCACCTGTTGGGCATTGGTGATCCGGCGACCGTGATTGGCAAGCCGGTCCGCCAGGTAATCCCCCAAACCCGAATGCCGGAAGTGGTCGAAACCGGCAAACCTCTATTGCTCGACATCATGGAGCACAATGACCAGCAGTTGGTGGTTACCCGGCTGCCTTTTTACAGCGAGCAGGGCGAGATCGAGGGGGCCGTGGCGTTTGTGTTGTACGACGACCTTCAGCCCCTGACCCCGCTGGTATCGAAATACCGGCGCTTGCATCAGGACCTGGCAGCAGCACGTAAAGCCCTGGCCCGAAAAGCGCGCGGCACCCGCTACAGTCTGGGCGATTTTGTCGGTGCCAGCCCGGCTGCGCTGGAGGTAAAACGGCGGGCGCGGCTGGCCGCCGGAAGGGAGATGCCGGTGTTGCTTCTGGGTGAAACCGGCACCGGCAAAGAAGTTCTGGCGCAGGCCATCCATTCGGCGTCTGCCCGGGTCGACAAACCGTTTGTCGGGGTTAACGTGGCGGCAGTGCCAGAGAACCTTCTGGAAGCTGAATTTTTTGGAGTGGCACCAGGGGCATACACCGGGGCCGACCGCCGCATCCGGGAAGGCAAGTTCCAGCTGGCCAACGGCGGCACGCTGTTTCTCGACGAAGTGGGTGATATGCCGTTGCCACTGCAGGCCAAATTGCTACGGGCGTTACAGGAAGGGGAGATTGAACCATTGGGCTCCAACACGGTGGTCTCAGTGGATGTGCGGGTGATTGCCGCCACCAGCCGAAATCTGGAAGTGATGATTGCTGAAGGAGAGTTCAGGTCTGATCTCTATTACCGGCTGAACGTGCTGGAGATTCCGATTCCGCCTCTGCGCGATCGGCTGGCGGATCTCGGGGTGTTATGCGAGGCTCTGCTGGAAGACATTCGCGATGGGCTGGAATTGCGGGGTGAAATTACTGATGCTGGCGTCTCGGCACTTGGCGGTTACGACTGGCCCGGTAATATCCGGGAATTGCGCAACGTGCTGGAGCGGGCCCTGACCATGGGCGAGGATGGCAGCGTGCTGGATGCAGATGCCATTTTCAAGGTGTTGCCCCGCAGTAGTGGTAACCGTCCGGCGTCATCCCTGATGGCTCAACCGGTCCAGTTATTATCCCGGACCCTCGCCGAGGCCGAGGCCCAAGCGATTGAGAAAGCTCTCGTGGCCAGTCGCGGGAACCGGACCCGGGCGGCAAAGCTGCTGGGTATTTCCCGATCAGTACTTTACGAAAAACTCGGCAGACTGTCCTGAAGTCCGGACGGTTGTCCTGAAATCCGTACAATTACCTACGACTGATGTCTAACTGTGTCCTGAATGTCGGACACATTATCCCTGCCTTTGTTTTTTGTTAATTCTCAACATATTGAAATTAATAAATAAAATGCTTTTGGCATGCTGCCTGCTTATTCCAGCTTTCAGGACGTCAGAACAACGGAGAAAACAAGACTGACGTATGTCGTTGGACCCAAAAAAACTTCTTTGTCCGTCTCATTTCCTGCGATATCTGACTACACTTTGATCAGGTCAGGCCTGTCGGGAAACGTCCTGTGTGGCCGAATACAACAACAATGCTCGGAGATTTGCCAATGAAGCTTCTCAAAACTCTCACCGGTGTCGCCGGTGCGATCGCTATTACCACGGGTTCTGCTTTTGCAGAAGACTTGCGCTGGAAAATGCCGGTTGCCTTCGCCACCAATCTGCCGGGCCTCGGTGCCCCTGGCGCCTGGGTTGCCGAAAATCTCACCACGGCTTCCGATGGCAGCCTCCAGGTTCGTGTCTATGAGCCCGGCAAGCTGGTACCCCCATTCGATATCCTGCAGTCAGTTTCCGATGGCAAGGTTGAAGCAGGTTACACCTGGATCGGTTACGACCAGGGCAAAGTGGCTGCAATTCCCTTGTTTGCGGCTGTACCTTTCGGTATGAAGCCCTGGGCCTACACCGGCTGGTATTACTTCGGTGGCGGCCATGAAATGCTGCAGGAAGTCTATGCCAACAAGGGTTTTGACGTATACGCTCAGTTGTGCGGCATTATCGGGCCTGAAACGGCGGGCTGGTATGCGGAACCCATCGAATCACTGGAAGACTACAAAGGCCTGAAGATCCGCTTCGCCGGGCTGGGAGGCAAGGTTCTGGAAAAACTGGGAGCCTCTGTCACCATGATGCCGGGTGGTGAGCTCTACCAGGCACTGGAAAAAGGCACCATTGATGCCACTGAATTCTCCATGCCGGCCATCGACCAGATTCTCGGCTTTGACCAGGTCGTCAAGTACAACCTGTTCCCGGGCTGGCACCAGCAATTTACCGCCCAGTACATGCTGATCAACAGGGACGAGTGGAACAAAACCACCAAAGCCCAGAAGGCACTGGTTGAGGCCTCCTGTACTGCTGCTACTACCCGTGGCCTGGCCGAGGGCGAGTACAAGAACGGTAAGATTCTGGCCGAATTCCAGGAAAGAGGCGTTCAGGCGGATCAGATCCCCCATGAGGTTCTGCGAGAGCTGAGAGAGGTCACCAATGAAGTGATGGCAGAGGAAGCCGCCAAGGACGCTGACTTCAAGCGTGTCTACGAAAGCCAGAATGAGTTCCTGGAAACCTACAAAATATGGGATACCCGCGCCTATGTTCCGTCCGACCTCTAAGGTCCGGAGCTGACCCCGAATACCGGTTAGATGCCGGTGTTCTCTGATCAAGTCTGGATGGCCCTTCGGGGCCGTCCGTGTTTAAAAATCAGCTTCCTGAGCGAGGAACTGTGGTATGACAGTGTCTGGTAAAGGCTCACCGCAGGATGTGCGGGCATCGGCGTCCGACGCCGGTCAATTTATTCATCATCACACGGAGTTTCCAACAACCTGGCTCAGTCAGGTTATGGACGGTGTGATTTCCGTCATTGGCAAAAGTGCTTCCTGGCTCTGGGTTGTGATCACCGGCGTCATCATCTACGCAGTGGTCGGGCGCTATGCCTTTGGCTCTGGTTCAGTGATGCTGGAAGAAGTCCAGTGGCACCTGGCGGGTGCCGGCTGGTTATTGGGGCTGGGATACACCCTGGTGACGGATGACCATGTAAGGGTGGATGTCATCCATGAACGCCTGTCCCTCCGAGGCCAGGCCTGGATTGAACTGTTTGGCCTGCTTTTTTTACTGTTGCCGTTTCTTGGACTGGCGGTCTACGAAATGATCCCCTACGCCTATAGCTCCTGGCAGCAGGGCGAAACCAGTGCAGCACCTGCCGGACTTTCGCACCGCTGGGTTCTCAAGGGCATTCTGGCCTTGTCGTTTGTTCTTCTGATTCTGGCAGCGCTATCGCGCTTGCTGAAAGTAACCGCACTGCTTTTTGGCTTTCCGAAGCCAGTCCGGGTCGAATCCGGAAATAACAAGAAAGAGGATGTGTCCTGATGGAACTTGAAACCCTGTTTGTAATCGGCATGTTCCTGACGTTCGGGGCGTTGTTGATGACCGGTTTTCCGGTTGCCTGGGTGCTGGGTGGCACCGCGGTCATCTGGACCGTCGTTGGTGTGGTGGCCGTTGAAAATTTCGGGGCCAATCTGTGGTTCGACTATTCCTCCTCCATGGGGCTTGTGCCCGAGCGAGTATGGGACGTGATAAACAGCGAGACCCTTGTGGCTCTGCCCATGTTTATCTTCATGGGCATCATGCTGGATCAGTCTGGTGTCGCTGAGCGGTTGATGAACAGCATGGTAAAGCTGTTTGGCGCAGTTCGCGGTGGCTACGCGGTCACCGTGATTGTTATCGGCGTACTGCTGGCCGCCACCACCGGTATCATCGGAGCGTCCGTGGTGCTTCTGGGCATGCTGTCTCTGCCCGTGATGATGGAAAACAAGTACGACAAGGGATTTGCCGTGGGCACAGCCTGTGCCACCGGTACCCTGGGCATCCTGATTCCGCCATCCATAATGCTGGTGCTGATGGCCGACCGGCTGGCCGTTCCCGAGGCGTCGGTGGGTGATCTGTTTATGGGCGCGTTCTTTCCCGGTTTAATGCTGGGCGCCATGTACGTGGCCTATGCCATTATCCGTCCTATGCTGCAGCCGCATATTGCGCCGGTGCCAGAGGGTACCGAGAAAGTGTCCTGGAGCATTGTCTGGGAAGTGACCAAGGCCGTGGTGCCCACGGCCGCGTTGATTCTGGGTGTGCTGGGTTCCATTTTTGCGGGGATTGCCACGCCGACGGAGGCATCCGGTGTTGGCGCTTTGGGTGCCCTGATACTGGCACTGATGGCAGGTCGTCTGAACCTGAAAGTACTCAACTCTTCGATGCAGCAAACCACCCGCACCTCTGCCTTCATCTTTGCCATTTTTCTGGGGGCGACGGCGTTCTCGGTGGTACTGCGGGGTCTGGGTGGCGACCGGGTGATCGAAGATGCGCTGCTGGGCCTGCCATTCGGGCCTTATGGCGTGGTACTGACCATTCTGTTTGCGGTATTCCTGCTCGGCTTCTTCCTGGACTGGGTTGAGATCACCCTGATTATCCTTCCGCTGGTGGCACCGGTTGTCCAGGTTCTCGGATTCGACCTGGTGTGGTTCACTATCCTGTTTGCCATGTGCCTGCAGACCTCGTTCCTGACCCCGCCAGTCGGCTTTGCACTGTTTTACATCAAGGGAGTGGCGCCGCCAGAAATCACCGTGATGGACATCTACAAGGGCGTTATTCCCTTCATCATCATTCAGTTGATCGGACTGTCGATCGTATTCCTGGTGCCTGAAATTGCAACCTGGCTGCCTGGTGCGGCTTACGATTAAGGAGAGAACCCTCATGCGTCTTGAAAACCAAATAGCCCTGATCACCGGGGCCGGGCGGGGCATTGGCCGTGCTATTGCTGAACACTATGGCCGTGAAGGCGCCCGTGTTGCGGTAGCCGACCTGACACTGGAAAGCTCCCGTGACACCGTGGATGCTATCGAGAAGGCCGGAGGCACCGCCATGGCCCTGGCCATGGATGTTACTGATGAGAACGCGGTTGACCGTGGCGTGGCCGCTATTGTGGAGAAATGGGGCGGGCTTGATATTGCCGTGGCTAATGCGGGCATACAGCACATCGATCCTGTGCATAAGCTGGCATTTTCCGACTGGAGCAAGGTAATGCGGGTGCACTTGGACGGCGCCTTTCTTGTCACTCGTGCCGCGCTCAACCAGATGTATGCAAGCGGTGGTGGCACCATGATTTACATGGGTTCTGTCCATTCCCTGGAAGCCTCGCCGTTGAAGGCGCCCTATGTGGCGGCCAAACATGGCATGCTGGGCCTGTGCCGGGCGGTGGCGAAAGAGGGCGCCGAACACGGCGTGCGCAGCAACATCATCTGCCCGGGCTTCGTGCGCACACCGCTGGTGGACAAGCAGATCCCGGAGCAGGCCAAAGAGCTGGGTATTTCCGAGGAAGAAGTGATCAGCAAGATCATGCTCAAGAACACCGTGGATGGAAAGTTCACCACCCTGGAAGACGTGTCGGAACTGGCCGTGCACCTGGCCGCCTTCCCGTCGGCCGCCCTGACTGGCCAGTCCATCGTGGTCAGTCATGGCTGGCATATGCAGTAATCACCTGGAGAGACGGATGAGCAACACAGAACAAGCACCGGTGGTCTGGACTCCCACAGAAACCACCCTGAGCCAGTCCCGCATGGGCCAGTTCAAGACCTGGCTGGAACAACAGGGCTTCGGGCCTTTCGCCGATTACCACGCCCTGCACCGGTGGTCGATCACCGAACTCGATACCTTCTGGCAGAAGGTCTGGGAATACTGCGGACTGGTATGCGCTACCCCGGCCAAACGGGTGCTGGGCAAGCGCGAGATGCCGGGCGCCGAGTGGTTCCCCGGCATGAAACTGAACTTCGCCGCCAACCTGTTGCGGCTGGCGGACGGCGACCGTGCTGACCAGGAAGCCGTGGTGGCCTATTGCGAAACCCGGCCGGTGCTGCGCAAGACCTACAGTGAACTGAAAGCCGATGCCGGTGCGCTGGAAGCCTTTATGCGCAGCAACGGCATCCAGCAGGGCGACCGGGTAGCCGGGGTCGTCACCAATGGCTATGAAGCCCTGGTCGGCATGCTCGCCACCACCAGCATGGGGGCCATCTGGAGCTCTGCGTCACCGGATTTCGGCATCGGCGCGATCAATGACCGCTTCAGCCAGATTGAGCCGTCCGCGCTGATTGTGGTGAACGGCTATGGCTATGGCGGCAAGGTGTTCGCCCGTCAGCACGACTTTGCCGAACTGATCGCCGGTTTGCCGTCCTTGAAGGTGGTGGTCAGCATCCCACAGCTGCCGGACGAAGCCCCCATCCCCGGAGCTCTGGTGACCACCTGGGAGCAGGCCCTTGCTGCCGGTGAAGGCCAGGCACCGTCGTTTACCCCGATGAATCCGGACCATCCGGTGTACATCCTCTATTCCTCCGGCACCACCGGCAAACCCAAGTGCATCGTCCACGGCACCGTCGGCCTGCTGGTTAACCACGCCAAAGAACTGATGCTGCACGGCGACGTTGGCCCTGAAGACCGGTTTATGTACTTCACCACCTGCGGCTGGATGATGTGGAACTGGCAGGCCTCCGCACTGCTCACCGGCGCCGCCGTGATCACCGTCGACGGCTCGCCCGGCTACCCCAGCCTGAACTTTCTCTGGGACACCGTGGCACAGGAAAAAGTCACCCATTTCGGCACCAGCGCCCGCTTTATCGCCGGTTGCCGCAAAGCCGAACTGCAGCCAGCCAAAACCCTGGACCAGGGCCACCTGCGGGTGGTCTTTTCCACCGGCTCACCCCTGTTGCCGGAAGACTACGACTGGATCTACAGCGACGGCGCCCCTGACGCCCTGCTCGGCTCCATCGCCGGCGGCACCGACATCTGCGGCTGCTTTGTCGGTTCCACCCCGCTGCTGCCGGTACGACGGGGCGAAATCCAGTGCCGCTTCCTGGGCGTAGATGCCGCCGCCTGCGGCGACGACGGCGAGCCGGTCAAACACGGTCGCGGTGAACTGGTCTGCCGCCAACCTCTGCCGTCCATGCCGGTCAGCTTCTGGCAAGACCCGGACAATGAACGCTACCAGGACGCCTACTTCAACAGCTTCCCCGGCATCTGGGCCCACGGCGATTTCATCGAATTCACCGAACACGGCGGCGCCATCATCTACGGCCGCTCCGACGCCACCCTCAACCCCGGCGGCGTCCGCATCGGCACTGCCGAAATCTACCGCCAGGTCGAAACCATCGCCGAGGTCAAAGACAGCCTCGTGGTCGGCCGCCAGATCGACGGTGACGTCGAAGTCGTGCTGTTCATCGTCCCGGCCGACGGCCAGAGCGTTACCGACGACCTGAGCAAAACTCTGAAAACCCGAATCCGCGAAGGCGCCAGCCCCCGGCACGTGCCCAAGCACATCGTCGAAGTGCCCGACATCCCCTACACCCGCAGCGGTAAAAAAGTGGAACTGGCGGTCGCCCGGCTGATCAATGGCTCCCAAAAAGCCGACAACCGGGACGCCCTCGGCAACCCGGAAGCGCTGGACCAGATTCGGGATCGATTGGCGGCGGCGGGATTGTTGCCCGATTGATGGCGCTTGGAAGTGAACGTTGAGAGGTGTGGATTGAGGTTGTTTTGTCGACAAAATGACCCGCATTCGCGCTTGTTGAAATGATGCAGGCGGACGCCTTCAACAGGGTTTGAACGTGGCAGGGGGAGGGCTTTCCAAAACCTTGCGGAGCCATGGATGGCGTAGCAGAGCGTACAGGGATGTATTCACAGCGTGTTTTGGAAAGCCCTCCCCCTGGCACGCTTGCACCACACCTGACGAATGTTAGAAAGTTTCGTAAATTCCTGCCTTTTCATCATCCTGTAACCGAAGATCAGGCATTTTTAGTCCGTTGTTATACTAAGATCGTAACCAAATATCCCGAAAAAATGCTATCTTAGTAAGTCTATCAAAAGTTCCGAATCAGTCACTGCCCCGGTCGGACGTTCACAAGACGCCTGACTCCGCTTTGACCGTCCTGAACCCACCCATTAGCCTGAGGACGAAAATGACAACATCCAAATCCAAAATTGTCTACACACTGACCGACGAGGCTCCTGCCCTGGCTACCCGGTCACTGCTTCCTATCCTTGAAACCTTTGCCAAGCCGGCCGGCGTCGACTTCGAAACCAGCGACATCTCCCTCGCGGCTCGTATCCTGGCAGGTTTCCCGGACTACCTTGAAGAAAACCAGCGTGTTCCAGACGCCCTGGCCGAATTGGGTGAGTACACCAAGGACCCGGACGCTAACATCATCAAGCTTCCAAACGTCTCCGCGTCAATCCCCCAGCTGCGGGCAGCCATCAAAGAGCTGAACGAACAGGGTTATAAGGTTCCCGAGTACAAAGAAAACCCGGAAACCGACGAAGAAAAAGAAGCCCAGACCCGTTACAACAAGGTCCTGGGCAGCGCCGTGAACCCGGTACTGCGTGAAGGCAACTCCGACCGTCGCGCCCCGGCGGCCGTCAAAGCCTTCGCCCGCAAATTCCCGCACAGCATGGGCGAGTGGAGCCCGGCTTCCCGCACCCACGTTGCCCACATGTGCGGTGGCGACTTCTACTCCAGCGAACAGTCGGTCACGCTGGACAAGGCCACCAATACCCGCATCGTGTTTGAGAACAAAAAAGGTCAGCAGACTGTACTGAAGCCAGAGCTGCCTCTGCTCGAGGGCGAGGTGCTCGACGGCATGTTCATGAGCAAGAAAGCGCTGGTGAAGTTCTTCGAAGACACCATCGCGGATTGCGAAAAAACCGGCGTGATGTTCTCGCTGCACGTGAAAGCCACCATGATGAAAATCTCCCATCCGATCGTGTTTGGTCACGCGGTGAGGGTTTTCTACAAGGATCTGTTCGACCAGTACGGTGATCTGTTCGACGAAATTGGTGTTAACCCGAACAACGGCCTGTCCAGCGTCATTGAAAAGATCAAGCAGCTGCCGGAATCCAAGCAAGAAGAAATCCAGGAAGTTCTGCACGCCTGCTACGAGCACCGTCCGGAAATTGCCATGGTGGATTCGGTTAAAGGCATCACCAACCTGCACGTGCCGAGCGACGTGATTGTTGATGCCTCCATGCCGGCCATGATCCGTAACTCAGGCAAGATGTGGGCCCGGGACAACAAGCTCAAAGACACCAAGGCGGTTATGCCGGAGTCTACCTACGCCACCATTTATCAGGAAGTGATCAACTTCTGTAAGACCCACGGCGCCTTTGATCCGACCACCATGGGTACCGTACCCAACGTTGGTCTGATGGCTCAGAAAGCCGAAGAATACGGCTCCCACGACAAGACCTTTGAGATTAAAGAAGAAGGCATTGTGCGCGTGATTGCCGAAGACGGCACCGTGCTGACCGAGCACCAGGTTGAGCAAGGCGACATCTGGCGCGCCTGCCAGACCAAAGATCTGCCGATCCGTGACTGGGTCAAGCTGGCCGTCAATCGTGCCCGTTCCAGTGGCACCCCGGCGGTGTTCTGGCTGGATGACGAGCGCGCTCATGACGCGGAGCTGATCAAAAAGGTCGAAACTTACCTGAAAGAGCACGATACCGAAGGCCTGGAGATCTACATCAAGTCGCCGGTTCGTGCCATTCGCTGGACCATGGAGCGCCTGATTCGCGGTCTGGACACCATCTCGGTGACCGGCAACGTGCTGCGTGACTATCTGACTGACCTGTTCCCGATCCTGGAACTGGGCACCAGCGCCAAGATGCTGTCCATCGTCCCGCTGCTTAACGGCGGCGGCCTTTACGAGACCGGTGCTGGTGGCTCTGCGCCCAAGCACGTGCAGCAGCTGGTGCAGGAAAACCACTTGCGCTGGGATTCTCTGGGTGAGTTCCTGGCCACGGCGGTGTCTCTGGATGAGCTGGGCGAGAAGCAAGGCAACAATCGTGCTCGCCTGTTGGGCCAGACTCTCGATAAGGCCACCGAACGGCTGCTGGAGAGCAATCAGTCACCGTCTCGGGTGACCGGTGAGCTGGACAACCGCGGCTCCCACTTCCATCTGGCCCGTTACTGGGCGGAAGAGCTGTCCCGTCAGGATGAAGATCAGGACCTGAAAGCGTTCTTCGCCAAGCTGTCCAAGCAGTTTGAAGAGAACAAAGACAAGATCCTGGAAGAAATGACGAAAGTGCAGGGACAGCCGGCCGATATCGGCGGTTATTACCACGCGCCGACTGAGAGAGTCTGTGAGGTGATGCAGCCAAGCCCGACCCTCAACAAGATCCTGGCCGACGCACAAGCCTCTGTGAGCTGAAGCCAGTGTTGCGGGGCCGGGTCTGTTCCGGTCCTCATTTTAAAAACCCGGTCGGCCTTATGGGCTCTCCGGGTTTTTTGTATCGGGTTGCTCGGTCAATCCTGTTGTAGTGGTGCGAACTGGCCATTGGTCAGTCGCGCCAGGTCCGCCGGTGCCAGTTCGATCTCAAGGCCACGTTTGCCCGCGCTGACGAAAACGGTGTCGAACTGTTCTGCGGAGCCATCAATAAAGGTATTCAGGCGTTTTTTCTGGCCCAGAGGACTGACCCCACCAAGTACGTAACCGGTGCTGCGCTGCACGTCCTGTTTATCGGCCATGGCGGCCTTTTTGGCACCGGCGGCCCTGGCGATCAATTTCAGACTGAGCAAGTGGGTGACTGGCAGCACAGCCACTGCCAGCTCTTTGCCATCGATACTGACCACCAGTGTTTTGAACACCCGGTTCGGGTCGACGCCCATTTTTTCTGCGGCTTCATTGCCATAGCTTTCCGCTGTGGAGTCGTGTTCATACTCATGAACGGTAAAACTTACCTTGGCTTTTTTTGCAGCCAGAATTCCGGGCGTCATGCATACTCCTGTTACGAACGCGATTTGCCGAAATTAAAGCATGGCCCCGTCCGAAGGTCATCCATGTTGGAGTGCCGGCCTCGAGGGTTACTGACCGAAAAACCGGCCCTGCCTCGACGCCAGAGGTGATACTGTCTACTTTTTGTATAGGAAAGCACCACGATATAAGGGAAGACTATGCAGCCTGATCGTCCCGAGGACGACAGATCAACCAGTTTGAATGAAAGCCAGAGCCCTCTGCGCCGAGCCCTGTCGGCGACTCTGGTGTATCTGGTGGCAGGGTTGATCTGGATTACTTTTTCTGACCGGATTGTCGAAGTCTGGTTTCCTGACCCTCGCACCCTCTCCGCCATGCAGACCTGGAAAGGTTTTCTATTTGTGGTATCAACCGGCCTGGTGTTGTTTGTGGCTATTCTGCGTTTGCTTACCAAAGATCGACTGCTACTGTCGCTGCAGGTGAATCAGCGCCGGGCATTGCGCCAGCGAGAGAAGCAGCTGACGGTGCTGATGGATAACCTGCCCGGCATGGCCTATCGTTGCTTGTATGATGACCAGTGGACCATGGTGTTTGTGTCAGGAGGTTGTGAGCGCCTGACCGGCTATACGCCTGACGAGTTGATTAACAACAAGATCGTCAGTTTTGTCGACTTGATGGATGCGGACACCGCAAAGCAAATTGCCGAAGATGTAGGCATTGCGGTGCGCAGAGGCGAGCCTTTTTCCGTGGAGTATGCCATGACCCGTAAGGATGGCCGGCAGGTCTGGGTGTGGGAACGCGGTTGTGGTGTTGAGCAGGACGACGGTGCCGCTTGCCTGGAAGGGATTTTATTGGATATTACTGATCGCAAAGCGCTGGAAACCGAACTGGAAGAACTGGCAACGCTTGATCCGTTGACCGGCTTGCTTAACCGCCGGGAATTTTCCCGGGTGCTTGAGGAAGAGTTGGAGCGGGCCAGGCGATACGAGCGCCCGATGGCTCTGGTGTGGATCGACTTTGACCATTTCAAAGAAGTTAACGATAGCTGGGGCCATGCTGCGGGTGATGCCGTGCTCTGCTCGGTCAGCCGAACCCTGGAGGACAGTGTTCGCAGTGTAGATGCCATCGGTCGCTTCGGTGGTGAGGAGTTCGTCATTGTGTTGCCGGAGATGGATATCGACGAAGCGCGGGATACGGCGGAGCGCTTGCGCCAGAGAGTGAGCCACAAACCGATCATGCTTGAATCGGGTCATTCAATCCCTCTGACCATTAGTCTTGGTGTGGCGGTGTTTCCAGTTCACGGCCACAGCCTCGACACGCTGTGCGGAACTGCGGACAAGGCGATGTATCAGGCCAAAATGCAGGGCCGCAACTGCGTGGTCATGGCGCAGCCTGTTCAGCCGGTACATAATGAGAGTTGATGATTGTCAGGCTTGATTGCCCGGACAGTCGCCCTAAGCGGGCTAGCAACCAACAATGATAAAAGGCGTTCGTTATGCATTCACTCGCCCGTCGTGCACTGCACGCTTGTGAAGTTCCTGCGGATCTTGCTTCGGTCACGTTCCGCAACCGTGAAACAGAACACCCGGACCGGGTGGGCGTGTCTGAGCACGCTGTAGAGTCGGTTTGGCGCAGTGTGGAGGGGCTGTATCGCACCGGCGTGCACCCGGGCATTCAGCTTTCTCTGCGTTTTGGCGGCGAGCAGGTCTTGCATGGGGCCATTGGTCACACCCGTGGCAACGGCCCCCGGGATCCGTCGGCACTGCCGAGGCTACCGATGACCACGGATACTCCAATTTGCTACTTCTCGGCATCCAAAGCAGTCACCGCATTATTAATACACATGCTGGCAGAGAAAGGTCTGGTCAATTTGATGGATCCGGTCTCGTATTACTGCCCGGAGTTCCGGAAGAACGGCAAGCGCACAATCACGGTGCACCAGATACTGTCTCATCGGGGTGGTATTCCTGCCATTCCCAGAGAAACGCCAATTGATGTGCTTTGGGAACGAGATGAAATCTGGCGACTGTTGTGTGACGCCCGACCGGTGGAGGTGGACGGTGCCAAGGTCGCTTATCACGCTATCACTGGCGGTTTCGTGTTACAGCGAATACTGGAAAAGGTCACCGGCGACAGCATCGAGAATTTCCTGGATCGATATCTGCGTATCCCCATGGGTATGAAATGGTTTACCTATGGCATTGCGCCGGAGCATTTGCATGAATTGGCGACTAATTACGCAACCGGTCCGACCCCGGTATTTCCGCTGTCCTGGATAGTCAATCGGGCCTTGGGTGGAGATATTCGTACGGTTGAAAAGGTGACCAATGACCCCCGTTTTCAGGAGGCGGTGATTCCGGCTGGCAATCTGTGTGGCACCGCCGAGGAGATGAGTCGTTTCTTCCAGATGCTGCTCAACGGCGGGGTCTGGAATGGTCAGCGTATATGCAGCGAGCTCACCGTTCGCCGAGCGATCCAGCAATTTGGATCGCTGCAGGTTGATCGCACCATGATGATTCCGATGCGCTTCAGCGCCGGCATGATGTTGGGGGGTAATCCCGTTGGGCTTTGGGGTCAGCAAAGCCGCTATGCGTTTGGCCACGTTGGCTTGATCAACAAATTGTGCTGGGCCGACCCGGCCAGAGATATTTCGGTCAGTTTGCTCAACACCGGCTTTCCGATTGTCGGGCATCACCTGCCCGCGCTGGCCAGGTTTGTCTACACGGTGTGCCGGCAATTTCCGGTACTACCGGAAAACAAGCGGCGGCTGGTAGCTGCCTGACGGATTAGCGAAATCCCCGACCCATCCGCAGGCGCGGTCTGCCGGGGATTTCGTCAAGAAAAGTGAAACCTAGTTCATTGTAATTGCACTTTGTCAGACAGTTCTGCAAAATCGATTACTGTGAAATGGATTTTCTCCAGACTCAAAGGATGAGGCATCATGGACCGACCGGAATTATCCCCCCCCTATCTGCGACGCGTAAAGCTGGATCATCACGACAGCGTGCGTACTCACGTGCAGCAACAGGTTTGCGATGAAGTTCAGCGTCTGGAACGCCGTATTGAAACCCTGCGACTTACCAAGGCCCCGCATGCGGCGATCATGATTTCGACCTATGAACGGATGATCAGCCGAAAAAAGGGCTTTTTGCAGAACTGGGATCTGTAATCAGAATTTTCTGACCTCGGAATACTCGACATTCCAGGCTGCGATAGCCTGGTCTTCACTCTGGTTAATGCAGTTGGCAGGATTGTCCGAAGTAGACGAGTCGGCTTCATCCGGTGTGTCAGGAACTCGAGCAGGCTCGCCATCGGAAGCATACAGTCTGACCTGGTCCATGGCGTAATTGATTTCCACCCGCAGGCAATCGGGAGAGGTCTTGGACTCGCCTTCGCCTTCGCCATATCGGCTGAGGTCGAGAATTTGCCGGTCTGGGCTCTTGATGTACAGAGTGTCTTTTTGCACGTCGCCGATAAACTCCTGGCGCAGCTCAATGCCACCAAAACTACGGCTGACGAAGTCCGCAGTGGCGTATTCTGGCCGATTGTAGCCGTCATCCACAAATTCGCCGGCGGCAAAACGGGCGCCGGCGAGCAGGCTGATCAGTTCAGGCTGTTCTTCTTGCCGATCGTCACTCACGGTCCGGGCCACGTACTGGATCGTCCGATAGACCTTTTGAGTCAGATCACTGCCCTCTGGCCCTTCCGGCAGGTAGCGCCAATCCAGGGTCTGGTAATTCCATTCGGTGTCGTTTAGCGGTCGCTGGCTGATGGCCGCCGCCTGATCGGTAAAGCGGATACGGGCCCCGGCACTGCGGGTATTGTAGTTGCCGGCCTGGTTCGCCGAGATACGGTCGCGGATATAGCGCCGGCCTTCATCAAAGTTGTTGATCCGGCCGACGCTGATGACCTGATTGATCAGGTCCAGTGGATTGCGGATCTTGGTGTAGCTATTGCCGTTGCCTTTCTCGGCGGATTGCGTGCCAATAAACCGGTCGATGTGCTGGCGGATTTCTTTCACGGTGGCCAGGTGCTTGGCCGTTTCGTTACTCTCGCTCGCAATCGGCTGGATGCCGGTATAAAAATCGCTGAACCGGGTGTAACTCAGGGCGGTTGGCGCCTGATCGGTGTTGCTCAGATCAAAACTGGAGAAGGTCAGGTCAACATTGGTTGCCGGGTTGAACGCGGACGAGCCGGTGCTCTCCATACGGCATCCACTGAGTGATATCAGTGTCAGAGAAACGGCAACAAAAAGGCAGGAATGTCTCATTTAAGATGGCCCCGGGGTGCGAAAAAGCGGGTGAACGGCTAAAGTGACCTGTGCTGACAATAAACGATAAAGCACGTAGCTACCCGCGCGGAGATCACATTTTGCAGCAACGGTTTGCCGAAACTCTGGTCCGGGTGGCCACGGTCCTTCTGGTGTTGGTTATTGTTACCCTGCCGTCCCTGGCGCTGGCCAAAAATGCCTGCGCTAATGGGGTGGTCGTGCTTGATAACAATACGACCAGTGTCCGTAATCTTGATGGCTGCCTCTGGTACCTGGAGGATACCAGTCAGCAGTTGTCGATTGGTGACGTGCTCGCGCTGCCGGAACAACCGTTTCGTCTCCATCAGAGTGGGGTGTTGAATTTCGGCTATACCGGGTCCGCCTACTGGACCCGATTCGATCTCGACACCCAGGCCATCCGCACCGGCACCGACTGGATACTGGAACTGGCCCTGCCGCTGGTGGATGAGATCCGGCTCTATCTGGTGCGTAATGGTCGGCTGGTGGAACAGCGCCAGGCCGGCTATCTGGATAACTGGGACGACCGGGATCTGGCGGTGCCCAACCCGACCTTTCGTTTGCAACTGACGCCACAGGCTACTACCACGGTGTTTCTGCGAATCACCAATACCAACGCCTTCCGGTTGCCGGTCACGCTGTGGCACCCCGACAGTTACATTGAAAAAGTGTCTATTGACGAAGCTGTTCGCGGCATTCTCCTGGGCGCCATTCTTGCCATTCTGGCTTACAACCTGTTTGTGGCGGTGTCGGTTCGGGAACGCAGCAACATCTACTACGTGCTGTATCTTGTCTGTGCGGCTATTTTTATCTCCACCGAGCAGGTTCACGGTGTGCAGCTGCTGGAAAACCGCCCGGCCATTCTGGATAAGGCCTATCTGCACTTCCAGATCATCCTGACCTGGTTCTTCGGGTTACTGATGGCACGGTCGTTACTGGAAACCCGTGAGCGCTCACCGGACCTGGATTACGTCATCCGGCTGTGTCTTTACTCGGTGGTTGCCACCTTTGCACTGTCATTCTTTGTGCCTTATTCGGTGGCGATGGAATGGATTGTGATTGGCTCCATCCTGCTGAGCATCATCCTGATCGTGGTCAGCTATCTGTCCTGGCGCTACTACAACCCGGCGGCACGGTCTTACTTTTTCGCCTGGACACTGGCGATGATCGGGTTTGGCATCTACGCGCTGACCGTAATGGGGTATTTGCCACTGAATACTTTCACCACCTATTCACCGCAGTTTGGCCTGACCGCCCAGATTATTCTGTTTTCGTTTGCCCTGGCCGACCGCATCAAACAGGTACAGGGTGAAGCTCTGGCCTGGAACCAGCGCGCGCTGGCCAACCTTCAGCGTTATCAATCCCTGTTTGATAACGCCATTGAAGGGATTTTCCAGATGTCGCCGGATCGGCGGTTTGTGACAGCCAACCCGGCCATGGCCGAACTGCTGGGCTACAGCAGTAGTCGGGAATTGTTGCAAGACAGCCCGGATGTTCTGGACACCTGCATTGCCGATGCACGGCTGCGCCGCCTGGTGGTGCAACAGCTGGAAGCTCGGGGTGTGGTCAAGGGTATTGAGGCCCGCTACTTAACCCGTCGAGGTATCGAGCGTTGGGCGACCATTTCCTTGCACACTGTTTACGACGTTGGCGGAGTGCCCACCCATCTTGAGGGCACCTGTATCGACGCCACAGAAAGCCATCAGCGCCAGCGTATCGAGCGAGAGCGGGAACAGGAACGGCTGGAGAAAGAGCTGGCGAAAAGCTCGGCGCAGGCCAAAAGCCAGTTTCTGGCGAACATGAGCCATGAAATCCGGACCCCTCTGGCCGCCATTATTGGTTATGGCGAAACCCTGCTGGACCCGGACCTGAGTGATCGGGATAAACACCGCAGCGCCGAGACCGTGGTCCGCAGCGGGCGCCATCTGCTGGAACTGGTGAACGATATACTGGACCACTCGAAAATCGATGCCAACAAGCTGGATGTCGAGGTCACGCCGGTCCGGTTGCCCGACCTGCTGGATGAGATTCGTGGCTTTTTTGAACCTCGTGCCCGCGAGAAGGGGCTGGATTTCAGTATTATCTGCGACTTTCCTTTGCCCGAACAGATCCTGACGGATCCGACCCGATTTCGCCAGATCATCATCAATCTTTGCGGAAACGCCCTGAAATTTACGGAAAAAGGCTCAATTTCACTGATACTGCGCTGTGATCGTGACTCTGAAACCCTGTATGCCCGAGTGGTGGATACCGGCATCGGGATTAAGCCGGAGCAACTGGAGCGGCTGTTCGATCCCTTCGCCCAGGCCAGTGCTGCCATCTCCCGTCAGTATGGTGGCACGGGATTGGGCCTGAGCATTTCAAGGCGTTTGGCGGAGCTGCTCGGGGGTAGCATCCGGGTGGCGAGTACCTACGGTGAAGGCAGCGAGTTCGAGGTTTCGATCCGCACCGGAGGTCTCGACGAGGTCCGCTTTCTACGTGATGCCTCCGAACTGCACCAGCGCCGCCGGAGCATTCCGATGGTGATGGCGCCAACGCTCAGGGGGCGGATTCTGTGCGCCGAAGACAACGATGTGAATCGCCGCCTGGTGTCGCTGATGGTTGGTCGTACCGGCGCTGAACTGGTGCACGTCAGCAATGGCGCCGAAGCGCTTGAATGTGCCAGTCGGGAGCGCTTCGATTTGATCCTGATGGATATCCAGATGCCAGTGATGAATGGCCGGGATGCCACCGCCGCTTTGCGGGAGGCCGGTGTTAACACCCCCATCATTGCCCTGACCGCCAACGTTATGACCGAAGACATTGCCGATTACCGGTTGGCGGGTTGCAATGAGCATTTGGCCAAGCCCATCGACAAGCAACGTTTCTATGAGGTCCTGGCCCGTTATCTGACGGTGTGCCAGGAAGGCAACGGCGATCGTGGCCATCGTTATAGCGGTAAGGTTTTGATCGCGGGAGATAACGACGACAATCGGGCGCTGGTTGAGCGCATGCTGAGGCGGTATGGCGTGGAGCCGGTGCCGGCGGCCAGCGGTGATCAAGCGGTGCGCTGCGCTCTGGCGGATACCGTGCATCTGGTGCTGATGGATCGCCACATGCCGGAAATGGACGGTGTGGCGGCCACCCGGTTGCTGCGTCAGGCTGGCTTTCGTCGGCCGATCATTGCCGTTACCGCCGGTGATCAGTCCGAAAACGATGCCATGCTTGCGGCAGGTTGTGACGGTGTGCTTAACAAACCGATTGACCAAGACCACTTGCAGGCGATGTTGGCGCGTTATCTGACTGTGGGTGTCGAGATTGGCGACTCCGATGAGGGCATTGCTCATCTGACCCCCCGTTTTCTTGAGGGTCTGGGGCACCGGCGCGAACGAATGCATCAGGCAACCAAGAACCGGGACCTTACGGTGTTGAGGTCAGAAAGCCATCAGATCAAAGGCACGGCTGGTGCTATGGGCTACCCGCAGATGACACGCCAGGCGGGCGCCCTCGAAGCGAGGCTGAAAGAGAGCCCGCCAGACTGGCCAGCCATCGACCATGAATGGCACACGCTTGAAGCAATGATCGATCGTGCCCTGCATGGGGCGCCTGGTGAACGGGAAACGACACAGGAACAGACCAATGAGTGACAACCGACAGCAGCAGGAACACTATTCTCTCAGCATGATGTATGGTACTTACGCCGATATACTGTTTGTGCTTTTTCCGTTTCTGGTGATCGCCATGCAGCGGTTGTGGGATGGTAACCTCTACCAGATTCTGATGCGCCCGGATCTCAGCATTGCCGCGGCGATTCTGGCCGGACTGGCCATCGGTAAGTTTGTGCTCGGCTTGGTGACCAATCGTGATCTGGGGCGTTACAAAGAGCGAATTGTGTTCTTTATCGCGCTGACGTTGTTTGTGGTGCTGGGCCCCGCCATCATATTGATTCTGAGCATGACCGGCGATGCCGAGATTCCGGGATTCGTGGCCTTTGTTCAGCCAATGCTGCTGATTGTTGCTATTTCGCTCTACACCACAGCGGTCAGTATCGCCAATATCCTGGTGCAGACGGGCAACACCCGGCCTGGAGCGGGTGAATCGTATAAAAGCCCTGTAGCACAGGGCGCCGACAGCGTTCAGCCCAGGGCAGCGCCTCTGGATTTGCCACGTAGAAAAGGCCATGACGCCTACTGAGCGGACCGAATGAGACGGGAGGACAGCGATGACGGATCTGAGAGTACTGGTTGTGGAAGATGAACCGGTGATGCGAGCGCGCCTGGTAGAGATGCTCTACAACGCCGGGGCAACTCGGGTGTCAGAATGTGGCGATGCGGCGTCTGCGCGGGCGGCGTTTGAGGCCAGTGAATACCAGATAATCCTGCTGGACCTTGGTTTGCCGGATGGCGATGGCCATGAGTTGATGACCCGTTTCAAGCAGGTTCGGGAGCATCAGCACATTGTGCTGGTGACTGCGGACGATTCTATCGACAGCATTCAGCGCGCCATCAGTGCTGGTGCCAACGGCTATGTGGTCAAGCCCTACTCCCAGGAAAAAATTCACGATGTAGTGAATAACTATGCCATGGTGCACGGTGGTGACATGGCGATGATACAAACGCTGAACCGGCGCCACTGACCGGTCCGACGTTTGCGAGTGCGAATCATGCGACCTGGCGAGCAATCCAGGAATTGTGGCGGGTGGCCAGCGCCCGCACATAGCGTGCCTCGGATTCGTTCAGGTTGCTCAATACGCCCTTGAAGATCCAGCCCCGCTCGTACAGCCCCAGAACCCGCGGTTCATCATCCAAGTTGACGCGCTGATTTAATTTCTTGCAAATAGCATCCAGCAGCGGCAATTTTTCCGGACGCTTGACCGGAGCCAGCCGGTTGTTGGCGGGTTGATTAGCGGCACGTGGTGTCGGATGTTTTCTCATGGTCTTCTCCTTGTCGTTTCGCTGCTGCAAAAACAAAAAACCCCGGTGCCTGAGGCAACCGGGGTCTGGCAGAGAAGCTGCCCCGGTCGCCGTCATGGCTCCCGGGACTGACCGAAAGCCGCTAGATGTCTTTCACCATGGCGCGCACGGATGGGCCTTTCTGGCAACCGGCGGCTGAGTAAACGGTGTGCTTGGGCATCATTCTGGTCATGTCGGCTCTTTGAATTCAGTTCAAACATCAGTGTATAGGCAATTGGCCGGTTTGCAATAGCCTGCGCGCTTCGGCAAACCCGTACAGACGCTTTGGACGGCTGTCGGCATACTTTCGTCTGTCACGTGTTTTTACGTTGTGCAATCCACGGTACTTGTAAATCAGGTAGCGCATGGATCTCTCCTTTCGACGCAGCCAATAGGCTGCGTTTTTTTGTTGGGGATCTCAACGTTATGGCAGGGCGGCTTCGCCGTGGAGAATCACTCTTTCCCAGGTCTTGTGCAGAATCAGGGCGTCGTTGGCGGCTCGGTGAACGGGCAGGCCAAGATCGGCGATCACCTGTTGCCGGGTGCCGGACCACAGCCGCACCTGTGCCGGATTCAGCAGCATGGATACCGATTCAAGTTGGAACCCCGGGGTTTCACCGGCGGCCCGGAACAGACGGTGCAGCCAGAAGCTGTCGAAGGTCCAGGCGTCACAAAACACCTGGTCAAGTCGCAGGTCATTCAGTTGTTTTGCCACCTCGCTCACCGACATGCCCTCCTGCTCAAGCCGGGCGCGGGATATGCCATGGATGGTTTCGGCGCTTTCGGACCAGTCTCGCCAAAGTACATGAGGGCAAATCAACCAGCTGTGCAGGGCACCATCGGGCATGCAAACCCCGACTTCGATCGGGTAACTTGCGATCAAATCGAGACTGGATGCTTCAAAATCGATGAATGCCGGGCTGCTATCGCGTGTCATTGAATCAACATTTGGGTCTTTGTCGTTTTCCCTCGAGTTTACCCCCGATCTTGCCGAGACGCGAACCCAAGAGGTTGTTGCGCTGTTACAATGTAGCCATGGTTTGTAAAAACCTGATGACACATCCTCTTCTATCCTGGTGATCGCCCCATGACTGACACTGTTGTCGTGATTTACTCCGGAGGCATGGATTCTTTTACCTTGCTTAACCTGGCTCGGGCGCAAGGCCGCAATGTCCACGCACTGTCATTCAACTACGGGCAACGTCATGTCCGTGAGCTTGAAGCAGCCAGAAGCGTTTGCCAGGCCGAGCGCATTCCCCACAAGGTGATCGATATCCGGGCGATGAACGAGGTCATGGCTGGCTCATCGCTGACCTCGGATATCAACATTCCCGAGGGGCATTACCAGGAAGACAGCATGAAATCGACCGTGGTGCCCAACCGCAACATGATTCTGTTGTCCCTGGCCACAGGTTATGCGGTGACCGTCGGCGCGCAATCGGTCTGGTACGGCGCCCACGGCGGTGATCATGCGATCTATCCGGATTGCCGCCCGGAATTTGTTGAGAAGATGGATGCTGTGTGCCGGATCGCCAACTACGAACCGGTCGGAATCGAAGCGCCGTTCATGGATCTCGACAAAGGCGAGATTCTTGCTGAGGGTCTTAAGCTTGGCCTTGATTACAGCCAGACCTGGACTTGCTACAACGGTCGCGAGCAGGCCTGCGGCGTTTGTGGTTCCTGCGTTGAGCGGCTCGAAGCGTTTGCGGTTCATGGTCTTGAGGATCCGCTATCTTATGAGGCACCTGAACGTAATGAGGATGACGCCTGATGTATCGAGTAAAAGAGGCGTTTTACACTCTTCAGGGAGAGGGGGCTCAGGCCGGTCGTGCTGCGGTGTTCTGCCGGTTCAGCAAATGCAATCTGTGGACCGGGCGGGAAAAAGACCGTGCCGGTGCAGTCTGTGACTTTTGCGACACCGACTTTGTCGGCACCGATGGCCAGAATGGCGGGCGTTTTGAGACTCCTGAGGCATTGGCGACGCATATCCACAACCTGTGGCCGGCTGCCCCGGGCACGCCCTATGTTGTCTGCACCGGTGGTGAGCCCTTGTTGCAACTGGATAAGTTGTTGATTGATGCTTTCCATGGGGCCGGTTTTGAAATCGGTGTGGAAACCAACGGTACCTTGGCCGCCCCGGACGGTATCGACTGGCTGTGCGTGAGTCCGAAAGCCGATGCCGAGGTGGTAATCACCGAGTGTGATGAACTGAAACTGGTGTATCCGCAGCCCCTGGCCCCGCCTGAGCAATTTCTGGGCATTCGTGCCCGGCATTATTTTTTGTCACCGATGGCGTCACCGTCGGTGCCGGAACAGGGAGATGATCCGGTTAAACGGAGCAACACCCGTAAAGCTACCGATTATTGTCTGGCGCATCCGCAATGGCGACTGACTCTGCAGATGCACAAGATCCTCGGCATCGATTGAATCAGGCGGTCTCGCGCAGGGCAGCTTCTTTGCTGCGGAAGTGACTTGGGCTGAGGCCGGTCCAGCGCTTGAAGGCGCGGGTAAAATTGGCGGCATCGGCGTACCCCAGCGCATCCGCAATCTGGCTCAGGTTCATACCGGTGTTTTCCAGCAACTCCCGGGCTCGTTCAAGCCGGACCTGGTCCACCAGATGCTGAAAGCTGGCGTTTTCTTCCTGCAGTCGCCGTTTCAGCGTGCGTTCGGAGACAAACAAGGTAGCGGCAACCCGGGCCAGTTTCGGCGGAAACGGGTGACTGGTTTCGATCACCCGGCGAACCCGACAGGCAAAGCCGGCGTCTTCCCGCAACTGTTTCAGCGCTTCCTCACATTGAGCCCGGGAGCTGTTGGCAAGCTGATCGTTGGTGAAGCGCACGGGCAGGCCAAGCTGGCTGACCGGAATGACCAGTGCGTTTTCGACGGCACCGTACTCTACCGGCACTCCGATCCGGTTGCGAAAGCGGTGAAAATGATTGGGTTCTGGCCCGCGTCTGAGAATGTGCATACCGGCGGCCAGAGTTCCGGTTAACTGTACGCCCATGGTGACGCAGCCGAACAACACCGCATCCAGAACGAAGCCTTGCAGGGGGCCAAGCTCGACATCGCAAGTGACGTCATACCAGGCATTCTGTCCCGAGATACGCTTGTGCACCTGCAAGTGAGGTGCTCGCAGTGTCAGGTACCGGGTCATTAGCTGCAATGCCTCCTCCAGTGTCCGGCTACTCATCACGGCGGTGCCCAGAGCCCCGTGGAGCGGGAGTTTCAGCTCCCGGGCGAGCATGATGCCCAGGCCGGGTTCACCGCTTTCGATGATGGCCCGGGTGACAAACTCACTGGCCTGAGCCTGGCTTACCCGCAGTTCCGTGGAGTTGAGACGGGATGGGTCGAGGCCGACCCGGCGAATCAGATCCCGTTCGTCGATACCGATGGTGTGCAGCAATTCGGCCAGGGTATGCAGGTAGATGGCCGGCATGCCCAGATCCTGTGCGGTAGACACTGAGGCGCGCATGGGTTTCCTCGTCAGCGACAGTTGTTGTTATGTAAGGGCACTCAATAATACTGATTATGCCCCTTCGGTCACTTGATCCCCATGACTTGATTGACGGGTCAATGGGCCAGAGAGGCCAATTGAGATTCTATGGTGGGTGTTTTCAGTGGTTATGACGGCGGATAAAGGCTTCCAGCACTTTGGCGGAGTGGCCCGGATTTTCCAGCATCGGCAGGTGACCAACGCCACGGAACACGTGCACCTCGGCGCCGGGCGTGGCGGTTTTGAACCAGTCGACACACCGGGTTGGCGTGATCACATCGCGATCCCCCCACTGCACCTGCAGCGGTGGTGAATTCGGGCTCAGGTATCGTGCGGGTGCCAGGGCATCGGCCAGCATGTCATTGAAGATGTGCCGCAGGGAATCGCGGCGCTGCAACAGATCCGGGCCCAGCAATCCGGTCATGGCAAGCCCTGGCAGCGTGGGTTTGCCAGTGCCGACGCTGTTGAACATGCGATATACCCCAGCCCAGTCATGGGGAATCAGAATGGCGTCACGATCAGACTCGAACGGTGCGTCAATATCGACGTCCGCATGCTCGGGAATGCCTGCACTGTTGAGCAGGGTGACCGTGCGTGGTGATTGTTCCAGTTTGTGCGCCAGTAGTGCCGCGATTGCGCCACCCATAGAGCTGCCTGCGATGTGCAGATTGTCGGTGGGGTATCCGGACAGCCAGTCGCTTAGTCGCTGGGCCTGGCTTTCGTAGCGATAGCAGGCCTCAGGATGGTACTGGCTTTCACCCAGGCCGGGAACATCCGGCACCAGAAGGTGCCAGTCGGCCGGCAGCTTCTGCATCCAGAACGCCCAGTTTTCTTTCATCGCGGCAAAGCCGTGAATCAATACCAGAGTAGGCCGGCCGGGTGCCGGTTTGCCCCGTTCCAGAAAGACCATGCGATGGCCGTCGACAAGTGCCTGTTGCCGGCGGGCGCGGAGCAACCAGCGTTGTCCGGTGCGAGCAGCAGGCCAGAAATTGGGCGTGGACACTTTCATGGATACAATGACCTCGAAACAGTGGATCTGGCGTCAAGTTTAGCGGGGCTGGTGCTGAACGCTATTGCCGGACTGCCTGAAGTTGACGTCGGAGCGGCAACCGGGATTAGCGCGAGGGAAGTTTCAGGTCGGTGATTAGCGGGTTGTGATCAGAGGCGCGCCACGGGCCGGTCACGGACCGTCCGGCCGAATGGCCATAGCCCAACGCTCTGGGCTCATCAGCGTTGATATTCCAGCTTTGCGCATTGACGACATAAGGCAGCAGCGTGCCGGAGGCGAGAATGTAGTCGAGAGATCCTTTCTCACCCTGGTAGCGATAGCTGTGATGGTCGCAATGATTTGCGTCGCAGGACTGGAAATGGTGCGCCAGGCTGATGTAGCCGTCGGTATAGAAGATCTGCATGGGATCTTCCTGGGCATAGCTGTTGAGGTCGCCGGCAATCAGAGTGCCAGCCAGAGTCTGGGGTTGTGGCAGGGTGGCCAGCCATTCAAGTATGGCGTTGGCGGCCTGAACCCGGCGATGGTTGAAACAACCCTGGCCGTCTTGCTGATCCGAGTTGACCGACCGGGCGTTGCGGCAGGATTTGGATTTCAGGTGAGGCACCACCACCCGCACGGTTTGGACGCTGCCCGGGAAACGGAAAATCTGGGCGACTGGAGGTCTGTCCAGTGCACTAAAACGACCGGTGTCTGGCCGCATTGCGGCACCGATCGGGGTGACCCGGTCTGAACGGTAAAGCAGCGCATTTCGAATAGCATCGCGGCCATCCTGTCCGGGTGTGGCGATGAAGGACCAGTCAGCGCCGAGCTGCCGTGCCAACTCTGCCAGCGCGCTATCAGGGCCATAACCGTCATTCTCCATTTCGGTAACCGCCAGAATGTCCGGGTCTGACTGCAGGATAGCCGCCACCAGTCGTTGGCTCTGTCGCCGAAACGCGTTTGGGTGTTGTGCGCCTCGGGCGGTAGGGAACCCGCCGCCCTTACCGTCGCCATTGAAGAAGTTTTCCAGGTTCAGGGTCATCAGCCGTTGGCTGTCCTTTGAGGGTCTGGCGGGCGCTTCGGGCCGTGCATTAAGGCGTTTGAACCGGGGCGGACGATCTGGCTGGATGCGCCACTGGCCAAAGCGGTAATCCAGAACACCTTCGATCCCGGTAATAGTGTCTCCCGCGCGTAGCGTTTGGGGATGCTCAAGGCCATCGGGTGGCCAGGGTATAGGATCGGGGTTGCGCACTGACTGGCCATCGTCCAGCAGTACCCGGTGTTGATTATTTCGTTGAGACTGGCGCAGAGCTTTCGAGCCTGGGGCCAGGTATTCGGTGGGCGTTACCTGATCGTTGGCGGCCAGGGTCAGTTCACCGTACTCCGTCAAATTGTAATGGTCGATGACCGTCAGCGGATCGGTAAACCGTACCCGCATGTTTTCGAGGCTTTCGGGTGGTTGCGTCCAGGGTATCGATACGTTGATTGGGTGCGGCAGGGCTGCATTGCCGCATACGGTCAGTTCGCGGACGTTGACCAGCTCGGTGAGCCCGTGAAACTCCTTGACGGTACCGGTGAGCCGAAGGCGCTGGCCGGGCTTGCCTGTGCTCTGGTGGGTATAAATAAACAAGGCTTCGGAGGTGGCAGGATTCTGGTCGGTTTCGGCATCGGCCTGCTGCAGATAGAACCCGTTGAAGCCATCGCGGTCTCGGCTGTCCTGTGTCAGCACGCCTTCGACCGTGACAGTCTGCCCGGCCAGCGGCGACGATGAGCCGCTGCCCTGGACCTGATGCATGGCCGTGGCTGGCGCACCACAAGCCTCAGCCGCTGCCTGCGCGGGTACCCCGACAGCAAGCAGCAGGCTGAGAATGGCAGGCAGGGTATAAAAAGAAGGCTTGGTCACCGATCCAGTCTAGCAGAGACCGGCGACCGCTTTGAGTGCTCGTTCACGCTTGCTGCCGAAACCAAGTTGATCCGGGTTGGCCAGCTCAAGTTGCTGCACCAGCGGGTCCGGGTGATGGTTGTCAAAGGTTATGCCGAGCCTGGACAAGACATAGGGTGCCAGCGCGGCGCGGGTCTCGACGTTGAGGCTGCCCTGCTCCATGCCGTAGTCATTGGCAATGATCGTTTGCTGAGCTTCGCTCAGCCGCTGGTCAGGTGCAATCTCGAGGGTGACTATCCGTTGCCAGTCCTCATCCTGCTGCGCGGAATGCCGGGCTTTCTGGCGCAGGGCTTCCGGCTGGCCCTGAAAACGGCTCAGGGCAAAATCCCGGAACTCCCGGTTAGCACTGCACCAGGCGCGAATGTGCCAGCTGTTGCCAGCACACACCAGAGAATGGGGCTCCAGTATGCTGTCAGCGGCCTCTGGCCTGCTCAGTGAAACGTAGCTGGCTCTTAGCTGACGGTGATAACGGGTAGCGGTGACAACGGCTCGCATGGTCTGCGGGGCAATGCACCGGGCCGGTTCCGGTATCACCGTATTGCCGGGCAGTCCCAGTTCAAGATCGGCAAAGGTTTCACTGAGATTTTGCTGACGAGAGAGCAGTTCCTGATACTCGCCGACCTGACCGCGAGTAACTACCGGTTTGAACCCGGCTGCGGGCACATAGCCCTTAAGGTGTCGGTCATATACGAGATTGTCCGGCGCGAGTTCCCGCAGGTAGGTGTTGATGTCCTTGGATGCCTGCTGACGACCAATCCCGAAACTGTGGCAAATGTGGTTAGTGGTGAGGCGTCCTTCCCACAGTGCGACGATTTCGATCAGGCGATAGCGAAGCAATAAATCCCAGCGAATGGGCCAGTCCGTTTTCTTCATAACCAGGCGCTCACGATCTGATAAATAGCTTGATGTTCATGTTACCCGCTACAACCCTCGTGTACTGTTACGACACATTAATAATGTAAAACATTGTTAAACGGAGTGCCACAACAGACGTCAAAGTCTCGGCAACTCCCTAGTGGTGTCGCCTGACCAGGCCTGTTTTAATGGCCGCCAGCAGGCAACTGATAACGTTGCTGTCTTTCCTTTTACGTCACCCTGGTGTTACCCAGCTTACGGAGTCATTCATGACCCGAATGGTCGCTTCCTTTTCGGCGCTTATTCTGAGCATTGTTTTATTGGTTAGCGGCAACGCCTTTTTAATGACTCTGTTAGGCATTCGCCTGAGTATGGAGGAAGTTTCACCGAACGTGATTGGCTGGGTTCTGGTGTGCTATTCCATTGGTTTTGTGTTCGGTACACTTTACGTTCACAAGATTATTGGTCGGGTTGGCCATATTCGTGCGTTTGCGGCGTTTGCGGCTATGGCGGCGGTGGTGTCCCTGATGTACCCGATGGCCGTGTCGATGGTCTTCTGGGCAATCTTGCGGGTGTTGTCCGGGTTCTGCATTGCCGGTGTTCTGGTGGTCATTGAAAGCTGGTTTTCGAGCCGGGCGACCAATGCTAACCGGGGTACTCTGTTTGCGATCTACCAAATTGTTTTTTACCTGTCGGCGGCAGGTGGCCAGTTGATTGTGAACGTGGGGGACCCGGCTAACTTCCTGCCGTTCTCACTGGCAGCAATCCTGCTCACCATTGCTTTGATTCCCCTGGCCCTGACCCGCATGGAAGCGCCGGTGATTGAGCAGTCACCGCGCATGTCTTTTTTCACGCTGGGCAGAGAATCCTTTACCGGGGTGGCGGGCGCACTGATTTGCGGAGTGCTCATCGGGGGCTTCTACGCGCTTGGCCCGGTATACGCCACCATGGTGGGGTTGGATGTGGCCCGCACTTCCACCTTCATGGCGAGCGCGATCGTCGCAGCCATGTTGCTGGCCTGGCCTTTAGGCCGGTTGTGCGACCGTTTTGATCGCCGCCGGGTGATGTTCTGGGTTGCCGTGTTCGGAGCCAGTGCCGCCGGTGCCGTGGCCGTTACCGGTGCCGCCAACCTGGCGCTGCTGACCGTGTTGGTCGGGTTGTTTACCGGCTTGTCGGCTACGATCTACCCGATTGCGGTGGCAATCACCAACGACCGCATGGAAAGTAATCGCATAGTCGCAGCCAGCGCCACGTTGTTGCTGAGTTATGGTATCGGCAGTGTGATTGGTCCGATCACCATGGCAGAACTGATCAACCGTCTCGGCCCATCGGGTCTGTTCTACGGTAATGCCAGTTTTTTGCTGGTCTTGGCGGCAATCACCAGCTACCGGATCAGTCATACCGACGATGTGGCCGTGGCCGACCAGGAGCACTTTGTCCCGGCCATGCCGGAAACCTCGTCTGTGCTGACCGAGATGGACCCGCGCAACACCGAGTTCCATCAATCACCAGAAGTGAACGAGATGCAGGAGGAGATGCGTCAGGTGGGCTGACGCATCTCTCGGTTTTCCCCAATTATAATTTCATCTTTAAATCTGTTTTTATTACAATGGTTAGCTTACTATTGGTGAATTTCCAATACGGTAAGTGTTTTGTCGGTTTTCGGGTTGGCGTTTGCTTGTCCCATGCCGGATCACCATCAGGAGTGTTTAGCCATGAGAGATCAATTCCCGTTTGCCGTTGCCCGGGTCACGCGCCGCTGGCGTAAGATGCTCGATGAGCGCCTGAAAGATCTGGGCGTCACCCAAGCCCGTTGGAGCACCATGGTGTATCTGCAGCAAGGTGGCGAGGGGCTTACTCAAAGAGAGCTGGCCAGCCTGATGGCGATTGAGAATCCTACGCTGGTGCGCCTGCTGGACAGCCTGGAACAGCAAGGCCTGATTGAGCGTCGTGCCTGCCCGAACGATCGTCGTGCCCGCCGTTTGCATCTGACCAAGCCCGGTGCCGCATTTATGGATGAGCTGTCGGAACGGGCCGCGACCTTGCGTGAAGAAATGCTTGAGGGCGTTTCCGACAAGGAAATCGAGAGCGCGCTTAAAGTGTTTCACAAGATTCTGGATAACGCTGAAAAGCAGAAGTAACGATTGCACAATAATTCCATTGAGGGGCTGACCGCCCGTTACGGTGAGCGTTGGCGCTGGCTAGCGGTCATCACTGTTGTGCTCGGCACCATGGCAACGGTGCTGAGTGCCACAGTGGTCAACGTCGCCCTGCATGACATTATGCTGGAATTCGGTATTCGTCAGGGCCAGGTACATTGGTTGGCGACCGGTTTTATTGCAGCCATGACCACCACCATGCTGGCGTCTGCCTGGTTGCTTGACCGGTTTGGCGTGCGCCTGACGCTGGGCGTCGCCATGGCCGCGTTTACCGTAATTTCCATTGTTGGCGGTTTTGCCAATACCCCGGAACAACTGATCGCGGCGCGAATAGGCCAGGGGGCCATGGCGGGCCTGATGCAGCCGATGGGCATGTATCTGGTGTTCCGGATCTTCCCGGTGGATCGTCGCGGCCAGGTGATGGGCATTTACGGCATGGGGGTGATTCTGGCACCCGCTCTAGGGCCGGTGCTTGGCGGTTTTCTGGTGGACCAGTTCAACTGGCGTTACGTGATGTATGCGCCCGCGCCTGTCACCCTGCTGGGCGTATGGATGGCGTGGCGGTTCTTGCCGCTACCGCGCTCGCGCCCGGCGCGTTATCCGCTTGACCTGACCGGCTTGCTCCTGCTCGGGGCCACCATCGCGCTGACGCTGGAAACACTGACCCGAATGCAGTCCTGGGCCGGCCAGGAAGGACGTATTCTGTTGCAGGGCTTGCTGGCCCTGGTTTTTTTTGTGGGGTTTGTGCTGCGCGAACGTTCAGCCAGGCATCCTCTGGTGAATATTCACCTGTTGCGGCAACCGGTTTTTTTGTGTGCCACCCTTGGCGCCATGGCGTTGGGGTTGGCCTTGTTCGGATCGACCTACCTGATCCCATTGTTCGTGCAGACAGCGCTCGGCTTTTCGGCCACCGAAGCCGGCTTGTTGATGCTGCCTGCCGGGGTGGTGCTCGGCATCGTTTTCCCGCTTGCCGGCCGGCTGGCGGACAAACGCAGTGCCCGTAGCCTGGTACTGTTCGGCATCCTGATGTTTGCGTTGTCGGCGGCGCTGTTCGCAATGACGGGGGCGTATGCCGGTTTCGCGTGGCTGGCGTTGTGGGCAGTTCTGGGCCGGATTGGTATCGGCTTTATGTTGCCGGCATTGTCTACCGGAGCACTTAACCCGCTGGCCCCCGAACAACTCGGGGCTGGTTCCAGTACCATCAGCTTTGCCCGCCAGTTGGGTGGGGCTCTGGGCGTGAATCTGGTGGCCTTGACCATCGAATTCGGTGAGCATCAGGCCGGCGTGCCAACCTTTGGCGCGTTTGCCTCTGCCTGGTGGCTGGTGGCTGTCTTTGTGGCGCTTGCGGCGGTGCCTGTCTGGAAAATGAGAGTTTAAGGTCTTTTTGATGGATGCTTTTTTTGCTTCAACCCTGGCGGTAGCCATTGCTGAAATTGGCGATAAAACCCAGCTACTATCGCTTTTTCTGGTCGCCCGTTACGCGCAGCGTACTCCAATCATTCTCGGTATTCTTGTTGCTACCGTGCTCAATCATGCACTTTCGGCATGGCTGGGTGCCTGGGTGGCCAGCTGGATTCCGCAAAACTGGTTGCCCTGGATTCTTGCGGTCAGTTTTGTCGCCATTGCGCTGTGGCTATTGATCCCGGATAAGGATGACAGCAGCGAATCCCGGTTTTTGGGAATGGGCGCGTTTGGCGCGACGACGGTGATGTTTTTTCTGGCCGAAATAGGTGACAAAACCCAGGTGGCCACGGTGGTGCTGGCGGCAAGGTATACCGAAACGTTATGGGTTATCATCGGTACGACAGTGGGGATGTTGCTGGCCAACATCCCGGTTATCATGGCGGGCCGCTGGTTGATGGAAAGAATGCCGCTGGCCACCGCCAGGATCGCCGCCAGTGTGTTGTTCGGGGCGTTGGCGGTAGTGACGATCTGGACCACCCTGGTGAACTCCTGAGCCGCAAAGCGGTCTCTGAGAGACATGCAGGCTCGGGAAGAATGATGATGGGATCAAATTGATATGTGGTTAAAAGGCTGTGCGGCCATTCTGATGTGTTCGGTGGTGGCAATGACACCAACCTTGTTGGCGGCGGAAAATGACCGGACGCCCCGGGTGCCGACGTTTGCACTCAAAGGGGATATTGCCGGTGAGCTGCAGGTGCACACCACCCGTTATGAAGACACTTTCGCGGGCTTGGGCAACGATCTGGCCCTGGGCTATCTCGAGTTGGTTAAAGCCAATCCGGGCGTGGATCCCTGGCTTCCGGGCGATGGCAGCGTGATTACACTGCCCCGGATGTACGTTCTGCCAGACGCGCGCCGGGAAGGGATTGTGATCAATCTTGCCGAGTACCGTCTGTACTATTACACCGATGGGGGTGTTCAGGTGTATCCGGTGGGTGTCGGCCGCGAGGAAAACCCGTCACCAGTGACCGATGCCGAAGTCACCATGGCTCTGGAATCCCCGGCCTGGTATCCGCCGGCCAGCATTCGCGCATCCTATGAAGCCTCTGGCGAATACCTGCCCAGAATGATTCCTCCGGGCCCGGACAATCCTCTGGGCACCCATGCGCTGATGCTGAGTGAAAAAGGTTATCTGATCCACGGCACCAACAAGCGCTTTGGCGTCGGTATGCCGGTCAGCGCGGGTTGCTTCCGTATGTATAACGACGATATCTCCCGCTTCGCTTACCAGGTGCAGAAAGGCACCTCTGTGCAGGTGATCCGTGAGCCGGTGAAAATAGGCCTGTCTGGCGGAGAAGTCTGGCTGGAAGTGCACCGCCCCCACGAAGATTATTCAAACCAGGACCGGGATCGGCTCTGGCGGGCGGTGCTCGACCGCCTGGAAACATTCCGACAGCAGCATCCGGACGTGGAAGTGCAGCGGCATTCCATTGAATTGGCGGTGGATCAGGCGGACGGCATACCAACCATGATCGGAGAACGTCTGACCCAAATGGCGGCGGATAAAACCGGTGATGATCGTGACCCGAAAAAGCCAGCGGAATCGGAGCAAACACTGTACTTTTGACCCTGGTTCGCAGGTTTGCTGAGCTCTGGTTGTTGGATTTGGGCTGCTGACGTCTGACGGTTCTGGCATAACCAACAATAACCGCAGAGCAGGAGTGTTTATGAGTCGCACCATTTTGATAACTGGCGCCAGTTCAGGACTGGGCGAAGGCATGGCCCGGGAATTTGCCGCCAGGGGCAATCACCTGGCACTTTGTGCCCGCCGCACCGAGCGCCTTGACCAGCTCAAGTCGGAGCTGGAGGCGGAGTATTCAGGCGTTACCATCAGTGTGCGCGCTCTCGATGTGAACGACCATCAGCAGGTGTTTGACGTCTTTCAGGCGTTCCGGGAGGAGTTCGGTCAGCTTGATCGCATCATCGTCAATGCCGGTATCGGCAAAGGCCAGCCCTTGGGTACCGGTCGCTTTGATGCGAACCGCCAGACCGCAGAAACCAACTTTGTGGCTGCCCTCGCCCAGATAGAAGCTGCCATGGCGATTTTCCGGGCGCAGAACCATGGCCACCTGGTTGCCGTATCTTCTGTGACAGCAATCCGCGGGATGCCGGGAAATATCACCACCTATGCGGCCACAAAAGCTGCATTGGCAGCACTTTGCGAAGGCTTGCGGATCGAACTGAAAAAGCGCCGCTCGCCGATCCGCGTAACCACGCTTTATCCCGGGTATATTCGGACCGAGATAAATGAGAAGGTAAAGCATACACCGTTCATTGTGGATGCCCAGAGAGGGTGTCGGGCCATGGTGCGTGCGATTGAGTCGGGCAAGGCCGAACGTTTTGTGCCGGCCTGGCCCTGGACGCCCATCGGATTTATTCTGAGGCGTTTGCCGGAGAGCATTCTGGCAAAACTGTTCTGATCATCCTGTTCGGGAGGTCGCTATGAAGTCATACCCGCTCCACCGCCAGCGCCAGTGCAATCGGCTGAACGTCTGGTCACTGATCTTTCTGGCTGGCGCGCTGTTGGGCCTGATCGGCCTTTCCTGGCAGGTCATTGCCGAGCAGGATTCTCCCCGTAAGGCGCTGGTGCTTACCGTTGACGGGGCCATAGGCCCGGCCACCATGGATTACGTGACCCGCGGCATCCGCCGGGCAGAACAGGAAAATGCCAGCCTGGTAATCCTGGAAATGGACACCCCGGGCGGTTTGATGGAGTCCATGCGGGAGATCATCAAAACCATTCTTGCCTCCGAAATCCCTGTTGCCACTTATGTTTCCCCCCAAGGTGCCAGGGCTGCCAGTGCCGGCACCTACATTCTGTACGGCAGTCATATCGCGGCCATGGCGCCGGCCACCAACCTGGGCTCGGCGACACCGGTGCAGATGGGCGGCCTGCCGGGCTCACCCGAACCCGAACAGGAACCTCAACAAAGCAATGATGCCGATGGGTCTGATCGTGAGGCTGTCGAACCGGAAAAGCGCCGCGGCGATACCGCGATGGAGCGTAAAGTGCTGGAAGATGCCGTCAGCTACATCCGTGGCCTCGCTGAACGCCATGGTCGCAACGCCGACTGGGCCGAAGAGGCGGTACGTGAGGCGGTCAACCTGGGGGCCACAGAAGCCCTGGAATTGAACGTGATTGACGTGGTGGCACCGGACCTGAGGGCTTTGCTGGAAGCCATTCACGGCCGCTCCGTGCAGATGGCCACTGGCGAGATCGAGCTGGATACTGCCGGGCTGGAACTTGAGCGCTTGGAGCCGGACTGGCGAACCCGGCTGCTGTCGGTGATTACTGATCCGAACGTGGCCTACTTCCTGATGATCATCGGTTTCTACGGCATTATCTTTGAGCTGTCCAACCCTGGGGCCATGGTGCCTGGAGTAATTGGGGCTATCAGCCTGATTCTGGCGCTGTTTGCCTTCCAGGTATTGTCGGTCAATTACGCCGGGCTGGCCTTGATTCTTCTGGGCCTGGCGTTCATTGTCGGGGAAGCGCTGATGCCCAGCTTCGGCATGCTCGGGGTTGGGGGGATCGTCGCTTTTGTCACCGGGTCGGTGATTCTGATGGACGGCAGTCATCGCGACATTTCTTTGCCCACGATCGGCGGCACGGCGGTAGTTGCCGGCGGTTTTATTCTGTGGACGGTCACGCGCTTTATTGGCCTCAGGCGAAAACCGCCGGTCAGTGGCAGCGAGCACATGACGCACGAAGTAGGCGTGGCGCTGGACGATTTCGAACCTGCGTACGAGGATTACCGTGGCCATGTACAGGTCAGCGGGGAACGCTGGAATGCCCGAAGTCAGGAGGCGGTAACCAAGGGCAGCAAGGTCTGTGTTACAGCCATGGACGGGCTAACCCTGATGGTTGAGGTCAAACCAGGGGCCGGATCGGCCCATTAATGATCCATTCGGATTAACCAACGGCAAATCAAGGAGGCCGTATGAACCTGGGCAACATTCTCCCCTATATCGCACCGCTTGTGGTGTTACTGCTGATACTCGGTTCCGCGATCAAGATTTTGCCGGAATACGAGCGCGGCGTGGTGTTCTTCCTGGGCCGGTTTCAGGGTGTGAAAGGCCCGGGCCTGATCATTGTTATTCCAGGTATCCAGCAGATTGTGCGTGTTGATCTGCGAGTGATCACTTTGGATGTGCCCAGCCAGGACGTTATCTCCAAGGACAACGTCACGGTTCGGGTCAATGCAGTTTTGTACTTTCGGGTGGTCGATCCCGAGAAAGCGATCATCCGGGTGGAAGACTTCGGTGTGGCCACCAGTCAACTGGCACAGACCACGCTGCGGTCGGTACTGGGCAAGCACGACCTGGATGAAATGTTGTCAGAACGCGACAAGTTGAATTCCGACATCCAGGAAATCATTGATTCCCAGACAGAGGACTGGGGTATCAAGGTGGCCAACGTGGAAATCAAACACGTGGATCTGAATGAAAATATGATTCGTGCCATCGCCCGTCAGGCGGAAGCCGAGCGTGAACGTCGTGCCAAGGTTATTCATGCAGAGGGTGAATTGCAGGCGTCGAAAAAGCTGGTGGAAGCGGCCCAAGTGATGTCGGCCAACTCCGGTGCCATGCAGTTACGGTACCTTCAGACGCTGGCAGATATGAGTAATAGCAATAGCTCCACCATCGTGTTCCCGTTGCCGGTCGACATGATCAAATCCTTTATGGATGGCCAGGTAACCAGGAAGCCAGACAAGCTCGATCAGTAACGATGGGGTTTTCAGACGCCCACAAAAAAGGCCGGTTCAACCGGCCTTTTCTGCTAAGCGTCAGCCCTTACTTCTGGCTGGAGCGCTCCAGCATGCGACGTGCACGCTCGTTCGCTTCGTCAGCGGACTTCTGAGCTGAGCGAGCGGCAGCCAGCGCTTCTTCTGCAGTCTGCTGGGCAGTACGTGCAGAGCTGGCAGCGCTGTTGGCAGTATTCAGTGCGTTGTTAGCGGTCTGCTCGGCGGAGCTTGCAGTTGCATTCGCTTCGTCAACAGATCCTTGATCAGTCGTTGCACAACCAGCAGTCAGTACAGCTGCCATTGCAAACCCGGCGATCGTCAGTTTACGCATTATCATTCCCCTTATTAGTCGTTTTATTTCCTGTGATCCGAAAGTCAGTATAGACGACTTCCTGTCAACTAGCCCGATAGGCATTGACTACCGGAGTCGTCAAACAGTGTAAAACACTCTGAGACATAATGTTAACTAAGGATACGTAAAATTTCTTAGCTTATGACAACAACTTAATTCTGTGGTCATGGAATTAATGCGGTTGGAAGTTCGGGCTGTCAGGGAAGAATGCGAATGGGGGTGCCGTTGTCGACCAACGCCCAGATTTCGTCCATCTCTTCGTTAGTGACGGCAATACAGCCTTCAGTCCAGTCCAGCCCGGCGAAGGCAAAGGCCAGGTCGCCAGCATCGTTAGGCAGGCCATGAATCATGATGCTGCCACCCGGGCTCAGCCCCCAGGCTTCAGCTTGCTCGCGGTCGCTGGGGCTTGGATAAGAGATATGGATGGATTTGTAGAAGTCGCTGTTGGCATTGCGCCAGTCCAGCAGGTAATCCCCTTCGGGCGTGCGTTTGTCGCCTTCGTACAATTTGTGCCCAACCGGATTATCACCCAGAGAAATCCGGTAACTCCGTACTTTTTTATCGCCACTGAGCAGATACAACCGGCGCTCACCCTTGTGAACCAGCACCTTTGTTATTTCCAGGTGCTCAGCCAGGGTTGGTTCAGCTGATGGCATAACCATTTGGGTATCCGCCCGCGCCAAAAGCTCCGTGCTTTGGGCCAGGGCCGGCAGAGCGGTCAGTAAAAACGATAAAAACAGTTTCAGGATCATGGTGCCAGCGCTTTAGATTCGATGGTTAAACTTTGTTCACAGTGGTTATAACATAGCCGGCGTGGGGATTGGTAAGGGGTTTTGTTACGGTTGTTGGATTTCTTTGTACCAATCGGGAGGGTGTCACGCATCCATCTTCAGGCCAACTTTGGTCACCCGGTCGGCCTCAGTGGCCCTGGCCACCAAGGTAACCGGGCCCAGGATAACCTTGTCACCAACCACCGGGTGGCCTTTGGTGCGCTTGGCAAAGCATTCCGCCAAAGACAGCTCGGGGGGTAATTCGTCGAATTCGATACCGTACACCTGCTCCACGTCACCTAACAAGGCGTCGCCATTAAGTACAAAATCCCCGAAGAAGGCGCGTTCTGCCAGGTGCTTGGGTGCCTGCCGACCGCTCAAAGCCTTGCCGAGGTCTGGCAGCAGGGCCGGGGTGGCAAACATGGCCACCATATCCCCCGAAGACACTTCGAGTTCTTTGGTGGGTTGCAGGCATAGGCGATTCCGGAACACACCGGCGACGGCCGTGTTATCCGGCAGTCGCAGCTGACCAAGAGGCTTTGGAGTGTCCCAGTTCTTGCCTCGCAGGGGAAACAGCATCAGTTCATGGTCACCGGCTGCCGGGGCGTCCAGTGGCAGGCGTCGGTAGGGGTCTTCACCGGCCGGAACCTCAAGATGAAGTTTGCGGGCCAGGGGTGCCATGGTGGTGCCCTGAACGATCAGCGATACCAGAACAATAAAGAAGGCCGCATGGAACACCAGTTGGGCATCCGGCAAACCGGCCATGATCGGGAACAGCGCCAGCACGATCGGCACCGCGCCGCGCAACCCGACCCAGCTGATGAAACCCAACTCTCGCCGATTGAAGCCGAAGGGCCAGAGGGTGGCCAGCACGGTTAACGGACGGATCACAAAGATCAGCGCAAGCGCTAGGATGAGGCCGGCTCCGGCAAGAGGAATCAGGTCAGAAGGGCTCACCAGCAAACCAAGCATCAGGAACAAACAAAGCTGGGCCAGCCAGGCCAGGCCGTCATGAACCTGAAGGATCATCGGCATCATCCGGACATGACGGTTACCGATGATAACGCCACTGAGATAGATCGCGAGGAAGCCGCTACCACCAACAGCATTGGTGGCAGAAAAAACCGCGATCCCGGCGGCGCCGACCAGAATGGGGTACAACGCTGGTGTCAGCCGCATCCGGTTGGCCAACTCGACCGTGGCAAAACCGCCCAGCACACCGGCAGCGGCCCCGATGCCAAACTGCTGAACCAGCATCACCAGTCCGGACCACAAAGATCCCTGGTCCTGTTGACCGATCAGGGTGACCAGCATCAGGGTGAGAAAGATCGCCATCGGGTCGTTACTGCCCGACTCGATCTCCAGAGTCGCGCTGACTCGCTCGTTCAGGTGTAGGCCGCGGCCCTGAAGTAAGGAAAAAACCGCCGCGGCATCGGTGGAGGAGATAATGGCCCCGATCAGCAGTGCCATCATCCAGTGCAGATCAAATACCCACCAGGCGACGATGGCAGCGCCGCCCGCGGTTAATGCCACACCCACCGTAGCCAAGACCAACGCCGGTCGCAGACCCACCCGGAAGGTTTCCACCCGGGTGCGCATGCCGCCGTCCAGCAAGATGACGGCCAGCGACAGATTCGCGATCAAAAAGGCCAGCTCGAAGTTGTCGAACTGGATGCCGCCTGGCCCGTCCTCACCCATCATCATGCCGACGGCAAGAAAGATCAGCAGCACCGGCATGCCGATACGGCTGGATAGCGGGCTCAGAACAATGCTGAAGACCAGCATCAGGGCGCCAATCAGGGTAAAGGTGGGATCCATCAGACTCCAGACCAAAGGGACTTGCCCGAACACGGCCCCGGGCTTATATTGCTGTGGCCATCATTATGCAGGCGGGCGTAGCTCAATGGTAGAGCTTCAGGTTCCCAACCTGATGACGTGGGTTCGATTCCCATCGCCCGCTCCAGCCTTTCAGGACAAAGTTTTGCCGATCAATGCAGCTTGAGGCGCGGCTGCATGGCGCGACTGATTTTATCCATCAGCCAGATTACCCCGGTACGCAGAAAGCCGTGCAGGGCGACCTGATGCATCCGGTACAAAGACAGGTAGAACAGGCGTGCGACCTTCCCTTCTATGAACATGCTGCGACCGGACAGGTTGCCCATCAGATTGCCCACCGTGGTATAGCGGCTGAAGTTGATCAGTGAGCCGTGATCGTTGTAAACAAAGGCGACCGGTTCTTTGCCATCCAGACGGTTACACAAGGTTTTGAACAGAGCGTCCGCCTGTTGGTGTGCGGCCTGGGCCCGAGGTGGCACCGGGCGATCTGAGCTAGGCTGCGGACAAGCCGCGCAGTCGCCAAAGGCAAAAATATCCGGGTCCTGGGTGGTCTGGAGGGTTTGTTCCACCACCAGCTGGTTGCTGCCGTTGGTCTCAAGGCCGGCCAGTCCGGCCAGAAACGGCGGCGCTTTGATGCCTGCGGCCCAGATCGTCATTTCTGAAGGCAGTTCGGTGCCATCCTTCATCACCAAACTGTCATGGCGCACTTCGCTCACCGGCTGGCCGGTGAACACCTTGACCTTGTGCCGCTCCAGTTCCCGGGTGGCGGCGGCCGAGAGTCGACCCGGCAAGGCCGGCAATATGCGATCGGCGGCCTCAATCACGCTGATGGTGACGTCAGACGATTGCAGGTGATTCATGCCGTAAACCGGCAATTCCCGCGAGGCCAGTCGTAACTCTGCCGCCAGCTCCACGCCAGTGGCGCCGGCGCCGATAATGCTGATGTTCAGAGAATGGGCCAGGCCTTGGTGTGCCTCGTGATTCTTGCGTAAAAAGGCATTAAGCATCAGGTTATGGAAACGCCGGGCCTGCCTGAGACTGTCCAGAAACAGGCAATGCACCTGCGCGCCAGGCGTTCCGAAGTCATTGGCGGTACTGCCAACGGCAATCACCAGGGTGTCGTATTGAAGGCGGCGTTCGGGCACGACCTCCCGACCATCCTCATCCAGGAATGGCGCAATCACGATTTCTTTGTTGCTGCGGTCGAGATCGCTCATGCGGCCGAGCTGAAATTCGTAATGATGTTTGCGGGCGTGGGCTCGATAATTGATTTCGTTGGCGCTGGCGTCCAGCGAGCCAGAGGCAACTTCGTGCAGCAGCGGCTTCCAGACATGGGTCAGGCTGGCATCCACCAGCGAGACCCTGGCTGTGTGTTTCTTGCCGAGTTTGTTGCCCAGGCTGGTAACCAGCTCAAGACCGCCGGCACCGCCGCCGACCACAACAATGTGATGCAGGTTTTCCATAACAGTCAGACCTTAGAAGATGAGAGCCAAGCGCTCTCGCGGGAAAACGCTTGGCTGTCTGCTCTGATTAGTCTGACCCGTTAACACAAAAGGTAGGCTGCTAACGCCCAATATACTAACGTCGGAGGTCCGGGATGACAATTGGACAGAAGTGCTGCCTGACAAGTGCTTCGGGCCATACCTGAAAGTGAGGATAGCGACGGCCTGCTGGCCAAGGGAAAGGTTCGCGGTCCCGGGCCGGTGGCCAACCCGGCTATTTACTCGATTTTCTTAACAACATTCACTGCCAGATGTTCTATCTGGTTTGCGGCGTTGTCGACTTAATCACCATGCAGCGACGAGTCCGTTTCCCAGCCAGTTCTCCCGCGCCTTGTTGGTTGTTTATACTGGATTGCACGGCTTTGAATGACTATATTTCATTAGACTACGCTTTAAGCAAAACCGTTTTCAAAGGATTGAGAGTATGTGCCCGACCAGCTCCCGGAAACTGGATGGCTTGCGCGCCAAATACAGAGCCAACCTGACTGATTACAGACATCAACTTGAAACGCTTTGGTCGGCTGCAATCTATGATTCGAGGAAGTTTTCAGAAATTCAGTCAATTGCCCATCGGTTGGCCGGCTCGGGTCAGGCCTATGGGTTCAGGGAACTGTCGCAAGTCGCAATAGAATTCGAGCAAGCACTTGAACAAACAAAGTCGCTGTCGGTTCAGGAGAGAGCATCGGCAGTGGCCTGTCCCCTTGATGCATTGTTGGTAGCATTGAGCCAGGCTTCGGATGATGGAGCGAACAAGGCAGGTTTCAGTCGTTCTGAAAGCGCTGAACTAGAACAAAATCATCTTCCGGATAGCGTTAATATTCTGCTTGTGGACGATGATGAGAATTTTGCGTTCAAGCTCGTTGATACCCTTGAATCTTATGGTTACATTGCACACGTTGAACAGGATGCTGCTCATTTAGAGCGGGCTGTTACCGACTACGAACCGCTTGCGTTGATAGTCGATATGGATTTTTTTGGCCACCGCTTCGCTGGCGCAAATCAGGTCAGCCTTTGGCGCCAGAAGGATGGCGCGCCCCTCCCTGTTATTTTCATTTCCCGGCATGATTCCTTTGAGCTCCGCCTGGCATCGGTCAGAGCCGGAGGTAACCATTTTCTTCACAAACCATTGGATATTCCCCGGTTAATAGCCCTGCTGCGCGCGGAACTTAATCTGGCGCCAGTTGAGCCCTACCGGGTCATGATTGTTGACGATGATAAAGACTTGCTGGATTTGTACGATTCGATTCTCGGTGGTGCCGGCTATTCGGTCACAATGGCAACGAATGCACAGGACGCACTGGCTCTTTTAGACCAATCTCACCCTGAGCTGGTGCTGATTGATGTCAACATGCCTGGCTGCAATGGAATTGAACTGGGCCGTATCATTCGCCAGCATGAAGAGTTCTCTACCATACCCCTGTTATTCATGTCGGCTGCTGCTAACACGGACATCAAGTTGGCTTGCGCACGATTGGCGAATGACGAATTCATTAACAAGCCTATAGAGCCTTGGCGATTGTTGATGATGGTGAAGTCCCGTGTGGTCAAGGGGCGTCAATTGCGAAGCCTGGATAGAGCATTGATGGCGCCTGAGTTAGACGCCGCTCAAGACCCGTTGACTGCGTTGCCGAAGCTGGAAGGGATCCGGCGTGCGATCAATAGTGTTTTACAGCAACCGATTCAGGGCATTCTGGCGGTTATAAAAATGGACCTTCGGGATTTTCACACCATCAATAACCTCCACGGCCAGTTCTTCGGTGACCAGGTGCTGCAACGGGTTGCTTGGGAGTTGGGACAGCATGTCGGAAGCAATGGCGTGCTGAGCCGGGAATCAGGTGATGAATTTCTGATTTTCACCAAAGATCATTCTTCCCCGGAAGCGCTAAATGAGTACGTGAGGAGTTTGATTCAGGTGGTGAATAAAACGGACCCGGCCTCCGAACAGGGTGCCGTTGGACTTTCTGCGGATGTTGGGGTTGCGATCGCCAAAGAAAACAATATCAGTGCGGATGAGCTTATAGATCAGGCAGATATGGCGTTGTTCAAAGCGAGAGCGGCTAGCGGCGCCGAACTGATTTACTTCGATGAAGGTCTTAAGAGTGAACAGAGATACAGGTTTAATTTAGAACAATCAATCATCCAGGGCTTGGATGAAAAGCAGTTTGTTGCGGCTTACCAGCCGATATTTTCCGTTAAGGAGGGGCGCATTGTCGGGTTCGAGGCATTGGCTCGCTGGCAGCATCCAGAGCGCGGCCTGCTGGGGCCCGGTGAATTTATTCCGCTGATGGAAGAGCGAGGACTGATATCCCGCTTAACCGACCAAATAATTAGCTGTGTTGTACCCAAGCTCGCCGATTGGCAGGTTCTGCATCCTGATTTGTTCATGTCGCTGAATCTTTCAGCGTGGGATATCCAGAAACCTTTGTTCATCGATAACCTGGCGTTACTGATTCATAAATACCAGGTGCAACCGGGAAAAATCGTACTGGAGATTACCGAAAGCCTGCTGCTGGCAGACTGGCTAAAAGCTTTCCAGGTACTAGAGGCGCTCAGGGCGCTTGGAGCTGAGTTGGCATTGGATGATTTTGGCACCGGCTATAGTTCATTGAGTTATCTCCAGCGCATCAACGCCGACAAGCTCAAAATTGACCGTAGTTTTATAGAGCACTGGTCGCAAACGGGTGATGCCCGCTTGTTGCGCACCATGGTGCAGTTGGGTCAAAGCATGAAGATGACAGTGATCGCCGAGGGTGTTGAACGCAAGGAAGAGCTGGCCTTCCTGCAAGAGCTCGGTTGCGATCAGTATCAGGGTTTTCTGAGTGCCCGCCCGATGTTGTCAGAGCAAATTGAAGCGGGTGGCTGGCATTCCATGAATGCGATCCCGGATCACACTGACGAGTTGCTCTGATGTCAGGCGGTTTTTCAGTAGCACACCCTCAACAGTTGCATGTCTTTCTTTGCTGACATCTTCGCCCGACAGTATGACGATTGCCACACCGGGCTGCTCATGTTCAATATCCGGAATCAGGTCCCACCCTGAGCCGTCAGGCAGGCCAATATCAAGCAACACTGCATCATATGTGTGTTGCTTCAACAAAGCCTTGGCGTCGGCAATCGTCCCTGCCGGTTCCAGAATTAACTGATCACTGACCATAGCGGAAAGAATGTTGTGCAAATCCACATCATCCTCAATGTGTAATATCTTCGGGCGGCTACCGTCCGATAGCTGATGTTGGACCAAGTCAATCAGTTTCTGGTAATCAATAGGTTTTGCCAGCCATGCAATATTGTCCACTTCGCCATTCAGCTCAAGCTCACCCTGGGTCACTTTGGCAGATACGACCACGATGGGTATGTTTTCAGTATCGGTCTGTTTTTTCAGTCGCCGGATAATGTCGAGCCCACTGATATCAGGCAGCATCAGATCCAGACTAATCAGGTTGTATTCCCCCGTTTTTGCGGATTCAAGAGCCTCTGAGCCGGTGTGGCAGACAACCACTCGATACCCGGCATCTTCCAGCATGATTTTCAGAAGTCTGGCAACGTCCGGGTCATCCTCCACGACCAGTATCTTGGGTGATTTTATTACCGAATCGTCTGCGTCAGATTGAGGGGCAGAGGGTGCTGTTTTGCCAGGGTCTATCGCCGGAAGCTTGAAGTAAAAACGGGTCCCTTTCCCTTCGGTTGTTTCGAAATGAATGGTTCCACCCATGCGTGTAATGAGCTCTTGGGTTATCGCCAGTCCCAGACCTGTGCCCCCCCTTTTTCGCGTGTCAGAGCTGTCCGCCTGGGCAAATCTCTGAAAAATTTTGTGCTGGAAATCCTCCGGAATACCAGAGCCCTGGTCTGTCACGCTGACGGTAATATCGGTATCGGTTCTGGCCGCTGCCACAGTGACTGAACCGCCGTCGGGAGAATACTTGACGGCGTTGGAGAGCAGGTTAGCCAGCACCTGTTTCAGCCGCTGTTCATCAACCCTGACTTTGCCCTCGGCAAGATCGCTGGTTAGTTCCAGTTTGATATTCCGCTCAGTGCCGTAAGTCCTGTTGTCTTCCACTGCCTGCTCAAGTATCGGCAGAAGCGGCTGGATCTGCATGTTAAAATGTAGCTTGCCCTCGGCAATCTTTTCGATGTCCAGTAGATCGTTAATCAGATGTGCCAGTCGCTTACTGTTGCGATGAGCGGTATCCAATAATTTTTGGGCCTTCTCGGGGATATTTCCCAGCTTCCCGGCCAGCACCAGACCGAGGGCGCCACTTACCGAGGTAAGCGGCGTTCGCAACTCATGGCTGACGGTAGAAATGAATTCGTTTTTTATTTGCTCAATGCGCTTGCGCTCGGTGACGTCCTGAGCAATCCCCAGAAAGCCAGTAAGCCTTCCAGAATCATCCCGGATAGGCGTCACCGTCAATACAACCGGAGTGGTGGCTCCGAGTTTGGTGACGTAAGTCCACTCCCGGGTCTCCGAGCCTCGACACAAAGAATGTTTCACGAATATATCAAAGCCCGAAACAGACTCACCGACTTCCTCAGAGAGCTCCTGGGATCGTTCTTCAATCTCGGAGGAAAGGTGAAATAATGCCGGACTGTGCGTGCCAACCACTTCGTTCGAGTCATATCCGAGGAGGTTTTCAGCACCAATATTGAACAGGGTGATAGTGCCACCGGGATCGGTTGCGATAATGGCTAATTCCGTGGATGCTTCCAGAACATTGCTCAGCATTGCGGATGTGTTGGCTAGTTCCCGGGTACGGGCCAGGACATCTCGTTCCAGGTTGGTCTGAACCTTGTCCAGCTCGGCGAACGTATGGGCCAGCGTGTTACCCATGGTCTGGAGTGAAGCAGACAGAATGTCATATTCACGGACTCGGCTCCCGGGTAATTCTGGCCGCTTCTGAAGACGAATTCTCTCAGGCAGGTGTTTGCTGGCTTTATCGAGTTGTGCCAACGGTCGTGTCAGCACGCGACTCAGCGAAAAGCTGACGAGAATGCTCAATAATGTCATCCCCGCCAAAAAAGCAAAGCTCTGGTTCCGTTGCTCTTCTACGGCCTGAATCAGGGATGCTGCAGGTTTGTCCGCAATCAGTTCGACGCCATCCTGCAGGCCAGTGACGGGTAGACGGTATTGATAAAGTCCGGCTTTCCAGCGATTCACCAGGCTCCCACCGGAATCCGGTAACCAGATTTTCAGGTTATTCACGCTAGTCAGTGAGTTGATACTTTCCGTTGAAGACGTGGTTACTTTGCCGGCCTGGGCGATAGGTTGCCCCTGGGTATTCAGCAGTGCGATGCCAGCAATGCCATCGGTGCTTGCATAACGCAATAGCTCTGTCTCAAGAACTTGAGAGGCGTAGGGTTGCTCCTGAAGACGTTCTTCCGTCGCACTTAACACGCGATTCAACGCAGTGGCCAACCCCTTTTCCCGCTCAAGCTTGGCGGCATAGCTGCCGATAATTATCGGGGCGCTGCCGGCAATCAGCGCCAGAGTCAGGAGAATATGAAAGAGTAGCTCGTTCAGCCGGATGTGGGTTGGCAGCCAGCTGACCGAGCCGTTCTGGAACCGCCAGACCATGACTTTAATGAGAAGCCCCGCCATCAAGGTATTGAACAGACCGTTCAGCGACTGCTTCAGTGCGATCATGCTGGCGGCCGACAGATCCATGCCGAGCACACCCATATAAAACATCGGGAGCAGAGTGACCCCTGCCACAAGCCAGAAAGCGAGATCCGCCAGCACCAGATTTCGCGTGCCGCGTTGATACAACAGGCTGACAACGATGGCCTCGAGCGTGAATGTCAGCATGGCATAGGGGTGGCCCCAAAGGATCCAGGTATAAGCGCCACCTGCCAGCGCCACCAAGGCCGCGGGCCAAAGGCCGAGTAATCTTACGGCCAACATTACGGCGACAGAGCCAAAAATAAAATGCACACCAAAGAACAGCGGCAGATTGATTATATTGCCGGTAACGGCGAGGAGGGCCAAGCCCAGTGTGGCTAAGGCTTTCGCTAAAAAGGTCATGCTTTGGCTACCTGTAGCTGAATGTAGAACTCCGCACCGCCACCCTCTGCATCGCGATAGCCAACCTGACCGCCAAGCTGATGACAGATCTCTCGGGTGATGGCCAGACCAAGCCCCGTGCCCGGGAGTTTGCGGCTATCGGTTGCGTCGGCCTGGCTGAATCGCTGAAACAGTCGATCCCGGAACTCTGGCGACACCCCAGGGCCGTAATCCCGAATACGAATTTCAGTGGTTTCGCCTTGCTGGGTGACCGTGACGTCCACGGGCTGATCTTCCGGTGAAAACTTCATGGCGTTGGATAGCAGGTTCGTCAGGGCCTGAATCAGACGTGAAGCATCAACACTGACCTCAATAGCCGGCCACTCTTCGGATGTTTCAATCTCAACACCGTAGGAATGGCGGTATTCTCTAACGGCCTCAATCGCGTCATTCAGAATAGGCGCCAAAGCTTGCCGCTGCGGGTCCATGGGCATTTTTCCCGCCACCAGCTTTTCCATGTCCAGCAGGTCGTTTATCAAAAGCATAAGACGACTGGTATTGCGCTCGGCAGTGGCTAACAGTTTCTGTGCCTTCTCCGGAAACTCACCGACTGCACCGCCGATTAGGAGACCCAGGCTACCTTTAATGGATGTCAGCGGTGTTCGAAGTTCGTGACTGATGGTCGCAATAAACTGGTCTTTCATTCTATCGAGTTTTTTGCGCTCGCTGATATCTTCGACGAGCGACCAGATGACCTGTCGGCCGTCCAGTTCTTTGCTGAGCATGCCCTGCAGGCGAACGGGGTAACGGCTGCCGTCTTTTCTGATGTACTCTTTTTCAAAAGGGCCATAGCGACCCGCTTCTTTGAGTTCAGACAGTGCCTGTTCTTCTTCCGGCAAGTACTTTTTGGGTGTGACCTCCCAGTAGCTCAGTTGGACAAATTCCTCTCCGGTATATCCAGTAGGAGCAACCAGGGCAGGGTTCAGGTCAATGAACTTACCGGTCTCAAAATCATTCAGGGCGATGCCAATGGGAGAGAATTCGAACAAGCCGCGCAGTCGCATTTCATTCTGTTCAAGCGCAAGTCGTGCTTGTTGTTGTTCATGAATATCCTGCAGAAACCCATGCCACATAATGCTACCGTCAGGAAGACGCTCAGGCTTGGCGTGACCTGAGGCCCACCGATAGCCTTCACCCGGGTATTGCACGCGATAAGTGGCCCCCCAGTTTTCAAGGGTCTGGGCCGAGTGATCGATAGATGCGGCAACGGCCTCCAGTTCGTCAGGATGAATGCGCGCAAAAGCCGGCGTTGCGTCCTCTGCGGCCTGCGCCGGGGTTATTCCATATAAATCCTGAATCTGGGGAGAGCTGAAGGGAAAAATCATTTTCCCATCCGGGAACCGGCGAAACTGATAAACGACACCTGGCAGCTGTGCCATAAGCTTGGTGAGGCGGTCGTGACTGAGGCTGTTGGTCAATACCTCAGACAACCAATTGGCCAGCAAACGGAGGAATAGCTTTTCGCTTTGGCCGTAGTCCTCATGTCGGACGTAGGAGGAGGAAAAGTTCAGGGTTCCCCAGGGATGGCCATCTACTTCCACAACTATGCCCGCATAGCTGCCCAGGGGGTTGGTTCGGTAACAGGGGTGATTGCTATACTCAGCCTGGTTGGCATCTTGGATCAGGCATTCATGGTCGACCGGACTGTCCTTGTTGAATATCAGCAAGTCGCACCAGGTGTCGCCAAGCGCAAACTGCTGACCGGCAGTAATCGGAATGTTCTCCCGGGCATCAACCCAGGCAACGGTATAAACATCTCCTTCAATCTGGCTGAGGATGGCGAGCTCCGCCCTGAGATAGTTTCTGGCCAACTGGAGCGCGTGGACAATTTTTTCGTCCAGTGAGCCATGTTTGGAAAAGGCAATATCGTTGAGCAACATGAGTGCTGTGTGGTGCTGTTCCAATTGATGCAAGGCATCATGCTTGTGTGTGACATCAACGATAAAACCCTCAAGTACAACCGGGTGTTGTAAGTCATCTCGCATGCACCTGCCCCGCTCCTCCACCCAGCGCCATCCTTTGGTTCGGTGCCGAATCCTGTACTCAATATGCCATTCTCGGTCTTCCGCCACCGCCTTTTTGACGGCTTCGTCACACGTTGGTGCGTCGTCGATGTGAATGAGTTCGGCATAGCTGACGTTTTTGTTATTAATCAGGTCTTCTGCTGAATAGCCGCTAACGTTGTCAACCTGTCTGCTCATGTAGAGCATTGTCCAGTTATCATCGGGCAAGCAGCGGTAGGTCACACCAGGCATATTGTTGAGCAGTGACGCCATTTCATCCCGGCTTGCGCGCAGTTGCTTCTCCATTTCGGTGGCCTGTCTGCGTTGGCGGGCATCAGCCTGGACCAGATCCTCGACCATGCCCGCCAGTTCCTTCAGCATAGAAACCTGATCGCTATTAAAAGAGCGAGGCTTGCGGTCGATCAGGCACAAGGTTCCAAGACAATAGCCGCTCTCGGTATGCAGGGGGGCGCCAGCGTAGAAACGTATGTTGGGGTCACTGGTCACCAGAGGGTTGTCAAAGAAACGCTCGTCCTCAAGCGTATCCTCAACGATCAGGGGCTCGCTTTGAAGAATGGCATGGCCGCAGAAAGAAATATTTCGTGGTGTTTCCGTTGCGTCGAGCCCCTGCCGGGATTTGAACCATTGCCGATCCCGGTCGATCAAGGACACCAGAGCAATGGGCACAGAAAAGGTATGGCAAGCAAGACGGGTAATGCGATCAAAGCGTTCTTCGGCACTCCCGGTCAACAAGTCTGTGTCATCGAGTGCCTGTTGGCGCTGTGCTTCATTATCCGGGATTGTGGGTTTTTTCATTTAATCACCTTGATCAAGTGTGAACCCATCCCAGATTACTCGTGTTTTGTCGGCCAAAGCCATCGGGTCGAAGGGTTTTGAAATGACATATTCAACGCCCATTGAATTATATCGCTGCAACTTCCTTGAGAGTTTCTTCGCCGAACTCATGGGTTTTCAACGTAAACAACTCGTTACAGTAAGCTTTGTTTCCGGGCGCCCAAATGTTTTGTTCTGAAGAATATCTCAATAACAAAAATAGATACTTTATGTCTATGGCAATTCATTCCGGCCCAATGATTTGAGCCACTGCTTTATGGTGAGTGTTTAATTCCGTGTCTTTACAAACTTCCAGAATTGCAGCCATGTCGTTGCCGAGCTGTTCAAGCTCGGAGGCAGGCAGATTGCGTTCGGCCATGGCGCGCAGCCCCATGATCTGGCTCTGCAGAAGTCGTGCCAGTCGCTGGCAGTCGGTCTGCGCGGCAATTTCTCCCCGGTTCCTGGCGCTTTCCAGCAGTTCCGCAAACGAGGTTTCAATGTCTGCCAGCGCACTCTGGGCCAGGGAATGCAGTGCCGGATTGGTGTTGCTGGCTCCCAGCAGAGTTTTTACGATCAGACAGGCCCTGGCCGGGGCGCAGTCGGTGCAATCGCTGGCAATTTGCCTGAGATACGCCTGCAGCCCTTCTATTATGCTGTCATAACCGGCCATGTGCTCCGACAGGTCGGCACCGCCTTGTTGTGCGTACTTGGCCAGGGCCTCGGAGAACAGGCCGTCTTTACTGCCGAAGGTGGCGTAAATGCTGCCCGGGCGCATATCGAGTGCTTGTTCAATCTGCTTCATAGAGCTGCCGTGGTAGCCTTTTTTCCAGAACAGGCCGACGGCTTTGCTCAGGGCAGTGTCGCGATCGTATTGGGGGTGCCTGGCCATTGTAAAATCCCGGTATCAGTAAAATTGAAGAGTTGTTCAATTATATCCTCAAACACTTCTGGGTTTGCTAATCTGGACAAATACCTAAGGTGATTGATACAACCGGAGAAACAACTGACAGCGTATGACGCAAAGCGCATGCTTTGACCACAGTAACGTTCAGCAGGAGAAAGTACCGTGAAACTAGACGTTCGAGGTGTAGAAGAAGGCCAGCCGATTCCCGATAAGTTTGCGTTTGGTGTGTTCAGTGAGCAGGACCACATGAGCTTTGGTCCAAACCGCAATCCTGAAATGGTTTGGGACGATGTGCCGGAAGGCACCAAAAGCTTTGTGGTGATGATGTTTGACCCTGACGTACCCAGTGTTGCCGACGATGTGAACCAGGAAGGCAAAACGGTCTCCAAAGAGCTGCCGCGGGTGGACTTCTTTCACTGGTTACTGGTGGACATTCCCGCCAACATCAGCCGCGTTCCGGAAGGCGAAGACAGCGATGGTGTTATCCCCAAGGGTAAGGATTATGGCCCCGCTGCGCTCGGTGTCCGGGGCGTGAACAACTACACTCAGTTCCTGGCCGGCAATCCCGATATGGCCGGTACCTACGCAGGCTACGATGGCCCATGCCCGCCCTGGAACGATGAAATCATGCATCACTATCACTTTGAGGTGCATGCACTGGATGTAGAGAGCCTGGATTTGCAGGGCGAGTTTGATGGCAACGATGTGCGCGAGGCGATGGCAGGGCACGTGCTGGCCAGTGCGCGGGTAACCGGCATCTACACGCTCAATCCCAATCTCAGGTCTTGAGCTGCAGAAGCCGAATTCGCGAGTCGGTGGCCACGGTTAATCCATGGTCATAGAACTGTCTCCTGCCTGTCACCTTCCGGTCACCGCACTTTGCGACGGTGTACCAAACCGGAGTAGCGAAATGGCGGGAGACGACATGCGGAACTACCGGAGTGTATTCATATCCGATGTGCATTTGGGTACGGCGGACTGCCAGGCAGACTATCTGCTGGATTTTCTCAATAATGTTCGCTGCGAAACCCTCTATCTGGTCGGAGACATTGTTGACCTGATTGCCATGCAGAGGCGTGTCTGCTTCCCGGCTTCTCACCAGGCGGTCATACAGAAACTCCTTGAGCTTGCCGCGGGTAGCACGCGCGTGGTCTACGTGCCGGGAAATCACGATGACTTCTTTCGCCGGTTCTGCGGCCAAACCATCCACGGTGTGGAATTGCTTCACAAGGCGGTACATACCACCGCCGATGGTCGACGTTTCATGGTTTGTCATGGTGATCAGTTTGATCAGGTTGTTCGCTGCAGTCCGCTCATGCTCTTGGTGGGCGATCGTGCCCATGGTTTTCTATTACGCCTCAACCGCTGGTTCAATTCCGTTCGCCGCCTGCAAGGAAAGCCTTATTGGTCGCTCGCCGCCTGGGTCAAGAGCCGGATAGGAAAAGCGCGGACGTTTATCCGTCGGTTTGAACTGGCGGCGCTGACAGCCGCGGAAAAAGGTCATTATGATGGTTTCATCTGCGGCCATATCCACTCCGCCGGGTTTCTGCGCAGCGAAGACGGCCTGTATTGCAACGATGGTGACTGGGTAGAGCATTGCACGGCGCTGGTTGAACAGACGGATGGACGTCTGGAGTTGCTGCACTGGTCGGAATCGCCGGTCACCCTCAGTTGTGAGCCGGAGGTGCCGAGTCCCGAATTGTCTGGCGATGCCCGGCCTGTTATCGACGCTCTGCCCGCTGCCTTTCTGGAGCAATTTGGCGGTTCCGCCAGATAACCCATCGGTGACTACTGGAGAACGGGCCAGGGGTGAACTACCGTAATACAGACCAGGACATCTGAAACGGAGCCCCTATGATCTCTCGAATTGGCGTTTTCTTTTGCCTCATGGTCATGAGCTTGATGGCCAGTGCTGCAGAAGGTCTGATCTCTTTACAGAGCCCGCACTCGGCTGTGGCAACTATGGATAAACTGGCTGTCATTGTTAAGGAAAAGGGGTTTAAGGTCTTTGCCCGTATCGACCACGCCGACGGCGCGAGTAAGGTCGGCGCATCGCTGAGGCCGACCGAACTGCTAATTTTTGGCAACCCGAAAGGCGGCACCGCATTTATGCAATGCGCCCAGACGGTTGGCATCGACCTGCCACTGAAAGCGCTGGTGTGGGAAGATGCCGAGGGCCAGGTATGGCTCAGTTACAACGATCCTCAATACCTGGCAGACCGGCATGATGTGGCTGACTGCAAGGTCGTTAAGAATATTGCTGGAGCCCTCGACGGCATCGCGAACACAGTTGTTTCACCCTGAGGTGTCATTTTGTGGGACTTTTGAACAACCATTCAGAATGACGCTTGTGTGATAAAAGCGCCCCATAGCGCGTTTTCAATACGCCGGGCAACCGGATTGCTCATTATCTTGTTCCTACGCGGTCCGGGTTTGGCGAACCAGCGCTTCAATGTCTCTGAGAATAACCGGAGCATCAACGACTCGTGCCAGCCAGCTCAAGGGAATGCCGCGTTCACCACCCACGCCGTGAATGGCGGCCATGGCCGGCCCGATGATCCAGGCCCTGCCGCAAGAATCACCCCCGCATTCGATATTGGCGCGAACGGCTTCGGTATAGCTGTTGGCATGGCTCAGGATATGAAAGATCACCGGCATGGCTTCGTGCAGATAGCAGGTGCGGCCAAAGGTGTCGCCCGCGCTCGCGGCCTCCAGAGCGGAGCCGGAGCGAGCTTTGTTGAGGTTTTCCGAATCTGGCGCTTCGGGGGTTGCTGCGTCCAGAGCCATGGAGATGGGCTCGCCCCGGAAAAGCTGATCCAGCAGTCGCGCAGCGCATTTTGCCCAGGCCACCGCTTCGTCATGGTGATTGGTTACCCGGACAGCGGCTTCTGTGATTTCCATCAGTTTGTCGCTGCCGCAATAGCAGGCCACTAATGGTGGCAACTTGGAAACCGCCGGCAGCTGCATGTCGTTGGCACCGCTTTCGGGCTGCAGGTTTTGGTCAATGGTTTCAGCAAGGTGAACGCCTGCTTCCTGTATCTCCGGTTCCTGGTAGGTAAGGCTGATTGCCTTGCGGACCGGCTGGGCCAGCTGGTCGCCACTCAGGCGCCGGGTGTAGGGCAAGACCTTCTGCACCAGTATTCGTTTCTGTTTATCGGTCAGTTCGGCAGTTGTCGTCGATTGCGCCTGTTCAATGGCTTGCTGTTCGATGGTGCTGAGGTTGTTCAGGGTCACCCGGGTGGGATTGTCGATGTAACCCCGCCAATGACCACCAGGGCCAAAGAAAGCACGAAAGCGGCGTTGGTAATCGCGGATATCCAGGGTGCCTTCACTGGCCAGCAGGCTGTCGGTCAGCACGCCAGTGGCTGCGCCGTAGTGGCTGATATCACCCGGCTGTTTGCCTTCGTGCGCAAAGTACCCGAAGCCACCTTGGTAATACTCGGCTTTCGGAATCAGGAACTCCGGTGACTGGCCACCTACTTCCAGAATGCGCGGGCTGTCATACAGCCAGTGCAGCCCCAGGCTGGCCGCGTCTGCGACCCAGCCACCGGCGAGGGCTGCAATTATTGCGGGTTTTCTGTCGCTGGAAAGGTTGCTGGTCATTGGAAATCCTTAAAGGTCGGGTACAGAAGTCGAGATGCAAAAACGCATGTCTGGTGCCAACTGTAGCCCTGAAACGGCAAATACAACAAACGGACGGTCGTTGCTCAGCCATTGCCCCAGCGCGGCATAAGCGTTCGTTATCGAACAGACATCCCCCGCCAATGGCACGAAGATCCATCAAGGTCAGCGCTGAATGGCGTTCCCCTATCAAATCTGGAAGGAGTAATCATGTCGACAATCACCACCGTTAATCCCGCGACCGAAAAAGCAATTCAGAGCTATGACATCATGACTGAAGCGCAGGCGACGGATCGGCTTGAAGCCTGTCATGCGGCGTTTCTACAATGGCGAGAACTAAGCCATCAGGATCGGGCCCCCTATCTAAAAAAGATCGGTCAAAAATTGCGCGATAATGCCGATGAGCTGGCCGCCTTGATGACCAACGAAACTGGCAAGCTATTAAAAGACGGGCATGTTGAGGTCGAGCTCTGCGCGGCGCTCTTTGATTACGCCGCCGAAAACGGACCCGACGCGTTGGCAGATGAAGAACGTAAGCAGGGTCTCAACGGCAAGCGCGGCGTTGTCAGCTATCAGCCCGTTGGTGTCATCTATTCGATTCAGCCCTGGAACTTCCCTATCTACCAGCCGGTGCGCGTGCTGGCGGCAAATCTGATGGCAGGCAACGGCTGTGTTCTGAAGCACGCCAGCATCTGCACCGGGTCTGGCCTGCGGCTGCGCGAATTATGCATTGAAGCGGGCCTGCCCGAAGACCTGTTTCAGGTCATCGTGATCGACCACGACACCAGTGACAGGCTGATCGCCCATCCCAAGGTTCGTGGTGTCACGCTGACCGGCAGTGATGGAGCCGGTAGGCATGTTGGAGCTACAGCTGCCAAGGCGTTGAAGAAGACCGTGCTGGAACTGGGGTCGAACGACGCCTACCTGGTACTGGAAGACGCCGATATTGAAACGGCGGTAAAGTTTTCAGTCATCGGGCGGCTGTACAACAATGGACAGACCTGCGTTTCCGCAAAGCGCTTTATCGTGACCGATAAGGTCTATGACGCTTTTGTCGAGGCTTTCGTGGCTCAAATGAAAGACATCGTTATGGGCGATCCCACGAATAAGGACAGCCAACTTGGCCCGCTTTCAAGCCAGGACCAGTTTGACACGGTCAAAAAACAGGTGGATGCCAGCGTCGCCAAGGGTGCAAAAATCCTCTGCGGCGGAGAAGTACCCGACCGCACGGGTGCCTATTATCCGGCGACGGTGCTGGCAGACCTTGCGCCCGGAATGCCCGCCTATGACGATGAAATCTTCGGGCCGGTGGCGTCGATTATCCGCGCCAGGGATGACGAGGACGCCATGCGGCTGGCGAATGAAAGCCGCTATGGACTGGGCGGAGGGATCTTTTCAAAAGATGAGGAACGTGCCGTGAAGCTGGCCCGCGATCACTTTGACACGGGGATGATCCGCATCAACTCGTTCGGGGCCGCTGATCCGAATATGCCCTTTGGCGGGGTCAAGGATTCTGGATACGGACGTGAGCACGGCGGCTTTGGCATGAAGGAATTCGTCAACGTAAAGTCGATTTTCCTGCCGTGACCACGCGCCATCCTTCAACTACCTCTCACACAAACCAGGAGTAGAACCCATGTCAGAGATCAATGGCAAGGTCGTTATCATTACCGGCGCCAGCAGTGGTCTCGGTAAAGCCACCGCCCACCGCCTGGCCAAGGGTGGCGCCAAGTTGGTGCTTGCTGCCCGCCGCGAGGAACGGCTTGTGGAGTTGCGTGACGCCATCAAGGAGCAGGGCGGTGAAGCTATCTACCAGGTCACCGACGTTACTGACAGAGATCAGGTCGAGTCGCTGGCCAAGGCAGCAAAAGAGGCCTATGGCCGCATCGACGTGCTGGTTAACAACGCAGGCCTGATGCCGCTGTCGCCGCTGGATGAACTCAAGATTGATGAGTGGGACAAGATGATCGACGTTAACATCCGGGGTGTGCTTTACGGCATCGCCGCAGTGTTGCCGACCATGCGCGAACAGCATGTCGGCCACATCATCAATCTGTCGTCGGTCGCCGGGCATAAGGTCTTTCCTGCGTCCGCCGTCTATTCCGCAACCAAGTATGCCGTGAAAGCGCTGTCAGAAGGCATTCGTCAGGAAGGAGACGGGGAAATCCGCTCCACCAATATCTCACCGGGGGCTGTAGCGACTGAGCTGACCAGTAAAATCAGTGACCCTGAGACCGCCAAGGGTGTGGATGAGATGTACGAGATGGCCATTGACGCCGATGCGATTGCGCGGGCGATTACCTACGCCATCGAGCAGCCGGCGGATGTCGACGTCAACGAGATTATTATCCGGCCGACCAAGCAGCCACTCTGATCAGAAAGGCGCTCTATTCAAACTGGTGACAGGCTCGCGTTGCTGGAGCAGCTCAAGAAAACGCTGGAGCGCTGAAGCGCTTCTCTGGATACGGTCTCTTGCCGCCCAACTTGACGTATGTCACCCATAACCTTGTCTTATCGGGCCATACTGAAAATGATATACCCCCTCTCTCAGGAAAGGAGATCCCTGAATGGCTCATCCAAAAAGTTCCAAAACAGCACCGTCAAAACTGCAAGCCCATATCGATGCGCTGGCAGCGCAGGGCGTTGGTGTCACCCCGGACGCTTCCTCCCGGCATTTGCACAACGGCATCGATACGCCACTGCCACCGGCGGACCTGCACGGTGCCTATGTCAACAATCGCCCGCTTCCCACTGAAGGCATTGCCGATCGCCATGCCTGGATTGTCGGCAGTGGTATTGCCGGCCTGTCCGCCGCGTTTTTTCTGATTCGCGACGGCCATATGCCGGCCGGCAATATCACCTTTTTGGAAGAGCAGAGCATTGAGGGTGGCTCCTTGGATGGCGCCGGTAGCGCCGAAGACGGCTACATCGTGCGGGGTGGCCGGGAAATGGAAATGACCTACCAGAATTTCTGGGATGTGTTCTCGGAGATACCGGCTCTGGAGATGCCCAAGCCCTTCACCGTGCTGGATGAATACCGGATCGTCAATGACGCCGACAAGAACTGGTCGAAAGCACGGCTGTTGGAGAAGCAGGGCCAGATCAAGGATTTTTCGACGATGGAGCTGAGCAAACGGCAGCAGCTGGAGTTGGTCCGGCTCCTGCTCGCGCGCAAGGAGGATCTGGACGACATTACGGTAGAGGAATGGTTCAGTGAAGGTTTTCTGAACACCAATTTCTACACCTTCTGGCGCACCATGTTTGCCTTCCAGAACTGGCATTCCGTGCTTGAAATGAAGCTCTATATGCATCGTTTCCTGCACCTGATGGATGGGTTAAACGATATGACCTCGCTCGTTTTCCCGAGATACAATCAATACGATGGTTTTGTGCGCCCGCTGATGAGTTGGCTAAAGGACCAGGGCGTTAACATCCAGTACGACACCATTGTCGAGAACCTGGAAATGGAAACCTCTGATAACACCAGAACGGTCACGGCGATCCAGTGCCATGGCAGCGAGGGTGACAAAACTTTTAACGTCGGCGACCGCGATCTGGTGTTCGTCACCACCGGCTCGATGACCGAAGACACCGCCTACGGCGATGACAACACGGCGCCGCAACTGAAAGAAAAAGATCAGGCCGGCTTCGGTTCAGGCTGGCAGTTGTGGAAAAACCTGGCGCAACAATCCGAGGTGTTTGGCCGGCCCGAGAAGTTTTGCGGCAACATACCCGGGTCAACCTGGGAATCTGTCACCCTGACCTGCAAGCCCTCCCCGCTGATGGATAAGCTCAAGGAGCTGTCAGTTAACGACCCGTATTCCGGTTTCACGGCAACGGGTGGGATCATCACTTTTACCGATTCCGCCTGGCTGATGAGCTTCACGTGTAACCGGCAGCCCCACTTCCCGGACCAGCCTGATGACGTGCTTGTGCTGTGGACCTACGCATTGTTGATGGATAAGCCCGGTGACTACGTGAAAAAAACCATGCCCGAATGTACCGGCAGAGAAGTGCTGACGGAAATGTGTTATCACCTGGGCCTGATTGATCAAATCGATGAGGTGATTGCCGCCACCAAAACCCGCGTTGCCTTGATGCCCTACATCACCGCGCAATTCATGCCCCGCGCCAAAGGAGACCGGCCCTGGGCGGTCCCGGAAGGCTGCACCAACCTGGCCTTGATGGGGCAGTTTGTGGAGACCCACAACGATGTGGTGTTTACCCTTGAAAGCTCAGTGCGCACGGCCCGGATCGGTGTCTACAGCCTGCTGGGAATCCACAAACAGGTGCCGGATATCTACCCGGGCCAGTACGATATCCGCCGATTGCTGCGGGCAACCCGCACCCTGAACAGCGACGAAGCGTTTCTGGGCGAGGGCTTGCTGCGCCGCATTCTTGGTGGCACCTACTTCGAACACATTCTGCCGCTTGGCCCGGGTGAGAAGCCCGAGGAGCTGAGCAGGCCGGGATTGTTCGAGCAGCAGTTCCAGGCGCTTCGAGGTCTTCTCGAAGACAATCAGACGCTGGATGATGCCAGGGATTGGGTCCAGGGTGTGCTGAGCAAATTGCGTGGGCGCCGCTGATCCCCACGCCGTTGGTTTTTCAGTGATTTGATCAGTGCCAGAATCGCCAGGCCGTGTGATAAATTTTGCACCTGGCGGTTTCTGTTTCAGCGAATCCTTAACCACCGTGCCAGCCTGGAATCGGGGTGGCGGCTGAGTGACCAGGGCAACCATGCCATCACCGCGAGAATGGCCAGGCCGGCAATCACCGTCAGGACCGGGTTGAGTGTGAACGTAGTGCCGAGGCCGGCAAAAACCACGGTCATCGGCAGCATGCCGACCAGGGTGGCCACGGCAAAGCGCCAGGTGTGGATGGCGGTAACGCCCGCGGCGTAACTGATCAGCGCGAATGAGAACACCGGTATCAGGCGGGTGATCAGAATGGCCAGGGTCAGGAAGCGCTGGGAGCCATTCCGGGCCAGTACCGGGTTGTCCGGGAAACGCCTACAGATCGCCTCGCGCCCGAGACCACGGGCAATCCAGAAGGCCATCAGAGCCCCAGTCAGCGCCCCGGTCGCCGCGATGGCGGTGCCCCCGATAACGCCGAACGCCAGCCCGGCCGTGGCACTCACCGGCAGCGTAGGAATTGGGCCAACCACCACGGCAATCACCATCAGCAGCATCAGCAAGAGTGGTCCAGCCGCACCCTGGCTTTGTAACCAACCGGCCAGAGCGTCGGGTGACAGCTCGGAGGGCATGCCAAGTGTTTGTAACAACCACCAAGAGGCAGCCAGAGCGATGAGGACCACCGCAATTATGGCGAGTCTGAGTGTCATTCATCATTGCTCTTGCCGGATTTTTTGGCACTCAGTGCTTCCGTGACCCGCGCATCAATGCGACGCAGAACGTCGGCGTCGGGGTGGGCTGAGGAGTGTGCTTTCATCAGATGAATGCTGGTGCGGAGATTGCCAACAAACGTTCGGCAATGCCGGCACATCATCAGATGCAACTTAACGGACAGGTTCTGCCGGCCGTTCAGTTCGCCATCAATATAATCACTGGCAATCTCGGCCAGACCCCTGCACATCAGCATTCGCCCGATTCCTGAAAGGTTTCCACCATCAAAAAAATTCTCTGCCTCGCCCGGTGTAAAAGTACACGAAGATTAGAGGCACTGATATCCAGAATATTACAGACATCCTCGGATTTGTGCTGATGGGCTTCGTATAGCATCAAGGCAGAGCGTTGGCTTTCCGGTAATGCGGACAGATGTTTGTCCAAACAGTCACTGAGGGCGCCTTTTTCCATCAGGGTGTCTGCGGATTCGTGGAACTTCAGCTTGGGTGGCAGGTCCCAGCGGCCGGTGGAATTGAAACGGTTGGCCAGCTCTGGTTCCAGGCTTTCGGAGAAGTCGGTAGCCACTTCCCGGTTGCTGGAGCGAAGTGTGTTCTTGCAGCGGTTGGCAACAATGCGGTGTAGCCAGGTTTTCAGTCCGGATCGACCTTCGAATTTCTGGATAGCGTCAATCACGGTCACCCAGCAATCCTGAACAATTTCTTCGGCGCTGGAGTGGTCCAGGTAGAAACGGGCAACGCTCAGCATGGCCGGGGAGTAATCGCGCACTGCCTTGCGGTAGGCGAGTGAATCGCCTCTCTTGAGGTCGTCGATCAGTGCGGCTTCAGATTCCGTGTGCACCGCTTTGTCCATGGGTTTCCGTCCCTTGTCAGTCTTGGTTGGCTATTTGTCTCGGTATAGTGTTTCGAAACCAATAAAAGTTCCGAAATTCTGTAGCGATTACTCAAAAAAATAGTTCAGGAACGATGTAACATCCAGTTGGTGATCGTGTCTTAGCGACAACAGCGTATTGGTTTATACACTTTCAACAGGCATGGATATGAATCGAAGCAAGTTACTACTTATTCTGATTATCGCCGCGGTCATCGGTTTGTTTCTCGGGTTTGACGGGCACACGCTACTCACGCTGGAGAATTTGCAGTCCAATCAGGTTGCGATGGCGCAGTGGATTGAGCAAAACCTGTTACTGGCGGTGGTCGGCTATGCCGCCATTTATGTGGTGGTGACGGCACTGTCATTGCCGGGGGCCACCATCATGACGCTGGCCGGTGGCGCCTTCTTCGGCAATATTTATGGCTTGGCTGCCGTGTCCATTGCTTCAACGGTGGGCGCTTGCCTGGCGTTTCTGGTGGCCCGGTTTCTGATGCGGGATACCTTGCGTAAGCGCTACGCCGAAACGGTGGCGAAGATGGACCGGGGCATCAAGAAAGACGGCGCCTTCTATCTCGCCACCCTGCGCCTGGTGCCGGTATTTCCGTTCTTCCTGATCAATCTGGCCATGGGCCTGACCGCGATGAAGCTGCGCACCTACGCATTAGTGAGCTGGATCGCCATGTTGCCGGGCACTTTTGTTTATGTGAATGCCGGCACCCAAATCGGGCAGATCCAGTCCACTGGCGATATCGTCTCACCTGAACTGCTGTTGTCTTTTGCCTTGCTGGGTATTTTCCCGCTGATCGCCAAGTTTGTGGTGGGCTTTATCCGCCGTCGCAAGGTCTATGCCGGCTGGCAGAAACCGGCACACTTTGATTACAACCTGCTGGTGATTGGCGGCGGCTCTGCCGGGCTGGTGTCGGCTTATATTGCCGCTGCCGTGAAGGCCAAGGTGGCATTGATCGAAAAGCATAAATTGGGCGGCGACTGCCTGAATACCGGCTGCGTGCCTTCAAAGGCCCTTATCCGCAGTGCCAAGGCAGCCGACACCTTGCGCCACGCCAATCGCTACGGTCTTGAGTCAGTGCCGGTGAAGGGTTCGTTCAAAAACATCATGAACCGCGTTAAAGAGGTGATCGCCAAGGTGGAGCCCCACGATTCCCCCGAGCGTTACCGCAAACTGGGTGTCGACTGCCTCTTCGGCGAGGCAAGCTTCGTATCGCCTTGGGAGCTGGAGGTAAAGCATAATGATGGCCGCACCGAGCGCCTGACCGCTCGCAGTATCGTTGTTGCCACCGGCGGCAAGCCGGCCATGCCGCCGATTCCGGGTCTGGCAGACATGGAGCCGTTGAATTCGGACAATTTGTGGGCGCTGCAGGAGCAGCCAGAGCGCCTGCTGGTGCTGGGCGGCGGCCCCATCGGCTCTGAACTGGCCCACGCCTTTGCGCGCCTCGGCACCAAAGTGACACAGGTTGAGCGTGGTGAGCGTCTGCTTTCGAAGGAAGATGTCGATGTGGCGGCCGTAGTGCTCAAGCAGTTTCAGGCCGACGGCATTGATGTGCGCCTGCAACATTCTGCCGTGGAGTTCCGTACCGAGGACGGTGACAAGGTTGCCTACTGTGAGCACGATGGCGAGCGGGTGCGTATACCCTTTGACGAGGTGCTGGTGGCCGTGGGTCGCGCAGCCAACACCTCCGGCCTGAACCTCGACAGGATTGGCGTCGAGACGCTGCCCAATGGCACGGTGCCGGTGGAGGAGGATATGAGCCTGCGTTACCCCAATGTTTTTGCCTGCGGGGATGTCGCCGGGCCTTATCAGTTTACCCACGCGGCGGCGCATCAAGCCTGGTACGCGGCCGTGAACGGGCTGTTTGGCCAGTTCAAACGCTTCAAGGTGGATTACCGGGTAATGCCCTGGGTCACCTTTACCTCGCCGGAGGTGGCCCGTGTTGGCCTCAGTGAGGCCGAGGCCAAAGCGCAGGGTATCGCTTATGAAATCACCCGTTACGGCCTGGACGATCTGGATCGCGCCATTGCCGACAGCGAAGACTACGGATTCATCAAGATCCTGACACCGCCGGGCAAGGACAAGATACTGGGTGTGGTGGTGGTCAGCGCCCACGCCGCTGAAATCCTGGCGGAATTCACCCTGGCGATGAAGCATGGTCTGGGCCTGAACAAGATTCTGGGTACCATTCATCCGTACCCGACCTGGAATGAGTCTGCCAAGTATGCGGCAGGTGAATGGAAGCGTGCCCATGCGCCCGAGGGCGCTCTGAAATTGTTAGAGAAGTTGCACGGCTGGCGCCGCGGCAAAAATACAAAAGCACCAAGGAGCAGTTATGCCCCTGACTGAAACCCGACCGGCCCGCAGCAAACGCATTGCGGCCGTGGACGTCCTCGAGCCCAGAGCCTTCGACAGCTGGACCCACACTCGCAACGGTGACCCCCGGGGTTACATCGACGCGGACCAGCTCAAAGAACTGTGGATCCACACCGGCACCGCCTGCAACCTGGCCTGCCCGTTCTGTCTGGAGGGGTCACACCCCGGTGACGGCCGGATTCCGGGCATGAAACTCAGTGATGTAAAGCCGTTTATCCACGAAGCCATCGATATGGGCGTGGCGCAGTTCTCTTTCACCGGTGGTGAGCCGTTTGTGATCCGCGATTTCGTCAACATCCTGGATTACGCCAGCCAGCACCGGCCCTGTTTTGTGCTCACCAACGCCACCGAGCCGTTGCTGAAGCGCCGGCACCAGGTGTTGCCGTTGCTGGACAATCCTTACCCGATTCACTTCCGGGTCAGCCTGGACTTTCCGGACCGTGCCCGGCACGACAAGGATCGTGGCGAGGGCAGTTTTGAGCAGGCGCTTGAGGGCATTCACTGGCTCATCGAGCAGGGTTTCAAGGTGTCCATTGCCCGCCAGACCGACCTTGATGAAATCCCGGCGGACGTGGAAGCGGCGTTCCGTACCATTTTCCGGGACCGGAGCATTCCGGAAAACCTGGCGTTTACGGCGTTTCCGGACCTGGGTACGCCGGGGTCGGAAGACGGCAGTCCGGAGATTACCGAAACCTGCATGGAGAAGTATCCGACCAAGGAGGCCCGGTCGCACTTTATGTGTACCTATACGCGGATGCTGGTGAAGAAGGGCGATCAGGTTCGGGTGTATGCCTGCACGCTGGTGGATGACGATCCGCAATATGACCTGGGCGGTTCGCTGGCGGAGAGCATGGAGGAGCGCATCATGTTGCGGCATCACCGGTGCTTTTCCTGTTATCGGTTTGGGGCGAGTTGTTCGGCGCCTGGTTGATTTATGGGAGTTGGATTCTTTCAAGACTGCGGGTTGGGAATTGGCGGCCTGGGGGGTGACGTTTTTTCCCTTGGGAAAAACAACTCGCTTCGCTCAGACATCTTTTTCCTGGCGGGAAAAAACATCACCCCCCGGACCGCGGATGCTGCTTTGCTGTTCGTTGAAAGAGAACAGAGAACAAAAAGAGTACTTACGAAGACCATGCTGTTTCTTTGGCAGTCAGTCTCTTCGTCGGGGAGGCTACGATTGAAATTGAACAAGGGGATGGTCGGTAGGGGGCTCAAAAAACGTGGAGCGCCAGGGATGGCGCGACCGAGCCCTACAGGGATGTATTCACGGGCGTTTTTTTGAACCCCCTACCGGCCAGCCCCTACACCCCCGAACAGCAAACCCCGGGGTAAGCCCCGGAACCAAAAAACAGGAACAAAGAATGAACGTGACGGAGGCCTCCCTGTTCTGGGGTTTTCTGCTGGTGTACGGCGTGGTCATGTACGTGCTGTCACCGAAGAGCAAGAATGCGAATTCGTTTTACAAAGGCGCGGACGATCAGGGCAATCCGGTGGGGCAGTGGTCGCTGACCGCCAGTATCTTCATCAGCTGGATTTTCGCCAAATCGGTCACCAATGCCGCCAATCTTGGCGCGGCTTACGGTGTGGTGGGCGGCCTGGCCTATGCCAGTTACTGGTTGTCGATTCCGGTGGCCGGGTATGTGATCTACCTGATCCGCACCCAGACTGGTGCTCGTAGCTTGCAGGAGTTTCTGACGTCCCGCTTTGGCCGGCTGGCCAGTCTGGCGTTTGCGGCGGCGATTCTGATTCGGTTGTATAACGAGGTCTGGAGTAACACGGCGGTGGTCGGTGGTTATTTCGGGCTGCCCGGTGACTGGCAGTACTACACTGCGGCGATGCTGTTTACCGCGTTTACCCTGGCCTACAGCCTGAAAGGTGGGCTGCGGTCGTCGATTTTTACCGATGTCATCCAGACCTTTGTGTTCGTGTTCTTCGTGGGTGCGGTGCTGTTTCTGATTATTCCCGTCAACGACGCCAGTGCCCTGCTGAGCAATGGCGAGTTCCGGCTTGATGCCGGCGTTGACTTGCTGCTGGTGGCCTTGCTGCAATTGTTCAGTTACCCGTTCCACGATCCGGTGCTGACCGACCGGGGCTTTGTGAACAAGGAAAAGACCATGCTCAAGAGCTTCGTGGTGGCCGGGCTGCTGGGCTTTGTCGCGGTGTTTATCTTCAGCCTGGTGGGTGTGCATGCCCGCCTGAACGGTATTGACGCCATGGGTAATGCGCCGGCAGCGGTCGGCCAGTCACTGGGGCTGGCGGCGTTGTTCTTTATGAGTGTGATCATGATGACCTCGGCGGGCTCGACGCTGGACTCCACATTCAGTTCATTGGCGAAGTCGCTGGCGGTGGATCTGCCGAAGCTGGCCCGCCGGGCGACAGACAAGCTGCCGAGCATGCAGCTGGGTGCGGTGGTGATGATTGTGTTTGCCTTGCTGGGCAACCTGCCGATGTTTGCCGGCACCGACATTCTCAAGGCCACCACCATCTCCGGCACCATGGTGATGGGCCTGGCGCCGGTGTTTCTGTTTTATGGTTTTACCCGCTGGTCGCCCTGGAGTTTTCACCTGAGTTTCTGGACCGGTCTGAGCCTCGGCGTGTTGCTGGCCGTGGGCCTGATTCCGGCCAGCTGGGCCATTGGTGACGGCGCTTACGCCCTGTTGCTGGGGGTCAACGCCTATGGTTTTCTGATCTGTACCACTGGTTTCTTCCTGCCATTGCTGCTGCGCCGGCTTGCTGGCCGGTCACTGGCGGCGGGCGAAGCATGAGGGGCGCGCGGTGAGTGAAGAAGGTCGCAGTTGCCCGCTGGCGTATCGCTATCAACCGGAACGCCTTTGCGAAGACGCCAGGGCTGTTAACGAGGACGTGCTCTACATCGTTGGTGGGCTGTACGGCAATCCTTACGCGCTGGACGAGATAGAACAGATGGCGCTGGTGGAAGAGCGGCACGGCCACCGGGTGCGCCTGGTCTTTAACGGTGATTTCAACTGGTTCAATGCCAGCGATGAATTGTTTCGTGAGATTAACAGCCGGGTGCTGGATCACACGGTCAGCCTGGGCAATGTGGAATACGAATTGGCAAATCCGAGTGACGGCGCCGGGTGTGGTTGTGGCTATCCGTCGTTCGTTGACCAGCATGTGGTGGCACGGTCCAACCGGATTATGACTCGGCTTCAGAGTGTTGCAGAAAATCACCCTGATCTTTGCCGGCGGTTGTCGCTGTTGCCTAAGTATCGATGCCTGATGTTTGGTGGCCTAAAGATTCTTGTGTTGCATGGGGATCCCGAGTCGTTGGCCGGGTGGGGGCTGGCCCACGAATCGTTTGGCGCAAAAAAGGATTCCGGACTTGTCCGCTGGTTTGAGCGCACTGGTGCGGATGTGATTGTTTCTACCCACACCTGCCTTCCGGTACTTTGGTCGGGCACGGTGGGTGGCCGCTCTCGAGTGGTGGCCAACAACGGTTCGGCCGGTATGGCTAACCTCACGGGGGATCGTTGTGGCTTGATTACCCGGGTTGCGCGCTCAAGCCCGGCACATGTGCCGATTGCAGGCATCAGTGGCGCCGGCCTCAACGTTTCTCTGCTGCCCGTCAGATTCGATTTTGCTGCCTGGATGGCTCGTTTTGATGCGCTTTGGCCGGCAGGGTCCGATGCCGCCGTTTCCTATCGAGCCCGCATTCTGGGCGGTACCTCCCTGGCCGCGGATCAGGTCAGTTTTTTCCCCGAAGTTTAACCAATCTGTCACTGGCGAATGCTTCAATTGGGTCTATTCTGATAAGGACAGGCAAGGCTCTGTGGTGCTCGCTGCCATAGCTTCACTTGAAATATATTTTGTGGTCTATATAATTCAACCCTAACTTTTTGAAGCGAATTGATCACGTTATGACATCAGAAGGATCGAATATCACCGCCATCAGTCTTCGTGCACCCAATAAAGATGATGGCTACAGGCTCCACCAGCTGGTTGCGCAATGCCCGCCGCTGGACCCCAACTCGATTTACTGCAACCTGTTGCAGTGCAGCCACTTTGCCGAAACCGGCGTGGCCGCGGAGAAGGAAGGCGATCTGGTCGGCTTTATCTCCGGATACATCCCTCCCCAGCAGCCCGAGACCGTGTTTGTCTGGCAAGTGGCGGTTCACGAGAAAGGTCGTGGACAGGGCCTCGCCAAGCGAATGCTGAAGGAAATCGTTGGCCGAGACGCGTGCAAACACGTCACGCACCTGGAAACCACGATTACCGAGGACAATGAGGCGTCCTGGGCGCTGTTCCGTTCGTTTGCCCGTGACCTGGGCGCAGAGCTCACCTATCACGAGCACTTCGAGAAAGAGACCCATTTTGGCGGCAACCACGACCCCGAGTTCCTGCTGCGCATCGGGCCTTTCACGAAACCTGTCTGAGAATTCTGACTCACGACTCTTGATCGTGAACCTCAAATTGTGATTTGGAGTAGCCGGCAGGCCACACGAGGTGGGTCTGCCCGACGGCTGAAACCAACGCACGGCGGGCCTGTTGCGACTGTACTTTATTACTGACAGGCCCCCTGAGCATTAACCTCGAACCTGATATGCTAAGAGGCAAGACCATGGAACTTTTCAAGTCCACTGAATCTGAAGTACGTGTTTATTCCCGTGCCTTTCCGGTGATTTTCAACCGTGCCAAGAACGCGCACCTTTACACCGAGGACGGCAAGCAGTATCTGGATTTTCTGGCCGGCGCAGGGTCCCTGAACTACGGTCATAACAACGACATTCTAAAAAAAGGCCTGCTTGAGTACATCGAGGCCGATGGTGTCAGCCAGGGCCTGGACCTGTTTACCACCGCCAAGCATGATTTTATCGAGGCGTATAAAAAGTACGTTCTTGACCCCCGTGGCCTGGATTATAAAATGCAGTTCACCGGCCCGACCGGCACCAACTGTGTGGAAGCGGCCATGAAGCTGGCCCGCAAGGTGAAAGGCCGTACCGGCATTATTTCCTTCACCAATGGCTTCCACGGTGTCACTACCGGTGCGGTGGCGGCTACCGGTAACAAGCATCATCGGGGTGGTGTCGGCACACCGTTGGGCAATGTCGACTTCCTGTTCTATGACGGCTACCTGGGTGAGGATGTCGACACCTTGATGATCATGGACAAAGTGCTGTCTGACAGCTCGTCTGGCGTGGAACTGCCCGCCGCCGTGATTGTTGAAGCCGTTCAGGGTGAAGGTGGTCTGAACGCCGCTCGTGCCGAGTGGTTGAAGGGGCTTTCTGACCTGTGCAAGAAGCACGATATCCTGTTGATTCTGGATGACATCCAGGCCGGTAACGGCCGTACCGGAGAGTTTTTCAGTTTCGAATTTGCCGGCATCAAGCCGGATATCGTGACGGTCTCCAAGTCACTGAGTGGTTACGGCCTGCCCATGGCGCTGGTATTGTTCAAGCCGGAACTTGACGTTTGGGATCCGGGCGAGCACAACGGTACCTTCCGTGGCAACAACATGGCCTTTATTACCGCCCGTTTGGCGGTTGAAACCTACTGGAAAGACAATGCATTCGCCAATGAGGTGAAAGCCAAGTCCAAGGTCCTGGGCGATGCCTTGCAGAGCATTTGTGACAAGTACAAGGGTGAGTTCAAGGTCAAGGGCCGGGGCTTGATGCGCGGTATCGAGGCCACTCATGCTGACTTGACCGGTGCGATTACCCAGCGGGCGTTTGAGAAGGGTCTGATCATCGAGACCAGTGGCCCCAACGATGAGGTTATCAAGTGCCTGATGCCGCTGACCACCAGCGAAGATGACCTGCGCCTGGGTGCCAGGTTACTGGCTGAAAGTGTTGACGAAATCATGCAGGAAGGTGTCAGCGAGGCGTCCTGAGACGCCCTCCACCCGGAATATTCATTCCTCAGGATAGCGAAGGCAAAGATATGACTACGGCACAACATACCGTCGAAAAGATTGGCGGTACATCAATGAGTAACTACGAGGCCGTTCGCGACAATATCATTATTGGCAAGCGCGAAAAGAGCGACCTTTATCAACGGATTTTCGTGGTGTCGGCCTACGCTGGCGTGACCAACGAGCTGCTGGAACACAAGAAAACCGGCGAGCCGGGTGTTTACGCGCTGTTTGCCGATGCGGAATCGGACTGGGCGTGGGGCGACGATCTCACCAAGCTGATCAAGTTTCTGACCGACATCAACGGTGAGCTGTTTCTGGATCCTATGCTCAAACAACAGGCGGACCAGTTCATCACCGATCGTATCGAAGGGGTGCGTGGCTGTTTGATTGATCTGCAGCGGCTGTGCTCTTACGGCCAGTTCCAGCTGGAAGAACATCTGTTGACGGTGCGCGAAATGCTGGCCGGTATCGGTGAGGCTCACAGTGCCTTCAATACCGCACTCAAACTGCAGCAGGAAGGCATCAATGCCCGCTTTGTCGATCTGACCGGCTGGCGTGACAGCGAGTTGCTGCCGCTAGACCAAAAGCTCAAGCAGGCGTTTGACAGCATTGACCTGTCCCGTGAGCTGCCCATCGTGACCGGTTATGCCCAGTGCAAAGAAGGCCTGATGCGAACCTTTGACCGGGGCTACAGTGAGATGACCTTCAGCCGGGTGGCGGTGATTACCGAAGCTCGCGAAGCGATCATTCACAAGGAATACCATCTGAGCTCCGCCGATCCCAATATTGTCGGCGCAGAAAAAGTCGTGCCTCTGGGGCGCACCAATTATGACGTAGCCGATCAGCTGGCCAATCTGGGCATGGAAGCTATCCATCCTCGTGCCGGTAAAGGCTTACGCCAGAATGAGATTCCGCTGCGGGTGATGAACACCTTTGAGCCGGAACACACCGGTACGCTGATCACCAGCGATTACGTCAGTGAGAAGCCTCAAGTGGAAATTGTGGCCGGTGCCCGAGGAGTATTCGCCATCGAGGTATTCGACCAGGACATGCAGGGTGAGCCGGGATCTGATCGCAAAATTCTGGAAGTATTGAGTCGCTTTAAAGTTCGGTTCATGGCCAAAGACACCAACGCCAACACCATCACTCACTATGTCGATACCACGCTCAAGCATATCAAACGTGTGGTGAAAGGACTGGAGGAAGCCTTCCCTAACGGCGAGATCAGCACCCGCAAGGTGGCTTTGGTGTCTGCAATTGGCAGTGATATGAAAGTGCCGGGCATTCTGGCTCGTTCGGTCAAATCACTGGCTGACAAAGACATCAGCGTGCTGGCCATCCACCAGTGCATGCGCCAAGTGGATATCCAGTTCGTGATTGATGAGGATTTGTACGACCAGGCCATCGTGGCCCTGCACGGTGCGCTGATTGAGCCGCACAACCACGAATACGCCATTGTGGCGGCGTCTACGACCTGAAGCATTACCCACCAGTGCAACTGACCGTTTCACTGGTGGGCCTTCTCCCCCTTCCTGTTGCCCTCTCTGCAATCCGAGCCTTTCGTTTGATCGTATCCTAGGTAAAGTTTCAACAGGTACCTTAGCCATGCAAACACAGGATCGGCTGGGTCCGTCTCCGACTCTTCCCAACTCTGGCGAAAGGGATTCCCTGGTAGGGTTGTATTTCAGGGATGCGTCCCGGCATCAACTTCTCAGTGATAGTGACGAACGCCGTCTGGCCCGCCAACTGATACTCAGTCTTCGGGTGATCAGCAAAGAGCTGAGCCTGCCCGACGATACGCCACAGACCCTGCGTGAGGTGATCGGCAGTCTGGGAGATGCCTGTGCATTTTCCCAACGCTGTCGCCGTGCCTATCACCTGGCCATGGCTTGTCGTCGCAAACTGATTCAGTCCAATCTGCGACTGGCAGTGCACATTGCCCGCCGCTATGGCCACCACGGCATACCCATGACAGACCTGATTCAGGACGCCAACGTTGGGCTGATCAAGGCCGCGGAGCGGTTTGACCCAGGCAAGGGCTTTCGCTTCTCGACCTACGCCTATTGGTGGATCAGTGAAGAGGTCAGGCGTTGTCTGCAGCGGGGCGTGGGTGTAGTACATACGCCAGAAAACGTGGTGGATGAGATCCGACAGCTGCAGAAGACGTCCATGCGCCTGAATCAGTCTTTAGGCCGGACGCCGTCCCAGTCTGAACTTGCGACGGCGATGGAGGCCTCACCGTCACGGATCGGAGAGTTGCGGGCACTGGCCTCCAGAGAAATCTCGACCGATGTGCCGCTGGTTGAAGATGGCTCAATTACCTTGGGCGACAGTCTTCATGGCAGCGATGCGATGACTCCGGATCATCCGTTGCGTCAACGGGACCGGATCATCACCTTGCACAACATGATGGGCGAACTCTCGGACCGGGAGCGGGAAATCCTGACCCGCCGGTACGGCCTGGGCGTGGCCGAGCCGGAAACGCTGCAGACCATTTCCGATCAGTTGGGCATTAGTCGGGAGCGGGTGCGTCAGATCGAGAAGCTGGCGCTGAAGAAATTGCAACAGCGCTTTGCCACTGAATCGAGCGGTGCCTGATTTTCAGGTACCGTGCAACAGGTAGAACCAGACACCAACCGTAATCTGGCAAGTGAGAACCACCAAGGTGAGTACCAGGCGCAATTTCAGATACCAGGCCGGCCAATAATGACGCATCCAGCGAGCATCAACGATGTACAGCGCCAGAAAGGCGATCGTGTACAGCAGGATCTTGTGGGGGGTGTGGAGTAACAGGCCCAGGCCCGCTGCGAGAAAAAACAACTGACTCAGCAACATCGAGACCAAAGGCGACTGGGGGTAGGAGCGATTCTCCAGTTGCAGCGCGATGGTCCAGTAGATGCCGCCCATAAAAGCCAGAATGCCGGCACTGTACAGGTAGAACCAGCTCAGAATGGTGACGCTGCGAGCGGGCATTACAAACAAACCTGCGGTTCCGGCAATAAACGGAATCAGCCCGGCAATACCCACCAGAATTGCAAGACGAGCCACTACAATCACGACCGTTGCCTCTGAACCCGAATCCGCATGGGTTCTATGTCGGACGGCGCCATGCCGACCATTTCATGGTAGGCAGACGGATGCACAATCTGGGTTTCCCGAACGTCAAATTCACTGAGGGTGTCTTGCACCTCCCAGGCACTCCGGAACAAGAGGGTTTTACCGGCGTTGTCCGATAACAGCTTGAGGCCTTCCGGCCCATGAAGTCGGGCCATGTAATGCTGGCCTTCCAGGGAAATGATCTCGAGCAACTCGATAACAGGCTGCTGATGAACTTTGAGTTCTTTGAGGGTGATGCGCACGGTAAAGCTCCCAGGTTGGTGTTACCAGAGATCTTACGTGCAAGCACACGGGTAAGATCATTGTGAGAGCTTTAAGCAGGCCTGATACGCCGGGCAGTTCACCAGGTGATCGTTGACCATGCCGGTGGCCTGCATGAAAGCGTAAACGATGGTGGGGCCGACAAAGGTGAAGCCCGCCTTTTTCAGGGCTTTGGCCATGGCTTCAGACTCAGGAGTGACGACCGGTACCTCGGCCATGGTGCGCCAGTGATTCTGCCGGGGCTGGTGGTCCATAAACTGCCAAAGAAACGTTGACAGAGGGGTGCCCCGCTCCTGCAGGGCCAGATAACCGCGGGCGTTGTGAATCACCGATTGTACTTTGAGCTTGTTCCGGACGATGCCCGGGTCTTGCAGCAGACGGGTTTGGTCCTGTTCGGTAAAGCGGGCAATCTTCTCGGGGTCAAAACCGGCGTAGGCGTCGCGATAATTTTGCTGCTTACGCAGGATGGTGATCCAGCTCAGCCCGGCCTGCTGGCCGTCCAGGCACAGTTTCTCGAACAATGCCAGGTCGTCGTACTCGGGGCGGCCCCAGACGGTGTCGTGGTAATGCACGTACAGTGGGTCGGTGCCACACCAGTTGCATCGTTCAGGGTATTGAGTCATGGCGGTCGGTTCCAGTTAGCGTTTGGCCCGGATGGTGCGGTGGAACATGGGCTCCCAGCTGGCGTCAAGATTGCCGGCGTGGATCAGACCATAATCATCCGGAGGTGGCTCCAGCAAGGTGATGCCGGGCAAACTGCCTGAGGCGTCTTCCGTGCCCTGATACACCAACGTTACCAGAAAACCCTCCACGTAAAAGCAACTGGCCAACCAGGTCTGCTCGGGCTGATCACCGTAAAGCTCGAAATCCTTACGCACTTCCAGGGTTTGCAAGTTGCCGGCAATGCCTCGGCCGGTGGCCTTGAGCCAGGCTTCTTTCAGAGTCCACACCTTAAGGAAGCTGAACGGATCGTTGGCCCGGAACAGCCATTCCTGTTCAACCGCCGAAAACCAGCGTTTAGCCAAACCGGTCCAGTCCGGCTTACGTTGGCTGGGCTCAATATCGATGCCTAACGGCTGAGTGCCAGCGGCAACGGCAGTCAGGCCTTTGCTGTGGCTCAGTGACAAGTGCCATCCTGGCGGCGTTGACGAGGTGACAGGTCGACCATCAACCGGCTGACAGCGCTCTGGAGCCTCGCCACTGGCGTTGGCCAGGCTTTGCCGGATTAGCCAGCGGCTGGTGAGAAACTCGCCGCGCCTCGGGTTGTTCAGGTGTGCCAGGGTCTGGGCTTCATACTCCGTCATCCAGGGCGGCGCTGCAGGCACGTCGCGATTGATTTGATGACAGAGCCAGATGGCCGGCCGATCAGGGCTGGAGTCGTTGAATGGTCCAGCCATTGGCTTCCCTCACGTATTCAAAGCGATCATGAAGTCGGCTTGGCCGCCCTTGCCAAAACTCGATCCGTTCCGGCACCACCCGGTAGCCGCCCCAGAAACCGGGCAGCGGAATTTCACCGGAACTGAATTTCTGTTTCATCTCCGCCACTTTCTGTTCCAGCAAACCACGAGAGGTGATGACTTTGCTCTGTTCGGACACCCAGGCACCAATCTGGCTGCCCCGGGGCCTGGAGGCAAAATATTTTAAGGACTCGGTTTTGCTGACTTTCTCGACTTTGCCCTGAATGCGCACCTGCCGGTTCAGATCAATCCAGGGGAACAGTAGAGCGGCTCTGGGGTTTTCATCCAGTTCCCGGGCTTTGCGACTGCCGTAGTTGGTGTAGAACACAAAGCCGCCGTTATCGAAGTATTTCAGCAGCACGGTGCGCAGGTCTGGCATCTGGTCCGCGCCTGCGGTAGCAAGAGACATCGCATTCGGCTCCAGAATGCCGGCCGTGCGGGCATCCTCAAACCAGCTCTGAAACTGGAAGACCGGATCGTCGTTCAGGTGTTCGAGATCCAGCCCTTCGCTTTCAAAATCCCGACGCATATCGCCGATGTCCATTCCTCTCTCCTCATCTCGTAGCAATGCTGTGTTCAGGTACGGTTGCCGAGCATAGCGGGTTCACCTTCATGTGTCAGCGATCATGACGAGTGAAAACCTGTGATTGACGGTTACATATCGCAACAGAGTAATCAGAACCGTTGCTTCGGATCAGCGTAAATCTCCGAACCTACAATTTGCACCAAACCCGAAACAAACACAGGGTAATGACAATGATGTCCCATTATGATCTTCCCTTGGTCACAGCTTCTTTTATTGTTGCCGTCCTGGCGGCTTACACGGCGCTGTTCTTCGGAGCTCGGCTGGGTTCTGTTCGCAAAGGCAATCGCCTGGCATGGTTGGTAACCGGGGGGCTGGCCATGGGCACTGGCGTCTGGACCATGCACTTTGTTGGCATGTTGGCGATGCCGATGGATATGACCATGACATTCGACACCGGTATGACCTTCATTTCCTGGCTGGCTGCGGTGATCTCCTCTGCCATAGCGTTGCACATCATCGGTCGCGAGAAATCCGGAGTGGCCTTGTTTGCCGCCGCGACACTCATGATGTCAGGCGGTATCGTGGTCATGCATTACCTGGGCATGTTTGCGATGAAGATGTCTGCGCCGCCGGTATACGATGCCCTGTGGCTGACCATTTCGGTTGCCATTGCCGTTGCGGCATCGGCCGCTGCCCTGGCGGTGTCCCGCAGCATCCGGAGCATGCGGGGCGTTGGTGCGTCCGCTGCACGCTTGGGGGCTGCGCTGGCCATGGCGACGGCAATATGTGGCATGCATTACACCGGCATGCTGGCCATGACATTCCCTGAGGGCGCTGTGCCGGCTGCCGGCAATGGCCTGCGTGGCGACTGGATGGGCATACCACTGGCGGTCTTCTGCGCTGCGTTATTGGCGGTAACGGTGTTTGTAGCGGCCTTCGATATTCGCCTGCAGCGCCGGCTCGCCGCTGAAAAAGCTGAGGAAGACGCTCGGGTTGCGCGCCTGGCCTTTGTCGATTCCATGACCGGGTTGCCAAATCGCTCGGCCCTGGAGCAGCGGTTGTTGAATACCCTGGCACTCGAAGACGCTCGTGAACACCCGTTTGCTCTGATTTATCTGGACATCGCTAACTATCGGGAACTGTCGGCCGGGCTTGATCCGGCGGCCATGAACAGGGTTATCCAGAACATCGCGAAAGCGATCCGCGATTTGGCGCCAGAATCGGTTTATCTTGCCCGTTACTCAGCTAGCACGTTTTTCCTGATGGTTCCGGATTATGCCGACCTTTCGTACAGCTTCATGTACAAGCGTTTGCGGGAGCTGGATGAGCGTATTCCTACGCCGGCCAAGTCGGTCACCTGGCGTGCCGGCCAGTCGGTTTTCCCCGCCACCGGCAATTCCAGCCGTAAATTGCTGTTGGCGGCAATGATACCGATGGATCTGGGTCAGATTGGACGTTTCGACAAGTTGGCGGTCAATTCTGATCCGATTTTGCCGGGTCATCACACCGCAGGCTGACAAACAGACACCGGGCCGACTATCCTTGTGACAGGCAAGGGGCTGATTCAGCCCCAATTTCTCGCCGTTCACCGAGGAGAGTTTGTGTGGCTCAACGCCGTCAACGCAGTCGTTTACCGAGAAATCTGGCCGTCGCGGTCCTGATTCTGCTGCTGTTCTATGCCCTTGCTGGCTTTTTGGTGCTGCCCTGGTGGCTCAAACAAGCCGTGCCGGAGCAACTGGAGGCGCAAATGGGCTGGCAGTCCGATTTAGCCACGCTACGCGTTAATCCTTTCTCTTTGACGATTGAAGTAACAGAGCTGTCGGCTGATGACGGTGCCGGCGAGAAAGTGGTCGGTTTCGACCGGCTGTTCGTTAATCTGGGTTTCTTTTCATTGTTCAGAGGTATCGTCAGCTTTCAGGAAATCCGCCTGCAAGAGCCCTATGTCCGGTTTGACCTGCTGGATGATGGCAGCGTTAATTTTGCTCGTGACTGGCGGCTGGCCCAGCTAGATGAGCCCAAGACGGATGTTCCGGCCGAGGATGCCGACACTGGAAAGCCTCCCAGGTTGCTGTTTCAGCAACTGGCTATTGATGGCGGCGAACTGCTGTTCAGGGATTTCAGCCAGCCCGAGCCCGCGCAATTCCGTATTACGCCGCTGGATCTGTCCATCAATCAATTGGCCACCTGGCCCCGAGAGGCGGATGGTAGTCACTACTCAATAATAGCTGCGTTAGGCGAGCAGACCATCGAATGGGATGGTGCGCTGAGCGTCACGCCGCTGTATTCCGAAGGCCGCCTGAAAATTTCTGATCTTCGCCATGACACACTCGCGCACTTTTTGGCGCCTCATCTGCCATGGCAGTTGCGGAATGGCCTTGTGACTTTTGAATCCCGCTATCAGCTTGGCGGTAGCGAACCGTTTGAGTTGATTACCTCTGAGGGCAAGCTGACGATTCAGGATCTTGCGCTCGCATTAGCGGCATCGGACGAGGAACCTGCCCTGGCGGCTGAGCGCATTGAAGTAGACGGCATCGGTTTTGATCTGACCGCCGGGGAAGCACGGGTCGAGGATGTCCGCCTTGATCAACCCTTTGTGGCTGCGACCCGGAACAGTCAGGGTGAAATCGACTGGCTGGCTTCTCTGCCGCCGGCTGACCCGGAACAGGATCAAAGCGAGCCGCCGGCACCGGATGCGCCGGCGTTCCGGTGGTCGGTGCAGGGAGTTGAAGTGGTGGCAGGTCGTTTGCGCTGGCGCGATCAGGTGCCCGAGACTCCGGCCGAGATTGAACTGACCGATCTGGACGTTACTCTCGGGCGGTTGTCTGACCGGCTCGATGATCCGGTCAGCTACGGTCTTGGCATCGTGTTGGCCAGTGGTGGGCGAGTCTCGGCCAATGGTCAGCTGACACCGGCCCCGTTCACCCTTGAGTCGTCCTTGTCAGGTTCAGACATTGCGCTGGCGGTGATCGAGCCCTATCTGCAACAGGGTGCTAACCTGGCAGTGACCAAGGGCCGACTGGGGTTTGACGGCAACCTGGACCTGGACAGCCAGGACGACCCAATGACCGGTACTTTCAGTGGCACCGCCGAAATTGCAGATCTGGACCTGAAGTTGCCAGGCAGTGAGGCGTCCATGCTGGGCTGGCAAACCCTGCGCCTGGCGCCGATTGAATTCAATGTGTACCCGCCCAGGCTGGAAATTGGCACCGTGATCCTGTCGCAGCCCTCATTTACTGTGGTGCGGGCGGCAGATGGTCTGCACAATGTTGAGAAAATTGCTCGCTCCGATTCCGGCGCGGATGATCGTGGTAGTGCGGCAGAAGTGACCGGGGATGCCTCTGAGCCGACCGAGGCGGGTTTTGTCTTCCGTATAGGCGAACTGCAGGTTGAGGGTGGTGCCATTGCCTACGCCGATCGTACTCTGGAACCTTCATTCAGCACCCGCTTTGATGTGCTGAACGGCTCGATCACCGGCATCAGTAATGTGTCGCCCCAGCAAGGCCGGGTCAGTTTGCGTGGCCAGCTGGCGGGCGGCGCCCCGGTGACTGTAGAGGGCACCCTGGGAGCTCTGGGTACCGATCAGACCAGTGATCTGAAACTGTCGATGGACGATCTGGCGCTGCCGGCCCTGTCGCCTTACTTCGGTCGCTACCTTGGTTACACCGTCGACAGTGGCAAGCTGGCACTGAATCTGGATTATGAGTTTACGGGTACTCGAATAAAAGCCTCCAATCAGGTGGTTCTGGACAGGATGTCTCTGGGCCAGGCCGTGGCCAGTGAGCAGGCGACCGGTGCACCGGTCAAACTTGGCCTGGCATTACTGACCGACCGCCGGGGGGTTATCGAAGTGGATTTACCGATTCAGGGCGACATCGCTGATCCTGAATTTCGGGTTGGCCAGATTGTGATGCGAGCCTTTGTGAACCTGTTGGTAGGCGCGGCCACTTCACCTTTCAGTATGCTGGGGTCCTTGGCGGATCTGGCGGGCTTTAGCAGTGAGGAGCTGGGCCAGGTTAGCTTTGCGCCCGGCAGTGTTTCGTTGGCGGATAGTGAAGCCGACAAACTTACCGCGTTGGCCAAGGCGATGAATGAGCGCCCCGAGTTGCTGCTCAACATCCGCGGCGGCGTTTCCCCGGAAGCAGATGGCCTGGCGTTGTTAAAAGCCCGAATGGAGGCTCGGGGTGAGGAGGTCACCGGTGACGCCTGGGCGCAGGCAGAGCAGGCCTGGCGAGACGGTGAACGGCAGCTGCCGCCGGAGCAGCTGGGCCAGTTGGCCAGCGAACGGGGCCAGGCCCTTCGCCGGCTGTTGCAGGATACCCACGGGGTGGATGCCGACCAGCTGTATACCCTGGAGCCGACCCGGCAGGCCGGTGTCGACGAGCGGGGCGATGTCACCGTAAAGTTCACGCTCGACATACGTTAATCAAGCCGCAACAGGAAACCCAATGGTCAGTCTGAAACAGCGCACTGCCAGTCATTTCTTTGCCTATGTGTCGCGCTTGCGCTGGATCAAGCGCTGGGGGCTGATGCGTAACGCCATCGAAGAAAATGTGGCGACTCACTCGTGGGAAGTGGCGACCATTGCCCACGCCCTGGCACTGATTCGCAACCGGCACTTTAACGGCCAGGTCAATGCCGACCGTATTGCGGCTGCAGCCTTATACCACGACGCCATTGAGGTGATTACGGGCGATATGCCGACACCTGTGAAATACCATTCAAAAGTAATGCGGGAAGCCTTCGCTGATATCGAACACAAGGCCGAAGGTGAATTGCTGGCGTTGCTGCCGGATGATCTGAGGGCGGATTTCGACCCCTATGTGCGGGAATCGCAGTGGCGGCAGGAAGAGAAAGAACTGATCAAGGCGGCAGACCGGTTATCGGCGTTACTGAAGTGCCGGGCCGAGATGCAGACCGGTAACAAGGAATTCGAGCCGGCGGCGGAGCAGATTCTCCACCGCTTGCAAGAACAGAGCCTTCCAGAAGTGCTGTACTTCCTTGAGGTGTTTGCGCCCAGTTACGAGCGGCCGCTGGATCACTTGCTGGGCTAGCGGCCGCCATTAACTGGAAATGACCAGATTCAGCTGTTGCCGGCGGAGGCAACCATGCCGCCGCGTAGGCCGTCCCGGCTCAGAGCGTCCCGGACAGCGTCTTCGGGGCTGCCGGCGAGTTCCCGGAACATACCCATGGATCCCAGCAGTGCGGATGACTCATAAGGAACGAAGACTCGTTCACCATCTTTCGCCATGGTGGGCAGGGCCTTGATGTAGCTTTGGCCGAGCAGGTAGCCGACAACCGTGCGCTTGTTCTCTTCTGAGTCACCAATGGCGTTCAGTACCAGGCGGATCGACTCCTGTTCACCCTGGGCACGCAGAATGGCGGATTCCTTGTCACCCTGGGCGTTCAGGATGGAGGATTCGCGCTGACCCTGGGCCATGGCAATGGCGGCTGACTTCTCACCCTCGGCCTCGGTGACGGTGGCCCGGCGCTTACGTTCGGCGGCCATCTGCAGGCGCATGGCCTCTTCTACTTCTTCGGGCATGCTGATGTCTTGCACTTCCACCCGGGTCAGTTTGACGCCCCATTTCGAGGCGGCTTCTTCCATCTCGGCCTGGATGGCGCTGTTGACCTCAGCACGGGATTCAAACAATTTGTCGAGTTCCATCTTGCCCACCACCGAGCGCAGGGTGGTTTTGGCCAGCACCTCGACTGCCTGGCTCATGTTGGCGACTTCGTACACGGCCCGTCGTGGGTCGATGATCTGGTAGTAGAGCGCACCGTTGATATTAACCGTTACGTTGTCGGTGGTGACCACCGGCTGACCGGGAAAGTCCATCACGGTTTCGCGGCGGTCGATACGGATCTCGTCGGTGCTGACCGGGTGATATTCCTCTCCCATGCGCATGTAACGGATCATGCTGATCGGGCGTGGCCGCTCGATGAACGGAATGATGATGTTGATGCCGCTCTCCAGCACGCGGTTGAACGAGCCCAGACGCTCGATCACCATTACTTCGGATTGGCGAATGATTACCAGCCCCTTGGCAATAACGAAAACGCCAACGGCGACAATGATAAGACTGATGACCAGTCCCGGAGATACCAGTGATTCCATGCCTATTGCTCCTTGTTGGGATGTGCTAAATGCACGATGGCGGTAGTGCCATCAAATTTTTCAAAAACGACCGGAGTGCCCTCCGGCAGGGCCGGACTGCTGCCATCCTCGAATTTCAGACGGTAAAAGTCACCGTTGACCTTAATACCGGTGGCCTCGTCAAAGTCACGCAGCCGGGTTTGATAGAGTTTGCCGCGCTCGACGCCGGTGCCGGTGGTACCGTAAGCGACGCCTTTGGGTGAAAACCGGGGCCGGATCCACCAGATGGCAGCGGGTACCAGCAGGCCAGACATCACCCCCATGGTCACCAGCTGCCACTCGAAGGATGCTCCCAGGACTGCCGCCAGTGCGGTCAGCGCCGCCGCCAGTCCGAGCGCCAGCATAAGCAGTGCTCCGGAGGTCAGCTCGGCCAGGCCCAGAAGCAGGGCCAGGATCAGCCACAAGTGGGTAAGACTCCATTCCATAGTCAGCTCCGTTAGTTCAGGCATGAATGCAGATGAGTCGGGAGTGTAACCAATGTGCTGGGCGGCGTCGCTGACTGACTGGCGTATGTTTGGTCCGGTATGGTCAGAACTGACCGGGGCGACCGGCCCGGAACGCGGTTGATGCCATTTTGCACAACGGGCGACCTGTTACAGTATCAGATCAATAACGTACCTGCTTTAATGGCAACAACAACACTGAGGTTCAGCAATCATGAAAGATCTTAACAACAAAGTGGCGGTGATTACCGGTGCCGGTTCCGGCATTGGCCGAGCCCTTGCCGGTGTGCTTGCCGCCAAAGGTTGCCGCCTGGCCTTGTCGGATGTCAATGAAGCCGGGCTGGCAGAAACGGTTGCGGACTGCGGTGGTACTGAAGTGCGAGCCTATAAGCTTGACGTTTCTGATCGTGATGCGATCTACGCCCATGCCGAGCAGGTCCTGGCAGACTTTGGTGCTGTCAATCTGGTGATCAACAATGCCGGTGTGGCGCTGTCGGCAACCGTACGCGAAATGACCGATGACGATTTCAAATGGGTCATGGACATCGACTTCTGGGGCGTTGCCCACGGTACCCGTGCCTTCCTGCCCCACCTGATTGCCTCCGGTGATGGCCACGTGGTGAATATTTCCAGCGTGTTTGGCCTGATTGGCGTGCCCAAGCAGAGCGCTTACAACGCCGCCAAGTTCGCCGTGCGCGGCTTTACCGAGGCCCTGCGTCAGGAAATGAAGCTGGAGAACCAGCCGGTGCAGATCAGCTGCGTCCACCCCGGTGGCATCCGCACCAACATCGCCAACTCTGCCCGCATGGGTAAGTCAGAAAATGCCGTGGCTCAGCGCAAGGGCTTCGACAAACTGGCCATGACCACGCCGGAAAAAGCTGCTGAAATCATCGTCAAAGGCATCCTGAAAAACGAATCCCGGATTCTGGTGGGCCCGGACGCCTGGGGCATCGATGCCATCAACCGTCTGCTGGGATCGGCCTATCAACCGCTGGTTGAGCGCTTTTCACGGAAGAATCTGTATAGCTGACCCAGACCTGGTTATTTCTTATACACTGGCTGTCTGGTTTACAGCCAGTGTATAAGGACTATACTCCTAAGCTGATCCATGGAAGAGTCAGCATGAATACTTCAAAACATCTTGATCTGGGTACGGCGCTGGAACAAAGTCGCTCAGGTTTGCGGGATAACCACCGCCGTTCTCTCGCCAGATTGTTATTTCACGCTACCGGTTCTGCCCTGGTAGTGTTTGGTGTGCTTCAGTTCATCAACGGCTTCCCGTGGGTGACCCTCGCGGAATTCATGGCCAGCGGCCTTCTGTTTTATGGTGCGATCCGGCTGAAAACGACGCCCCACCTGCAGCAATGGATTTACGCCTACCTGGTTGCTGTCTTCTCGTTTTTCATTGTCATCATGCTGTTACCGGAAGCCTCGATCGCCGCCTTTGTCTGGGTATTGATGATGCCCGTGCTGGCGTACCTGCTGCTGGGCAAGCACGAAGGCATGATTTTGAGTGTCCCGTTCATGGTGCTGGGCTACGTAGCGTATTACTTCTTCCTCGAAGAAGTGGGAACGGCCGGTAGCATGATCGATCTGCTGAATATGTTGCTTTGTGGTGTGCTGATGCAGATCTTCATGCACCTGTATGAAGCTCGCAGGGAAGAAGCCGAGCAACGGTTGGTTGATATGGCCCAGACTGATGCCCTCACCGGCCTGGCCAATCGTGCCACTTTTCAGAGCACCCTGGCCCGAACCATTGCCGAATGCGAGCGCAGCGGTGATGGCTTCGCCCTGGTGATAATGGACGTTGACCATTTCAAACTGGTCAACGACACCCTCGGTCACGATGCCGGTGACCATGTTCTGCATGACATTGGCAAGAGCCTGACTGAACGCCTGCGCGCCTCGGATTTTGTCGGCCGTCTGGGAGGAGAAGAATTCGGACTGATTCTGAGGAATGTAAAGCCGGCCGATGCGTTTGAGCTGATGGACGAGTTGCGGGGGCGCATTGCCGGTCGTGAGTTGCGTTACGGTGAAGCCGGTATTCGGGTAACCGCCTCTTTCGGCATTGCTCAATGGCCGGAACACGGCCGCTCCGCAGAGACCCTGTTCTGCGTGGCGGATCGTTGCCTATACAGCGGCAAACGGGCCGGCCGCAACCGGGTTTTGCCGGCGGGCCAGCTTCAGGGCGAGGCGACTGTGGAAAGGCTGGCTGGAGGTACGGGCTGAATCGGGTATCCTTAGGCTGACAGAATCCACCGCCAAGGACCGAACTGACCATGTGCGAACTGCTGGCCATGAGCGCCAATACCCCCACGGACCTGTGTTTCAGCTTCACCGGCCTGACCAGGCGGGGTGGCGAAACCGGGCCCCATAAAGATGGCTGGGGTGTCGCCTTCTACGAAGGCAAAGGCGTTCGCAGTTTTCACGATTCCGACGCCAGCGCCAACTCCCGCCTTGCTCAGGTAGTGCAAACCCACCCCATCAAAAGCGAAGTGGCCATCTGCCATATTCGCCAGGCCAATGTCGGCGAGATCTGCCTGGCCAACACCCACCCCTTTATCCGCGAACTCTGGGGCCGCTACTGGGTGTTTGCTCACAACGGCCAGCTGTCCGGGTTCCGGGCTGCGGGCGGTTTTTACGAGCCGGTTGGCAGCACCGACAGCGAAGCCCTGTTCTGCGACCTGCTCAATCACCTGCGCAGCCACTGCCAGCGCGACCACCCCACCGAACAGATCGTCGAACGCCTGGTCAACCTGTCCACGGCCTACGCCCGCGAAGGCGTGTTCAACCTGTTATTAAGCAACGGCGACTGGCTGTTCACCTACTGCACCACCAAAATGGCCAGCATCACCCGCCGCGCCCCTTTCGGCCCGGCGAGGCTGAAAGACACCGACGTCACCGTGGACTTCGAAGCCGAAACCACCCCCAACGACATCGTCAGCGTGATCGTGACCGAGCCGCTGACTACCGATGAAAAATGGGACATCTACCAGCCCGGAGAATGGCGGTTATGGAAAAAAGGAGAGGTTGTCCAGTCCGGAATTGCAAAAGCGGGCAGTTAAACAATGCTAGAACAAGCAAGTGAGTGGGGAGGCCTTTCTGCAGGGAAAAAAATGTCTGAGCGAAGCGAGTTATTTTTCCCGGAAGAAAGGCCTCCCCACCCGCTCGCCAGCGTAACTCCAAACTGAAGGAGTTACTGAAGAGTCCGACGATTACCTTTCTGATACTGCGGAGCAATGTACTGCTCGATCTGGCTCTTGAACCGAGCAATCAGCTCGCTGTTGTCCTTGTCCCAAGGGTGGTATCCAGGCTTGAAGTACTCCGCCCAGGCCGGAATCAGGCTCGAGAATGTGCCGTTCTTGCCCCACATGCGCCACACGTCCTTGGCCGCACCCTTCACTGAAAAGTTCTTACGATCATTCATCATCATACGGCCGGTATACCAGGTCGCCACCACGCCCAACGCGCTCGTGGCAAACAACTGATAGAACGCCCGCTCGGCGTAGGTGCCGCCAACGCTCTGGAATACATCATAGGCCACCGCCTTGTGCTCGGTTTCCTCAATGGCGTGCCATACCCAAAGTGGGCGCATGGATTCGTGCATGTCTTCGCGCACGTCGTCCCGTTCCAGCAGCATATCGGCCATCATCGCCGTGATGTGCTCCAGCGCGCAGGTGATCGCCAACTGGTGCCGTTTGGGAAGCTTGCGGGTCAGCTCCAGAATGACTTTCAGATCTTTTTCCATCTCCTCCACCGGCATGCCCTGATCGCGCACATGTTGATTCATCGCGATGTGTTCCAGGGAATGCATGGCTTCCTGGCCAATAAATCCGCGCACGTCTTCTTTCAGCTTCGGGTCTTTGATCTGGTCCCGGAAGGCCCGTACCGAATCGACGAAAAACTGCTCGCCTTCGGGAAACAGCACCGACAGCGCGTTCATGGTGTGGCTGATCAGATAACTGTTGTCGAGCCAGTACTGAGGAACCGCCTCGCCAAACTCGAAACCCATGCGCTGGGCCTTGATGGACACGTTGTCCGGGGTATGGGAGGCTTTGGTCTGCTTGTCGGTTTGTGATGTTACCAGCATGGTTGTACTCCTTTGCGACTGAACGCTATGGCTGATGTCATGAGGCCAGTGTGTGGGAGTCAACGGTATTACTGAATGCGCGAATGGGACGGCCATCGTCCCCAATGGGACAATTGGCCCGGGCGACAGTCGAATCAGGGCGAGCAGCCCCACTGTGGTCAGCAGGTGCTTCTGATAGAGTCAGAACTACAATAATCATCAATCATGGACAATCTATGGCAGCAACCGGTGCGGACAATGAACGGCAAACGTTGGGGCTGTTTCTGGTGCCAGGTGTTTACTTGCGGGTACTGAGCGACACCGTCCGTCAGCTTGGCCACAATGACCGGCTGCTGTATGAAGGCCTGGACTTTACTGCCGAGGATCTGAAAGCCAACGACAGTCGCGTTTTCGTCACCGATGCCGGTCTGATGGCCCAGCGCGCCCTGCAGCTTGCCGGTCGTGATGGCTTGAGTTTTATGCTGGCGAAAGAGCTGCGGGTAACCATCCACGGCACCCTGGGCTTTGCCGCCCTGACCAGCCCGACCTTCGGCGGGGCGCTGGACTCGGTTCGCCGTTACCTGCAGCTACGGGCGCCGTTTCTGAGCATGAAGCAGTCTCTGGCCAGCGAGCAGGTACTGGTGCAGCTCTGCACCGAATTCGAAGCGCCGGGGCTGTATGAGTTTCTGGCGGAAACGGTCAGCGCCACCCTGATTCTGCTCACCGAACAGTTACTTGACCGGGCGGACGCCGAGGCCAGGGGCTTTGCCCTGGAAGACGGCAAGCTGCCGGGCGTCTCGGTGCGCCTGACCACTCCGGAGCCGGCTTATTACCAGCGCTTTGCCAGCCAGCTGCCGGTGCGTTTCGATTACGATCAGCCGGAGGAAATGCTGATCTTCCCGCGCGAGCTGCTGGACGTCCGCATGCGCCTGGCGGACGCCGATGCGTCACGGATGGCGCGGGAGCAGTGCGAGTTTGAATTGCAGAAAGCTCTGAAAGATCAGGGCGACATCGTGCTGGCAATCCGCAACATGCTGAGAATGACCCCTGGCCCGTTGCCGTCGCTGGAGGCCATGGCCGAGCGTTTCTGCGTGTCGTCCCGAACGCTCAAGCGCCGGCTGGCGGACAAAGACACCAACTACCGGGAAATCGTGGAGGCGGTCCTGAAGGACCGGGCCATCCAGTTGCTGCGTTACACCACCCAGTCGATCAGCGAGATTGCCTATGAGCTGGGTTATGCCGATCTGTCCAATTTCAGTCGGGCATTTCGCAAATGGACCGGCAAGTCCGCTTCTGAATTTCGCGAGGGTGGGCCGGATCCGGCGCCTGAGGTGGGGCCTTGATAGTTTGTTTGTTGCGCCTTTTGTTTGGGAGCGTGGTCGTAAGGTGGTACCAGAATTTTTTCTCTGAAAAACAACTCGCTGCGCTCAGACATCTTTTTCAGAGAAAAAATTCTGGTACCACCCCACGCCCTGCTGACTGCGGAATTGGCGTACCAATTTCCATGCGGAAATCCTGTAGTTGTCTTTAGTAGACTCTGCCCCGATAGTATGACGGACGGGGGGTTGGAGTATTTTTCCCGCCAGGAAAAAGATGTCTGAGCGCAGCGAGTTGTTTTTCCCAAGGGAAAAATACTCCAACCCCCCGGCCAGGCACCCTCACTTTCAGTTTGGGGTCAGAGTTGAACTCATCTCAGGATCTGAACAAACATGAACGGACAACCAGACACCCACAGCAAAATCATCGGTTACCTGCTCTGGATCTTCGGATTCCTCGGTTCGCACCGGTTTTACTACGGCAAACCGATCACCGGCACCATCTGGTTCTTCACCTTCGGGCTGTTCCTGATCGGCTGGATCATCGACCTGTTTCTGATCCCGTCCATGGACCGGCAGGCCGACAAACGCTTTCGGGGTGGCAACATCAGCTACAACATCAGCTGGATTTTACTCACCTTCCTGGGCGTGTTCGGCGTGCACCGGATGTACATGGGCAAGTGGATAACCGGGGTCATCTACCTGCTCACCGGTGGCCTGTTCCTGTTTGGCGTGCTGTACGACTTCTGGACCCTCAATAGCCAGGTGTCTGAGCGCAATCAGGCCGACCAGCTGGGTTGATTACAGCCCGGCTGCGGCTTCCAGCTCGGTCAGGGCGTCTTCCAGGTAGTCCAGCATTCGCTGCAGGCTGGGCAAGGTTCGGCGGCAGCCGACTAGGCCGAACTCTACCTGGCCGTTGTAGCTGGTCAGGGTCATGTTCAGGGCCAGTCGGTCGAGGACGATAGACACCGGGTACATGCCTTCCAGTTTTGCGCCGTTCCAGTAGCGGGGGGATGATGGCCCCGGCACGTTGGAGATCACCACGTTGAAAGTTTGCCAGTTGGGCGCCATGCCGGTCAGCAAGTGGAAGGCGGCCGGGGCCAGGGTCAGCGCGGTGTAGTTGAGGATTTCTTCCGGCGACATGTGGTTGTAGCGGTCTTTCGCTTCCTGCATACCGTGGTGGATGTTCATCAGGCGTTGGCTGGGGTCGTTTTCATCGGTGTGCAGGTTGGCCAGGATCACGCCCACCTGGTTGCCTTCGGCGCTGCCATCCCGGTGCAGCGACACGGGTACGAACGCGATCAGGGGTTTTTCCGGTAAGGCATCCTGATTCATCAGGTAAGTGCGCAGGGCCGTGGCACACATGGCGGTGACCACATCGTTCACGGTGGTGCCGTAGGCCTGACACACGGCCTTGATTCGGGTCAGGCAGTAAGACTGGGCGGCAAAACGCCGGGAGCCGGTGATTTTCTGGTTCAGCACGCTGCGCGGTGCGTGGAAAATCGAATCGTAAGCCGGGTCTTTGCGGGCCTGGTTGATGGTTTTCAGCAACTCTTTGGCCACGGTGGGAACGGTACCCAGCTGTTTGCCGGAGCTGCCCAGCAAATGCGCAACGCTGCGCCAGAGCGAGGGTGCGTTCTCGTCTCTGCCGGTCCGCTGCCTGTGTGGCAAGGCCCAGATTGGTGGCAGACCCATTTCGTTGGGGTCTTCACTCAGCATCCGGGTGACCATGCGCATGCCCGTCACGCCATCCATCAGGGAATGGTGGATTTTGGTGTACAGAGCAAACTGCCGGTCTTTCAGGCCCTCAATCAGGTGCACCTCCCACATCGGCCGCTCCCGGTCCATCAGGTGCGAATGCTCGGCTGAGACAAACGACAGCAATTCGCGGATCCGGCCTGGCGTCGGCAGCGCTTCGAAGCGGAAATGATGTTCCAGGTCCAGGTGCTCGTCTTCCACCCACATCGGTTGCCCCAGCTTGTAACTCAGTCGCTGATCGAAGGGCCTGGTCACGCCGTGCTGCGTTCTCAGCTGATCGGCGAGCTGGGCGACATAATCGTCTGGCGCGCCTTCCGGAAACGAGAACAGCTGCAGGCCGCCTACGTGCATGGGTTGCTGGCGCTTTTCCAGCCAGAGAAACAGTTGATCGGTGGGGCTCAGAGGTTTCACGGCGCCTTCCTTGTTATTGGTTTCTGAGCTGATACTAACGTATTTTGCGTGGTACTTTATTGACTTTCCGAACCATCAAGCCGGTTCGTCAGGTGATATTCAGGAGATCAGAATGATGGACATAACAACCGCCGTAACCACCCGGCGTTCCGTGCGGGATTTTCTGGATACCCCGGTGCCCGAGGCCACCCTGCGTAAGGTAATCGAAACCGCCCTGCGCTCGCCCTCCGGCGGCAACCTGCAACCCTGGCACCTGCACGTGGTCACCGGCGATGCGCTGGACCGGCTGAAAACCCTGATGCGGGAAAAAGTCAGCAAAGGCTTCAACGAATTGCCCGAATACGAAATCTACCCGCCCAAGCTGCAGTCGCCGTACCGGGAGCGCCGGTACGAGATCGGCGAGTTGATGTACCGCCAGCTCGGCATTGCCCGGGAAGACAAAGCCGCCCGTTTCAAATGGTTCCAGCGTAACTTCGAATTCTTCGGCGCCCCGGTCGGCCTGTTCTGCACGGTGGATGAAAACATGGGCCCGCCCCAGTGGTCCGACCTGGGCATGGTGTTGCAAACCCTCATGCTCCTGCTGCGCAGCGAGGGCCTCGACAGCTGCGCCCAGGAATCCTGGGCCCTGTACCCGAACACCATCAGCGAGTTCCTGAACTTGCCTGACGGCCGCAAAGTCTTCGCCGGCATGGCCATCGGCCACGCCAACCCCGACAGCCCGGTCAACCAGCTCACCTCGCCGCGAGCGCCGATGGCCGAAAACGTCCAGTTCCTGAGCTGACCACCGCCATCCTGCGACCTCAGGCGGCCACGGACGCCGCCTGAGTCACCGGTATCTCCAGCCGGATCCGGTTGCCGTCCAGCAACACCGGATACACCTTCACCCGAGCCCCGTCGTCTTCCAGGCACTGCCCGCTGCGCAAACTGAAATGCTGCTTGTACAACGGCGACGCCACCACCGGCTCACCGTCCAGATCTCCGGTAATGCCCCGGGCCAGCACATTGGTGCCGGTAAACGGATCGGTGTGACTGACCGCAAACAACGCCGGCAGCCGATGCGGCAGATAAAACACCGCCACCGGCCCGTCCTCGGTCCAGACCGCAACCCCGGAATCCGCCACCAGATCCTCAACAGTACAAACCACATCCCAACGAGTACGAGCTTTCATAATAGATTCTCCAGTTATCCAGTCAGTTTCGAACCACGATCCCACCGAGCCCAAAGAGCAAGGTGGTATGGGGGTGCTTTCCTGCAGGAAAAAAGATGTCTGAGCGAAGCGAGTTGTTTTTTCCGAAAGGAAAGCACCCCCATGCCGCCTGGCTCCGCCCCCGAACCTGAAGGCTACGCAGACTCCAGTGCCGGTCTGCGCTGCCCCCGCTCAACGGTCCAACGCTGCACCGGATCTTTCTGCTCCGGAGAATTCACAAACTCCCGGAACCGCTTGCGCTTCTCCGGATCCTCCACCGCCGTCTTCCACTCGCACTGATAGCTGGCCACCAGATCCTCCATGTGCTGCTCCAGCTCCGCGCCGATGCCCAGACTGTCCTCCAGCACCACCTGCTTCAGATAGTCCAGACCACCCTCCAGGTTCTCCATCCAGACACTGGTACGCTGCAACCGGTCCGCCGTGCGCACATAAAACATCACCACCCGATCAATGGTCCGGATCAGCTCCTCATCCGACAGATCGGTGGCAAACAAATCGGCATGGCGCGGACGCATACCGCCGTTGCCGCAGACATACAGATTCCAGCCCTTGTCGGTGGCAATCACACCAAAGTCCTTGCTCTGGGCCTCCGCGCACTCCCGGGTACAGCCAGACACGCCCATCTTCACCTTGTGCGGCGCGCGCAGGCCCTTGTAACGATTCTCCAGCGTGATCGCCATGCCCACACTGTCCTGCACGCCATAGCGGCACCAGGTGCTGCCGACACAGGACTTCACCGTGCGCAGCGACTTGCCGTAGGCATGACCGGTCTCGAAGCCGGCGGCGATCAGTCGTTCCCAGATCTCCGGCAGCTGGCTCAGGGTGGCGCCGAACAGATCAACCCGCTGGCCACCGGTGATCTTGGTGTACAGGTTGTAGTCCTTGGCCACCTGGCCGAGCACAATCAGCTTGTCCGGGGTAATCTCGCCCCCGGGAATGCGCGGCACAATGGAGTAGGTACCGTTCTTCTGCATGTTGGCCATGAAGGTGTCGTTGGTGTCCTGCAGCGGTACGTGATCCGTGGCCAGAATGTGCTCGTTCCAGCAGGTGGCCAGGATCGAGCCCACCGTGGGCTTGCAGATGTCGCAGCCCTGGCCCGTACCGTATTGCTTCAGCAGCCCCCGGAAGGTGCGGATGTCGTTCACCTTCACCAGATGGAACAGCTCCTGACGGGTGTAGGGAAAGTGCTCGCACAAATCGGTACACACCTCCACGCCGCGCTTCTCCAGTTCGCTGTCCACCACCTTCTTGAGCAGCGCGGTGCAGCCACCACAGCCGGTGCTGGCTTTGGTCTGTGCTTTCACGCCGCCCAGGTCACTGCAGCCGGCATCAATGGCGCAGCAGATGTCGCCCTTGCTGACGTTGTGGCAGGAACAGATGGAGGCGGTGTCGGGCAGGGCATCGGCGCCCAGGGTCGGTGCACCGCCCTGGCTTTCCGGCAGAATCAGCGCCTCCGGATTGCTGGGCAGGGTGATGCCGTTGAGGGCGTATTGCAGCAGCGTGTCGTAATGGCTGTTATCGCCCACCAGAATGGCGCCGAGCAAGGTTTTGCCATCCTGGCTCACCACCATGCGCCGGTAATGGCCGGCCTGCTCATCGTGAAAGCGGATATTGCGGGCACCGGGAGTCTGGGCGTGGGCATCGCCAATAGAGCCGACGTCGACCCCCAGCAATTTGAGCTTGGTGCTCATATCGGCGCCGGTGAAGCTGGCGTCGGTCTCGCCATTAAGCGCCGCCGAAAGCGTGCGGGCCATGGTGTAGCCCGGGGCCACCAGGCCGAAGATGCGGTTACTCCACAACGCGCATTCGCCAATGGCATGGATGTGGGGGTCAGACGTGGTGCAGTGGTTGTCGATGACGATGCCACCACGCTCGCCCACGTCCAGGCCACAGGCCCGGGCCAGGGTGTCCTGGGGCCGGATGCCGGCGGAGAACACAATCAGGTCGGTTTCCAGATGTCTGTCATCCGAGAAGTTCATCCGCAGCCGGGCCTCGCGACCGGGCACGATGGCCGTGGTGGCCTTTTCGGTGTGCACCTGCACGCCCAGCTCCTCAATCTTCTGCCGCAACAGCGCGCCGCCCTGGTCATCCAGCTGTACCGGCATCAGGCGCGGGGCGAATTCCACCACATGGGCCTGCAAGCCCAGGCTTTTCAGGGCGTTGGCGGCTTCCAGCCCGAGCAGACCGCCGCCAACCACCACGCCGGTCCTGGCGTCGTTGGCGCTGGCCTGAATCGCATCCAGATCCGCCAGCGTTCGGTAAACAAAACAGCCATCCTGATCCTTGCCGGCAATGGGTGGCACGAACGGGTAAGAGCCGGTGGCCAGCACCAGCTGATCGTAAGGGTAAGCGCCATCCGGGGTGGTGACGACACGGTTATCCCGGTCAATGGCGGTCACCGGCTCGTTCAGGTGCAGGTCAATGTTCTGTTCGGCATACCAGTCGACGGTGCCCATGGCCAGATCGGCATGGGTCGAGCCGGTAAAATACTCGGACAGATGCACCCGGTCGTAGGCCAGCTGGGTTTCTTCACCGAAGACAATGATCCGGAAGGTCTCGGCAGCTGCGGTCTGGGTGAACTGCTCCAGGAAGTGATGGCCTACCATGCCGTTGCCGATCACGATCAGGGTTTGTTTACTCATGGGTGCTGCCTCTCTCCAACGAAAAAAACCGGAGCATCATGCTCCCCGTGGAGAACAGATGGTCCGGCGCCAATGCCAACAACAATGATCTGATGGTCCGGCCTGCGTGTGCAGTTCAACACACTTCCCTGGCCGGGAAAGTCATCCTTGGTTTAATTAAAGCGACTTTCGTGCCAGTTTTGTAAGTCTATTTATATCAGTGGGTTGAGGGTTTTTGGCTGGTTCGTGAAGGGGGATTTCACGGTTTTGTGCACTTTCGTGGGGCAATGCGCCCGATCTTGAGGCTTCCTGAGGGTGGCCCGCTAATTGCTAGTGTTAGGGTGAACCGTGAGCGCCGGCCAGCGCATAGCACAGGATCAATTGCACTATCAGGGCACAATGATGTGCCGGGAGCGAACATGAGTGTCAGCCGAAAACGTGAAACCCCCGAAGTGCCGACCGCCACCGAGTTTCTGATTGCCTCACGCCAGTGTGAATTACGGCATCTGGAGTACTTTCTGCAGATGGGCAAGCTGGTTCAGAGTATTGGCAATCTGGTGCACGGACTGCAGCGGGAACGGGGCGCGTCCAATGTGTTCCTGGGCTCGGGCGGAGCCCGGTTTGCCGTTGAACGAGACGCCATGAAGCGGGCCGTTGACGAACACAGGGTGGAGTTCAGTCAGTCGCTGGCGGATATCCGGGGCGATCTCACCCATCATCCGGTCAGCAGCCCGCTGCTCAACCACATTGCCAGCGCGTTGCACGGTCTGGCCGGGCTGGCGGCGCTCAGAGAGGCTGTCGTCAACCAGCGGATTCCGGTTGTTGACGCGACCGAGGCGTTCAGTGAACTGATCCACCAATTGATCACCGTGGTGTTCGAGGCCGCCGACACCGTGGCGGATCCTTCTATTGCGGGGCTGCTGGTGGCCATGGTGCACCTGATGAACGGCAAGGAATACTGCGGTCAGGAGCGGGCTGCAGGGTCAGCCGGGTTTTCCAGTGGCCACTTCGACACCGCCCTGTCACGGCGCATGATGCACCTGGTTGAAGCACAGGAACGATGTTTTGAGGTGTATCTGGCCTTTGCTAATGACGATAGCGTGGCCCGTTGGCAGAAACTCAGAGTGCACCCTCGGGAAGCGCAGATAGAGCAGCTACGGCAGTTGGCCAGCTCGGTGGGCCGGTACAAGCAACTGGACCCGTCGCTGGCGGATCAGTGGTTTGGTTTGCTGACGGAGCGAATGGATGAGCTCAAGCAGATTGAGGATCTGGTGGAGCAGGCCTTTCATGCCTGTTGCGTGGCGCGATACGCCGAGGCCCGCCATGCGCTGGTTCACCAGGAAACGCTGATGGATTCGCTGGCTCAGCTTCGTTCGGGTAGTCCGCGCCTGGTTCTGTGTGACAGTGGCGAGGTAAGCGATCCAAACACCGGTTGGGAAGCCGGTGGCATCAGCCAGCAGTCTGGACGCTCGGTGTTTGACCTGCTGCAGGAGCAGACCCATCGTCTGCAGCAGATGTCGGACGAGCTGCGCAGTGCCAAAGAGGCGCTGGAAGACCGGAAAACGCAGGAAAAAGCCGTGCTGATGCTGATGAAACACCGGGACATCGACAACGACGAAGCCCACCGATTGTTGCGTAAGCTGGCCATGGACCAGGGCAAGCGCCTGCCAGACGTGGCGCGGGCTCTGGTGGCGCTGTCAGGGGTGTTAGAAGGTTAGCCGCTGTGTCGTAACAGTGTTAACGGCACCCGGTAACGCAGATTCCGGGCCTGCCGGGTGACGGCAACGGTGCAGGTTTTCCGGTTGACCCGGATCACCTTGCCCTGCTTCTGGTGAGTGCCTTCACCAAAGCACACCGGGTCTCCGACCTGCCATTGCCGGAGCTGGTGGGCCGGATTGGGGAGCTCGAAAACGGTGCCGGGCAGCTCAATTCCCGCGCTGTCGGCCTGCTCACTCAGGTAATGCCGGGTAGCGTCAGCCGCACCGCTGCCGTGCAACTCATCCAGTGCCTCATAGAAATGCCGGTTGTGCACCGAGCCGTAATGGCGCTGCCCGGCGCTGTGCTGCAGCAGATGAGCAAATTCATGGCAGCAGGTATGGGCCAGCAAATTCAGCACGCTCAGCTCACCGCCAAAATAGCCCCGGCCCCGAATTTCCCGCGTGGATAGCCAGCCCTGAGCCGTCTCCGGTTGATGCTTGGCGGCAATCATCCGGGCCCCGTAATTGATCAGATGCTGCTTCCGGCGCGGATCGTACCGATGATAGGTGGCCTGCCCGGCGCCCACCCGCAACGCCAGACTGGCACTGCTGTTCTGCTGACGCACCCAATCCTGCGCCGGGTCCCAGAGGACATTTCGGGTGGCCTGGCACATGAGGCCACCGAGTTTATGAGTGGTTTGCTTGGGGATGGGCATGGGTTTCACGCGAATTGGGCGAAATGTTTGAAGGCTCATTACGAAACATAGCCGACAAGGGTAACCACAGAATTTACAAATTACTATGGTCCGCCGAGGCTGCCACTTGAACCATCAATTGTAACCAGACAATCTGTCACCAGATATCAATAAGTGGTGACAGTTTGTCTGACTCTGGGTTCGCCCGATCCTCGGGGGCGCAGCTCCAAATCCTGTTCTTAGTCGGAAGTGGGTTGCTTGAGTTCACCCGAAACGGTATCGAATAACATCCAAACGCCATCATGGAAGTCGTGGGAAGCCACGAGTGTATCGTCGAACAGTTCATCAGCTACGCTAATGTTACTGCGCCTAATCGTTTCGCTGCCTGCTATTGGGATTGTTCGATTGGAATTGACGTAAGAGTTGCGTCAGCCCGCTTTTCTAATAAGAAATCTTTTCACCATTAATTCGGATCGACGTTGAGCTTTCAGTTGGCCCCTGGAAGGTAATGAGAGACTGGGCGTGGTTGTCGGGTACGATAAATAAGGTTCTAAATTCTCCCTGAACTACCCCAAAAACCCGAGCTTCAGGAATGCGCTCTATCCAAACTGGTTTGTTAGAACCCTGCTCGGCGCTTTCAAAGAGGGTGCTTGATGTGTCGATTGCTGAGCCCGTGCTTACTGTACTCGGGATTTCATCTGATTTGACGAAACCTATGATCCGATCGTTTCTCAGAAAAAGAAGTTCTGCATCCCTCACCTTAACAGAGGAGAACATCTCATTTGGCACTTCTATAGATAATTCGCTGTATGGTTGAATGATCAGTGAAGAATGGGATGCACAGCCCGAGAGCAGAAGTACAAATGCTAAAGCTAGACCTATCCTTGGCATGGTGGGAGTCTCATCTCAATGTCGTTTCGATAGAGGATCTGAACTGGCCAGAACGGACAGTCCGACACAGCCAGTTTACCGTCACTTCGTTCTGTAGAAAAGGCTTCCCTGCCTCGCGAATCAGGCGTAAAGCCCATTCCGTGATCCTGCGCGTTGGCCTGAGCAGGTCCTGCGGAGAGGGAACTGCATCAACCCATCTACTGCAATCAACCGTTTCCACGAGCATATGGGCGATAGCGCGCACAGTCTCTTCGGTTACGCTGCTCTCAGTAAACCCCGAAGCAACGGACTGGCCATAGAACGCCTTCATGATGGCTCTGATTTTATCAATATCTTCCGCTGACAATTGACTATCCATATTTTCATCCTTGAAAAAGCAAAAGGGCCCCCGCAGGAGCCCTTTTTAGGTGATTACGCCTCGATCGGAGTGCGCCAGTCGTCAGCACCGGAAGTGCCGGCAACGGCATGCTCCCAGGTTACCTTGCGGTAGGACAGGGACACGGTGACCAGCTGAGTGAAGTCAGCGCTGGCGGCGTCCTGGCAGTGAGGCATGTTGCAGTTGATGTCGATGATGGTGGCATCTTCCAGGATGGTAGAGAAGAAGTGCTCCTGCTTACCTTCAACGGAAGTGCGGTACCACTTGAGCTCTACCTTCGGCAGCATTTCGCCGGAAGCCAGGGCGTTGTACATCAGCGGGGTGGCTTTGTTCAGGGCTGAAGTGAACTTGAACGGCTTGTGCACGCGCTGGCCGGAAGGCTGGCCGGACTGGGGATCCGTCGGTACGGTGACAACGTGGCTGAATTCCTGAACCAGCACTTCGTCTTCGTGGCCTTCAACGTAGATGTTGCCTACGGAATCGGACGTGAATGCGCCTGCGGTGATGTTACCCTGAGTTTTACCTTCGATGCTGATATAACAAGGAGTTGGCATAGTCTGCTCCATGACGTGAGTGAATGTTCGTCCCCGGGCTGTTCCCTGGACGCCTTCACCTATTACAAAGGCTGTGCCAACTAATAAAACTACAATAAAAACAATGAAATAAAGATTTCTCCGAGGGTGACTAGAGAACGGTGAGCAAAGCCTTGCTTGCCGGACGGGCGAGCTTTTGCTGGCCGGGCAATAACTTGCCCGGATCAGGGCCGGTAGGCGAACGACAGCATCAGGGCCAACAGCAACAGCGCGGACAGTCCCTGCCAGAACCCCACCGGGTGACGCTCGATCAGCGGCGGCCGGTGCTGTTGCTGCCAGTTGTGACCGGGCTGACGCAGATCGAACAGAAATTCAGACAATGCCGGATAGCGTTTGTGGGGCTCCGGGTGTAGCGCCCGGGCGAGCGCCAGGTCGACCCAACCGGGCAGATCGTCCCGGTGCAGGCGGGCCGGTTGATAGTTCAGCCGGCGTAACTGGCTCCGGTTGCGCAGGCCGGGTATCCGGGTGCCGTAAGGAAGTTGGCCGGTCAGCAGCTGATAGATGATCACGGCAAGCGAAAACTGGTCAGCCTGCCAGCCTGCGGGTTCCCCCAGAAAGGTTTCCGGAGCGCTGAAGAGCGCGGCGCCCCGGGGCCAGCTGGGTTCATCGTGCTCCCGCAGCTCCTGTAGCCCGGCAATCCGGGTGGCGCCGAAATCAATCAACACCACCGTGCCCTGTCGGTCGATCAGGATGTTCTCCGGTTTCAGATCCTGATGCACCATTTCCAGCCGGTGAAAGGCCCGAAGCCCGCGGGCAATCTGTTCTGCCAGCTGGCGCACGGTTTCCAGGTCCGGCCCGGGATTGTCCAGCAACCACTGCTTAAGGCTGATGCCCGGCACATACTCGGTGGCCAGGTACAGGCAGCTGTGTTGTCGTTCCGGGGCGAAGGACGGCACCACGTGAGGGCTGTCGAGGCGCTGGGCCACCCAGTGTTCGGTGCTGAACTGTGCAAGCGCTTGGGGATCTTGCTGCAGTTCCATGGCTGGTACTTTCAGGGCGATCTGACGATTACTGGCTTCGTCGACCGCCAGATAGACATGGCTGCGACTACTGGCATGAATCGGCCGGAGAATCCGGTAGCCGTCCAGCCGTTGCCCCGGCACCAGCTCCGGCGCGAACGGCAGCTGGTGTGCGTCCCGGATGACTTCCTCATTGCTTTTGCGGGCGGGCACCGAGTCGATCCGGACAATCTGGGCGCTCAGGTTGTCGTCGCTGCCCGCGGCGAGTGCGCTGGCGATCAGCTGCCTGGCGGCGGCATCCAGATCGTCGCCGGAATCCTGAATGATGCTGGCCATGTCCCGTGCCATCAGGTGTTCGTAGACGCCGTCGGTTACCAGTACAAAGGTGTCCCCCGGCCACACCGGAACGGTCAGGTAATCAATGTCCAGTTGCTGGCTCAGGCCCATGGCCCGGTTCAGGCAGCTGTCATCCCGGGACAACCAGACCCGGTGATCGGTGGTCAGTTGCTCCAGAGCATTACCCTGCATCCGGTAGATCCGGGCGTCGCCCACATGAAATAGATGAGCGGTGGCGGATTTTAGAATCAGCACACTGAAGGTGCAGACATAGCCACGATCCTGATCGTACCGGTACTGGCTTTGCCGGGTCTGGGCGTGCAGCCAGGCGTTGCTGGCCCGGAGCACCCGCTGGGCGGATTGTTTGACCGACCAGCTGTCTGGCGTCGAATAATAGTCACTCAAAAACCCCGCCACCGCAGACTCGCTGGCAATCTGGCTGACGTTGCTGGAACTGATGCCGTCGGCGATGGCCACGGCGATGCCCTTGGACCGGAGCTGATGATTGTCTGGAATCATCAGGCCATGAAAGTCCTGGTTAACCGGTTTGCGGCCCTTGTCGGAGTGCTGGCCCGTGGTTACCGAAAGCTGGGTGGTCATGGATTGGTTTGCCTCAGACAACGACACATAGCCCGATGGGTGCGGCCACCGGGCTCTGTGCCTGCTGCAGTCGTTTAGTTGGAACGGGCCAGTTCACCATCGTGATAGGTGTTTGGCAGGGTGCGCTTGGGCGCTGTGCGCAGGTGCGTGGCGTACAGGGTAAGCCCGGTAAAGGACAGGCCGCCCACCAGGTTGCCCAGCACCGTCGGGATCTCGTTCCAGACGAAGTAGTCGAGGATTCCGAACTCGCCGCCCATCAGCAGGGCAAACGGAAACAGGAACATGTTAACGATGGAATGCTCAAAGCCCATGTAGAAGAACAACATGATCGGCATCCACATCGCCAGTACCTTGCCTGGCACGGTGGTGGAAATCATTGCTCCCACTACCCCCATGGACACCATCCAGTTGCACAGCACCCCGCGCAGAAAGATGGTGAACCAGCCGGCGGCGCCATGCTCGGCGTAACCCAGGGTGCGCTCCTTGCCAATGTCGGCAATGCGGTCACCGACCGCGCCGGGTTCGATGTTGAAGCCGTAGGTGAAGACAAACGCCATGATCAGGGCCACGGTCAGGGCGCCGGCGAAGTTGCCCAGGAACACCCAACCCCAGTTGCGCAAAATGCCGCGAGTGTCCACCCCCGGCCGTTTGTCGAGCAGGGCGAGAGGCGTGAGCATGAACACGCCGGTGAGCAGGTCAAAGCCCATCAGGTAGAGCATGCAGAAGCCCACTGGAAACAGCATGGCACCGACCAGCGGGCTGCCGGTCTGCACCGCCACGGTAATCGCGAACACCGCCGCCAGCGACAGGATGGCGCCGGCCATAAAGGACCGAATGAGCACATCCCGAGTGGCCATGTAGATTTTTGATTCACCGGCGTCCACCATCTTGGTGACGAACTCCGAAGGCATGATGTAAGACATAGCGTGATCCCCTGAGCATTCCCTGGCTGTCTTTCCGACAGACCAAAAAAAGACGGCATCGCTCACCGGCTACCGTTGATGGGTAGGTGTGAGCAGACGCCGTCGTCTGAAAAACTTGAGTGTGGGCAGAAAATTCAATCTGCTTAAAAGATAAGAGCAGGTGCCGTGCCAGTCTTGAAGTTGTTAGGAAAAAAACGTTTTTATTCAATGGCTAATATGTGGTGAGGCGATCTAAGGGAGTTGCGGTCGAACCGATTGCCCGCACCGACCCGGTGCGATTTGCGCTGGTATGGTGCGGGGGTCAGCGCAGCTTGAACCGGACGGGCAAGGCGTAAGTAAAGGTTTGGCCACGCATGGTGTCGGGCACTTCCGGCAGCGGCGCGGCTTGTGCCAGCATCTGCCGGGCGGCGTCATCGAGCAGCGGATGGCCCGAGCTGTTCCGCAGTGTGTGGTGGACCAAGGAGCCGTCACGGGCAAACTCGAACACGATCACCGGTGTACCTTCCTGACCCAGCCGCCGGGCCCGGCGCGGATAATCATAGAAGCGGGCCAGGTGGCGGCTGAGTTTGCTCAGGTAGTTGTCCACATCAGCGGAATCACCGGCCGTCTGCAGGGGCACCGCATTCTGGTTTTCCTGGGCGTCGGCTTCGTCACCGGTTGGCTCAACCGCTTCGGCCACGATCTGCTCAGTGGGCTGCGACCGCGGTTGCTCAACCGGGGTTGGCACGGGCTCAGGTTCGGGCTCTGCTATTGGCTCTGGCTCTGGCTCTGGCTCTGGCTCTGGCTCTGGCTCTGGCTCTGGCTCTGGCTCTGGCTCTGGCTCTGGCTCTGGCTCGGGTGTTGGCGGTGGCGGTGGCTTCGCTTCGGCTGGGGGTTCCGGCTGTGCTACCGGTTCGGGGGCTTTGCGGCCGGCCAGGCTAACCTTGATGGCCGGGGCCGAGTTGACGGTACTGTCACCGAATGTGGGTAGCTCCAAGGGTTTGTCCGGGGCCGCCAGCGCCAAAGTGATTGCGGTAGCGCAGACGGCGATGACCAGAAACACGGCTTTGGGGCCGTTCCGTGACGGGTTCACGCTCCGGGCTCCGTCAGCAACAGTACGTCGGTATAACCGCCCTCTTCCAGCAACCGCAGCAGACTGTCCAGATCCGCCATGGTCAGGGCCTGGTCGGCGGCGATTTTCAGGGGCTGGTGCTCATCCGGCCGTGGCAGCGCGGCCAGCAATTCGCCGGCATCAACGGTGTTCCCGGCAACCTGCCACTGGCCGTTGGCTGGCACCATCAGATCGGCTTCCGTCGAACGTTCCTGTTGCAGTCTCGCACTGCCGGGCAACTCTGGCAAAGGCTGCTCGGTCAGTTGTCCGGCCACGATAAAGAACATCAGCAACAGGAACACCAGATTGATCAGCGGCAGCAGCGCATCTTCAACGCGCTCCAGCAGGCCTTTGCCAGAGGTGGGCGGTGGTGGGACCAGCGCTGTCATAACCCGGTGGGCGCGTTGCGCTGCCAGTGGGGCTTGATGCCGGCGCCATCGAGCCTGCTCAGCGTACGGGTGAAGTCGGCCAGGCTGGTGTTCGGTGTTGTCGTGAGATTGGCCGCGTGCACACCGGCGGCCTCGAGCGCAGGTAATAACTCATCGAGCGAATACCGGTTGTCCTGCCAATGGATAATGCCGTTGGCCGTGACCTGAAGCGCGGGTAATGGCTCACCGGTGGTACTGCGTCGTTCGCGGGTGTCATTGCCCAACTCGAGATAATCCACCGGTAACAGTCGGGTTGTTAGCATAAAGAACACCAGCAGAATGAACACCACGTCTATGAGCGGGGTGATCCGGATAGGCATGGGCCGATTGGGCCGGGGGTCAACCAGCTGCATGGGCAAAACGCGGGTTGTCGTCAACGGCGAAGTCATGCGTTGCCCGAGACGAACCAGGCGTTTGGCGTTCCGCGCTGTCGGTCACCATGGCGGGTTCTGGTTCTGACAATGGCATGACGTTGAACACGCTGACCAGGGTGCTGTTGATCGTCTTGTGAATCCGACGCAGGCGGAACTCGATCCAAGCCGCCAGTGCGGCAAATGGAATGGCAACAACAAGGCCGGCTGCGGTGGTGGTCAAGGCTTCATAGATGCCGCCACTGAGCTGGCTGGCGTTAGCTCGGCCTTCCGTGGCAGCCATAGCGCTGAAGGCTTCCATCATGCCCATAACGGTGCCGAGAAGACCCAGAAGCGGGGCCAGGGCAGCAATCACTTCAATGATTTTCAGGGGCGCTTCAAAAGGTTCCAGTGAACTTTGTGCGTCGCGTACCGCGGTTTCACGCGCAGCCGCGATGTTGGGGTTGGATTGGCAGGCCGACATGGTGTTGGTCAGCAAGTGCATGAGGGGGTTGTTGCGCTGGAGTAGCCCGGCGTTGTTTTGCATTTGTTTAACCGGAGCATCAGCCGGCGAGCGCTGCCATTGCTGTACAAGCTGTTGCAGCGGCCGGGTATACCGGGGCGCATAAAACGTTCCGAACAGCATCAGGTAAATAAAGGTCACCACCCCGATCAGCGCGATGACAATCAGCACAATCATTACAGAGCCACCCATATCAACCAGTTGAGTGAGCGGGCCATGGTCAGTGAGGGCTGGGAAAACGGCGGTGGTGGAGGTCATGCAAAGTTACTCAGCGAATAAAAGTAGAACTAAATAATAACGATTATCACTGAGATTACAAGTCAGGATCTGACGTTGCTGAAAGGGTTTGCTGCCATTGGGATCACTGAAGCAACTGACTGCCTGTCGCCGGCCACTCCCGACAGCGACAAGACCTAACCCATCCAGCCCGCCGATGCCGCGGCCTGCCATAGAAGGCGCAAAGCCAGCATTGTCAGCACCACATTGAAGGCCTTACCGAACCAGCGGTTAGTCATGGATTTCAGCACGTGCAGCCCAAACCAGGTACCGGCAAAGCCACAGGTAATCATGGCCAGAATGAACAGTAGCCAGTCCGAGAACATAAAGCCGGCGAAGCCAAACACCAAAGCCTTGGGCGCGTGCTGCAGTGTCATGGCGGCAGCAAAGGTGGCGACGGTTCTGAAACGATCCTGGTGAATCTGCTTGATAAAGGCGGCCACCAGCGGGCCGGTTGCGCCTACAAACAGGCTGATAAAACTGGTGATGGCAGATGCCACAAAGATACCCACTGGGCCGAATGAGGCTTTGGGTAGCGTTGGGCCCCAGCACAGATAGAGCACAAACAGCGCGATCGACAGCTGCCAGAGGTGTGCCGGCAGGTCCACCAATAACCAGGCACCTAAGCCAGCTCCGACGATGACCCCGGGAGCAAAAGTGACGATTACCCTCCAGTCAATGTGATGTCGGGTCAGTGTCGCGCGCCCGGTATTCGAACCCAGCTGGATCATTCCATGTACTGGTATGATCGCTGCTGGCGGTATCCAGGTGGCCATCAGCACCAATAATAAAACGCCACCGCCGACGCCGAGAATGGCGGTCAACATCGAAGTGGCCGCAGAGGCCAGCAGCAGGAAAATCGCAACGGTCGGGCTGAGGGCATCTGGAAACAGGATCAGGTCCATGGAACTCACTTTGGGATTGGCGTAAGCTATTGAGTTTCCGGTTTATACCTCAAATGTCCAGGGGTGTTTGGACATAAAACAACAAACAGGTTTGCCGATGAAACAGTCCGAATACTTGAGATACGACGCCACTGCGCTGGCTGATCTGATCCGCCGGGGCGATGTCAGTCAGCGGCAAGTCGTGGATGCGGCGATTGAACGCGCCAACCAGGTTAGCAGCTCGCTGAATGCCATTTGCCAGCCCCAGTTCTCCGAGGCTGTGAGCCAGGTCGTTCCTTCGGATGCGCCGTTCGCCGGTGTGCCGTTGCTGCTGAAAGATCTGGCTCAGGAACAGGCCGGACAACCCTGCACGTTTGGCAGTCGCGCCTTGCGCCGGAATATCCCGAGCCGGGACTCAGAATTCGTCGAGTGCGCCCGCCAGGGCGGTCTGGTTTTCCTGGGGCGAACGGCAACGCCGGAATTTGGCCTGAAAGCGGTCACCGAATCGGTGTTGTGGGGCCCCAGCCGAAATCCCTGGAACACCGAGCTGACCCCGGGTGGCTCCAGTGGCGGCTCCGGCGCGGCAGTGGCCGCCGGTATTGTGCCTATGGCCGGTGCCAACGATGGTGGTGGCTCGATTCGCATCCCGGCGGCTTACAATGGTCTGTTCGGCCTGAAGCCGTCCCGGGGCCGGATTTCCGCAGGGCCGCACCTGGGCGAAGCCTGGACTGGCGCGTCGACCGATCATGTCGTCACCCGTACGGTGCGTGACAGTGCCGGTATGCTGGATGTGCTGGCCGGAGCCGCCAGCGGCGATCCGTTCCGGATTCCCGGGGCTGAAGCTTCCTGGCTGGACCTGATGCAGCAGTCGCCGGGCCGGCTGCGAATCGGTGTCTTCACCGCCTCCCCGTACGATACCGAGGTAGCACCGGAATGTGTGGCCGCTGTGGAAGAAACTGCCCGAATGCTGGAAAGCCTTGGGCACCACGTTGAGTACGCCCGCCCGGAATTCGACGGTATTGCGCTGGCCCGGTGCTATCTGGCGTTGTATTTCGGTGAAGTGTCATCGTTGATGGACAGGGCGCGCGAACAGTTCGGTGCCAGCGATAAAGATTTTGAACTGGAAACCCGCCTGCTCGGCATGCTGGGCCGCACCATGCCCTTGCCTGATTACGTTCGCCGCCGCCAGCAGTGGAATGATTTTGCCCGGGCACTGGGGGCATTTTTCGGGTGTTTCGATGTGTACCTGTGCCCGACCACCGGCCAAATGCCTGCTAAAATCGGGGCAATGGAGACCCCGGCCCATCTTAAGTTGGTCGCCAAACTGATGCTGACTCTCAAGGCAGGTAAGTTGCTACATCGCAGCGGCCAGGTGGATCAGATGGCGCTTGAAAGTCTGGCGCGAACACCGTTCACCCAGCTGGCCAACCTGACTGGCACCCCGGCCATGTCCGTTCCTCTTTACTGGACCCGCGACGGATTGCCGGTGGGGGTTCAGTTCGGAGCCGCCCATGGCGGTGAAGACCGCCTGCTGCAGCTGGCGGCCCAGCTTGAGGAGGCCAGCCCGTGGTTCGCCAATTACGAGCGCCTGGAGAATGCGTTCTGACATTCTTTTTGCGATAGCCGCGCGGCTTGTGATCCGCAACTGCAAACTCCACGTTTATCTTTGCGGGCGGAACAGGCTATGCTGTAAAGCAGGGACAGTTTCCCTGAATACCCTGATGGCATCGAGGAGGCGAGCATATTATGAACCAATCGATGGCAATTGACGATTTGGTATCCGTAGCACAGGCCGAAGCTATGGGGGAGCTGGACGCCCCGATGATGGCGATAGTTCTGTCCAGTGAACAGAGCTACGACCTGCCGATCAACTCTCTGGAAACCGATGCCGACAAGGCCCGCTGGGGTCTGATTTTGCGTGCGGCCCGCGAACATGTGGAAGCGGACGCCGTGGCGGTGCTCTATCCGGCGTGGACCACCATCCGCCGTAAATCAACAGGCGCCGATGAGCCCCAGGCGCAGGCAGATGACGAAGACAGTGAACACGACGACAGTGGCCCCATCGACACCCTGTTTGTGCAGCTGCACACTCGGGACCGTATCTATTGGCGGGGTTTCGAGCAGATTCGCGATCCCAAACATCAGCGGATCATCGGTTTTCGCCGGATCAAGGCACTGTCGACCGATTACGACCGAGACAGCGCACCGTCGGTGGCGGCCTGGTTAAGCACCCTGTTTGAACCGCTGCCAGATGAAGGGGAAGAGACCGACATCGACAGAGAACTGGCCGACTTACTGGAAGAACCGGAGGTCAGTGCCGCCCTGTATCCGCGTGAGATGCGCTTTTTGCACTGATCTCAGCTGAACAAGAGCGATACAAAAAAAAGCCCGGTGGTGATGCCCCGGGCTTTTTTGTGCGCCTTATTAGATGTCGGCTGCCCGCTCCGCCACCCAATACAAGCTCAGGGCGCCCACCATCAGCAGTATGGCGGGTACGGCGGCGCGTTCGTAGACCCGGTAACGGCCGCATCGATACAGCAACGGGAACAGCACCACCAGTAAAGCCAGTTGCCCCAGCTCCACTCCCAGGTTGAAGCCCGCCAGAGCGATGGCCAGTTGCGACACGCCGGAGGTCAGGTCGCCCAGTACGCTGGCGAAACCGAAGCCGTGAATCAGCCCGAACCCGAAGGCCAGCTTCCAGGTCTTGCGGCCCAGGACAGGCCAGTATACGTTTAGCGCGGCAACGGCAATGGACAGGGCAATGACGGTTTCCACCCAGGCGATGGGCAGCGTCACGACATTTAGTGCTGCCAATGCCAGGGTAATGGAATGCGCTATGGTAAACGCCGAGACGATGCCGACCAGTTCCAGCAAACGTTTGTGCAAATCACTGCCCGGACCGGCCTGGTTCGGGGACTGGCGGGGTGTCAGTGGCAGCGTCGCCGGCAATATAAGCACCAGCAAGAACAGGATGTGATCAAGCCCGATCAGCAGGTGAATGACGCCTTCGTAGAGAAAGGTGCCAAACAGTTGCAGAGTGTTGCTGAAGGCGCTGTCGCTGTCGCCCAGCGCCAAGGTCCGATCGCCCGGTGCCAGCACATCCAGGCGTTCGCCGTGGCTGTCGGTAATGCTCACCAGGCTGCGATGCAGCGGGTCCTGCTGGAACAGCAGATTGTACTCCAGAGAAGCCGGAGGCTGGTCGTCCGGGCAGGCGACCTGGTAACGCCCGGCTGCATAGAGACCGTCGCTGTGGCGGGATACCCCCCATTGCTGGCCGATCAGTTGGCAGCGGCCGCGGGCGTTGCTGAGGGTAAGGCCCTGACCCACCAGCTCAGTGATGGCGCTCCGGCCATGGCGCACCTCGGCCCCGCTGAGCTGATGATCGCCATTGCTATCCAAAGGCAGCACCAGCGCCAGGTCCCTTAAAGCCAGATCGATGCGTACCTGTGACTGGCTCTGGTCGACATAGATAAAGCTGTCACTGGCTTTATGGGCCCAGGCCGCCAGGGGCAGCACCAAGAGCATAAGCAGGCCGAGGCAGGCGCCTATAGGGCGACGGGTTAGCAGCATCATGAGCGAACCTCCGGATAACGGGCATCGTTCTGGTTATGGCTGTCCAGCCAGGCTCGGACCTCGGTCACCACCGACTCGTCACCCGCCGCTTTTGCGGCACGCAGGAGTAGTCGTGTGTCCAACGGCTCCCGCTGGTCTCGCCAGTTGGTCCTGGCGTTGTCGAGCGCAGTATCGGTATCGCCCCTGATATCCAGGGCATAACGGGCGAAATCTCGCTGGTGCAACAGGTCTCCGCGCCAACGGGCCTCACGGAAACGTTCTTCCAGTCTGGCAGCGAGACGGTCGGCATCGCCATGGCCCAACCGTTTCATGGCGATGGCGCGAATAACCGCGAGGGAATCCACCGCTTCGTACTGATCGGTCAATCCGATTACGGCTTCGGTATCACCCTGCTCCAATAGCCAGTCAGCGAGCTGAGTTCTCGTGTAGAGTTCGTCTGGCGCAAGCGTGAGGACCCGGCGCCAGTGTATTTCAGCCTCGGGCTTGCCGAGCTGCGCCGCGATGTCGGCGAGGGTGCCTTCGGCCCAGATCAAACTGGTGGTGTCACGGGCGGAGCGCTTTGCCTGTGCCCGCAGTGATTGGTAGGCGGTTTGCGGATTGCCGGTACGCGCTTCGACCTGGGCCAGGCAGCTGACGGCGATTAAGCCGGGAAGCACGTTCGCCAACTGCTCGCATTGCTCCTGAGCTGGAATGTACCGGCCCTGCACCAACTCTAGGTTCGCCAGCGTCAGTCGGGCTTGGGTTATCTGAGCCTGATTGGACGACTGCCTGATAACTTGCCTCAGTTGCTGGCGGGCAGGGTCAAAGCGGTGAAGACTTTGGTTTAATGTGGCGCTGAGGATGTGCAGGCGATCAGTCATCCGGTCCTCGGGCCAGCCATCCAATACTGCCTGGGCATAGCCCAGATACCGGGGGTCGCCCTGGGAGCGAGCCTGGGTCAGGTGGGCCTGTATCCGGTTTGCGGCAGCGGTGGCGTTCATTGGTGGGGTGCTGGGTGTCAATGCCTCAGTCGGTAGGGAGATCAGTATTTCTTGGTCGGTAAATTCTGTTTCAATCGCAGCGGGGGCAGCCAGTGCGGTTTCCATCGCCAGCGCGATCATCAGTGCGGCAATAGAAAAAACCCTGCGCTGAAGCGCAGGGCGGAGCCCGCAGGATTTAAAACAGGTTGTTGAACGCCTGTTCGTTGTCCTGGTCATTGAAGCTGAACTCCAGTCGGTTAATGTTGACCGCCTCGCGGTTATCCGCAGTTTGCTTGATTTCGTTTTTCACAAACGTGGTGAAATCAACGGATATACGCGGGTTAAGTTCTTGCACCCCACCGCGGTTGGAGTTGTCGGAACAGCCCACCAACACCAGTGCGGTAACCAGAGTGATACCTATGCGAAATGTCATGGTTCTCCTCCCTATTTAGCTGTTGGGTGAACCGGCGACAGGTGTCGCAAGGTAAGGGAAAACGACCTGCAGTTCCGTCGGATCCAGTTGGACGCCGTCGGTCAGCGGTGCATCCTTGTTAGGGGCATCGTTCGTCAGGGCGCCCATGACAACTCTGAGGGCAATATCGATCGTGTCATCGACCGGACGGCGACCGTTGGGGAAGCCGGCGTTGTCACCCCCCAGTACACCCAGATCGTTCTGGGCGCCCGCCATGGTGGCCGGGATGTTAGGGTTGAGTCTGAGCATCTCGGAACCCGTGACGCCTACTGGACTGTTTAAATCCGGTACGCCCGTCAGGAAAGCGGTCACCAGATCGTTTCTGGGTGTTGCTGGTGCTACCGCAACACCGGGGAACAGAATTTCCAGCAGGGCCGGCAGGGTCGGATTGGTCACATAAGTAGCAAACTGGCCATCGTCTTTTGGTTCGCTGGCGTTGAAGCGATCCTTGTCTTTCAGGCCGATAACCACTTCGTTGACCAGCGGCATACCCAGTCGCGAAACCTGGGTGTAGGCGCCGCCTTCAACGCTCGCGCCTTTACCAGCGGCTGAAGGTGCCGGGTTCAGTACGCGCGCTTGGCGCAGGCTAGCAGTGGTCCAGCCACCAATGACCGGATCGCCGGAGGTGGTCTCGGCACTGCCGGTCAGACAGGTGGTCGGTACTTCGAGCGCGAAGGAGGTGACGTTCTTGTCGGCGAGATCCCCGGCACCCTCGCCATCTCGGGGCCCGAGTGGGTTGGTGTTGACCAGGTCAAAAATTTCACCCAGGTTCACCGCAAAGGCTTCCTTGCGTTGACCCACGAATACCCGGCCTTCGGTGGAGCAACCCGGAATGGCGATACCGAAGATGTGCTGGTTGGCATAAGCTCCATAATCGGTGAATGATTTGGCGCCAATATTGTCCAACGGCTTGGCGAAGGTGTCTGTGCCGGTCGTAACGTTGGTGGCGGTCTGGCGGCTGCCGGTGCGGCGGTCACCGCGGATTACCGTCACCCTGTACTCCTGACGCATCTGGACATTGGCGTTGTCGCTGGCATCGCCTATGTTCTTGAGCGGCACAGAGACCATCTTGCCTCCGATATTCAGTTGGATGTCTTTGAAAATGTCCTGCATCTCAAACTGAAAAGTGATGTCTTCACGGGCGTTGCCGGAGTTGTCGATGTGAATCTCATAGACGGCGTCTTCGTCCAGGTCGAAATAATTCGGACCGCCGTACGCATCCTGAAGCGGCAAGTAATTGGCGACCAAAGTAACGAAATCAGCTCTGCCGCTTTCGTAGCTGCGGAACATGTAGAAGTCGGTGCCATCAACCTTGGGAGCTTCGGTTATGAACGGAGCCTCCCGGTGGCTGGAGGCGTAAGCTGCGCCTGCTGTCAAACAGACGCCGGCAATCGCGAGCGCGAGACTGGAGCTTTTTATCACTGTGTTCATTCCGTTTTCCTTATCTATTGTTGGTGTTGCCTCTGGAGAAACGGTACGACTTTACAAAAAGATGCAGGATTCAAAATAAAAAGTTTACTGTCGGTTTCACCATGTCCGTGCATCCTGATTAATCCTCCGGACGTAGTGTTATCAGATGAATTACAAGCAGAAAACGGAGTTAACAATGACAACCCGTGACCCGGACCAGGAGGAGCTGATGGCGCTGCTCGTGTCTGTTGCCAGAAGTGATCGACAGGCCTTTCAGCTGCTGTACAAAATGATTTCCGCCCGGATGTTCGGGTTGTGCTTCAAGTTGGCGGGCCAGCAGGAGCTGGCCGAAGAAGCGCTGCAGGATGCGTTCGTCCAGATCTGGCATCACGCTGGCGAATATCACAGTGACCGGGGTACGCCCCTGAGCTGGATGTTGACTATTGCCCGTTACCGCACACTCGATCTGATGCGGTCGAGGGCGGTTCGCCGCACCAGTGGCGACGAGCATCTGGAACATCTGGAAGATCAGCGCGGCGGGCCACTGGATGCGTCGCTACGTAGCGCAGGTGCCAGGCAGCTGACCGGCTGTCTTGACGAGCTCAGTGATGTGCAACGGGACAGTATCCTGCTTTCTTATTATCGGGGGTTTACTCACGACGAGCTGGCGCAGGCGTTGAGTTCCCCGGTCGGAACCGTCAAGAGCTGGATTCGTCGCGGGCTCATGGCGTTAAAGAGGTGTCTGGAACGATGAAAAAAACGCCGGAAAGAATTGAAAGTCTGGCTGCCGAATACGTGCTTGGCTCCCTGAAAGGCAAGGCAAGACGCCGCTTTGAGCGCTGGATGATGGAGTCGGGCCGGGTACGTCAGGAAGTCTGGTACTGGGAAGAGAAGCTGGGTCAACTAAGCGAGCGGGTGCCCGGGCGGGAGCCGCCAGAGTCGGTCTGGCGTGGCATTGAGCGACGCCTCTGGCCGCAAGAGCGGGCGCAGGCGAACCCGAGGTCCACGCGGCTATGGCCGGCCTGGAGCATGATTGCAACGGCGGCCGCTTTGGTGCTGGCGGCGATGCTGATCCAGCAGCCCACGCTGGAGCCGGACTTGCGGCTCTCGGGTGCCATTGTCCAGGCCGATGTCAGTGATCCGTTATGGCTGGTCAGCGAGTCCAGTCGCGACAGTCGCCTGCGATTGCGATCTGTAGCGGCCACCTCGGCCCAGGCGGGCAAGGACTATGAACTGTGGATCGTGCCGGATAACGGCAACCCGCTGTCGCTGGGCGTGATACCGGTCGGGGATGTGTATCAGGTAAAGCTTACGGACGAAGCCCGTGAAACCCTGAGCCAGAGCCGCACCCTGGCCATCAGCCTGGAGCCCCGGGGCGGCTCGCCCACCGGGGCGCCGACCGGTCCGATTCTGCACGTCACCAAGCTTTACGAGCTGTAAGCCAGGCGGGCGTCAGTTGGACGCCAGCAGCGAGATGCACAACTGGGCGTTCTGCACAAAGTGGCCGAACGCCGTCAGTTGCTCCTCAGAGGGCACGTAATCTCCTGCTGCATTGTCCGCGTAGAACAGGCCCACCAGCCGCCCTTTGGCGGTCAGTGGTCCGATCAACGCCGGTACCTTGCCGAGCCAGCGGTCGTAAGGCACGCCCTCTGCCGTCGGCCGGGGCTGATAGACACCGCAGCTGGCGTGGGGCAACAGACGTCCCAGCGGGCCGGTGCCGTCCTTGGCGAGGATAAAGTCCTCCCGCCAGGTTTCCGTGCCCCGGCCGCCGACTTTGCGGGGAATCAGGTTGTGGCCGGTTCTGTCTCCCATCAGTAAGGCCACCCGCTGCATGCCGACGGCGCGGTGAATGCCTTCGATCACCAGTTGGCACACTTCGTTCAGGTCCGGCTTTTCGGTGAGGCTGACGGTGATGTCACGCAGGATCTGTAACTGCAGGCTTGGGTCTATATCCGGTGCGCTCTCTGACTGACCTCCCGCCCCGTTCTGGCTGCCTGGCATCAGCGCCGTGACTTGGGGAATGCCGAGGGAAACCGCGACCTTTGCCGCTTCCTGGGCATTCACCTTGAGCTGATCCCGCACCGCGGCGGGCGTTTGGCCTGTGTCCTTGCCAAGATGTTCCAGAACCTTGTCCATCTCGGCGCCGCGCCAGCCTTTTTCTGACAGGGTCGCCATTTCCACGGTGTTGCGAACCAGGCTACTGGCCGTGGAATTGGCTTTGCCGGGTGCAACCACCTCACGAATAAATGGCCCCAGCGACCAGGCATCTACCAGGCCTCGGGTGATTTCGGTAAAGGTGGTGTGCAGCACGGCCTTCTGTGCCTCTACTGGCGGTTCGTCCAGCCTGAGCCGATCTTCCAGCTCGGAGGCCTGATCGGTTTCGCAGGACCAGAACGCCAGTTCACCGATGGTCATCAGCAAGGCGCCAATAAAGACTTCTTCCAGCGCATGCTCGGTGCGTTTTGGCATCAGGCAGCGGGCCTGTACCGCCGCGTGAATGGCCCGGGCCAGGCAGCGCAGCAGGTGCGGACGGTCGTTGCGCTTGAGCAGGGTGTCGACAATCAGCGATGAGATGGCCATGGATTTGACAGAATCAAAGCCGATCAGGGTAATTGCCCGGCTGACGGTGCTGACCTGGGTACGGGTCTGGTTATAGAACACCGTATTGGACAGTCTGAGCACCTGGGAGGTCAGCTGGGCATCGTTCAGAATTACATTGGCCAGCTCGTTCACTGTGCTGTTACTGCTGTCTGTCAGTTCATTGATTTGCCGAAGCGTGTTGGCCAGTACCGGCAACTCTATTTTGCTCAGGTAGGAAACCCATGCCTGGGTCGAGTTCATCCTTGAAGGCGTATTATCGGACGATGTGGTCACGGGTCGGGCGCGCCTCGGATGGCTGGAAAATTATTAATGTTCTTCTTGAATGGCAGTTTAGCTGAGGCAGGGCGACGCTGTCAGGTACCTTTTGGTGTAAGGGCAACTACACACCGATGCAATTCGGGTTTGGACACTGAATAGGCTATAATCGCCGGTTTTACGCAGCACTATCCAGGCATTCTCCAAGCATTTTCCAGACACTCTCAAGGCACTGACCAAGGCATTGACCGTGATTGTATTTGACCAGGTACAGAAGTCTTACCAGGTAGCCGGCCGGGCGATCCCCGCGCTGCACCCCACCAGTATGACCATAGAAACCGGCGAGGTGTTCGGCATCGTCGGTCATTCGGGCGCAGGCAAATCCACCCTGGTCAGGTTGATCAACCTGCTGGAGCCTGCCACCGGTGGTCGCATCCTGATTGATGACGAAGACATCACCCGCTACAGCGCAGCTGAGCTTCGCGCCTTTCGCCGCAAAGTGGGCATGATCTTTCAGCACTTCAACCTGCTGTCCTCGAAAACCGTGGCTGACAACGTCGCGTTTCCGATGAGGCTGGCCGGCATCTATTCCAAAGCCGACATCCGCAGCCGGGTTGAGGAACTGCTGGCGCGGGTCAGCCTGAGCGATCACGCCAACAAGTACCCGTCGCAATTGTCTGGCGGCCAGAAACAGCGAGTTGGCATTGCCCGCGCCCTCGCCTGCCGGCCGACCATTCTGTTGTGTGATGAAGCTACCAGTGCCCTGGACCCGCAAACCACCCAATCGGTGCTGCGGTTGCTGGGAGACATCAACAAAGAATTGGGCCTGACCATCGTTCTGATCACCCACGAGATGGACGTGGTGCGCCGGGTCTGTGACCGGGTGGCGGTAATGGATGCTGGCCGGGTAGTGGAAATGGGCTCAGTGAGTGACGTGTTCCTGCACCCCCAGCACCCCACTACCCGGGATTTCGTGTTTGAAAGCGAAAATGTCGACCGCGATGATCTCCAGCAAGATCTGCAGAAGGCCGAAGGCCGTATCTTGCGCCTGACCTTCAAGGGCGATGCCACCTACAAACCGCTGTTGGGCGGCGTTGCCCGGGAGTCCGGTGTTGATTTCAGCATCTTGTCTGGGCGGATCGATCATATAAAGGACACTCCCTACGGTCAGCTCACCCTGTCTCTGGTGGGCGGTGATCTGGACATTGCCATGCAGGCGCTGCAAGCCGCCGACGTTCACGTGGAGGTTGTGCGCTGATGGAAGTCTTGATGGAAAACCTGATGGGCAATGTCGACTGGCTGGAAATCGGCTGGGCCAGTTGGGATACCCTGGTGATGGTGGGCCTGTCGTTGCTGTTCAGTGTCCTGATCGGCCTGCCCGTGGGCGTGCTGCTGTTCCTGTTCGGCAAGCGCCAGCTGCTGGAGCAGCCGGTGGCTTATGCGGTGCTGTCGTTCGTGGTAAACGTGCTGCGCTCGGTGCCGTTCATCATCCTGCTGATCGTGATGATCCCGTTCACCGTCTTGCTGATCGGTACCTCACTGGGCGTGGCCGGCGCCATCCCGCCACTGGTCGCCGGCGGTGCGCCGTTCTTTGCCCGGCTGGTGGAAACCTCTCTGCGGGAAGTGGACCGTGGCATCATCGAAGCCACCCAGGCCATGGGCGCCAACGTGCGCCAGATCATTCTCGGTGCCTTGCTGCCGGAAGCGCTTCCGGGCATCATCGCTGGTATTACCGTGACCGCCATTACCCTGGTGTCCTATGCGGCCATGTCTGGCGTCATCGGTGGCGGCGGCCTGGGCGACCTGGCCATCCGTTTCGGCTACCAGCGTTTCCAGACCGATGTGATGGTGATTACCGTCGCCTTGCTGGTGATCTTCGTACAGGTACTGCAGATGGTCGGCGACCGTCTGGTGCTTTATTTCAGCAGAAAATAATTGTTGCCATAAAGCCGGGAAGCCAACACAAAGCCCAACAGAGAGCCGTACACCAAATCCAAGCATTATGCTTCACAGGAGAACGAAAGAATGAATCTGAAAAAAACACTGGTGGCCATCGCCGCCGTAGCAACCTTCTCTTCCGCTGCTGTCGCAGAAAAACTGTCGATTGCCGCAACCCCTGTGCCCCATGCTGAATTGCTGGAATTTGTGAAGCCGGCACTGGCTGAGCAAGGTGTGGAACTGGATGTGAAAGTCTTCACCGACTACGTTCAGCCAAATATTCAGGTCGACCAGAAGCGCATGGACGCCAACTTCTTTCAGCACCAGCCGTACCTGGATGAGTTCAACAGCGGTCGTGGCACCACCCTGGTGACCGTTGCCGGCATCCACGTTGAACCGTTTGGCGCCTACTCCAGCAAGATCAGCTCCCTGGACGAGCTGAAAAACGGTGCGGTGGTGGCTATTCCGAACGACCCTACCAACGGTGGCCGTGCGTTGCTGCTGCTGCAGAATGCGGGCCTTATTACCCTGAAGGACGAAAGCAAAATCACCGCGACACCCCGTGATATTGCCGATAACCCGAAGAACCTGAGCTTCCGCGAGCTGGAAGCGGCAACCTTGCCACGCATCCTGAACCAGGTCGACATGGCGCTGATCAACACCAACTATGCACTGGAAGCGGGCCTGAACCCGACCGAAGATGCCATGGTGATCGAAGGTGCCGAGTCGCCCTACGTGAACATTCTGGTCGCCCGCCCGGACAACAAAGACAGCGACGCTATGCAGAAACTGGCGAACGCGCTGAAATCCGACGAAGTACGCGAATTCATTAAAGAAAAATACGAGGGTGCGGTAGTTCCGGCGTTCTGATTCCGGTACCCGAGCATGGCCGGATCAGGGTTCCGGCCGGCCTTCGACCAAAAAAAACCGGGCAGCTGCCCGGTTTTTTTTGGTGGTTCAGACTGAAGCCGCTGGGGTAATCAGTCGCCACTCCAGTTGGCTTTGGGATCCGGCGTCATCCGCAGATAGGACTTCACTGCCTTGTAGCCCTTCGGGAAACGCTGTTTGATCTCGTCCTCGTCCTGCAGGGACGGCACGATAACTACATCGTCGCCACGTTCCCAGTTGCCCGGGGTCGCCACCTTGTGTTCATCGGTCAGTTGCAGGGAGTCGATCACCCGCAACACTTCGTTGAAGTTCCGGCCGGTGGAGGCCGGGTAGGTGATGATCAGGCGCACCTTCTTGTTCGGATCAATGATGAACAGCGAACGCACGGTCAGGGTGCTGTCGGCGTTCGGATGGATCATGTCGTAAAGCTTGGCAACTTTGCTGTCGTGATCTGCAATGATCGGGAAGTTGACGGTGCAACCCTGGGTCTCGTTGATGTCCCTGATCCAGTCTTTGTGGGACTCAACCGGATCAACACTCAGGGCGATGGCCTTGACGCCGCGCTTGGCAAACTCGTCTTTCAGCCTGGCCGTCAGGCCCAGCTCGGTGGTACAAACCGGCGTAAAGTCCGCCGGGTGCGAGAACAGCACACCCCAGCCGTTGCCCAGCCAGTCATAAAAACGGATGGTGCCCTCGCTGGAGTCCTGTTCGAAATCCGGTGCGGTGTCTCCTAGACGTAAACTCATAATCCCTCTCCTTTAACGTAGTTGTTGCCAAGTTACTTGATACCGACTGCCTTCTGATTCTCAAAATACTCCTTGGTGAGCCGGAATACCACCGGGCTGAGCAACAGTAGTGCAATCAGGTTTGGCAGCGCCATCATTGCATTCAGGGTATCGGCCAGCAGCCAGATAAAGCCCAGGTTTACCGTGGCGCCAATGGGAATGGCGATGATCCATAACACCCGGTAGGGAGCAATCGCTTTCACGCCGAACAGGAACTCGATACAGCGCTCCCCGTAAAACGACCAGCCAATGATGGTGGTAAACGCGAAGATGGCGAGGGCGATGGCGACCACATAGTTGCCAATACCGGGCAGGCCGGTTTCGAAGGCCAGCGAGGTCAGCGCGGCACCGGTCTCGCCCGAAGTCCAGGCTCCGGAGGTTATGATGACCAGGCCGGTGATGCTGCACACAATAATGGTATCAATGAACGTGCCCAGCATGGCCACCATGCCCTGTTTGACCGGGTTTTTCGTCTGGGCGGCAGCATGGGCGATCGGCGCAGAGCCCAGGCCCGCCTCGTTAGAGAAGATACCACGAGCCACACCAAAGCGGATGGCTGCCCAGACTGCGGCACCGGCAAAGCCACCTTCTGCAGCGGCGGGGCTGAAGGCGTAGCTGAACACCATGCTGACCGCCGATGGGATTTCATTGGCGTTGATGGCCAGCACGATCAGGCCCACCAAGACATAAGACACCGCCATAAACGGCACCAGAGCACTGGCTACCTGACCGATTCGTTTGATTCCACCGATCAGCACCAGGCCCACCAGCACCATCAGAATCACCCCGGTCAGCCAGTGTGGCATGGCGAAGCTCGACGCCAGCACATCGGCCACGGAGTTGGCCTGCACCGTGTTACCGATGCCAAAGGCGGCAATGGAAGCGAATACGGCGAACAAACCGCCCAGCCAGGCCCATTTTTTACCCAGACCATTGCGGATGTAATACATGGGGCCACCAACATGGGCACCTCGCTCGTCCACCTCCCGGAACTTCACCGCCAGAACCGCTTCTGCGTACTTGGTGGCCATGCCGACTAGGGCGGTCAACCACATCCAGAACAGGGCGCCCGGGCCGCCCAGGAACACCGCCGTTGCCACACCGGCAATGTTACCGGTACCCACCGTGGCTGACAGCGCGGTCATCAAAGCCTGGAACGGTGGAATATCGCCGTCATCGTCGTCACCACGGGCGCGACCACTCCACATCAGGCGGAATCCGGCACCCAGTTTCATGATCGGCATCAATTTCAGGCCAATGCTCAAGAAAAGCCCGACGCCGAGAATCATCACCAGCATGGGTGGGCCCCACACCAGTCCGTTGATTTGACTAATAAAATTTGAAATGGCTTCCATGGGGTCTCCCACTGTGTACCACGGATGAGTCGATTTTTGTGAGCCCGATAGGGCATAACTCGTTGAGTTTAGTCGACTATTGCTCCGTGTAAACCGTTTCGTCGGTTCCGGTTTCCAATTTTGTTCGTCATTGCCTATGTTTAGGGTATTCAGGGTGCCATTTTCGGCACGTTTCATCTTTGAGCAAGAGACCGATCTATGCGTTCACTGAAAATCTCAGAAGTGATGTGGAATCATATCGAACCAATCCGCTGCGGCACGCCACTGACCAAAGTGGTGAAAGCTCTGCTGGACAATCACGTGACGGGTCTGCCAGTGGTGGATGATCGTCGTCAGGTGCTGGGGTTTGTGTCTGAACAGGATTGCATTCACTCGTTATTGGTCAGCAATTACCACAGCGAAGGCGAGCCGATCGTGGACGACGTGATGTTCCACAAACCGTTAACGGTAACTCCAGACATGTCGGTGATCGATCTGGCGCAGAACCTGGGTGCGGGCAAGCCGAAAGTGTACCCGGTGGTTGACCACGGAAAACTGGTGGGTATTGTGACCCGTACTGCTATTCTGTCCCAGTTGGCAAAAGCCGGTAACACCATTGAAAAGCAACGATTTGCCAACGCTGAGGACTGATTCGCCCACTCACAATCGACAGGAACCCTATGGAACTGTTAGCCACCAATGTCTGTTTCGACGGTGAACATCGCCGGTATCGCCACACCTCTGCCACTTTGCAATGCGGTATGGAGTTTGCGGTTTTCCTGCCGCCCGTTGCGCTGGGTGAAAACGGTAAATCGGTTCCTGTACTGTACTGGTTGTCAGGCCTGACCTGCACTGACCAAAACTTCATGCAAAAAGCGGGTGCTCAAAAGCTGGCAGCAACACTGGGGTTGGCGATTGTCTGCCCGGACACCAGCCCCCGTGGCGTCAATTTACCCGGCGAAGACGACAGCTATGATTTCGGCACTGGTGCGGGCTTTTACGTGAATGCCACCGAACAGCCCTGGGCGCCCCACTACCGCATGTACGATTACGTGACCAGGGAGCTGCCTCAACTGGTTGAAAGTGAATTGCCACTGACCGGAGAACGGTCCATCAGTGGTCATTCCATGGGCGGCCATGGCGCACTGATCTGCGCCTTGAAGAATCCCGGGTTATACAAGTCGGTTTCGGCCTTTGCGCCGATTGCTAACCCGATGGCCTGCCCCTGGGGCCAGAAAGCATTCACCGGATACCTGGGAGAGGATGAGCGCGCCTGGCAACAATGGGATGCCACCCAACTGATACCCACCGCGCAAGAGCGCTTACCCCTGCTGGTGGACCAAGGCACAGCGGATGATTTTCTGGAGAGTCAGTTGAACCCGGAGGCGTTGGCCGATGTCTGTGAGAAGTTCCATCACCACATCACTCTGCGCATGCACCGGGGTTATGATCACAGCTACTTCTTTATCGCCTCGTTTATTGACGATCATCTGAACCATCATGCACGGGCACTGGGGCTGGCCTGAGGGCCGGCTGGCAAGGCTCAGGCCCGAGAGCTCAGGCGCGAAATCCCCAGAGCATGCTGAAGTCCATGGATGGCATTTCTTCGGGCTCTTCCGGCCCCCGGATGTTGTACTCCAGCAAGCTGGTGTCGCGCTCGAAGGTGCCGTTATAGCGATTGCCCCGGGGGCCAAAGATGGCTTTCACAAAGGGCCCTCTGGCCCGGACTGGCCTGCCAGTGACAACGCCTACTTCGTTGTTGTCCAGCCTGACCAGCATGCCGGGCGGGTAATCCCCGAGCACCTGCAGTAACGATCGTGGAATAGCCGGCCGGAATTTGCCATCGCCCAGGGTGGCAATCAGTTTGCGGGCCTCACTGATGTTCATCCGGTTCCGATAGGCGCGCTTGGTGATCATGGCCACGTAGCGCTCCGATAGCGCCAGTATTTCGGCCTCCGGTAGAATGTCGGTACCACTCAAGCCACCGGGGTAACCGGAACCATCGCCCTGCTCGTGATGTTGGGCGATAATTTTCAGCAGCAACTTGTGGGTGATGCCCGCCGATGTCAGAGCCTGGATGCTGCGCTCGGGATGCTTGCGAATCACTGCGCGCTGGTCATCGGTGAGCACCCGGTTGGAGGCATTGAGCTGGTCGGCGACCGGCACCAGCGCCAGGTTGGCGGTAAGGGCGGCGGAGGTCAGTACGCTGATGCGCTTGTCATCCAGGCCGAACTGGCGAGCGGTGAAATGGCACAAAATGGCGTAGAACAGAATCTGCTCATGAATGGTTGGGCCGATAGAGTAAAGGTGAACCAGCGCCAGGCTGGCATCGGGCGAGGCCTGGCAGGTTTTCTCCAGCATCCGGCTCAGGCCCAGCAACCGCTTTTGCGCGGATGGGTCTGCTGAGGTGATGGCTTTAAGAGTGGCTTCCAGCGCCGTCAGCAGGTCGGCATAGTCGGCAAAGGGATTGCGCGGGCGCAGGTCCTCGAACACTTCTTCTTTAGGCCGCTCGATTTTCCGGGGCTGAAACCGCCCCCGCTCGAACAATTGCTCAAGCTGGGTGTTGGTTTGAATCACATAGCCCTGGCGCAGCAGTACGTTGCCGTCGGCGTCGAAAACGTCCCACGGTAGCGGTCGGCCAATGGTCAGTGCCCCGGGGGCGATGCGTATCAGATCAGACAAAATCCCGTTTCCTGCATACTGATTTGGCCTGGAAGTCTAACTCTGAACCTGTCGTCATTGCCACCACACGCCCAGTTATTGCTGCATAGCTGCATGATAATGAAAGGCTTGCTGGATGTGCTCACGAATCTGGTTGTCATCCCAGGGCTTGGTCAGGAACTTGTAGATGGCACCCTGATTGATGGCGTCGGTGACCGATTTCAGGTCGGTGTACCCGGACAGCACAATCCGCACCGTATCTGGATGGATCGCTTTAACCTGGCTCAAAAACTCGGTGCCAGACATTTCCGGCATGCGTTGGTCGGAGATGATCACCTGTACCTCGTTCTTTGCCAGCAGTGAGAAGGCTTCACTGATGCTGGTGGTGGACAGGATATGATAGCCATCGCGTCTCAGGGTGCGAGTCAGGGCTTTGAGGATGTTGGCCTCGTCGTCCAGCAACAGTAAGGTCTTTTGCGTATTTTCATTGGTTTGGGCTGAATGGCCGCGGCGGCTGCCGTGCTCGTTCATGTAGTTGATCAGGTCGGCGTAGGGCATGGGCCGGGCGAAAGCAAAGCCTTGCAACAGATCGCAATGATTGCGGCGCAGAAACGCGGCGTGGGCCTCGGTTTCCACACCTTCAGCCACCACTTCTAGCGACAGGTGATGAGCCATGGAGATAACGCCCTGGGTAATGGCTGCGTCACTGCGGTTCTGGATCACATCCTTGATGAACGAACGGTCAATCTTGATTTTGTTGGCGGGCATCAGTTTGATGTAACTGAGGCTGGAAAAGCCGGTGCCAAAGTCGTCAATGGCAATGCGCACGCCCAGATCGCGCAGTTCATGCAGTGTTCTGATCACCAGGTCAGTGTCGTACAGCACTGCGGATTCAACCACCTCCAGTTCCAATGATGCCGGGGCCAGGCCCGAGGCTTGCAGCGCCTGTTTCACCACGTCGACAAAATCTGCTTTGCGAATCTGCACCGGCGACACGTTCACCGCCATGCTGCAATCGCGGAAGCCGGCGGCGTGCAGCCGCACCATATCCCGGCAGGCCTGACCAAGAACCCACTTGCCCAGCGCGACTATTTGCCCGGTCTCCTCGGCCAGGGGAATAAAGTCGACCGGTGACACCAACCCCTGCTCGGGGTGTTTCCAGCGAACCAGGGCCTCCACAGAGCGGGCCTGTCCGGTTCGGGAATCAATCACCGGCTGGTAAAACACGGTCAGGGCCTCGTTATCAATGGCATCCTGAAGTTGATTACGCAGATTTACCCGGTAACTGGCCTGGGTGTTCATTTCCTGGGCGAACCACTGCCAGGTGTTACGGCCCAGCTGTTTCGCCTGATACATGGCCAGGTCAGCCTGCTGAATCAGTTGCGACGGTTCCCGGATGCTGCCGTCGCTCGTGGTGATGCCAATGCTGGCAGTCAGGTGCAGAGTTTGATCACCGATCCGGTAGGGCACGGCCAGTGCCTTGATTACCTGCTCGACCACCAGCTGGGCATCGCTGCTGTCGGCGAGGTCGGGCAGGGTCACCACAAACTCATCTCCGCTGACCCGTGCTACGGTGTCACCTGAGCGCACCAGCTCTTTCAGGCGCCGGGCGACCTCGATCAGAATCTGGTCGCCGATGCGGTGGCCCAGTGAGTCGTTGATCAGTTTGAAACCGTCCAGGTCAATAAACAACAAACCGACATGGCGGTTGTATCGGCAGGCGAACTGGCAGGCCTGCACCAGCCGGTCTTCCAGCAAAGCCCGGTTGGGCAATTTTGTCAGAACGTCGTGGCTTGTATTGTAGGCCAGCTGATTCTCGATGGATTTGCGCTCTGAGATGTCGTTCTGAATGCCGACAAAGTGGGTCATTTCGCCCCGATCGTTGCGGATCGGTGACAGATACAGATCATTCCAGAAAGCAGTTCCGTCTTTGCGATAGTTTCTCAACACCACCGATACATCCGTACCTTTGGCAATGGCCTTACGAATTTCGGTCAGCGCCTGCTCGTTACTGAGATCAAAATCGTCGCCCTGTAAGAAACGGCAGTTTTGGCCAAGGGCTTCGTCAGCTCGGTAACCGGTGATGCGTTCAAAGGTGGGGTTGACATACACCAGGGGCATGTCCTGGTTTACAGCGTCTACCACAACAATGCCGTTGGAGCTGGATTCAATGCAGCGTTGCAACAACTTCAGTTGCCGGTTGTTGGCAATCTGGACGGTTTTGTCGTTGAAAGTCATCAGAACCAGCTGATCCTGGTTAATGGTAATGTTCTCGGACATGACTTCCACCATCAGCGGCTGGCCGTCTCTGGTCCGGTGCTGCTCAAGCCGCGCACCCGGTTGTAGCACAACGCCTTCAGCGTCTGGCGCAGCCGGGCCGTTCGGTGCGCGAACGTCGGCCATACTCAGGCCGCCCGTGTCCTGTCGGGCAAATCCGTAGAGGTTTCTGGCGGCCGCGTTCAGGGCACTGATGTGGGTTCCGCCAGGTCGCATCAGGCACATGGGAGTCGGGTTGTTTTCAAACAACAGGCGATACTGGGCTTCGCTGCTGGCCAGGTTCTCGGTGGCCGCCGCCCGGTCAATGGCGTAGCGGATGCTGCGCAGCAGGGTGTGACCATCAAGGCGGCATTTGACCAGGTAGTCGGCCGCGCCCAGCTCCACCGCCCGGGCGTCCAGTTCATCGTCACCCTGGCCAGTAAGCAGGATAAACGGGGTGGTGATGCCTTCGGCTTTGGCCTGCCTGATCAGGTCCAGGCCAGAGTCCGGCCCTAGCCGCAAATCCACCAGGGCCACATCCACGTCATTCTCATGCAGAGTTGCCAGGCCATCGGCCAGGCCGTCCCGCCAGATCAGCCGGGTATTGACCGGGCTGACTTCGTTCAGCAGATCCCGGGTGATCAGGTAATCGTCTTCATCGTCCTCAATCAGCAGGACGCGGAGCATCGGGTCAAGCATTGTTATCACTATCCGGTTGTTGCATGGCGGAGGTATTACAGTAAATTTTCAGCGATGTCACGATGGTCAGTAACTCCGTGTATCGGGATGGTTTCACGATATAGTCATTGGCGCCCTGAGCCAGACAAAACGCTTTGTCTTCATCGTTTCCGGAAGTTGTCAGCACGATGGTTGGCAGCTCTCTGAGCGCCGGATCAGCGCGAATCTCCAGCAACGCCTGTCGGCCGTCTTTCAGGGGCATGTTGAGGTCCAGCAGGAGCAGATCCGGTAGCGGACAGTCCGTCGACAGCTCGGACTCAGGCGCGGCACCTCTCAGATAACCCATCAGCTCGACACCATTAGCGACAAAACACAGTTGGCAATTGGCACATCGCTCGGCGAAAGCTTCTTGAATCAGTAGCTGATCATCAGGGTCATCATCGGCAATCAGAATGACCGGATTGCGAGTGTCCGTCTTCATACTCTGGCCTCGTTAGTTCCGTTTGAACCGGATTCTGAAGGTGGTGCCTTCGCCCGGATTGCTGTTCGCGATGACGGTTGCCTCGTGTCGATCAAGAATCTTTTTGACAATGGCCATGCCAATGCCGGTGCCGGTATAACCCTCTTTCTGATGAAGACGCTGGAACGGGTGAAACAGTTTCTCCGCGTAGCGTTCATCAAAGCCGATGCCCTTGTCGCTGACGACCAGGGTCCAGTGGCTTTCGGTCAGGTCCTCCGCCGTCAGCGTAATCTCCGGAGCCTGGCCCGGAGCGTGGAATTTGACGGCGTTGCTGAGCAGGTTTTGCAGAACCTGACGCAACTGGGTGGCATCACCCCAGGTTGCGGGTAACTCCCCAATATCGATCCGGGCCTGTTCCTGGCTGATACTGGTTTCCATATCCTGCATGACTTCATCAAGAATAGCGCGGGTATCGCAGGACACCATGGGCTCGGCCCGAGTGGTCACCCGGGAATAACTGAGTAGATCATTGATCAGGTTCTGCATGCGTCCGGCAGCAGACTGCATGCGCCGTAGGTAATCTTTGTCCTGATCATTGAGTGTGTCAGAACGTGAAATCAGCCGGTCTGAAAATGCCTGAATCTTGCGTAGTGGCTCCTGCAGGTCGTGGGAGGCAACGAAGGCGAAGTCCTGAAGTTCACGGTTGCTGCGTTCGAGTTCCTGCATGGTGGCTTCCAGCTGCCACTGCGCTTCCTTGCGTTCGCGAATGCTGCGGTAGTACACCGCCAAGCCTTCTTCGGACGGATACGCGCTTATTTCCAGCCAGTTATCTAGGGGCTCGTAATAGCCCTCGAAAGAGACCGATTCGCCAGTTGCCATGGCATGTCGGTAATTTTCATCGAACTCGCTACCAATGGCCCCAGGGAACATGTCCCACAGGCGGTGCCCCAGCAATTCGTCTCGGGATTTGTGCAACAATTCCTCTGAACGACGGTTAACGTAGGTAAAGCACCAGTTCCGATCGACGGTAAAAAAGGCGTCGGTGATGCTCTCAAAGACGGTGGCCTGGCGTTCGGCAAAGCGCCGAATCTGCTCCATGGCCTGATGAGACGCGGTGACGTCCTGAAACGCGCCCTGCAATCGGACAATCGATCCGTCGCTACCCTTGACCGCGTGACCGATGGCCCTGACCCAGCGCAACCGGCCCTTGGCGGTTTTGATCTGCAGCTGTTCATCAAACGGGATGCCGGTGTCGATGCAGGTCTGAACGGCGTTGGCGATTCGTTGCCGGTGTTCCGGAAGGTAGTACAGCAGGGCGTCGTCAACATTCGGTACTTGCCCCGGAGGCACATCGTGAATGGCGCAGACCGCATCCGACCAGGTCGATTGCCCGGTTTCCAGATCCACCACCCAGCCGCCGATCATGGCCACCCGCTCTGCCATTTTCAGCAGTGCTTCGTTTTCCCGAAGTTTCTGCTCGATCCGGCGCTGTTCGGTAGTATCCCGGGCCACCACGTAGATCAGGTCGTCGGCGCTGAGAATGGCGTTGATGTTCAGCCAGTGTTCGTTGCCATGATTGTCCTGAGCGCGGATGTGTAGGTCCGAGACATCGTAACCCTCGGTTAGTGAACTCACGGCAGCCACCACGGCGTCATGGTCCTCTTTATGGATTAGCTGCAGGTAGGACGTGCCCAGCAGCTCTTCCCGTGAGTAGCCAAGAGTATTCACAAAGGTGTTGTTCACTTCAAAGAAATAGCTGTTGAGATCCACAATGCAGAACATGTCCGGCGACAGGGAGAAAAACTGATCCCGCTCCCGGGTCAGGGTTTCAGCCATCAGCTCGTCGCTGATGTCGCGCCCGACGCAGAACAGGGCGTTGTCAGCTTTTGACCACTCGGCAGTCCAGGAAATGGTGACAATGCTGCCATCCCGGTGGCGTAATCGTGTCCGGAATCCTTGCGCCTTGTCGTGATCACCGGAAACCAGCAGGCGGACTTCTTGTTCGGTGGCGGCTCGATCTTCCTGCGCCAGGATCAGGTCGTAATGCTGCCCTTGCAGTTCTTCCGGCGTGAAGCCGAGTATGTCTTCGCAGGCCGGGCTGATCTGCAGAAAGATACCCTCGCGACTGATCGAACATAGGATGTCTTTGGAGAATTCCAGAATTCGCTCGTTGGTGGAACGCAATGCCCGTTCCTGATCCAGGTGGTAGTTCAGTGTGTTGTTGAGCAGTTGTAAAGACTCTGAGCGTCGCACTGACTCGCGCCAGAACAAATGGCTGAGCATCAACAAAAAGCTGAGCACCAGCCCACTGAACAGGACCAGGGGCGGCAGGTACAGTTCGTCGGGTGGCAAAGTACCTCGGGGCATACTGATGTGCAGTGTCCATTCGTTGTCGTGGTGGACATTCACGGTACGGGACAGCAATAGAATCTGCGATTGTTCCGGTCCGGCCTGGTCGTAGAGAGTCAGCCCGTCTGTGGTCACCCGTACACTGAGGTTGTCGTTCAGGTGCTGGGTCAGGCCTTCGAAAACATGGGTCAGATCAACCACCGCAATCATGGCCCACGACAGCCCCGGCAATGGCGTGATGGGCATGGCGATGGCGGCATAGGCGCGGCCATTCTCGGGCTGTTGAGCGCGGCTCAGGTGCGGAGCCCGGGATTCAATGGCGTGTTCAAGCCAGTCCGGAAACTCCGGTTGCTGCAGAAATTCATGCAGCCAGAACCGGTACTCAAGGCCCCGAGCCTCGGTCATCACCGGGCGCTGCTTGGGATCCAGTACGGTCAAAAGCCGTAATTCCGGAAAGTCTCTGAGATAACTGTCGATCTCGAGGTCCAGAAAAGCGGGAGGTGGCAATCCTTCGAGCAGTTCCCAACGCTCGGCCAGGCGACGAATAAGCGCCAGGTTGACAGCGTGGGCCGATGTGCCGGACGCCTCGAGTTGGTCGGCCAGCGCTTGTGCGCGCTCCAGCACCTGCTGGCTGTGCTGGAGTCGCAAAAAGTGCCAGCTCAGGGTGGTGATGACAATGCCAATGGCGCCGACCACTAGCAAGCCTCTATAGGCAACGTCGGCCTGGCGATGGAAAACCTGATGCAGAAACGGCAGGGTAAAACTGCATAGGATCACCAGCGGGCTGATCACTACCGTCGATTCGGCAATGCTGCCCAGGCTGAATCCGGCTAATGCCGGGTACCATTGCGATAACAGGGATAGCAGGCCAATCGTCAAACTGACTGCGGCTGAGGCCATGCCGATTCGCCAGCCCCGGTGCCACCAGATGGCGGTTAGTACGCTCACCGCGATCAGTGTGGTGATCAGCAGTAGCAAGGGATTGATGGCCAACACCCGGATGGCATGCGCCTCTGGCAAGGTCGCCAGCGAGGCAAAGGCCAGCGCCAGCACCAGCACCGTGATGGACAACCCGGTGGCCAGCCATCGCTTTCTGCACACCACGGCCAGAAAACCGATACTGAGTACGATTGCCAGCAGCCCGCCGCCGGGTTTCAGGCTCAGTCGTCCCGGCGCACCGCCGGCGGTAAGGGCGTCATACAGGATGCCGGAACCAATAGACCCAAACGCGATCGCCAGGGCCAGAACGGCGCACAGCCAGAAGATGGTGAAGTTGCGGGAGTTAACCATGCAACACCTGGGGCCCGAGCAACCGCAGGATCTCCTCGGGTGTGGTCACCCCGTTCTTGAGTTTTTCCAGGCCGTCGTCCAGCAATACCCGCATGCCCTGCTCCCGGGCCATGCTTTCGATCTGGGTGGCGCTGGCGCCTTCGGTGATGGCGGCACGGATCGACTCGTCTACGGTCAGCACTTCATGGATGGCGAGCCGGCCTTTATAGCCCTTGTGACATTTGTCGCAGCCCCGGCCCCGGTAGAAGGTGAGCTCAGGGTCGAGAAATTGCGGCCCTAGTTGCTTCAGGGTATCGACCGGTGGCGTTACCTGTTCCCGGCAGTGGTTGCAGATGCGGCGCACCAGACGCTGGGCGATGATGGCTTCCAGCGCTGAGGCTACTACATAAGGTTTCAGGTCCAGATCCAGCAGCCGGGCCACGGTGGCGGAGGCCGAACTGGTGTGCAGGGTCGAATACACCAGGTGACCGGTCATGGCGGCGTGGAAAGCGACATCGGCGGTTTCCTCATCCCGGATTTCACCGAGCAGTATCACGTCCGGGTCTTGCCGCAAAATAGCCCGCAGTACACTGGCGAAATCCAGGCCGATTCGGTCTTTCACCGGCACCTGTCCGGCCATGTCGACGTGAAATTCAACCGGGTCTTCAATCGTGACGTAATTGCGCTCCGACGACGCATTGTGTTGCAGCAAGGCATACAGGGTGGTGGTCTTGCCGCTGCCGGTGGGGCCGGTGGCCAGGATGATGCCCTGGGGTTTGGCCACCACGTGCATCAGCCGGTTCAGGTTGTGTTCGGACAAGCCGAGATCGGACAGCGACTGCGCCGAGGATTGCCGCTCCAGCACCCGCATCACCACCTTTTCGCCGTTGATGGTGGGCAGAGTGGAGATGCGCAAATCGACAATCCGCATCGGGGTTTTCACGGTAATGCGGCCATCTTGCGGCCGGCGACGCTCGGTGATGTCCAGCTCCGCCATCACCTTGATGCGGGACACCACCGACATCAACAGGTTGGTGGGAATCTGGATCTTGTCTTGCAGCACGCCGTCGATCCGGTAGCGTACTACCAGGGATTTGGTGCGGGGATGCACGTGTATGTCACTGGCGCCCAGGCGCAGAGCTTCCAGAATGATGGCATTCACCAGCCGGATCGCCGGGGGTTCTTCAGAGCTGCCCAGTAGCTGCTCCAGCGACTCCTGATCGCTTTCATCGTCGAGCACAATCTCGATGCCCTCGTAGGGGTCATCGGTGCCAATCCGGGTGGCCATGTCGTCCAGGTCGCTGGTCTCACCAAAAATTTCCGCCAGTTTCGTCTGCATCTGTGAGGTTTCGCAGAGCAGTGGATGGATGGTGTAGCCGGTCATAAACCCGAGCTCGTCGATCAGGTTGACGTCCATCGGGTCGACCATCGCCAGCCGCAGTCGCTGGCCTTGTGCTCTCAGAGGCAGCACCAGTTGGCGGGTACAGATTTTCTGGGGCACCAGGGAAAGCAGGCTGGGATCTGGCTGAAACTCGCGCAGATCCACCTCTTCAAACAACATGTCGTCCCGCAGGAGCTCAAACACTTTGTGGAAATCGATCCAGTCATGCTTGAGCAGGGTGCGGATGACAGGGCTTTTTTTGCTTTGCATTTCCCGGTGCAGGGTTTGAATCTGCTGGGCGTTCAGCCACCCTTTCTTGTGCAGCATGATCGCGAGCTGACTGCGATTGGTGGCGGTCAGCTTGCTGATGGTTTCCAGATCTTTGCTCTGTTTTTGGGTTTGTTGTTCCAGGGTACGGGTGCGCTGGATCAGTTCGTATTGCTCCAGAGCCAGCGCGATGGTCAGGCGGATGTCGTCATCGTTCCAGGGCTTGAGAATGAACCGGTACACCGCGCCGTCCCGGATCGAGCCCATCACCGCATCGGTGTTGGCATGCCCGGTGAGCATGATGCGGATGGTCTGGGGCCAGCGCTCGCGCACATCCACCAACAGATCACTGCCGTTCATGCCGGGCATCATGAAGTCGGTCATGATCAGCTCGACCGGTTGTTTCTCCATAATCGCCAGGGCTTCTTTACCGTTGCCGGCGAACAGCAGCTCGTAGTTCTCACGCTGAAACACCCTCCGGAGCGAAGCCAGAATGTTGGGCTCATCGTCTACCAGCAGCAGCCGGTAGGGGACTTTTTTCGGCTCAGCGTTGTCGGTCTGGCCAGTGTCGGCGTCTTTACCGTAGAACAATGAGGCGTAGCGTTTGGCCATCCGGCGTCCTTAATTAATTGGTAATGTCAGCCGCACCCGGGTGCCCATGCCTTCACGGCTATCCAGTTGCAGCTGGCCACCATGGCCGCGCACGGTGTCCCGGGCGACGGTCAACCCAAGACCGGTGCCGGAACCCACCGGGCGGCTGGTGAAAAAGGCATCGAAGATTTTCGGCTGGTTATGTTCCGGTATGCCGCAGCCGTTGTCCTGAATGATGATCTGAATGCTGGCACTTTCAACCTGGGTTTTCACCAGGATGCGCCCGGGTCCTTTGTCCGATTGGGCGTCCTGAACAGCCTGAGCCGCGTTGGCCAGAAGGTTGAAAAAGGTCTGGGCTAACCGTGAGGGATGCCCGGAGATGTCTGGCAGCTCGGCCAGGCGCTCGACAATCTGCAACTCGTGGTTGTACTCGGTCTGCACCAGGTGCATAGCACTGGTGATCAGGCTGGTGATGTTGCAGCGGGTGAAATCGGCCTGATCAATACTGGAAAAGGTTTTCAGGTCAGACACGATGCCCGCGATGCGGCTGGCACCATCAATGGATTCGGTCAGCAGGTCGTTAAAATCGGCCAGCAGATCCTTTTTGGTCGGGGTTTCCGGCAAGGTGGCACCGAGTTCTTTCACGTAATCCCGGGCCACCCTGAGGTTGCTGCTGATAAAACCGATCGGGTTATTGATTTCATGGGCCACGCCGGCGGCGAGCTGGCCTACAGAACGCAGTCGGGCGCTTTCGTAAAGTTCCTGCTGGGTCTGTTTAATGACCGTTACCTGCTCATCCACCTTTTGCTGCAACTGGTCAGACAACTCCCGATAGCGAGCCTCAGACGCTTTCAGGGCTTCGTTCTGGCGTTGCAGCTCGGCGTAACCCGCTTCTGTGGCATCGTGATGAAGGTTGGCGGCCAGTCGGTATTTGGCGACGAACATCATCAGAAAAGCGACCAGCCCGGCAGCCGTTTCCCGCTCATCATCGTTGCCGCCGCCGCTGAGCCAGCCGACCGTTTCCAGATTGAATTCGACGGGCACGGCGTCCGGGCCCGGGCGCGTTCGGGCCAGCACCACAGGCTCGGAACACAGGGCGGAAAGGCACTGGTTCAAGCGCGCCAGCTGCTCATTACTGAGCAGGTCGTTGAGGGTCGGGTCGTCTTCGAAGTTACGCACCGGCGGCCTCTGTATTGCTGTTGCGACTTAATCGTTCGACGAACTGTTCCCGGCTGATGCCATGGTCGGTGGCCAGTCGGAATTCGTCGTCCACCACGCTGTACAGTCGGTTCAGGAGTACCTGAAACGTGTCGATCACGCCATCACCGTTCAGGGCTGAGGCCATCACCAGTGGCGACCAGGGGGTCTCGCCCCAACGCTCCTGCAACTCGGGTTCCGGCACCACGCCGGGAATGTCCCGTTTGTTGAATTGCACCACCATGGGCAGGGTGTCGATATCCAGCCCCACTTTTTCCAGGTTTTCTTCCAGGTTGCCAAAGGCGATGGCGTTGTTGTCTTGTTGCGAGGGCTGGGAGTCAGCCACAAACACCACGCCATCGGCCCTGGACAATACCGCCTTGCGGGTACTGTCGTGCTGCACCTGACCAGGTACCGTGTAAAGCTTCAGACGCAGGTCCAGGCCGGAGCTTCCGCGCAGGCCAATGGGCAGCATGTCAAAGAACAGGGTCCGGTCATCCCGGGTTTCCAACACCATCAGTTCGCCTTTGCGCTCAGGGTTGAGCAGAGTGTGCAACTGCATCAGGTTGGTGGTCTTGCCGCTGAGAGCGGGGCCGTAAAACACCACCTTGAGGGCGAGTTTGTTGTCGTCAGGGCTGAAATCAGGCATCGGGGCTCACCTGGGCCAGTTTTCGATCAGCGCCCGCTGGGCGTCGTTTTCTTCCCGCAGCTGCTGGTTTTCTTTGTGCAACTGGTACAGATCCACCGCCGACTTGATGGCGGCGACCAGCTCATAGTCGTCCCAGGGCTTGGACAGGTAACGATAGACCTCCGCCTGGTTGATAGCCTTGATCATGGATTCCCGATCGCCATAGGCACTGAGTACCAGCCGGATAGCATTCGGTTGCTTCTGTTTGGCAAACTGCAGATAGGTGACGCCGTCAGCGGTGGGCATCTGATAATCGGACACAATCACCGCGTATTCGTGCTCCAGCAAGCTGCCAAGGGCGTCCTCCACGTTGTTAAAGGTGTCGATTTGCCAGTCCTGAGGTTTCAGTAGCCGCCGCAAACTGCTCAGAATGTTGGGTTCGTCGTCTACCAGCTGAATTCTGATCATGGCGGTGTCTCCGTGTCTTGTTCCGGTTTGTGCACATACAACGTGTAGCGGTGGCCATCGGGTTCGCCTTTTTCGAAGGCGGCCAGTTTTTCAATCAACAGAGCGGTCAGTTCTTTACCCTCATTGAGTAATAGCATGCCTGAGGCCGCGTACAGATTTTTGGCCAGCACCATGCCGGGTTTCAGGCGCAGAGTGTCGAGAATCAGGATGGACGGGTCTTCGTGTTCAACGTCCGGCGCCAGCTCCAGCAACATTTCAATAAATCGGTCGGCCAGTTCCGGGTCGTACAGTCGTTCCTGATAGCGCTTGAGCAGTTTGATGGCGTTTTCACGGTTGACCTTGCGCTCCAGAATCAGGCCAAACTGCAGCTCCACAAAGTCGACGCTGAGTTTGAGGATGCGGGATTCAAGCGGAATTTGCTTGCCCTCCAGTCGGTCCGGTACGCCGTAACCGTTCCATTTTTCCTGGTGGTGGCGGATGATCTTTGCGGTGTCTTTTAACGGCTCCAGCGCCATCAGCAGCTGTTCGCCATTCACCGGGTATTTCAGGTAGGTCAGCCTCTGGTCTTTGATCAGCAAATCCGAGGGTGCCACGAACAAATCATCCGGCCAACTGAGTTTGCCAAGATTGTAAAGGGCGGCCGCCATGGCCAGGTTGCGGCTCTGGTCATCATCTAGGCTGATAAACTCGGCAAATGCTTTGACCAGGGTAATGACCTTGGCGTTGGGCTGCCGGTTAGCCGGCAGCCGCTTGTTGATCAGCGACGAAAACACCTCGGTGGTGGTCACATAGCTCTGCCGTAGTTCCTGGTAGGCCAGGTCCAGCATGTCGGCAGTTTCTTTCAGTTCTTCGGTGCGCTCACGAACCTTGTCTTCCAGGCTGGCGTTGAGTTGCTGCAGCTCTTTGTTCTGTTTACGGGTCAGCTTTTCCAGCGCCAGCCGGCGCCGCTCTGAATACTGGAACGCCAGCGCCTGGCGAATGGTCAGGCGCAGCTCGTCATCATCCCAGGGTTTGCTGATGTACCGGTAGATCTGACCGTCGTTGATGGCTTTGACGGTTGAAGTAATATCAGCGTATCCCGTTAGCAATATGCGGATGGTCCATGGGTACTTGCTGCGGATTTCCGACAACAGTGTGGGGCCGTCCATGCCGGGCATGCGGGCGTCGGATATGATCAGGTCAAACTTGTCGTTGGCCAAGATAGCCAGGGCCTCTTCGCCGGAGGTCGCCGTGGTCAGTTGCCAGGGTTCGCGGCGCAGCACCCGCTGCAGACTGCGCAGGATGTTCTCCTCGTCATCAACGAGCAGTACGTTCGCGCTTTCCGGAATGTGTTCCGCAGACGTCGCGGATTTTGACTCAGCGCCCGTCATGATCTGCCTGTTGCGGTTGTACGATGGGCAACGTGATCCGAAAGCAGGTGCCTTGGTCTGGAGTGCTGACAGCCGTGATATCACCGTTATGTTTTTCAATGATGTTGAAGCTGAGCGACAGGCCAAGGCCGGTGCCCTTACCAACCGGTTTGGTGGTAAAAAAAGGTTCGAAAATACGGTGCAGGTGGTCCTGTGAAATGCCCTTGCCGGTGTCCTCGACCTCAATGACCACAACATCGCCACTGTGCCGGGTGCGCACGACAATCCTGCCGAATTCTTCAATGGCCTGGGCGGCGTTGACCAGCAGGTTCATGATCACCTGGTTGATCTGGGAGATGATGCATTCGACGTCCGGTAACTCACCGAACTCACGGACCACGTCGGCTTTGTATTTGAGTTCGTTATTGACCACGTTCAGGGTGGTTTCAATACCGCGGTGCAGGTCTGCCAGCTTGAAAGACTCCTCCTCAATATGGGAGAAGTCTTTCATTGCTGAAATAATGGTTTTGACCCGTTCGATGCCCTCCCGGGATTCTGCCAGCAGGTCTTTCAGGTCGTCGCGAAGGTAGTCGTAATCGATGTTCTGTTTGATCAGGCGTAGATCTTCCAGGGATTTGGCAGAATCCACTGCCTCAGTCAGCCGGAATAGATCGTTCAGGTAGCCTTCGAGACTCTGTAGGTTGGAATAGACATAACCGACCGGATTGTTGATCTCATGGGCAACGCCGGCCGCCAGTTGACCGATCGCGGCCAGTTTTTCTGACTGGATCAACTGGCGGTTGGCCTGCTCAAGCCTGGCATTGAGGGCATCTTGATCGGACTGGGTCGGGGCAGTGGGTGCCATAGAGAAATCGGCCTATGCTGACGGTGTTATTGGTGAAATGTGCTGTTTGTTTGTCGCCGGCAGACTGCGGAATTTTGAGAATCATCTGCATTACATGTTTTGAGTGTAACTGATCCGTTCTTTGACATGGATCACAAAAACGTATCCCTTCATGCAGAATTGTTAAGAATCGTAGCGCCTTGGCGACCAGACCATGAGCTTGCGCTATTCTCGAATGCTAAATAAGCCGCTGTCGGACGCACCGCCGCATGTTTCATCGCCTGAAAAACGATTTTCGTTTATCCATTATCACGTTGCTCGGCATCAGTGCGATCCTTGGTATTACGCCGTTTGCGATCATGCGCTTTATTCAGGGCAATGTAGTCGCGGGAGTTGTTGACCTTGGTATTCTCGCCGGTATTGTCGGCAGCCTGGCCTACGCCTGGGTGACCGGCGACACCAGGCGCAGTGGTATGTTCTTGGCGTTTATAATCTGCGCGAGTGCCGTCCTGGTGGGCGCGGTCATGGGCGAGGCCGGTCTGTTCTGGCTGTTTCCCTGCCTGGTCACCACCTTCTTTCTGGTGTCGAGCCGGATCGCTGCTGGCCTGAACATCGTTTCAGTGCTGGCGTTGATGTCCATTGAAACCGCCTTCAGCTCGCCGGTGCAGATGTGGACGTTCGCAGCCACGGCGGCCACGGTGAGCGCCTGCGCTTACGTGTTTGCCTACCGCAATCAGGATCAGCGCGAGCGGCTGGAGCATCTGGCCACCATCGACCCGCTGACGGGGGTGAAGAATCGCCGCTCTATGGACGAAGAACTGGACCTGGCCGCAGCCAACGCCGAACGCACCGGTTTGCCCTATGCTCTGGTGATGATGGACCTTGATCACTTCAAACAGATCAACGATGTTTACGGGCACGGCGTGGGCGACGATGTGCTGACCGATCTGGTGGCGTTGATCGAGCACAACACTCGCAAATCCGATCAGCTGTTTCGTTACGGGGGCGAAGAGTTTGTGCTGCTGTTGCCGGGCGTGGATGGCAACAGTCTGCAGACGGTCATGACCAACTTGCAGCAGATCTTACGAAAACACCTGAAGTACCCCGGTGGTCCGGTCACATCGTCGTTCGGGGTGGCCTTGTTGCGTCACGGAGAGAGCATTGACAGCTGGCTGTCCCGGGCGGATGAGGCGCTCTATAAGGCCAAAGAATCCGGCCGGGACACAATCATCTTTGCCGATGAATCAGATCAACGGCTGGCGGTGCCGGCCTGAGTGGCGGGTTCACTTTTCGTCTCACCGTTGCCGTCGTCATTGGGTCGGTAGCGGAACAGTCGCCAAGCCAGCAACAGGCTGGCGGACGTCAGCCCCGCCGTCAGTCCCACCCAGAATCCAGCCGCGCCCAACCCGGGCAACAGCCAGTCGGTAAATGCCAGCACATAGCCCAGTGGCAGCCCCAGTACCCAGAATGAAAACAGCATGATGAACATGGGGATGCGAGTGTCTTTGTAGCCCCGCAGCGCACTGATGCAGGTAACCTGAATGACATCAGCAATCTGGAACAGTGCGGCAAAGGCGAGCAGGCGCACAGTCACCGCCCGCACCTCTGCATCACCGGTGTACAGGGCGGCAATCTGGCTGGAAAACACGAACAGCAGGGTGGCGAAAACCAGGGCGACAGCCGAGGCCAGAATCAGGGAGCTGCGGGAAATCAGGCGGGCGGTATCCGGTGCTCGCGCTCCGATCAGAAAACTGACCCTCAGGGTGAGCGCCATACCAATGCTCAGCGGCAGCATAAACAGTAGCGACACCACGTTCAGGGCAATTTGGTGCCCGGCCACCACGACCGGCCCCATGGGCGCCAGGAACAGTGCGATCACCGAAAACATGCTGGCTTCGACAAAAATGGTGAAACCAATGGGTACGCCGATACCCAGTATGTAGCGGATGCCCTGCCAGCTCGGTTTGACCCAGTCTGCCAGCAGGTGAAACTGGCGAAAGGTGCGGCTTCGGTTCAGGTAAATCAGCAAGGCGATGGCCGCGGTGCCGTTGGAGATGGAGGTGGCCCAGCCGCAGCCGACACCGCCCATGGCAGGCAGTCCGAATTTTCCGTAAATAAAGATGTAATTCAACGGCAGGTTGATCAGGGTGCTCAGCAACGAGAACACCATGATCACCCGGGTGTGGCCGAGCCCGTCGGTCAGGCCACGCAGGGCATTCATCAGCAGCATGGCCGGAATGCCCCAGGCAAAGGCATTCAGATAGCCCTGGGTAATGCTGGCGGTGTCGGCGTCCATTTTGAGCATGGACAGCACCGGATGTACATTGGTCAGCAACAACGCCATGATTACCGAGCCAACGCCGGCAATGTAGAGGCCCTGCCAGGTCGCCGGCATGATTTTGCTGGTGGTGCGGGCGCCGTTGTAGCCGGAAATGATCGGCTGCAGTGCGCCGAGCATGCCCATGAAAAACAGGAACAATGGCATCCACAAACTGCTGCCAATACCCACCGCCGCCAAGTCTTCCGCGCTGGCGTGGCCCGCCATCACGGTGTCGATCACGCCGTTGGCCATCTGTGCCACCTGGGCGATCAGGATCGGGCCGCCGAGAAGAGCGAGGGTTTTCCATTCGGTCAGGGTCCGTTGCACCAATGGCTGTCGGACTTCGGGTAACGGCTGATGGCTTTCGTCCATGGTGCTTCGGGCTTCAATACTCTGTGGATGGTAAAACGGTAAAGGCTGAGATTGGCCATGTTACCCGATTCACGCGGGCAGGGCTCATAGGGGTTTGCACGCCTTCCTGGACTGGATAATACGAGCAAAACGAGTAAAGTAGCGCCCCGGACTTTTTCAGGTGTGGTGACATGGCTTTACTGGTTCTGGTGACGGTGCTTTGGGCGTTTTCGTTCAGCCTGATTGGCGAGTTTCTGGCCGGTCAGGTGAACAGCGATTTTGCAGTGCTGACCCGGGTATTGCTGGCGGCCCTGGTGTTTTTGCCTTTTACCCGCTGGCGCGGGGTGCCAGGCGGATTGAAACTGGGCATCCTGGTTACGGGTATGCTGCAATTCGGTATTACCTATCTGTGCCTGTACCGTTCCTTCAGTTACCTCACCGTGCCGGAAGTGCTTCTGTTCACTATCTTTACACCCCTGTACGTGACCCTGGTAGACGATGCGTTATCACGCCGGTTTTCCCCCGTGGCGCTTCTGGCGGCAGCCATTGCCACCCTGGGCGCGGGCGTTATCCGCTACGACGGCCTGAGCGAAGACTTCATTACCGGCTTCCTCCTGCTGCAGGTGGCCAATTTTACCTTTGCCGCTGGTCAGGTAGGTTACAAGCACGTGATGCAACGTTACCCGCTGGCGATGCCGGGTTATCGCACTTTCGGGTACTTCTTCCTCGGTGCTCTGATCATTGCACTGCCGTCATTCCTGGTGTTTGGAGATCCGGACAAACTGCCGAGCACCACCCTGCAATGGGGCATCCTGGGTTGGCTGGGGCTGGCGGCGTCTGGACTGGGACTGTACCTCTGGAACCGCGGTGCCTGTGAGGTCGATGCCGGCACCCTGGCGGTGATGAACAATGCGCTGGTGCCGGCCGGGCTACTGGTGAACCTGTTGATCTGGAACCGCGATGCCGATTTGCTGCGATTGATGATGGGTGGTGCGGTGATTGCATTTTCACTGTGGCTGAACGCACGATTCCATCCCCGGGCCAGAGTGCTTGCGCCTACTGGCTAACTGTCGACCTGAAACTCGATAGCTTACGATCTAAAGAAAACATTCAGATGGCCGTTACAATGGAGTGACATGGCGTAACGGATTCTGTATTTCCTTGATAATTGTCCAGAAGTATCCTGTCGCCACTTTATTTTCCCCGGTTTAACGGACTCAGACAGACCATGCGCAAAAATTTGCCTGTTACCCAGCGCGAAGTCACCGTACCGGAAGGTATGCGGCTGATCAGCACCACCAGCATTAAAGGCGTGATCACTTACTGCAATGATGACTTTGTAACGATCAGCGGTTTTTCCCGGGATGAACTGATCGGCCAGCCGCACAACCTGGTCCGTCATCCGGATATGCCCCCAGCGGTTTTCGAGGGCATGTGGGACTACTTGAAAGCCGGTAAAGCCTGGATGGGTGTCGTAAAGAACCGGTCAAAGTCCGGTGACCATTACTGGGTGAGCGCCTACGCAACGCCGATCCGCGAAAATGACCAGGTGGTGGGCTACGAATCGGTTCGCGTGGCCGCGACGCGTGAGCAGATTGCCCGCGCAGAAAAACTCTATGCCGGAATCTCGGCCGGCAAGCAGTCCTCATCGTTCTGGAACCGGGCGGCGTCCATGTTGCGCTCAGGCTGGCCGTTTATGTTGTCGGTGTTGCTCAGCTTGGGCGCCCTGCAGCTGGACTCTGCAGCGCTGGCGGTTGCCGTGATCCTGGCCGGCCATGTCCTGGCCTTCAGTCTGGTGTTCGGCTCTATTTCCAAGCGCCTCAAGGAGCTGTTGGCATTGCGTCCGGATGCTTTTCAGGATCCCATTGTGGCTCGCACCTACAGTAGTGAACGGGGTCTGTTGTCCCGGCTGGCACTGGTGCTGGTCAGCGAGGAAGCGCGCATTCGCACCGCCCTGGCCCGGATTGATGATCAGGCTGAGCACCTTTCTGAACAGGCCCGCGCCTCCCACGGCTATATTTCTGAAGGGGCGACGGCCATTGCCAGGCAACGGGCCGAGACTGACCAGATTGCTTCCGCCATTAACGAAATGACGGCCTCCATTCAGGAAGTGGCAGAGGCCGTCACCATCAATGCCCGCGATGCAGAGCAGGCTAACCGGCTTGCCCACGACGGCAGTGAGCGCAGCGGTGAGGCGTTGGTCGCCATCGAACAGCTGGTCGACCGGGTTAACGGCATTGGCGAATCGGTAGGCCGGCTGGGCGAGTCAACTCGTACCATTGGCGAGGCCGCAGACCTGATCTCGGACATTGCCGATCAGACCAATTTGCTCGCTCTGAACGCCGCCATTGAAGCGGCTCGCGCCGGCGAGCAGGGTCGAGGCTTTGCGGTGGTGGCCGACGAGGTGCGATCGTTGGCTCAGAGAACCCGGCAATCCACGGTCAAGATTCACGACGTGATCAAGGACTTCCGAGCGCAGGTGGAGGCAACCATTCAGGCTGTTCGGGCCGGTGAAGAGATTGCGGGCGAGGGGCTGGTCCGGGTGCAGGGTGCGGCGAACTCGCTGCGCACCATTGTTGGTTCTGTGGATTCGATTTCTGACAGCTTTATCACCATGTCTGCGGCCTTTGAGGAGCAGAGCCAGGTATCGGATGAAATCAACCGGCAGATCGTCAACATTGCCGGCCTGGCCGATCAGAGCGATGAGCAGGCGGAAGCGGCCAAAGACAGCAGCAACACGCTCAGTGGCATGGCCCGGGGTTTGAAAGACCTGATCGCCCGGTTTGCCAGTAAATCTGGCTAGTTAGCGGCCGATGGGCGCCTGGTTGACGGTTTAATCAACAACTGAACACCCCACCAGCACTGGCATCGGCGCGCCAGTGCTGGCAGAATCCCCGCCCAACTGCTCGAGCTACTTGTTCGGTGCATTCTCAATCCGTAGTTTCCTCAGCCAAAAGCACAGGAAGAAAACTCATGACACAGTCCAACTCCGCTTCAGACAGCGGTACCGGGGCTCGCGGACTCTGGTCGTCCAAGTTCGCGTTTATTCTGGCAGCTACCGGTTCGGCTGTTGGTCTCGGTAACATCTGGAAGTTCCCCTACGTCACTGGTGAAAACGGTGGCGGCGCTTTCGTACTGGTTTATCTGCTCTGCATTTTTATCGTCGGTATTCCGATCATGATGGCCGAGGTGTTTATTGGCCGGAATGGCCGCCACAACCCGATCACCAGTTTCAAGCTGGTGGCCGAGCGTAACCTGGCGTCACCGGCGTGGCGGATTTCAGCCATTATCGGCATGCTGGCGGCGTTCATCATCCTGTCGTTCTATTCGGTGATCGGCGGTTGGGCTGCATCCTATATCGGCCATGCCGCCATGGGTGATTTCACGGGCGGAACTGCAGACTCGGTAGGTGAGCTCTTCGGTGGATTGCTGGCAAGCCCGGCCAAATTGCTGATCTGGCACACCATATTTATGGCATTGGTGGTGTTTGTCGTGTCTCGCGGCCTGAAAGGTGGCCTGGAGCGTGCGGTGACTATTCTGATGCCGGCATTGCTGGTTCTGCTGCTTATTCTGGTGGGTTATGCGACCACGACCGGTCATTTCGGCGAGGCGGTCAGCTTCCTGTTCACGCCAGACTTCAGTGCGCTGAGTGTGAAGGGTGTGCTGGTTGCCCTGGGCCACGCTTTCTTCACCCTGAGCCTCGGTATGGCAATTATGATGGCCTATGGCTCCTACCTGAGCCGTGATGTGTCTATCGGCCGCACCGCCATTACCGTTGGCATCATGGATACTGTGGTGGCGCTGCTGGCGGGCTTGGCGATTTTCCCGCTGGTGTTCGCCAACGGCCTGCAGGCCAGTGAAGGCCCGGGCCTGATCTTTGTGACCCTGCCGCTGGCCTTCGGTAACATGCCGATGGGTGGTCTGTTCGGCACGTTGTTCTTTATCCTGCTGCTGTTCGCTGCCTGGACTTCTGGGATTTCTCTGCTGGAGCCGGTGGTTGAGTGGGTTGAAGAAAAAACCGAATTTGCCCGAACTGGCAGCGCCGTGCTGGTGGGTGGTTTGTGCTGGGCGCTGGGTATTGCCTCGATCCTGTCGCTGAATGTTTGGTCCGGCTTTGCGCCACTGGGCATGTTCGAGGCGTTTGAAGGCAAGACCATCTTCGACTTGCTGGATTACTTTACCGCCAATATCATGCTGCCGCTGTCCGGCTTGCTGACCGCCCTGTTTGTGGGCTGGTTTGTGGCCAAAGAGTCGTTGCGCAGTGATCTGACCATGCAAGAGGGCAGTTTTGCCCTCTGGTACAACCTGATCCGATATGTAACGCCGGTCGCGGTCGCGATCGTGTTTGTTTACAGCCTGATTGGCTGATACCCGCCTGATTTCAGGCATTAAAAACCCGGCGCTGGCGACAGTTGCCGGGTTTTTTTGTGAGTGTCGGCTTCAAATCCGGAAAGATCTAACCGAAGTGATCAGGTCCTTACCAGCCGCTGTCCTCATCTTCAGACATGGCTCGTAATTCGTCCATGAAGGGTCGAACAGCGCGTTTGGCGTCGTCTGGCACGTCCTTGGCGGCGTTCATGGTATTCATGGCGGTGCCCATCATGGCGCGCATCTGGGCTTTCTGCTCTTCGGTCATGTGGGGGTTGTTGTCAATTTCCGCCAGCGCTCGCTGCATTTCCTGCTGGGCGGCCGGGCCCTGCGCTTCCATCTCTAGCGCAAACCAGGCCTGAAACACCTGATCACCGGTCTGGGCCCATTGCTCGATATCCGAAAAGCCGTGGCGCTTGGTGACCTTTTCGATGTCCTTGAGCATCGCATGGCCTTTCATTTGTTCCAGGCCCGAGGAGAAAATGGCGGAAAGGTCTGTGGTTTCTGCACCATCTTCAAACTCGTCCAGCTCGTCTTCATGCTCCCTGAGCACAGGCTCGGCGGCCTGCAGGCTGTCCAGAAAGGCGCGCACGTTGGCCTCAGTCAGGTTCTGGGCAAAGGCCTTTGGCGCAATCAATACGCAGGCAAGCATCAGGGCTGTGATCAGCAGGGTAACGGGAGACAACATTCGGATGGGTTGGGTAATCATAACGCGCTCCTTTGCGTTTGATGGTCCGGCCCTCAGATATTATCGGTGCGGGCCGAGACAGGCTGTGTATGGGGACTTTTTGTACAGCTTAGTCCCGGACAACCGGGTTTGCCAGAGTATCGGGATCAGGGGCTAGACCTTGCCACCCAACAGGATTCTCACCGCGGTGCAGGCGTCTTCCAGTTCGTCGTCTCGTGGCTCCCGGCCGCCAATGATGTCGCTGTACAGGCAGGATTCGGCGATGCGGACCATAAAGTAGGACAAGCTCTGGACGTTCATCGGAGGGCTCAGGTGGCCGGCGCGAACTTCATCCTTGAGTAAGCGGGTGTTCACTTCAACGGTGCGGGCATGCAGAGTGGAGTGGGAGGAGGTGAGCATTTTCAGGGCGTATTCCGGGTCCTGGTGCAGAAACCGCCGCAGCGGAGCAAAGTGCAGGATGGTGGTGTTGATGTGGCGGAATACGCCCACGACATAGTCGACCCCGTGGCCGGGCGTCGTGGCACGGGCTTCTTTGTAAAGGGGTTCGTACAGGGACCAGAGGATTTCACCAATAAGCAGGTCGCGGTTGCCGACCCAGCGGAACAGAGTGGCGCGGCCGATGTGGAGATCGTCGGCAAGGGCGGCCAGGCTGATTTTTTCGCCTTTTAACCACATTCTACGGGCGCGTCTGAAGGCGTCCAGTGGGCTTGTCTTGGTGATTTGGGCGGTCACTGCAGTCTCTTTGATTGATTTGACCTCATTCTATCGGTTGCGGGCGGTTGGGGCTATGGGCCCTTATACCCAGATGTCGCCGATGGGGGTGTCCGGGCTGAAGTGGTGCAGAATCTGGGCCTGCAGCAGTTCGGCGGTGGCAATGGCGTCGATCAGCGCGTTGTGGCCGGCGTAGTGGGGTAAGTTGTAGCGTTTTCGGCTGTCGGCCAGGCGGATGGAGGTGGGCTGTTTGCCGATGAGTTGTTGCCAGCGGCTGGGGCGTCGGTCGGGGTGCAGATGGGCTTCAATGGCCATGGTGTCGATGACCGGGAAGCGCAGTTCTTCTTTCAGGCGCCATTGCAGGGCGACGCTGAGAAACGGACGCTCGATGTTGCGGTAGTGGACCACGGGAATGCGGCCGGTGAGGTACCGGAACAGTGGGTCGAGCACGTCTTCGAGATCCGGCGCCTGGTCGATGTCGGTGTGGGTGATGCCGTGGATGGTGATGGAGGTCTGGTGCAGGGGCAGTTTGGGGCGAACCACCTGGTGCCATGCTTTGCCAAGCTGAATGCCGTCCAGGGTGAAGGGCACCAGGCCAATGCTGACGATGGAGTGTTGTTCAGCCTCCAGGCCGGTGGTTTCAAAATCCAGGGCCAGCAGCTGGACTTCCCGGATGGGCGTGTCCGGGCTCGGGCAGCCAGCCTGATAGAAGCCGAGAACTCTGGGGTCTACGGCTTTTTTCGATTGCGCCCGGTAGTTTTCCGGCCAGTTCTGATTGCTGTTACGGCTCTTGATGCTGCTAGACATTTCGGCCGCCCCCGGCGTTGTAGCGGAAGCGCAGGAATTTCTGGGCGTTGCTGACCACCTGGAAAGCATCTTTCAGATGGCTGCGCTCGAACGGAGAAAGGTCTTTGGGGCGCACGTTGTTGTCGGGTTCACGGCCTTCTTCAATGGCGAGGGCCTGGTGGCGAATGCGGACGATGGAGATGAACTCCAGCGCATCGCGCAAGTTGCTGGCATCGTCTTCCATCAGCAGTTTGGTTTTGGCGATGTCGCGCAGGCGCTCGAAGGAGTTCTGGGAACGAGCGCCGCAGGCCAGGGCGTGCACGCGGATCAGGTCAGACAGCGGCGCGGTGCCCCGGCGCTTGAGGTTGAAAGTTTTTTGGTGCTTGCCGTCTTCCTCCAGCACGAAGGTGCGGAAGAACCCCAGGGGCGGTGTTCGATTCAGAGCGTTGCGGGCGAGCAGGGTCAGAAAGCGCTGGCTGTTGGAGGCTTTCTCCGAGATCAGGGTTTTCAGCTGTTCCGCGAGCTCGGTCTGGCCGTGAATGCCGTCCAGATCGAAGAAGATGTTGCTGTTCAGCAGGGTTTCCGCGTTCGGGCTGTCGATCCATTGCGTGAAGTACTGTTTCCAGACTTTCAGGGGCTGACGCCATTTCGGGTTGGTGGCCATGATGTCGCCTGTGCAGTAGGAGTAGCCGCACTCCGCCAGACCATCGCTGACGAACTTGGCCAGCGCCAGGAAGTAGTCGTCGTGCTCTTCCGGGATAAAGCTGTCGTCCAGAATCATGGCGTTGTCCTGGTCGGTGACCACCAGCTGTTCGTCCCGGGCCATGGAGCCCAGCGCCATGAAGCAGTAGGGCACGGGCGGTGGCCCGAGCTCTTCTTCGCCCAGCTCCAGCAGCTTCTGGCTGAAGCTGCGGCCAATGCCGGCCATGGCACTGCCGACCATGTGCGAGTTGGCGTCTTCGTTGACCATGCGCACAAAGCTGTCGCGTACATCCAGGCTGACCTTTTTCAGGCCTTTGACGTGCTTCTGCTGATAAATGTTGCTGACCAGGAACAGGCTGCTCTGGCTTTCGTATTTGACGATGTCGGACAGCGCCACCACGCCCCGGACCTCGTCGCCTTCGACTACTGGCAGATGATGCACGTTGTTGTGCAACATGGTCAGCATGGCTTCAAAAATAAATGAGCGGGCACTGATGGTGATCAGCCCTTCGGTCATGATCTCGCTGATCGGGGTTTCAGAGGCCAGCGCATGGGTGACGGCGCGGGTGCGCAAATCGCGATCGGTAATGATGCCTGTGAGCTTGGGTTTGTCGCCGGTCTCATCCATCAACAGCAGGGCCGACACGCCGTTATCGGTCATGATGCGGGCAGCTTCCTGCAGCCGGACGGTGGTGGGCGCGGAGATGGGTTCGCGGGAGATCAGGCGTGTAACCTTGGCGGTCATCAGCTCGTTGGATTTCTCCCGGCGCGACACCGCTGAACGCAGGCGGCTGCGGTCTTCGATCTCCACGAAATCGGCGAAGCTCTCGTCCTGCTCCCAGAGGTATTGGAAGACTTCGTCGGGAATTTTGTAGATCAGGCAGTCTTCAATGGCCTTGGCAGGAAAACGAACTTTTTTGTTCATCATCAAGCCGAACTGACCGAAGACTTCACCTTCACCGACCCGGTTATAAAGCTCGCCCGAGCGCCGGAAGATCTCTACCGCACCGCTGCGAATGTAGTGCAACCAGTGATTGTCCTGGCCCAGCTCCAGAATCGGCGTGCCGGCCCGGCAGTAGACCACTTCGATGCCGGCCACGATGCGCTCGAGCAGCTCTTCGGGCAGATCATCAAACGGGGGGTATTGGGCGATGTGGTTTCGTATGTCGAGCAGCTCGGCCTGCATGGTTTCTCCAGCGGGATTAACGGATTTCCGTGAGTCTGGCCAAACTATAGCAGTTGTCTGTTCAGTTGGTGTACCTTGGCTGCGGTCTGCATGTCCGAGAGAGTGTTTTATGGTCAAAAAGTTACTGGTCACAGGTGGTATCCGGTCGGGCAAGACCGGGTTGGCTGAACAGCGAGCGCGGAGTGCCGGCACCGACGTGGTCTACGTGGCCACCGCCACCGCCGGTGACGACGAAATGGCGCTGCGCATTCAGCGCCACCAACATCAACGCCCGGGCCATTGGCGGCTGGTCGAAGAGCCCATTTGTCTTGGTCGGGTGCTGACAGACTTTGGCAGCCTACAAGGTCCGGCGCCACTGTTGCTGGTGGACTGTATGAGCCTGTGGCTAAGCAACTTGCTGTTTGCCGATAGTGTGTTGTTTCAGCCCGAGCGAGAGGCTTTTCTGTATGCCGTGGAAGCCTATTCCGGGCCTCTGGTAATTGTCACTAACGAGGTAGGTCTGGGCACTATCGGTATGGACCCGCTCACCCGCCGCTTCGCCGATGAGTTGGGCTGGCTTAATCAAGCTCTGGCCCAGCGGTGTGATGAGGTGGTGATGGCGGTGGCGGGTTTGCCACTCAGCCTCAAGGCTGGTGGCTGATCAGGCTCCGAAACACACCGAATTCCGACTGGTCTACTTGAAGCCGACTTCGGCAGGCGTAGGGTACGGCGAAACCGGTGAAGGATTTGTCCAGGGCAATACCCAACACATTGGCCAGCACCATGCGGATGACGCCTCCGTGGCAGATCACAAGGATACGCTGGCCGGCAAGCCTATCCTGCCAGCGGTCAAACCCGAGGATTACTCGTTGGTAAAAGTCGGTGACCGCCTCGCCTCCGGGCGGGGTGAAATTTATGGAGTCCTGCCAAAAACGGTTGAGATGATCGCCGTAGCGTTGCTGAACCTGCTCTGCGGTTAACCCTTCCCATTCGCCAAAGCCGATTTCCCGTAGATCGTCGTCAACATGCAACGGAATCTCGCGTTGTTCTGCCAGCTGTTCTGCAAAACGACGGCATCGTGCCATCGGTGAACTGACAATAACATCCCAGCGGTCATCCATGTTGATGGCGGCTACCATCTGTTGCCATCCCGTGATGCTCAGCGGGTCGTCTTTACTGCCCCGGAACATTTGCCCACCCACGGGTTCGCCATGGCGTATCAGGTCGATCACTGTGGTAGTCATGGTCCTAATCCTCGGATTTCCCGCTAACGCCGGCATCGGAAAAGCTCGCCATCCTGTTGTGCAGGGCGCAGGCCGAGCGCAGCAATGGTAAGGCTATGGCGGCACCGCTGCCCTCGCCCAGTCTCATCCCCAGATCCAAAAGGGGTGAGGCATCGAGTGCTTTCAGAACCGCATGGTGGCCGGGCTCCGCAGATCGGTGCGCAAATATCAGCCAGTCGCGCACGCCGGGTTGCCGGTGAACCGCAGTTAGCGCGGCCACCGAGACGATAAAGCCATCGACCAAAACAGGGATTTTGCGGGCTGCACAGCCCAGGATGGCGCCGGTCAATGCGGCAATTTCGAAGCCACCCAGTGAAGTCAGCACAGACAGTACATCTTGATCGTTACCATGCCGGGCCAGGGCTCTTTCAACCACCCGGGTTTTGCGGGCTACTCCTTCGGTGTTGAGGCCGGTTCCTGGGCCAACCAGCGTATGCGGAGCTTGATCAAGCAGCGCGCAGGCGAGGGCGGCGGCACTGGTGGTGTTGCCAATCCCCATATCACCGCCGATGAACAGGCGGCATTTGGCTCGGGCAGCGCGCTCGGCTGTCTGGTCGCCGCTGGTTAGCGCGGCGACCACCTGGCTTGAGGTCATGGCGGGTGTTTCGGCCAGATTGGCGGTGCTGGGGGCAATGATCTGATTGAGGACTCCCGGTAGCTCCGGGATTTCGCCAACGGTGCCCAGGTTTACGACTTCCAGGCTTGCGCCCAGCTCTTCTGCCATTACGCTGATAGCCGCGCCGCCGCTAGCAAAGTTGGCAATCATCTGGGCGGTGACTTCCTGCGGAAAGGCGGAGACACCTTCGGCGCATACCCCGTGATCGCCGGCAAACACAACGATGTGAATTGGGTCAACGGTGGGCTGGTCGGTGCCCGTCAGGCCGGCCAGAGTGATGGCAATCTGCTCCAGCTGCCCCAGAGAGCCGGGCGGTTTGGTCAGAACCCTCTGGCGTTCTGTGGCAAGCGCTGCGTGTGCAGTCGAGGGTCTGGGGGGCGGTGTGAGCCAGCTGTTGGGCAGGGCCATGGCTAGAGTTCCTTGTGGGCATAAAGCCGAGGATGGTCTAACTGGAGCGCAAAGGTGTCAAGTTAAGCTGCCAGTCGGTTAAACTTGCCGACGATCGATTCAGGGAGCCCGGATTTGGAAGCGTTTCTGGTTGCAGTGTTGGTTTGTGTCGCTGCGGTTGTGCTGGACTGGCTGCTCGGCGAGCCCCAGCGCTGGCACCCGCTGGTGGGCTTCGGCCGGTGGGCCTCGGCGACAGAAGAGAAGGTTAATGGCCAGCCGCAAGCCGCTGCAAAAAGCCTGATATTGGGCGTATTTGGAACCCTGGCAGTCATTACACCGGTAATGGTGTTGGCCACCGCGCTGCAATTCTGGCTAAGTGGCTGGTGGTGGTTGCTCGCTCAAGTCGCAGGCGTATGGCTCGCAATCTCGTTGCGGGGGCTCGCGGAACATGGTCGAGCGGTTTCCACAGCGCTGAACTCGGGGCAGGGGAAGCAAGCCAGACTGGCGGTGGGGCAAATTGTCAGCCGGGATGCCGGGTCGCTGACAGATGAAGGGGTGGCTGCGGCCGCCTCGGAATCCATGCTGGAAAACGGAGCCGATGCGGTGTTTTCCAGCCTGTTCTGGTATCTGGTTGCGGGGCTGCCGGGTGTGGTTCTGCACCGCCTGGTCAATACTCTGGACGCTATGTGGGGCTACAGGAACGCGCGGTTTCTTTATTTTGGGCGGTTTGCCGCCAAAGTCGATGACCTCATGAACTGGCTGCCTGCCCGGCTCACTGCTCTGACCTATGCCTTGTTGGGCAATACCCGCCTGGCGCTGTCTTGCTGGCGTGCGCAGGCAAAAACCTGGGATAGCCCGAATGCCGGACCGGTGATGGCGGCCGGGGCCGGCGCGCTGGGAGTTACCCTGGGTGGGCCGGCGCCTTATACGAACGGCATTAAACAACGGCCTGTGTTGGGCAGCGGACCCGGCGCAACAGCAACCACGGTGGAAGAAGCCATTGCGTTGGTGCAGCGTGGGGTGATGCTTTGGTTGGTGGCACTGCTAACCCTGGCGCTTGGCTTGAACGGGCTCTGGCCAGGAGGTGCCGGATGATGACGTTCCGTTCTCTCGAATCTCCGGAACACGGAGGGCGACTGCAGGCCGCGGTTCAGCGCTGGGGCATTCCGCGCGAGCAATGGCTGGATCTTTCCACCGGCATCAATCCCGTCCCCTGGCCAGTTCCGGAAATCCCTCCGGACGTGTGGCAACGCCTGCCCGAGTCGGACGGTAAGCTGGAACAGACTATTCGCGCCTGGGCGGGGGCGCCGGACGGTGCCGGTTGTCTGCCTGTGGCTGGCAGTCAGGCTGCGATTATGGCTTTGCCGATGGTGCGAGCCCGACTTCATGGGTTAGGCCGGGTAGCGGTCCCGATTCCGGGCTATCGTGAACACGGCCATGCTTGGGCTCGGGCCGGTTTCGAGGTGCTGGGTATCAGCCCTGAGCGGGCTGCAGCACAGGAGGTTTCCTGGCTGGACGGGTTCGATGTGGTGGTCTGGATTCACCCGAACAACCCGACAGGGCAACTGCTGCCGCCGGAGCATATACTGGCATGGTGGGAGCGCCTGCAGCAGCGCGGTGGCTGGCTGGTGGTGGATCAGGCGTTTATCGAGGGCTACTCCGACCATGCCCTGGATTTTCGGGCCAGCGTGCCCGGCCTGATCGTGCTGCGTTCACTGGGTAAGTTCTTCGGACTTGCCGGTGCGCGGGCCGGCGCCGTGCTGGCAGAGTCGGCGCTGGTCAAACAGCTGGACTGGCAGCTTGGCCCTTGGCCGGTTAATGGACCGGCCCGTTATCTGATGGCCTGGGCGCTGGCGGACGTTTACTGGCAGGCCGGCGCGGTTGCGAAACTGCAGGGGGACAGCCTCAGGCTGAATACTCTGCTTCAGGCATCTGGTTTTCCTGACCCTTCCGGCACGCTGCTATTCCGTTATGTCCGCATCTCGAATGCTTCTGAGATCTACGAGGGTCTTGCCCGGCGCGGCATACTGGTACGCCAGTTTGATTCGCCCCCGGCGCTGCGTTTTGGTTTGCCACCGGATGAAGCCGGCTGGCAGAAACTGACCACCCTGTTGGAGGAATTGTCGTATCTCATTGACCAATCCGGGGCCGGTTGATAGCCTTGCTCCCGCTTTCAGGTGCTCCCCTGTCCGCGTTGACTGGCGATAGTCGTGTGGATACCGGGAGTGAAACGGGAAGCCGGTGAGAAACCGGCGCTGCCCCCGCAACGGTAAGCAGGTCAAAGGCAATCCAACGCGCCACTGTGCCCACGGCATGGGAAGGTGATTGCTCCGGAGCACGCGCTCCACCTGCAAGCCCGGAGACCGGCCTGATGCACGGAGCTTAATGGCTCCACACACCAGACGTTGCGGAGGGCAACGGCGGTGGGTGAATCTGGCCTTCGCAATTGAACAACGCCCCTCCACCCTCCGTCATTTTCAGCAGTCTTCCTCCGCAGTAACCAAAATCAACCGTACGGGTGCGTGCGGTGAACAGCGAGTGAAGACATGACCTATTCCAAGGCCCTACCTGCCCTGATTCTATTGCCTCTGGCGTTTCCTGCTGGTGCGGCCGACAAACAAGCTGAAGATCGCAGGCTTGAGCCCCTAGTGGTCACCGCCACATTAGGCCCGCGGACGGCTGGTGAAAGCCTGTCTTCAGTGACCGTGATTGACGAGGAAACCATTCGGCAACAGAGTCCCTCCGAGTTTAGCCAGCTGCTGAGAGGTCAAGCGGGGATAAATGTCGTAGGTAACGGATCGTTTGGTAAAGCCACCAGTGTCTTTACCCGTGGAACAGCCAACGACTCAACGTTGCTGTTGGTCGACGGGGTGCGCTTGCGTTCAGCAACCTCCGGTGGTCCCTCGTGGCAGTATTTTCCGGTAGAGCTGATTGACCGGGTTGAAATTGTCCGGGGCGCGCGAAGCTCACTTTATGGGGCCGATGCCGTAGGTGGCGTGGTTCAGGCGTTCACGCTGGACCCGGAAGAGACGCCTGCGGGCTGGGTGGAAGTCGGTGCCGGCAACTTTAATACGCAAAAAAGCAGCGCCGGTGTCGCGGCCAGTTCTGGTAACACTCGTTTCAGCCTGAGTGGTTTGCATAAGGAAACAGACGGCACGGCAATTATTACCGATGGCAAAGACCGAGGGTTCCGGAACACGGCTGGCATCGGCCGGGTGGTCCATGAACTGGAATCCGGGGGAGAAGCCAGCCTTGTGGTGGTGCAAAGCGAGGGCAGTACCGAATACGAAGGTGGCGATATTGATTTCATGATCCGGACCATCGGTTTCGGGCTCGAGACCCCGGTAAGCGAGTATTGGCGGCACTCGCTGCAGTTCTCTGAGTCGCGCGATGAAACAGATAACGTTACACCTACCTTCAGCAGTACTTTCAACACGCGCTCACGGGCAGCACGCTGGGATAACACCTTTACCTGGAATGTGCATGAACTGGTGGTCGGTACCGAACTGATGACCGATGAGGTCAGCGGAACTACGGATTACGTCGAAAGTAGCCGAACCAACTCTGCCCTTTACAGTCAGCTCCGCCTGAATTTCGGCCCGACAGATGTGCAACTGAGCCTGCGTGGCGATGATAATGAAGCTTACGGCAAAAATGAAACTGGCGGCATCGCGTTGGGCCACGCCCTTGATCGTTCACACCGGGTTCGTGTCAGTTATGGCACAGCTTTCCGTGCTCCCACGTTTAATGACTTGTACTACCCCGGCGCCAACCCGGACCTCGAGGCAGAGGAGTCCGGTACCGTTGAGCTCGGTGCCAGTGGCCACTACCAGAGCTGGTTTTGGGATGGCGCGTTGTTCCAGCTTGATGTGGACAATCTGATTGCCTGGAGCCCAACGCCCAGCGGCCTCTGGACCCCGATGAACGTGAACGAGGCCAGAATCCGTGGTGCGGAACTGAGTGCCGGGTTCGAATGGGATGGCTGGCGTGGTGATGCGGCGCTAACCCTGCTGGATACTGAGGACCGGGAAACCGAAAACCGGCTTCAGCGCCGAAGTGGTAAAACCCTGCGGCTGGACTTGAGCAAGCATGTGGGCACCTGGGACTTCGGTGGTACCGTGGTCGCCGAGGACTATCGTTACGATGACCGCAACAACAACGACCGGCTGCCGGGCTTTGCCACCCTGGATTTGCGGGCAGGCTGGCGCTTTGCTTCGGACTGGTCAACCAGGCTCACGCTGGCTAACGTGCTGGATAAGGAATACAGCACGGCTCGCTACAGTAGCCAGAATGATCTGGATTATATAGCGGCCGGCCGCACGGTCATGTTGACGGTTCGCTACGATATCCGATAACAGCTACGAAACCTTGCCGAGGAGGCGCCTGTGGTAAAGCTGAAGGGCTTGATTGCGATACTGGGCTGGATGCTGATTGTGGCACCGGCTTCAGCGTCTCGGGTCTGCGCCACGGACGACCTCGGTGAAAAAGTCTGCCTGGATCGCCCGGCAACCCGCATCGCCGCACTTTCACCCGGAGCCACCGAACTGGCCTGGGCCGCGGGTGCGGGTGATCAGGTTGTGGCGGTGGTGGCCTACAGCGATTACCCGCCCGCTGCCCGGGAAGTCACTTCGGTTGGTAGTCATACTCGTATGGATATGGAGAGGTTGCTGCAGCTACGCCCGGACCTGGTGATTGGCTGGGTGACCGGTAATCCCTCCGAGCAACTGGCGACTCTCAAAAAAGTGGGCATCCCGGTTTTTTCTATAGAGCCCCGGAGCTTTGAGGCAGTTTCTCATACCATTGAGCGTCTCTCAGTGCTGGCCGGCACTGAAACCGAGGGTTTTGCCGAGGCGGAGCACTTTCGTCAAGGCATTGCCGGATTGCGAACGCAGTTCGAAAATGCTGACCCGGTGTCGGTATTCTATCAGGTATGGGATGAGCCCCTGATGACGGTAAACGGCGAACATCTGATCGGTGAAATGATCCAGCTTTGCGGCGGTGCCAATGTGTTCGGCCACCTGGACCGGCTGGTGCCGAGAATCAGTGCTGAAGCGGTGGTTGCTGCTGATCCTGAGGCTATTTTGGCGGGTGGTATGGGCGAAGAGAATCGCCACTGGCTGGCCCGCTGGCAGAACTTTCCGAGCCTGACCGCTACGGCTCGCGATAACCTGTTTTTTATTCCACCGTCACTGGTGCAACGGCCAACCCCCAGAATGCTGGTGGGAACGCGGCTGTTTTGCGACAAATTGGAGGTGGCCCGTGACCGTCGATCCGATGGAGTTCACCTGTGATACGGCCGATTGCCCTGCCACTTGCTCTGCTGGCATTGGCTGGTGTTTTGGCTACGGTGATTTCTCTGGGCGTCGGTAGCGTCGCCATTGATCCTATGGATGTCTTGTCTGTGTTTCTGGGAGAGGGCACCGACCTTCAGCGCACCCTGGTGCTTGAACTCCGACTGCCCAGAACCCTCTCGGGGTTTGCCACCGGAGGTTTGCTGGCTGTGGCCGGGGCGCTGATGCAGGTATTACTACGCAATCCGCTGGCAGACCCCTATGTTCTGGGACTGTCCGGTGGTGCAGCGGTAGGAGCTTTGCTCGCGATGTTGGCAGGTCTTGGCGGTGTCGTCGTTTCCGGTTCTGCTTTTGCCGGCGCCATGCTGGCCACACTGATGGTATTCGGGCTTGCTCATGGTACTGGTAGCTGGACACCCTCCCGTCTTTTACTTACCGGTGTGGTGGTAGCCGCGGGCTGGGGCGCAGTAATCACGCTGATGTTGGCAATCAGTCCAGCCAGAGAATTGCCTGGCATGTTGTATTGGCTGATGGGCGATGTCTCCTACGCAAGAACCCCGTGGCCTGGCCTGGGGTTATTGCTGGTGGTGTGTTTTATTGTGGTTCCTCTTGGGCGTAGCCTGAATGTGCTGGCCCGCGGTCCGATGCAGGCAGCTGCACTGGGTATTTCGGTACGGCCGCTGGAATGGATGATTTACGTTTTGGCCAGCCTGCTTACCGCCACCGCGGTCACCATGGCCGGCAGCATTGGTTTTGTGGGCCTGGTGATACCCCACATGTTGCGAATGGTGCTTGGTAACGATCAGCGTCTGATCCTGCCCGCCTGCGCTTTAGCGGGCGGAACTCTGCTGGTGCTGGCGGATACCCTGGCGAGGGTAGTTATTGCCCCGGAGCAGCTCCCGGTCGGTGTGATTACCGCGTTGTTGGGTGTGCCGACCTTCTTGTACTTGCTGTACCGGAGCCGCTGATGGCAAGCCTTAAGCGCCCCGCTATGCAAACCCTCAAGACCCGCGAACTGGTCATCGATATTCCTGGTCGTGCCAGCGGCTACCCCCTGAATTTGGCTATTGAATCGGGCCAGATATGGGGCGTACTCGGCCCCAACGGTGCAGGTAAAACCACTCTGTTGCACAGTCTGGCAGGGCTCAGGCCTCCGCGTTCGGGCAGTCTCTGTCTCAATGACAAACCTGCGAACGAGTTAAAACGACGAGTGCTATCCCAACAGCTGGGCTTGGTATTCCAGGACAGACAGGACGGATTTCCGGCAACGGTGCTCGAAACTGCGCTGATTGGCCGCCACCCGTGGCTGTCACCATGGCAGATGGAAGGCGCGGACGATCTGGCCATGGCTGAAAGGGCACTTGAAGCACTGGATGTTCTGCACCTTAAAGACCGCCTGGTCAGCACGTTGTCCGGCGGCGAACGCCAACGTGTGGCTATCGCTACTCTGATGACTCAGTCTCCCCACACCTGGCTGTTGGATGAACCGACGAATCACCTCGATCTGCATCACCAGGTGGCGGTGATGAAGCTTCTGACCGGCCGGGCGAAAGCTGGTAACGCCATCTTCATGTGTCTGCATGATCTGAACCTGGCCGCCCGCTGGTGTGATCATATTTTGCTGATGTATCCCAATGGCGAAGCCTGCTGGGGCCTGGCAGAGCGGATGCTGGTACCGAGCGCTCTGGAGCGTTTGTATAACCAGGAGCTGCAAACAGTAGAGGTGGATGGCACACCGTTCTTTGTGCCAAAACGAGGCTAACCCAGCCCCTCTGCACCAAACTCGGACGACAGGGATTATTAAGACATGCCAATCGCCAATGTTCCAGCCGCAATGATCACCGCCCCCGGCTCCGGCCAGGGCAAATCTATGGTTACTGCTGCCCTGGCCCGCCTGCACCGGAATGCTGGCCGGAACGTTCGGGTGTTCAAACACGGTCCGGATTACCTGGACCCCATGGTATTGGAGGTGGCTTCCGGCAATCCGGTATACCAGTTGCACCCCTGGATGACCGGAGAATACGAATGCCGATGGCGACTGGCCGAGGCCGCCCAAACCGCCGACCTTATCCTGGTGGAAGGGTCCATGGGCCTGTTCGATGGCAGCCCCAGTAGCGGAGACTTGGCCAAACTGGCGGGTATTCCGGCTTTGCCCGTGATTGATGCCAAGGGCATGGCCCAGACTTTCGGCGCGGTTGCCCTTGGTCTGGCGAGCTTTGACCCCGAACTTCCGGTCCATCAGGTGATTGCCAACAAAACTGGTAGCTCTTACCACGGGGAACTGCTTCGCGAGAGCCTGCCCGAGGGAATCCGTCTGTTGGGTGCCATTCCGCGCAATGACTCCATGAATATTCCAGACCGGCATCTTGGGCTGTTTCAGGCCGCCGAGATGGACGACCTCAGTGATCGGCTGAATAAAGCTGCCGAAGTTCTGATGTCTGCGGGTCTGGACGCCCTGCCCAAGCCTGTGTCTTTTACTTTCGAGACACCGTCCAAACCAGAGCAGTGCTTGGTCGGGCACCGCATTGCTGTCGCCCGGGATGCCGCCTTCAGTTTTATCTACCGGGCCAACCTGGATCTGCTCACAGCCATGGGAGCGGATCTGGTGTACTTCTCGCCACTGAAGGATTCGGAAGTACCGGTGGCTGATGCGCTTTGGCTGCCAGGTGGTTACCCCGAATTGCACGCCCAGACGTTGGCTGAAAACCGAACCCTGCTGGCGTCGATTCGTGCCTGCCACCAGGCCGGCATGCCCATCCTGGCCGAGTGTGGGGGGTTGATGGCCTGTGCGGAGGAGCTGGAGGATAAGAGTGGAAAGGTGCATCAGTTGTGGGGCTTGGTCCCGGGCCGGGCGACCATGGCCAACCGTCTGTCCGGGTTGGGGCTGCAAAGCCTGGAGACCAGCCTGGGTAGCCTTCGGGGCCACACATATCATCACTCCAGTCTCGCTACGCCTTGGCAACCTGCTGCCAGAGCACGAAAGCAGGCGGGTTCTGAGGGTGAGGCGGTTTATTATCACCGTAACCTGGTAGCCAGCTATTTTCACGGTTACTTCCCCTCTGCTCCTGCACTGGTCGCCGCTATTTTTCGCGCAGAGCAAGTCCGGTTTTCCTGAATAATCCTGAGACATGAACCCAAGGAGACTCACAATGCGTGAACGCGCCAAAGACCCTGAACGCCATGCCAAGCGCATGGCCGCCAAGCATAAGATCATGCAGGAGCGTATTGCCCGTGCCCAGAAAGAGCAAGGTGTGTTGTTGGTGCTGACCGGTCCTGGCAAGGGCAAGAGCAGTTCCGGCTTTGGCATGGTCGCCCGGGCGTTGGGTCACGGTATGAAGGTGGGCATCGTCCAGTTCATCAAAGGGGCTTTCAGTACCGGTGAGGAGGCGTTCTTCCGGAACCTGCCCAATGTGGACTATCACGTAATGGGGCAGGGCTACACCTGGGAGACCCAGAACCGCGAGCAAGATGTACAAAGTGCGACAAAAGCCTGGGACATCACCGCTGCCATGCTGAAAGACGACAGCTATGATTTGATCCTGCTGGACGAACTCAATATTGCGCTCAAGTACGACTACATCGATCTGGACCGGGTGCTGGACGACCTGCAAGCCCGCCCGGAAATGCAGCATGTCGTCGTGACCGGGCGGAGTGCCCCCCAGGAGCTGATTGACCTGGCTGACACCGTGACCGAGATGGGCGTGATCAAACACGCCTTCAAGGATCAGGGCATAAAGGCCCAAAAGGGCGTGGAACTTTAAATGCCGACACTGATGGTGCAGGGCACGACATCTGATGCCGGCAAAACCACAGTGGTGGCGGCCCTGTGCCGGTGGCTGGCGCGCCAGGGTGTGTCGGTAGCGCCATTCAAACCGCAGAACATGGCCTTGAACAGTGCGGTGACGGTGGATGGTGGTGAAATTGGCCGCTCCACCGCCCTGCAGGCACTGGCCTGCGGCCTGGAACCCCATAGCGACATGAACCCGGTATTGTTGAAACCCCAGAGTGACTGTGGCGCTCAGGTGATCCTGCGGGGGAAGGTCCATGGCAACATGGGTGCGCTGGACTACCATGCCTACAAAGCGGAAGCCATGGCCTCGGTCATGGCCAGCTGGCGAGCCCTGAGTGCCCGTTATGGTGTAATCATTGCCGAAGGTGCGGGCAGTCCGGCGGAGATCAACCTTCGTGCCAACGACATTGCCAACATGGGCTTTGCCGAAGCCGCTGATTGCCCGGTGTTGCTGGTGGGGGATATCGACAAGGGCGGGGTCTTCGCTCAATTGGTCGGCACCCTGGCGTTGATTTCAGACAGTGAGCGGGCGCGAACCGCGGGCTTTATCATCAATCGCTTCCGGGGCGACATTGCGCTGCTGGAGCCGGGGCTGGACTGGCTGTCGAAACATACTGGCAAACCGGTGTATGGCGTACTGCCCTATCTGCACGGTTTGGTGATCGACTCCGAAGACAGTGTCGGCACCACCGGCACCCATGAACTGGGCGCGCTACGGGTGGTGGTTCCGGTGTTGCCCCGCATCAGCAACCACAATGATTTCGATCCCCTGCGGTTGCACCCGGGCGTGGATCTGATCTTTGTCGGCCCTGATGAGCCCATTCCACCGGCAGACCTGATTATCTTGCCCGGTAGCAAAAGCACCCGGCATGATGTGCAGTGGCTGAAACAGCAGGGCTGGCCGGAGGCTATCCGCAAGCACCTGCGTTATGGCGGCAAGTTACTGGGCATCTGCGGCGGCTTCCAGATGCTTGGGCAGAGGGTGGATGACCCGGAGGGGTTGGAAGGTGAAGCTGGCAATACCGAGGGTCTAGGCCTGCTCGAGATGAGTACGCGCATGGTGCCGGGTAAACAGCTCAGATACGTGCAGGGAACGCTTACATCCGATGTTTCTGGACCCGGCGTAACTGTGGTGATGAAAGGGTACGAGATGCATAACGGCGTCACTGAAGGCCCAGCGCTGGCCCGCCCTTACGCTGAGCTGGAGGTCGGTCCGGATGGTGCGGTCAGTGCCGACGGCCAAATGGCTGGTACTTATGTGCACGGGCTGTTCGATGAGCCCGCCGCTTGCGATACCCTTCTGGCCTGGGCCGGGCTCAGAGTGCAGGGAGCGCAGGCAGTGAACTACCAGAACCACCGGCAACAACAGCTTGATCGATTGGCCGATCAGGTGGAGCAGTGCTTGGATACCGATCGGTTAAGGAGGCTGTTGCAGCTATGAACAATCACAACGACCCATTCACCGAAGCCCAGCGTGAAGGCCTTTATCGGGCCATCTTCGAGCGCCGTGACGTGCGCTCCCAGTTTTTGTCGGACGGCATCCCGAATGATGTCCTGGCTCGCATTCTCAAGGCAGCCCATCACGCGCCTTCAGTGGGTTTCATGCAGCCGTGGGATTTTATCGTGATCGACAGCCCTGTGGTGCGTGAACAGGTGTTGGCCAGCTTCAACGAAGAAAACAACAGAGCCTCCGAAAACTACACTGGTGAGCGTCGGAAAGCATATCGAAATCTGAAATTACAGGGCATTCTGGAAAGCCCGATCAATCTCTGCATCACCTGTGACCGATCCCGTGGCGGTCCCCATGTCCTGGGCCGAAACTCCGTGATGGAAATGGACCTGTTCAGCACCTGTCTGGCGGTGCAGAACCTCTGGTTGGCGGCACGGGCCGAAGGTATTGGCGTAGGGTGGGTCAGTATTCTGGACCAGACCCAACTGTCCGAAATCTTGCAACTGCCCGACGACGTATACCCGTTGGCGTATCTTTGCCTAGGCTACGTCAGCGAATTTCTGGAACATCCGGAATTGCAGACCAAAGGATGGCGTTCACGACTTCCGCTGGCGGAGCTGGTGCACGGTAATCGATGGGGCCTGCCGTTGGAGCATCAGGCGCTCAACAGGTATTTTAAAGAAGACTGAAACGTGCGGTGTACGCGCGCTGTCTTTGGAGCACCGGGACCCGATCCAGAGCTTTTTTGTTCAGGAGGTAAAATGAAGTTCTCCGCGTTTTACGACCAGGCCGTATCCCGAAAAGGTGGTGAGCAGGCTCTGCGGTCCCTGCTGCCATCGGTGGTGGAGAAGCACCGCTTGGCTGAGATCAGCGATGATCGCTACTTGTCTGAGATGACGCGCTGCATTTTCAAGGCGGGTTTTGTCTGGAGGGTGATCGAGAACAAGTGGCCGGAATTTGAAGCGGCCTTTGAAGGCTTCGAGCCTGCGTATTGGCAGCAGGTGCCGCCGGAGGTGTTGGAGCAGCTCGCCAATGACGTACGAATTGTACGCAACATGCAGAAAATCCGGACAGTGCCCGAGAACGCGAGAATGCTGATGGATGTGGCGAAGGATCACGGGAGTTTTGGCAAATTCCTGGCGCAGTGGCCTTCAGAGCAGCAGGTTGGCCTGTTGTTGTACCTGAAACGGAACGGGGCCCGCCTGGGGGGCAACTCCGCCCAGTATTTTCTCCGTCGAATGGGCTGGGATGGCTTCATCATGTCGCACGATGTAGCCACAGCACTGACGCGCGCCGGCATTCTGGATGCTTCCCCGGCGAGCAAAAAGGGGTTGAATCAGGCCCAGGATGCTTTCAACTGCTGGCATAGGGAAACAGGGCTCCCGATCAGTCATCTGTCCCGCATCGTGTCATTTACGGTGGATAACTGACTCGGGGTTCATAGAAAAAGTAGCAGAACCAATTCACTGAGTATCACGCTGGCGCCCAAAGCATCGCCGGTGTAGCCGCCCAGTTGTTGTCTCAGGTAGGCACCCCAGCAGAAGGCTGTCAGGATGACTGCAGATAACGCCCCGGCGAATAACAGTGGGTGCCAGAACGACATCGCCGCAGCAACCATCAGAGTGAACCCTACCGCCACCAGCAAACGTTGCCGTGAAAAACCATCGGCGACCGGCTTGGATTTGCTGTTACTAGCGTCGGTAACATAGTTCAGCGTAGCCATCAGTAATAGTGGCGTCAGCCTGCTGATGGACGGCGCTACCAGCAGGGCCAGCCAGATGGTGTCAGCTTCTGCGAGTAAGGTTACTTTCAGCAACAAGGCCATCGTCAGGGCCGCTGCCCCGTAAGTCCCTATACGGCTGTCTTTCATGATGGCTAGCCGTTTTTCTACCGTGTAACCACCCCCAAGCGCATCGATACTGTCGGCGAGACCGTCCTCATGGAATGCGCCGGTTACGAACAGGTGCAGGATAACCACCAGAATGATGGCCACAACTGAGCTGAAGGCCAGCGCAAGCAGGCCATAGGTCAGTGCGTAAAAAGCGCCAAGTAACAGCCCCACCAACGGAAAGTACAGGCTGCTCTGGTTCATCAGACGCTGTGAGTAATCGATTCGAACCAGCATCGGAATGCGGGTCAGAAACCCGACAGACAACCAGAATGCCTGCCACTCAAGTTTGAGTTTTTGCTTTGGGAACACCTGGAAATACTCCATCAGGGTGGAACACCGTATTGTAACGAATGTGATCTCGGGCATCAGGGAATCGTTGGAAGTCGATTGATAAGATATATGAGGTCCCCGTCCCGGTAAGCTACACTTTGAAAAAGAGAGCGGAACGCTTCAGCAGGGAGACACGCCATTTATGGCAAGCAAGTTCAATGGCAGGCCCCAGGGTGATTTGTCTGTCTCGTTTTTTCATAAACTGGCCTCTGGCTAGCCCGGCGTCCTGTGTACCTACGGGGTGTGTGCAGACCAAAAGCACCACTGTTATCCGTTTAGCATTGATCAGGTTCAGGGCGGCTTCCAGCGGCTGATAGCCCGATTGCCGACCGAGTTCATCAATCTTGCCTTCGGCACCATTGATGAATGTCTCGATGAACTACTCTCTTCAATCAGCAACTTCTTTGACGTTGACCGGGCTTACGTCTATGCATCGGGGTTATCGCGCATATAAGAAAACAGCATTTCACCTCATATTACGATCTAGTATATCCTTAGAATTAAATTCAAGGAATTGGCGACATCAGAGGTGATTACTGTGACCCAGCCCATCGTTCAACATTTCTTCGACGAACCCACCAACACGTTCAGTTACGTTGTTCGTGACCCGAACAGTCAGGCCTGTGCGATTCTGGATTCGGTTCTGGATTTTGATTACGCTGCCGGCAGCACCGATGTCCGTTCGGCTGATGAGATCATTCAGTACGTTCAGGATAATAACCTGAACGTCGAGTGGATTCTGGAAACGCACGTACATGCGGATCACTTGTCAGCCGCGCCCTACCTGCATGAAAAACTGGGCGGCAAAACCGGCATCGGCGCCCGCATTACCGACGTCCAGGAGATTTTCGGTAAAGCTTTCAACGCCGGCACCGAGTTTGCCCGGGATGGCAGCCAGTTCGACCAGCTTTTTGAGGAAGGCAACACCTTCACCATCGGCAACCTGGAGGGCCGGGTGCTGCATACTCCTGGCCACACCCCGGCGTGCCTGACTTACGTGATCGATGATGCGGCGTTTGTCGGCGACACCCTGTTCATGCCGGATTACGGCACCGCTCGCTGTGATTTTCCCGGTGGCGATGCCCGGGTGCTGTACCGTTCGATCCAGAAAGTGCTGGCGCTGCCCGCAGACACCCGTATTTTCCTGTGCCACGACTACAAGGCACCGGGCCGGGATGAGTATCATCACATGACCACGGTAGCCGAGCAGCGTGAGGCCAATGTGCATGTGCATGAAGGCATTTCCGAGGACGAGTTCGTCAAGATGCGCACCGAACGGGATGCCACGCTTGATATGCCCCGGCTGATTCTGCCCTCGGTTCAGGTCAATATGCGCGCCGGCCATATGCCGCCCGCAGAGGATAACGGCCAGGTGTACCTGAAAGTTCCGATCGACCTGTTCTGAGCCGGGTATGAACCTGAAACGTTATTTGCCTATTCTTCAGTGGGCACCGCAATACCATCGCGGTCAGGTGACCAGTGATCTGATCGCGGCGGTGATTGTCACCGTGATGCTGATTCCGCAATCGCTGGCCTATGCGTTGCTGGCGGGCTTGCCGGCGCAAGTGGGGCTCTATGCCAGTATCTTGCCGTTGGTAGTCTATGCGGTGTTTGGCACCAGCCGTACCCTCTCGGTGGGCCCGGTGGCGGTTGTGTCCCTGATGACAGCGGCGGCTCTGGCGCCGTTGGCGGAAGTAGGTACCGCCGAATATATTGCCGGCGCCATTCTGATTGCGGTGATGTCGGGTCTGATGCTGACGGTCATGGGGCTTCTGAAACTCGGTTTCATGGCCAACTTTCTCAGCCACCCGGTGATCTCGGGCTTTATTACCGCCTCGGGCATTGTGATCGCGGCCAGTCAGCTCAAGCATCTGTTCGGGGTCCAGTCTTCCGGGCACAACCTGCTGGACATCGGGGCTTCGTTTCTCACGTCTTTACCCAGCACCAACGTGCCGACGCTGTTTGTGGGGTTGGGCGCGCTGTTGTTCCTGTTGTGGTCCCGGCGTTTTCTCAAGCCGCTGCTGAAAAGACTGGGACTGGCGGAGCGCAGTGCCGACATTTTCACCAAAACCGCGCCTATTCTGGCCGTGCTGTTGACCACCCTGCTGGCCTGGCTGCTGCGGTTGGATGAGCAGGGTGTGCGCCTGGTCGGCGCAGTGCCTTCGGGTCTGCCAGTGTTCACCATGCCCAGCCTGGAACCGTCACTGTGGTCGCAGCTGGCGGTCAGCGCGTTGCTGATCAGTGTGGTGGGCTTTGTTGAATCGGTGTCGGTCGGTCAGACCCTGGCCGCCAAGCGCCGTCAGCGTATTGACCCGGACCAGGAGCTGATTGGTCTGGGTACTGCCAACCTCAGTTCCGGTTTGTCTGGCGGCATGCCGGTCACCGGTGGCTTTTCACGCTCGGTGGTAAATTTTGATGCCGGTGCCGAAACCCCGGCGGCCGGTGCCTACGCAGCGGTCGGTATTGCCTTGGCCACGCTTTTCCTGACGCCGGCCATTGCCTGGCTGCCCCAGGCTACTCTGGCCGCCACCATCATCGTTGCGGTCGCCACCTTGATTGATTTCCCGGCGCTGGGCCGGACCTTCCGCTATTCCCGCACCGATTTCGGCGCCATGCTCGCGACCATCGTGTTGACCCTGATTCACAGTGTTGAGGCGGGCATTATCGCCGGCGTGTTGTTGTCCATCGGTTTGTTCCTGTACCGCACCAGCCGGCCTCACAGCGCGGTGGTGGGACGTGTGCCGGGCACCGAGCATTTCCGTAACGTGCTGCGGCACGATGTCGAGCTGTGCCCGAAAGTCACGTTTTTGCGGGTGGACGAGAGCCTGTACTTTGCCAATGCCCGTTTTCTCGAAGAAAGGGTGATGGATTTGATTACCCGGGAGCCGGAGCTGACCGATCTGGTGCTGGTGTGCCCGGCGGTGAACCTGGTGGATGCTTCGGCGCTGGAAAGCCTGGAAACGATCAATGATCGCCTTCAGGACGCAGGCGTACGATTGCATCTGTCGGAAGTCAAAGGCCCGGTGATGGATCGGCTGAAAGGAACCGAATTCCTGCACCATCTTGGCGGTGAGGTGTACCTGAGTACCTTTGAGGCCTGGCGTTCGTTGACCGGAAAAACCTTGCTGGAGTGATCCAGACAATGTGATCCCGTTGACCGGAACAAGGGTATGTGTAAAAACTGCCTTTTGGGCTGTGGCTATCGTCAACCGGTGACTCTGATGGGAATGACCGAAAACCTGCTTTCAACCAGTCAATGGCTGTTGACCGCCGTTGTCTTCGGGCTGGTATTGCTTGCGGCAGTGCGAACGGTTGACTGGCGTGCCTTCCGCAAGGATCAGTCGCTGCAGCACTCGGTGTTCGGGGCCGCGGTCGTTCTTGGCTTTGTCTGGCAGCTCCGGGCAGGCATATCCCCGGGGCTTGCCATCCATATCTTTGGTATCACCGTGATCACGCTGATGCTGGGCTGGGCATTAGCGGTGCTCAGTGGACTGTTGGCGCTGGTGATCACCGTGATCACTGGTCGGGAACCGTTAATCATGTTTGCCGCCAATGGTTTGGTCACGGTGATGGTGCCGGCACTGGTCACTCACGCCATCATGCTGTGGGAGCGAAGGCGCGACTTCCGGAGTTTCTTTGCCTACATCTTCTTTTGCGGTTTTTTTGGCGCCGGCCTTTCGGTAGCGATTGCCGGATTGGTGATGTGCCTGCTGTTGTGGACCAATGGCATCTACAGCTTTGACGAGCTGGTTTACGACTATCTGAGTTACCTGCCGCTGTTCATGATTCCTGAAGGCTTCGTCAACGGCGCCCTTGTGACCGGCTTGATGGTGTTCCATCCGGACCGGCTCAGCACGCTCGACCAACGACGCTATCGTTAAGTCGGTTATTCAGGTAGCAGCACCTTGTTCTGCTGTGTCCAAAAGCTCCGGTAATCTCTTGTTGCGACTCACTGTGTCGCGCCACTTGTCCAGCCAGGGCAGGACCGAACTGGCTGGCATCGGGCGCGCGATTCCATAACCCTGGATCAGATTGCAGCCCATGCTTTTCAAAGCATTGGCGTGTGCAGTGGTTTCCACGCCTTCGGCGAGCACCGGGTGGTCAAAACGTTGGGCCAGGAAGATCACGCTCTCGACAATGGCCTGGTCATTGCTGTCCGTCAGCATATTGCGGACAAAACTCTGGTCGATCTTGATCACGTCTACGGGCAGTGTACGCAGGTAGGTCAGTGACGAAAACCCGGTGCCGAAATCGTCCAATGCCACCTGTAACCCCAGAGCCCGACAGCGAGCCAGAACATTGCTGGCACGTTTGGTGTCCTCCAGGGCGGTCGACTCCAGTACCTCCAGGGTAATCAGGCTGGGACTGACTTCCCGGTGGCTGTGCAGGTAGCTTTCCAGGTAGTCCGCAAAGCTTCGGTCCATCAGATGGGGCGCGCTGATGTTGATGCTCACCGCCATCGCCTCGCCGGCTTCACGCCACCGGTTCATCTGATGAATGGCTTCTTTCAGAACCCATTGTCCCAGGGGAATTTCCAGGTGACTGTTTTCCACTGCGGGCAGGAAGGCCGCAGGTGATAGCAGGCCCTTTTGGGGGTGATTCCAGCGAATCAGTGCCTCAAAGCCGACGACTTCACTGTTGGCCATGCGAACCTGTGGCTGGAAGTACAATGAGAACTCTTCGTTCTCCAGTGCCCTGGATATTTCCACCAATTGATTCCGGCGTTGCCTGCGGTGGGCGTCCAGTCCCGGATCAAATATGTGGAACTGGTTGCGGCCTTTTTCTTTGGCGGCGTACATGGCCTGGTCAGCATGGCGAATCAGACCTTCGGCATCGGTGTCGTCCTCCGGGTATAGGGTCACGCCCAGGCTGGCGGTGATTCGGAGGGTTTTATCGTGAACATCCAAGGGTTCGCTGACGGTCGTAAGGATGCGTTGATACACCGATTCTGATTCATCGCCCTGCAACAGCAGCACAAATTCATCACCACCAATACGGGCCACGGTATCGCCGCTGCGAAGAGCTTTGGTCAGGCGTTCCGCGGTTGCACGCAGGGCCTGATCGCCCACTTCGTGGCCGAGTTCGTCATTGATCGATTTAAAACCGTCCAGATCGAGATAGCAGATCGAAATCTGCCTTTTCTGGCGAGTGGCATGTTGCCGGGCTGATCGCAGCCGCTCTTCCAGTAATTGCCGGTTGGGCAAACCCGTCAGGTCATCGTAATTGGCGGCCCGGTCCAGCTCTTTGGCGTGATTTTTCAGGGCGGTGATGTCGGTAAAGGCAGCGACATGAAAGTAACTGCCAGGCTCGTCCAGGTGCACCCGGCTGATCGAGAGTAGTTCGGCGTATTCTTCACCGTTTTTGCGACGGTTCCAGACTTCGCCGCGCCAGTGGTCGGTTTTTTCGATGGAGGTCCACATGGAGCGGTAGTAATCGCGGGAATGGCGACCTGAACTCAGGATGGACGGGTTCAGACCGAGAACTTCCTGACGAGCGTAACCAGTGATTTTGGAGAATGACGGGTTGACATCAATGATCCGGTTGGAGGGGTCGGTAATGATGATGGCTTCGTGGCTACGATCAAAAACGCTGGCGGCGATTCGCAGGCCGCGCTCGCTGTGTTTGCGGTCCGAGATGTTGGTCTGGATAACGACAAAACCCGGCTCTACGCCTTCATCGGCTCCGATCGGCATGCAATAGGTGTGCACCCAATAAGGGGTGCCGTCTGCCGTATAGTTAAGCAGGTCTTCCTCAAACACTTCACCGCGGTGCAGGTGTTGGCAAATACGCAGGACCGTCTCGGTATCGGTGTCCGGACCGTGGAGAAAGTCGCCCGGCTGCCGGCCGACGATGGTGTCGAGCGAATAACCGGTGTGGTTTTCAAAAGCCAGGTTCGCCCATTCAATGCACCCTGCAGCGTCCAGAATCATGACCATATTGCGAGTGGCGGTGGCGATCAGCGCCAGTCGATTGGGATCTATGCCAAGCGGTGGCTGAATCTGTTCCGGTGCTTTCGGCATGTAACGGGTATTCCGGTTATCGATGAGTGAAACCTTACCTCTCCTCCTTGTGAGGTTGCGGCGTAAGCATAACAGTCAACGGTCGCCACGGATCTGCGTAGATTCCAGGGTGATGACGGCGGTGGTGTCCGGTTATTGCAATGACGGGGCAGCGCGAGATGCTAACGCATCTGATCCTTTGTGACATTGGACAAAGGGCGGCTCTGATTGACGATTGTCAATTTTAAGCGATATATCCGGGCTTTCAACAGCAGGTTTTCATTCGCGCCAGCGGGAATGTTTCTGCAGTTTGCGTTGCAGAGTTCGCCGGTGCATGTTCAGGGCGCGGGCAGTGGCGGAGATATTGCCGTCGTTTTCATTAAGCACTCGCTGAATGTGTTCCCATTCCATTTCCTCAACTGACGGCGGTTCCGGCCTGAGTGAGGGGGGTGCTTCCAGCGGTTCGAAACCGTTTACCAGCTGATTGACGGTAACCGGCTTGCAAAGGTAGTTCACAGCGCCCCGGCGCATGGCCTCGACTACGGTGGCAATGCTGCCGTAACCGGTCAGTACCAGCACATTAAGGTCCGGGTTGCGGGCAAGCAGTTCTGGCAGTAGCTGCAGGCCGCTTTCGCCGGCCAGGTTCAGGTCAAGAACGCACCGGTCAAAGTGGTGGGTGGTCAGGGCCTCAAGGGCACTGCCATAGTCGTAGGCGCAAACCGCTTCAATACCCTGCCGCGCGAGAGATCGCCCAAGCACCTGCAGAAAAGCCTGGTCATCATCAATCAGCAGCCAGTGTTCCTGTGCTGTCATACAGAGTTGTCCTTCCGAAGGCTGTGTTGAATGACCGGCAGATCAATCACCATGGTGGTGCCGGTTTCGCTGGCCCTGGCCTTGAGGTTGCCGCCCAGGCGCTGAATGGTGGCATTGGACAGGAACAGGCCAACACCCAGGCCGTTACGGGAGTCGACAATGTCGCCACCGGGAGCACCCTGCATGGCCAGCTCCAGTCCATCACCATGATCTTCCACCACGATTTCTATCCGGTTGGATCCGGTCAGTCGACTGCTGACGGCGACCCAGTCAGGGCTGGCGGTCAGGGCATTGGCCAGCAGGTTCAGGACGGCCTGGTCCAGCGTGGCGTCGACCGCTATGGCCACCTTCGGGTATGTGTTTGACCACTGGATCAGCCCCGATGGCCATAGCAAGGTGGCAGATTCCCGCAGACGGGCCAGCCAGTCCTGCACGGGTAGTTCTTCAAGTGTGGCGGTTCTGGCTTCCACCGCGGCCTTGGTCAGTTGTTGCAGGTGCTGGCTGCACAGAGTCAGCTGCTGGCCCATCAAGGTCAGATCCTCGTCAAGCTCCTGACTGGTGTGGTCCGCGTTGTGGGCTCGGATCTCGTCCAGCAACAGCGTCATGGTATTGAGCGGCGTGCCCAGGCGGTGGGCCACCGCGGCTGCCGACAAGCCCAGCGAAATAATCTGCTCATCCCTCAGCCGGTTTTCCCGGAATTCGGACAGTTGGCTTTGTTGCAGCCGGAGCCGACGCGCCAGTGTGCCGACCACCAGCAGCAGAATGGCGGCAGTCAGGGCGAAGGTTACCCACATGCCGACCAGGTGCAGCTGGGCCAGGTCGGCACTCTGGTGATCGTGCATCACAGGGGCGTGCCAGAGTACCAACGCAGTGTATACGGCAATGCCGGTCAGGGTCAGCAAGAAGCTCTGGCGGCTGGGCACCAGAATGATCGCCACCGCGATCGGCAGCAGCAGCAGGGATACCAGCGGGTTGGTGTAACCGCCGGTAAAAAACAGCCACAAGCCGATCAGCAACAGGTCAGTCGCCAGCGACAGGCTCACCGGTGCTGAGGCTTGGGGTGGCTTTCGGCTGAACCAGAGCCAGCCCAGGGTCGCCAGCACGGCGTACAGCAGGCAGAGGATCAGGGCCTCGGCCCGGTGGGCAAGGGTGACGGCGGTTTCAGCAACCGCCACCGCGACCAGTTGGGTGGTGATGATGGCCAGCCGCATGCCCAGCAAGTAGCGGGCCGCCTGGCGAAAACCGGTCTGAGAGTGAGTGAGCCATTCCATAGCCGGCATTCTAGCAGCATGGCCGGGTGCCTGGTGGTATAAACGTGCGTTTACCTGCCGGGGATCAATCGGTGAAGTAACACACCAGTTGCTGACCAACCACATCGCCAGTCAGTTGCAGATGGCGTTGTTTCAAATGGTGAACCCGGATAGCCGGATGCGCGCTGGTCTGTGCGGGGGCGGTGTCGAGGGGTAGGCGATTCGGAAAATAGTCGCAGTGATTGTTCTCTGGAAACAGGGCCGCGTAGGCGGTGCCGGTTTCCACCAGATCCTGAAAGAAATGGGAGCCATAGGACAGGTCCGGAACCATCTCGCCGGCCTTCTCCGACACTTCCACCAGGGCCGCGACCCCGGCAATATCGGAAAACCGCACCGGCACGCCCAGCTCCGGACTGCTGGTGCCCCAGCGGCCAGGCCCGATCAGCAGGGTGGGCGTGTCGGTTGAGCGCACCTCTTCACCGATCCGTCGGGCAACGTCGTAGCGTTCGCTGGTGGTGAGGTCGGCATAGACCGAGGCGTCCACGCGAATGACCCGCTTGATGGCGAGGTTGATGTTGCCGCCCATGAAGTGGCCCTGGGTGCGGAACAGCAGATGGTTTTCCGGCAGCGGGTCAGGAATCGCGACCGGCCCGGTTTCGCCAATGGTGGCCAGCGGCCGGCATTGCACCAGGTTGAAGGACGGCTCGCCCTGGTCATTCAGGTGCAGGGTAAATTCCACATCCACCGGGTGCCGATAACCGGCCTCCAGGGTTTTCAGCAGATGAGACAGCCGGTTAATAAAGGGGCTTTGTTGCACCAGTGGCCGGAACGTCAGTCGCCAGATCGGCCCTTGCAGACCAATCTGCTCGGCCCGGGTGCTGGCGGCGCGATCAACTTCGGCCAGATGGGCCATCGGCAGATCTTTGGTGGTTTCCAGCAGCTGGCTCAGGGGGCGGGTGTCGAGGCTGCCTTCCTGTAAATCCAGCAGGTCCACCAGATGCTGGGAAAACCGGTAGTTTTCGTCCTGATTGCGGAACGGCTGCCGCATCGGATGGTCCAGCGCCATCACGCAGGCGTGATCGCCCTCAATCCGGTCTACGGCCCGGGTGCCAAGGCCCATGACCAGCCGCACCATGCCCGCTTCCGGGGCCATGTTGCTGTCCCAGGCAAAGGTATTGCGGGACACCCCCACGCCGGCGGCATCGGGCAAATAGTAACGGCCATGAAAGCGGCCGTTGACCCGCTGGATCAGCAGCGCCATGGGTTCTTCCCGCTGGTCCAGCCCGCGTTGTTTGCGGTACACCAGGGCGTCTTCGCTCATGGACGAGGCGTACACTTGGCGGACGGCAGCCTCCAGCGCAGCCAGCCGCTGCTCCGGTGAGCCCTGGTTGACCAGAAACACGCTTTCATACTTGCCGGCAAAGGCGTTGCCAAAACCGTCTTCCTGAAGGCTCGAGGAGCGCACCAGAATGGGGTACTGACCATAATGGTCCAGCAGGCGCTCAAGCTCGGCGCGGATCTCATAGGGGAACTCGCCGGCGAGTATGTGACCCTGCAGCGCCGGTGCTTCACTCAGATAGCCGGCTTCCGAGCGCTGGCGCATGATGGCCGGCCAGAGCCCGTTGTGAACCAGAAAGGCGTAGTAGGCATCGGTGCCCAGATAGCTGGAATCATGGGGCTCCAGCTGCTGCTGCCACAGATCCGGCGCGTCTTTCAGCAGAATGTTGCGGGCGATCAGCATCCCGGTGGCTTTGCCCCCGACGTAGCCGCTGCCCACCAGGCGGCTGCGAATGCCGAGCAGATCGTCCAGTGACAGGTAGCGACGGGCCAGCTCCAGGATCCGGGGGTCGCGACTGATCAATACCTGCAGCACCTGCTCCTGCAGCTCTGCAATGCAGGCGTCATCCTGCTCTGACAAAGCCCGGCCAGCTTCCTGAAACAGCCGGTCCCAGTAGTCCAGCAGTGGCTGGCGGTGCGGATGCTCCAGCTCCAGGCTGGCTTGCAGGCGGGTGGCGTCGCTGCTGTCGGTGATCGGTTGAAACTGTCCGTCCTGCTCCCGGTGGGGCAGGAACATGGTCGGTGACTGGCGACGCCAGGCCTTGATGGGTTGAATCTGCACCTCATCGCCGTGGCGCTGGACATCAATCATCACCTGGGTAGTCTGGCGGATACGGTCCAGAGTCATCCGCGAATGGCGCTCCGGGTGCAGGGCAAACCAGGCCACGGTGTCGAGCTCGAACAGAAACGGGCACACCACCCGGAAAAAATTGCCCACCATGGCATCGGTGGCCCAGGCATTGAGCAGTTCGCTCAGGCTGTCGCACACGTAGAAGGCGCCGCGGCCGTGCTGTTCGATCAGGTGCCAGACCCGGCTGGTGAAACTCTCGAAGCCGCCAAGGGCGTCGATCTCGATGGTGCGGACGGCAGGGTGTTGCTGGAGGATCGGCGGGTGTTGGCCAAAACGAAGATAGATAATCTGTCGGCCAGTGGCCGAGGCCGCGTCAACAAAAGGAAGGACGAATCGGCGATAGTCGTCCAGGTCGGTCACCCGCCAGACTACGTTGTCGCCGATTCGAAGACCATCCAGAACCTCGTCCAGCCCGCTCAGCCCGGTGGATACCCGGTCGGCAGACTGAAGAGGCTCCTCGGCGTTCATGGCTGGATCAGATAACGCCCATGGCGTTCATGGCACGGGCAACCCGGAGGAAGCCGGTGATGTTGGCGCCCACTACGTAGTTACCTTCGGAGCCGAACTCGGCGGCGGTTTCGTAACAGTTCTTGTGGATATCGATCATGATTTCCTCAAGACGTCTCTGGGTGTGATCGAAGGTCCAGGAGTCGCGGCGGGCGTTTTGCTGCATTTCCAGTGCCGAGGTGGCAACACCGCCGGCGTTGGCGGCTTTACCTGGGCCGTAGGCAATCTTGGCATCCTGGAACAGGATGATGCCTTCCGGCGTGGTCGGCATGTTGGCGCCTTCGGCGACCGCGATACAGCCGTTTTCGACCAGAATCTTGGCGTCTTTGCCATTCAGTTCGTTCTGGGTGGCGCACGGCAGCGCGATGTCGCACGGCACGCTCCAGATGTTGCCGTCTTCCACGTACTTGGCGTCTTTATGGTATTCAGTGTAGGCACTGATGCGGCGACGCTCCACTTCCTTGATGCGCTTGAGCGTCTGCAGGTCAATGCCCGCCTCGTGCACGATCATGCCCTGAGAATCAGAACAGGCGACAACCTTGGCACCTAGTTCGTGGGCCTTGTCGATAGCGTAAATGGCGACGTTACCAGAGCCGGAAACCACCACCTTCTTGCCTTCCAGAGAGTCGCCACGGGCTTTCAGCATTTCCTGGGTGAAGAATACCGTGCCATAGCCGGTCGCTTCCGTGCGGGCGCGGCTGCCGCCCCAGTCGAGGCCTTTGCCGGTGAACACGCCAGATTCGTAACGATTGGTGATGCGCTTGTACTGGCCGAACATGTAACCGATTTCACGCCCACCGACGCCAATGTCACCGGCCGGAACGTCGGTGTACTCACCCAGATGGCGATACAGCTCAGTCATCATGCTTTGGCAGAAGCGCATGATCTCGTCGTCAGACTTGCCCTTCGGGTCGAAGTCACTACCGCCTTTACCGCCGCCGATGGGCAGGCCGGTCAAGGCGTTTTTGAAAATCTGCTCGAAGCCCAGGAACTTGATGATGCCCAGGTAAACGGAGGGGTGGAAACGCAAGCCGCCTTTGTAGGGCCCCAGTGCGCTGTTGAACTCCACCCGGAAGGCGCGGTTGATGTGGATCTCGCCACTGTCATCCTGCCAAGGCACGCGAAAGATAATCTGGCGCTCAGGCTCACAAATGCGCTGAATGATTTTCTTGTCAGCGAATTCCGGATATTTCACCAGAACGGGTCCAAGGGTTTCCAGAACTTCGTGAACAGCCTGGTGGAACTCGCTCTCGCCGGGGTTGCGGTGAAGAACGTCCTGGTAGATCGGTTCCAGCTTCTCGTCGAGTTTTACGGTCATGGTAGGTCAGCCCTCGGAATACGCGTATTGAAAGCCGCACAAAAATGCGGATGCCCAAAAAAAGGGCAGTGATTGCACCACAATCGAGCGTCCTTTGGCAAGTAAGACCCCTGTAATAGGTTCAATATGCTACTTGGGGAATACTCCCGAGGGGGTGCGGCATCGTGTCTCAGGCCAGCATTAAAGGACCGTCATACAATTCCCTCTATTGTTTACCCATCAGGCTAATCCAAAAGTTACAAGGACCCTCCCCCCATGAAAAAAACACCTCTGGTGCGTTGTATCAGCCTGGCATTGGCTGGTTGCGCCATGACACCCGCCGTGTACGCGCAAGCAGATGAGGCTGTGCTTATTCGTGTAACAGAAGGCCAGTCGGCAGAAGCGGCCCGGCTGTCGGCGGCGGCCGTTCAGTCTGAACCGGTGGAGCGGTTGGCTGCCAGTGCCTCCGTGTCGCTATCGCGCATGGGTGGGCGAGGGTTGGATCCGGTGATCCGTGGCCAGAATGAGGAGCGGGTTGATGTTTTGCTGGACGGTATGCGGGTTGAAGGTGCCTGCCCGAGCCGCATGGACCCGCCCACCAGTCGTTTGAGCACATCGCTGGCACCGGTGCTGGACGTGCGCACAAATAACCGCACTCTGCGCTGGGGCCCGATTGCCGGTGGCCAGATTGTGGCGACCACCGCAGCGCCGGTATTTGCCGACGATAACCTGACCACCGGCCACCTGACCTTGGGCGGCTCGGATAATGGCGAAGGAAAGCTGGTGAATGGCAGCGTGGCAGTCGGTAGCAAAGACGCCTATATCCGCATGGCGGGCGGCTACGACGAAGCCGACGATTATGAAGACGGTGATGGCAACGAAGTTCGCAGCGCCTATGAAAACTCCGAAGGCCGGGTAGATGCGGCCTGGACGGCGGACAACGGCCTCTTTATCAAAGGTATGGCCAGTCGGCAGGAAGAACGTGATGTGAAATTCCCGGGCCGAGGCATGGACGCGCCGAAAACTGACACCGACCTGTACCGCCTGGAAGTCGGTGCGCCGGTGGCCGATGGTGCCTGGAATCTGATGACCTGGCAGGCAGATGTTGATCATGTGATGGACAACTTCAGCCTGCGTGAACAGGCGGCACCGATGAAAATGCTGACGGCTTCTGAAACTCGAACCCAGGGTGTTCGTCTGAGCCTGGATCAGCGGGCAGGTGATCGTACCGATTGGGCCGTTGGCATTGATTATGAAACCAACGATTGGGATGCGGCTCTTAACAATGTCGATAAAGAGCTTGTGGCGTCTTATCTGTGGCCCGGTGTTGAGCGCGATCGCGTGGGTGTGTTCTTTGAACAATTCACCCGGATCCAGCCCGACCTGCAGCTGGGTGCTGGTTTGCGATACGACCGTGTGGAAATGGATGCAACCAAGGCTGACGACACCTACATGCTCAAAATGATGGATGGAGCCATGGTGCCAATGAGCGCTGCCAAAGCGTATGAACAGGTTTACGGCACCACAAATACTGAGGTTACGGATGATAATTTCAGTGGGTTTGTCAGCAGCGAGTGGCGCTATGCTCCGAATCGCAGTCTGGATGTTGTCGCCAGTCACAGTGTTCGAAGCCCGGGTGTAACGGAACGCTACGTCAACAAGATGCTTGGCTGGGTGGGTGACCCGGGGCTGGATACCGAGAAACACCACAAACTGGAAGTCAGTTTGTCTGGCCGTGAAGGCAACTGGAACTGGCGCCCGACCGTTTGGGTGGATCAGGTGGATGACTATGTGCTGCGCTCGCAGGATCGTTACACCAACATCGATGCCCGCCTTCTTGGGGTTGAAGGTGAGCTGGGCTGGAGCAACGGCACCTGGAGCAGTAGAAGTAGGCTGGCCTCTGTGCGCGGTGACAATCTGGATGCCGACAAGCCCCTTCCTCGCATTCCATCCATTCAATTCATTCAAGCAGTGGTGTGGGCTTATCAGGGACATACGTTGACCGCCGAGTGGCAAGTAGCGCGTCGACAGGATCGTATCGATGAAGAGTCAGGTCTGGACCCGAGTACGTCCCCGGGATACGGCGTGGTCAATTTCTCTGGTACTCATCCTCTGATGGCAAACCTGAGCATCACTTGGGCTCTGGACAACGTGTTTGACAAAACCTGGGCGCCGCATGTCAGCAAGGCTGATGCTCTGGGGGAGGAGTTCTTCAAAGTGAACGAACCCGGGCGCACCGTGCGCGCGGCTCTGACTGCACGCTGGTAAGTCACGATTATGGCGGTTGCCCGCTTCTCATAGCCGGCGGGTAGCATTATGCCCCGGTCAGATACTGAATCTGCCCGGGGCTTTTTTGTGGATCCGTTGCGCCACTCGGGAGGGCAAACGAATGTGGCTGGAATGGAGTTGCCAGAAGAACCGGAAAAGAGTGGTCAGTCCTGATCAACATTTGATCCTCAAGTGCTAGACTATGGTTATCTGGTAAGACCTAAAAGGAATAAGTGAATGATCAAGCATATGCGGTTGGGCTGGTTTCTGGCTTCTTTGCTAATGATTCCTGCCATGGGTCAGTCCGATGAGTTGATCGTTTCTACGGTTGCCCGGGCGCCATTAACCGAAGTAATCCATCTTGATGGACTGATCGAGGCGGTTCAGCAAAGTACGGTGTCGGCGCAGACTTCCGGCACGGTCATGGAGTTGCCGTTTGATGTGGACGACTCAGTGACCGCGGGTGATTTGATCGTTCGTCTGGAAGACAGCGAACAGCAATCCAGACTCCGACAGGCAGAGGCCGGCCTGGAAGAAGCTCGATCAGGACTGCAGAACGCCAGGCAGCAGTACGAGCGTATCGAGGCCATCCATGAGCGTGGCCTAGTGTCGCGACAGGAGTTTGACCAGGCCAGAAACAATCTCAGTGCAGCCAGCGCACGAGTGGAGCGGGCCGAAGCTTCAGTGGCCGAAGCGCAGAAACAACTGGACTACACCCGCATTATTGCCCCTTACGGCGGTATCCTGACCGAGCGTCATGTCGAGCTGGGTGAGTCGGTGAATCCTGGCCAGCCACTGCTGAGTGGTTTGTCGCTCGAACAGCTGCGGGTGGTGGTGGATCTGCCTCAGAAATACGCCGCATTGGCCCGCGACGAACGCCAAGCCACCGTTACCCTGGCGGATGGCCGAGTACTGGAAACCGGCGAGCTGACCTTCTACCCCTATGCCAACCCCGAAACCCATACTTTCCGTTTAAGGCTGCGCTTGAATGAACCCAATGGCAGTCTGTTCCCGGGCATGCTGGTAAAAGTAGGCGTGCCGGTTGCCAGTCGGGAGGCACTGTGGGTACCCGAATCAGCGTTGATACAGCGCAGCGAATTGAGAGCTGTGTTTGTGCTGGATGACCAGGACCAACCCCGCTTGCGACAGATACGGGAGGGCAGTCGCGAGGGTGACCGGCTGGAAATTCTGGCGGGACTGTCGGCGGGTGAGCGGGTGGTGGCGAACCCCGCCGTTCTGGTCGGTAGCGAGCGCCTGAATCTGACCCGTCGCTCCATGGCTGAAGGGGAGTAGTTGCCGTGACCGATCAATTGCCTCCGGTTGGCCCTTCCGGTGCCATCGCACGAGTGTTCCAGAACAATCATCTGACCCCGCTGTTGGCAATTCTGGCCATCATTCTCGGTGCTCTGTCTGTGGTGGTTACACCCAAAGAAGAAGAGCCGCAGATTGACGTCACCATGGCCGACATCCTGGTTGCGCTACCCGGCGCCAGTACCCGGGAGGTGGAAAGCGTCATCGCCACACCGGCTGAACAGGTGATGAGTGAAATCCTGGGCGTGGAACATGTTTATTCTGTTTCCCGCCAGGGCCAGGCAGTGATCACCGTGCAGTTTGAAGTGGGCATTGCCCGCCAGGAAGCGCTGGTGCGGCTGTATAATCAGGTGTATTCAAACCAGGACTGGCTGCCACAGAACCTGGGCGCTTCGCAGCCGGTGATCAAACCCCGGGGTATCGACGATGTGCCGGTGATGACTCTCACGCTTTATGACCCGAGCGGCACGCACACTGGCGAAGAGCTGACCCGGCTGGCCCATATGCTGGAAGTGGCGCTGAAGCGGGTGCCGGGTACCCGCGATATTTACACCGTGGGCGGAGTGCCGGACCGGGTGGATATCATTTTTGACCCCGCCCTGCTGGCGGGATTCGGCCTGACCACGGCAGACATCGAAAGTGCCCTGCAGTCGGCCAACACCTCCAGCCAGGAGGCACGGGTAACCCGGGATAACGTGTCGATCCCGGTACAGGCCGGCACCCTGCTGGAATCGCTCGCCGATGTAAAACGCCTGGTGGTGGGTATGCAGCAGGGCGCGGCGGTCTATCTGAATGATGTAGCCGAAGTGCGCCGGGGTGGCACGGTACCGGACCAGAGTGTGCTGGTGGGTTTCGGCCCGGCACATCCTGAGAGCCGGGTCGGTAAGGCCGGGGATGTGTATCCGGCGGTGACGCTGGCCATTGCCAAGAAGCCGGGTGAAAACGCCATCGATATTACCACCGCTATTGAGCAGCGCCTGGAACAGTTGCGCAACCGGGCTCTGCCGGCGGATGTGGAAGTTCTGGTGACCCGGGATTACGGGGCAACGGCTTCCGATAAGGCCCAGAAACTGATTTCAGATCTGATCTCCGCCACCCTCGGGGTCATGTTGCTGGTACTGGCGTTTATGGGCTGGCGGCAGGCACTGATTGTGGGTGTTTCGGTGTTCATCACCCTGTTGCTCACGCTGGTGTTCTCCTGGGCCTGGGGCTTTACGCTCAACCGGGTCTCGCTGTTTGCGCTGATCTTTTCCATCGGGATTCTGGTGGACGATGGCATTGTTATTACCGAGAACATCAATCGCCGCATCCAGAACAGTCGCCGGGCGATCAAGGACATCATTCCGGTGGCGGTGGATGAGGTGGGCACGCCGACCATCATGGCCAGCCTTACCATCATGGCGGCGCTGCTGCCGATGGCCTTTGTGACCGGGCTGATGGGGCCTTACATGAGCCCGATCCCGATCAACGCGTCCGCCGGCATGGTGATATCTCAGGTTGTTGCTTTTGTGGTGGCGCCCTGGCTGGCGTTTCGTCTGCTCAAGCACAAGCAAGGCGATGCGCTGGAGGAAAACGGTGAGGCCGGGAGTTCCGCTGACGGTGTCAGCCCGTTGTCGATGAAGGTGTTCAACGGTGTCCTGAACCCGTTTCTGGGGGATCATGTCTGGCGCCGGCGTTTGCTGGCCCTGGTTGTGGTGCTGCTGACCGTTGCTGCAGCATCGTTGCCGGTGTTCCAGGCGGTTATCCTGAAAATGCTGCCGTTCGACAACAAGTCGGAACTGCAGATCGTAGTCGATATGCCAGAGCGCACACCGATGGAACAAACCCAGCGGGTGCTGACCGAGATGGGTCATTACCTGGAAACCGTGGACGAAGTTGATAACTGGCAAGCCTATGCCGGCACCGCCTCGCCCATCAACTTCAACGGCCTGGTGCGCCAGTATTACTTGCGCAGCGATCCCTATCAGGGCGATATCCAGGTCAATCTGGCCAGCGCTGGGGAGCGCAATCGGCCGTCTCACAATATCGCCCAGGCCATGCGCGACCCGCTGACCGAGATTGCCGGGCGCTACGGTGCCAAGGTGAAAATGGTGGAAGTGCCGCCGGGACCGCCGGTGTTGTCGCCCTTGGTGGCTGAAGTGTATGCCGCTGATGCTTTTCGCCGGGCCGAACTGGCGAATCTGATTGCCGATGAAATGGCGGGAATAAAAGGCCTGGTCGATATCGACACCACCCTGGAAGCCCCGACCCGCCAGTGGGAAGTGGTGGTTGACCGGGCCCGGGCGGCTCGTCTGGGGGTATCCCAGGCGCAGGTGGTGGCTACCCTGCAGACCACTCTGGGTGATGTGAATGTCAGTTATTTGCACGATGAACAGGCCAAATACCCGGTGCCCATTCGGGTCATCCTGGCGGAAGCCGACAAGGCCCAGCCCTCAGCCCTGCTGTCCATCAATGTGCGCAGCCGCAGTGGTGAACTGGTGCCCCTCGCCAGTGTCGCAGAGGTGCGGGAAGCTGACTGGATGGGTGCGATCTACCACAAGAACCTGCTGCCGGTGACCTATGTCACCGCCGATATGGCGGGTACTATCGACTCGCCCCTGTACGGTATGTTTCGCATGGTCAGCCTGCTTGACCAGCGGGACGATGCGCCCGAGCAGTTTTTTATTCGTCAGCCGCCCTTACCGGAAAAAGGTACCCTGAAATGGGATGGTGAGTGGCAGATTACCTATGAAACCTTCCGGGATATGGGCGCCGCCTACAGTGTCGGTGTGTTCATGATCTTCGTGTTGCTGGTGGCCCAGTTCCGGTCGTATATCCTGCCGCTGGTGATCATGGCGCCGATTCCGCTGACCCTGATCGGCATCATGCCGGGCCATGCGTTGCTGGGTAAGGAATTCACCGCCACCAGCATGATCGGCATGATTGCGCTGGCCGGGATTATCGTACGCAATTCCATTCTGCTGGTGGTGTTCATCCGGCAGTTACTGGATGAAGGTATGGTGCTGGAGAAAGCGGTGGTGCTGGCTGGCGCCGTGCGGATCAAACCGATTGCGCTGACGGCGGTATCTGCGGTGGTGGGTGCTTACTTTATACTCAGCGATCCGATCTTCAACGGGCTGGCGATTTCACTGATTTTTGGTCTGGCCATGTCAACCTTGTTCACGGTGATCGTGGTGCCCTTGCTCTATTACACCCTGGCCCGCTGCAAATGGGTGTGAGGCAATGGCTGTGCACGGGCCTGAGCGTCGGAAACCTGGCTGGCAAAGAGTTGCCTGTGAGAATTTGTCGCAGGCCATGAGTAATCCGGACGACCCTGAAAATTGTATAGTAGTTTTAATGCGTTGGCGCGCCCCTGTCACCCTGAGTAAGAAACCTGGCTATGTTTAAACGACTGATACCCTTAATCATCATTGCGGCAGGCATCGCCGGTTTCATGATCCTGAAAGCTACTCGCCCGGAGCCGGCGGAAGTGACCGCGACCGAGCGCAGCTGGCGGGTCGAAATACAGCGCATAGAGCCGGCCAGCCGAGTGCCGGTGTTACCCTTGTATGGCGAAGTGGTGGCCCCGGATCTGCAGAACATCACCGCGACCCTGGCCGGGCGCATTGCCGAGCGCCCGGCGGCAGAAGGTGCCAGGGTTGCACAGGGTGATCTGCTGCTGGCGCTGGATGAGGCCGATATTGCGCCGGTGCTGGCCCAGGCACGGTCCCAGGTTGCCGATCTGCAAGCACAGATCCGTTCCGAGCAGGTGCGCCATCGCAACGATCAGCGGGCGCTGGCCAGTGAACGGGCCATTGTCGACAACGCCAACCGACAGTTTGAGCGCATCGAGGCTCTGGTGGCCCGCAACCTGGCGTCCCGGGAAAACCTGGAAACCGCGACCGATGCCCGTGCCCGCGCCGAATTGACGGTCAGTAGCCGTGAGCGGGCGATCGAAGAGCACCCGGCCCGGCTGCAAAGCCTGCAAGCCAGATTGTCGCAGGCCGAAGCCAATCTGGCGGCGACTGAAAGAGACAGTGCCCGGGCCCGGGTAACAGCGCCCTTTGATGGCGTGGTTGCTCAGGTTCAGGTAGCGGTGGGCGATCAGGTGTCCCGCAATCAGGCGCTGTTGTCACTGTATCCGGTGACGGGTCTGGAAGTCAGGGCCAGAGTCCCGCAGGTGTTTCAGCACGAACTGATGGTCGCGTTGGAGCGCGGTGAAACCTTGCAGGCCCATGCCCGAACCGGTGAGCTCCGCTTTGAATTGCGTCGTTTTTCCGGGTTGTCTGACCCCGCCGGTACGGAGGCGGTGTTGGTGTTGCAGGGCGAGTCGGCCGGTTTGCGCCCCGGCGCTCTGCTGCCCCTGGTGCTGGAGCGGCCCGCCAGAGAGCAGGCCGTTGAGGTTCCGTTCAGCGCTCTGTACGGCGCCGATAGTGTGTATCTGATGACCGATGACCGGCGCATGCGTCGGGTTCAGGTTGAACGGATTGGTGAGGCAATTGCCGGCAACGGCGAGCGCCGGTTACTGATTGCCGGGGATGAGCTGCCCCCGGGCGCCCGACTGATTATCACCCACCTGCCCAACGCCATGACCGGCCTGAAAGTCGATCCGGCGGGCGATGATGCGGAGCCGTCATCGTGAGGCGCAAAAAGGGCATCATCGGCTTTTTTGTTCACCATCGGGTCGCCGGTAATCTGGTGATGCTGGTGATGATACTGGGTGGTGTGCTGGCGCTGAGCCGGATGAACATCCAGTTTTTCCCCACTTTTGCCCTGGACGTGGTCAGCGTGCGGGTGGTCTGGAGCGGTGCCTCCGCCGAAGATGTTGAACGCGGCATCACCGATCCGCTTGAGCAGCGCTTGCGCAGCCTAGATGGCCTGAAACGGATGACCTCCACTTCGGCCCAGAGTATATCGTCGATAACCCTGGAATTTCATGAAGGCACCGACCCGATCCAGGCGGTGGACGATGTGCGCCAGCAGGTGGATGAGTTCAACAATCTGCCGGCCGATGCCGAAGAGCCCCAGGTGGCCAGGATCGAAAGATACGAGCCGGTGGCCCGGCTACTGATCTACGGCGATGTCGATCGCAGCGAGCTGCGTAATCTGGTGTACCGGTTTGAGGATGAGTTGCTGGATCGGGGTATAGACCGCATCGCCATTCGCGGTTTGCCGGAGCAACAGGTCAGCATCAATGTGCCGGTGGAGCGACTGGAAACCCTGGGTATGTCGCTGGAGCAGATCGCCGACCGGGTGGCGTCGCTGTCGCGGGATTTGCCCGCCGGCATGATGGCTCAGCAGGATGCCACCCGGGAACTGCGCTCGGTAGAACAGCGTCGCAGCCCCCAGGAGTTCGAAACCCTGCCGGTACTGAGCAGTGACCGTGTGCGCTTGCAGCTGGGCGACATTGCGGTGATTCGCCAGGAAGCCCGGGACAATCAGACGGTGATGGAAAACCAGGGTTTGCCGGCGGTGGAGCTGCAGTTGCAACGGGCGGAGAACGGTAACTCGCTGGCGGCGGCGGAAGTGCTGCAAAGCTGGCTGGATGAGACCCGCCCGGTGTTGCCGGCGTCCATCAAAATGGAAGTCTACGACGAAACCTGGCAACTGCTGCAGGATCGTATCTCGCTGTTGGTTACTAACGGCCTGGGCGGTCTGGTGCTGGTTATAGGGCTGTTGTACCTGTTCCTGCCGGGCCGAGTTGCCTTGTGGGTGGCCATCGGCATACCCACTGCCTTTCTGGCGGCGCTGGCGGTGCTCTGGCTGATCGGCGGTTCGATCAATATGATTTCTCTGTTCGCCCTGATCATGGCCCTGGGGGTAATTGTTGATGACGCCATTGTGGTGGGGGAAGACGCCGATGCCCATGCCCGCATGGGGGAAGAGTCTGTCTATGCCTCGGAGGGCGCGGCCAAACGGATGGTGTGGCCGGTGCTGGCGTCGTCGCTGACTACGGTGGCCGCCTTTATGCCGCTGTTGGTCGTGGGTGGCGTGATCGGCAACATCCTGGGTGACATTCCTCTGGTGATGATCTGTGTGTTGATCGCCTCACTGCTGGAATGTTTTGTGGTGCTGCCGGCGCACCTGCGGCACGCGTTCAAGCGCAAGCCGGAGAAAAACCAGGGATCGCCGCAACCGCCAAAACGGCCAAACCCGGTGGTCCGCTGGCGCAACGGCTTTGAGCGGCGTTTTGATAGCTTCCGGGAAGGCCCGTTCCGGCGCTTGTCTGGTTACAGTCTGAAGCATCGTGGTGTCACCGTTGCCAGCGCGCTGGCACTGGCCATTGTCACCGTGGGCCTGCTGGCCGGTGGGCGCCTGGGCTTCAACTTTTTCCCAACGCCGGAGCCGTCAGTGTTCTACGCCAATGCCCAGTTTGTGGCGGGCACCGACAAGCGCACGGTGGCAACCTTCATGCGCGAGCTGCAGCGTGCCCTGAACGAGACCGAGCAGGCTTTGGGTGGCGATCTGATCCTGCATGCCGTCACCACCCAAGGTGCCACGCAGGGCGCCGAGGGCAGCTCGCGCAATGATGATGAGCTGGGTTCGCTACTGGTCGAGTTGGTGCCGTCGGATCGTCGCTCGGTCCGCAATCCGGAATTCATCCGGCAGTGGCGAGATCGGTTGCCGCTGCCAGCGGGGCTGGATTCGCTGAACATCAGCGAACGCCAGGCTGGCCCCCCAGGGCGTGACGTTAACGTTCGGCTTACCGGAGACAGTGCACAGAACCTGAAGCGGGCGGCCGATGAGGTGGCTCAGGCACTGACCACCCTGCCCGGTGTCCTGAACGTAGAAGACGACATGCCCTGGGGGCGCGAGCAGCTGATCTATCAGGTCAGCGCCTACGGCGAAGCTCTTGGCCTGACCACGGTGGATCTGGGCCGCCAGCTGCGGGCGGCCTTCGACGGCCGGATTGCCCAGATCTACCAGGATGGTCGTGATGAAATCGAAGTACGGGTGCAGTTGCCCCGGGATCAGCGCGAACACTATTCGACGCTGGAACAGATGACAGTGCGGGTACCGGATGGCCGTTTTGTGCCGCTGTCGCAGGTCATGAATCTGGATCATCGTCAGGGTTTCCAGGCCTTGCGCCATGCCGATGGCAAACTGGCGGTAGAGGTAACCTCCGCCCTCAATACCCGGGTAGCCACCACCGATCAGGTGTTGGAGAGCCTGCAGGCCGGAGTTTTGCCCGACATCGCCAGTCGCTACGGCGTGCGTTACAGTTTTGAAGGCCGCTCGGCCGATCAGCGCGAAACCATGGATGACATGAAAGCTGGGCTGATGATCGGGGTGGCACTGATGTACGTGGTGCTGGCCTGGGTGTTTGCCTCCTGGAGCCTGCCGCTGATCGTCATGGCTATTATTCCGTTTGCGCTGGTGGGCGGCCTGATCGGACACTGGTTGATGGGGTTGCAGCTGACCATTCTGTCGCTGTTCGGACTGTTCGGGCTGTCCGGGATTGTGGTTAACAACGCCATTATTCTGGTGTCGTTTTACAACCAGCAGCGCCAGAAAGGGCTGGGCATTACCGATGCGCTGAACGAGGCGGTGGTGCAACGGTTCAGGGCGGTTCTGTTGACGTCACTTACCACCATTGGTGGCTTGCTGCCCTTGTTGTTTGAAACCTCACTGCAGGCTCAGTTCCTGATTCCGATGGCCACCTCCATTGCCTTCGGCCTGGGACTGTCGACGTTCTTGGTGTTGCTGGTGATACCGGCGTTGCTGTCGTGGCTTGAGCACCTGCGGGAGTGGCAGGCCCAGCGCCGGGGCGAAACCCGGGAATCACAGTAGAGCTGATCAGGCGAGGGGGCAATCGATGACGGAGATGCTGCTGACGGTCCGCGGTTTACGCAAGAGCTTTGGTTCCGATGAAAGCGCCGTGCCGGTGCTGGCTGAGCTGGCGTTTAAGCTGCCCGCCGGCGGCTCACTGGCGCTGATGGGTCGGTCCGGTTCTGGCAAATCGACCCTGTTGAACATTCTGTGTGGCCTGGAGCGGCCGGAGGCCGGCGAGCTGATCCTGTTCGGGCAGGATTACCGACGGGCAGACTGGCAGCAGTTGCGTCGTGAACGCATTGGCGTGGTGTTTCAGGAAGCCAATCTGATGCCCACCCTGTCGTTGCTCGATAATGTCCGGCTCAGGGCGGCGCTGGCCGGCCAGCCCCAATCCAGGGGGCAGCACTGGCTGGACACTCTCGACATTGGCGAACTGGCGCAGCGTTTTCCGGATCAGGTGTCCGGTGGCCAGCGCCAGCGTGCCGCCCTGGCCATGGTGTTCGCCATGGCGCCGGCGCTGATCCTGGCGGACGAACCCACCGGCAGCCTGGACCGGGTTACCGCCGATGACGTCGCTGACAGCCTGTTCCGGCTGCAGGCCGAAACCGGCTGCGGCCTGATCTTGGCGACTCATGATCCGGAACTGGCGTCCCGCTGCCAGCGCACGCTGGATCTCGCGCACCGGGCAGTGGATCGGGACGCCGGTCCGCCCTTGCCATGACCACCTTTACGGCCCTGCTCAGCCACTACCGGCGCCACCCGTGGCAGGGTGCCGCGCTGGCGCTGCTGATGCTGTTGGCAACTACGCTCTGGACCGGCATTCACCATCTCACCAGCGAGGCCCGTGCCAGCCTCGGGCAAAGCGAGCGCGCAGTGGAGGCGCGGCATCAGGTGCAGCGGATCGACGGTGCCGTTCTGACCGTCGAGGACTTCGTCAGTCTGAGGCGCCAGGGCCTTTGCCTGATGCCCTGGCTGGAAGTGTTGCCGGAGGGCGAGTCGCGCCGGGTGATCGGTGTTGATCCGCTGGCTGCCCTGTGTTTTCAGCGCCAGGGCGATGTCGCCAGTTTTGACGGCCAGCCTCTGCGCGGTGACCCCTTTTTGGACATTGCCGATGCTGCCGCTTTACCGGCCCGGCAGTCGCAGTTGTTTCTGATTGTCGCTCCGAATACCGGGGTGTTGCCCGAAGCCTACCGGATAACGTCGTTCTCGCTGGCGCCAGACACCGGGCAGTTGGGCGACAGCTTTCTGCTCAATCTGGATGCGCTGAGTGTTTTGGTGCTGCTGATTACTGGCCTGCTGTTGCGCAGTGTCTACCTGTTATCGCTGTCCCAGCGGCGCGACAGCTTCGCCCTGCTGAACCGGTTTGGGGTGCCGGTCCGGCGGGTGCGCTGGCATCTGGTCGCGGAGCTGGTCTGCCTGGCGCTGCTCACTCTGATCCCGGGGATCCTGCTTGGACAACTGCTGGCGAACGGGCTGGCCGGTGGCTTTGCCAGTGTGATGGAGGGCCTGTTCGACAGTCGCCAGTTTGCCACCTCAGGCAATAACTGGCTGGTGCCAACGGTGGTGATGATGGCGCTGTTGCTGCTGGTGTGTGCGGCGGACTGGTTGATACCAGACAAACTGCGCAAGGCCTCTGTGTTCGTCATTCGGTCCGGGCTGCTGGCGCTGCTGTTTATCGTGGTGGGTACCGGAGGCGTGTGGCTGGCGCCCAACCTGTTATGGCTGTTTGTGTCGGTGGCGCTGGGGCTGGCCGGTGCCGGGTTACTGATGCCCTGGTGTCTGTCGGCGCTGTCGTCCCGGATGTCGCGGGCCAGTCATCAACCCTTGCGGCGCTGGTGGTGGGCGGAGTTTGGTGTCTTGTGCCGCCGGCTGGCGCTGCCGTTGGTGGCGCTGCAACTGGCCCTGGCCATGGTGCTGGCGGTGCAGGCGCTGGTGACCACCTTTGAAGCCACCTTTGATCACTGGCTGGGCCAGCGTTTGTCGGCGGACTATTACCTGGAAGTGCCTACCGGCGCCGATGCCGAGATCGCGGCCCACTGGCTGACCCAGAATTTGCCGGCAACGTCCGGCGCCCGCTGGCATCGGGTGCTCAGAGGACAGGGCCGAATCGGGCTGGACAGCCAATCCCGATCCGTCGATGTGTTCGCGTTGGCGCCAGTCGGGTCGTTGGTCACGGAGTGGGACCTGATCGAGCAAACGGAGCAGCCCTGGCAGCAACTGGCCGCAGGGCATGGGGTGATGCTGAACGAGCAACTCGCCTACCGTCAGGGTCTGGCCGCCGGTGACCAGATCCAGCTGGAGCTGGCCGGTCAGTCAATGAGCGTGCCGGTGCTGGGAATCTACCCCGATTACGGCCGGCCAGCGGGCGAAGTGCTGATGGCCGGTGATCTCTTACCCGATGATTTTTCAGTGGCGTTTGAAAGTTTCTCGATTTCCCCGGGCAGCGTCGGGATCGAGACGATTACCGAAGCCCTGGCGGGGATCTGGCAACAGCCGGCACTCACCCTCCGGGACAACCGCTCGATCCGGGATCTCGCTAATCGGGTGTTCGATCAGACCTTTATGCTCACCCGTGCCATGACTCTGCTGACCCTCGCGCTGGCGGCGGTTGCCCTGCTGCTGATGGGTTGGGTGTTCCTGGCCACCCGGCTCTGGTATTTCCGGTTATTGGAAGTCTGGGGCTTGGAGCGTGCAGCAATTTTTCTGAGATTACTGACGCTGGCGCTGGCGGTGTCACTGTCGGCGGCGGTACTCGCCCTGCCGGTGGGCGTCGGCTTGACCTGGGTACTGGTGCAGCGGATTAACCCCCTGGCGTTCGGCTGGTCGTTGCCGATGGAACTGTACCCCGGCTTCTGGTTGGAATTGCTGGCTCTGGCTCTGGTGATCGGGGTCTGTATAGCTTTGTTGATGCGCCGACAGCTGGGGCGGCCTGCGGTTCGGCCATCGGTGACGGGTACCGTAACCGGAGAAGAGCGATGAGGCCGGGTTGGTTGGCTGTGTGGTTGTGTGTGTGGCTGACGGCAGGCTGCTCCGGGCCTGAACACGAGGCCGGATTTGCGGGGCTCGCCGATAACGTACAGGCCCTGGACGGCTTTGAACAACCGGCGCCGGGCGACCTGTTGGTGTTTCCGGACGACTTCGGCCCGCACCCGGCACACCGCATAGAGTGGTGGTATCTGACCGCCAATCTGCAAACCGAGGCGGGAGAGCCACTGGGCCTGCAGTGGACTCAGTTCCGCCAGTCGATTGAGCCCCGTGCACTGGATGCAGAACGGCCGGAGCCCTCAACCTGGCCCTTGCAGGCCGCCTGGATGGCCCACGCAGCCGTCAGCTATCAGGGCCAACACTGGTTTCAGGAGCGCCTGGCCCGGGGCGACTTGGGCCAGGCAGGTGCTGTCGCAGAGCCGTTCAAGGTCTGGCTCGATCACTGGCAGATGAACGCCAGTGATCGTCCGGACCACTGGCAGCTAGCGGTCAGTCAGGGCCAGCCCGGCAAGGACAATCACTGGGCTTTTGATCTGGCGTTGAATAATCAGGGCCAGCCGGTGGCCCACGGCGACAACGGCTTCAGTGCCAAGTCCGGCAGCGGCGAAGGCTCCATGTACTTCAGCCTGGTCAACCTCGAGGTAACCGGAACAGTGACGCTGGCGGGAGAGCAACTGAAGGTACACGGCAAGGCCTGGTTCGATCGGGAGTGGAGCAGTCAGTTTCTCAAGGCCGGTCAGCAGGGCTGGGATTGGTTTGCCCTGCACCTGGACAGCGGCGACAAGCTGATGGTGTTTCGGCTGCGTGAGGAGGGCGGCCATTACCAGTCCGGCACCTGGATTCCGCGATCTGGAGCGCCCGTGGCGCTGGCGCCGGATCAGTTACGCCTGGAGCCGGGCGACGGTTCTGGTGGCGTGCCTACACGCTGGCGCTTGCAGGTGCCCGCGCAGGGTGTGGATCTGGAATTGGTGGCCCCGGAGGGTGATTACACCAACGACGGTTTGTTCCCCTACTGGGAAAGTCCGGTGTCGGTGTTGGGCAGTCACTCGGGTGTCGGCTATATGGAGCTGACCGGCTACGGCGATTAGCGGTCGCCAAGCACCGGCGGTTGCAGTTGATTGAACAGCACCTGAATGCCTTCGTGCCACTGCAGCCGAAGCTCATGGAAGTAACGGCTGTCTTCCTCAATTTGCTCGGTAAAGCAGGGCTTCAGGGCATCCCGCTGGTAGATCGCGACGTCGATCGGCATGCCCACCGACAGGTTGCTTTTCATGGTTGAGTCGAAAGAGATCAGCGCGCATTGATAGGCACGGTCCAGGGGCGTGTTGTAGTGGACGACCCGGTCCATGATCGGTTTGCCGTACTTGGATTCGCCGATTTGAAAATACGGCGTCTCCTGGGTAGCCTCAATGAAATTGCCTTCCGGGTAGATGTTGAACAGTCGGGGTTCTTCGCCGCGAATCTGGCCACCGAGAATCAGCGAACAACTGAAGTCGACATGGCCGACCTTGCCGTCCGGGTTGTCGCGCCTAATCACTTCGCGCATGGTTTGGCCGACGATTTCCGCGGTTTCGAACATGCAGGCGCTGCTCAGAACATTGTGCACATCGGTGCCGGCCCGGCGCTCCAGGAGGCTGATCACACTCTGGCTGGTGGCCAGGTTGCCGGCCGACAGCAGCACCAGTTCACGCTCGCCCGGCTTTTCAAACACGTGCATCTTGCGGAACGTGGAAATCTGATCAAAGCCGGCATTGGTTCTGGAGTCTGATGCGAACACCAGGCCATCGGCCAGTCGCATGGCTACGCAATAGGTCATGAAGCCCTCCTGAAAGGCTTTTGATGTCGTGCGTAGTCTAATCACATCCCCGATGAAGTGTGAGTGCTTTATGGTGGCGTTTGCCGGCTTTTTGTTACTGGCCACCGGCGGGATTGGTTACCCAGGCCCGGGTTTCCATCTGCTCCATGCCACCACCGGCACGAACTCCCCGCACCGGCGCGGCATCCCGGTAATCGAGACCCACCGCCAGTTTGATGTGGCTTTCGGCCACGTTCAGGGTGTTGACCACGTCGAAGGTTTGCCAGTTTTGCCCGATCCAGGCTTCAGCCCAGGCGTGGGTGGCCACGTGGGCGGCGTTCGACGAGTGTATGTAACCACTGACATAGCGGGCAGGCACGCCGATGTGCCGGCAACAGGCCAAAAACATATGGGTGTGATCCTGGCACACGCCCGCTTTTAGTTTGAACGCCTCGCTGGCGGTGTGGGTGACGGTGGTGGCGCCGGGCATGAACTCGACGTGCTCACGCAGGTGTTTCATCAGCCGGATAAGACCGCGCTTGTTGGCTGAGTATTGCACGGCCAGGGCTTTCAGGGCGTTGTCTGCTTCGGTGAGCTGAGTCTGGCGCAGGAAAACCGCTGGCGGGAACGGTGAGTCATCTTTGGTCAGGGGCTTGCCGGTCAGATCGACAATGCCCTCGGCGGTCAGCACGATTTCGTTCACCGCTTTATCGAGCGTCATCACGGTAACCAGATTGCCAAAACCGTCGACCATCTGGCTGGTGTCACCGGGTGATTGCAGGTGCCAGTCGTGGATGCGTTGCTGTGGCGTGTTGCGAGGGGTCAGCCGGATGTACTGGATACTGTCGCTGACCGGTGCTTCATAGCTGTAACGCGTTTCGTGCCGGATATGAAGTCTCATCCCTGCCACCCCATGTAGTCTTTCTGGATCTGGCCGGCGATGTGCTGGATTCGCTCCAGAAAGTCCACCAGATAAATGTGAAGGCCACGCTCGGCAATGTAGTCACGGTTGCCGAAACGTATGTTGGCGTACAGGCTGGACGCCAGCCGCCGTGATTCCTGGGCCTCGCCGCTCTCAACCTGCTCCAGCAGACTGGCAATTTCCCCCAGGCAAACGTGCAACGAGCGCGGAACCGCGGGCTCCAGAATCAGCAGTTCGGCCACGCTCATGGCGTCCAGGTTGTGGCCGTAGGTGTTCTGGTAGGCTTCAAACGCGGCCAGCGAGTGCAGTACGGCGGTCCACTCGAAAAACACCTGGGTGGCGTGCTCCTGCTCGGCTTTCATGGCCATGACGTGGCGAATGTCGAGTACCCGGGCGGTGGTTTCGGCACGCTCGATAAAGGTGCCCAGCCGCAGAAAATGGAAGGCATCGTTCCGCAGCAGGGTGCCGTAAGCCGCCCCTCGGAACAGGTGAGAGCGCTCCCGCACCCAGTCGAACACAGAGCTGGCGTTGGATTCGGTCACACCCCGGTGCTGCAGTTCTCGCATTTCCAGCCAGGCCTGGTTGATGCTTTCCCAGACATCCGATGACAGGTTGCCCCGTACGTGCAGGGCATTATCCCTGGCGTTTTGGATGATGTTGAACACACTGGTCGGATGCCGACTGTCCAGCAGCAGGAAATTGATCAGGTTCTGGGGCGTGATCTCGGTGTAGTAATCGAAGAATATCTCCCGGGTTCCGGATACCAGCAGGGGCACCGAGAGCTGTTCGATGCGATCTTCCGGCACATCGATCAGGGCCATGGTCAGGCTGACATCCAGGAGCCGGGCCTGGCTTTCGGCCCGTTCCAGGTAACGGGCCATCCAGAACAGACTTGACGCGGCGCTGCTTAGCATGGGTCGTCCTCCAGTACCCAGGTGTCTTTGGTGCCGCCGCCCTGAGACGAGTTGACCACCAGCGAGCCTTTTTCGAGGGCGACCCGGGTCAGACCGCCGGGCACCATCTGGATTTTTTTGCCAGACAGCACAAAAGGCCGGAGATCCAGGTGTCGGGGCGCGACGCCTTCCTCGACAAAGGTCGGGCAGGTCGACAGGCTTAGCGTGGGTTGGGCAATGTAGTCCTGGGGCCTGGCCTTGAGCAGGCTGCGGAACAGGTCGAGTTCCTTCTTGCAGGCTTTGGGGCCAATCAGCATGCCGTAGCCGCCGGCGCCCTGGGCCTCTTTGACCACCAGCTCCGGCAGATGCTCCAGCACATACTGGAGATCTTTGGGGTTGCGGCATTGCCAGGTCGGGACGTTTTTCAGGATGGGTTCTTCATCCAGGTAGAACCGGATCATGTCCGGTACATAGGGGTAGATAGATTTGTCGTCGGCCACGCCGTTGCCGACGGCGTTGGTCAGTACCACGTTGCCGGTGCGGTAGGCGGCGTAGAGGCCTGCCACGCCGAGCATGGAATCCGGATTGCCGGCCAGGGGGTCGAGGAAGTCGTCGTCAATCCGCCGGTATATGACGTCCACCTGCTGCGGGCCGGTGGTGGTCTTCATGTACACCTTGTTCTGGGCGACGAACAGATCCGCACCTTCGACCAGTTCAATGCCCATCTGCCGGGCCAGGAAGGCGTGTTCGAAGTAGGCGCTGTTAAAGCGGCCCGGGGTCAGTACCACCACCGTCGGGTCGGGTTTTAATGACGCCGCCCGCAAGGTCTCGCCCAGCAGGTTGGGGTAGTGTTCCACCGGCGCCACGGCGGAGTGGGCAAACAGTTCGGGGAACAGCCGCATCATCATCCGGCGGTTTTCCAGCATGTAGGAAACCCCGCTCGGGCAGCGCAGGTTGTCCTCCAGAACATAGAAATTGCCGTCGCTGTGGCGAATCAGGTCAATCCCGGCGATATGGCAGTACAGATTGCGGGGTAACTTCAGGTTCTGCATGCCCGGCTGGTACTGGGGATTGGCAAACACCTGTTCGGCACTGATCACGCCAGCTTTGACGATGTCGTAATCGTGGTAGATATCGTAAAGGAAGCGGTTCAGGGCCTGGATCCGTTGGCGCAAACCGGTTTGCAGGGTGTGCCAGTCGCTGGCGGAGATCACCCGGGGAATCAGATCGAACGGAATCAGCCGGTCTGCGCCCTGGTCTTCACCATAGACGTTGAAGGTGATGCCCAGCCGCTGGAACAGCACGTTGGCCTCCCGACGTTTCTCAGCGATCAGCTCCTCGTTGGAATTGACCAGCCAGTGCTCCAGCATCCGGCACTGGGGCCGCACTCGGTTGTTCTCATCAAACAGTTCGTCATACAGGCCCTCGGCCGGTGTCTGAATCAGCATTTTGTGGTTCAACTCCTTGAGGCGCGCAGTCCAGAACGGCGCGAAATTAACAAGGTCACTGCAAAACACGGGCCGTGGCCGGCATTACTGCCAATGTAGGCGATGGATTAGCTGCCATGGTCAGCCATGGCAGCGATTTTGAGGTTTATGGGCTGGGCTGGTGAGCTGATGGCGCTGGCGCTATGCACCAAAACAAAGCGGAAGGTTTGGTGGTGGGTAATGCTGGTGCATTTACCAGGTGAGTTCGCCCGAGGATGGCGTGCCGGACTCAATGTCAATAATGGCTTCCTGGCTATCCGACTGGGTTTCAATCAGTTCCCGCAGGCGAATTTCCTGCTCCTGCATGGGCTCGGAAAGATCAATGATGATTTCTACCCGGCGGTTTTTAGCCCGGTTGTCGGATGAGGTATTCGGGACTCGGGGTTCAGTGTCTGCCAGCCCGGTCACCGAAAGCCGGGTGGGCTCGACGTGGTCGAGAGCCAACAAAACATTGGCAACGGCCGCCGCCCTGGCTGCCGACAAATCCCAGTTGCTGTAAAACCGTTCGGTGCGGATGGGGACGTTGTCGGTATGGCCTTCGACGGTCAACCGGCCCGGAATCTCGGCGAGGACCTTCGCCATTTCCAGCAGCAGCCCTTCGAACTCCCAGGTCAGCTGGGCAGAGCCCGATGGGAACGAGCCTTTTTCCTCGACGCGAATCACGATGCGCCGCTGGTCCTGGTTGACGTTGATGCGGCCGTCGGCAATGGCCGGTTCCAGCACCTGCAGAATTTGATCGAGAGTTTCCTGCATTTCGTCCTGAATGGCGGACTCCACCGCGACGTCGGTGGGGCTTTTCAGGGTTTGCAGCTGCGGCTGTTGATCTGTGGTGGTTTGTTTTACTTCGTTGACCACTGTTGGCTCCGGCGGTGCCGGTGAGAACTGATCAAAGATAGGGCTGGTGCCCATGGGAATTTCCAGGGCAGGTACGTCCCGTTGCACCCCGAAAGCCTGGGACAGTTCACCGGCAATCTGCTTGAACTTCTGGGCATCGATTTCAGAGAAGGACAACAGCAGTACGAAGAAGCACATCAGCAGCGACATCAGGTCGGCGAAGGTCACCACCCACGCGGGTATTGCACGTGTTTCTTCTTCCGGTAACTCGTCCATGATTATCCCGCCTCTGCTTCCGCGGTCGCTTCTCCGTTCTTGGCACGCTCTTTCGGGGACAGGTAGCTGGACAGCAGTTGTTCGATAATTCGCGGATTAGTGCCCTCCTGTATCGCCACCAGGGCGTCAATGTAGAGCGACTGCATGCGGGCCTCTTCGGTCATCCGCAGCGACAACTTATCAGCAATCGGCGTGGCAATCATGGTGGCAATCATGGCGCCATAGAGTGTGGTGAGCAGGGCAACCGCCATGGCCGGGCCAATGGATTTTGGGTCTTCCATGTTGGACAACATCTGTACCAGGCCGATCAGGGTGCCGATCATGCCCATGGCGGGTGCGACATCGGCCAGGGCGTTGAATACCTTGGCGCCGGAGCGGTTGTGGTCCAGAGTCATCAGGCGCTCTTTGGACAGCAGTTGTTTGATGGTGTCGGCGGTCTGGCCATCCACCAGCATTTGGATGCCTTTGGCCAGAAACGGAGAGCTGAGCTCTCGATTTTCCAGCCCCAGTACGCCCTCTTTTCGTGCGACCTGGGCGATTTCGACCAGTTCTTCAATGCTGGCCTGGGTTTCGGGCAATTTGAACTTGAACGCTCTGGCGGCCACTTTGAACGCGTCCAGAAATTGGCTGATACTGAACTTGGCCAGCACCACCAACAGGCTCCCGCCGACCACGATCAGCAGTGATGCCGAATTCAGGAACACAACAGGCGACGTGCCCAGAATCACGGCAGATGCGATGAGCATAAGGGCGCCGACAAGGCCGATCAGAGTGGCAAAATCCACAAAAACTCCGGTAATTGCTCAGGGTTGAAGTCAAAGTGCGAGAGAATACCCGCTGATTATTCTTTAATCAATTGTCACGACTCAATTGTTACGACGGCTTGCTGACGTTCCTTCCAGGCGGCATACCGGTGCAGGTCGGATTCCACCAGTTTCAGACAGAGTGCGACTACGCCGGCGTCATCCAGAAAACCGAACATGAAAATGAAGTCAGGGATCAGGTCGATTGGGTTCAGCACGTAGAGCAAGGCGCCGGCGACGGCAGCAATGGATTTCCACGGAATGTCGCGGTAGTCGCCGCGCCAGTAGTCCCGTATTAAAGAAAACATCAAGCGGATGTCTGTGGTAAAGCGCCGTAAATGGCCGCTGCCTTTGACCTTTGCTTCTACCGCTTTCTGGTGCTCCAGTAGATCCTCCAAATCGTCTTTGCGGACGTTTTCCGCTTCGTGCCTCAGTTGTGTTTCAGCAGCTTTTTCCGAAAAGATGGCCATATAGGTATTCCTTGCCGTGTAGATGTCTTGAAGGTAATCAAACTTGGTGGCGTAGTCATCTGTGTTTGTACTGGGTCGGGCAATACGCCCGAATTACCCCTTCGGGCCTTAACCGGGCATGCTTGGTGGTTCGGCCGGTCACGCGTTTGCGCCAGAGCCTGAAGCTGGCAGGTTTCAGCTCCCGGCGCATCAGACTGATCACGTCCTTTTCCCGGAGACCGTAACCGGTTTCGATAGCTTCAAAGGGGGTGCGGTCTTCCCAAGCCATCTCGATGATACGGGACACGTCTTCAGGGGTGAGATCATCAGCCATGTCAGAGCCTCAACCAACAAAAATTCGTTTGGCCAGACCGGCACCTTTGAGCCCCTGAATAGCCAGGGCGGTGACCAGTCCGCCGATCATGGCACCCACCACACCGCAGGTCAGAATGTCCTGGCCGGTCAGGTACAGGCCAGGAATATCGGTTTTCGGCCTCAGCCAGCGCTGCTCGAAACGTTCAGGGGTATGGTCCAGGCCGTACAGTTCACCCTGCTCATACCGGCAAAACCAGGCGGTCGACAGCGGTGTTGAGGTTTCCACATAGTCTACCTTACCGCGCAGCTGGGGCAGCTTGCTGTAAACGACTTCCATCAGCTGGTCGGTGATCCTGGCCTTCAGTGCCTCGTAGTCCTCCCCGCGCTTGCCCCAGGTGGTGCCTTGCCAGGGCTCGAACATCTCCCAGGTGGTGGGTGCGACAACCTCAATGGTCGAGGTGCCGGGCCAGCGGTTCTGGTAGTCCGGATCCTTGGCCGCCGGGAAAGAGATATAGACCACCGGGAACGGTGCGTTGTGCGGGTCTTTCAGGAAGGTTTCCACGTTGTTGTCGTGGTCCGCACTTGGATAGATCCAGAAATTGGTACGGGGCAGGCCCAGTTCAGCCGGGGTGCCCTTCAGGCCCAGGTACAGGCCGATGTGAGGCATCGAGGGGCGGATGTGCTCGCGCTCTTGCGGGTAGCCAATCTGATCGGTGATTTCCGTAGGCAGTAATCGCTCGAAGGTGTTGATCACCCCGGCATTACTGATCACTTTCGGCGCCCGAATTTCCTCGCCGTCGGCCATGCGCACACCCACGGCCTTGCCTTTCTCGATCAGGATGCCGGTGACGTCGGCGTAGGTGAAGACCTCGCCACCGCCGGACTGGATGACCGGAATGATCGTCTTGGCAATCTCGGAGGCCCCGCCCACCGGGTAAAAACCGCCATAAAGGTAATGTTTGGCGATCAGGGCGTGAACCATAAAGCTGGAGTGTTTCGGGGTGACACCACAATCGCCCCACTGGCCGGTGATGGCGCCGATCAGCTCTTCATTGTCCGTCAGCTCGCTCAGTACCTCTAGGGTGGTGCGGTTGAAGCAGTCGGGCAACACCGATTTCAAGCCCCGGCCAATCAATGGGCTGACCAGCGCCGGAGACAGTTTGGACAGGGTGTACCACTGCATACCGCCGGCCACTTTGCCGAGTAGGGCCAGATAACGGTCGATGGCCTCGCCCTCATCGGGGAACGAGGCCAGCAGGGAATGCCGCAGGCCTTCTTTACCGGCACGCAAGTTGACGACCTTGTCGCCGAGGAAGAAACGGTCGTAGTTTTCATCCATCGGCGCCCAATCAAGCTTGCCGTCGGTGATGTAATCGAACAGTCGACGGCCGAGGGTGTGGCGCGCGCCCATGTCGCCGATGTAGTGCACACCCACATCCCATTCGTAGCCGTTGCGGGCGTAACTGTGGGTGTAGCCACCAGCGGTATAGTGCTGCTCCAGCACCAGCACCTTCTTGCCGGCTTTGGACAGGCAGGCGGCCGTCGTCAGGCCGCCGATGCCGGAGCCGATCACGATGGCATCGTAAGGGCTTTTCAATCGGTTAGCCCGGTAGCGGGTGCCGATTCGAAGGGTGCTTGGTTTCAGTGCTCTTGCGGTTGCTTCCTTTACCACCACGTTTTCCCCCACATATGCGGATTGGCCCAGTTGTCGGGATTATTCCATGCCCGTTTGTGGTTGTAAGTATCCAGATTATAGGTATACAGCGTGAGTGCGCCGTTCTCGCTTTCAAGCTCTGCGTGACGTTGAAAGCCCAACCCAAGGAAATCCGTAAAGCCCCAGGCGGGTGTTTGCGGCGCGAGCACGGCGATCTGACGGGCGCCATAGTTGCGCAGTTGGCCCAGCAACAAGGCACCCTCGCCAAAAGGCAGGTGTTCCAGGGTGTCGGTGATCAGGACAAGGTCCGGCACCTGGTCCGGCGGCATGTGGGCATTCGGATCGGTGGTATCCAGCGTCATCAGTTGCTGGCCCTGGCCCGCCTGCTGTTGCCAGACGGCGGCGACCTGCTTTGCGGTCTGGCCGCAACAGAGCAGGGTTGCCGGCTGGCTGGTATCAATGATCCGGGCCAGAACTCTGGCGGGGGTGTCAATGGGTGTGGTCATAGAATGGGCCAGTCTGCTGCGTCTACGGTATGCAGGCCAACCGGCTGCCCGGACTTGCCCTGCCATCGTTGTACAAAGAGACCTTCAGGGTCGTACTGTTGCGCCTGCTTGTCCAGATTGAATTGTCGCAGCCCTCGGGGGTCGGCGCCAACGCCCGCCAGGTACTGCCAGTTGCCGTAGTTGCTGGCGACGTCGTAATCCACCAGTTGCTGCTCAAACCAGGCGGCGCCATAACGCCAGTCCAGGCCCAGTTCGTTGATGAAGCAGCTGGCCACCAGTTGCCGGCCCCGGTTGCTCATATATCCCGTTTCCCGCAGCTGGTTCATGGCCGCGTTCACAATCGGGTATTCGGTGTTGCCCTGACACCAGGCCTTGAACCGATGCGCGTAGAAAGTGCTGTGACGGTGCTTGCGCTGAACGCCATCCCGTCGGAACAGGTGGGCGCCGTGCTTCAGGGCGTACCAGTAGAAGTACTCGCGCCAGAGTAACTCGAACCAGAGCCAGTAGGTGGACTCGTTTTTGGTCTCACTGGCTTCGTATTCGCTGATGGTTTCTGCCGCTTCCCGCACCGACAGACAGCCATTGGCCAGCCAGGGTGAAAATTTCGAAGAGGCATCCCAGCTGTCCAGGGCGTTGCGGGTATCCTTGTAACGGTCAATGCCGTGATTGCCATACAGAAACTCATTGAGGCGCTCCAGCCCGGCTGCTTCGCCACCCATAAAGGGTAAATGATGCATGGGCTTGACGATAGGCGGGCACTCGCCCCGGTTGTCTTCTGGAAAGCCCGGAGGCGGCGGCAAGGCGGTAAGGGTGCGAATTCTCAGCCGCTCGGAACAGCGTTCACCGGTCCTTTCGACTTGTTTACGGAATTGCGAAAAGGTGTCCGGCAGATCCTCCAGGGCCATGGGCAGGGAGCCTTCGGTAAACAGGCTCAGGGTTTCGATCTGCTGAAAAAGGGTGTTTGGCAGCTTGTCCTTGATCGCCTGCCACTGGCCGGATTCCTGGGTTCCCGGCAGACGGGAACGAACAACCCGGGCAACACGATGAGCGTGCACTAGCTGCGGGATCACCGTTTCTGGCTTGCCAAAGGCAATGTGCAATCGCTGCCCCAGGGGGCGCAAGCTACGCTCCAGGGACATCAGGCTCTGCCACATGAACCGCCAGCGATGATCCCCCATGGCCTTGCTCTGCAACGGCCCCGGGGCAAACCAGCGGGGGTCAACGACATACACGCATAACAACATGTCTGATTTCGACGCGGCCAGCAGGGCTGCGTTGTCATGCAAGCGAAGATCCCGTGTAAACCAGTAAAGCGTGTGCAACGTAAATACTCCCAGAACTTTTGTTCACTTGTTACATACGCTGCAGATCCAGAAAAGTTTTTAAGCGAAGTGATAGAAGGTTAGTGCGTTTCGAAAAGTTGTAGCCATAGAACAGGATGTCAGTGGTCTATCTAACAAAATCTGTTGCAGAGAATGTCCATGTTCCTGACCAATAAAAGAAAATCTGAGATGGTTGAGTGCCAGCAGCGCACTGATCGGTGCGAAGCCATTCAAGACGCTATCACAAGTGCCATGGCAACCATCGAGTTCACTCCCGACGGCCTGATTCTTGAAGCCAATGATCTGTTTCTTGAGGTGATCGGTTACCACCGGGATGAGGTGGTGGGCAAGCACCACAGCCTGTTCTGTGACCTTGAATACACCAACTCACCGGAGTACAGAACCTTCTGGGATGTCCTGCGAAGTGGTCGCACACACTCAGGAACCTTTCCCCGGCGTAGTAAAAAGGGTGAAAAAATCTGGCTTGAAGCGACCTATTTTCCAGTGAAAAATCGTCAGGGCGAAGTCGAGCGCGTGATGAAAATTGGCACGGATGTGACCCAAGAGCATGGTCGCATGCGTGATCATGAGGCTGCGTTCGAAGCCATCAATCGTTCCATGGCAACGATCGAATTCAAACCCGATGGCACCATTATCAGAGCCAACCAGAATTTTCTGGATGCCGTGGGGTACAGGCTGGAAGACATTCAGGGCAGGCACCACCGAATTTTCTGTGAAGATTCCTTTTACCGGGAATACCCTGACTTCTGGGAGTCTCTATCCAGGGGCGAGTTGAAGAATGGGCAATTCCAGCGCCGGAGATCAAATGGCACGGATCTTTGGCTGGAGGCCACCTACAACCCGGTTTTTGATGAACAGGGCCGGGTTGAAAAGGTTATCAAGTTTGCCAGTGACATTACCCCGCGGGTGGAAAAAGCGATTCAGACCCAGGACGCTGCGGGTGTTGCCTCGACGACGGCAATTCAAACCGTAGCCATTGCCGGGCGCGCGCGCGAGGCTCTCCAGCACTCCCGATCTACCTCCGAACAGATTGAGGAAGGTGTCGGCAAGGCGAAGTCGATCATTGCCGAGTTAAACGAACGTTCTCAGAGCATTGAGAAAATGGTGGATACGATTGCTGCTGTCGCTGATCAAACCAATCTGCTGGCGCTGAACGCCGCCATCGAGGCCGCTCGTGCCGGAGAACATGGCCGGGGCTTCGCGGTGGTGGCAGATGAGGTTCGGAAGCTGGCGGCGAATACTGGCGCGGCCACTCAGGAGATAGCGGACGTTATTCACGCGATTCTGGGGTTGTCCGGAGGTGTTGAGAATCAGATCGGTAAGGTGCTGGAGAAAGCGGTTGAAGGTCGGAGGCAGGTGGCTGAGGTAGAGAGCATCGTGGCCGAGATTCAGGACGGCGCAGGTGACGTGCTGGGGGCAATCGACGAAATTGGCCGTTGATCCTGATCCGCAACGTCGCCCGTTCAGGCGGCGTTGCGGGAGATTGAAGCAACTACGGAGGTCCTACAAATCCTGGGCGGTGGGCCGCAGAATGATCTCATTGATATCAACGTCCGCAGGCTGTTCGATGGCATAGACAATGGCCCGGGCCACGGCATCGGCATCAATCGCCACTTCGTAGAGATCCTCCGCTGCCTTCTTGGCGTCTGGATCGGTGATGGTGCTGGTGAGCTCAGTTGCTACGGCACCCGGCGAGATGTTGGTGCTACGAATCTCGTCACCGGCTTCCATACGCAGTCCTTCTGACAGAGCCTTGACCGCGTATTTGGTGGCGCAGTAAACGGCGGCGCCTGGAAAGACTTTGTGGCCGGCGACAGACGATAAGTTGATGACGTGCCCGCTGTGTTGTTCGCGCATGGTCGGCAACACGGCAGCGATGCCATACATCACGCCCTTGATGTTGACGTCCACCATCTGTTCCCACTCATCGACCTTCAGGGCGTCGAGCGGCGCCAGCGGCATCAGGCCGGCGTTGTTGATCAGGACATCGATCCGGCCGAACGTGTCTTTTGCTGCGGACGCGAGGGCTTCCACCTGGGCGCGGTCAGTCACGTCGGTAACCTGCCAGATTACCTCAGCGCCTTTGGATTTCAGATCCTCAGTCAGAGCTTTCAGACGATCTTCCCGGCGGGCCGCAAGCACCAGCTTAGCACCCCGGTTGGCCAGACGGCGGGCAGTGGCTTCACCGAGACCACTGCTGGCGCCGGTAATAATCACGACTTTGCTATTGATCGGGTCGTTAGTGTTGCTCATGGTGTATCTCCTTTGGCAATGAAAGCGCTGTTCAGGCGCTTTTTTCGAGTTCTTTCAGCGTCGGATAGTCGGTGTAACCGTGTTCGTCACCGCCATAGAAAGTGCTGTCGTCCCACTCGTTCAGGGGCGCGTTCTGGCGGAAGCGCTCCGGCAGATCCGGGTTGGCGATGAACGGGCGGCCGAAGGTTACCAAGTCGCAGCGGCCCTCACGGATGCGCTGACGTGCCTCGTCGGCGGTGTAGGCACCGTTGGCAATGTAGGTACCCTTGAAGCCGGCCCGGATGGCGTCGATGACGTCTTCCGGGCGGCCGTTGGCGTGGTTGCCCTGGAAGGAATCCTCCACCACCTCGAGGTAGCCAATGCCGAGGTCGTTCAAGTGCCGGGCGAAGGTGCCGAAGGTCTCGATCGGGTTGTTGTCGTCCATGGCGTTGAAGCTGCCGGTGGGGCTGACGCGGACGCCGACCCTGTCCTTACCCCAGACGGCGATAACCGCTTCGATTACCATCAGCGGCAGGCGCAGGCGGTTTTCCACCGAGCCACCGTATTCGTCGGTGCGCTGGTTGCTGCCGCTCTTGATGAACTGGTCCAGCAGATAGCCGTTGGCGGCATGAACTTCAACGCCGTCAAAGCCGGCTTGCTTGGCGTTCAGTGCGCCCTGGCGGTATTGCTCGACGATATCGGCCATTTCCGCGGTTTCCAGGGCCCGGGGCTCCGGAATATCCACCATGCCGGAATCGGCGCTGATAAAGGTCTTGGCGCCTTCGGGCTTGATGGCAGAGGGCGCAACGGGCTTGTCACCATTCGGTTGCAGCTCCGGATGGGAAATTCGGCCCACGTGCCACAACTGCATATGAATCCTGCCGCCGGCAATGTGCACCGCACCGGTTACCTTCTTCCAGCCTGCTACCTGATCCGGCGAATGAATGCCCGGGGTGAAGGCATAGCCCTTGCCCTGCGGCGACACCTGAGTGGCTTCACTGAGGATCAGGCCAGCGCTCGCCCGCTGCTGGTAGTAACGGACGTTCATATCGTTGGGGATATCCCCGGGCTGGCTTGAGCGGGATCGCGTCAATGGCGACATCAGCACCCGATTGGGCAGGGTCAGTTTGCCCAGGTTGCAGGGTTGAAACAGCGGATCGTTCTGGTTGCTCATAAGAGATCCTTTTAAAGTAAGAATTAAATGAATTAATTAGACCAGTCTACTAGTTGCCGATCCAAAAAAATTTCAGCCGATATCCAGGCACTGTTTGAAAAAGATTCGCACAAACCGTTCCATGGGCTCTGTGGACTTGAGAACCTTGGAGCGAAGGATGGCGCCTTCCCAACCGGACAGCAGAAAACTGGCGGCGTCCGCCGGGTCGATATCAATACTGACGTCCCCGGCCTGCTGGGCGTCACGAAAGCACTTCTCGAAACGTTTTTCCCAACTGGCAAACACCGTGTTCAGGCGTTGCCGGAAGGCCTCATTCTGTCCCGACAGCTCTTGGCCCAGGTTGCCGATCAGGCAGCCCCTGGTGTACTCGCAGCGGGTGATGGTTTCAAAACCGGTGTCGAAGTAAGCTCGCAGGCGGTCGACGCAAGGGCGGCTGGTGTCGTTGAGAATCCGATCCAGTTTGGCGTCGTACTCCTCCGCGAAGGTATCAATGACGGCCAGACCGAAATCGTGCTTGCTGCTAAAGTAGTGATAGAACGACCCTTTGGGTACGCCGGCCGCCGTCAGCACGGCGTTAATGCCTGTCGCGCCAAAGCCTTTATGGCCGATCAGGTCTGCGCCGGTGCGAATAATATGAATGCGGGTGTCGTTCGATGTCATGTTTGCTATAGTAGACCAGTCGTCTAGATCCCGTCAAACAACCGGAATCCGCAATAGCCGAGATTACCAATCGATCCCGAGGAGCCTGCCAGTGATTAAATCCCGTGCCGCGGTGGCATTTGAAGCCAACAAGCCGCTGGAAATCGTTGAAGTTGATGTTGCCCCGCCACAAGACGGTGAAGTTCTGGTGCGTATCGTTGCCACCGGTGTCTGCCACACCGACGCCTACACTCTCTCGGGTGCCGATCCCGAAGGCCTGTTCCCGACCATCCTGGGCCATGAAGGCGGCGGTATTGTCGAAGCTGTCGGCCCGGGTGTGAAGGACCTGGAAGTGGGCGACCACGTGATTCCGCTATATACCGCTGAATGCGGCAAGTGCAAATTCTGCACTTCCGGCAAGACCAATCTGTGCGGCGCCGTGCGCGCTACTCAGGGCAAGGGCGTGATGCCAGACGGCACATCCCGGTTCTCATACAAGGGCGAGCCAATTTACCACTATATGGGCTGCTCCACTTTCTCGGAATACACCGTGCTGCCGGAAATCTCCCTGGCCAAGATCCCCAAGGAAGCTCCGTTGGACAAGGTCTGCCTGCTGGGCTGTGGCGTTACCACCGGTATCGGTGCCGTGCTGAATACGGCAAAGGTTGAAGAAGGTGCCACCGTGGCTATTTTCGGGCTCGGCGGTATTGGTCTGGCCGCCATCATTGGCGCGACCATGGCCAAGGCCAGCCGCATCATTGCCGTCGACATTAATCCGGGCAAGTTCGACATTGCCAGACAACTGGGCGCCACCGATGTGGTTAACCCTAACGATTACGACAAACCGATCCAGGAAGTGATTGTCGAGATGACCGATGGCGGCGTCGACTACTCGTTTGAATGCATCGGTAACGTCAAGGTGATGCGCGCGGCTCTGGAGTGCTGTCACAAGGGTTGGGGCGAATCCGTCATCATTGGCGTGGCCGGTGCCGGCGAAGAAATCAGCACCCGTCCGTTCCAGCTGGTGACCGGTCGGGTCTGGCGCGGTTCCGCCTTTGGCGGCGTAAAGGGCCGTACCGAGCTGCCGTCCTACGTGGAAAAAGCCAAAACTGGCGAGATTCCGCTGGATGTGTTCATTACCCACGAAATGCCGTTGGAGGACATCAACAAAGCCTTTGATCTGATGCATGAAGGCAAAAGCATCAGGACGGTTATTCACTTCTGAGGGTTGCTGGTCGGGCCTGCCGGAGCCGGTAGCGCCCGATCAGCGGTCGGTGAGCTTGAGCTCTATCCGCCGGTTTCTGCTCAGCGCTTCGGCTGAGGTGCCTTCCGTCACCGGGAAGAACTCACCAAAACCGGCCGCCACCATCCGCCGTTCAGGCACGCCCTGCACGGCAAGGTAGCGGACCACGGCCACCGCCCGGGCGGTGGACAATTCCCAGTTTGACGGAAATTGCGGCGTGTTGATCGGGATGATGTCGGTGTGGCCATCGATTCGCAGAATCCAGTCAATATCGTCCGGAATTCGCTCAACCACATCCAGCAGCACGCCGGCGAGCTTATCCAGTTCGCCTTGGCCAGCCTCACCGAGCTGCGCCGAACCGGATGCAAACAGCAACTCCGAGGGCAACAGAAAACGGTCCCCCACCACCCGGATGTTTTCGTTACTGGCCAGAATGTTCCGGAGCCTGGCAAAGAATTCTGACTGGTACTGCTGAAGTTGGCTGACTCGTTCGGCCAGCAGGGTGTTCAGCCGTTGGCTGACGTTGGCCAACTCTTCTTCTTTCTCTGACGTCATCTGTTCCTGCAGCTCCAGCGCCGAGGCAATCTGTCTCAACTGCTCGCGCAGTGAGGCAATCTGGTTGGACAGCTGCAGGATCATGGTCTGCTGGCTGGCGGACATTTCATTGTTATCGTCGATGGTTTGTTCCATGCTGGCCAGCCGCTCGGCCCGAGCTTCGGCTGTGGCGGTTTGCTGCATCAGTTGCTCACGGGTGGCTTCAAGCCGGTTTACCAGTTCGTCGTTCTGGTTCAGGCTGGTGCTGTAGTCGTCCTGGAGGCTGACCATATTATTCTCCAGGGCCTCCGTCTTGCTTTGCTCCAGACCCAGTAATTGCGACAACTCATTTAGCTGTGTGTTCAGGCGTGCCAGCTGGCTATCGCGGTCAGACAGGGTCTGGGACAGATACAACTGGCTCACGACGTACACCAGGAGCATGAAAATAACCAGCATCAACAGTGCCGACAGGGCATCGACATAGCCAGGCCAGACATTGATGGTGCTTCGGCTGCGACGCCTGGACCCGATCATGACAGGTCTTTCCCGCCATCAACCCGGTCAACCAGATTGGTCACGCCGGTCAGCCACTCTTCCAGCCCGTCGTAGAAGCGGTTCTGGGCATGACCGGCCTGAATGTCGAGGAAACCGAGAATCAGCGAGCCGCCGAGGCCCAGCAGGGAGGAGCTGAACGCGGTGCCCATGCCTTCAAGAGGTGTGAGCAGGCCTTCCTGCAGTTCTGCAAACACGGTGCCGAAGTCTTGCTGGCTCATGTCCAGGCCGGTAATTACCTGGCCCACCGAATTGATGGTGCCCAGCAGGCCCCAGAAAGTTCCCAATAGCCCGAGAAAAACCAGCAGACTGATGAAATAGCGGGTGATTTCCCGCTGCTCATCCATTCGGGAGTGAATACCGTCGAGCACGGTACGTAAGGACAATGTAGAAAGAGTAAACCGGTCGCGCTTGGTGTCTTCGCCCAGTTGCCGTGCCAACGGCTTCAGCAAACGTGGCTCCTGAACGACTGACAGCCCGGTATGACCGGTACGGAACTGGGCAATCCATTTCAGCTCCGGGAACAACACAAACACCTGACGGTAGGTCAGGCCAATGCCGATGATCAGAACACTGAGAATCAGGAGGTTGAAGACCCAGTTGGCCATAAAGGCCGAGATCAGGGGTTTGTGGATCAGGGCGCCGACAATAATGACCACGCCGAGGAAAAGCGTCATCCAGAAAAGCGTGTGTTTGGGGTTGCTCATAGCGATGGCCAATCTTTTGAGATAGTCCTCAAAACGTTAGCACAGATAGACGATAAATTTGGGGTCAGATGAAATTTTCATCTGACCCCAACTTCCTGGCCCAGACTCAACCGATCAGCCTTACTGCAGGGCCTGCACCACGGCTTTGGCCGCGCCCTCGGAAGACGCCGGGTTCTGGCCGGTAATCAGCTTGCCATCCACCACAATGTGCGGAGCCCAGTCGTCACCGCAACTGTAGCGGCCGTTATTTTCCTTAAGCATGTCTTCCAGCAGGAAGGGCACGATGTTGGTAAGCTGCACCGCTTCTTCCTCGGTGTTGGTAAAACCGGTCACGTTGCGACCGCCAACGATATTCTGGTCTGGCTTGACGAACACGTTCTTGAACACCGCCGGGGCGTGGCACACGGCACCAATGATCTTGTCCTGCTCATAGGCGGTCTTGATCAGTGCAATGCTCTTGTCATCGTTAACCAGGTCCCACAGTGGCCCGTGGCCGCCCGGATAAAAAATGGCGTCAAACTGGTTCATATCCACATCCGCCAGCTTTTTGGTGCTGGCCAGCATTTCTTTGGCGTGAGCGTCTGCCATGAACCGACGGGTGGAGTCGGTCAGTGCATCGTCCACTTCGCTGTTCGGATCGACCGGTGGTTGCCCGCCTTTCGGGGACGCAATGGTGATGTCGGCACCAGCATCTTTGAAGACGAAAAACGGCGCGGTGAATTCCTCCAGCCAGAAGCCGGTCTTGTGGCCCGTATCGCCCATCTGGTCGTGGGAAGTGAGTACCATTAGAATTTTCATATCAGTCGATCCTCCTGTCGGGAATCGGGAATGTTTTTAGCGCTTCATATAAAGATGTTGTGGCGATCGAGCTATATTTCAACAGGAGTTACGGCTGGTGCAGCGTCATGGGTGCCGGGTATGTTTATACTGATCCGACTAACCATTCGAATAAACAGGGCTTTGAGCTGATATGACCGCTAATAAGATGCGAGCTACATGACCCCGGAACACAATGATTTATGGTTTTTGCCGCTTGGCGGCACCGGTGAGATCGGGATGAACCTCAACCTGTATGGCCATGATGGCCAATGGTTGATGGTGGATTGTGGCGTTACCTTCCCAAAGCCGGGCCGGGTTTCCGCCGATGGCACGGTGCATCATCGGGGCGAGCCGCCGGTCCAGATGGCAGATCCCGCTTTTATTGTCGACCGACGGGACCAGTTGGCCGGAATGATCATTACTCACGCTCATGAAGATCATGTCGGTGCCGTGCCTTACCTGTGGCCGCTGCTGCAATGCCCCATCTATACCAGCCGGTTTACCGCGGAAATCCTGCGCCGCAAACTGGCGGAATTTGATCTGCTGCATCGGGTGCCGATCATTGAGGTAGACACCGGCGAGCGCCGGCAGATAGGGTCTTTTAATGTGCAGTGGCTGGCCCTGACCCACTCCATTCCTGACCCCAATGCCTTGATGATTCGCACCCCGGTCGGCCATATCTTTCACAGTGGTGACTGGAAGCTGGATGACCAGCCTCTGGTGGGGCATGGTTACTCGGTCTCCACCTTTACTGATCTGGCGGAGGAAGGTGTGGATGCCATGGTGTGCGATTCCACCAACGCCAACGTGCCCGGCCACTCGTTGTCGGAAGCCGCTTTGCACCAAGGGTTGCTGGATTTGATCGGTTCGGCCAAGGGCCGGGTGGTGGTGACTTGCTTTGGCAGCAATATAGCCCGCTTGCATACCCTGGCGATGATCGCCCGGGAGACCGGCCGTTATATGGGCCTGCTCGGCCGTTCGCTGGTCAATATGAGCGGGGCCGCCAAGGCTGCGGGGCTGTGGCCCGGGTCGGACAAACTGATCAGCCCCTCGCATCTTGGCTATCTGCCGCGCCACGATGTGCTGGCGGTGGCCACCGGCAGCCAGGGCGAGCCCAGAACGGCCTTGCGCCGACTGGCCCAGGGCAGCCATCCGGATTTTGAACTGGAGGCCGGCGACACGGTGATTTTCAGTGCCCGGGCGATACCCGGCAACGAAGAGTCTATTGATGCGCTGATCGCTCAGTTACGTAACCTCGGGGTGATCGTGATTACCGCCGAGCAGGCTGGCGCGCCCATTCATGCCTCGGGGCACCCGGCGCAGGACGAACTGAAGGCCATGTACCAGTGGGTTCGCCCCAGGATTTCGATTCCGGTTCACGGCGAAGCCGAGCATATGCGGGTGCATGGGGAGCTGGCCAAAGCCACCGGCGTGCCCAGGGCCATGGTGGGGCGTAACGGTGATTTGTTTATGGTAAAGCCGATACCGGGTATCCGCCGCCAGCTGGTTGCAACCGGGCGATTGGGTTGGCAGAAACAGGCGTTAGTGTGCGTTGAGTGAGGATTGGCAGAGGAACTTGGCAAGTTTGATATGGTCATTGCACCAGTCTGTTGGTGAGGTAAAAGGATTGATATGACAACCATTCGATTGTGGGATTTGCCGGTCAGACTGTTCCACTGGTTACTGGTGCTGGCGGTGACCGGATCCCTCGTGACGATCAAAGTTGGCGGGGATTGGATGGCCTGGCACGAGCGCTTTGGCCTGATGGTGATCGGCCTGCTGTCTTTTCGCATCGTCTGGGGCTTTCTGGGGTCCAGCTACGCAAAATTCAGCCAGTTTGTGCGCGGTCCCGGCGCTATTGTTGACTACCTCAAAGGGCGCTGGCAGGGGGTTGGCCATAACCCGCTGGGCGCCCTGTCGGTGCTGGCGCTGATCGGTTTGTTCGGGGCTCAGGCGGTCTCTGGCCTGTTTGCCAACGATGAAGTCGCCTTCTATGGCCCGCTGTATCCGCTGATTTCATCCGATCTGAGCGGTACTCTGAGTGGATGGCATCGACAGACCGAATGGTACCTGTACGGCCTGGTCGCTTTGCATGTGGCGGCAGTGTTGTTCTATATCCTGATCAAAAAAGACGAGCTGGTGACGCCGATGATCACCGGTAAAAAGCATGTGAGGACAGGTCAGGCGGGGGATGCAAAAGGTGGCGGTGCGCTGGCGTTTGTGATGTCGCTGGTACTGGCGATGGTGGTAGTCTGGGCTGCCAGCGGTGAGTTGATTTCACCACCGCCGGCACCCGAGCCAGCACCCCAGGATCTGGGGTGGTAGGGCCGTCGCACTGATCAGTCAGCCCGGAAGCTGTCGTGGCAAGCCTTGCAGGTTTCGCCGACGGCACTGAACTGTCGTGCCAGCGCGGCCCGGTCACCAGACGCAGCAACTTCCTGCAGTTTGTTGGCCTCACGGCCAAAGTTCATGCCCACTTCCCTGGCCTTTTCCGGCTGCTGGAAGAACTCCGGCTTCAGACGAGTGTCATCGGCTTTGTCCATGGTTGAGTCCGGGCTGAAGAGCGCACCCATACCGGAATTGGCAACAGCGGCAATGGCATTGGCTGCGGCTTTCATCTGGTCCGCATTGAACTCAACGCCGCCATCAACAGCCTGCGCTTTGATCTTGCCCATGTTCCACGACATGAACTGATAGGCTGCTTTGCGAGCTTCAATCTGGTCTTCGACGCTCAGTTGCGCGGCGGCGGGCATCGCGAAAGCGGCTGTCAGCAGTGCAGCGCTCAATAAACCGGTTTTATTCATTTCAGGTCCCTCTCGTTTGGTCGGATTGGTTCTGTTGCCAATATGCTCTATAAAGGCATGGTTATGAGCATCCTACCTGTATAGACTCTTTGCAGACAGTCACCACAGACTAAAGTTCAACCCGGAGATTTTCCACTATGTCGATCTGGACCGTTAGCCCCAACCTCGAGCAAATGACTGAAGCCAGCAAGAACACCGCTGTCAGTCACATGGGTATTGAATATCTCGAAATCGGTGACGATTACGTAACTGGCCGCATGCCAGTTGATTCGCGCACGGTTCAGCCTTTCGGCATTCTGCACGGCGGATCCTCAGTGTTGCTGGCAGAAACTCTGGGCAGCATGGCCGCCAATTGCTGCCTGAAAGATAAAGGCACTGTAGCGGTTGGGCTCGACATCAACGCCAACCACATTCGTCCGGTCACCGGCGGCTGGGTTTACGCCACTGCCAGGCCTCAACATATCGGGGGCACAACCCAGGTCTGGGAAATCCGTTTGGAGAATGAGCAAGGTAAACTGACCTGCATTTCACGGCTGACTATGGCGGTAACCAAGCGTCCCGGATAACCCGTCTTTGACTAAAAATCGCCAGGATGACGCTGACGATGAGGGTAGTTATCACCACGGTAGGCCCCGTTGGCAGATCCTGCCAGGCAGACGCGAGCAATCCGAGACCATGTCCTGCCAGGCAAACCAGAATCGCCAACACAACGCCGGTGCCACACAAGTATGTGAGTAGCAAGGGTGCCGCGATCAGTGAGGTGAACACCACGTAGATACCGGCGAGTTCTACGGTCAGGGTGATCGCCACCGCAAATAACGGTAAAAACAACCGGTCGGCCCAGCGTTCAGGCAGCCGAAATTGCCACCACAGCATACTGACGGCCAATGCGGCCAGGGGCCAAAGGTTCAGTGCTGTGGTCCAGAGAAGATCGCCATCCAGAGTGGTGGTCAGTCGCTGGGCGCCATGGGGGTCATTACTGACGAGCAGGGTGGCCGCGCTGGCACCGACTGCATAGAGCAAGCCAATCATCGCCTCTCGATGCCTGACCATGGACCGCAACACCAGACTGACGGCTGACACGGCGGTCAGTGCCAGAAGCAGGCTGCCCACCAGTCTGGCCAGTTGGCCGGCGTCGGGAAACACATTGCCCGCCAGCAAAATACCCAGTGCTGCCCATTGCGCAATGGCTAGATCGGCAAACACCATACCTCTGGCCAGAACGTGGTGGCCGAGGGGCACCAGCGCTATGGAGATCAAGGCGCTGGCCGCGACCGCTGGCCACAGCCAGCCCCAGTCAGTCCACATTGCGCGGTGCCTGATGAGTCAGCAGGGCGTCGACCAGCAATCCGATAATGTTCTGCAGGCTTTGCTGGCCGGGTTTGCCAGTGACCGTAGCGGGCATGACAACCTTGGGAACGCCGGACTGGTTGGCAAGCCAGGTCGCCGGCCGATCATCTTGATAGGATGCCACCAGGATCAAGGCAGCGTCAGACAGCAGAGGCGTCGCCAGTACGTCGCGCAGATGTCGGCTGCTGGGTGGCAGGCCGGGTTTGGGTTCCAGATCGGCGACCACAGCCACGTTCAGCCACCGTAACAAGTAATCGAAGGTGGAGTGTTGCGTGACCACGATCATGCCTTCGAGCTGCTCGGCCGCTGCCCGCCAGGTTTGTCGTTGCAGATTCCACTCACCGCGCCAGCGCAGATAGCGTTGCTGGATAATGCCGCTCTGGTCCGGTGCCAGTGCGCTCAAACGAGTCGCCAGTGCCTGGGTAATCCTGGGCACCGCATCGGGAGATAGTTGCAGGTGTGGGTCCCCCTCTGGGTGGACATCCCCCATGCTGCGATCAACATGCTCATGGCTCTGATGCAGAGGGGTATGATCAGCGGCGAAGAACAAGCCGTCACTGCCCGGTTTGATGTGGCGGTTAGCGGCCCGTGAGATCAGCGACGGCAGCCAGCCGGCCTCCAGTGAGGCCCCGGTGCAAACGGCGAGGTCAGCGTTGCGCATGGCTGATATCAGGCTGGGGCGGGCCTCAATGTAGTGAGGGTCCTGCCAGGCGGTGGTCGCGGTGGTGATCTTGGCATCAGGCAACAGCACCGCCACCAGGCTGGCCCATTCCGGTTCGCAGGCAAACACGTTAAGGCTGGCGCTGACCTGCGTACTGGCGATTGCCAGTAGCCAGCCGAACGCCAGGGCAAGGGCGCGAGGCTTAGAAGTCATGGGTACCGTGAGCTCCGAAGGTCATCACGTATTGCAGGGTGACAGTGTTATCGGCGTCATCAAAATCGTGTGCGCTCTGGTGCGTGTATTGCAGACGCAGTGTGGAAAAGTGGGAACGGGACCAGGCCAGCATCACATCGGTTTCTTTTAACTGCTGATCGTGGAAGTGATCGCCATGGGCTTCTTTCAGGTCGACCCGGCCATAACGGGCGCCGACGGACCACTGCGGGGTAAAGCGGTATACCGCGGAGGCATACCAGCCCTGATGGTAATCCGAGGAGTGGGCATGCTCATTCAGCTCGTCGGCATAGAGGTATTCACCGCTCAGGGTCAGTTGCTGCTGACGTATGTTGCCATTCGGTGACCATTTCCAGACCAGATCTGCGATGTACAGGTTTTCTCCTGTGTAGGCAGCTGCATGGCCATGGCCGTGATCGTCGTCGTGGCCATGATCATGATCGTCTTCGTGCTCGCCGTGGAGCTGGCGGTTGCGCAAATACGACAGCCCTGCCTGCCAGCTTTGGGCGGCGCTGATGTCACCCCCGAAACGGGTGTTGATGGTGTATACGCCGATGTCTTCATCACCTTCGGTCAGTTGATTGCCATTGAAGGCCTCGACGCCGACTTGCCAGTAAAACGGTGTTGGCATCAGCAGATTGACCCGCAGGCCATCGTCGAAATAGTGGCTGCCCAGGAGTGCCCGGTAGGCTGCGGGGCGTTCAACAAAGTCGTCTTCATGCATATGACGGCTGTTCAGGTAGCCCACCTGTGACAGGAATCGGCCGCCACGAATACTGAGGTTCCAGGGCATGCCGGTGGTCTGCAGGTAGGCGTCTTCCAGCACCAACTCGGTTTCGCCGTGTTCCTCCTCGAGCACCGCCGTCAGGCGGCCAGCAAACAGATCGTCGATGGGTGCCGACAACGTCAGTTCGGTGTGGCCCAGGCCAAAGCCTTCGTCCCGGTGCGACAGAGCGGTGGCGTTTTGTTTGTAATAGCCATCCAGCACCACGCTGATGTCGGGGTTCATTTCGTTGGCTTGTGCCGATGCAAACGGTACCAGCAAGGTTGAGAGTACGCCGGCGTGAAGGCGGGTAAAGCGCATAGAATATCCTCTTATGATTAATGTTATAACGTTACGTAAATTGCTTAAGATGAAAGCCAATCGAGGCCGATGATCAGCCTGGGGGAGCCATTTGGCGACGGCGATCGATGCACCAGGCCTTTGCCTTCGTTACCCTCCCAGGCTTCCCCTTTGAGCAGAGCAACGGCATTTGTGGGGATTTGCCGTACTTGCGCCGGTTGAGCCGATTGTTTGGGAAGCGGCCCGCCATCGGTCGGGCGAGTCACCAGGGACTCAGGCAGCCACTCGGTTCCTGGTCCCCGATAGGTGCAGAGCAGGCGCACCGGCACCCGGTCAACGTGGAAACGGGGGCACATTGTCTGTTGCAGAACGTGAATTCGCAGGCCAACGGCTTCAGGTTCAAAAAGGCATTGGTACATGTCAACCAGCTGGTCGACATCGTCAATCCAGTGATTAGCGCCTTCGATGGCGAGGACCCAGGAGGGTAAGGCAAGCGCAGCGCTTTGGCCGATTTCCAGTCTGGTGAAACGTTCAAGGTTCCCGGCTTTTACGCAGAACTCGTTGATAAAAGACTGCCAGCAAGAGCTTAAGTTGCGTTGCCAGACGGCCAGGTTGACGTCGTTGCGAAGTATTTCGGTCAGGCACTCGGCGTGATTGCCAAGGGGCGTGACGGAGCTGAGTGGATGGTCATTTAGCTGTGTCATTAGAAAAACCTGGCGTAAAGGCAGAAGTAACAGTTTGGGCAAGATGTTATGTTATAACATTCAATTTGTGAAGGGTTCTGACTGGCAAAGCCGATTTAATCGCGCCGATTTTCTGCTTATTGCCACCAGGTGATGAATGCTTGAGATACGTCAAAAAACAGAGCACAGCGTTATCGGGTCAAGTGCTATACTTTTCCTGTTAGTTGATTTTCTCATTTAGTTGAGCCTAAACAATTGCGAATATTCGGAGTCTCTTTGTCTGTGAGCCTGTGGTGGCCTGTGGTTGTCATGCGGTGTACGCAGGTCGTGGCCATAACCCTGTTCGCCAGTCTCCCGGTGCTGGCCGATACCCGAAGCGGTTTTGCCTGCGATACGTTGGTGGTCAGTGGTAATCCGGAATATCCACCCTTACTCTGGGTCTCGGATCGGACACCCAAGCTGTTGACAGGAGCGGTTGAAGCCTTTCTTCGTGAAATTGTTGGACCGTTGGGGGTTACGGTGCAGGTGCAGAATAAGGGCTCCTGGGCCCGGGTTCAGCGGTTGGCGCAGCTGGGCGAGATCGATCTGGTGGCCGGAGCATTTATCACTTCTGAGCGCATCGGCTATATGGATTATGTATTGCCACCAATGACGCACCTACCAACCAACGTCTGGGTGCCAAAGGCGCGGCCTTTCGAGTATCGCCACTGGCCGGACCTGAAGGGTCGGCAGGGTAGCACTCTGATTAATAACAGTTTCGGCCAACGTTTTGACCAGTACGCGAAAGACAATCTCGCCATCGAAGGTGTCCGGACCATCGAGCAGTCATTTCTGATGGCTCAGGCCGACCGGGTGGACTATGTGCTTTATGAGCAGTTGCAGGGGCAGGTAAAGCTTGAGCGCCTGGGCATTGCCGACGAGTTCGTGGCGCTGGCGCCTCCGGTCAGTAGAGAGGGTTTGTTTTTTGCTTTTTCGAAGCGGTCGGTGTGTAATTCTATGGCATTCAGAGAAGCGTTTATGAAGCAGTTATCGGCACTTGATGATCAGGGGCGACTGCAGGAGTTGATCGAAGAGTACACCAGCTATTATACCGATGTCGTCCGGTAAGCTTCTGTCAGTCAACGTTTTTTACTTCCAGGTTCGCCTGGCCCCGGCCCAGATCCTTGGCTCGGTATAACGCCCGGTCAGCCCGCTTTAACAGGTCTTCCAGGCGCTGATCATCGGCTGCCCGAAGGGTGATACCAAAACTGGCGCTGGGGCGGATAGCGTGGCCCTGATGGTGAACGGTCAAGGCCTTGAGCAACTTCAAAAACCGTTCAGTCGTTTCGAGAGCTTGGTCTGCGTCGGTCTCCGGCAGCAGCAGGGCAAATTCTTCTCCGCCCATTCTGGCGACGATATCGGATTTACGAATCCGGTCCCGAATCAGTGCCGATACCTGGCGAAGGACTTCGTCACCGGCGTCGTGACCAAAGGTATCGTTAATCTTTTTGAAGAGATCCAGGTCCATCATGATCAGCGCCAAAGGATGGTTATGCCGGCGCGCCTGGCTCAATAATGGGTTGCCAAATTCAAAGAAAGCCCGGCGATTGTGCAGTCTGGTCAACTCGTCAGAAAGCGCAGCCGTGCGAGCTTCTTCATGCGCTGCGTGCAGCTCCAGTTCCATCTGCTTTCGATCGGTAATGTCGGTCGCAATCTCGAGCCTTACCAGGCGACCATCCGTCCAGCGAATGGCTTGATCCCGGCATTGATACCATCGTTGATCAAGCTGGTTCTGGAATTCCCAAACATGCGGCGGGTTCGGCTTGTCGTTTTCATCGGCGAGCAAATGATTGGTGCAAAAACTGCAAGGACCCTCACTGTCTTGAAGTATTTGCCAGCATTTCCGACCATCCGGCTGGCCCCAGACTCGTCGGCCATAGGCGTTCATGTACAGCAGTTCATGTGTTTTGAAATCGGACACGTATACCAGAGCGTCCAGATTATCGAGCACGGCTTGAAGCCCAGCCGCCGTAGTTGGTGTGGGTGCCGCCGCCGGGTCTGGTTGAGCCGGCAGGTTGATGAAGTGGATAGCTTGTTTCATGGAAATCTTTTGGTTGGTCTGTTTCGGTCGATAATTACATCATTATGACGTTTTTCCGGTCGCTTTGTCTCTCTGAACTGACGTTGTTAGTGGCCCGTTTATGGGGTTGCCAACGCAGTTCTTAGGGTGATCAGTATAAGGGGTTCGATTTCGGGAGGCGGGCTATATGGAGCACCGTCCATTATCACTTTGGTGGCTGGCTCTGGCAGCGGCACTGGTGCCGCTGGTCACCATTCACCTGACCTTTGCGGTGTCGGTGGCCGAGGGGCATGTGTCTCTGTGTATGCCTTACTGGGACAGTTGCACCAGCATCAGCCGAACCGGTCGCCATGGTGTTGCCTACTTTATTTTCAAAGGTGCGATGTTGCCGGCGGCGGTGCTGGGCATCCTGTTCTGGTGGTTGAACGGTCTCTGGCTTCGCCAGCTTGGCGTGAACAGCCGAGGCGTGGCCTGGGTTCCCTGGCTCGGGTTGATTGCCTGTGTTGCGTTGGCGCTGTATACCCTGGCCCTAGGCCATGCCGGTGACGGCTTTAATCTGATTCGCCGCATTGGCGTCGTGCTCTATTTTGCACTGACCTACCTCTGTCAGTTGCTGGTCAGTGCCTGCCTGGCGTCGCACCCGCACTGGCGGCTTGCCGGCCGGCGGCTGCTACGCCTGTGCCAACTGACCCTTGCCATCGGCATACTCTCGGTGATTCTGACGGCGGTCGTTCCGGAGTATTACAGTCAGAAAGACGACGCCTTTGAATGGGTGTTGGCACTGCTGATCAACCTGCATGCGCTTTGGTTGGCATTGCTGTGGCGCCGTAGCGGTTTTCGTGCACGGTTGTGGGCGGGCTAGTCTGGGTGTGAGGCAGCCGTTAGCGTCTGTTGTTATGATGGCGGGATTTGATATCCAGGGAGTCCATAACTGTCATGATCACGCAGGACCAACCAAACGATTGCCCCTGTGGCAGTGCCAGGACTTATGCGCAGTGCTGCCAACCTTGGCATCTCGGCGCAGCGGCCCCGAGCCCGGAGGCACTGATGCGCTCACGCTATGCCGCCTTCGTGATGAAAAACCGGGACTACGTGCTCAAGACCTGGCACCCCGATACCCGACCTGCGGATCTGTCGCTGGAAGACTCGCCTCAGTGGGCGTCACTGCAGATCATTGATAGTGATGCGGCGGGCGATACCGGCAGGGTTCATTTCCGGGCGGTGTATCGGTCCGGCGGCGGTTGGGGTTACCTGGAAGAAATGTCTGCCTTCGTCAGGGAGAACGAACGGTGGCTCTATCTGAGCGGAGACACCACCGAGGGGCAACTCAAGCCTGGCCGGAATGAGCGGTGCCCCTGTGGCAGCGGGCGCAAGTTCAAGGCCTGCTGCCTGTAAAGTGCCTTTGGGTGACGGCCGGGGCGCTGGTTAGTCGAAGGTTGGCAGGTCAGGCCTGGCAATATCCTTGCCCGCCTCAACCCAGGCATCAAAGCCGCCTTCGATCGACTGTACATGCAGATAACCCATTTCTTTCAGGGCCTTGGCGCTGAGTGCCGAGCGTCCGGAATTCTTGCAGTAGAGCACAATGTTCATCTGGCGATTTTCAAACGCCGGATCGTTGGTGAACTTGAACTCCAGCAAACCGCGCGACACGTTCACCGCGCCGGGGATGTGGCTGTTGCGGTATTCGTCGGCGTCGCGCACGTCCAGTAGCAGGTCGGCGTTCTTGATCGCCGCATCCGTCTCGGTGAGCGGGACTTCCTGAATCTCTTTCCTGGCTGCGGCAACCAGATCGTGGGCAGTTTTCATGGTGTCTCCTCGCGTGATCCATCGTTGCTATCAGGTTAAGGCATTTCAGGCGCATCCGTCACCCGGGCTGTGATAAATTGGAGGGCCAGATAATGAGGAACCTATGAAAGCCGTCGTCCCAGAGACCAGTAAAGGCGTCATCTATGGCCTCGCGGCCTACACCCTATGGGGCAGCTTCCCCCTGTACTTTGCCTTGTTCGAGGGGGTTCCGGCCTGGGAGGTGCTGATCCATCGGGTGATTTGGTCCTGCCTGTTCCTGGGCGTCGTGATTTCGCTGCTCAGACGCTGGTCGCCAGTGACAGCTGCGTTGAAACAACCAAAAAAACTGGGCTTCGTGCTTGGCTGTGCGTTCTTCATCGCCCTGAACTGGGGGGTTTATATTTACGCGGTAGAGACCCGTCATGTGCTGCAGGCCAGTTTGGGGTATTTCCTGACCCCCTTGGTGAATGTGGCCCTGGGGCTGTTGATTCTGGGGGAGCGGATTTCGCGCCTGCAGATCGTGGCAGTGGTTCTGGCAGTGGTGGCGATCCTGTATCAGTTTTTCCTGCTCGGGGAGTTGCCCTGGATTACCTTGGTGCTGGCGTTCAGTTTTGGCACCTACGGCCTGATGCGCAAGAAAGTGGAACTGGATGGGCTGTCTGGCCTGTTTGTCGAAACCCTGTTGCTGTTGCCACTGGGCTTGCTCACGCTGGCCTGGCTGTCGGCCCAGGGTCTCTCCCATTTTACCGACAGTAGCTACAGCACGCTGCTGTTGCTTTCCAGTGGCATAGTCACCGCCGTTCCCCTGTTGGCCTTTGCCGGCGCCGCCCGCCGGCTGACGCTGTCGACCGTGGGCTTTCTCATGTACATCAACCCCACCATCCAGTTCTTGATCGCGCTTTACGTGTTTCATGAGCCACTCAGCACCGAGAAGCTGGTGAGCTTTGTGATGATCTGGATAGCGCTGGCGATTTATTCCTGGTCGGCCTGGACGGGGAGGGCGAGAATGTGAAACAACCCATCACCGGCTACCACAAAGACGACGAAAACCACTGGGTCGCGCAGCTGGCCTGTGGTCATAATCAGCATGTGCGTCACGACCCGCCCTGGGTGAACCGGCCGTGGGTGATCTCGCCCGACGGTCGGGCATCGATGCTGGGATTTGAGCTGGCGTGCAAGAAGTGCGATGAGGGTGCTTCGGAAGATGGCCGGCCTCAGACCATGGTTTCCAGGTAGGCTTCCAGTTCGTCGGCCAGCCAGCCTACCACGGCGCCGCCCTGGGCCTGTTCTGATTCCAGTGCACTGAACACTTTCCACCAGCGCGCGCTGCGGTGGTGGATGGTTTTCAGTTGCTCCTTGCGCAAGGCTTCGGCGATCAACGGTAACGGCAGATCGGCCCAGCCGGCGCCATCGATGACCGCATCCCGGATCAGTTCGTATTGGGTAAACGCCAGGTAGTTCGCGGTTTCCGGAGATTCTGCCACCAGCACCGAGTCCTGCAGGTAGGCAAGGGTGATTTCAGTGTGGCTGATCAGGTCGTCCTGGGTCACGCGTTTGAGCTGGCTCAGCGGATGATCCGGCGCGGCCACCGTCAGCATGCGCACGTCTGCCAGTTCACGGAACCATTGATAGCCTTGGGTCAGGAGTTCTGGCATCAAGCCGTAGGCGACATCGACGGATTGGTTGCGAACCAGCGGTGGCAACTCTCTGGGTGGCGCCAGATAGATCGACAAACTGGTTTGTGGAAAGCGTTGTTTCAGGCGACGCAGGATGTTGCGCCAGATATCCTCGGGAATGGCGTCGTCCCGGGCAATTCGCAATACCGATTCCGCACCGCTCAGGTGATGTTGGCAGCGGGCCTGGATCTGGACGGCGACCTGGTCGAAGCGCCGGCAGTCGGTGAGGATCGACTGGCCGATAGACGTCAGGTGCAGCTGGTTGCCGCTCCGCTCGAACAGTTGCACGCCGAGTTCGTCTTCCAGCGAGGCCAGCACCGTACTGATGGTGGTCCGGCTGCGGTTCTGCTCCCGGGCCGCAGCGGCGATGCTGCCATTTCGAACCACGGCCAGAAATATCTTGATCTGGGCTGTTTTCACGTCTTCCTCGTTGCGACGGATTTTACGTCGCTCAGTGACTCACACTTAGGATAATGCCTCGATAATATGGGCGCCAATTATCAGGAGGTCAAAATGTTTACTTCTCTGGCGCGGGAAAATATGGCGCTGACATTATCTGCAATCGGCGCCGGTTTGTTTGCGGTTGCCGGCATCGGCTGGGGCCTCTGGGTCGATTCGCTGGTCATTCTGTTTGATGGCGCCTATTCGCTGGTCAGCCTGGCGCTGTCGGTGCTGTCGCTCTATGCCGCCCGCCTGGTTCGCCGACCGGCTAATGAAGATTATCCGTTTGGCATGGGCGCGGTTGAGCCACTGGTTATTGCCGTCAAGGGCTTGGTGATTGGCTTGGTGTGTGTGCTGTCCCTGGCCTCGGCGGTGGTATCTCTGCTGCAGAGCGGCCGCCCGGTGGCGGCAGACATGGCCATGATGTTCGGCGCGGTGAACGTGGTCGGTTGCTTGCTGGTGTGGGGCTACTTGCGCTGGACCAGCACCCAGAGCAGCTCCGGTCTGGTGCGGGCAGAGCAACGCCAGTGGCTGATGGACAGTGCGCTGAGTGCCGCCGTAATGATCGGTTTCGCCGGCGCCTGGATGCTGGAGCGCAGCCAGTGGTCTGAGCTGGCGGTCTATGCCGACCCGGTAATGATGATGGTGATTTCGGTGTATTTCATGACCGTGCCGGTGCGGATGGTGACGGATTCGGTCAAAGAGCTGTTGCTGGCGGCGCCCAGTGACCACGCCATGACCGAAATCCAGGAAACACTGGAAGACCACGGCTTCAATCCGGATCGCGTGAAGGTGGCCAAGTTGGGGCCTAACCTTTTGCTGGAGGCCAGGCTGGTCAGAATTTAATACACTACTGACGGTGGTGTTCTCACCGGGCTTTCAGTCCATCCGCCAACAGTATGAGTTGCCGGGCATCCAGTTTTTCCCGCTCTAGCCGATCCAGCAACGAGTCAGCTCCGGAGGGTACGCCCTCCGGAGCTTTAGCCGCAAAGTCTTTCACCAGCCCAATCTGGACGTGCAGATCCTGAAAGCGGCCGTACAGATCCTGTCGTTGCCGAAGCACCTTGAGGGCTGATTTCCAGTTTTCGGCATCCAGTTCCATCAGGTATCGGAGGCGCTTAAGGTGCTTGCGCAGCTGGTGGAGGTCTTCGTCCGGGGCATCGGATTGCAGTGCTTCGGCTTTTCGATTGAAGCCTCTCAGTTGGCGGTCAACGCAGTTGCGGATGTCTTTGTTGCTCAGCTTGTCAATCAGTTTTCCGAAGTGTCGGGACTGGAGTTCATTTTCCCAGCTGTGCAGGCTGTTCCGGTAGCGTTTGCTGCCAAGCCGTTTGGCCAGCCGCGTTTGTTCCTTCGCAGCCCGCACTTTGGTCCAGCCTTCCAGTTCAGCCCGGAACGCGGCATCGTCACGACACAGGGCCGGTAAATCCTGCAGGAACACATGTAAATCCCGCAAGCTGCTGGTGGCTTGGGCGTGGCGTTTCAGCTGGGATAAATGGTTTTTGAGTGACTTGCTCTTGGTGACTTCCGCGACCGAATCCGCGATGGCTCGGCTGCGCCGCAAGGCGATGCGATACTGGTGCAGGAACTCGTCGTCCAGGCCCAGCATAACGCCTCGTTCAAGTTGCGCCAGGCGCTCGGTGAGGCGCATCAATCTTGCTGGAATATCCTTCGCCGGTTGTTTGCCAGATATTGCTACCCGCTTGCCAATCTTGCGCTCGAAGGCTTCAAAACTGAAATCTCTGGGGGTCAGAAAAACTTCCAGCCGGCCTTCCTGTTTGGCAAGTTTGCGCCAGTGACGAATCGGCAGCCGAACGTGAATGAAGCCAGCGGTGGGCAACTCGAATGGGGCCTGTTTGACCAGATGGGCGGCGAGTTCAAGCAAAGCCGGATTGTGGCCTACGATCGCCAGTGTTTGTACTTGATCGTCCTGATTTTGCAGCCATCGTAATAGCCGTTGGTAATCAAAAGTGTAAAGCTCAGCATCGGTGTGAATTCGTTCGCGCATAAGCGCTTCCGGAACGATGCCCTGCAATGTTTGTTGAGCGCGCACGGCGTGGCTGGCATAGACCTCTCCCGCTAAGGCGTCATATCGCTGCAGAGCCCTGGCGAGAGGCGGCAACTGTTCCTCCCCCCTGGGGTTCAGTGGGCGCGCGTGATCACTGAGGCTGTCGTCGTCCCAGCTGGATTTGGCGTGGCGGATAAGAAACAGATCTTTCATGTCGCTTTCCCAGATCAGTACCGGCATGAAACTTTAGTCTGACACAAGCTCAAGTCGGTTACATGACGGCCGTTACTTGATGTACGTGAAACACACGATAACAGGGGCTTGATCGGCTTTCGTGCGTGAATGGTCAGTCATGCTGGCGTACAGGTTTTTACAAACTGGAACAGCCCGTGCCCACACAATGTGGATAATCCCCCTGACGAACAAACCGCTCCGGAGTTGGAATCATGTCGTTCATGAGTAATCTTACCATTCGAACCAGGCTGTTGATTGGTGTGCTGGTGCCGGTGCTGATCACCGCCGCCACTATCGCCTGGATCACCGTCAGTCAGATCCAGGCCAACGGCGAAGCTGAACTTGAGCGGTTGCAGGTGGAGCTTTTGAATGCCCGCAAACAGGGTTTGAGAGATCTGGTTGATACCGCCCGCTCCGTAGTGATGGAGGCCAAGGATAACTCGGACCTGGTTGGCCGTGAGGCCCAGGAAGAGGCCCGCCAGCGCCTGCGTTCCATCAGTTTCGGGCAGAACAATTACGTATTCGCCTATACCCGAAATCTGGACAACCTGGCCTACGCTCCGGATCCGTCCCTTGAGGGGCCAACTACGAATCCAAACACGCAGAAACTGGTGCGTAACCTGTTCGATGCGGCAGGTACGGACGGTTTTTATGGCTATGACTGGAAAAACCCGGGCTCCGGCGAAGTGGAGCCCAAAGTATCTTACTCAACCATCATTCCCGGGTGGGATTGGATGGTCGGTGCCGGTGTCTACGTCACCGATATCGAAAAAGTGCTGGCCGAGGCCCGGCAGGAAATTGACGATGCCATGGCGGCCGCCCTGGGCTTTATCCTGTTGTTGACCATCATTGTGGTGGTGATTGCGCTGGTGATTGGCTTGATTATTGGTCGCACGGTGACGGTTCCGCTGAAAAAAGTCAGTGACATGATGCAGGAAATTGCCGATGGCGATGGCGACCTGCGCCAGCGGTTGCCGGAGGATGGCAAGGATGAGCTGGCGGAACTGGGCCGTCGGTTCAATCACTTTGTGATCAAGATTCAGGACACCATGCGCGAAGTTGGCGCGACCACAGACCAGGTGGCCTCGGCCGCTGAAGAGTTGAGCCGGGTGGCCAACGAAACCCGGCAGTCGGTGCAGGAGCAGGGTTCTGAAACCGATCAGATTGCCTCTGCCATCAATGAAATGGCCGCGACCATTCAGCAGATTTCCGGCAACGCCAACGAGGTGGAAGGTGCCGCGTCGGATGCCGACCGCATGGCTCGTGAGGGTGGTGACACCATCACCAGTGCCCAGGGCTCGGTCAATCAACTGTCCCGGGAAATGGAAGAAGCGGCGATCAGCATCAATGCCCTGGCCGAAAAATCCGACGACATTCAGCAGGTGCTGGACGTGATCCATGCAGTGACGGAGCAAACCAACCTGCTGGCCTTGAACGCCGCAATTGAAGCGGCAAGGGCGGGCGAGCATGGCCGCGGTTTCTCGGTGGTGGCCGATGAGGTTCGCCAGCTGGCCAAACGCTCGGCCGAGTCTGCGGATCAGATTCGGGTGATGATTGATGGCTTTGTCACCGAATCGAAAGCATCGGTTGAGCGAATGAACCACTCGCGCAGCAGCTCGGAGGCCACCGTGGAGCGCATCAATCACGCCACCGGTGCCCTGAATACCATCGTGACATCTATTACCCAGATTCACGATCAGGTAACCCAGATTGCCACTGCCGCAGAGCAGCAAAGCCAGGTGGCTGAAGAGATCAACCAGAATGTAGTGCGCATTGTCGATGCAGCTCAGCGCAGCGATACCGGGGTGACCCAGACCAACGAAGCCAGCCACGAATTGGCCAGGCTGGGCGAGAGTCTGCGCGAGCTGGTCAGTCAGTTCAAGGTCTGATCGGGCGGAGCCGGCCCGCCGAATTGGCGCGGCCGGCGTCGGCAGTTATCATGACTTACCGTGACTTGTTTGTTTTACCCAATAGCGATAACAATGGAAGCCAACACCATGTCTATGCGCACAATCTGCCTGGCAACCCTGGCACTGGTTGCCGTTCTGGCCAGCCCATTTGCGGCGGCTGACAAAACCTACACCATCCGTCTTGCCGAAACCTGGGGCCCGAACTCGAAAATTCTGGGTGAGACACCCCGCAATATGGCCGCGATGGCCGAGCGGATGTCTGCCGGCCGACTGAAGTTCCGGATTGATTCCTCCAACAAGCACAAGGCGCCTTTTGGCATCTTCGATCTGGTGCGCAATGGCCAGTATGACATGGGGCATACCGCTTCGTATTACTACAAGGGTGCCATTCCCAATGCCATGTACTTCACCACCATCCCGTTCGGCATGATCACCCCGGAGATGTACGCCTGGTTCTATCATGATGACGGTATGGCGCTGATGCAGAAAGTATATGAGCCCTACGGTTTGCTGTCTTTCCCCGGTGGCAATACCGGTAATCAGATGGGTGGCTGGTTCCGCAAAGAGATCAACTCACTGGACGATCTGCAAGGCCTGAAAATGCGCACCCCCGGATTCGCCGGTGAGGTCATGTCCGAGCTGGGGGTAGCAGTGACCAACCTGCCACCCGGTGAGCTTTACACCGCGCTTGAGCGCGGCACCATCGACGCCGTTGAATGGGTTGGCCCGGCGCTGGATCTGCAGATGGGCTTCCATCAGATCGCCAAGTATTACTATTCGGGCTGGCAGGAACCGGGTGCCGAGGTGCAGTTCCTGATCAATCAGAAAACCTGGGATTCGCTGCCCGCCGATCTTCAGGAAATTCTGCGGGTCGCCATGCGCACCGCAGCCTACGATATGTACACCCAGAGCACGCATGAAAGTGGTGTGGCCTGGAGTCGGATGACCGAGGATTATCCGGAGGTGACGCACAAGGTGTTCCCGCCAGAGGTGATCAACGCGCTACGGGACACCACCAACCGTCTGCTTGACGAGTTTGCCGAGAACGACGAGCTGGCGCGGGAGATCATCGCTTCTCAGCGTGATTATCTGAAGCAGGTAAGGTCCTGGACCAACATTTCCGACAAGGCCTATCTGGACAGCGTCGCTGATCAGTAAGCGAAGGCCCTGGGCAAAGTAGCCCGACGCTGACCTCAAGGGGGGTCGGGATGATCTAATATCCCGACGCCCCTTTTTGTTTGTCCCTGTTTCTGGAAAAATAGGCCGCTCATTCTTTGGGCAGGGCCGATGAAACAGACACTGCTATCCCTCAGTAATCTCTCCAAGCAATTTGACGGCAAAACGGTACTGGATTCGCTGGATCTTGAGATCCTTGATGGCGAATTTATTACCTTGTTGGGTCCGTCCGGTTGTGGCAAAACCACTCTGCTGCGTTTGATGGCTGGCTTTGAGCATCCTGATACCGGCACCATCACCTTGGGTGGCGAGGATCTGACCCACACGCCGCCGGAGAAGCGCCCGCTCAATACGGTATTCCAGAACTACGCGCTGTTTCCTCATATGTCGGTGTTCGACAATGTCGCCTACGGACTAAAAATGGAAAAGCGGCCGAAAGAGGAAATCCGCCAGCGGGTGGACGACGCCCTGGCCATGGTGCAGCTGGGCGAGTTTGCCAGGCGTAAGCCGCACCAGTTATCCGGTGGCCAGCAGCAGCGCGTGGCCATTGCCCGGGCTGTGATCAAACGGCCGAAAATGCTGTTGCTGGATGAGCCCCTGTCGGCGCTGGACTTCAAACTGCGCCGCACTATGCAGGTGGAGCTGAAGCGTTTGCAGCGTGAGCTGGGCATTACCTTTGTCTTTGTGACCCACGATCAGGAAGAAGCGCTGTCTATGTCTGACCGGGTGGTGGTGCTCAAAGACGGCCAGGTTCAGCAGTTGGGTACGCCCAGAGAGGTGTACGAGCGCCCGGCCAACCTGTTTACGGCGCGGTTTGTCGGCGACACCAACTTCTTCGCCGGCCGGGTAGATGTCGCCAATGGTGACGACACCATCACGGTAGACGTGTTCGGTCTGAAACGTACCTTCCCCAAACCCGATTTCCAGGTCGCTGCAGGCCAGTTACTGCACGTGTTGCTGCGGCCAGAAGACATCCGGGTGTTGGCACCGAATGACGATGACGGCGTTGCCGGCAAAGTGGTTGAGCGAAACTACAAGGGCAGCACCCTGGATTCCGTAATTCATCTGGACGACGGCACCGAAGTGCTGGCCTCGGAATTTTTCGATGAAGACGACCCCACCTTCGATTACAGCCTGGGCGAGCGGGTCAAGGTCAGCTGGGTGGATGGCTGGGAGTGGTTGCTACCAGAAGAAAACACGGAAACCGAACTGGAAGGCGCGGTCGATGCGTAGCGTGATGCAGCAGCCGTTCCGGACGGCCGTTCTGGTACTGGTGTGGGGCTGGCTGCTGTTCCTGGTGTTGACGCCCAACCTGCTGGTGATTGGCGCCAGCGTGATGACCCGTGATCCGGGCACGTTTATCTCCCTGCCACTGAATCTGGATGCCTACCGGCAGCTGTTCAATCCGCTGTACCTCGATGTGTTCCTGCACTCCCTGTACATGGCGGCAATGACCACACTGATTTGCCTGCTGATTGGCTATCCCTTTGCCTGGGCCTTGTCCAAAGTGCCCAGGCAGCGGCAGATGTTGCTGATCTTTTTGTTGATTGTGCCATTCTGGACCAATTCCCTGGTGCGCACCTACGCACTCAAGCTGATCCTGGCCACCAATGGCCTGCTTAACAATGCCCTGATGTCGGTCGGGCTGATCGATCAGCCCATGCAGATGCTGTATACCGAAGGGGCGGTGATCATCGGCCTGGTGTATCTGTTGCTGCCGTTCATGATTTTACCGCTCTATGCCGTTTTCGATGATCTTCGGGAAGATCTGCTGCGGGCCTCCCACGATCTGGGTGCCGGCCGGCTGGCTACCTTTGTTCACATTATTGTGCCGATGACCTTACCGGGTGTGCTGGCTGGCGTCATGTTGGTGCTGCTGCCGGCCATGGGCTTGTTCTTTGTGCCGGATATTCTCGGTGGTTCACGCAACCTGCTGGTGGGTAACGTTATCAAGAATCAGTTTCTGGATGCCCGTAACTGGCCTTTCGGTGCCGCCGCCAGCATTATGCTGACGCTTGCCATGGCGTTCCTGATGTTTGCCCACCGGCTCAGTAAGCGGCGGATCGGGGAGGAGGGCGTATGAGCCGCTGGTTGCCGCGTACCTACCTGACTCTGGTATATCTACTGTTGTACGTGCCGATTTTAGTGCTGGTGGTGTTTTCATTCAACGATTCGCGCTCCGGCTATGCCTGGGGCGGACTGAGCCTGCGCTGGTATGAGGCCCTGTTTAACAACCGGGCTATGGTGCAGGCGATGTGGAATTCGCTCTGGCTGGCGCTGTCTGCCGCCACGGTTTCTACCGTCATAGGTGCGCTTACCGCGCTCGCGCTGCACCGTTACCGGTTCCGCGGTAAACAGGTGCTTAATGGCATGCTGTTTGTGGTGATGATGTCGCCTGAGATTGTTCTGGCCATTTCATTGCTTGGGCTGTTTTTACTGGTGGGGCTGCAGCTGGGTTATGTGTCGCTGCTGCTCGCCCACGTAACCTTTTGCCTGCCTTTTGTGGTGATTACCGTGATGGCGCGGCTGAGCGGCTTTGATGAGCGCCTGCCCGAAGCCGCACGCGATCTGGGCGCGAGTGATTTCACCATGACCCGCACGGTACTGATCCCGGTGATTATGCCGGCCTTACTGGCGGGCTGGCTGCTGGGGTTTACACTGTCACTGGACGATGTGGTGGTGAGTACCTTTGTAGGTGGTCCCAGTTATGAAATTCTCCCGCTGCGCATCTATTCCATGGTGCGGGTGGGTCTGAAACCCGAGGTGAATGCCCTGGGTACCTTATTGCTGGTGTTCTCACTGGTTATGCTGATGTTGTCTCAATGGATTCTGCTAAGGAGCAAACGATGAAGAAACTGGCACTGGCCGGCATACTGGCTGTTGGCCTGACGGGCTGCAGCTCTGACGACCCACAGGTACTGAACCTGTACAACTGGTCTGAATACATGCCTCAGGAGGTCCTGGACCGCTTTACCGAGGAAACCGGTATCCAGGTGGTGTACACCACCTACGACAGCAACGAGGCCATGTATGCCCGACTGAAGCTGCTGGATGACAGCGCCGCCTATGATCTGGCCGTTCCTTCTACTTACTACGTCAGCAAGATGCGCCAGGAAGATTTGCTGATGCCGATCGACCGTAGCAAAATTGAAGGTTTTGATAATCTGGACCCGGAACTGGTGAACCTGGATATCGACCCGGACAACCAGTACAGCGTGCCATACCTCTGGGGCACCACCGGTTTGGCGGTAGACACGGCCGACGTCGACGGTGAAGTGACTGCCTGGGCTGATCTGTGGGACGAGCGTTTCGAAGGTCGCGTGATGCTGACCAACGACATGCGCGAAGTGTTCCACGTCGCCTTGCGAGTTCTGGGCTATTCCGGCAACACCACCGATCCGGACGAGATCGAGCAAGCCTACGAAAAGCTGACCGAGCTGATGCCGTCAGTGCGTACTTTCAACTCGGATGCCCCGCGCATGCCGTATCTGGAAGGTGAAACCGATGTCGGCATGATCTGGAACGGTGAAGCGGTTATGGGCCGCGAAGGTTTGCCGACACTGGAATACGTCTATCCGGCCGAAGGCATCATCGCGTGGCTGGACAGCTTCGTGATTCCGAAGAGCGCCAAAAACCCGGAAGCGGCCCATCAGTTCATCAGTTTTGTGCTGCAACCTGAGATTGCTGCTCTGATCAGCGAGGACATCGGCTACGCCACGCCGAACCTGGCGGCTCGCGACTTGCTGAGTGAGTCGGTGGCGAACGACCGCGCCAGCTATCCGAATGCGACCGACATGATCAACGCCGAGTTTCAGGAAGATATCGGCGATGAAGCCATGCAGGTGTATGCCAGATATTGGGAAATGCTGAAATCCGGCCGTTGAGGTTGGGTCAGATCTCCGGAGCGGTATAATCCGGTGAGATTCCGGACTGCGCAATGCAGTCCGGAATGTTCATTCCCTGTAGTGCCCCTTCCGCCGTGATCAGCATGGTTTTCATTCCTGCCTGCTGCCCGCCCAGAATGTCTGTGTGCAACGTATCCCCCACCATCAGAACCTCGGCTGGATCGATGCCGCCAAGGGCTGCCAGAACTTCCGCGAATGCGGGCTGGTAGGGTTTGCCAAAAAACTCTGGCTGTAGTGTGCAGCGCGCCATCAACAAGTGGGCGAAATAACCGGGCTCCAGGGTCAGGCAGTCCCCTCTGGGGGCAACCAGGTCCGGATTGGCAACCGAGATCGGGCGTGGATGACGCTCCAGGCTGCGGGCCAGGGCTTCGTGAAGTTCTTCATTCCAGCCCTCGCTGCTGAGAAAGACAAAACCGTCCAGTTGGTCCAGTTGAGATGCGTGGATGCCAGAGCGGACGGGCACCCAGTCCAGTGGCAACGATTCCGGCGCCGAACTGACAGGGGCAAGCACGCCGTATCGACCTGGCCGGGGTTGCCGGTGAAGCGATTGTTCCAGTACCCAGCGGCTGGATATCAACTGTTCCGGAGTGATGGCGAATCCCATGTTCTGGTATTTGGCCACCAGAGCGCTATGGCTGGCGGTGGCTGCATTCGACAGGATCATCACTGTTTTGCCAAGATTCTGCAGTTCCCGAATTCTCCGGATGGCAGAGGGAAAAGCCCGCGGGCCGGCATTGAGCACGCCAAAGGCATCAAACACAAACGCATCGAAATGATCGGTCAGCGCTGCGAGTGAATCCAGAGCCTCGGAGTCTGGTTGCTGGCTGGCCGGTAAGCCTTTGGGTAGAGTCGAACGGATGCTCTGGTACTGGGCAAAGGCCCAGACCGGGTCAGGCGTGATCCCGGCGAAGCAGGTTGGGTGGCTGTCTGTCATGGCTTCAGAGTACCGCTTCACGAACCCTGGCGGAAACCCATTCAGAAATCACCACGGTGCCAAGAATTACCACAAAGATCATGGCAACCTGGTTCCAGGCCAGGGTACTCAGAGAGGCATTGAGCTGAATGCCCAGCCCCCCGGCACCCACCAGGCCGAGAATGGTGGATTCCCGGATATTGATGTCCCAGCGGAATACACTGATGCCCCAGAAGGCGGGCAGTATTTGCGGCACAATGGCGTAATCGATCACCTGGACGCCGGAAGCTCCGGTAGCCCGGACGGCCTCAACCTGGGATTCGTCAATTTCCTCTATGGCCTCATAAAGCAGTTTGGCAATGAAGCCAATGGAGCGAAGGCCAATCGCAACAATGCCCGCGAGTAAGCCGGGGCCAATGATGGCCACCAGCAACAACGCCCAGATCAGTGAATTGATGGAACGCGATGCCACGATGACCAGCAAAGCCACCGGCCTGACAAAGCGGGTGCTCGGCGTGGTGTTGGTAGCAGCTAGAAACGCCACCGGTATGGCGAAGATAATGCCGAGCAGGGTGCCCAGGGTGGCGATATTGATGGTATCCCAGAGCGGTTCCCAAAGGTTGCTGATGTAGCCCCAGGCTGGCGGAAACATTCGGCTGCCAATATCAACGGCCTGCTCTGGCGCATCGCTGACAAAGGCCCAGATGGTATTCTCATTCATTACCTGCCAGCTGACGACGGTGATGGCGACCAGCCAGAACCAGCCCAGCCATCTCAGCAGGGTTTGTTTGGCGCTGTGATGTTGCCACAGGGGTTGTTCGTTTGATGACGCGTGTATCACTGAAACCACCTGCGAATGTAAGACGATGAGTATTCCACCACCAGAACAATGGCGATGATAATAATCAGAATGGCGCCGGCGGAGTCGTATTCATAACGATCAATGGCGGTGTTGAGCGTCGCGCCAATACCGCCTGCGCCAACAATGCCGATGACTGCAGATTCCCGGAAGTTGATGTCCATCCGATACAGAGACAGTCCGACCAGGCGGGGCATAACCTGTGGCTGTACCGCGTAGTTTACAACCTGCCACCAGCTGGCTCCGGTAGCCCGGATGGCCTCAATCTGGCTGTGGTCGCAATCCTCGATTTCCTCCGCCAACAGTTTGGAGAGAAAGCCGATGCTGGCAAAGGTCAGAGTCAGAAACCCGGCAAAAGGCCCGAAGCCGAACATGGCCACCAACAGGATGGCGATGATGATTTCCTGGAACGATCGGGACAGCGTAATGATGCTCCGACATGCCAGATAGACCGGCGCTGGTGCCAGATTGCGTGCCGCTCCGATGCCAATGGGTATGGAGATGAGCACGCCGGCGACCGTTGAGGTCAGGGTCATGGTCAGGCTTTCAATCAGGCCATAGTAGATATCGTTCCATCGAGTGGTGAAATCGGGAACCAGGAAACCCTGAACAAAGCGCCAGCCGCGCTCTAATCCCAGGTACACTCGCTGCCAGTCGACCTCGACGGTCTGAATGGCCAGTACCAGATACACCAGGGCGCCGACCGCAATTACGCGGCGCCAGAGCGGGTTGGTCAGCAGTACCGGGGGGCGCTTCCAGCGGGTCGGGTAGGTTTGCGTCAGGGACTGTTCCGGCACTTACACGCCCTCCGCCAGGTCCAGAACGGCAGTGGCCTCGTTCTGGGTCGGGGTGGCATCAGCCCTTAGCTGAGTCCAGTCCTCGTCGCCGTAAATGGTGGTCAGAACCTCATCGCTCAGCGCTTCCGGGGAGCCATCAAACACCACCTTGCCAGCCCGCAAACCAATGATCCGGTCAGAAAACTGCTGCGCCAGCATGACGTCGTGAATGTTGATGATCGCCGGGAGGTTGCGCTCCTGACAGGCGGCCCGGATCAATCTCATGATTTGTCGGGAGGTCTTCGGGTCAAGCGATGCGGTGGGCTCGTCTACCAGCAACAGCTCCGGATTCTGCTCCAGCGCCCGGGCAATACCCACCCGTTGCCTTTGCCCACCCGATAACGCATCGGCCCGCTTGTTGTAGTGGTCGGCAAGGCCGACATTATCCAGCAGGGAATGCGCCAGCGCGATGTCTTCCGGGCTGAATTTACGGAACCAGGAACGCCAGGTCGGCACGTAACCCAGACGGCCGGACAGCACGTTTTCCATGACGGTGAGCCGTTCAACCAGTGCATATTCCTGAAAAATCATGCCGATCCTGCGCCGGGCCTGCCGCAGATCCCGCCGGTTCAGTTTCGTCAGATCGGTGCTGCCCAGCGTGATGGAGCCCTGGGTAGGCTCCACCAGCCGGTTGATACAGCGGATCAGCGTGGATTTGCCGGCACCGGAGGGGCCGATCAACCCTACCACCTGACCTGCCGACACTTCGAGGCAGACATTGTGAAGGGCTTTGTCACCGGTTTTGTAGGTTTTTGAGACGTTGTCCAGTTTTAACACGGGGTACCGCCAGGCTGATTATTGACAGTTGTAAGCAACACCGTTGGCTGCATCGATCTTGCGGATGACTTCCCAGTGATTCTTGAAGGTAATCGGAACGAACTGGGCCTCACCGGACTTTGAGAACTCTTCTTCCAGAGCGGTACCTGTCCAGTCGAAGGTGAAGAATGCCTCCTGGATTTTTTCCTGCAGTTCCGGTTTCAGGTTGTGAGCCAGGCCGTAACCGGTAGTCGGAAAGGTTTGGGATTTATAAAGGCTGACAAGCTGGTCTTCAGTGACGACGTCGCGGCTGAGCATGCGATGCAGTACCGAGTTGGCCACGGCGGCCGCTTTGTAATCCTTGTTGGCCACACCCAGGATAGAATTATCGTGTTTGCCGGAAAACACTGGCTCGAAATCCTCACCGGCGACCATGTTGTAGTCGGCTTTCAGGATAGCGGATGGCGCTTTGAAGCCGGAATTGGAGGTTTGTGAGGTGAACGCCATTTCACCACCACGGATATCTTCTACCTTGGCAATGCCAGAATCCGGATACGTGATGATTTCCATCTCATAGCCGAACGAGCCGTCAGCACCGGCCATCATGGCAAACGGACGTAAGCCTGCACAGGCAACCGCCAGCGGGTTTGAGCCGGTATTGAAACCCGCAATGTGCAAACGACCGGCGCGCATGGCTTCAATCTGGGCAGCGTTGGACTGAACCGGGAAGAACTGAACTTTTTTGCCGGTTTTGTTGGACAGGTGATCCAAAAATTCGGACCAGACTTCTTTGTAAACTGCCGGATCTTCAACCGGGGTGTAGGCGAATACCAGTGTTGACGGGTCTTTCAGGAGAGATGCATCGGAAGGGATGTCGGCAACCAGATCGCCGTCGTTGTCCTGATAGCGGCTGTCCAGTGTGAAGGCGCCGTGAGCCAGCATTGGAGTCAGCAAGGCGGCGCAGGTCAGCGTCAGAAATTTTTTCATGATTTTTACTCTCAGGTCGATTTTGGGATTCCTTTAGCCAGACCCTACGGCGCTCAGATGATGTTTTTATGACAACGCTGACAATGCGTGAGGTTTCACAAAAATGTCATTTGTAGTCTATAACTTCCGAAACAGGATTAAGTTACGCCAGATTTACACCATTCGGTCTGAACGGAGTTTGATATGAAGGGTAAACAGGGAACGAAGCGGTTGGCAGCCAGCGCCTTGGTCGCCGCGCTGGGCATGTCAGGCGTGGTGAGTGCTGACGAACTTCGGCTGATCACTTGGGGTGGTTACGCCCCGGATGATGTGGTTGCCCAGTTCGAGAAAGAAACCGGTATTGACGTACAGATCACCCTTTCTAACAACGAAGACATGATCTCCAAACTCCGGGCCACCGGTGGTGCCGGTTTTGACCTGGCCCAGCCCAGCCAGGACCGTATTATCGGTATTCAGCGCCAGTTCAACATCTACCAGCCGATCGATTACAGCCGCATCCATACCGATCAGCTCCAGCCTTCCATGGTTAAAGCGACCCAGGAGGCCACCGAACTGGACGGCCAGTATTTCGGTGTGCCTTCCGTGTGGGGTACCAGCGGCCTGATCGTGCACCGTTCAGTGGCCGACACCGTCAAGGACTACACCGACCTGTGCCATCCTGCCGTGGCGGGCAAGGTTAGTTACCGCCTGAAGCGGCCCACTCTGATGGGCTTTGCCTTTGCCATGGGCATGGACCCGTTTGCCGCTTACAACAACCGGGAGGAATACCAGTCGATCATGGCCAAAGTCGAAGACAAACTGATCGACTGCAAAGACAACGTAAAAACCTACTGGACCGGCGGCGATCAGTTGTTGTCGCTGCTGCGCACCGGCGAAGTGACCGCCGCCATGGCCTGGGATGCCGGCGGCTGGAAGCTCAGCGCCGAAAATCCCGAGATCGGGTTTGTCGCGCCGGCATCCGGTGCTTTGGGCTGGATTGATACCTTTGCCATCCCACGCCGCAGTGAAAACGAAGACGCCGCCTACCAATGGATCAACTTCGTGATGCAGCCGGAAATCGCCGCGAGAATCACCAATGCCTCTGGCAACTTCACCGCTTCCAGAGCCGCGGACGAATTCGTGACGGCGGATTTACGCGATGCCTATCGCGCCAGCTTTGATGAACAGGCCATTAACAACATCAAGTGGTACCCGCCGGTGCCGCCGGGGCTGGAAACCATGGAAGGACAGGTACTGGATCGTGTTCAGGCCGCGAACTGATTTGCATGGCGACAGAATCTGACCTTTCCTGTACCGGTCTGATCCGCCGCTTTGGTAATAATGCGGCGGTAGACCATATCTCGCTGGACGTGCCTGCGGGCACGTTCTTTTCCATTCTCGGGCCCTCAGGTTGCGGTAAAACCACGCTGTTACGCCTGCTGGCGGGCTTCGATAAGCCCGATGAAGGCGATATCCATATCCGGGGCCAGCGCATGAACGATGTGCCGCCCAATCGCCGACCAGTGAACATGGTGTTTCAGCACCTGGCCCTGTTCCCGACCATGTCGGTCGGTGACAACATCGGTTACGGCCTGAAACGTCGGAAGGTGGCAATCGTTGAGCGTCGCAAACGCATCGCTGGCGTGCTGGAACAGGTCGGATTGCCGGGACTGGAACATCGCAATCCCCAGGAATTGTCCGGGGGTCAGCGCCAGCGGGTGGCACTGGCCCGCTGTCTGGTGCTGGAACCGACACTGTTGCTTCTGGATGAACCTCTCGGCGCACTGGATCTCAAGCTGCGGGAGCAGATGAAAATCGAGCTCAAGCACCTGCAGAAGCAGTTCGGCACCACCTTCGTATACATCACCCACGATCAGTCTGAAGCCATGGTGATGTCAGACCAGGTGGCGGTGATGAAAGACGGTCGATTTGACCAGGTGGCACCGCCGGAGGAGCTTTACCGGGAGCCTGCCACTCCGTTTGTGGCGGGGTTTGTGGGTGATAACAATCGATTGGCGGGAGAGGTGGTGTCGGTGATGGATAACCTGGCGGAAATCCGGCTGGATGACGGCGAGTTGGTTCGTGGCCGAGTGGTTTCTGCGGGGCTGCAGCGTGGCGCCCGTGCCGAGCTGTATATCCGGCCGGAGTCACTGGTGTTCACCGACGAAGGCCTCAACCGGGGCTTTTCCTCGATGCAGGCAAAGGTGCGGACAACGCTGTTTGATGGTGCCAACAGTCGGGTCGAGGCAGACAAAAGTGGCCAGCCGGTGTACGCCCGCTTACCCCAGGATGGCTCGGCACCAAAACTGATGGCAAACAGTGCTGTCCGGCTGGCCTGGGATCCGATGCTGGCCCGGGTGTTCGGGGCAGATAAGCCGTGAAATCCTCTGCCGGGCGCCTGTCACTCTGGTTATTGCTGACACCGTTTGTGCTGTGGATTGTGCTGCTGGTGTTGGTGCCACACCTGCAGATGCTGAGGGTGTCGTTTCAGGTGAGGGAAAGCTGGGACACAATCGCCTGGGGTGTGCAGCAGTATCAGAATTTTTTCATCGAATCCTATTATTGGCGAACGTTTGTCCGAACCGGGGTGATGTCCCTGTTCACCACCTTCCTGACCCTGCTGATTGCCTTTCCCATTGCTTGGTACATCGCCAAGATGGCCCGGGGCCGGTCCAAGGGCATTCTGTTTATGGCCTGTCTGATTCCTTTCTGGGCCAGTGAGTTAGTGCGTACTTACGGCTGGATGATTCTGTTGCGCGAGAGTGGCCTGTTCAGTTCCTGGTTGCAGGCGCTGGGCTGGGTGGATGGCCCGGTGGAGATGCTCTATAACGATGTGGCGGTGATTATCGGGCTGGTCTACAACGGCCTGTTGTTCATGGTGGTACCGCTGGTGACCACTCTCGATGGTATGGACGAGAATCTGGTGGAGGCCGGCTACGATCTGGGTGGTGGCCATGCCACGGTGCTGCGGGAAATTGTCGTGCCCTGGGCCATGCCCGGCATCGTCTCCGGCTGTATTGTGGTGTTCATGCTCACACTGGGCAGTTACCTGACGCCGGTGTTGATGGGCGGCAAGGACAGCGCCTGGTTTACCGAGCAGATTTTCACCCAGTTCATTACCCGCTTTAACTGGGAGCAGGGTGCCGCGCTCGGGGTGCTGTTGCTGGTGCTGTCATCGGTGATGGTCTGGCTTGGCTTGACGTTGTCCGGGCAGTCTCTGCGCAAAGTGATGGGGTGAAGCGATGATTCGTTCTGTGCCCCGGTCCCGGTTGTTTGATGGCGTTTACCTGGCCTATCTGGTGGTGTTTTTTGTGTATCTGGCGATGCCCCTGCTGGTGACCGCAGTGTTTGCCTTCAACGACTCGCCATTCCCGTCGTTGCCTTGGCAAGGATTCACCCTGGATTGGTACCTGGCGGATGGTTCTGAGGGCCGCACCGGGTTATTTCATGACAGTGGTCTGCTCAGCGCGTTGTGGGTCAGTGCCAAAATTGCGGTCTGGGTAACCCTGGTCAGTGTGGCGCTGGGGTGTGTGAATGCGGTCTTGTTTGAGCGACTGCAGTTTCGGGGCAAGGAGTTTTTGTACCTGCTGATGCTGCTGCCCCTGGTCATCCCCGGCGTGATTCTGGGGGTATCCATTCTGGTGTTTTACAGCGGCACGGCAAACGAAGTGTCCCGGCTATGGGGCATTGAGCTGGATATGTTTCGGCCGGGTATGACCCTGGTGGTGATGGGCCAGGTAACTTTTATCACCACGTTGGCAACGTTGGTGATTGCAGCCCGGTTGCGTAAGTTTGATCCACAGCTCGAGGAGGCCGCGCTTAACCTGGGCGCAACACCTTTGGTGGCGTGGTTTACCGTAACCCTGCCCTGGCTGATGCCCTCTATTGTCGGGGCGGCGGCTATGGCATTCTTGATGTCCTTTGAGAACTTCAATACCACGGTGATGCTTACCGGCAGCGACACCCCACTGACGGTAGCGCTGTTCAACCGTTTGCGGGAAGGTTCCACTCCGGTACTCAATGCGGTTGCGCTATTCCTGATGGTGGTTTCTGCGTTGCTCGCCCTGTTCACCCTGCGACAAAAACGCTCGGAATAGGATTATTCTGTCACCTGAACTTACGGTCTATACTGCCAGCAGGTATTCAACAAGCAGGTCAACCTTTGCGCCCCCTCCGTTGCCGTCATGCCATTGCGTTGGCCGTCATTGTGCTGCTGTCGTGGGTTCCGCTCGCCGGACACACAGCCATACAACCTGTTGACGAGGGTTGGCAATATCGCTGGGGCGACTCCCCCCTGCGAGCCGACGGCACACCGCAGTGGATCCAGGAAAATGAGTCCGAGCACTGGCAAGCGATTGCGTTTCCTTCCAACCCGCCTGACCGGCAGGGCCGTGAACATGCCTGGTTTCGGGTAACTCTGCCGGAAGGCGAATGGTTTGCACCGGTTTTGTACATCTACAGTGTGGACATCATTGTTCAGGCCTGGTTTCAGGGGGAGTTGCTCTACCAATACGGCACCTTTGATGATCAGGGCCGGGGCCGCTTTGAGGGCTGGCCCTGGCATCAGATCCCGCTGCCGGGCGACTACGAAGGCGAAACGATTTATTTCCGAGTGTTCTCGAATTACACCGATATCGGGCTATGGGGCGAGGTTGCCATTCTGGATTACCCGGATCTGGTGCTGCACATCGTCGGCCGGTCCACCAAAAGCCTGGTCATTGCCGCCATTTCGGCACTAATCGCTCTGCTGGCGCTGATCTTCGGCTTCATCCAACGTGGCCAGCGCAGCTTCTTCAGTCTCGCCCTGTTCTCCTTGGCGACCGCAGTCATGCTGGTTGCCGAGAGTCAGGCCAGTCTGCTGATTGCCTACGCGCCGCTGACCTGGGACTACCTGGCTGCAGGCTCCTACTATTTGATACCGGTTGCACTGGCGCTGTTATTGCACCAATGGCTGTCAGAGCATCGTCCGTTGCTGATGGGCTGGCTCTGGAAATTCCATCTGATGTTTGCGGTAGCCGCTCTGGGGTTGGCGCTGGTGGGCGCGGTTGATCTGTCATCTACGTTCCCGGTGTTTGACGGCTTATTGCTGGTGTCACTGTTGCTAATGGCTGGCAGTGCCGGGGTTCGTTTCAAGCGGTTATATCTGGAGCAGCAGGCGCTGTTGCTGTCCTGTGCGTTACTCGCAGGATTTCTGGTGGCCGATATGGCGGTGGCCCACGGCTTTATACCCTGGGCGCCGGTGCCGGTGAGTTGGGGAGCGCTGGCATTCTCATTAGCGGTGGTCAGCATCTCGGTTTGGCACTATGGCAGAACTCAAAAAGCGCTTCAGGAGCTCACGGTTGACCTCGAGCAGAAGGTCGCTGAACGCACAGAGCGGGCCGAAACCATGGTGCAACGGGAGGTGGCCCGGTCCCGCCTGTTGGCGCTCGAGAGCAGCAAGGGTCAGAAGCTGGCGGGCGTGATCGCCGGGCTTCAGGATTGTTTTACTCTGGACCAGGCATTCGACCTGCTCTTGAGTGCACTCCCGGTGCTGTACTTGCCGACGGACGGCTGTTTCTACCGGCTCACCAAAGCAGGTCAATACGAACGGGTATTGAGCTGGGGCCGGGTGACGGAGCAGGCCTTCCCTCTGGTTATGGATGGGCATGTTTCGCTCTTGGAACCGACAACGGTACCGGTCAGACATCAGTCCGTGCCCGAGCAACTCTGTTTTTACCTGAGAGTCGAACCTGATAACAATGGGGACCGACCGGCGGGGGTGTTGCTGCTATCCCGGCCAGAGCTCGCAGAAGGGCTGGCAGAGTATGGCACCGCGCGAATAGTGGCCTGGGTGCATCAGTCGGTTGAAAAAATGGGAATCACCCTGTCTGGATTGGTGCTGCGGGAGCAGTTGCAGCGTTTTTCCTATGAAGACGGTCTGACAGGCCTGAAGAATCGCCGTCATTTTGATGAGTTTTTCCGCCACGAACGTGAGGTGTCCCTGCGCACGGGGTCGCCGCTGAGCTTGTTGATGCTCGATATTGACCATTTCAAGGTGTTTAACGATGACCATGGCCATGAGGCCGGTGATGAAGCGTTGAAGATGGTCGGAGACATGCTCGGACAGTATTTTCGGGGCAGTGACACCGTGTGCCGGTATGGCGGAGAGGAATTTGCTGTGCTGATGCCGGGTGCACCCCTGGATGAGGCACGTCTTAGGGCAGAGGCGTTATGCACGGCGGTGGCGAACACCCCCATGATCTATCAGGGTAAAGCCCTGAGCGCTTTGACCATTTCTGCCGGCGTCGCCTGTTGGCCGGAGAGTTCGGCGGATTTCGATGAGTTGTTTCGCGCAGCCGACCAAGCGCTGTACCGGGCCAAGAACGCTGGCCGCAACCGTGTGGTCGCGACCAGCGTGTGAGCTCAGGGGTTAGTGCCAGATGTTGCTGTCGATCTTTTCGTGCAGCTCCGGGTAATCCTTTGACTTGAATTGCGGTACCAGGCCTTCTTTGCGCTGGGCCAGGTAATCCTTGGTGAGCTTCGCCACGGTGCCTGACAGCAGAACGATGGCAATCAGGTTGATGGCGGCCATCAGGCCCATAGACGCATCGGCTGCGTTGAACACCGTGATCACTGCCTCATAGCCGCCCCAGACCACCATCCCCAGTGCTGCCAGACGCAGAATGGTCAGGCCTAGAGTGTTGCCGCCTTTCAGGTACACCAGTGCGTTCTCGGCGTAAGTGTAGTTGGCGACAATGGAGGTGAAGGCGAAGAACAGGATAGCAATAGCGATGAAGTAGCCGCCGAAGTCACCCAGGTGTACTTCCATGGCTTGCTGGGTCAACTGGGTACCAGTGATGCCAGAACCCGGCTCCAGAACGCCGGCCAGCAGGATCATCACCGCTGTCGCGGTACAGATGATGATGGTGTCGATAAATACACCGAAGGCCTGAACCAGCCCTTGTGAGGACGGGTGGTGCGGTGCGGGGGTGGAGGTCGCCGCAATATTGGGTGCGGAACCCATACCGGCTTCGTTGGAGAACAAACCGCGCTTGATGCCATTGAGCATGGCGGCAGTTACCGAGCCGGCCGCGCCACCGGCGGCCTCTTCCAGACCAAAAGCGCTTTTTACGATCAGCGCCAGAACGCCGGGTACTTCGGTAATGTTCATGGCCATTACGACCAGTGCCAGCAGCACGTAGGCGCCCGCCATAAAAGGAACCACAAACTCGGCAAAGCGCACGATCTTACGCAGCCCGCCAAAAATCACCACGCCGGCAAGCACCGCGATGACCACACCAACACCCAGTTTCGGCGTGCCGAAGGCACCTTCCATGGCATCGGCAATGGAGTTTGCTTGAACGGCATTGAACACCAGGCCGAAGGAAATGATCAGGCACACCGCAAAAATGGCGGCGGCCCACGGCGCTTTCAGGCCCTTGGCAATATAGACGGCCGGGCCGCCCCGGTATTGACCCTTGCCATCCCGCACCTTATACAGCTGGGCCAGGGTGCTTTCGGCGTAACCCGTGGCCATACCAACCAAAGCCACCATCCACATCCAAAAGATAGCGCCGGCACCGCCCAGGTAGAGCGCTACCGCCACGCCCGCCAGGTTACCGGTACCGACCCGTGACGCCAGGCTGGTACACAGCGCCTGAAACGGCGATATGCCGTGAACGTCGCTTTCCCGGGAACCGCGGATGGCCCGGACCATTTCGCCAAAATGGACGAACTGCAGAAAACCCAGACGGATCGTGAAGAACACACCGACGGCCAGCAAGCCGTAAACCAGGACATAGCCCCAGAGAATCGAGTTTAGAAAATCGACTATTGCAGTCATGGCGAGGCGCCTTGTGATTCGTGAATTGTGAAATGGACGTAATACAAGGCGAGAGAGTCTAGCACGGTGAAAAAATGATCGGACTGCGGAAATCCGTGATTGTCCGGGCTTTCAAATTCTGCAGTCCGATCGGTGTTCTGGTGGTCTGAGGTCTCGTCAGACCACCAGAACCGGGCACTTGGCGCGGGATGCCACCCGGTGGGAGACACTGCCCAGAAACATGCCGTCTTTGTCGCTGTTAGTGCCTTTGGTGCCGACCACAATCAGATCGGCTTCCTTTTCCTGAGCGAACTTGACAATCACTTTTGAGGGTCGCCCGGATTTCACAAAGCCCCGGACTTTGGTGGCACCTTGTTCTTTGGCAAGATCCTTGGCGTGGTTAACCACGTCCTTGGCGAAGTCTGACAGCACTTTATCCGGAATCTCCATGTTATCTGGCCGCGCGATGGAAAGGGAGGCCTCAAACAGACTGTGGTGTTTGTACACACAGATAATAAAAATCTCGGCGTCGGGTATCAGTTTCTGAAGGTCGATGGCCTTGGTCAGTGCTTTCAGCGATGTCTTGGAGCCATCTACGGCCACCAGAATCCGTTTGAACATAGCAGTCTCCTGTCATTTAACCGGGAATCCGGCTCAATCCCTGTAGGCCAGATCCCTCAGGAACAGTGCGATATCCGGGAAGGCGATGATCAGCCCCGCTGCGGCCACCAGCATAAAGATGAACGGAGGTGTGCCGCGAATGACCTCCATGTAGGGGCGCTTGAAAATCGCAATGGCGGTGAAAATGTCGCACCCGAAGGGTGGCGTGGCCGAGCCTATGGCCACCTGCAATGTGATCAATACGCCCACCAACACGGGGTCCAGGCCGGTGGCCTGAATGGCTGGTGCAAAAATTGGCGTCAGCACCAGGATCACCACGATCGGGTCGACAAACATGCAGGCGACAAAGAACGCGATACAGATGGCGATCAGCACGCCAACCGGGCCTGCCTCATTAACCCCAACCGTTTCCAGAATGGCCTGGGGGATCTGAGCGAAGGAAATGATCCAGGAAAAGCCGTTACCGACCGCCACCAGAATAAATACCACCGCAGTAATCAGGCCGGTGGATTTGGCGATCCGGTAGATGTCGTTGAGTTTCAGTGAACGGAAGATCACGAACTCTAGCAGGAAGGCGTAAAGCACGCAGACCGCTGCCGCTTCGGTCGGGCTGAAGATGCCGCCGTAGATGCCGCCGACAATGATAACCGGGAACATCATTGGCCAGGAAGCGTCCCGAACCGCCAGCCCTCGCTCCCGCCAGCTGGCCTTTGCCTCGGTGGGAACCTTGTTCACGTAAGCATAGATCAGGCAATAAATTGAAAACATGACCAGAATCATCAGGCCGGGGCCAATGCCGGCAATGAACAACTCGGCAATGGAGGTGCCGGAGATCACCCCGTAAATAATGAAGCCGATACTGGGCGGGATCAGGAAAGCAATATCACTGGCATTGATGATCAGGGCCAGGGTGAAAGAGTCGGAATAGCCTGCCTTGAGCATTTTTGGTCGCAGTGGCGAGCCGACCGCGACTACGGTGGCCTGGGTAGAGCCGGACACCGCACCGAACAGGGTGCAGGAGGTGGCGGTACTGATGGCCAGTCCGCCTTTTACATGGCCGATGAACGACATGACCATATTGATCAACCGGTCAGCGGATTGGCCCCGGGTCATGATATCGGCGGCCAGAATAAACATGGGCACTGCAATCAATGATGCCGGGCGGATGCCCCCCATCATCTGCTGGATGAAGGTCTGCATCTGGCCGAAGCCATCAAACATCATAAAGAAACCGACCACAGCAGCCGTGGTCAGCGGGATCATCATCGGGAAGCCAAGCAGCAGTAGCCCGATCATGATCAACATCAGAATGGTTGCCATAAATAGTCTTCCTGTTCCTTATCGGGTTACGGCTGCGTCAAACCTCGGACTCGGTGTCGGCATAGCCGTCGATGACACCGGTGGAGAGATAGACGTCTTTGCTGGTGAGGTTTTTGATGGCTGTAAGGAGATACTGGATGCCGGTTATGGCAAATCCGATAGGAACCCAGATATACATCCACCAGATCGGCAATCCCAGTGCGGGCAAAATCCGACCGCGACCGTAAAGCGTTTCAATATAGCCGTAGGAGTGGTAACACAGGAAAAACATCACCATCGAGGTAAACAGGGCAATGAAAATCATCAGCACTTTGCGGCCTTTGGGGGGCAAAGCGTCGTAGATTGCCGACATGCGAATGTGGCGACCGTGGCGGGCTGCGTAGCCGATACCGGCAAAGGTAATCAGAATGATCAGAATGCGGTTGATCTCTCCGGAGAAAAACAGTCCTTCCCCGAAAACAAAGCGCCCGATGACATTGGCGCAGGTGTTAACTGCCATGAGAATGACGCCGGCGGCCAGGATGACGGCTTCGGTTTTGGCAATCCACTCATCAATTGTGCCCAGAAAGCCAGGCAAGCCGGAGGTGTAGCTTCCGGTATCGTCTTCAACCTCCTGAGGAAGTTCGGACATGGGTTCTGCTCCAGAACATGTCGCTCCCGGCCGGTAATGTCCCCGGCGGGGCGGGGTTGAACCAGGGGCCGGACGTCAAAGGGCGGCCATTGGCCACCCTTTGAATCCTGCCGTTTTATTCTCCCTGAACGGCCTCGAGGTCTTTCTTGAACTGGTTCAGCAGCTCTTCGCCACGGTCGCCAGTCATGTTGATAAACGCTTCCTCAACCTGAGGTGCGCGCTCACGGAAAGCCTGGATTTGCTCTTCGTTCAGGCGGGTAACCGTCACATTGTCATTGGCTTGCTGGATCTTGCCGAGGGCTTCGTCTGCCAGACCGTCGATGTGGGTAACGATCTCTTCAAAGGCAAAGTCAGCGGCATCGCGAACCAGTTTTTTGTCTTCGTCAGACAGACCATTGTAGAAGTTCTGGTTGGCCATCATGGCCGTGGTGAACCAGCCGTGACCGGTGAATACGAGGTTCGGAGACACTTCGTACAGACCGCCAGACTCGATCCAGAAGATCGGGTTTTCCTGGCCCTGGATCATGTTGGTTTGCAGGGCACCGTACACTTCACCCCAAGGGAGCGGGGTCGGAGTAGCGCCGAAGGCTGAATAGGTTTCAGACAACAACGGGTTGGTCATGACCCGGATTTTTTTGTTGCTGAATCCTTCAGGTGAGGTGACCGGCTCGTCGACGGTGACAACCATTTCACCTTCCGGGTACATTTTAAGGAGTTCCAGACCCTGCTCGGAGTAGAGTTCCGGGAAGTCTTCGTTGATGGCCTTGGACTCACGGAAGAACTTGATCACGGTTTCCATGTCGGTCGGCATCAGATAAGGAATAAAGAAAATCTGTGCTTCCGGGATCAGAGAGCCGGTAAAGCCCGGGGACTGGTTAACAAAGTTAAGAATGCCAGCCTGGGTCTGCTCCATGATGTCGTCAGATTCGCCCAGCTCACCGAAGCGGAATACCTGAACGGAATGGTCAGAGTTCTCTTCTACAAATTCTTTGAACTTATAGGCGTAAACATCCTGAACATCACCTTCGTACTCTTCATGGGCATAGCGCCAGTTGGCTGCGTTTACCGAGTTCGCCGCTGTCATCGCGGCAAAGGCGAACGCCGAAAAACCGATCAGTTTCCTGAACTTATTTGTGTTGCTCATCGCGTTATCTCCGTTTGTTTTTTTGCTGAAATCCTTTGTTACATTATTAAAGACTGGCAAAACAACGGGGTTTTCGCAAGGAAATGACTAAAATCAGATAATGTTGGCGTCACGTTTTTTGCATCGCAAGTCCATGAATTCTTGGTTTATTCGGATACGGATTGGGGTAGTGGGCGCGGTTCGATGTTATTTTTCTGGAAGGGGGTAATCGGTAAAAAAGGCGGCCTGGTGGCCGCCTTCGGTGTGCTGTTGAGGGCACTGACCCTGGTTTCAGCCGCCGGGTACGTAGGTGTTGCACCAGCCCTCGGCATTGACCAGAACACTGCTGAACTGCGGGTGACGACAACCACCCCAACCGCCAGACTCCTCGCCTGCCCAGAATGCACAGTTGGAACACTTGTTTCCTTCCTGATATTTTTCGTGAGTGCTGTCAGCACCGTTGTTCACGTAATCCAGAGCGTGACCATCTTCAGCTTTCGGCTTTTCGGCGTGAGCTGCTGGAACATGCGTGACAACTTTTGCCAGCGGGACGGCAACAACGCCCAACGCAGCAGTACGCAGGAATACCCGTCGACTCTTATTGAAATCGCTCATTGGTGTCTCCTCTCTCATCATGATTGTATTGCCCTGCCGGAACGGCTTATGTGGCAAAAAGCAGGGCAGCATTACTACCCTATCAAAATCATTCGGCCGTGCACGATATTTGGATGACTCGGGCTAATTGTTGACAGGATTTAATCCGGCAGTCATCAGAAAGGCCCGAAACTCACCGGCAATTCGCTCGACGCTCTGCTCCAGTCGGTGATTGTCAGGCAGTAACAGTATTGGCAGGTTCTGGCTTTGTGCCAGTTCGATCACCGGCATCGGTGGCACGACGTCGTCTTGCCAGCCGTGAACGATCTGGATGTGTGTTGCGCGGATGTTGGGTCGGCTTTCCGGGTACTTGGGCAGCGCCAGTGCGGGAGCCAACAAAAAACAGCCATGCACAGGGGCCTCTTCGCTTATTCGGGCGCACACCCAGCCCCCCATGCTGGAGCCGGCCAGAATGGTCCGGGCAGGGTTAGCGTGTGCCGCCGCCATGGCCTGGCGCAGGTGGGTGAGCCGTTCAGTCGGGTCTTTGCTGCTCCGGTGATCAATAGCTTCCGCGCGCACGTTGGCGAATTCCTCGGCAACTGATTTCAGCGCCTGAATCTTGGTGCTGCCCGGTCCACTTTCCAAACCATGAGAAAGAAAGACAAAGAAATCATAATCGGCCATGGTCAAAGCTCCGGTCGAGGCGAGGTGATCTGCTGGAGCGATGGCAGAGCTCGATGAGCGGTTTGCGCATTGCCATCGTATTCTCAAGCAATAAAGCGATTATTAGAAAGGGAGTCTATCAATGCATTGGCTGACTGTGCAGCGTTTAATGCTGCTGTTTTTGGTGGTGATTTCTGTTCCGGCGTGGGCCGAGCAATGTCCGGCCTTTCTCGATCACGATCAGCGCAAGCTGCATTCCAAAGACAGTGTGAACCTGTGTGAGCTCGCGGCAGGCAAGCCCATGTTGGTGGTCAACACTGCCAGCCGTTGCGGTTACACCGGGCAATTTGAGGGCCTGGAAGCCCTACATAAAGAGTATGCGTCTCAAGGGCTGGTGGTGGTTGGGTTCGCGAGCGACGATTTTCGCCAAGAGGCAGGTACTGAGGAGGAAGCCGCCGAGGTGTGCTTCGTCAATTTTGGCGTCACCTTTACCATGATTGCGCCGGGCGCGGTGACCGGGCGTGATGCTAACCCGGTCTTTCAGGAACTGAACCGTCAGAGCCAGCCGCCCCGGTGGAACTTTACTAAATACGTGCTGAACCGGACAGGTCAGGTGACAGCGAGCTTCCCCAGCCGGGTGCGGCCAGATGATCCTCAGTTGATCGAAGCGCTGGACGCAGTGCTATAGTCTCGGGTTTGCGCCAGAATATCCAGCGCCTGGCGCCGTTTGGCGGGATCGTAAATATCCACCGTAAACATCAGCTCGTCGACCACGATATCGGACAACAGGTTGTCCAATTGCTCTCGAAGGGCATTGGCATCACCCATTATCTGCAGGCCCAGGAAATCCTGCACACTGGCTTTCTCGCCGGCGTTCCACAGACCAGCCATGGACTCAATCGGTGGCTTCATCCACAGCGGCTGGCCGCGGAATAAAGATAGAATCCGCTGATAGCTGGTGGTGCTGAGGAATTGGGCCTGCTCCATGGATTCCGCTGGAATCGCCGGAATGGCCAGCATCGAATAAGGCTTTTTCAGCTGCGCAGAAGGCCGGAACAGATCCCGATACACTTTCAATGCTTCGCGGTACAGCCGCGGCGCAAAATGGCCGGCAAAGGCGTAAGGCAGGCCCCGGATGGCGGCCAGCTGGGCACTGTACAGGCTGGAGCCGAGTAACCAGATCGGTACCTCGGTGCCGGCACCGGGAATGGCTTTTACCGCTTGCCCCGGTCGCAGCGGGCCCAGCAAAGTTTGCAGGCTCTCGACATCCTCCGGAAACTGGTCAGCCCCTAGGCCTTCCCGGCGCAGCGCTCGGGCGGTGACCGGATCAGTGCCGGGGGCACGGCCCAAACCCAGATCAATCCGGCCCGGATACAGGCATTCCAGCGTACCGAACTGTTCGGCGACTACCAGGGGCGGGTGATTGGGCAGCATCACGCCGCCAGAACCAACCCGGATGGTCTCGGTTTTGCCAGCGATGTGACCAACCAGCACCGACGTGGCCGAGCTGGAAATGCCTTCCATGTTGTGGTGCTCGGCCAGCCAGAACCGTTTGAAGCCGAGTTGCTCGGCGTGTTGCGCGTAGGCGACGCTGTTGGCGAGAGTCGCACTGACCGAATCGCCCTCGCGAACGGATGCGAGTTCAAGCAGAGAGTAGTCGGGGAGTAGCGCCATAAAATTGTTTACCAGATCGTGAGCCGTCGGTGCGTTTTGCACCATACTCTACAGTAGTATTCAGGCTTGCTAAATCTTCATCCAATTCACCATTTAATTGATGCTCGAATCGAGGACAAAGTCTATGGCTGAGACATTTACTGAGGCTCTGGTCGAGCAACTCAGGCAAAACCTGGGCGACACTCTGCATGCCCTGGCCGGTGAAGAGGTGAACTGGGGCGAGTTTGTGGCACAGGGGCTCAGTCAACTGCTGATCTCGGTCATCTATCTTACGCTGTTTATCGGGGCCTATCTGCTGGTGATGGGCGCGATCCGGCTGGTGCTGGGCAAGCAGCGGGCACAAAAGCCGCTGTTTTCACAGGTGCGCACCGGCGCCCGCTATCTGACCGGACTGGGTGCATTGTTGGTGATTCTGGCCCAGTTCGGGGCTTCGCCGGAGCTGCTCAAGGCCATGGCCCGGGCGGGGTTGATGGCGTTCGGATTTTTTGTGGCCTGGCTGGTTGTCAGCCGCCTGACCAGAGACGGGATGACCCGTTACAGAATGGACCCGTCTATCCGCCAGCTGGTTGAAAACCTGTTCTCGGTAGTGGCTGGAACGCTGGCGGTGGTAACGGTTTTGGCCCAGTTTGGCTTTGATGTGCTCTCGATCATTGCCGGTTTGGGCATCGTTGGTATTGCGGTTGGCTTTGCTGCCCAATCCACCCTGTCGAATTTCATTGCCGGCATTACGCTGCTGATTGAGCGCCCGTTTCGCATCGGTGACTGGGTGACCATCAACGGTCAGGACGGCAAAGTGGTGAAAATTGCCCTGCGCACGACCTGGCTGCGCACCCGCGACAACATTTTTACCATGATTCCTAATGACAGTGTGGCGTCGTCTGATATCGTCAATTACAGTGCCGAGGGCGCGACCCGGCTTAATATTCCGGTTGGTATTGCCTATAAGGAATCCGCGAAGGCGGCCAGAGAGGTGCTGATGCCACTGTTGCATGGGCATCCTGAGGTGTTGCAGGCAGTGGGTATGGAGCCGCGGGTGGTACTCAAGAGTCTGGGCGATTCATCCGTCAATCTGGAGATCAAAATATGGATTACGCCGGATAATCTGGACGTGCAGCCCAGAATCATGGCAGACATTCTGGAGCAGATGAAAGAGGCGCTGGACGCCGCCGGTATCGAGATTCCGTTCCCCCATTTGCAGTTGTTTATTGATGATGCCACAGGGCTGAAGCCGATCGTGGAGCCTCTCTACCCAAAGCTGGCAGCAAATTGACCAGAGCAAGGAAACCTGCGTGAACAATCCCAGTGAGTATTATGAAAACGACATCACTCTGGCCCAGTATCTGGAGTTTAACTTCGGTGAATCCTGGCACGGCGAGGCCAATTTCCCGAAAGAACTGGCCGATGCCGCGATTGCTGCGCTGGATGGCCGGGCGACCTGCCGGGCGATCGACATAGGCTGTGCCTGTGGCCGGACAGCGCTGGAGCTGGCCCGGCATTTTGATCACGTTGATGGCGTCGATTTTTCCCAGACCTTTATCGACACCTGCCGGGACGTGGTGCGCGAGGGTGCGGCGCGATATGCCAGGCCGGAGGAAGGCGAGCTGGTCAGCTATCAGGAACGGTCACTGGCCTCCCTGGGCCTGACCGAGGTCGCCTGTAAAGTGGCGTTTCATCAGGGCGATGCCTGCGATCTGGAGCCGGATTACCGGGATTACGATCTGGTGCTGGCGGGTAACCTGATTGACCGCCTCTACAAACCGTCGCTGTTCCTCGAGACCATTCACGAGCGCATTAGCGATCTTGGCCTGCTGGTGATTGCGTCACCTTACACCTGGCTGGAAGACTACACGCCGAAAACGGAGTGGGTGGGTGGTGTGATCAAAGACGGCCAGCCCTACTCAACCCTGGACGGCTTGAAAGACATGCTGTCGCCTCACTTCCGGATGCTGGGTGAGCCGCGGAGCTTGCCGTTCGTAATACGGGAGACCCGTAACAAATTCCAGCACAGCTTTTCCGAACTGACGATTTGGGAGAAGTTGCCGCAGTAATCGGCAGTGTCACGAAAAGGTCATCTGCGGAGGTTACTCTGAGCACTCATCAGGACAATGCATTGTGTTGGTGCATCGTGTGATTGCTTTTAGCCGGGGACTCCCCGGCTTTTTTATGCGTATTTTTAGCGATTTTCCCGCCTGAGTGCCCGCTCTCGCCGGCGCTCGCTTTCCGTGTGTTCGGAAATGGTTTTCTGCACAAATTCGATGTGCTCGGCGGCGATGACTCTGGCGTCATCGGCCCGACCTTCAAGAATCGCGGAATACAAATTTTGGTGCTGGTCGATCAGGCCCTGCCGGGTTTTCACTTCCTTTGAGTACATGCCGCCGATGTTGGTGACGATGTCGCTTTTTAACAGGCTGAACAGATTGCGCATGGTGTGCAGCAGAATCACGTTGTGGCTGGCTTCGGCGATGGCCATGTGAAAGCTGGCGTCTGCGGCGCCTTCCTGCTCGATATTCTCTTTCGTGGACGCCTGATAGCAGGCATCGAGTTGCTGCCAGGCTTTGGTCAGGTGTTCCTTGTCAACTTCAGTTGCCCGCAGCGCCGCGTAATAGGCGCAGTCTGCCTCCAGGGTGCGGCGGAACTCCAGCAGATCACGGTGGGCTTCCGGCCGGTTTTCCAGCAGTTGGATCAGCGGATCGCTGAAGCTGGCGCCCAGGTTTTCGGTGACAAAATTGCCGCCGCCCTGACGACTGTTCAGCAGACCCTTGGCGGCCAGCCGTTGCACCGCTTCTCTGAGCGATGGCCGCGACACGCCGAACTGCTCGGCCAGTGCCCGCTCGGGTGGCAAGCGCTGGCCGGGCTGCAGAGTGCCCTCCAGAATCATGGTTTCCAGTTGTTCCACAATGGTGTCGGCCAGACGTCTGGGGGCAATGTGGTTAATCGGCATGCGCTGTCTCTTTATTTCAGGGTGGGTGATCCCGGTATAAAATTGGTCTTACCAAAAAAAATGTTGCCTGTCTTTGTACTTGTTTTCATGACAAAACGGCAGGGTTATTCGACTAATGTCTTAGTTTTGGATTTTGACAGGGTCTGGCTGCTCAAATAATGTACCCGACAATATCTTGTCAATTGGTAATACCAATTATCCAAAAATAAAACTCTGGAGAAAAACATGTCATCCGGATCGCTCGCCCTGCTGGCCTTTGCCCCCATTCTTCTGGCCGGCATTCTGTTAATTGGTTTTCGCTTGCCCGCCCGCCATGCTATGCCGGTGGTGTTTCTGGTTACTGCCCTGATCGGCTACAGCGCCTGGGATATGACCCTGAACCGCATTCTGGCCTCGTCGCTGCAAGGGCTGGTGATTACCGTTGGCGTATTGTGGATCATCTTCGGTGCCATTCTGCTGCTGAACACCCTCAAACATTCCGGTGCTATTGCCACTATCCGTTCCGGTTTTACCGACATCACGCCAGATCGCCGAATTCAGGCCATAATTATTGTCTGGTTGTTTGGTAGTTTCATCGAGGGTGCCTCCGGCTTTGGAACGCCGGCAGCCATCGTCGCGCCATTGCTGGTGGCGGTGGGTTTCCCGGCCATGGCGGCGGTGATGCTGGGCATGATGGTGCAAAGCACACCGGTGTCGTTCGGGGCCGTGGGTACGCCGATTATCGTGGGGGTGACCACCGGTCTGGATCAGAACACCATCAGTGGCCAGCTGACCGACGCCGGTTCCAGTTGGGACAGCTACCTGCAGCTGATCACCACCGAAGTGGCGCTGACCCACGCGGTGGTCGGTGTGCTGATGCCGCTGTTGATGGTGACCATGATGACCCGCTTCTTTGGCCGCAACAAAAGCTGGAAAGAGGGATTGGAGGTAATGCCCTTCGCGCTGTTTGCCGGCGTCGCCTTTGTAGTGCCCTACGCCATCACCGGTGCCTTACTCGGGCCGGAGTTCCCGTCTCTGCTGGGCGGCCTGATTGGCCTGGCGGTGGTGACCACGGCAGCCAAAAAAGGCTTTCTGATTCCGCAGAAAACCTGGAATTTTGCCGAGAAAAAAGACTGGCCTGCGGAGTGGATGGGTACCCTGGAAATGAAGCTGGATGACATCGCCGCGCACCCCATGAGTGGATTCCGGGCCTGGCTACCCTATGTACTGATGGGCATCATTCTGGTGATCAGCCGCACGGTTGAGCCGGTCAAACAGTTCTTCGTCAGCATCGGGGTGTCGTTCTCCAATATTCTTGGTGAGGCTGGCATCAATGCCGGTGTGCAGCCGCTGTACCTGCCGGGTGGCATTCTGGTGATGGTGGTCATTGCCACCTTCTTCATCCACCGGATGACGGCCCGGGCCATGACAGAGGCGGTGAAGGAGTCGGGCGGCGTACTGTTGAGTGCCGGCTTTGTGCTGTTGTTCACCATTCCGATGGTGCGCATTATGATCAACTCTGGCGTTAACCTGGCAGACTTGCCGAGCATGCCTTTGGCCATGGCGGCCTGGATGGCGGATGCTGTTGGCGGTATCTATCCGTTGATGGCACCGACGGTGGGTGCGCTGGGTGCGTTCCTGGCGGGCTCCAACACGGTGTCCAACATGATGTTCAGCCAGTTCCAGTTTGGCGTGGCGCAAAGCCTTGGTCTGTCCACCGCCCTGATGGTGGCAGTGCAGGCGGTGGGCGCCGCGGCCGGCAACATGATCGCCATTCATAACGTGGTGGCGGCGTCAGCCACCGTCGGCCTGCTGGGCCGGGAAGGCCAGACTCTGCGCAAGACCATCTGGCCGACCCTGTACTATCTTGTAGTAACTGGTCTGTTGACCTTGCTGGCGGCTTATGGTCTGGGGCTGACTGACCCTCTGATGAACTGATTCCTAACAACGGGCAGGGCCGCGGTATGGCCCCCAGCGTCCGGAGGCAATGACTGATGAGTGAACTGTTCTACGATGCCGCACCCAACGCGACCCGGGTAGCCCCCGAGCGATCAGCACCCCGGGTGTATCCGGCAAAGCCGGCGGAAGTCACCTTGTTCGGCACCTGCGTGATGGATCTGTTTTTTCCGGAAGCGGGGCTGGACGCCATCCGATTGCTGGAGCGGGAAGGCTTGCGCGTGCACTTTCCTCAGGAACAGTCCTGTTGTGGCCAGCCAGCCTGGACCTCCGGTTACGTAAACGAAGCGCGGGACGTGGCGCGGGCTCAACTGAATCTTCTTGATAACGGCCTGCCGGTGGTGGTGCCGTCCGGCTCTTGCGCCGGCATGTTTCGCCAGCATTACCGGGAAGTCTTTGCCGATGAGCCGGCGACGCTCAAGCGGGTGGCTGATCTGGCCGGGCGCACCTTCGAGCTCACCGAGTTCCTGCTGCACGTGTGCAAGGTGCAGTGGCACGATCTGGGCCAGCCGACCCGGATTGCCCTGCATACCTCCTGTTCCGCGCGCAGGGAAATGAACACTCATCTGCATGCCCGGGAACTGCTGGGCAAGCTGAGCAACGTGGAGCGCCTGGATCATGACCATGAAAGCGAGTGCTGCGGTTTCGGCGGCACCTTCTCTGTGCGCATGCCGGAAGTGTCCGGCGCCATGGTACTGGATAAAACCCGTTCGTTGAGAGAGTCAGGCGCGGCCGAAATGGTGACCGCTGACGGTGGGTGCCTGCTCAATATCAACGGTTCTCTGGACAAGCAGCAACAGGCTTTTCGCGGCCGGCATCTGGCCAGTTTTCTGTGGGAACGGGTCAGCGGGGAGGTCAGCTCATGAGCCAGCGTATTCCGGTTACCGAATTGACTGACAGCTTCCGGGACCGTGCCGTTGGAGCGCTGGCCGACGGCCAGTTGCGTACCAACTTTCGGGTCGCCATGGACTCGCTGATGCAGAAGCGGGCCGATGCCTTCCCAGATGAAGAGGAGCGTGAAGGCCTGAGGGAACTGGGCAACCACATCAAGGCCCGGGCGCTGTCGCAGCTGCCGGATCTGCTGGAGCAGCTGGAGGCCAAACTCACAGAAAACGGTATCAAGGTTCACTGGGCGGAGACCACGGAGCAGGCCAACCGCATTGTCCATGGCATCATCGAGTCCCGGCAGGGCACGCAGGTGGTGAAAGGCAAATCCATGGTCAGTGAAGAAATGGAGATGAACGACTACCTGGCCGAGCGCGGCGTCGAGTGCCTGGAATCGGACATGGGCGAGTACATCGTCCAGCTTGATGGCGAAAAGCCGTCTCACATCATCATGCCGGCCATCCACAAGAACCGCCGGCAGGTGTCGAAGCTGTTCCACGACAAACTGGGCGTGGATGAGACCGAGGATGTCAACGAGCTGATCCAGATTGGCCGTCGCACCCTGCGCAAGAAATTTCTGGAAGCGGACGTGGGTGTGTCGGGCGTCAACTTCGCCATCGCCGAAACCGGTACTCTGCTGCTGGTGGAGAACGAAGGCAACGGCCGCATGAGCACCACGGCGCCGCCGGTGCATGTGGCGGTTACCGGAATTGAAAAGGTGGTGGGTAATCTGCGCGATGTGGTACCGCTGCTGTCCCTGCTGACCCGCTCGGCGCTGGGTCAGCCCATCACCACCTACGTGAACATGATCTCTGGCCCGCGTAAAGCAGACGAACTGGATGGCCCGGAAGAGGTGCACCTGGTGCTGCTGGACAATGGCCGCAGCGGTGCCTTTGCCGATGCCCAGCTACGCCAGACCCTGAATTGCATCCGCTGCGGTGCCTGTATGAACCATTGCCCAGTGTACACCCGGGTGGGTGGCCATACTTACGGTGAGGTTTACCCCGGCCCCATCGGCAAGATCATTACGCCGCATATGGTGGGGCTGCACCAGGTGCCGGACCACCCCAGTGCCTCGTCTTTGTGTGGCGCTTGTGGTGACGTCTGCCCGGTGAAAATTCCGATTCCGGAATTGCTGCAGCGTTTGCGCCAGGAAAACGTGAAAAGCCCGGCGGAGCAGCCGCAAGTGAAAGACGGTGGGGCTAAATATTCGCCGGGGGAACGACGGTTGTGGGGGCTCTGGAAGACGCTGAACACCCGGCCCGGTTTATACAAACTGTTCCTGTGGGGAGCGACCCGTTTGCGGGTGCTGGCGCCGAAGAACGTCGGCCCCTGGACCGACAACCACACAGCACCGGTGCCGGCGCGACGATCCCTGCACGATCTGGCCAAACAACACTTGAACAAGGGAGGCCAGTGATGAGCGCCCGCAGCAACATCCTGAACAAACTCCGGGCTGGCCTGGCCGGCACTGCGCCACGGCCGGATGACTTCGATGACAAGCTGGTGACCGAACCCTGGCTGTACGCGCCGGAAGATCGCATCCTGCGTTTACGTACTCTGATGGAGGCCGTGCACACCGAGGTTCATCAACTGGCATCCGCAGACTGGCCTGCCAAGGTGCAGCAGCTGTTGGACAGCCGGAATCTCGGCAATCTGCTCTATGCCCCGGGCACCGACCATGGTCAGCAACTGGCGCAGCACTGGCAAAGCGCCGGTGCAACTCAGGATCTGCGGGCCTATGACCGCCCTATTGAGGACTGGAAAGAAGAGCTGTTCTGGCAGGTAGATGCCAGTCTCACTGGTTCAGCGGGCGGTATTGCCGCCACCGGCTCATTAGTGCTCTGGCCGGACCGGCACGAGCCGCGCCTGATGAGCCTGCTGCCGCCGCTGCATATTGCCTTGCTCAAGGCCAGTGAGATTGAAGACAACCTCTACGCCATGATGCAGAGACAGCACTGGTCGGCCGGGTTGCCGACCAACCTGTTGCTCGTTTCCGGGCCGTCGAAAACCGCCGACATCGAGCAGGTTCTCGCCTACGGCGCGCACGGCCCGAAAGAGCTGGTGGTGCTGATTCTAGAAGACGCCTGAGCTGACTGGCGGCTATTTCAATCCGAAGCCGCGCTTGTTCAGGAAGGCTTTCATGTGCGGCCGGAGTTTGCTGGTGAACAGCGGCTTGAGCTGTTCGGACCAGTTGGTGCTTTTGTTGCTGCCGGTGCGCTGGCTGTAGTAGCGGGCCATGGTGTCGTCAAAGCGGGCCACCAGCGCCTGGTCTTCGGCATCGTCGTAGTAGTCTTGTTTCAGTATCGCCGCCAGTGGCAGGCGCGGCTTCACTTCCGGATTCTGGTCCGGGTAACCCAGACACAGGCCAAATACCGGGTACACGTTGTCCGGCAGTTTCAGCAGGTCGCTGACATCCTGCGGATTATTGCGAATGCCGCCGATGTAGCAACCGCCCAGGCCCGCCGATTCGGCCGCAATCAACACGTTCTGCGCCATCAGGGCGGCGTCGATGCTGGCTACCAGCAGTTGTTCGGTCATGCCCCTTACCACCTCGGCGCCGGCCCGCTCGGCCGCGTCGGTTGAGCGCTTCATGTCGGCACAGAACACCAGGAAGTCCGAGCTGTTGGCCACGTAGGGCTGACCGCCGGCCAACTCGGCAATGCGTTGGCGGTTGGCCGGGTTGACCACGTGAATAATGGAGTAGGCCTGTACATGGTTGGAGGTGGCTGCGCTCTGGCCGGCTTGAATCAGTGCTTCAAGCAGCTGCCGGGGGATCTGCTGATCCTTGAATTTCCGGATCGAGCGATGGGATTTCAGCAGGTTGATTGTCGGGTTCATAGGGCCTCGGCTGTGTAGGGGAAAAATAGACGATAGCTTGCTTATCAGGACGGACACAACCGGACAAAGGTGGGCACTTGTGCTTATCGAGTTTGTGACAGACAAAAAAAGCGCGCCGGAGGGCGCGCGTAAAACGGTGACGGTTGATCCAGTGATTACTGAATCATGTCGGTCGGTCGTGGGGTGCTGCCAGTGCTTGGCGGCAGGATCGGGTAACGGATTTCAGGCACGGTACCGGTCAGGGATTTGAGGAAGGCGACGATGGAGTCCACTTCGTTGTCCTTCAGCTCGGTACCCAGCTGGGCAGTGCCCATAACCGCAACCGCTTCTTCCAGGCTCCAGACCGCGCCGGAATGGAAGTAAGGGGCTGTCAACTCGATGTTGCGCAGCGGGGAGGCCCGGAACACGTATTCATCAGAGGCGGTGGCGGTAACCGCGAACCGGCCTTTGTCACCTTCAGGCAGAATCTCGCCACCCGGGCGAGTCACCAGGCCAAACGGGTAATATTCCTGGCCGCCCAGGTTCACGCCACTGTGGCAGGCGGTACAACCGCGATCCATGAACAGGGCAAGACCTTCTTTTTCCCGCTCGTTCAGGGCGTCTGCGTTACCGCGCAGGTATTTGTCGAAATCCGAATCCGGTGTGATCAGGGTCGCCTCGAACGCTTCGATGGCCACGGCCATGTTGTTAAAACTGACTGGATCCCCCTGTCCCGGGAAGGCATCCTCAAACCGCTCGACGTAGTCAGGCATGCTCTTGAGGGTAGCAACTACCCGCTCCGGGGTGCTGCTCATTTCCACGCCAGCCTGCACCGGGCCTTTGGCTTGCTCAGCCAGATCCGCAGCGCGGCCATCCCAGAACTGGGCCGCGTTGAACACCGCGTTAAACACGGTCGGGGAGTTACGCGGGCCTTTCTGCCAGCCGTGGCCGATAGACACGGGCAGGTAGTCGTCACCGCCCATGCCGACGTTGTGGCAGGTGTTACAGCTGATCAGGTGGCTGGAAGACAGCCGCGGTTCAAAGAACAGCATCTTGCCCAACTCGACCTTGGCCTGGGTCAGCTCATTGCCGTCAATAACCGGCGGGTACTTGGGAATGGGCTCGAACGTGCCCTGCGCTCTGTCCATCAGATCGTCGGCGGCCACGGTGCCGGCCATCACGCCAAGGCTCAGAGCCAGGGCTTTTACCAGGGTGCGTTTAATCATAACTATTCTCTCTTTATGCGACATATTGGTGTCCTTACACCAAGTTAACAAATCAGCTGAAATCTGCACGGGAAACCGGGAAACACGGGATAAAAGTTGATGCCCGTCAAGTTTCAATGATGGTGAGATGACCCGGCACCCGGGTGCGACATTTGGCCGCCCTGAGATCTTCGTCGCTCGCTGTTATGTTTGTGGTTATATCGTTATGCTCCTGGTCTCAGTCTGGACGCAAAACAGGAGATTGCTATGAGGTTTTTATTGTTATCAATGCTGCTGGGTTTCGGCCTGGTTGCGAGCGTGCAAGCCGAAGAAGCCCTGGCCGTGACACCGCAGGAAACACTGGAGCTGGTTCAGGAAGAGGGTGATCAGGTGCTGTTTATCGATGTTCGGGATCCGGTGGAAATAATGTTCATCGGTTTTACCGATGCGGTCGATCTGAACATCCCTTTCCGGGTGGTGGACCGTTCCCGGTTCAATGAAGAAAAGGCGGTGTTCGCCATGGACATCAACGAGAACTTTGTCGCGCAGGTGGATGTGGCACTGGCCGAAAAAGGCTTGGGTCGTGACGCCTTGATTATCACCATGTGTCGTTCGGGCTCGGCCCGGGGCAAGCCCAGTGCCGACTACCTGTTGGAACGTGGCTTTACCAACGTAAAGTATGTGGATCACGGTTTCCAGGGTGACTCTCTGAAAGAAGGCCCGCATAAAGGCATGCGCTTGCAGAATGGCTGGCAGAATTCGGGCATGCCCTGGTCCACTAAAGCCAACTCAGAGAAAATCTATCGTCCGCAATAACAACGTGCAGCAATACTGATTGCTCTGTAACGCAAAGCGCCAGCTTAGAGGCTGGCGCTTTGCGTCTGTCTGGTGTTGGTTCAGCCTCAGAACGTGAAGGTACGGATCTTTCGGTCCAGCATCTGGCCAGCCATTTCCGGCGGCATGGCAACGCCAACACCCTCGATCAGGTCATCTTTGGCATGGTCGCTGTTGGGCAGGTAGAGAGCACAAACTTTAGCGGTGCCACCGGCTTTCAGCAGGCCGCGCAGCATTTGACCGGGGGTTACGTTGCGCGGTGCCAGGGCTTCGCCCTCGTAGGATTTCAGCGCCAGATCGCCGGCTTCATCACACAGCAGCACGTTCACCCTGGCGCCCTGCTCGGCCATTGTGTTTGACAGTACCATCGCCATGCCCTGGGTTTGGGTAGAATCACTGGACAGAATCACCAGCACTTCGTCTACGTTGTTGCCTTTGTTCGAGTGGTTGCTTGCCATGGCGTGCATTGGGGCAAGAGCGATCAGAAGGGCGAGGGTGAATAGTTTGAGCATGTTAGTCATGGGTAGAGCTCCTTGATTGAGGTTGTCGGACTCACTATAAGGACTCGTTACGGATGTCGTCAGTGACAAAGTCACTGTCGGGAGGGTAAGGCCTGCCTGTCGGGGCAGTTCCATGAGGTCTCTTTGGTTTGGCGAAAGCAGCGTGTGCCGGAACGCCGGAATAAAAGCCTACAGCTACCGCTGTCATCAACTATAGTAGAGAGACTGCGGGTTCAGGAAGGGGCCGCGGTTAAAAGCACAGTCGAGCCGCTAAACGGTTGCCGTATCGCCACCTGATAACGACCCATGAATAGCCGGATGACCGAAACAGACACTCAGATTTCACCCCAAAAACGCGCTTTCTCAAAAGCACAGCCTTTACTGCTGTACCTGCTCGCCTTGCTGGTGCTGCTGGTTTGCGCTGGCATTATTGAACGCAAGGCCTATCAGCAGGCGCACCAGGTCGCGTTTGACCGGTCTCAGGCCAGGGCTGACCTGGCCACTGCGTTTGTTGCCAACAGCTTTCTCTCGGGCCAGTTCGGCCTGCGCACCATTGCCGCGTTTGTCGAACCTTTAATCGAAGAGCCGGGGTTTGGCGCGAAGGCGGGGCTTGAAAGTATCGAGAGATTACTGGACGAGAAAATCCGCGATGCCGGGTTTATAGAGGCATTTTTTGTGACCGGTCTCGATGGCAGACTGCTTTACTCCTCATTGTCTTCGACAGCCACGAATCAGGCGCCGGCCTGGGATTTTATCGAACGCTTTTTGAATAAGAGTGATAACGATGATGTGGTGACGCCCCTGCATATCGATCCTGAAACCGGAACGCTGTCCATCTGGCGAGTGCGTAAGCTCCGGTCGGTCTCGGGTGTGGTCAACACGTTGCTGGTAGTGAAACAATCCCCGGACCTGCTTGTCCGGTCGGTCGACGGGCTGTCCTTGTCGGAGGGTGAAAGCCTTGCCCTGATTGACGAGAACATGATGCTGGTGGCCCGACTTCCGGTTTCCCTGCGAACCGGGGCCCCAGATCTGACCGGAACTCGCATTCAGGAACCCCATACCCGGGCCTTCATCGACAGTGCAAAAGCCATGGGGCAAGTGATTACTGCCTCACCGGTGGACTATGAAGACCGCTTTTACACTTTCCGGCGAGTTGAGGGTTTGCCCTACATTGTGGTGGTTGGAGAGCAAACGGCGGTTGCTCTGCAAGGCTGGCGCCAGAGTATGGTGATTGCCGGTGTCGGCATTCTGCTGAGCGCCCTCATCGGACTTGTCCTGTTGCAGCAATTCTATCGAAGAATGCGGCTGGAACAGTCGCTGGTGATCGAAAACGAAACCCGGAAAAATCTGCAGCAGGATGCCCAGAGCAACGCCGCCAAGCTCAGCGCGCTGGTCGGTTCGATACCGGACATGGTCTTTGTGATTGGCCAGCGGGGCACGTTCGACTTTGTGCATGCGGTTGATAAAACCCATCTGTTAAGGCCCCCGGAAGAGATGGTGGGCCTCAACTATCACGACGTGCTTCCACCGGAACTGGCCAGCCGGTTTGACCGGATCAAAGAAGATGTTGCCAACCATCGGCAACCCCGGAATTTTGATTACCAGTTGTTTATGGATGGCGAGGCCCGGCACTTTGAAGCGCGGGTGGCGTCTATCCCGGAGGGTGAGGAACAGAGCAGCGGGTTTCTGGCGCTGGTGCAGGACATTACCGACAGCAAGCTGCAACAAGCTGAGATGCGCATTGCCTCGACGGCGTTTGAAACCCATCTGGGCATCATCATTACCGATCACCAGGGTGTGATCCTCCGCGCCAACCGGGCCTTCACCCGAATTACGGGCTATGAAGAACACGAGGTGGTGGGTCAGACCCCTCGCATGTTGCAGTCTGGCATCCAGGATAAAGCCTTTTATCAGCAGCTCTGGAACCGGGTGAACCAGACCGGTTCCTGGGAAGGCGAAATCTGGAATAGGCGCAAGGATGGCCAGGTGTTTGCGGAATGGCTGACGGTGACGGCAGTGCCGGGAGAGTCTGGTGCGATCCTTAATTACGTGGGTACCTTTCACGACATCACCACCCGTAAGGAAGCGGAACGCCAGGTGCACCGACTGGCTTTCTACGATTCGCTGACCGGGCTTGCCAACCGGGCGCTGCTGGAAGAACGCATTGCCGACGTGGGCCGGTCCAATAATCGCAACGGTACCCATGCCGCCTTGCTGTATCTGGATATCGAGCAGTTCCGGGCGGTCAATGATTCCCGGGGTTATGACGTGGGTGATCTGGTACTCAAGACGCTGGCGGGCCGACTGTCGATGATCATGCGGGAAAACGACACGCTGGCGCGTATCGGCGGCGATGAGTTCGGGGTACTGCTGCCCTCACTGGATGCCTCAGAGGAGGAATCCGCACAGTTGGCCGAATTGGTGGCCCAGAAAATCCTGATAGCCTTTGCCAGTCCGGTTGAGGTGGCCGACCATCTGGTACAGGTGGATGTCAGCATCGGGATCAGCATCATTGGTCACGTTGTTGCTCATTATGATCAGCAACTTCAGCGCGCCGAACAGGCCACCCAACAGGCCAAGGAGCAGACCAGACACGCCGGCCTCAATCGCATTGCCTTTTTTAACCCGGAAATGCAGGCGAAGGTGGTTGAACACGTGTTGTTGGAAGACCAGCTGCGCAGCGCGCTGAAAGAAAATCAGTTCGTGCTGTATTTCCAGCCCCAGGTGCAATTCCCCGATACCCGCGTGGGATATGAAGTGCTGTTACGCTGGCAGCACCCGGAACGGGGTATGGTATCGCCCGCGGTGTTTATTCCGTTGGCGGAAAAGAGCCGACTCATCCTTCCGATTGGTCGTTGGGTGCTGGAACAGGCCTGCCAGACTCTCGCCCGTTGGCAGGACGATCCTGCCAAGGCGAGTTGGCAGCTGGCGGTGAACGTCAGCGTGGTGCAGTTTCAGGGCGTGGGCTTCACCGAGCAGGTGGCCACCATTATACGGCAGACCGGCGCACCGCCCCGGTTGTTGAAGCTGGAAGTGACGGAAAGCCTGCTGATGGAGGATCCGGAGCGGGTTGCCCAGGTAATGAGCGAAATCAGAGGACTTGGCGTTCGGTTCTCGCTGGACGATTTTGGCACCGGCTACTCGTCACTGAGTTATCTGAAGCGGTTGTCGCTGGACCAGATCAAGATTGACCAGTCATTCGTCCGCGACGTGACCACCAATCCGGCGAGCGCCGCGATTGTGGATTCCATCATCGGGTTGTCTCAGGGCCTGGGTCTTGAGGTCATCGCCGAGGGCGTGGAAACCGGAGCCCAGCGTGACTGGCTGGTTGCCCATGGCTGCGATCACTTCCAGGGCTATTTGTTTGGGCGCCCGGGGCCTGAGGTGTTCTGAACCCCGCGCCCTAATTCCCACCGATTCCCTTGCCTGCTCGAACTCCATCGTTGTTCTTTCAATATCTAACCCTCTGAAAAAAAACAAAATAGATCCCGCTAATCTATTTTTCCTAGCATGCCGATAAAAAATACTCGATAAACCAAGTAAAAACCATTGATTAGTCGGGTGCTAGTGCCTAGTATTTCCGCAGGGGTGCAGTCCCCCTGTTGTCGCATTCCCAAATTCCGTTGGATGGAGAACAAAAATAATGTCGTTAAAAAAAAGGCCAACAGGCGGTGAACAGCCGTCGGCGTTGGGTGCGTTGAAGCTGCGCGTGCCCTTTGTGCACTACAAGATAGAGATCCCGGACATTCTGCAGGGTGCAATCCTGTGTGTTGTCCCTCTGAGTATTACGGCACTGATGACCTCGGTGCTGGGCATTCCGTTCGAGATTGCCGTTGCCTTTGTACTGATCAACAACATGCTGTACCTGGTGCACACGCACTTTGGCGACCCCACCGTTGCCGGCTGGATTACCGCCGGAATTCCTTTGTATATCGCTTTCCTGATGGGCTACCCAGAAGGAGAAGCCAGAATACTGGCGTTAATTGCGCTACAGATAACCGTCGCGGTGATCTTCCTTGGCCTGGGGGTGTTCAAAGGTGCCGATGCCTTGGTGCGGAAAATGCCTGCATCACTGAAGTCGGGGATTCTGATTGGTGCCGGTATTTCCGCCATCATGGGCGAGTTCGGAGCCGATGGCCGGGTGTGGACCATGCCGATAACCATCATGACCGGCGCCGTGCTGGGGTTCTTCATGTTGTTTTCAGAAACCGCAGCTCCCCTGCGTGCTCGTTACGGTTTCTTCCGTTTCGTTGCACAATACGGTATTGCCGTCCCGTTCCTGATTGCCTATGTGTTGGGCATCATCATCGGTGAGGTCGATGTGCCAGTGATTGAATGGGGTTTCTCCACCATTCCGATAGGTACCATCCTGCGAGACTACAGCGTGTTCGGGCTGGGCATGCCGCCACTGCAATACTTCATTGATGCCATACCGCTGGCCGTGGCCGCTTACATCATTGCCTTCGGTGACATTCTGGTGATGGACTCCCTGTTCAAGAATGCCGACGAGGTCCGTAAGGACGAAAAACTGGTATTCAGCCCACGCCGCAACAGTATCATTGTTGGAATTCGCAACTTGGTGCACGCAATCTTTGCACCCTTCATTAGCTTGTCGGGCCCTGCCTGGACCGGTGGGCAGGCGTTGGTGATTAACCGCTATATGAATAATCCCCGCAAGGCGATGGACAGCTACTGGGGTGGGGCGACCAGTCTTTACTGGGGCATGACCATTGCCATTGTGCTGGTGCCTGTAGTGACCCTGTTCAAGCCGGGACTCAATATCGGTATGGCACTGACGCTGCTGATTCAGGGCTACCTGTGCGGTTACCTGGCTATCGAAATGCTGGATCGTCAAACCAATCTTGAGCGTGGCATAGCCGTTATTGTTGGCTCGGTACTGGCCGTCCAGGGCGCTGCCTGGGGTCTGGGTGTCGGTCTTGTGCTCTGGTTTTTCCTGGAAAAGAACTGGTTTGCCGACGTCTATATAGCAACGCACAAAAAGGCCGATGCCACAGCCGATGAAGCCGAGAAAGATTGGAATTGAGGCCGGGCTAACGCTACCGTCAGAATCACAAGAGGTTAACAAAAATGGAAAATATGTTTGAGCTTGGGCTGGACAAGGCAGAGGCAAACTACACGCCACTGACTCCGCTCACCTTCATCCAAAGAACCGCCTTGGCGCATCCTTCGCGCACGGCCGTCATCCACGGTGATATCCGCCGATCCTGGGCGGAAACCTACCAGCGATGCCTGAAGATGGCATCGGCGCTGCGCAAGCTCGGGGTTCGCAAAGGTGACACGGTAGCCGCCTTGTTGCCCAACATTCCGGAAATGCTGGAGCTGCATTTTGCGGTGCCGATGATCGGGGCCGTACTGAATGCTCAAAACACCCGGCTCGATTCGAAAACCATGACCTTCATGCTCAATCATGGCCGTGCCAAGGTGTTCTTTACCGACACGGAATACCACGATCGCTCTCGTGAAGCACTGATGGGCTGTGACGCCAAACCGATCGTTATTGACGTTGATGACGTCAATTTCGACGGCGGCGAACGGATTGGCAAGATGACCTATGAGGGCCTGCTGGCCACGGGTGATGACGGTTTTGTCTGGGATATGCCAGACGATGAGTGGCAGGCGATTGCGCTGAACTACACTTCCGGGACCACCGGCAACCCGAAAGGCGTGGTGTATCACCATCGGGGCGCACATCTGAATGCGCTGAGTAATGTCATCGGTTTCGGCTTGCCGTCAGGCGCAGTCTATCTATGGACACTGCCGATGTTTCACTGCAACGGCTGGTGCTATCCCTGGGCGGTCACGGCGGTGGCGGGTACCCACGTCTGCCTGCGTGCGCCCCAACCCCAGCCGGTGTTTGATGCACTGGCCCGCCATGGTGTCACGCACTTCTGCGCTGCGCCGGTGGTGCTGAACATGCTGATTAACGCGCCCGAAGAGCACAAGCAAGCGTTCACGCAGCAGGTTACCGCGGCCACCGGTGGCGCGGCGCCCCCCGCGGCGACCATTGAGGCCATGGAGTCGATGGGGATCAAGGTGGTGCATCTGTACGGCTTGACGGAAACCTACGGCCCCAGCCTGATTTGTGAATTCCAGGACGAATGGCACTCACTTGACGGTAAGAACAAAGCGGCGAAAATGGCGCGTCAAGGCATTTTGTCGTTGTCGATGACCGACATGATGGTGGCTGACCCCGGCACCTTGCAGCCCGTTGCCAAGGATGGGATGTCCATTGGTGAGCTGTTTGTGCGCGGGAACTCCGTGATGAAGGGATATCTGAACAACCCGGAGGAAACCGCCAAATCACTTAAAGGCGGCTGGTTCCATACCGGTGACCTGGGTGTCTGGCACCCGGACGGCTACGTCGAAATCAAGGACAGGTCCAAAGACATTATCATATCCGGTGGTGAGAACATTTCGACCCTCGAGGTGGAAAGTGCGCTTTATGATCACCCCGCCGTGCTGGAAGCCGCTGTTGTGGCGGCGCCCGATGATCACTGGGGTGAAATTCCCTGCGCTTTCATTACTCTGAAAGCGGGTCACGATGATCTGACCGCAGATGACATCGTGGCCCATTGCCGAGCCAATCTGGCCGGCTTCAAGGTGCCCAAGAAGATCATTTTTGCCGATGAGTTGCCCAAGACCTCCACCGGCAAACTGCAGAAGCATGTGCTCAGAGGTCAGCTGACAGCTTAGAGGTGGGTTGGTGTTAACGTTGTAGCTATGTTCCCCCGGCAAATGCCGGGGGCTTTTTTTTGGGCACAAAAAAACCCGGCGTGAAGCCGGGCAGAACGGGGAACGGGTTAATCAGATGGCGAAGCCGCCCAGTTTGGTTTCCAGATATTCTTCAATGCCTTCCTGCGCACCTTCCCGGCCGAGACCGCTATTCTTCATGCCGCCAAAGGGCGCAGCAGCGCTGGTGGGGTTAATGTCGTTGATGCCAATGATGCCAAAATCCAGCGCTTCAAAGGCGCGCATGGCGGTAGCCATGTTGTTGCTGTAGAGGTAGGCCGCCAATCCGTATTCGGTGTCGTTGGCCATGGCAATGACGTCGTCTTCAGTGCGGTAGGTGATTACCGGTGCCACCGGACCAAAGGTTTCTTCCCGATAGATTTTCATGGCCGGCGTCACACCAGACAACACGGTCGGTGCGTAGAAATGCCCATCTGCCAGGCCGTTGTCCGTCAACCGGTGGCCGCCGGTTTCCACCTTGGCGCCCCGGGCAACCGCATCTTTGACCTGGCTATCGACTTTCTGGATGGCCAGCTCGTTGATCAGCGGGCCGATGCCCGTGCCGTCATGCATGCCGTTTCCGGCCACCAGACGACTGGCGCGACTGCTCAGCTCTCTGATAAAGGGCTCGGCCTGGTCTTGGTGAACAAAAATCCGGTTGGGGCTGATGCAGGCCTGGCCGGTGTTGAGAAACTTGACCAGAGCCAGGCCTTTGGCGGCATGAACCGGGTCGGCATCCGGGAACACAATGGCCGGCGCGTGGCCGCCGAGCTCCATGGAGACCCGTTTCATGTTGGCCGCGGCCAGACCGTTCAGCTCTTTGCCGACCGGGGTTGAGCCGGTAAAGGTGAGTTTGCGGATGCGTGGGTCAGTGCAGAAGGCCTCGCCCACCCGGGCCGGGTTCTGCACGGTGATCAGGTTAACTACCCCCGGCGGAAAGCCGGCTTCGGCAAAGATTTCCATCATCGCTTTGGCGCACAGCGGCGTGCTTTCAGCCGGCTTGAGAATCACCGTACAACCGGCCGCCAGGGCAGGGGCCAGCTTACGGGTGATCATCGAGATCGGATAGTTCCAGGGCGTGATGGCACCGACCACGCCGACCGGGGTTTTTTGCACCAGGAAACGCTGGTTTTCACGGGCGGAGGGAATGATCTGTCCGTACATGCGTTTGGCTTCTTCGGCAAACCACAACAGAAAATCAGCACCGTACTGCACTTCATTCAGGGAGGCCTTTAGCGGTTTGCCTTGCTCGCGGGTCATCAACTCGGCGAGCGCGCGTTTCTGGCGCATCATCAATTCCCAGGCCCGGTAAAGCAGTTGGGAGCGCTGATAGGCGGTGGTGGTTTTCCACTCTTTAAAGGCACGATCGGCGGCCCTGATGGCCGCCTCAATATCCTGATCGGTGCAATCGGGAACCTGCCCGATGATTTCACCCGTCGCCGGGTTGGTGACCGGGAACTCGGGGCGCCCGGTCATCCATTCTCCGTCTATGTACATGAAGTTTTACCTTCTGGCTGATATCAGAACTCTGTTTCCGGTAGCGCCATGATAGCGTCGTCACCGGATCGTAGCGCGGTCAGATAGGCTGAACAGCGCGGCAGAATGTGGTCAATATAGAAGTTAGTGGTCACCAGCTTACTGGATGCAAACGAGCTCTGCTCTGGTTGCGACTGCGCGGCCGTGGTGGCGGCTTTCAGCATCAGCCAGCCGGCGGTCACCGTGGCGCTCAGCATCAAGTAGTTAAAGGCAACGGCGCCGGTAAACCGGTCGTCATCTCCTCGCTCCAGCACAGTTCGGGTGGCATCTTCGAGGAAGGCCACCGCCTGGTCAAACCGGGCTTGTCGCTCGGCGGTGAACAATGAACCGCTCTGGGCCGGCCCGGTGAAGGGGCGCATATCATCGATCAGCTCGGCCATGGCCTTGCCCTGGTTCCGAACGGTTTTCCGGCCGATCAGATCCAGCGCCTGAATACCGTTGGTGCCCTCGTAAATGGGCAGAATCCGGGCGTCCCGGTAGTGCTGCGCCGCGCCGGTTTCCTCGATAAAGCCCATGCCGCCGTAACATTGAATCCCCAGGGAGGTCACTTCCTGGGCGATTTCGGTGCACCAGCCTTTGACCAGCGGCGTCAGCAGATCAGCACGCCGTTGGAAGCGGGCCTGAAGCTCCTCTGGCAGATCCCGGCCGTTGGCATAATCGACTGCGACACAACCCGTGTAGGCAAGTCCTCGGGCGGCTTCGGTCAGGGATTTCATGGTCATCAGCATACGGCGCACGTCCGGGTGCCGGATGATGGGAGAAATGCCCTGTTCGCCGGGAGCGGTACCCTGAGTTCGCTCGAAAGTGTAGTCCCGCGCCTGCTGGTAGGCCCGCTCGGAAATGGACACACCCTGCAGACCAACCGTCAGCCGAGCATTATTCATCATGGTGAACATGCAGGCCAGACCGCGGTTTTCCTCGCCCACCAGATAGCCGATTGCGCCTTCGTTATCGCCATAGCTCATCACACAGGTGGGGCTGGCGTGGATGCCGAGCTTGTGCTCGAGTGAGACAGCGTGGCAGTCGTTGCGTTCTCCGGGTTCACCGCCCGGATCCGGCAGATACTTGGGTACTGCAAACAGCGAAATGCCTTTAACTCCCTCAGGGGCATCGGGCAGGCGGGCCAGCACCAGGTGGATGATGTTCTCCGCCATGTCGTGCTCGCCCCAGGTGATGTAGATTTTCTGGCCTTTGATCCGGTAGGCATCGCCGTCCGGCCGGGCCTGGGTGCGAATGCCAGACAAATCAGAACCGGACTGGGGTTCCGTCAGGTTCATGGTGCCGGTCCATTGTCCGGAAATCATTTTCGGCAACAGCTGCTGTTTCAGCGCGTCGCTTGCATTTTCCGAGAGCGCTTCAACCGCACCCTGGGAGAGCAGAGGACAGAGCCCCCAGGCCATGTTGGCGGCATGCCACATTTCCTGAACCGGAATGGCCAGGGAAAAGGGCAGGCCCTGGCCGCCGAATGCCGGATCAAACTGCAGGCTTGCCCAGCCACTCTGCGCATACTGCTGGTAAGCGTCACGGAAGCCTGCTGGCGTCACCACGTTATGGTCGGCATCCAGGCGCACGCCGGTTTTATCACCGCTGGCATTGGTCGGGGCAATCACCGAACCGGCAAAGCGGGCCGCTTCTTCAAGAATGGCTGCGACCACATCGTCGGTGGCATCTTCATAGCCACAGGCTTTGGCCATTTCTGAAAACCCGGCGACCTGTTGCAGGGTAAACGCCATGTCGCGGGTGGGTGCTCTGTACTCTGTCATGATGTGCTCCCTTAGCTCATGTACTGGCCGCCGTTGACCGACATGTTGGTGCCGGTCACAAAGCCCGCGTCATCCGCGGTCAGATACGCCACGGCCCGGGCAATGTCCTCGGGCTGGCCAAGGCGACCAACCGGAATGCCGTCAACAATGCTGGTCAGCACTTTTTCCGGCACCTTGCGAACCATAGGGGTATCGATGTAGCCAGGGGACACCGAGTTGGCGGTCACGCCTTTGCGAGCGCCTTCCAGGGCGATGGATTTGGTGAAGCCGTAAATGCCGGCTTTGGTGGCGGCGTAGTTGGACTGACCAAACTGACCCTTCTCACCGTTCAGCGAAGACACGTTCACAATCCGGCCGAAACCACGTTCACACATGCCTTCGAACACTTGACGACACATATTGAACATGGAGTTCAGGTTGACGTTGATCACCTGGTTCCACTGCTCCGGCTGCATCTTCTTCAGCGGGGCGTCGTTGGTGATGCCGGCGTTATTGACCAGAATGTCGATCGGGCCCAGGTCCTGCTCGACGGTGTTAACAAAGGCCTGGCAACCGGCAAAATCGGTCACGTCCAGCGGGTAAATAGCAACATCGATGCCCTGCTCGCGCAGGTCGGTTTGCCATTGCTCGGCTTCAGCGGTGAACTCGGTCCCGGGCAGATGGGTGCCCACCACTTTGCGGCCCTGGTTGACCAGAGCTTTGCACATGGCGGTGCCCAGTCCGCCGGCGGCACCGGTAACAACAGCGATACGATGAGTCATGGTGTTTTCCTTCCTTTTTGGGTTGGTTACTTCAAGAGTTTCTTGATGGCTGAGGATTGGGAGACAGCGCCAATCGAGGTGTATTGCTGGCTGCGATGAACAATCTTCGGCAGCTCATACAGGTAGTTCACCATCAGCCCGGCCGACTGCTTGAGGCCTTTATCCGAGGTGTCTGCCATCCAGTTAAGCCGGGCAACCTGGGCGCCATTGCTCAGATGAAAGTGCGCCACCGGGTCGTTCGCACGGCCACTGTCGGGCTTGGTGGAACAGAGGTAAGACGCCGCCAGTTTCAGGATGGCCTCTTGCTGGCCACCGGTGGTATCTGTCTGGTTTGCGAGCACCGGATCACGCGGTGGTGGGTAGCTGAGCCATTGTTCGCCACCTGGCAGGTGTGCCAACTGCTCAGCGGTGGTGTTCTCCAGCCAACGTCGGAAGCCGGGGATGGGTGACAGCGTGGCGAACTGCTTGAGCTGAGGAAACTCGTCCCGCAGCTTCTTCACCACTTGCTTGATCAGGAAATTGCCGAAGCTGATACCGGCGAGCCCCCGCTGGGCATTGGAAATCGAGTAGAAAATGGCGGTGTCTGCGGTGTCGATGTCCTGGGTCGGCGCGTCTTCGTCCAGCAGTTTCTGAACGTTGCCGGCCAGGCCATTCACCAGAGCAACCTCAACAAAAATCAGCGGCTCATCGGGCATATTCGGGTGAATGAAGGCGAAGCAGCGCCGGTCAGAATCCAGTCGGTTTTTGAGGTCGTTCCAGCTCTTGATGGCGTGCACGGCTTCATAGGCGATCAGCTTCTCCAGCATGGCAGCACTGGAATGCCAGTTGATCTCCTCCAGCTGCAGCAGGCCGATGTCGAACCAGGTGGCCAGCAGATCCTGCAGGTCGGTTTCCAGAGATTTCAGTGCCGGGTAGTCCTTGCAAAACGTCAGCAGTTCATCACGCATGTCCACCAGAAATTTAACCCCGGATGGCACCCCGTTGAATTGCTTCAGCAGGGCGGTTCGGCTGGGCTCCAGGGCCCTGCGCAAGGCCTGGGCGGCTTCGGTTTTCTGGCTGGATTTTGCGTTATGCCATTGATCAATGGCCTTCTCTACGCTGCTTTCATTGACACCGTAATGCTCGGCCAGCAGCCCAAGGAACCGGGTTTTGCCAGTAACCGAAAGCTTCAGATAGGCGCGGCCCAGCATGGCGGCGCGGTTGCGGGCTTCGACCTGACCACCGTTCTGGGCCAGGCAGTTGTCTATCCACTCTTTAACCGCGGTGATGTCGGCTTCGGGGAGGTCGGCGGCAATGTTCATGATGTCCGAACCGCGACGGCCTACCGCTTCCAGCCCGCCCGGGACCAGTTTCTTGAAGGCTCTTTCGAAAATGCTTACGGGTTGGCTCTGCATACCGTGTTTCCTCTGGACAAAGCGGTGGTGTCTTTGTTGTTGAAAGAAGGCTATCAGAGCATTTTGAAAAAACCAAGTAAAAATACTTGGTTTGACGGATATAAACCAGTAATGTTGTCAGGGTATGGGCCAACATGAGGAAAACACAATGCAAGAATTACACGGTTACTACCTGGAAGATCTGGAAGTTGGAATGGAAGCTTTTTACGCCAAGACGATTACCGAGGCAGACGTGGTTCTGTTTGCAGGAATTAGTGGTGACGACAACCCGGTACACATCAATGCGGAATACGCCAAAACCACGCCATTTAAAGAGCGGATCGTGCACGGCATGTTCAGTGCAGCGCTGATTTCGGCGGTTCTGGGTACCCGTCTGCCTGGCCCGGGCGCAATCTACATTGATCAACAGATCAAGTTCAAAGCGCCGGTCCACATTGGTGACACGGTAGTGGCTTCGGCAAAAATCATTGAGATCAATGAGGAGCGTCGCCGGGTAAAACTGGAAACCGTATGCAAGGTCGGCGACAACGTGGTTGCTGAAGGTGTGGCCACTAACATGGTCGACCGCCGGCCGGTGTAAATCAGGAGATCGCTATGCTATTGGATAAAGACAAGGCTATCGTTGCCGTGATTGATGTGCAGGCCCGGTTGCTGTCCGGCGTGCACGAGCACGAGACACTGGTGAAGAATTGCAGCTGGCTGGTTCGTCTGGCCGGATTGATGGATGTGCCGGTGATCGGTTCCGAGCAGTACCCGGATGGCCTGGGGCATACGGAAGAAAGCCTGCGTGAGCTGGTGGGGCCAGATAGGATCTACGGCAAAACCTTTTTTGCCTGCATCGACGACCCGGACTTTGAGCAGGCATTTCAGGCCCACGGTCGCAAGCAGGTGGTACTTTGCGGTATGGAGTCGCAGGCCTGTGTTCTGCAATCGACGCTCAGGTTGCTGGAGAAAGGGATGGAGGTCTATGTGGTGGCGGATGCGGTTTCGGCCCGTAACCCCTTCGACACCGAAGTGGCACTGCGCCGAATGGAGCAGGCCGGCGCCAGAATTGTGACCCGGGAAATGGTCGGGTTCGAATGGCTGCGCCGTTCGGATGCCGCTGAATTCAAGGCCTTCAGCAAAGAGTTCCTGCGCTAACGGAACACGGGGCCCGAGAACCCGATGGTCAAGGGCCCCGGAGATCGTCAGAATGTATTCCGACAAGGCAATCCCGGTTCGGAGAACCTCTTGATAATGAAAACCCGCACACCGGAAGAAGGGCGAACCGCCCTGACCGACGATGCCGAGCGCAACCGTCTGCTGGCTGAAATGGCAGAACAGTCCACCGACATGATCTCCCGACACACGCCGGAAGATTGGCGGTTTATCTATGTGTCGCCTGCGGTCACGCATTTGCTGGGCTACAGTGTCGAAGAGATCGTCGGCATGTCGGCTTACGATCTCTACCATCCCGACGACGTGGAAGACTTCCGGTTACGGGCACCCACCGTCAATTACGATCGGGGCCTGTACACCCACACCTACCGCTTTCGGTGTAAAGACGGCCACTACACCTGGCTGGAGAGCACCAGCCGAACCATCCGGGACCCGGCAACCAATGAGATCCGGGAAATCCTGGTGGTTTCCCGGGATGCCACCCATCGCATCAAGGCGGACAAAGCCACCCGGCGGTTGGCCAGAGTGCTGGAAAGTACTCAGGATCTGGTGATTTTTGTCAATCTGGACCTTACGGTTTCGCACCTGAACGAAGCCGCCCGAAATGCTCTCAAGTTGGAACAAACCGATTACAGCGCGTTTCCTCTGGCCTGGTTTGTGACTGAAAAAGGCCTCCGCTTATTGCTGGATGAAGCCTTTCCCTCCGCCCGGAAAACCGGGCATTGGCGCGGAGAGCTGGCCATGCGCTGCCTGAAGGCCTCGCGTATTCCGGTGATGCTGGAGCTGCTTGCCCATCGCTCTCTGCACGGTGATATCGAGTATTTTTCACTGGTTGCTCATGACCTGACCGAGAAAAAAGCTGCGGAAGAACAATTGAAGCAGTACCAGGCTGACATCGACCACGCCAGCCGCCTGGTGACCATGGGGGAGCTGGCATCGAGCCTGGCCCACGAGCTGAACCAACCGCTGTCGGCGATGGTGAATTACCTCCGGGGCATCGAGCGGCGCTTTGCCGGAGCCAGTAGCCTGGCTTGGAGCGATCTGGAAGTTCCGATTACCCGCAGCATTCAAACCGCCTTGAGAGCCGGCGAGATCATTCACCGGATGATGGACTTCACCCGCAAACAGGAACCGGTGGTTACCAGCCTCAATCTGCCGGAGCTGATCCGGGACATGATCGAATTCTGTGAATCTATGGCCGAACGGCACAACGTGCGACTGGTGTTCGAACCGGGCTTCGAGTTGCCGCCGGTTCAGGGTGACCGGATCCAGCTGGAACAGGTGCTATTGAACCTGATCGTCAATGCCATCGAAGCAAGCAATTCTCCGAGCGAGGAGAAGGTTGCCACGGTACGAATCAATGTTGATCACCATGAGCACCGGCAACTACGTGTTCAGGTCAAAGATCAGGGGCCGGGCATTTCAGAGGCGGATATGTCGCGATTGTTTGATCGCTTCTTCTCCACCAAGCAAACCGGGCTTGGAATGGGGCTGGCCATCAGTCGTTCATTGGTAGAGAATCTTGGGGGCGAGCTATGGGCAGAGAACCTCCCTGAGGGAGGAGCATGCTTTTCATTTACCCTGAATATTGCTGACTGATCACTCATGACCTCCAACAACGATGCGCAAACGGTTTTTGTAATTGATGACGATGTGGATGTAAGAGACTCTTTGAAGTGGTTGCTGGAGTCCGTTGGCCTCAACGTCCAGACCTACGAAAACGCGCTGGCTTTCTTTGATGGTTTCGACAAGGGCAAGAGCGGCTGTATCGTGATGGATGTGCGCATGCCGGGGCTCAGCGGGATCAATGCCCAGAAAAAGTTGCCAGAGCACAACATCGAACTGCCGGTCATCATGATCTCGGCCCATGGTAATGTCGATATGGCGGTCACGGCCCTTACCCAGGGCGCCATGACATTTATTGAAAAGCCGTTTGATGACCAGGTGCTGATTGATCACGTCCACAATGCCCTGGAGAAAGACAGGACACGCTTCGCCCGGCGCAACTCTCAGTCCAGAATCCGCGAACGATACGATAACCTGACCCGCAGAGAGCGCCAGGTAATGGAGCTGATTGTCAAAGGACTTTCGAATCAGGAAGCAGCAGACGAACTGGGCATCAACCGCAAGACCGTAGAAGGCCATCGGGCCAATATGACGGCGAAGATGAAGGTCGATTCCTTTGCCGAACTGGTGCAGGTGGCCATTGCGTTGGGGCTCGTGAAGGGCATAACCGAGTAAACACGGTTCAGCAATGTCCCGACATCACCCTTCAGTCAAACGATGGCCGGGCTCCGGCCAGAATCAGGTTTGACCGGCTGGCCGCTGTGCCCATCACCGCCAGCTTCAACGAAGTTTCTTCCTCAAATTGCCTGGCTACCGCCTTGGGCACGTCCGCAGCCGTGGGTATCTCAGCGGTTAATGGGTTAACCGGTCGGCCATTAATGTGCAATTCAAAGTGCAGGTGGGCGCCGGTACTGCGCCCGGTGTTGCCGGAGAGTGCGATTCGGTCGCCGCGCTCAACCTTTTGCCCTCGCTTTACCAGAATCCTATGCAGGTGCAGGTAGCGCGTTTTGTAGGCGTTGCCGTGATCAATTTCGACATACTTGCCGGCAAATGGGTGATTGCCGATCCGGTGTACGATGCCGTCGCCAGTGCTCATGATCGGCGTTCCGGTGGGCGTGGCAAGGTCGGTGCCGTTATGGGGCGCGATTCTGCCGGTAACCGGGTGCTTCCGCCTTGGGTTGAAGTGGGAGCTTACCCGAAACCGGGTTGCCGTAGGCCAGCGCCGAAACGCCGGCAGCACACTTTTACCATTCTGGTCATAGTAGTTTCCGTCTTCAAACCGGAATGCGGTATGAGTGTTGGACCCACGTTTTAACGACGCTGCTTCGAGCCGGGTTTTACCGGTGCTGCGGTTGTCGGCCATTTCATGGCCAATGATCACCGCAAACTGGTCACCGGCCCTCAGGTCACGTCGGAAATTCAATTTGTGCTCCAGCAGCTGACTCACCGCCGCGATCTGGTGCGCATTCAGACCAGCACGGACAGCGGACGCGTAGAAACTGCCGTGTATATCGCCTCTGAGCACTTCGGAGACCCATTGCGTCTCCGCTTCAGTCTTGCGGTATTCAAAGCTGCCATCGTCGGTTCTGGTGAAATAGACGGTGCGGGCGGCATCCACCTCCAGCGCCAGTTCGGTGAATTGACCTTCGGTGTCGAACGTCAGCTGGAATTCGGTCCCGGGCTGCAGAGTTGCCAGCGCCAGATACTCGACATCGGCTTCCATGATCTTGTGCAGGTCCGACATAGGCGCGCCAAGCGCACCGAATATACCGCTCAGGGTATCTCCGGACTGCACCTGATGGCGCACTGTTTTGGTGTCGGTGTCGGTGTCGGTGTCTGGCAGGGCGTCACTTTGAGGGCCGGGTACGTGCTCGGCTTGGGCAGCCTCTGCTGAGTCGAAGGATATGCTCAGGCTCTCGTCAGAAAGCGAGTGGGTCTTTGCTGACGAACTTTGCGTGGACCACACGCTGGCAACCAGCACCAGTAACGTTGCGATGACGAACAGAATCTTGTGGGTTGGCGTGAAAACTTTTTGTTCAGCCATGGGTAAAACTCTCCGACTACTCGCGAATCAATTCGCTCCGTCGCCTGTCAATCGCGCATTCGTCCCTTCAGCTGCGAGGGTGGTTTGGATACAGGATATCAAATAAGGCGCAACTGTTGTTCAACTTCCGTTACCTCAGCGCCAGCGAACCCCGGGTCGGGAAGACCATGCTTGATCGCGTGAACCCGGCGCCTGGCAACTTTGGCCGTTAGCCGGCAGTCGACAATGACCTGAGGGTAGGGCGCAAAGCCAAGGCCTTTGGCAGCCTGAGAGTGCTGTCCGGCGGTTGTTGAGGGGTCATGCACCTGCGGCCCGTGCAGCCCCGAAAGCTCTGGAACCCACCGGCGAATGAACAGCCCATCCGGATCGTGATCCCGACCTTGCTTGATTGGATCATAAACCATCAAACCGTCAAAGTTTGTGGTGCCGGCAACAATCTGGTGGATAACATGATGTACTGCCGGCTCATAATCCAGAAACTCCGTGGCCAGAAATTGCGCCACCCGGGTGATCGGCAGCCAGAAGTTCATGGTGGCGAACGACACCACGGTGGCCCGTAGCCTCATGTTGATCCATCCGGTCTGATGCAGGCAGCGCATGGCCGCATCGATATAAGGAACGCCGGTGCGGCCGGATTGCCAGGCCTCAAAAAGCCGCTCATCGAAGGTGGCTTCGCGCACGCCGTTGAACTGAGGCAGCAGGCACTCATATTCCAGTTCAGGGCGAGTTTCAAAAGTCTGGATATACTGCCGGCGCCAGCACAGTCGATCGAGGAAAAAGCGGGCGCGCTCCTGCAGCCGCTGGAATGCCTGCGCATCCAGCGTCTGATGACCGCTGGTCACCACTCGATCAACTGCCTAAAACACCTCGCGATCCGAGAGCACGCCGTAGGCCAGATACGTCGATATCCGAGAGCAACCTTCCCACGCGGTGTTCGGGCTGGATATCTGAAACGGGTACCGATTGATGTTGCGGATAGTGAAAAAATTATCCAGAGCGGTCAGCGCGGCACTTCGTCCACCTGCTTGCCTAAGGGGTCTATCCGCACCGGCCGCCAGGGGGATGTCGTGAAGCTCGCAGCTTGGAACAGGCAGGGGTGCAAACCGCGCCGACAGCTCTGCCCCCGTCGGGTCTCTGAGCGTGAGATTGACACTTTTCGAAAAATACTCAGGAAATGAGATGGACGGCTGAGCCCCGCGCGCGATGCCGTTCTGCGCCACTTCCATCAACTCAACACCGTGCGCTCGACACCAGGCGCGAACTTGCCGATCTCGTTGGTACTGGCTGTGTTGGGTCGTCTCCTGGTGGCTCCAGATACGGGTGATCGGCTGGCATTGATGCAGCCTGTCCAGCACGGCCACACTCTCGCCGACCATTTGCAGCAACTCACCTCCGAGGGCCTGCAGTTCGGTCGCCAGTTCGGCAAGGGTTTCCTGAGTAAAAGCCTGATGCTGACGCGCAACGTCCGGCTGAGCGATCAATTCGGGTTCGTGGATATAGAGCGGAAGCACGCGGCCGAATGCACGCCAGCACTTCAGGCTCAGAAAAAACGGCTCTGAATCCTGAAGTCGTAAATTACGTTTTAGCCAAAAAATCTGCATGGTGTGGCTCTCAACCGGCAAACGACAACCGGATTCAGCGTTGCTGAAGAGACGCCTGGGAAATCTGGCTCTCGGGTGGAACGCTTCGAGTGAGCCACACGTTGCCACCGATGACGGACGCTCGCCCGATGGTGATCCGGCCTAACAGGGTGGCGCCGGCGTATATCACCACGTCGTCTTCGACAATGGGGTGGCGGGGCTCGCCCTTGGTCAACGAGCCGGTTTCATCTTCGGTGAACCTGACGGCGCCGAGGGTCACATTCTGATAGATACGCACCCGATCCCCGATCATCGCGGTCTCGCCGATCACCACGCCCGTGCCATGGTCAATGAAAAAAGAACGACCGATGGTCGCCCCCGGGTGTATGTCGATGCCCGTCGCCGAATGGGCTTTTTCGGCAATAATCCGGGCGATAATGGGTAACCCCGCCCGATACAGGGCATGGGCCAGTCGATGGTGAATTAGCGCATGCACGCCGGGGTAGGAAATCAAAACCTCATCCACGCAGGTCGCGGCGGGATCACCACGGTAGGCGGCGAGGACATCATCATCCAGCTGCCGTCTCAAAGCGGGAAGCTGTCCGATCAATTCCGCAACCAGGCCGCTGGCCTCACGCTGCAGCGTACTCGCAGCCTGCTGGCTGCGATCTGCGTATTCAAGTTCAAGGCCGGCCTGGTGTGTCAGCTCACGCTCAACGGTACCCAGTTGGTAAGCGACGAAATGATTCTCACGCTCTTTGGTAAGATCTGGAGGGCCGAGACGCATGGGAAACAAGACAGCGCAAAGGGTATCGACGACATCGTGGATTGCCTGATGGGAAGGCAGCTCACGGCTGCCGAGATCCAGTTCCCGCCCCTGTTGCTCGCGCCAGTTACGCCGTTCCTGGCGCAGCTGATCGGTGACCCGATCAATAAGGCTCTTTTCCGGTTCCAATGCGCGCTCCTCTCAAGTGGGTGTTTCAGGCTAACCAAAAAATGATCGGTATGTCTAAGATTACGGTCGGAAGCCTGCACTCCGATCACCTCGCGGACCGTCAAATAGTCAAAGATCGCTCTATGTTTGGAAAAACGCCAGCTCAGTGCCTGGTTCGCCTTATCTGCGCCAGTCGCGCCAGCCAGTCGCCACCTTGGGCGCGCAGGCAGGCTTCCTCGCTGTCGAGCTGAAGGCGTCCAGAAAGAAACTTGGGGTCAATGCTGGCTTCTTCAAGCGCGGCTCTGGTCAACGCCTGCATGCGCTGATCGTCGCCATGGGCCAGCGCCCGGTCGAGGTCGGCCTGAGTGTCTCAGAGCGCCCAGCTGACGAACAGCGTCCCAAAACTGAAATTATCTTTGCTGCTTTCTTCCTCCCCAGTCGTGGCCCGAAGGGTCAGCGAAACCTGAGTCCGGTTCCATTGCCAGGAGCCCCCGATGCCCACCTGTCCCAAAAGCGGACTTTCTTTGAATTGAAAGGGGCCTGAGTTGTCTTCAAGATATGAATAGGCAACATATTCCACCCCAAGGCCTACAAAAACCGACCAGCTGGTCGGGCTTCCACTGAACGAGCCGGGCAGCGCGATGGTAGAGGCGGTCCCGGCATAATCCGGCACCAGATTCATCGGAAGGTCGCGGCCAATGCGCCACACCAGACCGGTTTTGGCGGTGGTGCGGAAGCTGGAAATCAAGGTAGAGCCAACCACGGAAACCTGTTGTTGGATAGCCCCCGTATTGCCTGTATGAAACACCCTGCGCCCATGGGCAGCCTGAATGCCACCGACCACATCGGTTCCCAATTGATGATCCCAGCCTCTGGGCGTTGTGCTGCCGGTAAGCTTGTGCACCCACTTTTGGCTCGCTTCCGCTCCGCTTTCCGGGCCGATCACCCCAAGGTGCGCGCCAAATCCCGTGATGGTGTCCGCATTCCAGCTCCACAGAGTGCTGCTCAGTGATAGGTGGCCGGCATAGGGGATATCATCTGGCTGGAGTTCCGGGTTGGCGATATCGGCCGGGGTGACCATCAGTTGTCGAAGGCTGAAGGAAAGGGCGTGCTTGTTCTCCGCTTGCCCGATGCCGGGTAACCTAGCTAGGGCCTCTTTTCCTGTTCGCGCCAGAGTCGACGATGGCTTGCCGCTGTCTTCCGCGGCAGCGGTCAGATACGAAATCCGAACGCCGTTGGTATAGCCACGATCCTCGCCGGTCAGAAGGTCGTTGTCCCAGGCAATGCTGAGGATGTCGGCTTTTGTGGTCGCGGGTATCAGAGTGGCGAGAAGCAACATGAAGAATGCACGATTTAGGATAACAGGCACGTATTGGTTAACTCCGATTCAGCTCATACATCGCCATATTGACCGCCGACGCCAGATTCAGTGATTCCACCACTGCGGCTCCAGGGATGGTGTAGCGCCGGGCGCTGAGCCCGGTTAATGCCTCGATGGGCAGGCCCCGAGCTTCGTTACCGAACAGATAGCAGTCGTGGTTCTGGAACGCAGGGCTGGTGATGGCGTCGCCGCCGATGTCCAGGCAGGCGATGCGGGGGTAACGGCTGGTGAGGGTGTCGAGGCGAACGTCGGCTTCCAGCGGTACGTGGAAAATGGCGCCCATGCTGGCGCGCACCACTTTTGGGTTGTAGGGGTCGACACTGCCGGGGCTGAGCAGGCAGCGAAAGCCGCCGAACCAGGCCAGGGTGCGCAAGATGGTGCCCAGGTTGCCGGGGTCCTGAACCTCATGCAGGTAGACCGCCTTTTCGCCGTGTGTAGGGGTGTTAACGGCCCCCGATGGCAGGGGCGCGACCGCAAGTATGCCTTGCGGGGTTTTGGTGTCGGCCAGCTGGGCCATTTGCCGGTCGCTGACCAGGTGTTGGGGCCAGGGGCACTGCCAGTCCTGATAGGCCTCGGTGACGTAGAGTTCGGCTTGCTGCCAGTGGGGGTTGCTGGCTGCGGCCTTTTCCAGCTCCAGTACCAGGTGCTCGCCTTCCACCAGGAAACGTCCGAGCGACTGGCGGTATTTTTTCTGGTGCAGCTTCTTAAGGTCGTCCAGCTTCACGGCCTGGTTTCCTGAGTTTCTGGCGCTGTCTCGAGGTCCGCCAATATGGCGTTGGCGACCGCCTCGGCGACCTTGATGCCGTCCACGCCGGCCGACAGGATGCCGCCGGCATAGCCTGCGCCTTCGCCCGCCGGATACAAGCCTCGGGTATTTAGGCTTTGCAGGCTTTCACGGTCGCGGGTCAGGCGGACTGGGGCCGAGGTGCGAGTTTCAACACCGGTCAGCAACGCATCGGGCCGGTCAAAGCCCCGGATCTGTCGGCCGAAGGCGGGCAGGGCCTCGCGGATGGCGTCGATGGCGTAAACGGGCAGGGCGGAGGCAAGATCGCCCAGGAGGATACCGGGCTGGTAGGACGGCTCCACCTCACCCAGTTTGTCTGACGGCTTGCCCGCAATAAAGTCCCCTACCAACTGCGCGGGCGCACAGTAATCGCTGCCACCGAGAACGTAGGCGTGGGCTTCCAGTTGCTCCTGTAGTTCCATGCCGGCGAGCGGGTCGCCCGGAAAGTCTTGCTCCGGACTGATATTGACCACAATGCCGGAGTTAGCGTTGCGCTCGTTGCGGGAATACTGGCTCATGCCGTTGGTGACTACCCGCCCCGGCTCGGAGGTGGCAGCCACCACGGTGCCGCCCGGGCACATGCAGAAGCTGTACACCGCCCGGCCGTTGCTGGCGTGGTACACCAACTTGTAATCGGCAGCACCCAGGGCCGGATGGCCGGCGTATTTGCCGAGGCGGGCGTGGTCGATCAGGCTTTGCGGGTGCTCGATCCGGAAGCCGATGGCAAAGGGCTTGGCTTCCAGAAACACGCCCCGTTTATGGAGCATGCGGAAGCTGTCCCGGGCACTGTGACCGAGCGCCATCACCACATGGCGGCTCATCAGCTGCTCGCCACTGGCCAGCTCAACCCCCCGGACCTGGCCGTCTTCCAGCAACAGGTCGGTGACCTTCTGTTCAAAGCGGATCTCGCCACCCAGACTGATAATCTCATCCCGCATGCGCGACACCACGCCGGTTAGCCGGAAGGTGCCGATGTGCGGCTTGCTGACGAACAGGATTTCTTCCGGGGCGCCGGCTTTCACAAACTCGGCCATGACCTTGCGGCCGTAAAACTTCGGGTCCTTGATCTGGCTGTACAGCTTGCCGTCGGAAAACAGACCGGCGCCGCCTTCACCAAACTGAACGTTTGACTCCGGCGACAGCTGTTTTTTACGCCACAGCGCCCAGGTGTCTTTGGTGCGCCGGCGTACGTCCTTGCCGCGCTCCAGTACGATCGGCCGGAAGCCCATCTGCGCCAGTAGCAACGCGGCAAACAGGCCGCAAGGGCCGAGCCCGACCACAATCGGGCGCTCGGACAAGCCAGCAGGCGCCTGCGCGACTGGGTAGTAGGCGGTGTCTGGTGCCGGGCGAACGTGAGCGTCTCCGGCAAACCGGTCCAGTACCGCGGCCTCGTCCTGTACGGTCAGGTCAACGATGTAGACGAACTTGATCTCGCTGTTTTTTTTGCGGGCATCGTAGCTGCGCTTGAACACGGTAAAGTGCCGCAACTGGTCATCACGCAGTTGCAGGCGCTGCAGGATGGCGGCGCGCAGGGCGTGCTCCGGGTGATCAAGGGGTAAGGCCAGTTCGGTAACGCGAATCATGATAGGTCCTGGCTGCGGAGCACTCGCCCGGCAGCTTGCGGTTGGCAAAGTGCGCCCATTGTACTGCCGTGCCGGGTGCTTGTCAGGCACCGGGCGGCTTTTGCGGTAGCGCAGGCAGCGGCGTACAATGCGACTTCATCCGCAGTGAACAGAAGACACCCCATGGCCCGTTCCAAAAGCAGTAACCGCTGGCTCGAAGAGCACGTCAACGATCCCTTTGTGAAACAAGCACAGCTGGACGGCTACCGCTCCCGTGCCAGTTACAAACTGCTGGAGATCAATGACAAGGATCGTTTGATCCAGCCCACGGCGCTGGTGGTGGATCTGGGCTCGGCACCGGGCGGCTGGTCGCAGGTATCCACCAAACTGGTGGGCCATAAGGGTCGGGTGGTGGCGTCGGATATCCTGCCGATGGACGTCATCGCCGGGGTTGAATTTATCCAGGGCGACTTCACTGAGCAGGCGGTGTTTGACCAGATCATGGCCACGCTGGATGGCGCCCTGGCAGATGTGGTCATCTCCGACATGGCGCCCAACATCAGTGGCGTGAACGCAGCGGATCAAGCGGCCTCCATGTATCTGCTGGAGCTGGCACTGGACATGGCCTGCCAGGTGCTCAAGCCCAAAGGCAGTTTTGTCGCCAAGGTGTTCCACGGCGAAGGCTATGACAGTTATGTCAAAGCCGTTCGGCAATTCTTTGACAAGGTGGTGGTGCGCAAGCCGGACTCCTCAAGGGCGCGCTCCCGGGAAGTGTACCTGGTGGCCAAGGGCTTCCGGGGCGCTTGAGGCGGCATAGACTGTTCCCCGCCTCAACCATCGATCTTGGCGAGAGAAGCCGCCAGGGTTTCAACGCGCTGATTGGTTTCAGCCACCAGCTTGTCGATCTCGCCTGCCGAAACACTGGATTTTCTGGCAAGGGTGCGTACTTCATCCGCCACCACGGCAAAACCACGGCCTGCTTCGCCCGCGCGAGCCGCCTCGATGGCAGCGTTCAGCGCCAGAAGATTGGTTTGATCCGCTATGGTGTTGATGGTTGAAAGTATACCGCTGATCTGATTGCTGACCTGGAGTACGGATTGCATCGCTTCCTGGGTTTCACTCAGCGCTATATGCCGGTCGGTGATGTCGATGCCAAAGAGCACGTATCGTCGAACATCGCCATTAAAGTGCTTCAAGGCCGCAACCTGGTAGTCCAAAGCCAGAGGCGGCATGCCAGCGAGTTCGACGGCAGCTTTGCCGCTGAACTCATCATGGCTGCGCAGCGTGTTGAGGTTGTCAGGGGTCAGTGTTGACCACAGCGCCTTTGCGATCTGTGCCGCTTGGCCCTTACCTTCAAATTTATCCTGAAGCAACCGATTGGCAGATAAAAAGCTACCATCCGGATTGAACTCCATAGTGATCATGGATTGTTCAATGACCTTCAAGCGTCGGGTGAAGTCGACAGTCTCCTGCTTGCTTCGGGTAATGTCGGCCTCAACCGAGATCAAGCGTTCAACCCGGCCCCGGTCATCGAAAACCGGCGCGATGGAAAGCGACACCCAGTAGGGTGTGCCGTTCTTATGATAGTTGAGGATTTCGATGTAAAAAGGCTCTTGGCGATCCAGGTGGTAGCGAATAGCCTTAACCGTCTCTGGATCTGTGTCCTTGCCTTGAAGCAGCGGGCCGGGTTTCTTCCCACGAGCCTCTTCGAGGCTGTAACCGGTAAGCTTTTCGAAACCGGCGTTGATGTATTCAATCTTGCCGTTGCCATCGGTAATCAGTATGCCGCTGTTGGCCTGGTCCGCAACCAGAGACAACATCTCCATTTTTTCCCGTTTCTCTACCTCTTCGGTAACATCTTTAAAAAACGCTGTGTAAGTAATGCGGCCATCAAACTTGATTTTGCTGATGGCGGCCTGCCCCCAAAGCCAGGATCCGTCTTTGCGCGGAACGGTAATCTCACGATAACTGCCGACAATTCGATTCTCGCCGGTATCTCTGTTCCGGTTAACAAAGCCGTCGTGCTGCGACTGTATATTGGCGGGAACCAACATCTTCACATTTTTGCCCAACACTTCGGAGCGGTTATAGCCCCACATAGCCTCGGCAGCTTTGTTGAAGAACGTGACGTTGTTGTGCTCATCAATAGAGACAACGGCATCCATCGCCTGCTCAAGAGTCTGGTTCATCATCTCACGGGCATAACGCTCGTCAGTGATATCGCGCGCAACGATAGTGTGCTTTAAAGAGCGGCCACCCTGAACGTGCGAAACCGCCAGTTCCGCCCAGAAAATCCGACCATCCGAATGAGTAAGCTGCACTTCACGCACCAGCTTGTCTTTGGTACTGGTCAGGTTGAGGTCGGAGGTTTTGAACAGCTTTGATGACGGTTGGCCGAGGATGCTGGCTCGAGTGTATCCCCAGAGATCCTCTGCCGCGGCATTGAAAAGGGTTACCAGTCCACCCTCATTGATCGTCACTATCGCTTGAGGCGCCTGTTCCAGGGCTAGAGTATGCGGAGATTTCGAAAACAAGCGTGATAGAAAAAGCATGAAATGTGAACCCTGTGTTGAATAGAGCCAAGCTTGTTGTCGCGTGCGTAAAGCATTGCCGTGAAAGCTGGCCGATGATAGTGAGTGTCGGCTGAACAAGTTAAAACTTGAGCACAACAATACGATCGCAATTCAACACTCGGTTCACAGGCTAAGGCTCCCCTCGGCCCATGCCTTCAGGTTATCGCCGTGAGTTTCACGCTCATTCGGGTGTAGCCGCGCACAAAATTTGATTGCACATACTCAGGTTCATCCAACACCTCGATGTCATCAAAACGTTTTAGCAGCTCTTCCCACAGAATGCGCAACTGCATTTCCGCCAGGCGATTACCCATGCAGCGGTGCACCCCAAACCCGAACGACAGATGCTTACGGACGTTCTTGCGATCAATGATGAACTGGTCCGGGTCTTGCTCAAAGGCTCGTTCATCGCGATTGCCGGAGGCATACCACATCACGACTTTGTCGCCCTTGTTGATGGTCTGTCCGTTCAACGTCACATCTTCTTTGGCCACCCGACGCATATAGGCCAGCGGCGTTTGCCATCGAATGATTTCTGAGACCATGTTGGGAATCAGGCCGGGGTTCTGTTTCAGTTTGGCGAATTCATCCGGGAACTGATTGAGCGCCCACAGGCCGCCGGTCATGGAGTTACGGGTGGTGTCGTTGCCGCCGACGATCAACAGTGCCATGTTGCCCATAAACTCCATGGGCCGGTTGATCATGGTTCGGGTGGTGGCATTGGCTAACAATAAGCTGATCAAGTCGAACCCGGGCTCTTCGCCGGCCGCTATGCGGGCTTCCTTGTCGCGCCACAGTGATGACATATTACTGGCGATATCGGCGGCGACGTCAAAGGCTTCAGCTGTATTGGAACTGCCGCCCGTTGCCTCTGGCGGGCTTGCCGCCACGTCGGACCAATAGGCCAGCTTGTGGCGCTGTTCAAACGGAAAATCAAACAACGTTGCCAGCATGCGTGAGGTGAGATCAATGGATACGTTCTGTACCCAATCAAACGGTTCGTTGACGGGCAGGCGGTCCAGGACATCGGCTGTGCGGCTACGAATCAGGTTTTCCATTTGCGCCAGATTTTTCGGCGCCACTACACCCTGCACAGCCTGACGCTGTGCATCATGTTTGGGCGGGTCCATCGCAATAAAGGTTTCTAGCTCCAGCCCTTCGGGCTGCGGTCCGATAGTGATGATCGGCTCGGCGGAAAAGAGGTCATGGTGGGTGTCCACGAACATAATGTCTTCATAACGTGTCACCGACCAGAACGGGCCGAACGGGCTGGACTTCTGGAAGTGCACTGGGCATTCATCCCGCAGCCGCTTGAAATAGGAGTGCCATAGACCTTGCCGATACAGGAACGGGTTACTGACATCGATGTCTTGTAGCGCCAGTGTCGACACATCGGGCAGCGGGACCTCGCTAAAAACCGGTATCGGCCGGGCCTTTCCGGCGCGTTGCTTCAGGCTCTGAAAGGCGTGGGCGCCTCTGATCTGCCAGTGCAGGGGGATAACCGACGTGGCTTTGTCCAGGGCTGGCTGGATAACCGGTTCAAGCAGGGGTTTCAGTAGGTTCATGCAACACCTCTGGGGTCATTGTTGTATATCAGGCGGTCCGGAAAATTTGACGTCGAACCCTGGCGTTGTCATTCACATCTGGAATTCCGGTAGCCGCACAATCAGTCCGTCCAAAGATTCCGAGAGGGTTACCTGGCAGGACAAGCGCGAGGTATCGGTGATCTCCGGCGTCAGTCCCAGCATGCCCTGCTCATCGGCATTGATGCCGCCGGTGGCCTGCACCCAGTCTTTATCAACGATCACATGGCAGGTGCCGCAGGCACAGGCACCGCCACAATCCGCATCGATCCCGGGTATGCCGTTCTCTACCGCGGCCTGCATCAGGGATTGGCCCACTTCGATGTCCACGACATGTTCCGTGCCGCTGTGTTCAATAAAGGTAATTCGGCCCATAGACACCTCGTCTGTGTTGTTTCAGGGAACTCGCCTGTGTTGCTTCAGGGTATAAGTACAGTGAGGCCAGATTACGTGCTGCGCCGGGTTGGGGGCAGGTCATTACTTGACATGACGGGGTCATTTAAAGACACTCCGATGGAGCGACGTTTTCTGGCGTAATCCAGTGATTGAACGCCCACTAACGGATACAACAATAATGATGCGTGTAATCGACCCGAACCTGGCGTGTATTCCCTCCAATTACAGCCGTTTGATCGCCCGGGAGCTGGGTTTGCAGGCGCGAGACGTGTCCGATTTGTTGGCGATGACGCAACTGTCGGTCGATCAGTTCTTGCAGGAAGACACCTTGCTCACGCCGCCACAGCAACTGCGTATTCTGCAGAACAGTTTGCGGCTGGCGAAGGACCCGGCGTTTGGCTTGCGCCTGGGGCAGCGCCTGACCTCCCCCACGCATGGCGCGATGGGTTTTCTGGTGAACAGCAGCCCGGACTTACTCACTGCACTCAGGGCGTTTCAGGCTTTTCTTCCGATCCGAATGAACCTTGCCCGGCTTGAGTTAGTGACGAATGGCAACTGGCTCGAGGTGACCTGCTCATTTGATATGCCGGTTAACGAGGAACTGCTGCGAGTATTGAGTGAAATTGCGGTTGTTATCTTTTTTGACAGCGCTGAGTTTATTGTCGGCCGCCCGGTGGAGGAGGTGGTCAGCTGCTTTGTCCACAAAGAGCCCGCCTACAGTGAGCGTTATGCCGATCATATCCCCGGGCCCATCGAGTTCGGGGCCAACGCCCTGTTACTGAAAATTCCCCTCAACGTATGCAAGGTGCCGAACGCTTCTGCCAATCATGAAAACTATATGATGGCACTGCAACAGTGCGAAACCATGCTGGCGCAACTGCACCCCAGTGAGAAAACCTGCAAATACCAGGTCCAGAAAATGATGCTGTCGCACCCACCCGGAGTACTGAGCGAGGAAGAAGCCGCGGCGGCGCTGTTTATCTGCAAGCGTACGTTGGCGCGACGGCTGAAAGATGAAGGCAGTAGTTTCCGGCAACTTCGAGATGAGATCCTGTCGCAACAGGCGGTTGGGTATCTGCGTGATAGCAGAATGTCTGTTGAGGCCATGGCAGAGTTGTTGAACTATCACGACAGTGCCAATTTCCGGCGGGCGTTCAAGCGGTGGTTTGGCGTGACGCCGGATGAGTATCGGCGCCGGAACCAGGGTTGATTATTGGGCTGAGAAAGGAGGCCGGACTCAGGTCAATTCACGTATTCTCGCGCAGCTGAACTACGCTAGACAGATGCGATAACGGAGGACTTCTGCATCCTCTTCGTGGATCCATTCAATCCTGTGACCGGTCAGTTCACACAATAACTGCAGGTCGCGACGACCGCTGGGATCATCGGCCAGAAACTCAACCTGCGTGCCGCTCGGTAAATTCTGAGTGCGTTTTTTAAAACGCAAAATGGGGAGGGGGCACACCAGGCCGATGGCATCGATCTGGAGTACCCCTTGATCCAAGGCTGAGTAATCAGTCAAGTCGTACACTCGACTCACTACTGTATTGCTCGGCTGAAGACCAACCGAACTGATCCAGAACGATCGGCGCCAGAGCCGCGATCACCAAGGCTGCCACAAATCCCAGAAGCATGACTTTCACGATGATTCCCCCTTGTCCTGTTTGCCCAGACGCTCTTCAACCCACAGGTCATGGTGTTGGCGAGCCCAGGCTAAATCAACCTGACCGTTACCCATGGCATCGAAAGCACCTTCCATACCGACTGAGCCGATGTAAATGTGTGCAATGATGGCCAGCATCATCAGGAACGCCACAATCGAGTGCCAGAGGTTGGCGTATTGCATCTCTTCATGGGGTGCCAGAACGGTCGGGAAATCAGTTCCCAAAATGCTGTTGATGATGTCGAAAGTCGCTGCAAACATCGGCATTTCAAACGGGAACAACAGCGATAGGCCCGACAGTGAAACGGAGGCGCCCAGCAACATGACCGTCCAGAAAATAATTTTCTGACCAGCGTTGAACTTCTTGGATGAAGGGTGGGACTTGGTGAAAATACCGCCGCCCGCCTTAAGCCATTGCCAATCCAGCTTGTTGGGGATGTTATGGGCCACCCACATGCAGAATGTCATCACCAGACCCAACATGAAGGACCAGGCAATGTTGTTGTGAAGCCACTTTGAGCCGACCGCCAGCGTCGAATAGGCGTCGTTCCCGATCACCGGGATCAGGAAGCTGCGGCCCATCAGTGTGAGCAGTCCGGTCAGGGCCAACACGATAAACGAGCCAGCTAATAGCCAATGGCCAAAGCGTTCGATGGCCTTGAATCGTTCAATCCGGGTGCCTGATGGGCCGCCGTCGATCATGATTCTGCCGCGTACAAAGTAAAAGACTACCAGCAGGAGCACGAAGCCCAGGATTGCGCCACCGCCATAGTTAATGACAGGCCCCCCCCGTAACTTGTACCAGGAGATGCCTCCGTCCTGGATCATGACGTTGGTTGCGGGCCCCCGGACCTGCGTGCGGGCGTCATTCTCGTTGTAGCGAACGCCGCGCCAGACGTCGGCATCAGAGCGCCCGCCACGGGTCCCCAATTGATCATTGACCGCCGCCGCATTGGCTGGATCACCCAGGTTTTCTGATCGGAAAGACTCGTCGACTTTCAACTGCTGTTGACGAGCCATGATGTCTTCCAGGGTTTGAGCGCCCCCGGTAGCCGTTCTATCGACCGGCGGAGCTTCGTCCGCCAGGGTCGGGTTGACCATCAGTGCCGTCATTAAAAGCGCGACGACACTGAATATTTTTAGGTTCATGAGTGCACTCCAGCGGAATCAACAAAAAGAATTCGGTGCCTGAATCAATTCCGGGGCCCTGAGGCCCCGGAACAGTCAGTCAGGCCGATTTAAGCGCCCTTCTTCTCGTAGGCTGTGCCCCATCCCCATGCGCCTGAACCGAAACCACGGTTCACCACACGCTGGCGATAGATGTCTGCCACGTCGTTACCATCACCGGCCAACAGCGCTTTGGTCGAGCACATTTCTGCACAGATCGGCAGCTTGCCTTCCGCAATACGGTTGCGACCGTATTTGTTGAACTCGGCTGTGGAATTATCTTCTTCGGGACCGCCTGCACAGAACGTACATTTGTCCATCTTGCCTCGGCTGCCAAAGTTGCCCGCCTGGGGGAACTGGGGCGCGCCGAAGGGGCAGGCGTAAAAACAATACCCACAACCAATACACAGATCCTTGGAGTGCAACACGATTCCGTCTTCAGTCTGGTAGAAGCAGTCTGTCGGGCAGACGGCCATACAGGGCGCGTCTGAACAGTGCATGCAAGCTACCGAGATCGAACGCTCTCCGGGTTTACCATCATCGATGGTTACCACACGTCGACGGTTAATGCCCCAGGGGACTTCATGCTCATTCTTACAGGCCGTAACGCAGGCATTGCATTCGATGCAGCGTTCGGCGTCGCAAAGAAACTTTGCGCGTGCTTGTCCTTCAAGTGCCATGTTATACACCTCTTATTATGCTGGCGAGATCGCACACAGGGTGCACTTGGTCTCTTGCATCTGCGTGACCGAGTCATACCCGTATGTCTGAACCGTGTTAGTGGACTCACCCAGCACATAGGGATCAGCACCTTTGGGATACTTATCCCTCAGGTCCTTACCTTCCAGGTGTCCGCCGAAGTGGAACGGCATGAAGGCTACGCCTTCGCCGACGCGCTCGGTGATCATCGCCTTTACCTTGATGCGTGCGCCTTCAGGGCCAGAAACCCAGACGTCGTTGCCATCACGGATGTTCAGGTTATTCGCATCGCGCGGATTCACCTCGATGAACATGTCCTGCTGCAGTTCCGCCAGCCAGGGGTTTGACCGAGTCTCATCACCACCACCCTCATATTCAACCAGTCGGCCTGAAGTCAGAATGATGGGGAAGTCCTTGCTGAAGTCCTTCTTCTGAATGGACTCGTACAGGGTCGGAACCCGCCAGAAGTGCTTGTCGGCATAGGTCGGGTAGTCTTCCACCAGATCACGACGGCTGGTGTACAGCGGCTCGCGGTGAAGCGGTATGGGGTCCGGGAAGTTCCAGACAATCGTGCGGGCTTTGGCGTTACCAAAGGGTGCGCACTCGTGCTTGATCGCCACACGCTGTATGCCGCCTGACAGATCGGTCTTCCAGTTGGTGTCGGCACCTGACACCGCATCAATGCTGGCACGTTCCTCGGCGGTGAGGTCTCCGTCCCAGCCCAGGTCCATCAGCATCTGCATGGTGAACTCAGGGTAGCCGTCCTTGATTTCGGAGTTCTTTGAATAAACGCCGTCAGCAAGCAAGCTCTCGCCATCGCGCTCGACGCCAAACCGGGCCCGGAACGTGAGGCCGCCTTCGGATACCGGCAACGACATATCGTACAGGTTGTGCGTTCCCGGATGATTCATCTCGGCGGTGCCCCAGCATGGCCACGGCAAACCGTAGGTATCACCGTCGCAGGGTCCTCCCACCGCTCGCAGGGTAGTCCTGTCAAAGTGATGCTGGTTCGCCATGTGCTTTTTGAGGCGCTCGGGCGATTGGCCGGTATAGCCGATGGTCCACATGCCTCGGTTGAATTCGCGTGTGATGTCCTCGATTACCGGCTCGTTGCCTTCAATTGCAATGTTGCGGAACATACGATCGGTAAAGCCGAACTTGTCAGCAAACAGTTTGATGATTTCGTGGTCGACCTTCGAGTCAAACAAAGGCTCGATGACCTTTTCACGCCACTGGAGCGATCGGTTGGAAGCGGTTACTGAACCCGTGGTCTCGAACTGGGTTGTTGCCGGTAACAGGTAGGCACCGTCCTTGCGATCGTGCAGCACCGCTGACACGGTGGGGAAAGGATCCACGACGACCAGAAGGTCCAGCTTTTCCATGGCCTCCTTCATTTCCAGCATACGCGTCTGCGAGTTGGGCGCGTGGCCCCACAGAACCATCGCCCGGGTGTTGTCGGGCTGGTCCAGGTTTTCCTTGGCTTCCAGAACACCATCGATCCAGCGAGACACGGTGATGCCCTTCTCGTTCATCATGGCTTTGGACTTGCCGCTCTTGTCCATCACGGCAAAGCGACCCTTCAGCCAGTCCATGTCCTCTTCCCAGACTCTTGCCCAGTGGGCCCAGGAGCCAGCGGTCAGGCCATAGTAGCCCGGCAAGGTATCGGCCAGAACGCCCAGGTCGGTGGCACCCTGCACGTTGTCGTGTCCGCGGAAGATGTTGGTACCGCCGCCGGCCACGCCCATGTTACCCAGAGCCAACTGCAACACGCAGTACGCACGGGTGTTGTTGTTACCGTTGGAGTGCTGAGTGCCGCCCATACACCAGATGACAGTGCCGGGACGGTTGTTGGCCAGAGTGCGCGCTACACGCTCAAGTTGCGCACCCGGTGCACCGGTAACGCGCTCTACTTCTTCAGGATTCCAGCGTTTAACCTCTTCACGGATTTCGTCCATACCGTATACGCGGGTACGGATAAACTCTTTGTCTTCCCAACGGTTTTCAAAGATGTGCCAGAGCAGGCCCCAGATCAGCGCGACGTCTGAGCCGGGGCGGAAACGCACGTACTCGTCAGCATGAGCCGCAGTACGGGTGAACCGCGGATCACAGACAATCAGCGGCGCATTGTTTTCTTCTTTGGCTTTCAGGACATGCAGCAGCGACACCGGGTGGGCTTCTGCGGGGTTGCCGCCGATGATGAAGATCGCTTTGGAATTGTGAATGTCGTTGTACGAGTTGGTCATCGCACCGTAGCCCCAGGTGTTGGCTACGCCGGCTACCGTTGTTGAGTGACAGATCCGGGCCTGGTGATCGACGTTGTTGGTACCCCAGTACGCAGCAAACTTGCGATACAGATAGGCCTGTTCGTTGTTGAACTTCGCGCTTCCCAGCCAGTAGACCGAGTCCGGACCGCTTTCTTCGCGGATTTGCAACATCTTGTCGCCGATCTCGTTGATCGCCTGATCCCACGGAATTTTCTGCCACTGGCCGTTGACCATTTTCATCGGATATTTCAGGCGGCGTTCACCATGGCCGTGTTCCCGCACCGAGGCGCCCTTGGCGCAGTGAGAGCCCAGATTGAACGGGCTGTCCCAACCGGGCTCCTGGCCGGTCCAGACGCCATTCTGAACCTCAGCCTCGACCGTGCAGCCGACCGAGCAGTGCGTACACACGGTTTTTTTGCGCACGACTTCGGCACCCGCCGTTGACGGGGTTGCCGCCTTGACGCGCGTCGACGGCAGCGACAAAGCCGCCAGGCCGCCAACTGCGACGCCGGAAGCGGCCAGGAATCCCCGGCGGTCCATCGTCGTTGCAGCGAGGGATGAAAGTAAAGATCCCGCACGGGAGCCTTTCGCTACCCCGTTGGTTTTCTTCCTCAACATGTCTCGTACCTCTCTATTTTTATTCTCGTTTTCCTGGAAATGCAGTCATCCAAGAGCCTTTCGCAACCTTGAATGACTTACCTTTCCTCAAAAGCGAGCCGATTCCAGATATTTGCGCGTGTGTTCAGTGTCACGTAGACCGCGGCTTTCAGGAGCGTCTTTGACAACGACCTCGGCTGCGGCGTTCGGTGCTACTGCCACGGCAACGGCAGCTGGAACTGCAGCTGCTGCCATCCGCAAGAAGCGGCGACGGCTGTTATCACGCTGTTGGTTGTCCATAGGACACCTCCACCTGGGTTAAGGGATCAGGTAGATCCCGGTTATTGAAGTGCAAACGCATCGGCTTCTACGTCCATGAAAGCCCGCCCCAGCGAGCCCACCGGCGCATAGAAGACCGCAGTTTGCGCTTTCTCCAAATCGCTAAAAAACAATAATGCCCACTTTGCCAGATGCGCATCAAAAAAGGCTTTCTGTGAAACAAGGTCACTGTCGCACTCGAACTCGCCGGTGATGATTCCCGCCATGATTTCACACAGCGTGCCTATATGATCTTCAGGTTCTTTAACATCGTCAGAGGTTTTGATCCCCCTGGCCATCAGATCACCACGCAAATCCGCAAGGGGCTTTTCATTCAGAAACCCGGTCAGGTAATAACTGGCGAAGGGCAGTAGTTCACCACGGCCGACGCCTACGAACAGATTGTTGTATTCCCGGTTGGCGTTTTCCGGCGAAGTGCGCTCGGCAAGAGCAGCCAGAGTTCTGGATGCGGATCCCAGAGCAGTGTCACCACCTTGCAAGGTTGTCAGACCACGAAGAAGCTCATTCGAAGGTGGGCCGCCCAACAGGGTGCCCAGTAACTGATACATTTGAGCACGCGCGCGATCTTCATCTGCGATAGAGCGAGGGCACTGAATTTCAGCGGTGTTAGCCAAGTCTTTGTCCTTAGAGCTATTTTTGTAGGTTGCTCACAGTTTTAATGATCGTATATCTGGTTAAGTTTAGTATAATTAACCTGACCCGGGGGAAATATGCGTCCGGGCACCCATTATTCGAAACGCATTCGGGGGCGATAGCTCGGTTCAGCCTCAGCAAGCGCAGGTTCGACCTGGCGGGTAGTGGCGGAGCCCACAGCGATTTCGGGCTCTGACCGCTCGGTTAAGCTCTCATCTGGCAGGGTTTCAGCTACCTCTGAAGGGCTGTTTGTCTCCGGGGACCCGTCAAGCGCCTGAATCTGGCCGTCGATTTCCGCACCGGCCTTCTCTTCAACCTTCGGCGTTCTATCAAACCCCTGGCCTACCTTGTACAGGGTCTGTATCGCTTTGCCTGTGTTGGCGGCGTCGGTAAAATCTTCATCGTAATCATTGAGCCCGTCCAGTACCGCCAGCACGGGATTTGATTTCCAGAGTGAGCGCAGGGCCTTGCGTCGCAGGAGCTCGGGAATCTCTTTTTGCATGAACCCTTTGATGTCGGTGCCGAGCTCGATGGCATTTGGGTCGGGCAAGTCGTACTTCTCCAGCACCTCGATCTCAGTCAGGGTCTCATTGATGATGAGTTCCTGCTCTTCAGGCGATAACTCGGGCTCAACCGTCTGAGGCGGGGCAAGCTCAGGCTCTTTGCTGGCGTTGGCTTTTTTGCGCGACCAACGCTGTAAGCGTGACTCAGCCATCAGTGCACTCTCGGTTTTTTCATGTTGGAGGGCGCACGGTAAACATCGCTCTGTTGACGAATGCGTGCGTCGCCTTTGCCGTCTTCGATAGCATCAACATTTATTTCGTCACGACGACGTTTCTTGAAAGGCTCTTCGATGTAGTGCAGGTCGATAAATTCTTTGATCCAGGCCGCCAGGGACTCGGGAATCGGAACCGCTTCGACGATGCTTTCGCCACTGTCCAGACTATCCAGGGCGTCATGGGCGCTGGCGGTAATGGCGCTGACGACCCATCCTGATGGAGACTGATGGGTCTGATCCTTATCCATCACCACCCAGACGGAGGGGGTGGCCATGTTCAGGGATACAAGGTACCCCTCGACATCAGCGCGGAACAGCTCCATGGTGACAGTGCCGGCGTGGAAATCGACCATCTCGCCATCACGTACCAGTTCTTTCCAGAATGCTTCCGGTGCGCCCGGGATAACAGCCACTGGCTTCCAGGTGTCCCGTGCCCATTGGGTGACGCCCGGCGACCGACGAACGACGGCACCGATTTTTAACTCGCGCTTCCAACTTTCTGTATTACGGCTCATGAAGGCTCTCTATACTGCGGCTCATGACAGCGCTCGGACTTAAGAAGTTAGCAGAGCGCAAGCAATTATCCAATTATCCAATTGTCGAAGGATAAATGGGTATGTCATCCTCAACCGGCATTCAATACGTACACGTACAAAAATAACGTAAAGAGCAAAAATCTGATGACGGCACACAAAACCCTATTGTTATGCACCTGCGACAAAACTCAGTCCTTTAACTCTGAGGCGTTGCAAGCGGCCGCAGCGGCTGAGCAGGTGGTTGTGGTGGATCAACTGTGTGGCACCGAGATGGAGGTTGCGGCCAAGCACCTGGGCGGTAGCAACGAACTGCTTATTGCCTGTGGCCAGCAGGCCGCCCTGTTCGAACGGTTAAGCGAAGACGTACAGGCTGAGATTCAGCATTCCGCGCCGATGAGAGCCATCGATATTCGGGATCGTGCTGGTTGGAGTTCATCAACTGCGAATCCCAGGCGCGTGCACGCCAAGCAGGCCGCCTTGATCGCCGCGGCCCAGTTACCGGCCCCTTCAGCGCCCGTGAAGACAATCCAGTCCAGCGGTGTGTGTTGCATTGTTGGGCCCACCGAGCAAGCCGTGCGAATGGCCGAGCTGGTGCAGGACGAGCTGGGCGTGACCTGCATCGTGAATGATGCCGGGCCGATACAGTTGCCCTCCGCTGGTTACGACGTCGCCAGAGGTCAATTGACGTCGGCCCGTGGTGCGCTGGGCAATTTCAAGCTGGAGTTTGCCCAACTGCAAGCCTTGAATCCCGCGGGTCGCGGTTCCCTCAGTTTTGGCGAGGTGAAAGCCACCGCCCGAAGTGAGTGTGATGTATTTATTGATCTGCGTGGTGGCGCTCCAGCGTTTCCCAGCTATCAGAAGCGCAATGGCTACTTCTGGGCTGACCCGGCCAAGACCGGAGAGCTGGAGCGTATCGCGCTGACCGCCAGGGACCGGGTCGGTGAGTTCGAGAAAACCGTGTATTTCAATCTGGAAACCTCCCTGTGTGCGCATTCGCGGGCGAATCAGTCCGGTTGCACCCGCTGCCTGGACGTTTGCCCCACCGAGGCGATTTTTTCCTTTGGAGAGCACGTACAGATCGATTCCGATATCTGTGCAGGTTGTGGATCTTGTGCGGCGGTCTGCCCGACGTCAGCCGTGACCATGAACGAAACCCCCTTTGAGGCCATTACCCTAGTCCTGGAGGTCATGGCCAAGGCCTATCGCGAACACACCGGTGAAGCTCCGCGGCTGGTTTTCCACACCCTGGGTGTGGGGGCAGACTCCATGGCCTTCCTGGCACGATACTACGATGGGGTGGCGGATGATCTGATCCCGATGGGCCTCGAGCATATCGATCGTATCGGCCACGCCGAGATACTGGCCGGATTTGGCGCAGGCTACGCTGAAGTGCTGATTCTGGCGGACAACGAGACAGACCGCCGGGCTGTTACCGCTGAAGTCGAGCTGGCTCAGGCCATGCTTGCAGGTACCAAAAACTCACCCAGCCGAGTCCGTGTGATCGCCGCCGAGCAACTTGGCGAGGTTGGGGACAACGCCGGGCGCGTGAGTGATCCGGTTCTGCTGGTCGGCGGTCGCCGTGATGTCACACGCGTCACCGTCGCCGCGATGGCGGACAAAATCGAAGCGCCGATACCGCTGCCAGTGGGAGCACCCTACGGCGCGATCGAGATCAATTCTGACAAATGCACGCTCTGCCTGGCCTGCGTATCACTGTGTCCTACCGGAGCGCTGGGCGACCATCCGGACCGGCCGGAAGTTCAGTTCACGGAAAACGCCTGTGTTCAATGCGGCGTTTGCGAGAGTACCTGTCCCGAGACCGCCATCACACTGAAACCCCAGTTGGATCTATCCAAGGCCGCGCTGAGTGCTCGGGCACTGCACGGCGAGGAACCGTTCGAATGCATCAAATGCGGCACGCCCTTTGGCGTTGCCAGCACCATTAACCGAATCGTTGAGAAACTGGAAAACCAGCACTGGATGTATACCAAGTCTGATAATGTCCAGCTCATCAAGATGTGCGATAACTGTCGAGTCAAAGCTCAATTTCACGGGGATGCCGCGCCCATGGCGAAGGGCGAGCGCCCTCGGGTTCGTACAACTGATGACTACCTCGACAGCTGAACGCTAAACAGGACACAACATGGTTCAATATACTGAGGTTGGCAAACCCAACTTGATTGGTACCGACGCACCCCGGCCGCAGGACAAAAACCCGAAGGGCATTAATCGCATCATTGCTATTGCCTCGGGTAAGGGCGGCGTAGGTAAATCCACTGTGGCGTCCAACCTGGCCGTTGCGTTGGCGTCGAAAGGTCTCAAAGTGGGGTTGTTAGACGCCGATGTCTACGGACCCAGCCAGCCACGAATGATGGGGGTTTCAGGTCGCCCGTCCAGCCCCGACGGCCATACCATCCTGCCCCTGCGCAATCATGGTGTGACGTTGATGTCGCTGGGTCTGATGGCTCCGGATGGCGAAGCTATCATCTGGCGCGGACCTATGCTGATGGGAGCGTTGGAACAGATGATGAACCAGGTGGACTGGGGCAGGCTCGACGTGCTGTTGGTAGACCTGCCCCCGGGCACCGGTGATGTGCAGATGACCCTGAGCCAGAAGTTCTTTGTTGCCGGCGCGGTTGTGGTCTCAACACCCCAGGACATTGCCCTGATGGACGCGCGCAAAGGCATCGACATGTTCAACCGGCTGGACGTGCCGCTGTTTGGTCTGATTGAAAACATGGCTTCGTTTGTCTGCGACGGTTGCGGTAAAGAGCACCATCCCTTTGGCTCCGGCGGCGCCCGGGCTGAGGCAGAAAAACTCGGAGCGCCCTTCCTGGGTGAAATTCCGCTGGATCTGGATATTCGTATTGGTTCGGACGGCGGCGTTCCGATTGTGGTGTCAAAGCCTGATAGCCCTCAGTCCCAATCTTTCCAGCGCATTGCCGATGAAATAATCGCCTCTGATATCTACGCCCGAGCCATCCTATGACCGAGTCGCCCCATTTCCCGCCACTATTAAAGGGTGAAGCCGTACCCAGGCACACGGATCCTTTCGATAAGGCCGTCAGCCAGGCTATTGCCGGGGTCGATTCAGGCACGATTTTTTACTCTGAGGCGGGCGACGTTTTGCGTGCGGCCCTGGTGCTGGCGCCGGAGACGCCTCTGGAAGAGGCTATTCAGGCCGTTTACGTGGCCCAGATCGGCTTGGCTGAGAGTCTGGGCGCGCTGGCCCCGCCCGAGGTGCCGGTATTTTTTCAGTGGCCGGATCGCATCAAGGTGAATGGTGCGGTTTGCGGTGGCGTTCGCTATGCGGCGGACGTGTCAGATCCCGGGGCGCAACCAAACTGGCTGGTGATTGGTATCGATGTACCCTTTATACCGGTGAGCGATGAGCCAGGGAAGAACCCGAATCAAACCTGTCTGTTTGAAGAAGGCTGTGGCGAAATCGAACCCATGGCGCTACTGGAAAGCTGGTCAAAACACACGCTTCTGTGGCTGACCTATCTCATGGACAGCGGTTTCGAGCGTGTACACAACGAGTGGCGGCCACGCTGCGACGACCTGGGCAAAGAGATTGACCAGCCCAGACCCGGCATCTTCGTTGGGCTGGATGAAAAAGGCCGGATGCTGGTGCGCCAGGGCGTCATGACCGAAACAGTGAGTCTGATCGAATTCGCGGAGCACACATGAAACTGGCCCGAACCCTGCGCCTGGATATATCCGATGAAAATGTGTTTGAGCAGCCGGCTCCCAGTGGTGAATGGGCCATTTCAGGCGGCTTTGAATTTTCCAACTGGACCGAAGCGGATCTGAAAGGTAAGGCCCGACAGGCCTTTACTAACGGCTGGTACAGCGTTGAATCGGGCGGCCGCGCCAGTTTTGTTGGCGTTTCCAACATCACCGAAGCCGAACTGGAGCAGTTGCGCCAGACCCTGGCGCAAACTTTCGTCGAGCTTTACGGCGCACCAGATATTGACGCTGCCTACCCGGTGGCTTGCGAAGAAATCGACCAGATGCGCCGGATGTGTGAGGACTTCGACGAGAATACCCTGCTGATGGTCAGCCGAACACTGACCCAGTTAGGCGTTGAGGAAACCTACCGCTCACGAGCCCCGCAAGACGCCTCGCTGGAGGCCTTTGCGGTGCACGGCGGTTATGAGTGATGATGCTCTGAGCTGATTACAGGCCAAAACTGGCGTAGGGAATAAAGCGCACGGAGGTTCCCGGCTCTATTTGCTGAGCGCTCTCGTCCAGCTCCACCATGCCTTCGGACCAGGCTAAACCTGTCACCCGGCCCGAGCCTTCGGAGCCAAAAACCTCAACCTGGCCATCCCGGACTCGAGCGCGCAACATCTCGCTGCGCCCGGGCTTCTTGTTCTTGGAAAAATTGGCGGGCATCACGAAAGCCTGGGGTTCAAACCACTCACCGCCTGCCAGCAGCGACATCGCCGGCGCGCCAAAGCGCAGCGCACAGACCCAGGCCGCCACCGGATTTCCCGGCAAACCCACCACGGGTGTCCCCTGGAACATGGCCAGCGCCAGGGGGCGGCCCGGCTTGATCGCGATGCGCCAGTTGCTGATTTCACCGTGGGCTTTCAGTGTTTTCGACACGTGATCCTCGTCCCCTGCGGAAACACCGCCACTGGTCAGGATCAGGTCGCACTGCTCGGCGCCGCGCGCCAGCGCCACTTTGACGTCCTCGGCCCGGTCCAGTACATGGCCCAGGTCCACCAGCTGATAGCCCAGCTGCGTCACCAAAGCGCTCAGCATCGGGCGGTTGGCATCATAAATTTGCCAGTTGGTAACGGGGGAGCCGACGGGTTTAACCTCGTCGCCCGTGGACAGCACGCCAACACGCAGACTCTGATAGACGTCAACCGACTCGACGCCGACACTGGCGAGCACTGAAATCTGGGTAGGACTGAGGCGGGTTCCGGCGGTGAGAATTTGGTCCCTGACCTGGATGTCCTCGCCGGCCAGGCGTCGATTGGCGCCTGCCTTTAACGTGCCGTTCAGATGGAGCTGGCCATCGACGACCTCGCAATCCTCTTCCAGGACCACCGTGTCCGTACCTGCCGGTATCACCGCTCCGGTGAGGATGCGGATAGCGTGGCCTTCGGGCACCTGACCGGTGTAGGGCTCGCCGGCGGCACTGCGGCCATCAACGAGAGGCAGTAAGCAGGGGACGTCGGTCAGAGGGCCGGCAAACGCATAACCATCGACTGCCGAATTGCTGCTAGGGGGATGGGCTCGTGGCGCATAGACATCGCCAGCCAGTATGCGGCCATTCAGCTGCGACAGCGGAACGTCATGATCCACACCCACCACCGGGTGCAATCTTGAACGTAACCTTTCCAAGGCCTCGTCCACCGGCGTCCAGTTCACCCCGGGGGGCAGAGCAAAACAGTCGTTACGAAGCGGTTTCATGGTGGTCCCGTTACTGGTTGTAGCGTTTATGGTCGGTTACGGTTCAGAATAAAGTCAGTGATTCCGGGCACATCGTTTATGTCGAAAACGGGGCCCGAAAAATCCGTAGCGTAGTCTGCTGCGACCGCAACAATGCTGGTGTCCTGCGGATACAGTGGGGCGTGCGAGCTGTCCCGCCGGTGCACTTCAATTTTGGGGTGCGAGTGGTTCTTGAAGCCCTCTACCACCACCCAGTCGCAGGGGCCAAGTCGGGCCAGTAACTCATCCAGTGTCGGCTCGTTGGCACCCCGGAGCTCATGCATGATGGCGAAGCGTTGACCGCCCGCCAGGATGACCTCTTGGGCGCCGGCCTCCCGGTGCTTGTAGCTGTCGGTTCCGGCTTGATCCACATCCACCCTGTGATGGGCATGTTTGATCGCGTTGACGGCTAAACCTCTGCTGGATAACTCCCGAATAACTGCACTGGCCAGAGTGGTCTTGCCCGAATTTTTCCAGCCCACGATGCCGATAACGTTCACTTGAGATGCTGCTCCGCCCAGGCCAGATCATCCGGCGTGTTAATATTAAAAAAGTCGTCCGGTCCAAAAATGACCAGCGTCTCGCCCTGGGCCTGAGTCCATTGGCGAATCTTGCGCACACCGTCGTTCAGGGCGGCTCTCAGATCATGGCGCAACGCCACCGGCCAGCGGCCAAACGTCGGCTGTGGAATACGGCCGCGCTCCGGATCCGGCGTCGCCGCCAACACCACGGGGGTATCGTGGCCGGTTAGCCGTTCTGCCAGATCCAGTGGGAACGAAGGGGTATCCGCGGCGACACTGATCAGCCACTCATGGCCCTGTTCGGCAGCCCAATCCATGCCCGCCAGCACACCCGCCAGTGGGCCTGGAAAATCGCCGATAGAGTCGGCCATTACTGGCAATCCCAAATCATCAAAACGACTCAGGTCCCCGTTGGCATTCAATACCACGGCGTCGACCTGCGGCGTGATTCGATCGATAACCCGCTGGATCAGTGACTGGTCACCCAGCATGAGCCTGCCTTTGTCTCCGCCGCCCATGCGGTTTGCCTGGCCACCTGCCAGAATGACAGCGCATTGAGTCATGCTGTGCCTCCGTCAATCATGTTGAGCGCCTTTGCGACGCATTTTTTTGTCGTCATCCGGAACCTGCGACAGGTCCTGATCGAATACCAGGCGATGCTGGCCACTGAGGCAGGTGAACTTTTTGCCTCGCATCCGTCCGATCAGCGTTAACCCGACCTGCTGGGCAATATCCACACCCCAGGCGGTAAAACCCGACCGACTGATCAGGGTCGGGATGCCCATCAGGGCGGTCTTGATCACCATTTCGGAAGTCAGGCGGCCAGTGGTGTAGAGAACTTTATCGGCCGCCGGGATGTCATTTAAATGCATCCAGCCAGCAATCTTGTCGACCGCGTTATGGCGCCCGACATCCTCCATGTAGGCCAGTACCTGAAGCCCCTGACACAGAGCGGAACCATGAATGGCCCCGGTTTCCATATACAGGCTGGGCGTGTGGTTAATCTGATAAGAAAGGTCGTAAAAGGTGCTGGTGTGCACCGGGGTATCCGGCAGTTTCAGCCCGTCAAGCCCGGCCATCATGTCGCCAAACACCGTCCCCACAGCGCAACCCGAAGTGCGGGTTTTCTTTTCCAGTTTATCCTCGACATTCGTCACATTTGCGGTGCGGACGACGGCGACTTCCAGCTCTTCATCGAAATCAATCCCGGTCACCTGGTCGGTGTCACGCAGCATGCCCTGATTCAGGAGAAAGCCGAGTGCCAGATACTCCGGGTGATCGCCGATGGTCATGGCGGTGACGATTTCCTGGCTGTTCAGATAGATGGTCAGAGGGCGCTCTTCGATCACGCTGATCGATTTGGACTGACCGTGTTCATCAACGCCCTCAACAGTGCGGGATAGCCGAGGATCAGTCGGGTTGGGTAGAAGGGTTGTAATCATCATTTCAACTCGATCGAACTGTTTAGATTATCGTTGGCATTCGGGAAAAATAGCTGCTTACCTTCAACCTGGTAGGAGCCAATGGCAGCTTGTCCGGTTTCGGACAATAGCCATTGTGTAAAGGTTTCCGCTGCTTCTCGATTCACGTTGGGACACTTGTCTGCATTGACGGGGATAACACCGTATTGATTGAACAGGGCGGGTTTACCCTCAAATAAAATGGTGCTGTCCTGTTTGTTGGCAAATGCGATCCAGGTGGCTCGGTCAGTCATTACATAGGCGCCAAGGCTCACACCGGTATTCAGGGTTGCGCCCATGCCGCTCCCGGTTTCAAGGTACCATTGACCCGATCCTGTGTCAGGATCGATGGCGGCCGCCTGCCATAATGAGCGTTCTTTCTTGTGTGTTCCCGAATCATCACCACGTGAGGCGAATTTAGCACCGGCTTGTACGATTCGAAGCAGAACTTCATTGACGTCGCGGGAGCCTGCCACATTTGCCGGATCGGCTTCGGGTCCAATGATGACAAAGTCGTTGTACATAAGGTTGCGGCGGTATTCGCCATAACCTTCAGCGACGAATGTTTCTTCGACAGACCTGGCGTGAACCAGGAGCATATCACCATCACAGCGCATGGCATTATTGATGGCCTGGCCCGTGCCCACAGCGACAATATTCACCTGAACACCGGTATCCTTTTTCAGTATTGGTAACAGGTAGTCGTACAGGCCACTATTTTGGGTCGAGGTGGTGGACTGAACGATGATGGTGTCGGCCAGTGTTTGGGTGCTGAATGTTAACGCAATCAAGAGGACAAGGTGTTTCATAGTCGTTTTATATAGCCGTGAGTTACAACAGAATTTCACCGGCTAAATAGGCTTTAGCCACCGGGGTTTCGGGCGCGGTAAAAAACTGATTCGCCGGACTCTGCTCGGCTACCTGCCCGCCAGATATAAATACGACATCATCGGCCAGACGTCGAGCCTGACCTTGGTCGTGGCTGACCAGAATAACCTTGGTTCCCTGGGCGCTCTGGGTTTTGACCAGGGACTCAATCAACAGGACCGAGGCGGGGTCCAGGCTAGCCGTGGCTTCATCCAATAGCAATAACGCGGGCTTGCTCAACAGGGCTCGCGCCAGGGCCAGTCGTTGTTGTTCCCCACCTGACATCATACGGGCCGGTTGGTCGGCTCGATCAGCAAGGTGAACGGACTCTAACGCCCTGAGCAATCGCTGGGGCTCGGATCTGGCAATTTCCGGTACGGCAAAAGCCAGGTTCTGGAGAGCCGTTCTTCGCAGTAGTACCGGGTGCTGGAAGACCATGGCCTGCTGGTCGCGACTGTCAGTCACGCTCAGCTGACCCAATGTAATCTGCCCCTGATCCGGTTTGATCAAACCGTGCAAACAACGAAGCAGCAAGGTCTTGCCGGCGCCATTCGGGCCCATAATCACGGTGATGCCGGGTTCACCAATTGTCAGATTGATGCCTGCCAGCACGGCTCGATCGCCTTTAACAAGACGCAGGTCGCTGATACGTATAGGCAAGAGCGGGCTAGGCATATTGGCGCTTCGCCGCGTATTCACGGACACCGATCACCAGTGCATTGATCAGCAATGACAGCACCAGTAACACGGTGCCCAGGCTCAAGGCCAGGGTGAGGTTGCCTTTCGAGGTTTCCAGCGCAATGGCGGTGGTCATGACGCGGGTCAGATGATCAATATTGCCGCCGACGATGATGACGGCGCCAACTTCGGCGATGGCCCGGCCGAAGCCCGCCAGAATGCAGGTGGTCAGTGCATAGCGCGCATCCACCAGATAGGCCACCACGGCGCGGCGGCCGGTGACACCCATCGAGTAAAAGGTATCGCGGTATTCCTGATGAAGATTCTCGATCACCTGATTCGACAAAGCCGCAATAATCGGGGTGATCAGCACCGCTTGCGCGATGATCATGGCGGAAGGCGTGTACAGCAGACCCATCCACCCGAGCGGTCCGGACCGCGACAGCAGCAAATACACCAGCAGTCCCACCACCACCGGGGGCATGCCCATCAGGGCATTCAGCACAAGGATGCAGAATTTCCGGCCTGGAAACTTGGTGATCGCCAGCCAGGTGCCTAGCGGTAAGCTGATGACTGCGGAAATAGCCAATGCGATCAGGCTGACACGGATGGATAGCCAGAGAATTTCAAATAAATCTGCGTCCAGCGTGATAATGAGTCGAAAGGCTTCAGCCAACGCGTTCATTTATTATTGTAGTCCTGCAGTAGTGAGTCGGAAATCGAACGCTCTTTGTCTCTGATTCCCAAGGGCCCGGGGCCACATTGTGTACGCATTTAACAAAAAAAAGGACCAGCGGTTTAACGCAAGTCCTTTTCATTCTGCGCTTTCGCGCAAATCCTTTCCGTTATGGCGCGCCCGGGCGGGTTCGAGTCTCCGACCCCTTAACGTTGCTTCCGGAGACAAGGCCGACAGGAGTTACGTGTCCGCAAACGAGGCAGTTATCGATGCCCGGCGCCTGCTTTCAGCCTTGATTGCGAGCAAGTTTACGCTCCCTTCCGTTGTTTGCAACTGTTAGCTGGGGAGAGAGCCGGGAGCTTGGGCCATGACGTGGATGCTCTGGGGATTTCCGGTTTCTTAAGGGGGGCGATCTTCGGGGCTTTGCCCCGCCTTCGCTTTGCTGCGGCGCCCAAACTGCTGGCGCAGTTTGTATTTCGGCCTGGACGGCCTCACCCCTTCGGGGCCGTCGTCACTGCGTTCTGACGTTCCCTTCGCCTGCATGGCAGGCTTCGGGTCGAACGGAGGTTCTGCATCTGCCCTCAGGCAAACCAGAGTTCCACAAAAAAGCCCACGATCAACGTGGGCTTTTTTGTGGAATATGGCGCGCCCGAGAGGATTCGAACCTCTGACCTCTGCCTCCGGAGGGCAGCGCTCTATCCAGCTGAGCTACGGGCGCATTCGAAACGTTTGATTGCTCGTCAATTTCGAGTGCGCAATCTTACGTGCGCCGGGGGCTTCTGTCCAGCCCCAGCGGACAAGTGGGGCTTCAAATGGTTGGCAGGCGCTGTTCGGGCGTGATGCTGACCAGATCCTTGTCGTTGCTGAAGGTGACTTCGCCATCCTGGATCGACACCTGGAACGCCATGGAGCGCTCAACCAGACCGGCCAGGGCTGCGGTGCTGTCAGCGGGCAGGTCGACAATGGTCAGGTTGCCAAATCGTTCCAACTTGCTATGGTGTTTGTCCCACCACACGGGCACGGCGCGGCCGCCGTAGGTATAGAGAATAACTGTTTGCGCCCGGTTGCAGGATTTGCGTATCCGGTCTTCATCGGGCAGGCCGAGGTCCACCCAGAGTTCGATTTCGCCGGACAGGGATTTCTGCCAGAGTTCCGGCTCGTCATCGGTGCTCAGGCCTTTGGAAAACTCCAGCGTGTCGTTGGCGTTCAGGGCAAAGGCCAGCAGCCGGATCATCATACGCTCGTCGTTCTCCGACGGGTGGCGGGCGATGGTCAGGTGATGATCGCTATAATAGTGCCGGTCCATATCCGCGATATGGAGCGTGGCTTTGAAAATGGTGGCTTTCAGTGCCATTGAGAGTCCTGTGATGTCGTTAGCAGGACAATAGTGTAGAGCAATTTTGACGGGACAGGGCATAGCAGCATGGTGATCTTGCGGGGATTTCTGGTTTTGGTGGTGTTTTTCCTGCTGGGTGAGGCGATTCGTGTGCTCGCAGGCTTGCCCATCAGTGGCGGTGTCTTGGGTATGGTCATGGCGACCCTGACCCTGATGGTGCGTGGCCGGGTGAGCAACGAACTGGCCGCAGCCAGCCAGGGGTTGATTTCGGTGTTGGTTCTGCTGATCACCCCAGGTGTGGTTGGTGTGTTCTTCATCGCCGATCAGTTTTCCGGGCACTGGACCACGGTGGTAGTAGCCCTGGTGATCGGCACCTTGCTGAGCGTGTTCACCACCCTGCTGCTGATGAAGAAAGTGGCCGGCTCAGGCGAGGAGGGAAACAGCCGTGGTTGATCAGCCCGAGATGTTCACTGCCTTGATGTCGGTATGGACCGCCGGCCCCATGCTTTCCATCGCCCTGACCCTGGGGGCGTTTATCGCGGCCCAATGGTTGTTCACCCGTCTTAAACGGCCGCTCTGGATGCCGCCGGTTATGATCGCTGCGCTTATGTTGGCAGCGGTGATTGCCCTGACAGGCCTGGGGTTCGATCGTTACGAACAGGGCGCGCGCTGGCTGACCATTCTGCTGGGCCCGGCCACCGTGGCGCTGGGGGTGCCGCTGTATCAACAGGTGCATCACATCCGGGCGCTCTGGTTGCCGATCCTGGTGACGCTGCCGGTGGCGGCGTCACTGGCGGCGGCTTATGCGCTGGGGATTGCCTGGTTGATGGGCGCAACACCCGAGGTGCTGGCCTCACTGGCGCCAAAATCCGTTACCGCGCCGATTGCGATGGGGATTACCGAAGAGTTGGGTGGCTCCGTCTCCCTGACCCTCGGCGGCCTGCTGATCACTGGAGTACTGGCATCGCTGTTTGTCGACTGGTGCAGCAAGTGGCTGAAGATCACCGATGACAGGATCATCGGCTTTGCTCTCGGGCTTAACGGTCACGCCATCGGCACCGCCAGAGCTTTTGAAATCAGCCACACGGCGGGTGCTTTTGCCTCGCTCGGCATGGGATTGACCGGTGTGTTTACAGCATTGTTTCTGCCCCTCGCTTTTTTGTTGTTCTAAAGGATTTGTTGCGCAATTTCTGCACAAGTGGTTGCAATCCTTGTTCGCAATGATAATAATTACCACTAACATTCTACAGTTGGTGGGAAGCTCTTATGTATGTGTGCTTGTGTTTTGGCGTAACAGACAGAGAAATCCGCAAAGCGGCAGACAACGGCATCAGCTCCATGCGCCAGCTTGGTAAAGAACTGGGGGTGGGGCGCCAATGTGGCCGCTGTGCCTGCACCGCTCGCGAAATTCTCAAAGAGTCCCGCTCACCGGATTACATGGCGCTCGCCAACTTGCTCGCCCAGCCCGCATAATCGACAAAGGGCCAAGGCCCTCTGCCTTTCGGTTTTCGCGGTTTCTCCCTCGCATCAGACATTTTTTATCGCTGCCAAACCGGCTATCCTGATAGCTTACATTGAAGCAAATCAAGGATTCCGGTTATGAAAGGCGATAAGAAAGTCATCCAGTTCCTGAACAAAGTGCTGGCCAACGAGCTGACTGCCATCAATCAGTATTTTTTGCACTCGCGCATGTACAAGGATTGGGGCATCTCAAAACTGGCGGCCAAGGAATACGAAGAATCCATTGATGAAATGAAGCACGCCGACCAGCTGATCGAGCGCGTCCTGTTTTTGGAAGGCCTGCCCAATCTACAGGATCTCAACAAACTCATGATCGGCGAAAATGTTCAGGAAATGATCGAGTGCGATCTTAAACTGGAACACATCGCCCACACCGATCTTAAAGAGGCTATTATCTACTGTGAGCAGGTGCAGGACTTCACCAGCCGCGAACTGTTTCGCAGTATTCTTGACAGCGAAGAAGAGCACATCGACTGGCTCGAAACCCAGCTCGAAATGATTTCCCAGATGGGCATCCAGAACTATATTCAGCTTCAATCCTCTGCCTCGGAGTAAACCATGACAATGGACCTGTCCTGCTTTAAAGCCTACGACCTTCGGGGGCGCGTGCCCGACCAGCTCAATCCGATCCTGGCCGAGAAAATCGGCCGGGCCTACGTCGCCATCACCGGCGCCAAAAAAATCATCGTTGGCTACGACATCCGGCTGTCCAGCCCGGAGATTACCGAAGCCCTGAGCTCTGGCCTGATGGCCGCCGGCGCCGACGTGTTCGACATCGGCCTGTGCGGCACCGAACAGGTCTATTTCGCCACCAGTCATTACAACATGGACGGTGGCATCATGGTCACCGCCAGCCACAACCCGAAAGACCACAACGGCATGAAGATGGTCGGCCCGGAATCCAGGCCAATCAGCTCCGACAACGGCCTGAACGACATCCGCGACCGGGTGCTGGAGCCGTTTGCCGATGCCCCGGAGCAGGGCCGGTATGAAACGCTGGAAGTGATGAGCGCCTACATTGATCATCTGCTGGGTTACGTCGACGGCGCCAGCCTCAAGCCCATGACCATCGTCTGCAACGCCGGCAACGGCGGCGCTGGCCTGGTGATTGACGAGATTGAACAGCACCTGCCGTTCGAATTCGTCAAACTGCACCACCAGCCCGATGGCCACTTTCCCAACGGTGTGCCCAACCCCATCGTGCCGGAAAATCGCAAGGTTACTGCAGATGCGGTCATCGAACACGGCGCTGCCATGGGCATCGCCTGGGACGGCGACTATGACCGCTGCTTCTTCTTCGACGAAAACGGCCGCTTTATCGAGGGCTATTACATCGTCGGCCTGCTGGCGGACCAGTTCCTGAGAAAAACTGGCAGTGGCAAAGTCATCCACGACCCACGGCTGATCTGGAATACTCTGGATCTGGTCAAAGCCGCCGGCGGCGAAGCCATCGAAAGCAAAACCGGCCACGCCTTCATCAAACAGAGAATGCGCGACGAAGACGCGGTCTACGGCGGCGAAATGAGCGCCCACCACTACTTCCGCGACTTCGCCTACTGCGACAGCGGCATGATCCCCTGGTTGTTGATCGCTGAACGCCTGTGCCAGTCCGGCCAGACCCTGTCGTCCCTCATCGACGCCAGAATCGAAGCCTACCCGGCCAGCGGCGAAATCAACCGGACCATCAACGATCCCCCCAAAGTGATCGCCGCCATCGAAGCCAAATACACCGTCGGCGCCAAAAGCGTCAGCTTCGTGGATGGCCTGAGCGTGGAATTCGACAACTGGCGCTTCAACCTGCGGATGTCGAATACCGAACCGGTGATTCGCCTGAACGTAGAATCGAGGGGTGACATACCGTTGATGGAAGAGAAAACCAAAGAGTTGTTAGCTGAAATGGAAAGACTGAATATCCAGTAATTTTCACGAAGGCCCGTTCAACCAACGGGGCCAGGGTATGGGGTAGACCTTCCAAAACAATCAGGAAATCCACGATTTCCGTTTTGGAAGGTCTACCCCATACCCTGGCCTTGCCCCATACCCTCAAACTCTCAAAGCCAGTTGTTCAACATAATCCCGATACCAAACCGCTCAGTCCGCTCGTTGTAGTCAATCAGGCTCTCCCCATACCCGTTGTAATACTGGAAAAAGCCCTTCAACGTATCCCCCATCGGAAAGCTGTAGCCAAACTCCACCGACGTCTTGTTGTCCGAACGCAAATTATTCATAAGCTTCAACGAAAAGGTCCGATCCTCCGTCAGCTTGTAAACCGCATGGTAACTGGCATGGCCGAGGTATCGGTTGATATCCGGGTTGTCGTCGTCACCGCCGCTCTCCGGCAGCCGATACCAGGGGCTGACCATAAACAGCCAGCGATTGTAGCTGTAGACCGCCGAGCCCATAATCCGGTTCCAGCTGCGCGAACGAGGTTCCGACTGGCCGTTAGACTGATGATTGAAGCCCAGTGATACTGCGCTTAGCGTGCCAGGTCCCAGGTCCCAGTTCAGGCGCTGCCGCACGAAAATCTCCGGCTCATAATTGGTTTCTCGGAATGGCGCCGAATCCTTGGTGTTGAAAACCTGCCAATAAGACTGCTGTGTATAGCCGAACCAGAGTGAGGTCCGGTCATCAAAAATCCCCGTCAGCAGAGGAATCTTGAAGCTGATTTGATACTTGGCCTCCTCATATTCCAGTTTATAGTCGTAACTGGCCATGCCCAATCTCGGGCTGACCGGCGTCGAGTTGGGGTGGTCTACATAGGTAATCGGAAGGATGTAGTTGGGCCTATGTGTCAGGAAACTCCCTGAAAATGAGAAAATTGCCTTTTCTGCGGTCAGGTAGTTATCGACCAGTGCTGCCATCACCCCGGTGTCTGAGTTGTCCTCCAGCGCACTGGTGACCAACTCTTCCCGGCTGGCATCGTCAACGGCCAGGGTTTCGGCGTCACGCTCGGCTCGCGCTACGGCGTCTTCATCCGCCTCTGCCCGTGCTGCCAAAGGGTCGCGTCGGGCGTCGTAGCAGGCCAGGCGTTGGATCCCGTCACGAATCAGTGCGCAGTCAAATGTTTCGGCTTCGGTCGTTGGTGTGTCCTGGGCAACGGCCAATGCGCTTGCGCCCAGGGAAAACGTCAGGGCAAGCCCTGAATGACAACGTAGATGTCCTATCATGGAAGCTCCTTAAGGCGCGGCGGTCAGGCTGAGCCAGGTGTTGGCGATGCTGAAAACCCAAACGCCAAGCAGGGTCATGGCCAGCAGAGAAAAGGCCAGTTTTTGCCGGGTACTGCCCTGACCGTTGGCCGAAGCCACCCAGCGTAAATACATCAGGCCGATAAAACTGAGAAAAACGCCCAGGCTGGCCGCTGCCGGCAACAACAGCCAGGCTGGGTTTACAGGGCTCTCTGCCGTCGACTGGTTGGCAAACCAGGCCATCGACGCCAGCAGAATAGCCAGACTGGAAAACTCGATGATCAATAGTGGCTTGCGGAGAGGGTGCGGGCTGTTATCGGGCATGTGACTCCCTGATCTGGTGTTGATAATAGGAAATGGCTCAGTTAACGGGTATGGTAACCGCAAATGTCATTGGTTCGGTTATAGCCTACGAAACCGTCACTAAAATGGTTGAAATCAAATTCTGTTTCTGGCGTTTGGTTTTTTTGCGGTGGCTCAATCGCTATAATGCTGCAACTGAAAGATTATAACGCTCAAATGCGAGGTGCATTGTGAAGATGAAGAGAGTCCTGGCTGTTGTATTGCTTGGTTTTGGCCTGGCTGCGGGTGCCGCACTGGCAAGTGTCGAAGATGAGATCCGTAGTCGTATCCAGCCGGTGGGCAATGTTTGCCTGCAGGGCGAAGAGTGCGGTGACGCAGCCGCTGCGCCTGCAGCTGCCAGCTCTGGCCCTCGCTCCGGTAGCGATGTCTATGATGCTGCCTGCATGGCCTGCCACACCACCGGCGCTGCCGGTGCTCCGGTGATCGGCGACACTGATCAGTGGGCGCCTCGGATCGATAAGGGCATGGACACCCTGATTGATCATGCCATCAACGGCTTTAACGCGATGCCAGCGAAGGGCGGCTGTGCCAGCTGTTCCGATGAAGAAATCGTAGCTTCCATCGAATACATGATCGATCAAAGCCAGTAATACGGCTTGGGTCAGACAAAGCCCCGATTCGTCGGGGCTTTGTCGTTCTTAAAGCCCCAGATCACCCAGTAGGGCGCTGAGCGTGGCCTTGCCCTTCTTCTGATTGGCTTCTTTGTCCTGGTCGCCCATGCCCTCCCATTTCACGTCGTCTTCCGGTAATTCGTCCAGAAACCGGCTGGGAATGGTTTCCAGCTTTTCGCCGTACTGCTTGCGCGACGCGGCGTAAGTCAATGACAGGGTTTCCCGTGCCCGGGTAATACCGACGTACATCAGCCGGCGTTCTTCCTCGATATTGCCTTCCTCTATGCTGTTCCGGTGCGGCAGGATTTCTTCTTCCAGCCCCATAATAAACACGTGAGGGAATTCCAGGCCCTTGGAGGCATGCAGAGTCAGCAGTTGCACCTTGTCGCTGTCGTCCTCTTCTTCGCGCTGCTCCATCATGTCCCGCAGGATCAGTTTGGCGATGGTGTCTTCGATGCCCAGCTCGTCCGCCGTGCCTTTGCCGTCGTCCAGCATGCGCTGGATCGATTCCACCAGGTACCAGATGTTCTCCATTCGCCGTTCCGCCTGCTTCGGGCTGCCGGAGTGCTGATGCAGGTACTCGTCGTACTCGATGTCGGTGAACAGCTGCTTGATGACGGGAATCGGGTCTTCGGTGAACAATCGCTCGCAGGTTTTATCCACCCAGTGGGCGAAGCGGCGCAGGCGGTCGAGGCCCTTCTCAGTGACGTGGGTTTCTGCGCCCATATCGCTCAGCGCCTTGAACAGGCTGACATTGCGCGAGCGGCTGTAATGACTCAGCTGCTCCAGCGTGCGCGGACCAATTTCGCGCCGAGGGACGTTCACCACCCTCAGGAACGCGGCGTTGTCATCCGGGTTGATCAGTAGCCGCAGGTACGACATGGCGTCTTTGATTTCGCTCTTGGAGAAGAACGACTGGCCGCCGGAGATTCGATAGGGAATCTGATACGCCTGCAGTTTCATCTCCAGCAGCCGGGCCTGATGGTTACCCCGATACAGCACGGCGAAGTCCCGGAACTCCAGCCCGTTCTTCAGTTTCTGGTCCAGAATTTCGGTGGCCACCCGCTCGGTCTCGGCGTCTTCGTTGCGGCAGCGGATGATGCGGATTTCCTCACCAATGGTGTGGTCACTCCACAGGGCTTTCTCGAACACGTGGGGGTTGTTGGCGATCACCGTGTTGGCGCAGCGCAGAATGCGGCTGGTGGAGCGGTAGTTCTGCTCGAGTTTAACGATTTTCAGGCTCGGGAAATCTTCTTTCAGCTGGGCCAGGTTTTCCGGCCGTGCCCCGCGCCAGGCGTAGATCGACTGGTCATCGTCGCCCACCACGGTAAACGCGGCACGTTCGGCCACCAGCTGTTTGACCAGTTCGTACTGGCACACGTTGGTGTCCTGATACTCATCCACCAACAGGTAACGGATCTTCTTGCGCCACTTGGTCAGCACGTCCGGGTTGTCTCGGAACAGCTGCACCGGCAGCAGGATCAGATCATCAAAGTCGACCGCGTTATAGGCTTTCAGGTATTCCTTGTAGTGCTTATAGACGATGGCAATGCGCTGCTCGCGCTCGTCTGCTGCCTTGCTGTAAGCCTCGGGCGGGCTACGCATGGCATTTTTCCAGGATGAAATGGTCATCTGGACATCGTTCAGCTCATCGCCGGCATCGGCGCTGGCCTCCCGCATCATCAGGTCTTGCAGCAGGGCTTTGGCGTCTTCCGCATCGAAAATGGAAAAGCCCGGGTGATAACCCAGGTGCACGTGCTCTTCCCGAATAATGTTCAGGCCGAGGTTGTGGAAAGTCGATACAATCAGGCCCCGGGCTTTACCCCGGTCGACAATCCGGCTCACCCGCTCTTTCATTTCCCGGGCGGCCTTGTTGGTGAAAGTCAGAGCGGCAATATGCCGGCCCGGAATGCCCAGCTCCTCAATCAAGTGGGCGATCTTTCGGGTGATGACGCTGGTTTTGCCGCTGCCAGCACCGGCCAGCACTAACAGGGGGCCGTCAGCGTAGCGTACTGCTTCACGTTGTCTGGGATTGAGCTTGTTCACAGTATTGAGGCCAACCAGGGAACCATGAGGAGGATTTGTGCGTTTGGCTATTCTACACCAGCCGGTCTTTCTGTACCTTGGCGATCTATCAGCTATGCTTTCTAGCACGGACTTTGCAGTTGACTGACACATGGATCTTGCTCAATGACGCTGTCTCCCGACACCAGACCTGATCGTTTACGCCTGCTGGTGCTTACCCCGGAATATGCCGATTTTCTGTGGCTTTGCGCTCTGCTGGAAGACGATTCTGAAATTAGCCCGGACGCCATCTGGTGTCCGGACCTGGTGGATTGTGACGATCTTATCCGTAATGCCAGTTTTGATGTGATCGTTTGGGATTGCATTTTCCACGGTGGTGATGAGTCCGCGTTTCTGCAATATCTTGCCGTGGCCAGTGAAGACAAACCGGTGCTGGCCCTGAGTGCCGAGCCCTGTAACGAGCGCGGCGCCTTGCTGACCCTTGAAGGCGCTTCAGACTACCTGTGCCGGCAAACCCTCGACCGCTGGAGTTTCCGTCGGGCGGTGAAATACCTCTGGTACCGTGAGCAACTGTCTGAATCCGCCCACGGCCAGCTTGGCCGGGAAGTGGCGACCGGATTTATCAACCGGGACCTGTTTTTCGACCGGCTGCAGCAGGCTTTGTTGCGGGCAGAGCGGGCCGGGCACCGGCTGGCGTTGCTACACCTCAATGTGGACGACTTCCGCAACATCAACGAATCCTTTGGCTACCAGAAAAGCGATCAGCTGATGTTCCGGCTGGCGGACCGTCTGCGCCAGAAGCTGCGTCGGGTTGATTCGCTGATGCGCATCGGTGGCGATGAACTGGCGATCATTATTGAAAAGGTGGAAGACTCCCTCGACATTACCCAGATCATCCGCAAGGTGGTGCTGGCGCTCGATGAACCTTTGTCCCTGGACGGCAGGACCATTGTGATCAGCGCCAGTCTTGGTGTAGCCACCTATCCCGAGGCCGGTGACAGTCCCGAGGAATTGCTCCGGCGCGCCAACCGAGCCATGTTCGAGGCCAAGCGCGATCCCGGCACCAGCTACCGCTTTTACGACCGCCAACTGCATATCTCCGCCGGTTACCAGCTGCGGCTTGAAGCCGATCTGCGCAACGCCCTGCGTGGCAAGGAACTCGAGCTGTACTATCAGCCCCGCATCGACCTGGCGACCGAGGAAGTTCGCGGTGTTGAGTGCTTGCTGCGCTGGCATCACCCGGAGCGGGGCCTGGTGGGGCCGGATGAGTTCATCCCGATGGCCGAACGCAGCGGGTTGATTGTGCCGATCGGCTACTGGGTGATTGAGCAGGCCTGCAAGCGACTTCAGGAAAGCTCAGAGCTGGGCTTTGCTGGCCTGGTGTTTGCAGTCAACCTGTCGTTCCGCCAGTTCCACGACCGCAAAATGACCGAGACCATTTTCCGGATCATTTTCAACGCCAATGTCGACACCAGCTTGCTGGAGCTGGAATTGACCGAAAGCGCGATGATGCACGATCCCGAGTACGCGCAGCGCTGCCTGCGTGAGCTTAATCAGCTCGGCATCAGCTTTGCGCTGGATGACTTCGGCACCGGCTTTTCCTCCCTGAGCAACTTGCAGAATCTGCCCATCTCGCTGGTCAAGATCGACAAGTCCTTCGTCCAGGATCTGGGCAAGTCAGCGGATGCCGAGCACATTATCCGCGCCATCATCAGTCTGGCTCATAGCCTGCAGATCAGTGTGGTGGCTGAGGGGGTGGAAACGGAAAGCCAGCTCGAATTCCTGCGCCAGCAACACTGCGATGAAATCCAGGGTTATTACTTTGCCCGCCCGATGCCCTGGGACGATCTTGTACAATTCCTGAACCGCCGAAACCAGTCTGCTTGCCTGCAGCAGTAAGCCGCTGTACCTTTGCGCATTAATTCCGAACGCGAAAACACACAGAGGTTGCATGAACAGTATCTCCCGGCGCATTGCCGATGAACTTGGCGTACGCGAGCAACAGGTTAATGCCACCGTCGCCTTGCTGGATGAAGGCTCCACCGTTCCGTTTATTGCCCGTTATCGGAAAGAGGTGACCGGGTCGCTGGACGACAACCAGTTGCGGACGCTGGAAGAGCGCTTGCGCTATCTGCGCGAGCTGGAAGACCGCCGTAGCACCATCCTCAATAGCATTGAGGAGCAGGGCAAGCTGACCGATGAGCTGCGCGCAGCCGTTGAGGCGGCGGATACCAAGAATCGCCTGGAAGATCTGTACCTGCCCTACAAGCCCAAACGCCGTACCAAGGCCCAGATTGCCCGGGAAGCCGGCCTGGAGCCGCTGGCGGATATGTTGTTTGGCGACCCCACACTGGACCCGGAAGCCACCGCCGCTGGTTACCTGAACCCGGAAGCCGGCGTCGAGGATACCAAAGCTGCGCTGGATGGTGCCCGCTACATTCTGATGGAGCGATTTGCTGAAGATGCGGAATTACTGGGCGCGCTCAGGAGTTTCATCTGGCAGGAAGGTCAGTTGAAGGTCTCGGTGGTGGACGGTAAGGAAAACGAAGGTGCCAAGTTCCGGGACTATTTTGATCACGTCGAACCGCTCAAGAAAGTCCCTTCGCATCGGGCTCTGGCCATTCTGCGTGGCCGGAATGAAGGCATTCTGACTTACACCCTGGTGGTGGGTGACGCAGAAGACAGCCGCCGCCAGCCGCACCCTGCTGAACAGCGGATTGCCGCTCGCTGGGGCATCCGTGACAACGGTCGCGCCGCTGACAAATGGTTGTCAGAGGTGGTGCGCTGGACCTGGCGGGTCAAGCTGTCGACCCAGATTGAAACCGACCTGATGGCGCAGGTGCGTGAAGCCGCAGAAGCGGAAGCCATCAACGTGTTTGCAGCCAATCTTAAAGACTTGCTGTTGCTGGCACCGGCAGGTCCTCGGCCGACGCTTGGCCTGGATCCCGGTCTCCGTACCGGCGTAAAAGTAGCCGTTATTGATGGCACCGGGCAGGTCGTCGACCACGGCGCCATTTTCCCCCACGCCCCCCTGAATCAGTGGGATCGTGCCATTGAACAGCTGGCGCTCTGGTGCCGCAAGTACAAGATTGAGCTGGTGGCCATCGGTAACGGTACCGCTTCTCGCGAAACCGAAAAACTGGTGGGCGATCTGAGCAAGCGTTACCCGGAACTGAAGCTGGCCCGGATTGTGGTCAGCGAATCGGGCGCCTCTATTTATTCGGCCTCGGAGTTTGCCTCCCGGGAACTGCCAGACCTGGACGTCACCATCCGGGGTGCGGTGTCCATTGCCCGTCGGTTACAGGATCCACTGGCGGAACTGGTGAAAATCGAACCCAAATCCATCGGTGTCGGCCAGTACCAGCACGATGTGTCGCAGGTGCAGTTGTCCCGCAGCCTGGATGCGGTGGTGGAAGACTGTGTAAACGGCGTGGGTGTGGATCTGAACACCGCATCGGTGCCACTGCTGGCCAAGGTGTCTGGCCTGAACCAGAGCATCGCCCAGAACATCGTGGAGTTCCGCAGTCAGAACGGCGTGTTCAAGAACCGCAAACAGCTGCTGAAAGTGTCCCGTCTCGGTGACCGTACCTTTGAACAGGCGGCTGGTTTCCTGCGGATTGCTGGCGGTGAGAACCCGCTGGACCGGTCCTCGGTGCATCCGGAAGCCTACGGCGTGGTGGAGGCGATTGCCAAACGTAACAACCGGAAGATCGACAACATCGTGGGGGACTCGGCGTTTTTGCGCGGCCTCAATCCTCAGGATTACGTCACCGAGCAGTTTGGTTTACCCACCATCAAGGACATCCTCGCCGAGCTCGAAAAGCCCGGTCGTGATCCGCGGCCGGAATTCCGCTTTGCCAGCTTTGAGGAAGGGGTGGAAACCCTGAAAGACCTGAAACCGGGCATGGTGCTGGAAGGCTCGGTCACCAACGTCACCAATTTCGGCGCGTTTGTCGATGTCGGTGTGCATCAGGATGGCCTGGTGCACATCTCGGCGCTGTCCCATACTTTTATCAAAGACCCGCGCGAAGTGGTCAAGGCCGGTGATATTGTTAAGGTTAAAGTGATGGAGGTGGACATTCCCCGTAAGCGGATTGCCCTGACCATGCGTATGGATGATCAGCCGGGGGCTGAAACCTCAGCCAAGCCAGCCAGAGGCGGTGATAGATCCGGTGACAAATCCGGCGGACGGACGGCTGGTCGCAAGCCTCAGGGTGGCCAGGCCGAACAAGGGGCCATGGCCGGAGCTTTGGCCCAAGCGCTGTCCTCGGCCCGCAAGGGTGGCCGTTAACACCACTTCATTGATCCAACGGCGGCTGCCACTCACGAGGGGGTGGCCGCTCCAACAGGAGCTCATCATGGCAGAGTCCCGCCACTCCCTGTTTTATCAGTTTGTTGCCACCGATTGGGATGGTTTTCTCAAAGGCGTGGAAAAAGAAGGTTTGCGGGCAGATGCCAACGGTTTTGTCGCTCAGACCCCGCATCCTCACGCACTGGGTTCGGCGCTGACCCATCCGCGCATCACCACCGATTATTCGGAGGCTCTGTTGGAGCTGATCACCCCGGTGTTCACCAGTACCGAGGCGATGCTGGCATCGCTGCGGGACACCCACCGGTTTGTGCAGCAGAATCTGGGTGATGAAGTGTTCTGGGCGGCGAGCATGCCCTGTGAAATCGATGGTGATCAAAGTATCCCGATTGCCAACTATGGCAGCTCCAACACCGGTCAGCTCAAACACGTTTACCGGCAGGGACTGGCGGTGCGTTATGGCCGGATCATGCAGAGCATTGCCGGCGCCCATTACAATATGTCGTTGCCGGACAGCTTCTGGAGCAAATGGCAGAAGCTGACGGGCAACCAGGAAGCGCTGCAGGATTTCAAGTCGGACCAGTACTTCTGGCTGATACGTAATTTCCGCCGGCGCAGCTGGTTGCTGATGTTGCTGTTCGGCGCTTCACCGGCGCTGGATGCCAGTTTTGTGGCTAATGTGAAACACGACCTTGGCCGCTTTGATAACAGCACCTGGTATGGCCAGCACGCAACCTCCCTGAGAATGGGCGATCTGGGCTATCACAACAACGCTCAGGCGTCCCTGAATATCTGCTTTAACGAGCTTGGCACCTACACCCGTACCCTGGATAAAGCCATTCACACCAATTGGCCCGCCTACGAAGCTATAGGCACCCGCCGTGACGGTGAGTTCATCCAGATCAACACCAATGTGTTGCAGATCGAAAATGAGTACTACAGCGCGGTGCGGCCCAAGCGCACCACCGGACCGGGTGAGAAACCGAACCAGGCGCTGGATGCCCGGGGTGTGGAATACATTGAAGTGCGGTGTCTGGATCTCGACCCATTCTCACCGGTGGGTGTTAATCAGGCGCAGATCGACTTTCTGGACCTGTTTCTGCTGGACTGTCTGCTGACGGACTCACCTCGCATCGGCGATGAAGAGTGTCAGCGCCTGGATGACAATTACAAAGACGTGGTGGCGTCTGGTCGCTGGCAGGAGCTGAGCCTCTGCAAAGGCGGCCAGCGAGTGCCTGTCGGCCCGGCCGCGCGGGAATTGCTCGACCGGCTGCAGCCGCTGGCCGAGTTGCTGGACAGTTGGGGTCAGGGCGACACCTATCGCTCGGCACTGGCCGCACAGCTTGAAAAACTGCAGGGTGATGACTGGTCAGTACCGTCGGCGCGCGTGCTGGAGGCTATGAGTGGTGCCGGTCTCGGCCATCGGGAATGGGTGTTGGAGCTGTCCCGGCAACACCAGCAAACCCTCAGAGATGAGACTATGGCGCCACAGGTACTGGCGGATTATCAGGCCATGACCAAAGATTCCCTGGCTGAACAAAAGTCTCAGGAAGAAGCGGATACCCGCCCGTTCGCTGAGTTTCTGGCTGAGTACCTTCGAGCCTGAACGGTTGTTGAGTCACAGCCCGAAAGGGACGTGACGCACAGAAACCGGATAACGGTTTGCTGGTTCCGTTACCTGCTGTTACGTTTGTTCACAACAGGTAAAGGACAGCGCCATGACTAGAGATGTCAAGCTCGGATGGGATGTAGAAGCGCTCAGCAAGGCTTACCGCCAAGGGCACATGGCAGCCACCATGGGTATGGCTAAAACCCGCTGTCCCTATCGAAGCGAGGTTGTCATTGCGGCCTGGGAGGCCGGATGGGACGATGCCGAGCAGGTTGTTCGTGAGCAGCAGAAGCGCGATGGTCTGTTTTCCCGGATCGCCTGAAGCGAAATCGGCATTTACCTCTGCACCACAAACTCGGTAAATAACACACCGGCGATACTCTCGTCGGTTTGTTGTTCTTCCAGCGCTGCATTGATTCTCGCCGAAGCTTCTTCTCTCAACGCTTGCTGACCCTGCTGGGTGGTGAGCTGATCCACATCGGTTTGCTCCCCGAACAACATGACCAGCTCGTGCCGCAGTCTCGGCATATGGGCTTCCAGTGCGGGTCTGGTGGATTCTCGGGCGGCCCGAAGCGTCACCGCCGCTTTCAGATAAACAACCTTGCTGCCGGGCTCACCTACGTGGGTGACAAAGGCTGGCTCCATGGCAATGTAATCGGTGATTCCGCGTGCTTCCGGCTCGTCTTCGGCAAGCGCAGGCCCGGCCATCATTGAGCAGATGGCGAATAACAGCACTAATACGGTATTTCGTTGATAGGTCATAGGCGCGATGTTCTTCATGGGTTAGGATTGGCGACAACAGTTTACATGATGATTCCGGGGTGTTGATTTGACAAGCAGATGGGTGTTCGGTCTTGTTTTTCTCGTGTGCACGGCACTGCTGGCGGTGGCGTTTTACATGGAACATGTCATGGGCCTGGAGCCGTGCCCCTTGTGCTGGTTGCAGCGTTTTGGCTTCATTGGGGCCGGACTGGTCGGTTTGCTTGGGTTTCTTCATGGCCCCCGGGGTTTTGGTAACCGAATTTACGGCTTGTTTCTGGTTGTGACGGCCGGCGCCGGGCTGGGCGTTGCCGGTCGTCAGCTCTGGCTGCAAAACCTGCCTGAGGATCAGGTGCCTGCCTGCGGCCCATCGGTGGATTACCTGCTTGAGGTATTGCCCTGGTTCGAGGTTTTGCAGACAGCCTTAAAAGGCACCGGGGACTGCGCCGAGGTGGTATGGCGTTTTCTTGGCTTGAGCATTCCCGGCTGGACTGCCGTGTTTTTTACACTGGTGATTATTGCCGGCCTGGCCATGATGTTTCGTCGCTACAAGCCGAAAAACTGGTTGTAGGGCTGAAACGGTTGCGGGTTGCTATAGCCTTGGGGTAACTTGATCCGGTCATGCTAATAATCAAGTGCATGGCCATTGGCTGGGCGCACTGACTGAGGGGAGATCAACGCCATGTTGGATAATTGCAGGAACGCCAGGGAGCGCTGGGGCGGCGTCAGCGAGCTGATAGATCGCTGGCTGAAAGAGCGACAGCAGCTGTTGATACGCTATTGTGAGTTGTCGGGGGAAAACGATTTCTCCCAGACCGAAGCCCTGAAAGAAAAGTGTGTTCGACTGTGTGAGGTGTTGGTGGATTATGTGTCGGCCGGGCATTTTGAGGTCTATGAACAGCTGATTCAGGAAGCGCGAGAATTTAACGATGGTGGTCTGGAGTTGGCCGCTAAAGTGTATCCGCGGATTGAAGAGACCACCGAAGTGGCTCTGAATTTTAACGACCGCCTTGATGGACGAATTCTGACCGAGGATGAGGTCAAAGAGTTGTTTGGTGAGCTGTCGAAACTCGGCGAGGTTCTGGAAAGTCGCTTTGAGATGGAAGACTTTCTGATCGAGCATCTGCACAATGCCCACGCCGGCAAGATGGCTTCGGCCTGACCCGGTCGAACCTAGATCACCCCTCATAAAAAAACCGGCCTGATCACTCAGGCCGGTTTTTTTGCTTTACCCCCGGGACTATTGGTTTTCCGGATTTATTGCCAGCAATTCCACGTCAAAAACCAGAGTTTCGTTGGGGCCAATTGCCTGGTTACCACCGGGACCATAGGCCAGATCTGACGGAATATAGAGCTTGTAGCGCGCGCCTTCGCTCATCAACTGCAGGCCTTCGGTCCAGCCCGGAATAACCTGATTCAGGCCGAAAGTTACCGGCTGGCCGCGCTCACGGGAACTGTCGAATACTTCACCGGTAATCAACTCGCCGGTGTAGTGAACCTGCACGCGGTCTTCTGCTGTCGGGTTGGTGCCGTTGCCTTCTTCGATCACTTCGTACTGAAGGCCGGATTCTGTGGTTTCCACACCCTCGCGCTCGGCATTTTCCGCCAGAAAGGTTTCACCTGCGTCCCGGTTCTGACTGGCCAGGCCTTCTTGCTGCTGTTCTTGCTGTTGCTGCAGTTCTTGTTGGTAGGCCATCAGCGCTTCCTGAATTTCTTCATGGGTCAGGCGTTTGCTCTGCTCGTCGCCGGCATGGCCATGCTGGATTCCCTGGAGGAACTGTTCCATTTGCAGGTCGGGCAGGTCGTTGCCCATGCGCTCACCCAGTACCAGGCCCATGCCATAGCTGACTCTTTCCGACGTGGTGTCCAGTGCTGGATCATTGGCGGAGTCCTGAGCGGTGGAGCAGCCGGCAATCAGGCTGGTCATGGCAACGGCTAACAGCGTTTTCTTCATGTCTTCATCCTTTGCACGTGTAACAGAGCCTTGAGGCCCCTATGGATTTGGCAAAAATGGAAAGGTAACGGGTTCAGCAGCAGGATGCCACTGAAACTGTGGTAAGAGTGTGACGGCGTTGGCCTCAGGTGCCGTTGTCGCCGGGTGTTGGGCTCAAAGAGAAGGGTGCCTGATAGGGTGACTGCCAGTCGCTATCTGAGTCAGCTCTGCTTTCATTAGTGAGGCTTTTGCCCGCGCGTTCGATGGCCAGCGCATTCCAGGGGCCCTGGGCCGGAGGCTGGTCGGCATAATGCCAGTTACCTTCGGTGTCTTGCCATTTGAACACGATTTCCGGTCCCTCCGTTGGAACGGGTGCCGGCAGTAAGCCTTCAAATGGCGGTATCTCTTTGGGTGTTTCCTCTTTCTCGACGGCGGGTTCAGATACTTTGACAGGATCGCCCAGGCCAAAGAATATCAACAGCAAAAGTAAACCAAGAGCCGGGAAGGAGAGGCGAATAAGCCACTTCATCATCATGGCGTAGGCTCTCTTTCAATGACATCTGCCAACAGGATGGCGAGCGTCTTCAGTGACTCGGCTGACTCGGCTGCCTCGGTTCCGGGGGCCCGAAGCGGCGCTGCAGCGAGTAAGTTCTGCAGGGTGGCGGTGGTGCGATCGAGCATTGAGCCAGTCTCCGGGTTGTTGGATGTCAGTGTTTGCCAGGCCAACGCCAGCTCCGTTTTTTCAGCCTGCAATTCGGCTTTGGCTAGTGCTTCCCGGAGATCAAGGCAAGCGTTATGATGCCGGGGAATCGATTTGCGAGCCGAGCGAATGCTACCGGTTACACGGGCTCGCCACTCTGTTACCTTAGCGTCCTCAACGCCCGTGAACGCGCGTCCGTTCACTCCCAGCCAGCCGGCACACAAAATTCGGGTCACGCTCCAGCCCTGCGCCTGCAGGCACAGGCAGGTCTCGGCGAGCTCTGGATTTTGCCAGCAGGCCAGTGCATAACGCCAGAGAGGATTGTCCGGTTCCATTGATGCCGGCAGAGCCAACGGATCTGTCTGCGGAACGGTCATGGTGGGGCGCTTCCCTGGCTGAAATCCATGGATAAAGTACATCTATGCTAACGATAACCGATCTCAGTTTACAACGAGGCGGCGTCTGGTTACTAGAGAACGTCAGCCTCACGGTACAGCCCGGCCAGCGGGTGGCCATCGTCGGAGCCAATGGTGCCGGCAAATCCAGCCTGTTTCAGCTGTTGTTGGGCCAGCTTGCGCCGGAGCAGGGCAGTGTCGCTCTGCCGGGTGGTTGCCGGATTGCTCACATGGCCCAGGAGGTCGCCGCCAGCTCAAGGTCGGCCCGGGATTTCATATTGGATGGCGATTTCGAACTTCGGCGCATGGAGCGTGAACTCGCCGAAGCGGAAACCCGGGGTGACGACCATGCCATTGCCCGGCTGCATGGTGAACTGGATATTCACGAAGCCTGGTCGGCGAAGCGGCGGGCAGAAGCGTTGCTGCGCGGGCTCGGATTTGTCGACAGCGATGCCGAGCGGCCGGTGTCGGCGTTCTCGGGTGGTTGGCGCATTCGCCTGAACCTGGCCCAGGCGCTGATGCGCCCGTCGGATCTGTTGCTGCTGGATGAACCCACGAACCACTTGGATCTTGATGCCTGTCTCTGGCTGGAAAACTGGCTGCGTAAATACCCCGGCACGCTGCTGTTTATCTCCCACGACCGGGATTTCATGGACCGGGTGGCCACCCATCTGGTGCATTTCGATCAGAAAAAGCTTGAGCTCTACACTGGCAACTACTCTGCCTTTGAAGTTCAGCGCAGTGAACGATTGGCCCAGCAGCAATCGAGTTTTGAGCGTCAGCAGGCTCGTATTGCTGAAATTCAGCGCTTTATCGACCGCTTCAAGGCTAAGGCCACCAAGGCCCGGCAGGCGCAGAGTCGGGTCAAGGCGCTGGAGCGTATGGAGCGAATTGCTCCAGCCCATGTCGACTCGCCGTTCAGCTTTGAATTTCCCATGGCCGACAAAGTCTCCAACCCCTTGCTGTCGATTCGCAACGGTGCGGCTGGTCACGGTGATGCCGCGATCCTTAACCATATCAACATCACCCTGCTGCCCGGTTCCCGTATCGGCCTGCTCGGCCCCAATGGGGCGGGTAAGTCGACCTTTATGGATGCCTTGCGGGGCACCGGCACGCTGCTGAGGGGCGAACGCACCTGTGGCGAGCATCTGGCCATCGGTTATTTTGCCCAGCATCAACTGGAGACGCTGGATCTGGATGCCAGTCCGTTCCTGCACTTGCAGCGCCTGGCGCCGGGAGCCTCGGAACAGAAAGTCCGGAATTTTCTGGGTGGTTTTGATTTCCATGGCGACCAGGCACTGAGCCCGATCCGCTCGTTTTCTGGTGGTGAAAAGGCCCGCGTTGCACTGGCCGTGATCGCCTGGCAGAAACCGAACCTGCTGCTGCTGGACGAGCCCACCAACCACCTGGATCTGGAAATGCGTCAGGCTTTGACGATGGCGCTGCAGAACTTTGATGGCGCTCTGGTAGTGGTGTCGCACGACCGGCATCTTCTGCGCAACACGGTGGATGAGTTCTGGTTGGTGTCAGACGGCACCGTTCAGGAATACGACGGTGATCTGGAAGATTACGAGCGTTGGCTGGCCGACCGCAGAAAAGACGATGATCAGCCGCCCAAACGACAGGTTGCCGACGATGTTGAGGCGGCGAAAGCTTCCGAGGGTAGTGCCGCTCTGACCGCAGACGAGCGCAAGGCCCGTAAGCGCCAGGAAGCCGAAGTGCGCCAGAAACTGAGTCCGTGGCGGAAAAAACAGAGTGCGCTGGAGTCGCGTATGGACCAACTGCAGCAGAACCTCGGCACCGTAGAAACCTCGCTCGGGGATCCTGCGGTCTATGCAGACAGCGGCAAGGTTCGCCTGAAAGATCTGTTGGGCCAGCAGACGGAATTAAAGCGAGAGCTGGAAGACGTTGAAGCCCAGTGGCTGGAGGTCAGTGAGACTGTAGAAAATCTGGAAGCAGAACTGGCCGGTTAACATTCAGGCTGACCGGCCGCTGATTTCCAGGATGAAATCCTGTTTCGCCAGATAGTCTCGCTCGTTCTCCAGGTCGGCCAGAGTCAGGGGGCGGTTATCCAGCCAGCCGTCCGGGAACTCCATCACCAGTTTGTTCTCGTGACCATGCAGCACAAACGCCGGTGGTTGTTCCAGATTACGCGGGTGCTGCACCAGCACCGCCAGGCGCAGCAGCACGCACAGGTATTTCAATCGCGGCTTGTCTTCTGGCTCGATGCCTTCGAAAACCGACGCAGAAAACTTGCGGCGGTGGCCCCGGACCAGGGTTGCCAGATCTTGCTGGAACTGCTGGGTAAAGCCCGGCAAGTCTGAATAGCGCAGCAGGTAGGCACCGTGCTTGTGGTACTGGCTGTGCGAGATGGTAAGCCCAATCTCGTGCAGCCGGCAGGCCCAGCGCAACACATCTTCGTCGGCGGCAGTGTGCAGGCCCCAACGATCGGCCACCTGGGTCCAGGCGGCGATAGCGGTCTGCTCCACCGCCGCGCCGTGGGCCTGATCCACATGATAACGCTCCTGCAGCGCGCTAATGGTGCGTTCACGTACATCTTCGTGCTGGATGCGCCCGACAATGTCGTAGAGCAGACCTTCTCGCAGGGCGCCATCGGCAAAGGTCATATCCTTAATGTCCAGAGAGCGAAATGCCGCCAGTAAAATAGCAAACCCGGCGGGAAAAATGCTCTGGCGATCCTGTCGCACACTCAGATCCGACAATTTCTCAACCTTGCCCATATCCACCAGGCGCTTGCGCAATTCTTCCATGGCCTCGCGGGTGATGGTGCCATCGGTGATTTTCAGATTGGCGAGAACGCTGGAGATGGCCTTGATAGAACCGGATGAGCCGACCGCACTTTGCCAGCCCACCGCCCGGAAATGCTGCCGGATATTCAGCAGCTCCTGCTCGGCGTGGGTGATGGCCTTGTCCATTTGCCGGCGAGACACCTTGCCGTCCGCGAAATAGCGGTTACGGAACGACACGCAGCCCATGTGCAGGCTTTCCAACTCTTGCGGTTCGAAACGCTGACCAATAATAAATTCGGTACTGCCGCCGCCAATGTCAATCACCAGGCGCTTACCCTGATCGTCTGACAGCGTGTGAGAAACGCCGAGATAAATCAGTCGGGCCTCTTCCCGGCCAGCAATGATCTCAACCGGATACCCCAGCACTTGCTCTGCGCGACCAATGAACTCGTAGGCGTTGCGGGCGACGCGCAGCGCATTGGTGCCGACGATCTGCACGCCCTCTGGCGGCATTCCCTGCAGGCGTTGGGCAAAGCGGCTGAGGCACTCCAGAGCCCGTTGCTGAGCGGCTTCGGTCAGGCGATTGTACTGATCCAGGCCAGCGCCAAGTTGGACTTTTTCGCCCATTTTCTCGATCGCGCGAATTTCACCATGAACCAGGCGGGCCACGACCATGTGGAAGCTGTTGGAGCCCATATCAATGGCCGCCAGCATATCCGGGGAAGGTACAGCGTTCTCGGCAGTAGATGCGGCCGTCACGTTGGTTGGAATCCTGTATGAGGTGAACTTGTTGGTACCATGGCCGGTACTATAAAAGAAAGCGCTACGGGCTGTCAGTAACCGCCTGCGGTGATTACTGATACGGATCAACACCGGAGCAAGAACAACCCGCTTCACATTCAGGCGGGCAATCGCGTAAAGTAATGGTCTAACGAAAATCCGGGCAGCCGGCAAAGCGTTCATCGCTTTCACCGTCTGCTACAGTCAACAGCGACTCTGCCGTGGCCGGCCCTACTGGCCCGGGAGCGCCTGAATCAGGAAACAGTAATGAGCGGAAATATCGTTAATGTCACCGACGCGTCTTTTGAACAGGACGTACTGAAATCCGACGTTCCGGTACTGGTAGACTACTGGGCTGAATGGTGCGGCCCGTGCAAAATGATCGCCCCGGTTCTGGAAGAAATTGCCGACGAATACGACGGCAAGCTCAAGGTCTGCAAGCTCAACATCGACGAAAACGAACAGACTCCGCCCAAGTTCAACATCCGTGGCATCCCGACTCTCATGCTGTTCAAGAACGGCAACGTCGACGCCACCAAGGTAGGGGCCCTGTCCAAATCACAGCTGGCGGCCTTCCTCGACAGCAACCTCTGATCGGGTTGCTGCTGAAAACCGCCCCGGAGCAGCGGCTCAAGGGCGGTTTTTTATTACCCTGACCAGCCCAGTGGCTAGACGGCTCATCTCTGAAAGTTCAGAATCGCTTACCCCCAGGTCTGACTTCGTTCAACATCCGAAGTTTTCTGCTCAACCCAGTGCTCATCATCCCCGGAAATCTCCTTCTTCCAGAACGGGGCCGTGGTCTTCAAAGCATCCATAATGAAGGCGCAAGCCTCAAAAGCATCTCCTCGATGGGCGCTGCAAACCCCGACAAAGACAATCTGATCCGACAGCGCTAACCGCCCGACTCGATGTATCACTCGCGCCTGTCGCACATGCCACCGCTGCGACGCTTCATCAATCAGCCCCTGGATCACCTGCTCCGTCATCCCCGGGTAATGTTCCAGAAACAGTCCGGTCACCCCGGACAGATCCCCGGAATCCCGAACCAGCCCGGAAAAGGTCACCACCGCACCGGTGCCGGCGCCGCTGGCGCGCAGAGACTGATACTCTGTACCAACATCAAAATCCGCAGTCTGGATAGAAATCATCTCATCCTCCGGTCACTGGTGGGAAAAACGCCACCTCATCGCCGGCATTGACCGGCGTTGACGGCCTGGCCATTGCCTGATTGACCGCCACCATGACCGGCTGATCGCCCTGCAGTTGCGCCCAGCTACCGCCCCGGGAAGCCAGCTCTGCCAGCAAGCCGCCAACGGTCTGATCGGGCGTGGCTGGCAGCTGCAAACTCTCGGTACCGAGCTCTTCCCGCAGTCGGGCAAAAAAACGAATGGTCAGGGTTGCATCAGTCATGATCAGCTCAACAAGTCAGTAAAAGAGTAATAGACAACCGGGTCGCCGGGCTGGATTGTGGTGTGCTCTGGCACTACCGCCAGGCCAGAAGCCCAACAGGCCGAGCTGAGCACTCCGGAGCTTTGATTGGGGAAGGCCGATACTGACGCCCCGGCACCGGAGCCGTCCTTGCGGGCACGAACGAACTCCCGCCGGGTGGATGGCGCCGTAACTTCAAAATCCGCGGGTAGATACTCCCCCGCCGGGAGTGCGTCGGGCCGCCCCTGGCGTTTGCGGATGAAGGGCATGCCGATCACCATAAAAGCTACCAGCACCGACGCCGGATTGCCCGGCAACCCCAGTACGGGTGTGCCGTTGATATCGCCGAAGGCAAGGGGTTTGCCGGGTTTGATGGCCATCCGCCACAGCGACAGGTTGCCGGATTCCTCGAGCACGACGCGCACGTGATCCTCTTCACCCACTGATACGCCGCCACTGGTAATAACCAGGTCGGCCGTGGCGGCGGCCTGCTCCAGCATGTTGCGGGTGGCTTCGCGGGTATCTTTGAGGGTCTCGCACAGAACCACTTCGCAGCCAGCGTCCGCAAGCAGACCCATCAGCGTGTAGCGGTTGGTGTTGTATATCTGCCCTGGGCTGAGAGGGGTGCCGGGCTCCACCAGTTCGTCCCCGGTGCTCAGAACGGCCACCCGCAGCTTTTCCAGTACCGGTATCTGGTACATGCCCATCGAGGCCAATAGCCCCATTTCCTGGGGTCGGATACGTACGCCCCGGGCCAATGCCAGTTCACCCTGAGACAGATCCTGACCACGCTTCCGGATGTTCTGCCCGTGGCTGACCTCCGCCAATATCAGAACATCGTCACCGGTACGTTCTACTCGCTCCTGCATTACCACTGCATCGGCACCGTCAGGGATCTCCGACCCGGTAAAAATTCGCACCGCTGTGCCAGGTTGCAGCGGTTTTGGCGCAGTGCCCGCGGGCACCCGATCCGAAACCGTCAGCGCCCGTCCTGCGACCACGTCGGTGTGATGCACCGCGTAGCCATCGACGGCGCTGTTATCTGCTGGAGGAACATCGGACGGAACATACTGATTTTCCGCCAACACACGGCCCAGGCATTCGGTCAGCGGGACCGAACGGGTTTGTGCCTTCGGCGTTGCGCGTTTCAGTATGTGCGCGAGCGCATCATCAACAGAGATCAGATCCTGGCCTGCCATGGTACCTCCTGATGTTATCGTTCTGAGCGGTTGCCAATCACTTCCTGGATACGGCGAAAGGCACGTTCCGGCTTTCTGAGTACCAGGGCCGAGAAGTTGCAGGGCCCGTGACGGCTGTCCAGTTGGGCCTTCAAGATGCCGTTCCAGCCGGTACGACAGGCGCCGGTGGAGCCAGGCAGGCAGAAAATCACCGTGTGGTTGGCCATTCCACCGAACGCACGGGACTGAATGGTTGAGGTGCCGATTTCCGAGGCTGACAGCCTTCGAAACTCTTCGCCAAAACCTTCGATGGTCTTGTCCAGCAGCGGCCCCACTGCCTCGGGTGTGCTGTCTCTTTCATGAAAACCGGTACCGCCCGTGATGATCACGGCATGAACGTCCTGATCGGCAACCCATTGCGACAGCAGGGCGCGCACCAAATAGATGTCGTCCGGAATAATCCGTCGGGACACCAGTCTATGGCCGGCTTCGGTAACGCTGTCTTCAAGGAATTGTCCGGAGGTGTCCTCATCGGCGCCGCGGGTATCTGATACGGTCAAGATGGCAATGTTCAGGGGTTTGAGTTCGCTGCTGCAATCACTGCTCATGGAATGACTCCGTTATGTTCTGGTCAATTGCATTCGTCGATATTACCGTCAGTATCCGGATGATCACCGCGGATGGGAAGGGGGTAACCCATCAGAGGGAGTCGTCGAGCCGGCGCAGATGGTTGAATATCATGAAACTGGCTTAATTTTGGTCAGAGGTCTTGACACACGCCTTCAAGGTGGCCGATTATGCGGACTGCCCGGCGAACGATTGTTCCCACTCTCTGGCTCCAGCACACATAACCGGCTTTCTTCTTCACCGGTTGCTTCATCTAGCCAGCACCTTGTTTCAGCTTTTTTGTTCAATACGTTCAGGGGCACCCCTGTCATTCCAACTTTCGTTTACTTCCATTCCTGATAAATCCTACAAATTATGAATCTTACTGAACTCAAGCAGAAATCTGTGCCCGAATTGCTCGAAATCGCGCTGGAAATGGGCCTCGATAACCTCGCCCGTTCGCGCAAACAGGACGTGATCTTCAGTATTCTGAAGAAGCACGCCAAGAGCGGCGAAGACATTTACGGTGATGGTGTACTGGAGATTCTGCAGGACGGTTTCGGTTTCCTTCGTTCTGCTGATGCCTCCTACCTGGCCGGGCCTGACGATATTTACGTGTCGCCCAGCCAGATCCGTCGCTTCAACCTGCGCACCGGTGACACCGTATCCGGCAAGATTCGGCCACCGAAAGACGGCGAGCGTTACTTTGCTCTGCTGAAAGTTAACGAGATTAACTTTGATAAACCGGACAACGCTCGTAACAAGATTCTGTTCGAAAACCTGACGCCCCTGTTTCCAGACGAGCGCTTGCCCCTCGAAGCCGGTAATGGCAGCACCGAAGATCTGTCATCACGGGTACTCGACCTCGTGTCACCCATCGGTAAAGGTCAGCGTGGTCTGATTGTATCGCCGCCAAAGGCCGGTAAAACCTTGTTGATGCAGGGCATTGCCCAGTCTATCGTGCGCAACAATCCGGAATGTCATCTGATCGTACTGCTGATCGATGAGCGTCCGGAAGAAGTGACCGAGATGCAGCGCACCGTGCGTGGCGAAGTCATCGCTTCTACCTTTGATGAGCCTCCGGCCCGTCACGTTCAGGTGGCCGACATGGTGATCGAAAAAGCCAAGCGTCTGGTCGAGCACAAGAAGGATGTCATCATCCTGCTGGACTCCATCACCCGCCTGGCTCGTGCCTACAACACGGTGATCCCGTCCTCCGGTAAAGTACTCACCGGTGGTGTTGATGCCCATGCGCTGGAGAAGCCGAAGCGTTTCTTCGGTGCCGCCCGTAACGTAGAAGAGGGTGGCAGCCTGACCATTCTGGCGACCGCGCTGGTTGATACCGGTTCCAAGATGGACGAAGTGATCTACGAGGAGTTCAAGGGTACCGGTAATATGGAAATCCATCTGGACCGCAAGATCGCTGAGAAGCGCGTCTACCCGGCCATCAACATCCGTCGCTCCGGCACCCGCCGTGAAGACCTGTTGATGACCGAAGCGGACATCCAGCGTGTGTGGATCCTGCGCAAGCTGCTGCACTCTATGGACGATGACACTGCGGCACTCGAATTCCTGCTGGACAAGCTGCGGGATTCCAAGACCAATGACGAATTCTTCCAGTCCATGAAGCGTCGTTGATACTGGTTTTTGGGGGCGCCGTTCAGAGTCTCTGCGCGCACGGATTGTCATAAGGATTGTCAATTCCAAAGATCGAAGAATGAGGCAGGGAGGGGGTGCCAAAACAATCAGGGAAACCATGTTTCCCGTTTTGGCGCCCCCTCCCTGTCTCGTTCTAACTCCAGATGTTTAATCTCCAGGCGAGGGGCAGTCCAGAACAGCCCGAACTCCGTAGTACCGTAGACCAAGAACGGAGCACACCATGAAATACAACGACCTCAGAGACTTCATTAACCAGCTGGAAAAGCTGGGTGAACTGAAACGCATCAGCGTAGAAGTCGACCCCCACCTGGAAATGACCGAAATCTGCGACCGAACCCTGCGGGCCGGTGGCCCAGCGTTGTTGTTTGAAAATCCCAAAGGTTACGACATGCCTGTGCTTGCCAACCTGTTCGGCACTCCCAAGCGGGTCGCCCTCGGGATGGGACAGGACGACGTGGCAGCCCTGCGTGACGTTGGCAAACTCCTGGCGTTCCTGAAAGAACCCGATCCCCCCAAGGGCTTCAAGGATGCGTTGGAAAAACTGCCGATCTTCAAGCAGGTCATGCGCATGAGCCCGAAAGTGCTGCGATCCGCACCTTGCCAGGACGTAGTGATTGAAAAAGACCAGGTCGACCTTTACCAGATTCCGGTACAGCATTGCTGGCCCGGAGATGCCGGTCCGCTAGTTACCTGGCCGCTGGTGATCACTCGTGGCCCCAATAAAGAGCGGCAGAATCTCGGCATTTACCGGCAGCAGGTCATCGGGCGCAACCGGCTGATTATGCGCTGGCTTAGCCACCGTGGCGGGGCGCTGGATTATCAGGAGTTCCGCAAGGCCAACCCGGACAAGCCCTATCCGGTTGCCGTGGCCCTGGGTGCCGATCCGGCCACCATTCTGGGTGCCGTGACCCCGGTGCCAGACAGTTTGTCGGAATACGCATTTGCGGGCTTGCTGCGTGGTGCTCGCACCGAGCTGGTGAAAGCCGGGTTAAGTGATCTGCAGGTGCCCGCGAGTGCCGAAATCGTACTGGAAGGCTTTATTTATCCGGATGATATGGCTCCGGAAGGTCCCTTTGGCGATCATACCGGTTACTACAACGAAGTGGATCAGTTCCCAGTGTTTACCGTGGAGCGCATCAGCCACCGCCGAAATCCGATCTACCACAGCACCTACACCGGTCGGCCGCCTGATGAGCCGGCGATACTGGGGGTGGCGCTGAACGAAGTGTTCATCCCGATACTGCAGAAGCAGTTTCCGGAGATTGTCGATTTCTATCTGCCGCCGGAAGGCTGCTCCTATCGGCTGGCCATCGTCACCATGAAAAAACAGTACCCCGGCCATGCCAAACGGGTAATGATGGGCGTATGGTCATTTTTGCGGCAGTTCATGTACACCAAGTTCGTGATTGTCACAGACGACGATGTGAATGCGCGCAGCTGGGAAGATGTGATCTGGGCGATGACGACCCGAATGGACCCTGCCCGCGATACCACCCTGGTCGAGAGCACGCCCATCGACTACCTGGATTTTGCCTCGCCAGTGTCCGGCCTGGGTTCGAAAATGGGGATGGACGCCACCAATAAATGGCCCGGTGAAACCAACCGGGAGTGGGGCACGGCGATTGCCATGACCGATGAAGTGAAACAGCGAGTCGACGAACTGTGGGGCAGCCTAGGGATTGAAATTCCGACCGCCCGCCCCGACTGACAAGAGCACGCTGGTGCCTAGCGTGCGTCTGCAGCCTTCCGGGCTTGCCTGTCAGGCGGCGCCCGGCCGTGATCTGCTATCGGCGGCGGTGACGTCGGGCATCCGGGTGCCGGCTGCCTGCCGAAACGGCGTGTGTGAACTCTGTGAGGCCCGGCTGGTCAGTGGCCAGGCTATGAATACTCGTAATCAGCAACCCATAACGGTCGGCGAACGCCTGATGATGTGCCGGACCCAGGCGCTTACCGACCTTGAATTGGAGATACCTGCCGTTATGGCATCAGGAAATTATCAGCCCCGGAAGTTTCAGGCCAAAGTGGTGGATGTGCGTTCCATCAGCCACGATGTCTATCGGGTTGAACTGCAGTTGCCGGGGCGCCGGGATGTGGCTTTTCACGCCGGGCAATACCTGTCGGTGAATTTGCCAGACGCGGATCCATGCTACTTTTCTATTGCCAGTCGCCCGTCCGCCACCAACATCGAATTGCATATCCAGGCGTCGCCGGACTGGGTGTCCGCCCAGAAGGTGATTGATGCTCTGACCTCGGGTCAGGACGTCAGTGTCGAGCTGCCTCACGGCAAGGCGTGTCTGGCCGCAGCGCCAGCCAAGCCCATGGTTCTGGTGGCTGCCGGCACCGGTTTTGCCCAGATGAAAAGCCTGGTGGAGTATCTGCAGGAAACCGGTTTCAGTCAGCCCATCAAGCTGTTCTGGGGCGTGCGAAAGCATGAAGATATGTATCTTCGTTCACTTGCCCAGCAGTGGCACGATGACTGGGCTCCGTTCACGTTCCTTCCAGTGGTCGGTGACGACGAAGACAACGACTGGGGCGGTCATCATGATCAGCTGGTGCGAGCGGTGCTGGCTACTGGCTTTGACTGGTCGGCTGTGGAAGTGCACGCCAGTGGCTCACCGACTATGGTGTACACCTTGATGGATGCCCTGCTGGAAGCTGGCTTGCCGACGCAGGCGTTTTTCTCCGATGTGCTGGAATACGCGCCCCGCGGGTGAGCGTGTTGCCGCTGTAGCAACAAAGCCGGATCACTGATCCGGCTTTGTTGCTTTCGGGGGCTTGGCGGGCCGGCGCCATTTTCAGGCCCGTGGCATCGGCAATTCCGGCAGGCCATTCTCGGATTCCAGGCTCTGCATCAGTAACTTGATGCTGGCTTGTTCCTCTCCCATGTGGGCATTGAGCCGGCTCAATTCCGCCAGGGCCTCCCGGCTGCGGCGCAGGCGCAGGCTGGTCTCGAAATACTCCCTGGCTTTACCCCAGAGTTCGTTACGCAGGCTGAGTCGGCCCAAGGCCAGCAGAAGCTCGGCGTTGTTGGGGCGATCTTTCAGCCACTGTTCGGCCATCAGTAACTGTTCTTCTGGCTGATGACCCTTGATGCGTCCGTAAAGATTTATGAGCTCGTCACTCCAGTGATTTCTCAGCACCTTGCGCAACAGGGTTTCGGCTTGGGCCTCGTCACCCAGCCTGGCCAGCAATCTGGCATAGTCGCGGATGGTGTACTCATCCCGGCGAACAAATCCGGGTAGCTCATCCCACAGGCGGGTTAAAGGTTCCAGGGATGTCTTGGGATCGCTCTTGAGTTGGCGTTCGGTGTCTTCTGCGGCCCGTTCCAGCAGATTGTGCCAGACCTGTCGCTCAAGCTCGTCCAGTTCTTTCTCCGGTAGCACGCTGCGTTTGCGCAATTCCGGTGTCAGCCTGGAAAGCTCGCGCCAGTCCTCCAGTCGCAGGTAGGTGTTTTTCAGCAGCTTGAGCACGAACGGGTGATGGGGTGATTCTTTGCGCAACCTGAGCAAGGTCGCCAGCGCCTGCTCCAGGCGATTGCCTGCCAGTTGCAACTGGGCCTGGGTCAGGCCGACCGCCATGCTGGAGCCGGGAGTGCTTTCGTAAGCCTTGCGCAGCAGTTGGTCCACCGCCTCATGGTCGCCGGATTCAAACGCGGCCTGGGCCGCAGCAAGATAGTTGATCAGGGGTGTGTCGGCCCGGTCGGCAGAGGTGGCCAGCAGCTTACGGGCGCGGGGCCAGTTGCCCTCGGCCAGTGCCAGCAGGCCCTGCGTGGTGCGCCGACGGGCCCGGCGTTCGTTGCCACGGGCAACCCAGCCGGTGACCAGTCCGGGGCCATGGCGAAAGCGACGAAGTGTGTTGAAAAAGAATACCGCCAGCGCCACCAGAACCACGAACAGTCCGAGGCCGACCCAGAAGTTGGTCTCAATCAGGTAATGACCCAGGCTGATCCTGATGTAGCCGAGGTCGTAAGTCAGGCCCAATGACAAGGCGGTACCGATCAGCAAGGCAGCCAGCAGGATGAGCAGAAGCCGGATCATGAGTCGTTGCCCCTGCGTTCAGCGTCGTCGCCATTACCGGTCGCCATACGCCCAGCCAGGCGCTCTTTCAACAGGCCCAGAGACTGGCTGATGTCAGGCAGCTGCGGGTCGACATTGTGGCCAGCCAGTTCGTTCAAGGAATCGGCCAGCCCCCGGATTGCCGGGTTGGTGGCGTCGTACCAGTCGTTAATGGTTGTAATCGCTTTGGTCAGCGCCCGTTCATACAGGGGCTGATTGCCGCGCAGTACCGCCATTTCGGCTTCTTCCAGCATTAACTGAAGGTTGAGTCGGGCCCAGGCGCTCTGATCCGGTGACAACAAGGGCTTGACCGGTTCATCCAGGCGGCGAACCACCACCACCTGCTGCAGGGTGTCGACAAAGCGATTCCAGCCGTGTATCAACCGGTTGCGGTTATCGTCCGGTGCGCCCGGGTCGTCCGCGATTTTCAAACCTGGTGCCTGCTCGTGAACCAAAGCAAGATCGGTGAGGTCGTTGACGCTGGCAATGGCCGCTTCAAGTTGCAGGTACAGGCCAGTGCGATCAACGCCCTGAATGCTGCGCAGTGACAGAATCTCCCGGGCCAGCTGCTGGCGCACCGGGTAGACCCCGATGTCATCAGACTCTCTGAGCACTTCATCGGCGGACTCCAGGGCCGACAGGGCGCCCCGGATATCTTTTTCAATCAGCAGCCGCTGGTTGGCGATTCGCAACAGGTATTCGGCTTCGGCCAGCAGCCAGTCCGTCCGGGTGCGGTTGCCGGCTTCCAGCAGCTCGCGAGCGGTGTGATCGATCTGCCGTTGCTGGGTGGCAATCAGCTCTCGTTGATCCGATAGTTTGCTCTCAAGGGCCTGTAGTCGCTGGGCCTGCTCATTGCCACGGCTGCCATAGAGGTCTTCCAGTTGTGCCGTGTCTTGCCGGAGGTCCTGAATTACCCGAACGGTGGCTTCGTGGGTTCGCCATTGTTGCCAGTTCCACAGGGCCAGGATAACAGCCAACATCAGGGCGATCAGTGCGGCCAGCCAGATCGGCCATAGACGAGGTCGTTGAAATTTGGCCGGGTTAACGGGCGCAGGCAGTTGTTGTGTTGTTTCAGTCACGGGCATCCTTACTTGGTTTTCCGTTATTACCAGCTTCCCGCACCAGCCGGGAAGCTACACTGGTTACCAGATCCACATCGGCCAGGCCGTCAGGAACCAACAGGCTGCTGAAGCCGGCGCTGCGGGCCTGTTCCGCTATTCGTTCTGCCGGAACCACCAGAAGCGCATGATAGAGCGTCTGATGGTAGTTGGCTCCGATTTCGATCAGATTGTTCAGGGTTTCCCCGGAAAGCGCAATGATCACCTCTGGCTGAAACCGGTCGAAATTGTCCTGGACCTGTTCTGGAGGATAGTACGGTCGGAAGCGTCGGTACAGGGGCAGGACCGATATCCTGGCGCCTCGCTGTTCAAGCGTTTCGCGGATCAGTTCCCGGCCCTGCTCACCCCGGGCCAGCAGAACCTTCTCGTGTTCGAGCTGTTGCAGCGACGGCAGGGCCAGCAGCGCTTCGCTGGTCCAGCCCTGGGTCGGTCTGCGTGGGCGCAGGCCCTGTTTACTGAACACCGCTGCGGTTCCGGCGCCAACCCCGTACCACTGAAGGCCCATGGGCATCTGTGGCCACCACTGCTCGATTTCGTCCAGCAGCAGCTTCGCCGCGTAAGGGCTGACGGCAATAATATGGCGGAAGTTGTTCAATTCCTGTAGCAGTGCCCTGCGCTCAGGTGTCTCCGGTAACGGTTCTCGCGTTACCAGAGGCATCAGGCGCACGTTGGCACCGACGCTGCGAAAGACCTCGGCCAGGCGCGAAGCTTCTGGTTCCGGCCGGCATATCAGTATGCGTCGGCCCTGCAGGGGCAGGGCCTGGACGTCATGATCAGCGGGGGGTGTGACCATAAATCTCTGCCAGTACCTTGTCGGCACCTAACGCCAGCAGTTGCTCGGCCAATTCCCGGCCCAGGCGCTCGCCCTCAGCTCTTGGGGCCCGGCCTTCGACGCGGAAGATCTGGCTACCATCGACGGCACCGACCAGGCCGCGCAGCCAAACTGTGGTGTCATTGTCTTCCAGCAGGGCATAGGCGGCGATGGGCACCTGGCAGCCACCTTCGAGGCGTCGGTTCAGCGCGCGCTCGGCTTTGACGCGATCGGCGGTGTCGACGTGGTTCAGCGGGGCCAGCAGCTGCTGGAGGTCATTGTCTTCAAGCCGGCATTCGATGCCCAGGGCACCCTGGCCAACGGCAGGCAAAGACAGGGTGTCGGGCATGCAATAGCGGATACGATCATGGAAGCCCAGACGCTTGAGGCCCGAGCTGGCCAGCACAATGGCGTCGTACTCACCTGCATCAAGTTTCGCCAGGCGGGTATTGACGTTACCACGCAGCATCTTAATTTCGAGGTCCGGGCGATTGGCCCTTAGCTGGGTTTCCCGGCGCAGGCTGGAGGTGCCGACCACGGCGCCCTGGGGGAGTTGTTCCAGGGTGTCATAGTGATTGCTCACGAAGGCGTCGGTCGGGTCGTCGCGCTCGCAGATGGCGACCAGGCCCAGGCCTTCGGGGAATTCCATGGGCACGTCTTTCATCGAGTGCACAGCGAGGTCTGCACGGCCATCGAGCATGGCTTCTTCCAGTTCTTTGACGAACAGCCCCTTACCACCAATTTTGGCCAGGGGCACATCCAGAATCTTGTCACCCTGGGTTTTGATCTTTACCAGCTCCACGGTGAGGTGATCGTGCAGCCTTTCCAGTTCGGCTTTGATGAATTCCGCCTGCCAAAGCGCCAGGGCGCTGCTACGGGTTGCAATGCGAAGGGTACGTGTTGACATGGCACTCACTGTCGTTGGGGAAAATGTGCTCCAAGGTTACCTTGTAGCAGCAAAAAAGTCCCGTGGCGGCCTGGCGTCTACCCCGTCAGGGGGAGGGCTGGCGTTCCTGTAGCCATTGCCGAACATGGCTGGCATGGCGCCGGCTGACCGGCAGCGGCGCGCCTGAGTCGTTGAGCAATAGACTGTTCTGGCCGTCGGTATTGCGTCGCAGGGCATGAATGAAGCGCACACCGACCAGGGTATGTCGGTGGATGCGCAGCAGGTAGTCCGGATACGCTTGTTCCAGCTCTTTCAGAGTGTAGTCGCAGACGGTTTCGCCCCGGCTGTGATGCAGGGTGACGTATTTCTGATCGGCCTCGCAGTAGCGCACATCGGCCAGATCGATCAGTTCGGTGCCTCGATGTGTGCGCACGGCCAGTTGTCCGGACCCGACATCGGCGGTCTGGGTGAGCGCCTGAAACTGCACGCGATTGACTTTGCCGGCCCGGGCCAGCGCATCCGCCAGTGCTTCCCGGCGCACTGGCTTCAACAGGTAAGCCACCGCACTCACTTCAAAGGCTTTGATGGCGTAGTGATCATAGGCGGTGCTGAAAATTACCGCCGGTGGGTTGTTGAGCTGGCTCAGTTGTTCCGCGGCCTCCATACCGTCCATGCCCGGCATGCGAATATCCAGCAACACGATGTCGGGTTCCAGTTCGGCCACCTTACGTAAGGTGTCGTTGCCGTCTGCGGCTTCGCCACAGACTGTGTAATCGGGCAGCGCATCCACCAGCCGCTGGATGCGCTGCCGGGCCAGGGGTTCGTCGTCTGCGATCAGAATGCGCTGCGGTGCTGAGGTCATGGATATCCTGTTAACGCCGGGCGGTAGTGGCCGGCTCGCTGACGGTTCGTTTCGGTAACCTGAGTGTTACGGTGTAGATGTTGTTTTGCTGGCTGTGTTTGAGCACCGCCGGTTCACCAAACAGGGCCTGCAACCTGGCCTGGGTGTTGATCAGGGCGATCTGGTTGCCCTGGTGCTGGCGTTCGTTGGTTTCCGGTTTCGGGTTTTGCACCATCAAATAGACGAAGTGGCCTTTGGCGGTGACTTCAATGCGAACGGTGCCGCCCTCGGGCCGGGGCTGAACGCCGTGATAGATGGCGTTTTCAACCAGCGGCTGCAGGGTCAGTGGCGGTATGGCCTGCTGTTCCAGCCCTGACTGGATGTCCCATTCCAGCGTTAACCGATCCCCCAATCGCAAGGCTTCAATGGCCAGATAGCGCTGGCACAGGTCCAGTTCCCGGCTGAGCGGGACCAGCTGATCATCGGTGCGCAGGCTGGCGCGAAACAGCTCGGAAAGGTCCAGTACCGCCTCTTCAGCCTGCTCCGGGTTGGTGGCGATCAGGCTGGCGATGGTGTTCATGCTGTTGAACAGAAAGTGCGGCTGAATCCGGGCCTGCAGTGAGGTCAGCCGGGCCTGCATTTCGGCCTCCCGTTGCTGCTGCCACTGGTGCTGCAGGTAAAAATAGCGCAGCACCATCAATACGATAAGTAAGGCCAGCAACAATTTTTTGGCAATGCCCTGCCACAGGGCAACCCCGGGCTCCGGATGCAGTACGCTGTCGGCAAACAGGCTGAACGCCAGCACGTCCAGCAGCACGATGGCAACAATGGCCAGAGTGGCGCGGGCCACACTCATCCGCGCCAGCCAAGGGCGTAGCAGGCAGATCAGTGCCGCGCTGGTGAGCGTGGTCCATTGCACAAACAGCGACAACAAACCGAAGTAGTTCCAGTCAATCCAGCTGCGCTCGGCCTGTACGATGGCCAGCACCAGCACCAGCAGCTCACTGGTGATCAGCAACAGGAACACGGCCCGCACCCGGCACAGGTCGGGCACGTAAAAGTCTTCGGTATCCTGGGTGTTGATGCTTCTGTCAGGCTTCAGGGGTGTCTCCTCAACCGGGACTGGAATGCTATACTGCCGCAAATTATCACTTATTCATGGCCCGCGTGACCATGCCGGGCTGTCAGCAGGAAAGATAGACCATGACGGATCAGAAAAAGTCTGACCAGACCACAACCTCCGAAAAACCCTGGGGCGGCCGCTTCAGTGAGCCCACTGATGCCTTTGTAGAGCGCTTTACCGCCTCGGTCGGTTTTGATCAACGCTTGTATCACCATGATATTACCGGCTCGATTGCCCATGCCACCATGCTGGCGAAAGTGGGCGTGCTCACCGATGAGGAGCGCGACCAGATAATCGAAGGCCTGAAGGGCGTGAAAGAGGACATCGAAGCGGGTCGCTTTGAATGGTCCGTGAGCCTCGAAGACGTGCACATGAACATCGAAGCACGTCTGACCGACCGTATCGGCATCACCGGCAAGAAACTGCACACCGGCCGCAGCCGGAATGATCAGGTGGCTACCGATATTCGCCTGTACCTGCGTGATGAAATTGACGTGATTGCGGAAGAGCTCAAGCGCCTGCAGGCGGGCCTGCTGGATCTGGCCGAGCGTGAAGCCGATACCATCATGCCCGGCTTTACCCACCTGCAAACCGCTCAGCCGGTGACCTTTGGTCACCATCTGCTGGCTTGGTACGAGATGCTTGTGCGCGATGCCGATCGGCTGCAGGACTGCCGCAAGCGGGTGAACGTGATGCCTTTGGGTGCGGCTGCGCTGGCCGGGACCACTTACCCGATTGACCGCAACCTGACCGCCGAGCTGCTGGGCTTTGACCGGGCCTCCGAGAACTCGCTGGATTCGGTCAGCGACCGGGATTTTGCCATTGAATTCTGTAGCTTTGCCGCGCTGCTGATGACCCACATGTCCCGCTTCAGCGAAGAACTGGTGCTGTGGACTTCGGCCCAGTTCGACTTCATTGATCTGCCAGATCGCTTCTGCACCGGCTCCTCGATCATGCCCCAGAAGAAGAATCCGGACGTGCCGGAACTGGTGCGCGGCAAGACCGGTCGGGTGAATGGCCATCTGGTCAGCCTGCTGACCCTTATGAAGAGCCAGCCACTGGCTTACAACAAGGACAACCAGGAAGACAAGGAGCCGCTGTTCGATACCGTCGATACCATAAAAGGCTGCCTGAAGGCCTATGCCGACATGATCCCGTCGATCCGGGCTAAAGCGGATAACATGAAAATAGCGGCCAAGCGCGGTTTTTCTACCGCGACCGACCTGGCGGATTACCTGGTCAAGAAAGGTGTGGCGTTCCGTGATGCCCATGAGATTGTCGGCAAATCTGTCGCCTTCGGTGTGGCCGAAAGCCGTGATCTGTCGGAGATGACCCTGGAAGAACTGCACCAGTTCTCCGAGGTGATCGGCGAGGATGTGTTTGATGTGCTGACTCTGGAAGGCTCGGTGCAGGCGCGGGATCACCTGGGTGGTACCGCACCCAATCAGGTGCGCGCCGCCGTTGCCCGGGCCCGGCAGGCCCTGAAATAACCTAAGATCTTGCCACAACGACCGGTAACGGTCATGGCCCCGGAGGCTTCTCAGCCGCCAATGCGACCGGTGCTCAGGTTGACGGCGGCGGGCTTCAGTTCCGTTAAGGGCCGGGGCCGCGATAACCGGTAACCCTGACCGAAGTGAATGCCCAGGGTGCGCACTTTCCTCAGGGTTTCGTCGCTTTCGATAAAGGTGGCCACGGTTTCTTTGCCGGCGGCTTCGGCAATCCGGTGCAGGGCGTCCACCATGATCTGCTGCACCGGATCACTGGCCAGATCGTTCATGATGCGCCGGTCCAGTTTGATGATGTCAACCGGCAGGTTGGCGGCCAGGCTGTAGCTTTCCACCGAGGCGCCGGCGCCTTCGAGTGCCACCCGGCAGCCGACCCGGTGCAGGGCATCGCACAGCACCGCCACTTCATCCGGATATTGGGTTGCGTGAGACTCCCGGATTTCCAGGCAGAAGCACCGGGCCTGGAACGGCGAGTGGGCCAACACCTGTTCCATAAAGTCGGCAAAGGTGTCGTCCAGCACGGTCGCCAGTGACAGGTTAAAACCGCAGTATTTCAGTCGTGGTTCGAGCAGCCGGTGCTGGCCCAGAAAGTCCAGGGTTTGCCGGATAACTTGTCGGTCCAGGCGCTTGGCCAAATCAAAGCGCTCGGCAATGGGAAGAAACTGATCGGGTGTCAGCGGTGCATCGTGTTCACCCGTCCCGGGAACCCGGCACAGGATCTCGATGTGATCGCCCCAGGTAACACTGGCTACCGGTTTCAGGTTCTGGAACTCCAGAATCAGCTCCCCGTTATCCAGAGCTTGCAGCAACTGTTCAAGTTGATGGTCACTGCCGTTGTTCACCAGCTCGCCGGCAACCGCGTGGGCGGTGTGGATGCGGTTTCGGCCGGAAGTCTTGGCGGTGTGGCACAGATCTGCAGCCTGAGTGAGCAGCTGTTCAGCGGGTTCGGGAGCGTCTTTGTCCAGTATCAGCAAGCCGCCGCTGGCGGTGGTCTTTAGCTGGCGGCCCTGCCATTTAAACTGGAATTGGGCGATCTGCTCGCGGATTTCCTCGGCCAGTTTGCGGGCTCTGGGTTCGGGGCAGTTTTCGATGAACAATGCAAAGGTGTCTCCGGATAATCGCGCCAGGGCATCCCGGTTGCGTACCCGCAGACCAAGAATGGCAGCCAGTTCGCGCAGATAGCGATCGCAGGTGCCGCTGCCGGCGGTTTCGTTGAATTGTTGGAAACTGTCGAGGTCGACAAACAGCAAACCATCCACGGATTGGCGTTTACGCTTATGCTTTATGGCCCGTTCCAGGTGCTCGACAAAGGAGCGTCGGTTCATCAGGCCGGTGATCGGATCGTGGCGCATGCGGTAGTCGCCGCTGCCATTGTGCTGAATCCGGTTGCTGATGTCTTTGGCCACGTGTACCGCGCCGATCACCTCACCCTGTGTGCTCCGGATATCCTGGAAATGGAACTCGTAAACCGGTAACCCCTCGCCCTGGCGATTCAGCGGCATCTGCGCAACGAAGTGCTCCCGGTCAAAGGCCCGTTGCCACAGGCGTTCAATCAGCCGGCGTTCATTGGGAAAGTCACTGAGCAGAACTTTCAGGTTGTCACCGGGCCTGGGTTCCTGGCTGAACGCGCTGCTGAACTGGGCGGCCCAGGGCGTGTTGAAGTGCAGCAGATTGAGGTTGATATCGACCGCTACCACAAGATCAGGAGTGGCGCTCGCAGTGGCTTCAAGAATACGTTGGGCTTGCTGCCTGGCGTGGTCGTGACGCATGGCTTCGCTGTGATTGACCATCACCCCGCCGAGTTTTTGCACCCGACCCCCGTTTTTCAGGGCACGCCCGGCCAGCGTTACCCGCTGCACGTGTTGCCGGCCGGTGGTCATGACCAGCTCAAGGCTGAACGACTGCCCGGTGCGCATGCAGCGTCGGAACAGCGCCCGTACCCGGTTCTGACCCGTCTGGCAGTAAAACAGGGCTTGCTCCGGTGACAGCTCGGTGCCCGGGCGCAGTTCCAGTAACCGATACATGCCGTCCGACCAGCTGATTTCATTAGTGGGTAGGTTCAGTTCCCATAAGCCAAAGCCGGCGCCCTGTTCCGCCAGAGTGAGCAGGCGGCTGTCCATCTCGCTGCTGTCTTTGAAGGCGATGGCTGCGTTGGCCGCCCGGTCGGAGTCGCGCACTTCCATGCGTAGGCCCAGGCTGGCGGTAAAAAAGAAGCCATCTTTGTGGCGGAAGGTGACGAGCACAGTCTGGCCGTTATCAAGATAATGCCGGTGCGCCGGTGCGAACGGATCGTCCTGTCGGGATGCCAGTACCCGTTGCACCGGTTGCCCGGTAAGGTCGACCGAGGTGTAGCCAAACATGGACTCGGCATGGCGGTCGGTCTGAACAATGCGGCCGTCGTCGTCCACCCGCAGGCGGGTAGGGTGGATGGCCGGGCCGGCGGGGTCCGGTCGATAGCGTTGAATCAGGAATTCTTTCACAGCTCACATGCCTCGTCTGGATCATCCGATTGCGGCGGCTGCCGTAGAGCGGTCATCCTTTTATTTTTTTACCGGTTTTGCCACGATTCGTTCATCATACGGACTATCTTGCTGAAAATAACCATTCGCCGGAGCTGCCTTGACCGTTCACGCACCGCCCATTGTTCTCGATTTCGAGGATGGCATTGATCGCAAAACCCTGCGACGGTTGCGGGACCGGTTTCTGCTGGTTAATCAACAGCGCTGGCTGCGGGCCCGCTCGGCGCTGACCTATCGACAACAAGTTGTGCTCGAGCTGTTGCCGCTGGTGTTTCATCGCAATCATCCGGCGTTGCCAGGCTACCTGGACGGCGATTGCCCTCAAGGCATTGCCGGCTACACGCCGGCCGCTGAGGTACTGGATGCCGCCCGCCGGTTTGCCCGTAGTTTCAGTTACCGGGATCAGGGCCGACGCAAAGCAGATCTGGACAGCCTGTTTCTGATGGGCAGCCCTGGCACTTTGGGCCACTCGGTGGCCAGTGATCTGGATATCTGGCTGTGTCATCGGGAAGATCTGCCCGAACACGGCATTCATTGCCTGGAGCGCAAGGCCGACAGCCTCTCACAATGGGCGGCCACGCTCGGGGTTGAGCTGCATGTGTTTGTGTTTTCTGCCGCGGACTGGCGAGCCGGCCGGCAGCGCGCCGAAGTCACCGGGGAAAATTGCGGCAGTGCCCAGCACTTCCTGTTGTTGGATGAGTTCTATCGGACCAGCATTCACCTGGCCGGGCAATACCCGTTGTGGTGGCTGATCCCGGCCGAAGCCGAAGCCGATTACGATCAGTGCCGGCGCCGGCTGGTGGAGTGTCGCTTCATCAAGGCCAGTGACTACATCGATTTTGGTGCGGTACCGTCGATTCCGCCGGAGGAGTTCCCCGGTGCTGGTATCTGGCAACTGTACAAGGGTATCGACGCACCCTGGAAAGCCATTCTGAAATTGCTGCTGATTGAATGCTATGCCACCGACGACTCATACCCGCTGCTGTCGGCCAGCTTCAAGCAAGCGATCTATCAGGGCCAGACCAGTGCTGATGCGCTGGATCCCTATGTGATTCTGTACCAGCGCCTTGAACAGTGGTTGCTGGCCAGTGGCACTCCCGAACGGTTGGATCTGGTCCGTCGCAGTCTTTACCTGAAGGCTGGTCTGCCACTGACTCGGGCCGGCAACGCCGGTGACCAGTGGCGCATTGAACTGTTGCGCAGTCTGGTGCAACACTGGGGTTGGTCAAACGCCCGAGTGCAATCCCTGGACGACCGCCAACGCTGGCGGGCCGAGGAAGTAACCGCGCTGCGCAGAAGTGTGGTAGCAGAACTGACCCACAGTTACCGTTTACTGTCGCGGCTGGCCAGAGAGCAGGAAGCCCGGGCCGCCATCACCGCCAACGACATCAACCTGCTGGGCCGCAAACTGTATGCGGCTTTTCAGCGCAAGGCTGGTAAGGTTGAGCTGGTGAATCCCGGGCTGGTGCCGTCGCTGGCCGAAGAGAACCTGTCGTTTCATCATCAGTCCGAGCAGGGAGGCGGGGGCGATGGCTGGCTCCTGTATCGGGATCTTGAGGACCCGTCCGACGCGTTTTGGCAGCCGGTGATCCGCCGTGCCGGTAATCTCGCCGAGTTATTGATGTGGTGTTACTGCAACGGGCTGCTCAGCCGGTCCACCCGGCTCAATGTGCGGGCGGGCAGGAGCGTGGCCACGGTCGCGGAACTGAAAGACATCCTTGAGGTGTTGTCCGGATTTCTGCCACTGCCGCTGGCGCCGGCATCCCGGGCGGCCCTGTCTCGGGCGGTGCGACCTTTGAAGAATCTGTTGTTGATCAATGTCGCGGTGGATCCCCAGGCCCATCTGACCGAGAGGGGCTTGCACAAACTCAGTTCGCGCTCGGATTCGCTCGGGTTTAGTGGTGGCAGGGACAATCTGGTGGTGACCATTGACCAGATCACCCTGAACAGCTGGCACGAAGTCAGCCTGCAGCACTATGCCGCCGGCGATACTCTGATTCAGTGCCTGAAAAATGTGCTGGCGCCGGTGGCGATGAATCCTTCGCAACTGCCCGAGATTCAGGTGTCGGCGCCCAGTCGTGGCCATGGTCAGGCTATTGCCCGTCGGGTCCGGGAGTTGTTTGCCGATGTTCTGCGCCAGTTCTTCGCCGGCGGCTCGGGGCCGCACCCGTTGCGTTACATCATTGAAGTGGATCATCGCTACTTCCTGTTGCAGTTTGCCGGCCAGGAGCCTGGATTTGTGGCCCTGGAAGACCGCGAGGCATTGATGGAGGTTTTGCTTCAGCCCCAGGAGCATTACCTGCCAGCGGTGCCGGACCGTCATGCCTTGCTGGATGAGCCGGTATTGAGGGCGGTCTGCCAGGCCTCAGAAGCCGGTAACATCCAGGTGTTCTGGCGGCTTCAAGACGAGCGCGGGCAGATCTGGGTGGTCGATGAACAGGGCAGCTTGTGGACCCGCTCGATCCAGGCAGGCCATCGCAGCCATCTGCTGGGCCCGCTGTTGCGCTTCCTGGACAATCTGGTCGAGCGGCGCCTGTTGCGCCAGGCCGACAACATCGACCCGGTGAGTGGCCTGCGTTGTTATGAAATGGTGCGCCGCGACGGCCATTGGCTGGCCGAGAGCCGGCCGCAGCAGGAGGTCAGAATGCCGCCTTCGGGGCTGGAAGTGCAGGCCGTGGGGATCCAGCCAGGAGACAGCACGCTCAGGTTCGACATTTACTGCAACGATCAGGAATTCAGTGTGCAGGAATACGGTGATCGGCTGATTCCGGCGGTGGCGCATTACATCCGCTCGTTACGCCAGAGCGGTGAATCTTACCCGGTCTACCTGACCGACCTGCACCTGCCCCACGATCTGGACCCTCGGTTCTATCAGCGCGACATCCAGACCGGCCAGTACCTCTACTACCGTTCCAGACTCGAGGATGCCCTTAACAGTTATTTGTCCTGAGCGGCTGCCTCCCTCGCGGTACAGGGCGCGTGTCGGGTATACTTCGCCCATTATTCATCCAGGGGAACGGCTATGCAGGTTGGACCATTGCACCGGCCACGGTTTGCGGCCTTGATACTGCTTGTGTTGATGGTTTCCGGGTGTGGCCAGAAAGGCCCGTTATACCGGGACGGCGTAGTGCCGGCGGCAGAGCCCGCCAGCGCTGCCAATCAGCCGGGCCAACTTGAAACAGCGACCGAAAACGAGGCGCCACCACAGCGCTGATTGCCAGCGCCAACCCTTGTCGCCGCCCTGTCCAGACCTTCAGGAACAACATGGATCACTTCAACTATCGTAACGGCGAGCTGTACGCCGAAGATGTGCCGGTTGCCAGCATCGCCGAGCGTTTCGGCACTCCGGCCTATGTCTACTCCCGAGCTACTCTGGAGCGACATTACCGCGCCTACGACGAGGCGCTCAGTGGGCACCCCCATCTGGTGTGCTACGCGGTCAAGGCCAACAGTAACCTGGCCGTGCTCAACGTATTGGCCCGTCTGGGCGCCGGTTTCGACATCGTCTCTGCCGGTGAGCTGGAACGGATACTTCGGGCTGGTGGGGATGCCAGCAAGGTGGTGTTTTCCGGCGTCGGCAAGCAGCCATGGGAAATGAAACGGGCGCTGCAGGCGGGCGTGCGCTGTTTCAATGTCGAATCTGATACCGAACTGGACCGGCTTAATGCCGTTGCCGGAGAGTTGGGGGTCAAAGCGCCGGTGTCGCTGCGGGTAAATCCGGATGTTGACGCCGGCACCCACCCTTACATTTCTACCGGTTTGAAAGAGAACAAGTTCGGCATCGACATTGCCGAAGCTCCGAAGGTGTACGCTCGTGCCGCCAGCCTGCCGAATCTGGACGTTCACGGTGTCGATTGCCATATCGGTTCACAGCTGACGTCGGTGTCGCCGTTCCTGGATGCGCTGGACCGGGTATTGACGTTGATCGACACCCTGGCGCAGCAGGGCATTCATATCCGCCATCTGGATATGGGCGGCGGGCTTGGCGTGACTTACGATCAGGAGCAGCCGCCCCAGCCTTCGGACTATGTCAAGGCGCTGGCGGAGAAGCTGGGTGACCGCAAGCTGGAGCTGATTCTGGAGCCTGGCCGGTCGATCGCCGCAAATGCCGGCATTTTGTTGACCCGGGTAGAGCTCCTCAAGTGCACCGAACACCGAAACTTCGCGATCATTGATGCGGCGATGAATGATCTGATCCGCCCGGCCCTCTACAGCGCCTGGCAGGCGATTATTCCTGTTCAGCCACATCAGCAGGGTGATGAAAAAAGCTGGGATCTGGTCGGCCCGGTTTGTGAAACCGGGGATTTCCTGGGCAAGGATCGCCATTTGCGATTGCAGGCAGGGGATTTGCTGGCGGTTCGCTCTGCCGGTGCCTATGGCTTTGTCATGGCGTCCAATTACAATACCCGCAACCGGCCGCCGGAGCTGATGGTGGATGGCGACCAGGTGCATGTGGTGCGCCGCAGGGAAACCCTGGAAGACCAGCTGGGCCCTGAAAGTTGCCTGCCGGAATGAACGTGGAGCGTGAGATGAACCCACAAAGACGCGGCCCGGGCCCGTTGCTCCGGTTCACCAAAATGCACGGGCTGGGAAATGATTTCATGGTGGTGGATGCCATTAGCCAACAATTCCGGCTGTTACCCGAGACCATTCGTGAGCTGGCGGATCGTAACCTTGGCGTCGGCTTCGATCAGCTGCTGGTGGTGGAGCCACCCGGATTGCCGGATGTCGACTTCCGCTACCGTATCTTCAATGCGGATGGCTCGGAAGTGGAACAGTGTGGTAACGGCGCCCGTTGTTTCGCCCGGTTTGTCCGGGATCAGCGCCTGACCAACAAGCGCGTCATCCGGGTGCAGACCGCCAAGGGCGTGATCGAACTGAAGGTGGGCAAAGACGGTCAGGTCCTGGTGAACATGGGCGTGCCGGAGCTGAACCCACCGGCTATTCCGTTTGCCGCCGACTGTCAAAAAAATGTGTATACCGTCGAAGCTGATGGCCAGACTGTCGAGCTGTCTGCGGTGTCCATGGGCAACCCTCATGGCGTCCTGCTGGTGGGCGATGTGGACAGCGCTCCGGTAGCGACGCTTGGCCCGCTGCTGGAGAAGCATCCGCGCTTCCCGTCCAGAGCCAACATCGGTTTCTTGCAGGTGGTTGACCGCCATCATGCCCGTTTGCGCGTGTTTGAGCGTGGCTCCGGCGAAACCCTGGCCTGCGGCAGTGGCGCCTGCGCCGCGGTGGTCGCCGGCCAGTTGCGAGGTTTGCTGGATGCGCGGGTAGAAGTGGAACTGCGTGGCGGTACGCTGGTGATCGAATGGCAGGGGGATGGTACCCCTGTTATGATGGAAGGACCCGCAAAAACAGTGTTTGAAGGCCAGTTGCGGTTACCGGGTGATCCGCTCGTGCGTCGACGCAAAAGCCCGCGAACCCCCAAAACCAGGTCCTGACGGCTCAGGAGAACACGATGACAGAACAAACGGCCCGCCAGAAGGCCGGCGAACTCACTGGGGACCAGGTTGCAGACTACCTGCGGACCAACCCCGATTTCTTTGTTGATCAGGACGAATTGCTGCGCAGTCTGACCCTGCCGCACGATAGTGGCCGGGCGATCTCCCTGGTTGAGCGTCAGGTGCATCTGTTCCGTGAGCAGCGCGATACCTTGCGCCACGAGCTGGTGGAGCTGGTGTCGATTGCCCGCCACAACGACCGTCTGTTTGAGAAGAGCAAGCGCCTGCTGATGCAGGTGATTGAAGCAAAAACTCTCAACGACATGGCGGCCGCTATTGATGACAGCATCCGTGGTGATTTTGGTCTGGATGCGGCAACCGTGCTGTTGTTCAGCGACGAGGAATCTCCAGGCCAAGCTGAGGGTGCGTTGCACATCGTTGATAGCCGTGAAGCCCGGGAGCGGCTGGGTGCGTTGCTGGAAGGTGACCGTGCCGTGTGCGGTCAGTTTCGTGAAAGTGAGCGAGAATTCCTGTTTCCGGACCGGGACGAGCCGATCGCCTCGGTTGCGCTGGTGCCACTTCGCCATGACGGCCTGGTGGGTGTGTTTGCGGTGGGTAGTTGTGAGCCGGGGTACTTTGACCAGAGTATGGGGTCGTTGTTTCTCAGTTACATCAGTGACACCTTGAGCCGACTGCTGCCCCCAATGCTCAAGCGTTATGGTTCCGGAACGCCGGTGTCTGGCCTGGCGGTGGAGAGTGGTCAGGGGTGAATGTTCCGGAATCTTTGCCCAGCCCACCAGAGGCGCTTTCGGCGCCCCTGGCCGGGTTTGTCCGGCACCTGGCGTCGGAAAAGCGCCATTCCCCCCGCACCTGCGAGCATTATCAACGAGATCTTCAGCGCCTAATGGCCTGGTTGACGGACACCGGCACCGCCGACTGGTGTGCTCTGTCGATTCATGACATGCGGCGGTATGTGGCAAAGCTCAGCAGAGATGGCCTGAGTGGCCGGAGCATCGCCAGACACCTGTCGGCCATTCGCCGATTTTATACGTTTCTGCTTCGCGAAGGCCTGGCCCGGGATAATCCGGCCCTGGACATTCGCGCCCCCAAAAACGGCCGCCGTCTGCCGAAAGTGGCCGATGTCGACCAGATCAGTCATTTGTTGGATGTCCACCCGGACGACCCGCTGGAAGTGCGGGATCTGGCCATGTTTGAACTGCTGTATTCCTCCGGCCTTCGGCTGGCGGAACTGGCCGGCCTGAATCTGAATGCCCTGGACCTGCGCGCCCGCGAAGTCCGGGTATTGGGTAAAGGCGATAAGGAGCGAATTCTGCCGGTGGGCGGCAAGGCGGTGTCAGCACTGAATCTATGGCTGGCGCAGCGGCCGGAGCTGGCTCATGAAGCCGAGCCGGCGGTGTTTGTCAGCCAGCGTGGCGATCGCCTGAGCCGGCGCAGTATCCAGGCCCGGCTGGCACGTTGGGGCGTGGTCCAGGGGGCAGATCAGCGCCTGCACCCGCACTTGTTCCGGCACTCGTTTGCCAGCCATATGCTGGAGTCCAGTGGTGATCTTCGTGCGGTACAGGAGCTGCTCGGCCATGCGGACATTGCCACCACCCAGGTCTATACTCATCTTGACTTTCAGCATCTTGCCCGGATTTATGACCAGAGCCATCCCCGGGCGCGGCGCCGATCTGCCCCTAAACAACTCGATAGCGACAGCGACCAGGCCATAAGGGAGTGACTCATGGCATCTGAAGAGTCCTGGAAGGAGAAATACCTTCGGGAACTGGAAGACGCAGACCAGCGCGACAAGCAATGGCAAGCCGAACGCAATGTGCTTGAGCGGATGCTGGTGCGCACCAGCCTGGCGTCGGAAGGACAAACGCCGGAACTTGACAGCTTGCTGACTCGCCTCCGGGACGATCTGCGCAATCAGAAAATCGATATCCAGGCCTGGCGAAAACTGCAGGATCAGATCGACCGAGCCATCACAAAACTTGACGAGCGTGGTCAGAGTGCGTCAATCAGAACCCCGGTTGAGGCCCCTGTTGCGCCCGCCCAACCTGCTGATGAAACCGATCTTGCTGAGGATGGTCACCGACTGCGTATTGCCCGTCGGGTCGGGCAATTGTTGGGCCAGCTGCTTAACCAGGTGACGCTGGAGCCGGATGTGGAGTCTCAGGCCAGAACGCTTCAGCAAACCCTGCTTTCTACCAACGACTGGGACATCCTCAGAGAAGGGCTCAACCAGGTGGCTGAACTGGTGATCGAGGCAGTTACTCGCAGTCAGAAGGAGTTCGAGGTTTTTCTGAAGCGGCTGGATGAGCGTCTGGAAACCTTGCGTCAGCATTTTTCCCAGCAGTCCGACGCCCAGTTGTCCCGGCAGGGCGACACCGCCACTCTGGATCGGGAAATCCGGGAGGAACTGGGTCGGGTCAGCGACGAAATTCGCAGCAGCCAGGACTTGCAGACTTTGAAGCAGTCGGTAAGCCAGCGGCTGGAATTTATCAGCGGTGCGCTGGAGCGCTTCCGAACACGGGATGCCGAGCGGGAAGGAATGCTGACCGAGCAGTTGGAGGCCATGCAGGAGAAAGTTGCGGCCATGGAGGCCCACTCGGAGCAGATGCAGGCTCAGGTGCGCAGAGAGCGGGAACGCGCCCTGACCGACCTGCTGACCCAGTTACCCAACCGGGAAGCCTGGCAGGAGCGATTGGCCTTTGAATACAATCGCTGGCAACGATACCAGCACCCCTTGAGTGTGGCGGTGATCGACATTGACCTGTTCAAGAAGATTAACGATTCGTTCGGCCACAAAGCGGGCGACCGGGTGCTGCAACTGGTTGCCCGAGAGATGAAAAACCGCCTGCGCAATACTGATTTCATTGCCCGCTATGGCGGTGAGGAATTTGTGTTGTTGCTGCCGGAAACCGGACTGGAAGATGCCAGGGTCGTGGTCGACCAGTTCAGGGGGCATGTCGGCAAACTGCCGTTCCATTTCGGCGGTAAGCCGGTCACGATTACCTTTTCAGCCGGGGTCTCGGACTTCCGTGCCGGCGATACCGAAGACGCGGTATTCGATCGCGCCGACCGCGCCCTCTATCAGGCCAAGGACGCCGGCCGCAATCAGGTCCTGAGCGATTGACTATCCGGCTCAGTGTCTGATCAGAGCATCAAGCTCATCAATGATCTCGGCCCAGTCGCTGTCGTCTTCCAGCCCCTCCTCCAGAAATTGTGATTGGCTTTCGGACCAGAACGGCGCGTCCTGAATCGCAATCTCTGAAGGCAGGGGCGAGTACTGCCCGATAAAAGCCTCAATGTCTTTCCGCTCCGAGGGCAGGCCGAGCTGTTCGAACAGTGTGTGCAGGCTGTGTTTGCTGGTGTCCATAATCGGGTTTCTCCGGTAAAGGGTTTGGCAGTGTGAAATCGTCGACATTTGCAGGTATTGTTCCCTGAAATGTAGTGGAACCACCGAGGATATCCAGTGAAGTCTTTCCTACCACCAGTGTATGGCCTCCTGTTGCTGCTGTTTCAAGGGGTGGCCTGGGCCGATCCGCCGCAAGCGTCCCCGGCCCCGGTTCTGGGGCTTGAGGATTTGCAATGGCTGGATAAGCATAGTGGTTTTCGGGTGGGGGTGCGGCACAGTCAGGTTCCGTTGGTATTTGATACCGGCGAAAATGCGCTGGCGGGTATCTGGATCGACTATCTGGCGCGCCTGTCGGAAAAGCTCCGGGTACCGATTGAACCGTTCATGATGAACGGGCCCGCGGGCCTCGCCAACGGCGAGGCAGACCTGATCCTGACCACCCGGATTCCGGGCTCGCCGGTGGTTCCTGGCGCTCGGCATACGCCGCCCATGATGTCGCTGACCTACGGAATCTTTGTCAATTCGGGTGATGCAGCCTACCGAACGCTGTCGGACCTGGAATCTGCCAATGTCGCGATTATTGGTGAAGATCCCAATCAGTTCCCGCTGCTGGAGCCGATTGAAAACTTTACCCCGGTCACGGCCGCCAGTCTGGGCGACGCCATCAGCCTGGTGTTGTCCGGCAAAGCCGATGCGTTTATCGGAGCGGTACCGGTAGTGTCCGATTATCTGGAGTCGGCCATGATCAATGGTATCGGCCTGGCCGTGCTGCTGGATAACCGGCCGGTGGATGTGGTGTTGCAGGTGCCCACCAGCAACGAACGACTGTTTCGGGTGTTTGATCGAGCCATCACGGCGGTAAGCCATAATGAACACCGGGACATCCGTCAGTCCTGGCTGCAGGCCGAAATGCCGGCACTGGAAGAGCGCGGCGTTGCGCTGACCGGCACCGAACTGGAGTGGCTCAAGCGCCACCCGGGGCTGAAAGTGGGTATGCGTAGCGACTGGCCGCCCTTTGAGTTTGCGCAGGAGGGTCGCGCCGCGGGGCTGGCGTCTGATCTGGTCAAGCGCCTGGAGGAAAACCTCGACGTTCGGTTTAACCGTGTAATTATGGACTCACGCCTGTCTGCAGAGGATAAGCTCAAGGGCGGTGAGGTGGATATCCTGCCGGGGATGTCACGAACCCCCAGAACCGAGCAGGATTTTTTGTTTACCAGGGCTTACGTCTCAGTGCCGGTGGCGCTGGCCATTCGCGACACCGGCCGGTTTATTGGCGATTTGAGGGAGCTGCGGGATGAGCGGGTTGGCGTGGTTAATCGTCAGGCCAGCCATGACTACCTGCTGATCAATCACCCCAACCTCGATCTATATCCCCAGAAAACCGTGGAAGAAGGGCTGCTGGCCCTGTCCAACGGTGATCTGGAAGTGATGGTTACCCACATACCGGCGGTCAGCTATACCGTTGCCAAGCTGGGTTTGTCGAATCTCAGGATCACCAGTATCACGCCGTATCAGTACGATCTTCGGCTTGCGGTCAACAAAGACAATCCGGTTCTGCACCGTATCCTGAACAAGGCTCTGAGCGGTCTGCCGCCGTCTGAAACCGAGGCGGTCTATAATCGATGGATACACCTGGACATCGAACAGGAGACCGATTACACCGTGGTCCGGCGCATCATTCTGATCGCCATCGCGGTAGTACTGATCTTCCTGTACTGGAACCGGAAGCTGTCGCTGGAAGTGGATGAACGGATTCGCTCTGAGAATGCCTTGCGCCGCAGCGAAGATGATCTGCGGGCGGCCAAACTGGAAGCCGAGCGTCTGGCAAGAGAGGCGGAAACCGCCAGTCGGGCCAAGAGCGAGTTCCTGGCCAATATGTCGCATGAAATCCGGACTCCGATGAACGCGGTGATCGGCTACAGCGACCTGCTGTACAACTCGGTGACCGACCCTCAGCAGCGCAACTATCTGAACGCGATCCGCGCCGGCAGTCGCAGTTTGCTGATGTTGATCAATGACATTCTGGACCTGTCCCGGATTGAAGCCGGCAAAATGCGCCTGGACTTTGGTCCGGTCTCGGTTCGGCGGCTGCTTAGCGATGTGCGCCATATCTTTGATCTGCGCGCCACGGAGCAGGGCATTACTCTTGAGGTAAGTGTCGTCTCCGGCATGCCTTCAGCGATGATGCTGGATGAAACCCGGTTGCGGCAGGTATTGTTCAACCTGGTGGGCAACGCCATCAAATTTACCCATGAAGGCGGGGTAACCGTTCGGGCCGTTGCCAAAGAATTGAATGAAGCGGCCGATCCGGACTCCGATGTCCGTTATTACCGATTGCAAGTCACTGTTGCCGATACCGGTATCGGTATTGCACCGGATCAGCAGGGCCGTATTTTTGATGCGTTTGAGCAGCAGGAAGGCCAGAGCTCACGGCGCTATGGCGGCACCGGCCTTGGTTTGGCGATCAGCCGAAAACTGGTGGAGATGATGGGTGGAGAGCTGAAGGTGAAAAGTGAGCCGGAGGTTGGTTCCACCTTCACCCTGGTGTTGCCAAAGGTGGCCGCCACGATAGAGCAGGCGGAGGATGAGGGGGCGCCAGAGGAAGCAGAGCGGCTGCTGGCGCAAACCATGAGCATGCAGGAGCGGGGCTGGTTGCGGGAAAAACTGGCTGAAGACTTCGGTAATGAGTGGCAGAATGTTCGCGAAAGTGGCGACCCGGAACAAATGAAAGATTTTGCGCTACGAATGATCGCATGGGGCCAGCGCCATCGCTCACCGTCGGTGACCGGTTATGGTGAAAAGCTGTTGGCAGACGTGGATGCGTTCAATCTGGACGCTGTTAACACTGCGCTTGAGGCGTTTCCCCGGTTGTTGGGGCAGCGTTGACCGAGTGCCGATCGATCCTTGTCAGAGGCAGTCAAACTGGGATTGGCGGTCGAAAGCGACCGAGACCATATCGTAGCCGGAGTCGGACAGCGTGCGCACCAGCTCCCGGTTTTGCAGCAGGGTCATGCAGACCTTGTGAACACCGGCTTGCAGTGTGTCACCGGCCGGCTGCCGGTCGGTGAACCGGAAGTCTACAATCAAGTACTTGCGGTCAACGGCTGCCAGTTCCGGAATATCTTCCCGTTCCACGCTTTCATAGCCGATGTAGGTTGCTTCGTCCCCGGGGAAGACCTGGCTCATAACCACATCAAGATTTTCCGCCTGCGCGTTGGCCGTCCCCAAGGCCAGGGCAGCAGCGGATATCAAGGCATAATAGAGTCTGGCGTACATAAGGTAAATTCCACAGAACTGACGATAAACTTCCCGTGTAACCGAGTGTAACGTTTGGTTACGATTGATTATTGCAGAGAGTGTCGCAATTTTCGCCAGTTATGTTTGGCATTTTTCAATTGTTTGCATTCCGGAGGGTTTTTCATCCGGTTTGTATTCTCCGGATTTTGTCAGCCTGCTCCCATGGTAGATTTCCGCTATCATGGAACCAGAGCCATTCGGAAGCAGAGAGGCAGTGCCATGTTCCAGCTTGTGTTCAAAGGAGAATGTGCCCCGGGCACGGATCTGGAAACCGCTCGCAATAATGCGCGCACCTTGTTCAAGGCCAGTGTTGAGCAACTGGACCGGATGTTCAGTGGCCAGCCTGTGGTCATTCGCAACAAACTGGAGCAGGTGCAGGCTGAAAAATACCTGGCCGTCCTGAAAAAGCACGGCATGATCGCGCACGTTCAGCCAATGGCGGGAACAGCTCCCTCCAGCCCTGCGCAGCCGTCTCCGGCGGCGCCGGAGCCAGCTCAACAGGCCTCGGGTGGCAAAGCGCCGGTGCCAGAACCCGGTGATCGCCTGCCGGTGGCGGGCGACAAGGTCGACGATATCCTGGCGGGTTCGGGCCTGAGCCTGGACCCGGTTGGCGTCATACTGGCGGAACATCAAGAAGCTGAGGCCCCGATGTTCGAGCATCTCGATGACTGGTCATTGGCGCCGCCCGGCTCTGATCTGGGTGTGAAGCGTGACCTGCCGCCGCCGGTGGTGCCGGATGTTTCCCATCTCTCGCTCGCCGACGATGACAAACACTCGACACAGAAGTAACCACACCTTGCGCAGATACCTCCCTGTCCTGCTTTGTACGACGATTCTGGCATCCCTGCTGTGGGTGCCAGCGGCGCTCGCTGAGCCTGAAGATCGTCCCCGGGTGGGCCTGGTGCTCAGCGGTGGCGGTGCCAAAGGTATGGCCCATGTGGGTGTGTTGCGGGTTCTGGAAGAAATGCGGATACCGGTCGACGTGGTCGTGGGCACCAGCGCCGGTGCCGCCGTGGCTGCGCTCTATGCTTCTGGCATGTCAGTGTATGAGATCGAACGCCGCTTTATCGGGCTGGACTGGTTGTCCAGCTTCCGGGACGACCCGGGCCGGGCCTACAAACCGGTGCGTCGTAAACAGGACGATTGGCGCTTGCCGCTGGTGCCTGGGCTCGGTGTCAGTATGGACGGCGTTCGTCTGGGCGGTGGCCTGGTTACTGGCCAGAATCTGGGATTGATCCTGAATGAGCTGACCCGTAACGCGGCGCTGGTTGAGAACTTTGATCAGTTGCCGGTGCCTTTCCGGGCGGTTGCCACGGACCTGGAAACCGGAGAGCAGGTGGTCATTGCCAGCGGCAATCTGGCTGAGGCGATTCGCGCCAGTATGAGCATTCCCGGCGTTTACGCGCCGGTTGAGCGGGATGGCCGGCTGTTGGTGGACGGCGGTGTAGCCAACAATTTGCCGATCAGTGTTGCCCATGACATGGGCGCTGAGATCGTCATTGCGGTGGACATTACCGACCCCCTGATGACGGCCGAACAAATGCGCGAAGCTTTCTCCGTGGTCGGCCAGCTGACAACCCTGATGACCCGCATCAACACCGACGCCCAGCTGGAACGCCTGACTCCGGACGATGTCCTGATCCGTCCCGACCTTGAGGGTTTTGGTTCTGCCGATTTTTACCAAGGCCTGGTGCTGTTTGAGTTGGGTGCCACCGCCGCCAGAGAGCACGCGGTGGCCCTGAATCGACTGGCAGTACCGGAAGAGACCTGGCGGGCCTATCAATCACGTCGGGCTGCTAGTGGCTGGGTACCAGGACCCATTGCCCGAATCGAAATTGCCCAGGGTGACCGGCTCGCCACTGATTTTCTGCGCCAGCGCATCCGGCAACAACCGGGCGAGATCCTGAACGTTGAGGAACTGGAGGCGGACCTCAAGCGCATCTACGGACTGGGTTATTACGAGTCGGTGGCCTGGTCGATGGTGCCGTCCAGCGACGGGCCGGTGCTGATCATCCGGGCACGGGAAAAAAGCTGGGGCCCAAACTACCTGTCCTTCGGGCTTAACTACGAGGACAATTTTGACGGTGACACCCGATTTAACCTGGCAGCCGGGCTGCGAATGACCGAGCTGAATCGGCTGGGTGGAGAATGGTTGACGGGGTTGCAGCTGGGCACTCAGCCCTGGCTTCGTACTCAGTGGTATCAACCGATGACTTACGGCTACGACCGCTTTGCGATAGTGGGCATGGAATATCGGCGGGATGACTACAGCATTTACGATCAGGGGCAGCGTATTTCTGCAGTCGATGTTACCTTCCATCAGGTAGATTTGGCGCTGGGCATGGAGATGGGCGGCGATGCCGAGTTGCGGCTGGGTTATGTGCGCGGTTACGCTACCGTCGAAGATGAAGTCGGCGCGCCCGTCGCGCCCACGGATGATGTGCATCAGGGCCACGTGAGCCTGCAGTTGGTGCACGACTCGCTGAGTGATACCTTCTTCCCGAAAACCGGCGCCTTTGCCGGTGTTCGGGCCAGAATCGAGCGGGAAGACCTGGGTTCGGATCGGCACTTTGATGCGGTCACTGCGATGGTGCTGGGCACCGGCACCTGGCAGCGTTATAACCTGACTGGTCTGGTGTATACCCGTCAGGTGCTCAGTGGCGAGGCCGGGATTGAAAATGCCGCGCGCCTGGGTGGTTTTCGCCAGCTATCAGCCTACGCCCCCGGAGAAATCACCGGTAACGATGCGGTTTTGGCGTCAGTGTATGCGCGCCGGGAATATGGTGGTCCGGTGATGCCCTGGTTTACCGGTGCCGGTTTTGAGACCGGTAACGCCTGGGACAGCATGAGCGATGCCCGTTGGGGGCAGCTGGTGCGCTCCTGGAGCGTGTTTGCCGGCGTGGACACGCTGCTCGGTCCGGTTCAGGTGTCTGTGGCCTACAACAATGAGGACGACTGGACCGCCTATCTCAACATTGGGTTTTCGTTTGCCCAGCTATTCTATTAAGCGCCTGGCAGGTTGGGTTTCAGCCGGTGTTGATGGCGGCAAGCACCTGTTCACATTGCTGAATCGCATACCGGTGCAGAATGTCGGCCAGCGCGAGTTCATCCCGGTTGCGGATAGCGCGGATGGATTCTTCCATGTGCACCAGATTGTCTTCCAGTACCCGGGCACCCCCCTGACGGAAGGCCACGAACGCGCAGCGCTTGGCTGATGGCCAGAGGTCATCAATTGCCGAATCAATAAAGTAGTTGTCCGCATACACCAAAGACGCTTTGGTGTATTCGATGCCCAGCTCAAGGAACGCCATCAAATCATTGTTCTGATAACAGCTCTGCATTTTCTGGTGCAGAAACACCAGGCGCTCCATATCTTCCGGCTGCCATTGCCGCACCAGCTTGCGCCCGGTATGGGTCAGGTACAACTCCAGGGTCTCGTACAGGCTACGAACAAAAAACGCATCCAGCGGCGTTACAAAAGCACCTTTCCGGGGTACATTCTGCACCAGATGCCTCTTTTCCAGGAGCAGCAGGGCCTCCCGGATTGAGCCATGGCTGACGTCCATTTCTTTGGCCATGGCGCTTTCGTAAATACGTTCACCGGATCTCAGCTGCTCGAAGGCAATCAGGTTTTCAATGTGGCGGGCGACCTGTTCGGTCAGAGTTTCTCTGGGTTTGAATGCGTTCATGGGTTGTCTGTTTACAGCAGGTGAAACATCGGGAGCGATCATGGTCGCACAATGTTATGGGGTGAGCCAGAGTATCAGCTAGAGCATCGGTGCCAGCAGGCGCACGGCACGGCAACTGAGCCGGAACAGGATCGATCGATCCTGGTAATCGCTTTCAGTCATGCGCTGGCAGTGTTTCAGGTCGTCTTTGAGCATGATATCGACGGAACCAATGAAATCCGGGCTGGTGTTGATGATAGATATCTCGAAATTCAGGCGCATTGACCGGTTATCCAGGTTGGCAGTACTGACGGCTGCGTAGCGATCATCCACCAGCACCACTTTCTGATGCATAAACCCGCGCTGGTAGCGGTAAATTCCGATGCCCGCCTGACTGGCCTGCACCAGGTAGGAGTAAGCGGCCAGGCGTATCAATTGGCTGTCGGATTTTTCAGGAATCAGAATGCGCACATCGACACCTCTCAGGGCCGCCAGTTGCAGGGCGTTCATGATCTGAAAATCCGGCACAAAATAGGGCGAGGCAATCCAAATCCGGGTGCGGGCATTATTGATGCTGTTGAGAAAGAACAGCGTGCAGGTTTCCCAGGTATCCGCCGGGCCGGTGGCCAGAACCAGTACTTGCTGGTCGCCGTGATCAATATTGTTCGGGTGCCAGTCAAGCTCCGGACGGATGTTGCTGGCCCAGTGCCAGTCTTCCAGCCATGCCAGCTGCAGGCCCGTTGCCGCCGGTCCCTCAACCCGGCAATGGGTGTCGCGCCAGGGTTCCTGGTCGATCACCGTGCCCAGGTATTCGTCACCCAGATTGATGCCCCCGACAAATCCCACCCGGCCATCACACACCAGCAGCTTGCGGTGGTTGCGAAAGTTGATCTGGAATCTCCGGCGGCGCACGTTACCTTTGCCGAAGGAGGCTACGTGAGCACCCGCGGCAGACAGCTCCCTCAGCCACCGGCGCGACAACATGACACTGCCGATGTCGTCATACAGGAACCACACTTGCACACCCTGGGCGAGTTTGCGCTCCAGAATTGCCTTGATGAGCTGGCCGATTCGATCAGAGCGAACGATATAGAACTCCATAAGAATGTAATGAGAGGCGTCTTCCATGGCCTCGAACAGGGCCTCAAAGGTAGCTTCTCCGTCCCGCAGCAGGGTGCAATGATTGCCACTGGTAAAGGGTTGTCGGCTCAGCTTGCACAGTACCTGCAACTCATCACTGAAGTGTTCATGGCCGGGGTTGGAAATCGAGGTGGTCTGTTGCTCGAATTGATCAAGCAGACTGGTCAGGGCGCGGTCACCCATGCGACGGGCTTTGACATAACCGCCGAAGCGACTGCGGCCAAAAAACAGGAACAGTGGAACCGCCAGATAAGGCAGGCCAATCAGGGCGATGATCCAGGCAATGGCGCCCTGGGCGGTTCGGTAGCTGAGCAGAATCCGGTAAATACAGGCCAGCGCGACCAGATAAAGGATGGCCAGTGGAATGGCGAACAGCGACAAGCTGTCTGTGGTCATTGGCCTCGCCTCTATTGATTGGCCCGAAAACGGGCAGGTGCCATAGTGATCCAGCGTGTTGGCTGGGCCCGGGCTCAACGATAGCATGGTCACCATCAGGTTGAAGTAGCCATAAGCAAAGGTGTGATACAGAAGGAGACATCTTGGTGCCCCATCGCGAGATCGAGACTATTCGCTCTCAAACACCTCGTTTTAATTTCCCCTTGCCCCATGTGCTGGCGGTGTTAGTGTATCTGGTCTAACTGCATAACCGGAGGCTGCCAGCGTATGACCGTTGAACTGAATGACCGTATTTCCGGAAAGGGAGCCCCTCTGATTCTGCTGCATGGGCTGTTCGGGTCTCTGGACAACCTCGGTGGCGTTGCCCGTCGTCTGGAAGATGGCTGGCAAGTTCACGCGCTGGATCAGCGCAACCATGGCAGCTCCCCGCATACCGACGATATGGATTATCCGGCCATGGCCGCCGATGTGATTGCCTACATGGATGCCCGAGGGCTCCACCAGGCCGCCATTCTGGGTCACTCCATGGGCGGCAAAGTGGCGATGCAGGTCGCTCTGAGCTACCCGGAGCGAGTCAAAGCCATCGTCGTGGCAGACATCGCTCCGGTCACCTACAAAGCCCGGCATGATGCAGTGTTGGACGGCATGAAAAGCCTGGACCTGAAAGGAATAACAACTCGCCAGGAAGCCGACACGCAACTGGCGAAGTTTGTTGATATCCCCGGTGTCCGGCAGTTTCTGCTAAAAAACCTGGAGCGCATTCCCGCTGATCAGATAACCGACCCGGACCAGACCTTTCGCTGGCGCCTGAATCTGCCGGTGATTGAGGCCTGCTATCAGAAGCTCGCGGCCGCGCCCGAGGGTAAGGGGCCCTACGAAGGGCCGGTATTGTTCATCAAAGGTGCTGATTCTGCCTACATTCAGGAGAAGCATCAGGAAACCATCCGTCAGATGTTTCCCGCCGCCGAGCTGAAAATCATTCAGGGAACCGGCCATTGGTTGCACGCCGAAAAGGCCGACACCTTTGCGACCTTGTGCCGTAAATTTCTGACGTTGTAGCACGCCGGTCGTGGCGTTGCCAGGCACCCGGCAATGTCTGCTAAGGTTAGGGTGTTTTGGCATCGCCTTCGGGCAAAGAATCATCAATGGATCGGGCGCTCATGATGAAATGGTTGTTGATCGGCCTGTTGGTCGTCTTTCTGCTGCTGGGCAGTTTTCTGCTGACACCCTCGCCCATAGACAGCAAAGCATGGCAAGCGCCCTCGCCACCAGCGCTGACCGGTGTGCTGGCCCCCAATGAGCGCCTGCGGCTGGCAGATCTTTTAGCCAGAGATCAGGTTTACGGGCCGGAGGACACAGCAGTCGATGCTCAGGGTGTGCTCTATACCGGTACTCAAGACGGCAAGATCGTGCGGGTGTTTCCCGATGGCAGGGTCGAAAATTGGCTGGATACCGAGGGCCGTCCGTTAGGTATGGTGTTTAACGGCGAGGGCAACCTGATTGTCGCCGATGCCTGGAGAGGTTTGTTGTCGATCAATCCTGAAGGTGTTATCACGGTTTTGGCCCGGGAAGCTGGCGGTACCCTGTTCCGTTTTACCGACGACGTCGATATTGCGCCGGACGGGCGCATTTATTTCACCGATGCCAGTTCCCGCTTTAATCAACCGGATTACCTGCTCGATCTGCTGGAAATGCGACCACACGGGCGCCTGCTCCGGTATGACCCCCGTACGCGTAGAACCGAGGAATTACTGGGTAATCTGCACTTTGCCAATGGCGTGGCGGTATCCCCTGCCGGGAATTATGTGCTGGTAAACGAGACCTGGAAGTACCGTATTCTAAAATATTGGATAGCGGGCCCCAAAGCGGGCCAGGCTGAAGTATTTGCCGATAATCTGCCGGGCTTCCCCGACAACCTTGCGGTCGATGGTGAAGGTCGCTATTGGGTCGCCTTCCCGACGCTCCGCAACGCCCGGGTTGACAGCATGCATCGTAAGCCTTGGCTGAAGAATCTGGTGGCCAAGTTACCGGACAGCCTGAAGCCACAACCCCAGGATTACGGTCTGGTGGTGGCGTTTGACGCCAGCGGGCGCATGCTGATCAGTCTGCAGGATACCCGTGGCACTCATTTGCAGGAGATCACCTCGGTCAATCCGCATGAGGGCACTCTGTACTTTGGCTCGCTTCACAACGATCGCATCGGCCGGCTATCTTTGCAGGCCATTCCCGGCTTGGGAGGACAACCATGACGGACGCTCAGTCGCTGAACTGGGATCTACCGGACCCTTTCACCATGACCATCATCGTGCGCCCGGAAGACACCGACCGGCTTGGCCACGCCAACAATGTGGTGTACGTGCGCTGGCTGGAAGAAGTAAGCTGGGCCCACATCGACAGTCTGGGCATGACCTGGGCGGTGCATGAAGAAACCGGTAAGGCCATGGCCATTACCCGTACCGAGCTGGATTACCTGGCGTCTGCCAATGCGGGCGACGAACTGGTGCTGGGCACCTGGCTGACCGACTGGGATGGCCGCTTCCGCTCCGCTCGGCAGTTCCAGCTTATTCGGCCAGCGGACGGCAAAATCCTGCTGCGGGCACTGTCGACTCACGCTTGTGTGGATATGAAATCCCAGCGGCCTTCCCGCGCCCCAAAGGCCTTTGCCGATATTCTGTCCGGTGCGCTGGTAGCTGGCGGTCGAGACCTGAACGGCTGAGGCTGAGCCGGCAGAATTCTGTTAGTCTGAGAGCTGAGGCCGGGAACGGCGCCGTTCAAACGTTGTCTGGAGACCCCCATGGAATCATCTGATCTGACCGAATCCGGCACCATGCGCCACGTGGTTTACGATCGTTTTGGCGAGCGTGATGTGCTGAGAGTGACCGAATCGCCGTTGCCGGTGCCGGCCGAAGGCGAGGTGTTGATCCGGGTACACGGTGCCGGCCTCAATCCCATCGACTGGAAAACCCGGCTGGGGCTTGGCTTTGTGGCGACCCAGATAGAGCACAGTTTGCCCTGGACGCCTGGCTACGACGCCGCCGGCGAGGTGGTTGCCGTGGCAGACGGTGTTACTACGCTGGCGCCCGGCGACCGGGTGATGGGGATGATCGGTTTTCCGGTTGCTGGCGGGGCTTACGCTGAATATGCCGTCGCCAACGTTGAAGATCTGGCTATTGTGCCCGAAGAGCTGGATCTGACGACAGCTGCCGGGGTGCCGCTGGCCGCTTTGACAGCGTGGCAGGCACTGTTTGAGGTTGCCAGGCTGGAAGCCGGCCAGAAAATTCTCATTCTCGCCGGCGCTGGCGGTGTCGGCCACTTCGCTGTGCAGTTTGCTCTTGAGCGTGGCGCTCATGTGATTGCCACGGCGTCAGCCCACAACCGGGATTTCCTGGCGGGACTGGGTGTGCATGAGGTGATTGACTACCACACCACGGACATTACCGATGAGTGTTATGGTCTGGACGTAGTACTGGACCTGGTCGGTGGTGACACTGGTAAACGGGCACTACACACACTGGCCGAATCCGGTGTGCTGGTGACAGTTCCCACCAACACCGCAGACGAAGTGGTCAGCGCGGCAGAGGCGATGGGGTTGCGGGCTCATGGCATGCGATCAAGGCCCGATGCCTTTCATCTGGATGAGATCGCTGAACTGATCGAAGACGGCGACGTCAAGGTTCACGTTGACCGGCTCTTCCCCCTCGATCAGGTGAGCGATGCCCACAACCTGCTGGAGGCAGGGCATGTCAGGGGCAAACTGGTACTCGACTGCCGTTAGTCCGGCAGGCTGGCGTTGCGGGCAATGCGATTGAGCAGGCGAGAGGCAGCAAACAAACCGAAACTGGCAGTCACCGGGCTGGCTGCACCGAAACCTGAGGCGCAGTCCAGCCTTACCGGGCCCTCGGTGGCAGGCTTCTGCAGGCAGACCTCGCCATCGGGTGCGGGGTAGGTCAGCTGCTCCAGTGAATATACTGCTTCAATGCCAAAGCGCCGCTTTGGATTCCGCGAAAAGCCATACTCCCTGCGCAGCAGGTTGCGCACCTTTGCCAGTAGCGGGTCCTGGGTAGTTTTGCTCAGATCTGCCACCTGAATCTGGGTCGGATCCATCTGCCCGCCGGCACCGCCAGAACAGACGATCGGGATCTTACGGCGCCGGCAGTGGGCAATCAGCGCCGCTTTGGCCTTAATGCTGTCGATAGCATCGATCACCCCGGTCAGGTCGCCGGTAATCAATTCCTGAGCATTGCTGGTGGTCAGAAATCCAAAATGCACTCGGATGTCGGCGTGAGGATTGATGGCGCGCAGCCGGTCCGCCATGGCGTCGGTTTTGGTACGCCCGTATTGACCGGTCAGGGCATGCAGTTGCCGGTTGGTATTCGACACACAGATGTCGTCCATGTCGATCAGGGTAAGCGTACCAATGCCGCTGCGGGCCAGCGCTTCAGCTGCCCAGGAGCCGACGCCGCCCAAGCCGACAATGGCAATGTGGGAATGTCGAAACGCTGTCAGGGCGCGGCGGCCATACAGCCTTTCAATACCTCCAAATCGGAATCCGTAATCGTCGGCGGTCATTCAGCCTCCGGTTGGGTGAACCAAAGCCGCCATTGTAACCTGTCCCCGCCGGAACCATAAAAAAAGCCACGCAAAAGCGTGGCTTCAAGAAGGTACCCAACTCGTTAAGAGGCGGGCTGGACTAGTTCAGAGACACTAATCAACGTGATCATTATCAAGTCCTGACCTGTTTTGGTGAAGGTCAGAACTTGCCAATCGTCGGTCATTTCCGGTCAGAATTTTTGGCCTGACCGGTGGTGTTGCCGTTTAAGCCACCCAATGCTCGTCGTTCATCGCCATTAGGCTGTCTTTGCCTGACTGAATGTCTTTGACCAGCCAGTCCACTTCCGGCAGCAGCTTTTCAAAGTAGTAACGAGCTGACGCTACTTTGCTTTCTAGCAGCGGCTTGTTACCTTCGCCGGCGTCCAACTGCCGGCTGGCGACAGCGGCCATGCGCGACCACAGGTAGCCGATAACAGTCAGTGCCATTACCCGCAGGTAGGGCGATGCGGCGGCTCCGGCCTGTTCCGGATCTTTCGGAGCATTCTGCGCCAGCCACATTGTGGCCTGTTCAAGGCTCTTGATGGCACCCTTGAGCTCTTCCCGATAAGGGGCATCCGGGTTGTCTTTCAGGAAGCCGGTCAGCTCGGTAAACAGGGCACGAACCAGCTGGCCGCCTTTCAGAGACAATTTGCGGCCGACCAGGTCCATCGCCTGAATACCGTTGGTGCCTTCGTAAATGCGGGCGATCCGACCATCCCGCACCAGCTGCTCCAGCGGCCAGTCCTGGGTAAAGCCGGAGCCGCCCAGCACCTGCTGGCCCCAGTTGGCGTTGTTATAGCCTTCGTCGGTCAGGAAGGCTTTCACTACCGGTGTCAGCAGCTGCACCAGGTCATCAGCGTTCTCGCGCACGCTCTCGTCGCCGTGAGCCACTGACAGGTCAAGTTGATGGCCGGTAAACAAAGCCATGGCCCGCATACCTTCGTTCAGTACCTTTTGGCGCATCAGCATCCGACGTACGTCCGGGTGCACGATGATCGGGTCAGCCGGGCCATTCGGGTTCTTGGGGCCACTCAAAGATCGACTTTGCAGGCGCTCTTTGGCGAAGGCAAGGCTTTCCTGGTAGGCCATTTCGGCCAGGCCAAGACCTTGCATACCGACCATCAGGCGAGCTTCATTCATCATGGTGAACATAGCGCGCATACCGTCGTTGGGCTCGCCCACCAGCCAGCCTTTGGCACCTTCAAAGTTCATTACACAGGTAGCGGAGCCTTTGATGCCCATCTTGTGTTCCAGGCCGCCGCAGAAGGCCGGGTTACGCTCTCCGGAGTCCGGCAGTACCTTGGGTACCACGAACAGGGAAATGCCTTTGGTGGTGTCTGGAGCGCCTGGCAGCTTGGCCAGTACCAGATGCACGATGTTGTCGACCAGATCGTGCTCACCGCCAGTGATCCAGATCTTGGTGCCCTCAATGGCGTAGCTGCCATCATCGTTGGGCGTGGCTTTGGTTCGGATCAGACCCAGATCGGTGCCGCACTGGGGTTCGGTCAGGCACATGGTGCCGGTCCATTCACCGGAGATCAGTTTTTCCAGGTAGGTTTGCTTCAGCTCTTCGGAGCCGTGCTCAAACAGGGCGCTGATGGCACCGTGGGTCAGGCCCGGATACATGCCCAGTGACAGGTTGGTGGAACACACCATCTCGTCGACTACAAATTTCAGTGTGTGCGGCAGACCTTGGCCACCAAATTCGATGGGCGCATCCAGTGCCGTCCAGCCACCTTCCACAAACTTTTTGTAGGCTTCTTTGAAGCCGTCCGGGGTTTTTACGTTTTTGGTTTCTGGATCGTAAGTGCAGCCCTGACGGTCACCGACCTGGTTGGTGGGCTGGATCACTTCAGCGGCCAGCTTGCCGGCTTCGTCGATAACGGCCGATATCAAATCGGGCGTGGCGTCGGCGTATTTTTCCAGTTCGTGCAGCTTGTCTGCTCCCAATACGTCAAACAGCAAAAAGCGAAGGTCGTTCGCGGGCGCCTGGTATTGCATGGTCACTCTCCTGTTATATCTGGTTCGGCATGAGCTGCCGTATGGTTTCTGCTTTGCAACTGTCGGTGTGCAAACTAAAGCCAGTTATTCATACGGGCGTTTGAAGAGTTTGGTTTTCCGAGGAGCAGGCTGAATGGATTGATTTTTCGTATCACCAGTATGGAATTCATTGATGAATTGGGGGCAGAGCATGGCGACGATAATCGCGGGTATCTCGGGTGCTATTGGCAGCGCTTTGGCGGAGCGCTACCTGCAGGCCTGGCCGGAGCAGTCACTGATCGGACTGTGTCGGCATCCGGAGCAGGCTCCGGAAGTCCTGCAACAAGACCCGAGGGTGCATTTGCGAGCGTGGGACGCCGGCGCGCCGGGGCAGATGTTGGCCGAGTCCGATATGATCGCGTTGCTGCAAGCCTATGGCGGTTTAGAGGATCTGATCTATGCGGCCGGGTTGCTGCACGACGAAACTATGTTTCCGGAAAAACGTCTGGATGAGCTGAGCGCGGACAACCTGGCGCGCGCCTTTCAGGTCAACTGCATTGGTTTTGGCATGTTGGTCCAGTCTCTGGCCGGTGCCCTGAGGGGAAAGCAGCTTAAACGGATTGTGGCGGTGTCTGCCAAGGTTGGGTCGATCAGCGATAACCGGCTGGGGGGCTGGTACGCCTACCGCTGTTCCAAGGCGGCGCTGAACATGATGGTGAAAAATCTGTCGGTTGAGTTGCCCCGGCGCTATGCCCCCATCGCCTGTGTGGCGCTTCACCCCGGTACCACCCGTTCGGCGCTAAGTAAGCCATTCAGTCAGTCGCTGGCAAATCTGAAAGTACACAATCCCTCTGAAACAGCCGATAACCTGTTCAAGGTAATTGGCTTATTGTCAGAGAATGACAATGGTCGCTTTATCAGTTGGGATGGCAAGGATCTGCCTTGGTGAGCATGGCCGGGCGACAGAATGCGGCAGGTGATTGACCTGCCGCGTTACCAATGGTCAGCGAATAAACGGATTCAGCATTCGGGTAAAGGTGCCGGTCAGCTTCAAGGGGGCACTGAGTACCGACAACGTTATGCAGTCTTCACAACCAACCGCAACCGGTTTGTGCTCGTCCTGTTCATTCAGCACCACAAAGTCCCACTGATTGAAAACGCCTTTCTGGTCTGCAAAGGCACCCTGCAACACGATGGTGGTTTCATTGCCCCGGTGGGTATGAGCAGGGGCTTTGCCCCCGGCGACCAGTTTCTGAAGTACCACTCGTTCGCGCTGGCCTGGAAATTTTTCGGTGATATCAAGAATGCTGACATCGCCCAGCTGTCGTTTCCAGGGAAGCTCATTGATGTCGTCACCCAAGAGCTTTTGTAACGGACTCAGTCGTAGCGTCTTGGCAACAGGGGCTGGCTCTGCGGGAGCCGAATCAATCCGCGCAAGCAGTTGATCAAAACTTGTATCGGATACTGTCACCTTAGGCTGCTGATCCATCATAACCGCTCCCAGGCTTTCGAGGGTTTCGACCCTGCTTCGGCAATGGGAGCACTGGTCCAGGTGTAGGCGGATACACAGGGCATGAGGCTCGCTCAAGTTGCCCGCGCTGTAATCCATCAAGCTGAGGCTGTCGGGATGATGCCGTGTCATACGTTCTGATCCTGCAAAATCACTTTCAGTTTGTTCAGAGCCAGGCGCACCCGGCTCTTGACCGTTCCCAAGGGAATCTGGAGTTCATCAGCCACCATCTGGTGGGATTTGTGCTCCATATAAACCTTGGCGATGACCGTAATCTGCTCTTCTGGCAGCAAACTCAGAGACTCCCGGATCCTGCGCTCGGACATCAGCCGGTGCAGTGATGCCACAGGCTCGTCTTCGCTATCACCGGGGATCTGCCACAGATCTTCTGTCTCGATGGCCATTTCGGCGCTGCTGCGCTGCATCTTACGAAGCATATCGATGCGCTGGTTGCGAGCAATGGTGAATATCCAGGTCGAAGCAGCTGCTTTACGCCAGTCGTACAGGCAGGAGCGACGCCAGATCGAAATGAATACCTCTTGCACCAGCTCTTCGGCATGGTTCGCCATGCCGTTGGAGATCGCGTAGTACTTGATCTGCGGCGCAAAGTGCTCGAACAAAGAATGATAAGCCACTCTGTCCTGGGTTTTGCCTACTTTTTCCAGCAAAGGACCCCAGGGATCTTTCCGGCCCTCTGGCCTTGATTTTTGCTGCTCCAGCGTAGTCACCGGGCGCTCCTTGACAGTCGCATGATTTGAACTTTTTATGGTCATCATCATTCTATGCACTCGCCGCAGATTTGTCAGTTGAGTTATGTACGCGCTTTTGCAATAACCGGATTGCCATAACAGGAATTGTTTCTGACCCCGCCGTCGCGGAAATTCTGTCAGCGGAGTAATTGCCGGATTGTCGGGCAGGCGCTAGTCTGAATGGAACAATAACGACATCCACTCCAGACCATGACCGCAATGCTTACCGGTGGCACTTTGCCTGTAACACGGGCCCATTACGCAGAAATCCTGTGCCGTTTGGCGGGAGAGCGGGGTGTGGGTCGCCATGAATTGATCAAGGCGGCCGGTATTCGTGACGCCCAGCTTGGTCATCCGGACAATTTCATCACGCTCGATCAGTTCACCGAATTGTGTCGGCAGGCCCTGGCGCGCTGCGGTGATCCTGGGCTGGGGCTGGAATTCGGCAAACGGCTCAAGTTCACCGCTCATGGCGCTTTATCGCAGGCGGCCATCAGTTGTGACACCTTGAAGCAGGCGCTGCGGATTTTGATCAAATATTTCCGCATCCGCTTTGCCTATATGTCGCTGTCTTTTTTTATTGAGGGTGACGAGGCGGTGATCCAGCTCGACATTCACCATGACACTGAAGATCTGCACCGGTTCAACATTGAAGTGGTGCTGGCGTCGATGATGGATGTGAACGCCCTGCTGTTTGGTCAACGGTTGCTGGACGGCGGGCGCTGCCTGGTGGATTACCCGAGCCCGGAAACCGTTGAGGCATACCGGCAGGTGTTTGGCGATATCGTCAGCTTCGACAACGAGGTGAATCAGCTCAGATTCCGCAAGCACCTGCTGGATTTGCCGATGTCGCTGTCCAACCCGGTGGCCCGCCGGGTGGCCGAAGCGCAGTGTGAGGAAGAGTTGCGGCAGATGGACGCCTCCTCTTCAGTCACCGAGCGGGTAGTCCGGCTCTTGGAGTCGGTTCGTGATGGCCGTTTGTTGAGCCTTGATGATGTGGCCGGACAGTTGCATGTGTCTGACCGGACGCTGAGGCGCCAGCTGGCGGCCGAGGGGGGGCGCTTCCAGGCCCTGCAGGAAGCCGTTCGTCACCGGCGCGCGCTTAAGCTGCTCAGACGTAACAACCTTATGGCGATTGACGAAATCGCCGAGCATCTGGGCTATAGTGACCCGTCCAATTTTGCTCGGGCTTTTCGCAAGTGGGAGGGCATTTCACCCTCCGCCTGGCGTCGATTGCAACAGGACTGGCCCGACTGATCGTTACTCTTCGAGGTAAGTGTAGCCTTCCAGGCCGGCCCTGAGTTCCTCCATCAACTGCGTCTGTGTTTCGGCATCCAGATTGCTGGCAGCGAATTTGTCCCGGTAAGCGGTCAGCAGGTTATCAGGCTCAAAATTTACGTAACGCAGTACCTTGGCTACGGTGTCGCCGGTGATGGGTGTGCCGATGTCATACTTCCCCTGTGCGTTCATGCGGACATCCACCGAATGGGTGTCTCCGAACAGGTTGTGCATGTCGCCCAGTATCTCCTGATAGGCGCCGGTCATGAAAAAACCCATCAGCAAGGGCTCCCCGGGTACATCTGTTGGCAACGGCAGAGTGGTTTCAATGCCCTGGCCGTCGACATATTGATCAATGCGACCATCGGAATCACAGGTGATGTCCTGAATCACTGCCCGCCGGTTCAGCGGCCGGTTCAGGCCGTTGATCGGCATCACCGGGAAGATCTGGTCGATGCCCCAGACGTCGGGCAGCGACTGAAACAGTGAAAAATTCACGAACAGCTTTTCAGCCAGCTTTTCATTGAGCTCGTCGATGATCTCCCGATGGGCCCGGTTGGCGCTGTCCAGCTGATCCCGCAGCAATCGGCAACAGCAGGTGTAGAGTGTCTCTGCCTGGGCTCGTTCCAGCAGCGACAGCAAGCCATGGGCAAATTGTGCGTGCACGTCGGCCATGGCATGCAGGACGTCGTGGTAGATTTCGGCGAGCGAGCGAGGTGAGTGTTCATCCTGCAGGCTTTCCAGATCCCGCCACAGATCCTCCAAAGGCGCTGGCGCGTTTTTGGCCGGTGCCACGGGCTCTCGGTGATCCGGTGCTTCCTGATCGATCACATTGGTCACCAGCACCGAATGGTGCGCAGTCAGTGCCCGGCCGGATTCGCTGATGAGATCCGGGTGTGGAATGCCCTGTCGGTCGCATTCCGCCTGCAGCACATGCACCACGTTGTAGGCGTATTCAAAGACGCTGTAATTCATCGAACAACTGCTGCGAGACCGGGTGCCCTCATAGTCCACCCCCAGGCCACCGCCAATATCCACGGTACCAATGGGCGCGCCCAGTTGTCGTAACTCGGTATAGAAGCGGGCACACTCGCGCAGGCCGGTCTGGATGTCCCGGATATTGGCAATCTGTGAGCCCAGGTGGAAATGCAGAAGTTGCAGGGTGTCGAGCGCATCCGCCTGCTTCAGGGTGTCGATGACATCAAGCACCTGGCTGGCCGACAGGCCGAATTTGGATTTCTCTCCGCCGGTGTTCTGCCAGTTGCCTTTGCCGATGGTCGCCAGCCGCGCCCTCACGCCAATCAGGGGTGATACGCCCAGACGTTTGGCCTCTTCCAGAATCAGTGGCAGCTCGGACTGTTTCTCTACCACGATGAACACCTGGTGTCCCAGCTTCTGACCGATCAGGGCCAGGCGGATGTATTCACGGTCTTTGTAGCCGTTGCATACAATGACTGAGCCAGGCTGATGGGCGAGTGCCAGCACCGCCATCAGTTCTGGTTTGCTGCCGGCTTCCAGCCCGACCTGGCCGGCAGAGGAGGCCGGTTCGGCGGCCATCAGCTCCTCGACTACCCGGCGCTGCTGGTTTACCTTGATCGGATAGACCGCGGTGTACCGGCCCTGATAGCCCTGTTCGCGGGTAACCTTGTTAAACGCCCCGCACAGCTTGTTGACCCGATCATGCAGAATGTCAGTAAAGCGGATCAGCACAGGCAGGGCGATGCCGGCGTCGGTCAGCGAGCGGGTCAGGCCTGGCAGGTTGATGCGCGCCGCGGTGCGGCCCCGGTCCGGGCAAATCTCCACTTCGCCCTGGCCATTGACTGCAATATAGCCGTCACTCCATTGGGCGATGTTGTATACCTTGTGGGCAGGTGATGCGGTGGTTTCAGCCATTATTGCTATCCTGTCAGGAAACCTGGGGCGGCCAGCGGGCCGTTTACAGGCTGCATTGTAGGAGTTGACCGGTGCCCCTACAATACGCCCCTTTCAAGATGTCCGGGCACGTAGCAGCGGCACACAGTGGGAGACAGACATGACAGCATTGAACGAAGGCTGGTTTACCGAGGTATTCCAGGATCAGGGCACAGCCTTTTCGCTGCAGGTAAAGGGCAAGCTTCACGAGGAGCAGACCCCGTTCCAGAAGCTCGAAATCTATGACACCGAAACCTTCGGCAACCTGATGGTACTGGACGGCTGCGTGATGCTGACCGCCCGCGATAACTTCCTGTATCACGAGATGATGACCCACCCGGCCCTGTTCACCCACAAAGATCCAAAAAAGGTGGTCATTGTCGGCGGCGGCGATTGCGGTACGCTTAAAGAAGTGCTCAAACACCCGAGCGTCGAAGAAGCCTGGCAGGTAGAAATCGACGAGCGGGTAACTCGTATGTCCGAAAAGTATTTCCCGGAACTGTGCGAAGCCAACGACGATCCTCGTGCCAACTTCTTCTTTGGTGACGGCATCCAGTGGATGCGGGAGATCGAGCCGGACAGCATTGACCTGATCATCATCGACAGCACTGATCCGGTCGGCCCGGCCGAAGGTTTGTTTGCCCTGGATTTCTATCGGGATGCGCTGGCTGCCCTGAAAGAGGGCGGCATTATTGTGCAGCAGAGCGAATCGCCGCTGTTACACACCAATACCATCATCAAGGATATTCATCACGACATGCGCAAGGCCGGTTTTGGCCACGTCCAGACCCTGCCGTTCCCGCAGCCGGTCTATCCTACCGGCTGGTGGAGCTGCACCATGGGCAGCAAAGAAAACCCGCTGAAGTATTTCCGCGAAGAAGACGCCAGCGATCGCCCGTTTGTCACCCGGTATTACAATCGCGGCATTCATCACGGTGCCTTGGCAATGCCCCAGTTTATGCTGGATACGCTGGAAGATGAGGTGCGTCCGCAAGAGGGTTAGCCCCTGACTGTCAGCGATTCAGCATGATTCAGCATAAAAAAGGGGTGCCGGTTACGGCACCCCTTTTTCTTTATCGTAATGCCAGGAACTTACTTGCCGGCAACAAACTCCGGATAGGCTTCCATACCACACTCGGACAGGTCGACACCTTCGTACTCGTCTTCCTCGGCGACCCGGATGCCAATGACGGCCTTCAGGATGCTCCAGACGATCAGGCTGGTCACAAATACCCATACGAAGATGGTCAGCGCGCCGATGATCTGGCCACTGAAGCTGGCGTCGCCGTTGGTGATCGGCACCAGCAGCAGGCCAAGCAAGCCGCACACGCCGTGAACGGAGATGGCACCGACGGGGTCGTCAATGCGCAGCTTGTCCAGGGTTACGATGCTTACCACCACCAGCAGACCGCCAAACGCACCGAAGATGGTCGCCAGCAGCGGAGTTGGTGTGTCCGGACCGGCAGTGATGGTCACCAGACCGGCCAGAGCGCCGTTCAGCAGCATGGTCAGATCCGCTTTGCCGAACATTAGGCGGGCAAGGATCAGGGCGGCCAGGCCGCCACCTGCGGCTGCAGCGTTGGTGTTCATGAACACGATAGCAACGTCGTTGGCAGACTCTGCTGAAGCTGTCGCCAGCACCGAGCCACCGTTGAAGCCGAACCAGCCCATCCACAGAATGAACGTGCCCAGTGTGGCCAGCGGCAGGTTGGCACCCGGAATGGCGCGGATCTCACCGTTCGGGCCGTATTTGCCTTTACGGGCACCCAGCAAAAGGACACCGGCCAAGGCGGCCGACGCACCGGCCATGTGAACGATACCGGAGCCGGCAAAGTCACTGAAGCCAAGGTCGCCGAGATTGTACATGCCGAAGACAGCGACGCCGCCCCAGGTCCATGCGCCTTCCATCGGGTAGATGAAACCGGTCATCACCACCGCGAACAGCAGGAATGCCCACAGTTTCATACGCTCTGCGACGGCACCGGATACGATGGACATGGCCGTGGCCACGAACACCACCTGGAAGAAGAAGTCAGCGGATGGGGCGTAAGTTGATGCTGCCTCATAGGTGAAACCTTCTTCGACGCCGATATCAGTGATACCGCTGAGGAAGATGCCACCTTCGTACATGATGGCGTAGCCGCAGACCATGTACATGGTGCAGGCAACGGCGTACAGGGCAACGTTTTTGGTCAGAATTTCAGTGGTGTTTTTGGCGCGAACAAGGCCGGATTCGAGCATGGCAAAGCCAGCGGCCATCCACATGACCAATGCGCCACAAACGAGGAAGTAAAACGTATCTAATGCAAACTGTATCTCAAAGACAGTGCTTTCCATCGGAGGACCTCCGCACAAGGCTCTTCAGTTTATAAGTTTTTGCGTTGGCTATTTGCCGTGTCAGTCTGGTGTCAGACTGCTTCTTCGCCGGTCTCGCCCGTCCGGATACGGATGGCCTGTTCCAGTTCAGTCACAAAGATTTTGCCGTCACCGATCTTTCCGGTATTGGCCGCCTTGGTGATGGATTCGATGACCTGGTCCAGCAAGTTGTCACCGATGGCTACTTCCACCTTGACCTTGGGCAGGAAATCCACCACGTATTCCGCGCCACGGTACAGTTCTGTGTGGCCTTTTTGCCGTCCGAAGCCTTTAACTTCAGTGACGGTTACGCCTTGTACGCCAATCTCGGATAGTGCCTCACGGACATCATCCAATTTGAAAGGCTTGATGATCGCTGTCACAAGTTTCATTGCTTTCTCCTTGGTAAAGCCGTCCCAACAGTGGGGGCCCGCCGGCCAGTTGTTGAGTTCGGGATGCTGCCTTCTCGCACATCAATTGTGCGGATTGCGTACGAGGGCTATAGCATCGGGTGTGCCAACGCAAAAAAAACCACTAAAAACAGTCTGTTATATATTGCTCGCGCCAGAATGGCGCAATATGCTGCACCATAATGAGGCGCTGCGCCCGGTATTGTCTCAAAACAGAGCATGGCCCGGACATCTGGCGACCCTCATTATAATGCCGATCGGGTACAGTATGGCAGGGGCTGCGGTGTGATACACTCCCGTAACTATCGTTAGCGGCATGGCCAATGGTCTGATAACGCCGGTAAACTGACTTTTACAGAGGTGTCGCATGAAAGGTCCACAGGATTTTCTGGCTCAGTTGCAGGGGCAGTTTGGCCAGTTTGTTCCCGACATGGCGCGGGCCGCCCGGGATGATTTTGAAACCCAGGCCAGAGCGACCGTCATGTCGGTGATGTCGAAACTTGAACTGGTTACCCGTGAAGAGTTCGATGCCCAGCAGGCGGTATTGATGAAAACCCGCGAAAAGGTCGAGGCGCTTGAAAAGCGTGTTGCCGAGTTGGAACAACAACGTCAGTCGTGACCTGCTGACCGGGTCGTAGCGCAGGATGCGCTCACTGACTTTTGAAAAAACGCGTTGCCAAGGAAGGTTGTCATGCTTGCTGTTGTCCACTCCCGCGCCAGTGTTGGCGTGTCTGCCCCGGTAGTGACTGTTGAAGTGCACTTGTCCGGTGGCCTGCCAGCGCTTTCAATTGTTGGCTTGCCCGAAACCGGCGTGCGCGAAAGCAAGGACCGGGTTCGCAGTGCTCTGCTGAATGCCGGCTTCGAGTTCCCTGCCCGTCGAATTACCATCAATCTTGCCCCTGCCGATTTACCCAAAGAAGGCGGCCGTTTTGACCTGCCGATTGCTCTTGGCATTCTGGCCGCCTCTGGCCAGATTCCGGGCGAAAGCCTCAAAGATCTTGAGTTCATCGGTGAGCTATCCCTTGATGGTGCTTTGCGCCCTTTGAAAGGCGTGCTGCCAGCGGTATTGGCGGCACGGCAAGCGGGTCGCTCGCTGTTGCTGCCGCAAGATAACGCCGAAGAAGCTGCCCTGGCCAGTAACGGTGATGTGCTGGCGGCAAGTCATATTCTGACGGTGTGTGAGCACCTGGCGGGTCGGGCCCGATTGGTGCCGCTGGTGCGGGCGGATTCGGCCGCCGACGCAGATCCGGCTGCCGATACTGCGGACCTGGCTGACGTTCGCGGCCAGCAAGTGCCCCGTCGGGCGCTGGAAGTGGCCGCTGCGGGAGCTCACAACCTGCTTTTTTTCGGTCCGCCGGGCACCGGTAAAAGCATGCTGGCCAGCCGGTTGCCCGGTATTTTGCCGGCATTGGACGACACCTCCGCCATGGAAGTGGCCAGTATTCACTCCGTTGCCGGGCTGCCGCTCAAGTCCGGCGGCTGGCGCCGGCCGCCGTTCCGGGCGCCGCACCATACGGCCTCGGCGGTGGCGCTGGTCGGCGGTGGCAGCAGTCCCCGGCCTGGTGAAATCTCCCTGGCGCATCGGGGCGTGTTGTTCCTGGATGAACTGCCGGAATTTGAACGTCGGGTGCTGGAAGTGTTGCGCGAGCCCATGGAAACCGGCGAGATCGCCATCAGCCGTGCGGCCCGGCAAGTCACCTTTCCGGCCCGCTTCCAGGTAGTTGCCGCGATGAATCCTTGCCCCTGTGGCTACAGCGGCCATCCGACCATCGAGTGTCAGTGCACGCCACCGCAAATCATGCGTTACCGATCAAAAATCTCCGGGCCTTTGCTGGATCGTTTTGATCTGCACGTCGAAGTGCCCGTGCAGTCAGGCGCGGTATTATTGGGCGCTGGCGAAGCCGGTGAGGCCAGTGCCAGGGTGCGGGAGCGGGTCCTTCAGGCCAGAACCATGCAGGCGGAGCGAGGTGTGCTGAATGCCAGCCTGGCGGGACGAGCGCTTGATAACGCCTGCCATCTCGATGCTGACAGCGAACGGTTGTTGGCCAGCGCGATGGAAAAGCTGGGTCTGTCGGCCCGGGCTCTGCACCGGATTTTGCGGGTTGCGCGCACACTGGCGGACCTTGACGGCCAGTCGGTGCTTACCCGGAACCATCTGGTCGAGGCGCTGGGCTATCGGCAACTGGATCGCCAGCATGGGCACAATTCGGTTGTCTCCTCCTGAGCCGGCGGACTCTGGTAAACTGATCGGTAACTTCCCGATAATCAAATCCGCAGTGACGGTTGAGGACGACAGATGACTGACCAGAATGAGCCCCAGGACTCCTCCGGAGAAAACCCGGTCACAACCCGTCGTGGTGTGCGCAGTTTTGTGTTGCGCCAGGGCCGGATGACCGAAGGTCAAAAAAAAGCCTATGAGCGTAGTTGGCCCAAGTATGGCCTGAGCCGGGAAAACGGCATGATCGACCCCAGGCAAGTATTTGGCCGGGACAACATGCTCAATCTTGAAATCGGTTTTGGCATGGGCAAATCGCTGGCGGACATGGCCGAAGCGGCCCCGGAACAGGACTTCATCGGTGTTGAAGTGCATTTGCCCGGTGTGGGTGCCCTGCTGAAAGAAGTGGAAGACCGGGGATTAGAAAACGTTCGTGTCTACAGCATCGATGCCAACGACGTGATTGACCTGTGCCTGCCAGATGCCAGCCTGGACCGGGTGATGGTGTTCTTTCCGGACCCATGGCACAAAAAGAAGCATCATAAGCGGCGCCTGGTTCAGCATGAATTTGTACAGCGAATTCGTCATAAATTGCGGGTGGGCGGCATTCTGCACCTGGCGACCGATTGGGAAAACTACGCTGAATACATGATGGAGGTGATGGCGGACTCTGAAGGTTTTGCCAACGTTCAGGAGCAAGGTGGCTTCTCACCGCGGCCGGCGGAACGCCCGATTACCAAGTTTGAGAAACGTGGGGAAAACCTGGGGCACGGCGTTTGGGATCTGTTGTTCTATCGCACCAATTGAAGCTCTTGTCCGGGCACTCGTTCAGGATGAATGACTGAGCGAGTGCCGCCGGGCAGCCCGGATGATCACCAGCCCCGCCACGCCCAGCACAAGCCCGGTAATCTTGATCAGCGCCAGTATGGTGGCGGTCATGCTCATGGAATCGGTGGGCGGAGCCAGGTTGTTCAGCAGTACAATGTTTTCTGCAATGTCACTCACGCCAGCGATCACGAACAGCAGGCGCACCCAGCGAGCCACCATTCGCTCCCGAATGCCTGGCCGGTCGCGGGTGAGGTGTCTGGTCAACTGCAACAAGGCGGCCAGATAGGCCACAATAAACAGGAAGTCTACCCAGAGCGAGAGCTGTGCCCAAAGCAGCCCGCCTTCCCGCCAGCTACGGATAATCGCATAAGATTGCTCGGCAGTACCAGCCAGCTGAAAACTGACCATACCCTGAGGCGCGGAACTTGTTTTCAGGGGTTGGTTTAACGCCATCAACACCAGAAACAGCGCCACTGCTACCGCGATTGAAATTTTCATTGGCAGTCGCATGGCACGGGGCCGGGGTGCCGGAGAGTGCTGAGCTGAGTCCATCAGAGAAAATGTTCCAGCAAACTGTTCAGATAACGCTGACCCTGCTCCGTCGCCTGGATGCGATGGGGGGTTAGCAGGTGTTTGTTACGCAACTGTTGAAGTTGTACCGCAACTGACGACAAGGGTAAACCTGTACGATCAAGGTACATAGCTTCCGTGGTGCCCCGTTTCAGCCTTAAGGCGTTCATCATGAATTCCAGTGGCCGTTCTTCTGGCTCGATGTCTTCGCTGCCGGCCGTTCGGGAGCCGATGCGATTCAGGTACGCCTCCGGCTGCCGGGTTTTCCAGTAACGCCGGATGCGACCGTCCGCCAGGCTGACTTTGCCATGGCCGCCGGCGCCCAGCGCCAGATAATCTCCAAACATCCAGTAGTTGAGATTGTGACGGCTTTCCGAGCCGGGCAGGCTCCAGGCTGACACTTCGTAGTCGTTAAATCCCGAGGCGCGCAGCAAGTTGCCACCCTGCTGATAGATGTCCCAGAGCCGGTCGTCATCCGGCAACTCCGGCGGCCGCGAGAAAAACTCGGTGTTGGGCTCGATGGTTAACTGGTACCAGGACAGGTGGGCTGGCTGGTGGGCGAGGGCCTCGCGCAGGTCCGTCAAGGCCTGTTCCGGAGTCTGGCCGGGCAGGCCATGCATCAGATCGATGTTGAAGTTATCGAACCCGGCCGACCGGGCGGTTTCGATGGCCTGATGCGCCATGGTCTGGTCGTGAATACGGCCCAGCGCAGTCAGCTGCTCGGGTTGAAAACTCTGTACCCCGATCGACAGCCGGTTGATACCCGCCTCACGAAAACGTTCGAAACGGCCGGCTTCCAGGGCGCCCGGATTGGCCTCCAGAGTGATTTCAGCGTCTGCTGAAAAGGCCAGGCGCTGGCGCAGTTGTTCAAAAAGCTTGTGGTAAAACCCTCCACTCATCAGCGAGGGGGTGCCGCCGCCCACAAAGACACTTTTGATTGGGCGCTCACGAACAAAACTGAGATCGTGATCGAGATCTTCCAGGATGGCCTTCAGATAGGCGTCTTCCGGGATGTCACCCTGAATCGCGTGGGAATTGAAGTCACAGTAGGGGCACTTGCGCACGCACCAGGGTACGTGGAGGTAAAGGCTCAGTGGCGGGGACACCGCCACAGGGGCAGTAGATGTCACGTCTCCGCCCGAAGTTGCGCCAGCAAGCTGGCCAGCGCCCGGCCTCGGTGACTGATCTTGCCTTTTTGCTGGCGGGTCAGCTCGGCGGCACTGCAATGGTGTTCCGGTGACAGAAACACCGGATCATAGCCGAAGCCACCGTCACCCCGTGGGCTGGTCAGAATTTGCCCGGGCCAGCGACCATGACAAATGATCGGTGTCGGGTCTTCGGCGTGTCGCAAGTAAACCAGGACACAGTGGAACTGGGCACTGCGCTGGTCTTCGGGTACCTGCTGCATGGCGGCGAGCAGAGCCTGAACATTGTCGCCATCGGTGGCGTTGTCGCCGGCATAACGGGCCGAGCGCACCCCTGGTTGGCCATTCAGGGCATCGACCGCCAGCCCGCTGTCGTCGGCCAATGCCGGCAATCCCGTTGTTCTGGCGGCGTGACGGGCCTTCAGAATGGCATTTTCGACAAAGGTGACCGCGGGCTCTTCTGCCTCGCTGACGCCCAGTTCACCCTGGGCCACCGGTTGCAGGCCCAGCGGGCTGAGCAAGTCGCTGAGCTCAGCAATCTTGCCCTTATTGTTGCTGGCGATGACGAGAGTCTGTTTCATGGCGTCAGTCATTGAACAGGGTGTGTGAAAAGCGGACTTGCAGATCCTGATTATGGCCTGCCGGTCGGGCCTTGAGGTTGAATGTCATCAGGTCGCCAGTGCGATACTGGTACTGGGCAATGAAATAGACCGCGTCGCCTTCCTGAATGCGCCGGAACGCCAGGAAATTTACCTGCTGGATATCGTTGGATACCTGGCCCTCAACCTGACCGCCCACAGGGCGAATCTGGCCGTGTTCTCCTTCAGTCATAATTGAAATGTTGATAATGCCAATACTCCGACTGCGCTGGAGATTGTTGTCTTTGGCGACTTGAGGGTCCAGAAAGGTGCTGGGAAAGACACTCCAATGCACCTGATATTTACCGAAATCCGTTTGACCGGCCTGAGCCTGAGTCAACATGAAGAGGCCGAGGACCAGAGTCAGCAGTTGTGTTATGGAACGAGTGATCATTTTGCGTTCTCCCGTGTGATTCGATAGATGGCAATTTCGCCCAACAGGTTGGGCCACAGTCGTGCCAGCCAGCTGTTCTGGTGCTGGCCGTCGACGACTCGCCGGCTTTTGATCCGAATGCCTTTTTGCCGGCACAACGCCTCAAAATCCTTGAAGGTGCACAACCGGATATTTGGGGTGTTGTACCATTTATACGGCAGTGCCTCTGATTCGGGCATACGACCGCTGAGCGTTAATCCCCAACGTAGCCGCCAGTGAGCAAAATTGGGGAAAGTGACAATGCCTTCACGACCAACCCGCAGCATTTCTTCAATGACCTTGTCCGGGCGGCGAACCGCTTGCAGAGCCTGGGTCATCAGCACCACGTCGAACATACCGTCATCAAAGTTTACCAGGCCCTGGGTGTCCAGGTTCTGTTCGATGACGCTCACACCGCGGCCCATGCAGGTGGTGATGTGGTCCGGGTTGATCTCAAGGCCGAAGCCGGTCGCCCCGCGTTCCCTTTGCAGAAAATCAAGCAAAGTGCCATTGCCACAGCCCAGGTCCAGAACGTGATCACCCGGTTGTACCCACTGCTGAATAATTTCAAGATCGGGTCTCATGCGCCTACCTCCCGTGCAACCCGGTCCAGATAGGCAGTAAAGATATCGGTATAGCGGGGGGTCGGTATCAAAAACGCATCGTGGCCCCAGGGCGCATCGATTTCCGCGTAACTGACTTTTTTGCGAGCCTGAATCATGGCGTTTACCATTTCTTCGGAGCGGGCGGGGGTGAATCGCCAGTCTGTACTGAATGACAGTACCAGAAATTCACATTGCGCGGGCGCTAGCGCCTTGGCCAGATCTCCGCCGGCGGCATACGCCGGGTCGAAATAATCCAGGGCGCGGGTCATCAGCAGATACGTGTTGGCATCAAAACTCTCAGAGAACCGCTCGCCCTGATAACGCAGGTAACTTTCCACCTGAAATTCCGCATCAAAACCGAACTTGTAGGCCTCTTCGCGCAATTCCCGGCCAAACTTTTCACCCATGGAGGCGTCGGATAGGTAAGTGATATGTCCGACCATTCTTGCCAGCATCAAGCCCCGGCGTGGGAGAGTTTCGAAATCCTGGTACCGGCCGTCATGAAACTCCCGGTCAGACGTAATGGCCTGGCGTGCCACTTCGTTGAAGGCGATGTTTTGAGCGCTGAGCCTGGGTGTGGAGGCGATGATCAGCGCGTGCCGTAGGCGCTCCGGGTAGTCCAGGCTCCATTGCAGGGCTTGCATGCCCCCCAGTGAACCGCCAACCACGGCCGCCCATTGCTCGATACCGAGATGGTCAGCTAACCGGGCCTGACTTTTAACCCAGTCTGCCACGGTAATGACCGGGAATTCCGGGCCATAAGGTTTGCCGGTGGCCGGATTGATCGAGCTGGGCCCGGTGCTGCCATGGCAGCCGCCGAGGTTGTTCAGGCTGACCACAAAAAAACGACTGGTGTCGATGGGCTTGCCGGGGCCGATGCAGCTGTCCCACCAGCCTGGTTTGCGTTCTTCCATGGTGCGATAACCGGCCGCATGGTGGTGGCCGCTCAGAGCATGGCAGATCAGAATTGCATTGCTGGCATCCGGATTAAGGGTGCCATAGGTTTCCACCACCAGATCGAAACGTTCCAGGGTCTGGCCGCAGGCCAGCGCTATAGGCTCATCAAAAGGGATGGTTTGAGGGCTAACAAGGCCTACGGAATCCGAGGGCAGGGAATCAGGCATGGGTGTGATGAGTTCCTGGTCCGGTCCACAAGTGTCTGGCCACAGGCCATGAGTTGTGCGGAAGTTCGCGACAACGTTGCAGTTTAAAGGGGGGTGGGGGTTGCTGCAACCGGTGTGTGTTGGTGACGCAGGTTTTCGGGGCCTGGGCGAAGGTCGCCCAGGCCCCGGACGCTCAAACGGCGCCGGAGATATTGACGACTTTCTGCTGGATCATGGTGGGGGCCGGTTTACGGATTTGTCGCATCATGGCGTCGGCCAGCTCCAGCTGCCGCTTCAGGTCGGTAATGGTGTTCTGTAGCCGTTCCCGTTCGGCGCGGCTGTCCCGGTCACTGCGCACCATGTCCCGCAGGCGGCGAATCTGGTGTTCCAGCAGCTGCTTCTGCTCCATGGAGTACTGCATGATCGGCAGCAGAGCCTCCTGCGGCCAGCGTTCGACGTCTTTGCGTACTCTATCGTGCAGGGTGCGGGCCTCGCCAACCATCACGTTGAAGAACCGGCGAACCAGCAGTGACTGCTCGGTGAGCAGATTCTTCGGGCTGATGCGGAAACGCTTGGCCTTTTTGCGAAGCTCCCGGATGGCGATGACGTGACGACCTGCTCGCAACGGAATCGGCTCCAGATGTCTTGCCCGGGTGTCTTCGTTGTATCGGCGATAAATAGCAGCGACCATCTTTTCCGCCAGTCGGCCTTCGGCGAGCAGGTTGCTCAGGTCGCTTTCCAGCAGTTCGAAGAAGTGATCCATGGCCCGGTTCATGCCGGCGGTGGTCCAGCTTTTGGACATCATGTGGCGGACCTTGTCGGCATGGCTTTCAAACCGGTCCTCGGCTACCAGCTTTGTCAGCATGTCGCCTTGGGAGCCCATCAGTCGTCGGGATGAGCGCAGCGTGATCAGTTTCTTGTAATAGAAGTCGTAATCTTTTTGGGCCCGGTCCGCCATCCGGCTCAGTGCCGGTTTGTCCATGGTTGTGCCGGTGCAGGCCTGGCGCTCTTCTTCCAGCGACTCCAGGCGGTATTGCATGGCGGCCTGACTGTTTTGCAACATGCCCAACAGATCGTTGATCAGGTTCTGGGTAATCAGCTGCTCTTTGTGCATCAGAATGCGCTGAATAATCAGATGCTCAAGCTGGCCGATGTTGGAGCGCTGCAACAGCTCGCTATCCTTGCGCACCCGGGCCAGCAAACCCTGCTTGGCTGACAGTGGAATCACATCCTGCTGACGGATACTCAAGTGATCAGCGGTGTAGCTGCGCACCCGTTCGATGGCATCGTTGGTGTGCTGCTCGCCTTGCAGGTCGTCCCACATCACGTCAATCTTGTTCAGCACCGCAAAGCGACCGGCGCGATGATCGGCGTGCTCGGTGTCGATGTGCTCTTTCCAGATGGTCATATCGCTGGCGGTCACGCCGGTGTCGGCGCTCAACACAAAAATGACTGCATGAGCCCGGGGCAGCATGCTGATGGTCAGCTCGGGCTCAGAGCCCAAGGCGTTCAGGCCCGGCGTATCGAGAATGCGAAGGCCCCGTTCGAACATCGGGTGACGAATACTGATCTGGGCGTTTCGCCAAGCGGGCACCAGTACGTTGCCGGGATTGTTGCGATCATGCTCGAGCATGTCTTCGTCGAAACCCAGTTTTCGGGCTTCGTCCGGCGCAACGCTCTTGACCCGGGCAACTTCGGCCAGCACCTCACGCATGATCTCGGGATTACGCTCATCGAGGTCGTGCTTGACCCAGCGCTCCGGCTGTTTGCGCAGTTGCTGCAGAGAGAGCTCGCCGGTCCGGGTCTCGATCGGCAGCAATAGCAGATAATTCTGGTTGGCGCTGCGGTCGTAGAACAGCTCAGTAGGGCACATGGTGGTCCGGCCGGCTTGCGATGGCAGCATGCGCTGGCCGTATTCGGCGAAAAACAGCGCGTTGATCAGCTCGGTTTTGCCTCGTGAGTACTCGCCGACAAAGGCAATGGTCAGCTCATCTTCGATAAGCAGTTCAAGACCATGCCGGATACGAGTACTGACGTCTTCAGAGAATAGATTGTTGTCCTGCAGCCACAACCGATATCGGCCAATTTGCCGGATCAGCTCTTTTTTCCAGTTGTGATAGGCCTCAACCTGCTGCGACAGAGTTCCCTGCTGATTCATTGGATCATCCTTCTGCGCGACTTCCGGGTTCTCTCCCAGGGAGCTTCCGGAGAGTTCCCGGCGTACCTCTGGCTTCCTGAGTTAAATGACGTTAAGGATAGCTTGTTTGTTCAGGCAGTTGCGGTGAGCCAGTCGGTGTTTTACCGCGTGTTCAGCGCCAAAAACAAAAAAAGACTGCAGGATCAATTGGTTGACTCTGCAGCCCTGGTTTTTTTAGAGGCGGGTAAGTCTGTAAAGAAATGTATACTTGTGATGCAGGTTACATTCCCAGGCCAATGGCGCCCAGTCCGGCGGCCAGCTTCATGTGATCAATCATCACCGAAATCACGTTCAGGATCAGAAACACGATGATCGGGGACAGGTCCAGCCCCCCCATTGAAGGCATAATCTTGCGCACCGGACGCATCACGGGTTCGGTGATCTGTGCTACCAGTTGAATGGCCGGATGTCCGCTTTGCGGTGCAATCCAGCTCACCACTACCACGGCAATCACCGACCAGAAGTAGATTTTCACGATCAGGCCAAGCACGTTCAGCACGGCCCAGACCAGCAGGGTCAGCGGATTGATCGCCGGTATGCCACCATTCAAAGCTACCAGAATCAGAAAGAAGGTGATGGCCTGAATGATTATGGCCAGCACCAGGGCGGCACCGTCAATGCCGCCTAATACCGGGATAACCCGGCGCATGGGATGCAAGGGTGGATTGGTAGCTTTCACCACAAACTGGGTGATCGGGTTGTAGAAATCGGCCCGGGCCAGCTGCAACAGAAAGCGCAGCAGTACAATGGTCATGTAAAAGGTGGATGCGATCAGCAAGATCGTAATCACAATATCTGCCAGCATGAAGCCGTGTCTCCGTTATCGATTACTGTTTGTCTGCCATTTCCCGGGACATTACCCGGGAGCGCTCGAACGCGGCACCGTAAGCTTTTTTCACCAGATCTCTCAGGCCACCCTCCTCGAAGGTGTTGACCGCTTGCTCTGTGGTGCCACCGGGCGACATCACGTTACGTTTGAGCTGGGCCGGGTCCTGATCACTGCGCCCTGCCATTTCAGCGGCACCGGCCATGGTCTGGATGGCCAGCTCCCGGGCCGTTGCGGGTGTAATGCCGGCGGCGGTCGCGGCTTCTTCCAGTGCTTCAAGCATCAGGAAGAAATAGGCGGGCCCGCTGCCAGACAACGCTGTCACGCCGTGCAGCAGATTTTCGTCATCGACCCACAACGCCGTGCCAACGCTCTCAAACATCGACTGCACCGCGTCTTTTTGGTCAGTTTTGACCTGGTCGTTGGCAAACAGGCCGGCTGCGCCTTTGCCAACCAGAGACGGGGTGTTCGGCATGACCCGCACCAACGGCATACCGCCACCGAGCCACTGGTCCAGGGTCTCTACGGTCAGGCCGGCGGCAATCGACACCATCAGCGGGCGGGTGTTCTGAACCACCGGGGCAATGTCACTGCACACTTCGGCCATCACCTGTGGCTTTACCGCCAGCACCACAATGTCTGCCTGCTGAGCGCAGTAGCGGTTGTCGGTAGTCACGCTCACGCCAAAACGTTTGCGAATGGTCTGCAGATGGTCATCGGCTGGGGCGCTGACCCAGATATCATTAGCCTGATAGCCGCTGTCCAGCATGCCGCCAATGATGGCACTGGCCATGTTGCCGGCACCGATAAAAGAAATCGTGGGTGATTTACTCAAGATTTACTCCAGGGCATGGGTCGGTTAATAGGTTGATTGAGATCATAGCAGGAACCGGCCAATTCAGCTCTGGCTGTGTTTGGGTGGCCGGGTTCCGAACAGTGCTGTGCCTACTCGTACCCAGGTTGCGCCTTCGGCAATGGCCGCCTCCAGGTCATCCGACATTCCCATCGACAAGGTGTCCAGTGGGCCGGCCTCGGGCTGCTCTTGCTTGAGGGCGCGCAGCGCATTGGCCAGTGTTCGGAAGCTGGTGCGCAATTCTGACTCGGATTGACCTGGGTCAGGGATTGCCATCAGGCCTCTCAGTTTCAGGTTCGGCAGTTCACCGACGGCGGCGGCCAGTTCTGGCAGGTCGGTCAGCGCGCAACCGGATTTACTAGCCTCACTGTTGATGTTGACCTGCAGGCACAAATTCAGGGGCGGCAGAGAGGTTGGCCGCTGCTCGCTTAGCCTCCGCGCAATCTTCAGCCGGTCGACACTGTGTGCCCAGGCAAACGTCTCGGCAATCTGCCGGGTTTTGTTAGACTGGATTGGGCCGATGAAGTGCCATTCGATCTGGTTCAGATCGTTTAGCGCGGCCACCTTGTCCAGTGCCTCCTGAAGGTAGTTTTCACCGAAAGCGATTTGCCCTGCGTCGGCGGCAGCCCGGAGCTCTTCCGGTGAGCGGGTCTTGCTGACAGCCAGTAACTGCACGCTGCCGGGCTTCCGGCCCGCGGTCAATGTTGCTTTTTGTATGCGTCGGGTTACGCTCCCGATGTTGTCTGCTATGCTGCTCATGGTGTGAGTTTGCCGCTTATAGACTAAAAGAAAAAGCCCTCCGAGGAATCCTATGGATATTACTGAACTGCTTGCCTTTTCGGCCAAACAGGGTGCGTCGGATTTGCACCTGTCCTCCGGTCTGCCGCCAATGATTCGTGTCGATGGCGATGTTCGCCGTATCAACCTGCCCCCGATGGAGCACAAAGAAGTGCACGGGTTGATTTACGACATCATGAACGACAAGCAGCGCAAGGATTATGAAGAATTCCTGGAAACCGATTTTTCGTTTGAGGTACCTGGTGTTGCCCGTTTCCGGGTCAACGCGTTCAATCAGAATCGCGGGGCCGGCGCGGTATTCCGGACCATCCCCTCGAAAGTACTGACCATGGAAGATCTGGGCATGGGCCAGGTTTTCAAGGACGTGTCTTCCGTACCTCGTGGGCTGGTGCTGGTGACCGGACCGACCGGTTCCGGTAAGTCCACCACGCTGGCGGCGATGATCGATTACATCAATGATACCCGTTATGAGCACGTTCTCACCATCGAGGACCCTATCGAATTCGTGCACGAATCCAAGAAATGTCTGGTCAACCAGCGGGAAGTGCACCGGGATACCCTGGGTTTCAACGAAGCCTTGCGTTCAGCGCTGCGGGAAGACCCCGACATCATTCTGGTGGGCGAATTGCGAGATCTGGAAACCATTCGCCTGGCTCTGACGGCCGCGGAAACCGGCCACCTGGTGTTCGGCACCCTGCACACCACCTCTGCTGCCAAGACCATCGACCGGGTGGTCGACGTGTTCCCGGCGGAAGAGAAATCCATGGTCCGGTCGATGTTGTCTGAGTCTTTGCAGGCGGTTGTCTCACAGACCCTGATGAAGAAGATGGGCGGCGGCCGGATTGCGGCCCATGAAATCATGATCGGCACCTCGGCAATCCGGAACCTGATCCGGGAAGACAAGATCGCCCAGATGTACTCATCGATCCAGACAGGTGCGTCTCTGGGCATGCAGACCCTGGACCAGTGTCTGGAGAAGTTGTTGCAGAAAGGTCTGATTTCTCGCGAACAGGCGCGAGCCAAAGCGAAAATGCCGGATAACTTCTGATCGGTGTAATCCGACACCATAGATTGAACAATAGGTAAGAGCATGGAATTCGATAAACTGTTGCGGCTGATGGTAGAAAAGGGTGGTTCGGACCTGTTTATTACGGCAGGCGTGCCCCCCAGCATGAAAGTGAACGGCAAGGTGCTGCCTGTTACCAAAAATGCCCTGACGCCGGAGCAGACCCGGGAGTTTGTCTATGGCTCGATGAATGACAAACAGCGCGCCGAATTCGATGATACCCACGAGTGTAACTTCGCCATCAGCGCCCGGGGCATCGGTCGTTTCCGGGTCAGCGCCTTCTTCCAGCGCAACCTGTGCGGCATGGTGCTGCGTCGGATCGAGGTGAAGATTCCGCAGATTGATGAACTGTCCCTGCCGGAAATCGTCAAGGATCTGGCCATGACCAAGCGTGGCCTGATCATGTTCGTGGGTGCTACCGGTACCGGTAAGTCCACGTCAATGGCGGCCATGCTGGGCCACCGGAATCGGAACAGTCGGGGTCATATCATCTCCATCGAAGACCCGATCGAATTTGTGCATCAGCATCAGGGCTGCATCGTGACCCAGCGTGAGGTGGGCATTGATACCGAAAACTTTGAAGTGGCTCTGAAGAACACACTTCGGCAGGCGCCAGATGTGATCTTGATTGGTGAGGTGCGTACCCGCCAGACCATGGAGTACTCGGTGCAGTTCGCAGAAACCGGTCATCTGTGCCTGGCCACCCTCCACGCCAACAACGCCAACCAGGCGCTGGACCGGATTATCCAGTTCTTCCCGCATGAGCAGCACAACCAGATCTGGATGGATTTATCCCTGAACCTTCGGGCTATTGTGGCGCAGCAGCTGATACCGACACCGGATGGTACCGGGCGAAAGGCGGTTATTGAGGTGCTGATCAACACCCCGCTGGTGGCGGACATTATTCGCAAAGGCGATGTACACAAGCTCAAGGAGCTGATGGCGAAGTCGAATGAGTCTGGGATGCAGACCTTCGATCAAGCGTTGTACAGGCTCTACGCGGAAGGCTCCATTACATATGAGGATGCTCTGGCCCACGCCGACTCTGCCAATGATCTGCGCCTGATGATCAAGCTGGGCACCAATGCCCAGGGCGCAGACCAGCTGTCCTCTTCGGTCGACAAGCTGACCATCCAGGGCGACTGAACAGCCCCTCCTGCCTTGTGAGTGGCCCCTGTTCAGGGGCCATTGTCATACCAAAGTCGTAATTAATTAGGAAAGGTAACCAGTAGTAATAGCATTTGAGGCCATTGCTATGTGCTGCGTATACTCCGCGCGAGATCTATAAGGAGACACCATGCACAAAAATACTAATACACTTGTAAAGGCAATCCGCCTCGCTACCCTCGCTGCGATGGTCGCGCCAGTCAATGTCATGGCGGGTGGTTTTTCGCTGAACGAACAGAGCGCCAGCCAGATGGGCGTGGCCAACGCCGGTGCTACGGCCAATCCTGAAAACGCGACCACGGTACTGTTTAACCCGGCAGGCATGAGCCAGTTGTCGGGCACCAATATTTCGTTTGGTGCGGCGGTTCTGGATATTACTGCTGAGGCGAAGACATCCAGTATTCAGGCCACCGGCGCTATCGGGCAGGCCGTTGACGGAGGGGATTACAGGAGCGGCGGCGATATTGCTGACCCCGCCGTGCTGCCAAACTTTTATATGACTCATGAAGTCAATGACTCCATCGATGTGGGGTTTGGTATTCACGCCCCATACGGGCTTGCTGCTGACTACGAGAATGACTTTGCCGGTCGCTTTTTTGCGGATAAGACTGAGTTGACGGCAATCGCATTGACTCCCTCTATCGCTATTAACAACGGCGAAGGTCTGTCGATGGGCTTGGGTCTTAATATTATTTATGCAGAAGGCCGGTTGAGCCGGTATCAGGATCTTTCGGGTGCGGTTTTACAGGCTACTGGGGATCAAAATTTGGCTCTTAAGGCCCCGGAGCCCTACGCGGACGTTGAAGGCGATGACATCGGCGTCACTTTCCGCGTCGGGTTCTTGTATGAGCTGTCAGATCGCACCCAGTTTGGTTTGAGCGCCCAGACTGGGACCGAGCTGAACCTGAAGGGTGATATGGAGGTCTCTGGATTGCCCGCGAATCTTGGCTTGCCTGCATCCGCTGACGAAAGAGTGGAAGTCCCGCTGGCTATCCCCGAAAGCATAACGTTTGGAGTCCGGCACAAATTGATGGATGAGATTACCTTATTGGCCGGGGCAGCGTATGCTCGTTGGAGCCGCTTCGAGGAGCTCGACATTGTCAGTCGGGAAGGTGGTTCAGGGAGTGTTTCACAGATTCTCGGTGGACTTAGCCCTACGCAAACTCCTCCTGACCCGATCAACCACGTGACTGAGGAGTGGAAAAATACCTGGCAGTTCAACGTGGGCGGTATCTGGCAGGCAACGCCTGCATGGGCATTCAAAGCGGGTTACGCCTTTGACGAATCGCCTGTTGATGAATATGTCACTGCCCGTATTCCTTCTACAGATAGGCATTGGCTGACTCTGGGCGCGCAGTGGAAAGATGTTGCCAGCGGATGGACAGTCGACGCGGCGGTCGGAACATTGATCTTCGATAGCAACGCAAAGGTTAATGATCGTGAGTATAGCCACGACGATCCAACCGGTGATCCCGTTAGCCTATCTAGCTACCAGGCCGAGTACGACCTGAGCGCATGGAGCGCTGCTATCGAGTTCAGTAAAGCTTTTTAAGCTTCTGCTCTCGCGAATGGCTGGCCCGGTTTCCGGATCAGCCTACCACCTGGCCGCGGTAAATCACCTGCTTCTTCCGTGGCCGGGCTTCCTCTTCTCCCGGCTCCCCGTTTCGCACTTTCACGTCATCATCATTAGCGATGGGCTGGCCCCGGTAGGTTTTTGCAGCTGGCTGGTCAGCACTGATCTGGCTCAGTTCCGGTACCCTTTGTTTCAGCGCCTCCCAGGTGTGCACCAAGTGTTGGGATCGGGTTTTTCCTGCGTATTCGGCCAGATGCTCTTCGAGGTGGTCTTCATTGAGGTGGAGTTTTACGCCAAATTCGGACTGAATCAATCGCCGACACTGGTGCACCAGTTTCAGGAGGGAGGGGTCGAAAAGCCAGCTGCGTTCACTCGCTACGGAATTCATGGAAAGGCCTCGCATCGATGTCACTGCATTGGGGCATGGTTACGCCCAGACACGGAATACAAAGCAGAATTCGTGCCGTCGTCAAATGCCGTGAATCGAGCGGAGTTCAGGCATACCGAGCGGGGAGGCCGCCCTGTTTTTGTGCCGCCTTGCTGAAAATGGCCAAAAACAGGGCGATATCTGAAGGTGTGATGGTGGCGGGTTGGTCAGTGCGCCTGATCCCAGTTATCCCCTACACCGGCTTCCACCAGCAGAGGTACATCCAGGCTGGCGGCCGCCGACATACGCTTCACCAGACCGGCTTTGACCTGCTCTACAACATCTTCCCGGACTTCGATAATCAGTTCATCGTGAACCTGCATGGTCATGCAGGCATTGTCGGCATGCTCTTGGTGCAGCCAGGTGTCGACCTCAATCATGGCCCGCTTGATGATGTCGGCGGCGGTGCCCTGCATAGGGGCATTGATGGCGGTACGTTCCGCAGCCTGCTGCAGCTGCTTGTTGCGGGCGTTGATCTCCGGCAGATACAGGCGGCGACCGAACAGCGTTTCTACGTAGCCGTCGTCGTGCGCCTGTTTGCGGATGTTGTCCATGTACTTGAGTACCCCCGGGTAACGGTCGAAGTAACGGTCAATGTACTCCTGGGCGATGGTGCGGTTTACATCCAGCTGGCGGGCCAGGCCAAAGGCCGACATGCCATAGATCAGGCCAAAGTTGATGGCCTTGGCGCTGCGACGCTGGTCGGAGGTCACTTCAATCAGGCTGACACCAAAGACTTCAGCTGCGGTGGCTTTGTGGATATCTTCGCCATGCTCGAACGCGGTCAGCAGGCCTTTATCGCCAGACAGGTGCGCCATGATCCGTAGCTCAATCTGGGAATAGTCTGCTGCCAGAAGTTTATAGCCTTTAGGGGCAATAAAGGCCTGGCGAATCCGACGGCCTTCGGGCGTGCGGATGGGAATGTTTTGCAGGTTGGGCTCAGAAGATGACAGTCTGCCTGTAGCGGTCACCGCCTGATGATAGGACGTATGTACCCGGCCGGTACGGTGGTGGATCAGCTCGGGCAGGGTGTCGGTATAGGTAGACTTTAGCTTGCTCAGGCTGCGGTGCTCCACGATCAACCGGGGCAGTTCATGTTCGTGGGCCAGCTCCTGAAGTACCGGCTCGGCGGTGGACGGTGCGCCTTTCGGGGTTTTTTTGATCACCCGCAGGCCAAACTTGTCGTACAGAATGGTCTGCAGCTGCTTGGGCGAGGCCAGGTTGAAGGTTTCACCGGCCACCTCATGGGCTTCTTTTTCAAGCTCGGCCATGCGCTCGGCCAGCTCCTGACTGTGCTGGCGCAAAGTGCTGGCACTGATCAGGGTGCCGCGCTGTTCCATGCGGGACAGTACCGGTATCAGCGGCAGGTCGATGTCCCGATACACGGATTCCAGCTGACCGGTCTCTTTCAGCTTCGGGCTCAAGGCGTGGTGCAGGCGCAGGGTGATGTCGGCGTCTTCTGCGGCATAGGGCGCGGCTCTTTCCAGATCAATCTGATTGAAGGTGAGCTGCTTGGCACCTTTGCCGGCAATGGATTCAAAGGTAATGGTTTGCTCACCCAGATACTCACGGGCCAGGCTGTCCATGTCGTGGCGGATGGCGACGGAGTTGAGTACGTAAGACTCCACCATGGTGTCGTCGGCAATGCCTTCCAGATGAATGCCATGGTTGGCCAGCACGTTCTTGTCGTATTTCAGGTTCTGGCCGATTTTTTTCTGCTTAGGGTCTTCCAGCAGTGGTTTGAGCTGGTTCAGTACGTCATCACGGTCCAGCTGATCCGGTGCGCCCATATAGTCATGGCCCAGGGGAACATACACGGCTTCACCCGGTTCGATGGCGAACGACACGCCTACCACTTCTGCGTCCATATAGCGCAGGCTGGTGGTTTCGGTGTCGAAGGCAAACTGATCGGCGGCGGTCAGTCGGACCAGCCAGGTGTCAAATTCGGCCTGATCGGTGATCACCGAGTAACGCTTCTCAATGGTTTGTTTAGGTTCAGGCTCAGAGATGGCAGGCTCGGCCTGTTGGCCGGCGCTGTTGTTTTCGAGTTCGGCGATCCAGGCGCGGAACTCGTATTCCCGGAACAGTTTCAAAAGCTCGTCGTCTTTCTGCTGCCGGTGTTCCAGATCTTCCAGTCCGAACGCCAGCTCCACATCCAGGCGGATGGTGGCCAGTTCACGGCTCAGGGGCAGGGTGTTGGTGGCGGCGCGCAGGTACTCGCCAATCTTGCCTTTGATCTCGTCAGCGTGGTCAATCAGGTTGTCAAGATCGTTATAGGTTTCGAGCCATTTAACGGCGGTTTTCGGGCCGCATTTGGTTACGCCCGGTATATTGTCTACTTTGTCACCCACCAGAGCCAGGTAGTCGATGATCTGCTCTGGCGTCACGCCGAACTTTTCGATCACCCCGTCCCGGTCCATGGCGGTTTCGGTCATGGTGTTGATCAGGGTAACGTGGTCACTGACCAGCTGTGCCATGTCCTTGTCGCCGGTAGACACCACCACATCAATGCCTTTGCTGGTGGCTTCGTAGGCCAGGGTGCCGATCACGTCGTCGGCTTCCACTCCCGTGACAATTAACAATGGCAGGCCCATGGCCCGGACAATCTCGTGAATCGGTTCAATCTGCATGGCCAGGTCTTCTGGCATAGGCGGCCGGTTGGCTTTGTATTCTTCATACAGGTCATGGCGGAAGGTTTTGCCCTTGGCGTCAAACACCACCACAATTTTGGAGCCCGGAAAGTCCTGCTCAAGTCGGCGCAACATGCTGACGACGCCCTTAATCGCGCCAGTCGGATGATTCTTGCTGGTGGTCAACGGTGGCAGCGCATGATAGGCGCGAAACAGGTAGGACGATCCGTCCACAAGAACCACGGGTGGAGTCTTTTTCTCAGTCATGTCAAAACAGGTCCGGAATCTGATTGAAGCGTGGGTTGGCTTATGCAACTCTTTAACAATAGAGTATTTCTGTAGCCAGAAAGATGAATCAAAGGGTATCACGAAAATGAAACGAATCGCCTGTTCCGCCTTGCTTGCCGGGCTTGCGTCAGTGCCAGTGATGGCTCAGCAAGAGGGCGCGCTGGATGCCACGCCGGTGGTAACACCCCAGGAGCCTGTGGTTGTCTCCGATTACCAGCCGCCCGAGGCTGGCCCGGAAATTGTCATCCGCCCCGGCGAAAATGAAGTGTTCTACGAATACCGGGTTAATGGCCAACTTGTGGAAATCAAAGTTGTGCCGGAAGTGGGTCCAGAGTACTACCTGGTGCCTTCCGGCGGCGGCTGGATTCAAGATTCGGAATCCGATTTGCTGATCCCCAGCTGGGTTATTTTCCGCTGGTAACCCCGCTTTCCAGGTTGCTCAGATAAGGTTGACCTGAACTGGCTCTGAGCGCCTGCTCTCCAGTCCGTCCACATCGACCGTGCTGATCGAAAATTCGTAGGCCCCGGGCGGCATGCCGTTAAGGGGGTAGCGCGTGGTGCTGGCATCGCTCAGCGGAATAATGTCGAACTTTCTGGTGTGCTTCAGCCGATAATAGATTCGATAACCGGAGATCTGGCCGGGTGCCAGAGACGAGCCGTCTTCGCGAGTCAGAGGTGCGGTCCACGCCAACGTGGGTTGCCGGTCGTCGAAACTATCGTGGGGGGTTCTGGCGTCTGGCGTGCGCTGGCCGAATGTCGCCATCAGGTTGGACTGCGCCTGTTTTAATCTCGCGTCTGCAACAGCTGAGGCGCGATGGGGGTCGAGTTTGCTGGCGCGGCTGTCTTCCTGGCAACCGGATAGCAATGGGGCAATGATAAGTGCCGAAACGCACAGGCCCGTAAAAGTCAGCAAGCGGGCCGTAGGGCCTGATTGTCGGGGTAATGAAAACATCATGGGGAACTCGCATACGGGGCCGTGGCCCTCTGTTTTTGGTTCGTATCGAGCCTGAATAAAACCGGGAGACGGGCTGCCAAAAATCAGTGTGCGATTATGCCAGCCCTTGATGTGCGATCAAGTGAACTGTCCGTGAAAACCACAACAAAGTTTTAGTATGAACATTCTAATTTTTCTCCGTACCTTGATAGATGAAAGTTACTAAAGGCGCCCGAATGCTCGCCAGCGCTGAAACGATCCGAAAGATCAAGGAGACATATTATGGGTAAACTTAAATCCTATCAGGAACAGCTGCAAGACATCGTCGAGAAAGGCATCAATGCCGCTGAAGAGCAGCAGAAGAAGCTGGCGGCCAAGCCGTTCGACTATGCAGAAAAGCTGGAAACAGAAGTTCGTGAATACAGCGTGAAAGGCCTGCGTAAGCGTTACACTGGCTACTCCGAGAACCTGTTCGGTCAGCTGCGCAGTCTGAACAGCCGTTTCGGTAACTTCGCTGCAGAGCTGGTTGCCAAGCTGGAAAAAGAAGCCGCTGAAGGTGCGGATACGGTTTCTGAAGCAGCCGAAGATGTATCCGGCGCAGCCCAGGACGCCAAGAAATCCGTCACCGGAAAGAAGCAGGCAGTTCGCAAGACCACTGCCAGCAAAGCTTCTGTTGCGAAGAGTGAGACAGCTTCTGCCTGATCATCAGGTTGGTTGATAAACAAGAAGGGCGCTCAGTGGAGCGCCCTTCTTGTTAGTGGTGATCAGTGACTTACTCGGGAGACAGCGGCAGTGTTCGATTGTCGCCAGTGATCGCCTCAAGGCGCTCGATGTCGACTTCAAACTCTTTTTTCATCGCCCCGATATCTTGCCGCTGGGCCGCAATTTCCCGCTCAACATCGCGGACCTGCGATTCCAGTCGGCGGATTCTTTCCAGGGTGGTTTCCGGAATGTCCCGGCCAGCCCGTTCCAGATCCGCCGCCCGGCTCTGTTCGTTATCCAGTTGGCTGGAAAGCACGGAAATGTTGCCGCGCTTCAGCTGAATGACGCCTTCAAGTTCGCGAATTTTCCGATGCATGGCGCGCACAGCCTGGTCCGGATGGCTATAACGTTTCAGCAGTTCGCGGTCCTGAGCACGCTGTAGCTCCAATTGCCGCTGGTGTTCCTTCTCAGTTTCCCGTGCGGCAATTTCTTCCTCAGTCGGGGCGGGCGGGATGGTTTCTACGACCCGGCCGTTACCGCTGAGGATGTCGTATCCGCGCTGGGTTGCTTCCTGGGGAATGGTGTTGCTGATCACCAGCTGACCGTTTTCGTCCGTGTAACGATACATAGTGGCTTGGGCACTGGCGGCGAATAGCAGTCCGGCAGCCGCCAGGCTGGCAATAACCGTCGATTTGGTCACACGGTGTGGCATGGGTCAGACTCCGTATCGGTCCCGGTAGCGGGCCACGGTTTCTGCATGGCCGGCAAACTCCGGATTGGACTTGAGATAGTCCAGCACTTGTTCAAGGCGAATAATGCTGACAACGGGAATGTCGAATTCCTGCTCGACTTCCTGAATGGCAGAGAGTTCGCCATTGCCCTTTTCCTGACGGTCAAGAGCGATCAATACCCCGGCAGGTTCGGCGCCGGCGCTGCGGATGATGTCGATTGATTCCCGAATAGCGGTCCCGGCGGTAATGACATCATCAACAATCAGTACCTTACCTTGTAGCGGGGCACCCACAATATTGCCACCTTCACCATGATCTTTCTTTTCTTTGCGGTTGAAGGCAAACGGTTTGCTGTTACCTTCCGTTGCCAGAGCCATGGCGGTCACGGTGGCCAACGGAATGCCCTTATAGGCGGGGCCGAAAATAATGTCATAATTCAGGCTGCTGCGTTCTATTGCGGCGGCATAGGCCTTGCTCAGTTGTAGCAGGTCGTTTCCGGTGTTGAACAGTCCGGCATTGAAGAAATAGGGACTGGTGCGCCCGGATTTGAGTGTAAATTCTCCAAAGCGAAGAACATTCCGGTCAATGGCGAACTCAATAAATTTTTGCTGATAGTCGTGCATGGCAAGGCTTCTGGCGGGGTTTGATCTTTAATTAACGTGTAAAACCGGTATCATACACACAAACCGAATCAGGGAACACGTATGCGGGTAGTATCAATCAGCGTCAACGGTCTTGAGCAGGCCGTTGAAAAAGGCTTTTTCGACTGGCTGGCCGAACAGGACGCTGACGTCGTCTGTGTTCAGGATCACCGCATGCGCGCCTACGAGATTGAGGATAAAAACCTGATTCCCGAGGGCTATGAGGCTTACTTTATCGATGGTGAGTTGAACGAGCACGGTGGTGTGGGCATCTACACCCGGCATTTTCCGAAGGCCATCATGTATGGCTTTGCCAATGAGCAGGCCGACCGTGAGGGCCGGTTTATTCAGGCCGACTTCGACAAGGTGTCGGTGGCGTGTGTGCTGGCCCCCAACGCGCTCGGGCGCGAAGAAGAGCTGATCGGCGACGATGACCTGACCGTTCTGGACCATAAAGACGAGTTTCTGGAAGCCTTCGGTCTGCACATGCAGAAGACGCTGCGTAAGCGCCGCCAGTTTATTCTCTGCGCCAACCTGCAGACCGCGCATCACGTTACCGACGCCAGTCCGCTCTATCACAAACTCGACTTTTCCGGCTTTTTGCCCCACGAGCGGGCCTGGCTGGATCGTTTGTTTGATGAAATGGGCTGTATTGACGGCTTCCGCGAGATCAACAAGCAGAGCAATCAGTTTACCTGGTGGCCGGAGAGTGCTGAGGGCTCACGTAAGAAAGCAGGGATTCGGGTGGATTACCAGCTGCTGACCCCTGGCATCCGCAAGACCATTCGCGATGGCTGGATTGACGAGGACACCCGTTTTTCTGATCACGCGCCGGTGATCATGGATTACGAAATCGAAATAGGGCTCTGAATCATAGGGCTTGGTTTGATTTAGCGGGCTCGGAGGGGGAGACCTTTCCGGGACCCTCTCCGGCCAGGGATGGCCGGAGCGGAGCGCACATGGATGTGCTCGTAGCGTGTCCCGGAAAGGTCTCCCCCTCCGGGCACGCGGGCGCCCATCTCAAGTGATCAGGATGCCAGCGCTTCCTTTTGCAGTTCAAACAACTTATCAATCGCCTGCCGTGCCAGCACCAGCATGGAGTCCAGCTCTGACTGCTCGAACGGCGCACCTTCCGCAGTACCCTGAATTTCAATGAAGCCGCCTTGATCCGTCATGATCACGTTCATATCGGTTTCGGCTTCGGAGTCTTCCGGATAATCCAGATCGGCCACCGGGGTGCCTTTGTAAACACCCACGGAAACCGCTGCCACCATCTGCTTCAGTGGGGATTTTTTCAGGCGCTTGGTCGCTACCAGATGGTTCAGGGCGTCGGCCAGGGCTACGCATCCGCCGGTGATGGCGGCGGTGCGGGTGCCACCGTCAGCCTGGATGACATCACAGTCGATGGTGATGGTGTGTTCGCCCAGGGCTTTCATGTCGACGGCGGCGCGCAGGGAGCGGCCGATCAGGCGCTGGATTTCGACGGTGCGACCGCCTTGTTTGCCACGGGCGGCTTCGCGACCCATGCGGCTGCCGGTGGAGCGGGGCAGCATACCGTATTCGGCGGTAATCCAGCCTTTGCCTTCACCGCGCAGGAACGGCGGTACTTTGTTTTCCACAGAGGCGGTACAGATCACCTTGGTGTCGCCGAATTCTACCAGCACAGAACCCTCGGCGTGACGGGTGTAATTGCGGGTGATGCGGACGTCTCTGGGTTGCTCGGGCGTTCTGCCACTTGGTCGCATAATATGTCCTGTTATTGAGAATAAATGTCCGGGCTTGTGCCGGGCGGTTTCTTTGAATGGTCGGCGAGTATAACACGGTGCCTGGTCAGGGCGGGGAGGTGGCCGTTGATCTTCGATCAGGTTCGCCGCTCGGGCAGGTACCCTGTTAGACTCGATAGACACGTTTACCAGTACTGGAGCCAATATGATCCGCAGCATGACTGCTTTTGCCCGCAAGGACACCCGTGGTGATTGGGGAACCCTGACCTGTGAGATCCGGACGGTCAATCACCGTTATCTGGAGCCTTCGTTTCGTTTGCCGGAAGCCTTCCGTGAGTTGGAAAACCGCTTTCGGGAAGAACTGTATAAGAGCCTGAAACGGGGCAAGGTGGATGTGTCCATGCGCCTGCAGTCTGCGGAAAACGAGGTGCAAAGCTTCGAGATCAGCGAGGAAATGGCCAAGGCGGTGAACGAGGCGGCCAATCACGTCAACCGTATGCTGGATAATCCTGCTCACATCAATGCTCTGGATATCTTACGCTGGCCGGGTGTGCTGTCGGTGCCAGAAAAAGACTACAGTTGTGCCAAGGAGGCAGCCGCGAATTTGTTTGCGGAAACTGTGGCTGAATTGGTGAGCGTACGGGAACGAGAGGGGGAGCGCTTGCGCCCGCTGTTTGAGGATCGCCTGGCCACTATGAGTCGGCTGGTTTCTGACGTGCGTGAGCGTATGCCGGAGCTGCTGACGGCGCAGGAAAAAAACCTGCGGGAGCGTTTTGTGAAGGCCAAAGTCGAGCTGGATGCCGATCGGGTGGCCCAGGAAATGGTGATGTTGGCTCAGAAAAGCGACGTAGCCGAGGAGTTGGAGCGGTTGGACGCTCACATCAGTGAGGTAGCCGAAACCTTGCAGAATGATGACGCTATCGGCCGGCGCCTCGACTTTTTAATGCAGGAATTGAACAGGGAGGCCAATACCCTTAGCAGCAAAAGCATTGATTCCGCCGTAACCCGCGCTGCGGTAGATCTTAAGGTGCTGATCGAGCAGATGCGCGAGCAGGTGCAGAACCTGGAGTAATTGCCTGCAGGGCGGGCTATTTGCCGGCCCTGTTTATCTTTTTCTTTCGATTGTTCTTTCTGATCAACCGGCTCGATTACTCCGCAGGTTTGACGGCCAGCAGGTCGGTGCGCAGGTGCGTCAGCACTTTTTCTGCGGTATTGCCGATCACCTTGGCCGCTAATCCGGTTTTACCGGTGGTGCCGATGACCACCATGTCGGCCTTGATCTTGTTGGCAACGCTTGGGATCACCTTTTGAGCCGGCCCAGACACGATGTGGACATGCTCAGGCTTGATTTGCCAAGTGTGACAAAGATGTTCGATTTTCGGCTTCAGCGATTCTTCGCGTTTACGGGCCTGGGCGATCGGGTCAATGATGTCGAGGTCGGCCAGCACCACCGACGTATGCAGGGCATGCACTAGGTGCAGATCCGTGCTCATGACGTTAGCCAGATGCCAGGCCTGGTCAATAATCCGGTTATTCAGGGCTTTTTTAACTGGTTTGTCTGAGCTCAGATCGACCGCCGCCAGAATCGGATGGGCTTTGTTCCACTTGTTGGCCGCAACCAGCATGATCGGGGCCGGGCACTCGCGAACCAGGTGCCAGTCAGTCGGGGTATACAGAAAGGTCTCCGACCGGTTGCCGGTCTTTACCACCGCGTTGATGGTGTCCTGTTGACAGCGCGCACTGACCCATTGATGGATGTGTTTTTCCCAGACCGTGTAGGCATTGATTTTCAGATCGCCGCAATCCGCTAATGCCAGCATCTGCTCCAGCCACTGCTGCCGGTGCTCAATCAGCGCTTGTTTGGCGGTGGTCTGAACTGCCGGATCGGCCGGCAGTGCATCCAGATACTCATGCACGAACGCCACCACTTCGAGGTCAGCGCCGGTTGCCCGGGCCAGTTCGATGCCGCGACCGAGGGCGGTTTGGTGTTTGTGCTTGGGATCCATGATGATCAGGAATTTGGTCATGCTGCTAGTCCATCAGTTTTTGGTCGTTCCTATCAATACTACCAGCTGAGCGCTGCCCGGGATGCGCGGATAGGTTAAACCCCGTATAATTTCATGCTTTCTGGTCGTCAATGTCGGCCGTAAACAGAATCTCGGGGGTCAGTTAGCGATGAGTCAGGCCGGTGGGCAGGGTACCCTGTTTGTGATTTCTGCGCCCTCGGGTGCTGGTAAAACCAGCCTTGTGTCGGAGATGCTTCGACAGGATGCGCAGCTGGGGGTGTCAGTGTCTCATACCACCCGCGCACTGCGAGAGGGCGAACGAAGCGGCGTGAACTACCACTTTGTCAGCCGTGGCGAGTTCGAGGCAATGATTGCCCGTGGCGAGTTCCTGGAGCATGCCGATGTTTTCGGGAACTACTACGGTACGTCACAGGTGTGGGTGCGCGAGACTCTGGCGAGGGGGCAGGACGTCATCCTGGAAATTGACTGGCAGGGTGCCGAACAGGTGCGCCGGTTGATTCCTGAGTGCCTCAGTATTTTCATTGTGCCGCCGTCGGCACAAGTGTTGCGCGAGCGGCTGGTCGGTCGCGGTACCGACGCTCCGGAAGTAGTGGAGCGCCGGTTGTCGGAAGCTGAAGAAGAGTGCCGCCACGCCGTGGAGTTTGACTATCTGGTGGTTAATGATGATTTTAACGTGGCGCTGGCGGATTTGCTGGCCATTGTTCGCTCCCGCAGGCTGAAAATGTCGGTACAGCAGAATCGGCATAGCCGTTTGTTGGCCGGGTTGGCCGGTAGCGTGTGATTGCCGCCCAAGCTGTATACAAATTGAGCCGGGGGAAGTAGACTACTCGGTCTGCTAAATCAGTGATTCTTTTTGTCGGGGAAGATAATGGCACGAGTTACCGTTGAAGATTGTCTGGAACACGTTGATAACCGGTTCCAGCTAGTCATGCTGGCCACCAAGCGTGCGCGCCAGATTGCCACCAAGGGTTCAGAGCCAATGGTGCCGGAAGAGAACGATAAGCCAACGGTGATCGCCCTGCGCGAAATTGCCGCAGGTCTGGTCAGTCGCGATCTTCTCAATGAAGATGACGACGAGTAAAAATGACTGACGGGGATGCGTAGAAATACCTGTCAGTTATGAAGAAGCATTGAAATCTGTCTCAGCAGTTTATAGTGTATCGATATAAGCCTGCTGGAAGGACAAGGAAAAGCCCGGATGGATGCATTCGGGCTTTTTTTGTCTTTGACGTACAGAAGAAAGGTTGGGGGCGCGGTGTCAGCAGTAGAAGCGACGGTCGAAGAGCTGGCCAAAGAGCTTAGCTCATATCTGGATACCAATCGCATCAATCAGGTGCGAAGGGCCTACTATTACGCCGAACAAGCCCACGAAGGGCAAATGCGCAAAAGCGGCGACCGTTACATCACCCATCCGCTAGCCGTTGCCCACATTTTGGCCGAACTCAGGCTGGACCATCAAAGCCTGATGGCCGCGATGCTCCACGATGTGATTGAAGATACCGGCATCCCCAAGGATGCGTTATCTGAGCAATTCGGAGATGACGTCGCGCAGCTGGTGGACGGCGTGTCCAAGCTCACCCAGATTGAATTCCGCTCCCGGGCCGAGGCCCAGGCGGAGAATTTCCAGAAAATGACGCTGGCCATGGCCAAGGACATCCGGGTAATTCTGGTCAAGCTGGCGGACCGCTTGCACAACATGCGTACTTTGGGCCCCATGCCCTACGAGAAACGCCAGCGCATCGCCACCGAAACTCTTGACATTTATGCCCCGATTGCCAACCGGTTGGGTATGCACTCTATCTCCACCGAGCTGGAAGACCTCGGGTTTTGCGCCCTTTACCCCATGCGCGCCAAGTACATCTCCAAGGCGGTGGAGCAACTGCGAGGTAGTCACCGGGAAATCATTGACGACATTCGCAGTAAACTCCAGGAAAAACTGGAAGAGCGAGGTCTCCCCGGGCGCATTCTTGGTCGTGAAAAACACCTGAATTCCATCTACAACAAGATGAAGTTCAAACAGAAATCTTTCCATGAAATTATGGACGTGTACGCCTTCCGCATCATCACGGACTCGGAAGACGAGTGCTACCGCATTCTTGGCGCTGTCCACAGTCTGTACAAACCGCTCCCGGGCCGATTCAAAGACTACATTGCCATGCCCAAGGCCAATGGCTACCAGTCCTTGCACACTACCCTGTTCGGCATGCACGTGAACATCGAGATCCAGATCCGCACCGAGGAGATGGAGCATATTGCCAATAACGGTATTGCGGCCCATTGGATGTACAAGCATGACGAGCCCGGCGTCACCAACATCAATCAGTCCAGAGTCGACCGTTGGGTGGAAGGGCTGATGGAAATGCGGGAACGGGCGGATGACTCCATGGAGTTCATCGAGCATGTAAAAGTCGATCTGTTCCCGGATGAAATCTACGTGTTCACCCCCAAGGGTCGCATTATGGAGCTGCCCAGCGGCGCTACCCCGGTGGATTTCGCCTATGCGATTCATACCGACATCGGCAACGCCTCGGTTGCCTGCCGCATCAATCGCAACCTGGCGTCGTTGAGCCAGCCGCTGCAAAGCGGTCAGACCGTTGAGGTGATCACCGCACCCGGCGCCAAGCCCAACCCGGCCTGGCTTAGCTTTGTGGTGACCGGTAAGGCCCGAAGCAGCATTCGCCACGTACTGAAAACCCGCAAACGGGCGGAGTCCATGGAACTGGGGCGCGCTTTGCTCAAGAAGTCTTTGAAAGGTTTTGACGCCAGGCTTGCCGACATCAGTGACGCCCAGAAGCAATCGGTGGTGAATCACAATCAGGTGAACAGTTTTGATGATCTGATCAGTGATATTGGTCTTGGCAATCGCATGGCTTATCTGGTTGCGCGCCAGCTGGTGTCAGGCAACGAATCACTGGACGTGCCCGCGAACCTGGAGAACGTCGAGGGCGCTAAGCAGGGCGCGGTGACCATTCGTGGCACCGAAGGTTTGCTGGTCAAGTTTGCCAATTGCTGCAAGCCTATTCCGGGAGATCCGGTGCTGGGTGTGATGGATTCTGGCAATGGCATGGTGATTCATTCGGATACCTGCTCAAGACTGCCAGAAGACGGCGACGCCCGGGCGCGGCTGACCCATCTGAAATGGGCCAAGGACATCACCGACGAGTTCTCTGTTGAACTACGTGTGGAGCTTGAACGCCAGCGCGGGGTAATTGCCGAAGTGGCCAATGCGGTGGCGATGGCCGATGGCAACATCGAACGGATCGGCGTTGAAGATCAGAATGCCAAATTCGGAATTGTCAGCCTGGTGGTGCACGTACACGGTCGCAGACACCTGGCCAGGGTCATGCGCCGGGTGCGGAATGTCCGTGCGGTTACCCATATCAGCCGCGTTCGCCACTGAGTAGACCCAGGTATGGTTGACAGCTGCTGTGGCCAAGGGTGACGATTGGCGTTTTGGACGAGAGGAAATTGCACGCCATGACCAACAAATCTGTTATCCAGACCGAAAACGCCCCTCAGGCGATCGGAACCTACTCTCAGGCAGTCAAAGCCGGAGACACCGTGTATCTGTCTGGCCAGATTCCCCTGGATCCGGCAACTATGGAAGTGGTGCCTGGCGATTTCGCTGCCAAGACGCGCCGAGTGTTCGAAAACCTCAAGGCTGTGTGTGAAGCTTCTGGTGGTGAGCTCAAGGATATCGTCAAGCTGAATATCTACATGACCGACCTGGCCAACTTTGCCACGGTGAACGAAATCATGGCGACCTACTTTCAGGAACCTTACCCGGCGCGAGCTGCCGTCGGTGTGGCAGCTCTGCCAAAGGGTGTGCCGGTGGAAATGGAAGCGGTGATGGTGCTCAGCTGAGGTTGCTGATCATCTCCCGGTACCCTGCGCGATAGTCGGGGTACCGGAACTCAAACCCGCCGGCAAGCAATCGCTGGTTACGGCACCGCTTACTCCCCGCCCTGCCGCCTTTTCTGGCGCTGTCTACGGGTTCTTTACACGGCAGTTGTTGCCGAACCCATGCCACCACGTCATCCAGCCGAACCGGTTCACAATCAGTGGCGACGTATAGAGTCTCGATCGTCTTATCTGCCAGCGCCTGCTCGCTCAGCCAGGCGACCACTCTGACGGCGTCCTGCTCGTGTATCCGGTTGCTGAAAGGTGCTGGTGGTTGGGGATTCATTCGCCCTTCGAGCACCTCTTCCAGAAACCGCTGCCGGGTAGGCCCGTAAATGCCGCTGAATCGCACAACGGTGGCCGGGTGGATGCTGTTGAGGGCGGTCTGCTCACCCTGCAGAATGTGCTGACCGGTAAAGCGGTCGGGTTCGGCGGGGCTGGTTTCGTCGACCCAGCTGTCATCATCCTGAGCGTAAACGCTGGTACTGCTGATAAAGATCAGTCTGGTCAGTGGCTTGTCACCGATGGCTTCGAGTAGATTCTGTAATCCTGCGACATAGGCGTTGTGATAGCCCTGCTCGTCATAACTGGACGGTGTCAGGCAATAGATCACGATGTCCAGCTGGCCCGGCAGTTTGCCGTCCAGGGTCGCAGGATCGGTCAGATCGGCACCAAGCCCGATTATGCCCTCCGGTACCTGGTCTGGATTACGGCGCAGGCCGTACACCTTGCTGTTATGGCTCAGGGCCTTCGCGATGTCGCCACCCAGCTTGCCGCAGCCGGCCACCAGAATTCGTGCAGATTGCTTGCGATCGGTCATTGCCATAGACAATTTCAATCCTTATGCTTTCGCTGATAAAGTATGTGAAACTTCGACTCGCACCCATTGTCCGGAGCGCACCATGACACTCACCGAGTTACGATACGTCGTTACGCTTGCCCGGGAAAGGCATTTTGGCCGTGCGGCAGAGCGTTGTCACGTCAGCCAGCCCACTCTGAGTGTGGCGGTCAAGAAGTTGGAAGAAGAGTTGGGTATCCCATTATTTGAGCGAAGCAAAAGCAGCATCCGTGTCACTGAAGTGGGTCAGCGCATCATTGACCAGGCCCAGCGGGTGCTGGATCAGGTGGGCGTCATCAAAGACATGGCTCAGGATGGCAAGAACCAGCTGAACTCACCACTGAAAGTGGGGGCCATTTACACCATCGGGCCCTATTTGTTTCCGCACCTGCTGCCGCAATTGCGCCGTGCCGCGCCGGAAATGCCGCTGTATATCGAAGAAAACTACACCGCCAGCCTGCGCCAGAAACTGCGACATTCCGATCTGGACGCCATCATTATCGCGCTGCCATTTGAAGAGCCGGAAGTGGTTACCCTGCCGCTCTACGATGAACCGTTCGTGGTACTGCTGCCGGCGGATCATGCGTTGGCCCATAACGATGAAATAACGCCCGAACAACTGTCTAAAGAGCAGCTGTTGTTGCTGGGTCCGGGTCACTGTTTCCGGGATCAGGTGCTCGAGTCCTGTCCGCCGCTGGTCGATGCCATCACCAAACGGGTTGACCATGGCACCCCGGAGCTGGTCACCGAGGGCAGCTCGCTGGAAACCATCCGCCACATGGTGGCCTCCGGTCTCGGCATCACGGTGCTGCCGTTGTCGGCTGCGACGGGCATGAAGTATCAGGAGGACATTCTGGTGGTGCGACCGTTTGCAGCGCCGGTACCGTTCCGGACAGTCGCACTGGCTTGGCGCGTCACCTTTCCGCGACCCAAAGCCATTGACGTGCTGTCGCTGGCGGCCAGCCAATGCCGGGTGATCGAACGGGCCACAACCGAAACGCCAGTGGTCGCTCAGCGCGCCTGAGGGCTTTTATGACGTCATTGGATGACATTCCGGTTACCCAGCTCAAGGGCGTAGGAAGCGCCCTCGCGGAGACGCTCGCCAAACTGAGCATCCATTCTGTACAGGACTTGCTGTTCCACCTTCCCTATCGGTACGAAGATCGCACCCGTGTGGTGCCCATGGGCAGCCTGCGCATAGGCGACATTGCGGTGGTTGAAGGCGAGGTGATGAAAACCGATTTGGTCATGGGCCGCCGTCGCTCGCTGCAGGTAACGCTGCGGGATGACAGTGGCTTTCTGGTGATGCGCTTTTTCCACTTTAATGCAGCCCAGAAAAACCAGCTGGCGGAAGGCGCGAGCGTCCGCTGCTTTGGTGAGGTGCGACCTGGCCGGGCCGGTTATGAATTCTACCATCCGGAATATCAAGTTAGCCCGCCGCCGATGCCGGCTGCCGGTGAGGCAACCCTGACCCCGGTGTACCCGCTGACCGAGGGTATCCAGCAACCCAGAGTGCGAGGTTTGTGCCAGCAGGCGCTGGGCTACCTGGAGCGTTTTCCGATCCGGGACTGGTTGCCACCGGATTTACTGACGGACTACCAGCTGCCCGGCATCACCGAGGCGGTCAGGCTGGTGCACTTGCCGCCGGCAGGCTCACCGGTGCATTTGTTGGTAGAGGGCCGCCACCCGGCCCAGCAGCGGCTGGTGATGGAAGAATTACTGGCCCATCAGCTCAGCCTGCTGCGGGTTCGCCAGCAAATCCAGGCCCGCCAGGCGTTGCCATTACTGCCGACCGGCGATCTGCCGGAACGGTTCCTTGAGCAACTGCCTTTCAAACTCACCGGTGCGCAAAAGCACGTGGTGCAGGACATCCGCCAGGACCTCAGTCAGCCAGTGCCGATGTTGCGCCTGGTGCAGGGCGATGTCGGCTCTGGTAAAACCGTGGTTGCCGCGCTGGCGGCGTTGCAGGCGCTGGGCTCCGGGGCGCAAGTGGCGCTGATGGCGCCGACCGAGATTCTGGCGGAGCAACACTTTCGCAATTTTCAGGATTGGCTGGAGCCTCTGGGCGTTACGCTTGCCTGGTTGTCGGGCAAGGTCAAAGGCAGGGCTCGGCAAGAAGCGCTGGCGGCTGTGGCCGAGGGTCGTGCCCAAGTGGCCATCGGTACCCACGCATTGTTTCAGGACGAGGTGCAATTCCAGCGCCTGGCCCTGGTGATTGTCGATGAGCAGCACCGCTTTGGTGTGCATCAACGCCTGGCCCTCAGAGAAAAGGGTGTTGGCGGCAGCCTGGCCCCCCATCAGCTGATCATGACAGCCACGCCGATCCCCAGAACCCTGGCCATGAGCGCCTATGCCGATCTGGATACCTCTGTGATTGACGAATTGCCCCCAGGACGCAAGCCCATCGAAACCATCGTGTTGCCGGACAGCCGTCGTGATGACATCGTCGAGCGGGTGCGCGGCGCTTGCCAGACCGGCCGCCAGGCCTACTGGGTCTGCACCTTGATTGAGGAGTCTGAAGCCCTGCAGTGTCAGGCGGCAGAGGTGACCGCGCAGGAATTGTCAAAACGACTGCCGGAGCTCAAAATTGGCCTGGTACATGGTCGCCTGAAAGCCCAGGACAAAGTCGATGTAATGGCGCGCTTCAAATCCGGAGAGCTCGACCTGCTGGTGGCCACCACCGTGATTGAGGTAGGCGTGGATGTACCCAACGCCTCGCTGATCATCGTCGAAAACCCGGAGCGCCTGGGTCTGGCTCAGTTACATCAACTGCGAGGTCGGGTTGGCCGGGGCGAACAGGCCAGTTTTTGTGTGTTGATGTACCATCCGCCACTGTCCAACAACGGCAAAGCCAGACTGCAGGCGTTGAGAGACAGTCAGGACGGTTTTTTTATTGCTGAGAAAGATCTTGAAATCCGGGGCCCGGGAGAGGTGCTGGGCACGCGCCAAACCGGCTTGATGCAGTTCCGGCTGGCGGACTTCGAACGGGATAAGGGCTGGATAGAGCCCGTCAAAGAAATGGCGCCCGGACTGATGAAGCAGCCAAAAGCAGTCGACGCCCTGATCCGCCGCTGGCTCGGAGAAAACATCCGCTACGGTGAAGTGTGAATCTGTCATGCTGTGCCGGCAGAATGTCGTGCTCTAGGCCACTAAATCAGAGTTGCTGTCTTGATAATGCCTGCGAAATGCAGCCAAATAGATTTTGAACATTCATTCGGAGATCGTTATGGAACTGCCCGTTGTGGTTCAACAAGCTCTTGGCGACAATGCCGCCGGTGTGTCATTGCGGAGTGTTGACCAGGTTCAGCCGCATCATCTGTTGCGAATGGTTTTGCTGAACGACAGCGAGGGTAATCTGCAGGCCATCTGCCGGCGCGATGACATGCTCGATCTTGAAGCGTTGAACAAGCACCTGGGGCGTGACTTGAGAATGATGCAACGTCGCGAGCAGGTGCGGGTCCGCCAGCGGTCCGGGCTGCAGGAATTACCGGCGCTGCCCTCGTTAACCGGTTGGCCGACGGTTGTTGATCAGCGTGTTGATCAACTGGAATCTGTTGCTCTGGAGCTGACCGATCAGAAGCTGGCCATCGTTATGCCGGTGGTGGATTTTGTTCAGCTGACCACCAAGGCGGACCGCTTCGATTTTGCGGTAGAGACCAGCTCCATCTCAGTTAACCTGAGCAATCACGGCGCCGATCGTGATCAGCTGCATTCTGCCATCAAGAAGTTTACCAGTCTGCGTATACAGCAGCGCCTGGAAGACACGCTGGAGTTGCCGCCGTTGCCTGAAACCGCCCAGCGCATCATTCATCTTCGGGTTAATCCGAACGCGGTGATGGGTGATCTTGTGGATGTTGTTGAGAGTGATCCCAGCCTGGCCGCCCAGGTGGTCAGTTGGGCTTCCTCATCTTTCTACGCCGCTGCAGGGCAGGTGCGCTCAGTTCACGATGCGGTCTCTCGGGTGTTGGGCTTTGACCTGGTGATGAACCTGGCAATGGGTCTGGCCTTGGGCCGCGCGCTCAAGCATCCGAAGGACCACCCCGACGGTTACGTGGACTACTGGCAGCAGGCTATCTGGCAGGCCCAGTCGGCAGGCATCCTTGCCAGCATGATGCCCCGAGGCAAGCGCCCCCTGTTTGGTCTGGCCTATCTGGCGGGGTTGCTGCACAACTTTGGCCATCTGGTCCTGGCCCAGGTGTTCCCGCCGCACTTCAAGCTGGTGTGCCGCTCGCTGGAAGTGAACCCTCACATCGACTCCAGCGTAATCGAGCAATATCTGCTGGGCATCACCCGTGAGCAGATTGCCGCTCAGTTGATGGAAAACTGGGGCATGCCGGATGAAGTGACTCTGGCCATTCGCTACCAGAAGAATCCGGCCTACGATGGACCTGAAAAAATTTATTCACGCCTGCTTTGGCTAGGGCGCCAGCTGTTGACGGCGCGAGGGGTTGCCCTGGGCGCTGGCGAACCTGTGGGTCAGGCTTTCTATGACGAGCTGGGCCTGAATCGAGAGGCGGTCGAAGAGCAATTTGACGAGTTGGTCAACAGCAAAGACAGCATCATGGCAATGGCTGGCATGATGGGTCAGCATTAACAATCAAGCCGGTCTGGTTAATCGAACCGATGATGCCGGATAGCCGTTGCCGCCCGGCGCACTTCATCGGAATGCGCCTGTTCCACCGCAAAACGTTCTTTATCCATTTTTTGCACAAACTTGGTGTCGGTGCCTTGCCGTGCGCGATGAGTGGGCATGTGCTGAATCTTGTCGTGAACCACCTGGAACACCCGGTAGGGTGATTTTTCCAGCAACTCCGGCGCAACATAATCCAGCAGTCCTTTCAGACGCAGACACGCCTCCGAGTACTCCACCTGATCTTCCTCTACCGCCATGGCAATGATGCGGATGCTCTCGATCATCTCGTCCCGGCGTTTGGCCTGGAACTCGTCAGTTTTCTTCTGACGCAAGCGGTGCTCAGAAATGGCCTTGCTCTGGCGCCAGATGAAGTACAGCAATACTGCGATAGCCACCAGGCCGATGGCTATGATGACCAGTTGTAGCCCTCTGGGCATGTTGGGTCTCCCATTTCAGAATGAGTTACGCCGGTTCGCGTTGAGCCTCAGTTTGCCAGACTTTGACCTCCACTACCTGACCATTTAACACTGACGTGCCAGAAACCGGGTCAACCTCGGCGTCGTCCAGCACATCATTGATGCTGGCTCCGGCATGGGCACTGGCAACAGATTGACCGGTGCCCGGGCGGTCGTGGCCCCAACCGTGGGGAATGGAGACCACACCCGGCATGATATCCTCAGTAATTTCGACGGGTAATACCACCGAGCGGCCACCGGAAAAGATCTGTGCTTGCTTGCCATCCGAAAGATTTTGTTTGGCGGCGTCTTCCGGATGAATCATCAATGTGCAGCGGTTCTTGCCTTTAACCAAGCGCTTGCTGTTGTGCATCCACGAGTTGTTGCTGCGAACGTGGCGGCGACCAATCAGACGTAGGCCGTTACTCGGTGGTTGCTCCAGCAGCGCCTTCAGTCGCTCCACGTCGGCCAGATAGCGGCGTGGCGCGAGCTGGACTTTGCCATCCCGGGTAAACAGACGGTCAGGTAGGCTCGGTTGCAGCGGGCCCAGGTCCACCCCACTTGGGTAATCCTTGAGAGTGGACAGCGACAAGCCTTTGGGTAGATTCTGCCAGCGCCGGTTCAGCGGGCTGAGTTTCACCAGACTTTGCAGTGGGTGACGCTTGGGCAGAATGCCCATGATCAGGTCAAGTGCCGGCTGAACCAGCTTACTGGCTTTGCCCAGGTTGGCGCCATAAGGGCCGGTTCGCAGCATGACATCCAGAATTGGGTCTGGCCCGAGTCGTTTGAAAGCTTGCCAGCCCAGCTCGGCACGCCAGGGCAGGCGGCCACCTTTGCGCGCCTGCTCCAGTCGGTGGGCCAGTTCCAGCAAAATCTGCCAGTCGTGACGGGTTTCGGAGCCCGGCTCAAACAGCGCCTCACTATATTTGGCGACGTTGCGAACGGCAAACAGGCTGAAAATCAGGTCGTAATGGCTGCGCTCCAGGGCGGCGGTTGGTGGCAGGATGACATCTGCATGGCGGGTGGTTTCATTGAGGTAGTAATCCACTGACACCATGAAGTCCAGGCCCTCCAGTGCCTGGTCCAGGCGTTGGCCGTTGGGGCTCGACAGCACCGGGTTGCCGGCAACCGTCACAAAGGCGCGTACCTGGCCTTCGCCGGTGGTCAGGATTTCGTCCGCCATGGTGCTGGCGGGGTATTCGCCGGCAAACTCCGGCAGCTTCCTCACCCGGCTGTGGCGCTTGCCGAAATGCCCGCTCTGGCCCGACATGGCCCCAAGCGCGACCAGATCGACTGCCGGCTGAGTGAACAGCACCCCACCCGGAATATCCAGCTTGCCGGTAAGAATGTTCAGGCAATACGCCAGCCAGGTGGTGGTGCCACCGAAGGCCTGGGTGCTGGTGCCCATGCGGGTGTACAACGCCGCTTTTCGGGTGCCGGCCAGGTCTCTGGCCAGTTGGCGGATAGCCTCGGCGGATAGACCGGTGTGCTCTGCCACGGCGTCGGGCGCAAAGCTGAGACAGGCCAGGTGCAGCAGGTCAACATCCCTGATCAGCCGCTCGGCGGCCCCGGGGTTAACCAGTTTTTCGTCAAACAGGGTGTACACCATCGCCATTAACACCAGAGCATCGGTGCCCGGTCGAACAAAGTGAAACTCATCCGCCAGCTTTGCCGTCTCGGTTCGGCGAGGGTCAATCACCACCAGCTTGCCGCTCCGTTGCTTGAGCGCTTTCAGACGCCCACGAATATCCGGCACCGTCATCAGGCTGCCGTTAGAGGCCATCGGGTTGGCGCCAATGCAGATGAACAGGTCGGTGTTGTCGATATCCGGAATCGGGAACAGAATTTGATGTCCGAACATTTCCAGGCTTGCCAGCATGTGCGGCAACTGGTCATTGGAGGTGGCCGAGAACCGGTTCTGGGTGCCGATGGCCCGCAGGAACGGCAGGGTGGTCATCAGGGCACCGTGATTGTGCACGTTGGGGTTGCCCAGATAGACACCAACGCTGTTTTTACCATGCTCGCTGCGCACTTGGTGCAAGCGGCTGGCGACCAGGTCAAAAGCCTCATCCCAGGACATCTCTTGCCAGCCGTCGGCGGTTTTTCGCACCGGCTTGCGCAACCGCTCCGGATCCTCATGCAAATCTTGCAGAGCCACGGCCTTCGGGCAGATATGGCCCTGGCTTAAGGGGTCCTGCTCGTCACCCTTGATGGAGGCGATCTTGCCCTTCTGCACTTCGATGGCGACGCCACACATGGCTTCGCAGAGGTGACAGGTGCGGTAGTGAATGCCGTTTTGCATGAAGGCTCTCCCGGGTTTGTTGTTTTTAGGTTTCAAGTTGCAACCAGATTATCAGGAAATGGCCGCCAGGTGAAAGAAAGGATAATGGCTGGGCAAAATCACACATAAAGAGGCCAGCTCAAAGGCTGGCCTCTTTATGTCGGTATGTCTTCCAAGGCAGGGATTACTGCTCGACAGGGATCTCTTTGATCGGGTTGGAGATGAAGTTAAGGTAAATGCCGCCTTCAGGAATGAACAGAGGGATCAGCACGGCCCCGGAGTTCTCGGTTGACCCGTCCAAGAGGTTCTCGCAGGCGGAGGTGTTGCCGAACAGCAACCCCCCCAGGCAACTGACAAGTTCAATGCCGGAATCGATGATCGCGGTTTCCGTACTGACCAGCACATTGATTTCCGGCGCGTTCTTGCTGCGCTGTTCAATCTGCATTCGGCCGTCGTCAAAGAAGGTAATAGGGCCATCTAGGTCGAGGGTAATAGGCAGGCTGTACAGGTTGTGTTGCAGCACGCCCTGCAGCGGCACTGTCAGGTTGGGCGCATCCAGGGTCAGCTCGGCGGTAGTTTTGAATAGTGGCCCACCGTTGTCATCTTCAATGATGATGCCTTCGATCAAACCGTCCCGACGCCCCTCAGTGCCCTCGCTGTACCTCATTCTCAGTACCTGAGGGCCGGTAACCTGATCACCCAGTCCGTCCAGCACAACCGTCGCAGAGGTCGCGGCCAGCATGGTCGGGTAGAGCAGGATTCTGACCCCTTTTCTGTTGGTTTCCGGGTCAATCGCAGTGCCCGCCACTTCCGCATTCAGGCCGTAGGTCTGATAGATGAATTTGTCTCGGGGGCAATCGCCAGAGGTATCAGCAGCACAGCCTACGGCCGCTCCGGCGGGAGCACCCAGCACTGTAGCCTGCTTGTTTTCAACAAGAAGCTTCGCAGAGTTTTCGGAGGGCAAGAAGCCGCCCATACCATCGCTCTCGTGATTAAACGGCTCCAGGCAGCCTTCGCCACCGAGGGTGGGACAGTCGATCACAAAGTTCGAGTTGGTATCCCGGACCGGCAGGTTTCTCAGCGGTGTGAAAACCGAGGTTATGGCTTCCGAGCCCCGGAAATAGATCGTCATGTCCGGACCACCAATGGTTTCCGGGTTAACCAGCAAATCGGTCTTCAGGGGGAAGCCGCCCCCCAGTTCCGAGCAAATCGCAGCAGCGCAATCGCCCTCAGCGGTCGACGAACGTAGCGTGTAGCGATAGAAGCTGCCAACCTCCCAGGGCTGGTCCGGAAAGAAACGGATACGTTGATTGTTTTTCTCGATGCGGCCGCTAACGATGTCGCCCTCGCCGATGGCGGTTGAGGCGTCACTGATTTTCTCCACAACCAGGGTGTCGCTGTTGATGGTGCCCGCTTGCATGGACTGTGAGAACGCCACGGCAATCGGCCGGTCCCTGGGCATGTCTGCGATCGGGAGCAGATCACCCGCCGGACCACCCGGCGCTGCATCCAGGCACTGGCCGTGGGTTCCGGCGTTCAGGTCCACCGCCGTGGTGACACAGGGGAACCCGGGATAGGTGGTCAGTGCGATGGGTGAGCGTTTCTCGACGCCGGCGTCTTCGTCTCCGGTGGAGGTCATTACGAATTCAAGGTCGGCGAATACCGCCGGATTGCCGGCAATGTCGGTTAACCCGCTCGCCGCTACCCGATAGGCCGCGCCATGCTTCAGGCCACCTTTGGGATTGATGACCAAGGTCGTACCATCCAGCCTGGTTTCCAGATCGGTGACTGGAACTCCGCTTTCCAGCATGATGACGCCACCGGGCACTGAGGCGGGGTCCAGTGGCTCGTCGAAGTTAAGCACCACCGGGTCACCCGGGCGCTGCATGGACTGGCGGGTTTCGGGTACAGCATTGGCCGGGCCGGGCATCCAGCTCACCAGTTGTGGCGGGGTGATATCCAGCTCTCGCAACATGTCCGCATCCAGCACAGAGTCCACATCCGTGGCGGCCTGCAGGTGAAACGCAATGGTGGAGTCGGTGAACTCCTGGCCCAGGAGATTAGGTTCAACCATGCCTATGGCATCGATGGTCAGCACGCCATCCTGAACCAGCGCAATGCCCCGGAGTTCCACGCCCAGCAGATCCTGAGACAAAGACGCATTCGGCTGCGCCTCTTCGGTGTTCATGGACACGTCCATAAACAAGGTGATGTGGCGGGGTGCGTTCAGGTCATCGGTATATGGGTTCGGACTCATGTAACCGGAGGCATCCGACAACAGGGTGACTTTGATGTTGCCGGTCGTCTGCAGCTGGTTAGTGGTTGCGTTGAGAATGGGCACTTCGCCACCGATGCGGACATTCAGGCTGGTGCTGTTCAGAACGCTGCCCTTCGGCACCCTCAGTGGCAGCGCTTCGTCCGCCCGGAAGGCAGGAGCGAAAGCCAGTTCCGCATACAGGTCGCCGGTTTGTTGCGACGGGCCAGCTACGCCCTGAAGGACCGAATTCAGGGTGACGCCGTTGATGATCTGGCCGTTGAGGACAGACTTGGTGGCCGCGTCAGGATCGGTCGCCGAGAGCAGTCCTGAGTCTACGGCGGTCTGTTGCAGAACCACGGTGGGGCCGGTATCCCGGGGCTGGAAACTGAACTCTTGGCTAAAGCGCTCACCGTCCGGGCCATTGGTCAGGCTCGGCAGGTTGGTCACCTTGAGGGTGTAAGTTTCTCCGGCTTCTAGCACATCGGCCTTGCTGCCACAGTCTTCCGGTTGCGCCGTGACACACGGATCGACGGTAATCCGGTTACCTTTGACCAGCAGGGTTGAAGGCACTGCCTGGCCATCCGGCCCCAGCAGCTCAATGGTGCCGCCAAGCCTCTGCCAGTCCGGGTGTACCGGATGGGTCATGGCCAGCCGGAAGGTGGAAAAGTTCATTACCTGAAATGGGCCGGCCTGATCCGGCACTTGCCAGGCAACCCGGAAGGTTGTATCCGTATTGGCAAGGTCTGCGATGGGGGTGAAGTGGCCTCGGGTATCGAACTGAATGCCGGGTTCGCCGACGGCGCTGCGTGTCTCGATGGTTCGGCCACCCTCAGCGATGAGCGGTTGCTCGAAGGTGACTGAATAGCGGGTTCGATGGTCGAGCGTCTTGGCTGGCTCAAGCTTCAGGCTTTTGCCACCGTCAATTTTCGCGACGGTAAAGTCGTGAGCCGCGCCTCCTGAGTCAAGACGGATTTTCTCGTAAAGCGTCGTCTCATCATCCGTGATGGCGTGGGAAAAGCGCAGCACCAAATCGGTTTTCGGACTGACATCGGCCTGTCCGTCCATCGGGAAGGAATACACCACCGAACCGGGGATAGTGCGCTCACTGACAGTCTGTTCATCACTTCCGCCGCAGGCGCCGAGCAGTATGGCGGGTACGAGAACCAGTGTTTTATTGTATTTCATGGCCGGTTTCTCCTCAGAACTTCAGGGTGATGGAGCCGCTGAATACGTGGACGTCACCGTCCGCGGTCACGTTGGTTTCATTGCCGTCAAAGTCGACCAGTGTGAAGTCCCGTTTCTGGAGCTGCTGATACTGGTAACCCAGGTCAAGACGAACTGGGTGAGCCAGCAGGCGGGTTCGGTCATAGGTGGCGCTGATGCCGAGGCCGACCACAATCTTGTCGGTGTCCAGATAGTTCAGCTCCGGGTTGCGTGTCGTCTTCAGCGGAGACTCCTCGTAGGCAAGGCCACCCCGCACCGCAAAGTTCCGGTTGAGTTGGTATTCTGCACCCACGCGGGGGATGAGCACATCGTCAAACCGGATACGGTTGTCGGCGGCTACAGAGCCCTGGTTCTTGATAGTATCGCGGGCGAAAGTGTCTTCGAGTTCTGACCAGTTCTGCTGCTCGATACTGCCTCCGACGCGCCAGCCATCACCGGAGTACTGAGTGCCAATGGCGAAGGTTTCCGGCTGGAACGAGTCAATGGTAGTCACCGCCAGGCTCAGGCCAGGGTCCGGAATGGTCTGGGTGACAATAATGTTGGAGTCCACCGTGGTAGAGGCAGAGGATTTGGTCCGGTAGGTGAATGCCGTTTCCCAGCCGTCCAGGATACAGCTGCTCTCCGGGCAGAAGGTGCTGCCAAGGTCAATGCGGGTGCCGAGAATGGTTTTCATGGAGGGCTTGGCGTTGACCGCCAGCCGTTCGCGGCTGGTTTCGCCGCCCAGGGTAGAGACCGCGTCGAGGTTGGCGGTGGCTTCAAGCGTGATTCGCACGGAGGCGCCCGCAGAAATTCCGCGCCAGATGGGAGTGGCACCGCCAATGTTCAGGAACAGAGGCTCCCTGCCATACTGCAGATACTGACCGGTTTCGCTGGTTTCGGAGCCGAATGCCAGCATTTCCTTGCCGTACTTCTCCACGCCGGCAACAAAGCCCAGATAGATGGGGTGCTTGAAGCGGGTCAGTGAGCCCAGGTTGGTCTTCATGCCAATGAGCACATGCTGGCTGGGAGAGCTTGAAAGCACATCGCCATCTGCAGTGGGGTTGGCGGAGCGCAGTTCCTGCTCGGCGTGAAGAATGCCTGCCGTCAGCTCGCCCCGGGTGTCACTGGTGAGAGAAGCGGGATTGTAGTAGGTGGCAGAAACCTGGTCGTTGAACATGGACAGCGATTGGGCCGTTGCCACATCCACCGGCATAATGCCGTAGCTGGTGCCCAGGTTACCCATGCTGGCATGGGTATTGAGAGCCAGGCCGGCAGTGGCTGTGGCAATTGCAAGGGACAGTGCCCGCATGGAAACACGGTGAGAACCTACCATGAATAAAGCTCCTGTTATTGTTGTCATTCAGGTTTTGGTGTACTAACGATAATATAGGTTATGTTTTCGCATTTACACCTTTATGCTGTACTTTAGAGGGCTTGTCTTTTTGGGACATTGGCTCGATTGACACACTCAACCGTCGAATTGATCACAAAGTGTTCGTCTCTATCTTTAAGCAAAAAAAGGGTCTTTGGTAGGGCAACTCAGGCCGGGTTTGTTGGGGATTTGTGAGTAAGTGCGGCACTTTGTATCGAAAAGGCCAGCGTGTCGCTGGCCTTTTCGAAGATGTGAAGGTGAGTGCCCGGTTACCCGGGCGGGGCTCAGTTCTGTGTGTAGGGGGACAGGTAGTTCAGATTCAGCTTGCCTGGCGGGATTTCAAGATGAATCCGGCTGTTGGCATCCACCGCGACGTTTGCAATGCCGCCACATAAGGAAGTGAACGGCCAGATTCCGCAAAGGCCACCAGTGTTCTGGCCGGTAATCTCGATTGTTCCGCGCACGTCCACATTAATGGGCACGGCCTCTATATTGCTTAATGAAATCTGCATCCGGCCATCGTCCAGGAAAGTTATGGGGCCGCGCATGCGTAGATTGTTGATTTCGTAGCTGCGCAGGTTGTGAGTTAGATTCGCTGGGCCGATGCTCGGATTCAGATACGGGGCATCCAGATAGACATTTAGCACGGTCTCAAACGTCAGCTGACCGTTTTCATCGCTGGAGATGAAACCCTTCGGCGGAATTCTTCCGGCTTCACTGTCGTCATCGTAGCGAATGCGCATCAGCATCGGGCCGGTGGGGATTTCTTCGTTCGGGCTGAGGTCGACACTCAGAATAAAATCCGGGAAGGCATCAATGAAGCTGGTGTCAATTCGGACCCAGACGCTGCTGGAGGTTGTGGCCAGGATCGACGGATAGATATCAACAGGTATCCGGGTCCCGTTATCAATGCTTTTGCCATAAACCAGGGTATCAAGCATCGCAGTGAGATAGATGGATTGATCGCTGGCACAGTCGAGCCCAACGGCGCAACCAATGTTCGCATTTTTGACAACGCTGGTGCTGTTTAGCGGCGAAACACCGTTGGCTTTCAGTCCCGCCGAGTTAGGTAGCGTCTCGTCTCCGGTCACCCCCTGTTCTGTGCCTTTCTGGTAGGCCAGATCTGAGTTGGCATCTGCGGTTGGTAGGTTGCGCAGCGGAAGGCTGACGGTTTGAGACTTCGCGGCCACCGCCACAAAGTGGTTCACCAGCGCTTCGCCGCCAAAGGTACGATTGTTTCGGTTGCGGGTGCCCTGGGTCAGCAGTTCGGTCTGAAGCGGTAAGCCTGAGGCTGAAAGAATGGGCTCATTGCTGTTCAGGGTATACCGATACTGAGCTCCCGGCTGCCAACCCGCAACGGGGGTAATAATGAGGCTGCGGGGCTCGCGCCTGATATCGTATTCGCCGGCCGGCACAGGCTCCCAAAGACCTTCCGTGAGCACCTCAAGAGAGAGGTTAACGCCTGGTGCCAGTGTTTCTGGACGGATATTTTGTGAGAATCGCACCACTAACGGTTTATGGCTCGCATACTCCGGAATCGGCAGCAAGTCATCCGTTGTTTTACCACCTGCGCAGCGGCCCTGATGGCCCTGGCTTAGGTTGATTCCGGTTTTTGTGCACGGGAAACCGGGCATGGTCACCAGCACCAGCGGTGATTGATCCTCCGGTGTGCCCGGCAGTGTGGGTGCAAGGTTGACGTTCAGGGTAGTAGAGCCAAGGCTGAAGCCAGCGGTGTCCTTGATGTTTTCCAGAATCAGGCTGTATTCCGTGCCATGAGCCAGTGGTTGATCAGGCTTAATGACCAGGATAGATCCGTTCAGAGAACGTTCAACAGCAAGCTCGTTACCACCCCCAAATAGTTTAACGGTGTCCTGATTAACGGTGCCCGGTAGTACAGGCTCTGAGAAGTAGATGATCAGCGGGTCGCCGGGGCGTAATGTATCGGCCGCCTCTTCGCCCGGCACCCAGCTTTTGATGAACGGTGCCTGGGTGTCGGCAAAATTTCCTGCCGCCGGTGCATCGTCCGGATTCCGGTAGCCCTCAAGGCGGAAAGAAATCAGCCCGGATGCCACATCCACACCCATCACGTCCGGCTCAATGATGCCAACGGCTTCGATGGACAGGGAGCCTTGTTCCACGATAGCCGTGCCTATCAGATGAACATGAAGCAGTTCCTGGGCCAGCGCGGCATTGGCGATGGTGTTGCCGGTATTGAGCGCCATGTCGATAAAGAGCTCAATCATGCGGGGCGCGTTTTCATCATCGGTGTATGGGTTTGCCATCAGGAAGCCCTCGGCATCTGACAGAAAACGGACCTCTATTGCCTCCGATGAGAAGCCGGCAGGCAGCGCCCCGGCCACATTAACATCCACATTGGACCCGGCCATCAGGGTGCCTTGGTCAATCCTCAACGGCACGCTCTGCTTGTTAGCGTCAAACCGCGGTATGTAGCCCAGCTCCGCAAACACCGTTCCCTGCGCACGGGTAATGTTGTCCTGTCCCAAAAGAATTGAGCGCAGGCCCACGGAGTTGAACCCCTCCCCGGAAAGTGAGAGGTCGCCCAGCGTGGTTGTGGCGGTTTGCGGCATCCGTTCCCGCTCACCCTTGGGTGAACGGGAATCGAGCGGCTGGAAGGTCAGGGGGGTATCGTCTGAAAGGTTCAACGATGCCTGTGCCAACATGCTGCGAATGTCGTCACTAAGATGCAGGGTGTAGGTCTGGTTGGGGTCCAGATCTGAATCAGGATCAACAGTGACTCGGTGGCCACTAATATATAACTGAGCTGCAACGGCTTCATCCTGGCCATCCAGCAATGCAATGGTGTCCCCATAACGGAGGGTTTGTTCATCCACCGGTTCGGTAAACTGAATCCGCAGGGAAGACATGTCGGTTGCAGGGTATCGATCGTTGCCCGCAGGGATAACGCGAGCCAGGTCAAAGCCAGTGCCTTCCGCGCGATCCAGTAGCGGGCCTGTAGTGGCGGGCGCGGTCGTGAATTCAATGCCGCCATTAGGCAGCGTCACCAGATCACCGCCCACCCTCAGATCCGTATTGACCAGGGTATAACGGGTGCCGGGAAGCAGCGCCTGTGCCGGCCGAACCGCCACACCCCGGTTCTCTGCGGTCATTTTCGCGTCAGTAAGCGCAACGATGTCACCGTGTTCGCTTTCGAGCTGAAGGCTTGAGGCAAGTTCATCCTCGGAGGTGGCTATACCCTGGGTAAAGCGCAGGAAAATTGGTGTGGTGGTGGCCACTGCGGCTTGCCCGGCCATGGGGTAGCTGAAATACAGGTCAGCCTTTGTTATCTCTGACCGGTTCACGGTTTGCTCGTCCCCGCCGCAGCCTGCAACAACAGACGTGGCGAGGGCCATTGCCAGAATGGAACGCTTCATACTACACCTCTTCAGAACTTGAAGGTCACAGAGCCTGCGACAACGTGGACGTCGCCATCGGTTTCGACGGTTTCATTGGCGGTTTCGCTACCAAACGGTGTTACCTGAAAATCACGCTTCTGAAGCTGCTGGTACTGGTAGCCGAGATCAAACCGGACCGGATAGGCAAACAGGCGAGTACGCTCATACTCTGCACTGACACCAAGACCTATCACTATCTTGTCATTGTCGAAATAGTTGACCTCCGGATTCTGGGTGCTGCGAAGGGGTGACTCTTCAAATGCAACGCCAGCAGTAACGGCAAACGCGCTAGTCAGTTGGTATTCACCGCCAAGTCTTGGCACCAGAATGTCATCGAAAGACATTCTCAAGCCGTCACTCACGCCACTTTGATTCTTTATAGTGTCATTGGCGAAAGCATCCTCAAGTTCCGACCACTTCTGGTGCTCGAGACTGGCCCCAATACGCCAGCCATCACCCCGGTAATGAAGGCCGAACGCGATTATTTCGGGCTGGAAAGAGTCGATGGTTGACACCGCCAGGGGCAAGCCAGGTTCTGGTATAACCTGGGGAACCACCACATTGGCGTCTACCGTGGTTTTAGTGTTAGACCGTGCGCGATAGGCGATTGCTGTCTCGAAGCCACTGACGATGCACGCCTGATCCGGGCAGAACGTTTCGCCAAGATCGGCATTGATGCTGGCAATGCCTTTGATCGACGGTTTGGCGCTAACACCGAGCCTCTCTTGACTGGTCTCACCGCCGAGGGTGGAGCGCGCATCCAGGTTGGCTTCGGCCTGCAAGGTAATCCTTGCCGCGATACCCGCATCGATTCCGCGCCAGAGTTTGGTTGCACCACCGATATTCAAAAACAGAGGCTCACGGCCATATTGCAGGAACTGGCCGTCTTCGGAGGTTTCGGACTCAAAGGCCAGCATTTCTTTGCCGTACTTCTCCACGCCGGCAATAAAGCCAAAATACAGCGGGTGCCCGAAACGCGTGAGTGACCCCAGATTGGTTTTCATGCCGACCAGCACGTGTTGGCTAGGTGAGCTGGAAACTACATCGCCGTCCCGGTTAGGGCCGCTGGCGCGCAGCTCCTGTTCGGCATGAAGAAGCCCGGTGGTCAGCTCGCCCCTTGGGTCTTTGGTCAGGTAGGCGGGATTATAATAGGTGGCGGAGACCTGTGTATTAAACATTGACAGTGCCTGCGCCGAGGCAACATCACTGGGCATAACGCCATAGGTTGTGCCGAGATTACCCATGCTGGCGTGGGCCGGTAACGACAGGGATAGACTGATCACCGAAATCGAGACGCAGAGAATCCGCTTACCTGCAAAATGAAAGCCCTTCATTCTGATACTCCGTTTTTTTTATAGTCGCTTGCCGGTCTTTTGACCGATTTATCATTATGGTTCGATCATATACCGGCATTGGGCGGATATGGTGTGGCCTTGGCGACAGAAATCATGAAGTTGAAGAGCCAATTCTGATGTAAACCACTAACTTTAGGGGGGGCTAGCCTTGTTCGCGGTGGGGTAGCCACGATAAGAATCGGTCAAAATTGTGATGGAGTTCTCAATCGGACAGGCAGAACCCTCGCGCCTCGACGAGGGTTCTGGTTGGAGCTTTTGCTTGGCAGAAAGGGGTAAGGCAGGTTCAGCAAAGTATGTAAACAATGCTGACAGTTGTCTGCTTAGTTCGCTGCCTTCTTTCTTCGCACCGCAACGAGGCCGGTGATTCCGAGACCCAACAGCGCGAGCGTCCCAGGTTCGGGCACTGCTACAGTGTCTTTGAAGTACAGGTTGATGTGGGAAAGCCCGCCACCTGTCTGTTTATCAAAGCCTGACCCATGGAAAAAAGCCCAGGAACCTGCGGAAACACCGTCCTGAAGTGAGAAGACAAACCACTCATCTGGGGTGTTACCGGTACCAAACTTGAAGCCCAGTGCCGCGCTGCTGTAGAGATCCCAGAAGCTGCTGTCGAAGGACCAGCCGCCGGTACCATCACCAACCGATGTATAACTGATATTGAAGAGGTTCGGTTCGTCGGACTTGCCCACGATGCCGTAGTCTTCTCCTGCCAGATTGTTCAGAAACAGATCGTTACCAGGGTTACCTGTCAGATTACCGCTTCCGGAAAGCAGGCAAGCCGAGGCCTCGCTGCTATCAACCTGCATGTAGTTGATTGTGGGGTCAACGTTGCAGCTGATCGGGGCCGCCTGCAGTGATCCGGCCAGCGCCAAGCCACCTGCCAGGCATACAAAACGCCGTGTTGCGTATTGAATACTCATCTTCCATGCTCCTAAGTGCGCCTATACCGAATAGGAAGAAGCATGGAGCACGCCAGTTATCCGATTTGTTTTTAAAACAGAAGGATAGAATTAAACTGTCGCCGGTCATTGGTGGGAGCTGTAAAGGTTTCTGACGCAGGTGGCAGTGGCCCGGGGGGGGCAATGTTATCCGCGGCCGAAAAGCTGCGGGAGTGTTGTTCCAGTGGTCGCCATTTCCAGCAGGGCTGAATAGATCTGTTCGGTGCGCGACACAGCCAGGGTCAGTCCTTCGCCTTCTACCAGTTCAACCTGAACTTGGGGATTAATGGATCGGAATATTTCCAGATGGGCAACCGGGGTGGTTTGATTGCAAGTGCCGTGCAATAGACGAATGGGGGCGCTCATCTCTTCAAGCAGATAGTTCCAGTCCTCTAACATGATCTTCAAATCTTCAAGATAACCCGCGCCAAGCTGATTGATGTAAAAGCCGTATGTGGCAATAACTCCCGGTTTAAACGCACTACGTCGCATTATGCTCTCGTCCGGCTCCACACCATCAAAGATGACTTCAGGCCAGTGCTCTGGGCCGAGCTTTCGCATTCTCAGAACCAGTAGTCGGATCATCAGCCGCGCAAGCCAGGGTGCGTGCCGTGCTGCCTGGATGAATATAGCCTGGTGCGCCGGCATAGTGTTGATCTGTTCCAGTTCTTTGAATGGCGGTGCAGCGGAGACGGAAACAATTCCGGTAACTGCCACCTCAGGCCGCCTTGCAAGTGCCAGGGCCGGGATCAGCGCTACCTCGTGTGAAAGGACGGTGATGTATTCAATGCCAAGTTCACTCAGAACAGTGAGCACGTCGTCGCACTGGCAAGTTAAAGAGTCTGCCTGCTTGTCTGGAGGGTCCGTTCTGCCGTATCCGGCTCTCTCCGGCGCAATTACATCCAATCCCAATCGCCACGCGACTTTCCTTTCTTCAGGAAAATCTCCGGCGCCAAATGATGGGCCGTGAAGGTAGAGCACCTGTATGCCGCCCGGCTTACCGAATCGACGCCAACCGATTCGCCGATGATCACGCAGTGTCTCGTGGATACTCATCGGGAAGTCATCATAATCAGGCGCCAGTATGTTTCCTTTGGTTGTCCCTGAGTCCATTGCGGTGGCAGCGGATGCCGCTAATGTTGCAGCCTGAACCTGGCTTTTGGCTCCGAGTTTCTGTAACAGGCTCTTAACCTGCTGCCTGACGGTGGCTACGGAACTGCCCCGCTCCTCGGCAATCTCTTCTGAGACGCAGCCCCGTGAAAGCAGGGCGAGAATGTTGCGTTCGCTGATGGTCAGGCCAAACACGTCGGCGAAGGCCAGATCAATGGATTCGGGCCAGTGTTGTTGCAAGGTGTTCAGTACAAAGGTATTCAGTTCCCGTTGGTACATTCCGACCAGAACCAGAGGCAGGGCGTTTTTATCATTGCCTTTGCGATAAGCCTTCAGCAGCGTGGGCCCCTGAGCAGTGGCCAGACGTTCCTTAAACTGATGAAACGCCTCCGGGCTAATGCCCAGGGCCACCAACCCGTCTCCCGACCGAAGTTCAAACAACTGAGCCGCGCCTACGTTCAGCGCCACCACCTGGCCAGACTCATTGAGGGCGAGAGCCGGCGCGCTGTGATCGTTCACCAGTTTGTAGAGGGGGTCGTGGCCGGCTACGCGGTCTTCCAGATCATGCAGTGCGGTGGACAATTCCAGGGCTACCTCAGTGGGCAAAATGGCCGGTGAACTTAGGTTTGGTGCCAAAGCCACTATGAGATCAGCAAACTCCGCCTTTCTGGCAGCAACGGCCGAAATCAACTCTTTGAGGTTGTTGTTATCTGACATCTGGCTCCACCGAATTTATCCTACCCAATAAACGGTGCCTGGGTGCTTCCGGATCACTTTATACCATGTGGTAGATTGCGCGGCAGTCGGGTTTGTCGTTTTTGAAGTGGCTGCTGACGGTCGCAATGGCGCCGCAAACCGACACCCTGATGCGTGAGGCAATGAGCGGCCTTGAATCTCTAACGAAGCGGCTGGTCATCGGCGCTCCAGCCTCTACCAAGACCCTACGGTTCCTCTTCCCGGCTTTCGAGGGCCGATGGCCGTTGCCGGAGAAACCGGCGGAGCGGGTTGCCTGCGAGCGGCAGTGTCCTCTGAACGATGAGTGCCAGGGGATATGGCTGGATGAGGAAACTGGGGGTGGTTCAGGCAGGCCGCCACGGATCTTGCGATCCGGTGACGACCTGACGGTCATCAGACCTGTGGTGGGTTACTCGGGTCCGGATACGACACTTCACCCAATCCTGGGAGTGGGATGAAGCGGGTTGGACCGTTATCTGGCCCGCAAGACTCATCCGTGCTCATGGTTGAGATCGCCACGGAAGGAATTCGAGAACTTTGGTCATTGTCCTCGTCGACGAAAATGCGAACGGTGTTTTCATCGTTGGTGTTGTCCAGGAACTGCAAGCCTGCAACCAAAGGCGCGTCAGCGATGGCAGAAAATCCGATCGAGTAGCCGTCCGGGCAAGAGAGCACTGTTCCACTTGGGGTTCGTTCTCGCACCAACCGTTTGATATTACTGATCTGAACAACATCCCCGGAAACGAATCTTCCATTTCCATCGTCCTTCAATGTCGAGATTAGCAGGCTTTGCTCATCCTCGCCGGTGCCGAATACGATGGATGTCGCTTCGGCATTTTCATCACCACGATAAGGCGATTCAATGCTGACTTTGTAGTCCTCTGGAGGATTGCTGCCAAACAGGTCGGCCACAAAAACAGACGCAAAGTTGTTGAACTTCACCTGCGATGCCGTGCCACCATTGGGTGTGGTGGTGATGCTCAGGTTCGGCGCATCAAAGGCGTACATGCCTTTGAAGTCGTTATCGGCTAAACGCTGCTGGAACAGGCGTGATCTGAACGGCTGAGCGTACTCAAAACTGCTCAGTGCGTTTTGTTGGGCCTGGGAGAACTCGCCAAAGACATGGGTTTCGGTAAAGCTGAAAGTCAGGCCATAGGTGGTGTTATTCTTGGTTACAACAACCGGAGCGCTTGCTTCATTGCCATTTGGGCCGAAGTTAAAGTAGAAGTTGTCCATAACAACTCTGCTGCTGCCCATATCCCCGTTGCTGCTCTCTCCAACCCATTCCCTTATCAGACTGACCTCACCATTAATCGTGGCGACGACTGTGCTTGGATTGGCCGGGTCGACGAGTTCGCACTCATTAAAGATCAGAAGGGCGACTTTTCTGAAGAGCGCTGCGGTACTGGTACTGTTCGGGTATGCCCCCAGTTCTGCTTCATTAGCCGCAACATCTTTTGAAGCCACTCTGAAGGAATTGGCGGGTGTTCCCTCGGCTGGGCTAGCGGGTGTTGCTACATCGCCAAAGGTGCCCGCGCCACATCGATAGTTGGTGAAGTCATCTTGATCAGTCCAAAACGAAAGCCTTTCTGTACTCGACGTAGAATTACCCTCAATGAGCTGCCAGCGTAAGAGGTTATACAATTCCGCCGGAAACGCCTGCTCTGGCAACCCTTTCATCTCATCCAGCGCCGCCGCCGGATCCTGGCTAAACGCAAACGCGGCCGGGAAAGTTGGCCCATCCGGCGTCGTATCCTCTTCCACCTGCTGATTGCCAGAGGAACTGGAACCACCACAACCCACCAGCGCCAGCGAGGTGGTTAAAACCGCTAAACCGAGGAGATTCTTCTTTGTATTCATGGTCGACATCCATTCTGATCACGGGATTAAGTGCCCGAACAGAGTAGGAGAGCGACAAAAACGGAGCATCTACCATCTGGTATAAAAGATGAGATTTACACGGAAATAAGTTGTAAAAGTTTGTAAAACGCGGGAGTTTGCCTAGGAGTGAATAGCGGCAGCGATGCGAACGGATAAATGGTGGGCCCAGCAAGACTCGAACTTGCGACCAAGGGATTATGAGTCCCCTGCTCTAACCAACTGAGCTATAGGCCCTAAAGCAAAGCGGGCGCCATTATACCCATGAGGGTTGGCGCCCGCTACTGTGTTTGCTGTTTTAGCTGTTGCCCTGGTCGTCAATAAAGCCGCGCAGGTGATCGGAGCGGGAAGGGTGGCGCAGTTTGCGCAGAGCCTTGGCTTCGATCTGTCGGATACGCTCACGGGTAACATCGAACTGCTTGCCGACTTCCTCGAGAGTGTGGTCGGTATTCATTTCAATGCCGAAGCGCATGCGCAGTACTTTGGATTCGCGAGCGGTCAGGCCGGCCAGCACGGAGCGGGTGGCTTCGCGCAGACCTTCGGCGGTGGCAGAATCCACCGGCGACAGGGCCTGGATATCTTCAATGAAATCGCCCAGATGGCTGTCTTCATCGTCACCGATCGGGGTTTCCATGGAGATCGGCTCTTTGGCGATCTTCAGTACCTTGCGGATCTTGTCTTCCGGCATTTCCATGCGTTCGCCAAGCTCTTCAGGGGTGGGCTCGCGGCCCATTTCCTGCAGCATCTGACGGGAGATGCGGTTGAGCTTGTTGATGGTCTCGATCATGTGCACCGGAATCCGGATGGTTCGGGCCTGATCCGCGATGGAGCGGGTGATGGCCTGACGGATCCACCAGGTGGCGTAGGTAGAGAACTTGTAGCCACGACGGTACTCGAACTTGTCGACCGCTTTCATCAGGCCGATGTTGCCTTCCTGGATCAGGTCCAGGAACTGCAGGCCGCGGTTGGTGTATTTCTTGGCGATGGAAATAACCAGTCGCAGGTTGGCCTCAACCATTTCTTTCTTGGCCCGACGGGCTTTCGCTTCGCCAATGGACACACGACGGTTGATTTCCTTGATATCAACCACGTCCAGATCCACTTCGACCTGCACGTTATGGATGCGCTTCTGCAGACGGACGATTTCGTCCAGGCGCTCACCAATGGCCGCGCCGTAAGCCTTTTTGCTTTTGGCGATCTGCGGAGCCCAGTCCAGATTGACTTCGTTGCCCGGAAATACCTTGATGAAATCCTTGCGGGGCATTTTGCAGTCGCGAATACAGATCTGCATGATGGCCCGTTCGTTTTCGCGCACCAGGTCGTTGGTGGAGCGAACCACTCGGACCAGTTCATCAAAGGCTTTGTTGCCCAGCTTGAACGGGGCAAACACCTGGCCCAGTTCGTTCAGAGCTTCCTGGGTTTTCTTGTGGCTGCGACCGTGTTTGGCAAGGGCTGCGCTGGCGGCATCCAGCTTTTCCTTCAATAGCTCGAAGCGCAGGCGGGTCTCTTCGGGATCTGGGCCGCTTTCTTTTTCTTCTTCGTCGGTGTCGTCATCGTCGTCATCGACATCGTTGCTGTCGTTGTCATCAGCGGAGGTATCTTCGCTGGTGACTTCACCCATGAACGGCTCGGCGTCGTCCGGATCAAGAAAACCGGTCACGATGTCGCTGATGCGGCCTTCGTTTTCGATGATGCGCTCATAAGCCTGCAGAACGGTGCCTGCCGTGCCGGGGAAGTGGGCAACCGCCGCCATGACGTCGCGGATGCCTTCTTCGATCCGTTTGGCGATGACGATTTCACCTTCACGAGTCAGCAGCTCTACGGTGCCCATCTCGCGCATGTACATGCGGACGGGGTCTGTGGTGCGGCCGGCGTCGGATTCCACGGCGGCGAGGGCAGCTGCGGCTTCAGCGGCGGCGGCTTCATCGGCGGTGGAGTCGCCTTCGGTCATCAGCAGCGTATCGGCGTCCGGTGTTTCTTCACACACCTGGATGCCCATGTCGTTGATCATCCGGATAATGTCTTCAACCTGATCCGGATCTGCGATATCTTCTGGCAGGTGGTCATTGACCTCAGCGTAAGTCAGGTAACCTTGTTCCTTGCCTCGTGCGATGAGGTCTTTTAAACGTGATTTCTGCGAATTGCCTGACATAGACACCCTGTAGACTCGCTTTTAAAGAGGAAAAAAGTTAAACAGCCATTATAGCTGTCGCTTATCTGGTCTGCCACCGATGGTTAGATGGTGATCAATGGCAATGGTTTCAAGTGTTCAGCCCTCAGTTCCCGGATTTAATGTGCCGGCGCTGAGGGTTCTCAGCTCATCCCGTTGTTCCGGGGAGAGCGTTGCCAGGTTCCGGAGCAGAGTGGCCAGCTTTTGCTGGCGCGCGGCTTCTTCATTCGGGCTTAGTAGCTCTCTGGCGGCTGCCAGTGTGCTGTCCCGTGCCGGTATGTGCTCCAGTCCGTCAAACAGGTTGTAGAACCTGTCGCGGGCCTGTTTGTCTGTTGCCAGCCCCGCCACCAATGCCTTGCGGGTCCGGATGTCCTGCTCCAGTAGCCAGCGGGCAAAACGCCCGGCCTGCTCCAGTTGTCGCGTGCTGTCGGCCAGAGCTTTGACTTCGGTGGCCAGCTCCGGCGTCTCCAGCAAGGCCAGGCACAGTGTGCTGTCTTTGCTCAGTTTGACGTCAATGCGTTCTTCCGTCGGCCGGTTCTGGCGTTCGCCTCGCCAACCTTTGGCTTTGTAACTTTGGTTGCCCTGCGGTCTGCTCTGCCACTGATTGCGACCGCCGCACAGGCGCAGCATTTCGTGCCACATGGCGTCCCGAAGGGTGCTGCGGGGCATCTTGTTCAGCAGTGGCTCGGCTCGGGCCCTCAGTTCGCCCCGATGTTCCGGCAACTGCAGGTCCAGACCCTCACTCTGGCGGTCAAACAGATAACGCGAAAGTGGTGTGGCACCTTCGATACGTTTCTGGAAGGCTTCGGCACCTTCTTTGCGGACCAGGGTATCCGGGTCCTCGCCTTGAGGCAGCATCAGGAACTGCAGATGCAGGCCGTCTGCCATCAGTTCCAGTGCGTTTTCCATGGCGCGGTCAGCAGCCCGGAAGCCGGCCTGATCGCCGTCAAAGCAAAACACAATGTGCCGAACCTGCCGGAGCAGCGCGGTCAGGCTGTCCTGATTGGTCGCGGTACCCAGCGTTGCCACGGCGTAGTGAATGCCGTGCTGAGCCAGTGCGATTACGTCCATGTAGCCTTCGACTACCAGCAATTTATCGAGCTGGCGGATGGCTTGCCGGGCTTCGTGCAGGCCGTAAATCTCGCGGCTCTTATGGAATACGTCCGATTCCGGCGAGTTGATGTACTTGGCCTTGTCATCGCCCAGTGTGCGCCCACCGAAGGCAATGGTTTTGCCCCGGGTGTTCCGGATCGGGAACATTACCCGGTTGCGGAACAGATCCCTCGGTTTGCCGTATTTGTCGGAAACGGTTTTGGTTTCCAGCAAGGGTGCCTTCAGGTCTTTTGGTGCTGCCTCGTACAGAGCGGTGCCGGTGCCCGGTGCAAAGCCAACCTGGTACTGTTCGATAATCGCGTCGTCCAGGCCCCGCTGTTTCAGGTAATCCCGTGCATAAGCGCCTTGCTGGCTGGCCAGTGCCGAATGATAAAACTTGCCGGCAAAGTCCAGGGCATCGGTCAGCGTCCGGGCCTGTTGCATTTCCTGCTTGGCGGCCTGGTCGTAAGGCACTTCCATGCCAGCGCGCCTGGCCAGTTCTTCGACGGCTTCGGTAAAGCCCAGGCCTTCAAACTCACGGATAAAACTGATCGCATCGCCATGAGCGCCGCAACCGAAGCAATGATAAAAGCCTTTGTCCGGCCGTACATTGAAAGAGGGTGTTTTCTCGTCATGAAACGGGCAGCAGGCTTTATAGTTGGCGCCGGCCTTTTTAAGAGTAATGCGGGAGCCGATCAGTTCCCCCAGATCAATACGATCCAGCAGGTCTTCAACAAATCGTTGAGGAATCAGTCCGCTCATGGTGGCTCCACTTCATCCGGAGTGCCGGATACAGACGTTATTCACCATAGCCAAAAATGCCGCCGAAGCCAGGCCTCGGCGGCATTTTCAGTTTGCCGGAGAAGGCGAAACGCCGTTCCGGCAATCAGTCGTGCGGTCGATACGATCTGAACTCAGTACAGACGCTCGAACTTGCGCTGTTCCCGCTGAAGCTTCTTGAGATGACGCTTAACGGCAGCAGCTGCTTTGCGCTTACGTACGGCAGTCGGCTTCTCGTAGTGCTCACGACGACGTACTTCAGACAGTACGCCGGCTTTTTCGCAGGAACGCTTGAAACGACGCAGTGCTACATCAAACGGCTCGTTCTCTTTCACTTTAACAGCTGGCATTCGAAAATCACCTACCTGATTGATTCGGTTTCAATGTATTCGACCGGCGCTTTACGTCCGGTCGGCTCGATCCCTGGTCAGATTGGCTAAAACTCGACCAGTGCATAATTTAGGGCGGCAATGATAGCCCCTGGGCAGGTTCAGGTCAATGACTGTTCAATGAATCTGCCAGAGCCTTTCCGGTTTCTGCTAAAATGCCGTCTGCTTTTAATGACCCTTTTTGGACGCGACCCTGCTTATGCTGATTCTTGGTATCGAAACCTCCTGTGATGAAACCGGCGTTGCCCTGTTTGACGATGGGCTGGGTTTGCTCGCCCATGTGCTGTTCAGTCAGATAGATATGCATGCCGATTATGGTGGTGTGGTGCCGGAGCTGGCTTCACGCGACCATGTGCGCAAATTACTGCCGCTGTGCGATCAGGTGCTGGCCAGTGCCGGCAAAACCCGGGCGGATATTGACGGCATTGCCTACACCGCTGGCCCTGGCTTGGTCGGCGCGCTGATGGTGGGTGGATCGGTGGCCCATGCCCTCGGGTTTGCTTTGGGTATTCCTGTGTTGGGTGTGCATCACATGGAAGGGCACCTGCTGGCGCCGATGCTGGAAGACAACCCGCCGGAGTTTCCGTTCGTGGCACTGCTGGTTTCTGGGGGTCATACCCAGCTGGTCAAGGTGGACGGCATTGGTGAATACCAGATGCTCGGCGAATCCGTGGATGATGCCGCCGGCGAGGCGTTTGACAAGACCGCCAAGATGCTCGGGCTGGATTACCCTGGCGGGCCCCGGGTCGCGGCACTGGCAGAAAAGGGCCGTGAGGGACAGTACCGGTTCCCGCGCCCGATGACCGATCGCCCGGGGCTGGATTTCAGTTTCAGCGGGTTGAAAACCTTCACGTTGAATACGGTGAATGCGGCGAGGGACAAGGGTGCACTGGATGATCAGGTCAGGGCGGATATCGCACTGGCGTTTGAAACGGCGGTTGTGGATACCCTCACCATCAAATGCCGGCGGGCGCTGGAGCAGACTGGCTGCAAGCGGTTGGTGATTGCCGGCGGAGTCAGTGCCAACAAGCGGTTGCGGGCCGGGCTGGAGAAAATGGCCGCTAAAACCCGGGGCTCGGTGTTCTATGCTCGCCCTGAGTTTTGTACCGACAACGGGGCGATGATTGCCTATGCCGGTACCCAGCGCCTGAAAGCCGGCCAGCGGGACGGTGAGCGAATTGTGTCTGTGCCGCGGTGGCCAATGAATACCCTGCCGCCGGTGCATGAGCCCAGAGCGAATGGGCTGGTGGATTGACCCGTTACAGGCCGGTTTCTCGCCCCTGCGCCAGCCGGATCAGATTGTTGCGATGGCGCACCACAATCAACAGCGCCAACAGCCCGAACAGGGGCAGTGTGTCTGGTTCAATCAAGGCACTGATGATCGGACCGCTGATGATGGCGACCAGTGAGGCGACGGCTGAAATGCGCCATCGCCACATAAAGATCAACCATATGGCCGCCATGATGAAGGTGGTCACCGGAGCCAGTGCCAGTCCGGCGCCTAAAGCCGTCGCCACGCCCTTGCCGCCTTTGAAGCGATAGAACAGAGGGATCATGTGGCCGGTGACGGCGCAGAGGGCAACCATGGCCTGTACCAGGATCGACAGGCCGGCAAGGTGGGTCAGCCATACTGGCAGCCAGCCCTTGAACGCGTCTAGCGCCAGGGTCACCAGAGCCGGTCGCCAGCCGCCGGCCCGGTAAACGTTGGTGGCCCCGGGGTTGCCCGAACCTTGCGCTCTGGGGTCTGGCAGGTGCCACAGGCGACACACCGGCAAGGCGAACAGCACGGAGCCCGCCAGGTAGGCACTGAAGCAGAGCAGGACAATCAGTATCGGGTTGTTGGTCAGGTCCATGATTGCATCGCGGGCGCACAGACGGCACCAGGTGTTCTGTGAGAAAATGCCCGTTCTGAAGATTCAACAAGCAGATGAGTGGTCACAGTATCGCTTGCCTGCACATTATTCAATCAGCCTTGAGTGCAATACACTGGGAGTCCGGTTTGGCAGAGCGTAGCGTAGATACGGTGCTCATTGAGGGCCTGGCGGTAGACACCGTGGTGGGTGTTTATGACTGGGAGCGGGAGGTCACCCAGCGACTGCTGGTCGACCTGGAGATGGCTTGGGATAACCGGGTGCCGGGTGCCAGTGATAATGTCGCCGATGCACTGGATTACGCCGCGGTCAGCGAGCGGGTAACCCAGTGCTTGCAAGTGCTCCAGCCTCAGTTGCTGGAACGGGCAGCGGAAGAAGTTGCTGCGATGCTGCAATCGGAGTTTGGCGTGCGTTGGCTGCGGCTGGCTCTGCATAAGCCCGGTGCTGTGCCTTCGGCGCGCTCCGTTGGCGTAAGAGTCGAGCGTGGAGTTCGGGCATGAGCCGGGTCTACATCAGCATTGGTAGCAATATTGAGCGTTACCGGCACGTGACCGCCGCGCTGGATGCACTGGAAGCCTGGTTTGGCGAGCTGGTGATTTCGCCAGTGTACGAGAGCGAATCGGTTGGCTTCGAAGGCTCGGACTTTCTCAACCTGGTCGTGGGCATTGACACTGACCTGGCAGTGGGCGAGCTGTCGCGTCGGTTCAAACAGCTGGAAGCGGACAACGGCAGAATGCGATCGGCGCCAAAGTTCAGCCCCCGGACGCTGGATCTGGACATCCTGACGTTTGATCAAATCGCAGGCATTGTCGACGGTGTTGAACTGCCCCGTGCCGAAATCCTGAGCAATGCTTTCGTATTGCTGCCGCTGGCAGACATCGCCGGCGATGAATTGCATCCGGTGTGCCGGCAGTCGTATCACCAGCTCTGGCACAGCTATGAGCGCGACCAGAAACTGTGGCCGGTGGATTTCAACTGGCAGGGCAGGAAAATTTCACGGTCGGTTGGCTGAGCGGAATCGTCGAATCAGGTGGTCGGTGGCGCTGTCACCGGCACTGCCTGTTTTCTCCTCATCCAGCAGCCGTGGCAGTATCTCGTTGCCGATTTGTTTGCCCAGTTCGACCCCCCACTGATCAAAACAATCCAGATCCCAGATTACGCTCTGCACGAAGGTTCGGTGCTCATACAGTGCAATCAGTGCGCCCAGGGTTTCCGGGTTGAGTCTGTTCATCATCAGGATGTTACTGGGCTTGTTGCCGGGAATCTCTTTGTGGGTCGCCAGCGTTTTTGCGGTGCTTTCATCGACGCCGCTATCGAGCATTTCCTGTTCGGCTTCTGCCCGGGTTTTACCGGCCATCATGGCCCGGGCCTGGCTCAGGCAATTGGCAAACAGGGTGGCGTGATGGTGCGCCACGGCATGGTGGGATTGCAGGGGGATAATGAAATCGACAGGGATCAGCCGGGTGCCCTGGTGAATCAGCTGATGATAGGCGTGCTGACCGTTGGCTCCGATACCGCCCCAGAGTATCGGGCCGGTCTGATAGTCAACGTGCTGGCCGTTCTGGCTTACCCGCTTGCCATTGCTCTCCATATCCAGCTGCTGCAGATGTTCTGGCAGGTGCTTCAGGTACTCGTCGTAGGGCACAACCGCGTGGCTTTCCGCGCCCCAGAAATTATTGTACCAGACACTCAGCATCGCCATCACCACGGGCAGATTGCGCTCGGCGGGCTGGTCCCGGAAATGGCAGTCCATGGCGTGGGCGCCGTTGAGTAACGCCCGAAAGTGATCCATCCCCAGGGTCAGGGCGATGGGCAGGCCGATCGCCGACCACAACGAATAACGACCGCCAACCCAGTCCCACATCGGGAAAATGTTGCCGGGGTCAATGCCGAAACGGGTGGCTTCGGCGATGTTGGTGGTCACCGCCAGAAAATGCGAGGCGACGGCCGCCTCAGCGCCCCCGTGTGCCATGAACCACTGCCTGGCCACCAGGCTGTTTTCCAGAGTTTCCTGGGTGCGGAAGGATTTGGACTGAATCAGGAAGAGTGTGGTTTCCGGATCAAGCCGAGACAGGGTTTCGGCAATGTTGGTGCCATCAATGTTGGCGACAAAGTGGCATCGTACATTGCCTTGCCAATAGGGTTTCAAGGCTTCAACCACCAGCTTGGGGCCCAGGAAGGAGCCACCGATGCCAATACTGACTACGTCGGTAAAGGTTTTTCCGGTATAGCCAGCTTGTTTACCCGAATGCACGGCTGCGACCAGTTTTTCCATACGCGCCAGCGTGGTATGAATTTCCGTAATGATGTTGTTGCCGTCGACCCGGACGTCTTCGTCGCTGGGCTGGCGTAGCGCCGTGTGCAGAGCAGGGCGGTTTTCGGTGATGTTGACGATGTCACCAGCAAACAGAGCCGCCTTGCGCTGAGAAAGACCGCAGGCATCGGCAAGTTCCGTGAGCGCGGTTAATACATCGTCAGTCAGGCGGTTGCGGGAAAAATCCAGGGTCAGGCCGGCACCGTCGATCAGATAGCGGTTGGCGCGCTCCGGATCCTGCTGAAAGAACTCTCGCATGGACGTTCCGGTCAGCCGTTCCTTGTGCTGAACCAGAGCCTGCCACTGTGGACGATGGGTGGGTGTTGCCGGTTTGTCAGCCATCAGAGCATCCTTTCTGTTTGCCGCTCCTGCAGGCAGAAGCGGCGGTTCCGGGAACTATCGGGTAATGCAGAGATTATCGATCAGCCGGGTAGTACCCAGGAATGCTGCGACCAGTAGTGTAATTTCCTGGTCGGCTGGGGTGGCGGGCTTCAGCGTGTGGCTGTTCACGATGTTGAAGTAATCGGGGCGCAGTCCGGCTCGGGCAAGAGTCTCCCGGGCTTCGCGTTCAAGCTCGTGATGATCGGTGCGGCCCTGCTCCAGTTGTGTCGCAATGTTGATCAGGGTTTGATGTACCACCGGTGCAACAGCTCTTTCCTGTTTAGAAAGGTAGCCATTGCGGGAGCTTTTGGCCAGGCCGTCGTCTTCACGCACTGTTGGTGCCCCGATGATCTCCGTCGGGATCAGCAGGTCACGGGTGAGCTTGCGAATCACCGCCAGTTGCTGGAAATCTTTCTCACCGAACACGGCAATGTCCGGCTGGACCATGTTGAACAGTATGGTGACCACCGTGGCGACGCCTTCAAAATGCCCTGGCCTGCTGGCACCGCAATGGCCTTCACTGACTTCCGGGACCACCACCTTGGTTTGCCGGGCCAGACCTTCCGGGTAGATTTCCTCCGCGGAGGGGGCAAAGACCAGCGTGTTGCCTGCGGCTGCAAGCTTGTCCTGATCCTCCCCGAGGGTGCGGGGATAGGTGGCCAGATCTTCGTTGGCACCGAATTGCATCGGATTGACAAAGATGCTGGTCACCACAACGTCCGCCGCCTCTGAGGCTTTGCGTACCAGTGAAATGTGGCCTTCATGCAAGTTGCCCATGGTGGGTACCAGGCCGATGGTTTTTCCCTGCTGCCGCAAGCTGCGCAGTATGGATCGTAATTCTTTGAGTGAATGTACAGTTCTCATGCCTTGAACGTATGCTCCGCGGCCGGGAATGAGCGTTCTTTCACCGCGGTGGCGTAGGCGGCAATCGCTTCGGGAATCGAGTGGGTCTCAGCCAGGAAGTTTTTCACAAACCGTGGCTTGCGGCCGACGGTGATGCCGAGCATGTCGTGCAGCACCAGGACCTGGCCATCGGTGTCGCAGCCCGCGCCAATGCCAATGACCGGGGCCCGGACGGCCTGGGTAATGCGGGCAGCCAGGGGTGCTGGTACGCATTCGAGCAGGATGATATCGGCACCGGCTGATTCGAGTTCACAGGCGTGTTCGATCATCGCTTCGGCCGTCTTTTCATCGCGGCCCTGAACCTTGTAGCCGCCAAATTTATTGACGAACTGCGGTGTGAGTCCAAGGTGGGCGCACACCGGCACACCTCGCTCACTCAACGCTTCAATGGTGTCTCTCATCCAGTCGGTGCCCTCGAGTTTCACCATGTGCGCGCCGGCGCGCATCAGCTCCGCGGCGTTGTCGAGGGCATCGGTGACTGTGCCGTACGACATGAACGGCATGTCCGCCATAATCAACGAGCCGGTGTTGCCTTTGGCAACGCAACTGGTGTGGTAAACCATCTGTTCCATGGTCACCGGCAAGGTGCTGTCGTGGCCCTGAAGGACCATGCCCAGGGAGTCACCAATCAGGATAACGTCTACGCCTGCCTCGCTGACCACGTGTGCGAAGGTGGCATCGTAGGAGGTAAGGGCAGAGAAGGCTTCGCCCTTTTGTTTGTATTCCCGCAGGGTGTTGATGGTAACTGCCATAAGATCCTTGCCTTTTGGGTGGATGGACCAGCGTTGTCTCGGGGTCTTCCGAATTCAAAGCGTTAGATTAATGCCCCGATATATAAGACACAAGAGTAGCATGGCGAGCCTGACGGGTATTCAGTGGCTGCTGGCCCTGGCTGGTAACAACCGCAGCTGATTGTCCGGGCACTCCGCTCGCAACGACAGGAGGCGTCTGCCATCCGGTAGCATTAGCGCCGGGTTCAGGTCTATCAGTGGCTGCAAGACAAAGTCGCGGTTGGGCAGCTCGGCGTGCGGCACCGTGAGGCGCTCATCGCAAATGCGGTCTTTACCGTACATCAGCAGATCAAGATCCAGTGTGCGCGGGCCCCAGTGTTGATGCCGTTCCCGGCCATGGGCCTGCTCGATGGATTGCAGGTGATCGAGTAGCTGATGCGCAGTCAGTCCGGTCGTCAGTTCGACGGCACCGTTTACAAAGTCGGGTTGATCCTGAGGGCCAACCGGGCGACTGGCGTAAAATGGCGACTGAGCCTGCAGTGTGGTGTCTGGCAAGCTGGCGAGCTCGGCAACCGCCCGAGCTAGCTGGGCCGCTGGATTCGCCAGGTTGCTGCCTAGCCCGACATAGGCCACCACGGTCATGCCTGCGGCGGTCTCTTTACCGGACTGCGCTTGCGGCGACGTTTGCGGGGAGCCGTGGCGGAGCCAACCTCCGTCAGCATTTTTTCCTGCGCCCGTTCATCTACTTGCTGGAATTCGGTCCACCATTGCCCCAAACCAGGCTCGATTTCACCCGCTGATTCCCGCACCAGCAGGAAGTCATAGGCAGCACGAAAACGAGGATGCATCAGAGTGCCGAAGGCGCGTTTGCCCTGGCGGCGAGGTAAACGTATCTGCAGTTCCCAGATTTCTTTCATGGGGCCGGAGAAACGTTTTGGAATTGAAGTTGCCTGTACCTGGCGGCCGATCACTTTGCCGATAGCGCCATGCAGCGCGGGTTGCACCGGATCACCGTTATCCTGCCGGCGATTCCATTCAGCCTGCAGCGCGGGCCAGAGCATGGCCGCAAACAGGAAGTAAGGTGTGACGGACTTCCCTTGAGCTATTCGGGCATCGGTATTGCGCAGGGCCTGGCGAATGAGTTCGTCAGGCTCGCCGGCCTCGATGGCTTTTGCGGTTTCCGGGAATAGCGGCTCCAGCAAATCGTAATGGCGAAGCAAATCGTAAGTTGCCTCACCATAGCCCGCTGAGAACAGTTTGAGGACTTCATCGAACAGTCGGGCTGAGGGGATATGGCTCAGCAGCGGGGCAAGTTTACCGATCGGCGCTTCAGTTTCGGGTTCAATATCAAAACCGAGCTTGGCAGCAAAACGGATCGCCCGAAGCATGCGCACAGGGTCTTCCCGGTAACGGGTCTCCGGGTCGCCGATCAGGCGGATTTGTCGGTTGTTGAGATCCTGAACGCCGTTGGCGTAATCAATGATGGTGAAGTTGCGAATGCAGTAGTACAGGGCATTGATGGTGAAGTCCCGACGCAGGGCGTCGTCTTCCATGTTGCCGTAGACGTTATCGCGCAACAACAGCCCGTGTTCGCTGGTCCGGTGTTCGTCGTCAGCCACTTCCTCTTCGGTATCCCGGGCGTTGCCCCGGAAGGTGGTGACTTCAATGACTTCGCGCCCGAACACCACGTGCACTATACGGAACCGGCGACCGATCAGCCGGGAGTTGCGGAACAGCTCGTGGACTTCCTCCGGTGTGGCATCGGTTGCGATGTCAAAATCTTTGGGCTGGCCCCCGAGCAGTATGTCTCGCACGCCGCCGCCCACCAGGTAGGCTTCGTAGCCAGACTTGTTCAGCCGGTGCAGCACCTTCCTGGCCTGCTCGCTGATCATCGAGCGGGAAACAGTGTGCTGATCCCTCGGGATCTCCTGTCGCTGGTAGCGTCTGACGGTCTTTTTCCCGTTGCCGGGCATAAAGGAACGTAGTTTTTCAACAAGTCGATTAGCCATGGAATTCCGTGGTTGCGGTGCGCAAAAACGTGGATTTTAACGGTTTGCACAGGAATTGCACATGTTTAGGCGGTATTCGTACAGAGAAAGGTGAAATTAGGGTGGAATGTCCGGGTGTGCGGCGCTTTCTGAGAGCTAGATAATCAAAAGGCGGATCCGTTTTCACGAACCCGCCCTCAAAGCGTTGACGATCTGCATTGTTTTTGTTGTTGTCGGGATTCTTGTTGATTTTTCTACCCCACCGTGTTGTCCCAACGATAAGGACGATAAGCAACGCAAACGGAAAGCTTTGAATACATAGAGCGGTCAGGAACATGGTGCGGGTATTCAGTCTAGCTGTAGTGCCGTTTCGAAAACGATTCTTCTCTACATCTACAACTCGCACATGCCTGGGGACCACTAAAAAGCAAAGTACCCAAAACACTCAGTTCGCTTGCGTCCAGTTTTGTTTTTGTTGATGGACGCTCGTGCAGCTTTTTGTTTTTGTTTTGTCGCTGCGTTGTCACTTTTGTTTTTGTTGTTGTGCCCCCTAAAGACTGCAGAGGTCGTGCCAGTTTTGAAAACCTTATTATTAACAGTGGGTTAAGGATTTTACAGAAATAAGTGTTACCCCGCACTCTCCTAAAGTGTTACCTGACTGAGGTTGCGCTTGTGGGAAGTGTTACCGTGGGGAACGTTTGGTAACAAATGATTCCGGATTCACTTTTTTATTTGTCAGCTTTTCTTGCGGGGAATGCCTAGACGTTGCCGACGCTCCCACAAAGACTTCCGGCTGATGCCGAGTTTTTGAGCCAGATCGGTTTCACTCATCCGGTCCTGGTTCTCCAATACGAAATGCTGGAAGTAATCTTCCAGCGACAGGTCGCTGGCCGAATCCGCTTCGCGGGTGCGAGTCTGTTCGTTGTTGCCTTCTACCAGAGTTTCCGGGATGTAGTCGTCACCGAAATCGTTGTCCAGATCCAGTGCCGTTGGTGTAATGATGTTGCCATCGGTCAGAATGGAAGCGCGCTCAATGGCATTCTCCAGTTCTCGCACGTTGCCGGGCCAACGGCAGCGTTCAAGCGCCTGCATGGCTTCCGGGCTGAGGCTGAGTTCGGGCCGGCCCAGCTTCTCCGATTGCCGTTTCAAAAAGCGGCGAGCAAGGCCAAGAATGTCGGGGCGGCGCTCCCGCAACGGTGGAATCCGAATTTGCATGACGTTGAGGCGGTAATAGAGGTCTTCCCGGAATTCGCCGGTACGAGTCATGGCTTTCAGATTTCGGTGGGTTGCGGCAATCATTCGCACGTCTACGGTGCGGCTTTGCGTGGAGCCAACTTTTCGTATCTCGCTTTCCTGCAATACTCGAAGGAGTCGCGCCTGAGCTTCCGCCGGCAGCTCTCCGATTTCGTCCAGGAACAGGCTGCCGCCATCGGCGGCTTCAATAAGCCCGGTACGGGCCGAAACCGCGCCGGTGAACGCGCCTTTTTCATGGCCGAAAAGTTCAGACTCAATCAGACTTTCCGGGATGGCGGCACAGTTAACCGAAATCATTGGTTTGGTTGCTCGGGGGCTGAGCAGGTGTAGTGCTCTGGCGGCCAGTTCCTTACCGGTGCCGGATTCGCCCTGGATCAACACCGTCGTTTCGGTCGGAGCTACTTTGCGAATCAGGGTGAACACCTTCTGCATGGGCTCGCACTGGCCGAACATGATGGCGGCTGGGTCTGATGCTGCCGTACTGGGTTGGCCGGCCAGCTCACCACTGGTGGTGCTGCCCGTGTCGGTGTTCTTGCGAGCCAGAATGTTTTCGACCGCTGCCAGCATTTCGTCGTGATCGAAGGGTTTGGCGATGTAGTCGACGGCACCCATTTTCATCGAATCGACTGCCGAGCGCAGGCTCGCGTAGCTGGTCATGATCAGAACCGGCGTGTTCGGAGCGCGATTGATCATCTCGGTGCCGGCAGCGCCAGGCAGTCGCAGGTCGGTGATGACCAGATCGAAACCGTCCGGTTCCAGCAGGTCCGCTTCTTCCACTGAGACGGCGTCCGCGACCTCATAACCGGCATGCTGAAGCAGTTTGCGCACAGCAGAGCGAATAATATCTTCATCTTCAACAATCAGAATGCGGGGCATATCGCGTTCACGACCTTTGGTTCGGGGTGCTGTTGCCGGTATCGGTTTCTGGCTCGTAGGCGGGCAAACGTAACCTCATGCAGGTACCGCAACCGGTTTCGGTGTTCGCCGGGCTTTCCGCCTGCACGCTGCCATAGTGTTCTTCAACGATGCTGTACACCAGTGACAGGCCAAGGCCGGTACCCTTGTTTGGCGCCTTGGTGGTGTAAAACGGCTCAAAAATGTGGTCCAGCTGATCGGCCGGAATGCCGAAACCTTCGTCGACCACTTCGATGATAGCGGAGTAACCGTCGCGGTTTCCACCGACCCGGATGGTACCGCCGTCTGGCGAGGCGTCGCGGGCGTTAGCCAGCAGGTTAACAAACACCTGAACCAGGCGCTGTTCATCGCCCAGCACTTGCAGGTTTTCCGGGCACTCGTTCAGATAGTGAATACCCATACCCTTGTCACTCAACGACAGCAGGTTGATGGATTCTTCAACGCAACGGTGGATGCTGACCGGCTCATAACGATTGGCGTGGGCGTGATTGCCGGTGCGGGCAAAGTTCATCAGGGATTGCAGGATGGCGGAAATTCGCCGGGTCTGCTGCTGTATCTGGTCTGCGGATTCCAGAATCGATGGATCATCGGTTTCCAGTTTCAGATTCTGTGCCAGTGAGGAGATGCCGGTGACCGGGTTGCCGATTTCGTGAGCGACGCCGGCCGCCAGCCGACCTACCGAGGCCAGCCGTTCGCTGTGCATCAGTTCATCTTCCAGCAAGCGGGTTTCGGTTTGATCTTCCACCAGAATGATGGAGCCGCCCTCAGTGTGGTCAGGACCGCTCAGTGCGGCTTTGTGCAGGTTCAGCCAGTGAGGTTTGCCACGCAGGTCCAGCCGGTGTTTGTACCGGTGCAGATCGTTACCCCGGTTGAAGTCGTCCAGTAGCGCGTGCCAACGATCCGGTAATGTCAGTAGTCTGGCACCCACTACTTCATCGGCGGAAATGCCGGTAAGCGATTCTATGGCGTGGTTCCACATCAGAATTTCGCCGTCTTCACCCACCGAGCAGGCCGGAATTGGCAGGTTCTGCAGGGTCTGACGGTAGTGCCGGCGCAAGTTGTCCAGCTCACCGGCTAAACCGGTCAGCTGGTTCTGGTAGTCGCCCAGGGCACGTTCCACATAACGGATGTCCTGACTAGTGCCGCCGTGGGTCAGTGGTTTGAAGCCCAGGTGCCGTTTGACGATATCGCGGGCAACTGAGGGTCCGAGCAAGCCAGACAGGTTGATTTCCACCTGGTCTCGCAACCGGCGCAGCTGATACGGGCGAAACTCCACGTTGGGCAGTTTCAGTTGCTCAAGGCCCTGTTCCACTTCTCGGCGGGCCACGCTCAGGCCCAGCGGATCAGCCAGTTGCTGGATGAAATCGTTCGACGAGGCCGCCAGCAGTTCCCGGCGCTGAGGACGGGAAAGCGCACCCACCGAGCAAGCCTGAGCTGCACTGGTTTCTTCAGCAGAGGCCGGGCTGAGCATTGAGACCAGAGCAAACACCGAAATATTTGCGGTCAGGCTGACAAAGGTGAACAGATGCCAGTTGTCGTATCCGGGTGTAACCGGAATATTGAGCCAGGCCAGAAGGTCGGTGGTGTGGGAAAACGGCAGCACCAGTGTCACCAGCCAGATCGCCAATCCGGTCATCAGCCCCGCGATCAGCCCGCGCCGATTGCCTTCTGGCCAATAAATGACGCCAAGCGCACCCGGCAGCAGTTGCAGGGTGCCAGACAGCGAGATGGCCCCAAGAATGGACAGGTCTAGGTTCTGGCCAACGGTTTCATGGAACAGTAGGGCTAGGAACAGGATGACGGCAATCAGAAGGCGCTTGACCCATTGCAGCCAGCGATAGATATCACCCTGATCTTTTGGTGTTTTCAGTGGCAGAACCACATGGTTCAGTACCATGCCGGCCAGTGACAGTGTGCTCACAATCATCAGCCCGCTCGCCGCCGACAGGCCAGCGATGTACATCATCAGCGTCAACGCGGGACTGCCCAGCGCTTGCGCCACGCCAATACTGAAAAATGCCGCGGGGACGCCAACGTCCAGTGCCTGGCCAGCCCAGACAATCAGCGGTACAGGCAGGCCCAATAACAGTAAATACAGTGGCAGCCCCCAGCTGGCTTTGGCCAGGGCGCGGGGTGACGGGTTTTCACTGAAGGTCATGTGATACATGTGGGGCAGCACCAGGGCGGCGGCAAACGACATCAGCAGCAAGGCGCGCCAGCTGCCGTCATCGATCGCAGCCGTCATCGTGGCCTCGGGGTGAGACGCCTCCGCCAGCCACTGTTCAAGGCCGGCGGTGCCACCAAACACGCCAAACAGAATGACGCCACCAAGGACCAGCAATGCCACCACTTTGACCAGGGAGTCAAAGGCAATGGCCAGCACCAGCCCCTGATGATTTCCAGAGTTCTGATGATGGCGGGCACCGAACAGCATGGTGAACAGCACGACAATCAGGCTGAACATCACGCTGATTGCTTTCGGGGAGGTGTCTGGTGCCAGCAAGCTGGCGGACACGGCGACAGCCTGAATCTGCATGCTCAGCAGGGCTAGAATCGCGGCAGCAGAACACAGGGTAACCAGCGTGCCCGCCCACTGGCTCCGGTACCGATAGGCGAACAGGTCTGCCAGCGACGTCAACTGATAGGCCCGGCCGATCCGGAGGATGGGGTTGAGCAGCACCGGCGCCAGCAGAAAGGCCCCGGAGATGCCCAGGTAATAGGCCAGAAAACCGTAACCGGATTCTGCGGCCATGCCAATGGCGCCGTAAACCGCCCAGATGCCGGCATACACGCCAAGGCTCAGGGTGTAAATGAGCGGGTGTCGGACCCAACGGCGCAATACAGTGCCGCGCTCGGTGGCCCAGGCAATACCGAACAAAAGCACCAGATACAGCAGGCTGGCCAGCAGCAGGCCAGTTGCGCTAAAACTCATTGGGATCTCGCCGCCATTCCAGCCAGAAGCCGATGGCAATCAGGCCACCCCAGATCACAAAGGGGCTGTACCAGGCGTTGTCGGGTGCTGTCCACCAGTCCAGGATGTTCGGGGAGAAAATGTAGATGGCGAGTACCAGCAAAAAGACCACGCGGTAGATATACATCGGCTCAGCGATCCGCAGATAAGTGTGTGTTTGGGGTTATATCATGGGCCTGCCGGGATGTCAGGGCAATGGCTCGGCGTTGCCAGTGGTTACGCCCCCACGTCAGCACCTCCTCGACCGTTGCCCTCTCCAGGGTCGCAGGTGGTCTTTGTCCCAGCGCGTCAAGTGCCCTGACCAGGTTGGCGGCAGGCCAGGTGTCGTCCAGCGCGGGCGCGTGGGTCTGCTTGCTCAGCTTCTGACCCTGGTCGTTGACGATCACTGGAATGTGCAGCCAGTGCGGCGGTTTTGCGCCCAGCGCCTGAAAAATCTGCTGTTGCTGTGCGGTCATATCCAGCAGGTCGGAGCCCCGGACAACGTCGGTAATGCCCTGATCGATGTCATCAACCACCACTGCCAGCTGGTAGGCATAAAACCCTTCTTTGCGCACAAGCACCGGGTCGTCCAGTTCGGCGTGAACCTGCTGTTGTTGAGGGCCGAGTAGAAGATCCTGCCACTGGCTGGTTTCGTCGTTCAGCGCAAAACGGATGGCGTAGGGCGTATCGCCCGGGGCCGGTTGGCCGGCCCTGCAGTGGGCCGGGTGATGGCCGCCGTGTTGCTGGAGCTGTTTGCGAGAGCAGCGGCAGCGGTAGGCGTTGGCTTGCGACAACAACCGCTCGATGGCGACCTGATAGGCGTCATGGCGTTTGGATTGAAAGCGCACGGGCTCGTCCGGGAGCAGGCCGTGGCAGTCAAGGGAGCGAAGAATCTGGCCGGTGGCTTCCGGGGGTTCCCGCAAGGGGTCAAGGTCCTCGATACGAACCAACCATTTCCCCCTGGCAGCCCGGGCTTCCAGCCAGCTGGCCAAGGCTGTCACAAGCGAGCCGAAATGCAGCGGTCCAGTGGGGGAGGGGGCAAAGCGCCCGCGGTACCGTGGTTGCTCCATAAAGACTCTTCAAGCCGACGGCACAGGCCGTCGGCTATCGGTGGGGCTTAGATGCCAGTCTGGCGCTCGCGGATTTCGGCCAGAGTCTTGCAGTCGATGCATAACGTCGCCGTTGGGCGTGCTTCCAGTCGGCGAGTGCCGATTTCCACGCCACACTGATCACAAAAACCGTAGTCGTCTTTGTCAATGCGGTCGATGGTCTGGTCAATCTTCTTGATTAGCTTGCGCTCACGATCCCGGGTGCGCAGTTCAAGGCTGAACTCTTCTTCCTGGGTTGCACGATCACTGGGATCCGCGTAATTTGCGGCGTCTTCCTGCATGTGGTGCATGGTGCGATCCACTTCTTCCATCAGTTCCTGCTTCCATCTCAGAAGCAGTTCCTTGAAGTGCTGCAGCATCTCTGCACTCATGTATTCTTCACCCTTCTTCATTTCATAAGGGGTGAAGTTGGTAAAACGTTCGCGTGGTTGGTCTGCAGTCTTTGCCATTGAACCCGGCCTCTTGTTTATACTTCACAAGAACGCTTTGCTTCCGCCGCGCCAGCGTGGCTGCGCGGTTTAACCCTGGATAAAGCATTCGTCCTGAAACGGGAATTTGCGGAAAATAGCAGATAAGTACCGGGCTGGCCAGCCTTGTGATCACGACTTTTAGCGGAGATGCCATGAAGTACTCTGAGCCGTTGCTCGAAGGACGATTAATTCGTCGTTATAAACGCTTCCTTGCGGACGTGCGCCTGCCCGATGGCCAGGAAGTGACGGCCCATTGCCCGAACACCGGATCCATGCTCGGCTGCCAGCCGGATAACGCCCGGGTCTGGCTGAGCCAGAGTGATAACCCCAAGCGCAAACTGAAGTACACCTGGGAGCTGGTGGAAACGGCGCCGGGGGTGGTCGCCTGCGTGAATACTGCACGCCCGAATCATCAGGCACGCCATGCCATTGAGGCCGGCGTGGTCGCCGAGTTGACGGGTTACACCAATTGCCGCAGTGAGGTTCGTTACGGGGTAGAGAAAAGCAGGATTGACTTACTGTTGAGTGGCCACCCCGAGCGGCCGGATGCCTGGGTAGAGGTCAAGAACGTGACTCTGGCAGAGGGCGGCCAGGGTTATTTTCCGGATGCGGTGACCGAGCGGGGGCAGAAGCACTTGCGGGAGTTGATGGCTCAGGTAGCCCAAGGCGATCGGGCGGTGCTGCTCTTTGTGGTCAATCACACTGGTATTGAGCAGGTGCGCCCGGCGGATCACATTGATGTCCGTTATGGCCAGTTGTTGCGCCAGGCCCGGGCCGCCGGCGTGGAGGTGCTGGCCTATCGTGCAGCCCTGGCCGGGCCGGATGGCAACCCCGGTGGCCGGCTGGAGCTCACCGAAGCGGTTCCGGTCAACCTCGAACCCTGATCTCCGGCCTATTTGGGCAAAAGCGCGTAGCGCATGCGGGTGCCGTGATTCAGTGACATGACGATTTCATCGGCCTCCAGCCGATGCGGGAAGTAGCAGCCGGAAATCTTGGCGCTGGCAATGCTCGCCCCTTCCACTCTGGATTTGGAGAAATCGATGCCGCGCAGGTCCGAGCCCCGGAAATAGGCGTGGCGGAAATCCAGTCCTTTGGCGTCCATGCCGCGCATATCAAGCCCCCGGAAATCGCCATGAGCAAAGCTGGGCAGTTCACTCAGCTTTGCCTTTTCCGCATTGAACGTCTTGATATCCTCACTCCGCAGTATTTCGTAGAGCGGGTGGTCAATATGATGCAGTTCGTGATCCTGAAATTCGTCCATCTCGCACCTCGAAGGGTCAACAGCCAAGCGTGTCGTGGTCAGTTTAGTCACCCTGGCGGGGCATCATGCCAAAGTGCTGCCGAATACGGTCAGCCATGGCTTCTGCCACGTGTTCCTGCTCGGTATGCAAATGAACCGTGTGGGTTTTCTCTTCCAGCGTCAACGGTTCGAACCAGCTTTGCTGGGCGTCCAGCAGCGCTTCGGTTGCTTCTGAAGCATCGCCTTTGCGTTTGCGAATCCAGTCCCGCCTCAGCGGTTCAGGCGCTTCGCAATGCAGCAGGGCAAACGGCATACCTTGAGCTTCGGCGACCTCGGCAAACTGGGTGCGCTCGCTTTCTTTCAGGCAGGCTGCGTCGACAATCACCGAGAGCCCGGACGCCAACAGATCCCGCGCCAGGTTGGCGAGGTGTTGGTAAGTCTTTTCGGTTACTTCCGGGCTGTAGAGGTCGGCGCCAAGACCGGATTTGCTGTCGTCCAGGGGCCCAAGCCCGTGCAAACGTTTGCGCTCAACATCAGAGCGCAGGCGGATCAGGTTCAGCTCGCCCGCCATGGCGGCGCTGACACAGGTTTTGCCGCTGGCGGACAGGCCCGTTGTCGCCAGCAAGAAGCAGTTCGGAATGGCGCTGTAGTCTTCGGCCAGTTGGGCGTAATCCCGGTACCGCTGCATCAGCCCGGCGCGCTCGTCATCGTTCAGGCTGGGGTTGCCCATGGTAAACAGGGCAATCTTGGCGCGAACCATGGCCCGGTAGGCCTTGTACAGTGGCAACAGTGCCAGCGCCTCGAAATCGCCCCGATATTCCAGGTAGCTGTTCAAGACCAGGTTGGCCAGTACCGGCTCGCGGCGGGATTCCAGATCCATCAGCAGGAACGCCAGGTCGTTGATCACGTCAATCCAGCGGAAGGGCTCGTTGAACTCAATGCAATCGAACACCGTTACCTGGTCGTTAAACACGGTGATGTTGGCAAGGTGCAAGTCACCGTGGCATTCCCGTACCAGGCCGTTGGCGTGGCGGGCAGCAATCAGTTCCCGGTGGCGCTCAAAGGTGGTTTTGGTCCAATCTTGCTGGGCGTCGAGCTGGGTCAGCAGCTCTTTGTCATCCAGTAGCGGGCGAATCTGGTCAAAGTTTTCCTGCATGGCCGCGAACACGGCTTCCGGCGTGCCCAGCGGTTTATCGTCTGCGACCGGTGGCAAGCTGTCATGGAACAGAGCCACCTGGCGGGCCAGGCTGGTGAGCATGTCGGCGGGCAGATCGCCGCGCTCCTGGCGCCGGTCAAACAGCTGCGCCTGGTCGAACTGGCGCATGCGGATGGCGTACTCAAAGGCTTCTCCCTCGCCGCCAATCCGGGGCTGCTCTGGCGTGCCGGTAATTGGCAATACTTCCTGGTACAGATCTGCCGCCAGCCGGCTGTTGAGCCGGAGTTCGTCCTCGCAGAAGCGTTTGCGGCGCTCCAGAGTGGAGAAATCGAGAAACCCGAAGTCCATGGGTTTTTTGATTTTGTAGGCGTAGTCGCCGGTCAGAATGACCTGGGAAATGTGGGTCTCGATCACCTGGAAGCTTTGCACCGGGTGATCGTATAAGTCCGGGTTCTGCAGTGCCTTTATCAGTGTGTCCGGTGCGTGCGCGCTCACAATGTCTCCTGGGTTCTCTGAACTTGTTGATTTGCATCAGTCTGTCTTCAGTAAGCCTACTATAACGGCAGATTACAGAAATAACACACAACAGGTCTGCCGAAGCCACCGCCGGCTTCGTTATACTCCGGCCATGAGCAAAGCCCGTTCCCCCCGTAAAAAATCCTCGAAACCTCAACTTCGGCGCAAGCGCGCAGGGTTCTGGCGTTTTCTGTTCCGCGCTGGCGCTGTTGGTCTGGTGCTTCTGGCCGGCTGGATGGTGTATCTCGATGCTGTCGTTACTTCTCGATTTGAAGGCCGTCGTTTCGAGGTGCCATCCAGAGTTTATGCCCGGCCACTGGAACTCTATGACGGCGCCAGTATCAGTGCATCAGGTCTGGCTCGCGAGCTGGCGCTGGCGGGGTACCGTGCCGGGGATGGCGTTCGGGTAGGCACCTATCAGCGAAACGGCGGGCGCTTTGTGATCAGTGCCCGGGGTTTCCGTTTCCCGGATGGCGAAGAGCCGAGGCGCCGGCTTTCGCTGGTGGTGTCGGGGGATCGGGTGCAGTCGTTTTCGGTGCTGGCCGGGCCGGATTCGCCGATTGTCCGGCTGGAGCCCGCGCAGATTGGTGGAATCTACCCGTCGCACCGGGAAGACCGGGTACTGGTCCGGCTGGAAGAGGTGCCGGAGTTGCTGCCAAAGGGGCTGATGGTGATTGAAGATCGTCAGTTCTATGAGCATTTCGGCGTTGCGCCGCTGTCGATTGCCCGGGCGATGCTGGTCAATCTCAAGGCCGGTCACATTGTCCAGGGCGGCAGCACACTGACCCAGCAACTGGTCAAAAATTTCTTCCTGACCCGCGACCAGACCTTGGCGCGCAAGGGCAATGAGGCCCTGATGTCGGTATTGTTGGAATGGCATTATGAAAAAGACGACATTCTGGAAACCTATCTGAACGAGGTTTATCTGGGCCAGGCAGGCAATCGCAGCATCAATGGTTTTGGTCTGGCCAGCCAGTTTTTCTTTGGTGAGCCGTTGAAAGATCTGGATGTGCATCAGCTGGCTTTGCTGATCGGCATGGTCAAAGGCCCCAGTTACTACAACCCCCGACGGCAGCCGGAGCGGGCCAAGACCCGGCGCGATCTGGTGCTGTCTGAGATGGCGGAAGCAGGGTTGATCAGCGCTGAAGAGTCAGCCCAAGCGATCGCCCGGCCTCTGGGGGTGAGCAGCCGGCCGTCGTATACCGACAATCGTTATCCGGCCTACATTGACCTGGTCCGCCGCCATCTGGCCCGGGATTACCGACAGCAAGATTTGCAGAGTGAGGGCCTGAGGATTTTTACCACGCTGGACCCCGCCGTTCAGAATGCGGCAGAAACAGCCATTCGCGATACCTTACCGAGACTGGCTCGCGGCAATGCCCGGGATGCGCTGGAGGCGGCGTTGGTGGTGACCGCCAAAGACACGGGCGAGGTGCTGGCACTGGTCGGTGGTAAAGACCCCGAGTTTGCCGGGTTCAACCGTGCCGTGGATGCCAGTCGCCCCATTGGCTCACTGATCAAACCGTTCACCTATCTGGCGGCGCTGGAGCAGGCTGACCGGTACACGCTGATTACGCCGGTGCAGGACCGGGCATTCACGCTTGAGTTTGATGACGGCCGGTTATGGCAGCCGAAGAATTTCGATAGCAAGGAGCGCGGCGACGTGCCTTTGCACCTGGCTCTGTCACGCTCCTATAACCTGCCGGCGGTGCGTGTGGGTCTGGACGTCGGTATTCCACAGGTGCAGCAAGTGCTGAGGGCCTTTGGCGTGACCACCCCGATTTCGGATTACCCGTCCATGCTGCTGGGGGCTTTATCGTTAACGCCAGCAGAGGTCGCCCAGCTCTACCAGGGACTGGCGACCTCTGGTTTCAACACTCCTCTGCGCACCATTCGGGAGGTCACCGATGCCGACAATGCGCCGTTATCACGCTACAGCCTCAAGGTGGACCGGGTGGCCGATCCGGCTGCTGTGCATCTCGTGCAGTACGCCATGCAGGAGACCATGCAGGAGGGCACGGCCCGTTCCGCCTATAACCTGTTGCCGCAACGGTTGAGCCTGGCCGGCAAGACCGGCACTACGGATCAAGGCCGGGACGCGTGGTTTGCTGGTTTCAGTGGTGACCTGCTGGCGGTGGCCTGGGTCGGCCGCGATGATAATGGTCCGACCGCATTGACCGGTGCCTCTGGCGCACTGCCGGTGTGGTCTGCGATGATGGCGCAGCTCCCGCAGCACGGGTTTTCTCCGGTCATGCCTGACGGCGTGCAGTATCACTGGGTCAATGTCCAAGAACAGGTTCTGACCGGGGAAGGCTGTCCAGGTGCTCGGCTGGTGCCGTTCATTACTGGCAGTGAACCTCGGCAGCGCATGGATTGTGAAGGGCAGTTTGGCCGGCAAATACGCAGTTGGTTTGAAGGATTGTTCAGATGAATAAAACAGTGATTTCCCGTGCCGGCTGCCTGGCTTTGATGTTGGCGCTGGCGGGTTGCGCAACAGCCCCCGGCGGCGGCTCCATCTATGTGCCGAGAGGGGCTGAAGAACGGACCCGAGCGCCGGAGCCTCCCAGAACCTCGGAGCCGGAGCAAGACGCCGAACCTCCGGTTTGGCGCAAGAGTGAGCAGCCTGATATCCGCGAGCCAGAGGCCCCGGCTACCCGTTCACCCAGTTACCGTGAATCCGGAGATGAATTACCCGCTGCCGCCGTCAGTCTGATCCGTGATGCGGATCAGCGCCTCAGACAGGGCGATTCCGCCGGCGCGATTGCCCGGCTCGAGCGAGCTCAGCGTATTGCGCCCCGGTCGGCGGAAGTGTATTTCAAGCTCGCGGAAGCGTACGTGGAGGGAGGCAATCTGGGCGCGGCGGAGCAGTTCACACTCAAAGGCCTGTCGCTGGCTGGTAACGATTCGAGGATGCAGCGCTCAGGCTGGTTGTTGCTGGCGGACATTCGCAGAGCCCGCGGCAATGTCGCCGGGGCGGATCAGGCTGAGACCAGGGCCCGGGCGTTGTAAGTAGCAAGGGCCGTCCCTGGCCCTCGCCTCAGTGCAGCACGATTATAGCTGCAGGGGGATGGGGGCGGCCACGGTGCTTTCGCCGGCGACAACTTCCAGAGTTTGTGTGCCTTCAAATTCGATGGCGTCATTGGCCTGATTGTCATCCAGCTGACAGCTGTAGCTGACGGTGTAGACGCCCTCGGTCAGGAATGCGGCAGTCCAGTCGGAAAGGCTGCCGTCTTCCTGCGCTTGAACCGGCACCACCATCAGCGGATTGAGGCCATCGCGTTCCACGTTCAGATCAATTGGTTCGACATCGGCTCCTGCAAAGACGTAGACGGCACCAGCGTAATTCTCGCTGCACGCGGCCAGCTCGACGCTTTGCGACCGGAGCGAATTGATCTGGGCATAATCGACTTCACCCTCAAGCTGACCAACCTCAAGGTTGTTCACCAGCCTGAGCACCGGCTTGAGCATGTAGTCGCCAAGCGCCTGGCCTTGTGGGTTAACGATGGATTTTCGGACATCGAAGTCAATGGTAAAGCTCTGGCTGGTGTCGGCGGCCACAATAAAGCCCCCTTTGAGTTTCAGGCCGCTTTGCTCGCCGGACGGCACGCCGAGGGTATAGCGTGCATCGCCTTCCGATTCCCGGGTTACCCAGGATGCCCCGGTATCAACAATCAAACGCATTTCGTTGTATTCTCCAGCGGGTACTTCTTCATTGCTGATCAGTGGCTCGGTGACGCCACCCTGCAGCGTTAACAGATCAACCGTACCGGTTTCTTCGAGGCTGAACTCGAGCCAATCGCCGTTCGCCGGTTTCAGACGAATTGCGTTGAATGCAATATTAACACTGCTCAGGTCCATGGTCGGAGCATCGGTCAGGCCCATGGAGACGGTGCCGGTTGCTCCGGAAGAGCTGCCATCGCCGCCACAGGCGGCCAGAGCGGCGGCCAGAGCGGAGACAGTGAATACCTTGGTGGAACGCTTCATAAAATCTCCAGGTCTTAGTTTCCAGTGTGTGTCCGGCGTTGCTATCGCCAGTGGATACTCCACGCACGGGCATTGTTCAGGGTTCCAGTCGTTGGATTAACAATCATCCACGAAGGCATCACACTCTTGCGACACGTCGGGGCGATTGAGTGCATGGCTGGCGCCGCTGATATAGACTGCTGGCTTCTGAAAACCGCAATCAGGCAGTTTCTTGGCGATCCTTCCGTTCCGTTCATCCGCGCAAAAGCGTTTTCAACGTCTGGTGCAGCCGCACCTGAAGGCGCTTCATGCCTTTGCTTACCGCTTGACCGGGAACAGTCAGGATGCCGAAGATCTGGTGCAAGATGTGGTGGTCAAACTGTATCCCAAGCTTGTTGAACTGGAGTCTGTATCGCAGCTTCGGCCTTGGCTCAATCGGGTTTTATACCGCCAGTTTATTGACTCTGTAAGGAAAAAGGGCCGCCAGGCTGACCGCCCCGCCAGTGATATGATGGACGCGGAAAGTCAGTCCGATTGGTTGGATTCGCTGGCGTCAGAAGAGCTTTCGCCCGAGCTGGAGCTGAGCCGAAATCGTCTTGGCCCGCTGCTGGACCGTGCCTTGGAGCGACTTTCTCCGGACCAGCGCACTCTGTTGTTACTGCATGACGTGGCTGGCTGGCGCCAGGAAGATGTTGCCCAAGTGTTGGCAGTGCCTATTGGCACGGTGAAATCCCGCCTGCACCGTAGCCGGGCCACTTTGCGGAAATATCTGCAGGAAAGCGTGGAACCGGCAGCGGATTCCGGGCGTCTGGAGCATTGAGGTGATGACTATGTCCTGTCGGCAAATCCGATCACAGTTACCTGAGTACGTCAGGGATCAGCTACCTTCTGAAGAGTTGCAGGCTGCGCAGATGCATTTGAAACAATGCGAGTCGTGCTGCAAACACGAGGAATTTGAGCGGTCACTGATGAACGAAATGGCCTCCCGCTATCTCGTGCCGGCACCTTCTCCAGGTTTTGAACGTCGGGTTCTGAGCGCCGCGACCGAGAATGCCTCCCCGAAAAAAGTGCATATGGTCTGGGGTGGTGCGGTTGCTGCTGCTCTGGTGCTTGGCCTGGTTATCGGACAGGGGATGCAAGGGCCAGAGGTCGAGCCCGGATTGGCGGAGAATTCGGTACTTGCGGAACTCTCCTCCGGCCCTGCTATTCAACCGGTCAACCGCACCGTGCGATTGGCGTTTACCGCCGGTGAACCGCTGGATAACGTGACCCTGACGTTGGGCTTGCCGCCCCATGTGGAACTCTCTGGCCTGCCCGGCCAGCATAAGGTGAGTTGGCAGGTTAGCCTGGATCAGGGCGATAATGTGTTGGCACTGCCGCTGACCATTCTGTTCCCGGGCACGGGTGAACTGATTGCCGAGCTTGATGCCAATGGGCGCCAGAAGGTGTTTCGTGCCGTGGTACCGGAGCACCCGGGTGCTCCGGTACCTGCAGCCATTAAGGGCAGGACTAACCCTGAGGAGCCTGCAACATGAGCCTTTATGAACTTTGTCGAGCGAGTCTGTCGGGCGGGCTGCTGCCAGTTCTTCTGTGGATGGCGCTAACGCCGACGGCAGCAGCCAGTGATCTGGACGTGACCATGCGAATGGTTGAAGATACTGAAGACCTTACCGGCGCGGTGACCCGTGAAATTCGCTTGCCAGACCTGCCCGCACTGGCCCCTGACGGAAATGCCGGCAAGGCGGCTGAAGCGCCAGGCCGGGAGCGTTCCCTTAATGCGCGGGAGCGTGGTCGGGAATTTGGTCAGTCGGCGTCTGAACGAGCTCGGGATGCGCGTGGAGAAAAGCCGGAATTCGGCATCGACGGCCTGCCAGAGGCCGCCCGTGACCGAAAACCCGAATTGCCCCCACAATCGTCACGGCCATAAATTGTCGCCTGTGTTAACCTCCTAGGTTCTGTCTTGTCGGGCTCCGCCCGGTCACGTCGGCTACTCTCGAACCTGAGGTATTTCGTTGTTCAGATTGTTTACTCTGTCGGGGCTTTCTCTGGGGCTGTTCATCCTGACCCTGGCCGGCACTGCCGTCGCAGAAGAACCTGCAGTGACTGGTCAGCAGGCTATGTCAGCCGGTATTGACCAGTTCCGCCAAGGCGATTATCAAGCCGCACGAGCGCATTTTGAAGTAGCCCTGAAGTTCGGCGTTGATACCGCGGCCCTGCATTACAACCTGGCGGTTGCCTGCTTCAAGGCTGGTGATTACCGGGCCGCCGAGGTGCGCTTCTCGACGATGTTGGATGGCCCCCACAAGTCGCTTGCGCAGTATAATCTTGGCCTGGTCGCACTGGCCGATGGCCGGGAGGAGGAGGCGGTAAAATGGTTTCGCCAGACGGCGCGGCCAGAGGCCCCGGACACCCTGCGCGAGCTGGCTCAGCGCCAGCTGACAGAGCTCGAACGCACCCACACCCGACCACTTCAGAACTCCCGCACTGCTACTCAGGGTTACCTTTCAGCCGGCGCCGGCTATGACAGCAACATGGCCGGCGTGCCGGACGATTCGCCTTCCAATCGTGGCAGCCTGTTTGCTGAGCTTGTCGCCGCCGGCACACTGAGCCGAACGTTCAGCCCCGATTGGCGAATAGTTTGGGACGGCGTTTTATACAGTCAGGATTATGTTCGAAGCCGTCGTTACGACACCTCGGTCTTGCAGAGTCGAGTGGCAGGCATCCGTACCTACGATCAAGTGGAATTCGGTGCTCGGGCTGGCGCCTCCAGAGCCTGGTTGTCAGATAATGAGCTTGAAACCCGATTCGGACTGACGGTGTTTGCCTGGTCTGAGGGATGTTCCTGGCTCGGGTGGCTGCAGGCGTGTTCTGCGGCACTTGCGGTAGAGCAGATTGAGGGTGGTCCGGGGTACGCCGCCTACGATGGCCAGTGGTACCAGTTTGAGGTGCGCGGAGAATGGGCCTTCGGCAGCCTTGTGATGGAGGCTTTCTATAGCTGGCAAAGCAATGACCGGGACAATTTCAGGCAGGAGACGTATTTTGTCAGCCTTTCGCCGACCCTGCACGAGGTGGGTGTTGAGGCACGCTATCTGGTGCGCTCAGACTTGTCGATTGGGGTTGACGCAGAACTCCGGCAGGCTCGTTATGACCAGCCTCATCAATGGCTACATGAAAATGAGTTAGTGAAACGACGACGAGAGGATGTTCGTGTCGAATTCGGGCTGACGGCCGAGTTTTACCTCAATAGCCAGTGGCTGGTTCGCAATCAATGGTGGTTCTCGGATCAGGACAGCCGGATTGACCGCAACGATTACCAACGGTACAGCTACACGGTATCGCTTGAAGGCGAGTTCTGACGAAGTGCGCGGACAGCTGTACGGATATTGCTCTGGTGGGTGGGGTGAAAAAAACCGGCCCGATGTTCACGAGCCGGTGTGGAGCAAACGCGGGTTTTACAGTGTCGCCATTACTTTGCGCGCGGCGGTAATGGTATGTTCGATGTCTTCATCCGAAAGCGCGGCGCTGGTAAAGCCGGCCTCAAAGGCAGATGGAGCCAGATAAACACCCTCCTTCAACATGCCCTGGAAGAACTTCTTGAAGCGTTCCACATCGCAGGCCATGACCTGGTCAAAACGGGTCACGGACGACTCGCTGGTGAAGAAAAAGCCGAACATGGCACCCGCTGACTGCACCGCCAACGGGATACCGACCTCATCCGCCGCCGCCTTCAGGCCATCCCGTACCTTGTTGGTTTTCTCTGTCAGCCGATCGTGGAACCCGGGCTCGGAGATAGCGTTCAGGGTAGTCAGGCCCGCGGTCATCGCCAGCGGGTTGCCACTCAGAGTACCGGCCTGATACACCGGGCCCAGTGGCGAAATGTGCTCCATGATGGCCCGCTTGCCGCCGAATGCGCCAACTGGCAGGCCGCCGCCAATGACCTTGCCCAGAGCGGTCAGGTCCGGAGTTACCCCGAACAGCCCCTGGGCACCGCCCAATGACACCCGGAAACCGGTCATCACTTCGTCAAAAATAAGAACCGTGCCGTGATCATCACACTCTTCCCGCAGACACTCGAGAAAACCGGGCACCGGCGGAATGCAGTTCATGTTGCCGGCTACGGGTTCAACGATAATCGCGGCCACCTGGTCGCCGATCTCTCTAAAGGTTTCTCGAACATTATCGATATCGTTGTAGGTCAGGGTAATAGTGTGTTCGGCCAGGCTGGCCGGAATCCCCGGGGAGTTGGGCACGCCCAGCGTCAGAGCGCCGGAGCCGGCCTTGACCAGCAGCGAATCCACGTGGCCGTGATAGCAGCCTTCAAACTTCACGATCTTGTCTCGGCCGGTGTAGCCGCGAGCCAGGCGGATGGCGCTCATGGTGGCTTCGGTGCCGGAGTTGACCATGCGTACCAGTTCAATGGACGGTACCAGTTCGCACACTTTTTTCGCCATCTCGGTTTCAAGGGCGGTGGGTGCGCCGTAGCCAATACCCAGATCTACCTGAGCGTGCAGAGCGGCTTTGATGCGAGGGTCTGAATGCCCCAGAATCATTGGTCCCCACGACCCGATGAAGTCGATGTAGCGGCGGCCGTCTTCGTCATAAAGATGGGCGCCTTCGGCATGATTGAAAAACACCGGAGTGCCGCCGACACCTCGGAATGCCCGCACCGGGGAATTGACGCCGCCGGGGATGTATTTCTGGGCCTCTTCAAATAGCGTTTCAGAGTGAGTCACGGTTAGCTCCTGTCAGTTGGAAAGTGTGCAAGCGGATGGTGGGTCGCAAATAGTCGGGTAAACATTCTGGCCTTGTGTTCGATCTCATCAGGCGTGCCCCCGAACAATCCGCCCACCACGGCCAACAGGTCGGCACCCGCCCGGATCAGTGGTTCGCCGTTGTCGAGGGTGATGCCGCCAATGGCGGTGACTGGCAGTGCCAGCTCTTTTGCGTCGGTCAGAACGTTAGTATCGGCGGCTGGCGCGCCAGGCTTGGTGGTCGAGGTGTAGAAACGGCCAAACGCCAGATAGTCGGCGCCATTCGCCTTTGCGGTTTCGGCGAGGTCCAGGCGGTGATGGCAGGTGATACCAATAATGGCATCTGGCCCGAGCAAAGCTCTGGCGCCCGCCAACGTGCAATCATCCTGGCCAAGGTGCACGCCCGCTGCACCCACTCGTTTGGCGAGTTCCGGGTCGTCGTTGATCAGCAACGGCACCCCGGCATTTCGGCAAAGACTGTTCAGAGCGCTGGCCTGGTTCAACCGGTCGACCGCCGTTGAGGCTTTGTCTCTGTACTGCACCAGCACGGCGCCACCCTGCAAAGCCGCCTCGACCGAGGCTATAAGCCGGTCGGGTGGGGTCAGTCGATTGTCAGTAATGGCATACAGCCCGGGTGAGAATGTCTGAATTATCGTTCCCACATAATGCCCCGGTCTGGTACCCGTTGGCCTTTGCCGACCGTCAAGGCGTGCAGCAGCGTGCGATGAACATAGTTCTGGGCCTGGGAAATCGCCGCTCTTGGCGAAAGACCACTGGCTCGCCCCGTGGCGATGGCGGCAGCCAGTGTGCAACCGGTACCGTGGTATTCGTTCAGGCCGACACGCTCGACTTCCCAGTGCATGGGCTCGGGGGAATGGTTGTACAGGGTATTGATGATATGAACGCCGTTGCCATGCCCGCCGGTGGCCAGCACCGACACACAGCCGCCGTCCAGCAGGTTCTGTGCGGCTTGGTCAGGATCGTCGCTGGTACCAAGCTGAGCCAGCTCAATGCCATTGGGCGTAATCATTTCGGCTCTCGGAAACAGTTTCTGTTTCATCGCCTGCACCAGGGCGTCATCAGCCAGATCGCCGCCGCCGGCGGCCTTGATCACCGGGTCAACAATCAACGGCAGGTCTGACCGGGAGTTGAGAAATTCCACCAGCACGTCCACCACCGCTGCGTTTCCCAAAGCGCCGGTCTTGATGGCGTGTATCGGTACGTCCTTGGCCAGACATTGCAGTTGTTGACGGATCAGGTCGGGATTGACAACCTCGGCGCCGTAAACATTGCCGGTGTCCTGCACAGTGAGGCAGGTGAGCACCGGCAGGGGATGCCCACCAAGCGAAGTTATCGCCTGAATATCGGCCTGGATACCGGCTCCGCCGGAGGGGTCAAGACCTGACAGTACCAGTACTTGGGGACGGGTGTAGCTTTTGATGATGCGCCTCCTCAGAAAGGTTTTACAACAGCCAGAATCACCACGGCCAGCAGGACCAACACCGGCAACTCGTTGAACCAGCGGTAAAAGACGTGGCTGCGGGTGTTTCTGTCATCACGGAACACTTTCACCAGATGACCGCAATAGAAATGGTAAACAATCAGTATCGCTACCAGTGCCAGCTTGGCGTGCATCCAGCCCATGCTGAAATAGCCGGACACATTATAACTGATCAGCCAGACGCCGAAGATCACCGTGGCAATCATCGAAGGGGTGGTGATGCCCCGGTAGAGTTTGCGCTCCATGACCTTGAAACGTTCCCGCCCGGGTTGATCCTCACAGGCGGCATGATACACAAACAGTCTTGGCAGATAGAAAATGCCGGCAAACCAGCACACCAGTGAAATTATATGGAAGGCTTTGACCCACAGCATCCGTCAGCTCCGTCGGTATTGGTAATAACTTTCGATGTCAGATTTAAGTACCACACCATAAACCCGCTGGATCATCGGGGCCACATGACGTTGTACGTATAAAGCCTCAGCCTGGGAGCTGTCGAACGCGTTCAGGGCCTCCTCGAGAGTGGCCTGGTATTGGACCGGGGCGACATCCCGCCGGTTGGCAGGGATGTCCATCAGATCAACGGTTTCCGGTGCGTCGATACCCTCTTCGGCCACCTGCTTGGCGCTGTCCTCCAGAAAGCGGGCCAGATCGACTGCCGGCAACAGAGCGGTGGGCCCGTTGCTGCCGTCTACCAGTAGCCATTTGGGCTCCGACTTGAGAGCCTTGCGGGCTTCCTCCGGAGTAAGCTCGCGCTCGGTTCGCAGAATGCTCCGATCCATGATCGCGCCCACCGATACCCGGCGCAGTGCCTGGATGACCGGTGAGCTCTGGTAGCTCAGGCCCTGATTCTTGAGCACTGTCAGGAACAGCGATTTTTTGCCAAAGGCTTCGCTCGTCACCAGGCTGGAGGTGGTGATAATCAGCATGCCGGGCAGAATGATGTTCGGATTCCGGGTAAGTTCCATCAAGGCCATCAGTGCCGCCAGGGGGGCCTGCAGAACCGCCCCCATCATCGCCCCCATGCCGAGCATGGCGTAAAAACCCACGGATGACGCTTGCTCCGGGAAAATTTGGGCACCAATCAGCCCCATGGCGCCGCCAAGGGTTGCCCCCATAAAGATGGTCGGGCCGATCACCCCGCTGGGCATGCCCAGACCGATAGAGAGTCCGGTAATCAACAGCTTGGCTACGCCCACACCCAGCAAAAGCCAGAAGCCAAGTTCGCCGTTAATGGCATCGCTAACGGTGTCGTAACCGATGCCCATGGTTTCCGGAACCACGATGGCAAAGGGTACCATCAGCAAGCCGGCAATGGTGAGTCGTAACAACACCGGCCGGTGATGGTGCCGGCCCATGCTGTCAACCAGATGAATGAAGGCCGCGGCGGCAATACCGATGATCACGGCGATGGCCAGTATCCAGGGAATTTCCGCCAGTGAGTTCATGGTCAGGGCCGGCACACTGAAGGCCGGTTCTGAGCCGTACATCAACTGGGTAATAATGGCGGCGCTGACCGCCGCCAGAATGATCGGGGTGAAGCCAGCAATGGTGTACTCCATCATCACCACTTCCATGGCAAAAATGACGCCGGCAATCGGGGTGTTGAAGGAGGCCGAAATGGCCGCCGCGCAGCCACAGGCTACCAGGGTTCTGATGCTGTTGTTGGGCAGTCGCATCCATTGCCCCATCAGGCTGGAAAACGCCGCGCCCAGGTGCACGGCAGGGCCTTCCCGGCCTGCAGACTGACCGGATACGACGGTGGTGACTCCGGCGACAAATTGCACCACGGCGCTTTTGAATGAGATGTAGCCCTGATGGTAATTCAGGCGCTCCATGATGTGGACGATGCCGACCTTCCGGTCGTGGATGGCCAGCCTGTGCAACAGCAGACCAAGGCCTAGTGCGCCCGCCAGGGGTAAAAGGCCACGGGTGAGAATGTCCAGTTCCTCAAAGCTTTCTGAACCCGCACCTGGCAGGAAATGCTCCAGAGGCCACTCGATCGCGAATCGAAACAGCAGAATCACGGCCCCGGTGACCACGCCGGACAGCAAGCCAAGAACGGCAAGCTGCGGCAGGGCGTCCACTCCGGACAGTCTCCTCCGGAAAACGGCGGTCAGCTGTTCAGTAATCTGTCGCCTGAAATTACGCATTAGCGCGAGGTTCCGGTTCGGGTGGCTGGTCCTTCAGAAGGTTTCTGACAACATTGTAACCGTGCACCTGCAGGCTGCAATAAGTCCTTGGATTATCATGGTAGACTAGCTCGAAATTCTGACCAGACCACGCTGGAGATTAGAGTGATCAAGATAGGCATCGTTGGGGGTACCGGATACACGGGTGTTGAGCTGTTGAGACTGCTGTCAGTGCATCCTGACGTCGAGGTGAAATGCATCACCTCTCGTTCAGAAGCCGGTATGCCGGTGGCTGATATGTACCCCAACCTGCGAGGTCATTTTGACCTGGCCTTCTCCGAGCCAGACACTGCCGTGTTGTCTCAATGTGATCTGGTATTTTTCGCGACTCCCCACGGTGTCGCCATGCGCATGGTGCCAGAATTAATGAAGGCCGGCGTTCGGGTAGTTGATCTGTCTGCGGACTTCCGGCTTAAAGATCTGGATGTCTGGAGCCACTGGTACGGTATGCCACACGAAACTCCGAAGTGGGCTGAAAAAGCGGTTTACGGCTTGCCAGAGGTGGTTCGTGACGAGATCCGCGAGGCTCAGTTGGTGGCTAATCCCGGCTGTTACCCAACCGCCGTTCAGCTTGGCTTTCTGCCTTTGCTCGAGCACGGCCTGGTCGATCCCGCGCGTCTGATTGCGGACGCCAAATCCGGTGCCAGCGGTGCCGGTCGCCAGGGCAGCATCGGGATGCTGCACGGTGAAGTGGGCGAGAGCTTCAAGGCTTACGGGGCCTCTGGCCACCGACACCTGCCGGAGATTCGTCAGGGCCTTAGCCAAGCTGCCGGTAAAGCCGTTGGTGTGACCTTCGTGCCGCATCTGGTGCCGATGATTCGCGGAATTGAAGCCACGCTTTATGCCGAGCTGTCAGACCCTGCTGACTTTGAGCGGTTGCAAACGCTCTACGAAGACCGTTATCGAAACGAGCCGTTTGTGGATGTTATGCCGTTCGGCAGCCACCCGGAAACCCGGAGTGTCCGTGGCGCTAACCAGTGCCGGATGGCTCTGCACCGGCAAGAGCAGAGCAATATTGTGATCGTATCCTCGGTGATTGATAACCTGGTCAAAGGCGCAGCTGGTCAGGCGATTCAGAACATGAACATCATGTTCGGTCTTGATGAAACGCTGGGTCTGAAGGCTCCGGCTCTGCTGCCCTGAGGATCAATCGTGAGCGACATTCGCAAGCCTGCGGACGAATATGTGGTTATCCGTCATCGGCCCGGTTATCGCCTGCGCCGTACCCTGATTCTGTTGGTGTTCACCGTGGTTGCGGCCGTGGCCGGCTACGCAGCCGGTCTAGCCCAGGGCGGTTTCCGGTTTTCGTCAGCAGAAGCCACCAATGAGGTGTTGGCTCAGGATGTCGATGCGCTGCAGGATCAGTTCCGCAAGGCCCGGCAACAATTGGTCAATCTGGAACGTGGGCGAGCGATTGACGAACAGGCCATGCGCGAAGCGCGCAACACCATCGTCGGGCTTGAAACTCGTATTGCCGAGCTTGAAGCGGATCTAACGTTCTATCGGAATATCATGGCGCCTTCTGAGACCAGCAAGGGGCTTCAGGTAGACAGCTTTATGCTGGTAGCGGCCAGGGGTGACAGCACATATCGCTTTAAAATGGTGCTGACTCAGGTCGGCAATAACAACAGTTTCATTACCGGCCAGGTTGCGATCAATGTAATCGGAACTCTGGGCGGCGAGAGAGAAGTAATCGCACTGCGCGATCTGTCAGAAGATATTGAAGATCTGGGGGTCAGGTTCCGGTTCAGGTACTTCCAGGATGTGGAAGGTACGTTGGTTCTTCCGGGCGACTTTGAACCTCTTGAAATTCAGGTTGTCGCACAGGCCCAAGGTAGCAATGCCTCCAAGGCGGAGCGAACATTCGATTGGACAAAGTTAACGGAGAGCTGAGACATGCTGGGAAAGAAAAAACGGAAACCGCGTCCCTCGACAGGGCATTTCGATACCTTGATTTCGTCCCGCACCACCATCGAGGGTGATGTGCATTTCTCGGGTGGCTTGCACGTGGACGGCAAGATCAAGGGCCGGGTGCTGGCGGAAGATGGCAGCGATGCGGTTATCCGCCTTTCCGAAGTCGGGGAGATAACCGGTGACATTACGGCGCCTCACGTCATTGTCAACGGCAAGGTAAACGGTGATGTGCGCGCCTCCGGTCACCTGGAACTGGCTGAAAAGGCGGCGATTAATGGCAGTGTTTACTACCGACTGATTGAAATGGCCATGGGGGCTTCTGTCAATGGCAATCTGGTACGCCAGGACGAATCCAGTGGCTTGCTGACTCACGATAAGTCATCTGGCCTCGAGGAAAATCAGGCGTCCGAGGATGAGGGTAAATCCGAATAGTTGACTGGAATAGTCGGGAATACCATAATCTCTCAAGCGCTTTATTTTCCGGAGGCATATCTTGAGTGTAGTTCAGCAACAAATGGCCGTACCGCTGTTTTTTAGTGACAGTGCCGTCGCCAAAGTGCGCGAATTGATCGAGGAGGAAGAGAACCCCGATCTCAGGCTGCGTGTCTTTGTGACAGGCGGAGGCTGCTCCGGATTCCAGTATGGTTTTTCTTTTGATGAGAGTCAGGAAGAGGATGATACCGTCGTTGAGCGCGATGGTGTGAAACTGCTGGTAGACCCGATGAGCTATCAGTACCTTGTGGGTGCCACAATTGATTATCAGGAAGGGCTCCAGGGTTCCCAGTTTGTGGTTCAGAACCCGAATGCCAGCTCCACCTGCGGGTGCGGCAGCTCATTCTCGATCTGACTCAGGCCGGGTAAATCGCACCCAACACCCTTGGTCCTTCGGCGCCGGTTACTTCGGGCAAATTGCCGGGCAAGCCTTTCAGTGTTTGTCTGGCGAGCCAGGCAAACGCCACTGGCTCAACCCATTGTGGATCCAGTCCCAGCTCTGCGGTGGTGGACAAAGCTACTGATCCCAAGCCTACTCTTAGCTCATTCATCAGCAGCGAATTAAACGTTCCTCCTCCACACGCGTAGACTGTCATGTTTGCAGATTCCTGAGGCATCTGTCTGAGAATCGTGATGACGGTCAGTTGTAGCAGGGTTCTCTGAATATCAGCGGGTGGCAGCTCAGCAAAGCGCTGCAAATGGGTGTGAATCCAGTCAAGATTGAACCGTTCTTTCCCCGTACTTTTTGGTGGCGTTTTGCTGAAGTAGGCGTCTGAGAGCATGCTTGCCAGCAGTTCCGGATGAGCGGCGCCTTCGTTGGCCAGGAGCCCATTGTCATCAAAGTGACGACCGGTCTGGTCAAGACACCAGGCATCAAGTAGTGCGTTGGCGGGGCCAGTATCAAAACCGACGACCGGCTTGCGGCCAGCGGCAGGTAGCCAGGTGATGTTGGCAATGCCGCCCAGATTCAGAATGCAACGATCCTGCTCGTGAGAGCCAAATAACCATTGATGAAAGGCGGGTACTAAGGGCGCTCCTTGGCCTCCGGCGGCCAGATCCCGGCTGCGAAAGTCGGTAACGGTGGTGAGCCCCGTTGTTTCGGCAATACAGGCGGCATTGCCAATCTGCATTGAAAATGGCGCTGGTCCGGTGGGTTGGTGCCGGATGGTCTGGCCGTGACTGCCGACACCCTGAATCTGCTCTCGGGCAAGGCCGGAACGGTTGATCAGCTCAGTAGCCGACCTTCCGAAATGTTGACCTGTCAAGGTGTCAAGCTCTCCGAGCTCGTCGGCATCGGCCTGGTTTCGGGTAGCCAGCAGGAGCCTTTGCCTGAGCTGTTCGGGGTAGGGCAGGGAGAAGGTGTCCTTGATCGTCAGGCTTGTATCATTGAGAGACACCAGCACAGCATCCACTGCGTCCATGCTGGTGCCTGACATCAGGCCAAGCCAGTAGCTCACGATCAGTTATCCGAGGCCAGGGCCAGTTGGCGGCCACCCTCGCGGAACACATCGAATTGCGCGAGTCTTTGATCTGTAAGATGCCTGAATCTGGCGATCTCTGTGCCCGGAACCGGTTTGGCATCCGGAAGCTTTACTGTGCGGGAGTTTTTGGCGACGCCATTGACCCGGAATTCATAGTGAAGATGCGGACCGGTGACCATGCCGGAAGAGCCAACATGGCCAATTGTGTCACCCTGCTTTACCCGGGAGCCATTTTTAATGCCTTTGCCCAGTCGGCTCATATGAGCGTAAAGAGTCGTGATGTTGTCGCCGTGTTGCAGGATCACGGTACGACCGTACCCGCCTTTCCAGCCAGCAAACTGGACTCGGCCAGTGCCGGCGGCTTTGATTGGGGTGCCCGGAGCTGCTGCATAATCAGTGCCTTCGTGGGGCCGAACCACATTTAGAACCGGATGCCGGCGCTGAAGATTGAAGGGCGATGATAGCCGGGCATTGATAGGTACTCTCAGAAAGGCTTTGCGCATACTTGTGCCTTCCGGCGTGTAGTAGTCGCTGTCGCCATCAGTATCGGTATACAGCAGGGCGATGTTTTCATTGCCCCGATTGATGAAACGAGCTGAAAGAATTCGGCCGGTGTCGAACTTTTCGCCGTCCAGGTACAATTCTTCGTAAACGACCTCAAAGCTGTCGCCTTTTCGGACGTCGTAAACAAAGTCGATATCCCAGCCAAAAATACCCGCCAGTTCCATGGTCAACCGATCGTTCAGTCCTGCGTCCCTGGCTGCAACATAAAGAGACCCGTCAATCACACCTCTAGCAAAGGCTGGACGAGGTTCGGGTTTCCGGACTTCTGTTTTGCCAACAAACCCGTCCTCGGTCCTGGAGATCTTGAGGGCTTCAAGTCGGCTGCGTTGCAGTTCGACTGCGGCCAATTGACCTTCACTATCAATACCGAAGCGAATGTCCTCACCTGCGTACAATCGCTGGAGTTTTGTTGCTTCCCCTGCTCCGTGGATGACAGTCAGCATCACGCCATCGTTGAATCCCGCATTTCGGAACAGGGACGACAAGGTGTCGCCGGATTTGATGCGGAATTCATGCCAGTCAATTTCGGGAGTGCCTGATGTGTTTTCTGCTTTGGTAAGCATTTCAGGCGGTGATTGCTTATCACCTTCAACGCGAGTCGCGGTTGACGCGTCCAGTTCTTTAGCAGAACTTACACCAGCCAGGGGCGCGCCTGATACCAGTCCCTGTTCAAGATCAATGGTGTAAGACATGCGTTTGGCTTCAACGTCAGCGCTTGGGCTCATAAGCACGGCTGCACTTACAACAACCGTTGCCGCTGCCGCCAAAGTAATGTGTGTTTTGGGGAAAGTTTTAAACACGTTGTACACCCATTTGTGTCGGTATTTCGGCCATTTGTACTGGCCAATTAAAGCGCCAATTCACGTATAGACCAACAGATTACCGTATATGACATTGTCAGGACAGTATCGAACATTACGGTCAGCGGGGCCTGAGGTCGTACAAAACGACGTCCCGCTGGTATAATGCCGGTCCATTTATGCTCTTATTGATCGAAAACTGAGCATCCATACTTTACCAAGGGTGGCGGTTAATCACAGATTTGTTTTGTAGAAGTCTGTAACTGTTCAGCCCGGACACCAAATCAAAACTGGGGAATAGAGGTTCATGACATCAATTGAGGAGGCGTTGGCCGTCATCAAGCGCGGCATTGACGAACTGATTCCTGAAGAGGATTTGATCGCAAAGCTTAAAGAAGGTCGGCCACTTCGAATCAAGGCTGGTTTTGATCCGACCGCGCCTGATTTGCACCTTGGTCACACTGTTCTCATTAACAAGCTGCGCCAGTTTCAGGATCTGGGCCACGAAGTGATCTTCCTGATCGGTGATTTCACCGGGATGATTGGTGATCCGACGGGTAAGAGCGCTACCCGGCCGCCTCTTACCGAAGATCAGGTACGCAAGAACGCCACTACTTATAAAGAGCAGGTGTTCAAAATTCTGGATCCTGCCAAGACCCGGGTTGTATTCAATTCAGAGTGGATGGGCAAGATGGGGGCTGCAGACATGATTCAGCTCGCTGGCCAGTACACCGTTGCCCGAATGTTGGAGCGAGATGACTTCACCAAGCGCTATCGGGCAGAGCAGCCCATTGCCATTCACGAGTTTCTCTACCCTCTTATTCAAGGTTATGACTCTGTGGCGCTTGAGGCTGACGTTGAACTCGGGGGCACCGATCAGAAGTTCAACCTGCTGATGGGTCGGATTCTCCAGAAGCACTACGGCCAATCGCCGCAGGCCATTATCACCGTGCCCATATTAGAAGGTCTGGATGGCGTGCAGAAGATGTCCAAGTCTCTGGGCAACTATGTTGGCGTCAGTGACTCACCGGGGGAAATGTATACCAAGTTGCTTTCCATGCCTGACGAACTACTGTGGCGTTACTTTGAGTTGCTCAGCTTCCGGCCAATGGCCGAAGTTGACGCGTTCCGTGCCGAGGTGCAGTCGGGCGCTAATCCTCAAGCGTTTAAAAAGTTGTTGGCAGAAGAACTGATCACGCGGTTCCATGATGAGGAAGCGGCCAAGACGGCGCACAAGTCTGCGGGCAATCGTGTTGCGCTTGGCGAGATTCCGGAAAATGTGCCCATGATTGAGGTGTCATTGGAAGGGCAGGCGGATATTCCGATGGCAGCTGTTTTGCGCCTGGCGGGTCTGGTAAAGAATGGCGCTGCGGCGAGGGATGTGCTCGGGCGTGGTGCCGTCTATATAGATGGCAGGCAGTTTGAAGGCGAGCGTAAGTTTGTTAAGGGTGACGACTGCGTGATTCAGGCAGGTAAGAAGAAGATCGCCAGGGTGGTGATCGTCGGCTGACCGGCGACATTTTTGGTCAATCTGAAGTTTTTTCAGATTGACCGTTGACACCCAAGCTGAGGTCTGTAGAATGCGCATCTCGCTTGAGGGACAGGCCGCTGAAACGGCTCGGAACTGAAGCGATAACTGCTTGAAAGGTTTGAAGAAAACGGTTTTAAAATTCTTCGAGAAAGCGGTTGACAAGGTGGCGGTTCAGTGTAGAATGCGCACCTCGATTAAGCAGTACGCCGATGAGTTTTTCGGCCGTTTCCGGAGTCGGAAGCAGCGAAAAATAAACGGTTGACAAGGTCGCGGAACGATGTAGAATACGCCACCTTGATTGAGCCACGGCTCAAACGCTCTTTAACAAGTTAACCAAGTAATTCGTGTGGGCGCTGGCCGAGGTATTTCGGATATGAAATATCAGGACAGTGACTCGTCGAACATTGAGTTTTGTCTTGAGCAAGATTAAAGGATCTTCGGATTCTTGTATGATTTAAACTGAAGAGTTTGATCATGGCTCAGATTGAACGCTGGCGGCAGGCTTAACACATGCAAGTCGAGCGGAAACGATGGGAGCTTGCTCCCAGGCGTCGAGCGGCGGACGGGTGAGTAATGCTTAGGAATCTGCCCAGTAGTGGGGGATAGCCCGGGGAAACCCGGATTAATACCGCATACGCCCTACGGGGGAAAGCAGGGGATCTTCGGACCTTGCGCTATTGGATGAGCCTAAGTCGGATTAGCTAGTTGGTAGGGTAAAGGCCTACCAAGGCAACGATCCGTAGCTGGTCTGAGAGGATGATCAGCCACATCGGGACTGAGACACGGCCCGAACTCCTACGGGAGGCAGCAGTGGGGAATATTGGACAATGGGGGCAACCCTGATCCAGCCATGCCGCGTGTGTGAAGAAGGCTTTCGGGTTGTAAAGCACTTTCAGCGAGGAGGAAGGCTTTCAGACTAATACTCTGGAGGATTGACGTTACTCGCAGAAGAAGCACCGGCTAACTCCGTGCCAGCAGCCGCGGTAATACGGAGGGTGCAAGCGTTAATCGGAATTACTGGGCGTAAAGCGCGCGTAGGTGGTTTGCTAAGCGAGATGTGAAAGCCCCGGGCTTAACCTGGGAACGGCATTTCGAACTGTCAGACTAGAGTGTGGTAGAGGGTAGTGGAATTTCCTGTGTAGCGGTGAAATGCGTAGATATAGGAAGGAACACCAGTGGCGAAGGCGGCTACCTGGACCAACACTGACACTGAGGTGCGAAAGCGTGGGGAGCAAACAGGATTAGATACCCTGGTAGTCCACGCCGTAAACGATGTCAACTAGCCGTTGGGACTCTTGAAGTCTTAGTGGCGCAGCTAACGCACTAAGTTGACCGCCTGGGGAGTACGGCCGCAAGGTTAAAACTCAAATGAATTGACGGGGGCCCGCACAAGCGGTGGAGCATGTGGTTTAATTCGACGCAACGCGAAGAACCTTACCTGGCCTTGACATCCAGAGAACTTTCCAGAGATGGATTGGTGCCTTCGGGAACTCTGAGACAGGTGCTGCATGGCCGTCGTCAGCTCGTGTCGTGAGATGTTGGGTTAAGTCCCGTAACGAGCGCAACCCCTATCCCTGGTTGCTAACAGGTAATGCTGAGAACTCCAGGGAGACTGCCGGTGACAAACCGGAGGAAGGTGGGGATGACGTCAGGTCATCATGGCCCTTACGGCCAGGGCTACACACGTGCTACAATGGCGTGTACAGAGGGCTGCCAACTCGCGAGAGTGAGCCAATCCCTTAAAACACGTCGTAGTCCGGATCGCAGTCTGCAACTCGACTGCGTGAAGTCGGAATCGCTAGTAATCGCGAATCAGAATGTCGCGGTGAATACGTTCCCGGGCCTTGTACACACCGCCCGTCACACCATGGGAGTGGATTGCACCAGAAGTAGTTAGTCTAACCTTCGGGAGGACGATTACCACGGTGTGGTTCATGACTGGGGTGAAGTCGTAACAAGGTAGCCGTAGGGGAACCTGCGGCTGGATCACCTCCTTAAACGAAGCCGAATGCTTCGGTCAGAGTCCACACGAATTACTTGGTT
>NZ_PXNN01000004.1 GCF_003007685.1 Marinobacter halophilus
CCTTGGAGTGGCGACGAAGGAGCCACGCAAAGGGCGTCCGGCGGCCATCGGCCGCATACTGCTGCGACTTGTTATGGGCCAGGAGCACAACACCCTGACCCTTGCTGAATCGGCGGGCACGGTACTGTGCCGTATGAACAAAAAACACAGCAGTCTCCATGCTTGGGTTTTAGTAAAACATGGCAAGACTCACACTCGTAGAAATACTGGCATGAGTCGGTAGGCATGGTTTCGGTTTTCTGGTGGCCACAGTTTGGACACTCTATTGTTGATTCCAAGATTACATCGACCATAGCCATGCCCTCCCGAAAGGTGTGAATTTCAGCCCTACCCGCACTGACCTTGGCTCAGCACAAAAAACTAACGAGGCCTATAACAGCTAATTATACGAACGAGCTCGTATATCCCGCGTTCGTATAATTCCAATCTGAACGCTCTCATAATTTTCATCTTTTACAATAAAAACATGAGCCTGAAAGCAATTGCCACGGCTACCGCCGGAGTTATACGCCCTGTTTCAAGCCACCCCTGCTCATGCCGACGGGCGTATAACTCCGCCCTGCCTTTTCCTTCTTTCCAACCTTATCAGAAGGTTACCAATATTTCTCATGCATTTTCCGGAGTTTTGCGAACGCGTTCGTATAACTCCGGTCTGCATCTCTCAGTTGACTTCATCCAGAATCCTTATACTGTATGCATGTACAGATTAAGGAGCATTTCAAGATATGGACATCCCTACCCCAATCCCGGCCCAGCCAACCCGGTTTCTGGACCAGCTTCGCGGCTTTATTCGTCTGCGCGGGCTGGCTTATAAAACTGAGTTAACCTATGTATTCTGGATCAAGCGCTTTATCCGGTTCCAGGATCGCAAACATCCACGCAGCATGGGTACTGCAGAGGTTGAAGCCTTTCTTTCACACCTGGTGCTGCAAGCCAACGTCAGTGTGGCTACCCAGCGCGTTGCGTTGAATGCTTTGATTTTTCTGTATCGTGAATTTCTGGGAACGCCTCTGGATAATCTGCAGTATGAAGTCGCCCGCAAGCCCAAGAGGTTACCCACCGTGTTCAGTGCGGAAGAAGCCAGAAGTGTCATCTCGCACCTTGAAGGCGAGTATCAACTGATTGCCATGCTGTTGTACGGCGCCGGCTTGCGCATCAGTGAGGCGCTGCGGTTACGGGTAAAGGATGTAGACTTTGGCATGCAACAATTGATTGTACGATGCGGTAAAGGCGGCAAAGACAGGATTACGCTCCTACCGGATCGCCTGATCGAGCCACTCCGACTCCAGATTGAGTCCGCCCTTCATTTGCATCAGTCGGATTTAGTTAAAGGGTTTGGCTCGGTATACATGCCTGCAGGACTGGCACGAAAGTACCCAAGCGCCAGTGAGGAATCGGCCTGGCAATACGTATTCCCGGCCCCCGATCTTTCCATTGACCCCCGCTCAGGCATCCGCCGTCGCCACCACTTGATCGACAGGACGGTGCAGAAGCATTTCAAGATTGCCATCAATGCGTCAGGCATTCGCAAGCCCGCCGGTAGCCACACCTTCCGGCACAGCTTTGCGACACGGCTGCTGGAAGCCGGCTATGACCTTCGTACCATTCAGAAACTGCTGGGGCATTCCGACGTCCGTACTACCGAGATCTACACTCACGTGGTTCGCAAAGGTGGTTTCGGAGTTCGTAGCCCGGTTGATGAGGCATTTTAATTGCTACTCCGATAAGCCTCATCCGTTCTCGCCGCCATGATGAAGTCATTCTCGTGCAGGCCGCCGATCTTGTGGGTCCACCAGCGTACGGTGGCTTTACCCCATTCCAGCAGGATGGCCGGATGGTGGTTTTCGGCTTCCGCCAGGTCCGCCACTGTGTTGGTGAAGGCCAGGGCCTTTGCATAGTTTTTGAAGGTAAATACCCGGCGTAACTGCTCTTCACCGTCCAAAACCACGATTTCCCAGTCTGGGATGTCGTTCAGCAAATCGTTTTTTTCCTGGTCCGTCACCTTGGGGGCATCTGCCTGGCAGGCTTCACAGGCTTGTTGGCTCAGTGTTGTCATGGCTTTCTCCTTTTTAGCGTGCTGATGCAAGCGTGGGCGCCAGTGGTCACTTTATCAACCTGACAGTTGAAATCTGGCCGCCTTCCGCATACTGTATATATAAACAGTATTAGGATAAATTACCATGAGCGAATTGCTAAGCAGCCTGCTTCAGGATGCCCGTGTCTGGCAGGGTCATCAGCACCGGAAAACCACTCAACCTGCAGAATCTACCGGGTATCAGGTGCTAGACAACCAGCTTGGCGGTCTGGGCTGGCCCCGGGGAGCGTTGAGTGAATGCCTCCTCGATACCTGCGGCATTGGCGAGTTGCACCTGGTGTTGCCATTGATGCAACGGGTGTCTCAAGAGGGCAAAACCATTTTCTGGCTGAACCCGCCTCACACGCCTTATGCTCCGGCTCTGGCTCGTGAAGGGGTGAGCCTGGACCACCTGGTAATGATCAATACCCGGGATCAGGACGATTTTTTATGGACCCTGGAAAACTGCCTGCGTTCGCCGGTGACCGGTCTGGTGCTGGCCTGGCCCGGCAGGCTCGCCAGCCGGGATATTCGGCGGCTGCAACTGGCATCAGAGGCCGGCGGCAATGTGTGTGTACTGTTCCGCAGCCGTCGAGAGGTGGATCAAAATTCCCCGGCAGCTCTTCGTCTGGAGCTGGTACCGGGTGAGCATCAGGATCTTCAGGTCAACATCATCAAACGTCGGGGCAGCTGGCCGGGGCAACTCTGCTCGCTTGCGCTTGGCCACCGGGCCGATAGGGCCATAAAAGAGTCCTCCCAGGTGGTGCAAGGGCCCTGGTCCGGAGTGGACAGGTAACGGTTATGCTTTGGCTCTACCTGCACTTTCCGCACTTGTTGCTGGACCACATTCGCCGTCATCAAACCTCCACTGGCGCCCTCGCCATTGTGGACGGCGCCGGACACTTTGTTGTTCAGGCCTGCCCCACCGCTCGGAACCTCGGCATTGAAACCGGCATGCGCCTGAAAACGGCTTTGGGACTGGCCCCAGACCTGAATATCATGCGGGCCGACCCCAAACAGGAGGCCTGGCTGTTAGAAGATCAGGCCCGTTGGCTGTATCACTATGCTGCTCATATCACCCTGGCGCCGCCGGACGGCATCTGGGCAGAGGTCAGCAGCCTGCAGAAGCTGTACGGGGGGCTGCCGGCGATTTGGCAAACGGTGGAGCAAGCATTAACCGAGCGTCAGCTCAATGCCTGGGTCGCCATTGGTCATACACCTTCAGCAGCCCGGTTGTTGGCCCATACCGGCAAGGGTGAATGCACGGCGGATAAAGGCCACATTCTGAACGCTGTTGGCAAGTTACCGCTGTTGACGGCGGGCTTCGATAAAAAATCCAGCACCCGCCTGCAACGTCTTGGCTTGAATACTCTGGGTGAAGTTTTTGCGCTACCCGCAGCAGAGCTGGCTCGGCGATTATCACCTGAGCTGCTGGTTATCGTTCAGAAAATCCAGGGCACCCGAGCCGACCCGAAAGCTCCCTGGCAGCCACCTCACACCTTCCGGCAGCGGGCAGACTTCCTTCAGGAAGTGGAACATAGCCAGGGGCTGCTGTTCTCATTACAACGGATATTGGCAGAACTGGAAGAAGATCTGTGCTGGCGCCAGCAGGATACCGACACCCTGCGGTTGGTTCTGCAGCACCGGCATGAAGAACCCACCCGCTTGCGCATCCGCACCACCGGGCCAGAACACCGGGCCGAGGTATTTCTTAAACTGATCCGCCTGAAGCTGGATCAACACCCACTGCGGGCACCGGTCACCGGTCTGATTCTGGCCGTTAAGCGTTTTACCGGCCGGGAAGCCCCCATCGGCCAGGATCTATTGGGTGAAACTCAGGATCTGAACGAAGCCTGGCACACGTTGATCAGCCGGCTGCAAGCCCGGCTGGGTGAGCAGGCGCTCAAGCAGCTTGCGCCAAGGGAGGATCACCGCCCGGAATGTGCCTGGTCGGCCAGTGACGTGCGCAAACCAGGCAAGCCGCAGAAAAGTGGTTCAGGCCAACTCCCCCACCGGCCCCTATGGCTCTTGAAGGGCCCAAGGCCTTTGCTGCAAACACCGATAGCCTGGCATTCCGGCCCGGAGCGCATCAGCGGTGGCTGGTGGGACGGCCAGCGGGTGCACCGGGATTACTACATTGCCCAGCTACCGGGCGGCGAACTGGCCTGGGTGTTCCGGGATGTTCAGGATGGCTGGTTTATCCATGGCTGGTTTGGCTGATGACCACCGGCTACGCAGAGCTGTTCTGCTTCAGCAACTTCACCTTTCTGACCGGGGCGTCGCACCCCCATGAGCTGGCCGAACGGGCACTGGAGCTTGGTTATAACGCCATCGCCATCACCGATGCCTGCTCGGTGGCGGGCATTCCCCGAGCCTGGGCGGCGCTCAAAGACAGCCCGGTAAAGCTGATTACCGGCAGCTGGTTTGAGCTGGCAGATGCCCCGGCCGGCGCTGCCGCCCCTCGCTTCATATTACTGGCCCAGACCCGCAAGGGGTACGGCCAGCTCTGCCAGTTGATCACCACCAGTCGGCGCCGGGCCGAGAAAGGCCAGTACCTGCTATTTGCCCGGGATCTCGAGTGTCATGAGCTGGATAACTGCCTGTGCCTGTGGCTGCCACCAACGGCGGTCGGCGCCAGTAACGATCAGGCCCAGGCTTGCGGTGAATGGCTGCTGCGGCTGTTTGAACAGCGCCTGCGACTTGCCGCCCACCGGACCCTGGAATCTGGTGAGGATGCGCAGCTGGCCCGGGTACACTGGCTGGCCGGGCACCTGCGCTGTCCGGTGGTGGCCACTGGCGAGGTGCACATGCACAGCCGGGAACGCCAGCCGCTGCAGGATGTACTCACCGCCTTGCGCAACCACCGCAATCTGGAAAACGCCGGCCACTGCCTGTTCCAGAATGGCGAACGCTACCTGCGCCCGGTATCCGTCTTGCAGCGTCTGTTCCCGGCCGCCTGGCTGAAGGAGAGCGTCAATATTGCCAACAGCTGCAACTTCGAACCCGGCAGCCTGCGCTATGAGTATCCCCCCGATCTGGTGCCGGTCGGCGAAACCCCCGCCGCCTACTTGAAACGCCTGACCCGTGACGGCGAACGCCGGCGTTATCCTGAAGGCACGCCGATGAAGGTGCAGGCCCTGATCCGCAAGGAACTGGGGATGATCTCGGAGCTCAATTACGAACACTATTTTCTGACCATTCACGACATCGTGGCCTTTGCCCGCGGCCAGGGCATTCTGTGCCAGGGCCGCGGCTCTGCCGCCAATTCGGCGGTCTGTTATTGCCTGGGCATCACCGAAGTTAACCCGGCCAGGGTCGAGCTGTTATTCGAGCGTTTTATCTCAAAAGATCGGGACGAACCGCCGGACATCGATGTGGATTTCGAGCACCAACGGCGCGAAGAAGTCATCCAGTACATCTACCAGCGCTACGGCCGGGAACGGGCAGCGCTGGCCGCCACGGTCATAAGGTATCGCCCCCGCAGCGCGATCCGGGATGTGGGCAAGGCCCTGGGTTTTGATGCGGCGCTGGTGGAAAAACTGCTGGATGGCATCGACTGGCGCGACAAAGCCACTAACTGGCGCCAGCAGATTCTGGACAAGGGGCTGACCCGCAACCCGAAAGTGGCGGACCAGTTTTTTACCCTTGTCAACACCCTGCTCGGCTTCCCCCGCCACCTGTCCCAGCACGTCGGCGGTTTTGTGATCAGCGCCGGGCCCTTGGCGGAGCTGGTGCCGGTGGAAAACGCCGCCATGGCAGACCGTACCGTGATCCAGTGGGACAAAGACGACCTCGAAAGCCTGGGCCTGATGAAGGTGGATGTGCTGGCCCTCGGCATGCTCACTGCCATCCGCAAGGCGCTGGAGCTGATCAGCGAAGAAAAGGGGCAAACCTTCACCCTGCAGGACGTGCCCCAGGAAGACCCAGACACCTACGCCATGCTGCAAACCGGCGACAGCATCGGCGTGTTCCAGGTGGAATCCCGCGCCCAGATCAACATGCTGCCACGGCTGAAGCCGGCCACCTACTACGACCTGGTCATCGAAGTCGCCATTGTGCGCCCCGGCCCGATTCAGGGCGACATGGTGCACCCCTACCTGCGCCGCAAACACGGCCTGGAACCGGTCGACTACCCCAACGATGCTGTCCGCCAGGTGCTCGAGCGCACCCTGGGCGTGCCCATTTTCCAGGAGCAGGTAATCAAACTGGCCATGGTCGCCGCCGGCTTCAGTGCCGGCGAAGCCGACAAGCTGCGCCGCGCCATGGCTGCCTGGAAATCCCACGGCAACCTCACTCCTTTCCGCGACAGGCTGGTCAACGGCATGCTCGAGCGGGGCCACGATCCGGTCTTTGCCGAGCGCCTGTACATGCAAATCTGCGGCTTTGGCGGCTACGGCTTTCCGGAATCCCACGCCGCCAGCTTTGCCTTGCTGGTGTACGTCTCCGCCTGGATCAAACGCCATCACCCGTCCGCGTTCTACTGCGCCCTGCTCAACAGCCAGCCCATGGGCTTTTACTCCCCCAGCCAACTGGTGCAAGACGCCCAACGCCATAACGTGGTCGTACTCCCGCCAGACGTTAACCACAGCCACTGGGAACACTCCCTGCAAGGACCGGAGCGACACCTTCGCTTGGGTTTGCGTATCATCCAGGGCCTCTCTGCCAAAGGCGGCAACAGCATTCATCAGCACCGCCCGCGCAACGGCTACCAGTCCGCCGCCGAACTGCGCGCCCGCGCCGGCCTCCATCAACGCGATATGGAACTGCTCGCCGGCGCCAACGCCATGCCCGGCTTCACCCGCAACCGCCATCAGGCCTACTGGCAACTGCTGGAACACGAAGAACCCGCCGAACTCTTCGCCAAGGAGGCCGTGGCCGATTACCAACCCGAGCCTTGCGACCTGTTACCGGAACCCACCGAAGGCCAGAACGTCCTTGCCGACTACCGCAGCCAGGGCCTTACCCTGCAAAGACACCCCCTCGCCTTGCTCCGCGAACAAGGCCACCTGCGCCACTGCCTCAGCGCCGACCAGCTCAAAGCCACCCGCCCCGGCGTCCCGGTCCAGGTAGCCGGCCTGGTCACCGGCCGCCAACGCCCCGGCACCGCCTCCGGCGTTACTTTTGTCACCCTCGAAGACGAAACCGGTAACGTCAACGTCGTGGTCTGGCTTGAAACCGCCCGGCGCCAACGCAAACCGTTACTCACCGCCCGGTTGTTACATGTGAAAGGAGTTATCGAAAAAGAGGGAGATATTATTCACGTGATGGCCGGAAAACTGTCTGACCTGAGCCACTTGATCAACTCGTTACCCGTCAGCTCAAGAGATTTTCACTAGCCCATCAACAAGAAAACCCCGCCGAAGCGGGGTTTTCTCAGTGCAATGAGCGAGAACAATCAGCCAAGCAGCTTGATCATCACACCCGCTGCCACTGCAGAGCCGATAACACCGGCCACGTTCGGGCCCATAGCGTGCATCAGCAGGAAGTTCTGCGGGTTTGCTTCCAGACCAACCTTGTTGGACACCCGCGCTGCCATCGGCACCGCAGACACCCCGGCAGAACCAATCAACGGATTGATAGGCTCCTTGGTCACCTTGTTCATCAGCTTCGCCATCAAGACACCAGCAGCGGTACCGACCGCGAAGGCCACCATGCCCAATAACAGAATGCCCAAGGTCTGACCATCCAGGAACTTGTCGGCCACCAGTTTGGCACCCACAGACAGCCCCAGGAAGATGGTCACGATGTTGATCAGCGCGTTCTGAGCGGTGTCATTCAAGCGCTCGACCACGCCGCATTCACGCATCAGGTTACCAAAACAGAACATACCCAACAGCGGGGCCGCATCAGGCAGGAACAGAGCCACCGCGATCAGTACAACAATCGGGAAGATAATCTTCTCTTTCTTGCTCACAGGGCGCAGCTGCGACATTTTGATCGCACGCTCTTTCTGGGTGGTCAGTGCCTTCATGATTGGCGGCTGAATCATCGGTACCAGTGCCATATAGGCATAGGCCGAGACCGCAATCGCACCAAGCAGGTGAGGCGCCAGCACACTCGACACGTAGATCGAGGTCGGACCATCTGCACCACCGATGATACCGATGGCTGCGGCTTCCAGAATGGTAAAGTCCAGAACGCCCGCCCAGTCCAGCAATGCCGCACCAATGACGGTACCAAAAATGCCAAACTGCGCAGCGGCACCTAGCAGCAGAGTCTTCGGATTAGCCAGCAGAGGACCGAAATCGGTCATTGCGCCCACACCCATGAAGATCAGCAGCGGCCCGACAGTGGTTCCGATGACAATCATGTAGAAGCTGTGCAGCATGCCGTGACTGTAGCCATTGCTCTGTGCAATCGCATCTGCGGCACTCACGGTGCCATATCCGCCTGTGCCATAGGCTTCCTTGAACGCTTCTTTTACCTCCGGCGTGACCACTTGACCGGCCTGGTAGGCCACGTCCAGCGAAGACGCCAGAGCAGCCAGCACTTCCGGCTTTGCAAAATGAATCGCGTTCTCGGCCGCAGACAGGGCAAGCCCTGCCTCCGGAATATTCGCCAGTATGCCACCGAACCCGATCGGTACCAGCAACAGCGGCTCAAACTTCTTATAGATCGCAAGATAGAGAAGCAGAAGGCCGACGGCGATCATCACCACCTGGCCGATTTCTATGTTGAACAGGCCACTACCCGTCCACAACGTCATTAACTTTTCCATGGAATGCTGGCCCTTATGCGATTGTCAGCATTTCATCATCAACAGCGACGGCATCACCGACCTTGATGAAGACTTCGCCGATAGTACCGGCCTTGGGTGCACGAATCTCGGTTTCCATTTTCATGGCTTCGAGGATAATCAAGATATCACCCTCCTCTACGGTGTCACCGGGGGAAACCAGGATCTTCCAGATATTCCCGCTCAACGGTGCGCCAACAGGCTCACCATCACCAGCAGCCGGCGCCGGTGCAGCAGAACCGCCAGCCGGTGCAGCCGCACCTCCCTGACCTTCGATCTGACTGATCTCGCCACCTTCGGAAACCGCCACCACGTACTTCTGGCTATTTACCTCAACGGTGTAAGTCTCTGGGCCGGAAGCCTTCTTGGCCACCGCCATATCGTCAGCACTTGGCACCGGCTCGAAAGCCTCCGGGTTGCCACGGTTTTCCAGAAACTTCAGGCCAATCTGTGGGAACAGGGCGTAAGTGAGAACGTCGTCGACTTCCTGATCGGCCAGCTTGATACCCTTCTCTTTGGCCAGATCTTTAAGCTCGGCGGTCAGCTTGTCCATTTCTGGCTCAATCAGGTCTGCTGGTCGGCAGGTCACAACGTCTTTGCCGTCCAGAACCCGCTCCTGCAATTCCTTGTTCATGGGAGCCGGTGCAGCACCGTATTCACCTTTCAGAATGGCGGAGGTTTCTTTGGAAATGGACTTGTAACGCTCACCGGTCAGAACGTTCAGTACCGCCTGGGTACCTACGATCTGAGACGTAGGCGTTACCAGCGGAATGAAACCAAGGTCTTCACGTACCTTCGGAATTTCAGCCAGTACCTGATCAAACTTATCGCTGGCGTTCTGCTCTCTCAACTGGTTTTCCATGTTGGTAAGCATGCCGCCAGGTACCTGAGCAATCAGGATGCGAGAATCGGTACCCCTGAGACTGCCTTCAAACTTGGCGTACTTCTTACGAACTTCCCGGAAGTAACTGGCAATCTCTTCCAGCAGGTTCAGGTCAAGGCCGGTGTCGCGATCAGTACCTTCCAGAATGGCAACTACTGCCTCCGTGGGTGAGTGACCGTAGGTCATACTCATGGAGGAGATGGCGGTATCCACATTATCAATCCCGGCTTCCGCTGCCTTGATGGCCGTAGCGGTAGACATACCCGTGGTGGCGTGGCATTGCATGTGAATGGGAATATCCAGCTCTTTCTTCAGACGGCTAACCAGATCAAACGCAACGTAAGGCTTGAGAATGCCGGCCATGTCCTTGATGGCAATAGAGTCTGCACCCATGTCAGCCACTTCTTTTGCCAATTCAACCCACATCTCGATGGTGTGCACCGGGCTGGTGGTGTAGGCGATGGTGCCCTGGGCGTGCTTGCCGGTTTTACGCACGGCTTTGATGGCAGTGGCCATGTTGCGCGGGTCGTTCATTGCATCAAAGATACGGAATACGTCCACACCATTCTCGGCGGCACGCTCTACAAACCGCTCTACCACATCGTCCGCATAATGACGATAGCCCAGCAGGTTCTGGCCACGCAGCAGCATTTGCTGGGGCGTATTGGGCATGACTTTTTTCAGTTCGCGGATGCGCTCCCAGGGATCTTCGCCCAAGTAACGAATACAGGAGTCAAAGGTAGCGCCGCCCCAGGATTCAAGAGACCAAAAACCCACTTTGTCGAGTTTCTCGGCAATCGGCAGCATGTCGTCCAGCCGCATACGGGTGGCAAGCAGGGATTGGTGCGCGTCACGCAGAATTACGTCCGTAATCCCTAGCGGTTTTTTCGTGTCAGTCATCGTGTCAGCCTTCTGTTAAAAGGTTCTAATCGTGCAACGGGTCACTTCTTGTGGCGTGCCCGATATTGTGCAATTGCTTTTTTGATGGCCTCGGCGGTGTCAGGGTCAACCGACGTGGGCGCCTTTGGCTTGGCACGTGGCGTTTTGGCCGGGGTTGCCGGCTCTGGCGGCGCAAACCGTCCTATGAGTTTGGACATGAGGAGTGTCGCGAACACCAGGATAACCAGGAACGCGAACACAAACCCCATACCGGCAATCATCAAATCGACGGCTTGTGACATCAGCTCATTCATATCGAACAGCTACCTGTATAGATTTATGTGACTTCCCCGGTCCGCTGCAGTCAACACCAAGACCAAAGTCTAATGGCAGAAGCATACAAACCGGGAGGCAAAATCCTGCGTAATTTACCGTTTTCATTGATCAGGAGCAAGATGAAACGCATATTTCCATAAGGACTTTCCGAGCGATACAGCACTCTAAGACGCTCAAAGCACGAATTGACCGAGACCCAAATCAGGCATAACGAACCCTGATTTTCCGCCCTTTCACTTTTCCGCTTTCCAATCGAGCCAGTGCGCGACTTGCCCACTCGGTCTCCACAGCCACAAAACACTGAAAGTCGAACAGATCAATCTTGCCAACGGCAGAGCCTGGAATACCGGCATCACCAGTCAACGCACCCATAACATCTCCGGGCCGCACTTTCTCTTTGCGCCCGCTACCCAGGCACAACGTGGTCATGGCCGGCTGCACAAGACGAAGTGGTTGCGCCATAAGCTCTTCGGTATTACCCCACTCAACCGCGCAGCCCCGGGTTGCTTCCAGGCGTGACACCTTGTGACCTTGTTTGGGGGTACACAGAGTTACTGCATGCCCCTGCTCACCGGCACGCCCGGTGCGGCCAATGCGATGGGTGTGCACCTCCGGATCACGGGCCGGTTCAGCATTGATTACCAGCGGCAACGCCTTGATGTCGAGACCACGAGCCGCCACATCGGTGGCCACAAGAACCGTACAGCTCTGGTTGGCAAATTTAACCAGGGTACTGTCGCGATCTTTCTGGTCCAGATCGCCATGCAGGGACAAGGCGGCAAAACCCAGGTGCTGGAGCTCAATCGCCAGGTCGTCGCAATCCCGTTTGGTGGTGCAAAACACCAGCGACGACACCGGCTGGTGACGCGACAACAAGGCCGCGACAGCCTTCACCTGCTGATCCTGCGCGATTTCGTAGAACACCTCCGAAATACTGCCGGCTTCATCCTGGGCCTCCACCCGGACATCTTCCGGGTTAATCTGAAAGCGCTCACTCAGCTTGCGGATAGGCGCCGGCCAGGTCGCTGAGAACAGCAACGTTTGCCGGGACGGCGGCGTTTGCGCAAGAATCGAGGCAACCACTTCTTCGAAGCCCATGTCCAGCATCCGATCGGCCTCATCCAGCACCAGCGTCGTCACATTGTCCAGCGCCAGCGTGCCTTTGCGGATGTGATCATCTACCCGCCCAGGCGTACCCACAACAATGTGCGCACCATGACTGAGTGACCCGATCTGAGGCCCGATCGAAACTCCGCCACACAAAGTCAGCACTTTCACATTCTCTTTCGCTCGAGCCAGCTCCCGCAGTGCTTTGGCGACCTGGTCTGCCAGCTCACGAGTCGGGCACAGCACCAGCGCCTGCACCACAAAACGCTTGGGCTGGAGTCGCTCGACAAGCGGAATGCCAAACGCAGCGGTCTTACCGCTGCCGGTCTGAGCCATGGCAATCACATCCTTACCCGCCATTGCCGGTGGCAAGGCTTTCACCTGAATCCCGGTAGGCTGCGTGAAACCCAACTGCTCAAGGTTGCTCAGCATGGACGAAGAAAGGCCAAGCTCTTTAAAAGAAGACATAGAAAAATCCGTGGGGTGAGTAATCGTGGGTTATTGAGACGGAATTGACGGCGTATACTAGAAAAATATTCGAACAAGTTTATCACGAATCCACGGAGTCACTGATGGCGTCTTTGCAAGAACAACTACTCAAGGCCGGACTGGCCGATGAGAAGAAAGCCAGAACCATTCGCAGCGAAAAGCGCAAGCAACGCAAACAGCAGCCCAAAGGCGCCGCTCAGGTTAACGAAACCGAAGAGCGAGCACTCAAGGTGCGTCAGGAAAAAGCCGAGCACGACCGCCAGCTGAATCTGGAGCGCAAAAAAGAGGCCGACAAAAAAGCCATTCAGGCTCAGATCCGGCAATTGATTGAAACCAACCGCTTGAGCCGCAGTCGGGGTGAAACGTCATACCAGTTTGTGGACGGCACCAAAATCAAAAAAATCCTGGTGGATGACAAGATGGTGGACCAGCTTTCCCGGGGCAGGCTCGCCATCGTGGCACTTGGAGACAGCTACGAGGTGGTTCCAGACCAGGTGGCGCGCAAGATCATGGAGCGCGACGAAGCCGCAGTGATTTCGCTGCATGAAAGGAAGCAGGATGACGCCAGCGACGATGACCCCTATGCGGGATACGAAATCCCGGATGACCTGATGTGGTAACAGACACAAAAAACCCCGCACAAGGCGGGGTATTTTGTGAAATTTGGCGCGGCTGGGAGGATTCGAACCTCCGACCGCCTGGTTCGTAGCCAGGTACTCTATCCAGCTGAGCTACAGCCGCTTAAAACGGGATTGCGAAAATGGCGCGGCTGGGAGGATTCGAACCTCCGACCGCCTGGTTCGTAGCCAGGTACTCTATCCAGCTGAGCTACAGCCGCACTTTCGTTCGCAATGGTTGAATGCTACTTCAACCTGCTCTCTATTTTCCAAAAAAGAAAATGGCGGAGAGGGAGGGATTCGAACCCTCGGTACGATTGCTCGTACGGTTCCTTAGCAGGGAACTGGTTTCAGCCACTCACCCACCTCTCCTTGAGAACGGGGCGTATACTACCATAATTTTTCTGTTTTCATAGGGTTGACACGAGTTTTTTCTAATCGATTTACCCTATAACGAAAAAAGCCGCCCAGGTTTCCCTTGAGCGGCTTTTCAACTGATCAGCTATTGCCCGGTTCCGGCTCTTCTACGCCTTTCTCGGACTGAATCCGCTGATAGATTTCTTCACGGTGAACGGCTACATCCTTCGGTGCGTTAACACCAATGCGAACCTGGTTCCCCTTAACTCCCAGAACGGTGACGGTTACTTCGTCACCGATCATCAGAGTTTCGCCAACACGGCGAGTCAAGATCAACATATCCCTTACTCCCTTTCCTGAGCTACCTGTTCCGACAACAGTAGTGTTTACTTCTTGCTTTTATAAAGGGATCACTACCCACACTGAAGACGCAATAATACTTATACCTGACCGCGCCGTGATAGCTATAACCAATGACCCCTGGAAGGCAGGCTTCAGAGCTCCATGCTCTTAGGCGCCTTCGTCCACCCCAGGCTTGTCCAGTTCAAACGCGCTATGCAGCGCACGAACGGCCAGCTCGAGATACTTCTCATCGATCACCACCGAGATCTTGATTTCAGAGGTGGAGATCATCTGAATATTAATACCTTCTTTTGACAGCGCTTCAAACATTTTAGTTGCAACACCGGCGTGTGAACGCATGCCCACACCCACAATGCTGACTTTGGCAATCTTGCTGTCTCCGCCTACCTCACCGGCACCAATTTCACTGGAAATGCCGCGCAACACATCCTGAGCACGCTTGAAGTCGTTGCGATGCACAGTAAAGGTAAAGGCTGTTTTGTTATCCACACCGACGTTCTGAACAATCATATCCACTTCGATGTTGGCGTCACTGATCGGCTTCAGAATGCGCAGGGCGCTGCCTGGGGTATCCGGCACACCGGAGATAGTCAGTTTGGCTTCATCACGATTAAACGCAATGCCGGAAACAACCGGTTGTTCCATGGCGGTCTCATCCTCAAAAGTGATCAGGGTACCTTCGCCTTCCTGAAAGCTGGAAAGCACCCTTAACGGAACGTTGTATTTACCTGCGAACTCAACGGCGCGGATCTGGAGCACTTTCGAGCCCAGGCTCGCCATCTCAAGCATTTCTTCAAAGGTAATGCGGTCCAGCCGACGTGCGCTGTCTACCACTCGAGGATCGGTGGTGTAGACACCATCCACGTCTGTATAAATTTGGCACTCATCCGCCTTCAGTGCGGCAGCCAATGCCACAGCCGTGGTATCGGAACCACCACGACCCAGTGTGGTGATGTTGCCGTACTCATCAATGCCCTGAAAACCAGCCACCACAACCACACGACCGGCATCAAGATCTGCGCGCATGCGTTGTTCGTCGATCTGCTTGATGCGCGCTTTGGTGTGACTGCTGTCGGTCAGGATACGTACCTGAGCACCGGTGTATGAGCGGGCATCACAACCGCGCTTCTGTAACGCCATGGATAACAGGGCTATGGTGACCTGCTCGCCGGTAGACACCAACACGTCCATTTCCCTGGGTGTAGGTTCTTCCATAATATCGTTGGCCAGGCCAATCAGTCGGTTGGTCTCGCCACTCATGGCTGACACCACCACCACAATATCGTGCCCACCCTTGCGGAACTGACACACCTTGTCAGCCACCGCTTCAATCCGTTCGGTTGTACCGACGGACGTACCACCAAATTTCTGAACCAACAGAGCCATGTTTTGCCAAACTCCGAACCGGGGACTAAAGCGAAGCCAACTGACTTCGCCCATCAAATAAGCGGGCAGGATTATAAACCCCTGCCCGCTCTCAAAAACAGTTGATTAACTGATATTTTGCTCAACCCAGGCCGGCACACCGGCCAAAGCGTCCGCCAGTTTGGAGGGGTCGTTGCCGCCCCCCTGGGCCATGTCCGGGCGGCCGCCGCCTTTACCGTCAACCAGAGCGCACAGGTGCTTCATCAGATCGCCGGCTTTCAGCTTGCCGGTGGCTGACTTGGTAACGCCGGCAACCAGGGCTACCTTGCCATCTTCAACGGTGGCCAATACGACCACGCCTTCACCCAACTTGTTCTTCAGTTGATCGGCGGTTTCCATCAGGGCTTTGCGATCAGCACCTTCAAGCTTCGCCGCCACCACTTTCAGGCCAGCTACCTCAACCGCAGAACCGGCAAGGTCACTGCCAGCCGAGCTGGCCAGCTTCGACTTAAGGGCATCCATTTCTTTTTCCAGCTGACGATTGCGGTCCAGTGCCTGCTGTACTTTTTCCACCACGGTTTCACGAGTCGCTCGCACCAGTTTCGCGGTGTCCCGCAAGGTGCGCTCGGTTTCATCAACCCACTCAAGTGCACCGAACCCGGTGACCGCCTCGATTCGACGCACACCGGAAGAAATGCCACTTTCGGAGGTGATGCGCATCATGCCTATGTCGCCGGTACGGGAGACGTGGGTACCACCACACAACTCCACCGAGTAGCGGTCAGCGCCCATGCTCAGCACCCGGACCACTTCACCATACTTTTCTCCAAACAATGCCATGGCGCCTTTTTCTTTGGCGGTGTCCATATCGGTGACATCGATCTGAACCGGCGTATTTTGCAGAACCTGATCATTTACCTGACGCTCGATTTCCTTAAGCTGTTCCGTCGTGACGGCCTCAAAGTGAGAAAAATCGAAACGCAGCTTGTCCGGGTCGACCAAAGAGCCTTTCTGGCTGACATGCTCACCCAGAACATTACGCAGCGCGGCGTGCAGAAGGTGCGTGGCGGAATGGTTGCGTTTGGTGCGCTCACGGCGAGCGTGATCAATGCGAGCGTCCACTTCCAGACCAGAGAACAATTCGCCCTCAATCAGCGTGCCCACGTGCAGGTGGTTATCGCCTTCCTTGCGGGTATCCGTAACCTTGAAGCGACCACCGCTCCAGGTCAGCAGGCCGGTATCACCGACCTGACCACCGGATTCTGCGTAGAAGGGCGTGCGCTCAAGCACCACCACGCACTCATCACCGGCCTCGGCACTGCGCTCTTCCCCATTCACCAGAACGGTGCGAATACGCTCGTGACCATCGATGCAGTCGTAACCGGTGAATTCGGTCTTGCCGTCAATGGTGATGCCGGCGGCATTGTAATCGATGCCGAACTTGCTGGCCGCACGGGCCCGCTCACGCTGACTCTCCATGGCCTTTTCGTAGCCCTGGTAATCCAGGGTCAGGCCACGCTCGCGGGCGATGTCGTTTGTCAGGTCGACCGGGAAGCCATAGGTGTCATACAGCGTGAAGACGGTTTCGCCCGGAATTTCCGTGCCTTTCAGCTCGGCAATGTCCTGTTCCAGCAGGCGCAAACCTTTGTCGAGCGTCTTGACGAACTGTTCTTCTTCCTGCAACAGCACTTTTTCAATCTGCTTACGGCTGCTGACCAGCTGCGGGAACGCCTCCCCCATCAGGTCAACCAGGGCACCGGTCAGCTTATGGAAGAACGGCCCGTTCGCGCCCAGCTTGTTGCCATGGCGGGCAGCGCGGCGAATGATCCGGCGTAAAACAAAGCCACGACCTTCGTTGGAGGGCATCACGCCATCGGAGATCAGAAAAGCACAGGAGCGGATATGGTCAGCTACCACACGAAGCGAGGCTTCGGTGGTCGCGGCACCGCCCAGAATGTCAGACGCCGCTTTCAGTAGATCCTGGAACAGGTCGATTTCGTAGTTGCTGTGCACGCCCTGCAGCACCGCGGCAATGCGCTCCAGGCCCATGCCGGTATCCACAGACGGCTTGGGCAGGTTCAACATTTCACCATCGGCAGTACGGTTGTACTGCATGAACACCACGTTCCAGATTTCGATATAGCGATCGCCGTCTTCTTCCGGGCTGCCGGGAGGGCCACCCGCCACGTCCGGACCGTGATCGAAGAAGATTTCCGTACAGGGACCGCAAGGACCGGTGTCACCCATTTGCCAGAAGTTATCAGAGGCGTATCGGCCACCTTTGTTGTCGCCGATACGGATAATGCGCTCTGCGGGAACGCCGATTTCCTTGTTCCAGATATCGAATGCTTCGTCGTCTTCGGCGTAGATGGTGATCCACAACTTGTCGGTGGGAAGCTTCAACCATTGGTCGCCGGTCAGGAAGGTCCAGGCAAAGTTGATGGCCTCACGCTTGAAGTAATCACCGAAACTGAAGTTACCCAGCATCTCGAAAAAGGTGTGGTGACGAGCGGTGTAGCCGACGTTTTCCAGGTCGTTGTGCTTGCCGCCCGCCCGGACACACTTCTGGGTTGACGTCGCCCGGGTGTAGTCGCGTTCTTCCCTGCCAAGGAACAGGTCCTTGAACTGGTTCATGCCAGCGTTGGTGAACAGCAAGGTGGGATCGTCCGCCGGTACCAGTGAACTGCTCGGAACAATGGTGTGGCCCTGCTGTTTGAAATACTCAAGAAACGCCTGTCGCAACTCTGCGGTTTTCATAGCCCTTTGATACCTTTCCAGAAACCCGCCGGAGTGGCCGTCGGGTCCGCGATTGAAATACGAATACTTACATGCGGGTGCAAATCCGCTACTCTAGCACACGCTGAGAACAGGAAAAACGTGAAACCTCACAGGAGATTCCATGCCCCGACGCTTTCATACCGCCGAGGAACTACTACCTCCGGCCACCGCGCTTAAACGCGCACTTGCCATTATTTACGACGGCTTGATCAGCATTGCCGTGCTGCTGGTAGTCACTTGGGCTTACACTGTGGTTGCAGGATATGCCACCGGCTGGGACCAGTACGAACAGATGGCCGAAGCGGGCGAGCTTTCTGGCGACCCAGGGCTCACCTTCACCCTCTTCCTGGTGCTATACCTGTTCTTTGCCTATTTCTGGACACGCATCGGCCAGACCCTTGGCATGCAGGTGTGGCGAATACGCATCGAGAATCTGGATGGCACATCGGTCAGCTGGACCCAGGCCCTGTTCCGGTACGGCACCGCTGCCGTGGTGGTCTTCTTGACTATTCTGGCGGGCTACGCTCTTGGCTCACTCACCCTTTTACTGACCGTGCCTGCGATCGTCGCGTTGTTCTATCCGCTTAACGGCCTGTCATTGACTGACCGCCTGTCTAACAGCGTGGTCGTGGCCGTCCCGGCACCCGACAAAACCAGGCCAGCCAGCAAGGCATGAGGCCGCGGGCCGGCGGCTCAGCCGGCCTTGCGCATAAGCACAGCACCGACCACAGCATTTACTACGATCGGAGCGAGCACTGCAATCAGCGGGTTAAAGCCGTACACCATACTCATCGGCCCCAGCAAATCCTGCATATACTTGAACAGCAGCCCCACCAGCAAACCGGTGAACACCCGGAACCCCATGGTCACCGACCGCAGCGGACCGAAGATAAACGAGATTGCCACCAGCACCATTACGGCGGTACCCAGTGGCATCAGTGCTTTTTTCCAGAACGCCAGCCAATACTGACCCGCGGTCAGCCCCTGCTCGCCCAGATAGATGGCGTAGGTGTACAAACCGGTCATAGAGAGATTCTCGGGCTTGACGATCAGCACGCTAAGCACGCCTGGAGACAAGCCGGTTTCCCAACGCAGCGTCGCGTGCTGATTCCGCAGAGTGCGTTCCTCCTCGATACGGGTCGACACTACGTTTTCCAGCAGCCAGTGATCGCCCTGGAAGATCGCACGCTCGGCAAAACTGGACACTTCCAGTACCCGGTCGTCGCCGAAGCGAAACAACGACACCCCATGCAACACACCGTTGGGCTGCACCGCGTTCAGATGCATGAAAGTGTTGCCTTCCCGGTGCCAGACACCATGAGCTGACGCCACATTCTGGCTGGCACCCAGAGCTACCGCCTTTTCACTCTGAGCGATTCGTTCGGTGGTGGGGGCAATGTACTCACCAATCACCACACCAAGCAGAACCACCACCAGGGCAGGCTTCATGGCCGACCAGACAATCCGCTTGATCGAAACCCCTGCTGCCCGGATAACCGTCAGCTCGGAGGAGCTTGCCAAGGCACCCAGCCCCACCAGACATCCCATGAAGGCGCCCAGCGGCAGGTAATCATAGATACGCCTGGGCAGCGTCAGAAACACATACCACAGCGCCTGCAGCGTCTGGTAATCATTGCGGGTGTCATCCAGCTCGGCAATGAAGGCAAAAATCAGGTCCAGCGACAGCACCACCACCATCACCAGGAACATGGCGCCGCCCACTGTGCGCATCACGTAGCCGTCAATCTTACGCATGGGCCTGGGCCTCCTTCTCAAGACGACGCCGGTTTAACCAGGCGGAGCCGAATTGCAGCCAGAGCCCGAGAGCCAGGAAAATGGCGTGCACCCAGAGCATGCCCAACCATTCCGGGACCTTGCCGTCGGCGAGCGCATCGCGCGCCACAATCAGCAGTCCAAGGTAGGTGATGTAGACCAACATGGCGGGCAGAAGATGGAAAAACCGCCCTTGTCGCGGATTCACCCGGCTCAGGCGAACCGCCAGCAGAGTCACGATGGGCACAATCAACGGCAGTGAAATACGCCAGTGCAGCAACGCGCGGTCGTCCGGATCGGTCGAGTTCCAGAGCGACATCGTGCTGACACCTTCGTCCAGCTCCCGGCTGCCGGCCTCACCGCTCTGAATTTTCAGACCATAGGCCTCAAACCGGGTCACGTTGTAATCGAGGTTGCCAGGCAACCCCTGATAACGACCCCCTTGTTCCAGTATCAGGAAACGGCTACCGGTGTCTTGATCGATCAGTTGAGAGCCGGATTCCGCGGTAATCAGGGTAACGCCCTGGCCATTGCGGTCATATTCGGCGATAAAAACACCCTGCAATTGCCGTTTGTCTTCACTCAGCGCCTCGGTGTAAGTGACCCGACTGCCCGAGGTGAAATCCTGAAAACGGCCCGGGGCCAGCATCTCGAACTCGGTGGCCTTACGCGCTTCGTTGAAAATGCCCTCGACCTGTTTCATGCCCCAGGGCGAGACAAACAGGCTCATGCTGCCAACCACCAACATCACCGGCAAAGAACCAATCAGGGTTTTTGCCAGCAGCTGCTTGTCGCTCAGGCCGCAGGCGAACAGCACCGTCATCTCGCTTTCAAGATACATGCGGCCGTAGGCCAAAAGAATGCCGATGAACAGGCCGAGCGGCAGAATCAGTTCCAGAAAACCCGGAAACCGGTAAGCCATAATGGAAAACAACACACCTGCGGCAATCTCGCCCTCAGCCGCACTGGCCAGGTACTTGATAAAGCGCCCGCTCATAAACACCAGCAGCAAAATGCCGGAAACGGCAAGCATGCTGACCATGATTTGGCGAATGAGGTAACGGAAGACAATGCTCAAATCGGTCTCTCAGGCGGCGCCGTAGCAGGAAATAGTGAATAAAAACGATTGCGCGTATTCTATGTAACCTTGACGTCGAATGACAGTGCAAGGCTCATACGATAAAACCATCGTAACGATATAGGCTTATCGCTTGATTAATCGACGCTTTGCCCCAATCCTAGAAGACATCGGCCAGACGTCGCCTTTTAATCATCATCAGAGCCTAACAATACAACGGGAGTTGCCATGAATTTCAGCCTCAGCAGCAAAGCCATCACCACCACCAAGACCGATTGCCTGGTTATCGGCCTGCCCGAAAAGGGCGAGTGGCCGGAATCCACCAAAGCAATCGACGAAGCGCTGGGAGGGCTGATCAAGCAGCTGGAGAAAGCGGGCGACGTGACCGGCAAGAACGCAACAGTGAATAGCGTGCCCCTGGTCGACCAGCCCTGGCAGCGCCTGCTGGTTATTGGTACCGGCAAAGACAGTGACCGCACGCCAGCCAATTACCGCAAGGCTCTGATCGCCATGATGGGCGCAGTGAAAGACGGCCCATCCAAGAATGTACTGATCGCCCTGGCCGATACCTTAGTTGCAGGCGAAGACGCCGTCAGCTCCGAAGAGGCCCGCCTGAGCCTGATCGGCCGCACCCTGGAAGATCAGCTCTACACCTTCAACGACTTCAAGAGCGAGAAGCCCCCGGCCCGTAAACTGAAAAAAGTGGTAGTGCAAGCCTCCGGCGCCGGTAAAACCCTGAAAGACGCCTTCAACCTGGGCCTCGCCACCGGCCGCGGCATGAACTTCACCCGCGACCTGGGCAACACACCGCCCAACATCTGCCATCCGGTCTGGCTGGCCGAGCAAGCCAAAAAGCTGGCCAAAGAACACGACTGCATCAAGACCGAAGTGCTCGATGAAAAGCAGATGGAAAAGCTGGGCATGAACACCATCCTGGCCGTCGGCAAAGGCAGCACCCAGCCGCCACGCTTCATCATCATGGAATACAAGGGTGGTAAGGCCAAAGACCAGCCCCACGTACTGGTAGGTAAAGGCATCACCTTTGACACCGGCGGCATCAGCCTGAAGCCCGGCGAAGGCATGGATGAAATGAAATACGACATGGGCGGCTCCGCCAGCGTGCTCGGCACCATGCAAGTGATCGCCGAAACCCGGCCGAAGATCAACATCGTGGCGGTCATCGCCGCCGCTGAAAACATGCCGGACGGCGGCGCCACCCGCCCGGGCGACATCGTCACCACCATGTCAGGCCAGACCGTCGAAATCCTCAACACCGACGCCGAAGGCCGTCTGGTGCTGTGCGATGCACTGACCTACGTCAAACGCTACAACCCGGCCTCCGTGCTTGACATGGCTACCCTGACTGGCGCCTGCATCATTGCACTCGGCCACCACGCCAGCGCCGTGTTCAGCAACAACGACGACCTCGCCAATGAAGTCCTGGCCGCCGGTGAACGCGCCGGCGATCGAGCCTGGCGCCTGCCCCTGTGGGATGATTACCAGAGCCAGCTCGACAGCAACTTCGCGGACATCGCCAACATCGGCGGCCGCCCGGCCGGCTCCATCACCGCCGCCTGCTTCCTGTCGCGCTTCGCCAAAGACTACCGCTGGGCCCACCTGGACATCGCCGGCACCGCCTGGAATTCCGGCAAAGCCAAAGGCTCCACCGGTCGCCCCGTGCCCCTGCTGGTCGACTACCTGATGTCCCATGCCGGAAAGTAACCCGACCCATCCCCCGGAGACCGGCAGCCCCGCTGCCGGCCCCTCCGGCCAGGACGACAAAAACCAGCGCTACTGGTTTCACATCCTCGCCCAGGACACCCCCAGCGCCCGCAACCTCCACGCCATCAAACTCGTGGACAAAGCCTGGCATCAGGGCGACCGCGTGTGCGTGCTGTGTGACAACCAGCAGCAGGCCGAAGAACTGGACGAATTGCTGTGGAACTTCACCCCCGACGCGTTCATCCCCCACAGCATCGCGACCGACCCAGCCACCCCCTGTGACGACCCCGTCGGCCTCCTGCTCTATCCGCCAGCGGCCACCGACTGGGACACCGTCATCATCTTGTCCGCCACCCTCCCCGACGACGCCAGTCAATATAGCCGACTGGCCCTGGTCGCCCACAACGACCCGGCCGTGCTGAATCAAGCGCGAGAGCACTTCAAGCAATTACGGAAGCTGGGAATAGAAGCTCGAGTGCATGACATGCGCCAGCGGTAGGAACCTGGCGCCAGGGTTCGCCGCAATCAAAGCGACCATGTATAATCGGCGCATCCAGAAAATCCCTTTGTGAATCAACCAAAACGGTCACTGCAAAATCCCATGGAAAAAACCTACCAGCCAGAAAACATCGAGCGCCAGTGGTACGAAAACTGGGAAGCCAAAGGCTACTTCCGCCCCAGCGGAGAGGGTGAGTCCTACAGCATCGCCATCCCGCCGCCCAACGTCACCGGCAGCCTGCACATGGGCCATGCGTTCCAGCACACCATCATGGACACCCTCACCCGCTACAAACGCATGCAGGGCCGTAACGCACTGTGGACCGTCGGCACCGACCACGCCGGCATCGCCACCCAGATGGTGGTCGAACGCAAACTCGCCGCCGAAGAAGACAAAACCCGCCACGACCTGGGCCGGGAAGAATTCATTAAGCGCATCTGGGACTGGAAAGACCACTCCGGCGGCACCATCACCCGCCAGATTCGCCGCCTCGGCAACTCCGTGGACTGGGACAACGAACGCTTCACCATGGACGACGGCTTCTACAAAGCCGTGCAGGAAGTATTCATCCGCCTGTACGACGAAGGCCTGGTCTACCGCGGCAAACGGCTGGTGAACTGGGACCCGAAACTGCACACTGCCATTTCCGATCTGGAAGTGGAAAACAAGGAAGAGAAGGGCTACTTCTGGCACCTGCGCTACCCTCTGGCGGACGGCGCACAAACCAAAGACGGCAAAGACTACGTTGTAGTGGCCACCACCCGTCCGGAAACCATGCTCGGTGACACCGCCGTTGCCGTACACCCGGACGACGAACGTTACCAGCACCTGATTGGCCAGCACGTACTGCTGCCGCTGGTAAACCGCAGGATCGCCATCGTCGCCGACCACCACGCTGACCCGGAAAAAGGCTCCGGCTGCGTGAAAATCACCCCGGCCCACGATTTTAACGACTACGCGGTGGGCAAACGCAACAACCTGACCATGATCAACGTGCTGACCCAGGACGCCAATATCCGCAGCGTGGCCGAAGTCTTCAACGCCGACGGCACCGAAAACACCGACATCGACGGCACCCTGCCCGCCGCCTATGCTGGCCTGACCCGCGAAGCCGCGCGCAAACAGATCGTCGTCGATATGGACGCCGCCGGCCTGGTGCAACAGATCGAAGATCACGTGCTGAGCGTGCCCCGGGGCGACCGCTCCGGCCTGATCATCGAGCCCATGCTCACCGACCAATGGTTCGCCGACGCCAAGACCCTGGCCAAGCCCGCCATCGAAGCGGTTGAAGATGGCCGCATCCAGTTTGTGCCCAAGCAATACGAGAACATGTACTTCTCCTGGATGCGCGACATCCAGGACTGGTGCATCTCCCGCCAGCTGTGGTGGGGCCACCGGATTCCGGCCTGGTACGACGCTGAGGGCAACATTTATGTCGGCCGCAACGAGGACGAAGTGCGCCAGAAACACAGCCTGCCCGCTGGTCTGGAGCTCAAGCAGGACGACGACGTGCTGGACACCTGGTTCAGCTCTGCCCTGTGGACCTTCGGCACCCTGGGCTGGCCGGAAATCACCGAGCGCCTGAAAACCTTCCACCCCACCGACGTGCTGGTCACCGGTTTCGACATCATCTTCTTCTGGGTTGCCCGGATGATCATGATGACCATGCACTTCATGAAAAACGCAGACGGCACGCCGCAAGTGCCCTTCCACACCGTCTACGTCACCGGCCTGATCCGCGACGAGCACGGCGACAAGATGTCCAAATCCAAGGGCAACGTGATCGACCCGCTCGACATGATCGACGGCATCGGCCTGGACGATCTGCTGGAGAAGCGCACCGGCAACCTGATGCAACCGAAACTGGCCGAGAAAATCGGCAAGCGCACCCAAAAAGAATTCCCCGAGGGCATCGCCGCCCACGGCACCGACGCCCTGCGCTTTACTCTGGCGGCCATGGCCACCACCGGCCGTGACATCAACTGGGACATGAAGCGCCTGGAAGGCTACCGCAACTTCTGCAACAAACTGTGGAACGCCGCCCGTTACGTGCTGATGAACACCGAAGGCGAAGACTGCGGCATCAACGACGAGCCGGTCACCTTGTCGCTGGCCGACCGCTGGATAATCAGCGAGCTGCAGCACTGCGAACAGGAAGTGATTCGTCACCTGGAGCAGTACCGCTTCGACCTGGCGGCCTACGCTTTGTACGAGTTCATCTGGAACGAATACTGCGACTGGTACCTTGAGCTGTCCAAGCCGGCTCTGAGCGATGACAACGCCAGTGCTGACGCCAAACGCGGCACGCGCCGCACCCTGGTGCGGGTATTGGAAGCGGTGTTGCGGCTGGCGCACCCGATGATGCCGTTCATTACCGAAGAAATCTGGCAGCGTATTGCGCCACTGGCCGGTAAGAGTGGCGACAGCATCATGCTCCAGCCATTCCCGCAGCCAGACGAGAGCAAGCAGGATGCTGCCATCACCGCCGACATCGAATGGCTGAAAGGTGTTATCGTCGCCGTGCGTAACATCCGCGGCGAGATGAACATCTCCCCGGCCAGGCAGATTCCGGTCCTGCTCAAGGGCTGCAGCGCTGATGACCAACGCCGGATGGACGACAACCGCCAGTTCCTGATTTCCCTGGCCAAGCTCGAAAGCCTGGACTGGTTCGTCGGCGACAAGGCGCCCATGTCGGCCACCCAATTGGTGGGTGACATGGAAGTACTGGTGCCCATGGCCGGCCTGATCGACAAAGACGCAGAGCTTAAGCGGCTGGACAAAGAGCTGGATCGTTTGCAGAAGGAAATCGCCCGGGTTGAAGGCAAGCTGAACAACGAAAAGTTCACCGCCAAAGCACCGGCGGACGTGGTTGAAAAAGAGAAAGAGAAACTGCAGGACGCGCAAAACAGTGCCCAGCGCCTGAGCGCACAGCGGGCTGACATCGAGGCCATGTAAAGCGATGATTGCCATCCTGGGTGCCGGCTCTCTCGGCCGGCTCTGGGCAGCCACCCTGCCCGCCGGGCAGGTGGCATTTGTGCCCCGCCCGGAGCAACCCGCTGGCCAACTGAGCTACCGGTTCCGGCCCTTTGATGGGCCGGAATATCAGGTCCGCATTCCCTGGATCATGCCCTCCCACCGCCCCAGCCTGCTGCTGCTCACCACCAAAGCCGGTGATAGCTTACCGGCGCTGGCGAGTACGCTACCGGTGTTGCCCACCGACACCCCGATTGTGCTGCTCCAGAACGGACTCGGCAGCCAGCAGCAAGTCGCTGAACGATGGCCAGACCGTCCGGTTCTGGCCGCGACCACAACAGAGGGTGCCAATCGCCCGGAGGCCGATCTCACCGTCCATGCCGGTCAGGGTGACACCCGGGTTGGCGCACTCAATGCTGCGGCCAAAGCCCACCTGAACGAAGTAGTGCACGCACTCGCCGAAAGTGGCCTGACCGTTCACGCCGAGCCCGATATTCTGGGCCCGCTGTGGCAGAAACTGGTGATCAACGCCGGCATCAACGCTTTTACTGCCATTTTGAATTGCCTGAATGGTCAGATTCTCGACCAGGCCTTTTATCAGCAGTGGATTGATCCGCTGTGCCGAGAAATCAGTAGCCTGCTTTTAGCTGCCGACCAGCCGGAACAGACCCCCGAAGCGCTGCGAGGACAAATTGAAGCCATCGCCCGAAAAACCGCCACCAACACCTCTTCCATGCGAGCAGATGTATTGGCCGGGCGAAGCACCGAAATTGACTTTATCAACGGCTACCTGGTCGGCCTTGGCCGGCAGCTCGGAATCGAGACCCCGGTGAACCAAATGCTCACCGAACGGGTAAAACAACTGAACTGATCATTTATCAATGGGAGTGCAAGTCATGGGCAATCGCCTATCCAAGATCTACACCCGAACAGGCGACGACGGCTCCACCGGCCTGGCCGACGGTAATCGCATTGCCAAGAACGCGCAACGGGTGGAAGCCATGGGCTCTGCCGACGAGCTCAATTGCCACATCGGCGTGCTGGTCGAAACCCTCCCCGCCGATGACGCTCTGATTGAAACGCTGCGCCGGATTCAGCATCACCTGTTTGATCTGGGTGGTGAATTTGCCATTCCCGGCAGCAAAGTCATCGGCGACGATCACATCAACTGGCTGGAACAGACTCTGGATGAGCATAACGAAGGTCTTCCAGCGCTGAAGAACTTCATTCTTCCCGGTGGTTGTCTTGCTGCGGCACAGTGCCACATGGCCCGTGCAGTCTGTCGGCGCACAGAGCGGGTAGTGGTCGCCCTGGGCCATGAAGATTCCATTAACACCGCTTCCCGACACTATCTGAATCGGCTGTCGGATCTTCTATTCGTCATCGCTCGGGTTCTTGCCCGCCGGGATGGCAGTCAGGAAATCCTCTGGGAGCAAAAAAAATCCGGCCTCTGAGGGCCGGATTTTTATGCAATGCCCGAAACGTCAGACTTTAAACGCCGTCACAAGACGCTGCAACGAGGCGGTGAGTTCCGACATCTGACGTGACGATACCAGCGTCTCTTCGGCATTAGTCGCCGTACTCTGCCCTAACTCACCGATCCGTTCGACGTTGGCGTTGACGTTCTTGGCCACCGCCGACTGCTCTTCCGCTGCCTGCGCAATCTGATGGCTCATGTCGACGATCTCCGAAATGCCGGCCGCGATCCGGTCCAGAGCCTCGGTCACCTCGCCAGACTTCTGCACCGTCTGCTCCGTTGCATCGTGGCTGCTGGTCATCGCTGACACCGCCTCTTTAACGCCACCCTGCAAGCGGGAAATCATGCCTTCAATTTCTTCGGTGGACTTGTGGGTGCGCTGTGATAACGATCGCACCTCATCTGCTACCACGGCAAAGCCGCGCCCCTGTTCTCCAGCTCTGGCGGCTTCGATGGCCGCGTTCAATGCCAGCAGATTGGTCTGCTCGGCAATGGCCTTGATTTCGACCAATACCTGGCTGATGTTGGTGCTGTCCGCGCTAACCCGATTAATAACTTCTACCGCACCGGCAATTTCAGACGACAAGCGGTTGATGGTTTGAACAGTGTCGGCTACCACCTGCCGGCCGGTTTCGGTGTTCCGCTCAGCGTTACCGGCACTGTCGGCAACCCGATGCGCGCTCTCCGTCACCTCAGTGACCGCTCCGACCATCTGGCCCATGGCCTCGTTGATCTGACCGGTCTCATCCATCTGACGGGCAACCGCTTCGCTGTTTGCTGAAGCCGTATCGGTAACCTTCACAGCCTGGCTACCAACGTCCGCGGTAGTGGCACTGACCGAGCGGATAAGTTCGGCAATCCGGTCCGTCATGTTGTTGAATTCGGCGGTCAGTTCGCCCAATTCATCCCGGTTGTTCAACTGGATGTGAGTGGTCATATCACCCGCTGCCACATTACGGGCAGCCGCACTGAACCGGTTGATGGCAGTTCTCACCGACATAAAAAAGCCGACGTAGAGATACACCACCAAAACCATTACGACCAGCAAGGCACCAATGATAAGACGGCGCTGGCCAATCTCGCTGCTTAACCTTCGATCCAGGTTCGCCGCCACCACATCAAAAATACCTGCGGTCAAGACATCATAATAACCGAGCTGACCCGTCACCACAGAGTCAAAGTCCTGCCAGGGCTGCTCCAGGCGCATCGGTGTAATAACATTGGTATCGAGCTGCTCGCGAACCACGAGCAGGCTTTCATCAACTCTCGCCAAGGCTTCGCCCGTCTGGCTGGCCAGCTGTGGTGACGTTTCTGAAGCGACCGAGAGCGCAGGCGCCAGCAGCGAGCTTCGATTGGTCAGCTGGTCGTATATTTCGTTAAGAATCTCACTCAGGTTATAACCTACCTGCCCTTCGACGAGGGCAAAGACCCCGTAAGAACGAGTCCGTCCCACCGCCGTTCTGGCTTCAGGCAACGCGTTACGCACCAGCCCCAGCAACAGGAGATTCTCCCGCGAAACGTCCTGCCCCAGCCCTGAAATCTCAATAGTGGCAGGCAGCAATGCCAGCACCTTCTGAACAAACTCCTGGTAGAGTTTGAACTGGGGATCCATGTTGCCCTGATAGTTGTCATTTTCTTTCAGTGACGCCCACTCTGCTTGCAGCGCCAGTACCTGATCATTCCAGGAACCAGTAGCATCAAACGAGCGATCCTGCCCGGCAAGATCAGCCATCAGGACGTCGATCCGTTCGGCAGCTCCCTGTGCCTTTGCCAACAGTGCCGGTTCATCCTTGAGTATGCCCGGGGCCTGATAGTCCCGGTAGTCCATCGACGCGGCCACCAACTGATCGACTTTGCGTAACTCAGCCAGGCCCTCAATACCTCGAGTCATGGATTGCACAGATTGATTCAGGCCGGAAATAACAAGCCAGGAAAGGACGATGATCGGTCCGAGGAACAGAATGCTGATGAGGCTGAACTTGTAGACCATGGGCAGCCGGTTCATCAGGGTAATCGCTGGATTGATCAAATAGTTCACGGTGCCCTCTCGCTGATTCTAATAACTGAATCTTTATTCTTTCTTTGATTATGGCCTAAGGTCGCAAAAACTGAATCACCATTAAGTGTTATTCTGTAATGTTTTTTGACAGTTCCTTAAACAACACCTGCAATCACCAACAGTGCCACGCCGCAAATCCACACCAACATACTTCGGCTCAGCAGATCACGGATGGCAGTCAGGCTTCGACCGCCAAAGCTGGCCCACTCATCCGGATGCAAGCGTGCAAACTGTTCCGGATCAAGCGCATAACCGGTTAACGACCCATTAGCGGAAATCATGAGAACTTCCGAGGTATTTCTTCCGTAACCGGGCAGCACGTTTTTGGCTTCACGCAACCAGCCGGCCAGGTCACCCGCTACGCCAAGGGTGCAGGACAACAAACGAGCGGGAATCCAACTGACCAGGTCCGCCAGTTTCTGGAAGCGTGGGCGCGCCGCATGTTGCGGCCATTGCTCAGCCAGCGCCACCAAACCCCGCGCCACCAGGGCGGCACCGACACCGCCAACCACATACCAGAACGCGATCAGGAAAAAACGTTCGAAAACGGCAATCACCAGTGCTTTGGATAAGGACAGATGCATGGCTTCCGGTGATAGCGCCGCCCCACGCTCCTCCGCAGGCAGGCGATTCTGAACCTGACGCCAGGCCCCCTGCATATCACCTCGGCTCCAGGCATCAGTATAATCGCGCAGCAGTTGCCGCCAGCCAGGCGTGCCCATCAACAGCACCAGCAGGATCAGCTCCAGGGGGTAAGCGGCGAACCGGAAGCCGAACCACCCCAAGGCCCAGACAAGCCCTACCAGCACCAGGCCGGGCACCACAACCAGGGCGACACCCGTTCGAATGGAACTCTCATTACCGGCCTGAATCTTCGCACCCCGGCGAAACCAGTTGCGCCAGAGCGCATCACCATCAAGCCGATTGAGACGGTCCAACCGGCGCCTTATCAGGTAAGCCAGAAGAAAAACAACAAATACCATTCAAGCGATCTCCTGATCTGCCAGCAATGCGGAAAAATACGGCCAATCGAAAGCGGGACCTGGATCGGTTTTGCGCCCGGGTGCAATATCGCAATGCCCGGCAACCCGATCTGGGGTCACGTCCGGCCAGGCCATCATCGTCAACCGGACCATCGATGCCAATGTCTGATACTGCTCAGGCGTGTAGGGAATGTCGTCCGTGCCTTCAAGCTCGATACCAATGGAGAAATCATTGCACTCCTCCTCAGCTCCGAAGCAGGAACGGCCGGCATGCCAGGCCCGCTCCAGACAACTGACAAATTGAATGACAGAGCCATCCCTGCGCACCAGCGCGTGAGCCGAGACTTGCACTGACGCAATGGTTTCGAAGTAGGGGTGGCCCGCCGGGTCCAGCTGGTTGCAGAAGAATTGCTCGATTTCAGGACCACCAAACTGGCCTGGAGGCAAGCTGATGTTATGGACCACCAACAGGGAAATTTTTGAGTTTTGCGGCCGGGAGCCAAAGTTCGGAGAGGGTGACCACCGGCAGCCAGGATAGCGACCGGTTTGCTTCAATTGTTCGGCATGAGCCACTGTGACCCGCGGGGCGGATACATCGTGTGGGTTTACAGAATCAGAGTTTGGCAAAGCTCGTCCACAGTCACTGGATAATTATCTTACGGATTGAATCACAAAGCGACCGTATATGCTACGTGGCCTGCAGCGCACCCCCGACCCCGGAAAATCAGTCTTTCCGGTTATGCCTCAGATTATCAATAATGGATTCCAGGGCCCGGTCAAAAATCAGACCGTCATCCAGTAGCGTCATGAAGCCGCCCTGAAGTGCAGTGGCCAGATCGTTCCGGTGATATTCCGCCACTTTGGCGCCACTGCGATTGACGAAAATGTATTTCCCCGTGGCTTTGATAAACGCCGCCAGTTTGCAGCGCACTTTGACGCCGTCACGAACCAGCTCAACCCAGGAGCCAACCCGCAGATGATCAGCGCGATCAAGCCATTCAGCAGACGCCACGGGGGCTGGAGACACATTCTGAGCGGCCGGCACAACCTCTTGCTCAGGTTTCCGGGCGGCAGCAGGGACCCCGGCCTCATCGATTATCGGCACAGGCTCACTGATCGGACGCACAGTCTCAACAGATAGAGTGCCGGACACCGCTTCAGCATGGCCCTCAATGACTGGCGCCGGCTCTGCTCGCACCTCTTCAGCCTCAGCAACCGGCGCCGTAACCAGCTTCTGGAAGACGTCGACATGAGCAAGCTCAAGATCCCGAATGACAGCATCGGTCGAGAATGGATCCCAGGAGATCTCATGCAGCGCGCGCCGCAACTCCTCAACCACGCCCGGAATCGCTCTGAGCAGCTCTGAGCGGGTTGCATCAGATACCGGTGCCGGGTCAACACTCCAGATCAGCCGCTGGGTAACAACAGAGGCGGACTGCCATTGCTCGCTGTCTTCACCCTGGCGCAGCACAACCCACTGCAAGTACCGGGTCCAGGGCTCGCTAAGAATTTGCATAACCGGGGCCGGGATATCCCGACCCGCCGACTCGTCGTTGATCAGGCTGGTCGCCGCCTGAATTGCACGCTCCTGCCGAGCTCTGCCCTCTTCCGCATCTCTGAGTCGCTGCTCGACCAGTTCCCGCCGACGCCGGTCAAGGTCCATAAAGTGACCGAAGTCTTTGAGCAACGCCTCGAACAATCCGACGTTGTCGGTAAATTCATTCAGGATACGGTCAACCACCTCTTCAATTTTTTCTCGCAGCGGATCGCGCATGCCCGCGCGCTTCTCAGTCCAGCCAATGGCAGACAGCGCCAGTTCATTAAGAAGTTTGCGAACCGGATGACCGCCCCGGTTAAAAAAGTTCCGGTCACTCAGAGCAACCTTCAGCACCGGTATCTGCAATCTGCCGATCAACGACTTCATCACCGAGTGCAGCTGCCGATCTTCCAAGATGAAATCAAACAGCATCGACACCAGGTTAATGACGTCGCCATCCACCTGACCAAACGACACCGATTTACCGCCAGGCTCCTGCAAGACCGAGACAATCTGTTGCCTGAGCGGAATCACCTGATCCCCGTCGTGCCCCTGAAAACTGCTCTGCAACTCATTCAGGCGAACCATAAGGTTGCCGGTATCCAGGGTGACAGCACCCAACGGTACACCACCACCCGATACAGCGGCGTCACCCTGATGCAACAGAGCACTCAATTCCGAAAACGTTGGCGACTGAGATGCGCCAGCCTGCTCTCCATAGCTGGCGGATGCTCCCGCTGAACCGGCCGATGCCGGTGGCACCGGGCCCTGCCCTTGCGGGGCCCGGTGGCCGGTAACCGGCCCCTTGCCCGTCGGCGGCCGCTTCATATCCGGCAGCACACCTTCGGCAATCAGCGTTTTGTTGGCTTGCTCATAGAAACCCGCCAGTTTATTCACCAATAGGCGTTCGAACAGCTTCAACACAACCAGTTTGGCCCGAATATCAATATCCAGATCCGCACAGGCTTCTGAAACGCCGCCACAAATGACTTCGGGGCTGAGCGGCATCTGATCATCGGACAGTTCAATGCCCGGCATGAGGTGTCGAACTCGGGTCGCCAGCATGCGCACCGGTTCCTGATACTGGTTGCGCAATTTGGTGACGAGGTTTTCGATAGCGACTTGTTGTTCCAGTTCCGAGTGGTCAAGCAGGCTCAGGGAATCCTGATCAACCTCTTCAAGCGACGAGGCTGAACGGAGTGGTTTGAAACGCCCGATGTCATTAAAGGCCTGGCTGACGTACTGGAGCATCGACACCGTCATCGACTTGCGACGAAGCCGCAGCTCACGCATGGCATCGAAGTAGGCAGTCTGATCCTGATTGGACCCGGCGCGATCTGCCAACGCGAACAGACTGTCATCCGCCTGCTCAAAAAATGAGGACAAGACCGCTTTGAGAGACTGCCCCGATGCGTCACGCAATCTGATCAGCGCTGGCGGCTGCGAGAACCGGCCAACCGGTTTCTGGCCGGTTATACGGACAACCTTGTTATCGTGCGCCATGGGGATGCTCCGGTTTGTTCAGCGATGAAGCTCAAAATGTCTAATGCTTACATCATACGGCCGGTGCTCGTCACCTTGTGTCAGAATTTGTCACCTTTTGTGTAACAACGACCTACGTCACATTTTAACAGCAATCACCGTGGTCATTTTACGTAACGGCAGGCTGGCAGTAGAATTGCGGTCCTTACGCAAATCCACCAAATCTGACCGTCGGAAAAACGCCATGATCGCCCCTGAATTACTCCGCCAGGCCCGTATTGAATCGGTTGCTCACAGCCTCCGCGAAGACATTGGCGACGGCGACATTACCGCCATGCTGATTCCGGCCGGTAAATCAGCGACAGGGCGAGTGATCACCCGCGAGCCCGCCCGCCTTTCCGGCAAAGACTGGGTTGATGAAGTGTTTCGGCAGGTGGATCCATCGGTTGAACTCGCCTGGCGGTACCAGGACGGTGACGACGTTGCAGCTGACGAGATCATTTTCACCATGACCGGCCCGGCACGGTCACTGCTCATCGCAGAGCGGGCCGCTCTGAACTGGCTACAGACCCTGTCGGGCGTAGCCACAACCTGCGCTGGGTTCGCGGCCAGAGTGGCGCACACCAAGGTGCGACTGCTGGACACCCGCAAAACCATCCCCGGCCTGCGCCTGGCCCAGAAATACGCGGTCACCTGCGGCGGCTGTGACAATCACCGCCTGGGCCTATGGGACGCTTTTCTGATCAAGGAAAACCACATTGCGGCCTGCGGCTCGATTGCCGGGGCCATCAACGAAGCCCGCCGGATCGCTCCCGCCCGCCCGGTGGAGGTCGAAACCGAGTCTATGGACGAGCTTAACCAGGCCCTGGACGCGGGCGCCGACATCATCATGCTGGACGAGTTTTCGCTGGAGGATATGGCAGAAGCCGTCCGCGTTACCGCAGGCCGGGCCAGGCTCGAAGCCTCAGGCGGAATCAACGAGCACACGTTGATCCCGGTGGCGGAAACCGGGGTGGATTACATATCTATCGGCGCACTGACCAAAGACCTTCGGGCGATCGACCTGTCCATGCGCCTGGACTGAAGCCGGGGACACAGCACCCGCCGCCACTCAGGAGCCGGACAGCAGCCGGTCCATTTCCTCAAGCGCCCTGATCAGGCGCTGACCGGACTGCGGCCGGCCACGGAAATACTCTTCGGCCATCGGCGCAATACCGGAAACCAAGGGCAGTGGATGCCCGCTTTCAACCAGCCCCTTCATTTTTTCCAGAAACACAAATTGGAGCCACTGTGTAAACTCCATGGTGTCGAGACAGAAGGGTTCAGTGCTTTGAAACGCCTCTTCCGCCGGCGGAATAACTTCCCAAACCTCGAGCTGCCGAAGCTCTATCTCGATCTGCAGCAGGCTGTCGGTTATCTGGTCAAAATGGTGTTTATTGGTGCTCATACTCATTCAATCAGTCAGCCAAGGGTTCAAGTTCAACCGACTCGCCGTGGAGCACACGGTACAGGTCCTCATACTGACGGGTCAGCGGGTGTTTCGGTGCCATGTGAATCAAAGGCTGCCGGCTCTGATGAGACTCTTTCATCTTTACCGAACTGGATAACCGCACCGGCAGAACCGGCAAGCCCTCAGCAATCAACTCTTTCACCAGTTGCTTGGGCAAGCTGGCTCTGGGCTGGAACTGGTTGGCAATAATGCCTTCAACCACCAACTCCGGGTTGTGATCTTCCTGCAACTCGCGAATTTCATGAAGGATGCTGTACAACGCCTGGCGAGAGAAATCATCGCAATCGAAAGGGATCAGACAGCGCTGAGCGGCAATCAGCGCGGAGCGGGTGTAAAAATTAAGCGCCGGGGCAGTATCAATGTAGATCTCATCAAACGAGTCACCAAGCTTCTTAAGAAATTCACGAAGCTTGTAGATCTTATGCTTGGCTTCCAGCTTACGCTCCAGAAAGTCCAGCTCAGGACTGGAGGGCAAAACAAACAGGTTATCAAACGGCGAGGCATGCACGAATTCATCCGGGCGACGGTTGAACACGCTGAAAGCAACGGTCTGCTCCAGCAAATCGGCGGCGGTATCCTTCAGTTCGGTCGCTGGTTTTCCCAGCAGGTAGTGCGTTGAGTTGCCCTGCGGGTCGAGATCCACCACCAGGGTACGCCTGCCCCGGGCAGCACTGATCGCCGCCAGATTACAGGTGATACTCGACTTGCCTACACCGCCTTTCTGGTTAAAAACCACCCGTCTCATGTCGTCTCTCCAATGGACATTATCGTTATTAATCCGTTACTACCATCCCATGACGGTTTTTACGAAAGGGATGGTCAATCTCCTTTGTGCCTGCAGGGAATTTTCATCCAGGATGTCCAGCAGGCCCAACAGGTCACCCAGCCGGCGAGGCGCTCTGCGCATGATGAAACCGGCCACATCCTCACTCAGCACCATTCCACGCTGCTCGGCCCTTGCCATCAGAATCCGGAGCCTGTCTTCATCCCGATACACCCCCAACTGAATCAACAGCCCGTGGGCCAGCCGGGAACCGAGATCCGCCAGGCCGAACGGTAGCACGGCGGGCACTTCTGACAGTGTGATCAATAACAGGCCGCCGCGGTCAAGAACCCGGTTGTACAGATGGAAAACAGCCTCTTCCCAGTCATCATTGCCCGCCACCAGATCCAGATCGTCCAGACAAACAAGGTCATGGGACTCCAGTCCTGCCAGGGCATCCGGCCCGAACGGTTGTAACTCCTGAATACTGATGCAGACGGCGCTCTGGTCGCGCCGCTCGGCGAAATGGCAGGCAGCCTGAAGCAAATGACTTTTGCCGGTGTCTGAATCGCCACAGATCACCACCACCGGAGCGCCGGCGGACTGCTGGCATACCACTTTCAGCCGACGAGCGGCATCATGATTACGGTCGCCATGAAAGTTGTCGAACCGGGCATCGTCGCGGAGTCTGACCCCGAGCACCATCTGCGAAGGTGTCATGAGCGTTTGGCTCTCCAGGCTCGCATACCCCACACCAGGATGTAGTGAAAGCCACTGAATATCGCAGACACAGCCACCAGCAGAATACCGATCTCCATCACCCAAAGCTGCATAGGCAAGCCAGCCATCAGAATAATGACCGCCAGAGCCATCAGAACCTGGATAAAGGTGTTGATTTTGCCGGGAATGCTCGGCTCCATCTCAAATCGCCCTACCCCGTAGTGATACATGAGCCCTCCGGCAACAATTACCAGATCACGACCAAGCACCAGGGCAAAAAGCCAGACGGGCAAAATACCGGTATAGGTCAGCATCAGATAAGCCGAGATCAGCAGCGCCTTATCGGCCAGGGGGTCCGCAACGGCCCCAAGGCGGGAGCGCCAATGAAAGTACCGAGCCAGAAATCCATCGAGGGCATCGGTGACCGCCGCAACCGCAAAAATAAACAGCGATAGCCGATAGTTGCCTTCCAACAACGCGCCCGCAAACGGAATAATGAGCAATATCCGCAAAAATGTCAGAGCGTTGGGAATCCATCGCCACCGGTGCAATATCACGAACAGGCCTCCGCTGCCCTTTACTCGCCACCACCGCGAACAACCGAAGCCGGCTGCCAGCGGTAGTAAAGCACTTGATACAGTGATTCAAACGCTTGCTCAGCATCCTGTTCGTCACTGTCCTGAAGCGGTTGATAGACGAACAAAGCAGTGTCCGGATTCTGCTCACCAGCTTCGCCAGACTCAGCCCCGACCTCAGCCCCGACCTCAGCCTGCTGAGGCTCAGCCGCGGGCTCGCTCACGGGCGTGGCTGTCGATGGCAAGGCCTCTTCCGGCTGGCCTTCGATCACCACGAAGCGCGGGTCCAGGGCAATGTATTGCCGAAGCTGATCCAGCTCGCCAGTAAACGTAACCTGTACTGTCAGCCGCTCATTCCGCACTCGTGAGGCACCCACCGAGACCACCGGCGTAAAACTGTTCAGCGCTTTGCCAACGTTACCGTAATCGGCCAGCGACGTTATGCCCTCCAGCACGATGTCGACTTGCGGAGAATCACCTACTTCGCCCGCCGCGACTGCGTAACGGCTCGCAAATGCATCTGACCAGCGCCCGACGACGGCCTGCGCGAGCTCTGCAGGACTTGCTGCGGTAACGGATTGCTCGGCGCTGCCCATGCTTATACCATCAAACACCCAGCCTGCACGCCACTGGCCACCGGATCGGCTGACGCGCACAAGCGCCAGCGCATCATGGGGCATATCAGACGACGCTTCCCGAATACGCCCGGTAAACTGTCCCCACAAATCGGACAACAAGGCGCGGTCACCCTGAACGCTATGCGGCGGAAATACCACGGGCAACCCACGCTCTTCCGCAGCCGCAAGAAAATGCTGACGCCAACTTGCGGCGTCATCATCTATACGGTCAGCGCTTTCAGTGGCCGCCGTGATTAATTTGCGATCACCACGGTCTTCAACCGCCACCCAGGCCAGGCTCAATGGGCGGTTGGCACCCCACACCGGCGCGCTAATAGAGGCAAGCGCCCGGTTGACGCCCACGGCACCAAAACTCATTTGCATTCTGGACTCGCCGTCGTTGCGACGAACCTGGTAGGCCAACAGCAGCGACTCCGCATTGCTGAGCACTTCATCAACACCGTCCAGCGCCAACACATCCCGGCTTCCGGACACCCGGACCATGACCCGGCGGAGCCCTTCGGCATATCCGGCCTGCAGATCATCAGACCCGGAGCCATCAACGGCAACGTCAACGTTATACAACCCGGAGACCGTGACTGCAGAGGCCGGCCCGGCCAGCGCCCACAGCAAACCGACCGCGGCTGCCATTAAAAAGGCTGCATACCTGAATATTCTGATGTGAATTCTCCCCGATTCAGTCATGTAACACCCTGCCGTTCCCATGATTGCCGGACAGGATACACCAACCGTTCAGACGAGAGTAGCAAGCGCCTGTTGCAGCTTGGCAATGATGCATCACGAATATTTACACGCTTTGCCGAATTCCGGTTGGAGCCCCCGTGCGCACCTGCTAAAATCCGCCGCCTGACCCACAGGCCAATGGTTACATACCCATGAGCGAACACAAGCCCTCCCTCACCTATCGCGATGCCGGCGTTGATATCGACGCAGGTAACGATCTGGTAAACCGTATCAAGAACACCGCAGCCCGCACTCGTAGGCCCGAAGTCCTCGGCGGCCTGGGCGGTTTTGGCGCCATGGTGTCAATCCCGGCCGGTTATCGGGAGCCGGTTCTTGTATCCGGAACTGACGGTGTGGGCACCAAACTGCGCCTGGCCATGCAGCTCGAAAAGCATGACACCATCGGCATCGATCTGGTCGCTATGTGCGTCAATGATCTCATCGTGGGCGGCGCCGAACCGCTGTTCTTCCTTGACTACTACGCCACCGGCAAGCTCAACGTCGACATCGCCGCCCAGGTGGTTGACGGCATCGGCACTGGCTGCGAACTGTCCGGCTGCGCCCTGGTGGGTGGTGAAACGGCTGAAATGCCCGGCATGTACGAGGGCGAAGATTACGACCTCGCCGGCTTTTGCGTTGGCATCGTCGAGCGCAGCGAAGTGATTGATGGCAGTCGGGCTCAACCGGGCGATGTGCTGCTGGCCCTGGGCTCCTCCGGTCCGCATTCCAACGGCTATTCATTGATCCGTAAAATCATCGACGTCAGCAAGGCTGATCTGAACCAGCCAATGGGCGACACCACTCTGGCCGAGGCGCTGATGGCACCGACGCGCATTTACGTGAAGAACCTGCTGCAGCTGATCCGGGAAGTCGACGTTCGCGCGCTCTCCCACATTACTGGCGGCGGCCTGCCCGAGAACATCCCCCGGGTGCTGCCCGACGGCACCGTAGCGGCCATTGATACCGAAAGCTGGGCACTGCCCCCTGTATTCCAGTGGCTGCAGGACGCCGGCGGCGTGGCCATCGAAGAAATGTACCGCACTTTTAACTGCGGCATCGGCATGATCGTTTGTGTACCGGCCGAACAGAAAGATCTGGCCATCGACACCCTGAACGCCATGGGCGAGAAAGTCTGGCAGGTGGGCGTGCTCGAAAAGGCAGAAGCCAGCGAGGCAAAAGCGGAAGTTCGCTATGCGCCAGGGCTGCTCCAGGCATGAAGGCTGATTCCGCGCCGCGTCCGACCATCCTGGTACTGGCCTCCGGCAGTGGCACCAACCTGCAGGCCCTCATTGATGCCAGCCGCCAGCGGGACTTCCCGGGCGAGATTATCGCGGTGGGCTGCAACAAGCCCGGCGCCTTCGCCCTGGAGCGTGCCGCCCAGGCCAATATCAAAACCTTCGTAGTCAACCACAAAAACTTTGGCTCACGGGAAGAGTTTGATGGCGCCCTGATGGCTGAGATTCTTCGTCTCAACCCGGATCTGATCGTGCTTGCCGGCTTCATGCGCATCCTCACCGGTGATTTTGTCCGGGCTTTCCGCGGCCGGATGCTGAACATTCACCCCTCACTGCTACCCGCCTATACCGGGCTCAACACCCACCAGCGGGTGCTCGACGCCGGTGACACCACCCACGGCGTGTCCATCCACTTCGTCACCGAAGAACTGGATGGCGGGCCGGTGATTGCCCAGGCGGAGGTTGCCGTCACCAAGGACGATACGGCAGAAGCTCTCGCCGGGCGGGTCCAGCAACTGGAACACCTGTTGTACCCAATCGTGGTGCGCTGGTTTTGTGAAGGCCGAATACAGCTGGCAGCCGACGGCGTGTTATTTGATGGTGAAGCTCTGAGCCACCCTATGCGGCTATCCGACAGCTGAACAGATTGTCATCCCCCGGCCGCTTGCGAACCGCTACACTGTCGCGATTACCTACAGTGAAAGAGGCACCGGATGCATATGAATAAAGCGCTAGTCAGCATTCTTGCGTGCCTGGCCGGACTCTGGTTCGGCCTGGCGTCACTCACAGCGACAGCCTCAAAAGCCCAGGACACCAGCCCGACGCTCACCCCCTATGAGGCAAGCTACTCTGCCTCCATGTCCAAAGGCGTGAATCTTAGTGGTTCAGGCACGCGTTCGCTAACCGATCAAGGCAACAATGTCTGGCTATATCGCACCGAGGTAGAGTCCTTCATCGCTGATATCGACGAGTCGCTGGTGTTTCTCTGGGAAGATGGCCACGTCGTTCCACTGCGCTACCGCTACCGCATGGCGGGCTTTCTGATTCGTAACCGGGAGCAATCTATCGATTTTGACTGGCAGGCGGGCATCGCCAAGGGCAAATACCGGGACAAGGCTTTTGAACTGGAACTCCGGGAGGGCGCGCTTGATCCGCTGGGCTATCAACTGCAACTGCACCAGGATCTCAAGGCCGGCAAACGCGATGTCAGCTATCAGGTCATCGACAAGGCCCGTTATGACGAAGATCGCTTTGCAGTTATTGACGAAGAAAGCATCAGCGCCAACGGTCAGACCACAAAAACCCTTAAGGCCGAAAAAGTTCGCGCCGAAGACTCCAAACGCCAGACACTGATGTGGTTTGACCCGAATCAGAACCACCTGTTGGTGCGACTGCTCCAGATAGAGCCGGATGGCAGCGAGTACGAACTGCGCCTTAAAGATGCCACCATCGGTAATTGACGCCCCCAAAGCACGCATCAGACCCTGATGTCGTGCTCTGACCAGACCGCTTTGACTTCATCCGCAATGATTCTCAGACCTTCGGCAACCTGGTCGTCGTCCTGGGAGTAGGTCACCCGCAGGCATTCGTGGCGGTGTTGCCAGTCATCTTCCGGCAAGCCGGGGAAAAAATAATGGCCGGACACCACCAGAACACCTCTCAGCTTCAGGCGCTGGTAAAGCTCAAAGCTTGATACCGGCAAATCCGGGAACCAGAGCCACAGGAACATCGCTCCTTCCGGCTTGTGAATGTACCACCGGCAGTTGTCCTCGCCCATGGCGGCCCTGAAAGCCTCAACCGCCCGCTCCATCTTGGCCTTGTAAAACGGGCATACCACATCCCGGCTCAGGGACAGAATCTCACCGGAACGGACCAGTGGCTCGGCCAGCATGGCGCCAAAGCTGCCGGTGGCCAAATTCATGATAGCGTTAATGCCAGACATCGCCTTGATGACCGGCGCCGCGGCAATCACGATGCCGGTGCGCGCGGCCGGTAAACCCAACTTGGACAGGCTCAGGCACAGAATAATCTGCTCATTCCAGGTCGGCTGGGCGTCCACAAACAACAGGCTCGGGAACGGCGTGCCGTAGGCGCCGTCTACGATCAGCGGAATGTCGTGCTGGCGGGCAAGATCTTCAAGGCGAGCCAGCTCGTCATCGGTAATCACGTTGCCGGTGGGATTGGTGGGGCGTGACACGCAGATGGCCCCGGTCTCTCCGGTGACCTCAAGGGCATCAAAATCGACGTGGTACTTGAACTCATGGGCATCGGTGAAGGAGATGTCCGGCTGCACCGCGTGAAACAGCCCGGGTTCGATGCCCGCGTCCGCATAGCCGATATACTCGGGGGCCAGCGGCAACAGAATGTGCTTGCGATGCCCCTCACCGTAATCACCGCCAAACATGTTGAACAGCATGAAGAACGCCGCCTGGCTGCCATTGGTCAGAGCAATGTTTTCCGGCGCCAGGCCCCAGCCATACTCCCGGTTCAGCAGGTCAGCCAATGAGGCAATGAACTGTTTTTCGCCCTGAGGGGGATCATAGACACCCACCAGCCGGCGAACCTGTCCTTCATCCGCAGCCATCTGCGCCAGAATTTCCTGCACTCTTTGCTGAATCTCGGGAATGTGCCCGGGGTTGCCACCGCCCATCATGATCATCCCCTCGCCGGAGGCCATGGCGTTACCCAAGTCATCCATCAACGACGTGATGCCGGCATCGGCGGTAAACTTACGACCAAACGCAGAGAGTTTCATGGCTGTTATCCGTTCAAAAGCGATTCAACAGGTGTCTGACAGGTGTAGCCTGGGCGCCTCAATCTTCAGCCCTCGAGCGAAATGCCCAGGTTGCTGACGCCATCGTTGGCGGCGTCGGTTCGCAACTGGCTGATAAAGTCGCCCCTTGGCGTGCGCTGGCGCTTGAGGGCGAGCAAAGTGTCACGCTGGAACAGTTTGTCTTCTTTGAGCAGCGGGTGCTGCTCGAACAGGCGGACCAGTTCGTCTTCATCCATGCCTTCACCCTCAGACATCTCCACGAAATCCATCACAGTCTTGGTGGCCAGATGAGAGGCATCTGTGGCCCGATGCTTGTTCGGGTTCAGGCGATTAAGCAGGGCCTGCTCAAGCAGCTGGCAGAAATCGAAGGCCGGATACACGCCGTAAGCATCGTAGTCTTCGACGTTGGGGCTGAGCGCCTCGAGCTTGGTGAGCAACTGAGGGATGGCCGCTTCCGTGGCGTCTTCCTGGAGCAGGTCCCAGGCAAGATCCAGCAGCTGACGCATTTTACCGCCGCTTTTCATGCCAACGGCATCTGCAAACAGGGCGTAGTTTGGAAAGGCACGTTCGGCCAGCGTCAGCAGGAAGGCGCATTCGCGCCAGCCCTGAAGTTGTGATACGGCTTTAAGAAACTGGTTGGCGTTCATGCTCTGGGCAGGGTCACGCCGGTCTGGCCAAGGTACTTGCCGCCGCGGTCTCTGTAACTGGTTTCACAGATCTCGTCCGATTCGAAGAACAGCATTTGGGCGACGCCTTCGTTGGCGTAAATTTTCGCGGGCAGATTGGTGGTGTTGGAAAACTCCAGGGTAACCTGGCCTTCCCATTCCGGCTCCAGCGGGGTGACGTTGACGATGATGCCGCAACGGGCGTAGGTGCTTTTGCCCAGGCAAATGGTGAGTACACTTCTGGGAATGCGGAAATACTCCACGGTGCGCGCGAGAGCGAAGCTGTTCGGCGGGATGACGCAGACGTCGCTGGTGATGTTAACGAAGCTGTTTTCGTCGAAGTTTTTGGGGTCAACGGTGGCGCTGTGGACGTTGGTGAAGATTTTGAATTCGTTGCTGCAGCGTACGTCGTAGCCATAGCTTGAGGTGCCATAGGAGATGACGCGGCCTTTTTCGTTTTCACGAACTTGCCCGGCTTCAAAGGGTTCGATCATGCCGTGTTGTTCGGCCATCCGGCGGATCCACTTATCGGACTTGATGCTCATGGGGGAAATTCTCGATTTAAGCTGGGAAAATTGGCGCGTAGTTTACCTGTTCCCCGGGGGTCTGTCGAAAGCTTGGAGGTCGCAGACCTTGGTCCATGCAAGCCTCGGGGCTGCGGTGGCAGGATTGCCTTTCCAAAAACCGCTACAAGCTCATCCATGAGCGCTTATTTCGGGCCGTCCGTGGCCCTCAAAATTTTTGGAAAGGCAATCCTGCCACCGCGATCGAACAGCGGAGCGGGAACCCCGTGCCGTTTTAGTCTGTTTAATGCTCCGTTACAGAGACGCTGGAAATGGTGCCACTGAGATTTCGCTCCCGTGTGGACAGTTCCGCCCCCACCCGTCGGGCAATATCGCGATAACGGAGCGCCACTTCAGAATCGGGTTCAGCCACCACGGTCGGAGATCCACTGTCAGTCTGCTCGCGGATGGTCATGTGCAGGGGCAGCTGGCCCAGCAAGGTGGTTTGGTATTCTTCCGCGATGCGCTCGCCGCCGCCGTGACCAAACAGGGGTTCTTCGTGGCCGCAGTTGCTGCAAATATGCACGCTCATGTTTTCGATCACACCGATCACCGGGATTTCCACTTTGCGGAAGAGTTCGATACCTTTTTTACCGTCCAGCAGGGCGATGTCTTGCGGGGTGGTGACGATGACGGCGCCGGTAACCGGAACTTTCTGGCCCAGGGTGAGCTGGATGTCGCCGGTGCCGGGGGGCATGTCGACGATGAGATAGTCGACCTCATCCCAGAGGGTTTGTTCGAGCAATTGCATCACTGCGCCGCTGACCATGGGACCGCGCCAGGCCATGGGAGTTTTGTCGGTAGTGACGAAGGCCATGGAGTTTGCCTGCAGGCCGTGGGCCTTGATGGGCACAAAGTATTTGTTTTCACGAACATCCGGTCGTTGGCCTTCGGGCACGCCGAGCATCATGCCGATACTGGGTCCGTAAATGTCTGCGTCGAGGATGCCCACTCGGGCACCTTCAGCACTCAGGGCCAGAGCCAGGTTGACGGCGGTGGTGGATTTGCCGACGCCGCCTTTGCCGGAGGCGACGGCGACGATGTTTTTCACGCCGGCCACCGGCGCAAGGTCTTTGTTGACTTTGCAGGCGTGGATTTTCTGGCCCACGTGAACCTCGGCGCTTTCAACGCCGTCGACAAACTCAAGAGCGTTGGCGACGATCTGTTTGAGACCGCCGGCGATGCCTTTGGACGGGTACGGCAGTTCGATCATCAGGGTGACTTTGCCGCTGTCGTCTGCACCCAGGGATTTCACCGCGCCCAGCTCGTAAAGGTCTTTGTTGAGGTAGGGGTCCCGGTATTCGCGGACGGCGGCTTCAAGTGCCTGCTGGGAAATCTGGGTCATCGGGTTCTCCGGAATAAGCCAATCACCTTGAATGCAGGTGAAAAATGATGGCTTGAAAGGTATCATCTGTGGCCGTTTCTGACCACATGGGGTCTTTACCTGGAACAATCCATTCCGATTGCTGCCAGAACCCCGTTTATCTTTTTCCAACCCGCATCAACATAAGGTTCGGACATCACCATGACGCAAGCGAGCAAGCAACAGCGCGACATTCTGGTTACCAGCGCCCTGCCCTACGCCAACGGCCCCATCCATCTTGGGCATCTGCTGGAATACATTCAGACCGATATCTGGGTGCGCTACCAGAATATGCGAGGCCACAACTGCTACTACGTTTGCGCCGATGATGCCCACGGTACTGCAATCATGCTCAGGGCCGAGCGTGAGGGCATAACGCCGGAGCAGCTGATTGACCGGATTCGCCAAGAGCACCAGGAAGACTTTTCCGGCTTCCATATCCGCTTCGACAACTACCATTCTACCCACTCAGAAGAAAACCGGTTCTTTTCCGAGTACATTTACCGGCAACTGCAGCAAAACGGGCATATTGCAACGCGCAAGATTACCCAGTTTTTTGACCCTGAGAAGGAAATGTTCCTGGCGGACCGCTTCATCAAGGGCACCTGCCCCAAGTGCAAGACCGAAGACCAGTACGGTGACAACTGTGAAGCCTGCGGCGCCACCTACACGCCGGCCGAGCTGATCAACCCGCGCTCGGCGGTCTCTGGCGCCACGCCGGTGGAGAAGGAATCCGAGCACTATTTCTTCAAACTGCCGGAGTTCCATGACTTCCTGAGCAAGTGGACCCGCAGTGGTGCTCTGCAGCCGCAGGTGGCCAACAAGCTGGCTGAGTGGCTGGATGCCGGCTTGCAGGAATGGGACATCAGCCGGGACGCACCCTATTTCGGCTTCGAAATTCCGGATGCACCGGGCAAATACTTTTACGTGTGGCTGGACGCGCCGATTGGCTACCTGGCCAGTTTCAAGAACCTGTGCAACCGTGTGGGCATTGATTTCGAACACTTCTGGAAGAAAGATTCTACGGCCGAGGTTTATCACTTCATCGGCAAAGACATCATCAACTTCCACGCGCTGTTCTGGCCGTCCATGCTGCACGACGCCGGTTTCCGCACGCCTACGGCGGTCTGGGCGCACGGCTTTGTGACGGTCAACGGCAAGAAGATGTCCAAGTCCCGCGGGACTTTCATCATGGCCCGCACTTATCTGGATCATCTGGACCCCGAATACCTGCGCTATTACTTTGCCGCCAAGCTGACCGGCGGTGTTGATGACATGGATCTGAACCTGGAAGACTTCGCCGCTCGGGTCAACTCGGACCTGGTGGGCAAGGTCGTCAACATCGCCAGTCGCAGCGCCGGTTTCATCACCAAGCGCTTTGATGGCAAGCTGGGCAAAGTGACCGAGCAGGACAAGTTGAAAGAATTCATTGATGCCGGTGAACAGATCGCCGAGTTTTATGAAACCCGCGAGTTTGGCCGCGCCATGCGCCGGATTATGGAGCTGGCCGACATCGCCAACCAGTACGTGAACGACGAGCAGCCGTGGGTGATTGCCAAGCAGGAAGGACAAGATGACAGGCTGCAGGCCATCTGCACCAACGCCCTCAACATGTTCCGGCTGCTGATGACCTATCTGACACCGGTGCTGCCGAAAACCGCTCAGGCGTCTGCCTCTTTCCTGAACGACCGCATGGACTGGAACCAGCGTACACACCTGCTGGAAGATCACGGCATCGACAAATTTAAGCCGCTGATGAGCCGGGTCGACATGACCCAAGTCGACAAAATGCTGGACGCCTCAAAAGCGGAAATGTCCGTCGCGATCGGGCATCCGGCCCCGGCAGCCGACCTGGAGCCCATCGCCGATGAAATCGAGTTCGGGGATTTCGCAAAAGTGGATCTTCGGGTAGTCAAAATCGTGAAAGCCGAGCATGTGGAGGGCGCTGACAAACTTCTACGCCTTACTCTTGACGTAGGGCATGGCGAGCGCAACGTATTTGCTGGTATCAAGTCAGCGTACAAACCGGAAGAACTGGAAGGCCGAATGACGATCATGGTGGCCAACCTGAAGCCCCGTAAAATGAAGTTCGGCATGTCCGAAGGTATGGTTCTGGCAGCCGGCCCGGGTGGTAAGGACATTTTCATCCTGTCCCCGGATTCCGGCTCTACGCCGGGCATGCGGGTTATGTAAGCAGTCACAGGCAGAGACGCTCCGATGACAGAGTATTTGCTGATACTGGTCAGTACCATCCTGGTGAATAACTTCGTGCTGGTGCAGTTCCTCGGGCTGTGCCCGTTCATGGGAGTCTCCGGCAAGCTGGAGACCGCCATGGGCATGTCGCTGGCCACCACGTTTGTGCTGACACTGGCTTCGGTGTGCAGCTATCTGGCCTACACCTATCTGCTGGAACCGCTGGACCTGGCGTTTCTGCGGACCATCACCTTCATTCTGGTGATAGCCGTGGTGGTTCAGTTCACCGAAATGGTGGTGCGCAAGACCAGCCCTCTGCTGTACCGGGTGCTGGGTATCTTTTTGCCACTGATCACCACCAACTGTGCTGTGCTGGGCGTTGCCCTGCTCAACATCAACAAGAACAACAACTTCGTTGAATCGGTGCTGTACGGTTTTGGTGCGGCCGCGGGTTTCTCACTGGTGCTGGTGCTGTTTGCCGCCATGCGTGAACGAATTGCGGTGTCTGATGTGCCGGTGGCCTTCCGTGGCGCCTCTATCGGCCTCATCACTGCGGGTCTGATGGCTTTGGCATTTCTGGGCTTTACCGGCCTGGTCGCCGTCTGACGGAGCAGTTTTTATGTGGATGAGTTTCCTGATTGCTGTTGCTGTGCTGCTCGCCCTGGCCCTGGTTTTCGGCGGGCTGCTCGGCTTTGCGTCAGAAAAATTCAAGGTAGAAGGCAATCCGCTGGTAGACCAGATAGACAGCCTGCTGCCCCAGACCCAGTGTGGCCAGTGTGGCTTTCCAGGTTGTCGACCTTACGCCGAAGCGATTTCCAACGGTGAGGCCATCAACAAATGCCCGCCCGGTGGTGAAACCACGATCAAAGCCCTGGCCGACCTGCTCGACGTCGAGCCGCAGCCGTTGGATGCTGAACATGGCGCTGCGCAGGTCAAAAGGGTAGCCGTTATCCGCGAAGACGAATGCATTGGCTGCACCAAGTGCATCCAGGCCTGCCCGGTCGATGCCATCCTCGGCGCCGCCAAACACATGCATACGGTGATCGAGAGTGAGTGCACCGGCTGCGACCTGTGCGTAGAACCCTGCCCTGTTGATTGCATAGATATGATCACCATCCAACCTGACATTCGCAGCTGGACCTGGACACCCCCCAAACCAGAAATCATTGCCACCGACCGCCAGGGAGCCAGTGCCTGATGAGTCAGTTATGGGATTTTGCCGGCGGCGTACACCCGGCCGAGCACAAGCATCAGTCCACCAGCCGCCCGATTCGTGCGGCCGGCATACCGGAGCGCCTGATTCTTCCCCTCCAGCAGCACATAGGTGAACCGGCAGAAGCCATTGTTCGCGTAGGTGACCGGGTACTCAAAGGCCAGAAAATCGCCGAGGTGAAGACCGGCATGGGGGTGCCGGTCCACGCTCCCACCTCTGGCATAATCGACGCCATTGAACTACTGCCAGTACCTCACCCCTCCGGCATGGCAGACTGGTGCATCGTCCTGAAGCCGGATGGTGAAGACCAATGGGGCGAACACCAACCGGTCAGCGATTACCACAAGCTTGAACGCGAGCAGGTGTTGGACATGATTCGCGAGGCGGGCATTGCCGGCTTGGGCGGCGCCGGTTTCCCGACTGACATTAAGCTGCGCCCGCCCAGGGATCGCAAGGTTGAAACCCTGATTCTGAATGGCGCCGAATGCGAGCCCTATATCACCGCCGATGACATGACCATGCGCGAACACGCGGCGGAAGTGGTGGCTGGCATGAAGGTGATGGCCTGGATTCTGCGCCCATCACGCTGTGTCATTGGCATTGAAGACAACAAACCGCAAGCCATCACCGCCATGCGCGATGCGGTCCAGGGCACCCAGATCGAGATCGCGGTGGTGCCCACAAAATATCCGTCCGGCGGTGAGAAACAACTTATCCGGATTCTGACTGGCCTGGAAGTTCCCAGTGGCGGCATTCCCGCCGATATCGGAGTGATGTGCCAGAACGTGGGTACGGCGATGGCAGTCTCACGCGCAATCTTTGAGGGCAAGCCACTGATTTCGCGCGTGTTCACCATTACCGGTGAAGCGGTACGGCAACCCGGCAACTTCGAAGTGTTGATTGGCTCGCCGATCAGCGATCTTTTGGTAGAAGCCGGACTGCAAGCCGATCAGCTGAACCGATTGGTGCTGGGCGGGCCTATGATGGGTTACACCCTGACCACTGATACCGTTCCGGTGGTTAAAACCTCCAACTGTGTCATTGCAGCAACCGCAGCCGAGCTGCCACCCCCCCCGCCAGAGCAACCCTGCATTCGCTGCGGGCAGTGCGCCGAAGTTTGCCCCATGGAGCTCTTGCCACAACAACTGTTCTGGTATTCGAAGGCAACGGAGTTTGAAAAAGCCGAACACCTGAACCTGTTCGATTGCATCGAGTGTGGCGCCTGTTCCTTCGTTTGCCCGAGCTCTATTCCGCTGGTGCAGTACTACCGCTTCGCGAAAGATGAGGTTCGCACCCAACGAGCCGAGCAGTTGAAGTCAGACCGCGCACGTGAGCGTTTCGAGGCCCGCCAGGCACGCCTGGAACGTGAGCAACAGGAAAAGGAACTGCGACGTAAAGAGCGGGCCAAAGCCGCTGCAGTGGCGCAGGCGCAAAAACAGATAGAAGCCGAGCAAACCGTTGCCCAGGGTGATGCAGCGGATAACCGTGACGCCAAGGCAGCGCTGGTGCAACAGGCTCTGGAACGGAAAAAAGCCAAGACGGCAGCGCCACCAGAAGCCATCCAGCAGACGCCTTCACAACCGGCAAACAAAACGGACATTGACGCACTGGAAAAACAACTGATGCAGGCTGAGGCCAAGCTGAACACCATGCAAGGCATGCTGGACGAGGCCAAAGCCCAGCAGGCTGATAACGTCGACAAGCTGGAACGGGCGGTCGCCAAGAACCATGACCGGGTTGAACGCGCCCGGGAAGCACTGACCGACGCTCAAAAACGAGCGGGCGCCGAGCCTGCCCCGCAGCTGTCCGAGTAACCCACTGCAGGATCACTCATGGCATTAGTTCAACAATCATCACCCCATGCCCACAATGCCCGGCCTACGTCCCGGGTCATGCTCTGGGTCATATTGGCCGCCATCCCGGGGCTGGTGGCCCAGACCGTGTTTTTTGGCTGGGGCAATCTGATCAATGTAGTCTGGTGTGTGGTAATCGCAATGGCTGCAGAGGCCACCATTCTGAAGCTGCGTGACAAACCAATCGTGTTTTTCCTGAAAGACAATACCGCCGCTGTCACTGGCTTGCTACTGGGTTTGTCTCTGCCCCAGTTTGCGCCCTGGTGGGTGTCTGGCATTGCTGTGATATCTGCTATCGTCGTGGCCAAACAGCTTTATGGCGGGCTCGGCTCCAACCCCTTCAACCCGGCCATGGTGGGTTATGCCTTGGTGCTGATTTCCTTTCCGGTGGCGATGACCACCAACTGGGCACAGCCGGCCACCTTGTGGGCAGGGGCGCCAGGTTTTGGTGAGACCCTGGCAACCATCTTTTCCTCCAGCCAGACCAGCGTTGATGCGTGGACCATGGCCACTCCGTTGGACGAATACAAACACAAGATCGCCAGCCACACTGCAGCAGAAGTGTTGGAACACCCGACCTTTGGTGATCTGGTCGCACGGGGCTGGGAATGGGTCAACCTGGCTTTCCTGGCAGGCGGCCTGCTGCTGGTCTGGCTCAGAATCATTACCTGGCACATTCCGGTGGCCTTTCTGGCGGCCATCGCCATCATGAGTCTGGCCTTCGGTTACAACGCCGACCAATACGCGCCACTGCAACTGCACCTGCTGGCCGGTGGCACCATGCTCGGGGCCTTCTTCATCGCCACTGATCCGGTGTCTGCGGCCACCAGCCATCAGGGCAAGCTCATCTACGGGGCTGGCATCGGGGTGTTGATCTATCTAATCCGGACCTGGGGCAATTATCCCGATGCAGTCGCCTTCAGTGTGCTTCTGATGAATTTTGCCGTGCCTTTTATCGACCACTACACGCCACCCAGAACCTACGGCCATCACAAGCCTCGGCGTGGCGCACCCGGCAAGAGTGGAGGCTGAACCATGAATGCAATCACCAGCTCCATTCGCAGCAGCGCCATCGGTCTTGGTCTGTTTGCCGTGATTACCGGAGGCACCATTGCCCTGACTCAGGGCATTACCAAAGACCGGATTCAGGAACAGGCAGCCCGGGCCGAAGCCAGCGCCCTGTTCGAGATCATTCCCGAACACCAACACGACAACGATTTGCTGCGCGACGTGGTGACCCTGCCCGCCAGCAATCGACTGCCTGGCAGCGGACCAGTCAACGTCTGGGTGGCAAGGCGTAACGGTCAGCCCATTGGCATTATCATGCCGGCGCTGGCTCCGGACGGCTACTCCGGGGAAATCCGGTTACTGGTCGGCCTTGATCTGGACGGCCGGGTGCTGGGTGTGCGGGTAACCAGCCACCGGGAAACTCCCGGCCTGGGTGACCGGATCGAGACCCGAAAATCCGGCTGGGTGCACGATTTTGACGGGCGCTCTCTGGGCGATCCACCCGCCAATCAATGGAACGTCAAGAAGAACGGCGGTGTCTTCGATCAGTTCACCGGGGCCACCATTACCCCCCGGGCCGTGATCAAGGCCGTCCAGCGCTCTCTGGCTTATTTTCGCCAGAACCGGGAGGTGATTCGAGGCCGCCTGAACGAACCCGCCTCGCCTCGGAACCAAAAACTGATCCCGGAAGCCATTGCCGGTGAATCCAACCCTGCGGAGCATTCCTGATCATGGCCACAAAATCATCCGGTGAAATCATCAAGGACGGCCTGTGGACCAACAACCCGGCACTGGTCCAGGTACTCGGACTGTGCCCGCTGCTGGCGGTCACCAGCACCGTGGTCAACGCCATTGGCCTGGGTATCGCCACCCTCATGGTGCTGATGGGCTCAAACCTATCGGTCTCCCTCATTCGCAATTTCGTTAACGAGTCGGTACGGCTGCCGGCATTCGTCATGATCATCGCCTCGTTCGTGACCTGCGCTGAACTACTGATGCAGGCCTTTACCTACGAGCTCTATCAGATTCTGGGTATTTTTATCCCGCTGATTGTCACCAACTGCGCTATTCTGGGCCGGGCCGATGCCTTTGCCTCCAAGAACCCACCATTACCCGCGTTGCTCGACGGCGCCATGATGGGACTGGGCTTTCTGGCAGTGCTGATCATTCTGGGCGGCCTGCGCGAACTGGTTGGCCAGGGTACGCTGTTTGCGGACATGCACCTGCTGCTGGGCCCGATGGCTTCGAACTGGGTAATTGAACCGTTTGAACACTATCCGGACATGCTGTTCATGGTCCTGCCCCCTGGGGCCTTTGTGGGTCTGGGCCTGCTGATCGCCCTGAAAAACGGCATCGATCATCGCCTGAAAGAACGAAAGATTGCGGCAGAACCTGCCCCAGCCGGAACCGGCAGCAAAAGGGTAAGGGTGACCGGCAATGTTTCCTGAAATTTGCGCCTGAACCTGGCCATTACCCTGCACCAGGACAACGATGAACAAAGAAAAACGTACCGAGATTTTTACACGGCTGAGGGATGAAAATCCCGAGCCCACGACCGAGCTGAATTACAGCAATCCCTTCGAGTTGCTGATCGCCGTGATTCTGTCAGCCCAGGCTACGGATGTTGGCGTCAACAAAGCCACCGACAAACTGTACCCGGTGGCGAATACCCCTGAGGCCATATATGGACTGGGTGTAAACGGCCTGAAGGAATACATAAAGACCATTGGCTTGTTCAACAGTAAGGCTGAAAATGTCATCAAGACCTGCAAAATCCTGATCGACAAGCATAACAGCCAGGTACCGGATAACCGGGAAGACCTGGAAGCCCTGCCCGGTGTCGGCAGAAAGACCGCCAACGTAGTGTTAAATACCGCCTTCCGCCAGCCCGCCATGGCGGTGGATACGCACATATTCCGAGTCTCGAACCGGACCGGGATTGCGCCTGGAAAGAACGTCGTGGAAGTGGAAAAACGGCTGATGCGGCTGGTCCCGAAAGACTTCCTGATGGACGCTCATCACTGGCTGATTTTGCATGGCCGGTACACCTGCACCGCTCGAAAGCCGAAATGCGGGGCATGCATGATCGAAGATCTGTGCGAATTCAGGCAAAAGCGGGATTATCAATAACTCGGCGGGCGGGCATCCCTCTAACAAAAACGCCGGCAAGTGCCGGCGCTTTTGAATCAGACGAGAGCAATCAACGCTTGCCCAACATCTTGTCTTTCAGGTCTTTCTGAGCCGGTTTATCCGACAGCCAGATACCGAAAAGGGCTTTCTTGAACTCAAGATCACCGACGGTGTCGCGTTGCTCACCGTTTTTCAGAACCTGTACCCCTGCGTCTGGCACGTAAACCAGATCAAAGACATCACCTTCCTGAATCTCTTCCTGAAACACGGCCATAAACTGATCCACATCCGCTCTAATCGCAGAGAGATCACCACCGGTAGCCGCCTGGAAGCCCTTCATCGTTGCTTCCGTCATACGCTCACTGGTGATCATACCGGAGGTGATGTGCAGCGTGATGGCCTGATGCTCATCAGCCGCAATCACCGCCTCGGCATTGTTCACCTTCTCGGGAACATAGAGGCCACCCACATACAGGTTCATAAACCATTTTGAGCGAGTGCCTGCGCCATTGAGCTGGAGTTCCTGGCCCAGGGCAGAATAGGTATCCGGCACGTCCACACCATCCACATTCAGGGCGTAAGCAGGTGCAGCCAGAGCGCCGGCAAGCAACAGGGATACGAAACCTGTAGTTAGAGTCTTGTTCATCGTCCTTTCCTTTCGATCATTATTATTGAATATGTCATCCGTCACCGGGTCGACTCCCACTGCTCGCCCGGAGACAACATTCTAACAATGAAAATTACAGGGCTATCGCCACTTGGTTCTCATTTGCCGCCACATTTAACAAAAAAGCCGATCACGTTTCCGTGGCCGGCTTTTTTGGATCCTGAGGCGCTACGGCCTATTTGAACAGCAGATTTCCAGACAGTCCTTCTTTCTCAAGAATCTCTCTGAGGCGGCGCAAGGCCTCTACCTGAATTTGTCGCACGCGCTCACGAGTTAGCCCGATTTCCTGACCCACCTCCTCCAGCGTGCTGATCGGATAGCCCCTCAGTCCGAACCGACGAGACAGTACTTCCTGTTGCTTGTCACTGAGCTGGTCAATCCATTTCCCGAGGCAGGAACACATATTGTTGTCCTGCAGCAAGTCTGCAGGATCTGACGCAGCCTCATCCGCAACGGTATCCATCAGTGATTTATCACCGCCGACACCAATCGGAGTGTCCATGGACGCCACGCGTTCGTTCAATCCAAGCATGCGTTTAACGTCCTGCACGGGCTTGTCCACCATCCGGGCAATTTCTTCTGCGGTGGGCTCGTGGTCAAGCTTTTGAGTCAGCTCTCGGGCCGCACGCAAATATAGATTCAGTTCTTTGACCACGTGGATGGGCAGGCGAATGGTGCGTGTCTGGTTCATGATGGCCCGCTCAATGGTCTGACGTATCCACCAGGTCGCGTAGGTCGAAAACCGGAAGCCCCGCTCCGGATCAAACTTCTCGACGGCACGAATCAGACCCAGGTTGCCTTCTTCAATCAGGTCGAGCAGGGTCAGCCCCCGGTTGACATAACGCCGGGCAATTTTCACAACCAGCCGCAGATTACTCTCGATCATGCGCTTACGGCCAGATTCCTCACCTTTGCGGGCCAGGCGAGCAAAGTAGACTTCTTCTTCTGGGGTAAGAAGAGGTGAAAAACCGATTTCGTTGAGGTAAAGCTGGGTGGCATCCAGCTGCTTGGAACTGGTGTAATACTTGCCCTTGGCAGGAAAATCGTCTTCGATTTCTGCCACCGGGTCTTCCTGTGATGGTTTATCCGGTTTGTCTTCCGCTAACAAATGCTCTTCTGCGTCGTCCACATCTTCAACGCGATCAATAATGATGTCTTCGTGCTCTGCTGACATTGTCTACCCCGCCTCTCAATAATCCTGTGGTCGCCCGATACTTCTTGTTATTGCGGACTCATTCCAGTTGTGGTTTTCGTCAGGACATTTGCTTGTTGGCTGGCAATCACCGTTGCCGTTATTGTTGTTCTACTACGTGGTTATAAGTCAGGCCATCTGGGCAATCACGTCGGAAACATCCGGTTTCCGTGCTGCTAACGCTTTGGCAAGTACTTGGCCGGGTCAACCGGATTGCCATTTCTGCGAATTTCGAAATGTAATACCGGTTTGTCAGTTCCAGAACTGCCCAATTCAGCGATCACCTGTCCGGCTTTAACATCCTCCCCTTCTCGCACCAAAATCTTGCGGTTGTGCGCGTATGCGCTCAGATAGTGCTCGTTGTGGTTGACGATGATCAGATTACCGTAACCGAGCAACCCGCTACCGGCATACACCACATTACCACCTGCCGCTGCTTTCACAGCATCCCCGGGTTTTCCGGCAATATCAATACCTTTATTGACTTTTCCCGACTCTGAAAAGTTTGCAATAACGGTGCCAGCATGCGGCCATTGCCACCGGACGTTACCGACTGCCTGACTGTCTGTGTTTCGCCGAGGCGCAGAGGCTGCCGTCCGGGCAGGTTGTGTGGATCTGGTCTGAGTGGGCGCTCTGGTATTTACCGACGACCTTGGCGCGGGGGCAGCTTGTCGGGGCGGAGAAGACGAAGTTTGGGCAGTCTGGCGAATGGTTCCTTTCTTGTCGAGCCGCAGCACCTGGCCAGCCCTGATGGACCAGGGTGGTGACATGCCATTGGCATCGCCTAGTTCGCGATAGTCGCGTCCATATCGCCAGGCAATGCCGTAAAGCGTTTCGCCAGGCTTGACCACATGACTGCCCCAGTAAACAGGCGGGTTGTAGAGGTCGTCGCCGTAAATGGCGTTGGTATTACATCCGGAGAGCGTCAGACCGACCATCAGAAAGGTCAGAGCCAACACAAGCGTCCGCTTCCCGGAAAGATTCCGGCACGGGACGCCCTCAACAGGCCAGGGCCGGAATGAAAGAAACGCTTTGATGTGCCGGCTTAAAAAAATCACGTAATAACAAATACCTGGTTATGAAAAATCCATCTAAGAAACAAACGCCTTGCGATGCAGCTTCTCATGTTTCAGGACTAACCTATTAATATATGCACGATTTATAAGCAATTCCAAGTTACTCTCCGCACAGGATTGTTACCGTCCGGAACAATCGGCTCGTGTTCCGGGTAACACTTTTTTTCACCCATCAGTGCCCGCCACACTTTGCCGGCGCTCCGAAATCCGCCCGGACCACTCCAGAGCCAGGACCAGAAACAGCCCGAACACTGCCATGGCGGTGGCCAACAGAATCTGTGGATCCTGACCATAAAGGTTAGCCCAGGTTTCGGGGCCCACCGGTGACTGGCTGACCGGCACCTGATCTCCTGCGCTGTTGGTGCGCCAGCTCAGTGTTTGCTGCCAGGGCCATACCTTGCCCAGTGCGCCAATCATGAAACCGGTTAACAGTGCCAGCACAGTATCGTGAAAGTGGCGAAAAGCCAGCGTAATAACACGGGCAGCGGACAACAAACCAATCACGCATCCGGCCAAAAACAGCCCGAGATGCGCAAGCTCGAACGCTTTAACCGCCGCCAGTACCGGGGCATACATTCCGATAATCAGCAGCAGAAAACTCCCGGACACGCCGGGCAGGATCATGGCACAGATCGCGAGAGCACCCGCTCCAAAGAACGCCAGACCCGACGGCGCCAGTTCCGTCGCCGGCAAGGTGGTTACCCACCACGCAAACACAATGCCGGTGATCAAAGGAAACACCAAGGCCGGAGCGACCCGGCGAACCTGCTGACCTACGTGCCACACCGACGCCACAATCAGTCCGAAGAAGAAGCTCCAGATCAGTACCGGGTGAGTGTCCAGCAACCAGGTAATGACCGAGGCAAGACTGGCAACACTGGTGAGTACTCCTGCCAACAGGCACACCAGAAAAGTGCCATCCACCGACCGCCAGAACTCTGATAGCTGCCCTTTGAGCAGTTGCCGGACAAACGCCACCGGCGCGGCGCTGATGGCCTCAAGCAGCCGGAAATAGATGCCGGTGATAAAGGCAATGGTGCCGCCCGACACGCCGGGTACAATATCAGCGGCTCCCATGGCCATGCCCCGGAAAAATACGGCCACCGGATGGTGCTGGCGATGGTTCGAACGATCCGGATCCTGATTCATTAACGAACGACCCCGCCAAGCAGCGGGACAAAATGCACCGGCTCCAGTTCACGCCGCTCAAAGCGATCGCCTCGGCGGATGATTTCCACCAGGACCTGCTCGTACTCACCCACGGGCGCAATCAACACCCCACCCTCATCCAACTGGTCCAGCAGTTCCTGGGGAACCTCTACCGGCGCGGCGGTGACGATAATGCCGTCAAACGGCCCACGGTCGGGCCAGCCCATACCGCCATCGGCATGTTTGAGCATGACATTGCGGATCTTGAGCTGTCGTAACCGCTCCCGGGCACGCTCCTGCAGGGGGCGAATCCGCTCAACACTGTAGATAGTCGCGAACAGTTGCGACAACACGGTGGTCTGATAACCGGACCCCGTGCCCAGTTCCAAGACGCGGGCGGGCTCATGGGCCAACAGCAGTTCGGTCATGCGCGCGACGGTGTAGGGCTGGGAGAGGGTCTGGCTGTAGCCGATCGGCAGTGAGGTGTCTTCATATGCGCGGTGGGCCAGCGCTTCATCCAGAAAGATATGCCGGGGCACCTGACCGATCACTTCCAACACCCGGTCCGACTCAATGCCGGCCTCACGCAATCGCTGCACCAGCCGCATTCGAGTGCGCCTTGAGGTCATGCCGATGCCTTCAAGCTGTGCACTCATGCCTGCATGTCCTCCAAGCCATTCAGACCATCTACCCAGTCTCGAAGACCTGACAAAGACTCATGGCGAGTCATATCGATATGCACCGGCGTGATTGACACGTAGCCCTCACGCACCGCGTGAAAATCCGTACCCGGCCCGGCATCACCACCACGGCCAGCGGCGCCTATCCAGTAACGCTGTTTACCTCTTGGGCAGGTCATGGGCACCGCACCCTCAGCCCGCTCCCGATTGCCAAGCCGGGTCACCCGAAAGCCCGCTAACTCGCTCCAGGGTAAATCAGGGACATTTACATTGAGGATTGAACGGGGGCCGAGAGATAATGCCCGGGTACTCTCCAGCAATATCCGGACAACGCGGGCCGCCGTCTGGTAGTGAAAATGACCATCATTCACCAGAGAAACTGCAATGGCAGGCAGGCCAAGGTGACGACCTTCGGTCGCTGCTGCCACGGTGCCGGAATAGATAATGTCATCACCCAGATTGGCGTGAGTGTTGATCCCGGAAACCACCCGATCAAAGGGCTCACCAAACAGCCCATTAACTGCAAGGTGCACACAGTCTGTTGGTGTGCCATCCACCGAGTGGTAACCATTGGGGTGTTGATCTACCGTCAGTGGCCGGTTAAGGGTAAGTGCATTGCTGGCACCGCTGTGATCACGGTCCGGCGCAACCACTTCCAGCTCGCCCAGCCCCTGAAGGCCCTCAAAAAGGGCAACCAGCCCTGGCGAATGCACGCCATCATCATTCGACAACAGAATACGCACAGTGTTCTCCGCTAGCTTTCTTGCTTGTTATCACGGCTGAGGCTCATGTCCTGCAGCTCGAAAATATCACCCAGCACCGTGGTGGCGTATTGCCCCGGAGGCAAAAAGAATTGCAACCGCAAAGTGCACTCGTCCAGCCATTGCCAGTGCAGTTGCTCGGGCCGGGTTACCAGGGCACGACGCTCGGGTTTCATGCGGGTGCTCAGGAACAGCTTTTCAAACTCCGGGTGCCCCGCAACCACCGCTCGTTCAAACGATGCCAGGTCTTCGCCGGCACTGGTGCCACCGTCGCCCCAGAGCGGGCCGGTAGGAGCGCCATCTTCTGCGGGCTCACCGGGCAGGCAGGCAAACCAGTTGCCAGCAGTGACTCTCTGGGCCAGCACCTCGTTAAACAACCACGAGCGCGCCGCCGAAAAGTACAATACGTTTTTAGAGCCACTTCCGCCACCGCCACGGCGACCACCTTTCTTGCGATTCAACCGGGATGGATCAACATTTACCGCCTGGGCCAGGTTGCCACCGTCGATGCCAAATCGCTGCGGCCCGAAGTAATTCGGCGCGCCCCGCTCAGCCAACAAAGTCAGCGCCTGATCCAGCGCTGCTCGATCACCGGAAACCTGGCGCAGCACCAGATCAAACCTGTTGTTCAGGTGCTCACCCCGGCGGAGCTTGCGGGCATGACGCCGGCTGGCCAGCACCGGCCAACGCTCGGCAATGGTCGCCAGCAGCGCAGCATCACCGGCCTCCTGGCCCGGACAATAGAGGCTGAACCACTGCACCGTGATCGCGTGGCGATCTTTCAAGCCACAGAAGCCCACCTCAAACGCCTTGCAACCGGCCATGGCCGCCAATTCCCGGGCTACGTACTCGGTGTTATCGCCTGTTTTCTCAAGACGAACACACAAATGCTCACCGGTCCCGGCATCTTTTACCTCAAAGCCTTCACATGCGGGCCAAAGCTGCTCGGCCACACGAAAGTCTTCCGGCGTGGCCTTCAGCAACGCCTTACTCGGACGAACTCCGGTCGACGTCGGCCAATCCAGGCGCCAGCGAGGTAACTCATTAACATCGCTCACATGCCCACCGGTTCAAGCAAACACACCGCCTGGCAGGCAATACCCTCACCCCGTCCGGTAAAACCAAGCTTCTCGGTGGTCGTTGCTTTCACACTCACCCGGCTGACCGGCACCCCAAGATCCTCGGCAATGTTCAGGCGCATAGCCTCCACATGGGGCGCCATCTTTGGCGCCTGGGCAATGACCGTGCTGTCAACATTCACCACCGCAAAGCCCTCCTCCAGCACCCGCCGCATGACCCGGCGCAGCAAATCCCGGCTGTCCGCCCCGGCCCACTCATCACTGGTATCCGGAAAGAAGTGACCGATGTCACCCAGGGCCACCGCCCCCAGCAGCGCATCTGCCAGCGCATGTAGAAGCACATCGCCGTCTGAATGGGCTTTCAGGCTATGGCTATGGGGAATTTCAACGCCCCCTAAAATGACAGAATCGCCCTCACAAAAGGCGTGGACATCAAAGCCCTGGCCAATACGCATGATCGTCTCCGAAACCAAACAGGAATGAGGATGGAAGAGTAAGCCTTACTGCCGGCTAAGGATAAACTCCGCCAGCGCAAGATCCGACGGCACCGTAATCTTCAGGTTATCCGCCCGGCCTTCGACCAAAACCGGCATATTACCGGAAAACTCCACGGCAGAGGACTCATCGGTCACCGCATCGCCATTTTCCAGACAGAATTCCAGCGCAGCCCGGAGCGCCCCGAACCGAAACATCTGCGGCGTCAACGCCCGCCACAGCCGACGCCGATCCACCGTTTTCTCAACCTCAGGCGGAACACCTTCCCCCGCCAGCTTCAAGGTATCCGCTACCGGCGCAGCCAGGAGCCCGCCCACGGGATGCTCAAACAGGGTATCAATCAGATTGGAAAGGTCGTGAGCATCCAGACAAGGCCGCGCCGCATCGTGCACCAACACCCAGTCGTTATCATCGGCCTGCTCATTCAAAGCATGCAGCGCTGAAAGCACCGAACCCGCCCGCTCTGTCCCGCCCGTGCAGGTCTGGATACGGTCGTCCTTGGCAGACTCACTGTCTGCCCACCAATGATCCTGAGCACTCAGCGGCACCATGCAGCCTTTAAACGGGGCGTTATGCAGCAGGCGGGACAGGGTGATATCAAGAATAAAGCGGCCAGAGATTGTCAGATACTGCTTGGGGCATTCAGCTTTCATGCGCTGGCCAATGCCGGCGGCAGGAACAATAAGCCAAAGTTCAGGATTTGTCATAAACGGCTCTGCACAAAGTACGGAGAGCATCGGGGCCCTTCTTTCCGGGAATTTCGAAGGCCATGGATGGCCTGAGAGAAGCGCGCATGGATGTGCTCGTAGCGGTTCCCGGAAAGAAGGGCCCCGATGCTCTATGCACGGAAGTTAATTCTCGACGACCAGGAAAAACGTCTCGTCTTCACGAATAAGGCCCAGATTCATACGGGCGCGCTCTTCCACAGCCCCCTGCTCATTACGAAGATTACGCACCTCCGCATACAGCCGGTCATTACGCCCAGCCAACCCGGCATTCTCAGCTCGCTGCTCGGCAATCGACTTCTCCAGCGACCACACCTGCGCAAAACTGCCCTCCCCGATCCACAGGCGAACCTGCAGCAGGAGAATAAGCACTATCAGAATGGCCCAAAGCGTTTTCATGCCCAATTAGCTCAGAAAATAACCAGAATTAAAGTCAGCGTCGAAGGTCAAGTATAGACCTTATAGTAGATTAGCAACAAATTCGCGTAAGTCACTGTACAAAAAGGCCATCGTTTCCAAATTTTCATCTGGAACGCGATGGCCTTAACATTTTGTTACCTGCCGGCAAGTGCCAGAAGGCCGGCGATTACCGCTGCGGCTTAACCCTGACCCTTGATTTCACGCAAACCCAGGTAAGGCGCCTTGCCGCCCAGCGCCTCTTCGATACGCAGCAACTGGTTGTACTTGGCTACACGATCAGAGCGGCACAACGAACCGGTCTTGATCTGGCCAGCGCAGGTCGCCACTGCCAGATCGGCAATAGTGGTGTCTTCGGTTTCACCGGAACGGTGAGAAATCACCGCAGTGTAACCGGCATCCTGAGCCATTTTGATGGCATCCAGAGTTTCGGACAAGCTGCCAATCTGATTGAACTTGATCAGAATGGAATTCCCCACGCCTTTCTCGATACCCTGCTTCAGGATCTTGGTGTTGGTGACGAACAAGTCATCACCCACCAACTGAACCTTGTCGCCCAGCTTGTCAGTCAGCACTTTCCAGCCGTCCCAATCGCTCTCATCCATACCGTCTTCGATGGATACAATCGGGTAACGCTCACACAGACCGGCCAGGTAATCGGCAAAGCCCTTGGAATCAAAACTCTTGCCTTCACCCGTCAACTGGTACTGACCGTCTTTGTAGAACTCGGAAGACGCACAGTCCAGAGCCAGAGTGACATCTTTGCCCAGCTCGTAACCGGCGTTCTCGACCGCCTCTTTAATGACCGCCAGCGCGGCTTCGTTAGAGGGCAGGTTCGGTGCGAAACCGCCTTCGTCGCCGACAGCGGTGTTCAGGCCCTGAGCCTTCAGTACTTTTTTCAGGCTGTGAAAGATCTCAGCACCGACACGCAGCGCTTCGGCGAAGCTCTTAACGGACACCGGCTGTACCATGAATTCCTGAATGTCGACATTGTTGTCGGCATGCTCACCACCGTTCAGGATATTCATCATCGGCACCGGCATGGAAAATTCACCGGAGGTGCCGTTGATGTCTGCGATGTGCTCGTACAACGGCTTACCCAGAGACAGCGCAGCGGCCTTTGCTGCTGCCAGAGAAACCGCCAGAATGGCATTGGCACCCAGGTTGGCTTTGTTCTCGGTGCCGTCCAGGTCGATCATGATCTGATCCAGGCTGCGCTGATCCGCAGAATCCTTGCCGACCAGAGCATCACAAATCTGGCCATTGATCGCTGCAACCGCCGTGCGAACACCTTTACCAAGGTAACGGGACTTGTCACCGTCGCGCAGTTCCAGTGCCTCGCGGGACCCGGTAGAAGCACCGGACGGGGCACAGGCACGGCCCAGCGTGCCGTCCTCAAGAATCACGTCAGCTTCAACGGTCGGGTTACCCCGTGAATCCAGAACCTCACGGGCTTTGATGTTGGCAATCTTGGTCATTCTTCTGGGTCTCCAGGTTTTCAATGTCTTAATGGTTTAACTCGTTGATTCGCGCAAAGCAGGTAGGGGATGGCTTTCCGAAACTGTGCGGAGCCATGGATGGCGGAGCCCAAGCGTCACATGGGTTCCGCCAAGCGCTTATGAAGCAAAGCTTCATGCTTCGGCTGAACGACCGCAATCTACGATTGCGGGCCGGACCCCGGAGGGGTGCCGAAGGAGCGTGTTTCGGAAAGCCATCCCCTACCTGCTCGTACTCCCAAACAAGACAAAAACAAACACCGCCTATCAGGCGGTGTCGATAGGTTTGAAACTTTTCACAAGATCATCCACCGCCTTCACCCGCTGCAGGAACGACTCCAGCTGGCTCAGGCGCAGCGCGCAGGGGCCATCGCATTTGGCCGTGTCCGGGTCAGGGTGCGCTTCCAGGAACAAACCGGCCAGGCCTTGGGACATACCCGCCAGTGCCAGGTCGGTTACCTGGGCCCGTCGACCGCCCGCAGAGTCAGCTCGCCCGCCAGGCATCTGCAACGAGTGGGTGACGTCAAACATCACCGGCACGTTCATCGACTTCATGATGCCGAAGCCGAGCATGTCGACCACCAGGTTGTTGTAACCGAAGCTGCTGCCGCGCTCACACAGAATCACCCGGTCGTTGCCGGCTTCTTCACACTTGGTGATGATGTGCTGCATTTCCTGGGGTGCCAGGAACTGGGCTTTTTTGATGTTGATCACCGCACCGGTTTTCGCCATGGCGACGACCAAGTCAGTCTGTCGGCTCAGGAACGCCGGCAACTGGATGATGTCGCACACTTCGGCAGCCGGCGCCGCCTGCTCCGGAGTGTGAACATCAGAGATAATGGGAACACCAAACTTGCTCTTGATGTCCGCCAGTATCTGCAAACCTTTATCGAGACCGGGACCACGAAACGAGTTCACTGAGGAGCGGTTGGCCTTGTCGAAAGAGGCCTTGAACACGTACGGAATACCCAGCTTGCGGGTGACGTCTACATAAGCTTCTGCTACTTCCATGGCCAGTTCGGCCGATTCCAGTACATTCATGCCCCCGAACAGCACGAAGGGCTGATCGTTGGCAACTTCAATACCGGCGACGTTGACCATGCTCTGCGCCATGCTCAGGATCCTTTCTTGTTGGCCAATGCTGCCTCAACAAAACCCTTGAACAGCGGGTGGCCGTCGCGGGGTGTCGAGGTGAATTCCGGGTGGAACTGACAGGCCACAAACCACGGATGATCCGGTGCTTCCACGACTTCCACCAGTCGACCGTCGGTCGAACGGCCGGAGATTTTAAGGCCAGCCTCTTCCAGCTTCGGCAGGAAGTGGTTGTTGACCTCATAGCGATGGCGGTGACGCTCACGAATGGTTTTCTTGCCATAGCAGGCTGCAATGGTCGAGCCATCGGTCAGCACACAATCCTGAGCACCCAGGCGCATGGTGCCACCCAGGTCTGATGCTTCGGTACGGGCTTCGGTGGTACCGCTGGCATCCAGCCATTCAGTGATAAGACCAACTACCGGCGCCGGAGTATGCTCACGGAACTCGGTGCTGTGGGCATCTGTCAGGCCGGCCACATTACGGGCGTATTCAATAACGGCTACTTGCATACCCAGGCAGATACCCAGATACGGAATCTTATTTTCACGGGCGTACTGAACCGTGCGGATCTTGCCTTCAACACCGCGCTCACCAAAACCGCCCGGCACCAGTATGGCATCTGCCGATTCCAGCACACAGGTGCCGTCACGCTCGATGTCTTCGGAGTCGATGTAGTTGATATTGACCTTGGTGCGGGTCTTGATGCCGGCGTGCAGCAGGGACTCAATCAGGGACTTGTAGGCGTCCAGGAGCTCCATGTACTTGCCGACCATAGCGATGGTGACTTCGTGCTGCGGATTCATCAGCGATTCCACAACCTCGTCCCACTCGCTCAGATCCGCTTCTCGGGCATCCAGGTTGAAACGTTCGATCACCAGTTGATCCAGACCAAACTCATGCAACATGCGCGGAATGGCGTAGATGGATTTGGCATCCTGCAACGGAATGACCGCCCGCTCTTCAACGTTAGTAAACAGAGCGATCTTGCGGCGAGAACTGATATCCACCTCGTGCTCGGACCGGCACAGCAGGATATCCGGCTGCAGGCCGATAGACCGCATTTCCTTTACCGAATGCTGGGTCGGCTTGGTTTTGATCTCGCCGGCGGTTGCAATGTAAGGCACCAGTGTCAGGTGCATGAACAAGGCGCGCTGTGGACCCACTTCCACCTTGAGCTGGCGACAGGCTTCCAGGAACGGTAGCGACTCGATGTCACCCACGGTGCCACCTACTTCAATCATGGCTACGTCGGAGCCGGCTGCGCCCTCAACGACACGGCGCTTGATTTCGTCGGTGATGTGAGGGATGACCTGAACGGTTCCGCCCAGATAATCGCCACGACGCTCTTTGCGGATAACTTCTTCATACACACGACCGGTGGTGAAGTTATTGCGCTTGCTCATGGGGGTACGAATAAAGCGTTCGTAGTGGCCCAAATCGAGGTCGGTTTCCGCGCCGTCTTCGGTGACAAATACCTCACCGTGCTGGAACGGGCTCATGGTGCCGGGGTCCACGTTGATGTACGGGTCCAGCTTGAGAATAGTGACCTTCAGGCCGCGTGCCTCGAGGATGGCTGCCAGTGAGGCAGACGCAATACCTTTCCCCAAGGAGGACACGACACCGCCGGTGACGAAAATATAACGCGTCATGCAGATTCCGTGATTATCTGGTTCGGTGAAGGAGGGAGATTGTTCATCTCAAGATGGGATGTCAGACTACCAGAAAGCCCCCCTCTACTCAATCACAATCCCTCTCAACAATCAGCCGCCAGCCGCCGGCATGGCCGCCTCCCGAGTATTGCTCGGAACACCACAAATCGCCAATGGCAATCAGCTCGTTAATTCCCTGTTCCTGCCGGTAAACTAGCGGCAACAAAGCCCTCTCCCAAGGCGGCACACCCTGCTCCTGCAGCCAGGTTTTCAAGGCACGAGAGTGTTCTCCGGAGGTGAATCGCACCCGCTCGCCTCCCTGCCTCGTAGATACCCGTATTGGCGGTGATGGGGTTTTTGCGGTAACTGGCGATGGCCCTGCCATTAACTGCAAGTGCCAGCGCCCCCACTTCATGGGCGGCCCGGGCGCAAGCCAGACCGACGGCTCTGGCACGTCGATATTTGGCACCAGATAGAGATACTCCCGGTAGCGCCGCAGACTGAAGCCCTCACCCCGGATTTCCGGCTCCCGGTCCTCTCCGGCGCCCACCATGTCCGTCAGCGCCTGACTCCAGTCAGACAATGCCGGAACCTGCCAACCCTGATGATGAATCCACCAACGCACCAGATTGCGTTGCTCAGGCCCAGTTAACAATCGAAAGGCCTCGAGCTTCAATCGGCCAGCGTCTGAACACGCCTGCCACTGCAGTTCCGCCAACCGCTGATTGAGCTGTTCGCTCTCTTCACAGGCGCGGGCACTGTGAGCAACCCGCTTGAGTAAACCCGGCCAGCGGACTTTAAGGCCGGGCAAAACGGCATGGCGGAGGTAATTGCGATCAAAGGCGTGACCGGCATTACTCGGATCTTCAACCCAGTTCAAACCGGCGGCCATGGCCACCTGTTCTAGGCGCTCTCGACTGATATCCAGCCAGGGGCGATACAGCCTACCCCGGCCCAAAGGGCGGGTGTGGGGCATACCGGCAAGTCCGTTGACACCGGTGCCCCGAAGCAACCGAAACAGCACAGTTTCAATCTGATCATCACCGTGATGGGCCATCAGCAACAGATCGTTATCATCAACCCAGCGCCTGAACACCCGGTAGCGGGCGCCTCTTGCCGCGTCTTCCAGCCCGCCGGCACCGGAGCCAGCCACCTCAACCCGTTCCACCACCAACGCCACACCCAAACGTGCACATGCATCCCGGCAGAATTGCTCGGTCTGCTCATGATTGGGCTGGAGCTGGTGATTGATGTGTAAAGCGGTTACGTCAGGGTGGCAGGCCGCTGCCACATGCAGCAGCAACGAGGAATCCAGGCCACCACTGAAGGCAACCCAGAGCCTGGAAAATTCGGGGAGTGAGCTGACTGGCCCAAGCAGATCGCCGGGCCAGCCTGCGTCCCGGGCGGCGTTACCGCCCGCCTTCATACTTGGTCAAACGCTCATAACGGCGCGAGACCAGTTCGTCCAGCGGCAGACGGCATAGCTCAGCTACGCCTTCAGCCAGTCGCACCTTGAGGGTTTCAGCCATTTTCTCGGGATTTCGATGAGCACCGCCGAGGGGCTCTTCAACCACATTGTCCGCGACACCCAGCTCTTTCAGGCGCTGAGCGGTTACACCCATGGCCTCGGCCGCCTGAGCTGCGTATTCCGCGCTTTTCCAGAGAATGGACGCACAGCCTTCCGGTGAGATGACCGCATAGGTGGAATACTGCAGCATGTTCAATTGATCGCATACACCAATGGCCAGCGCACCGCCGGAACCACCCTCACCGATGACAGTGGAGATGATCGGTGTTTTCAGGCGCGACATCACCGCGAGGTTGAAGGCGATGGCCTCACTCTGGCCGCGCTCTTCAGCACCGATGCCTGGGTAGGCGCCAGGGGTGTCGATAAAAGTCAAAATCGGCATTTTGAAACGCTCGGCCATTTCCATCAGGCGCAGCGCCTTGCGGTAACCTTCCGGGCGCGGCATGCCGAAGTTACGCTTTACCTTGTCGCGCACTTCACGACCTTTCTGATGACCGATAATCATCACCGGCGTATTGTCCAGCCGGGCAGTACCGCCGATGATGGCCTGATCGTCCGCGTAGCGGCGGTCGCCGTGCAGCTCATCGAAATCATCAAAAACCAGATTGATGTAATCCTGGGTATAGGGCCGGCGCGGATGCCGAGCCAGACGCGCCACATCCCAGGACTTTAAATCAGAGAAGATGGTCTCAGTCAGACTGACGCTTTTCTTTTTCAGGCGACTGATTTCATCAGTAATGTTGATGTCGGTGTCGTTGCCCACCATGCGAAGCTCTTCGATTTTGGCTTCCAGGTCGGCGATCGGCTGTTCGAAATCCAGGTAGTTAGGGTTCATGATGTTCCATCATTTGATTGCCAGGCAGGCGTAAACCCGCCATAACCAGAATTTGGGACAAAGATAGCAGTGCTCATCGCACAGCTAAAGCGGACATTGGTATTAATCATAGACCAGTTCCACAGACTGGTCGCCCACCAGGTGTCTTAGCTCGAATAACAGGCTGTCATCCGGCTGCACCCGCCAGGACTCGCCCAGCTCGATGCGGGTTCGGGCCTCGGTACTGCTGTACTCAATCCATACCGGACTGCCGTCGTTGCGAAACGGACGCAAGGTCTCGTCCAACTTGTCCAGAAGCCCATTCTGCAATTGCTCGGCGTGCAGGGCCAGCCGGATGCCGCGGCTGAACTGCTGTCGGGCGGTGGCCACGTCCATCACGGAACTGACCCGCATTTTCATCTGCCCCGAATAATCATCGTGGCTGACCTGCCCTTCCACCACAATCACTTGATCGGATTGTAGCAATTCTCGGTTCTCAAAAAAGGCCTCAGAGAAAAGAGTAGCCTCTATCCGGGCACTGCGGTCGTCCAGGGTGATGAAACACATGGTCGAGCCGGTCCGGGTTTTCATGGTCCGCTGCGCCACCACCAGGCCGGCGACCCGCTGGGGGGATTTGTTGGGTTTGAGATCTGCAATCGAGGAGCGCACAAAGCGGCGCACTTCTCGTTCGTATTCGTCGAAAGGATGCCCAGTGAGGTAAATGCCGAGGGTGTCTTTCTCCCCTTTTAGCCTTTGTTTTTCTGGCCACTCCCGCACGTTAGCGACATCCTCGTAGGGGTCGCCATCTTCGCCGCCTTCGAGCATGTCACCAAACATGTCGACCATACCGACAGCGTCGTTGCGGGATTGTTGGCCGGCCTGCTGAACCGCTTTGTCGATACTGGCCATTAATTGGGCACGACTGGCACCAAGCTTGTCCATGGCGCCGGCACGAATGAGTGCCTCCATCGCCCGCTTGTTGACCTTTTTCAGGTCTACTCGGCGGCTGAAATCGAAGATGTCGAGGAACGGCCCACCTTCCCGCGCTGCGGTCACCACGCTCTCGATGGGGCCTTCACCCAACCCCTTGATCGCGCCCAGGCCATAAAAAATCTGGCCCTCGTCGTTCACAGTGAAGGTGAACTCGGAGCGGCTGACGTCGGGAACCAGCAGGTCCAGCTTCATGTTCCGACACTCTTCGACCAGCGTCACCACCTTATCGGTGTTCTGCATATCGGCGGTGAGTACGGCCGCCATGAATTCAGCCGGGTAATGGGCCTTCATCCAGAGCGTCTGGTACGACACCAGTGCGTAGGCGGCAGAGTGCGATTTGTTAAAGCCGTAACCGGCAAACTTTTCCACCAGGTCGAAGATGTTTTCCGCCAGCGTTTTATCGATGCCGTTGCCGGCACACCCTTCCAGGAAAAACGCTTTCTGCTTGGCCATTTCTTCAGGCTTTTTCTTACCCATAGCCCGACGCAGCATGTCTGCATTGCCCAGGGAATATCCCGCCATCACCTGAGCGATCTGCATGACCTGCTCCTGATACAGGATGACCCCGTAAGTAGGCTCCAGTACCGGTTTCAGGCCGGCATACTGATAATCCGGGTGCGGGAAAGACATCGGCTGGCGGCCGTGCTTCCGGTCGATAAAGTCGTCGACCATGCCCGACTGCAACGGGCCTGGGCGAAACAGGGCCACCAGAGCAATCATATCTTCCAGCGAATCGGGCTGCAGGCGGCGGATCAGATCCTTCATACCGCGGGATTCCAGCTGGAACACCGCCGTAGTTTCCGCCTTCTTGAGCACTTCGAACGAGAGCTTGTCATCGAGCGGAATGGCCGCAATGTCCAGTTCCGGCTCCCCGCGCTTCTGCCGGCGCGGGTTAATCATGTGCAGCGCCCACTTGATGATGGTCAGGGTCCGCAGACCCAGAAAGTCGAACTTTACCAGTCCGGCCTCTTCAACATCGTTCTTGTCGAACTGGGTGACCAGGCTGCCACCCTCATCATCGCAGTAAAGCGGCGAAAAATCGGTTATCTTGGTGGGCGCAATCACCACGCCACCGGCGTGTTTACCCGCGTTGCGGCACACCCCTTCCAGCTTCAGGGCCATTTCCCAGATTTCCTGGGCTTCTTCGTCATGCTCCAGAAATTCCTTGAGCTGGGGTTCCTGCTCAATGGCCTTAGTAAGGGTCATACCCACTTCAAACGGAATCAACTTGGACAGTTTGTCGGCCAGACCATAGGACTTGCCCTGCACCCGCGCAACATCCCGCACCACCGCCTTGGCGGCCATGGTACCGAAGGTGATGATTTGGGAAACAGCCTCGCGGCCGTATTTCTGGGCGGTATATTCGATCACCCGGTCGCGGCCTTCCATGCAGAAGTCGACGTCGAAGTCGGGCATGGATACCCGTTCCGGGTTCAGGAACCGCTCGAACAGCAGGTCGTATTCCAGCGGGTCCAGATCGGTAATCAGCAGAGCATAAGCTACCAGCGAGCCGGCACCGGAACCCCGGCCTGGGCCGACCGGCACGCCGTTATTCTTGGCCCACTTAATAAAGTCCATAACGATCAGAAAGTATCCCGGGAACCCCATCTGGGTGATGATGTCCAGCTCGAACTTCAATCGCTCGTAGTACTCGCCCCGCTTCCGGTCGAATTCCGGATCATCCTTGCTCAGGATGGTTGCCAGGCGCATTTCCAGACCCTCTTCCGACACCTGCCGGAAGTATTCGTCCATGGTCATGCCTTCGGGGATCGGGTAATTGGGCAGGAAGTATTCGCCCAGGCGTACTTTTACCGAGCAACGGCGGGCAATTTCGACCGTGTTCTCGACCGCCTCCGGGATGTCCGAAAACAGCTCGATCATTTCCTCGGCACTGCGCAGATATTGCTGATCGCTGAACCGGCGATCACGGCGTGGGTCGTCCAGGGTACGGCTTTCACCAATGCAGACCCGGGCTTCGTGGGCCTCAAAATCCTCGACGGTCAGGAAGTGCACATCGTTGGTGGCCACCACCGGCAAACCCATGTCGGCCGCCAGTTCTACACACAGGTGCAGGCAGTCTTCGTCACCCGTCCGAGCGGTGCGCTGCAACTCCAGGTAATAGCTGTCCGGGTACAGGCCCATCCAGTACCGGGCCCGCTCTTGCGCCAGCTCCGGTTTACCCGCCAGCAAGGCCTTGCCAACATCGCCCATTTTCGCGCCTGACAGGGCAATCAACCCGGCCGCACGTGACTCCAGCCATGCCTTGCGGATGATCGGCTTGCCGTGGCGCTGACCCTCGGTATAGCCAAGAGAGACAATTTCAGTGAGGTGCAGGTAGCCATCGTTGTCCCGGGCCAGCAAGGTCAGCCGGAACGGATTCTCCGGTTCATCCGGATTTTCCAGCCAGAGATCGGCACCAATGATGGGCTTTACCCCGGCCCCCATGGCGGTTTTATAAAAGCGCACCAGGGAACACATGTTGGATTGCTCGGTCAGCCCCACCGCCGGCATGCCTAGTTCGGCAACCCGTCCGATCAGAGGTTTAACCCTCACCAGGCCATCCACCAGGGAATATTCGGAATGTACGCGCAGGTGTACGAAGGTGTTTGCCATGGTCAGCTGCCAATCAAGGTGCGAAGATCTTCTTCGGTTTGGGGACCAAAGCGCGTTTCAATCAGTTTGCCGGCCGGGTCTATAACAAAGGTCGCCGGCAATGCCACGGGCATTTTCCAGCCAAACTCTGGCCCGGGGTCTTGTCCCAGCATGGTGAATTCGATGCCCATGCGCTGGCCAAGCTCCTGCAGAGCCGGACCCTTGATACCGTCAAAATTGACGCCCAGCACCGCAATATTTGGCGCTTTGTCGAGATGATTGAGCTCCGGGATTTCCTCCAGGCAGGGTGCGCACCATTCGGCCCAGTAATTCACCAGCACCCATTGGCCCCGGTAGTCATTCCAGCTCACCCGGATGCCATCTGAGCGCTCCAGCTCAGTGTTTTCGCAACCGGACAGAATCAGCGCCAGGATCACTACGGAAAACAGTAACCCGTGCCGGCGGCGCGCGCTCGGGGTGAAACGGAGAATGGACAGGTAGCGAGGGTACTGCAAGGGATATCCTCCTGTTAGACTACGCCCCTCAAAACGGACCGCAATCATCACTGTTAACCGGGCATGACCATGACAGAACCAACCCGTATTTTCCACAACCCACGGTGCTCAAAATCACGCCAGACCCTTGAGCTACTTCAGCAGCACGGAATCGAGCCGGAGATTATACGCTACCTGGAGACGCCACCAACAGTGCAGGAACTGTTACACATTCTTGATCTCCTTGATTGCGAAGCCCGTAGAATAATGCGTACAAAGGAACCTGAGTACCGCGAGCAAGGTCTGGACAACCCGGAACTCACCAGGGAGCAACTGGTCAAGGCGATGGTAACCACACCCAAGCTAATTGAGCGGCCCATCGTTCTGGCCAACGGTAAAGCGGCCATCGGCAGACCCCCCGAGAATGTCCTCGACATTCTGTAAGCCAACCGGCCAGGAGCAGGCATGAGCGACCCAACACCGTATATTCTCGTTCTTTATTACAGCCGTAATGGCCAGACCGCCGAGATGGCCAGCCAGATTGGCCGCGGCGTGGCCCGGATTGCCGGCCTGGAAGCAAAAATTCGCACCGTGCCGCCGGTTTCCGCAGACACCACCGCCAGCCTGCCCGCGGTGCCGGACTCCGGGGCTCCATACGCTACCAAAAATGACTTGGCCAATTGTGCCGGCTTGGCTCTGGGCAGCCCGACCCGCTTTGGCAACATGGCCGCGCCCCTGAAGCATTTTCTGGATGGCACCGGTGATCTCTGGCTGAACGGCAAGTTGTCAGGCAAACCGGCGGGCGCTTTCACGTCAACCGGCAGTCTGCACGGGGGCCAGGAAACCACCCTGCTGACCATGATGATGCCGCTGCTGCACCACGGCATGGTACTGTGTGGCCTGCCCTATTCCGAAAACGCCCTGAATGAAACGTCTACCGGCGGCACACCTTATGGCCCCACGCACTGGGCCGGCACCGGAGCACAGAACCCGCTGAGCGAGCACGAGAAAATCCTGTGCCAGGCGTTCGGCGAGCGCCTGGCCAGCCTGGCGACAAAACTGACCAACTGACTGCTCCCAGATCCCAACCTAAACACCCGGACGACTCTATGCTGCACAACGACAAAGCAAAAACCACCGCTCGCCTGACCATTGCACTGTATCTGGGCGTGTTAGCGACGTTGCTGATCACCACGTTTTACCCGGCACCGGTAGAGGGGGTTTCGCTCACATTGATGTTGTCTGTAAAGCTGCTGCCTCTGCTGGCATTCGCGGTACCGGTCTTCCGGGGCCACAATCGCGGCTATATCTGGTTGGCCTTTGTGGTGATCTTCTACTTTACCCAAGCAGTGGTATCGGCCTGGCTCAGCGAGGGCGCCATCGGGCCCATGATCCTGATGATATTGACTTTTCTGTTGTTCACCGTTGCCATGGTGCATCTGAAAGTCAATCGCCCGGTTGCCAACTGAGGACGCAAAACACCAGGAGCTCACCAAAATGGCTGATCCCGTGCAAAGCATGCCACTACCGCCACACCGGCAAACACTGGCGCTGAGAGATCTGTGCTCTGCGTTGGTGGAAAGTGGCGAGATCAGCCAGCAAGACGCCGAAAAAGTGCTGACCGCCAATCTCGGCGCCGCTTCCCAAAGCGGGCGCACCGCCCCCAGACATCCGCTGGAGCTGATCGCCATTGCCGGCATCACCAGCCGGGCCGATGGGCGCACCCTTGACCTAGACCGGCTCACACACTGGCTCGCCCGCTGGGCCGGCCAGGACTACTACCACATCGATCCCCTGAAAATTGATACGCCCGCCATCGCCCGGGTGATGTCCTACGCCTTTGCTCAACGCCACGGCATTCTGGCGGTAGAGATTGGCTCAGACGAAGTGCTGATTGCCAGCGGTGAGCCCTTCAAGAACGAGTGGGAAAGCAATCTGCGCCAGGCCATCCGCAAAGACATTCGCAGGGTGGTGGCCAATCCCGAAGCCATCCGGCGCTACACCGTCGAGTTCTACCAGTTGGCCAACTCCGTCAATAAGGCCAGTGGAGGCCAGAAACCGGGCGCAACTGGCAGCCAGAACTTCGAGCAGTTACTGGACCTGGGCTCAACTGAAAACCCCGATGCCAATGACCAGCACGTGGTCAAGATTGTCGACTGGCTGTTGCAGTACGCCTTTGATCAGCGCGCCTCCGATATTCATATCGAGCCACGCCGCGGGGTCACCCAGGTGCGCTTCCGCATCGATGGCGTACTCCATAACGTGTACGAGTTTCCCGAGCAGGTCGGCGTGGCTGTCACCAGCCGCCTGAAAATTCTGGGTCGGCTGAATGTGGCGGAAAAACGACGCCCTCAGGATGGTCGCATCAAAACCCGCAAGCCCGACAACAGCGAAGTGGAGCTGCGCCTGGCCACCATGCCCACGGCCTTTGGCGAAAAAATGGTGCTGCGGATTTTTGATCCGGACGTGTTGCTGAAATCTTTTGAGCAGCTGGGTTTCAGCAAAGAAGACCGGGAGCGCTGGCAGACTATCACGGCGCGCCCCCACGGCATTGTTCTGGTGACCGGGCCTACCGGCTCCGGGAAGACCACCACGCTGTATTCCACCCTGAAACAACTGGCGACGCCAGAGTTGAACATCTGCACCATTGAAGACCCCATCGAAATGGTGGAACCGGCGTTCAATCAGATGCAGGTGCAGAACAACATTGACCTAACCTTTGCCCATGGGGTGCGGGCGCTGCTGCGTCAGGACCCGGATATCATCATGATCGGCGAAATCCGGGATCTTGAAACCGCTGAAATGGCCGTGCAGGCAGCCCTGACCGGCCACCTGGTGCTCTCGACCCTGCATACCAACGATGCCCCCAGCGCCATTACCCGCCTGATGGAGCTGGGCATTCCGCCTTACCTGATCCGCGCCACCGTGCTGGGCGTGATGGCTCAGCGCCTGACGCGTACCCTGTGCCCGCACTGCAAGGAGCCCGGCGAGGCCGACGAACAGGCCTGGCAAGCCCTCACCCGCCCTTGGAAAGCGCCGATGCCCCGACAGTTCTATCATCCGGTCGGCTGCCTGGAATGTCGCAACACCGGTTATCTCGGCCGGGCCGGGGTGTACGAAATCATGACCCTGTCAGACAAGCTCACCCGGCAAATCAACGATCGCTGTGAACTGGAGCAACTGCGGCTGGACGCCTACAAGGAAGGTATGAAGTCGCTGCGTCTGGGCGGTGCCCAGAAGGTGGCCGCTGGCCAGACCACGGTCGAGGAGATTCTGCGCGTCACCCCGGAGAGTCAGCGCTAACCTCGGCACCAGTCAGCCAGGGCGCAAACCACACTGCCCCAACAGTTCCTGCCAGTGCCGGGTGTGCTGCATCATGGCCTGGTCAAGCTGGCGCCACAAGCTTGTGTCTGCCTGGTCAGACAAATGGCGCTGATACCATTGCTCAAAACTCGCAGGCATCACGCCCCGCTGTTGGTCCGCCAACTCGGCCAACGCCAAAATTAACGAGTCTCGGCCCCGGCTGACATCGCTCATGTAGGGCTGAACCTCGCCGACATAGATATTGAAGAAGAAATTGCGGACGATTTCTGACTGAGCGTTCGGTCGTTCATTTTGGCATAACGGGCGCTTGTCCAGCCGCGCCTTAATCGTTTCTGTACCTGCATTCAAGGCAGCAATCAACAGGCGCGCGCTGTTAATGATCTGGCCAGCCCGAAACTCGGCCTGCCAGCGCTGGTGAATGCGACCAATATCCTCCAGCGAGACCTCCAGCTGCTCCGCTGACAACGCCGCCACGGCCTGATTGAGGTGATCGAGATCCCGCACCAGATCAGACACAGGATTGGATTCAGACGCCACCGGATAATACCCTTTGGACAAGGTCAGCAAGCGCTCGACTTCCTCGACGCCCCAAGTGGCATTCCACACAGCTACAGGCAACGAGGCCCGCTTACTCTCTATGGCGCTGAGCAATATTTGCTCAAGCCCTTCGTCATCCATTTGCGCCAGACAGTCTTCGGCCGCCCGGATAAACCTCACCTCATAGCGCAGGCGATTGAGGGGCTGCATAACCTGTCCCATAACGGAGTTCCGCTCCCCAACCACATACTGCAATTCACAACCGTACAGCGACATAAAATCGAGCATACCCAATTCGAGGTCAGGCATTTCCAGCACTCGTTCGCGGCGGCGGGGTATAATAGAGGCATCAGGAAGATCAGTGAGGATGGCGACAGGTGGCGTATCGAGCACCCGCCCGAGCCGTTCGAGGTATTCGTCCATCATCGGTTCGGCTTCACTGAACGGATTACAACCACTCAGCATCAGCGCACAAAAGCCCGGGACCAGCCATTGCAGCATTGTAGTTCCGGGCATTATTTGACCTCCTAGCGTTTACGTAATAGCGCGTCTACCTCCGCAAAGTCCCGCGCGACCGGCCGGCCGGTGTCTGGCAGCTCGCCATCGCGGACCAGCCACACCGTTTTCAGACCAGCACTTTCGGCTGCTTCAAGCTCCGCCTCAATATCCGACAGGAACAGCACCGACTCCGGTGCCACGCCCAACTCTTCCAGGATATTCTGATATGACTGTGTCTCTTTTTTACCGCCCACGGCGGTATCAAAATATCCGGAGAAAAAGGGCGTAAAGTCGCCCTCGTTGCTGAAACCGAAAATCAGTTTCTGGGCTTTCACAGATCCAGACGAATATACGAACAATCTCAGCCCCCGATCATGCCAGCGCTGAAGGTAATCAGCGGCATCCGGATAGATATGGCCTTTCAACTCACCGTTGTGATAACCCTGTTCCCAGACCATACCTTGCAGGGCCTTGAGCGGACCTTCTTTGCGGTCCTCCGCAATCCAGCTTTGCAGCACGTCGATCAGGCCCTCAACATTTTTGCCATCGACCCCGCTTTTCTCTGCGACCAGAGCCAGCTGTTCTGTCACCGCCGGCGTGGTATGGTGATGGGCACGGATAAATTCCGGCAGATGTTTGCTTGCATAGGGAAACAGTACCTCGTGTACGAACGAGATCGAGCTGGTGGTGCCTTCGATGTCGGTCAGAACCACACGAATCATCCTGCCACTCCCGCGAGCGCTTCGTATCTCGGCAGCCGGGCGGCAATGTCCTCGCCGGTAAAGCTGGCGACCCAGCCGTCGGGGTTAGTGAACAGGCGAATGCAGGTAAACTCCGGCTCAGGGCCCATATCAAACCAGTGATGGGTGCCGTTCGGCACGCTGATCAGATCGTTCTTTTGACACATCAGCGCGTACACCTGGCCGCCAAAATGCAGATAGAACAGGCCCTGGCCCCGCACGAAAAACCGGACTTCGTCCTCACTGTGGGTGTGTTCAGCCAGAAACTTCTGCCGGAACGCGTCTTTCTGGGGGTTGTCGGGATTCAGACTGACAACGTCGGCAGTCAGAAAACCGCACTCCCGCTTGAGTGCGGCCACTTCCTCGGCATAGATCGCCAGAATCTGCTCCTGACTGGCATCGGCCGGTAACTCCCGAGTTGGCCACCGCTCAAAGCGCACACCCTGACTGGCCAAGGTGTCACTGATCACCTGTGGATCGGTGGTGACGGTGTGGGCCGCGTCTGGCTGGCTCTGGTTAAAAATACTCAGGGTGGTCATGGGCGGGCTCTCATGGTTTCAAGTTCACATTCAAACAGGAATTCAAAGGCTTCCACATGGCGCAGACAATCGGCCATGGTCTTGCCCCAGGTGTACAGGCCGTGGCCGCGGATCAGATAGCCCGGCTGCTCCGGGTGGGCCAGGAACCAGGCTTTGGATTGCTCCGCCAGCGCTGGGATGTCCTGGGTGTTATCAAACACCGGGACGCTGAGAATGCCTTCGTGGGTTTCTACGCCGGCGAAGGCTTTCTGAAGCTCATAACCCTCAAAATTCAGGGTGCTGCTGGCCGCGGCCAGACGGCTCAGCACGGTGGCCTTGACCGAGTGGGTGTGCAAAACCACCCCGACGTCAGGAAAAATCTGATAGAGCACCGTATGCAGTAACGTCTCTGCAGACGACTTGCACTTACTTTGCACCGGCCGGCCATTCAGGTCGACAACCATAATGTCGCCAGCGCTCAGCTGGCCTTTATGGCGGCCAGACACGGTAATCGCCACATGTTCAGCATCAATCCGGGCGGAATAGTTGCTGCTGGTGGCCGGAGACCAGCCCCGGTCATACAGGAACCTGCCCGCGTCGATAATGGACTGGGCGGCGGTGGCGTATCGGGTTACATCAAACACACGCATTCTCCCGTTTGCGACGAGCCCTGCCGGGCGCGAAATGGTCGCCATTATAGGGCGGCCATCGCCCCCGGAAAACCGCTTTGGTTCACGCCGTCAACGGCAGGCGGCGCTGACGCGTTCCGGTCAGGGCAAACAGAGCATTGCCCAGCGCCGGAATCACCGGCGGCACACCCGGCTCACCAACGCCGGTGGGCTCGACCTCACTGTCCACGATATCCACAACTACTTCGGGTGCCTGATGCAGCTGCAGCAAGCGGTAATCGTGGAAATTGCTCTGGCGTACTTCTCCGTTATCAAAGTTGATTTCGCCGTACAGGGCGGCGGTCAGGCCGAACAGGATGCCGCCGGCAATCTGATCTTCAACGATTCTGGGGTTAACCACCTGTCCACAATCCACACTGCAGGTGACTTTATAAACCTTGATTTCGCCATTCTCGATACCGGCCTCAACCACCTGAGCGACGTAGGTTCCAAAACTCTTGAACAAGGCCATACCCCTTGCCCTGCCCTCCGGCGCCGGTTTGTCCCAGCCGGCAAGCCTGGCGGCACGATCCAGAACCTCACGGTGGCGCGGCTCGCTATCCAGCATCTTGCGGCGGAATTGCACTGGGTCTTCGCCGGACTCATGGGCCAGCTCATCCATAAAAGTCTCAACCGCAAAGCCGTTGTGAGAATAGCCCACCGAGCGCCACCAGGTAATCGGTACGCCCGGGTCGGTGTGGGTATGACGGACGCTGATATTCGGCACCTGATAGGGGTAACCCACGGCACCTTCGATGGCCGAAATATCCTTCGGCGTGGCGATGCCCTCGGTCATCAGGCCCACCTTGCCCAAGGTGTCGTAGAGAAACTTGGGTGCCCAGGGATATTGGGCCGGTGCGGCATTGCGAACGTACCAGTCCAGCACCTGCGGGCCGACAATCTGATGATGCCAGCCGGTCAGTTCACCATCGTTCAGGCTGCCCTTCATCCGGTGCAACATAGCCGGGCGCAAGAAGCCGTGACGGGTGTCTTCTTCCCGGGACCAGATCAGTTTGACCGGGACTTTCAGTTGAAAGGCGACAGCTGCAGCTTCTTCGATGTAGTCCTGGGTCAGCCGACGACCAAAGCCTCCGCCCAAAAACGTGGTGTGGATATTGACGTCGTCGGGTGACAGGTCCGAATGCCTGGCAGCGGCAATCCGGCCCAGATCCGGGGCCTGAGTGGGCGCCCACACGTCCATGCCGCCGTCGTGGTACCAGGCGGTAGCGTTCATCGGCTCCATGGTGGCGTGAGCAAGATACGGCTGTTCGTATTCGGCTTCGACGACCTGCCCGGCTTGCGTTGCCGCCCGGTCGACATTGCCTTCGGACCGTTCGTTCACGCCGGGGTCTTTACTGGCTGCCTGCCGATACCCGTCAAAAACCTGTTCGGTCGAGGTATCCAGAGCGTCAGAAAGGTCCCAATCGACCTGCAGTGCCTGCTGAGCTTTTCTCGCCTGCCAGTAGCTGTTCGCCACCACCGCAACACCGCGCTCGGTGACAAAGGCATCGCGCACACCCGGAAGACCTATAATGTCGCTCCGGTTAAACCCGGTAGCCGCCCCACCGTAGCGTGGGCTGCGTGTCATCACCGCATAGACCATGTCCGGCAGTTCCACGTCCATCCCGTAGACCGCGGTACCGGTGACTTTGGCGCGGGCATCCAGCTTTTTGGTCTGACGGCCGATGTACTTCCATTCGGATCTCGGTTTGAGCGAAACGTCGCCCCGGATCACTTCCTTATCAGCCAACTCAACCAACTGGCCGTAACGCAGCGAATCAATACCGTTCGGGTGGATTACCCGGCCATCCTGAGTGGTGCAGCGATCGGCCTCGACCTCCCACACTCGCGCTGCCGCCATAACCAGCATCAATCTGGCAGACGCACCCGCCTCGCGCAGTGGTTTCCAACTGGAGGCCAAGCTGGTGCTACCGCCGGTAAGCTGCAACCCGAACAGCGGGTTGCGATACTCTGGAGCCACCGGGGCAAACTTCACGGTAATTCTACCCGGCTCGACATCCAGCTCTTCGGCGACCAATGTGGTCAAACCGGTGTAGGTGCCCTGGCCCATTTCCACCCGGGCCAGGGTAAACACGATATCGTCATCTTGGGTCAGTTCCAGCCAGACATCCGGCTTCCACTCGCCGGTATTCGGTTGGAAGCCGGTCTGCACGCTGGCGCAGCCCGGAATCGATACCGCCAGAATCAGGCTGCCAGACGCGCCGGTGCTGACTTTCAGAAAATCTCGTCGATTCATGGTCATGTCAGGTATCCTCCCCGGCGGGCTCGTAGTGCCCTACGCCGCCAGCAACGGCTTCCACTGCTGCCACAATGCGCGCATAGGTGCCGCAGCGGCACAGGTTGCCGGTCATAGCGGTGACGATGTCTTCACGGGACGGCGATGGGTTGTTCGCCAGCAGGTGCGCCGCGGTCATGATCTGGCCAGACTGGCAATAGCCGCATTGAGGCACGCCCTCGTCAATCCAGGCCTGTTGCAGCGGGTGCAGCTGACCTTCACTCATCAGCCCCTCAATGGTTGTGATGTCGGCACCATCGACCATTTCAACCGGTGTTGAACAGGAGCGCGCAGGCTGACCATTCACATGTACGGTACAGGCTCCGCACAAACCGGCACCACAACCAAACTTGGTGCCTTTAAGCCCTATTTCATCTCGCACCACCCACAACAGGGGCGTGTCGGGGGCAACATCAACGGTGTGCCTATGGCCATTTACTGTCAGGCTGAACGCCATGGGCCGCTCCTTTTATTGTTTTGCTTGAAGACGAACCGGTTATTTGACAACTTCTTTGCCATCTTTATCTACCCAAATCTTGCGGTCGCCGGTATTCATTTTGCCTTTGGAATCCCACACTTCACGGTCTTCCGTGGCGCTTTCCACCTTGCCTTTGTCATCCCAGATCACCCGATCCTTGCAGCCGGACAACACCAACAGGCTCATCAACACTACCAGAGTTATAGAACGCTTGTTCATGATCACTACCTCGTAAGGCACTCGCGCGATTCGCCGGCGCCATGGGGCTTACCGGCGGTTATGAATTTCCCGGTTATTCTGTTTGTCACCGTCGCTTTTGCGCACCATGACATAAACCGCCCCCGTGCCGCCATGGTGTTTCTGGGCCGAATGAAAGGCCAGTACACTGTCCAGTTCTGGCAACCATTTGGCCAGGTGACTTTTCAGTTGGGCAATACCATCCGGGTTTCGTTCACCTTTGCCGTGCAGAATGATCACCGACCGCAGCCCATAGCGGACACAATCGTTGATAAACCCGAACACTTCGCGGCGAGCCTGCTCTACCGTCATCCGGTGCAAATCCAGCCTGGCTTCTATCGGGTACTGCCCCAGCCGGAGCTTTTTGAACACCCCGTGCTGAATACCCGGGCGCATCCAGCTCAGCAGATCATGGGCGGTCAAGGGTTCTACCATGTCGGACGTCAGCGGGTTCAGATCCCGAACCGGCGTTTCGACCGCGGATTTTTGTCGCTCCATATGCCCCGGTGTCAGCTCTCTGAGGGCCGACACCTCGGCACGATTCGGCCTCCGGATTCGCCGGACATCCTTCATCTCTTCAAGAAACGCCAGGCGCTCATCTTTACTGGTCATGAGTGAAACTGCTTCTGGATTGACAAGTATCAGAACTCTACCACCGCAAGGGGCTACCATAAAGAAAAGCCCACTGCGGCTCTGCGACGAAAATCGTAGGGCAAAACACGCGACCGCTGGACTACACTTCAGGCAGACAACAATAACGAAGGAGCATCTGCCAAGGCCGACCAGCTCTGACCTACGATGGATTGCGATATGGCTGCAGCAAATCAGGATATGACCCGCCCCCAGAACACCCGGGCCATTATGACGTTCCTCAGGGAGCATTCGCCCTTTTCCAGCATGGATGACACTCACCTGGCCCACTTTGCAGAGCATGCCACCCTGCGATTCTATGCTGATGAGGATGTGGTGTTGTCACCGGATGAAGGCGTGGTTAAACGCTTTTACATCGTCAAACAAGGTCGGATCCGGGGCGAGCGCCACAACGAGAAAGAAGACCGGGCGGAGACCACCTTCGAGATCAGCCAGGGCGAGTGTTTCCCACTGGCGGCGCTGATCGGCGAACGCCCGACCCGAACCCTGCACCGGGCCGACGGCGACACTTTCTGCCTTAGCATTGAACAAAAGGCCTTCATTACGATCTTTTCGGAGAGCGAACCTTTTCGCGACTTTTGTCTGCGGGGCGTCAGTAGTCTGCTGGATCAGGTCAACCAGCGCATCCAGTCCCGCGCCATGGCCTCAATCGGGTCAAGCAACAGCCTGGACACGCCACTGGAACGCTACGCCCTGCGCAATCCGATTGTGTGCTCGCCAGATTTGCCGGTGCACAAGGCGGTGGCCCGGATGCATGAAAACAACGTCGGCAGCATCATTATTACCGACGACAATCGCCATCCCACCGGCATTTTTACACTGCGCGACCTGCGCACCATGATTGCTGAAGAAAAGGGATCGTTGGACACTCCTATTCGCCAGGTGATGACAAAAGACCCTTGCCGCCTGCCGGCCACCGCCGATGCCTTTGAAGCCGCCCTGCTGATGGCTGAGCATCATTTCGCGCATTTATGCGTGGTTGATGATGAGGACTTGTTGATCGGTGTTGTCTCGGAAAGAGATCTGTTTTCTTTGCAGCGTGTGGATCTTGTCAATCTGGCCCGAACCATTGGCACCGCGACCCACCTTCGCACTCTGGTCAGTTTGCGAGCCGATGTGTCCAGGCTGGTCGACTCCATGCTTGCCCATGGCGCCGACTCCGGGCAAGTGGTGAAGATCATCACCACCCTGAACGATGTGACGGTACGCCGCGTGTTAGAGCTCAACCTCAAGAAGCATGACCCTGGCATTCCTTTCACCTGGCTGACCTTTGGTAGCGAAGGCCGACAGGAGCAAACGCTGCTGACCGACCAGGATAACGGCATCCTGTTTGAAACCCCCGAAGGCATGACCGATCAAGATGTGCGCGACAAACTGCTGCCTTTTGCCCGCAAGGTCAACGACGAGCTGGCTGAGTGTGGGTTCACTCTGTGCAAAGGCAACATCATGGCCAGCAACCCCAAGCTGTGCCTGAGCGATCGCGAGTGGGATGACTGGTTCATCAGGTTTATCGATGCCTCTACCCCGCAGAATCTGGTGTACTCCTCAATCTTTCTGGACATGCGTGCAGTTTTCGGCCCCACCGAGCCGCTTCATCGTCTGCTGAAGAAGGTTCTGGAGCGCATTCGCAAAAACGCCCTGTTCCAGAAGATGCTGGCAGGCAATGCCTTCCAGCGTAAACCGCCATTAACCATGTTCCGCAATTTCCGTTACCTGAACGACGAGAAGAAACACGTTCTGGACCTGAAACGCCAGGGTCTGGCGCCATTTGTTGAGTCGATCCGGGTGTTTGCCCTGGCCAACGGCATTGAAACCGCGAACACCCTGGAGCGGATGGAGCAGCTGTCAAAGAAAGGCGTGTTTGACGCCAAAGACGCCAACGCCTGGAAAGAAGCTTACAGCCTGATCCAGGCAATCCGGATGCGCGCCCACCAGGAAATGCTGGATAACGGCGAAGAGCTGACCAATTACATTGATCCGGATGACCTGAACCCGCTTGACCGCCGGATTCTCAGGGAATCCTTCCGCCAGGCGCAACGACTCCAGCAAAAGCTGGAAGTCACTTACCAACTCTAGGTGTCCGAATCACCATGTTTGAACACATAAAGCAGTGGCTGGCGCAGCGCCGGAGTGGTGTGACCGGAGATCATGACCCCGAGCATTTGCCCACGCCAAAAACAGTGGATGATCAGCAGCTGTCGCGTTGCCGGCTGGTTGTGCTGGATCTCGAAACCACGGGGCTTAACTCCTCCAAAGACGAAGTCATTGCGATTGGCGCGGTCGCCATCGAGGGCGGCGTCATCCACCTGAACGATCAGTTCGACCTGATTCTGCGAAGGCCGGAATTGGACATCCGGGAAACCGTGCTGATTCACGGTATCGGCACCGAGGCCCTGACCCAAGGCCACGAAACTGAGGACGCCCTGCTCTACCTTCTGGAATGGATGAATGGCGACCCGGTGCTCGCCTACCACTCAGCCTTCGACCAGAAATTCCTAGAGAAGACCCTGAAAGCACAACTCGGGTACACCCTGCCCCATGTCTGGATGGACGTTGCGGAGCTGTTGCCAGCGTTTTTTCCGCACGCCGACGTCAAAGGCCGGGGCCTTGATCACTGGTCTGACTATTTCCGACTCGAAGTTAGTGAACGGCATCACGCTGCGGCCGATGCGCTTGTCACCGCCGAACTGACGCTGGTTGCGCTCAACAAAGCACAGAAAAACGGCGTCAAAACCCTTAAAGAACTGGTGGAAAAGCTGCATTATCAACGCCGTTTAAAGAATATGCACCGCTATTAGCCACCCTCGATCAGGCAGTAGTTGCCTGCCCTGCTAATAGGCAAGTTACTGAGAGTTAGACCATTTGCCAATATCCATTAATCTGTTGACCGGTAAAGTCAAAGGAGACAACAAGTCGGAGAAGTACTATATGAATAATAAATTCTCTATCCGCAATAACCCACAGAAAATCCACCGAACCTCCACAACAACAATACAGGAGTGATTTGTATGTCAGGTCATAGCTACGACGCTGAGAACTACTGGAAGGCGAACCTTCGCCTGATCTTCGGGAGCCTGATCATCTGGGCTCTGGTCTCATATGGTTTTGCCATTCTGTTACGCCCCATGCTTGCCGGTATTCCGGTTGGCGGCACGGATCTTGGCTTCTGGTTTGCCCAGCAAGGCTCGATTCTGGTCTTTATGGTTCTGATTTTCTTCTACGCCTGGCGCATGAATAAAATCGACGAAAAATTCGGCGTACACGAGGAGTAAGAATCAATGAGCCAATTTGCAATTAACCTCCTCTTCGTAGGGGGCTCGTTCCTGATCTATATCGGCATCGCTGTCTGGGCAAAAGCCGGTAGTACCAGTGATTTCTATGTCGCTGGCGGCGGTGTTCACCCGGTCACCAACGGTATGGCCATTGGTGCCGACTGGATGTCTGCGGCATCCTTCATCTCCATGGCGGGCCTGATTGCCGCCGGTGGTTACGCCAACTCCACCTTCCTGATGGGCTGGACCGGCGGTTACGTTCTGCTCGCGATGCTGCTGGCACCGTATCTGCGCAAGTTCGGCAAGTTCACGGTTCCGGAGTTCATCGGTGATCGTTACTACAGCCCGAACGCCCGCCTGATTGCGGTTGTCTGCCTGCTCGTAGCATCGCTAACCTACGTTATCGGCCAGATGGCCGGTGCCGGCGTTGCCTTCTCTCGCTTCCTGGAAGTAGAAGCGACTAACGGTCTGATGATCGCTGCAGTGGTGGTCTTCATCTACGCCGTACTCGGTGGCATGAAGGGTATTACCTACACTCAGGTTGCCCAGTACTGCGTGCTGATCGTCGCCTACACCATTCCGGCCGTGTTCATCTCCCTTCAGCTGACTGGCAACCCGATTCCGGGTCTGGGCATGTTCTCTACCCATACTGAATCCGGCCTGCCGCTACTGGAAAAACTGAATCAGGTCGTCACCGATCTTGGCTTCCGGGAATACACTGCGGATGTGGACAACAAACTGAACATGGTTCTGTTTACGTTGTCCCTGATGATCGGTACTGCGGGCCTGCCCCACGTTATCATCCGCTTCTTCACCGTACCCAAGGTGTCTGACGCGCGCTGGTCCGGCGGCTGGGCTCTGGTCTTTATCGCCCTGCTGTACCTGACCGCTCCGGCTGTTGCCTCCATGGCTCGTCTGAACCTGATGACCACCATTTATCCGGAAGGCACATCTGCTCAGCCAATCGAGTACGACGCTCGCCCGGCCTGGATCTCGACCTGGGAAGAAACCGGTCTGATCACCTATCAGGACAAGAACAACGACGGCCGCATTCAGCTGTACAACGATGCTAATGCCGACTTTGCTGATACGGCCGCTGCGCGTGGCTGGGAAGGCAACGAGCTGGTCGTTAACAATGACATCCTGGTACTGGCCAATCCGGAAATTGCCAACCTGCCTGGCTGGGTTATCGGCCTGATTGCGGCGGGCGGTCTTGCTGCCGCACTGTCGACTGCGGCCGGTCTGTTGCTGGCCATCTCCTCAGCGGTCAGCCACGACCTGATCAAAGGCCGGCTCAACCCCAACATCAGTGACAAAGGCGAACTGCTGGCAGCGCGGATCTCCATGGCCGTGGCCATTGTGGTTGCAACCTGGCTGGGGGCAAACCCTCCGGGCTTCGCGGCACAGGTGGTCGCACTGGCGTTCGGTATTGCCGCCGCCTCACTGTTCCCGGCCTTGATGATGGGCATCTTCTCCAAGCGCGTTAACAACTATGGCGCAAGCCTGGGTATGCTGTCAGGCCTGCTGTTCACGCTGATCTACATCTTCGTGTTCAAAGGTTGGTTCTTCATTCCGGGAACAGCTAACTTCCCGGATACCGCTGAGTACTGGGTATTGGGTATCTCCCCGCTGTCCATCGGTGCGATTGGCGCTCTGGTTAACTTTGCGGTAGCCTTCGGGGTATCGAAAGTGACCGCAGAGCCACCCATTGAAATTCAGGAGCTGGTTGAAAGCGTCCGTTACCCTCGCGGTGCCGGTGGCGCACAAGACCACTAAACGGTAAGACAGCCTGACTCATTGCTCGCAATGACGAGCTGAGACCGAACGGGCTTCCTCACTGAGGGAGCCCGTTCTTTTTTTTGAGGATACCCATAGTATGTTCTGGACTTTTGTTGCCACCATTATTTGTGGTCTTGGTGCGGCCGGTATCGCCCTCGGCATTCGTGCCGCCACGGCAAAACGTGCGCCGAGGTGGCTGATACCGGTATTTGCCGGTGCCGGCATGCTCGGCTACCTTGTCTCTGGCGAATACACCTGGTTTGACCATAAACAATCTTTGTTACCCGAAGAAGCTGTCGTCGTTGCCACCGAGCAGGAAACAATCTTCTTCCGGCCTTGGACCTTCGTGTTCCCTTACGTCACCGCTTTTTCGACGGTCGATACCAGTGGCTTCCGCCAGGACACCGACGACCCCGATATCATTCGCTTTACCCTCTATCGATTCGAGCAAACCGTCACCGATGCGGTGTCACACCGGGTTCACCTGATTAACTGTCAGAGCCGAGAGCTGGTGCCTCTGAGCAACGATGGTGCGCCAAGGGTGGATAACATGAAGCTGCTGGAGGCGACTGACCCTCTGTATCAAACTGTCTGCGGCAGCTGATAGCCGACAACCGGATAACAACCAAACATGATTAGCGCCTGGCTGCTGATATTCATATCGATTAGCTACATTTCCCTGCTTTTTGTGATCGCCTGGGCCGGCGACCGGCATCCGGGTTTGTACCGTCGCAGGCTGGCGCGAACTCATATCTATGCACTGTCATTGGCGGTGTACTTTACGTCGTGGACCTTCTACGGCGCTGTCGGCCGGGCCACCCAGGAAGGCTTTGCCTTTCTGCCCATTTACCTTGGCCCGTTACTGGTATTCCTGTTTTTTGCGCCCCTGCTGCGGCGAATCATCCACATCAGCAAACGCAACAACAGCACTTCGATTGCTGACTTCATCGCCTGCCGTTACGGCAAATCCCAATTACTGGCCGCCATGGTCGCCATCTTCGCACTCATAGGTAGCGTGCCGTACATTGCGCTTCAACTGAAAGCCATTGCCCTGGGCTTTAATGTGTTGACAGCCGAGGGAAGCGGCTACCAGGAACTGAGCAGCGCCGCCTGGAATGACTCTGCCTGGTACATCACCCTGGCCCTGGCAGTGTTCACGGTGCTTTTTGGTACCCGCCACCTGGAATCCACCGAACATCACCGCGGCATGATCCAGGCCGTCGCTTTTGAATCTCTGATCAAGCTGGTCGCTTTTATCGCAGTCGGTCTTTTCGTCGGCTATGGCCTCTACAACGGTTTTGGTGACCTGTTTACCCGGGTCAAGGATGCCGACTTGTTGGGCACTCTAACCACCGATGCTCTGGAAACACCGGCGTTTATTACCCAAACCCTGGTGGCCATGCTGGCCATCATCTGTCTGCCCCGCCAGTTTCACGTCATGGTGGTGGAAAATGCCGATCACAAGGATTTCGAAATCGCCCGCTGGGCCATGCCGATCTATCTGGTCATCGCCAGTGCCTTTGTATTGCCCATCGCTGCGGCCGGCCTCCTTAACTCCGATCTGGCGGGCGGCGATCCGGACATTATCATCCTGCAGTTACCGATTCACGCTGGCCAACACTGGCTTGCCGTTCTGGCCTTCCTCGGTGGTGGTTCAGCTGCGGCCGCCATGGTTATTGTCTGTTCGGTAGCGATTGCCACCATGGTCAGTAACGAGATCGTCATGCCGGGTTTACTCCGTTACTTCCGGCCGGGTATGAACCGCAGAACCGATCTGAGTTATCTCCTGCTCACCATTCGCCGCGTCGCGATTTTTGTGGTGCTGTTCACCGCCTATGGCTTCTATCGCATGGCCGGTGCCGATTACAGCCTGACGGCGTTCGGTCTGCTGTCGTTTGCGGCAGCCGCACAGTTCGGGCCAGCACTGGTGGGCGGTATTATCTGGCGTCGGGGCAATTTCAACGGTGCTGCCTGGGGTCTGGGGCTGGGCTTCCTGATGTGGTGCTACACCCTGCTGTTACCGGCGCTGGTATCCACCGGCTGGATCTCCAACACCCTGATCGAACAGGGCCTGTTCGGCCTCAACTGGACACGTCCCACGGCGCTTTTTGGCTCGGAGCTAGATCAAATCAGCCATGGCATACTCTGGAGCCTGGGCATCAATACCGTCACCTATGTATTGCTATCACTGATCACTCGGCAGCGCATACGGGAAAAAATTCAGATTGCCGCCTTTTTCCAGGAGGCCCATCCCAAGACGGACAGTGCGCACCACCAGAGCTGGCAGGGCGAAATCCTGACCTCAGACCTGCAGGCACTGGCAGACCGTTTCATGGGTGAAGAACGCTCCGAAAGCGTCTTCCGTAACTACGAGCGCAGAAACGCCATCCGGCTATATCCCCATCGGCCGGCATCCACCCATTTAATGAAGTATGTTGAACGCCAGCTTGCCTCGGTGATTGGCGCGTCAACTGCCCGAGTGGTACTGGAATCCACCCTCACCGGCCGCGACATGCAGATCGAGGATGTCGTCAGCATCGTTGACGAAGCCTCTCAGGCCATGACCTTCAGCCGGGAACTGTTGCAGTCGGCGATAGAAAACATCAGCCTGGGGGTCTCGGTGGTTAACCATCAGCAGCAACTCGTGGTCTGGAATCACCGTTATCTGGAACTGTTCAACTATCCGAAGGGATTTGTTCGGGTAGGACGTCCGGTGGAAGATCTGATGCGCTATAACCTGACCAATGCCAACCTGTCGGCCAGACGCATCGACGAGATCATTGAAAATCGTTGCGAGAGCATGCGTGGTGGTAAACCGATGTCTTATGAGCGACAGCGCCCGGATGGCACTGTGGTCAGGGTTGACGGCAGCCCCATCCCCGGGGGCGGGTATGTGACCACGTTCCAGGACATCACCGCGATGCGCCGCACCGAGCAGGCGCTCAAAGAGACCAACATCTACCTTGAGCAACGAGTACGGGAGCGCACCCAGGAACTCCAGGTTATTAACGAACAAATGCTCAAGGCCAAGTCGGTTGCTGAACAGGCTAACCATAGCAAGACTCGCTTTCTTGCCTCAGCCAGCCATGACCTGCTGCAACCTCTGAATGCCGCGCGTCTGTTCACTTCTGCGTTGTCAGGTAAGGTTATCGCGGGTGATACCCGTGAGCTGGTCGAACACATCGACAGCTCCCTCGGGGCTGCGGAAGAAATCATCAGCACCTTGCTCGACATTTCGAAACTCGACGCCGGCGCTCTCGAACCAGATATCGGCGCTTTCCCTGTTAACGAGCTGCTGCGTCATCTCGCCACCGAATTCTCGGCCATTGCCAAGGATCAGGGTCTTGATCTGCACGTCGTGCCCAGCACCGCCTGGGTGCGCTCAGACGCCAAGTTATTGCGCAGGGTTGTACAGAACTTTTTATCGAATGCCACCCGTTACACCGCAAGCGGCAAGATTCTTATGGGCTGCCGTCGCCTCAAGGGCTATCTGCGCATTGAAGTGTGGGACACCGGCCCGGGCATGTCCGAAGATCAGCTCACCCATGTTTTCGAAGAATTCCGCCGGTTCCAGCACGGGCGCGACAAGAAGGGACTGGGGCTCGGCCTGGCCATCGTGGATCGAATCAGCGGTATGCTCAATCATCCAGTCACCGTCCACTCCATTCAGGGCAAAGGCAGCGTTTTCGGCATCACGGTTCCCATTGCCCCACCCGACCTGAGCCGGGCCGAAGTGAACAAACCTGGTGCCAGTTCACGGCGGGTAGCCAGTCTGGGCGGCCTGCATGTACTGTGTATAGATAACGATGCAGCCATTCTTCACGGCATGGTGGCACTGCTCGGCAACTGGCAATGTGACGTAACTGCCGCCGAAAGCCTTGAGGACGCGCTGGCAAAAGTGGCAGACCGGCTGCCAGATATTATACTTGCCGACTATCAGCTGGATGATAACCGCAACGGCCTCGATGCCATGGACAGCATCAGAGATCAACTTGGCCACGGCATACCCGGCATCCTGATTACCGGATACATGGCGCCAGAGGTGCGCGAGGACGCCACAAGCCGTGGCTACCAGGTACTCTATAAGCCGGTTAAGCCGGCCGCTCTGCGGGCCCTCGTCAACAAACTACTCAAACAGAAGCGCGCATGAACCAGCAGACTGACAGAAAAGACGCGATCAACCCGTTTGGCAAACTGACTTTTCTGGTTGTTGATGACTTCGAAAACTTTCGCCTGTCGATGCGGCAGATGCTCCGAAGCTGCGGTGCAGACAAGATCGAGCTGGTCGGTCATGCCACGCCCGCCGTTCAGTATTGCACCTACAATCATGTTGATGTCGTGCTGTGCGATTACAACCTGGGCGAGGGAAAGAACGGTCAGCATATACTGGAAGAGTTGCGGCACAAGAAACTGCTTAATCGTTCCTCCCTGTTCCTGATGGTGACGGCCGAAACCTCCAAAGAAATGGTAATGGGCGCCCGTGAGTATCAACCCGATGGCTATCTCACCAAACCTCTGAACCGGGCCATGATCGAGAAGAGGCTGGGGGCGCTCATTCAGCAGCGTAACGCCTTGCTACCCATCACCCGTGAGATCGATCACGAGAATTATCCTGAGGCGATCTCGCAATGTCTCCAGATGATGCCAAAGCAGCCCAGATACAAAACCTGGCTGATGAAGACACTTGGAGAGCTGTACTTTCTTGTCGGCGATTTGTCACATGCCCTGAAAATCTATGACGATGTTCTGGCCCAACGAGAGTTGTCCTGGGCCCGTCTCGGCCGTTGTAAAATACTTCTCAAAAACCGGAACTTTGATCAATCTGTTGAGGGCCTGAAGGCACTGATCGAAAAGCACCCGGATTACATGGAAGCTTACGACCTTCTGGCCGAAGGCCTCGAAAAGCAAGGTAAATCGATACCCGCACAACAGATTCTCGAAAAAGCCGCCGAGCATTCTCCCAACGCCCTGCTACGCCAGAAACATCTGGCAGAACTCGCCGGAGCAAATCAGGATATTGACACGGCATCTCAGGCCTGGCGCCAGACCGTTGCCCTTGGTACCTACTCGATTCACGACAATGCTGATCACTATCTGGCATTCGCCCACAGTCTGTCAGACCTCAGTGAGGGACATGAAGAGGACGGTGCTGGGCACGCTTCAGAAGCTCTCAGCGTGCTATCCCGAATGGAAAAGCGATTCACCGATGATGAAACCATCTCCCTGAAGAGCCGGATAGTGCAATGCCGCGTGCACGTAGGACAAGCCAATCACCGGGAGGCCGAAAAGCTGTTAGCGAGCATCAAGGGTGATCTGGAGCACATGGAAGAACTCCCCGCTGATCTCGGTCTGGACTATGCAAAGACCCTTTTTCGCATGGGGCATAACGATCAGGCCAAGTCACTGTTAACCAATCTGGCGGCACGGTACGGCGATAACGCGGAGATTTTGCAAAAAATTGAAAACCTCCTCGATGAGCCAGTCGGATTCCGTCAGAAAATTGAAGCCCGAAGCCATAACCGTGAGGGTATCAAGGCGTTTGAGTCTGGCGACCTGGATCGTGCTATTGAGGCATTTAGTAACGCACTGGCCATAGTGCCCGATCATACGGCGCTGAATCTCAACCTTGTTCAGGTGTTGGTCAGAAAACATGACCAGTCACCAGCTGACCGCTCATTACTCTCACGCTGCCAGGCGCACCTTCAAAGGCTTGAAACACTGCCTGAGCAACATCGTCAACATCGCCGGTACCTCGCACTGACCAGGAAATTGAAAGGTATGACTGAATGACTGACCATAATATTGATTTCTCCATGGTGCTTGCCTCAGCCGTCCATGACATGAAGAACTCCTTGGGCATGCTTCTGAATACCGTTGATGAACTTAGGATCGAACACGAGTCAACGCTCGCCGGCTCCGACAAATTCAATATGCTGCAGTATGAAGCCGAGCGTATGCACAACGACCTCGTGCAACTGTTGGGAATTTATCGGCTCGGCGAGAACAACTTGTCTGCCCACATCGATGAGCATTTTCTCCCGGACTTCCTTTCCGACCACATGGCTCGCCATATGCCCTTGCTTGACGGACTGGGCATTGAGTATGTGATCGAAGCTGACGAGATCAATGGTTTCTTCGATGATGACCTACTGACAGGCGTGCTGAATAACACCATCAACAATGCCATTCGCTACACCGAAAACAAGATACGCCTGACCGCGCGTGAAGAGAAAGGCTACCTGGTGATTGGCGTCGAGGACGACGGCAAAGGATATCCTGAAAGCATGCAACATACCGGCACCCTGAGCTTTAAATCGCTCGATTTCAAAAGTGGCAGTACCAGCCTGGGGTTATTCTTCGCATCCTCTGTCGCCAAGCTCCATCGCGAGGGAGAAAAAACCGGATCCATCAAATTACGCAATGGCGGGAGATTCGGTGGTGGTGTTTTTGAAATCTGGCTGCCTTAAGGTGCCTGGAACTTATGCCTGAATTCAGTGCACCAAACGAAAAAACCCCCGACAGCGGTGCTATCGGGGGTTAGGGTATTAAGAGTCTGACGATGACCTACTCTCACATGGGCAGAAGCCACACTACCATCGGCGCTGGTCTGTTTCACTGCTGAGTTCGGGATGGGATCAGGTGGTTCCAGACCGCTATAGTCGTCAGACAAAACGGTTGATCACTGGGGGACGAGATAGAACGTGTGATGTTGATTTCGATGTTGCTTAGCGTTATCCGCAATTGTCTTGGGTGTTATATAGTCAAGCCGCACGAGCAATTAGTACTGGTTAGCTCAACGCCTCGCAGCGCTTACACACCCAGCCTATCAACGTCCTGGTCTTGAACGGCTCTTCAGGAGGCTCAAGGCCTCAGGGAGATCTCATCTTGGAAGGGGCTTCCCGCTTAGATGCTTTCAGCGGTTATCCTGTCCGAACGTAGCTACCGGGCAATGCCACTGGCGTGACAACCCGAACACCAGAGGTTCGTCCACTCCGGTCCTCTCGTACTAGGAGCAGCTTTCCTCAAATCTCCAACGTCCACGGCAGATAGGGACCGAACTGTCTCACGACGTTCTAAACCCAGCTCGCGTACCACTTTAAATGGCGAACAGCCATACCCTTGGGACCGGCTTCAGCCCCAGGATGTGATGAGCCGACATCGAGGTGCCAAACACCGCCGTCGATGTGAACTCTTGGGCGGTATCAGCCTGTTATCCCCGGAGTACCTTTTATCCGTTGAGCGATGGCCCTTCCATACAGAACCACCGGATCACTATGACCTGCTTTCGCACCTGCTCGACGTGTCTGTCTCGCAGTCAAGCGGGCTTGTGCCATTACACTAACCGCATGATGTCCGACCATGCTTAGCCCACCTTTGTGCTCCTCCGTTACGCTTTGGGAGGAGACCGCCCCAGTCAAACTACCCACCACACAGTGTCCTCATCCCCGATAAGGGGACCAAGTTAGAACCTCAAACATGCCAGGCTGGTATTTCAAGGTTGGCTCCACCAGGACTGGCGTCCTGGTTTCAAAGCCTCCCAGCTATCCTACACAAGCATGTTCAAAGTTCACTGTGAAGCTATAGTAAAGGTTCACGGGGTCTTTCCGTCTAGCCGCGGATACACCGCATCTTCACGGCGATTTCAATTTCACTGAGTCTCGGGTAGAGACAGCGCCCCCATCGTTACGCCATTCGTGCAGGTCGGAACTTACCCGACAAGGAATTTCGCTACCTTAGGACCGTTATAGTTACGGCCGCCGTTTACCGGGGCTTCGATCAAGAGCTTCGCACGAATGCTAACCCCATCAATTAACCTTCCGGCACCGGGCAGGCGTCACACCGTATACGTCCACTTACGTGTTTGCACAGTGCTGTGTTTTTAATAAACAGTCGCAGGGGCCTGGTATCTTCGACTGGTTTCAGCTCCACCCGCAAGGGGTCTCACCTACCACCAGCGTGCCTTCTCCCGAAGTTACGGCACCATTTTGCCTAGTTCCTTTACCCGAGTTCTCTCAAGCGCCTTGGTATTCTCTACCTGACCACCTGTGTCGGTTTGGGGTACGGTCTCGAATAGCCTGAAGCTTAGAAGATTTTCCTGGAAGCATGGCATCAATGACTTCTCGCCCTAGGGCAATCGTCGTCGCGTCTCAGAATTGTGGGCCCGGATTTGCCTAAGCCCACTCCCTACACGCTTAAACCGGGACAACCGTCGCCCGGCTCACCTAGCCTTCTCCGTCTCTCCATCGCAGCTATCCAAGGTACGGGAATATTAACCCGTTTCCCATCGACTACACCTTTCGGTCTCGCCTTAGGGGCCGACTCACCCTGCGCCGATTAGCGTTGCGCAGGAAACCTTGGTCTTCCGGCGTGGGAGTTTTTCACTCCCATTGTCGTTACTCATGTCAGCATTCGCACTTCTGATACCTCCAGCATGCTTCTCAACACACCTTCGCAGGCTTACAGAACGCTCCCCTACCACGCATCTTGCGATGCATCCGCAGCTTCGGTGACCAGTTTGAGCCCCGTTACATCTTCCGCGCAGGCCGACTCGACTAGTGAGCTATTACGCTTTCTTTAAAGGATGGCTGCTTCTAAGCCAACCTCCTAGCTGTCTGAGCCTTCCCACATCGTTTCCCACTTAACTGGTACTTTGGGACCTTAGCTGGCGGTCTGGGTTGTTTCCCTCTTCACGATGGACGTTAGCACCCACCGTGTGTCTCCCGGATAGTACTCACAGGTATTCGGAGTTTGCATCGGGTTGGTAAGTCGAGATGACCCCCTAGCCGAAACAGTGCTCTACCCCCTGTGGTATTCGTCCGAGGCGCTACCTAAATAGCTTTCGGGGAGAACCAGCTATCTCCGGGCTTGATTAGCCTTTCACTCCGATCCACAAGTCATCCCCTGGCTTTTCAACGACAGTGGGTTCGGTCCTCCAGTTGATGTTACTCAACCTTCAACCTGCTCATGGATAGATCGCCCGGTTTCGGGTCTATGCCCAGCGACTAATTCGCCCTATTCAGACTCGGTTTCCCTACGGCTCCCCTAAACGGTTAACCTCGCCACTGAACATAAGTCGCTGACCCATTATACAAAAGGTACGCCGTCACAGAACAAGTCTGCTCCGACTGCTTGTACGCATACGGTTTCAGGATCTATTTCACTCCCCTCACAGGGGTTCTTTTCGCCTTTCCCTCACGGTACTGGTTCACTATCGGTCAGTCAGGAGTATTTAGCCTTGGAGGATGGTCCCCCCATATTCAGTCAACGTTTCTCGTGCGCCGACCTACTCGATTTCACTAGACTCAGGTTTCGGATACGGGGCTATCACCCACTATGGCGGCACTTTCCAGAGCCTTCTCCTACCAGTTGTCTAGCTTAAGGGCTAGTCCCCGTTCGCTCGCCGCTACTTAGGGAATCTCGGTTGATTTCTTTTCCTCGGGGTACTTAGATGTTTCAGTTCCCCCGGTTCGCCTCTTACACCTATGTATTCAGTGCAAGATACCTAGCCGAAACTAGGTGGGTTTCCCCATTCAGAAATGCCCGGATCACAGCTTGTTTGCCAGCTCCCCGAACCTTATCGCAGGCTTCCACGTCTTTCATCGCCTCTGACTGCCAAGGCATCCACCGTATGCGCTTAGTTGCTTGACTATATAACCCCAAGACAACTGATCTGTACGCCACCACAAACAAGAGCCCCGACTCCACCGAAGTGAAACCAGCTTTCTCATCCAGGATGAGGTTCAGAGACAGTCGCTCGAAGTCATATACAACCACTTCAACGACAACACCGGATAACGCTTGAAATCGTTATCACATTGAACCTATTTCTCTCGGAGATAATGAGAAAAATAGTTTCGTGTTCTATCTCGTCCAATTTGTTAAAGAGCAAATCTGACCCAGTGATCAGAAAGGAAGATTTCATCAATCTGAAACATTCGTTTCTGTACACTGCTAACCGTAGTTAGTCAGTTAATATTTGGTGGAGCTAGGCAGGATCGAACTGCCGACCTCCTGCGTGCAAGGCAGGCGCTCTCCCAGCTGAGCTATAGCCCCAGTAAGCTATGTCTAAAATCGTTCAGATCAAGGCATCGAATGGCGCCGCATAGCCTGCTATGCAAGTCATTCGATAACGCCGAACTGGGCGATTTTGGTGGGTCTGGGTGGACTTGAACCACCGACCTCACCCTTATCAGGGGTGCGCTCTAACCACCTGAGCTACAGACCCG
>NZ_PXNN01000005.1 GCF_003007685.1 Marinobacter halophilus
AGTTTTTTGTGCTGAGCCAAGGTCAGTGCGGGTAGGGCTGAAATTCACACCTTTCGGGAGGGCATGGCTATGGTCGATGTAATCTTGGAATCAACAATAGAGTGTCCAAACTGTGGCCACCAGAAAACCGAAACCATGCCTACCGACTCATGCCAGTATTTCTACGAGTGTGAGTCTTGCCATGTTTTACTAAAACCCAAGCATGGAGACTGCTGTGTTTTTTGTTCATACGGCACAGTACCGTGCCCGCCGATTCAGCAAGGGTCAGGGTGTTGTGCTCCTGGCCCATAACAAGTCGCAGCAGTATGCGGCCGATGGCCGCCGGACGCCCTTTGCGTGGCTCCTTCGTCGCCACTCCAAGGTCGCCGCTGTGCTTCGGCGTTATGTGGCAGATCGTGAAGGGATTTGAGTGACGGAAAAGTTGACCGAAGCGAAGGAAAAGCTTTTAAGCACGGAGTATCCGCGTTGGCGCAACCTGCTGTCTTGCGCGATTCTCGTGCTTCTCACCACGGGTATGGTTTCGGGTTGGTGGTATGCCTATTACACCACCTCTGACATAGAGTGCCACAAAGGTATTTTGTTTTTCTCAGCTGTGTGGCTGGCGGTGCAATGGGTCGTCATTGGATATTTATACCGCTATCAAAATATTCCCGCGTTTGCTCGCGGTGCGATCAAGTTGCTGATATTGCTTGGTAATGTATGGTTTGGGCTTTTCATTTTTTCGCTACAATCATGTGCCCAGTAGTCCAAGCACATAACCAGTGCAGGCACGGCGACGCCCACTACATTGCGCCTTCGGCTCCATTTCGTGGGCGCGCATGCTGCAAGCGTTATGCATAGGAAGCCATGACCAAGTTTCTGCGTAGAATATTTCAGGACTCGATCCGATCAGGTGCAATCTGGAAAGCCACATTGTTGAAAAACCTGTTCACTGTCTTGGGAATAGCAGTCAGCGTAGTTTGGTTGCTCGTTTGGGGTATAGACCTATTTTTTGCCAATACCACCTGGCCCTACGTCAAAATAGCGTCTGTGGTAATTGGTTACGGGGTGCCGTTAACTAATATGTACTACGATCACCTAAGACTACAAAGGCGAGTGCGTTTTCACCGATTCCTTCGCGAATCGCGGCGGCAAGTTCAAAATGCATAACAAGTACAGGCAAGGGACGCTCCTTTCGTCGCGCCCCTGCTGTTGGCGTTATGTGAGAAGTAATGAATGACATCGTTGATAAAATAATGGACCGCTCTCAATGGCCGACTTTTGAGGATTCGGATCACCTCTCGGATCTCGATAGTTTGGCTGATGATGCGAACGGCCTTGGCACCTTAGAGGGTTATTTGGCTGCCTTGGCTATTTACCATCAGTTATGTGATGAGATGGCAAAGTTGCTCCTTAAGGATTCGCGATTTTTTATCCAGCTATCTTGCTATCCCTTGGGAATCGAGTTTCCAAAGTCAAAGCAACAAATGGCAGGGCAAACTTTGGCTCAATTGGAGTACGCGGTGGAGTTCGAAGGTAAAGAGGAATTCATAGAAAAATGCCGCGATCTCAATGCATTGAGGAATAAGGTGTTTCATAGCCTAACTAAAAAAACCTCGCTGCCGGAGTTAAAAAACAAGTTAAGCCGAGTAAGCGCTTTGTACGAAGAGATATTTGAGCTTTTCTCTGCCTCCCATGACTGGTTTTGCCTCTGTTTCAAGGATTTCCGTAAAGATGTTTTTATTGATGAGATTGAAGAGAAGAACACATAACCAATACGTCTACGGGACCGGTTTGTTTCGCAGCGCTCCACAACCCGGCCCGTTACGTCAGCGTTGTGTTATTAGAGCAACATTGAGGCAGTCACATGTCTAACGACAACCCTGAGGACAATAGCTCAGACATCGCTGGTATCAAGCCAGCGGCCAAAGCCATCGAGGCGGCGACGCTCAAGACCGTCGATGGTTTGGGCAAGTTCTTCGGCGCGATCTGCATGCCAGCCGCAACAGAGTTCGGTTTGCTACTTAGGGATCATATCTCGGCGTATCGCCATAAAAACTTGGAAAAAATCGCGGCGAAAACTCAGAAGAAAATCAAAGATCAGGGTATCTCTGCATCTGGCGAGGCAAACCCTCGACTGATAAAGGAAATTCTTGAGGAGGCATCGTGGTGTGAAGATGACGCCATCCAATCGATGTGGGCTGGGCTGCTTTCAGTTGCTTCAGGTACAACTTCGGCTGCCGATGACTCGCTGATCTATACAGATATTCTGAAGCGGCTTACTCCGTTTCAGGCTGCATTCTTAAATAAAGTCTATTGGGATCCAAGGTGTTGTAGTGTAAAGCCGCCCATCGGCTTCAAGGAAGATGATGCTTTTTATCCTGAAAACAAGCTCATATACTCGAATGTCGAAGTGCTGAAAATGTTCCCGGGTGATCTCAGCACTATTGTTCCAATCGCTTATCGCACACACGAAGAAATCTTGAGCTCCGAAGAAGACCATGGCATAGCAATATCACGGTTTCGACCTCAGATTGAGGGATTAAAAGTGCTTGGACTGATCCAGGATGTGAAATTCCTGAACGCTCAGAAGGATGGTGTGTATGTATTCCCAAACCTGAAGGGGCTCGATCTGTTCATGCGCGGTCTGGGGTACAGTATCTACCCGCTAGAGGCCTTTTTGTTGACGTTGCAGCATTGGAACCGAGAGCAAGGCATTGACCCGTTCACCTACGAAAGAACATAACAATTCGTTTCAGTTCGTTTCGGACCTCGCGGCCCTCCACCGGACAGCCTTGTCGCCGCTTCGCTCTGCCAAGGCTGCCGCTGAACGTCGGCGTTAGGCTCAAAACACTATGAACAAACCTGTGACCCAGTTTATCGTTAGCATTCTGTTTATTGTGGCGCTTTGCCTGGCGATAAGAGCAAGCGAAAGTGATTTGTGGGTAGGAATATCGATTGGCTCCTTCGTCTTCCTTGGCCTCCCTTTTCTGATCCTTAGTTGGATTGATTTTGGTGATCACTTGAGAAGCCTGAGAACCACCTCAATGCCTCTTCAGATATTGATTTTCATTTTTGGGATTCCTCAGGCGCTGTTCGGCTTGGGATCTTTGGGCATAGGAATCGGTATAGTCCTTTGGGTGATATACAACAGCTTTATCGAGCAACAAGAAGAATACTCGGGCGGTTTCATGACCTTGGGTCTAAGCCCAATGTTTATAGGCTTTGGACTTTTCCTTCTTTTATCTGCATTCAAGCGGAATAAAGGTGTGTAGCTTTAGCCTAACAAGTGCAGGCAGGGCGACGGTTTAGTCGTTGCTCCTTCGTCACAACAACTAAACCGCGCCTGCTGCAGGCGTTATGTGGCAGTTCGTGAAGAGATTTGAATGATGAAAAATTTGACTGAAGCGAAGGAAAAGCTATTAAGCACAGAGTACCCGCGTTGGCGCAATTTGCTGTCTTGCGCGATTTTCGTGCTTTTCACGACTGGTATGGTTTCGGGTTGGTGGTATGCCTATTACACCGCCTCTGACATCGAGTGCCACAAAGGCATTTTGTATTTCTCAGCTGTTTGGCTAGCTGTGCAATGGGTGGTCATTGGCTATTTATATCGCTATCAAAATATTCCAAAATTTGCTCGGGAAGCGAACAAGTTACTGATATTGCTAGGAAATGTATGGTTTGGTTTTTCATTTTTTCACTACAACCGTGCACCCAGTAGTCCAGGCACATAACCAGTCATTCAAGTACGTTCCGGCCCTGCGGGCCTCCACCGGACCGGTTTTCCGGCGCGGTTGCGCCTCCAAATCGGCCGCTTAATATTGGCGTTATGTGTTCCGTATCGTCGAATCAAATGTATAAAAGGAAGTGTTGTGCTTGGCCCAGACATAGATCAGTACAGAGATGATATAGACAACGATGAAGGGTTGGCGGCCAAGCGTCGTGCGTTGGTTATCGTTTCTCTGTTGCTTTTGGCGTTGAGCGTGAGCGGAGCGTCAATCAAGGAAGCGAACACGTTCATTTTTCGGATTGAGTTTTCAAACCATGTCGGCTTAACCTATCTTCTTGGTGCCGCAGTGATATTTCTGCTTCTGAGATATTACGCTTATGCTCAAAGCTACCACAGCCAACTGTTTGATTTTTGGTCAGCAAGACTGCTGAATGATTATAGAGTGTTCTCTTATAACTCTGCTGAAGACGAGGTTCAGGGACTGTTGGGCAAGCGAATAGATATATGGGGCGGTGATGAGCCCGGTATCCAAGAGCCACGGTACAGAAAAGTGGGAATGCTCAAAAGGAATATCGTATACACGTCCGAGGGCGAGGACGATCAGCATGGAGCGTACAGCTACAATGAGAATATTGAACTCAACAAATATTCAGAGACTTGGACTAGAAAAGATTTCCGAAAACTTCTCAAGTTTGAGATCAAGTATAGAGTGGAAGCCATTCTAAAGCATCGCGAGTACCTGGATCTTATGTTTCCGTATCTGCTAGGAATCGCTGCAATTATTAGTTTGATTATCAAGCTCTACCAACAGTGATCACATAACCAGTGCAGGCACGGCGACGCCCATTCCATTGCGCCTTCGGCTCCATTTCATGGGCGCGCATGCTGCAAGCGTTAAATTTTTTGCCGCACCCTCATCGACTATGCTGTAATACGTTGTAGTCGTCAAACTCGAGGGTATAGTTATGAGCGTCACCACGGTTCGCCTTCAAGCAGAAGTGGAACAGCACCTGGAAGCAATTGCTGGCAGGTTGCACCGGAGCAAAGGTTGGGTAATTAACCAAGCATTATCGGAGTACATAGAAAAGCAGCAGCTGGAGCAAGAGCGCTGGAAACAGACCTTGGAAGCAATGGAGTCCGCTGCCCAAGGCAAGGTTGTTGATGCCAGCGAGGTTCACAGTTGGCTTAATAGTTGGGGAACCGACAACGAGCAGAGTGCACCGAGGTCAGGTAAGTGAAACTGGTTTACACGGATGAAGCCATTGAAGATTTAAAGCGCCTGAGGGAATTCATTGCAGTCCACAATCCATCGGCGGCAGCCCGGATCGCCACCGAACTGGTTGGCAAAATCGCCTTACTCCCTGATTTTCCTAAAATGGGGACGCCAGTTGAAATGGCACCGGTGCCTGGCTCTGTTCGAGATATGGTTTTCGGGAAGTACGTCGTTCGATATTCGCTCCATACCAGTGCCATCATTATTCTCCGGGTATGGCATGGTCTTGAAGGTGAGCGGTAGTAATTTAACCAGGCGCGTCACTCGGATGCCTTTGTCTCCGCTGCGCTGCGTCAAAGTCACCGGTGCGCTTCAGCGTTATGCAGTATTATGGAACTGAGGTTTATATATGAAAAGCGCTAAGGCCGATGCGGCTCTTTATCTGTTAACGGGGCTTCTTCAGCGTCTTGATGCTGAGCGTCCTGGCATGCTTCAGGAAATGATCGCGGGTGTTGAGGGCGATCGGGCAGCACTTCCAGAAAATATTGAGAACAGAGAGCATGTGGAGAATATTTTTGACGAGGCAATGGAATTACTAACCCGTGCCAACACTGCATAACCAGTCAATTAAGTTCGTTCCCGGCCTAGCGGCCGTCCACCGAACGGCTTTCAGCCGCCGCTTTTCTCAGCATTATGCATTTCCGTAAGCTGGAGAAATCAGTGAACCCAATATACGACACTAATAATATTTTCGCGAAGATCATTGCTGGAGAGGCCCCCTGTGTAAAGGTCTATGAGGATGATTTAACACTCGCATTCATGGATATAATGCCGCAGAAGGATGGTCACGTATTAGTAGTACCCAAGGAACAAGCGGTCACAATTTACGATCTGTCTGCAGAAGCTGCTCAAGCATGCATGCTAACCGTTCAGAAAATAGGTAAAGCTCTCGAGCGCGCTATGGGGGTGACTGGGTCAACCATATTTCAGCACAATGGCTCTTCTGCCGGTCAAACAGTGGGGCATTTTCATTTTCATGTTTTTCCAGGTCCATTATTGGTGATAAAAGACCATGGTGTGCAGTTTGAAGAGGTTGGGAAACTTAAAGAGATAGCTGCGTTAATCATTGCACAATTAGAAAGTCCACATGCATAACAAGTGCAGGCACGGCGACGCCCATTACATTGCGCCTTCGGCTCCATTCCGTGGGCGCGCATGCTGCAGGCGTTAGGGAGTAAGGAAACACCATGGATCAGGCAGAATATTGGTACGCGGTAGCCTCAGTGCTGCTGTTTTTTAAGATGTTTGCCATCTCCGCATATCAGGGGTTCCATCGTATCGGGAAGCTGACCTTCAAGACCCCCGAAGATGCAGCCTTCGTTGGTCGTGAGGCCGCCAAAGAGGAGTTGCCTCAAGTTCAGAGAGCAGCCCGTGCCTGGTTAAATGACCTCGAGAACATTCCCATTTTTCTGGGCTTAGGGGTGGCTTACATTTGGGTCGGCGCTTCTCCCGGTTGGGCCGTTTGGCTCTTCCTGGTATTTACGGGATCCCGCTATCTGCATACATTATTCTATCTGGGTGGCATCCAACCTTGGCGAACGGTGGCGTATGCAGTCGGAGTGGTGTGCATGTTCATCATGAGCATCCAGATCCTCGTGGCACTTCCCTAACAATGCCAGTCACGGCGACGGTTACTGCATTGCGGCTGCGCCTCCATTCCGTAACCGCGCGTGCTGAGCGGCGTTATGTGTTGGGACTTTCTAATCGAGAACAATATGCCGTTTAAGTCATGGGATAGCTTTAGGAAATTTCGGAATTCGGTAGTAAGGGAGTCTCGACATATCCAAAGCGAGGAGGCTACTGATTTTCTACACGCTATAATTGTGTCAGGTCAGGAGCGAATAAGGGTGCTTGCGAAAGACACCCCGCTATGGCGGGCCCAACTAGGCCATGATTGGCGTCCGGAGTATGCCGGAGAGGAACTAATTGACTACTTCCCTACCGCTTACAAGCCTGAGCGTATGAAGCCTTTGAGAGATAGTGCGCGAGAGGGGAGGGCCAACCCTAAAGGCATCCCATATTTGTATATCGCTACTGACAAAGAAACCGCAATGTCAGAGGTTAGACCCTGGATTGGCTCGATAATCTCGACGGGGTGTTTTGTAACCACCAAAGAGCTAAAGCTAATAGATTTTTCTGTGGAGCACGGAGAGGAGCAATACTTCTTTTTTAGTGAACCAACCGAGGAAGAGAAGGTTCGAGCGGTATGGTCGCACATCGATAACGCCTTTTCGCGACCGGTTCTCGAATCGGATTCCACCGCCGACTACGCGCCTACGCAGATCATAGCTGAGTTCATCAAGTCAAAAGGCTACGATGGCATCGTCTACAAAAGTGCTTTGGCTGAAGGTTACAACCTCGCTTTGTTTGATCTAGATTCAGCAGATCTTGTTAACTGCACAACTTTTGAAGTGAAATCACTATCCTTGAGCTTTTCCCAAACCGATAATCTCTATTATGTTGATCGGCATGGGAAAAACACATAACCAGGCGGTCAACCGGACGCCAAAAGCTTGCCGCTTTTGGTTCCCTCCGCTGGCGCTCCGGCGCCGGTTACCTCAGCGTTATGCATAGGGAGTAAATGCATGGTCTTCGAGCTACCCGAACCGGAATTGCAAGGCTCTGGGTCATTGGTTGGCTGTATTGAGGGTCGTCGCAGCGTGAGGCAGTACACGAATGCGCCGCTACCTATAGGTGTTTTGTCCCAATTGCTTTGGGCGGCCCAAGGACTAACAGGGCCAGGCCAAAAAAGAGCAACTCCATCGGCGGGTGGCTTATACCCGCTGCATCTACAAGTTGTGGTGCAGCGTGTATCGGAACTTGAGCCCGGTACCTATGAGTATAAGGCTGATAGCCATTCGTTGAAGCTAGTTGGTGACCGTGTTCGGAAAGGGGCAATGCACGAGCTAGGAATTGGCGATCAGCCGTGGTTGAAAGAGGCGGCTATCGTCATTGGGGTTTCAGCGAAACTCGGAGAGGCGGTTAGCCACTTTGAATCTCAGCCACCCCATGGGGAGCGCGGTGCTCGCTATGTATATATGGAAACTGGAGCTTTAGCACAAAATGTTCATCTCCAGAGTACGGCTCTCGGAGTTGGTTGTGTTCTGGTGGCCGGGTTTGATGATGCAGGGGTCAAGGAAACATTGAGATTACCCTCAAACATGGAACCAACTGCACTGCTTTGTATCGGGCAACGGCGGGATATTTAAACAGTGCATAACAATACGCGTCACGCGGATGTCCTTTACGCCGCTTCGCTCTGTAAAGGCCACCGGTGCGCTCAGCGTTAAAGGCCTGGCTGTCGTGTTCTTGGGTATGGTTTTTGGGCGCGGTTCTGGTGGTGGCCGGCAGGCAGAAAACAGCCTCCAGTTTGGCAGCGGTTTTGGCGGCCAATCTGGAGTTCAGGTCGCGGGGCAATCCGCCGAGTTCATCGGGCAACTTCCGCCAATTCGGTGCTCTGGCTCCTAGCGCCATGGGTCAAGTTACTGCAAGGTATCGGGAGTCGGCATTCTGCATTGGGTGCCAATACAAAACAACGGGTAAACGGCCCTTAACCAGGCGGTCAACCGGACGCCATAACCCTTGCGGGTTCTGGTTCCCTCCGCTTCGCTCCGGCGCCCGTTACCGCTAGCGTTATACAGACTAGGGAGAGTCAGAATTGGAGTTAGCAAACGTAGTCCCGTGGGGCCGGTCTTTCGCAGAGTACCAAGCAATGTTCGGATTATCGGAAGATGATTTGAAAAAGCGAATTCTTGGTTGTGGTGATGGACCAGCGAGCTTCAACGTGGAAGCGACAAAGCGGGGGAGCCAAATTACATCTTGTGATCCGGTTTATCAGTTCGAGACGAAGGAGATACGTCGCCGGATTGATGAAGTGTATCCGGACATCATGGCCAAGATGAAACAGGGGGCAGAAAGCTATATATGGGACTCATTGGGCAGCGTTGAAGAGCTTGGCAAGGTTCGGATGAAAGCAATGTCGAATTTTCTTTCTGACTTTGATGCCGGTCGCCGCCAAGGGCGGTACGTACCAGCATCATTACCTTCGCTGCCATTTCCGGATTCTGGTTTCGATCTGGCCCTCTGCTCCCACTACCTTTTTCTCTACAGTGACCACGTAGACGAAGTGGCTCATCTGGCATCAATGCGAGAGCTGTGCAGAGTTGCCTCCGAGGTTCGCGTCTTCCCGGTTATCTCTCTCGATGGACGGGCCTCGAAGCATTTGGATTCGGTCATGACAGCACTATCCGCAGATGGTATTGATGTTTCGCTGCAGGCTGTGAGCTACCGCTTTCAAAAAGGTGCCACTGAGATGTTGGTGGCAAAGCCTGTATAACCAGGCCAGGCACGGCGACGCCTACTACATTGCGGCTTCGCCTCCATTCCGTAGCCGCGCATGCTGGCTAGCGTTATAACGTGGCAAAACATTGAAATTTTATGTTTCTATACAATTTGGCAGGGACTGTTAGTTCGCTTTTCTTTCTTGGGTGCCTGGTTGGTTTGGTTTCTCAGATTAGAAAGGTACGGAAACGGAAAGTTACCGAGGCAAGAGGAACTGAGCTTGGCTACGCGACCCAGTCACTTTCGGTAAATGGTTTCTTCTCAAGCTTCATCGCATTCTATGCATTTTTGCTCTATTCGATAATGCTAGAAGACATTGATTATTATATCTTCTTCACGAGATTGATTGCTTCACTGGCCACATGGGTCGTACTGTTTGAGATCTTTCGGGATCGGTTGTCTCTATCCCAAAGGGCGCCATTTTGGGCAGCTTCAATCGCTTTACTAGTGGCTTTGGGTGCTTTATTTTTTCGGGATGAAGTCAGCCATCTGGGAGAAGTGGCAGCAGAGTCCCTCGCAGTGTTTGCTACACTGATCATTCTTCAAGGCGGGATTGAGCAAATAAGGAAGATATGGCAAGCGAAATGCACCGGCGCGCTATCGCTCCCCATGACATTGATTTTCTTTGCCAAGGACGTGTCGAACGTGTTCTTTGGCATTGTGCTCGGACTTGAGCTTGGTTGGCCTTTGATACTAATGGGGGCTGTCAGCGGTATGTTAAAACTCGGAGTAGCCATTACCTTCCTTCTATATCCTGAGAAGCTGGAGGCAGAGGCCAGAGTCGGCTATCGCCAAGTATAAGCTGGACCGAGACATGTTATAACAAGGCCAGTCACGGCGACGGCTTTTCCATTGCGGCTTCGCCTCCATTCCAAAGCCGCGCATGCTGGCTGGCGTTGGGCGACAAAATGGGGGAGTTGATTCGGCGTGAACAGGTAGTATGATATTGTCATACTCTCCCTGCTTTAGGAGCACAAGGTTATGAGCATGCACCGGAAGACCATCACGCTGACTGAACAGCAAGACGACTGGGTCAAAGGCCAGATTGAGAGCGGTCAATTTGGCAATGATAGCGAGTATATCCGTGACCTCATCCGAAGAGACCAGCAGGCCAAGGAGCGTCTTGCTACGCTGAGGCAAGCGCTCGCTGAGGGTGAGTCAAGTGGGAAGCCTAAGCCGCTCGATATATCGGCTATTAAGGCGGCTGGCCGTAAGCGGATGAAGGCGGCTAACTAGTGCTTAGGTTAACCGTCACGCCGAAGGCTGAATCGGACCTTACCGGAATCTGGCTGTATACCTGCGAAGAAAGGGGGGGTGATCAGGCGGATGTATACCTGGATCAGCTTGAGGCAGGAATGAATCAGCTGATTAATCATCCATCACTCGGCGCTGATTACGCCCATGTTCTTCCCGGGTATCGTAGGTTGCAGGTAGAGCATCACGCTGTGTTTTATCAAGTGCACAAGCCGGAGGTGCTCATTGTTCGTGTCCTGCATGAGGACATGGATGCACCGCGAAGGCTTCTGGATTAGCGGCGGACATCTTTTCTGGCGCAACGCACGGTCTCCATCTAGTTCCGTACCGTTGTCACCCAACAAATAGCTGCACTCGGAAAAATCACTCACTGCGCTCCTGATTTTCCGGTGAGCAAAGCGTTAACCCTTCTAGCCATCCACCTTGCAAAACTCCGTCAATGACGTATATTGATTGTCATGTTTACCATTATCGAAACCCCTACATTTGAAGCGGATGCCAGAAAAATCTGGACCGAGGAGGAGCGAAGCGCTTTCTTCGCCTGGTTGGCAGCCAATCCGGAAATTGGCGACCCCATTCCAGGTAGTGGCGGGTGTAGAAAGGTTCGTTGGTCAGTAGCGGGTTCAGGAAAACGTGGTGGGGTGCGTGTTATTTACTTCACCAGGTTGGCAAATGGTGAGATCTGGTTGTTGGTGATCTACAAAAAGGCCGTCAAGGACAACATACCCGCGCATATCCTGAAATCGATTCGTGAGGTATTGGAAAATGAGTAACGAGACTCTCAGTGCTGAAGAGCTTGGCAACAAGCTGCTCCAGTCCGTCAAAGAAATGAAAGCGGGCAAAGCCGCACGAGTCAATCGTGTGGAGCCCAATGAGGTGGCAGAGGCACGTGGTAAGACTGGCCTGACTCAGAGGGAGTTTGCTGAGGTACTGCATATTTCTCCGCGTACGTTGCAGGAATGGGAGCAAGGTCGACGTAAACCCTCCGGGCCGGCGAAGGCGCTCATCGAGATTGCTTTCCGCCATCCGGAGGTCATCCGGGAAGATCTTGAACTAAGGGGTTAACAAGCGGCTGTTGTCGGACGCGCCTGCGCTGGCGCTCCGGCACGCCGCAAAGCCGGGCGTTAGCTCCTCAGGCCCGACGACTGTCGTTCACATCATCCGCAAGCCAAGCCTTGATTAGAGACTGATAGGGCATATCCCGCTTGTTAGCCTCGATTTTGATCCGATCGAGCAGAGCCTCGGGCAAGCGAAGTGAAATAGTCTTTGTTGAGGGCTTCAACTTCGGCAAAGAAACCGTTTCTGCCTGGCTCCAATCCAGGTAATCGGAGGAGTCATGAGCTTCCCAGAACTCCCTTTCGTCTGCCTCTGTTTTAAATTCAGGCATCTTTTTTGGCGTGCTCATAAACAGCCCTCTCTTTTCGGTGCATGTCGCGAGCGGAAATCACTCGGATCAGCGTGCCGTGCAGCCTTAGTGTGAACGTGATGTGGAGTAACCTCTCATCATCAGTTTCACCAAGTGCATGGAACCGGGCTTCAACCTGGCTGTGCTTGGAGTCCTCCAGCACCAGAAGCGGTTCATTAAAGAAAATTTCTTCCGCTTCGGACTGGCTGACGCCATGCTTCTCCGCGCTTTTGCGAGAGTTGCCTTCGTCCCAGTCAAAGCCAGTAACTTGTGCCCAATTGATCATGAAAGTATATTATCATCATATACGCCGGCGTCAACTAGTGCTAACCAGTGCAGGCACGGCGAAGCCCTTTCCATTGCGCCTTCGGCTCCATTCCAAGAGCGCGCATGCTGCGAGCGTTAAATTACTGCCTCTCCCACTTGAACAACATGTTGTACATGTTATACTTGCCCCATATCCTGTACAATAAAGGCGGTGAAAATCATGAGAGTCATAAGTTTCTCTGACGCTAGAAATAAACTGAAAAGCGTTCTAGATCAGGTGGTTGGCGATGCTGACTACACTATTATTACCCGTAGGGACTCAGAGGATGCAGTGGTGATGTCCCTGGATCAGTTCAATGGCCTTATGGAAACTGTCCATCTGCTCAAAAGCCCAGCTAATGCTGCTCATTTGTCAAAATCCATTAAACAGTACCGAGCAGGTAAAACAGAGCAGCACGGGTTGACTGATGATTGAGATTCTTTCGTGGACTAAAGAAGCTTGGTCAGATTATCTGTACTGGCAAACACAAGACAAAAAAACGCTTAAGCGTATCAGCAAGCTTATTCAGGATTCTCAGCGATCACCATTCGAGGGTCTGGGTAAACCAGAGCCGTTAAAAGAAAATCTGGCAGGTTTTTGGTCCAGGCGTATTGATGAGAGTAATCGGTTGGTCTATGCCGTTGATGATGAACAGCTAACGATCATTTCATGCCGATACCATTATGAAAAGTAATTTAACAAGACGCGTCACTCGGATGCCCTTTACTCCGCTGCGCTTCAGCGTTAACTGTCTCTATCTATGAAAGTTGTAACTTGGAGTGGCAGCTTTTCCGTCCCTGGGCTGTTCAGCAAAAGTGAAACGCTGAATTGGAGCACGGAAGATCTCAGGCTTTTTCTCCCTTTCACTATCAACAGAGATTTCACTGTGCTGGCCGTCTGGACGAAGGGACGCAATGAAGAAGCATTTGGCTACATGGGGCAATTCTGGAAGTATCTTCAGATCCATCGTGACGATCTCAGAGGGCCAAAGACAGTCATTCTCGGCGATTTTAATAGCAACGTGCGCTGGCATAAGCCGGATCGCTGGTGGAATCACTCAGACGTAGTTGCTGAGCTCAGTGAGATGGGTTTCAAGAGCCAGTATCATCGAGTCTTCGAGGAAGAACAGGGCAGTGAAAGCAGTCCAACATTTTTCTTGCAGCGGAACCGCGATAAGGCCTATCACATTGATTATGTTTTTACTTCGTCAGACTTTGCCGAGAAATGTAATTTGCAGGTCGGTCAGCACGACGAGTGGATTTCAATAAGTGACCACGTACCGTTGACGCTGAGCATTAACAGTTAACAATCGGCTGCACAGCGATCGATTTTCCGCCGCTTCTCGGATGCAGCCATTTTCTACCCAGTTCTCAACCGGAAGCTCAAAATTATGTTGGACCTGCTGTTCGTCGCTATCGGAGTTTTGCTTTTAACGGGTGGTGGCGAGGCGCTTATCAGAGGGTCTCTGGCAGCAGCAAATCGGTTAGGTATTTCACCTCTTCTCAGCGGCTTGTTAATTGTCGGTTTCGGTACATCTGCGCCAGAGCTGGTGGTCTCAATTGAGGCAGCTCTTAGTGAACAGCCAGACATCGCAATCGGTAATGTTGTGGGCAGTAATATCGGTAACATCCTCCTGATTCTAGGCTTATGTGCATTGATAACACCTCTTGCTGTCAAGCCGCTCGTCTTGCGGCGGGATGGTGTCACGGTCGTCGCGGCCAGCATTCTGTTTCTTGTGCTTGTCGGTGGGGATGCTCTGGTAAGGTCTGACGCTGCCATATTTCTATTGGCACTGGCCGCTTATCTGATCTGGGCCTATTGGACCGAGCGCTCGGGAGAAGCGCCTTCTGCAGGGCTACATATAGCTGAAGGGGAAGAGGTCACCTCTCTGCCAAAAACAACTCTATGGATAGTGATGGCGGTGGTGCTGGGTTTGGCGCTTTTGGTCGCCGGATCACAAATACTGTTGAAGGGAGCCGTGGGAATAGCCGAGTCGTTTGGTGTCTCAGAAGCTGTGATAGGTTTGACTCTCGTAGCGGTTGGCACGTCTCTGCCCGAGCTTTCGATATCAGTAATCGCAGCGTTCCGCCGACATGCGGATGTTGCTATTGGCAATATTCTCGGCAGTAATATCTTCAATCTTCTGGGGATACTCGGCATTTCTGCGTTGCTACAACCGCTTCCAGTCCATGAGCGGATCCTGCAGTTTGATCAATGGGTGATGTTGGGAACATCGCTAATTCTGTTGTTCTTTTTATATACGGGCAATCGGCTTAGCAGGCTCGAAGGAGGGTTGCTCCTGTTGGGTTACGGTGTATATGTAGGTCTGAGTTTCACGGTATTCGGCGCATAAGATGCGGGGCAAGCCTTTGGCGTCGTTTCGATACCCGGGGTGGCTCTCTGGGCGGGGTGCCTACCCGTGATCAGTTCTGCATGCGGATATCGTCTTTCCAGCGAAAGCCCACGCCGCCGGCTTGCCAGACCCCGTCTTTATTGAACGGATGGGGGCCGGCCATGTTGATGTATTGCGGCAGGCCAAAGTGGGGTGCCAGGTTCCGCGGGGCTTTGATGGTTACCCTGTCCATGATGCGCAGGCCCTGTTGCTCTGCCGGCAGGTGTGCCTCTGGCGAGGCGCGATGGGCGACAGCCCAGTTGTCGATAAACAGCAGGTCGCCGGTATCGTATTCGTAGCGAATGCCGTAGCCAAGTTTGAAGGAGTCGTTCAGCAGGTCGTTGTAATCGTTGAACAGCGCTTTCATGGCGGCTTCGTCCAGCAACCGGAACCTGCCGGCGGGTGCGGGCAGGGTTTTCAGCTCCTCAAGTGTCAGCCCTTCTTCCGGCAGGCGTTCGATAACGGCACCGGTCATGCCGAGGTGTAGCCACACACTTTTGCGGCCGGAAATCGGGTGGCTATGAACCACCGGGTGGGTCACGCTGGACGCGGAGTTTACCGACACCAGGCGTTGCCAGAACGCCTGCTTTTCCGGTGGGAGCGCATCAAACGCGGCGCCTTGGTGGGCGAAGTGGGTACCGCCGCCGTTTTCCGGCGCGCGGGCCATGTAGTAGGCGCTGTGGGAGAAGGTGGCGGCTTCGAAACTGCCGTCGTTGTGCCACTGGGGGCCGACGCCAAGAATGCCCTGGCGGCCATCGTTGGAGCAGCGGAAAATGTGCCGGTTGCGGCCAGGCGTTGCGGGGTGAACACCGTGAGTGGAATGGATCTCACGGCCGCCCCACCATTTGCAGGCATTAATCAGTTCTTCGGGCGAGAGGCCGGGCTGGTGCTTGAACACAATGAACCCGCGATTTGCCATTTCTGCTTCCAGGGCCTTGATGGCGGGTTCTGGCAGCTTTTTGCGCACGTCTGCGCCATAGATCTCAACGCCGATAGGCGTCAGGGACTTGAGCGACAAGCCTTCCTGTTCCAGCAGGGCGACATGCTCCGGGTTCAGGGGCGCTATGGTGGAGGTCGGTTCGCGGGTTGTTTCCAGAGTCTGTGTCATAGTCGTCAACTACCATGTTGCTCGTTATATAATCACCCTAACCCAGCGCGTTTTTGGAATTCAAATACAATGTCTCGCACGCGGCAAAGGCCCGCGTTAAACCTATAGGGAACTCTATGTCTCTGCTTGATAAAAAAGTACCGCCACTAATTCTGGCCGGATTGGCCGCGGTGGGCATCTGGATAGTGTCGGTGATTCTGCCAGGCGCGGCTTGGCCCCATTGGGTCAGGCTTTATGCGCCCTTATTACTGCTGGTACTGGGAGCAGGGGTGTGTATTGCCGGGGTAGTTGAATTCAGGCGCGCTCAGACCACGGTTGACCCTCGAATACCGGAAGCTACCTCATCACTGGTTACCTCCGGGGTCTACGCCGTGACCCGAAACCCGATGTATGTCGGGTTTGCGTTGTCTCTTCTGGCGTTGGCGCTGTACCTGTCGTCTCACTGGTCTTTGTTAATTGTCGTCGGCTTTGTTGTGTATCTTGATCAGTTTCAAATCCGGCCCGAGGAAAACGCGTTAGCCGCAGTGTTTGGGCAGGAGTTCCAGGACTACCAGTCGCGGGTGCGCCGTTGGCTTTGAGCCTGGCGTTCAGGCCCGCATCGCTCAGAAAATCGGCAATGCCGCGTAAGTAGGTTTGCTCGCTGCGCAAAAAGCCGTTGTTGTGGCCACCCTGAATGGTTAGCAGCGTTTTCGGCTGTGGCGCGGCTTCATACACGGCCTGCCTCGGACGGGCGCCCTTCGCTTTTTCCGTAGCCCCGATAATCGAGAATCAGCACAGACAGCCGCTCCTGGAACAGCCACATCAGCAGCATAATTGTCAGGTAAGACAGCCCCAGCACGGCGCCCAGACGTAACAGCATGTAAACTCCTGAATTCCTGGTACCTTCCAGGGGCGCACACTCGTCATCCTGCGCCATCTTTCTTTCACGTACTCAAAGTCTCTCAGAATGGCGATGGCCGGGCTACCGATAACCACATTGTGTGATCCTCCTCCGGGCGTCGCTGCATTTCGTGGTGAGAACCCGCGTTCCTGTCTATATACTCTTCAAATTATGACCCCTGCTTCTGAATCATTGACTACCGACCGTCAGGATAGATCGCACCGCAAACTACGCGCTCTGGCAACCCGAGCCCTGGCCCGCCCCGGTGCGCCGGTACCGCCGGCGTTATCCGCTCGCTTTGCGAACTATGTTGACACCAAAACCCGCCCTTATATTTTTGCCGTGATTGTGATCGGCGCCATCGGCTATTTTCTGTTTGCGTTGGGTGATTATGTGGTGATCCGTGACGTTTTCTGGACCTCGCTGTTGCTGAGGACGGTGTTTTTGATCACGGTGTTGCTGCTGACCCGATGGATGGTGGCGCACATGCAGAACATTTACCTGCTGGAAGCTGTCGGCGCCTTGTACATTCATGTGTCTGCGGCTATCTGGTACCTGGTGCTGTTCCAGAGTTCGGGCTCGGAAGTGGGTGTGTACGCTTTCGCCAGCGTGATTTTTGTCGTGTGGTTGAATATTGGTTCGAGTGCCCGGTTCAGCACGGCAGTGATCAGTTCCTGCACGCTCACCGCATTGCTACTGGGGGGCGTATGGTGGTTGAACCAGGGCGAGTGGATACGGCTGTTTATCTACGCAAGTCTGCATGCCTCTGTGCTGGTGCTGGGTTTGATGATCAGCTGGAACAACAGTTTTAACCAGCGGCGTCTCTTTTTGTATGGCGTTATTGATGAGATGAAAAATGCTGAGCTGCAGGAGGCCAACAATCTGTTGTGGTCTCAGGCCCACTCTGACCCGCTGACCGGATTGCCGAATCGACCCTTATTGATAGACCGGCTTACGCAGGCGTTGGCGGCGGCGCGCCGGGAAGAACGGAAAGTGGGGGTGCTGTTTGTCGATCTGGATCGGTTCAAGCCGGTCAACGATAGTTTCGGCCACGCGGCTGGCGACCGGGTCTTGCAGTCGGTGGCGAGCCGAATGAGCGCCATTGTGCGTGCTTCAGACACCGTCGCCCGGGTGGGCGGAGATGAGTTTGTGATGGTTTTGCCGGGTATCCGGGGCGAAGCCGATGCAGTGAACAAAGCGGCCGAAGTGATTCAGGCCGTCGCTGAACCGCTCTGGCATGAGGATAGCGAAATCGTGATTGGTTGCAGCGTGGGCATTGCCGTTTTCCCGGATCACGGAGAGAACGTCAGCGTGTTATTGAAGGTGGCGGATGAGGCGGTTTACGCCGCCAAAGCCGACGGCCGCAGTTGTGCCAGAGTGGGGTTGGTTAACGGCGGCATGCCCTGATTCAACAAAGCGTAAGGAGGACTATCTAAATGAAATTCCTTGTTTTATTGGGTACGGTCAGAGACAGCACACCGCCGAAGCCCGCTCGCTTGGGTGCTCGGGTTGCGGACGCCTGTCTGGCATGCCTCAAAAGCCGATATGAGGGCCACGAATTCGAGTTGATTGATGCCCTGGACTACCCGCAGGATGCGGTTTTCAAGCCGCATTTTGCCTACGCAAAGAGTAAGGCGCCGGCCGGGCTGAATGAACTGGCGGAAAAGATCGACGCCGCCGACGGCTATATCTTGGTCAGCCCCGAGTACAACCATTCCATGAGCCCGGCGCTGGCAAACCTGCTGAATCATTTCGGCAGCTCTTTGTTTGCTTACAAGCCCAGTGCCATTGTGACTTATTCAGCCGGGCAATGGGGTGGTATGCGGGCGGCCATTGGTATGCGCACTTTCCTGTCGGAACTGGGCTGCCTTCCGGTTTCTGCGATGATTCATGTGCCCAAGGCCCAGGAGATTTTTCAAGCAGACGGGTCACCCCAGGAGGGCGTTGACCAGGACTCCTGGTTTGATTATTTCGGTCGGACGTTCAGTCAGTTGGCGTGGTGGGCCCAGGCGGCCGGTGACCACCGGGCGCAGGTTGATCCGCATGAGCTGGTGCGCAACTTCAAGCGGGACCCTTCCCAGCGGAACGCCCCACAGATCGATGAGTAATTCGAGTCAAAACCAGGTTCCGCCGGAACGTAACCTTTACCTTGATGCCCTGCGGGCTCGGCTTCCTGCTACTGGGGGCACTCTGGCTGGGCGCAACGGTCGCCGGCGGCTATCCGATCGGCATGGTCGGGCGGGATCTGCACGGCGACAACAACATGTTGCCGCCAACACTGGCGATGTTTTTTTGGAATAAAACGGCTGGCCACCCGTCTTCCTGATGAAAGCAACCCGAAAGGGACAAAACACAGGAGGATGTTTCCATGAAAAAACATGTACTGACACTCGCAATCTGTTCACTGTTGTCCACCGGCGCGTTCGCTCAGCAAGGCGCAGCCAATGCCAACGTTCAGGCCGAGAGCAACATGAATGCGCAAGCCAGTACCCGTGATGGCGCATCGGCTGAGGGCAGCGTGTCCGCGAATGCGCAGGCCAATGCCGATGGTGAGGCGGCTCGTGACGAAGCGTCAGAGCACGGCCGTGCCGTGAGTGCTGAGGCGCGGAAGCGTGTGAATGAGGCCCGAAATACCGAGATTCGTGCACAAACCAATCGGCAGATTGGAACGTCTGTCTCTGACAGTGTTCGCGGTGAGGTACAGAGCACCGTTCGCGGAGCCGTTCAAGGCTCTGTCCGCAACGGCGGCCAGTAACCACGTATCCGCTACCGGCCGGGCCTGAGGGCCCGGCCTTTGTTTATGAGTGAACAAGGAGCAGACATGCATACGTTTCAACGAATCTCGATCTGGTCTTTGGCCCTGGGGCTGGTTGCACCGGTGGTGCAGGCGCAGTCCAGTGCAGAACTGAACGGTTACCTTGCCGGTGGCCTGGAACACGACAGCAATGTGACCGTTGACGAGTTGAATTCGTCGTCAGATCGAAGCGACGAAGCCTGGGTGTTCAATGCCGGGCTGGAGGGTGTTCTGAAACCCACCAACGCGCTGAACCTGACCCTGGGGTACGATTTGTCCGGGCGCCGATACCACAATCTGGGCCAGTTCGATCAGGATATTCATCTGCTGTCGGCCGACCTCAGCTATGACTTTGACCTGGTCACCCTCGGCACCAGCTATCACTATTCTTACGCCACTCTGGATTCGGAGTCGTTTCTGGATTTCCGGCGTGCCAGTGTCTACGTCGGTAGCCTGATCGGCGAAAACGTTTACCTGCTGGCCAGTCTGCAGGACAAGTCCAAGGACTTTGATGAAGGGACCGCCCGTGATTCGGATATCCGGGGTGCCAGTGCGGATGCGTTTTTCTTTTTTAATCAGGCCAGAAGCAATCTGGTGTTGGGTGTTGATCTGGACGATGAAGATGCCCGCTCGGATGCCTACGACAACCGCTTGCTCCGGTTGCGGGTGGCGTTGGTGCACCGGTTTGTTGTGGCGGGGCAGGACAGCCGTTTCCGGCTGAGCTGGCGCTATGAAGACCAGGAATACGATGAGGTGGTGATCACCGAAGCCGACCGTGGCCTGAACGATTTCCTGACCCGTGATCTGGCCGAGCGAACCAGCCAGCGGGTGGATAAAGCCCGGGTGCTTGAGGCCAGCTGGCGGCTGGGCCTGAATGAGGTATTCAGCCTGGAGCCCAGAATCTCCTATGGCCACTACACCTCCAGTGTGGATTCGGCCGATTATGACCGGCTGGTGGGTGGCCTGACTCTGCGCGCCAGCTTCTAGGTAGCCTCAGTAGTCCAGCAAACCATGGCCGAACCGGGCGTTGCGCCCCGGTTCACCAAGACCCTTGGCGTCGGTGGCCAGCGAATCGATGGCCTCGTTTACCGTTTGTGAGTCCAGCCGGCAGGCCAGAGCTGAGCTCACCACCGGTGCGGCCAACGAGGTGCCACTGTCGGTGGTCAGGCCGCCGCCTGGCTGAGCCACCGGTACGTCAACGCCGGCGGCTGAAAACAGCACCTGTTCGCCTCGGTTGGCCCAGCGATAAAGTTCACCGAAGGCGTTTACGGCGGTTACCCCGACCACCTCGGGATAGGCTGCCGGGAATAAGGGCGGCGCGGCCGGCCCGCCGTTTCCGACCGCCGCGACCATGGCAATGCCTTGCTGGTTAAGACGATCGACGGCTGCTCTGAGCAATCGGTTGTCCGGACCCGTCAGGCTGATGTTAATCACCGATACCTTCTGCTCAGCCAGCCAGTTGAACCCTTCAAGCAGGTGCCCAAGTGTGGCGCCGGATAAGTCACGGTCTCTCCCGTAGAACACCGATGCGTTGAACAGAGTGGCACCCGGTAAGCGGGCAGGCCACTGATCTGCCTGACGGCCGACCATCAGGCTGGCGACGGCGGTGCCATGGTCGGTTGGGGCGGAGAGTGAATCACCGATGTCTGCCAGTTGCAGAAAGCTTTCCTGCACCACGCGGGCACCCTCAAACACCGGATGCTCCAGCGCAATGGCGGTATCCACCATGCCGATGCGAAGCGTGGTATGACAAAGGCTTTGCCATTGCGGCCGGGTGACTTCGCGTTGCTGGGATGCAGCGGTACTCTGCTCATTCTGCGGGGCGTAAATGTGATTGCGGTCTAATTGCTCTGCCAGTCCTGGCAGTGCAGTCTGTAACGCGCTCAGCGAATCCAGCGCTGGCGCTACCCGAAAGCGCACCAGGAGTATGCCCAGGCCGGACAATTCGCGCTGCTCCAGAATCGTGATGTCTGCGCGTTCCAGTTCGGCCATCTCCGAGGCGGTGCCTGTGGCCAGCCATTGCCGTTCGACCGCTCGATAACCGGTATCCAGTAATACATCATTGAACGCTTTGCGGCCTTTCTGCGTGTTAATAGAGACGGATGGAGGAAGTTCCGGCAATCGCTCGATGGCCTGGTCGGCGCGGGCCTCAATGCGTTGCTCAATAGTATCCAGCCGGCGATCCAGGGCCCGCTCGATGGCGCGGTCGGTTCTCTGCTCCACTTGCCGGGTTACTGTGTCTAGCTGTCGGTCCAGTGCCTGGCTGCCAATGGCGAGTACCGGACCGGCAAGGGTGCACAGGGTAAGGGCGCAGAGCAGTTGGCTATTGAAATGGGCGTTCATTGGATCAGTCCGAATTATCAGGGTTTATCACCGTTAACGGCCCGATTCGGAAAAAATTCCATCGGGCAGGGAATAAACCGATCCCTGGCTCGTTCTACAGATAACATTCATCGAAAGATAACGCCATGCACCAGGAAATTACCGAACTATTACCCAGCCTGCGGCGGTTTGCGTACTCGTTGACCGGCTCGATGCCAGACGCCGATGATCTGCTCCAGAACACGGTAGAGCGGTTGCTGGTTCGTAGCAGGCCGGACGACGTCGATCTGACCAAGTGGGCCTTCAGAGTCTGTCGCAATGTCTGGATAGACGAATGCCGGGCCAGAAAGGTTCGCCGGGTGGCTGCCGACAAGCCGGAGCTGAGCGAGGGCCAGGTTGTGGACGGTGAGCACCACACCACTCAGCAGATTGAATGGAACCGGGTAGATGCCGCCATGGCGGAACTGCCACAGGAGCAGCGCCAGATTATCTCCCTGGTGGCGATCCAGGGCCTGCCCTATAAGGTGGTTGCCGAAATTCTGGAGGTGCCCAGGGGCACGGTGATGAGCCGCCTTGCCCGGGCCAGGGTCGCCCTGCGTGATGCCTTGGCGCCGGCAAATATGAGGACCGAATCATGAGAATCACCGACGAAGTATTATCAGCGTTTCTGGATCACGAACTGAGCGAGCCGGAGATGGACGCCGTTCGTGAGCAGCTCGCCCTTGATCCCGGGTTGGCGGACCGGCTGGCGGAACTCGCCGCGGTGGATGCCGAGTTACAACGCCATTACGGCGCCATTGATGATCAGCCAATGCCCGATTCGGTCACTCGATTGCTCGATCAGCCCAAGCCTGCCGCCAGTTCGGACAATGTGGTGGCTTTTCCCTGGTGGCGCCAGCTGCGGGCGCATTCCGGAAAAGCCGTGGCGGCAGCGGTGATTGCCGGTTTGGCCATGACCCAGTGGCTCAATACACCGGCGCTGAACGAGCCGGCAGGGCTGGCACTGGCCGAGGTGCTGGAGCACGAAGCCAGCGGCCGAGCTTATGCCCTGAGTTCAGACGTCACGCTGACGCCGCGCCTGACGTTTCAGAATCAGGCCGGCGACTGGTGTCGTCAATTCCGGGTTGATCGACCAGCGGCGGCGTCTGAACAAATCGCGTGCCGGGACGGCAGCGGCCATTGGGAGGTGGTTGCACAGGTAGACGTGCCTGCGACACCCGGCACGCAACGTTATCAGACCGCCAGTGGTGGCAGTGTGCTTGACGACGAACTGGACCGTAGAATGTCGGGTTCGCCCATTGCTCCGGAGGCAGAGATGACGTTGTTGGAGACTCAATGGAGCAGCCCGTAATGGCTGCTCTTGTGGTATCTGCTTTGAATTGTTCCCGGATCTTCTGTACGCTTTATATTAATTGAACGTTCAATTAAAAAAGAAAAGACGGAGAGTCGGTCCCCTGCCATGCCAAAAGTTGGAATGAAAGATACCCGCCGCCAGCAGCTTATCGACGCCACCATGGCATCTATTGCCGAGCTGGGGATGCAGAACACCACGATTGTGAGTATCAGCAAACGGGCGGGGATGTCTTCGGGCATTATCAGTCACTATTTCGGTGGCAAGCAGGGTTTGATTGAAGCAGCGCTGCGTTATTTGCTGGATCAGTTGGGTAAGGAGCTGCGGGAGCGGATGGCAAAAACCGATGGTTCTCCGGAGCAGCGGCTGGCGTGCATCATCGAATCCAACTTCTCCGAGTTCCAGCGTTCGGCGCTGGCCGCCAAAACCTGGCTCAGCTTCTGGGCCCGCTCCATGCATGAGCCTGGCCTCAAGCGGTTACAGCAGATCAACAACTCACGCCTGTACAGCAACCTGCGTTACTCCTTTGCCCAGGTATTACCCGCGCAACAGGCCACCGAAGCGGCGCGGCAGACTGCGGCGATGATCGATGGCTTCTGGCTGCGCAGTGCCCTGAGCCTCGACCCCGTTGAAAGCTTTGAGGCTGGCGAGCGGCTGTGCAAGAAATTCGTCCACGAGACCCTGGCCCAGGCAGGCGCCTGAGCACCATCAGATTCAAACGGCCCACAAGGCCTGAAAACACCGAACCGAGGTTAACCACTGACTATGACTGCATCTGCATCTTTTCCTGTTGTTCAAAATTTCGTGCATGGCCGTTTCTTGGCCAACAGCTCCGGTGACACCTTTCCGGTGATCAACCCGGCCACAGGGCAGGTCATTTATAAAGTGGAAGTGGCAGACGCCGCTGTGCAGCAGGCCGCCATCGAGAGTGCCCACGCCGGTTTTGTTGAGTGGTCGGCGATGACCGCGATTGAACGCAGCCGCATTCTGCTCAAGGCAGTAAGCCTGTTAAGGGAGCGCAACGATGAGCTGGCGGCCGTGGAAGTGCGGGACACCGGCAAGCCCTGGCAGGAAGCCGAAGTGGTGGATGTGGTTACCGGCGCGGATGCTATCGAGTTTTTTGCCGGGCTGGCGCCGTCGATCGAGGGTAATCAGCAGGACCTGGGCGGTGATTTCTATTACACCCGCCGAGAGCCGCTGGGTATTTGCGCCGGTATCGGAGCCTGGAATTACCCGCTGCAGATTGCCTGCTGGAAGTCCGCGCCGGCGCTGGCCTGCGGCAACTCGATGATCTTTAAACCGTCGGAAGAAACGCCACTGGGTGCGGTGAAGCTGGCCGAGATCTTTATCGAAGCCGGCGTGCCTGCAGGTGTATTCAACGTGGTGCAGGGTGCAGCTGAAGTGGGCCAGTGGCTGACCCATCATCCGGACATTGCCAAAGTCTCGTTCACTGGTGAAGTGGGCACCGGCAAGAAGGTGATGCAGGCTGCCGCTTCCACGCTCAAAGACGTCACCATGGAGCTGGGCGGCAAGTCGCCGTTGATCATCTTTGATGATGCCGATCTCGAGAATGCCGTTTCTGCTGCTATGTTGGGCAATTTCTACACCCAGGGCGAAATCTGCACCAACGGCACCCGGGTGTTCGTGCATCAGGACATCTACCCGGCGTTTATTCATCGTCTGCTGGAGCGCACTCGCAAGAACATCAAACCGGGTGATCCAATGAATCCGGACACCAATTTCGGAGCGCTGATTTCTGCCAGCCACCGGGAGCTGGTGCTGAGCTACATCGCCAAAGGCCTGTCTGAAGGCGCCACCTTAAGCCACGGCGGCCGGGCTATTGAGCCCGAGGGCACCCAGGGTGGCTATTTTGTGGAGCCCACCATCTTCACCGACTGCACTGACGACATGACGATCGTGAAGGAAGAGATTTTCGGGCCGGTGATGTCGGTGCTGACTTTTTCGGATGAGGATGAGGTGATCCGCCGGGCCAATAACATCGATACCGGCTTAGCCGCCGGCGTGTTCACCAACGACATCCGCCGGGCGCACCGGGTGATTCATCAGATTCAGGCGGGTATCTGCTGGATCAACAGTTATGGCGCTTCGCCGGCGGAGATGCCAGTAGGCGGCTACAAACTCTCCGGCGTTGGTCGGGAAAACGGGCGGGTCACGCTTGATTACTTCACCCAGATCAAGTCCGTCTATGTCGGGATGACCGATCTCGACGCCCCGTTTTAACCTCGTCGGCCACACAGGAGAACGCGTATGACAGAAAATCGATACGATTACATCATTGTGGGCGCGGGGTCTGCCGGTTGTGTACTGGCGAACCGGCTCACCGAAGACGCCCGCCACCGGGTACTGTTGCTCGAAACCGGCGGCAGCGACAAGAGCATCTTTATCCAGATGCCGACCGCGCTGTCCATTCCCATGAATACTAAAAAATATGCCTGGCAGTTCGAGACTGAGCCGGAGCCGTACCTCGACAACCGCCGCATGCATTGCCCCCGGGGCAAAGTACTGGGTGGCTCATCGTCTATTAACGGCATGGTCTATGTGCGTGGCCACGCCCGGGACTTTGACGAATGGCACGCCGAGGGCGCTACCGGCTGGCATTATCAGAACGTGCTGCCGTACTTCAAAAAGGCCGAAACCTGGGCGTTTGGTGGCGATGACTACCGGGGCGATCAGGGGCCATTGGGCGTGAACAACGGCAACAACATGCGTAACCCGTTGTATACCGCGTTTATCCGGGCGGGTATCGATGCCGGCTACCTGGGAACCGACGATTACAACGGCGCCCGGCAGGAAGGCTTCGGTGCCATGCACATGACGGTAAAGAACGGCCGTCGCTGGTCTACCGCCAACGCCTATTTGCGCCCCGCTATGGATCGTCCGAATCTGACCGTGGTCACTCACGCCCTGGTACACAAGGTATTGCTGGACGGTAAATCTGCTACCGGAGTGCGCTATGAACAGGGCGGCAAGATTCACGAGGCCAAAGCGGCTGAAGAAGTGATTCTGTGTGCAGGCTCTATTGGCTCACCGCATCTATTGCAGCTGTCTGGCATCGGTAAACGTGAGGTCCTTGAGCAAGCCGGTATCGAAGTGCAGCACGAGTTGCCGGGTGTGGGTGAAAACCTGCAGGACCATCTGGAGTTTTATTTTCAGTATCGCTGCAAGCAGCCAGTATCGCTAAATGGCAAGCTGGACTGGTGGAACAAACTAAAGATTGGTGTGCGCTGGATTCTGCGCAAGGATGGCCTGGGTGCTACCAACCATTTTGAATCCTGTGGTTTTATCCGTTCCAAAGCCGGCGTCGAATGGCCAGACCTGCAATACCACTTTTTACCAGCCGCCATGCGTTACGACGGTAAGGAAGCTTTCGATGGCGACGGTTTTCAACTGCACATTGGCCATAACAAGCCCAAAAGCCGGGGTTTTGTGCATGTGCAGTCAGCCGACCCGAAACAGGCACCAACTATCCGTTTCAACTATCTGCAACACGAAGCCGACCGCGAAGGCTTTCGCGATTGCGTGCGCCTGACTCGTGAGATTATTAACCAGCCGGCGATGGATGAATACCGGGGGCCAGAGATTCAGCCGGGTATTGATGTCGAGTCTGACGAGGAGATCGATGCGTTTGTCCGTCAGGCCGTTGAAAGCGCCTATCATCCGTCTTGCTCCTGCAGGATGGGCACCGATGAACTGGCCGTGGTAGACCCGGCCACCCGGGTTCATGGCATTCGCAACCTGCGAGTGGTGGATTCGTCTGTTTTCCCGATCATTCCCAACGGCAACCTGAACGCACCCACCATCATGGTGGCGGAGCGGGCTGCCGATCTGATCCGGGGCAAGGAGCCCCTGCAACCCTCTGACGCGCCTGTGGTGATGGACGACCAGTGGCAGAATCGCCAGCGCCCGGGGGCAGCAAAGAGGAACTTATACTCATGACACTCTGGTTATCCATAGGCCTGATTTTCACCTTTGCGGCCATTGCCCTGATTTTGTACAAATGGTGGGATATCGAGTGCATCGGCGTAACGCCCGTTCGCACGTTTACCTTCATTGCGATCCTGTTCACCTCCGGTCTGGATGTGGGGCTGATCATGTTCCCGCTGACCGAGTTCGCTGGCTACGGCAATGTCAGCGACAATCCCGAATACGGCTTTGCCAATCCGTTGGCGATCGAATTTGGCTTCTGGGCCTTTCTGATCTGGGGCTTCTATTTCCTGACCTGTTTTTACTTCGCGATCATCGAGCCGCGGGTGAAGTTTTTTGAAATTCCGGTGGTGAAGCTAATCAACAACGTGGTGATCATCGGCACCTGCGCGTTCACTGCGTACCTGTTGCTGGTGAACCTGCCCTGGTATCTGCCGCAGCTGGGTGATGGCGAAATTTTAAAACCGGCGTTCTATGTAATTGTCTTTATCGCCATTGCGCTTGCGGTGTATTCCAGTTCCAAGATCAAGTACGTGCGTATTCTCAGTATCGGCTCCAGTGTGTTGTTTATCGCTCTGATTGCCGGCATGTGGTTGCGGGCGTTCGCGATGGGCAGGGGCTCTCCGGCAGACTTTTTTGGCACCATCGGGATGCTTGGGGAGTATTTCACCAACCTTCATCACTTTGCGTTGCCGATCAATGATTACCATGAGTTCTACCTGTTCTGGTGGTTCTCCTGGAGCATCATGATTGGCCAGTTTACCGCTCGTTTTGTCAGCGGTATCAAAACCTGGAAACTACTGATTGCCATGCTGGTAGTGCCGTCTATTGCGATCGGCGTCTGGTTTGCGGTGTTGTTCCACTACCATGCTGAGGGTCTCAAAATTGCCGCATTCACCAACCTCGCGATGATTTCTGTGGGGGTATTGATGGTGGTTAATTCGCTGGATTCCTTGATCCGGCTGTACACTGATAACTTGAACCTGACCGCGAAACGCTTGGGCCGAGTCAGATACGTACTGTTCAATTTTGCCACCATGGTGGGCCTGACCATGCTGTTCCAGCTCGACTTCCTCCGTATCCAGTGGGTCGGTGCGTTGGTGATTGCCCTGTACTTCGCCTGTTTTGCCTACATTCTCATGAACAAGCGAGCGGAAGTGGCTGCCATCAAATCGTCACCGGAAGAAAATATTCTGGATTTCAGAAAGATTGAACTTGCGGGATAAGCCCCCACTAACAGGGCACGCGCGCGTTTTACAGGATGAAGCGGCAACTGGCGGTCGAGAATCTGACCAGGGATAGGTTAAGCCTATCCCTGGCTTGGAAATAATCAATTTTCACTGAAGCCGTGAAAGCCGTATTGTTCACATCGAATTTATTCATTATCCAATGAATCAACAGGAGTTATTCTCAGATGGGTATTATCAACAGCGAAATCAAACCGTTCAACGCAACTGCCTTCAAGCAGGGCGAGTTCGTAGAAATCAGCGATGCCGACGTTAAAGGCAAGTGGTCTGTATTTTTCTTTTACCCGGCCGACTTCACTTTCGTTTGCCCGACTGAGCTGGGCGACGTTGCTGACAAGTACGAAGAACTGCAGAAGCTGGGCGTAGAAGTGTTTTCTGTGTCTACCGACACTCACTTCACTCACAAAGCATGGCACGACAGCTCTGAAACCATCGGCAAGATCAACTACTTCATGGTAGGCGACCAGAACGGCAGCATCACCAACAACTTCGGTGTGATGCGTGAAGGTCAGGGCCTGGCAGATCGCGCTACCTTCCTGATCGATCCGGATGGCGTTATTCAGGCCATGGAAATCACCGCTGAAGGCATTGGCCGTGACGCAGACGACCTGATGCGCAAAGTGAAAGCGGCTCAGTACGTGCGCAACCATCCTGGCGAAGTGTGCCCAGCCAAGTGGAAAGAAGGCGAGGCAACACTGGCTCCGTCTCTGGACCTGGTTGGCAAGATCTAAGCTTCTTTTTTGCACTGAAGCTGATCAGAAAAGGCCCGCATCGCGGGCCTTTTTCGTATTTATCAATCGGTTTTTCCGAATCGTATAGCAAAGGCCTATCAAACAGTTTGGGTCAATCAATTTGAGCAACGCGCGGGCAACGCTTATCGTAGGCTCAACTTCAGACAACGATTCATTATTGAATCCAAACAGTTAGTTTCACGACATCAAGGGGAAGACCGCACATGTTGGATGCCAATATCAAAGGACAGTTGAAGGCGTACATGGAAAAGCTGCAGCACTCGATTGAGCTGGTGGCGGCCTATGACGACAGCGCCAAGTCTCAGGAACTCAAGGAGTTGCTGGACGAGCTTGAGCCGATGTCCGACAAGATCAGTCTGCGTACTGAGGATTCCGCCGACGTGCGTCGTCCGTCTTTTGCGATCAATCGTGTGGGCACTGATATTGGCGTCCGTTTTGCCGGTATTCCGATGGGCCACGAGTTCACGTCACTGGTATTGGCGCTGCTGCAGGTGGGTGGCCATCCATCCAAGGCGTCGCAGGACGTGATCGAGCAGATCCAAGAACTGGACGGCGAGTTCGAATTTGAAACCTATTATTCCCTGTCCTGCCAGAACTGCCCGGATGTGGTGCAGGCACTGAACCTGATGAGCGTGCTCAACCCGAAGGTCAAGCACACCTCCATTGACGGTGCGTTGTTCCAGGACGAGGTGGAGAAGCGCCAGGTAATGGCGGTGCCCAGCGTGTACATGAATGGCGAGCCCTGGGGTCAGGGCCGGATGACGCTGGAAGAGATCGTGGCCAGGCTGGATACCAACGCCGGCGCCAAAGAAGCTGAGAAGATCAACCAGAAGGGCAACTTTGAAGTGTTGATCATCGGTGGTGGCCCAGCGGGTGCTTCGGCGGCCATTTACGCCGCCCGTAAAGGCATTCCGACCGCGATTGCCGCTGAGCGTTTTGGTGGCCAGGTCAGCGACACCATGGGTATCGAAAACCTGATTTCCGTGCCCTACACCGAGGGCCCGAAACTGGTTGCTGCCATGGAGCAACACGTTAACGAATACGAAGTCGACATCATGAATATGCAGCGTGCCGAGAAGCTGATTCCGGCCGCGCAGACGGGTGGCCTGCACGAAGTACGCCTGGCCAACGGCGGATCTCTGAAGGCCCGTACGGTGATTCTGTCGACCGGTGCTCGCTGGCGCCAGATGGGTGTACCCGGTGAGGAAGAGTACCGTAACAAGGGTGTGGCTTACTGCCCACATTGCGACGGCCCGCTGTTCAAAGGCAAGCGCGTAGCGGTGATCGGTGGGGGTAACTCCGGTGTCGAAGCGGCTATCGACTTGGCCGGTATCGTTGGCCACGTTACCCTGATTGAGTTCGGTGCCGACATGCGGGCAGACGACGTTCTGCAGAAGAAACTGCGCAGCCTGAAAAACGTCGAGATCATCACTTCTGGCCAGACCACTGAAATCACCGGCGCTGACGGCAAGGTAAATGGCCTGGTTTACACTGACCGCAACACCGGTGAATCTCATCAGGTAACGTTGGAAGGTGTGTTTGTGCAGATTGGCCTGGTGCCGAACACGGAATGGCTCAAAGGCGACATCGAACTGAGCCAGCACGGTGAAATCATCGTAAATGATCGTAACGAGACGTCGATCCCGGGTGTTTTTGCTGCCGGCGACGCTACCACGGTGCCGTACAAGCAGATCGTGATTTCGATGGGTGAGGGTTCAAAAGCCGCTCTGAGCGCCTTTGACTTCCTGATCCGCAACTCGGCCGAGTAAGTGGATAGAGCCTGCTAGTCAAGGCTGACCCCGAAAACCGGTACCTGCAGGATGTAGGTGCCGGTTTTTTTTATGTAAGTGCCTTTAGTTTGCTGACATATCCTGCTCGAGGCTGCCGTTAGCCTGAGCCGATTGGCCCTGGTCAGTAAACAGGTGACCGTAAGCGGCGCGCACGCCCTCGACGATAAACTGGTGGGGCACATCCTCGAACACGCCGTGATCGTTGATGTATTCCATGTGGGCCTCACCGGATTCGGTGAATTCCTGGAACACCGAATCGTGCACGCCGTCGAATTCCAAGGGTTCCACCTTCATCATGTCACACAGTTGCCGGTTGAAGGCGGGGGTCGCTTTCACCCATTGCCCGTTCAGATACAACTCGATGAAACCGTGCATACGAAAGATATCGGATCTTAGCCATTCGATCAGCTTGGGGCTGGACAGGTGATTGCGCACGTCTGCCAGGCCCAGGCGGCTGGGAATGCCGACGGCGCGGGCGGCGGCACCCAATAACACGGCTTTGGGGATGCAGTAGCTTTCACCGCTGGTCAGGGCGTAGCTGGCGGTGAGGGTGTGTGGATCGGTCTGGAACACGTACGGGTTGTAGTGAACGCTGTCGCGTACGGCCAGGTAAAGCGCCTTGGCCTGCTCGACCGGATCGTTCGGCACGCCTTCAAGTTGCTGGTCTATCCAGGCCTTTACTTCGGGCTGGTCGTAGTCGAAGAAAGCGGTGGGCTTGAGATAGTTTTCCATTGGGGGTTTCCGGCATTATCGGATTATCCCGCGATGATCTCGCAATTAGCAAGCTATGAGCAATGATTTATTCCACCACTACTGTTGCCCGATTTGATCACCACGAGCCGTGGTTACCGCCCGGGATCTGTGTCAGTCTGGGGGCTTCCCATTAACTGAATGATTGATCATGCCTCTGACAGAAGTTCTGGGCCAGATTTTCGGTCTGGTCGCCCTCGGCTTTTGCATTGCGGGGTTTGCCAGCAAGAGCGACGACCGGCTGATGGTATTGCTGATTTCCGCCAACGTCGCCTTTGCCCTGATGTTTGCGTTTTTTCAGAGCTGGACGGCCGCAGCCCTGACAGTGCTGGTAATCGTGCGCATCGCGCTGGCCCGGAGGTTCCAGGGTAACTGGACCATGATGACCGTGCTGCTGGCGGTCAACTTGCTGGTCGCCTGGGCGACCTGGGCCTCAGTGACAGACCTGTTCCCGTTGGCGGCCGCCGTGTTGGGCACTGTCGGCATGTTCCTGCTGAAGGGCATTGCCTTGCGGGTGGTGCTCGGATTTGCCGCGTTCGCCTGGATGCTCAACAACATTGTGATTGGCTCGGTTGGCGGCATTCTGGCGGAAGCCATGGTGCTGGTCACCAACGTTATTACCATTGCCCGGTTGTACCGAATTCGCAGGAAATATCCGGGCATCGAGCCCTGATGCGTTAATTCCAATGGCTGCGTGGGTGGCCTGAGTAACTGTCTGTCAGTGTGAAAGTGGCCAATTTCGTCTGATCCGCATCGGCGTACCTTTGTCTCAACGCAGGCTTCTGATGGGTCAGGAGCCGGGAAGAACATAAAAACAGTGAGACGACACCCATGAGCCACCAACACTACGACGTTCTGATCATCGGCGCCGGCGTTTCCGGCATTGGCATGGCCTGCCATCTGAAGCGGGAATGCCCGGGCAAGCGCTTTGCCGTGCTGGAGCGGCGGCAATCGCTGGGGGGCACCTGGGATCTGTTCCGTTACCCCGGCATCCGTTCCGACTCTGACATGTTCACCTTTGGTTACAACTTCCGGCCCTGGACTGGCGGCAAGGTACTGGCCGACGGTGCCTCGATCAAACAGTACGTGGCCGACACCGCTCGGGAAAACGATGTCGAAAAGCACATCCGTTACGGCGTGGCGGTGAAGACTGCCGACTGGTCCAGCGCGGAGAAGTGCTGGAAACTGAGCGCAGAGAATGAAAAAACCGGCGAAGCCGAAACCTACACGGCCAGCTTTCTGGTGGGTTGCACCGGCTATTACAATTACGATCAGGGCTACAAGCCTGATTTTCCTGGCGAGCAGGATTTCAAAGGCCAGGTGGTACATCCGCAGCATTGGCCGGAGGATCTGGACTACGCGGGCAAGAGCGTGGTGGTGATCGGCAGTGGCGCTACTGCTATTACGCTGGTGCCCACCATGGCCGATAAGGCCAGCCATGTGACCATGCTGCAGCGCTCACCCACCTACCTGATGCCGTTACCCTCGACTGATAAGGTCACCCTGGCGCTGCAGAAAGTCTTGCCGGAGAAAACCGCCTATCGGCTGACCCGGGCTCGCAATATTTCGATTTCACGGCTGCTGTACGAACGGTCACGGAAAAGCCCGAAGGCCATGCGCCGGCTGTTTCTGTCGATCATCCGGCGGCAATTGAAAGGCAAGGCCGACATGCGCCACTTCACCCCGGACTACAATCCGTGGGATCAGCGCCTGTGTGTGGTCAAAGACGGCGACCTGTTTGATGCTATCAAGGCCGGCACCGCGTCCATCAAGACCGATCATATTGATTGCTTCACCGAAACCGGCATTCGCCTGAAATCGGGCGAAGAGCTGGTGGCCGACATTATTATCCCGGCTACCGGGCTGGACATTCAGATGCTGGGTGGCATTACGCCAACGGTTGACGGCCAGAGCGTGGTGCTGAAAGACAAAGTGATCTACAAGAACGTGATGATCGAGGGCATGCCTAATGCGGGCATGATCTTCGGCTACACCAACATCTCGTGGACTCTCAAAGCGGACATCGCCAGCGAGTACCTGTGCCGGTTGATCAATCACATGGATCGCAAGGATTATCGGGTGGCAGTGCCCCGGGACACCGAAAACAGCCTCGGCGACGATACGGTTTTGGGTTCTCTGGACGCTGGTTACATCAAACGCGCGGAAGACCGGCTGCCCCGCCAGGGCACCCATGGCCCCTGGAAGGCGAGTCAGAACTACCTGAAGGATGTGAAAATCCTGCGCTTTGAGCCGATTGAAGATGGTTATCTGGAGTTTGACGGCAAGCGCAGCCGGGTGGATGAACAGCAGAACGCCGGGTTTTTCCGGCCATTGCGTTCTGCATTGTTCGGAGCCTGAGTTACTGGAAGGCCTCGCGGATCACGTCACGGTAGTTTCGAATCCGCTGCACGTAGTGCACGGGTTCATAGCCCCGGGCGTAGCCATAGCGAGTGCTGGGGTAGTAGCGTTTGTCTGCCTTCAGTGGCAGCACTTGTGCCATGTCATCCCACGAATCCGGGTTCTTGCCCAGATCACGGGCCAGTTGCCGGGCATCCAGCAGATGGCCGCGGCCTATGTTGTAGCTGGCCAGGGCGAGGAAGGTCCGGTCCGGCTCGGGAATGGTGTCCGGCAGGCGCCGGTGGCGGTCTGCCAGATAGCGTGCACCGCCGTCGATGGCGGCTTTGGCATCCAGCCGGTTGGCAACGCCGAGAGATGTGGCGGTGCGACGGGTTAGCATCATGATGCCGCGCACCCCGGTGGGAGATTTGGCGGTCGGCTCCCAATGAGACTCCTGGTAAGACAGGGCGGCCAGCAAATCGGCGGGTATTCCGGTCTTCAGCTCTGCCGCCCTGAATTCTTCAATATACCGCGGCAGCTTCGCCTTGATGCTGCGATTCAGTGCCCGCAGATCAACAAAATCAAACTCACCAATGTAGGCGAAGTAGCGGCTTTCCATGCTGGCAATTGCTTCATCACCCTGGGTACTGTTCATCCACTCCCGTGCATCTGACGCCAGTTCTTTGGCATCTGCAGGCAGGTACCAGCCCAGGTTACGACCCTCAGTAAGGTTCATGGCCACTTCAAGGTGCGGAAAGTGCCGGCGCATCACTTGAACAATGTTGGAATCGGCGACGGCGCAGCCGATTCTTTTATCGGCAACTTCAGAGAGAAGCACTTCGGTTGTGCGCTGAGCATCTTCCCGGAACTCAATGCCAGGATGCTGTTCGGCCAGCTCATTGAGGGTAGCTACGTAGCTGGAGCCAGCAGTGACCGCAATGTCCGTTCCGGGGAGCTCATCAGGCTTCTTGGGCAACGGGCGGTTGTCCCGGTGGCAGACGAGCTGCTCGGTAATCTCAGTATGGGCCGGGCCTTGGGTAAAGCGTTCATTGCGGGTAAACAGGTGGGTCAGGCCGGCTGCCGCCAGGTGTGTGTTGCCAGCCTCAAGTGAATCGAGCACCGCGCTGGTTGAATCCAGCATGGTCCATTCCACTTGCCAGCCTCGGGCCTTGGCGTAATCCACGATCAAGGCGTATTCCGGACCGACGGGGTTTTCGTGGCGGTCGAGATAATAGGTGGTGGAGCCGTTGCGAGTGGCCACTTTCAGAAGGCCGGTTTCGAAGGGCGATTCCAGGCCAGGCTGTGCCGTTGGCTGGGATGGTTCGCTGCATCCGGCAAGAGCAAGAATCAGGGCCGGCACACCAAGCGCTAGCTTACCGCGGGACATGAACGTATCCCCTTATTTTTGTGTCGTATTTGTATGTAGGTCTACTCTGTAGAAAATATACTCCAGCTTCAAGCGTTTGGATTGGTTGGTCACAGCTGACGATGTATCCGCAGAATGGCGGATAGGCACCGCAACTTAGCATCCTTATTATAGGTGTTCCTGAATCAAGCCCTTGCATGAGGAAACCTTTCTTGCAGCACACCCTGCGCTCTTCGTTTGCCTACGTCGCGTTGATGGCGGCCGTGCTGTCACTGCTGCCGGGCATGGCGCTGGTGGGTGCGCTGGCGGTCAGTCTGGCGGTGATTCTGGGCTGGCAGGATATGCGCTATGTGCCCCGGGCGGTGTTTGCGTTCGCGGTTTTGACACTGGCTTTCGCCCTCGGCCACAACCCGGCTCTGATCGTCACTGCCGCCGTCAGCATGACCCGGCTGGCCGGCCTGGTGCTGGCGGTAATGTTGTTATCGAATGTGCTGGCGCGGACGAGAGATCTGCAGCGCATTTCGGCCAGCCTGTTTGGCGGCAAGCCGCTGATGCGGTATCTGAGTCTGGCCTACGGCACCTCACTGGTGTCTGTGCCGCTGAACTTCGGGTCGGTGGCGGTGGTTGGTAGCCTGGTCGGGGAGCGTATTCGCCGAAATGGAGACTCTCCGGCCACTCGCAACGCCACGCGGGCGGTATTGCGGGGGTTTGGTGTGGCGCCTGTCTTTTCGCCACTGTCCATCTCCGTGGTGCTTACGCTGACCTTGCTGCCGGGGCTGGGCATTGTCCAGTTGCTGTTGCTGGCAGTGCCGTTCTCCATTGTGCTGGTGTTGGTGGGACTGCTTTGGCGCGAGCCGGAACCTGCGCAGGACCTGGTGGCTCAGGAAGACCGGGCGGGAAGCGGCAGTTGGCTGCGGTTCAGCGGGTTGATTCTGGCGGTGTGTGCCGGCGTGTTTCTGTTCAGCCATCAGTATCAGCTCAGCTATGCTCATTCGGTGGCGCTGAGTTGTCTTGCGGCCGTTCTGCTGTATCGGGTACTTGGCTGGCTGCGCCGGGAGCGTCAGCCTTGGTCCAGCATGGCCAACGTCAGCAACGAACTGGCCATTGTCGGCGGCTCGGCGTTTATCGGCGCAGTTATCAGTGGTGTGGTGCTGGGCCAGATTGATGGTAATCCACAGCTGCCGGTCTGGCTCTGGGCGATGTTGGCGGCGGGTGTGCCCTGGCTGTTCTTTGCGGCTGGTTTGGGCGGCGTGAATCCGATTGTCATTGGCACCCTGGTGGGCGGCATTCTCGGCTCCCTCTGGCCTGAGAGTGCTCAGATCGGGCTGGGCATCGCCATGGTGACCGGTTGGGGCATTACCGCCTTCGGGACACCGTTTGCGGCCAACGCCCTGATCATGGAGCGGTTGACCGGCTACCGCGCCCGGGATGCTTCATTTCGGTGGAGTCTGGCGCTGTCATTGTCCGGATTGATGGCGGCCAGCCTGATGGCCTTTGGCCTGACCTTCTGGCTGGCCTGATCAACCCGTGCTCAGGGCTTGGGCCCCATCATCCGCAGCAGCGCTTGCGGGTTGGGCAGGCCCTGAACCATCTGCACCTTGCCTTGCTGATCCCGGTATAACGTGCTCGGGGTGGCTTGCAGTCCCAGGTCCTGCATTAACTGATTATTGGCTTTCACATCCATGTGGGCAGCGCTCACCCGCGCGCGATCCACCTCGATACCGCCCTGTTCGTAACTTTCCTGGTGTTGATGCATGGCGGCTTCCGGGTCGTCACTGCCCAGAATGGTGGCGGCTTTGGTCAGGCTGTCTTCCCGGAGTATGCCCACCATGATGTGGCGCAGTTGAACCTTGCCGGCGTCGATCCAGGGGGCCGCCTGCTGACGAAACCGGAAGCAATAAGGGCAATTGGGATCGGTGAAGGTATACACCACGATGTCGGCGTCACTGGCGCCGTCCCGGACCCAGTGGCTGCTTTCCAGTTGCGGCCAGGCGCTTTCGAACTTTGGCCCTTCAACCAGCTCCTGAATACTGGCGGCGCTCAGGTTGTTGCCATCTTGGTCGAGCAGGGTGCCGACAATGACATGATCGCCATCCGGGGTCAGATAGAACGCCAGTGAGCGGCCTTGCATCTCACCGACATAACCGGTCATGCCGCCCGGTGCGTCAAAGCTGTCGATAACGGTCACGCCTTGTTGTTCCAGGGTCTGGATGGCGGGCGGATGGTTATCAGCCTGTGCGGTGGCGGTCACCAGGGCAGCCGACAGAAGGCCGCCCTGCAGTAATCTTTGAAGTGTTGGGCTAGTCATTGGCTGTTATCTCCGCTGAGGGTGTCAGGTGGTTGGTGTCAAATCGTTCAAGGCCCCGAAACAGGCTGGCGCGGGACAGTTCGCCCATGTGGCTGTCGACCAGATTGCCCTCGGCGTTATAGAACAGGGTGGTGGGCAGGCCATGGCTGCCGGTCACCCGGCCAAACTGGCCCTGACGATCGCTGAGCACGTGGTTCAGGTCCAGGTTCTGTTCCGAGAGAAATTTCTGAATGGTTTCCGGGTGCTCGCCCTGATTGGCAAACACAAAGTTGATGCCTGGGTAGCGCTTTTGAGCCTCTTCCAGTACCGGCATTTCACGAATGCAGGGTGGGCACCAGGTGGCCCATAAGTTGACCACCGTTGGCTGGCCGTTGGCGATGACGTTCAGATCTACCGGCTGCTCGTTAAGGTCGGTCAGGGCCACTTCGGGCAGGCCTTTCATTTGCTGATTGATCAGGTTGAGAGTGCCGGTGGTGAAGCCCCAGGTAAGCAGGCCTGCGACCATGGCCGTGCCCAGTGCCCGGCGGCTGTCGGCCCGGCGCCACATCAGGAACCCGCCAAACACGAGAGCCACGATCAGGCCCGACACCATGTCGAAACCACCATCGCGGATATCGATCATGCCCAGCCAGTCACCCTGATAGTGCTCGTAGTAACGGATAACAAAGCCAATACGGGCACTGATCATGGCGACGACGAAAATGTCAGACAGGGTGCCCGCGATCGGTGTTTTGTGCTTGCGGCCGGCGATGGCGCCGACGATCAGGGCAACAACAAAGGCAAAAACCAGCAGTACGTGCCCGATAGACAGACTAACGGGGCCAACGCCGACGCTGAGCATGGCATCTCCAGTATTCGGTGAGTTTTAAGACGGTACGGCCGCTAGTGACCACAGACATTGATGGGAGTTCCATCTTTTTCCAAAATGTAAGCCTGCTAATGAAAACCACCTATGGCTATTTGCCAAACCCTCTGTTACCGTGCCTGCATCCTGCCTCTAGGGATTCCGCAGTTTCAGGCTATTTGCCGCTTTGCGAATTATCCATACGACCTGTCAGAGGACGTCACCCCGATACCGGCGCGTGACCGTAGTCGTTTTTTATTCCATGAATGTTCATGGCATCTGCCCGCATTCGCCGACGACGGTGTTCGTGGAGGCAGTATCAATCAAGAGTACCCTATATGAATTTTTCTTCCCTCGGTTTGTCCGAGCCGCTCGTTCGTGCCACTTCCGATCAGGGTTATGATATCCCGTCTCCCATTCAGCTTCAGGCGATCCCTGCCGTGTTGTCTGGTCGAGATGTGATGGCCGCGGCCCAGACCGGTACCGGCAAAACCGCCGGATTTACTCTGCCTATCCTGCAGCGCTTGTTGGATAATCCGACCAATGGTAAAGGCCCTCGCGTGTTGATTCTGACGCCAACACGGGAGCTGGCAGCGCAGGTTCACGACAGTGTGAATCTGTACAGCAAATACGTTCCCATCAAAGCCGCCGTGGTTTTTGGTGGTGTCAAAATCAATCCGCAGATGATGAAGCTGCGCAAGGGCGTCGACGTTCTGGTGGCGACACCGGGCCGTTTGATGGACCTGTATCAGCAGAACGCTGTGCGCTTCAACGAAGTGGAATTTCTGGTGCTGGACGAAGCCGACCGCATGCTGGACATGGGCTTCATCCGCGACATTCGCAAGATTCTTGCGCTGTTGCCGGCCAAGCGCCAGAGCCTGCTGTTCTCGGCGACTTTCTCAAGCGAGATCCGCGGCCTGGCCGAAGGCCTGCTGAACAATCCGGTGCAGGTAGAAGTCGCTGCCCGCAATACCTCCGCCGACAACATCATTCAGTCGGTGTACCCGGTAGATCAGAGCCAGAAAACCGCGCTGCTGAGCAAGCTGGTGCGTGACAACGCCTGGGAACAGGTGCTGGTGTTTACCCGCACCAAGCACGGCGCTAACCGCCTGACCCAGAAGCTGGAAAAAGACGGCATCACCGCCGCCGCTATCCACGGCAACAAGTCCCAGGGTGCTCGTACCCGCGCTCTGGCCGACTTCAAGGCCGGCGAAGTGCGTGTGCTGGTCGCGACCGACATCGCCGCCCGCGGTCTGGACATCAAACAGTTGCCCCAGGTGGTGAACTTTGAACTGCCGAACGTACCGGAAGACTACGTGCACCGTATCGGTCGTACCGGCCGTGCCGGCGAAAGTGGCCATGCCTTGTCATTGGTGAGTGCCGATGAAGGCAAGATGCTGGCTGGTATTGAAAGGCTGATCAAGAAGCAGCTGCCGCGCAAGGAAGTGGAGGGCTTCGAGCCCAGAAACAACCTGCCGTTGAAGCCAAAAGCCAGTGCTGACCCGAGCAAAGCCCGCAATCGCAGGCCCCAAGGCGGCGCAGGTAAAAGCTTTGGTCCCAAGCCTGCAGGACGCAGTGGTGCCCGCAGTGGCCAGGGACAAGGCCGAACTGGTCGCCCGGCTCAGCGCCAGAGCGCGTGACCTGATCCGGTTATCCGGACATTAAAAAAGCGGGGCTGTGAAGCCCCGCTTTTTTGTGTCTGAATGTCGCCTTCCCGACAGCCGGGATGCGGGATCAGAACTTGTAGGTGAAACCTACCATGTAGACCATGGGGTCAATTTCTACGTCGAATTTGTCGGTTTTAGTGACGCCGTCGGCAAGTGTTACTTGTGCATCGGTATTGATATCCGCCCACCAGATGGCGGCGTTCAGACCGAATTGCTCGCTGAGCATGTAATCCATACCAAGCTCAAACGCTACACCAACGCTGTCATCCAGGTCGAGCTCGCCCAATACGGTCTTCTCTTCAAAGAAGGTGGTGTAGTTGACGCCAACACCCGCATACGGCTGAAAAGCAGAGGCACTGCTCATCGGGTAGTATTGCAGGGTAATCGTCGGTGGCAGGTGTTTGGTTTCGCCAATTTTACCCAGAGCTTCGATATCGCCTGCGCCGTTGATGTTATGCTTAAACGGAGTGGCAGCTAGAACGCCGAGCCCCAAGCTGTTTGAGATCATGTAGGTGCCACGAATACCCAGCTGGGAATTGGAATCCACAGCAACGCGAGCATCGGCGCCAAGAGCCGCAGCTCCATTAATAGTAATCACATCACTAGAATCATCCGGCGCCACATGCACAACACCCGCGCGCATGATGAAATCACCTGCTTCGAAAGCCTGAACGGCCGGTGCAGTTGCCATGACAGCCGCTGCCAGAACACCTAATTTGAAGGTACGAGACATAGTATTTTCCTCACTCATTAAAGTTCGATGGAGCAACTTTAATGCAGGGGAAAACTGGAAACTTGATTTAGCGCAAGAAATGGCGGGTCGCAGATTTGGTTTCGAAGCGGTCTTGATTCAACTCAAAAAAACCGGTTGGGATTCAGGGAAATGTGGTTTGCCCTTATGGTCAGGCAGACTTGCTGGTGCCGTCGAGATCTTCGGCCACAAACACATCGCGAATGCTCATGGGCTCACCCTGTGCATTGCGCACGGTGACTGTCTGCACCGGTTCGCCGGTGTCACGATCACGCAAATCCAGGGGCTGGCCGTCCGGTGCCGGATTCCATTTGTCACCCCATTGGCGCAGCGCCACCACCACCGGGAACAGATCCCGGCCTTTCTCGGTCAGGCGGTATTCAAAGCGGGAGCCGTGTTCACCTACTTCTTCCTTGCGCAGTACTTCGTTGTCGACCAGGCGCGCCAGGCGATCACACAGGATGTTTTTGGCGATGCCCAGCTGCTGCTGAAAATCCACAAACCGGCGGGTGCCATACATGGCGTGCAGCACAATAAGCAGGGACCACCAGTCACCCACTTCATTGAGGGCGCGGGCGACGGAGCAACTGGAGTCATCAAAACGTTTTCTGGCCATGGTTGGGAGTGTACCCAATAGGGTTGCATTTTAAAACCAAATTGAATAAGGTTGCTTTAAGAAACCAAATTAATGAGGTTACAACCGAATATGAGTATGAATCTGGGTCCGTTGTTTGAACCGTTTGAACTTCACAACCTTACTCTGCGCAACCGCGTCGCCATGGCACCCATGACCCGAAATTTCTCCCCCAAAGGGGTACCGGGTGACAACGTAGTGGAATACTACCGCCGTCGTGCCGAAGCGGGGGTGGGCCTGATCATTACCGAAGGCACCATCGTGAACCACCCGGCCGCCAACGGTTACCCCAACGTGCCTGCGTTTTACGGCAACGACGCCCTGCAAGGCTGGAAAAACGTGGTCGACGCCGTCCACGAAGCCGGCGGCGCCATCTTCCCGCAGTTATGGCACGTGGGCGCGGTGCGTCAGGAAGGCACCGAGCCGGATCCGTCCGTCCCCGGTTACAGCCCGTCTGGTCTGTTTGCGCCGGGCAAGCCCAATGGCAAGGCCATGAGTAAAGAAGACATTCAAGACGTCATCAAAGCCTTCGGCGATGCCGCGCAAGACGCCAAGGCGCTGGGCTTTGACGGCGTGGAAATCCACGGCGCGCACGGTTACCTGCTTGACCAGTTCCTGTGGGAAGGCACCAACCAGCGTGACGACGAATACGGCGGCAGCATGGAAAACCGCCTGCGCTTTGTGGTTGAAATCGTAGAAGAAGTACGCCATCGCGTCGGCCCGGATTACCCGATCATGCTGCGTTTTTCACAGTGGAAGCAGCAGGCCTATGAAGCCAAACTGGTGAACACTCCGGAAGAGCTGGGGCAGTTCCTGAAGCCGCTGGTGGAAGCGGGTGTGGATATCTTCCACGCGTCTACCCGTCGATTCTGGGAGCCGGAATTTGAAGGCTCAAATCTGAACCTCGCCGGCTGGACTCAGAAACTCTCTGGCAAGCCCACCATGTCGGTGGGCAGTGTTGGCCTGACCGAAGACTTTATCAGTGGCACCTTTGCCAGCAAGCAGGAAGCGGTCGAGCAGTCCGGCATTGATGAGCTGGTTGAGCGCATGACCAAGGGTGAATTCGAACTGATTGCCGTCGGACGTGCCTTGCTGCAAGACCCTGAATGGCTTGTGAAAGTGAAAGAAGGTCGCCTGAATGAGGTGGCAGCCTTCGCCAAGAAGTCTCTGACCAAGCTTTACTGATCGTCCCTTCGATCATGATTCACCGCGCGCCTCCGGGCCCGCGGTTTTTTTTGGCTTAAAGTTATCCTCTTGGTAATCGCATTGCCTTGCGGAGACGCTATGATGAAGCCCTTCCGTTTGGATGCACTAAAAAGGAGTTGGATATGGCTTTGATCCGAAATCTCAAACTGGCAGGCTTCGCTGTGTTGCTGGCCACTCTGGTGGGCTGCGCCACCGTGGGCCGTGATTTTGCCACCCATAATGTCGACCAGATCCACATCGGTGAAACCACCCGGGCTGAAATTCAGACCATGTTCGGTGAGCCCTGGCGCACCGGGGTAGAAGACGGCAAGCGTACCTGGACCTACGGCAAGTACCGCTGGTCGGCCATTGGCGATGCGGAGACCACCGACCTGGTGGTGCGTTTTAACAGCGATGGCACGGTGTCATCCTACGTGTTCAACACCACCGAATAGGTGCCCGGTATCTGCAGGCAGGCATTAATGGATGATCAGAGCGATCCCGCCAACATGGAGCAGTTGCTAGACCTTATCGAGGCCGGGGCTGAAGGCCGTGCTTACGTTTCGATCGGCGAAATGATGGACTCCGTGGGTAGGCGGACTTTCGGCCCCGTGGTGCTTTTTGTCGGCATTATCCTGGTTACGCCTTTGAGCGGATTTCCCGGAATGCCAACCATTATGGGACTGCTCATGCTGATAACCCTTGGGCAGATTCTGCTAGGCAGGAAGCACATCTGGCTGCCGGGTTGGGTGGTAAGGCGTGAGATACCGGTCATAAGGCTTCAACAGGGGCTGAAGTGGCTGCGCCGGCCCGCCCGAATGATCGACAGCCTGATTCGCCCGAGGCTCATCCTGTTTGTGAGAGGGCCAGGGCTCTACATGATAGCCCTGGGTTGCATGGTAATTGCCGGGGTGATGCCGGCAACCGAAATCGTCCCGTTCAGCTCGAGCATTGCCGGCGTTGCCTTTATGGCTTTTGGCCTGGCCATGATTTCCAAGGATGGCCTTCTTGCCCTGTTTGCCTGGGTGATCTCGTTAACGGCCCCAATCATGCTTGGCAGCAACTTGGCTGGTTGAGTCCCCTCAGCGCCAGGTTCCCGAGTTCCCGCCTGGTTTCGTCAGTTCTGATACAGGGCTGTCAGGACTTTGCCAGGCAGAGAGGCCAGCACCGGGCTGTCGGTGGTGGTAACCGTCTGCCATTTCTGATTCCAGTTGTTGTGGCAGCCATACATGACAGCGGCACCGCTATTGAACGCGTAGTCAATGCATTGACCCGTTCCAGCATTGCGAAGGCTTTCGTTGTTCTGATGGCTCCATTGCTGATTGGCCTGATTCGGGTCACAGCTCGCCAGGGTCAGTCGTCCAGCCGAGGGCGCCAGGCAATTCCAGGGCTGGTCGGCCGGGTGCAAACTACCGCGTGCAGACATCAACCAATCGGCAGCCTCGGGCTGACCGTTGGCGCTTGTCACCACGACAAGATGACCGTTGGGGTCCAGTGTGGATGATAATCGGTGCCCACCGGATGTGCTCAGTAGGCTCCCGTTCAGTTCAATGTCGCTGGTTTCTCTGATAAAGCCCGAGGCCATCAGCAGGTCGGTCAATGCCTCCCGAATGCTCGGCGGGTTGACGTTCTCACTCTCAAGTTTTTGAACCAGTGCGCGAGCCTGTCTCACCTGCAACTTTTGCTGCACAAGCTTATCCAGAACCGCCCCGGCGACCACGTCCAGTCCGTTTTCGAGTTGCTCATTTGAATAGCTATCGAGAAGAATCCGGGTGTCACTGTCTGGTACAGGAAACGCGTCTGTTGCGAGTTCACCCAGTCGTTGATTCAGGCTCGCCGTGTCCCGTGCTTTGAGTTGAACGAAACCGTGCTGCTGTCCAACAATGGCAACAGGCGGAAGCTCGGGAGTCTCGCCGTTGAATGTGGTCCGTGTGAGTTCGATTTCGACGCCGTCACGCCGACAGTGCAGGCTAGCGAGGGTGGGTCGGAAACTGGCCTCCAGGTTGATGTGGAACTGGTTGATGGTTCCGCTTTGATGACGTGCTTCCGCCACGGCCATTCGTTTCTGTTCGCTCTGGGCATTGCTTGCGGTTATCCAGCAGGCATTTCCGGTCGCGGCTGGTTCTGGAAGGTCGAAAATGTTGCCGTAATTGCCGTGGAAAACCGGGTAGATAACGGCATTGGTGCCGTCTGGGTCGTAACCACCGAGCAGGGTTGCGACCGGCACGCCTACGTTTCGGGGGGCGGGGAACCGGGCATTGGCGGCAAACTCATGGGTGTCGTACTGACCGGTTTCGGTGTTCCATTTCTTGTAGCCGGTTGCAAACCCGGTATCCGGAATCGGGAACCGGGCCAGATCGTTCTGGATGACCCTTGCGGAAAAGCCGGTGTAATGGGTGTATTCAGAGAAGCGATTGCCACCGCTGCCACCAGACATGGAGTCGTAGCGATAGGGAATCCGACCCAGGTAGTGGGATCCGTTCGGCATGTCTTCTGTTGCCCAGTTGTTATGGGCAAGGTTGTCCCGCATGCGACCTCGATGGGCGATAAAGCCCCAGCCACTGTCTGCATGGTGCCGTTGCCAACGGCCGTCTTCAGTCAGATTGGCGCCCGGATAGTGACCTAGCCCATAGGCATGGCCCCATTCATGGCTGGCTTCGTTGCCACGACTGCTCAACAGGGTGCCAATGCCATTACCGCCACTGAGCCCATGGTCCACCCGTCCGTTTTGATAGTTGCCCCAGGCATGGTGATTGGTAATCTGCTTGAACACATGCGCGTACTGCTGGCGCATATTGCTGCTGGTGAGGCCATAGTTCGCCTGGTTGATGCCCACGCTAACCTGGGACTTGGCGACGTTCTCGCGCATATCTCCTTCGTAGATACCGCCTTCGGTGTCACTGACATCGGTGTAGATCTTACCGTTGCCGATAATGACCCGGTCAAGCTCCATATCCGCGTAACTGGCCATGACCATGCGCGAGACCGGCAGTGTCTGGAAGTAATCCGTCGCCGCCAGCACCGGATCACGCAAGGTGAAGTGACCGGTTCTGTCCTCGACATGCGTGAGCATGCCCAGCCTGAGTGACTGGAACACGATCTGGCTGGCTTCACCGATATCGATCTGTGAGGCAGGTAAGATGCCTTGTTTTTCCTCTGGAGCACCCTGGTTGACGATGAAGCTTATGGACAATCCGTTCCGAACTTTGTCCCAAGGCAGCCTGAGACTCCAGGCTCGGGTGGAATATTCCACCCGGTGGCGGCCTTCGTGATCAGATGCGGGCAGATCGTTTGGGTGAGACATCCGGTAACGGCCGCTGGGCTCGCCATGGATAGATAATTCAACATCGACGGTCACCGGGGTGTCTGTTATATCAGGTGTGAACATCAGGAGCGCTTCGCGCAGTGCCACTAATCGTGGTTTGTAGACACTTCGCGTTTCATCGCCTGAATCCTGCTGGAAGTTGCCGTTGGGCATTACCGTGTGGGACTGGGCGAACACCACCTCGCCTGAGAGGTCGCCGGTGCTCAGATCGTTGCGGACAGGGCGAGGGGTGCCGTCATAATTGGTAGCGCGAAAATCCAGCGCCTTACGGGTTAGAACCTGACTCGTAGGAAGTACCGAGAGAGCCTGATCATAGCGATGGGTCTGGTTGTTCACTGTTACCGAAAGTTGGAACGGGTGATGTGCGGTCACATCGTCGGCATCCGGCATTCCGCTAATGATCCCCCGTTGTTCGTCCAACGTTGCCCACCCGGGCAAGCCCGACGCCTGGAAGCGTTTGCCCGGGGCGTTGTCAGAAATCAACGGTTGGTATTCATAGGGCAGGCTGGCTACGGCCGGTAACGGGGCATTGGTAATTGTCACGGTGTTGGTGGTTTCAGAGTCTGAACTGGAGCCACCACAGCCAGAAAGAATCAGCCCTGAAACCAGCACAAACGACAATTTTCTAGACATTTCAATGTCTTCCTTGTTCCTTTTTGGTCAAGTGGGAAGACTAGTCGCAGACTCCATACGGTAATAAGCAATAATCTGTTACTTATTGTACGTTGTGTCGGTGTTCACAACGGTGGTCCGGAAGGTGTCGTCTTTGACAACACGTTGAGCACCTCCTCCTCGGAGAAGTTTTCGACCAGTGCCCCCCGAAACTGCCGGTTGATAAACCGCTCCGTCTCCTGCTGAACCCGCTCTCGTTGTTCCGGCCTTTCGATGTAGTCCATGGCCCGAAACAGGATGTAGCGAATGGTCATGTGAGAAATCTCATGCACGACCAGATCCTCCACCCCCGGTACCAGCCCGCGCTCGATAATGTCCTCCGCCATCTCCCGGGCACTGGCATTGAGCTGCGCCTCAAGAGCCCGGCGTAGCAGCGGTGATGGCCCGTGCAGCTCCCGGACCGCAACAGTGGTCGCCGCCGGGTTAGCAAGGAAGTAGTGGTACACAAAGGTCACGGTGTCGTGGGAGGCCTGTTCCGAACTGTCCGCCATTTGCCGAAGCTGTCGCACACCGGCCTTCATGTCTTCGGCAATATACCCGAGCACCTGCAGCCCGAATTCATCCAGGTTCTTGAAGTGCCGGTAAAAGGTATTCGGATTCAGCCCCGCCTCACGGGCAAGCTCCCGCAGCCCTAATGACGTCAGGCTCCGCGTTTCCGTGATCAGCCGCAATGCAGCCTGTACCAGTTTCAGCTTTCCGCCGGCTAGTGCTTTCACATTGATCCTCTAATTTCGGTGCAGGGCCACTCTGTTTCGTGATTTGGGAGACGGCCGTCACCTTGAGTTTGCACGTTGGTTTGGAAAGCCCAGCCCAAAACAAGCCGCCACCGAAGCCAGAGGCCAAAGGGGACAACAACCTGTCACCCAAGGCCAATCGCCCGAACCTTAGTATACAAGTGTCTACGCCCAAGGGTATACATGTGTCTACCGGTCATGATGACCACTCGCACAACAACAGACAAGCCCGAATGGGCCACACAGGAGTGCAGCAATGACACAAACCGCACAGATCGCCATCATCGGCACCGGCTTCTCCGGCCTCGGCATGGCCATCAAACTCAAAGAAGCTGGTTTTCACGATTTTGTTATCCTGGAACAAAGCGACGACATCGGCGGCACCTGGCACGAAAACCACTACCCCGGCTGCGCTTGCGACGTTCAGTCTGCGCTTTACTCCTTCTCCTTCGAGCAGAATCCCAACTGGACCCGAATGTTCGCCCCTCAGCCGGAAATCAAGGCCTACCTGCGCCACTGCGCTGAAAAATACGGACTGATGAAGCACATCCAGCTCAATACCCACGTTGCCGGTGCCCGCTGGGATGAGAAAAAATCCGCCTGGACCATCGACACCTGCGACAGCCCACAACTCTGGGCCTGGATGGAACAGAATGGCGTCAAACCGGGAGATAGCCTGGACCGCAGTGACAAAACCCTGCCAAAGTTCCAAAAACTGCGTGCGGACATTCTGGTGTCCGGCATGGGCGGCTTGAGTACCCCGGCCTACCCGGACATCAAAGGCATCGACAGCTTTACCGGCACCCGTTTCCATTCCCAGAACTGGGACCACGATTACGATTTCCGCGGTAAACGCGTTGCTGTGATCGGCACCGGAGCTTCGGCCATCCAGTTTGTGCCGGAGATCGCCAAAGACGCAGCGCAGCTGGATCTGTACCAGCGTACACCGCCCTGGATTATGCCCAAGCCGGACCGGGAGATCCGCCCGCTGGAGCGGATGCTGTTCAAAAAAGTGCCGCAAGCGTTGAACGCCTTTCGCCAGAGTATCTACTGGACGCTGGAAGCCCGGGTGCTGGGCTTTGTCGGCAATCCGCGCATTCTGAAAATCGGTGAACTGCAGGCCCGCCGCCATATTCGCAGCCAGATCAAGGACAAGGAACTGCGAGCAAAGGTAACGCCGGATTTCCACTTTGGCTGCAAACGGGTATTGATCTCCAACAATTACTACCCGGCGCTGGATCAGAATCATGTGGATGTGCTCACTGACGGCATCCGGGAAGTGAAAGGCAACACCATTGTGGATAGTAAGGGCACCGAAAGAGCCGTGGACTGCATTGTCTACGGCACTGGCTTCAAGGCCCAGGAGCCGATTCCCCGTGGCATGATCTTTGGCCGTGGTGGCCAGGATCTGCTGGATGCCTGGCGTGAAGGCGCGGAAGCCTATAAAGGCACCACGGTTGCCGGTTTCCCCAACTTCTTCATGCTGATGGGACCAAACACCGGCCTGGGCCACAGTTCCATGGTGTACATGATCGAATCTCAGGTGCAGTACGTGCTTGACGCCCTGAAGAAGATGCAGCATCGCGGCTGGAAGAGCGTGGAAGTAAAAGAAGACGCTTACAGTCAGTACAACGCATCGATCCACGCCAAACTGGGGGATTCGGTGTGGCAAACCGGCTGTAAGAGCTGGTACGTCAACGAAAACGGCAAGAACACCACCCTGTGGCCGGGCTTCACCTGGCAGTTCCGTCAGCAGACCAAACATTTTGATGCCCCGCAGTACCTTTGTGAGCAAACGGAGGTGATGGAGCAGGGGGGTGAAGCGGCGCTGGCGGGTTAAACCGCCGGCCCGGCGGTTGCCGTAACCGCATACCGATGGGATGATGCCCGGATCGTTTTGTGCAGCTAGTGCGCTATCCATTCATCATCCGCATCCGGCAGGGCTTCATGGTCACCAGGACATCCACCCGTTTGAACAAATACATCAGCGAGAGCGGGATGTGTTCCCGGCGGGATGCAGACCGCTACATCGAGCAGGGTAATGTCCACATTAACGGCCAGCGGGCTCAGGTCGGTGATCAGGTGCTGCCCGGCGACACCGTCAAGGTGAACGGCCAGTTGGTAGAGCCGCGGGATGAGGAGGATCTGATCTTCATCGCCCTGAACAAACCGGTGGGGGTGGTCAGCACCACCGACAGCGCAGAGAAGGACAACATCCAGCGGTTTGTCGGCCACAGCGAGCGGATTTTCCCCATTGGCCGTCTGGATAAAGATTCCCAGGGGCTGATTTTTCTTACCAGCAACGGCGATCTGGTGAACAAGATCCTGCGGGCCGGCAATAATCATGAAAAGGAATATCTGGTCACCGTCGACAAACCAGTGACGAAGGAATTTGTTGCGGGCATGAGCAACGGCGTGCCGATTCTTGGCACGGTGACCAAGCCCTGCCAGGTGGAGCAGGTGTCTCGTTTTGTCTTCCGCATTATCCTGGTACAGGGCCTGAACCGGCAGATCCGGCGTATGGCTGAGTATTTTGGCTATGAAGTGACCAAACTGGAGCGGGTGCGGATCATGAATGTCAGCCTGCGCGGACTGCCAGTGGGAGCCTGGCGCGATCTGAACGAACAGGAACTGGCCACGCTGTTCGATGCGATCCGTGATTCGTCCTCCGAGGCTGCGGAGGCGCCCGCAGGCAAGCCCCGTAAAAAGCCAGGGAATAAGCAAGGCCCCCGTCAGGGCGCTGGCGGCAAACCGGCGGCCGGGCGCGGCGGCAAAGGTCCGGGTAAGGGACAGGGTAAAGGTAAAGGGTCCGGAGCGGTGGGGGTCGGAAAGCGGCCAGGCCGGCCAGCAGGTAAAGCCGGTGGTGGTCCGAAACCGGGTGGTCGGCCGGGCGGCCCAAAGGGCAAACCGTCGAAATCGCGTAAGCCTTCCATCAAGCGTTAGTCGAAACTGCAGGCGTTTGTTTTTGCGGTAAATAGGTCCTCTTCCTTACGGCATGACCGGCCCGAAGGCGCTATGCTCACCGGCCATAATTCATTGCCGGATTTGCCCGAATGCTCGACACGTTTTTCGCCACTTACCTCAGCAGTACCATCCGTTTTCTGTTCCTGCTGGCACCGTTTTTTGTGGTCACCATGTTCCTGGCGCTTACCCGCGGCCAGCCGGCCGCCGAGAAAGCGTCGATCATCCGCCGGGCCTGTGTTTCGGCGTTCATTCTGGGTGTGGTGCTGTTCTTCGCCGGTCCGCTGCTGTTCGGCGCCATCGGCATTACCCTGAATTCCTTCCGGATTGGTGCCGGCAGCCTGCTGTTCCTGACCGCGATCAGCCTGGTCACCAGCGGCACCCGCAACCACGCCACCGGCTTGCCGGAAGAAGATCGCGATGACATTGCCGTGGTGCCCCTGGCCATTCCGGTGATGATCGGCCCGGCTACCATCGGTGCCATCATGGTGTACGGCGCGGAATTGAAAGCCGTGCACGAAGTGGCTGGCGGTTTGTTGGGGCTGATGTCGGGCCTGCTGATCCTGGCGGTGTTGCTGCGGTTGTCGAGCTACCTGGAAAAAGTGCTGGGTACCACTGGCCTGAACATCATGTCCAAGATCAGTGGCCTGATCCTCTCCGCCATGGCCGCAGAAATAGTGCTGACCGGCATCGCCGGCTTTGTTGCAAGCACCCAGGGCGCCTGACAGAATCCGGTTTTCGGTTTGCCACCAGGATACCTATGCCCGCCAACACCATTGAGCACAACCGCAGCCGGTTCAACTTCGAGGGCATCGACGCCATCTGGTTGTTTGGTTACGGCTCGCTGATCTACAAGGTGGATTTCCCGTTTCTGGAGCAGCGGCCGGCGGCGATTCGCGGCTGGGCCCGGCGGTTCTGGCAGGGCTCCCACGATCACCGGGGCACACCGGAGGCGCCGGGCCGGGTGGTGACGCTGATCGAGCAGCCCGGCGCAGTGTGCAGGGGCATGGCGTTCCGGGTGTCGCCCAAGGTGTTCGAGTATCTGGATGTGCGGGAAAAGAACGGCTACCTGCGTTTCAGCACCCGGATGACCTTTGACGACGGCAGTCATGCCGACGGCCTGGTGTATATCGCCACCGAGGACAACGAGGCGTTTCTGGGCGAGGCGCCGGAAGCGGACATTGCCCGCCAGATTGCCCTGGCCTCTGGCCCCAGCGGCCCCAATTCCGACTATCTTCTGCGCTTGGCGGAATCGCTCAGAGCGCTGGGCGATGACTGCACCCATACCTTTTCCATTGAGACCTACCTGAAAACTCAGGCATCAACGGGTAGTTGACGGACTTTCCGGTGTTCCGGATATTCCCGGGTGGCGGGGTTAAAGCCCCTCGCCGGTGAACGGCGGCGGTGGTGCAGGCCAATCAGCACCAGCGGCACCACGATCATCAGGCTGCCGGCCAGGAACCATAAATCCGGCACCTCGCCAAACCAGATCCAGCCAATGGCGACGGCCCAGATCAGCCCGGTGTATTCGGCGCTGGTAACCTGGTTAGCCGCCACTTGCCGGTACGCCAGCAATACGGTGATGTTGTAACCCAGGATGAACAGGGCTGAGCCGGCGGCGCTGAACAGCAGTTGCGGGCTCCAGCTGGCGCCCTCCCACCAGGCTAGCGCCGCGGCGGCCGGCACAATCAACACGTAGTTCAGAAACAGTTTGTGCACGGTGCTCTGGTGTTTGGGCAGCTGGCGCACCATGACGGCGTTGATGGCGAGGGCAAAGGCCGAACCCAGTGCAGCTATGGCTGCCCAGTTGAATTCGACGGGCCGCAGGATGACGATGATGCCGGTGAAGCCGCTGAACACCGCGATCACGCTCAAAGGCGTGAGTTTTTCGCGGAACAGGAACACAGACAGCACCATGACCAGGATGGGGGCGGCGTAGAAAATGGCGTTGGCAGTGGCCAGGTGCAGGTTGGTGAGGGCGATGACCATGCACACCATGCCCGCCAAGTGAATGTGGGCGCGCAGGGCGTGGACTTTGAAGCCGCTGAACAGGTTCTGGCGATCGAGTTGTTTGGCCAGGGGCAGCAGCAGGGCCAGGGTGATGACGCAGCGCAGCAAGGCAAACTGGAACACCGGGGCATCGGGTTCAAGGAGTTTGATGAAGACGTCCGAGATCAGGGCCATGGCGTTGCCGATGACCAGCAAAAGGATCGCGCTGTTGATGGTTTTGCCTGACACTTCTTTGCTCCTGTTGTTGCTTGTCTCTGGCTTCGGTGCAAGAGATGCCTGGCCAGGTTGCTTCCGAAAACCGCTGCGAGTACATCCATGTACGCTTGCTTTCCGCCATCCATGGCTCCAAGCATTTTCGGAAGCAACCTGGCCAAGCATCTCCTTAAGCTGTGAGTGGGAGTCTATCTGTGCTTAACTATCCGATAAAATGATCATTATTCACCCACTATTAGAAAAATAGATAATGAGACTGCCCCCCCTCAAAGCCCTGCCTGTGTTTGAAGCCGTCGCCCGGCTGAACAGTTTTTCCCAGGCCGCTGAAGAACTGGCCATCACCCAGAGTGCGGTGAGCCACCAGATCAAACAGCTGGAAACCTATCTGGGCGAGCGGCTGTTCTGGCGTTCCGGCCGGACGGTGACGCTAACCGATGAAGGCCGGCAGTATTTTGATGCCATCGGCACCGCGCTGATGCAGATTGAACGGGCCAGTGAGCAGTTGCTGGGGCATGAGGAGTCGCGGATTCGGTTGTCGGTGTTCAGCTCGTTCGCGGTGCGCTGGCTGGTGCCACGGTTGCCGGAGTTGCAGCGGTTGCATCCCCAGATTGATCTGGCGCTGGAGATGAGCAGTGAGAACCCGGTGTTGTCGGATCGGGTGGCGGATTGCTTTATCACCATCCACACCGCGCCCCCGGCTTACAGCTATGAGCTGTTGTATACCGAGCGGCTGTTTCCGGTGTGCAGTCAGGATTACTGGCAACGCATCCGCCGGGAGTTGGGCCGGGATGTGGAGCCGGAAGGGTGGGGCGAAAAGCCGCTGTCGCCGGAGGACGTTGCGCGCTTTCCGCTGTTATCGACCCACAGCATCTTCGATAAAGCCGCCGGCGACTGGCAGGCGTGGTATCGGGATGTGAACGCGCCCTTGCCGCCGGGTGCCCGGGTTCAGCACTTCAGTCACATGCTGTTGGCGCTGGAGGCGGCGCGGTTTCATCAGGGCATTGCCCTGACCAACGATTACATGTTGAGTACCCGGAAGGATTCGGAGGATTTTGTCCGGTTGCCCACCCACTCGGTGGTGACTGGTGACAAGTTCTACTTCGCCTGGAAGACCAGCCGTCGGCAGGAACGTGGCATTCAGACTTTGCGGCGGTGGTTGGTGGACGAGGCGATTCGTGGGGGGCTTCGTGGTGAGTAGCCTGATAGTTTGGTGGAGTGAGTAGTGCGGGGCTCCTGTCCGGAAAACGCTCGAGCCATCCCTGGGCGCTTCTGCTCCGCCATCCATGGCTCCGCAAATTTCCGGACAGGAGCCCCACACACCCTCACGAGCACAAAACCAGACGGCTAGGAGTCCGAACCAGGCCTCTCGACAACCTTGCGCTTGCCTTTGGCACCCTTGGCCAGCGCTTTCAGGCCATCGGCATCGAAGGCATCGACCCGGATGACATCGTACAGCGCGGTCAGCGCCTCCTCCAGTTTCGGACACTCGTCGGCCTTGACGATGCCCTGGGCACAGGCCCAGTCCACCAGCTCCTTGCGCTGATGGCCCATTAGCAAGTCAATGCCGCCCAACTCATCCTCGTCACGGTTACGAATTGCATCGTGCAAGCGATGGCGCACCTCTGCAGTCTCATGGGCCAGCTTATAGGCATTCAGTACCCGGCCCAGCGAATCTTCAGGGTCCGGATTCACGAACGTGCCGCGACTGACCCGCTCGCGCACCGGCTTGTCCTCCACGATCGTCGCCGCTACCCGCGCACCCAGTCGATCATCCGGGCCGTTCAGGCCGGTGGCGCCGAGCGGGAACACCAGCAACCGCAGTGGCCAGCGCAGAGCCGGCACCGGGAAGTTGATGATCGCCTCACGCATGGAATCCTGCAGGTCGTGCAGGCAGGTTTGCAAACTCCATTCCACCAGATCCCGCTGGTCTTCCGGGTAGCCCTCTTCGTGCCACTGTTTGATCACTGCGGTGGCGTAATATAGATGCACCAGACAGTCCGCCATCCGGCCAGACAGGCGTTGACGGGCTTTCAGGCCGCCGCCAACGGTGAGCAGGGTTACGTCTGTCATCAAGGCAAAAGCTGCCGAGAACCGGCCCAGCTGACGGTAGTAGGTCTGGATCTCGCCATGCCGTGGTGCCGTCTCCAGCCAGCCTTTGCTCAGGCCCAACACAAACGCCCTCAGGGCGTTGCGGGTGGTGTGGGCCAGATGGCGGTAGAAGATGCCGTCAAACTTCTTCGCAGCCTTGTCCTGGTCTTCCATGCCTGCCGCTTCGATTTCCTCGACAATAAACGGATGGCAACGGATTGAGCCCTGGCCGAAGATCATCAGGCTGCGGGTCAGAATGTTGGCGCCTTCCACGGTGATGCCGATAGGCACCGCCTGATAGGCCCGGGCCAGGAAGTTGCGGGGGCCGGTGATGACGCCGCGGCCGGCCACCACATCCATGGCGTGGTTGATCACTTCGCGCATCAGGTCGGTGTTGCGGTATTTCAGCACGGCGGAGGGCACCGCCGGGCGCACGCCCCGGTCCAGCATGCCGACGGTGAGCAGGCGCGCGGCGTCCATCATGTAGGTATAGCCGGCGATGGGCTCCAGGGCTTCCTGTACGCCTTCAAACTGGCTGATGGAGCGGCCGAATTGTTCCCGGGTATAGGCATAGGAACCGGTGGCCAGGCTGGCCAGTTTGCCGGCGCCGGTGCCCAGCGCGGGCAGAGAGATGGAGCGGCCGATGGAGAGGCATTCCAGCAGCATGGTCCAGCCCCGGCCGAGCATGTCCTGGCCGCCGATGACCTGGTCCATGGGAATGAACACCTCGGTGCCCCAGGTCGGGCCGTTCATGAATACCGTGTTCATCGGCAAGTGGCGGGCGCCGGCGTTCACGCCGTCGGTGTCGCGAGGCACCAGCACACAGGTCACGCCGATGTCATCCTGTTCACCGAGCAGGTGGTCCGGATCATAGACCTTGATGGCGAGGCCAATCAGCGTGGCGACCGGCGCCAGAGTGATGTAACGCTTGTTCCAGGTCACTTTCAGACCCATCACTTCCTGACCGTTCCACTGGCCTTTGCAGACGATGCCTTTATCCGGAATGGCGCCGGCATCGGAGCCGGCTACCGGGGAGGTCAGGGCAAAGCAGGGCACCTCGTCACCACCAGCCAGCCGGGGCAGGTAATGCTGCTTTTGCTGGTCGGTGCCGTAGTGCATCAGCAGTTCGCCCGGGCCCAGAGAGTTGGGCACCATCACGGTGACCGCCGCGGAGACACTGCGGGTGGATATCTTCATCACGATTTCGGAATGGGCGGTGTTGGAGAAGCCCAGGCCGCCGTCTTCTTTGGGAATGACCAGGCCGAAGAAACCCTTGCTGCGGATGAATTTCCACACCTTGTCCGGCAGGTCGTAGTCTTCGTGGGTGATCTTCCAGTCGTCCAGCATCTTGCAGAGCTGTTCCACCGGGCCGTCCAGGAACGCCTGCTCTTCGCTGGTTAAATGAGCCGGCGCCGCATCCAGCAGCTTGTCCCATTCCGGTTTGCCGGAGAACAGCTCGCCATCCCAGTCCACGGAGCCGGATTTCAGGGCTTCGGCTTCGGTGTCTGACAGTTTGGGCAGGCGGCCCCTAACCCAGCCGAGCAGTGGGCGGCTTAACTTGTCCAGGCGCAGGTCGCCCGGCAGGGTGATCAGCAGCGCCAGTGCCAGCAGCACGCCACCAATCAGAAAACTCAGGATATGCCAGTCGTCCTGTACCACGCCTATCAGGGTAGCGACGGACATCACGATGGCAGCGGTTTTGCCGCCAATGCTGAAATAAATCAATACCAGGGCACTGATCACAAGAAGCAGAACGCTCATAGGCAGACCTCCATATCACTCATTACATCAGGCAGATTTGCTTCTAACCATCGGCCAAAGTTTATGCAGTTGCAAGCAAAACACGGGTTTGAACCAAGCCATGAGACATTGTTTGATGAATCATTCACAAAATCTTTCAAAACAAATAAATCCATTCTTTCTATTAATCGTAATCCTTGCCACGAAACAAATATCTGGAGTGTTGTCATGATGGGTCCGTTCACTGTAGCAAAGCGCCTGGCGTTGGGGTTCGGGCTGATCGTATCGTTAATGGTATTGATCAGTGTGGTTGGTAATAATCAGGTCGGTTTCATCGACAGAACCCTGACTTCGGTTAACGAAGGCGCATCGCTCAAACAACGTTACGCCATCAATTTCCGTGGCAGCGTTCATGACCGGGCGATTGCCGTGCGGGACGTGGTTTTGGTCAACAGTGATTCCGCGCTCCGTGAACAACTACGGATTATCGATGACCTGGTGGTTATGTATCGGGATAACGCGGCCGACATGGCGCAGATGTTTCGTGACCAGGGTGCAACCGATCAGGAGCGGCGGTTGCTGGGCGCGATCGAGGCAATCGAGCAGAGAACGCTGGCGCTGACCGCCGAGCTGCTGGAGTTACGACGGGCGAATAACCCGGAGCAGAGCCGGCAGTTTTTACTCGAGCAGGTATCCCCTGCCTACAGCGAGTGGCTCGGTCGTGTGAACGCCTTTATCAATTATCAGGAAAACTCGGTGGCTTCCGACCTGGACGAAGTGCGCGCCGCTGCCAGTGGCTTCAATATCACGATTCTCTCGATTACCGGTTTTGCAGTGCTGTTCAGCGTTATAATCGCCCTGGTGATTATTCGCAAACTCAAGCGCATTCTCGGCGCGGAGCCGGAAGAAGTGGCAGGCGTAATCCGGAACCTTGCAGATGGCCAGCTGGATCAAACCCTGACCACCCGTTACCCGGAGAGCGTGATGGGTGCACTGGTGGATACCATTGAGCAGTTGACCGGCATTATCAGTGAGGTTCGGTCGGCCTCGGAAGAGCTGTCGTCGGCTTCCACTCAATTAGAGAGCACCTCAGACAACAACAGCAAACAGATCCGGATGCAGGCGGCTGAGGCGGAACAGATGGCCGCTGCGGTCAATCAGATGGCGGCGACGGTCAACGAAGTGGCCGGTTACGCGGCCAGTGCGGCAACGGCGACCCGTAAAGCGGATGCCGAGGTAGAAACCGGTAATCAGGTGGTGCAGCAAACCGCCACGTCGATCACGGAGCTGGCGGACAAACTCGAAGAGGCAGCCGCCTCGGTCAATCGGGTTTCCCAAGACAGCAGTAACATCGAGAAGATCATTGAAGTGATTAGCAGCATTGCCGAACAGACCAATCTGCTGGCTCTGAACGCCGCCATTGAGGCCGCTCGTGCCGGTACTCACGGCCGTGGCTTTGCGGTGGTGGCCGATGAGGTGCGTTCGCTGGCGTCTCGTACTCAGGATTCCACTCGTGAGATTCAGGACATGATCGGCCGGTTGCAGGCGGGGGCCGGTGAGGCCGCCAGTGAAATGCAGCGCAGCCGTGAGCGGGCCCGGGTGACGGTCGAGAAGACCGCGGAAGCCCAGACCGCGTTGGTGAAGATTCGCGAAGAAGTCGCGTCTATCAATGACATGAACGCTCAGATTGCCAGCGCTGCGGAAGAGCAGAGTGCCGTGGCTGAGGAAGTGAACCGGAACATCGCCCGGATTCACGATGGTACCCTGGAAACCTCGGCCGGGTCTGATCAGGTAGCGGCGTCAAGCCGCGATCTGGCGGTCCTGGCCGGTCAGCTGCGCTCCCGGGTCAGTGTGTTTCAGCTCAAAAACTGAGCCCGATAGTCAGTAAAGCCAGGGTAGACAGCAATACGGCAACGTTGATGCCGAGTATCTGGTTGAGTTGGTCGGGTTTGGTGAGGGCGCCTGGCAGTCTCAGGCTGATCCAGAGTGAGCCCGGCAGAGTTAGCAGGGCAAGCAGGGTCAGCGGTGGCAGAATGTGGGTAAGCACAGCCGCGATGACCAATGCATAACTGGCCAGCAAAAGCGCTGACACCAGCCTGGCCGCAGTGATCGGCCCGAGTGTAATCACCAGATGCCGCCGACCAATTTTACGATCGGCGTCGGCATCCGGAATTTGGTTGATCAGCAACAGTTCACTGACCAGTAACAGTGCTACGGTGGCGCAAACAAGGGCGGTGGCATCCAGTTGCGCACCCAGAGCGATCAGGGCACCCAGTACCATGACCGGACCAAAGCCGATGCCGGGCGCCAGCAAGCAAAGCCAGGGCGAACGGGTAATCCAGCGGGTGTAGGTGAGCACCAGAACGATGCCGGCGGCGCCCAGGACAAACATAGGCAGGCCCCGGAGCCAGAGAAAATACACGCCGATGGCAATAACCAGGCCCAGTGTGCCAAGGCCCGCCCAGAGTACGCCGCGCGCCGCCGAAGGCACTTCCGGCAGGGCGCCACTGCCGCCGGAAAACGGCGTGCGCCGGGTGATCATATCGAGGCCAGAGGTGAAGTCTTCGTATTCGTTCAGCAGATTGACCGCCGCATGAGCCAGCACCGCGCCTACAAATACCAGCAGGGTGTCCAGCAGCGCCGGCGATTGTCCCTGTTGCCAGGCAATGGCTAAACCCAGCCCTACGCACAGAGGGGCGAGAACCAGAAAATTGGGGCGGGAAGCGCGAACAACCGCAATCGTTTCAGACATCAATCATTCTTCCTTGTGGTTTGAAAGCGGCTCACACATAGCCGGCGGCGAACACCAGTCCGAGGACAATCGGCATAACCACCAGACTGCCAAGGTTGCTCAATAATACCAGTGACGCTACCTTTTGGGGTTCCTGCTGATATTGTTCAGCCACCATATAATTGAGCACGGCCGGTGGCAGCGCCGCGAACACCCACAGGCTGGCGACCTGCAGGCCGGGCAGCTCGAGCAGGGCAATCATCGGCCAGGCCAGCAACAGACCGCTGACCGGGCAGGCGATAGCGCCGATCATGCCCAGTTTCCAGTCGCTGAAATCGACATCCAGCATGCGCACACCCAGGGCAAACAGCATTAGCGGAATACATACGCCCCCCAGCATATTCAGGGTTTCCAGCAACCAGCCGGGCAGGGCCACGCCGCTGAAATTCACAGCCAGGCCAGCAATACTGGCAAACACAATGGGCAGGCGCAGGCGTCGAAGGATGGACGTGTGCGGGTCGAGCATGTAGAGGCCGACAGAAAAGTGCAGCAGCATTTCCACGATGAACAAGACAATGGCCGCCGGCAGGGCTGCTTCGCCAAACGCCAACACCAGCACTGGAATGCCCATGTTGCCGGAGTTGTTGAACATCATGGGCGGCAGGAAGGTTTTCAGGTTCAGGTTCAGAATGCGCGCCAGCGGGTACAGAACGATGCCGGAGCCCAGCACCACCACCGATGCGGCCAGTGCCAAGCCGCCATACTCTTGCAGGGGCGCTTGCTGGTCGGCCAGTACCGCAAACACCAACATGGGTACAAACAGTTCCATGTTCAGAATGTTCAGGCCCTGGATATCCGGCGTTCGGTAACGGCCGTAGAGGGCGCCGCAACCGGCGATCAGGAACACCGGTAGCATCGTGGACAGTATTTGGGCGATCATAAAAGCTTCCGCAGCGGGCCGTTCTGAGAGCGCACAGGTTCGCAATACCTTAAGAATTCAGCAAGTAGCAGTTGGTATCGTTGAAGGAGAATGCCTGTGGCCACAGAGTTTGACCAGTCGATCATGCGGGAACAGACCAGTTCCGTGAAATTCGATGCCCGCCAGGCGGTGTTCGGCCGTGATGATGTCATCCCGGTGTGGGTGGCCGACATGGACTTTGCCGCCCCGGAAGCGGTGACCGCCGCGCTCAAAGCCCGGGCCGAGCACCCGGTGTATGGCTACACCCTGTTTCCGGAGAGCCTGTATCAGTCGATAATCGACTGGTTTGCCGTCCGCCATGACTGGCATATTGAGCGGGACTCGATACTGATGGCACCCGGTGTGGTGCCGTCGCTGCATGCCGCTTGTCTGGCTTACGCTCAACCCGGCGAAGGCGTAATTGTTCAGCCACCGGTGTACCCGCCTTTTTTCAGTTCGGTCCGCCACACCGGGCGAGAGGTGATCGAGAATCCTTTGCTTCAGGATAGCGATACCGGCCAATACCGAATGGATCTTGACCACCTTGAGCAGTGTGCATCCCGGGCCAATGCCCGAATCCTGATGTTGTGTTCGCCCCATAACCCGGTGGGCCGGGTCTGGTCCGAGGCTGAATTGAGCGCCGTGCTTGATATTGCCCGCCGCCATGGTCTGGTGGTGGTGTCTGACGAAATCCACTGCGATCTGATCTACCCCGACAAACAACCGCACCGGATGCTGGCCACTCTGGCGGGTCCGAACGATGCCCTGGTGATGGCGGTGGCACCGAGCAAGAGCTTTAATATGCCCGGCCTGGGCCTGTCTGCGCTGGTGATTGCCGATCCGGAACGGCGCCAGGCCTTGAAGGCGGTGTTTGATTCCATGCACCTGCCCCAGTGCAATCCGTTCAGCGTGGCCGGCTTTGAGGCTGGTTATCGTCATGGTGCGGAATGGCTGGATCAACTGATGCAATACCTGCAGGGTAACCGGGATTACGTGATGCAACAGGTGGCATCGAGGTTGCCGGGTATCCGGGTGTCGGCGCCGGAGGGTACTTACCTGATGTGGCTGGATTGCCGTGAACTCGGGCTGGACGCCGCAGCATTGAAATCGTTTTTCGTTAAGGACGCAGGCGTCGGTATGAACCCGGGTGGGTCTTTCGGCGAGCAGGGAACCGGCTTTATGCGGCTCAACATCGGCTGCCCCCGATCCGTGCTTGAGGAAGTGATTGCCCGGATCGAGGCAGCGCTGGCGTCGTTATAGCCCTGGTTGCTGGGATTGCTGAATGGAGCAGTGATCCTCCACCAGTTGCCACTGAGGCGGCTGTTTGACGCCAGGCATATCGCCTGTGGTTTCCTCAATCGCTTCCCAGACTTGTCCGCCATGGCTGGCCATCTCGCCTTCGGCGTAGGTTCCGGCGAATCTCCATTGTTCCGGACGTTCACAAACCTCGGCGGCATCACCGGAGCGTGTTACGCCCTGATCCGCATCGGCGGCATCAAAAGGCTGCACGCGTTGTTCGTTGTTACTGCTGCAGTCCGGTGTTGTGTGCAGGCGTTTCCAGTCAAAACTGATGCCGGGTTCCTTGCCCTGGTGAACCTCCCGGGACTCAAACCAGCTGTCGCTGTGATAAACCACAGACCCTGCCGGATAGTAGAACGTTTCTGTCCATGTGTGGTCTTCAGGATCACAGTCTTCTGCAGACGCTAACGCAGGCATCCCGAATGCGAGAATGATCAGCAGCAGGCCAAAGATTCTGTGGACTGGCCCTTGAGTGGCTTTCATCATGTTTATCTCCTCTGTGTGCCTGGCTCGGAAGTTAATACGTGGCTTGTCGGCGCCCGGTTCGTGTGGCCAGTATCAGGCCGGCCAGAATAAGCCCACCGCCGATCACATGAAACACGCCCAGCGACTCGCGAAGGAATATGCCTGCCAGTATGGAAGCAAACACCGGTGTCAGGTACATAAAGATGGCAGCCCTGGCCGGGCCAATTTCGTGTACGCCGTGATTCCAGAATGCGTAGGCAAGGATACCGGGGAAAATCGCGAAATACAGTAGTGGCATGGCCGTATCCTGGGTCAATTCAAAGCCTCCGGAGAAAAGCAACACATCTGCAAGGTAGAACGGCGAAATTACCAGGGTGCCCAGCAGGATCTGGGTGGTCAGGAAGGTCAGTGCCGGCAGAGGCACGGCCTGGCGCCTCAACAGGACCGAAAACAAGCCCCAGCTGAACACCGCCGCGACCATGATCAGGTCGCCTGGCTGCGCTTCAAGCCCGGTCAGTACCGAGATATCTCCCCGGGCAACCACGGTCAGTATGCCGGCAATGGCCAGAGCGATACCCAGGGCCTGAATGGGCCGGGTGCGGTCGCCAAGCAGAACCCAGGCCAGCAAAGCGACAAAAATGGGAATGGTGGCATTGATAAGGGCAATATTGGTGGCGGTGGTGGTAATGGCAGCGTAATACAGCAGGGAATTGAACGCGGCTACGCTGAAGGTGGCCAGTGCCAGCATCGAGCCAAAGCGATCCCGTATTACCCGGCGATGACGCCACATGCCCGGAAGCCCGACTGGTAACAAAATGACCAGGGCAATTACCCAGCGCCAGAACGACATGGACAAGGGCGGGATGAACTCGACGGTGGCCCGGGCGAGCACAGCGTTGCCGGCCCAGAACAGCGGTGTAAGCACCAGCCCGATATAGGCCATGCCCGGGATTCGGGAAAAGATTCCGGCGTTTTCCGCAGGCACGGGCGCTCCTGTGCGTCAGATGCTGTCAGGTAAAACACCTAGCATACTACTCCTCCGGTACTTCTGCCTCCGTACCTATGTGGTAGGCCGCAAAACCGGCCATCACCACCTGATCGACCGCCATGCCAATGATCCGGCCGCTGGAGCTGGAGTGAATCGGATATTGTGCGTTGGTGATTGGATCAGCCACATAGCCCAGGATTTCGCCCTGAGATACGTAATCGCCCAGGCCAATCTCACTGAACAGAATGCCGCCATGCTGAGCCCGCACCCAGGTGGAGTCGTAGTACACCGGTTCCGGGTCGCCCCAGACAAACATCCGTGAAATCATGCCGTGCTTGTCCATCAGGCTGTTGAGGCTGTTGACGCCGGCCTCAATCTGATGCTCCTGAATCCGCAGCGATTCGCCGGCTTCCATGGTGACCGCGCGGATGCCCACAGCAACCGCGGCAGAACGCAGCATGCCGGGTGACCCGCTGCTGTGGACCACCGCCATCCGATCAAAGCCCCGGGTAAACTGCGCCACGTCCGGGTTGTTCATATCCGCCCGAAGCTGCGGCAGGTTGGTACGTTTGAGTGACCCGGTATGAATATCGACCAGCATGTCACAATGGCGGATGATGTTTTCGAACAGTGAGTAAGCCACCCGATCCGCCAGATTGCCCGCTTTGCGCCCGGGGAAGTAACGGTTCAGATCCCGGCGGTCAGGCAGGTAGCGGCTACCCTGCTGAAATCCGGTGAGGTTGACGATGGGTACGCCGATAACCCGGCCACTCAGTTTCTCGGGGTTCAGGTCATATATGGCTCGTCGAACAATTTCGATGCCGTTGAGCTCATCGCCATGGATAGCGCCGGTCAGGCACAGCGTAGGCCCGGCATTGATGCCGTTAACCACCAGTACCGGTGTAACCTGCGATAATCCCGCAATCTGTATTTGGGGCGACCATGACAAACGGGTGGATGTGCCTGGCCGGATGTCCGTGCCCAACAAAGAGAAACTTTCGGCCAATGCCGGCTCTGTGGTACCGGCGGCATCAGGCTCTGAGGGTTGGCCTGGTTCGTCAGCGACCACGGGCAGGGGGTCGGCCAGGTCACTTTCCGTAAGGGCTTCTGGTTCAGGCAGCGGCGCGACCTCTTTCAGATCAATGTTCGGAGCAATTTTTCGGGTGGCGGGCACCGCCAGTGTTTCAGCCTCCACCGGTTTACCATCCGAATCTGCCTGATTGGTCCCGGATGCCGGCACTTCCTGCGTCTTTTTCACCGTGTCTTTGCTCTGGGACGCGCCGCGCCGTGGCTCGGATCGCACCACATCTTCAACGTTTTCATCTTCGGCGAGCTGGGCAATCAACATTGTTCCGGACGGTTCATTCTGATTTGCCCAAGCGGCGGCCGGTAGAGTGGCCGCTAAAAACAGAATGGGAAATTGTCGGGTTGTGAAGTATTTGAGCCTTTGAAACAGCATAAGTCCTCGAGTACCTTACCGATGGCCCCAAGAATAGGGCCCGATGTGGTTCATGCATACTGCTGTGACAGAGGTTTAATGCCACTTTCATGATCGCGGGCTCACTTATTGTTGCCCGGTATGGTGGAATGTATTAACACTGCTATCTTTCAGTGATATGACCGTCATACGTACTACGAGGAGTGAACTGAATGGACCTTTTGCGAATTCTTATTGCGATTCTGTTACCGCCTTTGGGTGTTTTTTTACAGGTGGGCATCGGTAAGCACTTCTGGATTAACATCGTGCTTACCCTGCTTGGCTACATTCCTGGCATTGTTCACGCGGTCTGGGTAATTGCCAAAAAATAGCCCGGCAACTTATTCCGGGCGCCGGATGTGCCAGAAATCATCCTTCTGAAAAGCCCGGTGCTCGGCTTCCAGTTTCAGCAAATGCGCCAGTGCTGACCGCGCTGCCAGCCCATGAATGGCTGCCGGCACGTCATCGTAGGCTCTGGCGGTCAGATCTTTCAGGCTGACCGGTGTCAGCGCGTCCAGCACCCGGGCAATCTTGTGTTCCCGTGATAGCCGATGAGTAATCAGATAATCAATCACCGCCTCCGGCTGTCCCATCAGAAAACCATGGGCCGGGGCAATAAAACGAACAGATTCTTCCAGCAAATCGTAGAGCGCTTCGACATAGGCTTTCATATCGCCGTCCGGCGGATTGATCACCACGGTCGAGCCTTGCATGATGTGATCGCCGGAAAACAGCAGCTCCTGCTCCGGCAGCAGATAGCAAAGATGATTTGAGGCGTGACCGGGCGTGTGCAGAACCTTCAGCGCACCGGCTTCTGTCTCAATCAGGTCTTCATGCGTGGGTTCGTTATCCGGGGCGAAGGTTTTGTCCTGGCTGGCACCTTCCGGAGCGGTCCAACCGATCACCCGGCATCCGGTCCGTTCCTGCAACAGCCTGACCGCCGGTGAATGATCCAGATGAGTGTGGGTCACCAGCACCTGATCCACCGCGCCGCCGGTTACCTCCAGAATCCGCTCGATGTGCGTCTCATCCGCAGGCCCCGGATCAATGACGGTAAACCGCTCAAAGCCCAGAAGGTAGGTGTTGGTGCCCGGCCCCGTCATCATCCCCGGATTCGGCGCCGTTAGCCGGACCACCCCGGCGGCAACCTCAACCGGTTCACCCGGAGTAATCTCCGCTTTGACCGACCCCTCGCCCTCCGGGTCCAGCTTTACCGCTTCATCATACGCCGGCGCGTTCGGCTCCAGCAGTACTGGCTGACCCTTACGCAGCGCCGGCCAGGGATCGGTCGGAAACGCCTCCGGCGGATTGGCATGGGCATAGCGCATCAACTCCGCGCTGGTGCTGAAATCGCACAATACCCGCAAGGTCCGGATCGTCGGCAACCCCAGCAGCCGCTGCCCGGCCCGATGCTCCGCCAGCGCCTGCGCGGGTGAAATCCACACCTGATCAATGGTCTCCTCACCATCGTGACTGGCGACCTGCCCCGCCGGCGCCACCGCCACAAAAAACCGCGTATCAAAGCGCCGGGGCGGCCCCGGCGGCGTCACCCAATGGCTCAGATACGCCAACCGGTCCAGCGGCACCATCAGCCCGTGCTTCGCACACAACTGCGCCAGCGACACCTCATCCCGGAACAGCGCCTCCCGCTCACCATGAACCGGATGCTCCGCCCCGACCAGCGCCCCAGCGCTGTCCTGAGCCAGCAGAACCCCGGCCTCCTCAAAACACTCCCGAACCGCCGCCAGCATATAATCCGCGCCGCCCTCGTCCAGACTCATGGTCTGACTGATGTGGGCGTCTTCAACTCCGACCATATGCACCCGCCCCTCCGGTTCCTGCGCGTTCACCGCACCGCCGGGAAACACATAATACCCGGGCAGGAAAATCGCCTCCCAGGTGCGTTGCAGCAGGAGTACTTCGAGTCCGTCGGCAGTATCACGGGTCAGAACCAGGGTTGCGGCAGGGCGAATATCCATAAGGTACTCTTGTTGTTTAATGTATTTGCGCGCGCAGGATGGATGAGCGGGGATTGGCGGTGGGCCTTCCAAAACTGTGCGGAGCCAGGGATGGCGGAGCCCAAGCGTCACAAGGATGTGCCGAAGGAGCGTGTTTTGGAAGGCCCACCGCCAATCGCCGCATACTCCGCAACAAAAAGCGCAGGGACAACAAGCAAGATACCCGATAGCAGCACAGGATGAGAAGTCACAACGGGAAGCGTATGATTCAGACTAACCAAATCCGAACCTGATCAGGACAAGCCCGTGGCAAGAATCAAACTGGAACTTCCGGACAACGCCTTCTGCTTCGAAACCCGAATGCCCGTCAGAATCACCGACATCAACGGCGCCAACCACCTCGGCAACGACGCCCTCATTTCGATGCTCTCCGAAGCCAGAGCCCAGTTCCTGGTCGAGTATGGCATCGAAGAAGCCGATCAGAACGGCATGGGCATTATCGTCACCGACCTCGCCACCATGTACCAGGGCGAATCATTCCACCCCGATCTGCTGCGGTTTGAAGTCGGCCTGATGGACTTCAACAAATACGGCGGCGATTTTGTGTTCCGGGTCAGCAAAGTCGAAACCGGTCAGCCGGTTGCCCTCGCAAAATACGGCTTCGTTTTCTTCAACTACCAGACCCGTGAAGTCACCGCCATGCCGGACAGCTTCCGCGCACGCTTCGCGGACTAACGGTCCGGATAGTTTCGGCTGGGGCCGCCCTTGCCGACACCACGGAACAGGGCGGCCTTGGCCATCATATGGGCACTGACCGGCGCGGTGGCGAACAGAAACACCGTCACGATCGCCTCATGCACAGACACCGTGCCCCGCTGGAAACTGAAGTACAGCAGTGAGCCCACCAGCAAACAACCCAGCCCCAGGGTACTGGCCTTGGTCGGCCCGTGCAGGCGCATGAAAAAATCCCGCAACCGTGCCAGCCCGATGGAGCCAATCAGTGCAAACAGGGCGCCGGCAATCAGGAACAGCGAAACCACCAGTTCAAGCAAAAACGGCATGGTTGATACAGTCATTCGATCACATCCCCCCGTAACAGGTACTTGGTCATTGCGACCGTACCGACAAAGCCCATCAGCGCAATCAGCATGGCGGCCTCGAACAGAATGCCCAGCGACAACCGGATATCAAACAGCACAATCAGAGCGATGCTGTTTATCATCAGGGTATCCAGGGCCAGAATCCGGTCAACAATATCCGGCCCGATCGCCAATCGGTACAGATTCAGCAGGATCGATACCGCAAACAGAGTGATTGCCAGGTTAACCGCCCATTCAATCATCAAAAATCTCCTGTAACGGTAGCTCGTAACGGCGGTGGATGTCCTGAATCAACGCCTCTTCATCGTCCAGGTGCAGACAGTGAATCAGCAGCGTTCTGCCCTCGCGGTCATAGTGAGCACTGACGGTGCCAGGCGTCAGTGAAATGGTGCTGGCCAGCATGGTGACCGCGAAATCATCTGTCAGCGACAGCGGATAGGTAAAAAAGCCCGGTTTGAGGTCGTCCGACTGAAACAGAATACGCCGAGCCACTACCAGGTTCGACTTCAGAATATCCAGTAACAAGCGCCCTAGATAGACCAGCAACTTGCCCGGGTATTTGACCCGGGAGCGCTCCGGCCAGAACGGCTGGGTGACCAGCGAAATCACCACCGCCAGCACTGAGCCCAGCAGCAGATGGGCGAAGCTGAACTGATTCATCAGCAGCCACAACAACACCAAAAACCCGGTAAACAGAGGGTGAGGCAGCCAGCGCTGTAACCAGGTCATGGGTTGTGTCCTCCATTCGCCATCGCGGATTCACCCAGCACCGCCTCAACATAGGCTGACGGCTGGTACAGCTGACCCGCAGTCGCGCTCATATAGTCCATTACCGGGGCGGCAAACAGGGCCAGAGCCGCGCTGATGCCGATCAGCACCGACACGGTGGCGACCCGGGCCGGATCAAGCCGGCGCCGCTGGCGGCCAGTATACGGCTCCGGTTTCCAGAACCAGCCGGAGCCGGCCCGGCTGAGCGCGGCAATCATGAACAGCCCGGCCACCAGGGTGATGCCCCAGAGCCAGAGATACTTTGGGTGGCTGACGGCGTTCTGCAGCAACCAGGCCTTGCTGATAAATCCCGAAAACGGCGGCAACCCTGCCATGCTGGCGGCAGCGACCAGAAACAATGTGCCCAGCAGCCAGCGATTGGTCAGCGGCGCGGTAACGGACAGCAGGTCGTAACCCTCAGCTCGCTGCCGGCCGATCAGATCGGCCAGCAGGAAGAACACCGCCGCCAGGCAGGTGCTGTGCAACAGATAGAACAGGCTGGCGGCCAGCACCGTGGCCTCGGCCATGGCAAAGCTGGCCATCAGCAGCCCACTCGACAGAATCACCATATAGGCGGCCATGGTGCGCAAACTGGCCGCACCCAGGATGCCAATGGCGCCAAGGCCAAGCGTGACCAGTGCCAGTGGCCAGAGCCAGAGAAAAACGTCGGCGTTGAGCGGCTGGGCCGAATCCAGCCCGAACACGATCAGCAGCACCCGCACCATGGCGTAAAAGCCCACCTTGGTCATGATCGCGAACAGTGCGGCTACCGGGGCGCTGGCTGCGGAATACGCTCGTGGCAACCAGAACAGCAGCGGCAGAATTGCTGCCTTGATGCCGAATACCACCATCAACAAAAGGGCAGCGCCTTTGAGCAGTGTTTGATCGTCTGGGTTGGCCGCCGCAATTCGCACCGCCAGATCGGCCATGTTCAGGGTGCCGGTCAGGCCATAAAGAATGCCCAGCGCCAGCAGGAACAGCGCAGAACCCAGAAGATTAATGATGACATAATGCAGACCGGCCCGACTGCGTGCGCGGCCGCCCCCATGCAGCAGCAAGGCGTAGGAAGCCAGCAGCAGGATCTCGAAGAATACAAACAGGTTAAACAGATCACCGGTCAAAAAAGCGCCGTTAATGCCCATTAGCTGAAACTGGAACAGCGCATGAAAGTGCGAGCCTTCCCGGTCACTGCCACGGCTGGCGTAAAGTACGCAGAACAGCGCCAGTAACGCAGCCAACAGCAACATCATGGCGCTGAGGCGGTCGAGTACTAACACGATGCCAAACGGCGGTTGCCAGTTTCCCAGCCAGTAGGTGTGGTAGTCCGCTTGCGCGGCGGTAACCGCCCATACGCCGAGGGCCACCAGCAGACTGGTGGACAGAATGCTCCAGACCCGCTGGCGACCAATGCTGGCCCGGTGGTTCAGTAGCAGCCAAGCGGCGGCCAGCATAGGAATTACCACCGGTAGAATCATCAGGTGCGTCATGGTCGATCCTCGTTAGGGTTTTCCCCGTCGACGTGATCGCTGCGCAGTTCAACTGCCGCCTTCAGCGACAACACCACCACAAAGGCGGTCATGGCGAAGCTGATGACAATGGCGGTGAGCACCAGGGCCTGGGGCAGAGGGTCTGCGCTGTCTGGCGTCAGGCCGACGATGGCCGGCGCGCCGGTGGTCAGTCGGCCCATACTGAACAGAAACAGGTTAACCGCATGGGACAGCAGGGTCAGGCCTAACACCACGGAAAAGGTTCGCGCCCGCAGAATCAGGAACACACCGCAGGTGGTCAGAATGCCGAGAGCGACCGAGATCATCAGTTCCATCAGCCTATCTCCTTGCCCGGGCCGGCAATGGTCATTAGTTTGCCGAGATTGGCTAGGATTAGCAGGGTGGCGCCAACCACCGTGGTGTACACGCCCAAATCAAACATCAGGGCGCTGGCGAGTTCGAACTCGCCTATTAATGGCCAATCCAGGTGTGCAAAGGTGGATGTCAGGAACGGATAGCCGAACACCCAGCTGGCCATGCCGGTCAGCAGTGCCATCAAAAGCCCGGCCCCGATCAGTGAACGGAATTGCGTACGCATCCGCTCATGGGCCCAGGCCAGGCCGCCCGCCATGTATTGCAGGGTCAGCGCGACCGCGGTTACCAGCCCGGCAATAAAGCCGCCGCCGGGCATATTGTGCCCGCGCAGGAAGATGTAGGCTGAGACCAGCAGAGCGATGGGCAAGGCCATGTGCGCGACCACCTGCAGGAACACCGGATGGGGTTCTGCCACCCAGTGCGAGTGGCCGGATTCTGCCACCCGGTGTTTCAGGTTCAGGTTGCGGGTAAAAGCGAATACCGCCACCGCGGCAATACCCAGCACGGTAATTTCACCCAACGTGTCGAAGCCCCGGAAGTCCACCAGAATCACATTCACCACGTTGCTGCCGCCCCCGCCGGGCACGCTGTTGGTCAGGAAGAAATCGGAAATGGAGTTGCTCGGGCGGGTCAGCACGGCGTAAGTAAACGCGGCTACACCGCTGCCGGCCGCCACGGCTACAAACAGATCCCGCAACACCCTGGGCAGCCGCGATTCTCTGGGTGACGTCTGGGGCAGAAACGACAGCGCCAGCATCATGATCACCACCGCCATCACTTCAACCGAAAGCTGGGTGAGCGCCAGGTCGGGTGCCGAGAACCAGGCAAAGATCAGCGTAACAAACAGGCCAGTCACTGACAGCAGCAATAGGGCGGGCAGCCGGTAGCGGTGGAACAGCACCACACCCACGGCAGACAGGCACAGAATGCTGATGCCGAAGACCACCAGTGGGTCCAGGTCTGACAGTGGCACTGGCCCGCGCCACTGCTCCAGCCCGGTCAGGCTCCAGGCCACGAGCGCGACGGTGGTCAGCAGTATCAGCGCAAGATAACGTTGCAGTGAGCCATTTTCCAGCTGGTAAACCAGGGTTTGAGAGAAGCGTATGGTGCGCTGCATGACGGTTTCGAAAATGTCTTTGGCGTCCACGTCCGGCAACCGGGCGTGAATGGCAAACAACGGTTTTCGGGCAGCATAAACCGCGAGGCCCGCGAGCATCGCCAGCAGGCTCATCATGGCTGGGGTGTGGGCGTCGGCCAGCGCGCTGAAATCATACAGCGGCAAGTGTGAAGCGGTGGTCGCCATGACCGCGTAATGCACCAGATGATCATAGATCGCCTGTGGCATCAGCCCCACCAACAGGGAAAGCCCTGCCAACACCAGCAATGGCATAAGTGCCATTGCTGGCTTCTTTTTCGGTGGCCAGATCGGCAAATCCCGGGGTTTGCCGTTGAAAAAGACGTTGTGGAAAATGCGCACCGAATAGGCCACCGAGAACAGGCCGGCTACCGTGACCCAGACTGGAATCACCACATTCGCCCAATGTGGTGCGGTCACCAGCAAGCTTTCGGAGAACAGCATTTTCTTGCTCAGATAGCCGCTCATCAGTGGCAGCCCGGCCATGGCTGCGGCAGGCACAATGGTGACCAGCATCAAGGCTGGCATCCAGCGCCAAAGGCCGTTAATCAGCTGCATATCGCGGCTGCCAGTGGCCTGGTCAACGTAGCCCGCCATCATGAACAGCGGGGCTTTGAAGAGGGCATGACAGACCAGATGAAACAGTGCAGCCGCCATCGCCATTTCGCTGCCCATGCCGATCAGCAGGGTGATCAGGCCCAGATGAGATATGGTGGAGTAGGCCAGCAGCCCTTTGATGTCGTGCATGAACATGGCTACAAACGCACCCACCATCAGGGTGATCATGCCGGTCACGGTGATCAGGGCAAACCACAGCTCGGTGTCTCCCAGAGCCGGGTGCAGGCGCGCCATCAGGAACAGGCCAGCCTTGACCATGGTGGCTGAGTGCAGATACGCCGAGACTGGCGTCGGCGCAGCCATGGCATGGGGTAGCCACAGATGGAACGGCGCCTGGGCCGATTTGGTGAAGGCACCCAGAAGTACCAGACTCAGCATCAGCGGGTACAGGCGATGATTGGTCAGGGTGTCGCTTTGGGCCAGAATCTCGGTCAGCTGGAAGCTGCCGGCCATGTTGCCCAGCAGCAGAATACCGGCCAGCAGGGCCAGGCCGCCACCGCCGGTAATCACCAGCGACAGCCGGGCACCCCGGCGAGCACCCCGGTTTGACCAGTTAAAACCGATCAGCAGGAATGACACCAGGCTGGTCATTTCCCAGAACACCAGCATGAACAACAGGTTCTCGGACAACACAATGCCCAGCATGGCGGTCATGAACAGCTGGATCAGAATAAAAAAGCGGGGAGCGCTGGCTTTGCCTTCGAAGTAATAGCGGGCGTACAGAATGATCAGACAGCCAATGCCGGTGATCAGGGTGGCGAACAGCCAGCTCAGGCCGTCCAGTCGGAACGACAGATCCAGCCCCAGTTGCGGAATCCACTGCACGGTAGCGATCAGGGGATCATCGGCGGCCAGTTGCGGCCAGTGTCGTGCCAGCAACAGCAGGCCAGCCAGCGGTGCGAGAGTAGCAACCATTGCATGGATGCGTATGCCTGGGTTAGCCGAATGACGGCTCAACAGCCAGGAAGCAAAAGCGCCTAGTACAGGCAATAAAATGATAAATCCTGGTGCCATAATTGGGCCGGTAACCCGGAGAGTTTGGTTAGTGTTTGTTTTGCCCTTGAAAACGTCGGTCAGGTGTCAGGGGCGCGCTGGCTGCCACAGGTTAGCAAAGGCCAGCCCCATAATGCATTGTTAACGATCAATTTACGCCTGTTTTTGCCTGAGATAGGTCATGCCCTGGCGGTACAGACCGTAGGCCATGACGCCGGCCGCAAGGTTGCCAACCAAAGCGCCGGACATAAGGCCGGTAAGCCCGCTATACCGGGCGCCAAGCCAGAGCAGTGGAAGATAACAGGCAAACAGCCGCAGTGTAGAAATGAGCAGTGCCCGCATTGGCAGCCCCAGAGCATTGTTGACCGACACCATCAGCATGCACACACCCAGACCGCTGTAACTCAGTGGCACCCGGAGCAGGTAACTGATCAGGATGTCCTGAACATCACCGTCCTTGGTGAACAGGGTAGCCACCAGTCCGGAGGCTGCCAGCCAGATCAGCCCCAGCACCAGTTGCCACACCACGATAAAGCGCACCGCGATGCGCACCAGCCGGCGGATGTTTTCCAGCTCGCCGGCGCCCAACATGCGGCCAATCATCGGCGGCATGGACATGGTCAGGGCGAGCACGACGACAATGGAGAAAAATTCCAGGCGGGTGCCCAGGCCCCAGGCGGCGACGGCGGCGGAACCAAAACCGGCCACCAGCGACGTTGCCAGTATGGCGGCGAGTGGCGGCATCAGCTGGCTGACCATGGCCGGGGCCATGATGCTGCCGAGTTGCCGGATGGTTCGGGCCAGGTGTAGCTGGATCAGGTCAAAGCGCAGCCACTGGCGCCTTAGCAGGGCGGGATAAACGATCAGCGCGCCGAGGCCAAAGGCGGTGATGGTAGCCCAGGCGGCGCCGGGCAGGCCCCAGTCAAAGACAAAGATGTAGAGATAGTCGAGGGCGATGTTGAGCAGGCTGGTGGCGATCATCAGGTAGCCGGGCAGTTTGGTGTCGCCGTTGGATCGGCAGACGGCGTAGCCGAAGTACAGCAGCGCGCCAATCCAGGCGGAGATCAGCCAGGGCACCCAGTAGCCGCGGATGACCGGGCGGAGGGCCTGTTCTGCGCCCAGGAAGTTCAGGATGCTGGTTTGTAGTAGCCAGACGGAAATACACAGGATCAATGCCAGGCAGGCGCCAATAGTGACCACGAGGCCGCCGAGGCGTTGGGCACGGAGGCTGTCGCCCTGGCCGAGGGTTCGGGAGATGATGGCGGTGGTGGCGATGCCAAGGCCGACGTACATGCCGCTGACCAGTTGCTGCATAGGCACGGTGAAGCCGAGCGCCGCCAGCGGATCTCGGCCCAGTTGGCCGACGAAGGCGCTGTCGGTGAGCTGGAAGGTCATCAGGGAGAGCGCGCCGAACAGCATGGGCCAGGTCATGTGGTAGAGCTGGCGGGCCAGGGTGGCGTTGGTCAGTTGGCTTTGCACTTGAATTTCGGTGCCTTGGGTTTTGGAGACTGGGCGGGAATTCTAACAGGTCTGGCTTTTGGTGGGTGCTAAGTGTGCGGGCCGGTCTTTCTCAAACACGCTGTGAATACGTCCCTGTACGCTCTGCTCCGCCATCCATGGCTTCGCAAGGTTTGAGAAAGACCGGCCCGCACACTCAGCCCGAACCCTGGACGGGTAGTCGGGCAGAAATACATCACTGTGTAGCGAAAAACGAGATCGAAGGAATCAGAGCACCTTCAGCGCTGCCTCGTAGTCCGGCTCGTTTTTGATCTCGTTCACCAACTCGCTGTGCAGCACCTTGTCGTTTTCGTCCAGTACCACCACGGCACGGGCGCAAAGGCCAGCCAGGGGGCCGTCCTGGATGGCGACGCCGTAGTCTTGCTGGAAGCTGTAGTTGCGGAAGGTGGAGAGGGTTTCGACGTTATCCAGGCCTTCGGCTCCGCAGAAGCGGGCCGCCGCGAAGGGCAGGTCGGCGGAGATGACGAGGACGACGGTGTTGTCGAGGCCGGCGGCTTTTTCGTTGAATTTACGGGTGCTGGCGGCGCAGACGCCGGTGTCGATGCTGGGGATGATGTTGAGGATTTTGCGTTTGCCGGCCCAGCTGTCGAGTTTTACTTCTTCAAGGCCGCTGTTGGTGAGGGTGAAGGGGGCTGCGTTTTCATCGGCTTGGGGAAATTTCCCGCTGACATCGATGGGGTTGCCGTCGAGGGTGACGTTGGACATGGTCTGCTCCTTGGTTTGTGCTTATAAAGTGTCTCCAATCTACTCTGTGTAGCCTACTTTGGATGACTTTGCACATTCTACCTGGTCTCCTGTGCCTGAAACCCTGGTGCCGGGTAACGCTGGACCAGAAACAGGTAGCCGATTAATCCAAGTGTTGCACAAACAGTAATGATGACGGCCATGACCAGGGGGGTGCCGTCGTGGAGGATGCCGACGAGGGCGCCGGCAATGGCAGCGGCGGTCATCTGGAGGAAGCCGAGCAGGGCGGAGGCGGAGCCGGCCATGGTGGGGAAGTTGGCCAGGGCGCCGGCCATGGTTTGGGGCAGGACCATGCCGGTGCCGGCCATGAACAGGGCCTGGGGCAAGACGACGGCCCAGGGGTTGTGGATGTTTTGGTAGGCCAGCAGCGCCATGATGGCCCCGGCGATCAGGGTGGTGGCCAGGCCGTAGAGCAGGATCTGGTCTGGCTGCAAGTGACGGGCCAGTCGGATGGAGGCAATGTTGCCGAGCAAGTAGCCGACGGCGGTGATGGCGGTGTACAGGCCGAAGTGTTCGGGGGCAACGCCGAGCACGTCGATAAGTACGAAGGCGGAGCCGGACAGGAAGGCGAACAGGCCGCCGTATATGGCGGCGCTGGTGAGGGTGTAGCCGATGAAGGTCATGTCGGTGCCGATGCGGCGGTAGTTGCGCATGAGTTGGCACAACCGGAACGGCTGGCGGTTGTCCGGGCGCAGGGGCTCGGGGATGCCGACGGCGATGACGGCCACCATGACCAGGGCGTAGGCGGCCATGACGATGAAGATCCAGTGCCAGTCCATGGTGGCCACGATGAATCCGCCGAGCGTGGGTGCCACGGCCGGCGCCAGTGCCATCATGCCGGCCAGTATGGCGAGGATTCTGGCCGCGTCTCTCGGGGTGTAAACGTCTCGCACAATGGCCCGGCCCAGTACCGGTCCGGCGGAGCCGCCAAGGGCCTGCAGGAAGCGAAACAGGTGCAGGGTTTCGATGTTGCTGGCCAGCGCGCAGCCGATGCTGGCGAGGGCGAACAGCAGCATGCCGCCGATCATCACCGGCTTGCGACCAAAGCGGTCAGCCAGTGGCCCGCAGACCAGTTGGGCGAGGGCAAAGCCGATCAGGTAAATGCTCAGGGTGAACTGGACCTGGCCTGTATCGGCCTGGAAATCCGCGCCGATCTGGGGTAGGGCCGGCAGATACATATCAATCGCCATCGGCCCGAGGGCGACCGCGGCGGCGAGTAAAATGGTGGTCCAGATACTTGTGAGTGCGAGCATTGTTTGTTGAGGGCCATGATGACGTTTGCGAGGCTGGTGTGAGGGGCATCCTTCCGAAACTGTGCGGAGCCAGGGATGGCGGAGCCCAAGCGTCACATGGATGTGCCGAAGGAGCGTGTTTCGGAAGGATGCCCCTCACACCAGCCGACCTGCTGCGAACGTGAAGTCTAGGCCGGCAAGGCGATAAAAATAACGGCTCAACCTTTCATGCCATACATGAATGATATCGATTGATTAATCGTGCAAGCCGTTCATGGTGGCTGCTACCGAGTTCACCTGGTTGCGCACCCAGCGGTGGGCGGGATCGGTCTGGTGGCGGCGATGCCAGAGCATCAGCAGGGTGAAGGGGTTGTACTGGAACGGCAGGGGCACGTAGGCGAAGTCGCGCATCAGCTGGGTGCTCATGCGTTCAGGGGCAGACGCAAGCAGGCGGGTGCCGCGCAGGAACTCCGGCAGGCCGGAGAAGTTGGAGACCGTCACCACGCTGCGCCGTTTCAGGCCCCGCGCTTCCATGGCGCTGTCCAGGCCGGGTTTTTCGCCGGTGGCGAACAGCACGGTGATGTGGTCGGCGCCCATGTAATCCTTCAGGTCTGCCGGTGCGTCGCGTTCGTTCTGGTCGTAGAACACCACTATCCGGTCTGCCATTAAACCCCGTTGCATGATATCTGTCGCTTCCGGGGCATGGGGGCTGATCACCAGATCACAGGCTTCTTTCCGCAGCAGATCAGCATTGGGAATGCCGGAGGGGATTATTTGCAGATGAATACCCGGGGCCTGCTCTCGAAGCGTCTTCAGTAGCCCCGGCAGCAGCAAATCCCGTTGGTAATCGTTGGCGGCAATGGTAAAGGTGAATTCCGCCGTCGCCGGATCAAACGGTGGTCCGGAAGGCAGCGTGCGTAGGTCGTCCAGCAGTTGGCGGATGTGCGGGCCGGTGCGCAGGGCATAGTCCGTGGCCACGATGCCACGGCCAGACTTCACAAACAGCGGATCGCCAAAGGCCTGCCGCAGCCGCTCCAGGGTATGACTCACCGCCGACTGGGACACCCCCAGCCGAACCGCCGCCCGTGACACGCTGCTTTCATCCAGCACCGCCACAAAAGTCGCCAGGGATCGAAGGTCCAGGTTCAACATATCAAAAGATTTCATGGGTTCTAGTCTAGGCGAGTGCTGTGGTTAAGTCATCAGAGGGTCGTTGCCACCAGGGCCCGATTGGACTAACTTGAATATTCGCTCAATATGATCAGAAGCCCTCTCCCACACAGGAGCAACCATGAAAACCACGTTGGCGTTTGATGTCTATGGCACCCTGGTAGACCCCGTGGGCATGTCCAGCCTGCTCGAACAGGACGCGGGCCCGGACGCCGCCGCAGTGGCGACGTTGTGGCGGGAGAAGCAGCTGGAGTTTTCGTTCCGAAAAGGCCTGATGAGGGTCTATGAAGATTTCGGTGTCTGCACCCGCCAGGCCCTGCGCTACGCCATGGCCAGCCATCAATTGGCGCTGAGCAAGGCGCGGGAAGACGAACTGATGGCCGCGTACCTGTTGCTCCCGGCGTTTGACGACGCCCTACCGGCCTTGCAGGCCCTCAAGGGCCAGTATCCGTTGTTCGCGTTCTCCAACGGCAGCTACCCGGCGCTGGAAAAAGTGCTCGGCCACAACCAGCTGCTGGCTCAGTTCGACGGCCTGGTCTCCGTCGACGACCTCAAAACCTACAAGCCCGACCCGGCTGTCTACACCTACGCCCGCCGCGCCACCGGCGCCTGGGACACGCCCCTGTGCCTGGTGTCCAGCAACGCCTGGGACGTTATCGGTGCCCGAGCCGCCGGACTGACCGCGATCTGGGTAAAGCGGGATGCCAACAAGGTATTTGAAGACTGGGGAATTGAGCCGTCAGCGGTGATTGAAAGCCTGTCGGAATTGAGAGAAATTATCGAAGATTTCTGAGAAACAAAAAATTGGAGCGACATTCCAGAACTAGCCGACATTGGCAAGAACACAGCTCAGAAGCCAGCGAAGGCAGGGGTTGGGGTAGGCTTTCCAAAAATGTGCGGAGCCAGGGATGGCGGAGCCCAAGCGCCCCATGGATGGGCCGAAGGAGCGTGTTTTGGAAAGCCTACCCCAACCTCTGCCGACAAACTCCAAAGCCGGTAAAAATCTAGAATCAGTCAGACCGGGCCGCCAACCACTCCGCCAGTTCCAGCCAGGAGGCCTTAGGCGCCTTGCTCCCCGCCAGGATTCCCATGTGCCCACCGGGCGCCACCCGGAACGTCTTGTCGACGGAGCTGACATGATCCATCACCCGCTTCGCCGCCCCCGGCGTCGCCAGCGTATCCTCCTGACCGGCAATCGCCAGTAAGTTGGCATTCACATTCTCCAGCCGCGCAAAATCCTCGCCGATCTGAATTTGCCCCTTTGCCAGCTGATTATCAATCCACACCCGCACCACCGTGTCCTGAATGATCCCACCAGGATAAGCCACCATCCGGTCCAGAAAGGCCGACGTGGTGGCATGGTTCGTCACAAACTCCCGATCCCCCAGGCGCAAGATCAACTCCCAATAGCCCATCACGCTGCCAACCGGATTGGTCAGCTTGAAACCAATGGTATTGGCCCAGCCCGGCGTGTGGAACCAGTGCGGCTTCAGGTTGTGAATCTGAAACCCGGTACGCTTGCGCACCACACCCGCCACATCCGCCATCCGTTGATACATCCAGCCAATGGCCCCGGAGGCATGACTGTCGATCGGCAGGCCCAGCACAATGGCATTGCGAATGTGCTGATCCCTGCTCAGGGCGGAATAGAACAGCGTAAACATGCCGCCCATGCTCCAGCCATGCAGCGACAGCTCCTGCTCGCCACTGTGCTCCCGCACCCGGTTCAGAGAGGCCGGCAACAGCTCTGCGACATAAGTATGCAGGTTATAATGGGTGTGTTCCCGCCCGGGCATGCCCCAATCGATCAGATACACTTTAAACCCTTTCGCGCGCAGAAACCGCACCAGGCTGCGCTGCGGGAACAGATCGTAGATCAGCATGTTCACCGCCAGCGGCGGGATGATCACAATCGGCGTGCGGTGTGTGGCGCGCTCCACCGGAATCAGCAGATCATCCAGCTCGATGAAATCTTCCTGCAGCGGCGGGTAATATCGCAGGCTGACCAGCCCGTCCGAGTGCAAGGTTTCAAAGGGCGTCTGCCCGGCCTGCACCAGGCTGGCGGCGCGGAACACCCGGTCAAACGCATTGCCGGCGTAGACAGAGCCCTGGCGGGCCAGGCCGGTTGCGTTCTTGAGTGCGATTTTCAGGGGATTGGGCATGAAGGCTTCCGGCAGTAGGTCAGGTCAACAGGTGTCGTAAGCATAGAGCCAGGACTACCGGTAAACCATGGCAAAACCGTCACATCTGACCGGCGCGATGGTCACTTCAGGCCACTGCCCAATTTCGCCTGCGGTTGTTATGATGGCAGCCATTGGAAACAACAACCTGAAACAGGATCATCATGCTGAGCTTCCTGCCCGCTCCTCTCATTGGCGTCATCAATTCAATATTGCTGGGCCTGAACACCGTGTTCTGGTGTCTGTTGCTCTATATTCCGGCCATTTTGAAGCTGATTATCCCGCACAAGGGCTTCCGAGTGCTGTGCACCAAAGCCATCATCTGGATCTCGGAATCCTGGGTCGCCTGCAACACCGGCTGGATGAAGCTGACCCACAGCACCCGCTGGAAGGTGACGGGTGCCGAAACCCTCAAACGCGAAAGCTGGTATCTGGTGCTCAGTAACCATCAAAGCTGGGCCGATATTTTTGCCATGCAACGAGTATTTAACCGCCGGGCGCCCTTTCTCAAGTTCTTCCTGAAACAGCAACTGATCTGGGTGCCGGTGATTGGCCTGGCTTGGTGGGGCCTGGATTTTCCGTTCATGAAGCGTTATACCCGGGAATACTTGATCAAACACCCGGAAAAGCGCGGTGAAGACCTGACCGCTACCCGTAAAGCCTGCGAGAAATTCCGATTCACTCCGGTCAGTGTAATGAACTTTGTCGAAGGCACCCGTTTTACTCAGGCTAAACACGACAAACAGAAATCGCCATACCAGAACCTGCTGACACCCAAAGCCGGCGGCGTGGCGTTTGTGCTGGACGCTATGGGCGATTCCATCGACACCCTGGTGGATGTCACCATTGCCTACCCGAGCGGTGCGCCGACCTTCTGGGAGTTTATGTGCGGTCGGGTTACCGAAGTTCACATGGACATCGACACCCAAGCCATACCGGAGCACCTGAAAGGGCGGGACTATTCCAGTGACGCCGAGCATCGCCGCAATGTGAAAGACTGGCTAGGAGCGCTTTGGCAACGCAAAGATGAGCGCCTGAGCCGTGTGCTCACCATTGACCAGCAAGGACGCTGAGTCAGGATTCGTCCTGGTCGGCCACCTCATCCGGGTGTTCACGCTTGTACCGCTCCCACTCTTCCCAGTCATGGGGCGTGCCGGCATGGGGCCGGCGCAAGCGTCTGGCGTGCTCCAGGGCGTTGTGCCGCAGGCTGTGGTCGCGCTCTTCGTCTTCTTTGTCAAAGCCGTATTTCTTCAGGAAATCCTGAGGACTGATAGGCATGACACACCTCCATTTCAGGGTTGACCACCCAAATATACGGTGTGTCAGCGTTAGTGGTTTTTACAGCTCCGCCAGCGTTTGCAGCGCCAGTTCCTGGCCTACATCTCTCAGGGAGACCTGCCGTTCTCGCTTCTCAAACCCCCGGTCTGTGGCAATCCAGCGGCGATCGGCATCGGTGGCTGGCGGTACGCCGTTGGAGCTGACCATGGCCTGGATGGCGCCGTTGGAAACGTTGAGCACACGAATGCTGAATTCGTTGCCGGCGACCTGGCTGAGTACCATCAAATAGTCCGCATGCTGGCTCAGCGCCTGCATCTCCAGCCGTGCCTGGTCTGGTGACAGACGTGAGAACTCGCCATTTTCAAAGGCGTTGTCGGTGATTCGCATGATGGCGTCACGGTCCACGATGGTGGCGCCGGCCCGGGTAAGCTGCGACACCACCCCGGCTTGCAGATCAAATGCGGGAGCCATAGGTACGTGCCGCCGTGACTCCCGAGTTTCTGCCTGGATCGCCGCTTGGGAGGTGCCATCCAGACTGATATTGCCGTCAGGAATATTACCGTGCAGGCCGCTGTGGCCTGAGATGACCACCCGGCGCTGGCTGGCCCAATCGCTGACCTGATCGTTAAAGGTCCGGTTCCAGAAAACCGCGATGCGCGGAGAGGCGGCGCCCAGTCCTGACCGGAAGCGCTCTATAATGGCTTCGGCGGACTCTGTTCGTTGCGATGCGTTGGCTTCAATGCGCAGGTCCTGTTCGGTGAGTGGCTTTTGATGTGGCGCTTTCATGGGAGCTGCCGCATGATCATTGCCCGCCTGGCTGGCTATTGGCAGCAGGCTGACCAGTAACACGGCCATCAGTGAACGCTTCATCAATTCAGCTCCCGTACTTCAATTCGGTACTTCAGCGGCTGGGTGCTGGTCGACAAGGTTTTGTAGGCGCTGACGCTGTTGGCAGGGATGGTCGAACGTTGCCAGGTGGGGCGAGCATCTACCGGCACACCGTAGTCATCGAAAAACTGTGTGCGCACTTCGATCCGGTAATCAAAGTCGGTGTGGTTGCGCAGCACCGCGAACACTTCGGTGGTGCCAGTTTCGGTGGGGCGTTGGCCGTGGTTTTCGACCGACAAACGATAGGTTCGCCCGGCGTCCCGAATGCCGTCATTCCAGGTTCGGCTCAGGTTGTAATCGGTGAACACGACGGTGTTGTACTCCAGCGGCGCAGTTCGCTCAGCCAGTTCAGTGGAGTCTGCAGGCAGGCTATTGCAGCCAGTGAGAATCAGGCCGGCCACAGTCACGGTCATCAAGGTTCGGAACATGGGTAATCTCCTTGTAGCGGCCGGGTTACGGCCGTTGGGACGTGGCCAGGGCAAGCCCGCGGCCACGGCCATCGAATCGGAATTCAGCGGTGTCGGTCATGCCTGGAATGGGCTGACCATTGGCATCCAGAAATCGTATAGTTACCTGCTGGCCGGGCTCGGCGGACACCGGAATGATGTGCAGCGTGTCGGGCAGCGACTGCCAATAACGGATGTCTGCCCGCACATTGGCGGCTGCCGACATCCCCTGCGCCGCCACACTGACCAAACTGATGGCGGCAAAGCCTGCGCCCAGCACGCCGCCGGCGGAAGCACCGGCTCCCGCCAGCAGACTGTTCTGGCTGATACTGCTCAGGTTGGTGCCGATATTGCGGGTGGATTCCTTATACTGAACTTGGCCCTCGACAATGCGGTCTATGGCGCGACCGCCTCGGGTCGACGCCTGGAAGTAGATGTCTTCCATCGGGTAAACCGTTTGCCATTGATCACCATTCAGCCACTGCGCACCTACATCGGTAAAATTCCGGCCACGACGATACACCAGTTGATAATGTCCGACGCCGTCGCCGAGCTTGCGGGGCGAGCTGCCGGTTTCAACGATCAACAGAGCGTTGTGGTCGCCGTTGGGCAAGGGTGCATCCGGGCGGAATGTTTGTAACTCGGTGAAGTGTTGTCGCGCCAGTTGCTGGCTGTCCATCTGCAGGGCGGCCCAACCGGCGAGGTAGATCAGCGCGGCAAAGTCGGAGCTGAACTGTTCTTCCTCGGCGAAGGCATCCTGCAACAGACCGCCGATGAAACTGGCCCGTGCGTTGCCATAGTCGCCCTGCTCAAGGAAGATAAGGCCCAGGTACAGATACACCATGGCCCGTTCGTAGGGTTCACCCTTGAAGTCTTTCTCAGCCTCCTCGTACCAGATACTGCGTGCTTTGCGGGCGGATTCGTCGTCGGCGTATACGCTTTCGATGATGATTCTGGCCCGATCGAGACTGCGCCGGGCTTCATCCAGGTCCCCCGTGCGATAGGCTTTCAGGCCAATTTCCATCAGGTTGAGTACTTCATTGCGGCGCCCCTCTTCATAGAGGTTGCGGTAGTCCTCGCGAATCACCACCGGTTTGCTGGCAACGATGGCGGTCTGCTCACTGCTCAAGCCGGCGCGATCGAAGGTCTTTGGCCCGGTAGCGCAGCCGGCAAGGCTGACCGACAGCACTGCTGCGGCCAGTGTTGCCGGTTTCATCTTAACGATAAACCACATCATCCCGGCCCGCCTTGCGCATTTCATACAGACCACTCCAAACGATGGTTCCCAACTCCAAATCCACCATCTCAAAACTGATCTGGCTGTAGCGGGATTGGGTGCCGTCGCTGCGATCGGAGGCGTCGAGTGATGTGATCCGGCCAGCAAGTCGGTAGTCAGCACCGGCCTGGGCGGCGGTGGAGCGAATGGTACCGCCATCAACCGCGCCGTCACGTTTCAAGTCACGCTCTTGCTGCACCATACCGGCGTATTCCCGGCCCACGAAAATCATCCGGCCATTGGACGCCCGGTTCAGTTCGATGCGCAGCCGATCGGTGAGCATGTTGGTGTTGACCACCGAGGAACTTTCGTTGCGCATGTATTCGTTGTCGATAATGATCCTGGGCGGAATGTCGCGACCGGCAAGCATGCGGTTGGCCAGCATGTCTCGCATCATCTGATCCGTGATGGCAACAATGTCCTGGCTTTCAATGCCGACACCGCCGACTCGACCAGTGGTTGAGGCATCTTCGTAAACCGTCGCTTTACCGCGAGTGTTGTCGATCTGGCCGGCGCAGCCAACCAGCAGCAGAGAAGCCGTTGCCATGCCGGTAATCAATACCTTGGTGGTTCCCTTCTTCATAAACATTCTCCGGTTAATTGGTGGAAGCCAGCACAGAACTGAACTCCGGGTATATCTGTGTGGTGGCGCGCATCGCATCCATGAAGTTTGCAGTGGTGCCGTATTTCTGTTTCAGGTAACGAGCCATATTGAGCAGGGAATCGAAGCTCTGGTCTGAGGCGGCTTTGATGGCAGCCCAACCGCCGGACGCTGAAATCGCTGCCTCCCTACCGCCACTCTTGCCTATTTCAGAGCCTATGGCACCACCCACCAGACCGCCCAGTCCAAAGGGGACGAAGTCTAGCGCCTTGTTGGCGGCGTAGGCTCCGGCCATGGCTCCGGCTGCGGATCCTGCGGTGGCGCCCATGTTGGCGTTGTTAGCCAGATTGACCCATTCGGCGAGTACGCCATCGCTGGTGTAGGGACTCATAAACTGGCCGCTGTTGTCATTACGCACCAGGCGCTCGATCAATTCCTCTTCGGTCAGGGCTTTACCGTTAGCACTTTTCATGGATCCGCCGCGGGCAACGGTGATCATCAGTTCTGAGGGTGGCTGGTCGGTCATGTACTTCACCAGATCCGCCGGCAAGCCACTGTTGATCAAGCTTTGGCGATGGATGTCCTTCATGCTGGAGAAGGGTGGGGTGTGATTGGCGTTCACATAGACCTCCGCCATAATGCGCGCAACCTCAGCGTTGTCGGACCAGTTGGCCTGCTGGCTAGCATCAACGTATTGCTGGATGGCGGCTTGTCGGGCATCAGGGTGCGCGAGAATGAGTTTTCTGGTCAGATCATCCTCCGATGCGCCATCCGCCAGAGCGGCTTTTAGTTGCCAGCCTTTCAGCCCATCAGGACCGATCAGCCAGGCCTGTAGGTCATCAGGCAGCAGCCCGGCGTAACCGGGAAGGTCAGCGTATCGAGTGTGAAACTCAAGGGCATTCTTCTGGGGCGCCAACGCGATCAGCTGGGCAGTAGCTTTCGGACGGAGCAAAGGTGCATCGCCGGAGTTCAGCAATTTGGCCAGGGCGTCAGGACTGTTTGAGTTAATGGCAGCATAGCGCTGGTCCTGAGCACGGGTGTCGTCTGCCAGTGCCATCAAATGTGCCTTGTGGGCGGCTGCATTGGCGTTTTTCAGGGCGGCGTCTCCGCCCGAACCGCCGGGCATCAGGAAGGGTGTCGGAAAAAACAGGCTGGTCCAGGTTTTTGCTGAGAAGCTGGTCTGGTGGCGCCAAAGCATCTGGTCCTGCCAGACCACTGCGGCGCTGCTGGTGGATGTGCTTGTGCCATGGATCGGTATCAGGCTGAGAGTCAGTATGGCTGGCAGGTTAGCGAGAATGGATTCTTCATAGCCGTACCACATGGGTGCCGGCAGGTGGACGTACTCGACGCGGAGAGCATTGTCCTCCGGCATCAGCCACCGGGCGGCTTCCGAGTCATCAATGTGAAAGGGAGCGGTTACCTGATAGGGCGTTGCTGCAGGAATGGAGCTCTGATTGAACTGGTGCACCGAGCAACCACTGAGCCAGAGTGTCGCGGCGATGATGCTGATGCCGCTCAGGCGGCCCAAGCCAGAATGCTGTTGCAAGGTGTTGGAGTCGGTCATGAATTGAAATTCCGTCAGAAGATGAGCTTGGGGGTCATCGGCCAAAAACAGATGAGACAGCATTAAAAGCCGACACATCCACAGTCAGAATTACAAATACTTCATGATGTAAACTATTGGAATAGTGCTTTTGAGGCCAGCAGCGGGAAGGATGTGATAATGAAGCGGTGTCGCCGATTATTTCTTTGAATTTATGATAAAAATCAAAATTCGCCGGCTTTGTAAAATATCGTAAATTTTTGAATCTAAGGGGTGTTATTCCACCTTGTTACAATTGCCATGGTGATACACACCACTCGTCAAAAGGAAGAACGACGATGTGGTGTGCCAGCACAGTCAGCATTTCAGCCGTTGTCAGCGCCGTTCGGGCTGGTGGTAATTTCTTCCGCCGAATGCAGCTTGAAATTGATCTGCCGGCGCTCGTCATCCACTCCGATAAAGCTCACGGTGACCCGCTGCTCCAACTGGAAGATGCGGCCATTCTTGTTATGAATGAGCCGCAGGGTAACCGGATCAAAACTGTATTTGCCATCCAGGTCTTTGCAGCTGACAAAACCTTCCAGCCCATTGCAGTCCAAGCGCACAAAGAAACCCGAGGGCATGGTTCGGTTGATGGTGCCCGCCATCGGATCTTCCGGCAGGGTCTTGGCGTAGTCGGCTTTGAGCCAGGTTTCCAGCGTGTTGGCAGCTTGGCGGGCCCGGAACTGGGTGGCTTGCAGGGCTTCCAGCTGCTGGATATTCAGTGCCTTGATCGGGGCATCCCACAGCGCCGACTTGATCAGCCGGTGCACATAGAAATCGGAGAACTTGCGCAGCGGCGAGGTAAACGTGGTGTAGGCGGCCAAGCCCATGCCCTGGTGAGGCGCGGCGTCAAAACCAAGTTCGGCCCTGGCCAGTTGCCGTGACAGGATGGATTTGATCGGCACCTGCGCTTGGAGCTGGTCGCTGTGCTTCATCAGCGCCTTGAAACCGTCGGCGGTGTTGGCGTCCAGCTTGGTCAAATGCGGCGCGTGGCTTTCCAGCAGCTTGCGAATGTTATCGGCACGGTCATCGCGCAGGCCCGGATGCTGAATGAACAGACCCTGGCCGCGCTGGTTCAGGAAATCGGCGGCGCAGCGGTTGGCCGCGACCATGCATTCTTCCACCAGGCGGTGGGCTTCGTTCTGTACCGATGGCTCGATCAGCCGGATGCGCCTGTTTTCATCCAGACGCAGGCGAAACTCCGGCCTGTCCGTGCTCAACAGGGCATGCTCGGCACGCCATTTACGCAGGGCGGTGGCGGCTTGATGCAGCTGGTCCAGACTGTTGCTCACGTCATCGGACAGCGCCTTGATCTCGTCGTCTTGCCGACCTTCGATCAGGTGCGACACCAGCTCGTAACTGAGCTTGCCTTTGGAGCAAATGGTGGCCTGGTGAAAGCTGTAGTCGCCCAAACTGCCATCGTTGTTCACCTGCAGGTCGCATACCAGAACCAGCCGGGGCACGTCCGGCATCAACGAGCACAGGCGGGTACTGATGCTGTCGGGCAACATTGGCAGCGGCTCGCCCGGAAAGTAGATCGCGGTGGCCCGATTAAAGGCTTCTTCTTCGGCCGGGCTGCCCGGTTCGATCATCGCGGTGGGGTCGGCAATGGCGATCGACAGGGCCCAGCCGGTGGCGTTCGGAGTGGCCATCAGGGCATCGTCCATATCCTGGGTGCCCGGGCTGTCGATGGTTACATACGGTTGGCCCGTGCGATCTTCCCGGTCATCCGTGTAACTGGCGATGCTGTCTTCGCTCAGACTGTCGGCCTGGGTCTGAACCTGCTCCGGCCAGGCGTCAGCAAGGTCGAAGTTGGCCAGCGTGAAGGCCCGCTCGATTCCGGGCTCGCCGGCTTTGCCGATCACCCGCAATATCTTGGCCTGGCCCTTGCCGTCTTTGATCGGATGACGGTGGATCTGGCAGTAGATAAAGTCATCCGGCTGGGCACCCATGCGCTCCTTGGGCGGTATAAAGATCCAGCGGTTGATGCCCGGGGTTTCCGGCGCCACAAAGTGGCCCTTGCCCTTGATCAGGTAACGGCCGACGAAAGTGGTGAGGTGGGATTCCAGCAGCTCATCCACTACCCCCTGGGTTTTGCCTTTTTCCACTTCCTGCTCGGTGACGTTAACGCGGTCACCGGGCAATACCTTTTGCATTTCTTCCGGCGGCAAGAACACATCCCGCCCTTCATCCAGAGCCACAAAGCCAAAGCGCCCGTTGGTCGGCTTGACGGTCCCGGCGAAGACCACCTTGTGTTCCTTGATATCGGTTTTCAGCTGGCGCAATTGATTGAGGGCGTCGGCATTGAGCATGAAGAGATAACCTGACTATAAATGTGTGATGTTGCGGAGTATAACGGTTATGTCGGAGGGAGTCAGATCTGTCAGGCCGGATGGCTTTCTTTGTCGCTGGCGTCAAGAATGCAAACCTGGTTGCGGCCTTTGTGTTTGGCTTCGTACAGAGCCTGATCGGCGTTTCGCAGCAAAGTGTCCAGATCGTCTCCCGGCTGGCAAAAACAGCCACCCACGCTGACGGTAACCGGTATACCGGTGCGTTGGCTTTCCTGTTCTACGCTGGCACAAACGCGGCCTGCCACCTGCTCAAGTGTGTCCTGATCGCACGGTGACAGCAACACCACAAACTCATCGCCACCCCAGCGCCCGGGGTGATCGTAAGGGCGCACCGCAGCCTTCAGCCAAAGCGCAACCCGGCACAGAATATCATCGCCGGCCTGATGGCCCCGGCTGTCGTTGATGCTCTTAAAGTGATCAATGTCGAGCCAGATCAGCCCGAACCCCTTGTTCTCCCGTTCTGCCCGTTGAATTTCCTGAGCGATAACTTCATCCAGCCCGCGCCGGTTTTTCAGGCCGGTGAGGGCATCAACCCGAGCCAGACGGTGCAGCTCTTCGGTACGTTGGGCCACCTTGCGTTCCAGTTCAGCGGTGGTGTCACGCATGGTGGCGGTCATCTTTTCGAAGTGGTCAACCAACCGGCCGATTTCGTTATCCGGTTTGGGCAGGTAAGGCAGGTCAAACCGGCCCTCCCGCAAGCGCGTAACCGCCGCCTCCAGACCGAGAACCGGGTTCAGAATGCGCGACTGAATGATCAGGTGGAAAACAACCAGGGAGACCAGCAGGGTCACCAGAAAAACTGTTACCAACGGCCACAGGTAACTGGTTGGCACCAGTGCGTTCAAATCCAGCAGGGTAATCTCGAACCAGCCAATAGCGGGCAGAAAGGCGACTCCGGCAAGATGTTTTCGGCCGTCGATGGTGACAAACCCGCTCTCGACCGCGCCGTCTTCTCCATTGCGTTGTTTGAGCATCTGCAGCATGCCCAGTATCTGCTGTTTGTCCTGGCGACTTTCGAACAGCAGATCGACTGTATTTTTCTGGCCTTCCGGTTTGATGATGCTGGCGAAATCGATGTAGTTGCGGTCACGATACAGTTGAATCGCGCCGTTATAGTCCACGAACAGTGTGGTGATGCCGTCCTGACCGATGTCGACGATGTCCTGTAGAAAAGTGTCCAGATTCAGGCCAGTACCGACCATGCCAATGATGTCGTTGTTGTTGTCGCGCATCAGCACATCAATCCACAGCTTGGTCACTCCGAGCTCCTGATCTGGGTTGACGTTCAGGTGAAAGTCGCGGCCTTCGTCGATGAGTTGAAAGAACCAGGCATCGTCCGGCTTTTCCGGATCCAGCACATAGCGGAACTGGTCGCCGGCGTATTGATTGTCCGCGTTGTTGTAGTAGTAATGGCCATTGGACCGGAGCGCCACGAAGTAGCTGTTGTCCCGGAAGTTGTTGCGGAAGCTTTCCATCTGGCGGATGGCGCCGGTGGTGAGGGCAGGATTGTCGGGATCTACGGCCCACTGGATGAGTGTGGAAGACTGCGCCATCTGTCCCGCCAGGCCAATCTCCCTCTCAAGAGATTGAAGCAGCCGGGCACTGTCATAGCGCACCTGTATTTCCGTGACCTGTTTGCCCCAGCGCTCGATGATGTCGGCCGACAACTCGCGATAGGCCATCCACGAGGCTGAGGCAGAGATAATGATCAGTAGTGATGCGAGGCCAAGAAGGCGAGTTTTGAGGCTCAAGCTGTGTCCTTGCCGGTATGACAATACAATGTTGGTGTTAATAATAGAGCACAGCCGGTCCGGAGTGTAGAAAAAGTAGGCAGAAATCTGAGGCCCGTTGGCGGTAATTGGCTACTCCGAATAGCCGCACAACGGGTTGAAAGCTAATACCGACTCAGGCTCAGTTGTGCTCGGCAAACACCCGGGTCTGGCCTTTTTCGTTAAACAGAATGACTTTGTAGTGATCTTTGCGGTCACCCATTTCCATGCCCGGTGAACCCATGGGCATGCCCGGCACACTCAAGCCAGTGGCTTTGGGTGCTTCGCTGAGCAGGCGCTTGATGTCGTTCGCCGGGACATGACCTTCGACCACGTAATCACCGACAAAGGCGGTGTGACAGCTGCCCAGACCCGCAATCAGCCCGGCGTCCGCCTTGATTTTGCCCATGTCGTCCGAGTTGGTCGCGGTGACGTCGAAGCCATTTTCTTCCAGATGATCTATCCAGTCGCCGCAACAACCGCAGGTCGGCGATTTGTAGACGTGAATGCTGTGAGCAGCACCGCCGGCCAGGGCCGTGGTGCTGAAACCCAGGGCGGCCACCAGGCCAAGCGCTAAGGTGTGTTTCTTCATGGCGATTACCTCGGTAGTGCGATTGTGAACAGGATCAGTGCTTCTAGCCGGCATCTTTACCGTACAGCCAGAACCACCAGACTACGGCCGCCATCAGGGTCAGCCCTGCTGCGTTGACCAGAAATGCTTCCATCAGTTCCGCTCCCCTTGCTGTGCCGTGTTGTGGCTGGTTCTGAACAGGCGAAGCCGGTTGGCATTGGTCACCACCGTCACCGAGGACAGTGACATGGCGGCGCCGGCCAGAATCGGACTCATCAGGATGCCCCAGACAGGGTAGAGCAGCCCGGCAGCCACGGGAATACCCATTGTGTTGTAGATGAACGCGCCGAACAGGTTCTGCTTGATGTTGGTGACCGTCGCCCTGGAGATCTCGATGGCATCCGGTACCCCGTGCAGGGAGCCCCGCATCAGGGTAATGGCGGCGCTTTCAATGGCGACGTCGGTGCCGGTGCCGATGGCAAAGCCGACATCGGCGGCGGCCAGTGCGGGGGCGTCGTTGATGCCATCCCCGACCATGGCCACGGTGTAGCCTTTGCCGCGCATCTCACTGACCACTTCGGCCTTGTTTTCCGGCAGCACTTCGGCCCGGTAATCATCGATACCGGCTTTGGCGGAGATGGCCTTGGCGGTGGCGTCGATATCGCCGGTGACCATCATCACCTTGATGCCGGCCTGATGCAGGCGCTCAATGGCGGCCCGGGAGTCCGCCTTGATGGCATCGGCGACCCCGATGACGCCCAGGGCGCGGTTGCCCAGAGCCAGGAACAGCGGCGTGCCGGCGTCTTCGGTAATGGCATTTGCTGCTGCCTCTAGTTCGCCCACGGCGATACCCTCGGCCTCCAGCCAGCGCCGATTGCCCAGCCGTACCGACTGACCGTCAAAGTTGCCCTGTACGCCCTTGCCATTGAAGGCTTCAAAGCCGGTGATTTGTTCTGGCTCAACCCCATCCTGTTCCGCTTTGTTCAGAACCGCTTCGGCCAGTGGATGCTCAGAATGCTGCTCCAGCCCGGCCGCCAGCGCCAGCAGGGCAACCTCGTTGCCATCGACGGCGTGCACTCGGGTTACCGTGGGGTGGCCTTCGGTGATGGTGCCGGTCTTGTCCAGAATCACCAGATCAATCTTGCCAGCGGTCTGCAAGGCATCGCCCTGACGGATCAGCGCGCCGTACTCGGCCGCCTTGCCCACGCCGACCATCACCGACATGGGCGTGGCCAGGCCCAGGGCACAAGGGCAGGCAATGATCAGCACGGTGGTGGCCGCCACCATCATGTGTACCACCGCCGGCTCCGGCCCAACGTTGTACCAGACCAGCGCGGCCACGATCGCAATCAGCATCACCGAGGGCACGAACACCGACGAAATCGTGTCCGCCAGCCGGCCGATGGCCGGTTTCGAACCCTGGGCCTTTTTCACCAGCCTGATGATCTGGGCCAGCGCGGTCTCGCTGCCCACCCGAGTGGCCTCATAAATGATCGAACCGTGGGTGTTCAGGGTGCCGGCAGACACTTCATCGTCCGCGCCCTTGCTTACCGGCATGGGTTCCCCGGTGAGCATGCTTTCATCAATGCGGGTTGTGCCCTCAACAATGATGCCGTCGACCGGCAGACTCTCCCCCGGGCGCACGCGCACCCGATCGCCTTTCTGCACCTGATCCACCGGAATGTCCTGTTCCTGGCCATCGCGAATCACCCGCGCGGTTTTCGCCCGCAAATCGAGCAACCGACGCACTGCCTCCGAGGTCTTGCCCTTGGCTCGCAACTCCAGGGCCTGGCCCAGATTGATCAGGCCGATGATCATCGCCGAGGCTTCAAAATAGACGTGCCGGGCCATCTCCGGCAGCAACGCCGGTATACTGACCACCACCATGGAATACAGCCAGGCGGTGCCGGTACCCAGCGCGATCAGGGTATCCATATTGGCGTTGTGGTGCCTGAACGCCTTCCAGGCGCCAATAAAGAAATGACCGCCGGTGGCGATCATCACGCCCAGGGTCAGAATGCCGAAGTTGAACCAGGTGGTCTGATTGGCGTCGGTCACCATCATGGTGTCGAAACCCATGCCCCAGATCATCAGGATAATGCCGAGACCCAGGCTGATGGCCATTTTCACCAGCAGCACCTTGTACTGCTTTTTATCCTGCGCTTGCCGACGGTCATCGGCGGCATCTGCATCTTCAATGACACTGGCACCGTAACCGGCACTCTCAATCGCCTTGATCAGCGTACCCGGCTCCGCCTGACCGCTGGCGGTGGCAGTGTTATCCGCCAGATTCATATGGGCATGAGTCACCCCGGGCACCGACAACAGCGCCTTCTCAATACTGCTGACACAGGACGCGCAGGTGGCGCCGGTCACCGACAGCGCGACCTGATCTTCCTCGGACGCCGCCGGGGCGGACCGGGTAGTCTGTTCAGACTTGTTGCCGGTAACTGAGTCGTCACCGGATTCGCTGGCGTCAGATGACGGCGTTTTCGAGGCACAGCAGCCTGCCTTGTTCCCAGCCGCTGCAACCGGCTCTGCTGGATAGCCGGTTTCCGTCACTATCCGCGCCGCCGCGGTCAGATCCACACCTTCCGGCAGCGCCACCGTTTGTGCTTCCAGGTTCACCTCAACCAGCTCGGTACTCCCGGTCAGTAGCTCCAGCGCGTTGCGAATCTTGCTGGCACAGCCCTGACAGGACGCTCCGGAAATACTCAGCGCGGTCTTCAACACAGGTGCGTCATTCATGATGTCTGTTCTCCACAACAAGGCGGAGCAGAAGGATCGTCCCAATGCTCGATCAACCGACAAATGGTATGGCCATCCGGCGTCCCGTCCGGCATATCCTGCCAGGCTGACAGCGCCGAAATCATCCGCGTACGCAGCTCCTGCAACTCGGTAATCTCCCGCTCCACCTCCGCCAGCCGATGCTCGAACACATCCCGCACCATCGGGCAGGGCGAATGCTGATCATCCGCTCGCTCCAGAATCTGCCGGATCTCCGGCAAGGAAAACCCCAGCCGCCGGGATTTGCGGGCAAACCGCAACCGGCGTAGATCCTCGGCGTCGTAGTGCTGATAGTTGTTGTCCGGATTCCGGACAGGACGCAGCAGGCCCTCGCGGGTGTAAAAGCGCACGGTATCCGGATTCACCCCGGCAGCGTCTGCAAGCTCTTTGACTTTCATGGCGTAGCCCCAAAAAAGGTACGAGTTAAGGAAGTCGAGAATTGATCAAGCGGAGTGCCTGGGGTCGGGAGAGGGGTCGAAAACAATCAGAGAAACCCCGTTTCTCGTTTTCGACCCCTCTCCCGACCCCAGGAACGGCCATCTCCGTAAGATAAGCACAGACTAAAACCTATGACCAACTCACAGGTCAAAGGTTTCGGAGAAAAAATCAGGAAGAGGCGCTTTTTGCTCGAAGAAAGGTACCGCAGGATTTACATTGATCAGGCGCCATCAGCTTCGCCTGCCAGCCTATTTTCACCCCACAAGCCGGACACTGCAGCCGTAACTGAAGCACAACAATAGGCGCTACCAATACCACCAGCAAAAGCCCCAGAGAGCCCCAGTCATCGCCACTGGAAATCCCCAACTGACTGCTGAACACCAGCACGACTATCAGCGCCATAAAGGCAAACACAAAATAATTGCGGTTCCACCGCTCCCAGCGGCGAAGCTTTACATCCTGCTCCGCAGATAAATACCTGGCAGACATAAACATCACTCAATGAAGTATTTGCATTAAATTTTGGGGCTACTAACCGCCAATTACAAACCCGAATCCGCATGTTGCCCGGTAAACAGAGTGCCCTCAGTCAACGCTTTTGCCAGGTCAGCAGGCGGAATCGGTCGACTGATCAGATAACCCTGAGCCAGATTGCACCGGTGCGCCTTCAGGAAATTCAGCTGGTCCTCGGTCTCCACACCTTCTGCCACCACCTGAATGCCCAGGTTATGGGCCAGATTGATCACCGCCCGGGTGATCACCGCATCATCGTGGCGCTCAGTCACGTTGGTGATGAAGGAGCGGTCGATCTTCAGTAGATCCACCGGGAAATCGCGCAGATAACCCAGCGACGAGTAGCCCACACCAAAATCATCAATGGCCAACTGAATGCCCAGTTCGCGTAATCGCGACAGCTGGCTCAGGTTGTGCTCGATGTTTTGAATGAAAATCTCCTCGGTCAGCTCAACCTCCAGCTTGCCGGGGTCAATGTTCTCGGATACCAGTGCCTCACGGATATGATCAATCAGCGATTCATCATCCAGTTCCCGGCCCGACAGGTTTACTGCCACCCGCAGTTGCTCGCAAGGTGTGCCTCGCCACTGCGCTAGCTGGCGGCAGGCGGCCAGTACCACCCAGCGACCAATCTCGGTGATTCGGCCGCTTTCCTCGGCTAACGGAATGAACTCGATAGGTGCCAGCATGCCCCGACGCGGGTGCTGCCAGCGAATGAGCGCTTCCACGCTGTTGATCTCACCCGTCGCCAGGTCCAGCTGAGGCTGATAGAACAGAACAAACTCATTATTGGCCAGAGCCTGGCTCAAATCCTTGTCCAGCTCCAGGCGCATCACCTCACGGTCCTGCATACCCTCGGTGTAAAACTGATAAGTGTTGCGCCCCTGGCTCTTGGCGCGGTATAGCGCAATGTCGGCATTTCTCATGAGCGTGTCGGCATCCAGGCCGCTCTGAGGGTAGACGGCGACGCCCATGGTGGCGGTAATGCTGTGGGGTTCGCCCTGAACGGCAAATGGCTCAGCAAAGCACTGTTTGATCTGGCCAAGCAAGTGAATGACGTCGTCGATATCATCCACTTGCTGCTGGCACACCATAAACTCATCACCGCCGGAATAGGCCACCAGAATGCGTTCGTTGCTCAGGCTGTTCAGTCGCTCAGACACTTTGATCAACAGCTCATCGCCGAATTGGTGGCCGAGGGTATCGTTAAGCACCTGGAACCGGTCCAGGTCCAGCATGACCAGTCCGACCTGGCGCATTTGCCGGTCAGCGATGTTGAGGGTGTGGGCCAGGTCTTCCATGAAAAAACGGCGGTTGGCCAGGCCGGTCAGGGTATCTGTAGATTCCAGCCGTTCAAGGTCTACCTGCATGGCGACGCGCTGATCGATTTCCTGTTCCAGCTCGCGCTGGGTCTTTAACAAAGCCTGATTGCGTTTGAGAATGAGCTGCACCAGCAGCGCCGTGAGCGCGGTCAGCAGACCCATCAGTAGCAAACTGGCAAAAGTCACGGTTGGCCAGAAGCTGCGCTGGCTGTTGACCCAGGCCTGACTGGGCTGCAAGGTCAGGGCCCAGTTCAGGGTTGGCAGCTGTATCGGAACGGTATAACTGAAGCTATTATCCACATCGGCTAATGTGTCCAGAAGATAGGCGGGTGCGCCGGCATCCTGGATCTCAATCTGGAAGTGTTCAAGCACTCGACTGGTCAGTAGTTGCTCTGCCAGCACTTCTATTCGGAACACACCGGCGATAAAGCCGTTATTGGCTTCACCGGCGCCTACCGGATAGTAAATGACCATGCCTTTGCCGCCCTGGTGCAGATCAATGATTCCGGACAGATCGTACTGGCCGGTGGCGGCGGCCTGTTCCAGGGCCTTCCGGCGCTGATTGTTAAACGCGACGTTGTAGCCAACTACAGCTTGGTTGCCGGTCAGCGGTTCCAGCCAGCGAATGATAAAATTGCTGTCGATCCATTCGATGGCCTGGTAAACGCCGAAATCGTCAAGGTAGTTTTTGGCGTCAAGACGCCACAGTTGTTCCAGGATTTCTGGTTCGGCGTTCAGCCGGTCGGCCATGCGGCCGATGGCCTGCACATGCACCATGAATTCCCGCTCCAGATTGTTGGCCAGGGCCCGGGCCTCGTTGTTGAGGTTGGCTTGTATCTGATGGTTGTCCTGTTGAATCAGGCCTTCGCGAAGCCCAGCGGCCATAGCCAGAAAAACCAGAAAAATCACCAACACAAACACCGGGCTCATCAGCCATCGGATAACGGGTTTGGTGAAGGTTGCAGGTCTTTCCACAGGCGGCTCCGCTTGATTAGTCGACAGGCTGATCAGGATTAACGGTCGATCGCGCCTGATTATGAGGCATTGTCATCCGGTTTGGCCATGAGCTGTCGAATCCTTTCCTGCAGAGACACATCATAAGCGCCATCCGGTAACGGCGCGTGAATTTCTCTCACTGTATTTCCTTCAGTTGTCTGTTTGCCAAGATCGATCACCTGCGGCGTCAGCGGGCGCTTGTCGGCATTCAGCAGTATTTCCACCTTCGGACGCAGCTTGCGGGCCGGGTGAGTGCTGATGACCAGTGCAATTTCGCCGGTGTTAAGTTCTACCAGGCTGCCGGGCGGATAGATGCCGATCAGGCGAATGAAGGCCTCCACCAGGTCGGCATCAAACTGATCGCCACGATTCCGGTACAGCATGCGGGCCGCCTCAGCCGGCGATATGGCGTCCCGATAACAACGGTCACTGGTCATGGCGTCGTAGGCGTCAACAATGGCCACCAGTCTGGCAAACCGGCTGATCTGATATTCGTTTAGTCGACCAGGGTAGCCCTGCCCGTCCATGCGCTCGTGATGGTGCAGGGTGACGTCGCTGATGATCCGGTCCAGGCCGGGGTCCTGCAACAGAAGCTGGTGGCCGAGAATGGTGTGTTCCTGCATGACCGCATACTCCTCCGGGGTCAGTGGCCCGGGTTTGTTGAGAATCCGGTCGGGCACTTTCAGTTTGCCGATGTCATGCAGCAGGCCACACAGGCCGGCAACTTCCAGCTCGTCGTCGGGCAGGCCAACAAAGCGGGCAAAGGCTACGGTAAATATGGCGACCCGCAGGCAGTGTTCGGCGGTGTAGGAATCCCGGTCTTTAATTCGGGCCAGCCAAAGCATTGCGCTGGCATTGGCTTTCACACTGTTAACACAGTCGCGGATCAGGGGTCGGGCAGTTTCCAGTTGCAGATCGTTATGCTGTTCGATGTTGCGAATGGTTTGTTCGATAAACTGGTGGGTGCGACTCCAGGCTTGCGCGGCGCGTGGCATTTCCTCCCGGAGTGCTCGGGTCTCCGCGAGTGGTTCATTAGTGCGTTGTTTGAGCGAGGGAATCTGATCGAGTACCGGCATCAGGCGGATTTCTTCATCTTCGACCAGCACCCAGTTGCAGTATTGACGAAGAACACGGGCTTCTGAGTCGGTTGCCAGGGTAAATCCCTGAAACAGAACGGGAACTTCAGTCCAGGGCCGGTCCAGTTTAACGACCCGCATACCTGGCTGCAGCAAATCCACCGGTAAACGGGCTCTTTGCAGTCGGGACTCAGCCTGCAGGCGAGCAGGTTCGATGTTTTTGGTGGGCGTTGATTGAGGACGTCCGTGCTTGCCTGGTTTACTTCGGAACCACATGGCTCTGCCAGTCATCTGAATTGTTGAATCCAGATTATGTCAGAGCCTTGCCAGCGGTAACAGCCGTTAGCCCGAACTGTGATCAGGTTCCCGATTTAAAAATAAGGCTCAAGCGCGTTCGGAGGGTGGAAGAACGCCCAGTTTCGGGATTTCCTGTTTCGGACAATGATCCATGACGACCTTGAGGCCGGCAGCCTCGGCGCGACTGGCTCCGGACTCGTTGATCACACCAATTTGCAGCCAGAGCACCGGTATGGTTTGGGCAATGGCCTGGTCGATCACCGTATCGGTGCGTTCCGGCGCCAGGAAAAGTTCTGCCATGTCCACAGGCTCCGGCAATGAGGCGAGGTCGGCATAGACAGTTTCACCAAGAATCTGCTGGCCGGCGAGCCCGGGGTTGACCGGGATCACCCGATAACCCTGACGCTGGAGGTACTCCATTACTTCATGGGAGGGGCGATGGGTCTTTTCACTGGCACCTACCAGCGCAATGGTGCGTACCGATTCAAGAATGGCTTTTAGCTGATCAGGGCTGTTACTCGGCATGGGGCATGGATCTCAAGGGTTAACGGTGGGCTTCAAGGCAGACGGATACCGACTCGGCATAGCGTAACGCGTGCGGCTTGTCGATTTCCACCTGTGCCCACTGCACCGCATGATGCTCCATTACAATCGCCAACACCTCGTGGGTCAGCCGCTCCAGCAGAGCGAAGCGGTTGCCGTCCACATGCGCGATGATCTGCTTGGTGATGGTCCGGTAGTTCAGGGCCGCAGAGATCTCGTTCCGGATGATGGCCTCGGAGGCGTCGTAGCGGAGCGTGACGTTGATCACCACGTCCTGCTGATTGTTGATCTCTTCCTCTTTGATACCGATGTAGGCGCGCAGCAAAAGATTCTTGATCCTGACCCGGGCCAGGTGATCTCCGGTCATATCTGCCATGAAACCTCCCTGAGGAACGTCGATATCAGCGATGGTTGCCGATCAGATTTAGAAACTCGCTGCGTGTGGCCTGGGACTTGCGGAACTGCCCGAGCATCATCGAGGTTTTCATGCGAGAGTTCTGCTTTTCCACGCCCCGCATCATCATGCACATGTGCTGGGCCTCGATGACCACGGCCACACCTTTGGCGCCGGTTACGTTTTCGACGGCCTCAGCTATCTGACGGGTCAGGTTTTCCTGAATCTGCAGCCGTCTTGCATACATATCCACAATGCGAGCGAACTTGGACAGGCCCAGAACCTTGCCCTGGGGCAGGTAGGCGATGTGACATTTGCCGATAAACGGCAACATGTGGTGCTCACACATGCTGTATAGCTCGATGTCCTGAATGACGACCATCTCATCCATGGCCGATTCGAACACCGCATTATTAACCAGCTCATCGAGATTCTGCTGGTAGCCGCGGGTTAAAAACTGCATGGCTTTGGCAGCCCGCATCGGCGTATCCTGAAGACCTTCACGGTCAGCATTTTCGCCAAGGCCTTCGATGATGGCGCGGTAATGACCGGCAAGGTCGTCCAGAGGTAAAGTCATAGTCTTTTCCGGTTGCTGTCTGATACAGGCGCAAGCTTAAGGGAATTTATAAGCTATCTCCACGCTTTACGTGGCATCGTCTATTATGGACCAGTTCACGAACGCCATTCAGTCATCTGGCAGGCGCTGCGGGTTTGCACTAGAGTAATGAGCGTTGGCGGCGCGTCGGGACCAAAAGATGGAACAGGTTATACCGGGATCAGAAATCAGGGCGGAACAACGCCAGGACATTTATACTCTCGAGGCCTGGCAGCAGGCTGGGAAATGGTTCAGCTACGACGGCCATGCCATTTTCAGCCGAATGGCCGGCGCCGGTGCACCCCTGGTGTTGCTGCATGGCTTTCCCACGGCCAGTTGGGACTGGAGCCGGATCTGGCAGATGTTGGCATCACAGAATCAGCTGTTAAGCCTCGATATGCTGGGGTTCGGCTTTTCCGACAAGCCCAGCGATTATGCCTACAGCATTGAAGATCAGGCTGACCTGGTCCAGGGCTGGATTGAAGGCCTTGGCCTGACTTCGGTACATTTACTGGCTCACGATTACGGTTCAACGGTGGTTCAGGAATTGCTGGCAAGAGATCAGGAAGCCTCACTGTCGTTTCGTATCGCCAGCGTTTGCCTGCTCAATGGTGGTTTGTTTCCGGAAGTGCACAACCCATTGCTGATCCAAAAAATTCTGAAAAGTCCGCTGGGCGGCCTGATCAGCCGGGGGCTGACTCGCGGCACCTTCGAGCGAAATTTCCGCCGGTTGTTCGGTGAGCGCAACCCGCCAGAGCACCCGGACATGGAAGATTTCTGGCAACTGCTGACCTACAATAACGGTCGCGGAATTCTGCACCAACTGATCCAGTTTATGGAAGAACGCCGCTGTCATCGCAACCGCTGGGTTGGTGCCCTCCAGAATGCGTCACAACCTATGCGGTTGATTACTGGCACGGCCGATCCGGTCTCTGGTAGCGCCATGGCGCGTCGGTACCGTGAACTGATTCCAGCGCCGGACGTGGTCAGCCTCAGAAACGTCGGTCACTACCCGCACTTTGAAGCTCCCTGGGATGTGTTCAGTGCGTATCGGGATTTCCGCGGGAGCTTCAGCGACTGATACGTGTCAGTCTAGGTGCCGTTATCGCCGGGCTGCGAAAGGGAGCATTTGATGACCGCAATTCATATCAAGACACCCGCGCTGACCATCCGGGCCGGCCGCAGGGCGCTTCAACGCCTCAAAGAAAAGCCACTGAGCCCGGCGGATATTCACGTCATTCCGGGTGCCGCCGGTGGCCCCAAAGCCCTGGGTCTCAGTGGTCTGGATAAAGCCATTTTCGGGGACTGGTTGCCCCGGGGCCCACAAGCGCGGGTACTGATCGGCTCATCCATTGGCAGCTGGCGCTTTGCCGCCATTGCTTCCTCCGACGATCCCAAAGCCCAGCTGACCAAACTGGCCGAACTCTACACCAGTCAACGCTTCGCCAAAGGTGTGAGTGCCGCCGAAGTGTCTCGAAAAAGCGTGCTGTTTCTGGAAGAGCTATTGGGCGGGCGAGAGGACTTCATTCTGAACCACCCCTGGTATCGGCTAAACGTGGTGGTGGTCAGAAGCCTTGGTTTGCTTGAGCACGATGCCCGGGGTCGCCTGAGCCTTGGGCTGGTGAATGCGATCAGTGCCAACATGGTCAGCCGTCGTCATCTGGGGCGGTTTATGGAGCGGGGTATCGTGCATGACACACGCAGCAACTCACCGGTCGCGAAGCTGGTGGATTTCCCCCGTCACGAGATAGCGCTGTCCCGGGTGAACCTGCAGCCGGCGTTGCTGGCGTCGGCGTCGATTCCGCTGGTGATGTCCGGCGTCCGCAACATTCCGGGTGCGCCGGAGGGTGTCTATCGCGACGGCGGGTTGCTGGACTACCATCTGGATCTGCCTTATGAGCAGCCCGGCATCATTCTGTACCCACACTTCACTGATAAGGTGGTGCCCGGCTGGTTCGACAAAACCTTGCCCTGGCGACGGGGTGATGCAACCCGATTGCAGGATGTGCTGTTGGTTTCGCCGTCTCGGGAGTATCTGGATAGTCTGCCGGATCGTAAACTGCCAGACCGGAAGGATTTCGAGAAGTACCTTGGCGATGACGCCGGGCGCGAACGATCCTGGCGAGCGTCAATTGCCGAGAGCGACCGCCTCGGGGATGAGTTTCTGGAACTGGCCGAAAGCGGGCGGCTTCCGGACCGGATTCAGCCTTTATAGTTTCATGCTTTCACCACTCCCCGAGCCAGACCTATACTCAAAAAAACAGATGAGGAGACAAACGTGGCAGAAGAACAACCGACCATCGCCAAAAAGGCCCCGTACACCGTGCAGGTTGAGGGCGGCAAAAATTATTTCTGGTGTGCCTGTGGCCGCAGTGAGACACAGCCGTTCTGCGATGGCTCCCACAAGGGTACGGAGTTTACACCGGTGAAATACACCGCCGAGAAAAGCGAATGGCTTTGGTTCTGTGGCTGCAAACAGACCGGCACCCCGCCACTGTGTGATGGCAGCCACAAAAACCTCAAGTGATCAGGTGTCCGTGGCAGGGCCCGGCACGGCGCTTATCCGGTAACCGGTGACGCCATGGACCGGGTTTGTCAGCGCCATTACCCGCACGATCATCGGCACGGTTAACTCGGTGTTACGATGTAGCAGGTTCAGATCAACCCGCGCCATGGTCTTATCCTGGCGTGCTGCCGCCAGAGATTGGTTGAACCGCAGGCGGTCTGGCTCAGTGATGAGCCCGGTAAAAGGTTGGTCGACAAGGTCCGCCGGTGCGCGGCCGAGGAAGTCTGCGGCTTGGGCTGAGAGGAAACCGATATGCCCGTGTTCATCGAGTTCGCCTATGATCGCGCCAGATAACGCCACCAGGTCCCGGCTTCGGGATTCACTGTCATTTAATGCGTGACGCAGCACGTTTTTTTGTACCTGCAGGTTGGTGAGCTGCTGCTCGATGGCTACCTGATGGCTCATTAGCTGCCCGATAGCCAGTGTTTTCCGGTGGCTCTGACGGCACAGGGCCAGCGCCAGCAGAGTTGCCAAGGTTGTGATGAGTGCGCCACCGGCCAGAACCTGCCAGCGGATCTGCCGGGTAGGCTGTTCCAGCAAACGGGCCCCGGGTATGGTGGTGACCATCCAGTGTTGACCGTTGGTTTGCAGCTCCGTGCGCAGGGACTGTGCCGTGTTTTCGATAGTACCCAGTGTTAGCACCGGCGTTTTGGTGTGGCGCTCCAGGGTGTCGATTCTCAGGCCCATGTCGTCGTGAAGCGCCTCAGCCAGGGCGACTTCAAGAGAGCGGGCGTTGCCATTCTGGGCGGATGAATTCTGTAGGTGAATGACCACTTGCCCGACCAGAGCCTGGTGCATGGCCTGGTAACGCTGTTGGGCAAGGTGTTGTGTGGCGTCTGAAGCTTCGCGGGCGGTGACCAGGCTGACAACGACGCCCGCCAGCAGAATCAGGGCCGGTGCCCACAGTCCTGGCCACAAGTAATATCGGCGGGGGCCGGAGGGTGAAATGTCATAGAGGTCGCTATCCATGCGCGGGTGCCTTTGCAGCTATTGCTGAACGGGTGTCCAGTCAACTCTAGACCAGACCAGCGGGATGCGAAAGCGACGGCCCTCAATGGCTGGCGTTGCGGGCGGTGCCGTAGACCACAAGAAAGGTCAGAAAAGCCGTCACCACCACCGAGGGGCCCGCGGGCGTATCCAGGTGCCAGGACAAGCTCAGACCGCCGGTGACGGCAATAACTCCGAAGATCACGGCCAGTGCCATCATGTGTTCTGGATTTCTGGCCAGCCTGCGTGCCGTAGCCGCAGGGATGATCAGGAGCGCGGTAATCAGCAATACTCCGACAATCTTCATGGCTACGGCAATCACCAGTGAGAACATCAGCATCAGTGCCAGTCTCAGCCTTTCCACCGGGACGCCTTCCACCCGCGCCAGCTCTTCGTGAATGGTGCTCATCAACAACCCGCGCCAAAGGACTGCCAGCAACGCCAGCACAAAGGCGGCGCCGCCGTAAATCCAGATCAGGTCCTGTCGGCTCATGGCGAGCAGATCTCCGAACAACAGTCCGGTCAGGTCGACCCGGACATCGGGCATGAAGCTCAGGGTGACCAGGCCGATGGCCAGGGCGCTGTGTGCCAGGATTCCGAGCAGGGTGTCGGTCGCCAGCGCGCGGGTACGGGACAGCAGCACCAGGGCAATAGCGATGGTGACGCAGGTAATGATGACGCCGAGATTCAACGGTACGCTGATCAGAAAACTCAGGGCGATACCCAGCAAAGCTGAGTGCGCGAGGGTGTCGCCGAAATAGGCCATCCGGCGCCAGACCACAAAGCAGCCCAGAGGGCCGGCGACTAGAGCCACTCCCAAGCCGCCCAGCAGGGCACGCCAGAAAAAGTCGCCCAGCACTGAATCAATGATGGTCATGGTCGCCGGCTCCGTGAAGTCCGGTGCTGGTCACCACATCGCCATGCAGGTTGTGGCGATGGTTATGACGGTGGTGATAAACCGCCAGAGACTCGGCAACCTGATGACCAAAGGTTTCGATAAACGCAGGGTCGTGGGAAATATCCGCCGGATAGCCGCTGCAGCAAACATGCTGGTTCAGGCAGATGACCTTGTCGGTGGCCGCCATCACCAGGTGTAGGTCGTGGGAAATCATGATCACGCCGCAGTCCAGTTCATCACGCAATTCGCGGATCAGTTCGTATAAAGCGGCCTGGCCGTTGATATCCACGCCCTGAGCGGGCTCGTCCAGAACCAGTAAATCCGGCCGGCGGGCCAGAGCGCGGGCGAGCAGTAACCGTTGCTTTTCACCCCCGGACAGGTGGTGTACCGAAGCTTCCTGAAGGTGCCTGACCCCGGTTCGCTCCAGTGCCGCCTCACATTCACGGGCGGTCCGTCCGCTCAGCAGCATGAAGCGCCGAACACTCAGGGGCAGGGTGGCCTCCAGAGTGAGGTGTTGGGGCACATAACCGATGACCAGCCTGGAGGCGCGGGAAACCTGGCCGGAACTGGCACGCTGCAAGCCCAGAATGGCCTTGATCAGGGTAGTTTTACCGGCACCATTGGGCCCGATGATAGTAATAATATCGCCCCGCCGGACGCTAAGGTCGACCCGATCCACCACCGGGCGATCGTCAAACTGCACCGTCAATTGCTTAAGTTGTACCAGAGAGTCAGGCATTGCTGGCATCCCCCTGACAGCGAGGGCAAATTCCGGCGACTTCCAGAGTGATGTCGTCCAGGCGGAATGATTCAGCCGCCGCCGCTTGCTCTATGGCTTTGCTGACTTCTGGCGTAGCCAGTTCGAGAACATTGCTGCACTGCCGGCAGATCAGAAAGGTACCTCGGTGCTGTTCACCGGCATGAGTGCAGCCAATAAAGGCGTTGAGTGAGGCAATGCGATGAACCAGACCATACTGCAACAGAAAATCCAGTGCTCGATACACGGTCGGTGGTGCGGCGTTGTGGCCTTCGGTGCCGAGCATGGCAAGAATGTCGTAGGCACCCAGCGGTTTGTGGGATTGCCAGATCAGTTCCAGAACTCGCTCGCGAATCGGCGTCAGGCGGGCATTCTGGGTGCGGCAGATGGCCCGGGCATCCGCCAGTGCGTGGCTGACACAGGCGTCATGATTGTGCGGGCGATAGGGGAGCGCGCGTTCCGGCATGGTCTGGATCCTGCAAAATTTGAAACATTATAACATTTGCAGGCCGTACGGCTATGGGCAGGATTTCAACCGTGTCCGGATTTAGCGTCCAACGCCAGGGATTCCAGGTATTCCAGATTCGGGATCCAGGCGGTTTCGCCTTCCACTTCTACCTGCATCAAGTCTGCCGGCCCGGGCTCACCGTCCAGCTGTCGAATCTGGTCTTCTTCCAGACGAGTCTGGCTTGGAATGCCCTGAATAACCAGTGCCATGAACGGTGCTTGTTGATGGCTGGCGCCAATGGTGTTGAGCACGATGATGCGGCCGCGGTTGTCTCCGGGCACGGTAAGGATGCCACCGTTAGCGGCATCGTAAGACATCACCGGGAGGGTGAGGCCCCGCCAGTCCAGGAACCCCACCAGCCATTCCGGAGTGTTGGCGCCGGCGTCTGTGCTGCTGAAATCCACCACCTCAGCAATTGAGACGTTGGGCAGCAGAAGTTGCCGATCGCAGACTGGAATCATGACGCAAGAGAGCGACTGGCTGTTTTCTTTCATGGCATGTTTCCTCAGGCGGAGTTCCGTTTTTGCCGGCTTTTCAGCAGGCAGTTGTTCTCAATGGTTTTTATCAGCTCTTTGGCCAGCTCCTCGGGGGTGCCCGTAAAACTGGTGCAGCCGGTAGCGGCCACTGAGTCCGGCATCGAACTGTTGCCGCAGCTGCGATGTTCCTGCACCCAGACCCGACTGCCGTAGGCCTTTAACAGGGGCGCAGCGATGGCGCCGTCGTTGCCCATGCCGGAAAACAGAATGGCATGGCAACGTTTGCCATAGTAATCCGCCACGTTGAGCAGGACCTGGTCGATCGAAGGTCCGTAAGGCCCGGGCCAGGGCCTGTTCTGCTCGGTCAGCTGACCACGGCTGTCAATGGACCACTCCCGTTCAACTGGCATCAAAACCACATCACCGTTGCGCACCCGGTAGCCTTCCTCAGCTTGTTTGAGCTGGTAGTGGGCGTGGCGACCCAGCACCCGGGTCAACACCTCGGTAAAGTTACCGTCAATATGTTGGGCGTAGACAAACCCCACCGGCAGGCCGGGTGGCAGATGGTCCAGAAACGTCTTGACGGCGGCAGGCCCACCTAGCGAGGCGCCGAGTATCCAGACGTCTTCAGCCAGGGACTCCGGTGCGGCAGGCGTGATCCAGTGCGACAGCTCTGGGGCTGAGTGCGACTGTGACACGACCTCGATCAGTTGTTCCAGATCGTTGGCGTTATCGAGTTCTTCAAGTTGGCCGAGCTGCTGCTCCAGCTTGTCCAGCAGCCTCCGTTCCCAGCGAAAGTAGTCGGTGCTACCCGGTTTGGGCGCCTGATCGAGGCCGAATAACACCGGAGCTTCGGTATTCTCAAGCAAATGATCAAACAGTGCCAGGTGATCGGCCTCGTCTTCGAGCGTGACCAGCCACAGCGCCGCTTCCGGGAATTCCGGGTAGGCCATCAGCCTCGATGGATCCCCGGAAAAGCAAACCTCAAGGCCGAACTTACCGGTGGCAGCCTGCAACCGGTGACGTTGTAGCACCACATCGGAAACAATTCCGACCCCGGGTCGGGCGGTCATCAATGATTTCCGGTCAGCCGCTTGATGGTTTCAAGCAACTCAGTTTCCTGGAAGGGCTTGCCCAGGTACTCGTTAACACCAATCGACAAGGCCCGCTCACGATGCTTCTCACCGGTTCTCGAGGTGATCATACAGATCGGAGTGTCCTTCAGGTTGTCATCGTGACGGACAAAGCTGGCCACTTCGAAGCCATCCATACGGGGCATTTCGATATCCAGCAGGATGATATCCGGATGATGATCCTGTAGCTGTGCCACCGCATCCAGGCCGTCTTTCGCGGTAATCACCTCCATACCATTGCGTTCGAGCAGGCGCGAGGTGACTTTACGCACGGTGACCGAGTCATCCACCACCATGACGGTTGTGATCTTCTCTTCGTAGCGACTGGTCTCTCTAGCCTTTTCGAGATTAGCCAGGCGCTGGCGCTCGGACAGAATGTCGGAGCGGATCATTGCCGGCAAATCGAGAATCACGACCACGTTGCCGTCACCCAGGATGGTTGCACCCGACACACCCCGAACCGTGCTGAACTGCGGCCCCAGGGATTTAACCACGATTTCCCGGCTGCCCATCAGGTGGTCTACCTGCAGGGCCATCGGCTGCTCGGCTCCGCGCACCAGAATGACCGGCAGTGGCAACGCCTGGCCCTGGAGTTTGGGGTGATGGTCACTGTTCAGCAGACCGCCCAGATACTGCAGGCGGTATTGCTGGCCAGCGTATTCGTACAGGGGTGCGTCTGGCTTGTAATATTCTTCCAGCTCATAGGTGCTGACCCGGACAATACCTTCGATGGTGTTGAGCGGGATGGCGTAAAAGTCCTCACCGGTGGCAACCATCAATGCCCGGTTGACCGATACAGTAAACGGCAGGCGTACCGTGAAGGTGGTGCCGCGACCGACGACGGAATCAATATCCAGACTGCCGCCCAGCTGTTTGATTTCGCTGCCAACCACGTCCATGCCGACGCCGCGACCGGAAATCTGTGTCACCTGTTGGGCAGTGGAGAATCCGGGTTGCAGGATAAACTGCAGGATTTCGCGCTCGGACAAATCTTCATCGGCACGCATCAGGCCCTGGCGAATGGCCTTGTCCCGGATCACGTTCGCTGGGATACCCTTGCCATCATCCATCATCCGCAGAACGACGTCGCCGCCTTCACGGTTCAACGATAACACCACTTCACCGGTGACCGGCTTGCCGGCCTGCTTGCGCTGGTCCGGGGTTTCGATGCCATGGTCAAGGGCGTTCCGCAGCATGTGTTCCAGTGGCGCAATCATGCGCTCCAAAATGTTGCGGTCCATTTCTCCTTCGGCATTGCGGACATCAAACTCGACTTTCTTGCCCAATTCGCCACTGATCTGGCGAACGATACGGCGCAGTCTCGGTACCATCGAGGAGAACGGAATCATCCGGGTCTTCATCAGACCTTCCTGAAGCTCCGTATTGATTCGGGACTGTTGTACCAGCAGGGTTTCGGTATCCCGTACCCGGTCGGCCAGGGTTTCCCGCAAATCGGCAAGGTCAGAGGAGGATTCGGACAAGGCCCGGGACAATTGCTGAATCGACGAGTAGCGGTCCATTTCCAGCGGATCGAAGTCATCGCCGTAATCCGGGCCATGCTCCTGCTCTGCCCGGAACAGAATCTGGGTTTCGGTTTCGATGTCCATCCGGCGCAGCTGCTCACGCAGACGCTCGATGGTGGCGGCCATTTCATCCAGGGTATGGCTGAAATCACTGCTTTGCTGTTCCAGGCGACCCCGGGTAATACTGGTTTCACCGGCCAGGTTGACCAGTTCGTCCAGCAGTGGTGCTGATACCCGGATAGTTTCCTGAGCGGCCCGTTGGGCCTCGGCCGCCTTGTTACGCGCTTTTGCGGGCGACCTGGCCGGCTTTGGTTGCTCCGGAGCCGGCTGAGCCGGAACCCTGGGCTCTGGCGTGCTCTCCTCAGGCGCTGGAGTTTTGGTTTCCGGCTGCGCAGGCTCTGGTGTTGGCTCAGGCGGTTGCTCAGGGGCCTCGGTGATCGCGGCTCCGGACTCGAAACGCTTCCGGATATCCGCCACCATGGTAAGAATGGCGTCGTGATCACGGGTAATGGCTTGCCACTGGACATCGTTCGGGGCTATACCGCCCAAATCAATCAGCCGGGTTTCGAAGATATGAGCCAAGTCCCCCAGTGCACTGATCTGGGAAAGTCGGGCACCCCCTTTGAGGGTGTGCAGCGCCCTTTGCGCTTCCTGGTTGAAGTGGTGGTTGGCCGGCTCTTTGCGCCAGTCGTCCAGCAGCTGCTCCAGTTGATCCATGATTTCGCCGGCTTCTTCCAGGAAGATCTCGAGAACTTCCGGGTCGACCGCGTCGGTACTATCCGTATCGGTCTGATCGACCACCGACCTTGGCTCATCCGAGGCCTGTTGCTCCGCATTCTGGAAGGCACCAAGCAAGCTGATATCGGATTCGGGCTTGCGACCGTGTTCCAGGCTGTCGAGCATGGCTTTGAGGCTGACCAGAGCCTGGTCGCTCAGGATTAACAAGACCTGCTGGTCACTGTCGCCTGCCACCAGGCGATCCAGAGCGTCAGCCCAGGCTTCGGCAAGGTCGGCTATCGGATCGACATCCGACAACCGTGCACCACCCTTGAGGGTGTGCAGTTCTTGTTGCAACCGGGTGACGCCTGCCAGCTCGTCCGGGACTTCACGCCATTGGTTGAGACATTCGGTAATGGCTTCATGAATTTCCAGACCTTCGTCCAGGAAGATGCCGATCAGATCGTCGTCCGCAGCGGCTTCCAGGGCCTCGATCAGTTCAACCTCATGGTCAGACACGGCCTCGAACGCTGGTTCCGGCTGCTCGGTCGGTGTTTCTTTTTCTTCAACGTCGACAGCCGGCAGTTGCTCAGCCGGTGCCGGGCTGTCGCCCCGAAGAATGGCCTGAACCTGCTGAACCAGTTCGTTTGCGGGTGGGCAGGGTTTCTGTGTTGCCACCTGCTCGACCATCTGGGCCAGACGATCATGGCAGGCAAACAGCAGATCGGTCATCGCGCCGCTGGCGTCAATCTCGCCTTCGGCCACTTTTTCGAACAGATCTTCCAGTACGTGCGTCAGATCGCCGATGGCGTCGACGCCGGCCATACGGGCGCCGCCTTTGAGGGTGTGCACCTCGCGTTGAAGCACCGCCGCGACCTCACGATCGGAGGGGTCTTCGCTCCAGCTGTGCAGAGCGCTGCCGGTGGAGTTGATCAGATCGTAGGCTTCTTCCAGGAAGATGCCAACCAACTCTGGATCCATGTGCGACAGGTCCGTCGCCGCCAGCTCCTCAGAACCGGACTCGTCGGTGGTAGTTTCGGCGTCGTCGACTTCGATCAGCTCGAAGTCATCCTCGTACAGGTCCGCTTCGGGCGCACTGACATCGGTCACCGGACGGGAGCCTTTGGCGCCATCAATGTAACTGTGAATTTCGGTAATCAGGTCTGGCGCAGGTCTTGGCGGCTCCTTTGCTTCCAGCGCATCAACCATGCTCGCCAGCCGGTCATGGCAACGGAACAGCAAGTCAGACAGCGTGTCGTTGATTGAGAATTTGAGTTCGGTCAGCCCTTCGAACAGGTTCTCCAGTTCGTGGGACAGGTCGCCGACGGCCGGAATATCCGCCAATCGGGCGCCGCCTTTCAGGGTATGCAGATCACGCTGAAGTAGGCGAAGAATGTCCAGATTGCCGGTGTTTTCGCTCCAGTTTTGCAGGGCCTCAGCCGAGCTGTTGATCAGGTCGCGGGCTTCCTCGAGGAAGATTTCCGCCAGCTCATCATCAAAATCGCTGTCTTCCGAAGAGAGTTCTGGTAAGGGTGGCTGCTTGGTTTCAACGGCGTCGGCCGGGCGCTCATCGGCTTCATCCAGTTCAAGGCTAAGATCAATTTCTTCCAGATCGCCGGTGAACTGCTGATCAAATTCGTCGGGGCCCTGGATTGCCTGATCGGTCTCGGCGGCCGCGTCGGCCAGTGTGTCCAGTTCCTGAATCAGGGCGTCACTGGGTTCGGTAGCCAGTCCGGCGGCAACCTGATCCATCAGATTGATCAGTTGCTCTTGCGCGGCGTGAACCGTGGCAAAGAAATCGCCATCCGGCGTCAGGTTATGCTCGTCAACCGTAGTGTACGTTCGGGTCAGGGCTGCCGCGAGATCGGCCAGATCAAGCAAGCCGGCGTCGGCCGCACCCTGCGTCAGCTGCTCAAGCTCAGCGCGAAGTGTGCCAAGGGACTCGGTTTGCTCCGGGTGCTGGGCCCATTCGTTGAGAATCGATTCCGCGTCCAGGACAATGTCGAGACCTTCGCCGAGGAACAGCTGCACCAATAGCGACGGTGCCTGAGCAGAGGGCTGCTCATCATCGTGTCGGCCGTGTGAAAGCAGCGTTTGCTGGCTGATCTGTTCCAGTCGTGACAGGTAGTCGTCGGTGCCTTCCAGTGAGCCCTGTGGGTTGTCCTTGAGCTGCGCCAGACCCTGGGTCAGGTAGCGGCTGGCCTGCTCAATCAGTTCCAGGACTTCGCGGTCGGCTCGTTTGTTCTGAGCACGCGATTCTTTAACAAACCGTTCGAGCGGAGTGATTACTTCCGCGATCGGTCCGATACCGGCGGTGTGCGCACTGCCCTTGAGGGTATGCAAAGCACGGGAAAGGTCGTCGGTATAGGCAACGGTGGTCTTGTCACTGGCGGCAGACAGGTATTCCTTAATGGTCTGCAGATGGGTTTCGGTTTCGTTCTCGAAGATCTCGAGCAGAACCGGATCAATGTCCTGATCCAGGTCGCCGAGATCGGCATCGGCAGTATCGACGTAGGATTCAACTTCATTATCGCCGGACAGGTCAACCTCGGCGGGCGGCATGCTGGTGGCGTCTGGGATTTCACCGTTGGCCAGTGCATTGGCCCGCGATACCATGAGCGAAATGTCCAGGCTTGCCGGGCGCCGGTGTTCAAAATCGCTGACCAGTGCAGGCACCGCATCGGTAACATCCTGCAACAGCTGAGCGATGTCGTCGTTCATGAACACGCTGCCGTCGATTACCCGGTTCAGCACGTTCTCAACCGACCAGGCTAGCTCGCCGATTACGTCCGCGCCAACCATCCGGCCACTGCCCTTGAGGGTATGGAAGGCACGGCGGACTTCCGCCAGCGCACTGCGGTCGTCATGCTGACGCAACAGCATTGGCAGGTATTCACGGATGGTGTCGAGGACTTCCCCGGCCTCTTCGATGAAGATTTCCAGGATTTCGTCATCGATCAGGTTATCATCGGAAGCGAGCGCCCCTGCGGTTTGCTCAGGCTCTGCGTCGGCTGTGATGTCGAGCTCTGGTTCATCGGCGGTTTTCGGCTGCGCCGCAGATTCAGCCGCTGCATTTGCCTCGGTGAAATCAGCGTCGTCCGCCCGACGGGTAGTGGCAAGGCCTTCAGCGCGTGCAATCAGCTCCGCAACGTCGCCGCTGCTGTTGCCTTCACGGAACTCGTTGATCAGGGACGGGATGCGGTCGTTAGCGTCATCCACCAAGGCAAACAGATCTTCGGTGGGCTTGATGGTCTGATCAATCACCCGATTCAACAGGTTTTCAACCGACCAGGCCAATTCACCAAGACTGGAAGCGCCGACCAGGCGGCCACTGCCTTTGAGGGTGTGGAAAGCCCGGCGTACTTCGGTCAGTGCCTCGCGGTCTTCATGATTCTGGCGCAGGCGAGGGTAGTACTCGTGAATGGTCTGCAAGACTTCTTCAGCTTCCTCCACAAAAATGCCGAGGATCTCGTCGTCCACCAGGTCTTCATCGGAGCCTTTGGCGGAATCTGCTGTTTGAGTCGGTGCGGGTGAATCCAGTATCGGCACTTCGGTGACGTCCGACGCTGGTTGTTCCAGATTCCAGGTTGGCTCCTGACCAACCGGAAAACCAAGGCTTGCCAGGCTGTCTTCCGCGACTCGCAAAATGGCATCGTTGTCACTGATGCCCTCAGCCAGGCGTTCGAGGTAATACTCGATGCTGGTAACGGCATCGGCCAGGGTGTCGAGCTGCTTCCAGTCCGGAACCTGCTTGTTACTCAGCAGTACATCGGAAACATAGCGCTCGGCAGAGCCGAGCATGTCGGCGACCCGGTCCAGGGGAACAAGGCTCAGCCCGCCCCGGATGCTGTGCAGTAGTCCAGGCACGTGATCAATTTCACGGACATCCCATTGGGACGCAATGAAGTTGACGATGGCAGACTTCACCTGTTCCAGGGTATTACGGGACTCCCGCAACAGGGCTTCGCTGGCTTCGCCCAGTTCGACCGAGCCAATATTCGGGCGCTCGCCGTCCTGGGATCCGGTGTCTATATCGTTGCGACGATCGCTGTCGAGGCCCGCAAGACTGGCTTCGACATAAAGCAGCGCGCCGGCAATGTCCATCAGGGTGCCGTCATCCGCCGGCTCACTCTGGCCACAAAGTTGTTCAACCAGTTCGACCTGTTCGGTGACCACCTTGCGGGGAATACCCAAACCAAGCACGGCCAGGGTGTTGGCAACCTGGTGCAAGCCGGGCAGCAGCTCGTCCAGTTCGTTGTTCTGGCGGAGTTCAGCGCGGACAAACAGGTCGAGCTGATCCTTGAGCCTGGCCAGCTCTTCGTTCAATGCGCTGACCACTGAGTGAATGGCATCACGTCCTGGTCCGGAGACACGGCTGCGGGCAGCATCAACGTCGTCTTCCGAGGGCAGGGCAGTATTCAGTTGGTAGGCATCACGAAGTGCCGTCACCTGGGGGCTGTCGAGCTCCCTGGCGCGGGCTACGTAGTAAAGCAGGTGCTTGAATAGTGCCTCGGGAACGGGTTGCTGTAAAATATCGGCGTGTTCGTCAGTGAGCCGACGGATTTCAGAGTCCAGCTCACGCAGCAGGGATTTAACCGCGGTATTGACCGGGTTAACCTTGGCCTGAAGCGTTTCAACAAAGGCGCTGGCGACCTTCCAGAGTTCGCCCCGGGGGGTTTTCTGGCACAGACGGATCAGGCGCTGGATGACTTTCTGCATGTAATCAAAGTGGGCTGCAAGGTCTGCCTCCCGGACCACGCCGGCAAGGGCAAACTGATACATCTGCCGTAACTTGCGCAGGTGTCCCAGTACTTTTGGGTCGTGCAGACGTTCGGAAACCTTGCCACCCACCGAGAATCTCGATGGCGTAAGATCAGGTTTGAACAGCGAGGTGTCCGACAACAGAGCTTCGCCCCGCGCCGCACGCAGGTCATTCAGCAGCGGCAGCAATACCATCGGGAAATCATCCCGACTGCTGCCGAGATGTTCAAGATACTGTGGCAGTTGCAGGATAGACTGCATCAACACTTCGACCGCATCATCAACGCTGACAACAGTCTCGTTCAGGATGGCCTGGGTCAGTTTCTCCATCTCTTCGGTGAGCAGTGCTGCACCGTAGAGTTCCACCATCTGCAGGGTACCGTGTACCTGGTGAAGGTAGTTCAGGCAGAAGCGCAGGCGCGCGGTATCGTCGCGATTATCGACATACGCTTCAAGTGCATGCTGGCCTTGGGTCAGCGTGTCCTGTATTTCGCCCCGAACCCAGTCGAGGGCGATACTGTCATGGTGATTGCCCATAACCACTCCGGTTATTCTTCGTCGGACTGACGTTTGATCCACGCCAGTACATGTTCCGAGGGAACCCTCTGCAGGCCCGGTGGCTGCCAGTCGGTCAGTTCACCCTGGCCAAGCACCAGTAAGCCCCCCGGTGCCAGACGCTCTGCGAGCCGTTTGACGATCTCCCGCCGGCGCCAGCGGCGGAAGTAGATCAGCAGGTTCTGGCAGAAGATAATGTTCATGCCGTGCATCGGCGCCTTGTCCAGGTCCAGTACATTGAGCCTGGTAAAGCAGACGCGGTCACGGATACTGCTCACAATTTCGACGGTGTTCCGTTCTGCGGGACGGAAATACCGGGTTTTCATGTTTTCGTCCATGCCCAGCAACTTGCGAGCATTGAACTGACCCTGACGTGCCTTTTCGATGGCCGGCAGGCTGATGTCTGAGCCAGTGACACCGAATAACGGTTGCAGCGCGAGCTGGCCCATGCATTCGTTCAGGATCATCGCCAGCGTGTAGGGCTCTTCACCAGTTGAGCAACCGACGCTCCAGGCTTCCAATCCGCTTTTTCTGAACGGTTCCCTGGGGCGGGTCATGACATAATCTGCCACCAGCCGGAAGGCATCGGGATCCCGGAAAAACCGGGTTTCCTGGACCGTCAGACGATCCACCAGGGTGGACCACTCTCTGACGGCATCCGGGCCGCTTACGATTTTCTCGTAGTAGGCCTGATAGCTGCTGCAACCGATTTCCCGCATCCGGATACCCAGATTGGTTTCCAGAAACGAGCACCGTTCAGCGGTCAGGGTGATGCCCGTGCGATGCTCCAGCAGAGCCTGCCACTGGCTGAACTGCACCTCATCCATCTCTGGAAGTCGACGCAGTGCCCAAATGCCTTCTGCGGGTGATAGCTGGTTATGCATCTGAGCCATAAACCGTCATCTGCCCCGGGCCGGTGATCAGCTGACCACCGGGACGTCGTTGTCTTCTTCGTGCGCCTGATCAGCGAACTCTTCGTCCGGCAGAGTGAAACCGGCAACGGAGGACCGGAGCTCAGACGCCATTTCGGCAAGATTACCGATAGACTTCGCGGTGGCGTTGGTACCGGATGAGGTCTGCGAGGTGATTTCCTGGATGACGTTCATCGTGTTGGAAATATGCGCCGCAGAGGAAGACTGCTGACGGGCCGCGTTGGAGATGTTCTGGATCAGTTCCGCCAGGCTCATGGATACGTTCTCGATTTCCTCGAGCGCGATACCTGCGTCCTGTGCCAGACGGGCACCACGGACCACCTCGGCGGTGGTGTGCTCCATCGAGATAACGGCTTCGTTAGTGTCCGACTGGATGGTCTTGACCAGCGCCTCAATCTGCTTGGTGGCCGCAGAGGAACGTTCCGCAAGGCGCTGAACTTCATCCGCAACAACCGCGAAGCCCCGGCCTGCATCACCGGCCATGGAGGCCTGGATAGCGGCGTTCAGAGACAGGATGTTGGTTTGGTCAGCAATGTCGTTGATCAACGATACGATGTCACCGATTTCCTGGGAAGATTCACCCAGACGCTTGATCCGTTTGGAGGTCTCCTGGATCTGCTCACGGATGTTGTCCATGCCGCGGATGGTGTTCTGTACCACTTCCGCGCCTTTCTTCGCGATCGCAACCGACCGCTCCGCAACCGCGGAGGATTCGGCAGCGTTCGAGGATACCTGGTCGATGGACACCGCCATCTCGTTGACCGCTGCAGAGGCGCCAGCAATTTCCTGGGCCTGGTGCTCGGAAGCATCGGCCAGGTGCATGGCTGTGGCCTGGGTTTCCTGGGCAGCTGACGCTACCCGGACCGCCGTACCACGAATAGCCTGTACCAGGCCACGCATCTGGTCGATCGCGTAGTTGATGGAGTCGGCGATGGCGCCGGTGAAGTCCTCGGTTACCGTGGCCTCGGTGGTCAGGTCACCATCCGCCAGGTCAGCCAGTTCGTCCAGCAGTCGCAGGATCGCGTTCTGGTTCTGCTCGTTCTGTTCCTGAGTCGCTGCCAGGCGGGCCTGGGCATCGCGGTACAAGGCAAGACCGATGAAGACAACAATTGCAACCATGGCCGCCAGTAGGACGAAGGCCAGGGTCGGGCTGATGACCCGCGTTCTAGACTGGGAAGCAAAGCCTTCTGCCAACAAGGACAGTTCGGCAAGCAGAACCTCGGAATTCTGGAAGATGTCGCTGGCAGCAGTACGAACCTTGAAGAGGTCGGGAGAAGCTTCAAGAATCGCATCAACGTTCTGGGAAACAAATTCGAACAGCTCGTCTACCGCTTCGAGGCCATAGATAGCGTCGTCATCATCGACCCGGGAAATGCCCATAGCCGGATTGCCGTTGAGCTGGCCGTCCAGTACCCGGCCAAACAGGCTGGCGTCACGGCCGAAGCGGTCGGCGGCAATAACCGCGTCTTCGTCACCGGACAGTACGTTGTTAACCGAGCGCACAATACGCTCCGCCAGCAGGGACTGACGCTGGGCCAGAGCTATTTGCTCCGCCGGGGCACCGTTGTCGAGCAGGATCTGAACGATGTCATCGTACTCGACCTGTAGCTGGGGGATGGTTTCGTTCAGGGTACGGGCAACCTCATGCAAACCAAGAACTGCGTCGCGGGTCGACAAAATGCTGTCCGCATTGTCCCGTACGGTGTTCCAGTTCTGCTGAACGCCACTGTCGCGCGCCATCTGACTGGCGGGCAGACCGGTGGCAGGGTTACCTTCTGATACGAATGACCAAAGCTGCTGGAAGTCGTCTCGTGAGCGGCGAAGCTGGTCAAAGGCTTCAGCGGTGCCGCCGGCTGCCTCGGTAGCGTTCTTCGCGATCTCCTGGGAGAGCACCCGCATTTCGGCGGTGTTGGCGATGTATTCCTGGTCGTTCTGGCTGTCACTGTTAATAATGAACAGGACCACAACGAGCAGGACGGTGAGTGCAATCAGCGCGGCGATCAGGCCTGCAACCAGTCTGTTGCCTCCCTGCCCCAAGCTGAGTCTTCCGGCTCTGTTTTTCATCTTCTGGCTCCCGGCCTTTTTCTTTCTGGAATTGGCAAGTTTTTGTAACGGGTATCAGACGGTCAGGGTGATGTTCCTGCCAGTGCTCTCACCCCTACCACTGTGCGACATCGAGAAAGCGTTCGTCTTCCACCAGATCGGCGGCAGAGAACACTTTCCAGACCTCCTCGTTACGCTCATAACCACCGGTCACGAACGGACGAATGCTGTCAGCCACCCCCTCGGGGGCGGCCTTGAAACTGTCTTTTGCAAAATATTGCATACCCAGTACCGTGTCGACCACCAAGCCACTGAACACATCACCTTCTTCGATGACGAGAACCCGGCGCTCGCGCATGCTGCGGGAGGATCGGGGCACATCGAAGAAACCGGCGAGGTCAACCAGGGGCAGCAGGCGGCCACGAACGTTGGCAGCGCCCATCAAAAACGGGCGAACTCCCGGAATATGAGTAAACCGGGGGACGTGCAGGATTTCGGTGACTTCACCCATGGGGGCGACGTAACGTTCGCCCGCCAGAACAAAGCCGATGCCGTTCCAGAGCTCAACGGCTTCCTGTTGCTCCGGAAGGCCGGCGGCCAAGGATCGGCTGCGCTGGGCGATATCCGTCAGAACGGCAAAGGGGGCGGCCTGGGCGGACATGCTTACTCCACGGTTAGGGATCAGGCAATCAGGCTGTTGATTGTTTTGATCAGATCGTCTTCGTTAACCGGCTTGACCAGGTAACCCTTGGCACCTTGGCGGGTTCCCCAAACACGGTCAGTTTCCTGATCCTTTGTGGTGACAATCACCACGGGGATGGAGGCGGTTTCCGGGGCGCGGGTCAGTTGGCGAGTGGCCTGAAAGCCATTGAGGCCAGGCATGACGACGTCCATCAGGACCAGATCCGGTGTTTCTGCACGGGCCTTGGCGACGCCGTCTGCACCATTGTCTGCGGTCAGCACTTCGTGTTTGTGCTTTTCCAGAATGGTGGAAATTTTCTTAACTTCTGTTGGCGAGTCGTCAACAATGAGAATGCGGGCCATTTTTTCCTCGATAATTACTGATGTCAGCAGGTTTACTGTTGCGCCTGTGGGATGTACTGGCGAATAGTATTAAGTAACTCGTCCTTGCTGAACGGTTTGGTCAGGTACTGGTCCGAGCCTACAATCCGGCCTTTTGCCTTGTCGAAAAGACCGTCCTTACTCGAAAGCATGATAACCGGCGTCTTTTTGAAAGAGGAATTGTTCTTGATCAGTGCGCAGGTCTGGTAGCCGTCCAGGCGAGGCATCATGATATCAACAAAAATGATGTCCGGGTGGGAATCGGCAATTTTGGCCAGAGCGTCAAAGCCATCAGTGGCGGTGATGACCTCACAGCCGACCTTTTTAAGAAGGGTTTCTGCGGTGCGACGAATGGTTTTGCTGTCGTCAATCACCATGATCTTCAGGTTCTCGAAGTTGTCATCCATTGTCCAACTGCCTTGCGCTCTAGCGACTGTCGTTATTTTCAAACGGGGGTTTTAACACAAACCTTAAGGTTGTTCTATAAACCCTGCTCATTTATAGAGTAATGATGGCCGGATAAAAAGTATTTGTTTGTGACCAAATGTACTTCTGCCCCCGCCGTCACGTATTGAACGGTGGTTTTCACCGGGTGCAATCATGACTCGGGTACAATACCATCGTCAGCATAGCACTTAATAACTGGTTCGCTCTGCTGACCGGTTCGTGTTTTCACATTGAAATTTCAGGAGACCCTGATGACAGTCCGGCTCGGGATCGTGATGGATCCCATCGAAGAAATCAGCTTCAAGAAAGACAGTTCCCTGGCCATGTTGCTGGCGGCCCAGAAACGAGGCTGGCAGATCGAGTACATGGAGCAGCAGGATCTGTATCTTGCCGGTGGCCAGGCGCGAGCTCACACCCGGGATCTGACGGTGCACAAGGATCCGGAAAACTGGTTCAGTTTTGGTGGCAGCCAGGATCGGGCTTTGGGCGACCTTGATGTAATTCTGATGCGTAAGGATCCGCCGGTGGATCGTGAGTTCCTGATGGCCACCTACATTCTGGAATCGGCGGAGCAGCAGGGCGCTCTGGTTGTCAATCCAGCGGCCACCCTGAGGGACTGCAATGAAAAGTTGTTTGCCACTCAGTTCGAGGATCTGACACCGCCATTGCTCGTAACGCGCTCGTCACTTCGCTTCCGGGACTTTTATGCGGAGCACGGCGACATCATTATGAAGCCGGTTGACGGTATGGGCGGCCGCTCGATTTTTCGGGTAAAAGAACACGACGCCAATCTCGGTGTAATCATTGAAACTCTGACCAATTATGGCGCCCATCAGGCCATGGCGCAGAAGTTTATCCCTGAAATTGCTGATGGTGACAAACGCATCCTGATGATTGAAGGAGAGCCGGTGCCCTACGCCCTTGCGCGGATTCCGTCACAAGGGGAAAATCGTGGCAACTTGGCGGCCGGCGGTCGCGGAGAAGGCCGCGAGCTGACGGCACGGGACCGGGAAATCTGTGCCAGGGTGGCGCCGGTGATCAAACAGAAAGGCTTGATGTTTGTGGGGCTTGATGTGATCGGTGACTACCTCACGGAAATCAACGTCACCAGTCCAACCTGTATCCGCGAGCTGGATGCGGCGTTCGGAACCGATATTGCCGGCCTGCTGATGGATGCCATTGACCGGCGCCTGGGCCGTGGCTGAGCGTCGCGTCGTCCAGGGCAGTGCGGATTAACATTCAGGAAAGGTAATGGCAGTTCAGGTAAGCGACTTCGACCGGTTTTCCTTCACCCTGTTCATGGCGCTGGCCGTGCACGCCATCGTGGTTCTGGGCATTACTTTTGCCCCGGAGTTACCTCGGTCGTCGGCCCAGACCATGGAAATCACGCTGTCCCAGTTTGCCGACGAACAGGCACCGGAGAAGGCGGATTTTCTGGCCCAGACCAGCCAGCAGGGCAGCGGTTCTGAAGACGAGCCCATGGAAATGACCACGCCCCAGCCGGCCGACATCAGTCAGCCGGAATTAGCTCAAGTGCAGCCGGAACCGCAGGCCACGACCGAGCCACTACCCCGAGAAGCCCCCGCGGTGGTGCAAACCGAAAGCCCGACCCGGCGTCAGGTGGCACAGCCTGAAGCCACCAACGAGCCAGATCCGGAGCCGCTACCCCGCGCCGAGCGCAAAAGCCTGATGGAGCGAAGCCTGGAGATTGCCAGTCTGGAGGCCCGTTTTGATGCCCAGCAGCAGGCCTACGCCCGCAAGCCCCGGGTCATGCGGGTCACGGCGGCGTCGACGCTGAAATCCAGCAACGCCTGGTACGTTCAGAACTGGGTCAGCAAGGTAACCCGGGTTGGTAACATCAATTACCCGACCGAGGCCCGTCAGGCCGGCCTCCACGGCAACCTGCGGATGCTGGTTTCTCTGAGGAAAGATGGCACAATCAAGGAAGTGGCGATCCTCCAATCGTCCGGCAGCACGGTGCTTGATGATGCAGCGATCCGTATTGTGCGTATGGCCGCGCCTTTTGCCCCCTTTCCGGAAGGAATGCAGCAGGAGGTGGACGAGCTGGAGATCATTCGTACCTGGTCGTTCCAACAGCGGGGGCTTTCATCCGGATGACAACGGGCAAGCAAACTTCAGACAGCCTTCGGCATCATTTTCTGGTGGCATCACCCTGGCTCGCTGATCCGCGTTTTCATGGCGGCGTGATCTATCTGTGCGAGCATTCGTCAGACGGTGCGCTGGGCCTGATGATCAATCACCCGCTGGATATTCATCTGGGCGAAATTCTTGAACAGTTGGATATGCACGGCGGAGAACTCGATCTGCCGGTATTCACCGGCGGCCCGGTTCAGCCGGAACGTGGCTTTGTGCTGCACTCGCCTGGCCGGTACTGGCAGAGCACCGTCCAGGTCACCGGAAATGTCGCACTGAGCACGTCTCGGGACATTCTCGAGAGCATCGGCAAGGACGATGGGCCGGATGAATTTCTGGTTGCGCTGGGGTATTCGGGTTGGGGTGAAGGTCAGTTAGAGGAAGAGTTGGGCAGCAATGCCTGGCTGACGTGCCCGGCCTGCTCCGATATCCTGTTCCGTACCCCGGTGGAAAAGCGTTATGAAGCGGTGCTGCGATTGATCGGTATCGATCTGAACCAGCTCAGTGATTCGGTGGGTCATGCCTGAACCTGGAAGCCGCAAAGTGTTGGCCTTTGATTTTGGCACCCGGCGCATTGGAGTAGCCACCGGCCAGGAAATGCTCGGCACTGGTCAGCCCCTGGCGATGATCCCGGCCCGGGATGGTGTTCCTGACTGGGCTACGATCGAGAAGATCCTGGCTGAGTGGTGCCCGGACATCGTGGTGGTCGGATTGCCGTTGAATATGGACGATTCTGAAAACGACATGTGCGCCCGCGCCCGCAAATTCGGCAAGCGTTTGCATGGCCGCTATCATGTGCCGGTGGCGATGGTGGATGAACGGCTGACCAGCTTTGAAGCCAAGGGTGACGTGATGGCTTCCGGTGGTAGCCGGGATTATGGCCGGCATGGTGTGGACGACCGTGCGGCCGTATTGATACTGGAAACTTGGTGCCGGGAACAGGCCGGCTGACCTGACTGATGAGGTTCTGATGACCGCACTGTTCGATATTAACCAGTTGCTTGATGAGCTGGAGAAGGGGTTGCGCCTGATGCTGACCGAGCGAGGTATTGAAGACCCGGCACTGATTGGCATCCGTACCGGTGGTGTCTGGCTGGCCGATGTGATCGGTAAACGCCTGGGCATTGCCGAGCCTTTCGGTGAACTGGATATTTCATTCTACCGAGATGATTTCAGTCGCATTGGTCTGAACCCGAAGGTCAAACCTTCGAGCCTGCCGTTTGACACCGAGGGCCGGGACATCATTCTGATCGACGACGTGATTATGAGTGGCCGCACCATCCGCGCGGCGATGAACGAGATCTTCGATTACGGCCGCCCCGCCAGTATCATCCTCGCCACCCTGATTGATCTGGGCGCCAGGGAGCTGCCGATTCAGCCCGATGTGGTGGGCAGCTCTCTTGCGCTGGAGGCGCACCAGCGAATAAAACTGCGCGGCCCTGAGCCGCTGCACATAGAACTCCAGGAATCCGGACAGTAATCCCTCCATATTATTTACGACAGGCAAGCCATGACCGCGAACCAACCTTCCCCGAACCATTTGCAACTGACCCGGGATGGTCAGTTGCGGCATTTCCTTACCCTGGATGGTCTCGGCCGGGAGCTGCTGACCGACATTCTGGATACCGCCGATTCCTTTATCGAGGTGGGCGAGCGCAGCATCAAGAAAGTACCACTGTTGCGGGGCCGGACCGTGGTTAATCTGTTCTTTGAGTCCAGTACCCGAACTCGCAGCACCTTTGAACTCGCCGCCAAGCGGTTATCCGCCGATGTACTGAATCTCGATATCAATACCTCGGCCACCTCCAAGGGTGAATCGCTGTCGGATACTCTGCTCAACCTGGAAGCCATGGCTAGTGACATGTTTGTGGTTCGTCACTCCCAGAGCGGTGCGCCGCACTTCATTGCCGAGAGCGTGACTCCGGGTGTGGCCATAATCAATGCCGGTGATGGCCGCCACGCGCATCCGACCCAGGCTATGCTCGACATGTTGACGATTCGTCAGCACAAAGGCCGTTTTGAAGGATTAAAGGTGGCCATCGTCGGGGATGTGCTGCACTCCAGGGTCGCGCGTTCCCAGATTCGTGCACTGAACGAGCTCGGCGCGGCCGAGGTTCGGGTGATCGCCCCCGGTACTCTGCTGCCAAGGGATGTGGAAGATCTCGGTTGCATAGTGGAATACGACATGTCCCGAGGCATGAAAGACCTCGACGTGGTAATCATGCTTCGTCTGCAGAAAGAAAGAATGGAGGGTGCACTGTTACCCAGTGAGCGCGAATTTTACCGCCTGTATGGCCTGAGTCAGGACAAGCTGGCACTGGCGAGACCGGATTGTATTGTCATGCACCCGGGGCCGATCAACCGAGGTGTAGAGATTGAATCCGCCGTGGCGGACGGCCCTCAGTCAGTGATCCTCAATCAGGTCACCAACGGCATTGCCATTCGCATGGCAGTGATGTCCATGGCCATGGGCGGGCAAATGGCAGAGCGCCAGCAGAAACAGATCGACAGCGAGGAAACCCGGGGATGAGCGGTAGCCAACAACACGATAGCAGCAGTCTGATAGTGACCGGGGGCACACTGTTTGATGGTCGCGGGCAGCAAATCACCAATCCTGGTCTGCTGATCCGTGGCGGTAAGGTGGCTGCGCTGGGCGCATCAGCGCTGGGGGCTGAGGCTGCGCGCGAATTTGATGCCAGTGGTTGTGTTATATCGCCCGGCTTTGTTGACCTGTGCTGCAACCTGCGGGAGCCGGGCAACGGCCAGAAAGGCAATATTGAGACGGAAACCCGCGCCGCCGCCCATGGTGGTTTTACCACTGTATGCGCCAGTCCGGAAACTTCGCCGGTGAACGACTCCGGCGCCGTTACCCATCTGATTCGCGAAGGAGCGGCCTCGCGGGGTGTGATCAATGTGTTGCCGGTCGGCGCCATCACCCGCGGCCTGGAAGGCGACTTGCTGAGTGATATGGCGGGTCTGAAAAGCGCCGGTTGCGTGGCGGTGGGTAACGGCTCCCGGGGCGTGCGTAATGCCCGGATTCTGCGCCGGTGCATGGCCTATGCCCAGACCTTTGGTCTGACGGTGATGTTCAGCCCTGAAAATCAGGCGCTGGCGGCCGACGGTTACGCCCACGACGGTCAGGTGGCAACCCGCCTGGGGCTGCTGGGCATTCCGGAAGTGGCCGAAACCACCGCGGTGATGGAAATGCTGCTGCTGGCGGAGGAAACCGGCGTGCGCCTGCACCTGAGTCAGTTGTCCTGCGCTCGCAGTGTCGAGATGCTGGCGGGTGCGCGCCAAAGGGGTATTCAGGTAACCGCCGATGTCGCTATGCACCAGCTGGTCTTTACGGAACAGGCCCTGGCCGGTTTTGACAGCCGCTTTCATGTGCGCCCGCCGCTGCGCTCCGAGGCCGATCGTCAGGCACTGCTGGCCGGTGTCAGGGATGGTGTTATCGACGCCATTGTCAGTCAGCACCAACCCCATGACAGTGCCGCCAAGCAAGCACCCCTGCCGGCGACCGAACCCGGTTTGTCGAGCATTGAAAGCACACTGTCACTCGGGCTGAAACTGGTCACGGCCGGCCAGCTCAGCCTCGACTGTTTGCTGACTGCACTTACCGCTGGTCCTGCCCGGGTCGTTGGTCGTTCGGCTGAATTGTCCGAGGGTGCGCCGGCGGATCTCTGTATTTTTGATCCTGACGGCCACTGGGTACCCTCGGCCCACACGCTGATTTCAGCGGGTAGGCACGCGCCCTTGTTTGGTGTAGAACTGCCGGGTCAGGTCAAGCTGACGCTGGTGAGCGGTCAGGTTGCCTGGACCGCCGTCGATTAACCTGCCTTCCTGAAAATGCGGCAGAGGTTGTCTGACCTCTGTCGACAACATCACATATTAATCCAAAGTTGCTGAAAAGGCCTTGATGCAAGGCACCTGAGCCAACGTATTCTAGGGCATGGCCACTTATGGTCAGGTTATGGACGATGGACAATACCGGTTGTGCGCTGTACCGGTATCCGAAAATAATAACTCAGGAGTCATCCCGTGAAATCACTCAGCTTTTCCCGCCGGCTTGCCGTGGCAACGGCATTGTGCGCCAGCATGGTTGCCCCGTCTCTGGCCCACGCCGAGACTGACATTCTAGAGCGCAGTTTCTGCGTATTCGACCCAGTGGGTGCCAACGGCCCGTTGTTTGCCATTACCCGAGAGTTCCAGCCGGTTGCCATGCAACGCGGGATCAGGCTTGACCTGCGCGCTTATACTGACGAAAAGGTCGCCGCTGAAGATTTCAAGGCCGGGCAGTGCGATGCAGTCTTGTTGACCGGCACCCGGGCGCGGGAATTCAACAAGTTCACCGGCAGCCTTGAGGCCATGGGTGCCGTGCCTGGTGAGCAGGAAATGCGCCTGTTATACAACACCTTGAGCCAGCCTCAGGCCCAGCAGTTCCTGATAGACGGGCCGTACGAAGTCGCCGGCGTGTTCCCGGCTGGTGCCATCTACCTGCACACTCGGGATCGTAGCGTCGATTCCGTGCAAAAACTCCAGGGCAAGCGCATTGCCACCCTTGATTATGATAACGCGTCGGTGCGTATGGTCCGGCATGTTGGCGCATCGGTTGTGGGCTCCAACTCGGCAAACTTTGCCGGCAAATTCAACAACGGCAGCGTGGATCTGGCCTACGCACCGGCGGTGGCTTATCAGCCGCTCGAACTCTACAAGGGCGTGAATCCCAACGGTGGCGTGTTCAAGTACGCGCTGGCCTACATGAATTTCCAGGTCATTATTCACCGGGAACGCTTCCCCGATGACGCCGGCCAGATGGTGCGTGATGAATCGATCAAACGTATTGATCAGGCTTACGACATCATTGCGGAGGCCGAGCAGGGGATACCCGCCGAAGTGTGGATGCATCCGCCCCAGGAAGATGTGGCTGAGTATGACCGAATGCTGCGCCAGGTAAGATTGTCTTTGCTGGAAGATGGTGTGTATGACGAGCGAGCGATCAAACTGATGCGGGCAATTCGTTGCCGGGTAGATGGTTCACGCTCTGAGTGTGCTTCCTGAGACCGGATTAGCCGTAAAGCGCTGAATGGCCCGCCGTCAGGCGGGCCGATCCGATCCGGTTAGCGAATGGCGTCTTTGAGCGTCTTGCCGGCTTTGAACCCCACGGTTTTGCTGGCGGGAATCTGGATGGTGGCACCGGTCTGCGGGTTGCGACCGGAACGGGCTTCCCGGGCACGGATACCGAACGTACCGAAGCCGATAAGGGTGGTGTCTTCGCCGCGGGCAGCCGCCGCTGATATCTGATCGGTAACCGCGTTGATCACTTCGCTGGCTTTGTCTCGGGTCAGGCCGGTTTTGTCGGCAATGGCAGCGGCGAGCTCTGGTTTGCGCATCGGGCACTCCTGTTTTTTTCATTGTGATTATTGTGGTTGGCCACAGAGCCTGAGCCTGCGGTTGATGCAATCTATAGTGGCTTTGGCCTGAATGTGCAAACCTGGTTCGGTAACGATATGTGCCCGTTGGCGTCATTTGCGGGGCTTGTCTCAAAAACCAGATCCTGACTTGGCGATAATGTCGGGCTGGTTACAGGATGTAACAAAGGCTTTGTCGTTCCTCAAGGGTCCTGATCTTGTTGAAAAATCCACAAAAATAAAAGGGTGTTGAATGCTATGAAAGAATTCCGGAAAACCGCGTCCCGATTCCGTGCTCTCGTGGTGGCCATCGGTGCCAGTGTGGCACTCAGCGGCTGTGGTGTGGTCAATCACATGGTCTATAAAACCACCGGTGATGTGATGAAAGGGTTTTCCCGGAACCACACGGTGCCTTACCTGCTGGAATCCGACGATCTGGCCATGGGTTGTTCCATGAGTGAAGCCACTACGCCGCTGCTGATGTCGTTCGGCCGGGTGACCAGTGAGCCGGACCAGCTTGCCGTTATGTTGTACCTTTCTTCCGGTAGTTGTGCCGAAGAGCAGGCCCGGGAGCATGGCCTGACGGCGTCACGGGCCATGTACACCATGAATGCCAGTGAAGCCCAGGATGCCCTTATCCAGCAGAAGCGAGCCCATAGCCTGGCGGCGAAGCGCTACCTCAAGGGCTGGCAACACCACAATGCGCATTACGGTGACCCGGATGCCACTGAGTGCCCCAAGTTCAAAGACGAGATGGATGAGTTCATGTACCTGGCCGGTCTGCTGTCTGGATTGCAGGCCCTCAATGCACAGATTCAGTCCTCTTCTTCAATAGGCGTGCCCTTTAACACCGGATCGGTGGTGGGGCGGGCCACTCAATGCCTGGACAACAAAAAATGGTGGGGGGCTCCGATGGGGCTGCGAGCTACTGTCTGGGCAATGATCCCCGGTACCATGCCGGAGGGCGAAGACGCTTTTGAGCGTCTGGCCATTGCCGGCAAGCAGGGGGCAGATGCCGGTGTTCGGCTTGGCCATGTGTTTCACGCCATCGCCGCAGTGAACAAGAACGACGAGCCGTTGGTGAAGTCAATCATCCGCGATCACGCGGAGTCCCTCAAGAATGATGAGCCCAGTGAGGATTGGCGTTTTGTTGATGCCATGGCCAGCAACATGCTGGTCGGGATTTCGGATCGCTTATGGGTCGAGAATACCGGTTCCCGGACCCCCGTCGGTCAGTTTGGCAGCTTTTGGGATGATGCCAGAGCGCCCGTAGAAACCATGGATCTGGACGATCTTCTGTAACTCATGGAATCTCAGAGTAGGGTGTTATGACGAAGGGTGATTTTCAACGCACCAGGCTGGAATGGTTCTCCTCATTGCCCGCCTGTCTTCTACTGCTGTCGGTGGTGTTGTTCTCTACCAGCAGTGACATTCACAACCAGATGCTGCGCGGTGGCGAAAATCTGTGGACTGGCTACTACAAACTGCGCATGGATCCCGTTCAACCGGATTGTGACCCAAACCGGAGTATTGAGGCTGCGGTCGCGGAAGAGCTCGCCAAAGCGCCGCCTGCCAACGATTCGATGGCGGCGTTACTGGGTACTCATGAGAAAGACCCGGCTGATATCCGGCTTGCCATCGAGCGTTCGGTGCGGGAGTGCCAGGCTGCCCATGCCAGCTTTTTGCAGTTGCAGGACAAGTTGACGCCGGGGGTGAAGGCCTACCGTGCCGCTGAATTGTTTGTCGCAGACCTGATTGCCTTCGGGCTTTCGGCGCAGCGTTATATTCTGGTGATTCTGGTGATGCTGTGCGCTGTCACTGCGACCCTGACCCGCCATCATATTGCCATGCGGTCGATGGAAACCCGCCTCGACTACACGGTTTCCTACACCTTACAGACCGTTGCCAACGCTATGTTGCTGGGCTCGAGTGTGGTATTCCGGCAATCCAGTCTGGGCAGCAGTACTGCAGTCTCCGCTGAAGAATTGTTACTGCATAACTTCTGGGTCATCGGCTTTACCTGCCTCACTATTGCCAGTCTTTACCGGCTGTTCCGGCCGCCAACGAATCTTGCCGAGGGCGGTCGGCTTGGGCAAGCCTTCCTGGCGGTGCCGCTGTACACTGTGATGTGCCTGATCTCCGGAACCTATTTTGCGTTGATCGGGCACTCTTCAGGCATTGGCATCTACCTGGGCAAAATGATGGAGCTGGCGGACATGTTCCTGAATGTCGGGCTCTATGTCTGGGTTGGCATGATGCTGAAGCAGACCCGTTTGGCAACCCTGGTATTCAACGTTTTCCGCCCCTGGCGGATGCCGCCGGAAATGCTGGCGGTAGTGGCGGTACTGGTCGCTGCCGTACCCACCGCCTACACCGGCGCTTCCGGGATTTTTGTCATTGCCGCGGGTGCTGTTATCTACAGTGAGCTGCGTGCCGCCGGCGCCCGTCGCCATCTGGCGTTGGCGGCAACGGCCATGTCTGGTTCTCTGGGTGTGGTGCTGCGACCCTGCCTACTAGTGGTAGTGATTGCCTATCTCAACCGCGAAGTCACCACCGATGAGCTGTTCGGCTGGGGTATCTGGGTATTCGTGTTAACCGCGGTCATGTTTGCCATGGTGGCACTGAGCGTGAACCGTCAGAGCAAGTTTGACCTGGCGCCGACGGCCCAGGCATTGCCAGCTTCGCTTCAGGCTCTGCGGCCGTTGTTGCCCTACGCTCTGGTGATCGTGGGTGTGGTGCTGCTCTACCGTTTTGCACTGGACGTGAGGATGGATGAATTTTCCGCACCTCGTCTGCTGCCTGTGATTATGCTGGCTATCCTGCTTTATGAACATGTCAGCCTGAAAAATGTGGGTGGTCGGGCGTCGGGTGAAATTCATCATCAGGGCCTGGAACGCAGCGTTCGGGGTGCCACTAACGACACCACCGCCGAGATCGGTGCTCTGCTGTTGCTGCTTGGCCTGTCCGTGAGTATCGGCGGGGTCATTGAGCGCTCTCACCTTATGGAAACTTTCCCTCAGGCCTTTGATAGCGCCTGGTCGGCGATGCTGCTGATGGTGGTGATTCTGGTCATCCTGGGCATGATCATGGATGCCTTCGGTGCGGTGATCCTGGTGACCGCGACCGTGGCGACCATTGCCTATTCCAGTGGCATTCATCCCATTCATTTCTGGATGGTCACGCTGGTCGCCTTTGAGCTGGGTTATCTGAGCCCGCCGGTGGCGCTCAACCATCTGCTCACTCGACAGGTGGTGGGGGAGGCCGAAGTGCTGGCTGCACAACAAGAAGGGGGTACGTTTTACCAGCGTTATGAGCGGATCATCATGCCGCTGATTGCGATGGGCATCTCGCTGTTGTTGGTGGCATTTGTGCCGTTGTTGTTCTACGCCCTCTGACCAGAGTGGGCGTAAGCCACAAAAAAAGCGCCGTGCTTTCGCAGGGCGCTTTTTTTATGCCGGAGACACTCAGCTGAGTTTCGGGCCGGCCTCAATAATGGCATCCGCCACATCGAACTTCTTGAAATTTTCCACGAACTGAGTGATCAGCTCCTCAGCCTTGCCGTCGTAGTATTCCGGGCTGGTCCAGGTGTTGCGCGGATTCAGCAGGTCGTTGTCCACCCCGGGAATATGCTTGGGCACGTTCAGGTTAAGCGTATCGAGGTGTTCGGTCTCCACATCATCCAGATCGCCGTTCTGAATGGCGGCAATAATGGCCCGTGTGGTCGGAATGCTGAAGCGCTGGCCTTCACCGTAAGGGCCGCCGGTCCAGCCGGTATTGACCAGGAACACCTTGCTGCCAAACTCATCGATGCGCTTCATCAGCAGCTCAGCGTAAACCCCCGCCGGACGTGGGAAGAACGGCGCACCAAAGCAGGTGGAGAAGGTCGACTTAAGCTTGGACGAAGAGCCCATCTCGGTAGAGCCCACCAGTGCCGTGTAACCACTCAGGAAGTGATAAGCGGCGGCTTCACGGCTCAGGATGGATACCGGCGGCAGTACGCCGGTCATGTCGCAGGTCAGGAAGATGATGTGCGACGGCTCACCGGCACGATTTTCCAGCACACGTTTTTCAACGTGTTCCAGCGGGTAAGCGCAGCGGGAGTTTTCGGTCAGCGAGACGTCAGTGTAGTCAGGCTCGCGGGTTTCCGGGTCGATCGTCACGTTTTCAACGATGGCGCCAAAACGGATGGCATCCCAGATAATCGGTTCGTTTTTCTTGCTCAGGTCGATGCACTTGGCGTAGCAACCGCCTTCGATGTTGAACACGGTGCCAGGCCCCCAGCCATGCTCATCGTCACCAATCAGGAAGCGATGGGGGTCGGCAGACAAGGTGGTTTTGCCAGTGCCAGAAAGTCCGAAGAACAGACAGGTATCTCCGTTCTCACTGACGTTGGCGGAACAGTGCATCGGCAAAACATCTTTCTCCGGCAGCAGAAAGTTCTGCACCGAGAACATGGCTTTCTTCATTTCACCGGCGTAATGCATGCCTGCGAGCAAGACCTTGCGCTTGGCAAAGTTGAGTATCACGCAGCCATTGGAGTTGGTGCCGTCACGTTTCGGTACACACTCGAAATTGGCAGCATTGAGAATCTGCCATTCCTGTTTGTCAGCCTGGTTGTAGGATTCCGGGCGAATAAACAGGTTGCGGCCAAACAGGTTCTGCCAGGCCGTTTCGGTGGTCATCTTCACTGGCAGGTAGTGCTCGGGATCAGAGCCAACGTGAACATGGGAGACAAAACTGTCTTTTTCAGCAATGTAAGCTTCAACACGATCCCAAAGGGCGTCGAACTTGTCGGCGTCAAACGGGCGGTTGATCGGACCCCACTGGATATCGTCAGCGGTGCTGGGCTCTTCGACGATAAAACGGTCCATGGGGGACCGGCCGGTGCGTTCGCCGGTGGTGACCACCAGAGAGCCGTTGGCTGCCAGCTGTCCTTCGTTCCTTGCCAGTGCCATTTCAACCAGTAGTGCTGTACTCAGATCATTATAAGTGTTGCTCACTTCGACCTCGCCCTCGGGATGTCTTCGTGATCGCCCAGGCCGCCCCCCGGAAAATTGGCGGAAATCTGAACAATCGGGTCAATTCAGGCGCGCTATTATGCCAGACGCGCCGGGAAAAAACGACTGCCCTGGAAGCCTCGCCAGCTCTGGCTTCCAAGCTATTTTACAGACTTTCTAGTGTAGCGTATGACCAGTAAAAAGGTGGTCAATGTCATTTCTATCGAAGCGATAGTTAGCGTGACAGAACTGGCAGTCCATGTTGATGCTGCCCTGTTCATCCAGAATACTGTAGCACTCATCCTTGCCGATAGCTTCCAGGGCGGCCAGCGTGCGTTCCTCAGAGCAGCTGCAGCGGAAGGCAACGGGTTCGGCGTCGAATAGGCGCACGGTCTCCTCATTAAACAACCGGTGCAGCAGGGTTTCGCTGTCCAGCGTCAGCAGTTCTTCGGCCTCAACCGTGCGAGCCAGATGGTTAACACGGTTCCACAGGTCGTCGTCTTCTTCAGTCTGCCCCGGCATACGTTGCAACATCAGGCCGGCAGCGGTGTTTTCATTGGCAAACAGAAACAGGCTGGTGGCGATCTGCTCGGAGCGCTCGAAATACTCTTCAAGGCACCCGCTCAGGGTATCGGCTTCCCGGGGTACCACGCCCTGATAGCGCTGGCCCTGATCTGGCGTGATGGTAATCGCCATGCGGCCCTTGCCCAGCAGTTCATCCAGGCTGTCACCGGTGACCGCTTCGTTATCGTGACGGGCCAGTCCTCGGATGTGGCGGTCGTGGCTGCATTCGGCCATCAGGGTACGCAACGCGCCTTCGCCGGCCGCCTGCAGAGACAGTGTGCCTTTGAATTTAAGGCTGCTGCTCATCAGGACGCTGGCGACCAGAGACTCGCCCAGGAGGCGGCGGACGGATTCAGGGTAGGGGGCCTGGGTGACGATGTCTTGAAAACTGTCGCCCAGTTGCACCCAGGCACCCCGGACCTGGCTGTGCTCAAAAATAAAACGTTGGAACTGGTCTCGGGATGCCATGGTGTCTCCTGAAGCTGTCTGATTATGGGGTGTTGACCACCCGGGCAGGTATTTTGGGCGTAGGAAATTTTGTGCGATTCGGCGCTACAGTCCGTTCTGATCCCGGAACCGCTGAATGTTCCGGCGGTCCTTTTTACTTGGCCGCCGCGCCGGCGGCAGTTGAGCGGTTTGCATGGTTTTACGCTGCCAGGCGAGATCTTCGCGTTTCTTCAGACTGTCTTCGGTTTCATGGTAGAGCTTTTGCGCTTCGGGGGCGCCCCGGCGGCGATCGCTGATCTCATCCACGATAACAATTTTCTCTTGCCAGCCCAGGCGCAGGGTGACACTGGCACCGGTTTCGACAATCTTGCCGGGCTTGGTGCGCTGGCTGTTGTAATGAACTTTGCCGCCTTCGATTGCTTCTTTGGCCAGGCCCCGGGTTTTATAGAAGCGGGCAGCCCACAGCCATTTGTCCAGCCTGATCTTGTGTTCGTCAGCGTTAATTGCCGCCATAACTCCTCACCTGATGGGCTTGTCAGTGGTCTGACTCAATCGGATTATAACCGCCCCGTCATTTTGATGGCAGAGCCTGGTGTAAACGCAGCGCCGGCATAACTTCATCAAAATGGCGGATGCCTGGGATGTCAGGGTGTTGGGGGTTCGGTGCCTGCTTGCTGTCAGGTTCGAGGATGGCCAGGCATTGGCCGATCCCGGCACGGCGGGCACTTTCCAGGACCGGAAAACTGTCGTCCACCATCAGGGTATGCTGCTGACGATAGGCAATTTTGCGGCCCAGATCCCGCCAGAAGTCGGGATCTTCCTTGGGCTTGCCCAGTTCGTGGCTGGAGATAATGGCATCTACGTGCTTGTCCAGCCCGGTTCGGCTGAGTTTCAGGGCGAGAGGGTCCGGGTGGCAGTTGGTGACGATCACGGAGCGCAAACCGGACCGGCGCAGAGTGGCAAGAAAATCCGGCACATGCGGGCGGTAGCCAATCCGGTCGCTGACTTCGGCTTTCAGCTGGTTGATGTCAACCGAGAGCCGCTCGCTCCAGTAGTCTGTGCAGTACCAGTTCAGTGAGCCCCGTTCGGCCATGATCATCGCAATCAGGGTTTCTTTGGCTTGTTGTGGGTGCAGGTTGTACTGTTCGGCATAACGCTTCGGCAGGTGTTCCAGCCAGAAGTGTGAGTCGAAGTGCAGATCCAGCAGTGTTCCATCCATATCCAGGAACACGGTGTCGAGGGTTGACCAGTTCACCATAAACAAAACAGCCCGAAGAATTTTCTTCAGGCTGCCTCAGATTCCGGCCGCTGGCAAGCCGGGATTGTACCGACCCGTGTCCGGTGTCAGTTGTTGGTTTGCTCGACGGGTTCTGGCTTTCGGCCCGTGCGAGAGCAGCCCAGACAGCGCACAAAAGTGGCCTTGGCCGGGCCTACAACAAGGACTTCACCGGCTTCGCCAGCATTGCCGCCCAGCGCGGAAAAGGGCAGAGACACCAGGTAAACCGCGCTGCCGACAATTGTGGTAGCCAGCAAAGCCGGGCGCAGCAGAATGGCGTCGGCGGTCATGGCCAGCGCAGAGGGACTTTCATCGACCGCTCTGGCGTGGCCAAGGGAAGAAAAAGCCAGCAGGCAAGCTGCTGCGGTCGCTACCAGAGTGCGAGAAATCTTACGGGTCATGATGATCGTCTCCTATTAATTCTCCGTTAACTATGAATCATATTACCTCAATTTCAAACGCTTTTTTCGTTGAAAAGTGTGAGCTGTGTGGCGCTGGACGGAGGAATTAACGCTGGCAGCGCGGACAATAGACGGTAGACCGGTTGTTCATCCGGATCTCTTTCAGCGTGGCGTTGCAGTTCGTGCAGGGATCTCCGCCATGACCGTAGACCAGCAGGGACTGGGCAAAATACCCGGGTTTGCCGTCGCTGTTCACGAAGTCTCTCAAGGTGGTGCCGCCCATCAGAATGGCGGCACTGAGGGTTTCGCGGATGGTTTCGGCTAGTCGGTGGTAGCGGTCCAGGCTGATACGCCCGGCTTTGCGTTTCGGGTGGATGCCCGCTTTGAACAGAGCCTCATTGGCGTAGATGTTGCCCACGCCAACAACAATATGATTATCCATGATGAACGATTTGATTGGCGTTTGCCGTCCGCGTGACTGCCGGAACAGCGTTGAGCCGCTGAACTGATCCGACAGCGGTTCGGGGCCCAGGTCCCGGATCAGTGGGTGGCTGCCACTGTCATCAGCCCAGAGCCAGCAGCCGAACCGGCGAGGATCATTGAAGCGCAGAACCCGTCCACTTCCGAGCGTGATTTCGACGTGATCATGGGTCATGACCGGACTGTTGTCGGTGATCACCCGCAGGCTGCCTGACATGCCCAGGTGCACAATGACGGTGCCGGCGTCGAGATTCAGGAACAGATACTTGGCCCGGCGATCAACGGACCGGATGGTCTGGCCTTGCAACCGGTCCGGTAGGTCTTCCGGCACGGGCCAGCGCAGCTTTCCGTTCCGGATCAGGACGTTGGTGATGGTCTGGCCTTCGCAGTGCGGGGCAATACCTTGTCGGGTGGTTTCCACTTCGGGTAATTCGGGCACGGTGCCTCCGTTGCCAGGCAGGTTTCAGGGCTAACAGTGTAAGCAGTAACAAAAAAGCCGCCAATGACAGTTGTTGAAGCGTACATCTGTACGCTAAAGTTATGGTATACCTTCCCTTCGAGTGTTTGCGACTAACCCCTGCAGTATCGCCTTTCGAAGTTGATTGATTTTAGAGGATATACTATGTGGTTTAACGGTCTACTGGATCTGTCGGTGTGGCAGCTGATAGCGGCTGCGCTTGTGCTCACTCACATCACCATCGTCAGTGTGACGTTGTACCTGCATCGCCATTCAGCCCACAACGCGCTGGATCTGCATCCGGCACTGAGGCACTTTTTCCGGTTTTGGCTGTGGTTGACCACTGCCCAGAACACCAAAGAGTGGACGGCGATTCACCGTAAGCATCACGCCAAGTGCGAGACTGAGGAAGACCCACACAGTCCCGTGGTTCTGGGTATTCGCAAGGTGCTGTTGGAGGGTGCCGAGCTCTATGCCGAAGCAGCGACGCCGGAAACTCTCGAGCGTTACGGCCAGCGTACCCCGGAAGACTGGATCGAGCGTAATCTTTACACCCGCCATCGAATGTTGGGCATCGGTTTATTGGCAGTGATCAACCTGCTGCTGTTTGGTGTTCATGGTATCTGGATCTGGGCAGTACAGATGATGTGGATTCCGGTGTGGGCTGCTGGCGTGGTTAACGGTGTCGGCCACTGGATGGGTTACCGCAACTTCGAATGCGCAGACAACGCTCGCAATATTTTACCACTGGGCATCCTGATCGGTGGAGAAGAGCTGCACAACAACCATCACACTTACCCGAACTCCGCCAAACTTTCCCGGCGTTGGTTCGAGGTAGACATTGGTTGGGGTTATATCCGTCTGTTCCAGCTGTTTGGTCTGGCCAAGCCTAAGGGTTACCGGCCTATTGCCCACTATGTGCCGGGCAAAATAGACGTCGATGTCGAGACGGTGCAGGCCATTACCAATAGCCGTTTTGACATCATGCGCCAGTATCGCAAGCGAGTTGTAGAGCCCGTGTTGCTCCAGCAGCGGGCGCTGATGGATGACGAAATCCGGCCCCGCTACCGCAAGCTCAAGAAGTTGCTGTCGCGGGAGGTATCGCTGATCCAGCCCCGGGAAAAGGAGCATCTGGATACGGTGCTGGAGCGCAATGAAATGCTGCGACTGATATATCAGAAAAGCGAGGAGTTGCAGGCGCTGTGGCGTCAGCGTGGGTTGAAGCCCCAGGACAAGCTGCAGGCTCTGATGGAGTGGTGCAAAGAGGCGGAAGCCAGTGGCGTTCGTTACCTGGAAGAATTTGCTGCCCATTTGCGGGCTTATTCACTGCGGCCAGCTGCCTGAGCGCAGTGTGTAATTTTAAAAAGGCCGGATGACGCATGTCATCCGGCCTTTTTCGTTGCAGGGCGGGCTATTCCGTGCCCGGATCGACCCGGTAAAGGCTGTAGGTGACCTGGCCTGCCGTTTTCTGTCGGTGTAGCTGCCAGCGTTGCGGAACCGGCGGTGTCGTCAGTTCACTCTCATGCTCAACGTACACCCAGCCACCAGGCTTGGCCCAGTGTCCGGACTCCAGCAGCGGAAACAATCGTTCCAGCCAACCCTGGCGGAACGGTGGATCCATAAAGATGATATCGAACGCCGGACATTGGCTGTCGCCCAGATAACCCGTGACGTCCTGGCAAACTACCTCTCCGTTGTCTGATTTCAGGAGCCGCAAGTTGTCCCGTAGCGATTGGGCCAGTGCTGGTGTGTGGTCGACCAGAGTGGCTCTGGCTGCCCCACGCGACAACGCTTCAAGTCCGAGAGCGCCAGATCCGGCGAACAGATCCAGGCAGCGACTGCCGGCAATGTGAAAATTCAGCCAGTTAAACAGGGTCTCGCGGATGCGGGCCGGGCTTGGACGAACGCCGCCGGCATCCGGGAATCGCAATAAACGACTACGCCAGTCACCACCGATGATGCGCAGTTCACCGCTGCCGCTCTGACCGCTGATTCTGGATGTCGCCGGGCCAGGTTTGCGTGGGGCCGGTCTGTGTCGCGCCATGGCTGTACTCCGGGGTGCTGAACGGTGTGAGTGTCGGGCTGCTATGTTACCGGAAAGCCGCCGGCAGAGGATAATCACTCCACCGCTCACTTAGTGCGGCCAGTCTGCTAGAATGTGCGCTTTAATTTTGACCGCCCTTTTCAGACAGATGGTAAGACTATGACGGCAGAGTGGATTTCAATCGGCCTGTTGGCCCTTCTTGTTCTGTTCTTCGTGCTGGATGTTGCCAGCAATCGCAGACGGGTACCGCGCCCGAAGCCGGTGCCGCAGCGCAAACCGGACGTTGCCGAAGGCCCGGTACCAGTTGCACCGGAACAGTTACCCGAGGAAAAGGTCGCTAAAACGGCGGCGGAGCGTAAACCTGAAGCTCCTGCCGAACCCGCTGCAGCGGCAGTGGTTGAGGTGCCCGAGATTGCCCCGGAGCCGCTCGTTGAGGTTAAACCCGAGCCGGAACCCGAGACCCAGATCAGCGTGTTCGAGCGCATCAAGCAAGGCCTGGGTAAAACCCGTGCCGGCTTGACCGGTGGTCTGGCGGATCTGTTTTCCGTGGGTAAGAAAATCGACGAAGATCTGCTCGAGGAAATCGAAACCACCTTGCTGATGGCCGATGTCGGGGTAACGGCCACTTCGGAAATCATCGAAGCGCTGACCGACAAGCTTGAGCGTAATCAGCTGAAAGACGGTGCCGCGCTGCGCAAAGCTTTGAAGACCGAGCTGCACGGCTTGCTCAGGGATGTCACCAAGCCGCTCGATATCAGTACTGATAACAAGCCCTATGTCATTCTAATGGTGGGCGTGAATGGCGTCGGCAAGACCACCACCATTGGTAAACTGACCCGTAAATTCCAGGACCAAGGCAAATCGGTGATGCTGGCCGCCGGGGACACGTTTCGGGCGGCCGCGGTTGAACAGCTGCAGGTGTGGGGTGAGCGTAACAAGGTGCCCGTGATCGCGCAGCATACCGGTGCTGATAGCGCTTCGGTCATTTTTGACGCCATTCAGTCAGCTCAGGCCCGGGGTACCGATGTGTTAATCGCCGATACCGCCGGCCGCTTGCAGAACAAAGACAACCTGATGAACGAGCTGACCAAAGTGGTCAGGGTGATGAAAAAACTGGACGAGTCCGCACCCCATGAAGTGATGCTGGTACTGGATGCCGGTACCGGCCAGAATGCCTTGAGCCAGGCCCAAGTGTTCCAGCAGGCGGTGGGCGTGAGCGGCATTACATTGACGAAACTGGACGGTACCGCAAAAGGCGGGATTGTATTTGCCATCGCCCGTCAGCTGCAGCTGCCCATCCGGTTTATCGGTGTGGGTGAGCAGGCCGAAGATCTGCGCAGTTTTGATGCAGAAACCTTTGTCGACGCCTTGTTCGACGACTGAAGTACCGGCAACGGAGCCTTAGCCCCAGATGATTGAGTTTCGCCAGGTTACCAAGCGCTATGACAGCGACCACACCGCTTTGCGCCAGGTGAATTTTCACCTTGACCGGGGTGAACTGGCGTTTCTCACCGGGCACTCCGGAGCCGGCAAAAGTACCCTGTTGAAACTGATCATGGTGATGGAGCGGCCGACTGCCGGTGAAGTGGTGGTCGGCGGCCAGCAGCTCAACAGCCTGCCTAAACGCCAGATCCCCTACATCCGTCGGCACATCGGCGTGGTGTTTCAGAACCATCAGTTGCTATTTGATCGCTCAGTGTATGACAACGTTGCCATGCCCCTGGAAGTGATGGGGGCCTCGCCCCGGGACATCGGCCGGCGCGTTCGGGCCGCACTGGACAAAGTTGGCTTGTTGAACAAAGAGAAAATGAATCCGCTGCAGTTGTCGGGGGGTGAGCAGCAACGGGTAGGCATTGCCCGGGCGGTGGTAAACAAGCCACCGGTGCTGCTGGCGGACGAGCCCACCGGTAACCTTGATCCGGCGCTGTCGGCTGACATCATGAAACTGTTCACCGAGTTCAGTCAGGTCGGCGTCACGGTGTTGATCGCCACTCACGATATCGCGTTGATCAATGAAATGGGGCGGCGTCAGTTAACGCTGGATCACGGTCGCCTGGTGACCAGCGGTAGTGGGACGGCCTCGGGAGGTGTCAGTGGCTAACGACCCTCGCCAGAAGCCAGAAAACCGGCGCGGTGCTGCTAACCGGGTGAAGTCGCCATTGAACGCTCAGGCGCGCAGTTATCTGGATCATCATCGCAAGGTGGCCCGGGATTCGGCTCAGCGACTGTGGCGGACTCCGGTGGCCAGCCTGATGACCTGGGCCGTGATGGGGGTTGCCCTGGCCTTGCCGCTGGCACTGTTGTTGTTACTCAACAGCTTGCAGGGTGTCAGTGCCGGCTGGGAGAGCAGTGCCCGCATTACCGCTTATCTGGCTATGGATGTGCCTCTTGAGCAGGCGAATGTCGCCGCGGATGAGGTGGGTAGTGACGGCCGGGTCTTGTCAGTGCAGCTGGTGAGCCGGGAGCAGGCACTTGCGGAGTTCAGAGCGTCGTCCGGGCTCGACCATGCTCTGGATTTTCTTGATGAAAATCCGTTGCCGCATACCTTGCTGATTACCCCTGAAGATAGCGCACGCTCTGCCGAGGGTGTACGGGCGTTAGTAGTTTTCATCGAAGGGATGGACGAGGTTGAGCAGGTTCAGGTAGACCTTGGCTGGTTGCAGCGACTCAATGCCATGACGGATATTCTGGCCAGGGCGGTTTGGGCCCTGGCGCTGTTGCTGGGTGGGGCGGTCATTCTGGTGATCGGCAACACCGTACGCCTGGCCATTGAAAGTCGCCGGGATGAAATCCTGGTGGCCAAGCTGGTGGGCGGCACCGACGCCTTTGTGCGACGGCCGTTTCTGTACACCGGGGCCTGGTTTGGGCTCGGCGGCGGACTGGTTGCCTGGTTGCTGATTCAGATGTCGCTGTGGTGGCTGAACGGCCCAATTGAGAGGCTGGCCGGCCTCTATCACAGTGAGTTTGCGCTGCAGGGCCCGGGGTTTGATGGCGCGTTAGCATTGATTATCATCGCAATGCTGTTAGGCTGGCTGGGTGCTTGGCTTGCGGTGAAGCGTCATCTGGATGACATAGAACCGGGCGATATTGCCGGAGGGTGATCTGGATATCGGGAAAACCGTATTGAAAATACGGCTTGTTCTGGCGTAGCTTAAATAGTCTGCTTGGGTGTCAGAAGAGCACTAGTAAATTCTCAGCCTGTTGATTTCTAACGTTTTACTGAGAATTAAAGGAACTAAAGAGGTTCTTGGCGGTCTTATCTTTAGTTGCTATATTTAATGGCTGTCAGGTTCGGAGGTTAATGCATGGGTATGAGTTTACAGCTGGTTGACAGACTGGTTCCGGGCGCGAATCTCGAGTCGTATATTCAGGCTGCGAGTCGTATTTCGGTGCTCTCAGTGGAAGAAGAGCGGGAGCTGTCAGAGCGGCTTTACTATGAGGGCGATGTTGAAGCCGCCCGTCACCTGGTGTTGTCTCACCTGCGCTTTGTTATTCATATAGCCCGCAGTTATTCTGGCTACGGGTTGGCGCAGGCGGATCTGATTCAGGAAGGCAACGTTGGCCTGATGAAGGCGGTCAAACGTTTCAATCCGGAGTACGGTGTGCGCCTGGTGTCGTTCGCTGTGCACTGGATCAAGGCGGAGATCCACGAGTTTATTCTGCGCAACTGGCGCATAGTGAAAGTGGCTACGACCAAGGCCCAGCGTAAGTTGTTCTTTAATTTGCGCAGTCAGAAGAAAAAGCTGGCGTGGTTGAGCCATGATGAGCTCAACGCGGTAGCGAAAGATCTGGGTGTTGAGCCCCGGGTGGTGCGCGAGATGGAAGGGCGCTTGTCGTCTCACGATACCTCGTTTGATGGTCCGACCGATGATGATGAAGACAGTGCCTATCAGGCGCCGGCTTATTATCTGGAAGATCGTCGCGGTGATCCGGCGGTGCAGCTTGAGAACTCGGATTGGTCGGAGGATTCCAATGGCCGTCTGATGCAGGCGTTGGGCACTCTGGATGAGCGCAGTCAGGATATTCTGCGTGAGCGCTGGCTGACCGAGGGTAAGTCGACGTTGCATGAGCTGGCGGACAAGTACGGCATTTCGGCGGAGCGTATTCGTCAATTAGAGAAGAATGCGATGAAGAAGATCAAGGCGCAGATGACCGAAGCGGCCTGATCCGCCCCTGAGCGCTGATGTCAGAACGCCACCACCGTTCGCGGTTGGTGGCGTTTTTGTTTGTATAATGCCCGCACCCTGTTTTATCGACATCCGGGCGGAAGCGCGCGGGTGGCCTGTTCCAAAACACGCTGTGAATACGTCCATGTACGCTCTGCTCCGCCTCTCAGCACTTAATGCTCCTGCGTCGCGCTGAGAGTCCTGGGCAGGCCATCCTTGGCCAGCCCGTGAAGCGCTTTACGCTTCACCCAGGGCTCCGCAAGGTTTTGGAACAGGCCACCCGCACGCTTCTTCAACCTTTGGAGTGGGATCATAGACAATGACGAGCAAACTTCCTCACATCGCGTTTCTAGGCATTGGCCTGATGGGCGCACCCATGACCCGAAACCTGCTGAGTGCAGGTTACCCCATGACCCTGTGGAACCGGACGGCGAGCAAGTGCGAGCCGTTTGTCGGGCAGGCGACCATTGCCGGTTCCCCGGCCGAAGCGGTGGCTGAAGCCGACATTGTGATCACCATGCTGGAAAACGGCACGGTGGTGGAGGACGTGATGGTGGCTCAGGGCGCCATGGGCGCTCTTAAAGCGGGTGCGCTGGTGGTAGACATGAGCTCGGTGCAGCCGTCGCTGGCGCGGCGTCACGCGCAGCTGGCGGCGGAGCAGGGGGCGGGCTATGTCGATGCGCCGGTGTCGGGTGGCACCTTGGGGGCGGCGGAGGCTCGGTTGAGTATTATGGCCGGCGGGTCAGAGGAGGACGTTACTCGAGCGTTGCCGGTGTTTGCGGTGCTGGGCAAGTGCACGCGGATCGGGCCGGTGGGAGCCGGGCAGTTGGCGAAGCTGGCGAATCAGGCGATTGTGGGAATTACCATTGGTGCGGTGTCTGAGGCGCTATTGCTGGCGGCCAAGGGCGGCGCCGATCCGGCGGCGGTGCGGGAAGCATTGATGGGGGGCTTTGCCGGTAGCCGGATTCTGGAGTTACACGGACAACGGATGATTGACCGGGATTTTGCCCCGGGTGCGCCGGCGCGGATTCAGTTGAAGGATATGCGGATGATTCTGGATGAGGCCCGGGCCGAGGGTCTGACCCTGCCGCTGGCGCAACAGGTGCACAACGAGTACCTGTCACTGGTGGCCAATGGCCACAGCGATGTCGATCACAGTGGTCTGCTGCTCGAGCTGGAGCACCTTAACGGCACACGCTTGGGTTCGGTGGGTCGGGGCCCAAAGTCGTAGGGGAGGGTCATGTCACGTTTTGCTGCGAATCTGTCGATGTTGTTTACTGAGGTGCCGTTTCTGGCTCGTTTCGCCCGTGCTCGGGCAGCGGGTTTTACCGCAGTCGAGTATCTGTTTCCCTATGACTGGCCGGCGGAGCAGATTGCGGCTGAGCTTGAAAGCAACGGGCTGACTCAGGTGTTGTTTAACCTGCCACCGGGAGACTGGCAAGCCGGAGAGCGGGGGATTGCCTGTTTGCCGGACCGGGTTGACGAGTTCCGGGCTGGCGTCGAGCAGGGGGTGGCCTACGCCAGGGTGCTGGGTAACACGCAGCTGAATTGTCTGGCGGGGTTGCAGCCCGCAGAGCTGGATGACGAGCTGGCCTGGAGTACACTGGAGGCCAATGTCCAGTATGCTGCCGACCGCTTTGCCGACGCCGGCCTGACGCTGTGCCTGGAGGCAATCAATTCCCGGGTCGATATGCCGGGTTTTATGCTCGACACCACCGATAAGGTCATGGCACTGATTGAAGCGGTGGATGCCGATAACGTTCGGTTGCAGTACGATATCTATCATATGCAGATCATGGAAGGGGATCTGATCCGCTCCATGGAGTGTCTGCTGCCGTGGATTGGTCACATTCAGTTTGCCGATAATCCGGGTCGGCACGAGCCGGGTACCGGTGAGATTAACTTTTCGAATGTTTTCGCAGCACTCGATCGCCTGGATTACCAGGGCTGGGTCAGTGCTGAATATCGCCCGACCGCGGTCACGGAAGACTCTCTGGCCTGGTTCCCCGTCAAGAGTTGACCGTCGTCATTGGCGACACCCTCTTACAAGATGGTAACTGGCCCGGTTTCAGAGTTCTTCGTACCCTAGTTGGTAATGTAATCCGCTACCAGGAGGAGCACCGGTGAAAGCACTGGTAATCGAAGACGATCGGGATGTAGCAAATTATCTGCTGAAGGGACTGAGAGAATCGGACTTCGTGGTAGACCATGCGGCCGATGGCAAGGAAGGCATGCTGATGGCGGCCAGTGAAGAATACGACATCATGATCGTAGACCGTATGCTGCCGGGAATGGACGGGTTGTCCATCATCAAGACGGTGCGGGCCACCGGTAACCAGACGCCCATTTTGATTCTCAGTGCCCTGGGCGATGTCGACGACCGGGTCGAGGGGTTGCGAGGTGGCGGTGATGATTATCTGACCAAACCGTTCTCGTTCACTGAGTTGCTGGCCCGAATCGAGTCACTGATCCGTCGCAACCGGCAGGCTGCGGAAACCGAAACCGTGCTGAAGGTTGCGGATCTGGAAATGGACCTGCTGGCCCGAACGGTCAAGCGCGCCGGTCAGAGCATCGATGTCCAGCCACGGGAATTCCGGTTACTGGAATATCTGATGCGCAATGCCGGTCAGGTGGTCACCCGGACCATGTTGCTGGAGAAAGTCTGGGATTATCATTTTGATCCCCAGACCAACGTGATTGATGTGCACATCAGTCGCCTGCGCGCCAAGATCGACAAGGAATTCGATACACCCTTGCTGCAGACCGTGCGGGGTGCGGGATACATGTTACGTGAAACTGCTTAGTCAGCTAAGAACATCCTCTTTTCAGCTGGCCCTGCTGTACATGGTGGTGTTCGCCACATCCGTGTTTTTGCTGTTGGCGTTCATCTACTGGCGAACGGCAGGGTTCATGACTGCCCAGACCGATGAAACCATCGAAGCCGAAATTGCCGGGCTGGCGGAGCAATACCGGGGGCGCGGCGTCAACGGCTTGATCACCATCATCCGTGAGCGTGTCGCCCGCGATCCGAATGCCAAATCGATTTATCTGCTCACCACAGACGACTTCCTGAAGCTGGCCGGAAACATCGAAACCTGGCCTGAAGGCAGCCGCTCGTCGGATACCGGCTGGATCAACTTTACGCTGAATCCGTCGGTTGGCTGGCAGGGCCCCGAACGACTGGCCCGTGCCCGCATCTTCGAAGTCCAGGGCGGCCTCAAGCTTCTGGTAGGTCGGGATGTCGATGAGCTGACCAATCTCAAGCGAGTGATCGAAACTGCCATCAACTGGGGCATGGGCATAACGCTGGCACTGGCGTTGCTGGGCGGATTTCTGATGAGTCGCGGCACTACCCGTCGCATCGAGGTTATCAACAACACCTCCCGACGGATTATGAATGGCCACTTGTCGCTGCGCATTCCCACCCGAGGTACCGACGACGATTTTGATCAACTGGCGGAAAACCTGAACCAGATGCTGGACCGGATTGTGTACCTGATGGAAGGCATCCGACATGTGTCAGACAGCATCGCCCACGATTTGCGCACGCCTTTGACGCGTCTGCGCAACCAGCTGGAAAGCACCCTGATTGCGGTGGATAACGACGAAGCCCGGGATCAGGTAGGCCGGGCGGTCTCTGAGGCCGATCAGTTGCTGGCCACCTTCAATGCCTTGCTACGCATCGCCCGGCTGGAAACCCGGGGTAATTCAGCTGATATGAAAGTGATCTCGCTGGATGAGCTCGTCAGCGATGCCTGTGAACTCTATGAGGCACTAGCGGAAGATAAAGACCAGGCATTTCCCCAGGCTCTGGAGCAGGGCGTCATGATAGAAGGGGACCGGGACCTGTTATTCCAGATGGTCAGTAACCTGATTGATAACGCAATTAAATATACGCCGGAACAGGGCGGAATTCAGGTGGTTGTGCGTCGGGACGGCGCCACGGCGGTGTTTGAGGTGCAGGATTCGGGCATCGGTATTCCGGATGACGAGAAGGGTCAGGTATTCCAGCGTTTCTACCGGGTCGGTAAGAGTCGTTCGCTGCCGGGTAACGGCCTGGGGTTAAGTCTGGTCAGTGCCGTCGCTGAGATCCATCAGGGTGAGATTCTGTTAAGTGACACCCGTGAGGGTGAAGTACCGCCTGGCTTGACGGTGACCGTGCGAATGCCTGCTTTTACAGGTATTCGCAAACGGATCAAGGCAACCCCGTCCGATCCGGATGAAGACTCACTACTCACTGGATGATAAGCGAGCTTCGACCGACGCCAGCAACGCCTGAAAGTTAGTTGCTGGCGCGGATGCGATTGACTCTGCTGATAATCGGACCAAATACCGCATCTGCGCGGGCCTCTACCTGGCCCGCAATCTTCTCGAACTGGGAGCGACGGCGGTCAACCTTGGCCTGAATGCTGTCCCACTCACCTTCCAGATGCTTTTGCTCCAGCATCAGATAAGCCGCGATGTTGTGGCGGTTAAGTTTGCTGGTTATGCCCATGTCATCGAGCCGGAAACCGATGCTATCGACACCTTCCAGGGCCAGGTTCAGCAGTTTTTTGGTGTTCATATGTGTCTCCGTCAGGAAAAATAGTCACTATTGCCCCGTAAACTATCCCCGGATACTAGAGTATACAACCTAATTTTGACCGGGCCGGACGCCAAAATCTGCCTTGCTAAAAGGTAATTCCTTGGCCACCGCTGGGTAATGCTTAGTGTGTAGAATAGGTCGTGTAGATGTTGAAGCAGGCATAAAGTCGCTTGCTTCTTCCTCCAGCACAGCGCTAGCCTTATACCCCGTTACCTACGGGGTTTTTTTTGCCCTGAATTTTCTGATCAACCCGGAATAACCGACTTGATGACCAAGATCTCAGCTGGCTCCAGCGCGCGCTACATTACACCGGACGGTGAGCAGGCCTTGCGAGAGGAATTGCAGTTCCTGTGGAAGGTCAAGCGACCGGAGGTTACCCAGGCTGTTCGGGAGGCTGCTGCCCAGGGTGATCGCTCGGAAAACGCCGAATACATCTATGGCAAAAAGCAGCTGCGGGAAATCGACCGCAGGGTGCGCTTTCTCAGCAAGCGGCTGGATGAGTTGACAGTGGTCGACCGCCTGCCGGATGACCAGAGCCGGGTGTATTTCGGCGCCTGGGTGACGGTTGAGGACGAAGCGGGCGATGAGCAGAGTTATCGGCTGGTGGGTGCGGACGAGTTTGATCTGGGCAAGGGCTACCTGAGCATCAACTCACCGCTGGCTCGGGCACTGATTGGCAAATACCTGGATGATGAAGTATCGGTGAAAACCCCTGAAGGCTGGAAGGTCGTGGTGATCACCGGAATCCGCTACGGAAAGACCGTTTCCGACAAGTGAGAATCGTCACAAATTCGTCTTTTTACTGAGCAAAGCGTCACCGATGGCGATAGACTGATCAAAAATTGTCACCCGAAAGGGTAATGGACACCAAGACAATGAACGATCAATCGGGATTGAAGCCATGACGTCATTAGAATCGCTTGCCGGATCAGAGCCAGTGCCTTATCGATGGCTGGCGGCCGTGTTGATGCCCTTCGCGTTAATGGCGATACCCGCTTATGGCCAGAGCAGCAGCGCCACGAGCCCAGTGTTCGAGTTCGAGCAGCGCTCAACCATCGACACCATCCCGTTCAGCTCGATCGAAGAAGAAACGCTCGCCAATACCATTATCGAAGGGGGGTTGGAGGCTCCGGCCGCCGGCGTGCCGGTGCAATCTGCCCGCGATGATGATTTCTATCTGGATCCGTTGGCCCTGCAGCCCCGGGATGGTCGCACTGACCTGGGGCGCTCCGAGATTCCGGTGGATATCCGGTTCAGCAATCCAAAGGTGGTGCCCGGCCAGACCCACAGCAATAACTATTCGATCCGGCCCCCGGAGAACCGCACCTACGATACTCTCAACGTCAATATGACCGGGCGGTGATGGGGCAGATCGATCAGTTCGGGGTCCTTCAACGGGCTACGCTGCAGCGGCGCCTTGCGTGGCGGGGATACCGAGCACATCTTCGTAAAAAAAGGCCAGCGCCTGAGTGGCCTGATTGAGCCTGGCTCTGGATACCTGGATTTTCTCTCTCAGATAGTCAAGAAACAGCTTCTGATCTTCTTCCGCCAGGTTGCCCGGGTCTTTGATATCGTGGAAAAGCACAAAACGGCTGATCCAGTGCAGATAGGTCTGCTCTGCCCGTTGGTTCAGTTGTCGTTTGCGGATCGCGGCTTTGACATCGTTGACAATACCAGGCCGTGATTGCTCGAGCGCCTCGGTAATATTCATGGTGTGTACTCGTCTGAATGCTTGTTGTTCTTATGTTGCGCGCATCATATGACAAACGTTTGAACGGCGCAAAAATAAACGGGCGAGGCTATTTGGGGGGGGGCGATTAATTGCCCGCCGGCAGGACCGGCGGGTGGTAGGAGGCTGTTACTTCAGGGATTCGAGCTTGTCGATGTAGGTCTGCATGGCGTCGTCACTGGAGGTGCCTTTGAGTTTTTCCCAGGCGTCGTATTTGGCGCGACCAACAAAGTCCATCATGCCCGGGCGCTTGCCGGACACATCACCTGCGGTTGCCTGCTTGTACAGGGCGTAGAACTCCAGTTTCATCTCGTTCGAGGGCTTGAAGTCGCCCTCGGCACTCTGAATGTAATTCACCGCTTCATCGAATTTTGCTTTCAGGTCACTCATGGTCTGACTCCTTGGTATGACGGGTTGTTTCCTCTGCGTATGGGGCGAGTATAGCGGTGGCAGCGTCAGCCGTCATTGACTGTAAAGGTATTGGCACGGGCATCCGGGCAAGCTGGCAAAAGTTTGCCCGACCTCACACTTTGGGTCATTTCTGGCCAGCTTTAGCTTGAGAATGCCTGGGCAGATGTGTACAGTTTCGCTCGTTGTCTGCCAGGACGGTAGGCACCAAGGATCGAACTACACTGCAAATGAATTGCACAGGGAGCACGCCATGTCTGCCAAAGATGGTTCCGTCGCGCCGAAAGAGCGCATCAATATCAAGTATGTCCCCGCCACCGGAGATCAGCAGGCTGAAACCGAACTGCCGCTGAAGATGTTCGTGGTTGGCGATTTTAAGGGCCATGCTGAAGAAATCCCTATCGAAGACCGTAAGGCCATTTCCGTCGACAAGAACAACTTCCGCTCTGTCATGAAGGAAGCCGGTCTGACGCTGTCCACCAACGTGTCCAACAAGCTGGAAGAAAACGCCGATGACCTCCCGGTCAATCTGGAATTCCAGGGCCTGGATGACTTTTCTCCGGACAGCATTGCCCGCCAGGTACCCGAGCTCAAGAAGCTGATCGAATTGCGCGAAGCTCTGGTTGCTTTGAAAGGCCCTCTGGGTAACGTTCCGGCTTTCCGCAGCAAGATGCAGGAATTGCTGGACAACGAAGGCGCTCGGGAAAAGCTGCTGGCTGAGCTTGATCTGGCCACCGAAAGCGGCGAGTAACCCGGGTCACCGTCCGATACGGTAACCAACACCGAATATCAATCACGTACTGAAGGGATGTGGTATGTCTGATACTGCTGTGCAGCAATCTGCTGCCTCCGAATCTGTAGCAGAAGGCTCCTTGCTCGACCAGGTCATGGCGAACAGCCGTATGGCACCGGCCGACGAAGGTTACGACGTTGCCCGCAAAGGCGTTGCAACCTTTATTGCCAACCTGCTGAAGAGCGACGAAAAAGGCCAGCCAGTCAACAAGGCTCTGGTCGACCAGATGGTGGTCGAGCTGGATCGCAAGATCAGCGCCCAAATGGATGAAATCCTGCACGCTCCACAACTGCAGGAGCTGGAATCGTCCTGGCGCGGTCTGAAACTCATGGTAGACCGCACTGAATTCCGCGAGAACATCAAAGTCGACATCCTGCACGCCACCAAGCAGGAACTGCTGGAAGACTTCGAGTTTGCGCCGGATGTCACTCAGACCGGCTTCTACAAGCACATTTATGCCGCAGAATACGGCCAGTTCGGTGGCGAGCCGGTGGGTGCCATCGTTGGCAACTACGCCTTCAGCCCATCAACGCCAGACATGAAGCTGCTGCAGTACGTGTCATCTGTCGGCGCCATGTCCCACGCGCCCTTCCTGTCCTCCGTTGCACCGTCCTTCTTTGGTGTCGACAGCTATCAGGAACTGCCGGCGATCAAGGAGCTGAGTGCCGTCTTCGAAGGCCCGAAATACGCCAAGTGGCGCTCCCTGCGGGAATCCGAAGATGCCCGTTACCTGGGCCTGGCGGCACCGCGCTTCCTGCTGCGAGTACCTTATGACCCGACCGAAAATCCGGTGCGCAGCTTCAACTACAAAGAGGAAGTGTCGGGCGACCACGAGCATTACCTGTGGGGCAATACCGCTTACCTGCTGGCCACCCGCCTGACCGACAGCTTTGCCAAGTACCGCTGGTGCCCGAACATCATCGGCCCCCAGAGCGGTGGCGCGGTAGAAGATCTGCCAGTGCATACCTTTGAATCCTTTGGCCAGCTCGAGGCCAAAATCCCGACCGAAGTGCTGATCACCGATCGTCGTGAATACGAACTGGCGGAAGAGGGCTTCATTGCCCTGACCATGCGCAAGGGCAGCGACAACGCCGCGTTCTTCTCCGCCAACTCGGTGCAGAAGCCCAAGCAGTTCCCTAACACCAAGGAAGGCAAAGAAGCGGAAACCAACTACAAGTTGGGCACCCAGTTGCCGTACATGATGATCGTGAACCGCCTGGCTCACTACATCAAAGTGTTGCAGCGCGAGCAGATCGGTTCCTGGAAAGAACGTCAGGATCTGGAGCGGGAACTGAACACCTGGATTCGCCAGTACGTGGCCGACCAGGAAAACCCGCCGGCCGAAGTTCGTAGCCGTCGTCCGTTGCGCGCCGCCCACGTGGAAGTCTCCGATGTTGAAGGCGATCCGGGCTGGTACCAGGTATCCCTGGCCGTACGCCCGCACTTCAAATACATGGGAGCCAACTTCGAACTCTCGCTGGTTGGCCGCCTGGACAAGGATTAATCCGTGTTTGGCGACACCGGCACTGACGGCGTTCGCAATACCGGCAGCCTGTTTGAAAGACTGGAACAGGCCGCCGCCCCGGCGGGGCAGAGCATGGGCGAAATACCCCATGTGGTGGAATCCATCAAACGCCATCTGGTCCGATTGCTCAATGCCCATCCGGGCAACAGCGCGAGCGTGCCAGACCTGGGTTTGCTGGATTTCAACGACGCCACCCTGGGTACTCACGACCTGAGCATCCAGATCCGGGGGTCGATCCGTCAGTGTATCGAGAAGTTTGAGCCCAGAGTTAAGCGGGTCGAGGTGCTGGCGTTACCGCCAGGACCGGACCCGCTGCAGTTGAAGTTTCAGGTAACTGTGTTTCTGAGTGTCGCGGGAAGCGACGACCGGACGACCATTGATCTGGTTTTGGATGACAAGCGCTACTATCGGGTTCTCTAGAGCTTGGTGGCTGGAGGGGGCGGGGACACTTTTCTTCTGGGAAAAAACAACTCGCTTCGCTCAGACATCTTTTTTCCCGCCAGAAAAGTGTCCCCACCCCCTCCGGCAGACTTGAATGCAAGCGGTCCGTAAGGTTTTGAAGGCAAGGATGAGAGCGAGGACGCGGTTAGCCTTTCCAAAAGTGTGCGGAGCCATGGATGGCGGAGCCCAAGCGTCCCATGGATGGGCTTGCAGCGTCTTTTGGAAAGGCTAACCGCGCCCTCGCTCGGAGCCAGACAAGGTGCAGTAACGATGAAGTTAAATCGGTTCTACAGGGATGAGTTGAGCTTTCTGCGGTTGCAGGGCAGGGAGTTTGCCGAGGCACATCCGCAGCTGACTCGCTTTTTGTCAGAGCAAAGCACCGACCCGGACGTTGAGCGGCTATTGGAAGGCTTTGCCTTTCTGACCGGCAAACTGCGGGAAAAAGTTGAAGACGAATTTCCGGAGCTCACGCACTCGTTGCTGAACATGCTCTGGCCTAATTACCTGCGGCCCGTGCCCAGTTGCACCATCATGCGCTTTGATCCGCAACTGCACGCCATCAGTGAGCGGCAAACGGTCGAGCGCCATACCGAAATCAAAAGCCGGCCTCTGGGCGAGCCAAGCCGGCAAACCCAGTGCCGGTTCCGCACCTGCCGGGCGGTGGATATCTTTCCGATCAGTGTGGCGGAAGCGCATGCCGAGCATTCCCGCGAAGTATCTTCGGTCACCGTTGATCTGGCGCTGCACACCGACCAGCCCCTGAACAGTCTGGGCCTCGACAGCCTGCGCTTCTACCTGGGCGGCGATAACCACACCGCGGAAACCCTGTACCTGTGGCTGAACCATTACCTCAGCCGCATGGAACTGGTGATTGGCGGCAACGTCTACAACCTGCCGTCGTCGCTGTTGCAGCCGGTGGGCTTTGCCGCCGACGAAGCGATTCTGCCGTATCCGAAGAACGCCTCCGCCGGTTACCGGATCATTCAGGAATACCTGAGCTTCCCGGAAGCCTTCCGGTTTATCGACATTGCAGGCCTGAAAGCCCGGCTGCCGGCGGTGCAGGCCGATGAAGTCAGCCTACGCTTCCACTTCAGTCGGATTCTGCCGCCGGATGCCCGGGTGACCCGGGATTCGCTGCAGCTGTACTGCACCCCGGCGGTGAACCTGTTCAGCCACGAAGGCGAACCGGTGGACCTGAACGGCCGGCAGACCGAATACCGCATTTCACCGTCCAGCCGCTGCCCGGAGCACTTTGAAGTGTTCAGCATCGAGCAGGTCGAAGGCTGGCTCGAGGGCCGGTCCGGCCGGGGCGAGCCGCGACTGTACACCGCGTTCGAGAGTTTTCAGCACGAAGTGGAACGGGATCGTGGCCGCGCCGCCCTGTATTACCGGGTGCGTACCCGGGACAGTGTGCGCGGTGATGGTTTTGATCATTACATCGCGTTTGTGCGTGGCGATGAGTCCGAATGCATGAGCCGGCAAGAAGCCGTGTCATTGACCCTCACCTGCACCAACCGGCAATTGCCGCAGCAGCTGGCGGTCGGTGAAATCTGCATGGCCACGGAAACCACCCCGGCGTTTGCTTCGTTCAGCAACATCACCCGGCCGACCGCGACGCTGCGGCCGACCCTGGACGGCAGCCTGCTGTGGACACTGATCTCCAATTTGTCCCTGAACTACCTGTCGATGCTCGATGTGGATGCCCTGCGCACGGTGTTGCGGGTGTACGACTTCCGGGCCCTGGTGGACCGCCAGGCGGAACGGGTGTCCCAGAAACGCCTGGCCGGCATCAGCGACATCACCACCCAGCCGGTGGACCGGATGGTCCGGGGCTTGCCAGTGCGGGGTATTCGCTCGGTGTTGAAGCTGGACCAGCAGAATTTCGGCAGTGAGGGCGATCTGTATCTGTTCGGCACCGTGCTGAGCCGGTTTTTTGCCCTCTACGCCAGTATTAACGCTTTTCACCAGCTGGAAGTGGTGAACACAGAGAATCAGGAACGCTACACATGGACGTTACAGCAAGGTCAGCAGCCGCTGATGTAGCCGGGCTGGAACCCGTTCTCGGCGACGCAAAACGATACAGTTTTTTTCAGTTGGTGGATCTGATTCATCGGCACCACGGCGACGATCTGGAGCGCCCGGGTAGTGGCGAGCCCCGGCAGGAGCGCATCCGGTTTTCGGCCTCGGCCGGGCTTGGTTTTCCGGGCAGTGACGTGGTGTCGGCGTTATCGCCGGAACACGAGCACGCGCCTTACCAGATGGAAGTGAGTTTTCTGGGTTTGCACGGTTCCCAGTCGCCGTTGCCGGGTTACTACCTGGAGGATCTGGCCTGGGAAGCGGGCCAGAACCTGGGCGTGCGCCGGCACTTTCTGGACTTTTTTAATCACCGTCTGGTGACCCTGTTTCATCGGTCCTGGCGCAAGTACCGGTATTACGTCCGCTTTCAGCCCGGTGCCAGTGACGGGTTTTCCGAGCTGGTGTTTGCCCTGGTGGGCCTGGGTGATCGCCGTCTGCGCGACGCCACGCCGGTCAACTGGTCCAAGATGTTGGCCTATGCCGGGCAAATGGCCGGGCGCAGCCGCTCACCGGACGTGGTCAGCGGCATCGTGGCGCACTGTTTTGACCTGGAAGACGTCAGCATCGAGCAGTGGGTGTTGCGCAAGGTTGCCATTGCTGAAGATCAGCAAACCCGTCTGGGCCAGGCCAACGCCAGCCTGGGCCTGGACACCCTGGTGGGCGCCAGCATCCGGGACCGCAGCGGCAAGTTTATTCTGCGGCTGCACAATCTGAGCCGGCAGCGGTTTGCGGATTTTTTGCCCAATGGCCGGGATCACGAGCGCCTGGTGAAGCTGGTGGAATTCACCACCCGGGAGCAACTGGCCTATGACCTGGAGCTGCAGATGCGGCCCAAGGACATCCGACCCATGCAGCTGGGTGAGGACGTGCGCCTGGGCTGGAACTCATTTGTCACACCGGAGCGGGCCCGTGAGCGCCCGGCGGTGCGAATCCAGATACGACGTTAAGGCAAGGAGCCAAACACGTGGGACATCAGAACACAGCGCTCAAACTGGTCATCATCAACCCGACCGAGACCGGTGGTGGTGCCAGTATCGAGCATCATTTCAGCACCTCCGGTGGCTCTATCGGCACTGCCGCCAATGACACCTGGCGGCTGTCACCGCATCGCACCGGCGTGGTCGCGGGCCACGCCGAAGTGCGTTATCTGGATGGCGGCTTCTGCCTGATTGACCGCAGCGGCAGAACCTACATCAACAGCAGCAGCCAGCCTGTGGGCCGGGGCCGCCGCGCCCGCCTGAATCACGGCGATACCCTGACCATCGGCCGTTACCGGATGCGGGCGGAGCTGAACGGCGAGGCGGTGGACCACTCGGAACTGAATGACGATGCGGGTCAGGACCGCCGGCTGGTGGATATGGATGAGGGCGACTTGTTACGTTCCAGTTCGCGTCAGTCAATGCCGGAAGGGCGTGAGCCGCTGGCCGGGTTGAGCACACCGGCCGGCGAAGCAGTCAGCGAGGATCCACTGGCGCCCTGGCAACAGCAACGCAGCCAAGCCCGGGACGAGGCCCCGGAACTGCTGGCCAGTGACAAGGCCTGGTTTGCCCGCTCGGCCAACGTCAGCGATGAGTACCGGGAAAACCGGGACGTGGCCATGGGCCTGCCGATCCACCGCAACGCCCGCAATAACGAAAAGCAGACACAGGAGCGACACGGAATGTCAGACATCAAAACCCCGGTCCGGGACGCCAGCCGGCAACACATCAGCGGCGCGCCGTTGATGCGTGGCCTGGGCACCGAGGTCGAGTTTGCCGACAGCGACGACATGCAGCTGTTTCTGGAAGAAGCCGGCCAGACCCTGAAAGCCACGGTCGAAGGCCTGCTGGCGTTGCATCAGAGCGAGGACACCCGGCACCGGGCACTGCGCACCCGGCTGCAACCGATCGAAGACAACCCGCTGCGCCTGGGGGAAGACTACGCCGGCACCATCGAGACCCTGTTTGCCGCCGAGCGTAGCCCGGTGCACCTGTCTGCTCCGGCGGCGGTGCGGGAAAGTCTGGAAAGCCTGAATCACCACCAGCAGGCCACGCAGGAAGCCATTCGCGAGGCACTGGAAGCCATTCTTTACGCCTTCTCACCGGAGGCCCTGTTGCGCCGGTTCCACGGCTACCGCCGAGGCCTGCAAGACAATGAAGACGAGGGCCTGTGGGCCTGGAACATGTACCAACACTACTACCAGGAACTCAGGTCCAGTCGTCAGCAGGGATTCGAGCGTCTCTTTCAGGAGGTGTTTGACCAGGCTTACGACCAACACTTGCGCCAATTACAGAGAGAGAGCCTTTCATGAAGTACTACAAATGGAGCTTGCTGGCTATCGTCATGCTGATGGTGGGGTGCAGCACCCCGTATAACGCGGTCAGCAAAACCGCCAAGGTGCTGTGGGACCCGTCGATCCCGGTCGGCTACCCGGAAGATCTTCCCAGTCGGGTGGCCTTGACCATGCTGGCCGAGCCGGACGTGAACCCGAACGAATCGCTGGCACCGACGCCGATTGCCTATCAGATCATCGAATTGCGCGACAGCTCGCTGCTGATGGCCGGTGACTTTGATCAGCTGCTGAACAACCTGAAGGACTCCCTGGGCCGCAACTACGTCGATCACAGCGATTACACCCTGGTGCCGGGCCAGTTCAAGTATGTCGAGCCGTTCGAGATCAGTAAGGACACCCGTTTCATCGGCGTGATTGCCTTTTATGCGTATCCCAACCTGTCCCAGTGGAAAAAAGTGGTCAAGGTAGATCCCATCGGTGATACCTATCACCTGCTGATCAATCTGCGGGAGCGGGAAGTACAACTCAGACGTTCGGAAGATACCTGATGGCCGCTACCAATCGAGTCGTCTGGAGTGATGGGCTGTTCATCAAGCCCCAGCACTTCCAGCAACAGCAGCGATACCTGGAACACCAGATCAACGAGCGCGCATTGGCGGTCTCGGATTACCTGTACGGCTTCTGCGATCTGGAGCTGAACGCCGAATACCTGAGCTTTGGCCGGGTTGGTCTGGTGCGGTCGTCCGGACTGTTTCCGGACGGTACCCGGTTCAATCTGCCCCAGGATGATGTGATGCCAGAGCCCCTGGAAATTACCGATGCCTCAGTGGCCAATCAGGTGGTGTACCTGGCCTTGCCTCTGGGCAGTGACACCCTGGCCGAAGTGGAATGGCCGGATGCGCCGGTGGCGGGCCGGTTTCGCGCCCAAACTATGGAAATCCGCGATTTGCATTCCATCGACGGTGACGCCCACAGCATCGACGTCGGCCGGGTTGCCCCGCGCCTGATGCTGGAGCGGGACGACCGCAGCGCCTACGCCGCCCTGGCCATTGGCCGAATTCTGGAAAAGCGCCCGGATGGCAGCCTGGTGATGGACCCGAATTTCCTGCCCACCATGCTCAGCGTGCGCGCGGCGCCGCGCCTGCAGCGCTTTGTCGGTGAAATGGCCGGGCTGATGCAGGAGCGCGCCCGCAACATTGCCGAGCGAGTCGGGGCACCCGGGCAGGGCGGTGTGGCTGATGTTTCGGACTTTATGTTGCTGCAGATGCTGAACCGCGCACATCCGAAATTCATGCACCTGGCCCGGTTGCGCCAGCTGCATCCGGAACGCCTGTACGAAGCCTTGTTGGAACTGTGTGGCGAGCTGGTGACCTTCACCGATGAGAGCCGCCTGCCGCGGGAGTTCACACCCTACGATCACGACCTGCCGGAAGGCTGCTTCAGCCCGCTGATGCAGGTGCTGCGCCAGGCCCTGAGCACCGTCCTGGAGCCGCGTGCGCTGTCGATCTCGCTGCAGCAGCGCCAGTACGGTCTTACCGTGGCGCCGGTGCAGGATGGCCAGCTGATCCAGAACGCGGAGTTTATTCTGGCGGTGAAGGCCGACATGCCGCTGGACGACCTGCGCAAGCAGTTCACCCAACAGTGCAAGGTGGCGTCGGTGGAAAAGATCCGCGACCTCATCAGTCTGCAGCTGCCGGGCATACCACTGTCGGCACTGCCGGTGGCCCCGCGCCAGCTGCCGTATCACGCCGGTTTTGTCTACTTCCGGCTGGACGACCAGAGCCAGGCCTGGCAAATGCTCGACAACGCCAGCGGCTTTGCCTTCCACGTGGCAGGCAGCTTCCCCGGGCTGGAAATGCAATTCTGGGCAATCAGGAACTAAATCATGGCAGATGCACCGGTAATGGACAGACCAGACAACACCAGGGATTCGGGTGATCGTGCATTCAGCGACCTTCTGTTCGCAGATTCTGGCAACGAGGGTTCCCGGAACGAATTCGATAACGCCGGTTTTCAGCTCAGAGGGCTGGAAGTCAACCGCCTGATCGACGCCGCTACGCCGTTGTTGGGACTGGTGATCCGGGTGCGCCGGCTGGTGGACTTTCGAGACGTCGAGAGCCTGTATCAGCAAGTAGTAGATGAAGTGGCGGCCATAGACCGGGAACTGATCGAACAGGGCTACGAGCGCCCGACCGTAGTCGCCTATCGCTACGTGCTGTGCGCGTTCATTGATGAGGCGGTGTTGGGCACGGACTGGGGCGCGCACAGCGTTTGGTCGCAGCACTCCCTGTTGTCGCGCTTCCACAACGAAACCTGGGGCGGGGAAAAAGTCTTCGCGATCCTCGCTCGCATGGAAAAGGAGCCGTCTCGTTACCGTGACATGCTGGGCTTCATCTACCTGTGCCTGTGCCTGGGTTTTGAAGGTCGCTACAAAGTGATGGAAAACGGCCGGGATGAGTACAACCAGATTGTCCGCGGCCTCTACGAGCAGTTGCGTGAGCTTCGGACGGATCGGGACCCGCAGCCGCTGGCGGATGCCTCCGCCAATGTCGCCCCGGCTCGCAACCGTTTGCGCAGCGGCCTGCCCCTGTGGGGCATTGGCGGACTGTTTATCGTCGCAATGACGGGTATTTACCACCTTTACAACATTGCGCTGAACGAACGCATCAGGGATGTGCTCAGCGTACTGGACCAACTACCGAAATAAGGATATCACTGTGATTCGGGTAGAACTGCCGGCGCTCATCGGGCGCCTAAACGACATTTCACGCCAGGCTCTGGAAGCCTCCGCCGCCCTGTGTATTAGCCGCCAGGGCGCCGAGATTACGCCCGCGCACCTGCTGTTCAAATTGCTGGAAACACCCTTTTCTGATGTGCGCCAGATTCTGGAACACACCGGCATCAACCACCAGCAGCTGCAACCACAGGTGGGCGATAGCCTGAACGGCGAAGCGCAATCCGCCGAGCCCTACCCGTCATTTTCACCTTTGTTGGTGGAGTTGATGCAGGACGCCTGGCTGCTGGCCTCCACCGAGCTCGGGCACACAGATCTGCGCTCCGGCGCGCTCTTCCTGGCGCTGCTGATGAGCGCCGACCGCTACCTGATGCCGCGAGTGGCCCAGGCCCTGGTGGACATCAACCGTGAACAGCTACGCAAGCAGTTTGATCGGCTGACCGAAGGGTCGGTAGAACGTCCGCAGCTGGCCGACAACGGCAGTGGTAAACCCGCTATTGAAACCGACATCGACCCGCTCAAACGCTACGCCACCGACTTCACCAAACTGGCCCGGGAACAGAAGCTGGACCCGGTGGTGTGCCGGGATACCGAAATCGACCAGATGATCGACATCCTCTGCCGTCGCCGCAAGAACAACCCCATCGTGGTGGGCGACGCCGGCGTCGGTAAAAGCGCCCTGGTGGAGGGCCTGGCGCTGCGCATTGTCAACGGCGACGTGCCGGACCGCCTGAAAACCGTCGAACTCTGGACCCTGGACATGGGCGCCCTGCAGGCTGGCGCCTCGGTCAAGGGCGAGTTCGAGAAGCGCCTGAAAGGCGTGATCGAAGCGGTCAAAGGCTCCGTCACCCCAATCATTCTGTTCATCGACGAAGCTCACACCCTGATTGGTGCCGGCAACAGCGAAGGTGGCTCCGACGCCGCCAACCTGCTGAAACCGGCCCTGGCCCGGGGCGAGTTACGCACCATCGCTGCCACCACCTGGCGCGAGTACAAGAAATACTTTGAAAAAGACCCGGCCCTGAGCCGTCGTTTCCAGCCCGTGGCCCTGAACGAGCCGACCCCGGGTGAAGCTGTGCACATCCTCCGTGGCCTGCGCACCGTTTATGAAAAGGCCCATCAGGTACTGGTCGCCGACAGCGCCCTGAAAGCCGCTGCGGAAATGTCAGCTCGTTACCTGGCGGGTCGCCAGTTGCCAGACAAAGCCATCGACGTACTGGACACCGCCTGCGCCCGGGTTAGCCTTAACCTGAGTACGCCGCCCCGTCGTCTCAGCCACGTGCGCAGTGAGTTGCACCAGCTGGCCATGGAACAGGAACTGCTGAGCCGGGAGCATACCCTCGGCCAGAGTGTCGACGCAGAACGTGAACAGGCGCTGGAACAGCAGATTGCTGACCTGACCGCTGAATCCGAAGCCCTGGAACAAAGCTGGAACGACCAGCGCGACCTGGTGGCCCGGCTGGTGGAAATCCGCGAACAGATGCTGACCGATGATCAGCCCTCGGCAGACGTGGAGGAAGGCAGCGCAGATCCCGAAAACGAGGAACGCCCGGACCTGAAAAGCGAGGCCGCCGCCATCGAACAGGAGCTGGCCGAGCTCCAGGCCGACGAGCCCCTGGTCCACGCTCGGGTCGACGCCCGCCAGGTCGCCGAAGTCATCGCCGACTGGACCGGCATCCCGGTCAACCGCATGACCACCGACGAACTGCAAAAAATCACCCATTTGCCGGCATACCTGCAGGCCCACATCAAAGGCCAGGACACCGCCATTGACTGCCTGCACCAGCACCTGCTCACCGCCCGCGCCGACCTGCGGAGGCCCGGCCGGCCCATGGGTGCCTTTCTGCTGGTGGGCCCCAGCGGCGTCGGTAAAACCGAAACCGTGGTACAACTGGCCGAACTGCTCTACGGCGGCCGCCAGTTCCTCACCACCATCAACATGTCAGAATACCAGGAGAAACACACCGTCTCCCGCCTGATCGGCTCACCCCCAGGCTACGTCGGATTCGGCGAAGGCGGCATCCTCACCGAAGCCATCCGCCAGAAACCCTATTCCGTGGTCCTGCTCGACGAAGTCGAAAAAGCACATCCGGAGGTCCTCAACCTGTTCTACCAGGCCTTCGACAAAGGCGAACTGGCGGACGGCGAAGGCCGGTTGATCGACTGCAAAAACGTGGTCTTCTTCCTCACCTCCAACCTCGGCTACCAGACCATCGTGACCCACGCCGAAGTACCGGAAAAGATCGAGGAAGCCCTGTACCCGGAATTGGCCAACTTCTTCAAACCAGCGTTGCTGGCCAGAATGGAAGTGGTGCCCTACCTGCCGCTGGGCGAAGACACCCTCAACCGTATCGTCGCCGACAAACTCCAGCGCCTGGCCGACCAGATCAAAGCCCGTTACCACACCGAGGTGGAACTGGAAGCCGGCCTGGTAGAAGCCATCCGTAGCCGTGCGACAAGAAGCGAAAACGGCGCAAGGATGCTGGAGTCGATCATCGAAGGCGAACTATTGCCACCGGTATCCCTGGCGCTGCTGGAGAAGCTGGCGGCAAGAGAGCCGGTGACCAAGGTTACTCTGGGTGTCGAAGAAAACAAATTCACAGGAACCGTCGCTTAACGCCCAGGCTAACTGAATCGTAGCGCACCGTGGGGTTGAGCGTTCCAAAACCCTGCGGAGCCATGGATGGCGGAGCGGAGCGTACACGGACGTATTCACAGCGTGTTTTGGAACGCTCAACCCCACGGTGTGCGGGCGGCAAACGAGAGCGGAGCGTACAAGGATGTATTCACAGCGTGTTTTGGAAAGCCACCCCGCAGGGTGCGCGGGCGACGATCTCCTAAGTCATTATTCTGGAATGGAAAGCATGGGAAGAATGCAGAAGGAACTGCACACCGGCATAGACCTGGCGGTGGCACTGATCAAACAGGACACTCTGCCTGCGTTGCTGAACACCGCCACCAGCCAGCTCCAAAAAGCCTTCGGCCTCACCAAATGCTGGGCCCTCGAACTCGATCTCAGCGGCCGAACCCTGCATTGTGGTCAGCTCAGTGACACCAGCGAATTCGACTGCGGCGACTTCAGCCATCCGTTTGCCCACGTATTGCAAACCGGCCAGCCCAGAGAACTCACCCGCGCCGCCAGCTACCGCCTGGACCATCCCGGCTTCCAGGCCCTGTTCGACGCCAGCGACCGCCCAAGAAGCCTCTGGCTTGAGCCCCTGTCCGGACAAGACGGCCGCACCCTCGGCATGCTCGTACTGTGTGGCGAAGACCCCGACTGGCAGAACATCGTCGGCCAACCCCTGTACACCGGCATCAAACACCTGCTGGTGCATCAGTGGATCAGTCAGCTGCAAAGCCGCGATCAGGTCTGGCAACGGCGCCTGCTCAAACGCTCCCTCGACCACCTGCACGACGCCGAAACCCTGCGCCAGCGTTGCACCCAACTGGCGCACACCCTGGTCGGCAACTCCGACGCCATGGTCAACCTGCGCACCCAGGTGGTTCGCGCTGCCGGCAGCCAACTGTCGGTACTGATCCAGGGCGAAACCGGCTGCGGTAAAGACGTGGTGGCTCGAGGCATCCACGATATGTCCGAGCGGGCCAATGGCCCCATGGTGGTGGTCAACTGTGCCGCCATCCCGGACACCCTGCTCGAAAGCGAACTGTTTGGCCACACCAAAGGCGCCTTCTCCGGTGCCGATCAGGCCAAAGAAGGCCTGTTGGCCCAGGCCAATGGTGGCACTCTGTTCCTCGACGAAATCGGCGACATGCCCATGGCCCTGCAATCCAAATTGCTGCGGGTGCTGGAAAGCCGTCAGTTCCGCCCCCTAGGCGCCCGGGATGAGCAACACTCCGACTTCCGTCTGGTGGCCGCCACGCATCAGCCCCTGCAGCAAGGGATTGAAAACGGCATTTTCCGAAGAGACCTGTTCTACCGTCTCAGTCAGTTTCCTCTGCGGGTCATTCCCCTACGCGAACGCACCGAAGATCTGGAAGCCCTGAGCCGCCATTTCATTCGCCTGTACACCGCGCGCGAAGGCAGTGGCCCGCTGGGCATCAGCAGCCACGCGCTGCACACCCTGGCAGGCTACAACTTCCCCGGCAACGTGCGCGAACTGCGCAACATCGTGGAGCTGGCCTGCCTGCAAACGCCGGCCGGTGACGACATACAGCCGGAAGTGCTGCGCCTGGACGATCTGTTCGCCGATATGGGCCAGTCCCTGTCGGCCGAGGTTGAGCCCAAAACCATGGAGGGTGTGCCGGTGGCTGATGACATCCGTGATCTCAAGGCGGCCGCCCAGGCTTTTGAAGCCGCCATCATCCGTGAACGCCTGCGCCAGTACAGCGGTAATCGCGCTCAGACCGCCGAAAGTCTGGGCCTGCCCAAGCGCACCCTGGCCCATAAATGTCTGAAGTATCAGGTAACCGACGTATGACCCTGAAAGACCGAACCCGACGCCAGCTGTTTGGCCTGGCGTTGCTGGCGGCCAGTGGCCCCGGCCTGGCCGACCTGCGCCTGAGCGAAGCCGAAACCTGCACCGAAGAGCCCAACCGGCTGGAACGGCTGGCCTGCTTCGATAGCGTGTTTGCCACGCCCCTGGCCCGCTACGAGAGTAGTCAGCGACAGCCCCAGGTAAACCAGACCGAGCGCTGGCGCAGAGCGTTTGCCCAGGCCGGCGGCGAAGATGCCTCTGGTGTTATCTACCGTAATACCGGAGCTGCGGCAGGGCACCTGGTGACCATCAGTGCGCTGGGCGTTCAGCCCCCGCGGCCGGTCCTGGCGCTGCAGTGCCACAACAATATTACCGAGCTGACCGTCATGTTGCCGGAGCCGATGGAGCGGGAACGAGTGGACGTGACCTTGGGGGCTGAGCGCGCCCACTGGCGAGTTCGGGATGAAGGCCTGGTGGTCAGTGCCGGCCGGGGCTTGCCGGCGATCCGCATCGTGCAGGGCATCGTTCGCCAGCAGGATGTCAGGCTGAACGCCAGCGCCCCGGAGCTCGACGGATTGTTGTTTGATCTCACCGGCTACGCAGAGGCCATCCAGCCACTGCGTCAGGCCTGTGGCTGGTAAGGGGGTGAGTATGCAGGTTATTGAGCAACATCCTTACGTTGAACAGGTGCTGGCGGTGATCTCGGGTGAGTCCGGGGTGGGTGAGAGCCTGGACGATGACAGCATTCTCGAGTTTCTCGAAGATGAAGTGATGAAGGTGGGCTCGCTCGCCCACAACGACATCAACTGGCACAAGGTTGAAAGTGAAGCCCTTAAACTGCTGGCGGACCGCAGCAAGGACCTCAAGGTACTCGGGTTCCTGATGCTCAGCCTCCAACGGGGTGGTGACGGCGAGCGATTTGTTCTGTCGCTGCTGTTGCTGAATCGGGTGCTGGACAGCTGGTGGGAACAGGCCTGGCCGTATTCGGGTGCAAAAGGCCAGCGGCCCCGCAAAATGCTGTTCACGCAGATGATGCAGCGCGCTATCAAGAGCGTTGAAGGTCTCAGCTTTGATGCCAGTGTCGGTGATGGCCGGCAGTATTGCCTGGATCTTCTCGCAAAACTCGATGCCCAGGCCAAGGATCGCGACTTGCCGGACGACCCGCTGTTTGATCTGAAGCGAGCGGTCGAAAAACTGCCGAAGTCGGATCCGGGGGCGGCCAGCCAGACGACATCTGGACCTCGACCGGCAGAACGTAGCGAGAGTCAGTCTGCATCATCGGCCAAACCTGCCAGCACGGCCTCGGCGACTTTGGGTAACCTGACGCTCGATCCCGGCAATGAACGGGCAACCCGGCAGAGCTTACTGAAGGTCGCTGAATTGCTGACCACCACTGACCCGGAGACCCCGCTGGGTTACCAGATGCGTCGCTATGCCATCTGGCAAAGCATCACCAGCTTGCCGCCCACCCGGGACGGCAAGCGCACCGACCTGGCCGCCGTGAGCGCCGATCGGGTTGCCGAGTATAAAGAAGCGCTGGATAAGACTCCGGATATCGAACTCTGGCAGCGCATCGAACAAAGCCTGTCGGTCAGCCCATTCTGGCTGGATGGCCACTGGTTGAGCGCTCGCGCGGCGTCGGCCATGGGCAAAAATGACTGCGCGGAAGCCATTCGCGAGGCCCTGAAAGCCTTCGTTGAACGGCTGCCGCAGCTGGCGGAGCTGACGTTTAACGACGGCACCCCGTTTTTGAGCGAAGCGGCGGCAGACTGGACGTTTACTGCTCCGGTGTCGGCCAAGGGCAACGGTGGCGGAGCCAACCCCTGGGAGCAGGCGCTTGACGGAGCAGTGGAACTGGCCCGCCAGAACAAGCTGCCAGCGGCTCTGGAGCTTCTGGAACAGGGACTTTCCGATGCCCGGGAGCCCCGAGAGCGCTATTACTGGCGCTTGAGCACCGCCAAACTTTTGAAGGAAACCGGCTTGAAAACTCTGGCCGGGCAACAGATTCAGGACTTGAAAAAACAGGTCCAGGGACTGGTTCTCGAAGACTGGGAACCCGGCCTGATCAAACAACTGGAACGACTGGCGTAACGCCCGCACGCATCAAACGCAGGAATGGAAACCATGTGGAGAAAAGCCTTACTCATTGGTCGTTGGCTACTGCCTCACCTACGTAACGCCGCCCCGGTCACGTTGACCCTGGCGATCATCGCGCTGTTGGTGGCCACCTGGTGGCTTGGCCCCCGGCTGGAAATTGCTGGGGAATACCCGCTGGTCGCGTGGCAGATGCGGGCCCTGGTTACCCTGGGCGTTGTGCTGCTGGTTGTGGTGTTCTGGGGCATGGCTCTGGCCCGCCGCCTGGGCAAGGTCAACAAGGCCAAAGCCGAGGAGCAGCAGGAACAGGAAGATCCGATCCTGCCCATGGAGCGCCGTCAGCAACGGCTGCTGGACCGCCAGTTGCAGGCGCTGAAGAGCAATCTGCCCGGTCGCAAAGGGCTGTACCGTTTGCCCTGGTATCTGGTGATGGGCCTGGAAGGCGCCGGCAAAACCAGCCTGATTCAGCGCGCCGGGCAAACCTACACGCTTACCAACGTTACCCGTAACAACCGTGGCGACCGCAATCCGTTCGGTTTCGACTGGTGGATTGGCGATAACGGCGTACTGATCGACCCGGATGGTGAACTGCTGAGCCAGGGCGAGGGCGCCACCGGCGAAATCCAGAATCGGCTGTGGAACCACTTCATCGGCTGGCTGGAACGCAGCCGCCCGCAGCGTCCTCTGAACGGGGTCATCCTGGCGGTGGATCTGGCGCGCCTGAGCACGTCCAGCGATCAGCAACGGGAAGCCCACGCCATTCTGTTGCGCACCCGCCTGCGGGAATTGATGGAACAACTGGGCTCCCGCCTGCCGGTCTACATCACCTTCACCAAAATGGACCTGATGTACGGTTTCGCGCCGTTTGTGCGTTCGCTGTCGAAAGCCGAAAAAGACCAGGCACTGGGTTTCACCTTTCGCCTCGACAGCCAGCAGGATCACGATCAATGGCTGGAACAGTTTGCCGATCGCTACACCGAGATGGTGGACGAGCTGGGCCAGCGCCTGCCGGATGTGCTGGCCGATAACCGCGACAGCGAAGACCGGGCCGCGGCCTACTCCTTCACCCGTCAGCTGGCGGGCCTGAAGCCGACCATGGAGCAGTTCCTGACCGATCTGCTCTCGGCCGATGCCTTCTCTACCCCGGCGCTGGTGCGCGGCACCTACTTTACCTCGGTGCTGCAGGAAGGCGTGCCGGAAGACGCCTTTGTCGCCGCGGCTGCCCGCAACTATCAGATGACCGGTCCCATCCAGCCGGCCCAACGCGGTGGCCAGTCGGCCAGCCTGTTCACCAAGGGCCTGTTCCCCGACGTAATCTATCCGGAAGCCGGCTTGGCCGGCGACAACCGTAAAGTGGTAGGCCAACGCCAGCGCAAGGTTGCAGTTGCGGCGGTCGTCGCCCTGTTTGCCGGCGCCGGCATCACCGCCGGCTGGCAGCACTACTTTGTCCAGAATGCCGAGGCCGCCACGCAAGTGGAAAACCGGGTCAAGTCGTTCCTGAACAACTGGCAACCGGTGGGCTATGAGCCCGACAGCACCGGTCGCAACCTGCTGCAGCCGCTGGACGAATTGCGCGAAGCCACCCTGGCGTTCGGCGACTATCGCAACGAGTGGAGCCTGGTGGCCGATATGGGCCTGTATCAGGGTCACAAAGTCGGGCCGGAAGTGGATGCCGCCTATGTCGACATGCTGGCGTATCAGTACCTGCCGGCACTGATGTTCGGTGTTATGGAAGACATGGGCCGGGCGCCCGACAACAGCACCGAACGCCTTGAGCATTTGCGGGTACTGCGCATGATGTACGACGCTGGCGGCCGCCGTACCGACATTGTGGCGTCCTACATGCGCGACTATTGGCAGAGCCGTTTCCCGGGCCAGCGCGACGTGCAGAACCGGCTGTATGGCCACCTGCAATACGCCATGGCGCACACCAACCTGGCCGGTATGGCGGCCGACGGTGACCAGACCGCGACCATGGCGCTGGCACCCTTCCGCAGCAGTGTGCAGTGGGCTCAGCACGAGCTGGGTCGTATCAGCACGCCGGATCGCGTCTATCGGGATCTACAAGCCGAGGCCAATCGCGATTTCCAGACACCGCTGGAACTGGCGCGCAGCTCAGGGCCGGCGTTCACCACGGTGTTCAACCGCATGGACGCCTACGGCGAGCCGCTGCCGGAAGAGTTGCCCTCGGCCGAAGATCCGTTGTCCATCCCGGCCCTGCTAACCCGGGACGGCCTGGAGAAATGGTTCCTGCGTAAATCCGGATCGGTGACTGAACTGGCCCTGGTGGATGCCTGGGTGCTGGGTCGTCGCAACGATGTCGATTTCAGCAAGGCCGATGAGGCGGAACTGCTGGCCAGCCTGCAAACCCTCTACGCCGAGCATTACGCCAGCGCCTGGCGCACCGCCGTCAGCCGGGTCAATATCAACAGGTTTGAGGACCTGAATCACGGCGTCCGCATTCTGGAAAGCCTGACCAGTGGCCACGAGCCCCTGGCCCGTTTGCTCGACCAGGTACAGGCCAACACCCGCCTGATCCCCGTCGGTGAGGGCGAAGCCGAAGCCACTCGCCGGCTGCTGGAACAGTCGCCGCACTTTCGCATGCTGCAGGACATCGAGCGGCAGTTTGCGGACCTGAACCGGCTCACCCGCAAACAGGGTGACCAGCCTTCGGGCCTGGATGAGATCATGCTGATGGTGGGTGAGTTGCACGAGTACCTTCGCAACATCCAGGAATCGCCAGACGCCGGCAAAGCCGCGCTCAGCGCCGCCCGCGCCCGCATGGGCCTGCAGGGCGCCGACCCCATTTTCACCCTGCAGCGGATGTCCAGTCATCAGCCGGAACCACTCAACCGGGTCCTGAACCGATTGGCCTCGGAGAGCTGGCGCGTGGTGCTGGACCGGGCGGTGGCGCAGCTGGAGCGTGAGTGGTACCGCGAGGTGTACCAGCCGTTCCAGCAGAACCTGGCCCGCCATTACCCGTTCACCGCCGGTGCCGGCCGCGATGCCGCACTGCAGGATTTTGAGCGCTTTTTCGCCCCGGACGGCATTCTGGAAACCTTCTACAACGACAACCTGAAGCTGTTTCTGGAGGACCATCCCGAGCACGTGGGCGATGCCCGCCGGGCCAGCCTGGTCCGGCGTGATGTGGTGGCGTCGCTGGAGCGCGCCAAACAGATCCGCCAGGCCTTCTTCACCCGCAGTGGCGCCCTGGATGTCGAGTTTGCGCTCGAGCCCCTGAACCTGACCAACAACAAGCGCCGGGCGGTGGTGAACATCGATGGCCAGCTGGTGGAATTCTCCCATGGCCCGCGCCAGAGCATACCGCTGGTATGGCCCAACACCCTGCGGGATTCGGCAGAGAGCCGCATCACCCTGGTGCCGATCCAGGTCAATCGCTCACCCCGCAGCATTTCCGAGAGCGGGCCCTGGGCCCTGTTCCGGTTGCTGGATAAGGCCGACATCGCCGGGGTCAGCGGCAGCGCCGTCGACGTGAAGTTCAATGTGGACGACGGCGAGATGCGATATCGCCTGCATGCGGCCAGTAATACCAACCCGTTCACACAGCAGCTGCTCTCGGGGTACCGCATACCCCGCAGCTTGTATTAAACTGTGCGCCGTCATTCCGGGCCGATGTGCCCGGAATGACCGGAGCCTGCGCCTGGATGGTGCTGGCTGAAACGGACACGTTCACTCTTCAGGGACCGAAGTCATGCCCCAGGCAAGCGGATTGCAGTTTACCGCCCGTGTAGGCGAATTCCCCTCAGATCATTTCGTTGTTGTCGGCTTCGCGCTGACCGAAAGCCTCTCCCGCCTGTTTCACGGCCGCTTGCAGCTGGCCAGTACCGATCCGGACGTGGTGGCCACCGACATTCTGGAGCAGCCGGTGGATCTGGTAGTGTGGCAGGACGGCGAGCCCCTGCGCCGCTTCACCGGCGTGGTCAACGAATTTGTCCGGGGTAACACCGGCCACCGCCACACCGCCTATGAGGTGGTGATCCAGCCCCCGCTGTGGCGCCTGGGCCTGATGCACAACAGCCGCATCTTCCAGACTCAAACGACAGACGCCATCGTGCGCACCCTGCTGGAAGAGCGGGGCATCATCGACACCGTCTTTGACTTCAAACGCCCGCCGGAAGAGCGGGAATACTGCGTCCAGCACCGGGAATCCGACCTGAAATTTATCGAACGCCTGGCCGCCGAAGAAGGCTGGCATTACCGTTACCAGCACGGCAGCGTGGACGGCGAAGAACAACCGGCGCTGATCATCGCCGACCACCACGGCGACGCCCCGAAACTGGACCCGGTGCCCTGCAACACCCAGGCCGGCGGCAGCACCAAACAGGCCTGCGTGTTCAGCTTCGCCTACGAAGAACGCATCAAAGCCGCTTCGGTCGCCATGAAGGACTACACCTTCAAAAACCCCGCCTACGCCCTGATGCACGAACAAAGCGCCGGCAGCCCGAACCACCGCGAAGACTATCAACACTACGACTACCCCGGCCGCTACAA
>NZ_PXNN01000006.1 GCF_003007685.1 Marinobacter halophilus
AGTTTTTTGTGCTGAGCCAAGGTCAGTGCGGGTAGGGCTGAAATTCACACCTTTCGGGAGGGCATGGCTATGGTCGATGTAATCTTGGAATCAACAATAGAGTGTCCAAACTGTGGCCACCAGAAAACCGAAACCATGCCTACCGACTCATGCCAGTATTTCTACGAGTGTGAGTCTTGCCATGTTTTACTAAAACCCAAGCATGGAGACTGCTGTGTTTTTTGTTCATACGGCACAGTACCGTGCCCGCCGATTCAGCAAGGGTCAGGGTGTTGTGCTCCTGGCCCATAACAAGTCGCAGCAGTATGCGGCCGATGGCCGCCGGACGCCCTTTGCGTGGCTCCTTCGTCGCCACTCCAAGGGCGCCGCTGTGCTTCGGCGTTAAATTGCAGGAATAGCATGCGAGTAGGGAGCTTCATTTTCGTTGTGGTTGGGCTTTTAGGAGCTTTTTTCAGCTTCTTGGAATTTTCTGGAGCCTCCCTTCCTTATCAGGATGCAACGCCAGAAATGTTGGAGCAGCAATCCGCTAGCATTCAGTTTTGGGGAGCGTCACTGCTGGCAAACCTTTTTCTTCTCATTGTTGGCGGGTGGGGTTTATGGCGTTCACGCCGCAAGAACTAACCAAGTGGTTGCAGTTGGCGTGGGACTGCAACTTAACCAGGCCATTAAGTCTGTTCCGGGCCGATGGCCCTCCACGGGACGCCCTTGTCAGGGCGCCCCTTATGGCCGGCGTTAAGTGTTTTCAGGGAGGAAACTGTGAGTAAGTATCAAATTGCCCAGCTCAACATTGCCACGCTGATGGCTCCAATCGATTCGCCTCAGCTTTCAGATTTCGTCGAGAATTTGGACAGGATCAACGCGTTGGCTGAGGATTCCCCTGGTTTCGTCTGGCGCTTGCAAACCGAAGAAGGTGATGCCACCGGCATTGATTATTTCGGCTCTGATAAGATCGTGAATCTTTCTCTCTGGGATTCGATCGAGGCTTTGCATAATTACGTTTATCGCTCTGCCCATGTCGAGATCATGCGTCGCAAGAAAGAGTGGTTCCACAAAATGGGTGAGGCATACATGGTTCTTTGGTGGGTGCCTGCCGGTCACATTCCGTCAGTCGAAGAAGCAGCGCGAAAACTAAACATCCTGAGAGAGCACGGACCAACCGCCGAGGCTTTCACGTTCAAAAAAGCCTTCCCGGCTCCCAGTGAATTGGCCAGCGTGCCGACCGATACTTTGGGTGGTGAATGTCCAGCCACTTAACAAATCAATTAAGTTCGTTGCGGCCTTCGGCCTCCACCGGACGGCCCTGTCGGGCTTCCGCTTATTTTTGGCGTTAGTGGCGGCGAGCCTCTGTCCTTAAAGTTCTAAAAAGGTCTAGATACATGTTTTCGACCGATATGTACAAAATGGTCAGATCGAACGGTGACAGCGTGTGCTTCGACCGTCCGGTTTTACCCAGCGCGATTATTTTTGGAGTGATAGGTCTACTTGCAGCTATTTTTACAGTTTTCCTCTGGGACAAACCAAGACTGGAAGCTTGGTTTTGGTTTTCAAGCATAGCAGCAGGATTAATGGTCTACGGGCTTTTGTATATACTCATTCCAGATAAGAGAATTACGTTGGAAAACGGTGGTTCTATATTTGTGTTGAAGGGTAAGCATTGGTTTGGAAAGCGAAACAGTAAATTCTCGTCTGATGGCGCAATGACGATCGTGAGAGTCATTGCGTCAGACGGCAACAGTGCTATGAACTATATCTTAGAGGTAAAAACCTTGGATGGGTTACGCTTCATGATGGGCTTTCATGGCTTTGGAAGTTTTAGTAAAGAAAAGCTCGAGGAGCTTGGTAAGCTGTTAGAGGAGAAATCCAGAAGTCGATTAGCATTGGTGCGTTAATTGAATTCGAATGGTGTGCTAAGTTCAGGCAGCGTCGGAATACGCCACTAACCAGTCGGTCAACCGGACGCCATAACCCTTGCGGGTTCTGGTTCCCTCCGCTTCGCTCCGGCGCCGGTTACCATCAGCGTTAAGTGTCTATTATGGATAGAATTTTAGTCATAGCGGTCGGCTCCGGAATCGTGTCGCTTTTCCTTTTGACCAAGGTTTGGCGAAGCAATGAGCATCTTGCATTCAAGATTGCCGTTAGCTGCGTGACTGTCATACCGATAGTTGGACCGGTCTTCTATCTTTTCGTGGCCAACAACACGCCACCCCAGGATCGGTGCCTTCAGAACAGAGGGCCCCGGGGTGAATATGCACACCGTTGGCTCAGCGTGAAGCCTCTGTACCAGGACATCATTGACGAAAAAAAGGCGGGTGATGGGGTGCAGCAGCGTGAAAACACTTAACCAATCGCTCAAGTACGTTCCCGGCCTGAAGGCCGTCCACCGGACGTCCCTGACGGGCCGCCGCTTAGCTTCGCGTTAAATTCAAAACCTAAAGCCTGATGCTCCCAGGGAGTTGGCTGTAAAGCTGCAAAAAAGGAAGAAAGATGAAAATATTATTTTCGATCGCGTTGTTTTCATTCGTGGTTGCGCTTACTGCATGCGGTAGCTCCGATAATGGTTCTGGTCAGCAGGATATTCCAGATGACGTATTTTCAGAGCAATCTCCACTCGCGTTCGCGCAAGATTACGTGAAGTACGTGCAAGATGACGCGAGTAAAGAGATTTATGGCCAGTTTTTGCACTCGGACGCACGTGAGAAACTAAATTCTGGTTCTAAAATGCTGGACTTCATGTATCAAAGTGCCCCACGGGAAAATTCCGTAATAACCGACCGGGACGTGTTGAGCGAGGAAGCCAAGATAACGGAAAGTGGAGATAAAGTTTCAATACGGTTTTATTTCGACGAGGAGATTGATTTTAAAACCGTTTACCCGCATTCGCCATTTGCCGATGAGGGCTACGTCATCAAAAGTGGTCAAATTAACCTACGAAAGGATAACGACCGGTGGGGAATAATCGGCCATTCCCTTGATGGAGAATAGTGGTTTGAGGCCAGGGCGTTGCTCGGAAAAGAATTTAACCAGTGCAGGCACGGCGACGCCCATTACATTGCGCCTTCGGCTCCATTCCATGGGCGCGCATGCTGCAAGCGTTATATTTCTAGGAGGTACAATTGAAGAAGCGCCCTAAGGAAGAGCAAGAAATTGTTGACCTCCAGCAACCTTCTGGCAGATGTATCATTGTTGAAGATAAAAATACTGGCCTCCTAGAAAAGCTATACTGGAATGAAGAGAACTTTCTGGCTGATCGATTTCATCGGAAGATAAAATCAGAAGCTCAGTGGTTCGAAAACGTTATCAAGCATGCTCCAACAGTTGGCAGCTTTTATGAAAATTTGATTAGAAATACGCTGAGAGAATTTGCTCCAACTAATAATAAGGTTGGCACTGGTTTTGTTTACGACTCATCGAGAGACAAACACGGCAAGCAAATTGATGTCCTTGTTTACGATGATTCCGATAGAAGTGTGGTGTATCGGTGTGACGAATTTGTAGTGATTAATCCTGGCAGCACTATATCTGCAATTGAAGTAAAGAAAACCCTAAATGCTACGAATTTGAAAGACGTTGTAAGGAGTACTTTCTATAACAATCTAGGCTGGAACGGTCGAAAATATAAAGAAATTAACACCATTAATATTTTTGCATTCTCTCTGTCGTGCAAAAAAGACACGATTGTTAACGCTCTAAAGGATATTCTCGAAGACTGTGTTCTATCGCTGACTGTCGAATCAGATGGAGCGCAGGGTAAGATTCCAATAACATATTGCAGCATTCCGGATATATATTTCCTGGACGAAGATTTTTACATACAAACTCAGATCATAGAGAAGGGGGATGAATTTGGCCTAGAAATTCATACCATTCCTTCGCCGGGAACGGGGTCTGTGGGCGCTTTCTTGAGTAACGTTATTCAAGAAAACCGCGAGAAAATGGCCAGTAATGAGAAAAGCTATCTCTATAGAAATATACGGCCGTGCCCAAAACATTGTGAAGTCGAAGGTAGCATGCTTTTAATTGACATAGTGTCCTTTTCTCAAATTGTTGGAGCATTTCCAGATTCACGAGAAGAGCTTCTGTCGCTATCTCTAGACGAAATGAAACCGTTATTAGTTTTCATTCCAAAAGGACTCGATATTAAGTCTTATGCCAGCGCAAAAGAGTTTTTTGAAAAAAGTGGCGCTACAGTAGAGTTTTTTAACAAGGAAGGCCCAGTGATAGTACCTTGTTCTGAAGTAAAAATATAACAAGGCACTGTTGTCGGACAATTTTTCCACCGCTTCGCGGTTCCAAAATTGCCGCAAAGTTTCAGCGTTATGCACCAAGGAGGAAACATGATTTCAGATATGGAAAGGAAGCTTGCGAAGCAGGTAATAGAGCTGCATGACGGGAAGAGTTTTGCTCTCTTGCAGGAAATGTCGGCCCCATCACTTCGCGAAGAGAGCGACGCTACTATTACTGAACATGCCTACATTTCATCGTGCGAAAGCATTCAGCATGAACTGGGAGAGTTGAGTGAGGTTGAGTTTATAGATTGCCTTCGAAGAGCTGGTTCGCAGCTTACCCTTTGGAAGGCGAAATACTCTGCCAGTGAGGATGAAGTTTTTTGGGCCGTTGGTTTTGATGCCGCAACGCACAAAGTTAAAGATGTTCTCGTAAACTGGTAAATGCATAACAAATCATTCCAGTACGTTCCGGCCCTGAAGGGCCTCCACCGGACGGCCTTTTCTCCGCTTCGCTACGCAAAGGCCGCCGCTGAATTTTGGCGTTATGCACAAGGAGAGTGATGTTCAGTTATAAGTTCAAGCTGTCGAAAGACGAAAAGCATTCGATATATGCAACGATCGTTTTACTGCTGGTTGGCTATCTCATCGCGGCAGGCATTTGCGAGCCCACAATGTTTGCCCGCTTTGGTGCGCTTGCTGTCTGTGTCGGGATTATCTTTAGTATGAAAGGACTACCGGAGATTATTGAGGCCGCACGTCCTCGCTTTACTGATCATGCCCAGGAGATGCGTGAATTAGCGGACAAAATGTTTGTCGACAAAGGGCTCGACTCTGAGCAGAGAGAATCCGCACATTCCAAGCTGGAGCCTTTGATTGAGGAGTACATTTCAGGCACCGGTAAAACGATTGACATGGTGAAGCGGCGCCTCCTTCGGATAGAGGGAACAATAGTCGTTATTGGCACCCTGGTTTGGGGGTTCGGTGACTATCTGGTTCTCGAGGGGATTCAAGCGTGTACCGGCCTTGCATAACCAGTCAATTAAGTTCGTTCCCGGCCTGGAGGCCGTCCACCGGACGTCCCTGACGGGCCGCCGCTTATTTCAGCGTTATACGCAGGTAGGTTCGAGGCAAAGTGCTTAAAGCTCGCAAAGTGATTTCAGCGTTAATTCTTGTCGGTTCAGTCGGCCTGGCTCTGTTTGGTTCGTTTAGTGATCAGGCGGAGATGTTTTATCTTGCCGGTTTCGTTGGGCTTGTTTTGTTTTCTGGTATCTGGCCGTGGGCAAGCAGCAAGGGCGTGAAACGAAGGGCTGATTTGGCAATCTCTGCTTCGGAACTCCCAATTGTCGACTGCCGGTCGCGTATGAATCGCGGCTCACCCGGTTCTTCAAACGATGGTACAGGTATCGAAATTGAGTAACGTATAACCAGTGCATTAAATACGTTCCGGCCCGATGGGCCTCCACCGGACGGCTTTTTCTCCGCTTCGCTACAAAAAAGCCGCCGTTTATGCAGGCGTTAGAGTTCAAGAAAGGCCGGTGATGACTATAACGAGAAAAATTTATTCGTTAGATCATATAGTTTTAGGTATCGTTACAGCAGTATCCAGTATTGGATCAATTTTTTCATTGTTTTCACATGATTTTGTGGTTGATCCTGTAATCTCTAAGTGGTCGGTCTATATATCGTTAGGCCTGATTGTATTTTTGTGCGCTATTTATTGGCTTTTATATGTCAAGGGAATTTTTTGTTCATTCAGAGAGTCCAGTCTTTTCCCCAAGGGGTTAAAAGAGTTTGCTCTATTTCTCGGAGGGCCTGTATTGCTTTTTGGGTTGTTTTGGGTAAATTCGGCGTTTTTCGTTCCAAAGTTATTTACAGAAACTTTTGGTGAAGATGCTACTTTGACTGCTGAAGTAAAAAAACAATCGGGAGCTAGTCGGCGACGGTGGGGTTGTCGGCATCGATTAGAGTTTGATTCATTTAGCCGCCATTTGTTTTTTTACTGTATTTCCGAGCAGACCTATAATTCTCTTCCCGATCGGGGAATAGAAGTTGAGCTTCTGGTTAAGCAATCTGAGCTTGGATATGTGGTTAAAGGTCTAACATATGATAAAGATCAACTCTAACAAGGCCAAGCACGGCGACGACCACTACATTGCGGCTTCGCCTCCATTTCGTAGCCGCGCATGTTGGCGGCGTTATGCCCCTCTCTCAGCCTACTTTGCCGCATATTAACGCTTGACGTTATTAACGCTCTGCGTCATTATTCCCATATGATCATATCGTTCAAGTGTAAGGATACCGAGAAGCTGGCAAGCGGACGCCGCGTCAGACGCTTCGTCAATTTTGAGCGAGTTGCCTTGAGGAAAATTCGGCAACTTCAGGCTGCAAGCCAGTTGGATGATCTTAAAGTACCGCCCGGAAATATGTTGGAGCCATTACATGGTGACCGCCAAGGTCAGCACAGCATTCGAATCAACAGGCAGTTTCGGGTTTGCTTCCGCTGGACCAAGGCTGGCGCGGAAGATATCGAAATTGTTGATTACCATTAGGAGGTAACTCATGCGCAACATTGAAGCTGTAACGCCAGGCGAATTACTTAAAGAAGAGTTTCTTGAGCCGATGGGTATTTCTCAATACCGCTTGGCCAAAGAGATTGGGGTGCCTGCTCAGAGGATAGGCCAGATTATTGCTGGAAAGCGTTCGATAACCGCAGACACGGACCTGCGACTTTGTCGCTTTTTTGGTTTGTCCAATGGCTACTGGTTGCGAGCTCAGGCAGCCTACGACACTGAGATTGCGGAAGATGCCCTTGAGGATCAGTTGAAGAATATTCGTCCGTGGAATGCTGTATCTGAAATCGGGCACAGGGCATAACCAACGGCTGCACAGCGACCGATTTTCCGCCGCTTCACGGCTCCAAACCGGCGCGTGAGCCGGGCGTTACGTTGCATCGACATCGATGGTTTTGAGATCAATTTAAACAGGGAGTTAATTGAGTATGGGATTCAATTTACGTTTCGGTCTTATTTTCCTGGTTACCCTTATGCCAGCATTCACTAATGCCGCCGGGGAAACCATTCAGATAAAGGATGAGGATGCTCCTTTACTCCACGAGATCGATGATGGGCTGTCTTCCCTAATGGACGCTGCCGGGGAGTGCCGTAGTACTGATTCCAATCTCTATGAGTGTCTCTGCACAGAATCAACATCACTCAAAAAATTAGACTCAGCTCTTCGCACAGCACTCGATAAAAAGCCTGAATGGAAAGGCGAGACCATTTATCACGACGGTGTCACTCTTCAGATTCCAAGCCTTGAGAAACAGGTTGAAGACGTCCAAAAGCATTGCAGTGCTTAAGGTCTTTGTTGCGTGGAGTTCGCATGCCACGTAACAAGTCAATCAAGTTCGTTCCGGCCTTCGGCCTCCACCGGACGCCCCTGTCGGGCCGCCGCTTATTTCAGCGTGTGTGCCGGGCATGGCACAGAACTAGGGAGGTGAACGCCGCCCGGGTGAAAGTCCTCCTGCCAGGTGTTCGCAGAGCCGAAGGCTAGGAAAAGGGCAAGGGCGTCATCGCGAGGTGAGGTCTCCGGAGCGCCGGCCGGAAGTAAGCCCAATCCAAAGCGGCGGGGCGACGAACAGGAACCCGATACGAGGTGTGGTACATCCGGGGCGAGCGGGCACGTGACCGCGAAGCCCTCCTTCTGCGACCGGGATGTGCTTTATAAATCGGGCGTCTACGCCGTGAAAGCTCTGTGCCTTACCCCGGGAGGTCTGCCATGTGTGGACGGACCCACTGAGAGACGAGCGATCGCCTCTGATCGCGTGGCAGAAATCAGCCGAGGGCATAGTAGGTTCGCCCGTGAACTGAAGGCCCGAACAGAGACAGGAGTCGAGTGTCCGTGCAGGGAAACGGGATGGCATCCGCAAAGCAGCTTGCGCTGCCCCTGGAGAACCCAGGGGATGAACCCGTTGCCGGAAAGCGGGAAAACTCGCACTTCGTTCAACCCTCACCGTGGATGGCGCGTGTATTGAGCAGGGACAACCTCAATCGCGCCCTGAAACAGGTTCGACGTAACAAGGGAGCGCCAGGCATCGAGGGCATGACGGTCGATGAGTTGCCGGATTACTTGCGCCAACACTGGCCAGAAATCCGGCAACAGCTGCTCCAGCAGACCTACCGACCGAAGCCGGTCCGGCGGGTCACCATCCCCAAAGCCAGCGGCGGCTCCCGCCCTCTGGGCATTCCGACGGTGCTGGATCGCTTTATCCAGCAGGCGATAGCCCAGGTTATCCAGCAAGACTGGGAACCCCGCTTCCACCCACACAGCTATGGCTTCCGTCCGGGACGCTCCGCTCATCAGGCGGTCCGGTACGGACAACGCTGCGCTCGGGAAGGTCGTAGCTGGGTGGTGGATCTGGACCTTGAAGCCTTCTTTGACCGGGTAAACCATGATCGCCTGATGGCACGGTTGAAACGGCACACGCCGAACAGACCACTGCTCAGGCTGATCAACCAGTACCTGAAAGCAGGCGTCCAGATCGACCATCACAAAGAGCCCACACCCGAGGGCGTGCCACAAGGTGGGCCACTGTCTCCGGTGTTGGCGAATGTGGTGCTGGACGAACTGGACTGGGAGCTGGAGAGGCGCAACCTGCACTTTGCCCGCTACGCGGATGACTGCCAGATCTATGTTGGTAGCCGCCGCGCAGGAGAGCGGGTGATGGTGAGTCTGACACGCTTTATCGAGGACTCACTGAGGCTCACAGTGAATACACGAAAGAGCGCGGTAGACCGGCCCTGGAAGCGGAGCTTCCTAGGCTTCACCCTCAGCCGGAAAGGGCAGCGATTGAAAGTGGCTGACAAAGCCATCACCAAGCTGAAAGCCCAGATCCGGAAACTGAGCCGCCGAACACGGGGCCACTCACTGGCCCAGGTGATCGCAGATCTGAAAGAGACCCTGCTTGGTTGGAAAGCGTACTTCGACGCAGCCGAAGTACTGAGCCCGCTGCGGGACCTGGACAAGTGGATACGGCGGAGAATGAGAAGTTACGTGTGGAAGCAATGGGGCCGAAGGGGGTATCGTGAGCTGAGAAAGCGGGGTGTCTCGGTCAGGTTGGCCTGGAACACCGCGAAATCAGCCCGCGGCCCGTGGCGCCTGAGTCATTCGCCGGCACTGCGGGAAGCCTTTGCGTAAACCGCTGAAGGTTGCCACCCATTCCACGTGAAGCCTGCCACCCGGACCGGGGCAAGGCTGCCACCCATCGGAGCGTAGCGACGAGGGGTTTCTCTTCTTACTCCGAAGCCGTAGTGTCCGTCAACTTTGCCTGCCGCTTTCGCATGGATTCGCCCCTGAGATTGATCTTGTAGGCGTTGTGAACGAGGCGGTCCAGGATGGCATCGGCCAGAGTGGCGTCCCCGATGACGTCATGCCATTGATCCATGGGTAATTGGCTAGTGGCGATGGTGGAGCGCCTGCCATGTCGGTCTTCCAGCACCTCCAGCAAGTCCCTTCGGTTCTCCGCGCTCAGTTTCATCAGCCCCCAGTCATCCAGGATCAGCACGTCAACCTTGGCCAGACTTGTCAGGAGTTTTGAGTATTGGCCGTCGCCCTTGGCAATGGTCAACTCCCGCAACAGTCGGGTCAGGCGCACGTACTGTGCGGTGTAGCCTTCCCGGCAGGCCTTGTGTGCCAGTGCACAGGCCAGCCAGGTTTTGCCAACCCCGGTGGGACCGGTGATGAGCACGTTCAGGTGCTCTTTTACCCATTGGCAGCCGGCCAGTGATTGCACCAGCCCTTTATCCAGGCCCCGTGAGTTCCGGTAATCGATGTCTTCGAGGATGGCCGTGTGTCGCAGCCTGGCACGGCGCAACCGGCTGGTCATGCGCCGGTTGTCTCGCTCGGTCATTTCCCGGTCCACGAGCAGCCCGAGGCGTTCCTCGAAGCTCAAGTCGGTGATGTCGGGGGTGGCCGACTGATCCGCCAGGGCGGCGGCCATGCCGGTCAGTTTGAGGGCGTGGAGCTTGTCCAGTGTAGGATGTTTCAGCATGTCAGAGATCCTTCAGTGGTAGTAGGCGGGGCCACGGATGTTGTCGTGGGTGTCGGGCAAGGCCAGTTCCTGTTGCTCTTCCAGGGGCTGCTGATCCAGACGGTGTTTGAGGATGGATTCAATGCTCTTGTAGCGGCAGCTTCCCAGCATCAGGGCTCGCTGGCAGGCGGCCTCCAGCCGCGACTCGCCGTAGCTCTGCCCCAACCGGAGAATGCCCAGACATGAGCGGTACGCCTGCTGTGGGTGTTTGCGGGCACCCAGTGCGGTGCGGATAAGCTTCTCCGTCGCCGGTCCGGTCTTGGCTGCCCAGCCGATCAGCCGTTCCGGCGACCACTCGCCGGCCTGGCGGTGGGATTCGGGCATGTGAGCGGCAATGGTGGTGTGTCGCCCCTTCTGATCAGAGCGCCGGTGGCTGGCGACCCGGTTGCCCCGGTAAAAGCACTCGATGGTGTTGTGGGTGATGCGGACCTCCACCTCTTTCTTGATCAGGGTTTAGGGCACTGAGTAGTAGTGACCGTCGATAGCCACGTGGTAGTCGATGTGGACTCGGGCTATTTTCCACTCGGCATAGGTGTATGGCTCTACCGGCAATGGCTGTAGAACCGGTTTATCTAGCTGTTCGAAGTGGTCGCGCCGGCAGCCAGGCAACTTGCGGAAGGGCCGGGTGTTCAGCCGCTCCAGCAACTCACGGATGGTGGCGTTAAGCTGACCCAGGGAGAAGTGCTGGCGATGGCGCAACGCCGCCAGGATCCAGCGCTCGACGATCAACACACCCCCTTCCACCTTGGCCTTGTCGCGGGGCTTACGGGCGCGCGTGGGGACGATGGCGATCCCATAATGGGCAGCCATATCCTGGTAAGTTGGATTGAGGTCCGGCTCGTACCGGTGAGCCTTGGTAACGCCCGATTTCAAATTGTCGGGGACCACTAATTCCGGAACTCCATTCAGGTACTGGAAGGCCCGGGTGTGAGAGCCGATCCAGTCCGGCAATGTCTGGCTCCAGGTGGCTTCGGCGTAGGTGTAATTGGATGCGCCCATCACCGCGACAAAGACCTGCGCCTCATGGATCTCTCCGGTGGTACGGTCAATGACGGGCACGGTCTGGCCGGCATAGTCCACGAACAGCTTCTCACCGGCCCGATGGTCCTGGCGCATCACCAGATCCAGCTTGCCCTGCCAGGCCCGGTAGTGCTCGCAGAACCAGCTGTACTGATACCCCTCCGGATTGGCCTGCCGGTACTCCTGCCAAAGCAGGAACAGGGTGACGTTCTTGCCTCTGAGTTCCTCGTGGATCTGCTGCCAGTCCGGTAGGCCCCGGATCTGGGCCGGCAGGTCCGGTGGCGGCGGGAACAGCAACTGTTCCAGATGGGCCTCATCCAGATCCGCAGGCAGTGGCCAGCTCAGGCCAGCCTCAGCGGTACGGCGCAGGTATTCGCTCACGGTGGGGCGGCTGACGCCGCAGGCCGCCGCAATCTGACGATTGCTCAGGCCCCGCTCCCACTTGAGGCGAAGGACTTCTTTGATTTTTCGCATGGATAACCTCTTCGCTGGCATCTGACCTTCTCCGGATGAAAAGGGTCAGAGTACCGTTAAGTTATCCCGCGTCACGCGGCTTTGATGGGGTGAGTCAGGCAGCCTGCCAGGGTGGCAGCTTTGCCGTGGAATCAGTGGCAGCTTTCGCGTGGAATGGGTGGCAGGCTTCGTCTGGAATCAGTGGCAACCTTGGTCTGGAATACGCAGCCTTACCGGCTCGGTTGTTCCGGAGCTATGGACTGCCGGAATTGGCAGTACGGTAACGGGTTGAATCAAGTCACTGAATCGCCGTGGTACGTGATCCGTATGCCCGGTGATGTGGGAGGAGGGGCATCGTGAGGTGCCTCCCTATCCCGATTACACCTCACTAACCTGGCCTTGAATTTTATACGGCATCGCCGTATATTTTGGTGATGCTATTCATCGAAACCTCAACGTTCACCAAGCTATTGCCGAACTACCTCACGGACGAGGAATATCGTGGGCTTCAAACCTACCTTTTGCAGAAGCCGGATGCCGGGGATCTAATCAAAGGCTCAGGTGGCGTTCGTAAAGTTCGATGGGCACCAGCGGGTTCGGGAAAGAGCGGTGGTATCAGGGCCATTTACTACTGGAAGAAGTCTGACCACGAGATATGGATGCTCACGCTGTACAGTAAATCAGAGCGCGCCAGCATTCCTGGCCATACGCTCAAGCAGATAGCGGAGGCAATCAAAAATGGGTGACAGGAACCTTGGGGCAGAGATTCTTGATGGCATCAATGAAATCAAGCAGTTCAAGAAGGGCAAATTGGCTCTACGAACCCATGAGCTATCAGAGCCCTCACCGCCTAAAGTGATCAGGCTGAAGTTGAACATGTCGCAAGCTGCATTTGCCGGTCTAATGGGTGTTAGTGTGCGAACCCTTCAGGATTGGGAGCAGGGTCGGCGTGAACCGCAGGGGCCTGCGGTGGCGCTTTTGCGCATTGCTGAGCAACACCCGGAAGTTTTCAATCAGCTTCACTGACCAAAGTGAGGTGTAACCAGGCCATGCACCGGATGCCAAACCCTCCGCTTCGCTGCGGTTTTGTCACCGGTGATGGCGGGCGTTATGTTTCTTTCAGAGCAGGCTCGAGTCCAAGGTGATCAACAAAAGGAATAAAGTCGCGATCCAAAAACAGAAGAGGTAGCTCCTTCTCTATGCAGAAGGTCGCGATAATCACGTCGGCAGTTTTTCTGATCGTGATGCCCCTTTTTCGAAGCGCTCGATAATTGTCGGCGCACTTGGTTGCCATAGCTTTGCCAAACATTTCATATTGATTCAGCGCTTGCAGGCTTTGTTTCGTCTGACGGTATTGTTTGTTGTTGCGGATGCCTTGCAGGATTTCCAGAAATATGAGGTCGCCGATAGCGACTGATCCTTGGATTATCGAGGCGTCCAGCAGGTCGGTTTGCGGGTTTTTGACTCCGTTGAAATAGTCGATCCAGACGCTGGTATCCACCAGTATCATCGGGCGCTCCGCATTTCATCCAGGTCGCCTTCCCACTCGACTTTGCCTCGCAACTTTCGAATTTCTTGTTGCTTGCTAAGCTGGACCAGAAGTTTCAGGCCTTGCTCAACGGCCTCTTTTTTGGTTTCGTAGCCGGAGGCCTTGAGGGCTTCGGCCATCAACTGATCGTCAATGACAATGTTCGTTCTCATCTGGCACCTATGTGTATAAACTTAAATATCTATACACAATCTAGCACTTCAGGAAGAACATAACAATCGGCTGCACAGCGACCGATTTTCCGCCGCGCTGCGGCTCCAAACCGGCGCGTGAGCCGGGCGTTAGCTATTGAGTACAAAAAGCACACAATGTGCTAAGATTTGACTCATGAAACCTATCACATGGAACCCAGAGAAGAATAAGCTTCTTCAAGCAGAAAGGAACGTCTCTTTCGAGGATGTGGTTTTGCATATCTCGGTTGGAGGCATCCTGGATACGTTCGAGCATCCGAATCAGGAGCGATATCCGGAGCAACAAATTCATGTGGTTGAGATCGAGGGGTATGCGTATTTGGTGCCCTTTGTGGAGTCAGAGGATGAGGTTTTTCTGAAAACGATCATCCCGAGCCGGAAAGCGACCAAAACCTATTTGGGAGGTCCAAAATGAGTAGGCTGGATAAAGAAGAGCAAGAAATTCTGGATGCATTCGATGCAGGAGAGCTGCAGCGGTCGCCAGACAGTGAAAACAGGAAACTGCGGCATCAACAGTACGCCGAGGCCATGTTCAAGAAAGATGCCCGTATTAACATCAGACTATCCTCCAAGGATCTTAGGGGGCTGCAGAAGAAGGCTCTTGCAGAAGGCATCCCCTACCAAACGCTTGTTGCCAGCATCCTTCATAAATATGTTGAAGGTCGCTTGCACGAGGATCGATAGCTAACCAGGCCATGCACCGGATGCCAAAACCTCCGCTTCGCTCTGGTTCCGTCACCGGTGATGGCGGGCGTTGTGCCCCTCCAATCCATTGATTGGCGCAACAGTAACGCTTGACGTTAATAGTGTGGCGCGTCATTATTGGACTCATGATCCTATCATTCAAGTGTAAAGATACCGAAAAGCTGGCGAACGGACGTCGTGTTAAGCGCTTTGTGAATTTTGAGCGCGTGGCGTTGAGAAAACTGCGACAGCTGCAGGTAGCGACTCAATTGGATGATCTGAAAGTGCCACCGGGTAACAGGTTGGAGCCGTTGGCCGGGGACCGCCAAGGCCAGTACAGTATTCGCATAAACAAGCAGTACCGGGTGTGTTTTCGCTGGACTGCGTCTGGTGCAGAAGACGTTGAAATTGTTGATTATCACTAGGAGGTAACTCATGCGTACCATTGATCCCGTAACGCCGGGCGAGTTACTGAAAGAAGAGTTTCTTGATCCCATGGGGATCTCCCAGTATCGGCTCGCCAAGGAAATAGGCGTGCCCGCCCAGCGCATTGGCCAGATCATAGCTGGCAAGCGTTCTATAACCGCCGACACGGATTTGCGCCTTTGCCGATTCTTCGGCTTGTCAAATGGCTATTGGTTGCGAGCGCAAGCCGCCTACGATACCGAGGTTGCAGAGGATACTTTGGCTGAACAGCTTAAGAATATTCGACCTTGGAATTCGGCATCCAAGTTAGACCACAGGGCATAATCGGGTAGCCGAGGGTATCTAACCCCCAGCCCCCACAACACCCTGCATGCGGCTCCGCACAGGGCGTTTCACCGGGAATGATGAAGTTTGATCCATCCATCGCGCAGCGATACCAGTCCCTCGGCTTTCAGGTAATCATTGGATAATGCCTGCTGAATACTCGGGGTCTTGGAACTGCGCCATGGCCCTTTGCTGGTGATGCCACACGCAACGGCAGCCTGTACATGAACGCCCAGCCTCATCAGATTCCGGACTTTGGTGGCGGAGTGCCGCCCACTTGCTTACGCCACTGTCGCCAGTGAGCCATCCTGACGCGGCGACGGATCCGGTGGTCCAGATCGCAGCAGCGCTGGTAGCCGGTGGCGATACCAAAGTAGTGAATCCAGCCACGGATATACTGGCTGATTTTGAAAAGCTGGTAGTGCATCGACACGCCCCAGTTCCGGTTCGTCAGTATCCGAATGCGCTGCTTGAACTTGCGCAACGTGTACGGGTGCCAATGGATCTGGGTTCCCTTGAAGGTAAATCCCAGGAACTTGCTCTCATTGGTTCTGACCACACGGCTCTTGGTCGTGTTGACCGTCAGTTTCAGGCAGTGTTCCAGGAAGTGGCTGATACTGGCCAGTACCCGGTCGCCAGCTCGGTGGCTGTTTACCAGAATGGTAAAGTCATCAGCAGATCGTGATTCACCCGATCGAAGAACTTCGACAGGTCCACATCCACGGCAAAGCGCCTCCCTTCCTTGAGGATGCTCTGCACCCGTCGCACTGCCTGGTGCGCGTTGCGACCCGGCCGGAAGCCGTAGCTGTCCGTTGAGAATCCCGGGTCGAAGATTGGCATCAGAATCTGGGCAATGGCTTGCTGAATCACCCGGTCTACCACCGTTGGAATGCCAAGCTCACGCTTGCCACCGTCCGGCTTGCCGATTACAACCCGCCTTACCGGCGCCGGTTGATAGTCGCCCGAGAGAATCGACTGCCTGACCGTGTTCCAGTGGCCAGCCTTTACCCAGCCGGGGAATTCGTCGATGGTCATGCCGTCGACGCCTGCTGCCCCTTTGTTGGCTCGAACTTGCTTCCAAGGCTGGCTTCGTCACCGTACGCTGAGTCACGTCACTGCCGGTCGGCATTCGTGTGTTCAAGTCGGTCAAGGCTCCTCCTTTATTCTCGGTGTTAGGCCCTTCACCCTGTCCCATCCATTACGACGGGCGTTTGGCTACTATGGCCGCTGCTGACTTCTGCTCAATCACCGGCGGAGTTACCCCCGTCGGCGCTATCGGTGTCCATCTCGTTCGCTCGCAACCGCCGATGGCAACGGCTGCGCCCAGGCTTGATCGACCAGGAGCCTGACTGGTAATTGACCGATCGCTCGTTGAGCAGATCCCGATACGTCGGACCGCCCCAGATAAGGACATGCACTGTCACTGCACTGCTGCATCATTTACGGTGGCCGTTAGATCACGTGGCTTCGTCGTCTGGTGCCAACTCGCCTTCAGCCTACGCCTCGTATGATGTTCTTGTTCATCAGCTCGCAGTTTTGCTAGCGGCTTACTTCCGGCCGGCGCTCCGGAGATCGCTCCTCGCGGATCGGCCCTTGCCATTCGCTAGTGGTTAGCGTTCAATCGGCTAAAGCCATTGAACGGTGATCTTCCCACAGGGGACTTTCACCTCATTAGTTCATGCCCATGCTGGGCGTACACCAGGGGCTGCAGCCGACCACTTTTCCGGCGCGGTGCGCCTCCAAAGCGGCGGCTGAGCCCAAGCGTTAAATCAATAGTGATATCGAACCTGGGCGATAAGTAAGGCATCATCCGTGACCTTGTACACCATTCGGTGCTCCTCATTGATTCGGCGAGACCAGTAACCGGCGAGGCTGTGCTTGAGGGGCTCCGGTTTACCAACACCGTCGAACGGTTCTCGCTTGGTCTCTTTGATCAGCTTGTTGATTCGGTTAAGGATCTTTTTGTCGGTTTTTTGCCAGTATAGATAGTCTTCCCAGGCGTTCTCGGAGAAGATGAGTTTCACTCAAGAAGTTCCTTTTCTTGACCACCGCCTTGCTCCAGCTCGGCAACGGATTCCATCAAACGCCGCGCGTTTTTTGGTGCGCGCAGAAGGTATGCAGTTTCTTGCAGCGCCTCGTAGTCCTCAAGGGAGATCATTACCACGGACTGCGACTTGCTCCGGGTGATGATCACAGGGGAATGGTCCTCACAGACCTGTTCCATGGTTTTTGCTAGATTGGTTCTAGCGGCTGTGTAGCTTATGGCATCCATAAGGCTGCTCCTGTACAGGATGTGGTCCATGAACAGGATACCGTACGCCAAAGGATTTAACAATCGGCTGCACAGCGACCGATTTTCCGTCGCTTCGCGGCTCCAAACCGGCCCGGGAGCCGGGCGTTAAAGCGAAAAAACCGAGTCGTGGCACCTGATACTCATCCGTGTCAAAATTGAGTGATACGCGAACGAGAGGTTTCTTCCATGAATCTTCAGAAAATTGAAGACGAGGCGCTCCACCTTCCCAAAGAGGAGCGAGCCCAATTGATCCATCGACTGGTGTTGAGTCTGGAGTCTCCGTCAGAAGAAGAGCTCAGGTCTGATTGGTTGCTTGAGGCCCGACGTAGAAGCGAAGAACTCGATAATAGCGCAGTTCAGGCTGTGTCTGGTGAGGATGTCATGAGGAAGGCTAGAGCACTGATCAAATGAATTACTCTTTTCACCCGGCAGCGGAAGCCGAGTTCCTGGAATCAGTTGGTTATTACGAATCAAAAGTTCCGGGATTGGGTGGTGCCTTTATAGAGGAATTTGAGGCCCTGGCCAATTTAATTGGCGAGTCACCAAAAGCCTGGCAAGCTGAGTTGCCACCAGATATTCGTAGAGCGCCCCTCCACAGATTTCCCTTGTCTATCGTTTACCGAGAGAGCCCTGATGGTTTTCAGGTTCTGGCTGTTTCCCATGACCGCCGGCGTCCGCAGTACTGGTTGGGAAGGCTTTAACAATCGGCTGCAGAGTGACCGATTTTCCGCCGCTTCGCGGCTCCAAACCGGCGCGTGATCCGGGCGTTAAATGCCAGTGACCGCGAGATCCAGTGCCGCAATAATCTGATCCCTGAAATGTAAGAGAGAACCAACGGGATTTTTGAGACTTTTTTCTGGTACCGAGGATATTTGAGGAGTCATTAACAGCAACTGCTGATCGTCGAACGATAGTTCAGGCGTGAGACCCCGCATCGACTGGCTCCCAAAAGCTGAATGCTTGCCCAACGGAATAACGATACGAGTTGCCAGATCCGTCAGGAGGCCACTCTGAATATCGACGAGGTAGGGATATTGAGTTTTGCTGGTTTTGCTTGGGTTGGAGTAAACATCGAACTGCGCCATCAAAACTCCCTGAATTCGTCACCGAAACATCCATGTTGCTCGACAAACTCGTTGTAGCTTTTGATCGCAGCGCGATTTTCTTCGACCCATTGAGCGGCTTCGCGTTTCGAAAGCTCTTCTTTCAGGGCTCGCTCCAGGGTTGCAGACAGGTTAATGTTCAGATCCCGGGTTTTGCGGAGCAGGTCACTATTAACTGACAAGTTTGCTGCTTTTTTGGGTGCGGCTGTGTTGTAAAGTTCGGCCATCATAGTCTCCGAGGGGCTGTCACATGCATTGCTTCATCCTATGCGCATCGACATGCGCACGCAAGAGCATTTAACAAGGCACGGAAGACGGACGCGTGAGACGCGCCGCTTCGTTCAGCGTGTGTGCCGGGCATGGCACATGTTAGTGGCCAATTAAAATGAACCACTACTGGCCATTAAATTTGACCCACCCCCGGTTGTTCCGGAGCTATGGACTGCCGGAACTGGCAGTGCGGTAACGGGTTGAATCAAGTCACTGAATCGCCGTGGTACGTGATCCGTATGCCCGGTGATGTGGGAGGAGAGGCATCGTGAGGTGTCTCCCTATCCCGATTAGGGCTGATCGTAGTGTCCACCAATGGCGAAAATATAAATGGATTTATCATCGAACCGGTATATCAGCCTATCCTTCTGTGAGATGCGTCTTGACCACAGGCCTGATAAATTGTGTTTGAGGGGTTCAGGTTTGCCGGTGCCAGTGGATGGATCTTCAGACCGGAGCATTTCTTTCAACAATTTGCAGAGAGCCTTGTGCAGCTTTTTGTCTTTCTCGCGCATCTTTTCATAGGCTTCCCAGGTGTTGCCCTCAAATACCAGTGATCTCATTCATCTGCTCATCATCAGGTGTGAATCCTTGGCCACGGCTGTGAGTGTTGAGGGAGGCCGCAATCTGTTGCATCAGGTCTCGGTTCTGGAGAACGTGCAGGGTTTCTTGCTCTCTCTCCCAGTCCTCAGCACTAATAATCACGAAAGCCTCTCCGGCACGACGCGTTACCTTGAGGGGTTCGTGTCTACTAATGACCTGCTCGACAAGGTTTTTCAGATTGTCTCTAAATTTGTTTACACTGATTATGTCCATATCTTCACCATCACGTACGGAAACTCCGTACAACTATAGCGCAATAGCCCTAACAAGGCCAAGCACAGCGACAGCTTTTACGTTGCTGCTTCGCCTCCACTACAAAGCTGCGCGTGTTGGCAGAGTAAGTAAGATGCCAATAGGCACACACTCTGCTAGGCTCGTTCCATGAAGCAAATTAACTGGAATGCTGAAAAGAATCAGCAGTTGATGAGCGAGCGCGCCGCTGCCTTTTGCGCCATGCAGTCATTCCTATGCCTTATTGACATGTGACACGTGACACGTGACACAATACGCTTCAATGCATGATCAAGTCCTTTTCTGACAAACGAACCCAAGAGCTTTACTCCAAGGGCGAGACAAAGAAATTTCCTGCCAGACTATGGCCTGACCGTTACGGGGTTGGCTGCATCTCTGGGTGTCTCTCGCCAGTCAGTTAATGAACTTCTGCGTGAGCGCCGTGCGGTCAGTCCTGAAATGGCGCTTCGGCTTGCCCGTTTGTTTGGTAACTCTCCAGAATTCTGGCTGAATGCGCAGCGATCTGTTGATCTTTGGACGGCGGCTCAGTCGGTCAAGGAAGAAGTGGATCGCATCAAGCCGCTACATGCTGCATAACAAGTCGCACCAGTACGCGTCCTGCGGCCGCCGGACGCCCCTTTCGGGGCGCCCTGGGCTCAGCGTTGAGGCTGTAGAAAAACCCCGAAATCCCCATCCTGGTTTGGTAAAGTCAGGCAAACGGACACGTTCTGCATTTCACCACCCTGGCCAAGTTTGTCAGTAGCCACGCCGATGAGATCGAAGAGCTGTTCGAACAAGTTCTGCTGGTTTGCCACGAAGAGGGCCTGTTGGGTAACGCGCTGTTTGCCATCGACGGTTGCAAGATTTCCTCCAACGCCGCCAAGGAATGGTCCGGCACCTTTAAGGAAATGGGTGAGTGGCGGGAGAAGTTGCGACGACTGATCCGCCATCACTTGAAGGAGCATTACGAGCGGGACGAGGCCGAAACCGAAGCCGAACTGGACCGGGATACCCGCCGAGCCTACTAATCCGGTTTTCTGCAACCTCGTTAGCTGTGATTGCCTCACCTGCAAAGTGATACTATAGTGTCACTATCAATTTGGATCAGGGTGAGCCCATGAAAGTTGAGCTTGTTACAAACCTTAAACGCCAAGCCACAAAAATCTTGGCAGACCTGCATCTGTCTAAAGAGCCAGTACTGATCACTGAACATGGCCAGCCATCGGCTTATCTTGTTGATGTGCAAGATTACGAATTCATGCAGCGTCGGCTTGAGCTGCTTGAGGGGCTCTCACGAGGAGAGCGGGCTGTACTTGAGGGAAGAACGTACAGTCAAAGTGAGGCCAGGGAGAAAATGAGTAAATGGCTGAAGTAATCTGGACTGAGCCGGCCCTTCAAGAGTTAAACGCAATCGCAGAGTACATTGCTCTGGATAATCCTGCAGCTGCGAGTCGCCTGGTAGAAGAGGTTCTCGATAAAATCGACCGCTTGGAAGATTTTCCGCAATCCGGGCGGATTCCTCCAGAGCTCCCTAATTCGGTATATAGGGAAGTAGTTGTTCCACCATGTCGCATTTTTTATCGTGAGGATGAGAAGCGGGTTTTCGTCCTCTATGTTATGCGAGAGGAGCGGCAGCTTCGTGCGTACATGCTTGGGAACAGCTAACCGGGCGCGTCACTCGGATGCCTTTGTCTCCGCTTCGCTACGTCAAAGTCACCGGTGCGCTTCGGGTTGAGGCTGTAGAAAAACCCCCGAAATCTCCATCCCGGTTTGATAAAGTCAGGCAAACGGACACGTTCTGCATTTCACCACCCTGGCCAAGTTTGTCAGTAGCCACGCCGATGAGATCGAAGAGCTGTTCGAACAAGTTCTGCTGATTTGCCACGAAGAGGGCCTGTTGGGTAACGAGCTGTTTGCCATCGACGGTTGCAAGATTTACTCCAACGCCGCCAAGGAATGGTCCGGCACCTTTAAGGAACTGGGTGAGTAGCGGGAGAAGTTGCGACGACTGATCCGCCACCACTTGAAGGAGCATTACGAGCGGGACGAGGCCGAAACCGAAGCCGAACTGGACCGGGATATCCGCCGAGCTTACTTCCAGGGCCGTTTACTGCAATGCCGGCAAGTCTCGTTTACTATCGATAACAAACGCCAGCCGAACTACACGGACTGGATGAGGCACCGTATCGACAGCCAACAGGGCAAAGAGATCCACAGCCACCGAATGTCAGTGGTGGAACCGGTGTTCGGCAACATCGGCACGAACAAACGGCTGAATCGCTTGAGCTTGTGAGGCAAGAAGAAGGTGTAGGGCCAATGGCAGCTATACTGCTTGGTGCATAATATTGAGAAGTTGGCGAATTACGGGCGGTTAGGGCGTGATACCGGCATTGACACCGTCAAAAGGGCCGAAACTGATGGCTGAACATTGGAACGATGATAATCGGCTAGCTGGTGGAAGCCACAAAAATTTTTGGAATTAGGTGCTGGGGAGGGCTCGAAATCGGGTTTTCTGCAGCCTCGTTATGCACAGGGAGAATTCGGTGCAACTGTTTGAAACCGAGAGGTTGTTCGCAAGGAAGTTGTCACACCAAGACCTTTCCGCTCTCGCTGAAATTTTAAGTGATCCCGAAGTAATGGAATATTCGGTTCGCGGAGTTTGCGATGTGGCGGCCACCAAGAAGTTTATCGACTGGTGCGTGGAGTGTTATGCCTCACGCGGCATTGGTCCGTGGGCATTGGTAAAAAAAGACTCCGGCGATCTTATTGGTTTCTGTGGTGTCGGGCCAGAACTAGTTGCCGGTGTCGAGGAAACCAACCTGGGTTATCGGTTAGCGCGAAAGTTTTGGAATCAAGGTTTTGCAACAGAAGCCGCCATAGGAGTTTTAGGCTACGCGTTTGGTCAGAAAAAATTCTCATCGGTAGTTGTCATCATCGAACAAGAAAATGGCGCTTCAGTCAGGGTTTCGGAGAAAGCAGGATTCAGGCATTACACAACACTGGAATTTCATGGTCAGTCAGTACGTTTGTACCGGATGACCTGCCGAGACTGGAGTATTTTGCATAACAAGTACGGTTAAGCGACGTTCCTGACGTCGCGCTGATCTTGCATCGTTTTTCGGATACGGGGCACTAAGCGGGGCGCGATGATCCGAACTTGATGACCGAGCTTGGTCATCTCCCGGGCTCAGTAGTGGGCACCAGTGCAGGCCTCCGTGCCAATGGTTGGAACATCTATGATGACACCTCCTGCTTCGGATTGAAGGTGTCGACGCTTTCGAGCAGGCACATGGAGGCGGTGGCAGCGGCTAAATGAATGTCCAGGCCAATACCCTCGTAATCTTATTTCCCTGCTTCATCTCTATTTCCCGAATATCAACTGCACCGAGCTTACCAATCAACTTTTTTGCCGGCTTAACATTGTCAGCTTTTGAAACGAGGCTGGTAAACCAGTGGCATTGCGTTGAATACACCTTGCTTTCTCTTATCAGCTTTTTCAGAAACAGCTGTTCACCCCCTTTACACCAAAGCTCTGCTCCCAGCCCGCCAAAATTCAGAGTGGTGGATTCGGCTTTTACTTTTTGTTCGCCGCGGCTACGGGCAAGGTTATTGAGTTTAAGCTGGCTGCCTTTAAGTGCTTCATCGAGCGAGGCATGGAAGGGTGGGTTGCACACGCTGACGTCAAAGAACTCCCCGGTTTGAATGATCCCTTCAAACATGTGGTTTTTATTGTGTTGCGTGCGTAGCGTGAAGCGATCTTTGAGTGTGGGATTGTTGCTGATAATCGTGGCTACGTTCTCAAGCGACTGAGCGCTAATGTCACTTCCGACACACTGCCAGCCGTAAATTTGGCAAGCTAGTAACGGGTAGATTCCATTTGCTCCAGTCCCTATGTCGAGTAGCTTGATGCTGGGCCGTGCAAGTCTAGGTTCAATTAAGTCCGCTATGTAATGGATATAATCGGCTCTGCCTGGGATGGGAGGGCAAAGCGCGCCCTCTGGAATATCCCAACCGGCAACGTTGTAGTATCGGTTTAATAACGCGGCATTGAGAGTTTTTACTGCCAATGGGTCTGCGAAATCGATGGAAAGGTCGCCATAAGCGTTCGGTTTTACATGGGGGGCCAGTGTTGGGTGGCTTTTTACGAGAGCAGGGAAGTCATAACCTTGGTTGTGCAGATTCCTGGGGTGCAGACCTTTGCGAACAGGCTTGGTTTTGCTTTTTTCACTTCGATGGTGGGTGCTCACAGTATTAGGCCTGGGGCTTGGAGTTCAATAGTGGAGTAGGTCTGACTTGGGCAGTAATTATATGATTAATGTATGGCATGGGCATACTCGGCAGTTCGAGGATCGCGAGAGGCCTCCGGTTATGCGTGTTTTGCATAACTAATTACGGAAGGAGGCTGGATGAGGCGAGCGGAAATCACTCTGATCATCAGCTTCACCGAGGCACTTTGTCACATTTCTTCATGAACCTGACCATAGGTCAGCATCGCGAACAAACCGGTACCGCCGAGAATGTTGCCGATGAGAACCGGGGAAATATGGTAAATCAAGGCGGTGAAGATATTCATGTCCCCATTGAGCACCAAAGTGAAAATTTCGTTTGACCCCGCAATCACATGGGTAAACTCACCCGCCGCGATCAGCCAGGTAAACATGACGATAACCAGCACTTCGGATCTTTTCGCGGAAGGCAGCATCCACACTATTGCAGCTATGAAAAAGCCTGACGGAATGCCGCGCAAAAGCGTCTCAGCCGGGGTCAGTGTTGCCAGGTGGTGCGATATCTCCAGGATCGCTGCGAAGGTGTCGACGGGAAGGATATTTCCGTGGACCATGATGGTGGCGGTAATAAACGTGCCACACAAATTTGCCCCCAGCACAATGCCCCAAAGGCGTGCGGTGCAATAGAACCGGTCGCGCGTCGGCTGGGCCAGAACCGGCAGCACGACGGTGATGGTGTTTTCGGTGAACAGTTGAAGCCGGCACAGGATCACGAGGACAAACCCGAACGAGTAGCCCAGGCTTTCAATCAAGGTCAGGTAGGGGTGATCTGAGCCGAGATTGGAGCGGATAGTGCCTTCGACAAGGACCGAGGTCGAAATCCCGAGCCCCGCGGCCACTCCAGACCACCATAGCGAGATGTTCGGGCGCCGCAGCTCCTCTTCGCCCTCGCGCAGGATGATGGAGTAAAGAGTCAGTGAAGTTAAGCCGCCATGTTCGGCTACGGTATCACGTTCTTTCGGAGTCAGTGACTTTTCGCTCGGCGTTGGTGTCTGTTCGCGCGATTCACGATCCTGGGCCTTGGCGCGAGACTCTTGTTCGTCCGCGGCTTTCTTGGCTTTCTTTTCGAAGGATGTATCTCTATGAGCTTCCCTGTCACTCATTCTGCTGTCCTTAAGCCATCCAGAAACGCTTGAGTTGCCGCGAGATGGGGCTTGCTGGAAAGTTATCTTCGATAACAAGCATAGCTCAGATGCTGTATTAGGGCACAACGCAAGCTGAAGAACGGGTTAAGTGATGGTGATTATCTGATTTTATTATTCACTGCAACAATTTTTTTCGATTTCAGATATAATCACCTAGAGAAGCTGGTGATTTAGCCAGTATTTAACTGAGAGAACATCATGAGCAAGAAACCCGTAAAAGATACGATAACTACTGCCACAATCGAGGAGCAAACGGCTGCTTTTTTAAAGTCTGGCGGGGCGGTTGAATATGTGGTTAAGGGTAGAAGTGGGCAAATCGCAACTGCAGGTTCGAAGCAGATTAACCTGAAGAGCAGCTGATGTATTCGGTGCCTGGCATCGAAACACTGAAAAAATTATCCAATTGACATCTTTTGTCTCGTCGCATTTTTGGTGTGGTTTCGTGACCGTATCCAAAAATTCCGGCACACAAAAGATGTTTTTTTTTACGCCAACTGGATAGATAGGCTATCTGGACGAAGAAGCTGTGTTCAGCCACACCAAATATCTGGAACGCGTGGACAGCGGCAAAAATGAAAATGTCACTTCGCCACAGATTGCCACTGACTACTGGCAGTTGCCTCAAGATGCCAGGCTAAGTGATGTGATCATTGGGGGCAGGGCTGATGAAGCCAAACACCGGGATGCTAACCACGTTTTGCCGATCAGCTGACATCTGGTGTGCGGGATTAAGGCCTGTGTTCAGGCCTTATCTCAGGTGCATTCGACGGTCGTCTATTTCAATTGCCTGGAACTCAACCCTAACACTCGGCGGGCAATGACCAGTTGCTGGATTTGCTGAGTGCCCTCGAAAATATCAAGAATCTTTGAGTCGCGGGCCCATTTCTCCAACAGTTCGTCTTCGGTGTAGCCCAGGCTGCCGGCCAGTTCAACACAGCGCAAGGTGATGGCGTTACCCACGCGACCAGCTTTGGCCTTGCAGATAGACGCCTCCAGAGTGTTGGCTTTCTTGTTGTCGGCCATCCACGCGGCTTTTATGGTCAGCCAGTAGGCGGCCTCCCAGTCTGCTTCCATCCGGTAGATTTCCGCCTCCGCTGCTGAGCAGTTGTCCACGGGTTTGCTGTAATCGTAGGTTATGCTCTCTTTGAGTAGCTCTTTAATGCGCTCCAGAGAAGCTTTGGCACAGCCGACGGCCATTGCGGCCACCAGTGGCCGGGTGTTGTCGAAGGTTTCCATGACCCCGGCAAAGCCCTTCTTGGTGTCAATGTCCGGGCTGCCCAGCAGGTTGTCCGCCGGCACCCGGCAGTCCACGAAGTTAATGGCCGCCGTATCGGATGCACGTATGCCGAGTTTTTTCTCCAGGCGCGCCAGTTCCATGCCCGGGGTACCCCAGTCCACCACAAATGACTTGATGGCAGCCCGGCCCAGTTTCGGGTCCAGTGAAGCCCACACCACCACACAGTCGGCGCGAGAACCAGAGGTTACATAGATCTTCTCGCCGTTCAGCACGTAATGATCACCGTCTTTACGGGCGGTGGTGCGAATGGCCGCGGAATCCGAGCCGCAACCGGGTTCGGTTATGGCCATGGCTGCCCATTTGCCTTTAAACCTTTCCAGCTGCTCATCGTTGGCTACGGCGGCGATGGCCGCATTACCCAAGCCCTGGCGGGGCATGGCCAGCAAGAAACCGGTATCGCCGTAACACATTTCCATGGCGCCCAAACACACGCCCATGTTGGCGCCGTTTTTCACGCTGCCGTCGTTCTGCACCTTGCCGCTGCCGGTGGTGGCGGCGCCGGCGGAGTTGGCCGGATCACCTGCATTAAAGCCGTCCAGTACTGACGCCAGCATATCCAGTTCTTTCGGATACTCGTGCTCGCCCCGGTCATATTTACGGGAGATCGGGCGCAGGCTGCTGCGGGCTACCTGATAGGCGTTGTTGATCAGTGGTCTGAACTTCTTGGGAATGTCGATATTCATGTTTGTCTCCCTGCTTACAGGTGCAGGCCGCCAAAGGCGACACCGATGGCACGCAGATCCCGGTACCAGCGCTCAACCGGGTATTCGTGAGTAAAACCGTGACCGCCCAGCAACTGAACGCCGTCGGTGCCGATTTTTATGGCCTTGTCTTTAACCAGAGTACGAGCCAGATGCGCTTCGCGCTGGAATGACTTGCCTTGTTCGGCGCGGCTGGCAGCGCGATAGGTGAGCATGCGCATAGCGTCCAGCTCAATGGCCATGTCGGCGATCATGAACGCGACAGCCTGGCGATGACTGATCGGCTCGCCAAAGGCAGTGCGGTCGTTGCAATACGGCACCACGTAGTCGAGCACGGACTGACAGGTGCCGATGGCCAGAGCACACCAGGCCAGAGTGCCCAGGTCGACAAAGGCACGGTAATCAAAATCGCCGGTACCGAGGCGATTTTCCAGGGGCACCCGCACGTTATTTAGTTTCAGTGGGCGCTGACCACTGGCCCGAATGCCCATGGACGGATCATCACCGGCTGACAAGCCCTCGCTGCCGCCCTCGACGATGAACACCGCCGGGCCGTCATCGGCCTGGGCCGCCACCAGAAAGAGTTCTGCTTCGGCGGCCAGCGGCACCAGGGATTTTTCGCCATTAAGTACATAGCTGTCGCCGGTTTTGCGCGCGGTGGTTTGTAGCATCATGGGATCGAACAGCGGGCGTGGTTCACACAGGGCGATGGTGGCTTTGGGTGGGTGTTCTTCGGCAAATGTGCTCAGGTATTTGCTCTGCTGTTGAGCGCTACCCCATTGGGTAAGCGCATTAGCGACGCCCATCGGTGCGAGGATAGCCACGGCCTGACCCATGTCGCCCTGGGCCAGGTCTTCGGCCACCAGCATGCTGGATACGGTGGAGCGTTCGGTGGCGGCGCCCCCCAGGGCTTCCGGCACGGCAAAGTAGTTGAGCCCCAGTTCCAGCGCCTGGGAAACCACCTCTTCGCTGGTCTGTTGTTGAGTATCTGCATGTTCTGCCTGATCTCGCAGCACTTCACGGGCAAAGGACTGAACGCTGTCGCGGATCATCTGCTGTTCGTCGGTGATGCTCAGGTCAAACAGATCTCGGGTATGACCAGGCGCGTTCAGCCGCTGCGGCTTGCTGCCGGGTTTGCCGGAGTTGAATGCACGGGCGGTGGTGGTGATCACCTGAAAGCCACTTTTGGTGAACGTGTAGGCAAGCCGTTCTACGGTCTTGCGCATACCGATCTTGTCCAGCACTTCCGAGCCGGAGAGCCGGTGGAGTGCGGTAAGCGCATAACCAACTGCATCTTTTGCCATGGGGTTTTGCCTCGTAGTTGTGTCCATTGGATTCGATTATGGACCTTGGAGGCTCAGTCACATTGACCAGTGTGACCATGGGTTCGGGCCAATTGGCAAACCTGCTGTCGCCATAGGCCTGCAAGCGCCCGTCAGTGATGGGGGGGAGCATGCTAAGTAGCGAAGATTTAACGTATCATGCGGTGAAAGGCTTTATTGTAGAGATCCATGACTATTCCTATTATGAACGTGAATGAGCCTGAAGTTTCCTGCTCAAATTGTCAGGCCTGTTGTTGCCGTCTGGAAGTAATGATCATCAGTGACACCGGGGTTCCTGAGCGGCATATTGCGTTCGATGAATGGGGTGGAGAAACCATGTTGCGGTTAGCGGATGGCTGGTGTTCCGCGTTAGACCGCAACACGTTCCTGTGCACGATTTATGAGAAACGCCCCTGGATTTGTCGAGAGTTTGAAATGGGGTCCTATGAATGTCGCGAGGAAAGAAACAGGTGACTGAAACCGTCCCCGGTCTGTTCTGCTCTCACTGTGAGTCGAATAAATGCCAATGAATGTGCGATTTTCGGATTTTATCAGGGCAGAAATAGAGCCGATTCTTCAGGCTTGGGAAGAATTTGCCGAAACCATTCTGCCTGCCGAACGTATGGACAGGAGCGGGCTGCGCGACCACGCCAGAGAAATGCTTCTGGCGATTGCCGATGATCTCGAATCACATCAGAGTGAAGAAGAACGAGCGGCCAAATCGAAAGGCCACGGGCCAGAAGGTAAAGGGCCGAAAGGCAAAGGGCCGTCCTGGGCGGAAGTGCACGGTGGCGATCGCCACAGCAGCGGCTTCAGCGTTATGGAGACGGTATCCGAGTTTCGGGCCCTGCGTTCGAGTGTGGTGTCACTCTGGTCGAAAACGCATTTGATAGTTTCGGAACGGCAGCTTGGGGACCTTACCCGTTTTCATGAAGCCATTGATCAGGCTGTCGCCGAATCGCTGGAGCATTATGCGACGGTTAAAGAGATGGAAACTCGCTTGTTCGGCGCCATTTTGGTGGCATCTCCCGATCCGATTTTTGTGCTGGATCTCGAAGGTCGGTTCATCTACGCAAACAAGGCCACGGCCGACCTTTTTGGTCTGGAGCTTGAGGCCATTCTGGGAAAGACGGCCTTTGACCTCGGGTTTTCATTCGCTTCGGATATCAAACCGAACCTGGTAACAGTCATTGCTGAGCAGTCCAGCTTTCGAGGCAAGTTTATTCACAGGTTCAACTCCGGTATCGGTGAGCGGTTTGAATACTTGCTTGCGCCGGTGCTGGATGAGCATCATCACACTGAAGCGACGGTCTGCATTCTGCAGGATGTGACCGAACGAACGCTTGCCGAGGAAAAAGTCTGGCACAACGCCCACCATGATCTTCTGACCGGGTTGCCGAATCGACGTTTGTTTCTTGATCGGCTGGATCAGGAAATCAAGCAGGCTAAACGCGGTAAAGCGCCCATTGCGGTGTTGTTTATGGATCTTGATGGCTTCAAGGACATCAATGATTCCCTCGGCCATGATGCCGGAGACCGTATATTGTCGGAAGTGGCAGAACGGCTTACGGATTGTGTCCGGGAGGCCGACACGGTAGCCCGTATGGGGGGCGATGAGTTTACCGTGATGCTCACCGGCGCGCAGCAGCGCAAGGATGTGGAGTTTGTGGCCCGGGCCATTATCAATGCGCTGGAGCGGCCCTTCAGGATCGCTGAACAGACTGTCGGGCTCTCCGCAAGCATTGGGGTTTCCTTCTACCCGCAAGACGCATGTTCCCCTCCCGCGTTGCTGGAAGCTGCAGACCAGGCTATGTACAAGGCCAAAGATTCTGGTTCAGACCGGATGTGTTTTTACGACACCCTCTACGAATAAAAAAAACACATGTAATGAAGCAAGATGCGGATGTGATCTCCCGCCTGAAGCCCAGCCCTCACCACTGTCCTATGCGCGACAGCGAACAGACTGCCTATCTCCGTCGACGTACCTTAGGGGCACATCCTGAATCCCACATCTCGTGGCGATTCAGTTCTCTTACCGGTAATGATGCAGGTAAGAGTGGATTTGATGCAGACGTTAATAAGGACACTATTGTCCAGCTGATTTATCCGTTTCGAAGGAGATTCTTATGAAAAAGTTACATTCACTTGCTTTCTACGCTCTGGTCACTCCGGCTATCGCCTTGGGTGCAGGTTCTGCGTTGGCTCAACAATCCGATGCTCAGAATGCTGATCGTCAACAGCAGGGAACTCAGAGCTATCAGGGCGCTGATAAATCCGATCAGCAAAAGTCGGCAGATCGTATGCAAATGGGTGACAAGTCAGGCATGCAAACTCGAGGCTACATGAGCGCTGTTCCGGCTGAAGGCCGGCAGGCGAGTGAGCTGATGGGTGCTGATGTTCGAACCGCAGATGATGAAAACATCGGTTCGGTGAATGACCTGATTATTGATAAGGACGGTCAGGTTGTTGCGATTGTAGTCAGCGTTGGCGGATTCCTGGGTATGGGTGAGAAAGACGTAGCCATTGCCTGGGATAACGTAACGCAAACCGGCACCGCAGAAGAGCAGCAACTTCGGGTTGATGTAAGCCGAGATGAACTGAGCAGTGCGCCTGAGTTTGAAAAGCGGGATTGAATTCCAGTACCCCAATTTCAGTAGTGGTTTGAAGAAATGCTGGAATGAATACAACGGTGGGGGCGAAAGCCTCTGCCGTTTCTGTGTTGGTCGGATTAGCTCGCAGTCATACTTCTCCAGGACGCTCTTTCAGATACCATGAACATTATTCTGGTCGTACTGGCCTTGTTGCTGGTGATTGCTACCGCTCTACCACTTCTGCGATTCGACCAATGGTGGGTTCGCGTTTTTGATTTTCCAAGAGGGCAGATTGCCATCTCAGGCGCTGCCGTTATTGTCATCTTTATTTTTTTCTGGGACCCACATCGCGTTTACGAATCTGTTGTTCTGGGGCTGTTGGTGCTGGCCGTGGGGTATCAGGCAGTAAAGATGTTGCCTTACACGGTGCTGATGCCCAAGCAGGTAATGGCTGCGGAATTACCCTCTGGGGACACCAACCTCAAACTGTTTGTTGCCAATGTGCTGATGGATAACCGACAGTCAGATGCACTTCTGCAGATTGTGCGCGAATACGATCCGGACATGATCCTGACCGTGGAAACAGATGAGTGGTGGGAAAGAGCACTCACGACCCTGGAAGAAACGTATCCACACACTCTTAAATATCCGCTCGATAACACCTATGGCATGCTCGTATATAGTCGACTGGAGCTGATTGATCCCGAAGTCCGCTTTATTCTCAAAGACAGCATACCGTCGATGCACATGCAGGTGGTGTTGCCGTCAGGGGACCGGGTTTTTATGCATTTCGTGCATCCGGACCCACCCAATCCGAAGTATGCGACCGAGACAACCGAACGTGATGCGGAAGTGCTGATCGTGGGCCGGGAAGTGGAGACGCGCGACAAACCAACCATCGTTGCCGGGGATTTCAACGATGTGGCCTGGTCCCAAACCACCGGGCTGTTCCAGAAAGCCAGTGGCCTGCTTGACCCCCGCGTTGGTCGGGGTATGTACAACACTTTTAACGCCAAGAACCTGCTCCTGCGCTGGCCGCTTGATCACGTTTTCCACTCCAATCATTTCAAGCTGGTTCGCATGGCGAAAGGGCCTGCCTGGGGCTCGGATCATTTTCCGATATTCATCGAGCTGAGCCTGGAGGCCGGGGCAGTAGCCGAGCAGGAAGAACCGGATACGAGCCGGGCAGAGGGGGAGCAGGTAGATGAAAAAATTGAAGAGGGTGAACAGCACAAAGGTGAGTGAGCCATTCAGGAGCGAGTGGCCGAAAACTCAGCCGTTTTGCGCACAGCGTCGATATCGTCCTGAAGAGACATAGCGTATTCCGAGCGGGCAAGCGCCATCCGTGAATGTTTTTTCGCGGCGGCAACCAGCGACTGGTTACCTGTTTCGGCCAAGGCGAAGAACGCTTTCTGCAGCCGGATGGACACTTCAACGATACCTGCGCCGTCACGAGCAATTGCGGTAAAGGCGTCGTCGAACATGTCCTGGGTCGTCAGCTCCGGCACCGATACACGATCATAAGTGATCGGCAGCATTTGATCCTGTTCGAGCGGAGATTGCCAGAGCGTAAAGAGTCGTACCAGTGTACCAATGACATTGATCGCGGTTCCCGGATCATTGATGCCGGGCGAAAGCGCTTTGTCGGCGATTTCAGACAGGGCAAGTAACCCGAAGCGGGGATCATCTTCAAAAGATCGGTTTGAACTGATCTTGAAGGCGCTGGAAAAAACTTCTGGCTTTATTAACGTCTCCCACTGTCCAGTAGGCTCTTCAATGCGCAGCAGTGGGCGATGTGCGGTCACAAATGTACCTGGCAGGGCCATCACCTTTACGTGGCAATTGAGCTCTTTGGCGCAGGTTTGCAGTTTTTCCAGATCAATATGTTGAACATAGCCAACCGTTGAGGCGCATACGGGGATGCCTTTGTTCTCGGGCTGGTTCAGTGACACAGTCAAAGCGCCAAGTGTGGGCGCATGGCGACGACGATCCAGTGCGCCGTGCGCCGCTTTTTCCACTTGTTGAATGGTATTTACCACCCGACCCAGCCTGGCAATTCTGTCTACCCAACGAACGAAAGTGATGATGACAATGGCAAACACCAGAAGGGTAAGCGCGAAAATCGCAAATCGACCAGCAGAGTCAAACAGGTGATTCTGAATGGTAATCAAGGAGACAATGCTGAAGATGAAGGCGCCTATAAACGCTGACAAAGCGTTCTGGGTAACGTCATCTGCAATAACCAGCGGTATCGAGCGAGGTGTCGCCCGGGTGCTGGCGGAGGTATAAGCGGCCACCATGGAACCCACCGCAAATGTTGCAATAACCAGCATGCTGGAAGCCATGATGGACAGTAACGACTCGACTGACTTCAGGGTGACTCTGGGCAACACACTCGACAGGCCCGTATCGTCGGCCAGTCTCGCGATGAATGTGCCGCCGATAGAAAGCACACACAGCACCAATGGCTTGACCCACAAACGCTCCTTAATTCGACTGAAAACAAAGTGCAGGCTGTCTAAGGTCAATGCTTCGATTCCAGTATGTTGTCAAGCTGGTTTTCGGCCTGAGCCGCGCCTATCACGGTTTTTAAATAGCGTTTCATGTACATGGTATTTTCCTGAATGCAGACAGGCAGCGCACCATAAGGTGGCTGTCATCGTGATTTGTCTTCCAGCTCGGCCATTGTCACCCGGCCTGGCCTAAAATCATAGCCAACGTCGACAGCCCGGTCGGTGCACTAGTCCACACAGCGGCGGAGTCTTCATTTGTCGCGATCCGAAAGTGTGGTGAGAGCGTGGTGAGGGTTCGGTAACGCACGGTGAATGAGGCCCTGCAGTTATATGCTTCATTAACTGGCGCCTGGCGCGTCGTAATTATCTGGAGGAAAACTTATGGGTATCATCATATGGCTCATCATGGGCGGCCTGGTAGGTTGGGTTGCTAGCCTGATCATGGGTACTAACGGTCAGCAGGGCATCATCCTCAATGTCGTGGTCGGTATTGTTGGCGCGTTGATTGGCGGGTGGCTGATCGGCGCCGGATCGATAAACGAGGGCATCACTGTCATGAGCTTCGTTGTTTCACTGATCGGTGCGGTCATACTGCTCGCCATAGTGATCCTGATTCAGCGACTCCAGCACCGCTCCTCGCGGTAGGTAGACGTCTCGCCCGCCACGCACCAACTGTGTGCGGCGGGCGTCGGCAGTTATTTGACTGGGGGATCGCTGTCGCGGGAGAAGTGCCGATGGGCAGCGATTGCTTTAATAAAGGCTGCCGCGATCTTCGCCGCATTGGCGCTTTTTGCCCTCAGGATACCCTCGTCTTCCTCTCGGGTTGGGTCAATTCCGGCCATTTCCAGCAGCTGTTGTCCGGCACCCAGGGCGAGAATCGTTTTGCAGTGCCTGAACTGGTCTTTGACAAACTCCACCGTATGTCCGTTAGCTGCGAGGGCTTGAACCGCCTCACTTCCGTCCGGAAGCACCAGGGCATCGAACAGGAATCCCGGAGCGTTCTCCATAGACTTGTCTGCTGCCAGTTTCTCGCCGGAGTCGCCAGCGAACATGCCCACCCGTGGCCCGACGAAGTGAACGACCGCACCCGCGCCGATCAACGCCCCATCAAGATCGACGAGCGAGGCGTGGTGCACACCCTCTTCGACCAGCACGGCTATTTGTCGGGTGCGGATACCGGTTTTTCCGGGCAGTGCCATTAACGACAGCGCCGGAGATGTGGTGACCTCGGGTGGCTGCGAATCGTTGGAGGCTTTCGGCATGGCAGCGGGTAGGTCTATGCCCAAACCGGTTGCGACTTCTGTCGCCAGTTCCACTGAAACGTTCACCAGCGAGGACACCATCCGCTCTCGTATGGCAGGCACGCCAACTTTGCTCAGCTCAAAGCGGAAGGCGGCGGCAATGTGAGCTTTTTCGACGTCTGTCTGACTGTTGTAGAACAGCGTGGCCTGTGCATAGTGCTCGGCGAACTTCTCCGGCTTGCCACGAACCTTATCTTCGGCATTGGCATCGGGGAAAGACACGAAGCCTGCAGTGCCGGCCTGAAAGGGACAGCCGCCCGCCAGTGAATTTGGCTCGTAGGCCACGCGACCGCGATTCAATGCCTGGCGATGCATGCCATCGCGCTGGTTGTTTTGCACCGGGGCGATAGGTGAGTTGATCGGGATTTCGTGGAAATTGGGGCCGCCGAGTCGAGTAATTTGCGTGTCCGTATAGGAATGAATGCGACCGGCGAGCAGGGGGTCATTGGAGAAGTCGATACCGGGTATGACGTGCGCGGTACAGAACGCGACCTGCTCGGTTTCCGCGAAGAAGTTGTCAGGATTGCGATTCAGTACCATGCGCCCGACGGGCGTAAGCGGTACCAGTTCCTCGGGTATTATCTTGGTTGAATCTAGCACATCAAAGCTGAACGCTTCGGCTTGCTCTTCCGTAAAAATCTGAAGTCCCAGTTCCCATTCCGGGAACTCGCCAGATTCGATGGCTTCCCACAAATCACGCCGATGATAATCTGGGTCTGCGCCGGAGATCTTCACAGCTTCGTCCCAGACCAGTGAATGAGTGCCTTGCAGTGGCTTCCAGTGGAACTTACAGAAGACGGATTCGCCCTGGTCATTAACCAGGCGGAAGGTATGCACACCAAAACCCTGCATCATCCGATAGCTGCGTGGTATGCCACGATCTGACATTACCCACATCAGCATATGGGTCGACTCTGGCATCAGGGAGACGAAATCCCAGAAAGTGTCGTGCGCAGATGCCGCTTGCGGCATGCCGTGATGCGGCTCGGGCTTGACGGCGTGAACCAGGTCGGGAAATTTCATCGCATCCTGGATGAAGAATACCGGGATATTGTTGCCGACCAGATCCCAGTTGCCTTCGTCGGTGTAGAACTTCACCGCGAAGCCACGGGCGTCGCGGGCGGTGTCTTTCGAGCCGCGTTCGCCGGCGACGGTGGAGAAGCGCGCGAATACCGGTGTAATTTTGCCTTTCTTGGCGAACGGGGCCGCACGAGTGACCTTGGTCATGGCGTCGTAGGCTTCGAAATAGCCGTGGGCTGCGGAGCCGCGGGCATGAACGATCCGCTCCGGGATGCGTTCGTGATCAAAATGCGTGATTTTTTCCCGAAGAATGAAATCTTCGAGTAACGAGGGCCCGCGCAATCCGGCTTTTAGCGTGTTCTGATTGTCGCCAATGGCAACACCTTGATTGGTGGTCAGCGGTTGATCGCTGGCATCGACGCGAACCCGATCGAGCGACGCGACGGTCGCGTTGGTGCCGGGCCGCGCTGCGCCTCCGGTCTTGCCGGTTCCGGTTTCCTCGGTCGCGGTGCTCGCGGTTAATCCATTCGAGGCCGGCTTGGCAGTCATCCCGGTTGGCGGTGCTACAGCGTTGTCATGACCGTGTTCGAGCTCTTTATTGCTGTTGTGGGGTATCGCAGCGACAAAGCCATCGCTGGCGCTGGCTTGCTCGGCGACTATGTCGTTGGTTCTGAGTACCCCGTCGTGGTTCTGCCTTCTGTCGTCTTGGTTTTTCACTTTTGGTGATCGCGCTGGTTTCTTATTCGATGGCATGATTCTTCTCCGAAGAGTTGAGGAATGTGGACAATCGAGATGTCGCTCGAACCGCCAGCCTTGGTAAATTCTCATACTGCTGGTGAGGGCTGTCTGTTCGATAGCGAACCGACGCGCCTGTTGCCGCCGGGCGAATCTAATTGGCACAGTCTCCAGAAATGACGTATTGGAAGTCGACGAAAACAGTGCTGACACAGTGCACGGCTAAAACCAGGAGGTGCCAGCTTGGGGAAGACAAACCGTGACAGGCCCAGTCCCCGTTGGACCATCCTTCGAATGGGTGAGATCACAGTGGCGATGGTTGCGGCGATAGCCGTTGGCCTGGGCGTAGGTCTGGCGGTATTAGCCGTGGATACTGAGTGGCTTTCGCCGCCACCGATTGAACTCGGCACCGTCGCTGGCGCGCGGGTTCTGTTGGGTTCGGTGATTGGTGGTCTGATCACGGTCGCAGTGTTTGGTCTGTGGATGCGCACCGTCGTGATTGGGCTTATGGCCGCGCACTTCTCGCCCCGAACGCTGCTCATCTTTCTGGACGATCGCTTCCAGCGAAATTTGCTTGCGTTCATGTCAGCGGGGGTGGTGGCCGTGCTGGTCATTCTGTTGAGAATGCCTGCGGATGAACAGGCGGCCGCTCCGCTGGTGAGTACGGTGCTGGTGGTGGTGATTGCACTTGCTGCCATGGCGGGCGTGTTGCTGGCCATGCAGCACGCGGCGCAGAGCCTGTCGCTGCCGGAGTTGGTCAGCCGCCTGGCTGAAGACGTCCTCAAGGTGCTTGATCGCCACCCGGAGGCGCGGATTGAACTCACTGAGGTGCCACCGCCGCTATCTGAGCCGAGGACGGTCCTGGCCCCGGGGACGGGCTGGATTGCCCGAATCGACATCCCCCGGATGCTCAGTGCGTTGCCTTCCGGAGGAATTGTCCACCTGCGGTGTCGGGTTGGTGAGTTTGTCACTCCTCGCCGCACTGTCGCGCTGGTTTCTTCCATAGAAGATGGCGCGGAGGTCGACTTCGATGGCTTAGCCAGGGCCTTCAATCTCGCCCGTACCCGAAGCCCTGATATGAACCTCGTGTTCGCCATCAGCCAACTGGTGGATGTCGGGACCTTTGCGCTGCAGGCGCGGGCCGACACCTCAACCGCTCACGAGGTCATGGTTCACCTTGAAGCCGTGCTCGAGGAAATTATTTGTCGGGGATTGCCGCGGCTGCACGATAAAGACAGCGATGGCCGCTGCATCTACGACGAGGTGGGCTGGGACGTAGCCGACGTGGTGCAGCTGTGCGTGGAACGCCTGCGGGATCAAGCCTCCCGAGATCCGGAAGCGGCCCGGCACTTAATGCACATGCTCCAACGGGTAAGTGAAGTCGCCGAAGAGTGTGGAGTGTTCACGGTTGTCTCTGAGGTCAAATGCCAGGTGGAAATGGTGCAGGCTCTGGCGAAAGCCAACGGCATGCTGCCTCATGACTATCAGCGGCTTGAGCGAGAGGCCGGTATTTCTTGACCCCTTAGGAGGCGCGATGGACCTGAAAAGTGGATATCCATTCTGGGCCGTAAAAAACGGCCTCATGTATGCCTTTCCGCAGCTTGAAGCCAACCTCAGTTGCGATGTGGTGGTGATGGGCGCTGGTATTACCGGCGCGCTGATTGCCAATGACTTGGCAAAACATGGTCACGATGTCGTTGTGCTTGATCAGCGTGACGTCTGCTGGGGCAGTACCTCGGCCAGCACCGCCTTGTTGCAGTATGAAATAGATACCCACGCAACGGACCTCGCCAGACGTTACAATCAGGCCTCAGCCCTGTTGGCCTATCAGTCCAGCTTGCGTGCGATCCGTGAGATCGAGGAAGTCGCGCACGACGTGGGCGATGTCGATTTTGCCACCTGCGAAAGTCTGTATTACGCCAGCAATCGCGCCGATCACTCCCGCCTGGCTGATGAATTCGCCTGGCGAGAGCAAAACGGATTTCCGGTGCGCTGGCTGAGCCGCGCCGCACTCAAGGACGAGTACGGCCTGTTTGCGCCCGCGGCTATTCTCAGTTCGGTGGCCGCCAGGGTTGATCCCTACCGGTTAGCCTCGAAACTGTTGCAAAGGATGCAGCAAAAGGGCGCGCACATATTCGATCGCACGCAGGTGACATCTTTCACCGCGACCGAGGGTTCGGTAAAGTTGACCACCGACAGTGGCATGTCGCTCACAGCCGGGCACCTGGTAATTGCCTGTGGCTACGAATCACAAAACTGGCTACGCCAGCGCGTCGCGAAGAATCTCAGCAGCTATGCATATATCAGCGATCCCGTTGATCCGGACCAGCTGCGCTGGTTGGCAGGCACGATGCTTTGGGAGTCTTCCCGACCCTACATTTATATGCGCACGACTGGAGATGGGCGGCTGTTGGTGGGAGGTGAAGATGACGACCTTGACATCCCGGCGCGTCGGGACCGATTGATTGACCGCAAGGCAGCGACGCTGCAGCGCAAGGTTGCCCGCTTGTTTCCTCATCTTCAGGCACCGCCAGCCTTCGCCTGGGGGGGCACCTTCGCTGAAACCAGCGATGGCCTGCCGCTGTTCGGCCCGCACAAGGAGCACGGGCCGCGCGTTCTGTTCGCGCTGGCTTACGGCGGTAACGGCATCACCTACAGCATGCTCGGCGCAGGACTGCTGCGCGCGCAAATAGAAGATCGCCCGCATTCACTCACCGGACTGTTTGCCTTTTCCCGGCTGGGGTAATTGTTTCCAGGAACACAATCTCTTACCAAATTACAACCGACATTGCCTGAGGCTGTCACTACTCTGTCGCGATGATTCGAGTCTTGATACCGCAGAAACGCCTCCTTCAGTCGGGGCACATCATCAAAGCGCTGATCGTGGCTGCTTGTCTGTCGCTGTCGCTTCCATTACACGGCGGCGACAGGGATGGCGGTTATCGGCTGCTTGAGCTGGACGGCTCCCTGGTGAAATGGGGCGAGCAGGCGTTAGGAGTTGGGGCGAGCATCAGCTATGCCTTCGCTGACGAGACGCTGCGCTTTGATGGCGCGCGTAACTGCCGCGATCTGGCGCCGATGAAGATGCTCTCGGGGCAGAATCTTTCATTCGAGACGTTGGTGCGAGAGACTGCTGCAGCGTTTGAAGTATGGGAGCGCGCTGCTGACCTGACATTCCATCAGGTTGCTGATGCCCGTGACGCGGATATCATTATTGGTGCACAAGGTTTGCCATACATGCGGGCATTTGCCAATGTGACCTATGTACCCGATGAAGAAGAGGGTATACGCACCATAAAGCAGTCTTTGGTATGTCTGAATCCCGAGCAGAAGTGGAAGGTCGGGTTCGACGGCGACGAGGATGTGTACGACATCCGCTATACGCTGATTCATGAGATTGGCCATGCTATTGGCCTGGACCATCCCGGGCCAGCCGGGCAGGTGATGGGTTTTCGCTACACCGAGGCTTTCCCCGAGCTTCAGCCCGGGGATTTGCGCGGTGTACGTCGACTATACGGGCGCGGAGCCAACGGCACGCAACTTGCCGATGGCCCCGGCACCCATACCCTCAAGTCACCGCTTTAACGTGACTCAGAAGTGGTAGCCCAAGCCCACGGTGTAGGCCCAGATTCCGTCGTCCTGAAACGCATCGGTGGCATCATCGGTGTCGCTGAACAGGAACTGATACTCGGCGCGTGCGAGGATAAAGGTTTTTGACCGCACGTAGTACTTTATGCCCGTTTCCAGGCCGGCAAAGGCGCTGTCCTTGACACCATCGCCATAGATTCCGCCGAGGCTGGCGCCGACAAAGGGCCGCGCACGATTGTCGAGAAAGTGATGATTAAGGTAACCACGGGTGGAGCCGTTCCAGAAATCATCGGTGACGCCTTCGCCTTCGATATCGGCGTAATTGATGCTTTGCCTGACACCGGCAACCATGTTGTCATTCAGATACCAGCCCAGATCGCCGCTAACGCCGAAGCTGCCGCTATTGAAGTCCCGGTCGTTACTGCCAGTCCCGGAGAGGGAGAATTCCCGTTCACCCTCAACTGGGCCGATATTTGAGGATTGTGCAGATGCTGCCATGGGCAGTGCACCGAGAAGACAGAGAGTGATTGCCGCTGTGTTGACTCTGTTCATAAGAAACTCCTTGCTTGCATTGCCTGATTGCGCCATGAATTCCTGACGCGGTCCGTGTCGCTGCGAATACCGAAGCAGTTAGCCAGCGCGAGAACACCCTTTCAGCATCGCTTCCTGATCATTTGCCGTCTGTACGTCACCGCACATAATATAATGTGCGTGGGGTACCCGAATTTCGACATCGTTGATCTAACGGTCAGCCTAAGGATGACGCCGATTTCCGTGCCGATTGACATTCAAATGACAGAAAAACAAGAGGGCCATGCGTTAGCTCAGTAGGCCAAGGCCCTGAACTTTGTTGTGATTTGGCTCATTAAGGCTAGGATTGTTATAGAACCTGGAGGAGGCAATTTAGCCGGATTTGCCGTTACTTTCTCACCGGAACGGCATCATGGAGGGCAACGCCTTGGCACAACGACGGGACGTCACCGTTTTTTACGATGAGCGGGTACTGGCTCATTATCCGGATAGCAACATGGAGTTTTTGCCCGGCCGCCTGGACAAGCGGGTTCGGGCCATATTGTCCGGGCTGAATGTGCAGTGGAAGTACCCTGAGCATCCTGGCCGAATGACGGCCATCATGGACTTACTGGCCCGAGAACCGATTCCCGGTGTGCGGATCGAGCCGGGTAAGGCGGCAACCCTGGATCAGTTGAGCCGGGTTCATACCACGTCCTTTCTGGACGATATCTTTTCCCTGAGAAATAAAAGTGCCTGGTTGGATGTGGATACCACGGCGGTTTCGCCAGGCAGTGTTGAAGCGGCCGAAGTGGCCGCTGGTACCGCAATTGCTGCGGTGGAGGCCGTGATAGAAGGGCGTACCGGCAGCGCGTTTGCAGTGGTGCGGCCGCCCGGTCATCATGCCGAGCCAGTGCGGGCAAGGGGGTTTTGCCTGTTCAACAATGTGGCAGTTGCTGCATCTCACGCACGGGATGAAATGGGCTGCAAGCGGGTGTTGATTGTGGACTGGGATGCGCATCATGGAAACGGCACCCAGGATATCTTCTGGGCCGATCCGGATACGGTTTTCTTTGATATCCACCGTGCCTCGCCGTTTTATCCGGGTAGTGGTTCATTAATGGACGTCGGCGCGGGCAGGGGTGAGGGCACCACCATTAACGTGCCGATGCCCGCCGGCGCGGGCGATGAGGCCTATCTGAAGGCCATGCGCGAAATTCTGGTGCCGGCTGCGGACTACTTCAAGCCAGATTTGGTGCTGGTCTCTGCCGGGTTTGATGCCCACTGGTTCGATCTGGCGTTGAATGTGACCTACGAAGGGTTTGCGGCCATGACCGGTATTGTCCAGCAAATTGCAGACAAGCACTGCAATGGCCAGCTGGTGATGGTTCTTGAGGGTGGCTACAACACCGAATCTCTGTCTCATGGGGTACACGCGGCACTGCAGGTGCTTGCCGGTGGCGTGCCGCCAGAGCCAAAGGTCTGCGGCATTGAGGCCGTGGAGGCCGCCATTGAATTTCACAAGGGTGCCTTTGACCCCGACAATCCGGATTAGCCAAAGTCCACCTCGACAAAGTGCTCCTGGCGGTCGTCGGTCAAGGGTATGCGGGTGTCGGGGCGCACGGTCCCGTCTACCGACACGCGGGTTACCTGCGCGGATGATTCGCCGGTGCGCTTCAGGGTGATGTGGTAGACCGTGTCACCAAAACGGTAGTGAATCTTGTAGCCCTCCCAGTCTGCGGGAACGCAGGGGGCAATTCGCAAGTGGTTCCCCTCCAGCTGCAGTCCCAGCAGTGTTTCCACAGTCAACCGGTACATCCAGCCGGCTGCGCCGGTGTACCAAGTCCAGCCGCCGCGGCCGGTATGCGGCGATACGCCGTAGATATCCGCGCACATGACGTAGGGCTCGACCTTATAGCGCTCGATGGCTTCAGAGCTGCTGCCATGATTAACGGGATTGAGCATGGCGAAGAATTCCCATGCCCGTTCGGTGTCGCCCAGCATGGCAAACGCCATGGTGGTCCAGATCGCGGCATGGGTGTATTGCCCGCCGTTCTCCCGCACACCGGGGATATAGCCCTTGATGTACCCGGGTTCCAGGTCTGATTTATCAAACGGTGGGTCGAGCAGCTGGATAATCTGCTTGTCGCGCCGCACCAGGCGTTGGTCCACCGCCATCATCGCCTGGCGAGCGCGCTGCGGGTCACCGCTTTTCGAGATAACTGACCAACTCTGACTGATCGAATCGATCTGGCACTCGTCGTTACTGCGTGAGCCCAGCGGAGTGCCGTCGTCAAACCAGGCTCGCCGATACCAGCCACCATCCCAGGCCTGAGCTTCGATGTTACTGCGCAGTTGTGCTGACTGGGCGCCGCACAAGGCGGCAAACTCCTGATCATTGCGGTCGCGGGCCAGCTCGGCAAACAGCTCAAGATTCTCGACCAGGAACCAGGCCAGCCACACGCTCTCGCCGCGGCCGTCCTTGCCGACGAGATTCATACCATCGTTCCAGTCGCCACAACCCATCAGCGGCAACTGATGGGGGCCGAAGCGCAAGCCGTACTTGAGGGCGCGCACACAGTGCTCGTACAGGCTGGCTGCCTCAGGAGAGCGTTGAGGCTGGTCATAGTAGGCCTCCTCTTCGGCATACAGCTCACGCCCTTCCAGGAAATGAATCGACTCATCGAGTACAGCGGTATCGCCGGTCGCCTTCACATACCGACAGGTAGCGTACGGTAGCCAGAGATAGTCGTCGGAAAAATGGGTGCGTACGCCCTGTCCATTGGGGGGATGCCACCAGTGCTGGACATCGCCCTTGAGAAACTGGCGGCCAGCGTGCCGGATCAATTGCTGGCGGGCTAGCCAGGGCGTGGTGTGGGTCAGCGCCATGGTGTCTTGCAGCTGGTCGCGGAAACCGTAGGCACCGCCGGACTGATAGTAGCCGCTGCGCCCCCACAGCCGGCAGGATAAGGTCTGGTATACCAGCCAGCCGTTGGCTAACACGTTCAGTGCTACATCCGGCGTGTCAACGTTGACCGCGCCCAGGGTGCGATTCCAGTGCTCCCATACCGCTTCGAGTACCTGCCGTGCACCGGCATGTCCGCCAAGTTGCTGGATATAATGCCGGGCCTGGTCAGCGTTATCAGCCGCCCCGAAGATGAACACGATTTCGCGTTCCTGACCGGCGTCGAGTTCGATCCGGGTCTGGATTGCGGCGCAGGGGTCAAGTCCGGCTCCGGTCCTGCCCGATAGCCGTTTGCGGCGCATTGCTGCCGGATTGGCGAGTGCGCCGTTGCGGCCAATGAACTCGGTGCGATTGCCACTGACCGACTGATTGCGTTCACTGGCCTGGGCGAACACCATACGGTTGGCGCATTCGCGACCGTAGGCATTGCGGGCGAACAGTGCGCCCGTGTGCAAATCTACCTCGGTAACGATGTGCATCAAATTGGCATGCCGCCATTCGCCGAGCACCAGCTCCCAGAATCCGGTGAGCGACAGGCTGCGGCCACGCTTCGACTGGTTGCGCAGCTTGACCACCACGAACTTGACCGGCGCATCCATAGCAACATAGGTGAACAATTCCGAGGCGATATCAGCTTCAACGTGTTCGAATACGCTGTAGCCGAAGCCATGTCGGCACACATAGCCGGAGCGGCCACGGGCGGGCAGCGGCGTTGGCGACCAGAATGCTCCGGTTTCTTCATCACGAATGTACAGTGCTTCGCCACTGCTGTCGGAGACGGGGTCGTTGTGCCAGGGGGTCAGGCGAAATTCGTGGGCGTTTTCTACCCAGGTGTAAGCGCTGCCACTCTCGCTGACGACGGTGCCGATGTGCGGGCTGGCGATCACGTTGGCCCAGGGTGCCGGGGTGGTTTGTCCGGGTTCCAGGGTAATGACGTATTCATGGCCGTCGGGCGTGAAACCGCCGAGGCCATTGCTGAAAATGCGCTCACGCGGCGCCAGCGGAACAGGCGGTTCGGCACCTGGCTGCTGCGAAGGCTCCAGCAGGTCCGATGCGCGTTTCGGCGACACTCGGCGATCTACCTGCTCGATCAGGGTTTCGGCGGTGTCGCTGAAGACGATGCGGGAAACGGTTTGCAGTAGCACGCGTTCGTCCTCGGAAAGCTCCTCGGCACGGCGCACGAAGATGCCGCCGGGCCTATCGATCACCTGTGCCTCAGGCCCGGCATTGACCAATCCCATGATCAGGTCCTGTAGTACCGCGCGATAGCCAGAAAAGCCCTCGTTGATGATCACCAGGTCTGCGGCCAGGCCCTTCATCCGCCAGTAGGCATGCGCCTGCATCACCTGTTTGACCAGACCGATGCGGTTAACATCGCCGATAAGCAACAGAACGATGGGCAGGTCGCCCGAGATGGCAAAACGCCACAACCCGGACTGACCCAATTGATTGCGGGCGATGATGCTCGGTGCCGCACGACGCAAAGCATTTCCGTAAATGACCGAGCTGGCCAGGCGGCCAAAAATCTGAGCGTCGGCTTCAGTCGCATTGAGGTGCCGCAGAACTTCCTGGCTCTGGAACCAGGCCATTTCGAAGGCCCGCTCGACAAAGTGTCGGTCGCAGTATTTCTCGATCAGGGCCAGTGCGGCGTCGCGGGTATCTGCCACCCCGGAAATGATCTGCACGCTCGCCGATTCATCGGGTGGCAAGGTCAGGGTGCTGCGAATTGCCACGATGGGGTCGAGCACCGCCCCCTGCGTGTTCGACAACAATGACGTGTCGCCCTTACTATCCAGCACCACCGGATTGGCCACGGTGCGGCCGCGTCCGATGAAACGGGCCCGGTCAGTCTCATAGGTCGGTTGGCAGGCTACCGAGCCCGGTGCTGCCAGAAGGTGAAACATCCAGGGCACCTGTTCACCCGGCGTGCGGGGGCGTCGGGTGCAAAGGATCGCTTGTTGTTCGGGAAGTATCTCGGTCTGGACAAACAGATTGCTGAACGAGCGGTGCGCCAGGTCGGCGGTCAGGGGCGCCAGCACCACTTCCGCAAAACTCGTTACTTCAATATGTCGGGCGCGCGATGACTGATTGGTGAGCGTGACCCGGCGGATTTCGACGTTGTCTTCCGGAGACACGCTGATCTCGGTGTGGGCTTCGATGGCGTGGTCGCGCCGTCGGTATTCCGCGCGAGCTTGCACGAAAATGGCTTCGTAGTAATCGGCCGGGCGCAGTGTCGGCTGGTGCGCCGTCGACCAGTAATCTCCGTTGTCGCGGTCGCGCAAATAAATGAATGTGCCCCAGTCATCCGACGTGGCGTCTTCGCGCCACCGGGTAATGGCAAGGTCTCGCCATCGGCTGGTCCCGCCACCGGCATGGGTCGCCATAACGTGATAATGGCCATTTGACAGCAGGTGAACTTCGGGGACTCGCGTATCAGGATCGGTAAATACGCGCATGATCGCGCCGACGTCTGCACTGGGTGGGCGCGCAGCGGCGCTGACTTCGGCTGCGTGTGGCTGCAGGGTATCACCCCTCTTCGGCACCCGCTCCTGCAGCAGTAACTCGGTCGCGCGCACCAGCGGATCAGACATGAAGCGCCGCTGCATCGGCTGGTCGAGCAAGACATGTGCAAACGCCAGCAGGCTCATGCCCTGATGGTGCGCCATGAAAGTTTCAACGATGGCGTTCAGTTTGCCCCGAGGTACGCGAGTGGGCGTGTAATCGATGGCTTCGTAAAAGCCATAGGCACCCAGAAAGCCCTGCTCGGCCAACGCCTGCAGATTGCGGCAGGCCTCCCGCGGCATCACCATCAGCGCCAGTGCACTGGCGTAGGGTGCGATCACGAGGTCGTCGCCCAGACCGCGCTTGAAGCCGAGGCCAGGCACTCCGAATGCACGGTACTGGTAAACCTGGTCGAAGTCCGTGGCGTTGTAGCAGGATTCGGAAATTCCCCAGGGTACCGCTCGTTGTCGGCCGTATTCGATTTGGCGCGACACGGCAGCCTTGCAGGTTTGCTCCAGCAGGGTGTTGGCGTAGCTTGGCATGATCAGCTGCGGCATCAGATATTCGAACATCGAGCCGCTCCACGATATCAGGCTGACGGCGCCGCCATGACTGGTCAGCAGACGGCCGAGCGCGAACCAGTGCTTTTGCGGTACCTGCCCCTGTGCGATCAGCAGAAAGCTGGCGAGCCGAGCCTCCGATGCCAGCAGATCGTAGCAAGCAGGATCGCGGCGTCGTTCACTGACGTCGTAGCCGATGTTCAGCAGACCGCTGCTGACATCGTAGAGAAATTCGAAATCCATTTCCGCCATATGGCGGCAACGATCCATTAGCTCGTCGATGAGGTCGAGTTGTGATTGAGCGCCTGCGCTCTGCATGCCAGCCAGCTCCACCCGGGTCGGCAGCCCACTGCCTTGCCAGGACTCGGGCACTAGAAATCTGAGTTCGTCGCGAAGGGCGTGCATTTGGTGATCGAACGCCTTAGCCCAATACACTCGTTCCTCATCGGCGTCGCCATTCACTGGCAGCGAAGCCAGCAGTGCGCCGCCGGTGTGAGCGATCTTGTCCAATGCCTGATAAGCAGCCGCCAGCGTCTGGGGTGGACCTTCCAGCGTGAGCGCGCGCAGGGTGTCTTGCAGCACGCGGATGTTTTCCGTCCGCTCGGGGACTGGGAAACCGGGAAGCTGTTCAGCCAACACCTGCAGGGTATCTTGCAGGCCTTGCAGTGCGTTGGCCGAAAGCACCGGCTGGCTTTTTAGCTCGGCCAATCCGGCCTGCAGAGTGAGCAGGCTACCGGCCAGGTTCCCGCTGTCCACCGACGAGACGTATTGCGGGGGCAAAGGTTGCAGCGTTCGGGTATCGTACCAGTTAAAAAGATGACCGCGGTATCGTTCCAGCTTTTCCATTGTGGTGAGCGTGTTATTGATGCGTTGCAGGCATTCCCCCACCGTGAGATAGCCAAAATCAACCGCAGCGAGATCGGCCAGCAGCGACATGCCGATGTTGGTGGGCGAGGTTCGCGAGGCGATGGTTGGTGCAGGATAGGTCTGGAAATTGTCGGGCGGCAGCCAGTTGTCATCCGAGCCGACGAAGTCTGCAAAATAGCGCCAGGTGCGGCGGGCCGAAATCCGCAGGAAAGCCTGTTGGTCGACGCTCAACCCCGGGCTGGGGTCAACCAGCGGACGGCTGATCCACCAGCCGATGGCAGGTGCCACCAACCACAACACCAGGAAAGGGGCCGCGATGAGCCACACCGCGGATTGGCTGCCTGCTGCAACAAAAGCCGCGCTCAGCGCTAAGGCGAGAGCCGGCGCGATCCACATTTCCCGGAAATAGTCAGCTAGCGATCGGCTTGCGTTGCGGCGCGCGTAGCCGGGCAGTTGCCATAGCAACAGGCCGCGCTGGGTGAATGGCAAGCGCGCGCCCGAGCGCAGAATTGCCCCCAGGCTGATGCGCGTGTCGTAGGGCAAAAAAGCCAGGGCCAGGAGTGCGAGTGTGATTGGACGGCCCGCGGATGTCCCGGTTCGGTTCAGGTGCACCAGCCAGTCGCATTGTTCAGGTTTGCGAATCAGCTCGATCAAGGTAGACAGCAGCGTAGGCAAGAATAGCACCGATACCACCAGCAGGGTCCACGCCCATATGGGCTCTGGGCTGGCAAACCATCCCCCAATCAGTAGGGCAAGCAGTGCCGGCGCCACCAGACTGCGCCGAAGATTGTCGAAAATCTTCCACAGCGACAGCGCTGACAGCGGATTTCTCTGCCGCCTGGATTGGGCTCCGTCCACGCCGGGTGGCCCCGGCACACGCGGCATTAACCAGCCAGCAAGCTGCCAGTCGCCGCGTATCCAGCGATGGCGACGGCTGGATTCAATGGCGATGCTGGCCGGCTGTTCCTCGATGAGGTCGACGTCGGTCACCAGGGCTGAGCGCGCGTAGCCACTTTCCAACAGGTCGTGGCTTAGGATGAGGTTCTCCGGAAAGCGTCCGTCCACGGCCTGACGAAACGCATCGACGTCGTAGATGCCCTTGCCAATGAACGAGCCTTCCCCGAACACATCCTGATAGACATCCGACACTTCTCGCGTGTAGGGGTCAAGACCTGCGTCACCCGCGAACAGCTTGGCAAAGCGCGACTGGCCGGCACTGGTCAGACTGATTGAGGCGCGTGGTTGGAGTATGGCGTAGCCGTCGACGATGCGGCCTTTGACGGCGTCGTAGACCGGCCGGTTGAGTGGATGTGCAAGGTTGCCGACCAAGGCACGTGCCGCATCGCGTGGCAGTTGGGTATCGGTATCCAGAGTAATGACGTACCGGATCGAACCCAGGATGGATTGGTCGCCGACGATGCTTGAAAAAGCCGATTGTGCTTCGCCCCTGAGCAAGGCGTTGAACTGCTCAAGTTTGCCGCGCTTGCGCTCATAGCCCATCCATACCCGTTCAACGTGATTCCATAGCCGCGGTCGGTGAAAAAGGTAAAAGATGCAGGCGCGATCGTCCTGATAGGTTTTGTTGAGCGCTTCAATCTCAGACCGCGTGTAGGCGAGTAAGGCGGCGTCATCGGGCAGCGTTTGTTCGGGTGCGTCGTGAAAGTCTGTCAGCAGGGCAAGGTAGAGATTGGGGTCGCGATTGCCGAGATAACGTATCTCCAGGGCTTCGAGCAGTTGATCGATTTCCTGCCGACTGCCCAGCAGGGTGGGTATAATCACCATGCTCCGGTGTTCGTCGGGGATGCCGTGTGAAAAATCCAGTCGTGGCAACGCACGTGGAGGCAGCAACAGGGTGACTGTCAGGTTGACCAGCGCAACAGCCAGCGCCGAGAGCCCGACCATGCCGGCGAGCCCAAAAAACCAGGAGCGCCAGTTATACGCAGCGAATCCATCAAGCAGATAAAGCATGCCTGCTGTTGTGAGCAGCGTTAGTAACAGAATTGGCCCGAGATACAGGTGCAGGCGGGCAGGGCGGCTTACCCGCTTTACACGGACTTTCAATGACGGGCGACAGCCGACTGCTTGTTCCAGACACGGCCTGCCTCGATCAATCAGGTAGTAGCCGACATGTGCGCTGCGGTCGTGCCGGCCCCGTTTTACGGCTGCCGCCTGAGCGAGAACAATGGCTTCGCGTGCTACTGCAATCTCGCCACAGGCACTGCCGCGCGCCACGTCCTCAATACCATGCCGGTAGTGATCACGGGTGGCGAAATCCTGACCGGCATAGGTGTCTGACGGATCCTCGCACAAGATCTTCTCGACAACACTGAGCGATTCGACGTAGTGCTTCCAGTCCATGGCGCCGATAAAACGCAGGCTGCCGATGCTGTTAGCGATGGAAATCTGGTTGGCGGCATCGGTGCGACCGGCGGCTTCCGACAACTTGGTTGCCGTTACACCCTGTTCGAGCAGTTTTTGCTCAACCCAGGTTTGTACGAAGGCCATAGACGGCCCTTGCGCCTGAAGCCGGTCATAGAACTCCTCTACAAACGGTGCGGTCAGTGGCACATCGGCGTGGGCAAACTCGGCCAGCAACTGAATCAACTGTTTTGGATCGCTTTCGGCGGTGGCAAGCATGCGGTCTGCCCACCGTATGGCTGCATCGCGTTCTTCGCGCCGTTGGGCGATACGTACACCCACGCGGCGCAAGTTTTCCAACAGCGCCAGCTGCAGCATGATGGGGAAAGCCCACAATTCACCCAGTTTCAGAGGTTCCACCGTCTGGTAGGCGGCGACGAACTGGGTCACGTTGTCGCTGTCGACGCGGCCGTCCATATGGGAGATTAACGCCAGCGCGAGATCGTAGATGCGAGGGAAACCGGCCGAGCTGCCATCAGCCAGGCGCGGCAACTGCCGGCTGTAGCCGCGCGGAAGATGTCGACGTGCCAGGCTGATCTGCTGCTCGATCAGGTAAAAGTTATCGAGCAGCCAGGCTTCGGTCGGTACGATCCGCTGTCCCGTTGTCGCGGCCGCCGTGACAACGTCATAGGCCGCCAGCAGCACACGGGCATTGTCTGCCAGGCGTGGCAATAGCTTGTCCGGCTTTTGGCGCGTGTCGATTTGGTGACGGTCCGCAAGGGTGAGCGCGTGGCGCTTAAGTTGCTCAATGCTGAACAGCTCTGCGCGCAACAACTCGGTGTCCCGGTCATGGCGCAGTTCATTCCGTGTCCGTGCCGAAAACCTGAATGCTTTGATGGCAATTGCTCCTTGCTAACCCGCAAACAGTACTGATCTTCATACCGGCAAGCGGAGCTGTCTGTGCGATACCGAACGTTCACTAAGTTAGACACCGCACCGACCCGGCCTCAGTCTTTCCCTATTCTGGCTTCGTGCCTGTTGTCTATCTGAGTTCAGGGCAACAGGCAGCACCCGAACGGAATACTCATCTGGAGATAAGCTCATGAACAAGAATCCTGCCAAAGGTAATTCAAATGAAGAAACCAGAAAATCCAAGGAGGATGCCGACAAGAAGACCGATGAGGAAAATACGAAAAACAAGGATAAAGCCGGCAAAAGCGGTGACAAGGATGGCACCGTGTTAGGAGAGATCAATGACGACTAATCGAACCTTGGCCCTCGTCTTGTTGGTGGTGGGCGCCATCCTGCTTTTCTTTGCTTATCAGGCATCCCAAAGCTTGGGTGATCAGGTGACCGAAGCCGTTACGGGTCGCTTTACCGACTCCACCACCTGGTTTCTGATCCTTGGCGCGACTGCTGCCGTGGCGGGTGTCGGGCTGTTGTTGTTCGGTAAGTCTGCGCGCAGATAACTCCGGAACCCGCAATGCCGGACGATATACAGGAACCGCGGGATACTGGGGCCAAGGTTGCCGGTTCGCAACCGGAGCCCTTCCGTCTGGTCAAGCGATTGTTCAACATGGTTGATCTTCGCTTGTTTCGCCACACCGCGGTTCTGCTGCCCCCATTTTCTGGCCAAAGTAATGTTGCTGCTCGCCTTGAGCAATGGCAACGCACCCAGCCCATATCGAAACAACATCTGCCTGCTCGATAATGACCCGGGATTTAATACCATCACTTGCGACTGCAGCCGTTGAGACCTGCCGTTATTGGTGTATAAACTGAGTCTTGTCCAGATTCTTTTGATTAACGGAGCAGTTGATGAGCGACCCTACCTATACCCCACCTAAAGTGTGGACGTGGAACCCGGAAAGCGGTAACAAGTTTGCCAGTATCAACCGCCCGGTTGCCGGCCCCACCCACGACAAGGAGCTCCCGGTCGGTGAGCATCCGTTCCAGCTGTATTCTCTGGCTACGCCCAATGGGGTGAAGGCCACGATCCTGTTTGAAGAATTGTTAGAGCTGGGCATCCGGGAAGCGGAATACGACGCCTGGCTGATCGACATCATGAACGGTGATCAGTTCGGCAGCGGCTTTGTTAACGTGAACCCTAACTCCAAAATCCCGGCCATGCTGGACCGCAGTGTGGACCCGGGGGTCCGGGTGTTCGAGTCGGGCTCGATTCTCCTGTATCTGGCTGAGAAGTTCGGCGAGTTTCTGCCGAGCGAACCCGCCAAGCGAGCGGAAACCCTGAACTGGCTGTTCTGGCAGATGGGGAGTGCGCCATTCCTGGGCGGTGGCTTCGGTCACTTCTTTGCTTATGCGCCGGAAAAATATGAGTACCCGATCAATCGCTATGCCATGGAAGTGAAGCGGCAGCTGGATGTTCTGAATCGTCAGTTGGCCGATAACCGCTACATTGCCGGTGACGACTACACTATTGCCGACATGGCGATCTGGCCTTGGTATGGGGCGCTGGTCAAAAACATGGTGTACGAGGCTGCTGAATTCCTCGAAGCTCACAGCTACACGAATGTGCTGCGTTGGACGGATGAGCTTGCCCAGCGCCCTGCAGTCAAGCGCGGTCGGATGGTGAACAAAGCCTGGGGTGATCTGTCGTCCCAGTTGCATGAGCGCCATGATGCCAGTGATTTTGATATACGCACCCAGGACAAGCTGGAAGACAGCAACTAAGGAGCACTAATGGCGGTACCTGCGGCGTTAACCGAGGGCCAGATCTACCACCGCTGCCCGATGGACAAGCTGGATTTTGAGACGACGGCAGCCCTGGCAGACCTGGAACTTCCGTTTGGACAGGATCGCATGCTCAGGGCCCTGGAGTTTGGCGCCAGCATACAAGCCAGTGGTTTCAATCTGTTTGTGCTGGGGCCGTCCGGCGCCGGCAAGCATAAGCTGGTAAAGCAGTTTCTGGCCAATCATGCCGCAGGAAAGCCGGTGCCGTCGGACTGGTGCCACGTGTTTAACTTTCAGCAGTCGGACAAGCCCGAGGCGATCAGGCTTCCACCGGGTGAGGGCCAGGCGCTGAAGAGTGACATGAGCGGTTTGGCCAATGAGCTGAAAACCGCCATTCCGGCCACCTTTGAAAGCGAGGAATATCAGGCTCGTATCCAGGAGTTGCAGGAAGAGGTCACCCGGCGCCAGCAAAAAGGTTTGTCCGCGATCCAGGAGGAAGCCAGCGCCAACAACATAGCAATGCTGACCACTCCCGCCGGTTTTACCTTTGCACCCATGCGCAACGGTGAGGTGATTGAGCCGGAGGAGTACAAAAAGTTCTCCGATAAAGAAAAAGAACTGGTCGAATCCAAGGTGGAGGATCTCCAGAAAGAGCTCCAGCAGGCCATTCAGCAGGTGCCGCGCCTTCGCAAAGAAGTGCGCGAGCGAATCCATGAACTCAACGAAGAAATGGTGCAGCTTACGCTCGGCGGCCCCATCGGTGAATTGCGTGAAAAGTGGTCTCATTTGCCAGCCGTGGTCGCCTATCTCGATGCTGTGCGCGAGGATGTGGTTGAGCACGCCGAAGCCTTTCAGGACAATGAGAACGGCGCACCGGCCGGGCTGCTGAACCGGTATCGGGTTAACTTGTTGGTGGATAACGCCGACACTCGGGGCGCCCCGGTGGTTTATGAAGACCTTCCTAACCACCAGCACCTGACCGGGCAAATCGAGCACCGGGCGCACCAGGGCAATTTGTACACCGATTTCACCCTGATCCGCGCTGGTTCATTGCATCGTGCCAACGGCGGCTACCTGATTCTGGACGCCCGCCGTATTCTGACCCAGCCGATGGCCTGGGAGAGCCTGAAACGTATTCTGTTCTCCGGCAAAATCCGGATTGAATCCCTGGAGAGGCTGTATGGCCTGGCCACCACTGTCAGTCAGCAGCCGGAGCCCATTCCCCTGAATGTGAAAGTGGTCCTGCTCGGCGACCGGATGCTGTATTACCTGCTATCCCATTACGATCCGGACTTCCTCGATCTGTTCAAGGTTGAGGCGGATTTCGAGGATGATCTGGACCGGGACGACAAAAGCTATCAATTGTATGCCCGGATGATTGCCACCATGGCCCGGTCATCCGCTGTCAAAGCTCTGGATCGCGCTGCTGTTGCCAGGCTGATCGAGCATGCCAGCCGGCTGGCCAGTGATCAGAAAAAACTGACCGCCCACGACCGAGTGCTCAAAGATCTGCTCGCCGAGGCAGACCATTGGGCCACTGCGTCGGGCAGTGAGCGCATCGAGACCTGTCACATCCAGCAAGCCATTGATGAAAGGGAGTATCGCGCCAGTCGAATCCGTGAGCGCAGCCTGGATCAGATTCGCCGGGGCGTAATGATGATTGCCACCGACGGGGAGCAGGCAGGCCAGGTGAACGGCCTGTCGGTTCTGCAGATTGGTGCCACCCGATTCGGCCAACCTACCCGCATCACGGCGACTGCGCGGCCCGGCAAGGGCCAGGTGGTGGATATTGAGCGCGAGGCAAAACTGGGCGGGCCGATTCACGGCAAGGCAGTGATGATTCTGTCCCGGTTTCTGGCCAGCCGTTACGCGCCCATGGGCGAGCTATCGCTGTCTGCCAGCCTGGCGTTCGAGCAGTCCTATGGCGGCGTGGAGGGGGATTCTGCCTCCGTCGCAGAAACCTGCGTTTTGTTATCCGCCATCACCGGCGTTCCGTTGAAGCAATCGCTGGCGGTGACCGGGTCGATGAACCAGCTCGGCGAAGTCCAGGCAGTCGGTGGTGTTAATGAAAAAATTGAAGGCTTCTTCAATGTCTGCAAACAGGCCGGAGGCGTCAACGGCCAGGGCGCCTTGCTACCAGCCAGCAACGTTGAACACCTGATGCTCAATGAAGAAGTTCGAGGCGCGGTGCGGCAGGGGCGTTTCGCCATCTATCCGATCACCCGGATTGACCAGGCCATTGAACTGATGACCGGTATGGTGGCTGGTGAGCGAGGTGCGGATGGCAACTTCCCGGAGAACAGCTTCAACCGGCGGGTGGCGGAGCGGCTGGCGGAGTTTACAGAGATCGGCAAAAAGAGGGATGCCGACCAGGGCAACGGCAACGGAGACAAAAATGGCGACAGCAACGTTAACGGCTGACGGCCAGCAGCCCGTGAAGGGTTCTGGCCGCGTGCTGATTTTGTTGGATGGATCAGGCCCAAGCCTGGCAGCCCTGCAAGCCGCTGCGGAAATTGCCGTTACCCGCAATGCCGAAGTGCTTGGTATCTTTGTGGAGGAAGTCAATCTGTTGCGCAGCGCCGGCTATGGCTTTGCCCGCGAGGTCGGTGGCAGCTCCGGACTGGTCCGGCCGCTGCAAATCGATGTTCTGGAGTCAAGGACGCGGATGTTGGCCGAGCAGGCCCGGTGTTCTCTGGAACAGGTTATGACGAGCCACGGTCTTGTTCAGGCGCTGAAACTTTGTCGTGGCCGGGTGGTGGAAGAAGTACTGAACCTGGTGGGCCCAGAGGATCTGGTGGTCATGGGCCGGGTGGGTTGGTCCGGTATTCCCGGTGCCAGGCTCGGCTCCACTGCCCGGGTTCTGGTGCGTCAGGCGCCGGGGGATGTGCTGTTATGGTCGGAGCCCCACCCGCGCAGGCAGAATCGTGTGGTAATATTGTTGAACCACGATCAGGGCGCCAATCACCGGGCTGTCCAAGTGGGCGCGGCATTGGCCCGTAACAACCACCAACCGTTGACGGTGCTGATCCGAGCGGATGCCAGCGGGGATCAAGCCGTCACTGGAGGTTTATTGGCTTACCTCCAGGGTGAAGGTGTTGGGGCGGCAAAAGTAAGATGGTTGCCGATGGGCAGTGCGGAGTCGGTGGTAAGAGTCATACGGGAAGAGGGCGCTACCCAGTTGGTGGTGAGCCGGCAATCCAGTTTGTTGGCTGAGCAGGGCGCGGACGTCCTGCTGATAGAGACAAATCTTCCCGTTACCGTAACCTCCTGACACTCCCTGGGTGTTCAGGCGATCTTCCGGTTGTTGGCCTTGTTGAGCACGTCGATAATCTCGTCCGTACCCAGGGTTTCGTGTTTCATCACGGCTTTGGCCAGCGCCTCCAGTTCTTTCCTGTGTTCTTTCAGAAAACTGACGGTAAAGGATTCCAGGTCCAACAGCTGGGACTGAATTTCCGAATCAATCATCTCCGCCAGTTTTTCGCTGTACTCCCTGGGCGCCCCCATTTCCCGGCCCAGAAAGACGTGTTCCTCACCGATGCCGAGCCCGAGCGGGCCAACTTTCTCGCTCATGCCCCATTGGCCGATCATCCGGCGCAGCAGTTTGGTGGCTTCTTTCAGATCGTTCTGGGCCCCGGTGCTGACTTCGCCGTAGATGATTTTCTCGGCTGAGCGACCGCCCAACATCACTTTGATGCGATCCCGCAAATAGCTTTCGGTGTAGTTGAATTTGTCCTCTCGTGGCGTCTGCTCCGTTACGCCCATGGCCATGCCGTGGGGAATGATGGTGATCTTGGTCAGGGGGTCGGCTTTGGGCATGTAATAGGCCATCAGGGCATGACCACATTCGTGATAAGCCACCACTTCCCGTTCTTCCGGGGTGAGCTGGGAGTCCCGTACTTCGCCCAGAATCAGCCGGTCTCGTGCCAGTTCAAAGCAATGCGCGTTGACCACTTCCAGGTTCTCCCGGGCAGCAGTCAGGGCGGCTTCGTTCACCAGGTTTTTCAGGTCGGCACCGGAGAAGCCGGTGGTGCGCGCGGCCAGTTGCATGAGATCGACATCGCCAGCCAAGGGTACCTTGCGTACGTGAACCTTCAGGATGGCTTCACGGGCATCTTTGTGTGGTCGGTCCAGAGTGATCTTGCGATCAAACCGGCCGGGGCGGAGCAGGGCACTGTCCAGCACGTCCGGGCGATTGGTGGCGGCCAGTACCAGAATATTCTCGTAAGATTCAAAGCCGTCCATCTCAGTAAGAATCTGGTTCAGGGTCTGTTCACGTTCATCGTGGCCGCCACCGAGACCGGCGCCCCGGGAGCGGCCGATGGCATCGAGTTCATCGATAAAAATCAGTGCCGGAGCTTCCTTGCGGGCATTCTGGAACATGTCCCGAACCCGTGCCGCGCCAACGCCCACAAACATCTCGATGAATTCCGAGGCGCTGATGCTGAAAAACGGCACTTCCGCCTCGCCGGCAATGGCTCTGGCCAGCAAGGTTTTACCGGTGCCGGGCGGGCCAACCAGCAGTACACCCTTGGGCATGACGGCGCCCAGTCGGCGATACTTTTCCGGGGATTTCAGAAAGTCGATAATCTCGGCTATATCGCGTTTGGCGGATTCGATGCCAGCGACGTCGTTCAGGGTTGTCGTGGAGGTTTCCTTGCGAGCGCGGCGGGCCCGGGATTTTGCGTAGTCAAAGGCCCCACCACCCTGGGTCATGCGCTTCTGGGCGGCGCCCCAGAACCAGAACATCAGTGCCAGTAACAAAATCCAGGGCACGAAGCCGAGAATCAGATCCTGCCACCAGGGCCGCCCCGAGGGAGCACCTCGAATAACGACGTTCTGCTGTTCCAGTAACGAGAGCAGTTCCGGGTCGTCTACCGGTGGCCGCAACGCCAGAAAAGCGCTGGTGGTGCGCCCGGTGTTTGAGCTGAACCGGGCCGAACCGGATTCAGTGAACTGTCCCCGGATCTCTTCGTTACGCAGCGTTACCTCTGAAATCTGGCCACTGAGCACCGCTTCCTTAAATTCTGAATAGGCCAGCTCCTGTTGCTGAGGGCGCTCGCTGTCCTGTAGCCAGAGAAACATCAGGAAAATGGCTGCGCTGAGCCACAAAAAGGAATACTGGTTTGGTATGGCCGGTTGCGGGCTTTGGTCTTTGTCTTGTTTCTCAGGTTCCATGACGTCTGTCCTGTTACGTTAGTAGCCCATAGCCGATGAAGTGCTGCGCCGCGGGTCTGCGCCCCCGTAGAGCGTTCCGTCTCCTTCAATCATAATACTCTGAATGGCGCCCATGGCATTGCTGGGGGTCACTTTGTGGCCTTTGGACTGCAGCAAGCCGATGGTGTCCGGGCTGATGCCCTGTTCAATACGGATCTCATCCGGCCACCATTGGTGATGGATTCTGGGCGCGCTCACAGCGGTCTGGATGTTCATATTGTGGTCGATCACATTCATCACCACTTGCAGGGTGGTGGTAATGATGCGCGAGCCGCCGGGGCTGCCGGTGACCAGATAATTACGGCCATCCTTGCGTACAATGGTGGGCGACATGGAGCTGAGCATGCGCTTACCGGGCTCGATCTTGTTGGCCTCGCCACCTATCAGGCCATAGGCATTGGGCTCGCCGGGTTTGGCGCTGAAATCGTCCATTTCGTTATTGAGTAGAAAGCCGGCGCCGGCGACGGTGATGCCGGAGCCGTAACTGAAGTTGATGGTGTAGGTGTTGGATACTGCATTGCCCCAACGATCGACTACCGAGAAATGGGTGGTTTCCGGACTTTCCCAGGCGGCGGGTTGGCCGGGTTTGATCTCTTCTGCAGGGCGCGTCTTATCCGGGGTGATGGTTTTGCGCAGTTCGGCGGCGTAGTCCTTGCTGGTCAGGCCAGTCAGGGGTACCTCCACGAAATCGGTGTCGCCCAGATATTCGGACCGGTCGGCGTAGGCCAGTTTCATGGCTTCGGCCATGGAGTGAATGGTCGCTGCAGAATTGTGGCCCATCTCCCCGATAGGGAAACCTTCGAGAATGTTCAGTATCTGAACAATGTGGGTGCCGCCGGAAGAGGGCGGTGACATGGAAAAAATATCGAAACCGCGGTAAGTGCCGTGTATCGGCTGGCGGATTGCTGGTTGGTAGTTCTTCAGGTCAGCCAGAGTGATCAGGCCGTCATGGCGCTGCATCTCATCGACGATCAGGCGGGCGGTTTCGCCTTCGTAAAAGCCTTCAATGCCCCTGTCGGCAATACGCTGCAGGGTGGCGGCCAGCTCCGGCTGTTTGAACACTTCACCGGGCTGCGGCGCGGAACCGTCCTCTTTATAGAAGGTGGCTTTGGTGGCTGGCCAGCGTTGCAATCGCTCCCTGGCCTGCTCCAGCCCCTCGGTGAAGCGCTGTGGTATGGCGAAACCGTCTTGCGCCAGGCGAATGGCCGGCGCCAGAGCGTCTTTCAGGGTGAGGGTGCCGTGGAGCTCCAGTGCCAGAGCCAGTCCGGCCACGGTGCCCGGGACACCGGCGGCCTGATGGCTGAACCGGCTGCGCTCGTTAACAACATTGCCGGCGTTATCCTGAAACAGGGTTTCCGTGGCGGCAGCCGGTGCCGTTTCCCGGTAATCAATGGCTTCCGGGGTGTTGCCGTCGCCAGGGGAGTACAGCAGAAAGCCACCGCCTCCAATATTACCGGACCGGGGTTGGGTGACCGCCAGCGCAAAGCCCGCCGTGACCGCAGCATCGATGGCGTTGCCGCCATTTTTCAGAACCTGCAGGGCGACCTCGCTGGCCAGGGTGTGACTGGTGGCGACCATGCCCTGGCTGCCCTGCACGGGGTGGAAACGCTCGCCCTCAAGAATGGCCGGGTTGCTGGCATGAGCGGTAACCGTCAGGAATGATGCCAGTAGGGCGGCTATCAGGCCCCACGGGCGCCTTGGCGGGATTTTTGTCCGGGGGCTGTAGATGACTCTGTCTAACATCGGATTCCTCGTGTCTGGTTGCCAGATAGGCTATCATAGCCGGTCATTTTTACCGGTGCTTACCGACATTCCACCGCAGGCTGGCATTTGTGGTTTCCCGTAGCACCCGCTTTCCCGGATTCTAGTAAAGGAATGGCTTAATGGAGCATACCTATCGTCTTGTTATTTCCTGCCCGGATCGGGTAGGGATTGTTGCCAAGGTGAGTAATTTTCTGTCCACCTATAATGGCTGGATTACTGAGGCGAGCCACCATTCAGACACCCAGTCTGGCTGGTTTTTCATGCGGCATGAGATCAAGGCCGAGTCGATTCCGTTCGGGCTGGACCAGTTCCGGGCCGCTTTTGAGCCGATTGCCCGCGAATTCAACATGAGCTGGCACATTGCCGACTCCGCCCGCCCGAAGCGGGTGGTGCTGTTGTGCAGCAAGGAATCCCACTGTCTGGCTGACCTGCTGCACCGGTGGCACAGTAAAGAGCTGAACGCCGAAATGGTGGCGGTAATCTCCAACCACGACGATCTGCGCCGGATGGTGGAGTGGCACGACATTCCCTACCACCATATCCCGGTGAGCAAGGAAAACAAGACCGAAGCCTTTGGCCAGATCGAAGATTTGCTGACGCAGTATGACGTGGACATTGTGGTGCTGGCGCGCTACATGCAGATTTTGCCGGCTGAATTGTGCGAAAAATACGCAGGCAAGGTGATCAATATTCACCACAGTTTCTTGCCATCGTTCGCTGGTGCCCGGCCGTATCACCAGGCCTACAGCCGCGGTGTCAAGCTGATCGGCGCCACCTGCCACTACGTGACTCAGGACCTCGACGAAGGCCCGATCATCGAGCAGGATGTGATTCGCATCAGCCACAGCGACTCCATTGAAGACATGGTTCGCCTGGGCAAAGACGTGGAAAAGAACGTGTTGGCGCGGGGGCTTCGGTCTCACGTTGAAGATCGCGTGATTACTTACGAAAACAAGACCGTAGTGTTTGATTAACGTGTCGCGACAGCTGCCCCGGGCCGGTTTGGACTGTGGTATGCTTGGCGGCTTGTTAATGAATAAAGACGGGGCCCGAAAAAGGCCTCGGGACGACTTCCAGATAACGCAAAGGAACCTTTCTCGATGGGTGAGTTAGCCAAAGAGATCCTGCCGGTCAATATTGAAGACGAGTTGAAACAGTCCTACCTCGATTACGCCATGAGCGTCATCGTCGGCCGGGCCTTGCCGGATGTACGCGACGGCCTCAAGCCGGTGCACCGTCGGGTATTGTTCGCCATGTCCGAGTTGGGCAACGACTGGAACAAGGCGTACAAGAAATCTGCCCGTGTGGTGGGTGACGTTATCGGTAAATACCACCCCCACGGTGACTCTGCTGTTTACGACACCATCGTTCGAATGGCTCAGCCGTTTTCCCTGCGTTACCCGCTGGTCGATGGTCAGGGTAACTTCGGTTCCATTGACGGCGACAACGCGGCCGCCATGCGTTACACCGAAATCCGCATGGAGAAGATTGCCCATTCGCTGCTGGCGGATCTGGACAAGGAAACCGTCGATTTCGTTGACAACTACGACGGTACCGAGCGAATTCCGGAAGTCATGCCGACCCGTATACCCAACCTGCTGGTGAACGGTTCCTCCGGTATTGCCGTGGGCATGGCCACCAACATTCCGCCCCATAACCTGACGGAAGTGGTCAGTGGCTGTCTGGCGCTGATTGATAACCCGGATCTGACCATCGATGAGCTGATGGAGTACATTCCCGGCCCGGATTTCCCGACTGAGGGCATCATCAACGGTCGCGCGGGCATTGTAGAAGCCTACCGGACCGGCCGCGGCCGCATCTATATCCGGGCCCGCCATGAGATTGAGCACGACGATAAAACCAACCGTGATGCCGTCATCATCACCGAGCTGCCGTACCAGCTGAACAAAGCGCGCCTGATCGAGAAGATCGCCGAGCTGGTCAAGGAAAAGCGCCTGGAAGGCATCACCGAGCTGCGGGATGAATCCAACAAGGAAGGTATCCGCGTGGTGATCGAGCTGCGCCGTGGTGAAAACCCGGAGGTTGTGGTTAACAACCTGTTTTCCCAGACCCAGCTGCAGAACGTGTTTGGCATCAATATGGTGGCGCTGATCAACGGCGAGCCGAAGATTCTCAACCTGAAAGAAATGCTTGATGCGTTCGTGCGCCACCGCCGCGAAGTGGTGACCCGCCGGACCCTCTACGAGCTCCGCAAGGCACGTGAACGCGGCCATATCCTTGAAGGTCTGACCGTTGCCCTGGCCAACATCGACGAGATGATTGCGCTGATCAAGGCGTCTCCGACTTCGGCTGAAGCGAAAGAAAAGTTGATGGCCAGGGGCTGGGCCCCGGGTAATGTTCTGGCGATGCTGGAGCGTGCCGGTGAAGACGCCTGCCGTCCGGACGATCTGCCGGAAGTGTTCGGGCTGCGTGATGGCCTTTACTACATGTCTCCCGAGCAGACTCAGGCGATCCTGGATATGCGCCTGCATCGTCTGACCGGTCTGGAAACTGAAAAGCTTCAGAGCGAGTACAGGGACATTCTGGAGAAGATCGCCGGCCTGCTGGAAATCCTCGGCGATCCGGATCGCCTCATGCAGGTGATCCGCGAAGAACTGGAAGCCGTGGTTACCGAGTTCGGCGACGTGCGCCGTACCGAAATCACCAGCTCCCAGCGTGATCTGACCATCGCGGATCTGATTGATGAAGAAGATCTGGTGGTCACCATTTCTCACAGCGGTTACGCCAAGACCCAGGCCGTTGAAGACTATCAGGCCCAACGCCGTGGTGGTCGCGGTAAGGCGGCTACGTCAATGAAGGACGAAGACTTCATTGAAAAACTGCTGGTGGCCAACTCCCACGACACCATTCTGTGCTTCTCAAACCGAGGCAAGGTGTACTGGCTGAGAGTGTTCGAGATTCCCCGTGGCAGCCGTGGTTCCCGTGGTCGCCCGATGGTCAACATTCTGCCGTTGGACGAAGACGAACGCATCACTACCTTCCTGCCGGTACGGGATTACCCGGAAGATCAGTTTGTGCTGATGGCGACTTCGGCTGGTGTCGTCAAGAAGACGCCGCTGCCGAATTTCTCGCGTCCGCGCAGCAGCGGCTTGATCGCCCTGAACCTGGACGAAGGCGATACCCTGATCGGTGCAGCCATTACTGATGGCAACGCTGAAATCATGCTGTTCTCCACCGCAGGCAAGGCGGTGCGTTTCCGGGAAGATCAGGTGCGTCCGATGAGCCGGACCGCCCGTGGTGTTCGTGGCATCAAGATGCAAGGCGATCACCATGTGGTGTCGCTGATCATTCCGCAGGAAGGCGGCGTTCTGTTGACCGCCAGTGAACACGGTTACGGCAAGCGGACTTCTATCGAAGAATTCCCGGCTTACAGTCGCGGCAGCCAGGGCGTTATTGCCATGCAGTGCTCGGACCGTAACGGCAATCTGGTCACCGCTCTGCAGCTGTTTGAAGGCGACGAGATGATGCTGATATCCGACAAGGGCACCCTGGTTAGGACCCGGACGGATGAAGTGTCTGTGCTTAGCCGGAACACTCAGGGTGTACGCCTGATTCGCCTGGCCCAGGAAGATGAGCGACTGGTAGGCGTTGAGCGTATTGCGGAATCTGATGATGACGGCGTAGACGTAGGCGCAGAAGTCGAGGACGTAGAAGGCGAGGACACCGAAGAATGAGCAGAGCGTTTAATTTCTGTGCCGGTCCGGCTACCTTGCCGGAGGCCGTGCTGAAACAGGCGCGGGATGAAATGCTGGATTGGCGTGGTACCGGTATGTCGGTGATGGAAATGAGTCACCGCGGTGACGCATTCGTGACCATTGCCGAGACCGCAGAGAAAGACCTGCGGGAACTGGCGGGCGTTTCCGACGACTATGCCGTGTTGTTCATGCAGGGTGGGGCATCCAGCCAGTTTGCCACCATCCCGCTGAACCTGCTGGGTGACAAGTCCTCTGCCGACTACGTGAACACCGGTATCTGGTCAAAGAAGGCGATTGCCGAGGCCAAACGCTATGGCAATGTCAATGTGGTGGCCAGTTCGGAGGACAGTGGCTTTACCACCATCCCGGAACAGTCTGTCTGGACAACCAGCGCCGAGGCGGCTTATCTGCACTACACCCCGAACGAGACCATTGGTGGCCTGGAATATGATTTTATTCCAGACACCGGAAGCGTGCCGCTGGTGGCGGACATGTCTTCTACCATGCTGTCGCGGCCGGTGGATGTTTCAAAGTTCGGTTTGATCTACGCCGGCGCCCAAAAGAACATCGGGCCCTCCGGGCTGGTGGTTGTCATCATTCGTAAGGATTTGCTGGGCAGGGCCCGGAAGGAAACCCCAACGATGATGAACTATCAGGTCATGGCTGAAAACGGGTCTATGTACAACACGCCGTCGACCTACTCCTGGTACCTCGCGGGCCTGGTGTTCCAATGGTTGAAAGCGCAGGGTGGCGTTAAGGCGATGGGGCAGATCAATGCCCGTAAAGCCAAAAAATTGTATGACTTCATTGATAACAATGACTTCTACGCCAACCCGATTGATCCCCGTTTCCGCTCTTGGATGAACGTGCCGTTCACGCTGGCAGATGGCGCGCTGAACGATGAATTTCTCAAGGGCGCCGACGCCCGTGGCTTGCTCAATCTTCAGGGTCATCGCTCTGTCGGTGGTATGCGCGCCAGCATCTATAACGCCATGCCAGAGTCGGGTGTGGATGCGCTGATTCAGTATATGGCCGAATTTGCGAAGGAACGGGGCTGATCATGACAGACGAGAAGACCCGCCTGGGCGAACTTCGGGACGAAATTGACAGCCTTGATCAGCAGATCATGACGCTGATCAGTGCCCGGGCCAAGTGTGCCCAGGAGGTGGCCCATGTGAAAATGGCCGCCAATCCCGGTCAGGATGTTTTCTTCTACCGACCGGAGCGGGAAGCCCAGGTACTGCGGCGCATCAAGGAACACAACCCGGGACCGCTTCCGTCCGAAGAGATGGCTCGGCTATTCCGGGAGATCATGTCGGCCTGCCTGGCGCTTGAAAAACCCATGCACATCGCCTTTCTGGGGCCCGTTGGCACCTTTACTCAGGCGGCTGCACTCAAGCATTTTGGTCACTCCGTGATCAGTGTGCCATTGCCGGCCATCGACGCGGTGTTCCGTGAAGTGGAATCCGGCTCGGCTCAATATGGCGTGGTACCGGTGGAAAATTCTACCGAAGGCATGGTCAACCACACGCTGGACATGTTTATGTCCTCGCCGCTGAAGATCTGCGGCGAGGTGCAGTTGCGTATACATCACCATCTGCTGGTCTCGCCCAAGCACAAAGATCAGGAAATAACCCGTATCTATTCCCATCAGCAGTCTTTTGCCCAGTGCCGACAGTGGCTGGACACGCACCGCTACGGCGTAGAGCGAGTAACGGTTTCAAGTAATGCTGAAGCGGCGCGCCGGGCTGGGGAAGAGCCGGGCACGGCGGCGATTGCCGGCGATATGGCCGCGGAGTTGTATGGTCTGGAAATGCTTTCCAGCAGCATTGAAGACCGGCCGGATAACACCACCCGTTTTCTGATTATCGGGCGGGAAGAAGTGCCGTCCAGCGGCCAGGACAAGTCGTCGGTTCTGGTGTCCATGCGCAATAAGCCCGGCGCCCTGTACCAGTTGCTTGAGCCGTTCCACCGGCACGGTATCAGTCTGACCCGGATTGAAACCCGGCCGTCACCGAGTGGTACCTGGGCCTATGTGTTCTATATCGATTTTGAGGGGCACATGGACGATGAACTGGCGCGCACTGTGTTGTCCGAAGTAGATGAAGAAGCCGTGGAGCTGAAGCGCTTGGGGTCTTACCCCATCGGTGTGCTCTGAGCCCAGACAGATCTGATCCAGAGGAGCGTTGAATGGCAGTGAACTACCAGAGTCTTGCGGTAAAAGGTGTTCAGGCTCTGTCTCCTTACCAGCCGGGCAAGCCCATTGAGGAGCTTGCCCGGGAGCTGGGGTTGAATCCCGCGGAGATTATCAAACTGGCCAGCAATGAAAACCCTCTGGGGCCTAGTAAATTGGCTCTGGCGGCGGCTCGTAAGGCGCTGGATGAGCTGTGCCTGTACCCGGACGGTAACGGATTTGATCTGAAGCAAGCTCTGGCCAATCGGTTTGGTGTCGCCATGAACCAGATCACCCTGGGCAACGGCTCCAACGATGTGCTGGAAGTGATCGCACGCTGCTTTGCCGACAGCGACAGCGAGGTGGTGTTTTCCCAGTACGCTTTTGCGGTTTATCCCATCGTTACCCAGGCCATCGGTGCCCGAGGCATTGCGGTGCCGGCGAAAGAGTGGGGCCATGATCTGGATGCCATGTCGGCAGCAATTACCGAGCGCACCAAGCTGGTGTTCGTGGCGAACCCGAACAACCCGACCGGCACGGTGCACAGGGCAGACGCCATTGAGGCGTTTCTGGATCGCGTTCCGGAGCAGGTGCTGGTGGTTCTGGATGAAGCCTACTGCGAATATCTGACTGGCGAAGAGTACCCGGACGGCATCAAGCTACTGGGCCGTTACCCGAACCTGATTGTATGCCGTACGTTCTCCAAGGCCTGGGGCCTGGCCGCGTTGCGGGTAGGCTACAGTCTCAGCTCTCCGGAAATAGCCGATGTGCTGAACCGGGTGCGACAGCCATTTAACGTAGATTCGGTTGCGCTGGCCGCGGCAACGGCGGTTCTGAATGATGAAGCCTATCTGAACCGTTCCCGTGAGGTTAATACAGCCGGTTTGCGCCAGCTCGCCGACGGTTTTGACCGTATGGGTTTGCCCTATATTCCGTCTGCCGGCAACTTTATCGCGGTTGAAGTGGGCGAGCGGGCTGCCGGTATCTATCAGTCATTGCTGGCTCATGGTGTAATTGTCCGTCCTGTTGCCGGTTACGGTATGCCGCGCCATCTGCGGGTGTCGGTTGGTCTGCCAGAAGAGAACGAGCGCTTTCTCGATGCTCTTGCCCAGTCACTGGTAGCTGCCGGGCAGGGGGGTTGACGTGGCAGATCGCCTGCCGCCGTTCAGGCGCGTGGCCATCATTGGTCTTGGATTGATCGGTGGTTCGTTGGCCAGTGCCATTCGCAAGCACCAGCTGGCGGGCACGGTCACCGGTTTTGATCAAAGAGCGGACGAACTAGCCCTGGGTGTTAGCCTCGGGGTTATTGATGAAGCTGCGCCCAGCCTGGAGCAGGCTGTTAAAGGCAGTGATCTGGTGGTGCTGGCGGTACCGGTACGGGCAACGCGTGAGGTGCTGGAGCAGATCCGGCCGTGGCTGGGGCCCGAGGCGGTGCTGTCAGATGTGGGTAGCACCAAGTCCAGCTTTGTCGCCGACGTTGAAGTCGTCTTTGGTGAGCTTTCCCCAAGAGTGATCCCGGGTCACCCGATTGCTGGCTCTGAGAAAAGCGGCATACGCGCTGCAAACCCGGAGTTGTTTGCCAATCATAAGGTGATCCTGACTCCGGCTGACAATGCCGATGCGGTCAGCGTGGCGCGTTTGAAAGCTCTGTGGGAGGGCACCGGCGCAACTGTGCTAACCATGTCGGTGGCCTACCACGATGAAGTGTTGGCCGCCACCAGTCATCTGCCACACCTTATTGCGTTCTCTCTGGTCGACACGCTGGCCGGCGAAGACGAAAATATGGACATTTTCCGGTACGCGGCCGGCGGGTTCCGGGATTTTACCCGAATTGCCGCCAGTGATCCGGTGATGTGGCATGATATTTTTCTGTCAAACCGCGACGCTGTGTTGCGTGTGATTGACCATTTTACTCAGGACCTGGGCCAGCTACGAAGTGCCATTGCCAGCGGTGATGGCGCTACCTTGCTCCGGGTTTTCAGTCGCGCCAAAGCGGCGCGGGAACACTTTTCGAAGATGCTTTCAGGGCAGGCGTACGTGACCAACAACAGTGATCAGCAGGTTATCTTTCATATGCAGCCCGGCGGTTCCGTTCGTGGCGATATTCGGGTTCCGGGCGACAAGTCTATGTCTCACCGATCCATCATGCTGGGTGCCCTGGGAGAAGGGATTACCGAGGTTAAAGGGTTTCTTGAAGGCGAAGACAGCCTCGCAACTCTGCAGGCGTTCCGGGATATGGGCGTGACCATTGAAGGGCCGGAAGACGGTTTTGTCCGCATTCATGGCGTTGGTCTGCACGGCTTGCAGGCCCCGCGCGGCCCGCTGTATCTGGGTAACTCCGGTACCGCCATGCGCTTGTTTTCGGGTTTGCTGGCAGCACAGCCGTTTGATTCCGAACTGACCGGCGATGCCAGTCTGTCCAAGCGACCGATGGGCCGGGTTGTTGATCCGCTGCGCGCTATGGGTGCGGTGATTGATGCCGCTGAGGCCGGCCGGCCCCCTTTAAAGATCCGGGGCGGGCAAGCGCTCACGGGTATCCATTATGATATGCCGGTGGCCAGCGCTCAGGTCAAATCCTGTTTGCTGCTGGCGGGCCTCTACGCCGAAGGCGTCACCTCGGTCACCGAACCTGCGCCGACTCGTGATCATACCGAGCGCATGCTGGCAGGTTTCGGCTACCACGTGCACCGGGATGGCCCGACCGCCAGTGTCACCGGTGGTGGCAAGCTTGCGGCTGGTACTATTGATGTGCCAGCGGACATTTCGTCAGCTGCGTTTTTTCTGGTAGCGGCCAGTATTGCGCCGGATTCTGACCTGACTTTGCGCCATGTCGGTATGAACCCGACCCGCGTGGGTATCATTAATATCCTTCGTCAGATGGGCGCCAACATCGAAGTGCTCGAAGAGCGCGTGATTGGTGGTGAGCCGGTGGCGGATTTGCGAGTCCGTTCTGCCGACTTGCAGGGTATCGATATACCAGAAGATCAGGTGCCGCTGGCGATCGACGAGTTCCCGGTACTGTTCATCGCCGCAACTTGCGCCAAGGGGCGTACCGTGCTTCGAGGCGCTGAGGAGCTGCGCGTCAAAGAAAGTGATCGCATTCAGGTCATGGCCGACGGCCTGTCCGCACTGGGTGTTGAAACCACGGTGACAGCTGACGGCATTATCATTGAAGGCGGTCAGACAATCGGTGGCGGCACCGTTGAAAGCCATGAGGATCATCGAATCTCGATGTCGTTTGCGATTGCTTCACTGCGGGCAACGGGCCCGATCATTATTAACGATTGCTCCAACGTCGCCACTTCATTCCCGGGTTTTGTCGAGTTGGCACAACAGACAGGTATTCTTATCAGTACAGAAGGCACTTCCTGATGGTGGATAGTAAGGCGCCGGTCATCGCTGTTGATGGTCCGGGTGGATCCGGCAAAGGCACGATAACCCAGATGCTGGCCCGGAAACTGGGCTGGCATTTGCTGGACAGCGGGGCGCTCTATCGGTTGACGGCGCTGGCTGCCCAGCGCCAGGGTGTGTCACTGCAAGACGAATCAGGACTGGTGGACGTTGCTGCGACGCTTGATGTGGCGTTTGAACCGACCGAAGCCGGTCGGCCGGTCCGGGTGGTGCTGGCAGGGGAGGACGTGACTTCTGAAATCCGAACCGAGACCTGCGGCGATAATGCCTCCCGCGTTGCTGTCATGCAGCCGGTTCGGGATGCGCTACTGCAGCGTCAGCGGGATTTCCGGCGGTCCCCCGGGCTGGTAGCAGACGGTCGTGACATGGGAACGGTGGTGTTTCCCGATGCGCCGGTAAAGATTTTTCTGACGGCCAGCGCGGAAGAACGGGCCCGACGCCGGTACAATCAGTTGAAGGAAGCGGGGGTCGATGTTAACATTGACGCCGTTTTAGACGAGATACGGGTACGCGATGAGCGGGATACGAACCGTTCTGCTGCCCCTCTCAAGCCTGCGGATGATGCGCAAGTCATTGATTCTACGGGTTTGAGTATAGAAGAGGTGCTAGACAGGTGTATGGCCACAGCAGGTCAGGCCTGACTACACCTTTTTGTCGTAGAAAGGCCGGAAACAGCGTAAATTTGCCAGCCGCTGGCTGATTCCGGAAATTATTAACAGACCGTGTTGCTGGTGGCACGGAGCACACTTGCGTTGATCAAATAGGGCACATAATGAGCGAGAGCTTTGCGGATCTTTTCGAAGAAAGTTTGAAAGAAATCGATATGCAACCGGGTTCCATCGTCCAGGGAACCATCGTTGATATCGATAACGACTGGGTCACCGTTAACGCCGGGCTTAAGTCCGAAGGCGTTATCCCCGCCTCCCAGTTCCTGAACGAAAAAGGCGAGATGGAAGTTAACATCGGCGACGTTGTCGACGTGGCTCTCGAAGCAGTTGAAGACGGTTTCGGCGAAACCCGTCTGTCCCGTGAGAAGGCCAAGCGCGCTGAAGCATGGAAGGTACTCGAGAAGTCCTTCGAAGCTGAAGAAGTGGTTAAAGGCATCATTAATGGCAAGGTCAAAGGTGGTTTCACTGTTGATCTGGCCGGTATCCGTGCCTTCCTGCCAGGCTCCCTGGTAGACGTTCGTCCGGTTCGCGACACTGCGCACCTGGAGAACAAAGAGCTCGAATTCAAGGTTATCAAGCTGGACCAGAAGCGTAACAACGTGGTTGTTTCCCGCCGCGCCGTTCTGGAAGCTGAAAACAGCGAGCAACGTGAAGCTCTGCTGGAAACCCTGACTGAAGGTCTGGAAATTAAAGGTATCGTCAAGAACCTGACCGACTACGGCGCGTTCGTAGATCTGGGTGGTGTTGACGGCCTGCTGCACATTACCGATATGGCTTGGAAGCGCATCAAGCATCCGAGCGAAATCGTGAATGTGGGCGACGAAATCAACGTTAAAGTTCTGAAGTTTGACCGTGAGCGCAACCGTGTTTCGCTGGGTCTGAAACAGCTGGGCGAAGATCCCTGGGTTGAAATCAAGGCTCGTTACCCGGAAAGCGCCCGCGTTACTGCTCGCGTAACCAACCTGACAGACTACGGCTGCTTCGCCGAGCTGGAAGAGGGTGTTGAAGGTCTGGTTCACGTATCCGAAATGGATTGGACCAACAAGAACATTCATCCGTCCAAGGTTGTTCAGGTAGGCGACGAAGTTGAAGTGATGATCCTGGATATCGACGAAGAGCGTCGTCGTATTTCTCTGGGTATCAAGCAGTGCGTCTCCAATCCGTGGGAAGACTTCTCCGGCAACTTCAACAAGGGCGACCGTATCGCCGGTAAGATCAAGTCAATCACTGACTTCGGTATCTTCATCGGTCTGGATGGTGGCATCGACGGTCTGGTTCACCTGTCCGATATCAGCTGGAACGATACTGGCGAAGAAGCCGTCCGTGAATACAAGAAGGGTGACGAAGTTGAAACCGTCATCCTGTCTGTTGATCCCGAGCGTGAGCGTATCTCCCTGGGTATCAAGCAGCTTGAAAGCGATCCGTTTGCCGAGTTCGTTCAGCTGAACGACAAAGGCTCCATCGTTAAGGGCACCGTATCTGCGGTTGACGCCAAAGGCGCCACCATCGCCCTGAACGAAGAAGTCGAAGCGGTACTGAAAGCGTCTGAAATCAGCCGTGACCGTGTTGAAGACGCACGTAACGTTCTGAAGGAAGGCGAAGAAGTCGAAGCCAAGATCATCAGCATCGATCGCAAGAATCGCGTTATCAACCTGTCGGTCAAGTCCAAAGATGTTGAGGATGACAAACAGGCTCTGGATACCGTACGCACCAAGACTGCAGAATCCTCTGGCGCCACCACCATTGGCGACCTGATCAAGGAACAGATGCAGCAGCAGAACGCCAACAAGGATTAAATTCCGGTTGGTATCAAAAAAACGGGCTCTAAGAGCCCGTTTTTTTTGTGTTTTTTTCTGGTTTGGCTAAACTAGAGGCAACGGTTTCCGTTAAACGACAGCGGAATAATAATGACAGAGGGAAAAGCCTCATGACGAAATCCGAACTGGTTGAGCTGATAGCGTCGAAGCAGACACAGCTCTCCGTAAAAGATGTTGAGTTGGCGGTGAAGACCGTGATTGAGCATATGTCTCAGGCTCTTGCAGATGGGCAGCGAATTGAGATCAGGGGATTTGGCAGCTTTTCCCTTCATCACCGGGCGGCGCGCACGGGTCGCAATCCGAAAACCGGAGAGGCAGTGCAGTTGCCAGCAAAATTTGTTCCGCACTTTAAACCTGGAAAGGAATTGCGGGAACAAGTGAATGACAGCCTGAAAAAGGGTTTCTGACCCAGGTTCTGTTCTTGTATAACGGAACCATATTATCGGACATTATGCCGTCTGGAGCGACTACGACATGGCAGGCCTGCAGAAGATATTGATCATCGTACTGGTGCTGGCTTTGATTCTCCTGGCGCTGGTGTTTTCTTTGAATAATCAGATGGCGGTTTCACTCAACTTCCTTTTGTTTGAAACGCAGCCTCATGGCGTTGCCGTCTGGATTATCATGTCCTTTGTGATTGGAGCACTGTTTGGCGTGCTGATCGCATTATTGGCAACGTTCCGCACATCGGTGTCAAGACGCCATCTCAAGAAAAAACTTGAACGTACCGAGCAGGCATTAGAGAAAACCAAGGCACAGAACGACCGGGCACTTTGATGGATATGGTTTTTCAGTGGCTGCTTCTTACAGTGGCCGTGGCCGCTGGCTGGGCGGCTGGGAGGTTTAGCAATCAAAGCAAGCGTTCTTCCCAGGTTATTTCTGACGAGAATTCTGTCCGGGACCGATTGCAATTCCTGTTTACTAACTACTCCGACCAGGCGGTCGATAACTTTGTCCAGTCGCTGGCGGTTAACAAAGACACCGTCAGCCTGCACCTTTCCATTGGCAGCCATTTCCGCAATAAAGGCGAGACTGATCGCGCTATCCTGATTCACCAGAACTTGCTGGCCCGTCCGGAGCTACCGGCCCGATATACGCCGCAGGTTACTCTTGAGTTGGCCATGGATTACCTCAATGCCGGCTTGTTGGATCGGGCTGAGGCTCTTTTTCATCAATTGATGGGCGACAGGGAATATGGGCGTCGAGCGTCAACTAACCTGATTGAGCTCTATCAGCAAGAGCGGGAGTGGGAAAAAGCGGCGCAGGTAGCGCAGACCTTGACCCGCCGTGATGCTGATCCCGCCATGTTCAAGAAGCTGGCGTACATCACTTGTGAGTTGTCAGATGCGGCGTTGAAAAAAGACGACCGCTGGGCGGCCCAGAAGTTTGCAAAAGAAGCTCTCGATTACGATCGCTCCTGCGTACGCGCAACCTTGCTCTTGATGAAGCAGCAAATCCGCCAGGGTAATTTTCGCGAGGCCGGTAATCAGAGCCTTAAGGTTTTTGATCAGAACCCCGAGTTTGGACCTGAAGCCGTTGACCGGTTGATGAAACTGGAGCACGAGCACGGTGACGTTGGTCGTTTGTTCAAGAAGCTAAAAAAGCTCTACGAGCAGCATCCCAGCACCAGCTTGCTGCTGGCGTTGGTTGAATCGGTGGAGCGTTCCTCCGGTCGTCCGGCCGCCGTCGACTTGCTCCGGCAGGAGCTCGAGGTGCGGCCTTCTGTGCGTGGCCTGTTGCGGTTGGTGGAGATGGCCGGCTATGAGAAAGGCATGAGTACCGACGAAGGCCGCCTGGTCAGCCGTATCGGCCTCTTGATTTTGGCCAATCGCCCGATTTATCGCTGCGTAAGTTGTGGTTTTTCGGGCCAGCAACTGCATTGGCTGTGCCCGAGTTGCAAACAATGGGAAACGGTGCGGCCTATTCAGGGCGTGGAAGCCGAATAATGTTTTAACCTACTGACCCGGAAACCAGACTGTGCAAAACCCTAATGACCCGAAAATTATCGTAGCCCTGGACTTCCCCTCCCAGAATCCGGCCCTGGCCCTGGCCGATCAGCTGGACCCGGACAAGTGTCGCCTGAAAGTCGGTAAGGAGCTGTTCACCCGCTCCGGTCCTGCGCTGGTGAAGGTGCTGCAGGGCAAAGGCTTTGATGTGTTCCTGGATTTGAAATTCCACGACATCCCGAACACCACGGCAGCGGCAGTCGCCGCTGCGGCTGACCTTGGCGTATGGATGGTCAACGTCCACGCCTCCGGCGGCGAAAAAATGATGGTCGCCTGCCGTGAACGCCTGGAACCGTTTGGTGCCGACAAGCCGTTGTTGATCGCGGTAACCGTCCTCACCAGCATGTCCAACGAAGACTTGGCCGGCATCGGCATCACCGGCTCGGCGGAAGCTCACGTCTCCCTCCTGGCCACGCTAACCCGAAACTGCGGCCTCGACGGCGTCGTCTGCTCCGCCCAGGAAGCTCCCCGCCTGAAAGTCGAGCAGGGCGTCGACTTCAAACTCATCACCCCCGGCATCCGCCCGCTGACCGCCGACAAAGGCGATCAACAACGCATCATGACCCCGACAGATGCCCTAAAAGCGGGCGCCGACTACCTCGTCATCGGCCGCCCGATCACCCAGGTGCCTGATCCTCTGGCTGCCCTGGAGGCTATTCACACAGAGATGTTATCGGTCTTACATTGTCCTGGTGGCTGACTCTGTCACTAGCCTGCTAGTCGGGTGGTGTGGGGCTGTGGGGGCTTGCTCCCAAAAAACGCTACAAGCACATCCATGTGCGCTTGGGCTCCGCCATCCATGGCTCCGCAAATTTTTGTGAGCAAGCCCCCACAGCCCCACCTCCTGCTAAGGTGAAATAGTCCCATAAAGCCTGCAATGAATTGGAAGTGTCGGCTTCAATAATAGTCGCGTTTCTGTAATGACTATACTGGTGCTGCTCGAATGGCAGGGTGGGAAGTCCTTTCCAAAAATCTCGGAGGCCATGGATGGCCGGAGCGAAGCGCACATGGATGTGCTCGTAGCGTTTTTTGGAAAGGACTTCCCACCCTGCCACTAACCCAGAGCCAGCAGGCTGGGGCCAGAGTGACCCAAAACCACCAAAAGTTGCGGTTAACAGAAGTGCCCGGTTAAATGAAGGCACTAAAAAGCCCGCTAATTCATAGAACTAGCGGGCTTTCGAAATAGTGGCTCCCCGACCTGGGCTCGAACCAGGGACAAACGGATTAACAGTCCGTTGCTCTACCAACTGAGCTATCGGGGAACGTCGTCGTGTGACGAGGCGCGTATATTAAGTTGGCTATACCGCCTCGTCAAGCCTCCAGCTAAAAATTTTTAGCCAAGCGCCTTCTGCAACCGCTCAATGGCCTTTTGCAGATTATCCATGCTGGTGGCAAAGCTTAAACGCATATGCCCGGGGCTGCCAAACGCAGAACCCGGAACCAGTGCCACACCGGCTTCGGTCAGCAGCTTCTCAGCAAACTCCACATCCGTGCTCACGCCGTCAGTGGCATCAATCGCGCCCTGGAAGCTTGGGAACACGTAAAAGGTACCGTCGCCGTTCAGGCACTCAACGCCCGGCAGTTTGTTCAGGGCAACAACCAGCCAGTCATGGCGTTCCTTGAACGCCTTGACCATCTCGCCGACGCACTCCTGCTGGCCATCCAGAGCCGCCTGAGCGGCAGCCTGGGAGATCGAGGCCGGGTTGGAGGTGCTCTGGGACTGGATCTTCTTCATGGCACCGATGATTTTCGCCGGGCCAGCGGCATAGCCGATACGCCAGCCAGTCATCGAGTAGGCCTTGGATACGCCGTTCAGCACGAAAGTGCGATCGTACAACTCTGGGGTCGCGTTCAGGATGTTGCAGAACGGCTTGCCAGTCCACAGGATCGGCTCGTACATGTCGTCGGTAGCGATCATGATGTTCGGGTGCTTTTTCAGCACCTCACCAATCGCCTGCAGCTCTTCCATCGAGTAGGCCATGCCACTCGGATTGGACGGGCTGTTGATCACGAACAGGCGGGTACGCTCGGTAATGGCGTTCTCCAGCTGTTCCGGAGTGATCTTGAAGCGGGTCTCGGGGCCCGTCTCGATGATTACCGGCTTGCCTTCGGCAACCAGAACCATATCCGGGTAGGATACCCAGTAAGGCGCGGGAATGATGGCTTCGTCACCGGCGTTCAGGGTCGCAAGGGCCAGGTTGAAAAAACTCTGTTTGCCACCACTGCTTACCAATATCTGGTTGGCTTCGTATTCCAGGCCGTTGTCGCGTTTGAACTTCGCAATAATCGCTTTCTTCAGGGCGGGCGTACCATCTACGGCAGTGTATTTGGTCTGGCCGTTGTTAATGGCCTCAATCGCGGCCTGCTTGATGTGCGCGGGGGTGTCGAAGTCCGGCTCGCCAGCACCCAGGCCGATGATGTCCTGGCCTGCAGCGCGGAGTTCAGCTGCTTTGTTGGTAACTGCGAGGGTGGGGGAAGGCTTGATCGCCTGTACTCGGCTGGAAAGTTGAAGGTCCAAACTTGAGCTCCTTAAAGCTGCGTCTTATGGGCGGCGATCGGCAGGGCAGGAGCCAGACGTCCTGGCTGATAATTCACCCAGCCGTCGATCGCACAGATGGTACCATGAAGCAGCGTTATCGCTAAATTTCTTGTAGGTACTGGCCCGTATGCGCCAGCACCGCCCCTCGGAGGTTAGTCGCCAGTTATGGCTAGTAAAACACCCAGTGCCGCCAGAGAAGGTGTGTTCCGCGTTGATTCTCCCTACCAGCCGGCAGGTGATCAGCCCAAGGCCATCGCCGGACTGGTGGATGGTATCCATTCCGGGCTCGCGCACCAGACCTTGCTGGGGGTCACCGGCTCCGGTAAAACCTTTACCATCGCCAACGTCATTCAGGAAGTTCAGCGGCCCACCATCGTGATGGCTCACAACAAAACCCTGGCGGCCCAGTTGTACGGGGAGTTCAAGGAATTCTTTCCGGACAATGCGGTGGAGTACTTCGTGTCTTACTATGATTACTATCAACCGGAGGCCTACGTGCCTTCGTCTGATACCTTTATCGAGAAAGACGCCTCCATTAACGAGCACATCGAACAGATGCGACTGTCGGCCACCAAGGCCCTACTGGAGCGACCTGACGCGATCATTGTGGCATCGGTATCATCTATCTACGGTCTGGGCGATCCTCAGTCCTACATGAAGATGATGCTGCACCTCGACCGGGGCGATCCGGTGGATCAGCGCGCCATTTTGCGCCGGCTGGCCGAGCTGCAGTACACCCGCAACGACATTGAATTTCACCGCGCTAATTATCGGGTGCGGGGCGATGTCATTGACGTTTTCCCGGCGGAATCCGAGCGTGAGGCCATTCGCATCGAGTTGTTTGATGATGAGGTGGAACAGCTCAGTTATTTCGACCCACTGACCGGGGAAGTGCTGCGCCGTGTGCCTCGGGTGACCATCTATCCCAAGTCCCACTACGTGACTCCGCGGCAAAAAGTGCTGGATGCGGTAGAGCACATCAAGGTCGAGCTGGACGAGCGACTCAAAGTGCTGCGGGACAACCATAGATTGGTGGAAGCGCAACGGCTGGAGGAGCGTACCCGCTACGACATGGAGATGATGCTGGAGCTGGGTTATTGCAACGGCATCGAAAACTACTCCCGCTACCTGTCGGGCCGGCCATCCGGTGAGCCGCCTCCCACCTTGTTCGATTACCTGCCGGCCAATGCATTGCTGGTAGTGGATGAATCCCACGTGACCATTTCCCAGATCGGCGCTATGTACAAGGGTGATCGCTCACGAAAGGAAACGCTGGTTGAGTATGGTTTCCGGCTGCCGTCAGCGCTGGATAACCGGCCCATGCGCTTTGAGGAATGGGAACGCATTGCGCCACAGATGATTTTCGTGTCGGCCACCCCCGGCAACTACGAAGCGGAACACGCCGGTCAGGTGGTGGAGCAGGTGGTCAGGCCCACCGGCTTGCTGGACCCGATCATAGAAGTGCGTCCGGCGTCGACCCAGGTCGACGATCTGTTGTCTGAAATCCATACCCGGGTGGCGGCAAAGGATCGTGTATTGGTGACCACTCTGACCAAGCGTATGGCAGAAGACCTCACTGACTTTTTTATGGAGCACGATATCCGGGTGCGTTATCTGCACTCAGATATTGATACCGTGGAACGGGTGGAGATTATCCGGGATCTGCGCCGGGGCGAGTTTGACGTGCTGGTGGGCATCAACCTGTTGCGGGAAGGTCTGGACATGCCGGAAGTGTCACTGGTGGCCATTCTGGATGCCGATAAGGAGGGTTTCCTTCGCAGTGAGCGATCGCTGATCCAGACCATTGGTCGGGCTGCCCGGAACATCAACGGTCGGGCGATTCTGTATGGTGACCGAATTACCGGCTCCATGCAGCGGGCCTTGGATGTCACCGAGCTCCGCCGGGAGAAGCAGCGGGCCCATAACGAGAAACACGGCATTACTCCGACTGGCCTGAACAAGAAGATTGCTGACGTGATGGAGGGGGCAACCGGGGGTGGCCGTGGTCGTCGCAAGCCGGATCGGCCGGGTCAGAAAGCGGCGGAAGAAGCCGAAGGCTATCTGGTCAAGGCTGGCAAGCGCTCGCCGCAAGAGCTTCTCAAGGAAGTGTCACGCCTCGAAGACGATATGTACAAAGCCGCCGCCGATCTGGATTTCGAGACCGCCGCCCGGCTGCGGGATCAGATTTCCGAGCTCAAGGAAGCGGCCATCCGCACCGGCTGATCAGGTTCTTTTGGGGCCAACAATCACGGCGGCCTGTAGCGGTTGGTTGCGGCCATAACTGGACATCTTGCCGAACACCCGTTTGTCGATGGGCAGGTATTGCTTGTCGGCAACGGTTTCGCCCTCATCGGTATCGATCTCCGGATCGTGCAGGTACACGAAATCCTCATCCATGGCGCACACGGTCACCCAGTGCGGCACTCGGCTACGGTTCAGTTGCCAAGTGCTGATTAGAATGACCGGTATTTGGCCGTTGTGCAGGGCGGCTTCCATGGCTTCCAACGTCAACGGGTCGTGATGCAGCTGAATGCCGGTCTGGCCAATGTCGTGCAGAAAACCTTCGTGCACCAGTTCCAGTACCCGTTTTTTATCGTCATTACGGACCGTATCTTTGAACAGGGCGCCCTCCTGACTGATCCATGCACTGGCCTCAAAACCGCGGTGCCAGGCCGACAGTGCCAACCCGTGGGGGCCGCAACCACCGTGACCGGCGAGCATGAAAATGGTGGTGGCTTCGCGCCAGATTTTCAGCTCTTGCAGAGTATTGAGCTGTTGTTGCTGATCCAGTGCAGCCATGGCCATGATCAGCGCCGCTGGGCCACAGGTGAACTCAGTGGTCTGCGGGTAGTAGGGCACCGGCAGGAATTCCCGGGAGGGTTCATAGTAAAGAATGCGGCGCTCAAACCGCAACGCCGTGCCGTGGTCCTCATAGTAATCCCGGTAAGTACCGAACTGGCGATAGCCCAGGCGCCGATACAGATTGATGGCGCCGGAATTGTCTTCACGTACCTCCAGGCGCATGATAATCCGGTCTGCTTCTACGGCCTCTCTTTCCGCTTCTCGCACCAACCTCTCGCCCACACTCTGGCCGCGCACTGATGGCGCCACCGCAATGGAATAGATCCGGGCCAGGCGAGTGGCAGCGTTCATCAGCACCAGGCAGTAACCCACCAGTTCGGAATCCAACTCTGCGACAATCAAACGGTCTCTGGGCATTTCCAGAAAACGTCGGAAGCTGCGGCGGGAAATGCGGTCTTCGGTAAAGCAGCGGTTTTCAAGTTGCACCAGGGGGTTAAGGTCTTCGGCGACAGCTTGTCGAAGCAGTACATCAGGCATAGCGATCAAACCCTGGAGTGTAAAAAACGGGGAAGCTGGCAAGCAGTTCCTTCATCGCTATTATGGTAGAGACAGGTGGGTTTCGATAGCGCGCAATCATGCGTAAAAGCACGCATTAACAGCAGATTGTGGACTTGCCCGCAGCGGCGTATCGTTGCGCCAATTATCCGGCTGAACCTTCAGGGAGGAATGCCATTTATGTCCCGTTTGTTGATCGTTGTGGACCGTGCCAAAGACTGGGCACCTTATTATCCCAGTGATGATGTTCTGACCTTTGATGAGTACCTCAAATTTACCGCTCCGGCCAACAGCCGGGTGCGGGTGATCAACCTGTGTCAGAGCGCCAAGTATCTAAGCCGTGGTTACTACTGCTCGCTGCTGGCAGAAGCCCGGGGCCACCATGTGGTGCCTTCGGTCATGACCCTCAACGACCTTGGCCGAAAGGGGCTGTTCTCTCTGGAGCTGGAAGAGCTGGACCACAGCGTGATTCAGTGGCTGGAAAAGGAAGCTCAGGAGATTGACCCCGCCATCGATAATCGGGACGCCACCCACGAAGTGCGGATTCGCACCTATTTTGGTCAGGCCGAACATCCTGATCTGAAGCCGGTGGCCAGGGCGCTGTTTGATCGATTCCCCTGCCCGGTGTTGGAGGTGGTGTTCCGGCACCGTAAGCAGTGGCAGATTGAGTCCATGAAACCGGCTAGCCCGGCCGATCTGCATGAGCGTGAGCAGGATTTGTTTGCGGCGGCGCTGGATCGTTTCAGCAGCATGGTCTGGCGCAAGCCCAGAACCCGCCGGCGCTATCGCTTTGATCTGGCCATGCTGGTGAATCCGGAAGAGGAAATGCCGCCGAGTGACGAAGCCGCGCTGAAGCGATTTGAGCGGGCAGGACGTAAGTTGGGCATTAATGTCGAGCGCATCACCCGCCGGGATTATATGCGACTGCCGGAGTACGATGGCCTGTTCATCCGTGAGACCACCGCCATTGATCATCACACCTACCGGTTTGCCCGCAAGGCCGAAGCCGAGGGCATGGTGGTGATAGATGATCCGGTGTCGATTCTGCGCTGCACCAACAAGGTGTTTCTGGCGGACTTGCTGAAGAACAACAAGGTGCCGACTCCGAAAACGCTGATTCTGTCGAAAGACCAGAAAGACGCCATTGAGCAAGTGGCGAGTGAGTTGGGCTTTCCGGTGGTGATCAAGATTCCGGACGGTGCTTTCTCGCGGGGCGTCGCCAAGGCCAAGGATGAAAAAGAGCTCAAGGCCGGGCTCAAGGAGCTGTTCAAGCAGTCGGCTCTGGTGCTGGCCCAGGAGTATTTCTACACCGAATACGACTGGCGCATAGGCGTGCTTGGTGGTCGTGCGATTTACGCCTGTAAATATCTGATGGTGAAAGGCCACTGGCAGATCTACCAGCATGGCGGCCCGGCTATAGAGAGCGGCGGCTTTGAAACCATGCCGACATACGAAGTGCCCCGTAACGTGATCCAGGCAGCGCTAAATTCCACGCGACTGATCGGCAACGGCTTGTATGGGGTGGATATCAAGCAGGCGGGCAACCGGGTGGCGGTGATCGAGGTGAATGACAACCCCAGCATCGATCAGGGGGTTGAGGATAAGTTTCTTGGTGGCGAACTTTATACCCTGATTATGCAGGAGTTCCTTTCCCGCATGGAAGCAAACCGGCGCCGTTAGCCCAGACGCGGTTATCAGCTGGCGGCCACCCAAACCCTTGCGCTGCCAAACCAGGGATAGCCCGCCAGTGCCTCCCGTACCCGATCGTTGGTCAGATCGGGTGCAGGGTAGCTTTCATCCAGAAAGATCTCCAGATGTATCCGGTTCTTGAGATAATGCAGTCTCAGCTTGCTGTGTGGAGGCAGCTCACCCAACACCTGTGAAATCTGCGTACGGATTTCCTCCCGGGAGGGTAGGTTTGGTTCGGTAGGGTTGGGGTATTTTTCGTCGTTCTCTGCGTCAATGTGAAAGTTAATGTCCCGAATATTGCCCAAGGAATCACGCATACCCGCCACCACTTTCATTCCGATCTGATGGCCCTCAGACACGCTGATTTCCGGGCGAACCACCAGGTGAATATCCAGAAGAATATCGTGGCCCATACGCCGGCTGCGAAGCTCGTGAACGTTGCGTACACCGTCGGTGCCCATGGCAATGGTCCTTAGCATTTCAGTGTCTTCTTCAGATAGCCCGGTGTCGACAAGTTCCTTGACGCTGTCCCAGGTAAACTTCCAGCCGATATGAATAATGATGAGTGCAATCACCACAGCGGCAACCACGTCGAGCCACACGAATCCGAGCATGGCGCCGGCGGTAGATACCAGCACGACCACCGATGAGAATGCGTCGGTCCGGCTATGCCAGGCGTTGGCAATGATCAGGTCGGAGCGGATGCGAATACCAACACGTCGGGTGTAACGGTAAATCCATTCCTTGCCGATCACCGAGACCGCAGCAGCAACCAGTACCGGCCAGCCTGGCACCTTGAGATCCTCACCTGCCAGCAGTCGAAGAATGTTTTCCCAAGCCAGGGCCGCACCGACCGCAATCAGGATGCTACCGAGTAATAATGTTCCCAGGGTCTCGATGCGTTGATGGCCGTAGGGGTGATCGGCATCGGGTTCTTTTCGTGACAGCCGCATAACGGCGAGCACCACCCAGTCTGAGGCAACGTCGGTAAAAGAGTGGATACCATCAACCAGCAAGGCCTGAGAATGAAAAAGAGTACCGCCAATGACTTTTATTATGCCCAGGAACGCATCCAGGAACATGCCAATAATCGTGACTCTGGAGGCTGCGTGCTTTTCTTTGTCCAGGTTTCGTACAGGTTTTTGGTGGCTTGAAGAATGTTGTTCCATGTAGCTCTGCTCCGGGGGTCGCTGTGGTGCCAGTATAGCGTTAACCCGAATGCAATAGGGCCGGGTTAATCAAGATTCGCTGGGTGATTTATGCACATGATGACAAACTGCTTACCGGCTAGCATTTTGTCACAATTGCCGTCAATTCTTATTTAAGGCTTTATAACATATTGATAAATATAGATAAAAACACTGATCAAAAAATGATCAATCTGTAGGCTGGCGCAGTTATCAAGGGTTGGAAACGTTTGCCCCGACCTTTTCAACAGGGTTATCCACAGATTCCGTGGAAAAGCCCCGTCAGCCTTCTGAACATGGGGTCTAAGGATACATTTGTTTCTCAGGAGGATGGTGTGGAAAACTTCCGGTATACTCCGGCCACCCTTTGGCAAGGAATTTTCTGATGTACGGTGTTCTGCGAAACCTGTTGTTTCGGTTACCCCCGGAGCAGGCTCATAATGTGGCTCTTGGTAGCCTGGACATTGCCCAGAAACTGGGCATGTTGAATGCTTTTTCGACGCATCCGGAGCCGTGCCCGGTGAACGTGATGGGCTTGGCGTTTCCAAATCCGGTCGGGCTTGCGGCAGGGCTGGACAAGAACGCTGACCACCTGGATGCGTTGGGGGCTCTCGGGTTCGGGTTTATTGAAGTGGGCACTGTAACGCCACTGGCCCAGCCAGGCAATCCGAAACCACGGATGTTCCGGCTTACAGAGCATCAGGCTATTATCAACCGGATGGGCTTTAATAATGAAGGCCTGGGCCACCTGGTGACGAATGTTGAACACCGGCGCTACAAAGGTGTGTTGGGGATCAATGTCGGCAAGAACAAAGACACCCCGAACGAGCAGTCGGAACAGGATTACCGGAAAGGGATCTCGGCCGTCTATGCTTTGGCCGACTACATCACCGTCAACGTGTCCTCGCCCAACACGCCCGGATTGAGAGACCTGCAATTCGGCGATTCTCTGAAACAGCTGCTCAGTGGCATCAAAGACGAGCAGGTTCGTTGCCATAAGGCCCTGGGCCGTTACGTGCCGGTTGCCGTGAAGATTGCGCCGGATATGGACGACGAAGGTATCCGCTTTGTCGCCAACGCATTGCTGGAGGCTGGCCTGGATGGTGTGATCGCCACCAATACCACCATCAGTCGGGACGCGGTGAAAGGCCATCGTCATGAGCATGAGGCCGGCGGGCTGAGTGGTGCGCCGGTTCGTGCGGCGTCAGTGCGGGTTATTGAAGGGTTATACGCCGAGCTTGGTGAGCGGCTGCCGATCATTGGCGTGGGCGGCATCACCGATGGTGACAGCGCGGCAGAAAAAATTCGGGCGGGAGCCAAGCTGGTGCAGATATATACCGGCTTCATCTATAAGGGGCCGGCCCTGATTCGTGAGGCGGTTGAGGCGATAAGAGCGGAACAGCAAAAAAATCAGGGGCTGTAAAACGAAGGTGGGCCCGCTGAGCGGGCCCTTGCGGGGAACGAACCCCGTAGCGTTTCTTCGCATGGTCCGGGGCGTGAGGCCCCGATTCGGTTGCTTGGAATACTGCTTTATATTGTGATGTAACTTTGAAAAAAACAGATCAAGTTAAACGGGGTAGGCCAACACCGCGATCAGGTTGCGGTTACGTTGGCCAGTTTATGGATGCCGGAAACGCCGGTCATGCCCTCCCAATTATCGGTGCGGCCTTCTCGCCACCCACTCAACCATTCCTGGCGAGCTTCTGGTTGATCAACCGGGCAGCTGTCTTTGGATTTGCCGGACACGCCAGCGAGATAACCCCGCTTGAATGCACGAGCGTACATATCTCTCTTCTGTCTTTTCATGCCATTCCTCACTGATGGATTAACAGAAAATCGTGTACACATCTGCAGTGACCACGGCAGAATTGGTTCCCATCCGGGATAACCCACTATTGCCAGCTCAGGTCAGAGCAGTCAGGATCCTGTTAACGGAAGCTTTGGTTATTGGGCTTCCGGAATGACGCGTCAGGTACAAGGTAAGACGAACCTTGAGCGCATGTACACGATTTATTTCATCTATATGAAGCATTTTTTATAGATTTATGAACTAACGATGACAGCCCGTATTCGGGTTTTGCCGCTATACCGGCGGCTTACCGGCTTTATCCAGAAAACCAGGAGTTGATTTTGTCCAAGCATGTCTTTTTTGTAACCTGCCCTAAGGGCGTTGAGTATCTCCTGGGTGATGAACTGGAGAGCTTTGGCCTGGCACAGGTGCGCAATGCTCCGGCAGGGGTCTGGGTAGAGGGCGAGCTGGAGGCCGGTTATCGGGCGTGCCTGTGGTCACGACTGGCCAACCGGGTGATCCTGCACATTGCGGAGGTGGATGCCCGCAGCGCCGAAGAACTCTATGACGGTGTGGTGGCGTTGGACTGGCTGGCTCATATTCCGGCCGGTGGCAGCTTTCGGGTGAACTTCCTGGGGCAGAACGAAGAGCTCCGGAACACCCAGTTTGGCGCCCAGAAGGTCAAGGACGGCATCGTGGACAGCATCCGCGGCGCCGGTGCGGCAAGACCGGCGGTGGCCCAGAAAGACCCGGATGTGACGATTTCAGCCCGGCTGAACCGTGGCCGACTGGCGGTCGGCCTCGATCTCAGCGGCCACAGCCTGCACATGCGCGGCTACCGTACCGAGCAGGGGCTCGCCCCGCTGAAAGAAAACCTGGCGGCAGCACTGCTGTTGCGCGCGGGCTGGCCGGAAATCGCGGCAGCCGGTGGTGATTTTGTCGACCCCATGTGTGGCTCCGGCACTCTGTTGATTGAAGCAGCCCTGATGGCCCTGGATATTGCGCCCGGGCGCAAGCAGGATCATTTCGGCTTTGAAAAGTGGCCTGGACACCAGCCGGAACTCTGGCTTGGCCTGCGTCAGGAAGCCGAGCGCCGCGCCCACGAAGGCAAACAGGGCCGTGTACCGGTGTTTGCCGGGTTTGACCAGGACAGCCGGGTGCTGGACACGGCCTGGCGCAATATCCAGCGGGCCGGGCTCGAAGGCATCGTCATCGTGGAACCCCGTCCGCTGGCAGAGTTCGCCCGTCAGGACACCTGGGCGGAGCAGGGGCTGGTTCTGACCAACCCGCCCTACGGTGAGCGCCTGAGTGAACGCAAAGACCTGGCCGGCCTGTACCAGAGCCTGGGTGAAGTGGTGATTCGCGAGTTGACCGGCTGGCGCCTGGGTGTGTTCACCGGTGCCCCTGAATTCGGCAAGTCCGTCGGCTTGCGCAGTTTCAAGCAATACAACCTGTTCAACGGCAAACTGCCCGCCCAGCTGCTGTTGTTTGAGGTGCGCGCTGAAAACGCCATGGTGCCAAGAGATCCGGCCACGGCCGGCCAGGTCATGCCGCGTATCGCCAACCCCGAGCGCGCAGACATGCTGCGCAACCGTTTGAAAAAGAACCTGAAAACCATCGGCCAATGGGCCAGAAAACAGAATATCGGTTGCTACCGCCTGTACGACGCCGACATGCCGGAGTACGCCCTGGCGATCGACATCTACGAGGGTAGGGTGCACGTTCAGGAATACCTGGCGCCAAAATCGATCGATGAAAAGGCTGCCCGGGAGCGACTGGCGGAAGCGATGGCGGTCATCCCGGACGTGCTGGAAATCGATCCGAAAGACATGGTGTGCAAACAGCGCCAGCGCCAGAGCGGCACCAAGCAGTACGAGAAGCAGGCGGCGACCGGTGAATACCTCAACGTGCAGGAGTATGGCTGCACCCTGAAGGTCAACCTGAAAGACTATCTCGACACCGGCCTGTTCCTGGACCACCGCCCGGTACGCCACTGGATACAGCAACACGCCAAAGGCAAACGGTTCCTTAACCTATTCTGCTACACCGGTGCGGCCACCGTACACGCGGCCGTCGGCGGCGCCAGCCGATCTCTGAGCCTGGACATGTCGAAAACCTACGTAAACTGGGCCATCGACAACCTAGCCCTGAACCGCGCCGACCTGCGCAAACACCTGGTCGAACAGGCAGACTGCTTGGCCTGGCTGGGAGACAGAAGAACTGCGAACCAGACCTTCGACTTAATCTTCATGGACCCCCCGACCTTCTCCAACTCCGCCCGTATGGCCGGTGTGCTCGATGTCCAGCGGGATCACGGCGTCCTGGTGAGGCAGTGCATGGAGCGGTTATCCAGCGATGGTCTGTTGATCTTCTCCAACAACTTCCGCAAATTCAAACTGGACGATGACCTGGCGGAAGAGTTTGAAGTGAAAGACGTGACGGCCAGCACTCTGGACAAGGATTTCCAGCGGAATCAGAAAATTCACAGCTGCTGGCATATTCAGCACAGGGCCTGACTGGAGGGGGAGGAGGCAGGTGGGGGCCTCTTCCTTGGAAACGCTACGAGCACATCCATGTGCGCTTCGCTCCGGCCGCCCATGGCCTCCGAGATTCCAGGAAAGAGGCCCCCACCTGCCTCGCCGGGCGTCGGAGTGGGAGTCGTGGGGTTTAGGAAGTCTTCCGCTCAGAACTCGTAACGCAACCCCGAAGAAAACTGAAAGGTATTGGCACTGCTGCCGGTGTCCTTGAACAAACGCCCGCCTTCGAACACCAGAAACGTATTGTCCAGCACTTGAAAATCTATCCCGGCCAGCCAGCTGATGCTGAAACTGCTGTCCGGATAATCGCCCTCGATATCCCGGAACTGGGCGTTGTAACCCTCTTCACGGTTGGCCAGCGTGGCGTCGCCCTTGATGTGGGTGAACCCGGCCTGGGCATAGACGTTGGCGTAGCTGGTGACTGGATAGTGCAGGCCCATGTACCAGCTGGCAAAGTAATCCACCGCCAACGTCAGATCTCCCCGGGACACTTCCGCATCGCTGAATCCGCCGCCAAGGCGGATTTCAGCGTGAATCAGATCGTTCAGATGGCCGCCAATGACCACAGAGCCCGCCTGACCCCAGCCATCTTCCTTGGTGCGGTCGCCGATGGAGCGATGCTCAAGGGCGGTAACCAGAAGCCCGACGTAGTGCTTGTCAGAGCGGGGAGTTTCCTGAGCCTGGCTGGCCAGAGGCGCCAGGCAAAGAGTGATCAGGCTGGTGGTGAGAAAACGTGATGCGACCTTGTTCATTATTATTCGGCGTCCTGTCAGTAACGGTGCTGACGTCAGATTCTGCCTTGTGTAACGCTTTGTTACGCAGACACCGGTCACACTTCCCCGTCTCGGTCGGGATGGTTTACAAGTCGTCCAGGCAACCCGCCTCACGGGCCAGCAGGAGCAGGGCATACACGCCATTCTCCGGCAACTGGGGCTCCAGGCCTTCGTCAAACATCAGCTGGCGACGTTGATCTTCGATGGTGTCGCTGTCGAGGCCGCTGATCAGGTCGGCAATCGGCGCTATTTCGAACGGGGCATCCTGCTGCACCGCGCTGAAAATCAGATCGACCAGAATCTCATCCGGGTCCATGCCATCTACGTACACGGTCTGGTCCGGCAGATCTTCGTGCAGTTCCCGGACCAGCTCAAGTACCGGCACTCCCTGTTCTTCCAGGTACAGCAGGTCGATGTCTCCTAAGTCGCCGTCTTCGGGCAGCCAGGCATCATCCGGTGCAATCACCACGGACTTCATTTGGCCATCCGCCAGGGACCAGGCAATGGCCGTGGGAAACAGAACGTCGTCGGTCTGACAGTATTCGATGTCCAGAAAACGGGGTATCGACACAGTGAACTCCGGGTTGGATCGATGGGTGAGTATAGGGACAATCCGTCGCCCTGTAGGAGCGGCAGCGGCTTCATGCCATACTGTATCAGCCATTATCATGCAATCAGGAAGATCATGGAACACACTGAATTTAATAATGACTTGATTCAATTTCTGAACGCTTCACCAACGCCGTGGCATGCGGTGAAAACCATGAAGGCCCGTCTCGATGCTGACGGGTTTCAGCCGCTGGACGAGCGCGAAGACTGGGTTCTTGAGCCGGGCAAAGGCTATTACGCGATTCGTAATGGCTCATCCATTGTCGCCTTCCGCACCGGCACCAAAGACGTGGTGACCTCCGGCATCCGTATGGTCGGTGCCCATACAGACAGCCCCTGCCTGAAAGTGAAGCCGAATCCGGAACTGCGCCGCAAGGGCTTTTTCCAGTTGGGTGTCGAAGTCTACGGTGGCGTGCTGCAGAACCCCTGGTTCGACCGGGATCTGTCACTGGCCGGTCGGGTTACCGTGCTCGATGATGCCGGTAAGGTTCAGGATACTCTGATTAACTTCCGCAAGCCGGTGGCAATTATTCCGAGCCTGGCGATTCACCTGGACCGCGAAGCCAACAGCAACCGCACGGTGAATGCCCAGACCGACCTGCCGCCGGTGGTCATGCAGGTGCCAGAAACCGATACTACGGCCTTCAGCGATTTGTTGCGCGAGCAGATTGCCAGTGAATGCGGCCTTAAAATCCGCAAGGTGCTAGGCTACGAACTCAGTTTTTATGACGCCCAGGGCGCATCATTTGTCGGCCTGCGGGAAGACTTCCTAGCCTCTGCGCGCCTCGATAACCTGCTAAGCTGTTTCATCGGCCTGCAGTCACTGCTGCAAACCTCCGGTGACGAGGCCGCACTGCTGGTATGCAACGACCACGAAGAAGTCGGCAGCATGTCAGCCGAAGGTGCCCAGGGCCCCTTCCTTGCAACGGTGCTCGAGCGTTGGTGTGGTGCCGGCAAGGGCAGGGCGATTGCTCATTCCATGATGATTTCCGCCGACAACGCTCACGGCGTGCATCCGAATTTCATGGACAAACACGATGAGAATCACGGCCCGATTCTGAACCAGGGCCCGGTCATCAAGGTCAACCACAATCAGCGCTACGCCACCAACAGCCGCTCGGCCGCTCTGTACCGTCATATCAGTGATGAGCTGGGCTTGCCTCACCAGACCTTCGTGGTGCGCAGCGACATGGGTTGTGGCAGCACGATAGGCCCCTTGACCGCTGGCAACCTGGGCGTGACCACGCTGGATATCGGCGTGCCGCAGTTTGCCATGCACTCTATTCGTGAGTTGGTGGGTGCGGCAGATGGCTTCACTCTGTACCAGGTGCTGAAGGAGTTTATGCAGCGGGCAGAAGTGTTCTGAAACAGACAATAAAAAACCGCTGATTGAGAACAATCAGCGGTTTTTCGAAATAAGTGGCTCCCCGACCTGGGCTCGAACCAGGGACAAACGGATTAACAGTCCGTTGCTCTACCAACTGAGCTATCGGGGAACAGCATCAATGTGCCGCGCATATTAAGTGCTTTGATTTGGTTCGTCAACCCCCTGAAATGAAAGGTCAAAATTTGCACAGAAGCAGTCATCACCCGTATCGGCCTCCAGTCTGGTTGCGCAACGGACACGTTCAGTCCGTCTGGCCAACCCTGTTCCGCAACGTGCCCATGCCCGCACCCCAGACCGACATCATCGCCACCCCCGATGACGACGAGCTGCACCTGGACTGGTATCGCCAGGGCAGCGACCGCCTGGCCATCATCTCCCACGGCCTCGAAGGCCACAGCCGCCGGCCCTACGTACTCGGCCTGGCAAGGGCGCTGATGGCCGACGGCTGGGACGTCCTGGCCTGGAACTTCCGTTCCTGTGGCGGCGTGATGAACCACCAGCCTAGGTTCTACCACAGCGGCGCCACCGAAGATCTGCACACCGTGGTTAGCCACGCCCTGGGCGCCAGCTACACCAACGTCTTTCTGTCTGGCTTCAGCATGGGTGGCAACCTCACGCTGCTGTATCTGGCCCAGCAAAGTGAACGGATTGACAGCCGAATCAGCGGCGCCGTCACCTACTCCGTCCCGGCCGACCTCGCTGGCAGCGCCGACATGCTGGCGCTGCCCAGCCGCAAGATCTACATGCAGCGATTTCTTCGAGACCTGCACGGCAAAATGCAGCAAAAAGCCGAACGCTTCCCGGGTCTGATCGACGTCGACGGCTTCGAAAACATCCGCACCTTCCACCAGTTCGACGACCGCTACACCGCCCCCTTGCACGGCTTCAAAGATGCCCAGGACTACTGGGCCAGCTGCTCGGCACTGTTCCGATTAAAAGACATCCGGGTACCGGCCCTGATGGTCAACGCCGCCGACGACCCGTTCCTGTCCCCGCAGTGTTTTCCGGAATCCCGGAAGACTCTTGGGGCTTATGTGAAGGTGGAAATGCCGAAGTGGGGAGGGCACGTGGGATTTGTCGAACATGCCAAAGATGGCTATTACTGGTCAGAGCGAAGGGCGCTAGACTTTGTAAGAACCATTTATTAAATAAATGGTTGGAGCAGTAACTTGACTCCAGTTCTAAAGTTTGGGTTGAGGGAGTCCGGAGGCTTTTTCCTGGAATCTCGGAGGCCATGGATGGCCGGAGCGAAGCGCACAGGGATGTGCTCGTAGCGTTTCCAGGAAAGAGCCTCCGGACTCACTCAACTTGCACCAAACAAACAAAACTCTAAAAACTAAGCGCCAGAAAGAAGAGGCTTCAACCGATCCCAAAGGTTGTCCAGCAACACAGGCTGAGCCTGCTCGGTCGGATGAATGCCGTCGTCCTGCATCATCCCGTTCTGGTTGTAGATCCCCTCCAGAAAAAAGGGAACCAGAGCCGCACCGTACCGGTCTGAAAGAGTTGGAAAGATATCCGCAAACATCTGCGTGTAACGCTGACCATAATTTGGCGGAATCTGCATACCCACAATCAGCGGTGTAGCACCGTTTTCCAGAATCAGCTCGATCATCTGCGCCAGATTCGCCTCGATCACCTCAGGCGGAAACCCTCGCAGGCCATCATTACCCCCCAACTCAATGATCACCACATCGGGCTGATTTTTCTCCAGCAAATCCGGCAGGCGCCGCAAACCGCCATCGGTCGTTTCCCCACTGATACTGGCATTCACCACCTGCCACTCCAGGCCGCGGCCTTCCAGCCGGTCACGGAGCAACTGCACCCAAGCGGTCTCGGAGGGCACTCCGTAGGCAGCGCTCAGGCTGTCACCAACCACCAACAGTGTGTTTTGAGCGGCCAATGCCGGCCAGGCCAGCAGCGTGAATACCAGGAATGCGATTGATCTGACGTACACCGATACCGTATGCATAGTAAATTCGTATACCCTTTACAGATTCGATAAACCAAAGAACCAGACAACGGAGCGACCGTGAATCAGATGACGGATCTCAGCACTAGCGACACCAGTCCGATGTTACGGGTGACCGATCTTGCCCACCGGGTCAGCCTGGAAACAGATACGTTGACGATCTTGCAGGGGGTCAGTCTGGAAATCAATCGGGGAGAATCCGTAGCCATCGTCGGCCGCTCGGGATCTGGCAAAACCACACTGCTCGGTTTATTGGCCGGACTGGACACCCCCACCGAGGGAACCGTGGCTTTAGACGGCGCCGAAATCAGCAGCCTCAGTGAAGACGAACGAGCCAAGCTGCGGGCAAGCCGGGTAGGTTTCGTGTTTCAGTCCTTTCAGTTACTGCCGGCACTCAGTGCCCTTGAGAACGTCATGCTGCCACTGGAGCTGGCGGGCATCGATGCACCGGAAGTCCGGGCCAAAGAGCTATTGGTGCGAGTGGGGCTGGGTGAGCGCCTGAACCATACTCCCCGTCAGCTATCCGGTGGCGAGCAGCAGCGGGTCGCCATCGCCCGGGCGTTCGCCTCCGACCCAGTGGTGCTGTTCGCCGACGAGCCGACCGGCAATCTCGATAACCGGACCGGGCAAGACGTCTCGGATTTGCTAATGGCACTGAACCGCGAGCAGGGCACCACGTTGGTCATGGTCACTCATGATGAACAACTGGCTGCCCGGTGTGGCCGACAGCTGCATATCGAAGCCGGAATTCTGACGGAGCCAGAATCGGCCCGGGAGCGGGCACACTGATGGCAGCCAAACAAAAACTGATGTCGGTGCGCCGGGACTGGCGCGAGCGTGATGTGCGAGTGGTTCTGGTCGCCCTGGTCATTGCCGTGGCCACCGTGGCGACCATCGGTCTGTTTGCCAGTCAGCTTCAGCGCACGCTGGTGTCTTCTGCCAGCTCCTTCCTGGCGGCGGACCGCCAGCTGGAGTCCGAAAATGGACGACCGGTACCGCCAGGCTGGCTTGAAGAAGCTCGTGACCGTGGTCTCGAAACCGGCCAGATGATCGAATTCTCGACCATGGTTTTCGGCGAAACAGGGTTCCAGCTGGTGTCGGTAAAAGCCGTCAGCGATGAATACCCGCTTCGGGGCGAGATTGAAATCCAGCCAGGCGCGGATGAATCTCGATCTATCGTTGATGCGGGCCCGGGCCGGGGTGAAATCTGGATTAACCCACGTTTGCTTCGTCTGTTGGAGCTTGAGGTCGGCGATAGCCTGGAAGTGGGTAATCTGGAGCTGACGATCACCAACCTGCTGATCCGGGAGCCCGATGGCGGGTTCCGGCTGTCATCATTGGCGCCTCGGGTGATGATTCACGTCGATGACGTGGTGGGTACCGGTGTGATTCAGGAGGGCAGCCGTGTTGAGTATATCTACCTGTTTGCTGGTACCGAGAACCTGTTGGATGACTATTACCAATGGCTTCAGCCCCAGTTGGAGCCGAGCCATGAGTGGGAGGGTGTGCGCGATGGCGAAACCTTCTCCCGCTCGCTGGAGCGAGCCGAGCGCTTTCTGCTGTTGGGTGGCAGCCTGGCGGTGTTGTTGGCAGCAGTCGCAGTGGCCGTCGCCAGTCGTCAGTATGCGTTGTCTCAACGCGACACCGTGGCGCTACTGAAAACCCTGGGGCTTCCCAGCAAGGGTATTGGCCGTCTCTACCTGCGCCGACTTGCCCTGTGGGGGCTAGTGGGTGTGCTGGGTGGCCTGCTGGTGGCGCTGCCATTGTTCTGGGTTCTGGTGCGGCTGTTGAGTGACGTCCTGGAGCAACCGGTGGACTTCTATCTGGATCCCTCGGCCTTGGTGCCAGCTCTACTGACCGCACTGGTGTCGCTGTTCGCCTTTGCCTACCCGCCCATTCGCCGGCTGCGTCACGTTGCTGCCATGCGGGTGCTGCGGTCTCAGCCCGGAGAAACCGGCAGGGAGGCGATACCGGATATGGTCATCGCCATTGTGGCGGTGTTTGGTCTGGTCTGGATGTATGCCGGCGAGATCTCGCTGGTGATTTCCCTGTTGGGTGGCCTGGCGCTGTTGCTGGTGGCACTGGCCTTGCTCGGAGGCCTGATGGTGGCAGCTCTGCGCCAGGTCCGTGGCGGCGGCAACGCGTGGCGTCTGGCGCTGGTGGGACTGTATCGGCACCGGCGGGCCAGTATGGCGCAGATGGCGGTATTTGCGATGACGCTGATGCTGGCGGCAACGCTGATACTGGTTCGTACCTCCTTGCTCGACGACTGGCAGGCACAGTTGCCTGACAATGCGCCCAATCACTTCCTGATCAATATCGCACCAGACGCTGTCGATGACGTTGAAGCCTTCTGGGCTGACCGTGATGCCCCGCTGGATACCGTCTATCCGATGGTACGCGGACGCCTGACCGAGCTGAATGATCAGCCGGTTAAAGAAGCCGTCAGCAAAGATGAGCGGGTCGGAGCTCTGAACCGTGAGCTCAACCTGACCTGGATGGCCGCACTTCCTGAAGACAACGAAATTGTGGCCGGTTCCTGGTTTACGCCCGGAGAAACCGAAGGGGTCTCTGTTGAAGCTGAGTTGGCGGAACAGTTGGGGTTGGTGCTCGGTGACCGGTTGACCTTCACCATCGGCTCGGAAACGGTGACAGAGGCAATAACCAGCATACGGACGGTTCAGTGGGACAGCATGCGTCCCAACTTTTACATGGCGTTTCCGCCCGGAGGTGGGCTGACGGACATGCCGGGTACCTGGATCACCAGTTTCCACCTGGATCAGTCCAACAAGGTGGCGCTCAATGAGTTTTCACGCCGGTTCCCGACGGTGTCGGTACTGGAAATTGATCACATCATCGAACGTATCCAACAGATTGTCCGGCAGGTGACCCAGGCCATCGAGGCTATCCTGGCGCTGATTCTGGCGGCGGCGCTGGTGGTCATGGCGGCGGTTGTCAGTGCCACCCTCAGGGATCGGCAGCGTGAGGGTGCATTGCTCAGAACCCTGGGTGGTCAGCAATCCCTGTTGGCGCGTAGCACCATGCTGGAGTTCGCGCTTCTGGGCTTCTTCGCCGGTGTGCTGGGGGTTCTGGCTGCCGAGGCAGCGGTCTATGCCCTGCAGGTCAGAATGTTTGAAGGTGGCTTCAGTTGGCACTGGCAGGTCATGCTGCCGATACCAGTAATCAGCGCGGTGCTGTTGGCGTTGTTCGGGCGCTGGCAATTACGCCCAGTGCTGAGTGTGTCACCCATGCTTTTGCTGCGACGACTCGAGTAAAGGGTCAGCGATAGTTCGCGAGAATGGCATCCAGTTCGCCGTTCTCGCGAATCACCTCCAGTTCACGGTTGAAGGCTTCTGCGAAGTCAGCCCAGTCAGGCCGGACCATAACCCGGAACCCGTATTGGCTGATGCCGTTGTCTGAGGTGCGGATATTGTCTTTCAGGCCTTCGGATTTGAGAATCCACTGACCCACAAGGCGATCGGCCAGAGCAGCGTCGAAGCGCTCACCGTGGAGCAGAAACCGGAACATGTCGCGATCGCGCGGCACATCAAACCGGGTGATACGGCGGTCCTCGAAGTAGGGTTCCAGGTCAGGGTAGAGGTACCCCAAATGAGTCACCACGGTTTTGCCAAACAGATCGCTGGGGTACTGGTATTCCAGTTGTGAGTTGCTGGCAAAGAAGAACACTTCTTCCACGTTGACAACCGGGTCGGTGAACAGGAATTTTTCAGGTTCTTCAGTCCACTCGATCGCTCGCGGCGTTCCATCCAGGTAGCCGTCTTCGAGCATTTGATCGACTCGCTTTCTCGGAATTTTTTGGGCCTCCAGGGTATAACCCAGGCGAGGAACGATCGTCGCAACCACATCCCACATGATGCCCGAAGGCTCATGACCGTCGACAATCAGGTAGGGGGGATAACCGTTTGGGGACACATTAAATCGAAAGATTTCCGACCGATCGTCGGAACTATAGGAAGGCAATGAAAAAACGGCACCAGCAATCAGTCCGATAAGGGCTTTGTTGGGAAGCAGTGATGTTCGGGAAAACAGATGTCTCATTGCAAGGAACTCAGGTTGAAACAGGTATGCTTTGTTTATCTGTCTTACTTGCGTGGCCAATTCCGTGCCAGAGCCATTGTCAGATAGTAACGTTTTCCCTTTTTATTTCAATCATTGTGAATCTGACCTTAGGCTAACCGGCTAAATTCGCGGGTTAGCCTAAGTGTACTGTTGATCAGGCCCAGGCTTTGCGAAGCACAGTGCGCGCGTCTTCCAGAGTTACTTCTCTTGGATTGAACATGATCGAGCCATCGTCCAGAGCCATTTCGGCAATAGCGTCAAGCTGGCTTTCCAGAACCTTGCCGGTCTCCTTCAGAGTCCGCGGTAATTCGCAGCGCTTGTAGAGTGCGTCGCGAAGCTTGCGGATGGCGGAAATACTCGCTTCGGCACGGCGTGCCGCCGGCGTGGCCGAATAAACTTCCGGGCCTTCCAGGTAAAGCAGCAGCTCACCCAGGGGCTCGCGAATGCTTTCCAGATTGAACTCCAGCACGTAGGGCAGGTACAGGCTCATACAGAGGCCGTGGGGCAGGTGGCAGATGGCGCCAGTGGCGTGTCCCAGGGAGTGAACAAGGCCTACCATGGAGTTGGAGAACGCAATGCCCGCCATAGTGGAAGCCTGAGCCAGTTCCAATCGGCCATCTTCGTCTTTCGGGTTGTCCATCACCTGTAGCAGTGAGTGGCTGACTTTCTTGATCGCTGCGGTGGCGTAGGCGTCGCTCAGCGGATTCTTGGCCATGCAGGTAAAGGCTTCGGTGGCATGGGTCATCGCATCCATAGCCGTGGCAGCCGTGATATGGGGCGGCAGAGTCAAGGTCATGCGTGGATCGATAATGGCGGCGTTCGGCAGCAGGAAAGACGAACTGAATGGCAGTTTGACGCCTTTTTTCTCATCACTGATGATGGCAACCGAAGTCACTTCAGAGCCCGTGCCGGCCGTGGTCGGGACCACGAAGAAGGGTTTGAGGGGGTGCTTCAATATGCCGGCACCGCTGTACTTGGCGATGTCATCGCCGCCTTCAGAGACCAGAATGTTGACGGCCTTGCCGGTATCGATGGCCGAACCGCCACCGACCGCGATAATGGAATCGCATTTTTCTTTGCGATAGACCTTGGCGATGTCACGGACCACGGTGGTGGAAGAATCCGGGGGCACGTCATCATAAATGGCCACAATCTCCAGCCCACTCTCTTCGCAGGCAGCAATCACCGGGTCCAGAAGGCCGGCAGCGCGCACGCCTTTGTCGGTCACAATCATGGGCCGTTTGGCAGCCAGCCCGGTCAGTTCATAAGGGATGTGTTCCAGGGCAGCTTTGCCGGCAATCACTTTTACCGGGCAGAAGAACTCGTAATATTTGTTAGTCATTATGCTCTCACTGTCTCGACAAGATTGGTGGCAACTTTCAGGTAAATTCGGGCCGCGCTCATCAGCTTCTCAGGCAGATGCAGATTGGCCGGGTATTCTTTTACCGCTCTCTGGGCAACCAGTTTCGGCAGAATGAAAGACTCCAGCCGGTTTAGCACCCGGGTCATTCTGACCGCCAGGCTGACATCGCCATCTACCAGCATTCGATCGTTGGCAAACGCGACCGAGGTTTTCTCCTGGAACGACAGCACCAGAAACGCATGGGTCAGATGTTTGAACTGAATAGACAGATCCACAGGGCGGGGCGCGCTGTCGCCGTGGTAATACAGCAGCCCGTCGCCGGTGTGCTCCACGATCAGTGCCGGGCCGTTAGGCATAACCTGCATTTCGAACAGGAAGCCCTCAGGCAGGGCCCGGGTTTCATTACGGGTTTTTTCATCTACTTCGCTGATTGCCTGCAGTGCCCGGCCCATTACCTGGAACATCAGTCCCACATAACTCCGCCTGGCATGGGAAATCATCGGTTGAAGTCGCTTTACGAGCATGATCGCCATCCGATTGTTGTTTGTTCAGGTGATTTTTAGAGTTATTGCTCTAAAAGTCAATGCAATCAGTGACAGGCTTTCGGTGTCAGTGCGGCAAATCGGGTAATCCAAAAAAAAACCGGGAGCCTCAAGCCCCCGGTTTCTCTGGCGATCCTCACGGTTTACCGGGCGAGTTCGGCCAGTTTGCGTTTCGCCTCTTCACCCACGTCGCCGCCGGCTTCCGCCGCGGTGGAATAGTATTTCACTGCGTCGTTACGACGACCCTGGCGGCTGGCAATATCACCCAGGCGCAGAAAAGCGATCGATGTTGGCACGACCTGATTTGCGCGCTCCAGGTGGCCACGGGATTTGTCCAGATTGTTCAACGCCAGGGCATTCAACCCGTTGTAAAGCTGGTACTCAAACATTTCCGGGTACAGCGAAACGGCTTTGTCGAAATCTGCCTGCGCTTTCTCCGTTTCATTCTGTTTTTTGAAGATGCGGCCACGCAGCGCATAGAACTTGGCCTCACCCGACTCTTGCCGGATCGCCTTGTTGATGGAATCCAGAGCGCCGCTCATGTCGCCCTTGGACGCCAATTTCATCGCCTCGTCGTGGGCATCGTAGGCCGGCTGAAGTTCCTTGATCATGGCAATGCGGCGCTGGTAAATGTCACGGCCACGGAATCCGCCTGCACCAATCTGACTAACCAGTGCCTGGTTTTCCTGAACCCGTTTAGCGGATGGCGGGTGCGTGGCAAACATGTTGTCCAGCCAGCTACTGTCACGTCCCTGGGATAGCTCCAGGAACAACTCCTGAAGCTCTACCGCAGCCTGGGGATCATAGCCCGCCGCTTTCATGTAGCGAATACCATAGGCGTCCGATTCCAGCTCATCCCCCTGGCTGTATTGGGCCAGTGCCAGCTGAGCGCCTACGGCAGCGCCACCCATGATCAGTCCGGCCCATTCGTTGTCAGAAAGGGCAAGGCCAAGACCGGCAACACCGGCGGTAATCAGCATGCCTTGCTGCATACGCTGAACGCTGTGGCGGGCGGCCGCATGAACAATCTCGTGGCCGAGAACAGACGCCAGTTGGGCTTCGTCGTCGAATTTCACCAACAAGCCCCGGTTAACAGCGATTTTACCGCCCGGCAGTGCCCAGGCATTGGGAGCGCTGGCGTTGAGCACTACGAACTCATAGGGCAGGTCGGGGCGATCACTGACCCGGGCCATTTTCATGCCCACCTCACGCACATACACCGTCAGCTCCGGGTCGAGGTAGAATCGGCCACCCTGAGTTTGCTGGGTCGGGGTGTATTGTTCGGCCCCAAGCGCCAATTCCTGGCTTTCGGAAATCAGCGACAACTGTTTCTTGCCAGTGACGGGATTTACAGCGCAACCGGTGATGATTAAAAACATCACGGCAAGTGCCATCAGTCTAGAAAAGTGTCGGGGGTTCACAGCTGACTCCTTTGGGCGTTCGGATCCGTTGAAGCGCAAGCGTAGGCTTGGAATGCCCATTATATAGCACACTACGCCGATAGTTTCGGTGTCGGGCCCTTGCAGTGATGGCCCGACCCGACGCCTTCGCGTATCATAATACGGCTTTGTTTTCGCACTTTCTCTGTTTGCACAAGCGGACTGATTCGCGAGCCTGCCTGTCCAATACCCCTACATCTGCAACCTTGCAGGCGATGACTTTGAGATGCCTATGCTCCGGGCCTGCGCTCCGGTAAGGTTTTGTTTTGAAGAAGCGTTTCCGGGCAAGCAGAGCGCAGCAATCACCACGAAAAACTGATTTGCAGGACCCTCTTGGATGAATGATGAAACCCGAATTGACCGGGTTAACCGGTTTGTGAGCACGCTGAACCAGGCCCGCGAACTCGGCCTGTCCGCAAAGGAAGCGGGTGAGGGCTATCTGATTATGGAATTGCCGTATAGCGACAAGATCATCGGCAACCCCGATACCGGTGTAATTCACGGTGGTGCCATCACTACGTTAATGGATACTGCCTCCGGATCCGTCATGATCTGCGCATTGGAAGACTTCGAACTGTGCCCGACACTGGATCTCCGGGTTGATTACATGCGTCCGGCTGAGCCCCGAAAGCCGGTCTTCGCCCGTGCGGAAACTTATAAGGTTACTCGAAATATTATTTTTACCCGGTGCGAGGCCTACCAGGAAGGCGGCGAAACCATCGCCAACTGCGTGGGCACATTTATGCGGATCGGCAAGGATGCCAGCCCGAAACACTACCGTGACCTGATTACCGGAGGTGAAGAATGACCGACCCGGAAATCCTCAAGCACACCCAGAAAACCGGCGACTTCTCCCGCATGATGGAAAGCATTCCCTACGCCACCTGGATAGGCTTGCAGTGCGACCGCTTCGGCGACGACCTGATTTTCCGCCTACCCAAAAAAGAGCAGAACCTGGGCAACCCGATACTGCCGGCTATCCACGGCGGCGTGATCGGCGGCTTCATGGAAATGTCCGCTGCCATCTACCTGATCATGTCCCAGGACACCCTGCGCATGCCCAGAATCATCGACTTCTCTCTTGATTACCTGCGCGCGGGTCTCAACCTCGAAACCTACGCCGAATGCCACCTGACTCGTCAGGGCAACCGCGTAGCCAACGTCATGATCACCGCCTGGCAAAAATCCCGCTCCCAGCCCATCGCTACCGCAAGAGCGCACTTCTTGTTAGAAGACTGATTTTACGGGCCCAAGGTCTTGAAAATCGAATACCCGCCCCCAACTTTTGTTGAAACCAATTCCATTGTTCGGAGACGGGGTGGGGGCGGCTTTCCAAAACCTTGCAAAGTCGTTCCCACTCCCGTCTGGCACCAAACGTAACCAGTAGGAGAACGAAAAGCCATGACGGTAGAAACCAACAAAGAGACCCTGGGATTCCAGACCGAAGTGAAGCAGCTGCTTCACCTGATGATCCACTCTCTGTACTCCAACAAGGAAATCTTCCTTCGTGAGCTGATTTCCAACGCCTCAGACGCCGAAGACAAACTGCGCTTCGCCGCCCTGAAAGACGATGGCCTGTTTGAGGGCGACTCCGAACTCAAAATCCGCCTGGATTACGACAAAGACGCTGGCACCATCACCCTCAGTGACAACGGCATCGGCATGACCCGCGACGATGTTATCTCCAATCTGGGCACCATCGCCCGCTCCGGTACCGCTGAATTTCTCAAGCAGCTGTCGGGTGATGAAAAGAAAGACAGCAAGCTGATCGGCCAATTCGGGGTTGGCTTTTACTCCGCCTTTATTGTGGCCGACAAAGTCGACGTGTTTACCCGCCGTGCCGGCGCCCCGGCCGAAGAAGGCGTGCACTGGGAGTCCAAAGGCGATGGCGAGTTCACCATTGAACAAGTGAACCGTGAACGCCGTGGCACCGAAATTGTCATTCACCTGAAATCGGACGCTCAGGAATTCGCCGACGGCTGGAAGCTGCGCAGCCTGGTCAAGAAATACTCTGATCACATCTCCTTCCCGGTGGTCATGAAGGCCGAAGGCGAAGAAGACGGCCAGAAGGGCGAATACGAAACCATCAACGATGCCACCGCCCTATGGACACTGCCGCGTACCGAGATCAAAGACGAAGAATACAAAGAGTTCTACAAGCACATCGCCCACGACTTTGAAGACCCGCTGACCTGGTCCCACAACAAGGTCGAAGGCAAACTGGATTACACCAGCCTGCTGTACCTGCCCAAGCGTGCACCGTTTGATATGTACAACCGGGAAGCGCCCCGCGGCCTGAAACTATACGTGCAGCGCGTGTTCATCATGGACGACGCCGAACAGTTTCTGCCGTTGTACCTGCGCTTCACCAAAGGTGTGATTGATTCCAACGATCTGTCGCTGAACGTTTCCCGTGAGATTCTGCAGAACGACAGCACCGTTGAAAGCATCCGTACCGCGGTGACCAAGCGGGTACTGGACATGATGTCCAAGCTGGCCAAGAAGAGCCCGGACGAGTACCAGGGGTTCTGGGATGAATTCGGCACCGTGCTCAAAGAAGGCCCGGCCGAGGACTTCGGCAACCGGGAGAAGATCGCTGGCCTGCTGCGCTTTGCCTCTACCCACACTGGCGAGGCCACCCAGAACGTTTCTCTGGATGACTACATTGCCCGGATGAAAGAAGGCCAGAGCAAGATCTACTACGTCACCGCCGATAACTTCATGGCCGCCAAGAGCAGCCCGCACCTGGAGGTGTTCCGCAAGAAGGGCATCGAGGTACTGATTCTGTCGGACCGCATCGACGAGTGGATGATGGGTTACCTAAACGAGTACGACAGCAAGCAGTTCCAGGACGTTGCCCGCGGTGATCTGGACCTGGGCGAAGTGGAAACTGAAGAAGACAAGAAACACCAGGAAGAAGCCGCCAAAGAACACAAGGGCTTGACTGAGCGGATTCAGAAAGCACTGGAAGACCAGGTTCAGGAAGTTCGGGTGACCAACCGCCTGACCGACTCACCGGCCTGCCTGGTGACCGGACAGTTTGATATGGGCGCCCAGATGAAAAAGATCATGGAAGCCGCCGGCCAGAAAGTGCCGGACAGCAAGCCGATCTTTGAAATCAATGTGGATCACCCTCTGGTGCAGCGCCTGGAGCAGGAATCCAAAGACGAGCGCTTCAGTGAGCTGTCGGCGGTGTTGTTCGACCAGGCCACCCTGGCCAGCGGCGAACAACTCAAAGATCCTGGCGCTTACGTTAGCCGTTTGAATCGTCTGTTGCTGGAGCTGGCTAACTAAGCCGGCCGCACCGTATGCAGCAGATCATTGTGGACATCAGTATCAGCCCTGACGAGTGGATCAAGCTTTATCAGGGCGTGGCGACCGATGTGCGCACCACGGCCCGGGACGGACGCTCCGTCCGCTTCCCGGGTCGTATCCTTTCCCGCTTTTACCTGCAAAATGGCATTCAGGGCAGCTTTCGGATCCTGTTTGACGACCAGGGCAAGTTCATTTCCATCGAGCGGCTTTGATCACGCACTCCAGGGGAATACGACCCCGTCTATCGATTGTTAAAAGCTTTCAAAAGCTTATCTTTAATTAATTGTTTCTTGGGTGCGCCTGCGCGCTAAAGTTATCACGTTCTGATGGCCTTCCAGTCACAGTAAAAAGCCTATAGGTGTTCACTATCTCGACGGTAGGAAACATTCAAGCAGGCAATTCTGAATGTTCTATTCTTAGTGAAACCGCATCAAGAAAATAGAGATTTGCCAATGACGCAGAAACAGGAGAATACGATGTCTGATAATAATACTGGTGGTAAGTGCCCGGTAATGCATGGATCGAACACAGCCGAAAAGAGTGATGTGATGAACTGGTGGCCAGAGTCACTTAACCTGGACATCCTGCATCAGCACGACAACAAAACCAATCCAATGGGCGAAGAATTCGACTATCGCGAAGAAGTCAAAAAACTAGACTTTGAAGCGCTCGAAAAAGACATGCATGAGCTGATGACCAACAGCCAGGAATGGTGGCCTGCCGATTGGGGTCATTACGGCGGCCTGATGATTCGTCTGGCCTGGCACGCAGCCGGTACCTACCGCCTGGCCGACGGCCGTGGCGGCGCTGGTACCGGCAGTCAGCGTTTTGCCCCGCTGAACTCCTGGCCAGATAACGGCAACCTGGACAAGGCGCGCCGTCTGTTGTGGCCGCTCAAGAAAAAGTACGGCAATAAGGTCAGCTGGGGTGACCTGTTCATCCTCGCCGGAAACGTTGCCTATGAATCCTTTGGCCTCAAAACCTTCGGCTTCTCTTATGGTCGTGAAGACATCTGGCATCCAGAGAAAGATATTTACTGGGGTGCTGAAAAAGAGTGGCTGGCGCCATCCGATAGCCGCTACGAAGACGTCGATAAGCCCGACACCATGGAGAACCCGCTTGCTGCTGTGCAAATGGGCCTGATCTATGTGAACCCTGAGGGTGTGAACGGTCAGCCCGATCCTCAGAAAACGGCCGAGCAGGTTCGCGTGACCTTCGCCCGTATGGCGATGGATGACGAAGAGACCGCAGCCCTGACTGCTGGTGGTCACACCGTTGGTAAGGCTCACGGTAACGGTGATGCGCAAACACTGGGAGCGGAGCCAGAAGGTGCCGATGTTCACGAACAAGGGTTTGGCTGGGTCAATCCGAATCTGGACGGTAAAGCGACCAATGCTATTACTTCGGGTATTGAAGGCGCCTGGACCACCAACCCGACCAAGTTTGACATGGGGTACTTTGACCTGTTGTTCGGCTACGAGTGGCAACTGACTAAGAGCCCGGCGGGGGCAAACCAGTGGGAACCCGTGGATATCAAAGAAGAACATATGCCGGTTGATTCTACCGACCCCTCGGTCCGCCGTATGCCAATGATGACCGATGCGGACATGGCGATGAAGGTAGACCCGAAGTACCGTGCGATCTGTGAGAAATTCATGGCAGACCCCGAATACTTCAATGACTGTTTTGCTCGTGCCTGGTTCAAGCTGACTCACCGTGACATGGGGCCGAAATCACGTTACATCGGCCCGGGCGTGCCGGCTGAAGATTTGATCTGGCAGGACCCGGTTCCGCAAGGTGAGACCAATTACATTGAAGAGTCGGTGAAAGAGAAGATCGCCGAAAGCGGTCTCAGCATCAGTGAACTGGTCTCAACCGCTTGGGACAGTGCACGCACTTACCGAGGCTCAGATATGCGTGGCGGTGCCAACGGTGCCCGTATCCGTCTGGCGCCTCAGAAAGACTGGGAAGGCAACGAGCCTGCCCGTCTGGCCAAGGTGTTGAACGTGTACCAGCAGATCTCGGCTGATACCGGAGCCAGCATCGCAGACGTCATCGTGCTGGGTGGTAACCTGGGTGTCGAGAAAGCGGCGAAAGCAGCCGGTTATAACGTGCATGTGCCTTTCCAGAAAGGCCGTGGCGACGCAACGGACGAGATGACCGATGCAGCATCTTTCGAGCCGATGGAGCCGCTGTCTGATGGCTTCCGCAATTGGCAGAAGAAAGAGTACGTGGTCAAGCCGGAGGAGATGCTCCTGGACCGCGCCCAGCTGATGGGCCTGACCGCGCCGGAAATGACGGTGCTGATGGGCGGCATGCGGGTGCTCGGTACCAACTATGGCGATAGCAAGCACGGTGTGTTCACAGACCGCGTTGGCCAACTGACCAACGACTTCTTTGTGAATCTGACCGACATGACGAATGGCTGGGAGCCAACCGGTAAAAACTCCTACAACATCGTGGATCGCAGGACCGGCAACACCAAGTTCACTGCGACCCGTGTTGATCTGGTGTTCGGTTCAAATTCTGTCCTCCGGTCTTACGCGGAAGTATATGCGCAGGACGACAACCAGGAGAAGTTCGTGAAGGACTTCGTCTCCGCCTGGGCCAAGGTCATGGACGCTGACCGTTTTGATGTGAAGAAGTAAGCTAGCCGTACCCGGCCGGGCACTCCCGTAGGGGAGTGTCCGGCTATCAACTTCCCACCAAATTCCTTACAATCCGCTCCGCCTGATTTTTGATCAGCTGCATTGTGCTTTTTCTTTCAGCTTCTGGAGCCTTCATGCGAATCATCCTTGCCCCGATGGAAGGGCTGGTCGACGCACCCATCCGCGAAACTCTTACCCGTGTCGGTGGTATTGACCGGTGTGTAACCGAATTCATTCGCGTGACCCACGGCATGTTGCCGCCCCGGATTTTCTACAAATACGCGCCCGAGTTGCACAGCCAGGCACTCACCCAGGTGGGTACACCCGTCGCTGTCCAGCTGTTGGGATCCAATCCTGAGATGATGGGGCGCCACGGTGCCCAGGCTGCAGAATTGGGGGCCACCCAGGTTGATATCAATTTCGGCTGCCCGGCCAAAACCGTCAACAAGCACAAGGGCGGGTGCGTTCTGATGCGCGAGCCGGAGCTGATGTACGCGATTGCCGCCGCCGTGCGCAAAGCCGTCCCCCCGGAGGTTCCGGTCACCGCCAAAATGCGTCTGGGATACGATGATCGCTCCATGGGTGTCGCCTGTGCCCAGGCCTTGGAAGCCGCGGGCGCCTCGGAAATCGTGATCCACGCGCGCAGCAAGGTGGACGGCTACAAACCGCCAGCGTACTGGGAAGAAATCGCGAAAGTACGGGAAGCGGTCACAAGCCACGTGATCGCCAACGGCGAAATCTGGACCGTTGCCGACTACTGGCGTTGCCGGGAGGTGTCCGGTTGTGACGACGTGATGATCGGCCGGGGCCTGATCGCTCGCCCGGATCTGGCGGCGCGGATCAAAGCGTCCCAGCGCGGTGAAAACTTTGAGCCCATGACCTGGGCCGAGGCGGTAGCGTTGGTGCGCGAATACGCCGCTGCCCTGCAAACCCGGCTGGAAGACAAATTCGTCACCGGCCGCATCAAGCAATGGCTCAACTACCTGCGCCAGGGCTTTGCCGAGGCTGAAGCCCTGTGGCCCCAGGCCCGCAAAATTCGTGAGGTGGCGCCCATGCTGGCCTGCCTCGATCAGCCGGTATCAGCCGGCGACAGTCGCGCGGCCTGAGGTCAGTTGTCGTTTTCCATCTCTGATGAATAACGGCCAGAGCGGGCCAGGCCATTGAGTCTGGCCCGTTTTTTAAGGGCCGCCTGCGTGCTTTGTGCATTGGCCAGCTTGCCTGCCCAGGCCTTTTGCGCGGGCTCCTGAAGTGCCCGGCCATAGGAGAAACTCAGCTCCCAGGGGTGATAGCCCATGTTGTTCAGGGCGTTCAGGTTTTCTGTGGATTCTTCCGGCGTTTGACCGCCCGACAAAAAGACAATGCCTGGCACCGCCGCCGGCACCACGCGGCGGAACACGCTCAGGGTGGCTTCCGCAACCTGTTCTGGCGTGGCTTTACCGGCGTCTTTGCCCGGTGTCACCATGCTGGGTTTCAGTATCATCAACTCCAGATTCACCCGGTGACGGTGCAGCGCCTTGAACACCTCAAGCAGCACGTCTTCACTGACCTCCGCCGCGCGCTCGAGGCTGTGATTGCCGTCAATCAGCACCTCCGGCTCAACAATCGGCACAATGCCCATGGCCTGACAGACCGCCGCGTAGCGGGCCAGCACCTCGGCGTTGGATTTGATCGCTTGAAACGAGGGCAGGGTGTCAGAAATGTGGAACACGTCCCGCCACTTGGCAAATCGAGCTCCCAGTGACTTGTAGTGCTCCAGCCGCGACTCGAGGCCATCCAGTCCGTAGGTGATCTCATCGCCCGGCGAGTTCACCAGCGGCCCTTTGCCGGCGTCTACCTTGATGCCCGGCACAATGCCTTGGCGCGCCAGCAGTTTGGGGATGGCAATGTCATCCAGGCTTAACTGTTCCAGGGTTTCTTCATACAGAATCACGCCGCTGATGTGGTCACCCAGATCCGGCGTTGAAAAAATCAGGCTACGGTACTCACGGCGGGTGCCTTCGGTTGATTCCACACCCACCGCTTTGAAGCGTTTGGCAATGGTGGGGGCGCTTTCGTCGGCGGCAAGTATGCCTTTGTCCGGTTGTACCAGGTCTGCGATGGTTGCCGTCAGCTCTTCCTGAATGCTCATGATGCCTCCTTGGGTCGGGTTGGGTTGGCCGTTCTTTGGTTGCTGAAAACAGTTTAGACGGTAAATCCATCGTCGTTATTTGATCTGGGCTAAGGCAGGATCAGTCTGCGACTTCTAAACTTGACGCATAACAAAATAAAAAGGGAGCCAGCCATGAAAACTGTTGTCAGTGTCAGCCAGGGATCGTCCGAATACGACTACGAGCTGGAAACCGAGTTTCTCGGTCAATCATTCCGTGTCGTCCGGGTAGGGACCGATGACAACCTCGATCGTGCCGAAGCCATTCTGGACTCCATCCGAGAGCAGGCCGATGCCATCGGTCTGAGCATGATCCACGACCATTACCAGGTAGGGCGGGAGCAGCTTGAGCATCCGGACACCGCTCGCCTGCAAGGCTGCGTGCCTGACAAGCCCGTCACCACCGGTGCCGGCCTGCGGGGCATTCTGCAGGAATGGGCGGTGCGCCACACCCAAACCGAGCTGGGCCATTTTTTCGATAACGCCCGGGTGATGTTCCTGAACGGTCAGGCGGGTTTTCGTATCGCCAAGGCGCTCTCTGAGCACACCGACAACCTGTTCTTTGCCGACCCCTACCTGGATTTTGGTGTGCCGCGCCTGCTGACCTCCATCAACCAACTGGAAGCCTACACCAGACTTACCGCACCGGTGATGTTCAGCCCAAGAGCGGTCAAGGTGATCGAAAGACTGCACCGCACGCCCTTGTACCGGATGGGCGAGAAAATGATCAGCGGCTCCCTGCATGAGTCGGTCAAAGACTGCCACGTTATCGTCGGTTCCATAGGTGACCTGGAAGTGTTTTCCGAAAAAGAGCTGGACGGCAAAACCGTCATTACCTCTCGGGTCACCGAGTCGGCCCTGGACTGGTTTCGCTCCCGCCGCGTGGCTATGGTGGTGGACTACAGCCCCTGGCTGGAAGGACGGCCGGTAGGCGTGAACGTGATGGAGGCGATGATCAGTGCTGCGCTGTCGCGCACGCCAGAACAGCTGGGTGCCGATGATTTTCTGGACGTTATCGAGCAGCTGGGCGTCGAACCGCGCATTCTGTACCCCAACGGCTACCGCCGGATAAATCGCTTTGCCTTTGTGATTCACCCGTTGTCACAGCAATACCTGACCAAAACGCCGCCGCTGGACTGGGTGGCCAATGTCTCACCCCCGGTGGTGATGAATCTGATCGAAAAAGCGATCGCCTACACGCCGCCCTTTGTTTACTCCAAGGTCAGCGGCATCAAGTCGCCCAGCGGTGACGAGGTCGAAGGCTGGCTGATCACGGTCGGTGGCACTCCGAAAGAAATCATGGCGCACGATCCTGAATTCACCTACAGCCGACTGCTGGCGGCGGCGAAACTGGCCAAGAAAATGGGCGCCCAGATCATGGGCCTGGGCGCTTTCACCAAGGTGGTGGGCGACGCCGGCATTACCGTGGCCAAACGGGCTCCACTGCCAATTACCACCGGCAACAGCTACAGCGCCTCGGGCGCACTCTGGGCCGCGCACGACGCCGCCCGGGAGATTGGCCGGGTGAGTATTGGTAAAAGCGGAAAGATGGCTGGCAAGGCCATGATCGTCGGCGCCACCGGCGCCATCGGCTCGGTGTGCGCCCGGTTACTGGCCAAAGCGGTCGATGAAATTTACATGGTCGCGCCGGAGGCCGCCAAGCTGCTGTCGCTGAAAGAAAGTATCGAGCTGGAAACGCCCGGAGCAATCGTGCACGTGGCCGCCACCACCGACCGGGATTTGTCAGAAATGGACATGGTCGTCACCGCCACCTCCGGCGCTGGCAAGCGCATTCTGGACATCATGAAGGTCAAACCCGGCTGCGTGATCACCGACGTAGCCCGGCCGCTGGATATTCCCGCGGAAGACGTCGCCAAACGCCCGGACGTACTGGTGATTGAATCCGGTGAAATCCAGCTGCCCGGCCAGGTAAAAATGAAAGACATCGGCCTGCCCAAGGGCATTGCTTACGCCTGCCTGGCAGAAACCATCGTGCTGGCGCTGGAAGCCCGCTTCGAGAACTTTACGCTGGGCCGCAATATCGAGTGGGAAAAGGTCAGGGAGATCTACAAACTGGGCCTGAAGCACGGAATGAAACTGGCGGCGGTATCCGGCGTCAATGGTGTGTTCACCGAAGAAGACTTCGAGCGGGTGCGGGTATTGGCCGCCAAAGCTGAGGCGCCTGCCGACAAGGGTTTGGCCTGATAAGACATCTTGGCGCGGCGGTTTGGCCTGTTAACAACTAACCGCCCTGCACTCGGGGCCCGTACGCTGGAAGGTGTAAATCCGTCGGGCTCCAGGGAGAGTGAACATGAATGCGCCAGCCTCAGAGATCAAAAAGACCAAGCCGGCAAAGTATCGGAGCACCACACCACCGGGGGTGATACCCGTGGTGCGAAACCCGGATTTCAAGTTTCCGGAGGACCTGCCCCGGTATTGGTGGGACAACGATCCTGTCAAAACCCTGTTGCTGGCGGCGTTGTCGTCCAGCTTCCCGCCCGGTGAAAAGTTCTTTATCGATTCGGTCCGGCATTATCAGGACCAGATCACTGACCCGGAACTGAACAAGGCCATTCGCGCGTTTATCGGCCAGGAGGCTCATCACTCCAAAGAGCACAAGCTGATGAACGGTTTTCTGGAAGAGCGCGGTGTTGGTCTGGGGCGCCTGGAGCGGGAAGTGCAGTGGTTTATGGACTGGATGCGCACACGCTTCACCCCGGAGCGTCAGCTGGCCCACACCGTGGCGGTGGAACATTTCACTGCGCTGATGGCCGAAGAATTCCTGCTGAAATTTGACGCGCTGGACGAGATGGACCCACGCATCGCTCCGGTCTGGGCCTGGCACGCCATAGAAGAATCCGAACACAAAGCGGTCGCCTTCGACGTGTACAAGAGCGTTGGCGGCAGCGAGTTCATCCGGATAACCGAAATGATGGTTGTGAGTGTGATGTTCCCTTTGTTCACCGCTGTTCATCTGGCGCAACTGATGAAGGCAGACGGCCAGCTGGGTAACCTAAAATCCTGGGCTGGCGCGCTGAACTACATGTGGGGCAAGCCCGGGGTGTTCCGTAAACTGATTCCGTCTTACCTGAAGTACTACAGCCCGAACTTTCACCCCTGGAATAACGATGCCCGGAATCTGGTCGAAAAAGCTAAGACCCGTTGGCTGCCAGCGTCGCTTCGCGGTTGAGCAAGGCCTTTTTACGTTCCAGGCCCCAGTGAAAGCCGCCTAAGCCGCCGTCTGCCCGCACAACCCGGTGGCAGGGGATGACCACCGCCAGCCGGTTGGCCCCGCAGGCACTGGCCACCGCGCGCACGGCTTTGGGCTTGCCAATCATGCGTGCAACGTCTGAATAGCTCACGGTTCTTCCGGGGGGAATTGATTGCAGAGCCTGCCATACATCACGCTGAAAGGTGGTGCCCTCTGGCGCCAGAGGGTGCTCGAGAGTGCCGGCCGGCTCATCGATAAAACGTGCTACCCGGGCAAGCATTCCGGAATCTTCTGAATCGGCCGGTTCAAAGGTTTGATGGGGGAAATGGGCGTGGAGCAGGGCGAGCAATTGCTCTTCGCTATCGCCCAATTCAATTGCACAGAGGCCGTTTCCGGACCAGCCGACAATCAGCTGGCCCAGGGAACACCCAGTAATGCCATAACGCATCACCGGATTAGGCTAGCAACGACTTGCGCATGTTGTAGCGCAAGAAGTGTGCTCCGCGAACGGTAACCCGCTGCTCATCCACCACTTCGAACCCATGCCGCTCAAAAAACGGCCTTGCCACCACGCTAGACTCGGTACGAAGCTCTTTCAAATCTTTGGCTTTCAGTTGTTCTTCGGCCTCCAGATACAGGGTAGACGCAATGCCCTGGCGAGCGTAGTTGGGCGCAGTGTAAACCAGATCGATATTGCCGTCCGGCTCATAGGAAATGAAACCGGCCAGAGCGGAGCCGTCCTCCGCCACCAGAGTTTCCATTCCTTCCAGCCGCTGTTGCCAGGTGTCGAGATTGGGCGTGCGCGACGCCCAGGCATAGCGCTGGGTTTCATCATAGGCGGCGGCTGTTAGCTCATGCACGGAATCGGTAAACAAACGGACAACCGGGCTCAGATCCTGAATCCGGTACTTGCGGATAGTGATAGAAGAAGCTGTGGTCATGATGATTCTGTCTGCGCCTGTGTTGGAAAGCTGGTTGATAACCAGTACGCCAGTTACTTCCTGCAGCATACCGACACCAGCAGGAAAATCCAGCATTACACGCTGGCAAACAGGCTTTCAGTCTGTGTGCCAACTACGTAGCCGACCCGGTCATCAAAGTTTCGGATATAGGCTTTCGCCTTGTATTTCTGCTCATGGCTGGTCACGGTGAGGCTTGACCAAATTGGTGCTACGTTATAACCTTCATGCGAAATGTATCTTAAATGCTGCAATAGGGAAACTCCAATGAAACTGTCATTCCTGAACATGGTTAAGAAAGAAGACTCAGAAACCGAATCCTCAGCGGCGCCAGCGGTCGAAGTGCATGAAACTGCCGAGGCGAGCCAGGATGAGGCTCAGAGCAAGGGCAAACACGGTAAGGACTTCTGCTGCGGTTCCTGTTCATAATCAGGCGAAACATTTACCTGATGCTTTCGGCCAGAGCTTCGGCTATGGCTCGATAACCACTCTCTCCCGGATGATAGCCGTCGCTGGCAAGCAGCGACGTGTCGGTGAGTGCCGGGTAACTCAGGTATTGAAAATCGCCGGGTGCATGCCTGGCCAATTGCTCATAAACCCGATTAAGTTGTCGGGCGCGCCATCCGATGATTTGGCGAAGCGGGGCGGGCAGTGCCGTGAACAGGTGCATGGGTGGTACGCTCAGCAGGCAGAGTGATTCCGGATAACGTTGAGCGAGCCCAGTACGAAGCGCCAGCAGTTGCCGCCGGAACCGGTACCTGGGTGTTAAGCCAGTGGTGTCGTTTACCCCCATGCTCAGAAGGACTACATCTGCCTGTGGCAGTTCCACGCTGGCCAGTTTCCTGTTGAGTTGGCCCAGCCGGATGCCGTTAACCCCAAAGGTGTGCCAGGAAATGGTCTTGCCGCGACGCTCATGCAATCCCAGCGCCAGCTGGCTCGCAAGGCCCTGCTCGTGATTGGATACCCCCACGCCGGCCGCCGTGGATTCGCCGATGACCAGCAGCCGCAGATGGGGGCATCCGTCACCGTGTTGTCCAGAAATAGCACCTCCGGCTTCCGGTAGCCGCGGCGTATTCTTACGGGTGCGTTTTCCTTGATAGAGGAGTACCGGGGAGAGCAGGGCGGTGGTTAACCAGAAAGGGAGGTGCATGGGTATCTCGTTGGTTTTCTGTGCATTGCTCTGGATTACCGGAGTTGACCGATTTCGCTGCTCCGGCGATTGATGCCGCCGGTGCGGGTTAACGCAGCACCCGCTTTACAAGTACCGGCCCGAGCAACTCAAAAATAATGGTCGAGGCCACCACCACCGGAAGAATGGAGTCGCTAAATTCCGGAAACCGCTCCGCCGCAAGCAGTGCCATACCAATGGCCACACCTGCCTGGGGTGTCAGCGCCAGACCGATATTGCGCGGCAACGCCTCGTGCTTTGCCCTACTGAATATCACTGCAAGATAGCCGCCCAACACCCGGCCGATCAGGCGCAGGAAAACATAGGCCAGAGTCAGCAGTATTGCATCATCTACCTTGTACAGATCAATGCTTGCGCCAGAAAGTACAAAGAAGAACACCAGAAATGGCCACTCAACATGCTCGATCTCCCTGAATGACCGGGTATGATGATAGGCCAGATTGGCCACCAGGCCCCCGGCAATCATCGACGCCAGCAGGGCAGACACGCCCAGCAACGAGGAAAGCCCGGCGAGTAACAATATTATCGCTATTGCTTCCACCTGAGTGGGCTCTCCGGACTTAAGGCGACCCGTCAGCCAAGCGGCTGGCAGGCCGACGGCTACCCCTAATACTATCGCACCGCCCAACTCCCACAGGGCATGCAGCAAAGCCAGTTGGCCATCGCCGCCAATCACCCAGCCAAGAACTGACATGCTCAGCCCGAAAATGATAATGCCCCAGGCATCATCAATGGCCACAATGCCCAGCAAAATCCTGGGTGCCAATCCAGCACTTCCCTTCTCGCGAACCGATTCGCTTACAGCGGCGGGGTCCGTTGCTACCGAAATGGCTGCCAGAGATACTGCAACCACAAGCGGAAACCCCAGCATCAGCAAACCGGCACCAACCATGGTGCCACCCCCGATGATCACGAACAGGGAAATAACCAGAATCAATGGACCGGTATTACGCAGCCGTCGCAACTCCAACTCACTGCCCAGCAGAAATGCCACCATCACCAGTGCCAGTTGGATCATGGGCTCGCTTAGACCACCGAGCACGTCGCTATGTTGCGCACCTATCCACACCTGATGAACGAAGGCAATACCAATGCCCACCAGCATTAATATCGATATTCGCGGAATCCTCGTGCGGTGAGCAAGGGCGTCAGCAAAAATACTGACAGACAGAATGGCGCCCAGCAGAATGATGTTGATAGTGGCCTGGGAGGCCTCTGCGGGCAGCCAGTGGGGAAGATATTCAAGCATGTGAAATTTTCACCATTTTACAAACTGTTCAGTTTCCTGTTGAGTTGGTTCAGCCGGATGCCGTTAACCCCAAAAGGGGAGGTGCATGGGGATTTCGTTGGATTTCTGCACATTGCTCCGGATTAGCGGAGTTGACTGTCTTTGCTGCCCCGGCGATTAATACCGCCGATCTGCGTTTCCTGCTTTTCGAGAGCGGATTGACACGCAATGCAAAGCCGAACGCCAGGGATCGCTTTGCGACGCGCCTCTGGAATAGCACAGTCACATTCTTCACACCTCGCGGCGCTCTCACCGACCGCCAATTGGCTCCGTGCGCGTTTCACTGCATCTTCAACGCTCGCGTCAATTTGATCCTGAACGGCGCCATCCCGTGACCAGCCTCCAGCCATAGCGTTCTCCGATATTTGATTGAGCGATGGGTTCAGTTTAGCCAGTCACACTCTGGCTGGCTAATGGGCTTGCCGGTTTTCTTGTGGAGTTGAATTACGAAGGAATTTTTACGTCGGTAAACGCACAGACGCGCGTTCGATTCATAGACATTCTCATTCCTTGACGGCTCCGAACTCTGCTGTTTTAAAAATCCGTCCTACGATTCAACCTGATGACGCCAGGGCCAGAGGAGAGACTGATGAACAAGGATACCATTGAAAAAAGACGGCAAAAGTCCCGGGCCAGGGTGTCCAATGACCGGCTTGATGTGATTGCAGCCAAACGAGACCAGTTAGAGGGTGAAATTCAGCAGGCATTCACGAGGATAAAAACCACTACCGAAGATCAGGACAGTTTCCGGGCTTTCGGGCGCGGGTTACAGCGGATATCCATACCGCCAATGCTGCATTGATTGCTTGAATCCAGATAGGCGCCTTGCCAATTTGCCCCGATCGTCATCCTAGCCGCCACCAATCACGGTAGCGACCGGAATGCCCAAACGTTTCAGTTCACTCAGCACCCGATAGTCCCGCTCCCGGATGCCAGGCTCCGAGACGCTCATTTTGCCTAAAGGGGCACCCTGAAACACATCTACCCCTGCGTCATAAAGGACTATGTCTGGTCTCGACATCGCCAACACCTTTTGCAATGTGTTACTGACCACGTGCAGATAGTCCTCGTCACCCATGCCATTTGGCAGGGCCACATCCAGATCGCTGATCTTTTTCTGACGCGGAAAGTTGCGCTCGCAGTGAATGAGGGTCAGCTACGCCTGCCGGCACGGACCGGGACGGTAGCTATTGCCAGACGTAAGCAGCCCTTTTGTGCGCATGTAATCCGCAAGCAGCCCGAACTTTTCCATGGGAAAAAGATGCTTTTCCGGAAACGGAAAACTGTAATCCGGATGATCAACCACGGGAATGGGCATGCCAGTTTCCAGTTACGATAAGCTTTGCAGAGATGTACGGGTTTTGTTGCATCAGGGATTGCAAGTTACTCACAATGCGCCAGTCTGTAAAACTGCACGTACCCGGATGTGCACTCCAATTTGTGCACGGCTGCCAAAGGAATTGATAACGGCGGTGCAAGCAACGTTGTTTCACCCACTAAGAAAGGTGTTTTTGTGTCCACCAGTGTCCAGATGAGCGATATTTACCTGAGCTACCCCACCGAGTCTGGTCCTGTTGCGGTGCTCAACAACGCCTTCCTCTCGGTCCCGCCCGGTGACACACTGGCCATTACCGGTCCCTCTGGTAGCGGCAAAACCTCTTTGCTTTTGCTGCTGTCTGGCCTGCAAAGGCCAGACGGGGGTGAGATCCTGGTGGGCAGCCAGCGCCTGGGCGATATGGACTCCGATGCGCTGGCAGATTGGCGCAGTGAGCACCTTGGCATCGTTTTCCAGTCCTTTCATTTGCTACCGGGCCTGACCGCGCTTGGTAACGTCAGCCTGCCGCTGGAAATTTCCGGGCAGCCGAGGGCCCGTGAGCAAGCCATGGCCATGCTGAACGCCGTAGGCCTGAGCCACCGGCTGCAGCACTACCCGGGGCAGCTGTCTGGTGGTGAGCAACAACGGGTCGCCATTGCCCGGGCCCTGGTGCACCAGCCCAGCCTGCTGCTGGGCGATGAGCCCACCGGCAACCTGGACCAGAAAACCGGCGAAAAAGTACTTTCGCTGCTGTTCGACCTCCACAAACAAAGCAAGTCCACGTTGGTACTGGTGACCCACGACGAGCGGGTTGCCGAGCGTTGTCAGCATCGGGTGCGGATGGAAGGCGGGCGCCTTTATGAGATCTGAGTCCGCCACCCCGCCCTTATGGTTGCTGACATTCGCGATCACTGATTTGCGTTCGCGCATCTCGGCGCTGAAAGTGTTTCTCGCCTGCTTGATCCTTGGTGTCACCCTGGTGGCGGCGACCGCCAGCCTTTACCGCGTTATCGAGCAGAGTCTGCTGGCGGACACCCGCGCGCTGCTGGGTGGAGACGTCGAGCTTGATGGCAACGAGCCATTACCCGATGAGATGCTGGATTGGATCGGCGATACCGGTAGCTTTTCCCTGGTTCGGGATTTCGAAACCATTGTCAGTGGTAATGACGGTGGAGGCTTCTTCAGAGCCAAGATACTGATTCCCGACGCGGCCTATCCTCTTTACGGTCAGCTGCAACTGACTCCGGCTCAACCCCGTGAAGAGCTCAATGCGCGCAAGGATGGTCTCTGGGGCGCGATCATCGACCCCTTGCTGGCTGAACGTATGGGCCAGTCCATTGGCGATGAGATTGAGATCGGCGCTGCGACCTTCCGTATCAGCGGCCTGATTGAGGCGCAACCAGACCGCAACCTGAATGCCAACTGGCGCGGGCTGCCAATCATGATTTCCGAGCAGGCGGTGGCGGCCACAGAACTGATCCGCCCGGGCAGCCGTGTCGACTATGAATACCGGGTGCAGACCGATCAGGATCTGACCATCTGGCTGGAGAAGTTCGAACAGGCGTTCCCTGATACAAACTGGGACATCACCACCTTTGCCGAGCGCAGCGAGAGAATAGCCGAGCGGCTGGACCAGATTGCCACAGCGCTGATCCTGATCGCGTTTACCACGCTGTTCATTGGCGGCCTGGGCGTGGCCAACAGCATCCACGCCTACCTGGACGAGAAACTGGGCACCATTGCCACGTTGCAGACCCTGGGCCTGCGCCGCAAACCCTTGGTGGCAATCTATCTGTTACAGATCGGCATACTGGGCAGCCTGGCGGGCCTGATCGGTGGCAGCATCGGGCTGGGACTGTCCGCCGTGGCGATCAGCCTGGCTGGCGATACCTTTGCAATGGCCGGGCCGGGCGGGGCAGGCGAACACGGGCTGGACCTATGGCTTGTGCCCCTGCTACTGAGCTGGCTATTTGCAGTGCTGACGGCCTACGTGTTTGCACTACCGGCAATGGCCAGAGCACTGGCGGCCCCACCGGCCGGATTGTTCCGGGGCCAGGTGCAGGCTGCGCCTCACGAGCCCCGCAGCTGGCGGATTGCCAGCAATCTACTGTTGGCGGTCTACATTGGCGCCACGCTGTTCTGGTTGCCATCCCCGCAACTGGGATTCCTGTTCCTGCTGGCGGTGATCGTGCTGTGGGGGTTGCTGGAAAGTCTGATCAAGGGCCTGCGCCGGGGCGCCAAAGCTCTTGAAAATACTGATTTCGCCGACCGTAATTTCGCCCGCAGACTGGCGCTGGCCAACCTGCACCGGCCCGATTCGCCGTTGCGGGTGACACTGCTTTCACTGGGCACAGCGCTCACTTTGGTCGTGGCCTGCACCCTGATCGTCGCCACGCTCCTGCGCGCACTGGAAACCACCATCCCGGCGCAATCCCCAGCGCTGATTCTGTACGAAGTGTTCCCGGATCAAATGGAAACCCTTGAATCTGGACTTGAATCGCTGGATCCATCGAGCAGGGCAGAGCTGCTGCCGCTGGTGCGAGCCCGCCTGGCTACCATCAATCAGCAGCCGATCGCACAATTACTGGCGGACGATCCACAAGCCAGGCGCGAGGCCATGGGGGATGAGTACAAACTCACCTACCTGTCGGGCAACCCGGAAGGCCTGGAGCTGGTCGAAGGCAACTGGTGGACACAACCTGCGCCCGACGGCAAGCCCGCCTTCATGGCCATGGAAGATCGCGAGGCCTATCAGCTTGGCTTGAGTGTCGGCGACCAGATCGAATTTACCGCCCAGGACCAGCCCATCACCGTCGAAATCAAGGCCATTTATCGGCAGAAAGGCCTGCAGACCCGGTTCTGGTTTGAGGGTATTGTTCAGGACGGTGCGCTGGACGGACGGATCAGCCTGTACGTCGGCGCGGTCTACCAGAGCGATGCTGCTGCCAAAGCGTCACAGCAATGGCTGGCCAGAAACCTTCCGAACGTGATCACGCTGCGCACCGCCGACTGGCTCGAGACCGCCGGTGCGCTGCTCGGCAAGGCCGCGGCCGGGCTGGCTGCGGTGGCCAGTGTCAGCCTGATGGCGAGCCTGCTGGTACTGTCCAGCGTGGTCAGTGTAAGCCGCCGTCGACAATTGTATGAAGCCAACCTGCTGCACTGTCTGGGCGCCCGGCATCAGGCCATTCGGCTGTCCATGCTGCTGGAAACCGGCTTGCTGACGGTGCTGGCGACGGTCTTCGCAACGGCACTCGGGGCGCTGATCGCATTGCCCGTGGCGGCCATGGCCCTGAAATTGCCGGCCGGCGACCTGTGGTGGCTGGGTGCACTGGTAGCGGGTTGCGTCAGTGCGCTGGCGCTGCTGGCGGGCCTGGTGCCGACATTGCTAGCCCTGCGGCTTAATCCGGCTCGGTTGCTGCAGGATGGCTGAGAGAGGGCACGGTATTCCATAAAAAAACGGCCGCGCCGGGAGCGAGGCCGTAAAAAAGGCTTTGTGGGTCCATAGCCTTACTTCTAATGAGGGTCCGGTAACAACTCCGGCTCAGCGTAAGCCGAGAAAAGAAAGAATCACCAGAATGATGACCACGGCGCCGACGATATAAACGATTCTGTTCATGTGTATATCCTTTGCTTATGAATCATGAATTCTGGTTGCGCCTTCATCCATGCGGCGCATGATGTAACGTCCTGTACAGGCGGCTCCTTCGCCTCATCAGGATCTAAGTTAGGCTTTTGGTTTTGACAGGTCTGTTCGGTGTCGCACTGAGTGCAAAAAAGATGACAGGGGAGAGCGGCCGGTATGCGCAACGGAGGTTATACATTTTGATCGGACCAGACCGCGTATTCATTGCCATTCGGGTCAGTGAAGTGAAAACGATGACCGCCAGGAAAAGGGAAAATAGCCTGGACAATCGCCCCACCAGACAGCTTAACTCTCTCGAGACTCGCTTCCAGGTCGGTGCTGTAGAGCACGACCAATACACTGCCATTGCTCGTCGTGGCGACACGGTCGGACTTGAAGAACCCGCCATCCAGCCCCGCGTTCTCAATAGCCACATACCCCGGCCCGTAGTCGACAAACGACCACCCAAAAGCATCCGCGAAGAACCTCTTGGTTGCTTCAAGGTCTCGTGAGGGTATCTCGATATAGTTGATTTTCCCGGTCTCTTTCATTACTTCCTCCTTGATGTATGAGGCCCGCAACTGGCAATGCTAAGAGACGCCAGGGGCCGCTCTGACTGGCATGGTTATGCATTTGTATTTCTGACTCTGGATTCACTGCCTGGCCAGCTGTCGAACTGTGGCAGTGAGTCTGTGATTTGATGCCAGCTTGCCTTTGAAGCTATAAAAATATGCGCCTCGGGCTCACCCTGAATGTCACCTTCCAGACCACCAAGCGGGACGCCAATAACATCCGGACGGTCTTTATAGGTACTGATCAAAGGCGAACCGCAGGTTCTGCAAAAGTGTTTGGTGACGTTCTCGGACGATGGGTACGTTGTGACATTCTGCTCTCCCGACAACCATCGGAACTGATCACTCCGAATGGAAGCGCGAGTGCGGAAAGCAGCACCGTGCCACCGACGACACTTGGAGCAATGACAATTGAAAATTGGGCCAAGCTGCCCTTCAATTTCATAGCTTACTGTTTCGCACAAACATTTCCCTGTTACCTTGCTCAAAAGGTTACCTCCCTGCATCACGGCGTATTAGGCGCTTGTGTTGCTCCGTCGGTGCGCCCCTTGACCGCACTAGTCAATTGGATACTCCAATGTACCACTTGGGCTTGATGCGCCCGAAATCCCGGCGGATGTTTGATTTCAGTGCCTTTTTGGAATCCAGCACGTTTGCCTCATTGCCTTCTCTGACAAACACGACCCAATGCCAGAATGGCTTGCCCTGTTCCATACGCCATTTGATAGCCATGAGGGCTTTGTTTGGAAGGCGCTCCCAGGACTCGAATGGTGTTTCTCTGGGGGACACTGAGATACTGAGTTCCCGGAGAAGTTTCCGGACGTGCTCCGTCTCTGACCAGAGCGCTGTATCTGAGGCGTAAATACCCAGACTATTCGCTCTCCGTTTGGCCTCTGCGTAGCTGATTCCCGCGAGAGCAGCGCTTGCCGCAATACCACAACCGGTGGTTTCTTCTTGGATGACTGGTTCCATGTCTGTACCAATTAACAGCGTATTGGATAGCAGTCTTTATTATTGCGGTTATCTGACCGCTTCATTATCACGGACCGAAAATAAAGCGCGCTGGCCAACGGCGCTCCAAAAACACCGTAAGATCATATAACTACAAGTCAAAAAAAGAAGCAAGCCAGATCCCGCTTAGCAATATCAACGCGGTCGCACTTTCGCCAATTACAACGCGCTACAAATCTGCCAACCAACAAAAAGGCCCGGCAGCTTCCGCAACCAGGCCTTTTCATCACTCAGCGGTCAATCACTTCAACCGCACTTGCTATCGCCGCAAGACAGGCAGGTGGCACACCCGTCCATCACGATCACCGCCTTGGTGCTGCACTTGCCGCACATGGTGGCGTTGGCGGGGTAGTCGCTGGCGCTTTCGTCGTTGGTGGCTGTGTTGTGACTGGCCTCAAACTCGGCGCGCTTTTCGGCGAGGATGCGCTTGGTGGTTTCGCTCATTTCGTCGCTTTCGAGCAGGCCAATGGCCTTCAGGTGCTTCTCGATCACGGCGCCGATCTCAGCCACCAGCGACGGCATAAACACGCCGCCTTTCTTGAAGTAACCACCGTTGGGGTCGTACACACTGCGCAGCTCTTCCACCAGGAAGGTGACGTCGCCACCTTTGCGGAATACCGCAGAGATAACGCGGGTGAGGGCGATTACCCACTGGAAGTGTTCCATCGACTTGGAGTTGATGAACACTTCATAGGGCTGACGGCTCTCGTGGTCCGTGTCTTCGTTGAGCAGGATGTCGTTGATGGTGATGTACATCGCATGTTCGGCAATCGGCGGCTTGATCTTGTAGGTGGTGCCCAACAAGAAGTCTGGTCGCTCGATGGTTTCGTTCATCTGGATCGGTTTTGGCTCCAGACTTTTGGCCGTAGCGGCTTTTTGCTCGTCGGTTTCGGCTTTCTTGACTCGGTAGCCGACAATCTTGTTGGTAATTTTAACTGTCATGTTCGTGGTCCTGTCTTTCGGTTCCCGGGATCAATATTTGCCGTAAGTGCCTTCTTTAAGCGCATCAAACAGGTTGGCGGCGGTGTGGATCTCGCCATCGTAATCAACCTGTTCGTTGCCCTTGAGAGTCACTTTGCTGCCATCGTCCAGGGTGAACTCGTACAGAGTGTTTTCGAGGTCTTTTTCTTTAACCAGTACGCCCTGGAAGGCCTCCGGGTTGAAGCGGAAGGTGGTGCAACCTTTCAGGCCCTTGTCGTAGGCGTACAGGTAGATGCCCTTGAAGTCCTGGTAGGCAAAGTCGGTCGGCACGTTGGCGGTTTTGGAAATGGAGGAATCAACCCATTTCTGCGCGGCGGCCTGGATGTCGACGTGCTGTGTGGGGGTTACGTCATCAGACGTGGTGAAGTAACTCGGCAGCTTCTTGTCTTCTTCTTCGGAGAAGGGCATGGCACCGGGGTTAACCAGGTGGCGGTAGGCCAGCAACTCGAAGGAGAATACGTCGACTTTCTCTTTGGTTTTACGACCTTCACGGATGATGTTGCGGGCGTAATGGTGCGAGAAGCTTGGCTCGATGCCGTTACTGGCGTTGTTGGCCAGTGACAGACTGATGGTGCCGGTCGGAGCGATGGAGGTGTGGTGGGTAAAACGACCACCTTTCTCCGCCAGTTGCGCAACCAATTCCGGATCAATCTGGCCGATCTGCTGCATGTAGCGGCTGTACTTGGCGTGCAGCAGCTTGCCTTTGAGCTTGTCACCGACCTTGTAGCCGTCTTTGGCCAGGTCCCGGCACTTGGCCAGCATCTTGGGGGTGACTTCAAACTCATCTTCCATGATCGGCGCTGCGCCTTTTTCTTCGGCCAGGACCAGCGACTGGCGCCAGCCTTCCACGGCCATTTCACGGACGACTTCTTCGGTAAACTCCACCGACTCACTGGAGCCGTAGGGCATGCGCAGCATGGCGAGGGTTGAGCCCAGACCCAGGATGCCCATGCCGTGGCGGCGCTTGTAGGTGATTTCGTGGCGCTGTTCGGCCAGCGGCAGGCCGTTGATTTCGACTACGTTGTCCAGCATACGGGTGAAGATGCCAACAACTTTGCGGTATTTTTCGTAGTTGAAGCTGGCCTTGTCGGTGAACGGGTAGTCGACAAAGTTGGTCAGGTTGACCGAGCCCAGCAGGCAGCTGCCGTAAGGGGGCAGGGGCTGCTCGCCACAGGGGTTGGTGGCGCGGATGTCTTCGCAGAACCAGTTATTGTTCATCTGATTGACCTTGTCGATCAGAATGAAGCCCGGCTCAGCGTAGTCGTAGTTGCTGGTCATGATGGTGTCCCAGATGAACTGGGCTTTCATGGTCTTGTAGATGCGGCAGGCGACTTTGCCTTCTTCGTTGACCACGTAGCCGTCCTGAACCGGGAAGTCGCGGTACAGGAACTGGGTGGTGTCGCTTAGGTCCAGGCCTTCCTCTTCCGCTTCTTTGCGGGTCATCGGGAACGACAGATGCCAGTCGCCGTCGTTGCGCACGGCGTCGATGAAGTCTTCGGTGATCAGCAGCGACAGGTTGAACTGGCGCAGGCGGCCGTCTTCACGCTTGGCCTGGATGAACTCGATTACGTCCGGGTGGTGCACGTCGAAGGTGGCCATCTGGGCGCCACGGCGACCACCGGCAGACGACACGGTGAAGCACATGCGGTCGAAGATATCCATGAACGACAGCGGGCCGGAGGTGGTGGCGCCAGCGCCGGCCACGTAGGCACCGCGGGGGCGCAGAGTGGAGAACTCATAACCAATACCACAACCGGCTTTGAGGGTAAGGCCGGCTTCGTGGTTTTTTTCCAGGATGTCGTTCATCGAATCCTGAATGCTGCCGGAGACCGTGCAGTTAATCGTCGAAGTGGCAGGCTTGTGGGCTTCTGCACCGGCGTTGGAGGTGATCCGGCCGGCAGGAATGGCGCCGTTCTTAAGTGCCCAGAGGAATTCCTTCATATACTTGTCGCGGGCGGTCTTTTTCTCGACTTCAGACAAGGCTTTGGCAACGCGTTCGTAGGTTGCGTTGATGTCCTTATCGACGGCTTCGCCGGTTTTGGTCTTCAGCTGGTACTTGCTGGTCCAGATATCGAGCGACGCTTCCTGCATGGGAATCGTTGCGATTACTGCCTGTGCCTTAGCGTTCATTGCCACCCTCGGTTTTCAGTATGTCTCGTTTTGATGGCGCCGTGCTGAGCGCCATACCCCGTTCGTTCTTTAGTGCTTTTCTGAGTCTCGGCCTTTTTTGAGCACAAAACACTATATGTGGTGTTTTGTCTGACTGTTTGTACAGCCTGCCCGGAGCCGGTCTTGCGCATTCAAATCGTTGCTGGCCTGGCTGCGGCCGGCTTGCTGGGCGCCTGTGCGCGGTCTGTTGTTATTTTCTGATGACCCTATATATAGGCGCTATGCGAAGAAGTATAACAGGATATAGTGTTCTGTGAAGAAGAGAGCAACTATTGGTTAGGCTGTGAAGGCAAAGAAAATCAATGACGAAGTGCTTGCAACTCTGCCAGCCCGCACCACTCAAGCGTTTGGTCGAATGGAGTGAGCGCTACTACATGTTGTGGTTAAAATTTGTACGTTGAGAATTGAAGATATGTCCCCGTTTTTGTGACCTTTGCACGTATCCGATTGCGACGTGTCGATAGAGTATGAAAGTGGTGTCGTCAAACTGCAGTGGCCCACAGGAAGTGATAACGACTACAAAAGGAAAAGAATAATGAAAGGCCTGAAACCTAATATGCTGGTGCTGTGCATCGTCGGGGCGACGCCGACGGCGATGGCGTTCACGCCATTGGATGAAGTCGCGATGGGTAACATCACCGGCCAGGCGGGTGTGACGATTGAGCTGGAAACCAGGCTCAATATCGATCGTTTCATCTACACCGATGAAGGTTCGCTGGAGATCAACGACATCTTCATCGGTGGAGCCAACCGGACAGACATGTTTTCTGAAATGAACATCAACCTGAATGGCGATGCCAATGACCGCTTGGACAATATTCGGGTGAATATTGATATTGCCCGCGATGGTGATGCCATCATCAATCTGTTGCCAATCAGTTTTAATGCAGTTGATTTCCGGATGAGCACGGGTGCCTGGAATCTGACCGGCACTGGCGGCAACACCACCATTCTTGATAACTTTAAAGTGGATATGTTGATTGGTTCCGGAACCATCCGTGTGGATACCGCAACTGATACGGTTCGCTTCCTGACCGACATTGCCATTGATGATATGGATTTTGACATTCCGTTCCTGGCGATGGGCATTCGTGATCTGCAGCTGACTGGCGCCAACTATGATCTGTCTGCACCTCAGCCGTTGCGCTTGTTTGCTAACGTCGATCTGGAGATCTTCAAGGGCGCAAATGCTGCGGGTGTCGATGTGCTGGCCATCGAGATGGCGTCTTTCGAGGCCGATTTGCGCATTGGCGGAGTGTTGATTGGCGGCACCTCCATTGGCTCTGTAGCCATGGATAACCTGGCAATCACCGATACCTCGCTGCGGATCTACGGGCACTGATGCTTGCACCATAAAAACGGGGCCATGATGGCCCCGTTTTTATTACGACGATGCCGCCGCTTAGCTAAGCAGCAGGCTGTCGTCGTCCACTTCCAGCCCGCGTTGTTTTTCAAACAGTTCCAGCAGGTCTTTTACTTCCAGTCCTTCGCGTTCCTTGCCGGCAATATCAAAGACCACCTGGCCTTGGTGCAGCATCACGGTGCGGCTTCCCACTTCCAGTGCTTGCTTCATGCTGTGGGTGACCATCAGTGCGGTGAGCTTTTGCTCTTTGATGATGTTCTGGGTCAGCTCCAGCACAAACCTGGCAGTTTTCGGGTCCAACGCCGCGGTGTGCTCATCCAGCAATAGAATAGCGGATGGGGTGAGGCTGGCCATCAGCAGGCTGACAGCCTGGCGTTGACCACCCGAAAGCAGGCCCATTTTGTCACCCAGGCGGTTTTCCAGGCCCAGGTTCAGAGACGACAGGCTGGCACGAAACTGGTCCAGATACTGCTTTTTGACTGCGGTGGTCAGGCCCCGGCGTTGGCCGCGCTTGATGGCCAGTGCCAGATTTTCCTCGATGGAGAGGTTTTCACAGGTGCCGGCCAGCGGATCCTGAAACACTCGGGCGACCCGGGCGGAGCGTTTGTGGGTGGGCAGGCGGGTGACATCGAGATTGTCTACAATGATTTTGCCACTGTCCACCAGCACTTCGCCGGCCAGGGCGTTCAGGAATGTCGATTTACCGGCGCCGTTGCTGCCGATAACCGTAACGAACTCACCCTGGTTGACGGTCAGGCTCATGCCCCGCAAGGCCGGGTTTTCCAGTGGCGTGCCTTTGCCAAAGGTGAGCCTCAGATCGGTTGCGCTGATCATACTGCCTCCTCAGGCTTTCTTGCGGGTGAAGCGGTTGGTGAGGTTGGTGCGCACGCCGGGTAATACGATGGCGAGGGTCACCAGAACCGCAGTAATCAGGTTCAAATCCTGAGCCTGCAGGCCGAGCGCGTCTGCATTAAGGGCAAAGGCGATGGCCAGTCGGTACATGATGGCGCCGATGACACAGGCAATCAGAGCCCGCACCACGGTGGTCGGGGTCAGCACCGCTTCGCCGCCAATCAGCGAGGCCAGGCCGATGACAATTACGCCGACACCCATGGTGACGTCTGCCGCCCCCTGGCTCTGGGCAAACAGCGCACCCGCCAGGCCGACCAGGCCGTTGGAGAGGGCTACACCCAGAATAACCATGCCGCCGGTGGCAATGCCCTGGGCTCGAGCCATGCGGGCATTGGCACCGGTGGCGCGCATCGCCAGGCCGGTTTCTGACTTCATGAATCGCCATAGCAGAATCAGGGCGACCACCACCACAATCAGGAACAGCAACACTGGCACCTGATGGAACTCAAGGCCCAGCGAGTACCAGGGGGTCAGTACTGTTTCTTCGGTTAGCAGGGCGATATTCGGACGCCCCATGATGCGCAGGTTGATCGAATAGAGCGCGATCATGGTCAGGATGGATGCCAACAGGTTCAGGATGTTGAGCTTGACGTTCAGGATGGCGGTAACCGCACCCGCGGCCATGCCGGCCAAGGCGGCAAAACCCGTGGCCACCCACGGATTCCAGCCTTCCAGAATCAGTACCGCGGCGACCGCAGCACCCAGAGGGAAGCTGCCGTCTACCGTCAGGTCGGGAAAGTCGAGTACGCGGAATGACAGATAGATACCAAAAGCAACCAGGCCATAGATGAGGCCGGTCTCAAGAGCACCGTAGAATGCAATTTCACTGAGCATGGGTAATTATTCACCGTGAAAGAAAACGGGCGGGCCCTTTTGGGGTCCGCCCGTGTTGGTCAGGCGTTATTGGTCGCTTTTGACGACTTCTTTAGCGTCCTGGATGAGGTCTTCAGACAGGGTGATGCCCATGCGCTCGCCGGCGGCAGGGTTCACGAACAGGTCCAGCTCGTCCATGGTTTCAACGGGCATGTCGGCGGTGCCGGCACCTTCCAGTATGCGCACAACCATGGCGCCGGTCTGGCGGCCGTGATTGTAATAGTTGAAGCCCAATGCGGCTACGGCACCACGCTCAACGGTGGCGGTATCTGCCGCAAACACCGGAATGCCGGAGCGTTCGCCGACGGAGATCACCGCTTCGGCGGCACTGATCACGGTGTTATCGGTGGTCAGGTAAATGGCGTCCACTTTACCAACCAGAGAACGGGCCGCGCCCAGCACTTCGGAGGTCTTGGTGGCAGCACCTTTGACCAGCTGCATATCGCGGGCGGCAAGGCGCTCGTCGAGCAATTCTATCAGTGCGGCCGCGTTGGCTTCACCGGGGTTGTAGACGGTGCCTACGCGCTTGGCGTTCGGCATGATGCGTTGCAGCATGTCGATGTGTTGCTCGATCGGCAGCATGTCGCTGACGCCGGTGATGTTCCCGCCGGGAGCTTCCCAGCTTTGTACCAGCTTGGCGGCAACCGGGTCAGTGACCGCAGAGAACACCACGGGCACGCTTCTGGCCGCGGCGGCAACCGTTTGGGCGGACGGCGTAGCAATGGCGACGATGACGTCCGGGCTTTCGCCTACGAATTTACGGGCGATCTGTGAGGCGATTGCCGAGTTGCCCTGAGCACTTTCGTGCATCAGACGGAGGTTTTGGCCAGCAATATAGCCGCGCTCGGCCAGCTCATCCTTGATGCCTTCGTGCACGGCATCCAGAGCTGGATGTTCCACAATCTGTGTAATGGCAACAACGCGGGTGTCTTGAGCCTGAACTAGGCTTGCTGCGGCAAGCAGCGAAGCGCCAATCAGGGTGCGCAGGGTCTTCTTGGCCATAAGCCCATCTCCGGGTTGGTTATTGATGTCCCCGCGGTGCGGGGTGGCAAAAATAAGGTGGGCAAGTTTACCACAGGGATATGGGTTTCGGGGTAGGGATGCGCGATACTTTATCAGTTGCGGATGCGCATTAGTCCGGAATACAGATAATTTTGGCTCGGTCACGTTTTGACGAGCGAGGGTGTGTTGAAATAGTCTACTAAAGTCTAATAATACGCTTACCCCCAACTATAAAGATAAATTAGGAAGGTTCATGGACACGATAAACAAACTTCCCCTGGAAATGCTCTACCATTGGGAATCAACCAAAGCCGACGCTCCTTACATGACCCAGCCCATCGGCAATGGCAAAGTGGTTGAGTACACCTGGGGGCGGGCAGTGGATGAAGCCCGCAGAATGGCGACCTACCTGAAATCACTTAACCTGCCGGATAAGAGCCGGATTGGCTTGATTTCAAAGAACTGTGCACAGTGGGTCATGACGGATTGGGCGATCTGGCTGGCTGGCCATGTTTCTGTGCCGCTGTACCCCACTCTGAATGCTGACACCGTTAATTACATTCTTAAGCACGCGGAGTGTGATGTTCTGTTTGTTGGCAAGCTGGACGACTGGGACAGCATGAAGTCGGGTGTGCCCGAGTCTGTTCGTTGCATTTCTTACCCACTCAGCCCGCCTAACAATTTTGAGACCTGGGACGATATCGTCGCCAAGTACCCGCCGCTGGAGGGCCAGGTACACCGGGAGCCAGCAGAGCTGGCCACCATTGTTTATACCTCTGGCAGTACTGGCCGTCCCAAAGGCGTCATGCTCAGTTTTGAAAACATGGCCTTCTCCGCTGCCGGCGGCATCCAGACTCTGGGGGTCGGTCCTGAAGAGCGCATGCTGTCTTATCTGCCGCTGGCGCACGTGTTCGAGCGCACGTTCGTGGAGCTTGGGTCACTTTACGCGGGCTTTCACCTGTATTTCGCGGAATCTCTGGAAACGTTTGTGCAGGATCTGCAGCGGGCGCAACCAACGCTGTTCCTGTCAGTGCCCCGGCTGTGGGTGAAGTTTCAGCATGGTGTACTGCAGAAAGTGCCCAAACAGAAGCTGGAACGGATGCTGAAGATCCCGCTGCTGAACAGGCTGATCAAGAAGAAGGTGCTCAAGGGCCTGGGTCTGGACAAGGTGAAGCTGGCGGGTTCCGGGTCAGCCCCGCTGTCTAACGACGTGCTGGACTGGTACCGCAATCTGGGCCTGGAGCTTTTGGAAGGCTACGGCATGTCTGAGAACTTTGCCTATTCCCACATGAATAAGCCAGGCCGGACCCGAACCGGTTATGTGGGCGAGGCGCTGCCTGGCGTTGAGGTCAGAATCAGTGAGCAGGGTGAAATACTGGTCAAGAGCCCGGCAACCATGATGGGTTACTACAAGGATGAAGAAAAAACCAAAGAAACCTTTACCGACGATGGTTTCCTGAAAACCGGTGATAAAGGCGAAATCGATGAGATGGGCCGCCTGAAGCTGACTGGACGGATCAAAGAAATTTTCAAAACCAGCAAGGGCAAATACATCGCGCCGGCGCCGATCGAGAATCGCCTGATGTCGCACGACGCGATTGAGATGGTGTGTGTCTCTGGCGCAAACCAGACTCAGCCCCACGCGTTGGTGTTGTTGGGTGAGGAAATTCGACCCAAGATGGCGGATGAAAAGTTCCGTAAGGAAATCGAAGAAAGCTTCACGCAGCTGATCAAAGACGTAAACAAGACCGTGGATCCCCACGAGCAACTGGCATTTATTGCCGTGGTCAGCGATGAGTGGTCGATTGAGAACAGCTTCCTGACTCCGACACTGAAGCTTAAGCGGAATGTGGTTGAAGACGCTTACGAAGAGAAAGTGGACAGCTGGTATGCGCAAAAGCAGAAGGTGATTTGGCAGTAAGCTGCCGCAGACCAGACTCTTCAAGAGGCCCGACAAAGTGTCGGGCCTCTTTTTTTTCCTGGTGCCGGGTTCAGAGCCTGGGCCGATTGTTCAGGACATGGTCCTGGAGTTGGAGATGGACCGGCTCATCAAAATGATCGGCACGATGCCTGCGAGCACGATGATCAGTGAGGGCAGGGCGCTGTGATAGAGCTGTTCGTCAGAGGCAAACTGGTACACGTAGGTGGCCAGTGTTTCGTAATTGAAGGGCCGCAGTATCAGCGTCGCCGGCAACTCCTTCATGCAATCCACAAAGACCACCAGCGCCGCGGTCAACAGCGTACCGCGAAGCATGGGCAAGTGGACCTTGACCAGGGTTTTGCCGGGCGTGTGGCCCAGGGAGCGCGACGCCATGTCCATACTGGGCGTGATCTTTTGCAGGGCACTCTCGATACTGCCGGCAGACACCGCCAGAAAGCGCACAGTGAACGCGAAAACCAGCGCAAAGGTGGTGCCGCTCAGCAGCAGCCCCGTGCTGTAACCGAAGTAGTCCCGCATCAGTCCGTCCAGCCAGTTATCAAAGCCGGCGAGGGGGATGATCACGCCGACGGCCAGCACCGCACCGGGCATTGCGTAACCTAGGCTGGATAGCCGCATCATCACCTGCATGCCGCGGGTATTGTGAAGCCGACGGCTGTAGGCGAGCGTTACCCCGATCAGTAGAGTGGTGAGGGCGGCAGTGCCAGACAGGAACAGGCTGTTGAAAGTGTTGCGAATAAAGCTGGAGTTCCAGCTTTCATCGAAGTATTCCCAGGCGTAATAGCCCAGTGTTGCTCCGGGGATGATAAATCCGAAGATCAGCGGCGCGGCGCACACTGCCACGCAGATCATCTGTCTGGGAAACGACATGGTAAAGCGTTGAATGGGGTCGCGGTTATCTCGTGCCGCAAATTGCTGTTGCCGGCGCCGTGAGTAGCGTTCCAGGGTGACCAGGATGACCACAAACATCAGCATGGTGGTGGCGATCTGGGCGGCACCGCCAAGGTTGCCGAGGTTCATCCAGGTATCGAACAGGCCCAGAGTCAGGGTTTGCACCGCAAAGAAGTCGACCGTGCCGAAATCATTGAGGGTTTCCATAAGCACCAGAGAGAGGCCGACCGCGATGGCCGGGCGTGCGATCGGCAGTACTACTCTGAAAAAGGTACTGAGGGCTGAGTGGCCAAGACTCCGGCTGACCGCAAACAACGACGGGGATTGCTCCATAAAGGCGGCGCGGCCGAGCAGGTAAACGTAGGGATAAAGCACCAGGCCAATCATCAGGATCGCGCCTTCCAGGCTACGAATCTCGGGAAACCAGTAATCACTCGCATCTTGCCAGCCAAACCATTCCCGCAGGGTTTTCTGAACCGGGCCGGCGTAGTCGAGCAGGCTGGTGTAGACGTAGGCGATAACGTAGGCCGGAACGGCAAAAGGCAACAGCATTGCCCATTCGAAATATTTTCGGCCGGGGAATTCACACATGGTGACGGTCCAGGCTGTTGCCAGACCAATCACGAGGGTAAGAATGCCCACGCCAATCATCAACTTCAGTGTTGTTGTCAGGTAGCGCGGCAGGGTGGTGTCAATCAGATGTGGCCAGATGTTCTCGTCTGGAAAAAAGGCCAGGTAAAGAACAGAAAAAACCGGTAGGACAACAATCGCGGTGGTTATCAGCGCACTGATCATCCAGCGCTTTGAGGTACGTTTGGCCAGAAGTGGTTGAGCAAGCCCCGGATTGGCACTGGTAACGACCTCGGTCATGCTTATCCCGTTATGATAGTGGTGATGAGAAGTGTTGCGATTTTAGATACTGAAATGTCTCACTGCAATGACTCGCGTCAGATAACGAAGGGTGGTGCGAAAAACAGAGGGTGCCGATTGTTACTGGGCACCCTCAGATCAGGCTATCATCACCGGCTTCAGGCCGGCCCCGAAATCAGCCGTTAGCCGTCGTAATCCACACGGTCTACCAACCTGACGGCCGCGTTACGGTTGTTGGCAATTTCTTGAAGTGACAAGCTGTCTGGTGTCATCTCGCCCCACTCCGCCACCAGGCCGGTGGGTTTTACGTTCGGGTTGGCCGGGTACTCGCTGTTGGCTTCTGCGTAAATGCGCTGAGCACTCGGAGAAGAGAGAAACTCCATCAGTTTGACGGCGTTGTCTCTGTTCGGGGCACTCTGGGTCAGCGAAATGCCACTGATGTTGACGTGCGTGCCACGGTCATTGGCATTCGGGAAAACCAGATTGACCTGTTCTGCGGTCGGGCGCTGGTTTTCATCCATCAACATGTTGCCGTAGTAGTAGCTGTTGCCGATAGAAATGTCGCATACACCTTCCGCGATGGCCTTGATCTGGTCACGGTCGCCGCCTTGTGGTTTACGGGCCAGGTTGTCCTTTACATCGTTCAGCCACTGTTCCGTCTGCTCTTCACCGTGATGAGCAATCATCGAAGAAATCAGTGCAATGTTATAAGGATGCTTCCCGCTCCGGGTGCAGATGCGACCTTCCCACTTGTCATCGGCGAGATCTTCGTAGGTGCTGATTTCACCTTCTTCGACGCGATCTTTTGATGTGAAAATCAGGCGACCCCGGGTGGTCAGCGCGTACCATTTGCCGTCTGGATGGCGCAGGTTTTCCGGAATGTTCTTGTTCATGGTGTCGCTGTTCAGGTCAGCGACCAGATCTTTCTCAACCAGTTCGCTGATGCGAGAAATATCGACGGTCATGACAATGTCAGCGGGGCTGTTGCGGCCTTCGCGCTGCAGGCGCTCGGCCAGACCCTGGCGGGCGAACACGACGTTGGTTTTGATACCGGTTTCATCGGTAAAGGCGTTCAACAAAGGCTCTAACAAATAAGCCTGGCGATAGGAATAAATGTTCACTTCGCCATCTGCGGTGGCGGCCATGGGCATTGCGGTTAGAGCGATTGCGGCAGCTGCGGTAAGTTTCATTCGCATGATGTTTTCCTTTCTTGTGGCTGGCTTACCTGAGAGTTGAAATTACAGGCAGTTCAAAACGACAATCATTCTCAATGCTATCCGCGTTTGAGTCAATAACCCTGTTGGGATATTTGTGTAAAAATGGTGTTATGCTTCATAACACTATAAAAACCGGTTAAAAACAGGGTTCCAGGGGTATGGCTGATAATGATCGCAGAGTGCACAGTCGCACGGCCTTGAGTGCGAAAGTTAAGGTGGTTCACGAAAGATTTGGTGAGTTTGTGTTCTCCACCCGAGACATCTCGGATGGAGGTGTCTTTATCGTGCTTAATGATGAACCGTTCACACCAGAAATGGGTGATAACGTGACCGTTCAGGTTCAAGGTTTGCCAATACCGGCACCGGTACTGGACATGGTGGTTGTGCGCAAGACCATTGATGGCTTTGGCCTGCAGTTTGATCAGAATGATGAATAGTCCGTGGAATGTCGCTGGCCGATACTGATAATGGGGTACCTCCAGTCAGTGTATTGAAAGGACGGCTTTCCAATGACAACTTCTTTTGCTGTGCGATCTGGGTTGGTTCTGGCAATGCTATCCCTGCCTGGGCTCCATGGTTGCGCCAGCTACCACACCCATTACGCCATGTTTCCTGCCCAAACTTCGGCCGGCGAAATCCGGCAGGTGAGGGTGTCTTGGCAGAGCGCAGAGTATCCGCAATGGTGGGTAGCGAGTAACAAGGCGACGCCCATCCGGCTCGAAACCCAGTGCAGTGAGCGAGTCTGGCGGATTACCGACAGCAGCCACGATGACACCAGTACCTGTTCAGGTGAAGTTCGGGCCTGCGGCAGGCCAGGGCGTGATCTGGTGGCAGCGACAGGCAAGCCGGCATCCGCTCAGGATGTGTGTCTGGCGGTACAGTCTCCGGAGGGTACGGAGAGGGTGGCAGACATTGGCGCTCGGTTTTCCCTGTTGGTCAGTTGTCAGCCCCAGTCCGTTACGGTTAATCATGAAAGCGATACTGTGAATATCGACTATTTGCGGCCATCACCGGTGGCCTATACCGTCTACGCACGAAAGGTACCCCGGGGCGCGCTCAGTGCTCGCTTGCCATCGTTCAATCAGAATGAGTGTAAAGAAGACTGAACAGTCTGGCTTTTTCCCTGTGACGTCCGTCACGTTGCTACATTTCGTTGCGGCCTGAAAACTTGAGTTACCTTATGTTTCATTGTGGTGACTTTTGGCTACCAAATCGTAATGGAGTCTTCCCGCCAAAGTGGCAAACTGGTAGTCATCAAATAATTCGGTTTGCCGAGGTGCATGGTGGGAGTCCAGCAGAACAAAATTGCGGTACATGACCTGGAGGTAGGCATGTTTGTGTCTGACCTCGACAGGCCATGGCATCAGACTCCTTTCCCCATCCAGGGCTTTTATATTCGCTCCCAAAGCGATGTGCGTGCGCTGGTCTCTCACTGCAAATGGGTTATGGTCGACGTGGCCGAGAATCGCGACTCGACCAAACCTGGCAACGAAACCGGACGCTCCTTTCGCCGGAGTTCCAGCAACCGGGGCAACGGCCGTGAAGAGTTGCAATTGCCGCCACTGAGTATCCGTGAGCCCGTCTCCTATCAAGCCGTTACTCCGCTTAAGAAAGAGCTCAAATCCTCTCGCCGCCTGCTCGATGATGCGGAAGTGGCATTGGCGCGCATGTTTGCCTCAGTACAAACCGGGCAACTCCCGGATTTGCGGCCTGCGGCAGACATTGCTCGCAAAATGGTGGCCAGTGTGGCCCGTCAGCCCAATGCATTGCTGTGGCTGAGCCGTACCCGCCAGTATGATGATTTTGTGTATCGCCATGCGCTCAATACTGCTGTTTGGGCGTTGGTGTGTGGTCGACAGCTTGGCCTGAATGAGAGTTTGCTAAGCCATCTTGGGGTCGGTTGTCTGCTTTCCCAGGTGGGTAAGACTGCGCTGCCTAAAGACCTGCTGGCTCGTGAGCATCAATTGAACCCGGAAGAGTTCGCAGTCTACCGCAGCTATGTGGTCAAAGGTGTCGAAATGCTCGAGCACACAGGTCTGTCCAGGGCGGTGATGAATGTTGTTCAGGGGCATCGCGAGCGGCATAACGGCTCTGGTTTCCCCTTGGGCCTTCGCGGTGACCGGATTGCTTTGCTTGCCAAGGTCGCTGGTATTGCCGAATTTTTTGAATCAATGACGGCGCCCCGCGAGGGGCAAAGTCCGATGACACCAGCGAAAGCGGTGGCTCTGCTTTACGATATGCGCAATATTGAGTTTCAAGAAGACCTGGTTGAAGGTTTTATTCAGGCGATCGGTGTTTACCCAACCGGCTCACTGGTTGAATTGTCTGATGGCCAGCGAGGCATCGTAGTATCGCATTCGCCTGAACGGCGCCTGTGGCCAAAAGTCATGGTGATGCAGGGTCGCGATCGTCAACCTCTCAAAATCGCCAGGATCATTGATCTGGCCAAGCATAACGAATCTCGCCCGGCCTCGGAAGCGCTCACGGTGCGTGATTGCCTGCCCCATGGCACTGAAGGGCTGGATCCGTCCCACCATGACGTCACCGGTGCCGAATCCAGGTGGTCTTTAAACAACCTGATCAGTCGATGATCACGCGGATCTGTTTGCGTACCCAGCGATAGGTGTCAGTCGGGCGGAAGTTAATCAGCAATTCAGATTCGCCCCCTGCCGAGCCCGCCAAAAAGTAATCCACATCGGCGTCTTGCCAGCTCCATGAATGCACCACCACATCCTGTGGCCGTTTACTGATGGCCTCCAGTTGACCCAGTGCCGGATCGCCGCCAATCTTGCGGATTTTCACGGTCTTGATACCGGTGTCACTGGCGGGATGATTGGCTTTGTGGTCGGCCAGAAAATAACGACGACCCACTTCCCGGCTGATAGCATCCAGTTCTCTGCGCAGATAGTTTCTGGCGCGCTCGTTGTCAGCCTCATCCAGGGTACGCACTGCCTGCAGGATGCGGTTGCGAAGACTCTCGAGGTCTTCGCTGTAATCCACGTCGGGGTCGATATCTTCATCGTTTTCTGGCCGGGGCGGGGCACTGCTGATGGCATCTTCTGTGGGTGGCTCCGAGCACAAAACGTCGTCTTCCGGATAGAAGCAGATGGCAGCCAGCAAGCGGTTAGCGGGTGAGTCCTCGGCGGTGAAGTCGGCCTGGTTTACCGTAAAATCGATGCTGTTCGGAAGGCCTGGATCATTCAGCGCGGCGTTAAGCTGCGAAATGACCCTTGAGCGAATATCGATACCCTTGTCGTCAGCGATGATTTCGGTCCAGTTCAGCGCCATCAGAAATCGCGTTACGTTCAACAGGGTGATGTTGCCCAATTGTTGCTGTTCGATCAGCTGGTGGTCTCTGAGTGCTTCATCATCAACGCCGGGGGACTGCAGTGGTTCACGGGTTTCCGGCAGAAACTCGAGAAAGGTGACATATTCCTGTGCCGGCACACCGTCAACGATTGGCAGATTGCCTGCTTTCAGAGCAAGTGTTTCGCCAGGATAGTAACGGAATTGGCCACTGCCATCGGTAGTCCCGGACTGGCTGGCGGTCTGATAGCTGAGACCGCTGACACCCAGGTAGTGAATCTGGCCGCTACGGGTGTCGTCGCCTTCGGAACTGTTGCTGTCGAGGCACCCGGTCAGGGTAAAGGCAGCGGCAAATAGCAAACACAGGCGAGTAAGGTGAGCGAATCTCATGGCGTGTCGTACAATCCCTTCGCGTTGACCTGGCGCATCCGGTACCCGGTGTCAGGCATTTTGTAAGTTGTTGTAACAACATTATAGGGCGGGGAGCTGAGGCATATCGGGAAACCTGTCTCAGTTTGTGAGTTTGGCGACGTGCGGTTTCGGCTGGCCGGCCCTTGAAATTCTCCGGTAAGCCACAATCACATAGCACTCTATCTTCTTGCCCGAAACGGGCGGATGTTTCGATCAATTAATGGTTTGGTTATGACCTACGCATTGGAAATCGAGGGCCTTGTCAAAAATTACAGTGATGGCTTTCAGGCCCTGAAGGGGATTGACCTTCAGGTACGCAAGGGCGATTTTTTTGCCTTGTTGGGCCCGAACGGCGCAGGCAAGTCCACGACACTGGGTATAGTGTCGTCACTGGTCAACAAGTCCGGCGGCCGGGTGCGGGTGTTCGGGCATGACATCGACTCCGAACTGTCCAAAGCCAAGGTCAACCTGGGCGTGGTCCCGCAAGAGTTTAATTTCAATCAGTTCGAGAAAGTTATCGACATTGTTACCACTCAGGCAGGTTACTACGGCATTCCCTTGAAGCAGGCTAAGGTCTCTGCCGAAAAATACCTGAAAAAATTGGGCTTGTGGGACAAGCGTGACACGCCCTCCCGGATGCTATCCGGTGGTATGAAGCGTCGGCTGATGATTGCCAGGGCGCTGGTGCACGAACCCCGCCTGCTGATTCTGGATGAGCCAACGGCGGGTGTGGATATCGAGCTGCGCCGCTCGATGTGGCAGTTTCTGGAAGAGATGAACCGCCAGGGCACGACCATCATTTTGACCACTCATTACCTGGAGGAAGCCGAGGCGTTGTGCCGGAATATTGCCATCATTGACCAAGGTAAAATCATCCGCCACACCAGCAAACGGGAGCTACTGCAGCAACTGAGTGTTGAAACCTTCGTTCTGGACACCGATCGGGGGCTCGACACCCCCCCGAAGCTCAGTGGCTTTCATTGCACAATTAACGACGACGGTGCGTTGGAGGTGGATGTGGTCAAAGGCCAGGGGCTCAACGCGTTGTTTATCGAACTGGAAAACAACGGCATCAAGGTCATGAGCATGCGAACCAAGGCCAATCGCCTTGAGGAGCTGTTTGTGCGGATGGTTGAAGACAACGCCCGCGACGACAGCACACAGGCGGAGGTGACAGCGTGACAGCTCAGGCTCTCTGGACAGCATTTTGCACCATAGTGCTGCGCGAAGTGCGCCGGTTTACCCGTATCTGGCCTCAGACTCTGTTGCCGCCGGCGGTCACCATGACCCTGTACTTCATCATTTTTGGCAACCTGATCGGCTCCAGAATTGGTGAGATGGGCGGCTTCGATTATATGCAGTTTATCGTGCCGGGACTGATCATGATGGCGGTGATCACCAGCTCCTATGCCAACGTGGTGTCTTCGTTCTTCTCGATGAAGTTTCAGCGCAGTATTGAAGAGTTGCTGGTATCGCCCGTGCCGAACTGGACCATTCTGACCGGTTATGTGGCCGGCGGCATGGCACGGGGCCTGAGCATTGGCCTGATTGTGACGCTGCTGTCTCTGGCCTTCACTCGGTTGTCGGTCCACAACCTGCCGATGGTGGTGATCACAGTGTTTCTGACCTCGGCGCTGTTCTCTCTGGGCGGCTTTATCAATGCCATGTTGGCCACCAAGTTTGATGATATCTCCATTGTGCCCACCTTCGTGCTGACGCCGCTGACCTATCTGGGTGGGGTGTTCTACAGTATCGACATGCTGCCCTCGTTCTGGCAGGGGGCGTCGATGATTAACCCGATTCTCTATATGGTGAACGGCTTCCGTTTCGGCATACTGGGCGTGTCGGACGTTAATCCGTTTGTCTCTCTTGGTATGATTGTGATCTTTATTGTCCTGCTGGCGGCGATTGCCTTGCGCATGCTTGCCCGGGGCAAGGGTATTCGCCACTGACCGGTTTCAGGAATCACTATGGCTTTGCACAACGCCCCGCTGGGCAAGTCCAGCGACTATCCGGATCAGTACGATCCGGCTCTGCTGTTTCCGGTGGCACGCGAGGAAAATCGCCGTCGTATCGGCCTGCACGATGGCCGCTGGCCCTGGTTTGGTGAAGATCTGTGGCAGGCCTGGGAGATCTCCTGGCTGCGCCCGGGTGGTGTGCCAGCGGTTGCCTGGGGTGAAATCCGGTTTCCGGCCACATCGCCATCCATTATTGAAAGCAAATCGCTGAAGCTCTATCTGAACTCCCTGAATCAGGCGGTGTTTTCGACCGAGGATCAGGTGGTGGAAACGATCACCGCTGATCTGTCCAGTGCCTGCGGTGCAGCGGTCGATGTGCGCTTGTTCAGCGTGGATGAGGCTGCGCCTGCGGAGGGCAGGCCGGTCGGCTACGAGCTGATCGATGATGAGCCGGTGCAAAACGTCGTCTATGACTATTCCGCCGAGTCATTGGCGGCAGGTACCAAAGAGGTGTCTGAGCAACTCTGTTCGCATTTGCTGAAGAGTAATTGCCCGGTGACCGGGCAGCCGGACTGGGCCAGCGTGTTCATCCGCTATACCGGGCCAAAAATCGACCGTTCGGGGTTGTTGCGATATATCGTCAGTTTCCGGCAGAAACAGGACTTTCACGAGCACTGCGTGGAAACCCTGTTTACCGACCTGATGTCTCGGTGTCAGCCATCGCAGCTGATGGTCTGTGCCCGGTACACCCGCCGAGGTGGTCTGGACATCAATCCGGTGCGCAGCACCAGCCCTGAGGATGGTGCGGGGCCAAGGCTGGTCAGGCAGTAAAAGACGCCTAACGGTCTGGTTTTCGAACACGCCAGAGGCGGGCGATGGCAGGCTTTACACTCATGCCGTGCACAATGATCGATAAAGCAACCACCACCAGGGTCAGGTGAATCAGTTCCAGCGCGATGTCTTGTGGCAGGCCATGCTGGATGGCGTATACCAGATAGTAAAGCGAGCCAATGCCCCGTACACCGAACCAGCCAGAGAGGTTACGCATCCGGATTGGCGTCTTGCTTCCTAGCAGGCCCAGGTGAACACTGATCGGGCGGGCAATAAAGAACAGGAAGGCGGCAAAACCAACCGCTCGCCAGCTCCAGGAGTCCCAGAACATCGAGCCGCCGATCAACAGCACCAACACAATTTCGGCTAGCCGTTCGAGGTGTTCATTGAACACCAAAGAGCTTTGATGCACGTGGGCAACGGTCTGAGGCTTCGCCTCTGGTTGCGTTTCTCCGGGTGCCGTACTGGGGTAGCGTTGTTTGAGACCGGCCAGTTTCAGCTCGGTATGTCGCAATGCCACCGCTGCACTGAACACCGCCAGAAAGCCCCCGGCATACAGCAACTGGCTGATACCGTATACAAACGCAATCAACCCCAGCCCCAGAAAACTTTCCAGAAATTCCGATCCAGTGTAAGTGGCGCGTAGTTTCTGTACCAACCAACCCACGGCGCACCCAGCCATAATGCCGATGATAATCCCGGCAGCGCTGGCCCAGGCCACATCAAACGCCACCCATCGCCAACCGCTATCGCCCAGTTCGTGCAGGCCCAGTAAGCCCAAACCGAGCATCGCAAAGGGGAAGGCGCTGCCATCGTTGATGCCGGCTTCGCAGGTCAAGGCAAACCGCAGGCGGTCTGGGTCGTCAGCATGGCGGACCTGCACCTCCGTGGCCAGCACCGGGTCTGTCGGCGCCACTATAGCCCCCAACAAGACGGCTGCGCCCAGAGGAAGAGACAGCCAGTAGTATCCAAATAGTGTGACCAGCCCCACCGTGAGCGTCATCGAAATGACGGCAAGGCGCAGAGGGTTGCGCCAGCGCTTAAAGGTAACCGGTGCCGGCATTTTCACGCCGGCGCAGTATAGTGAGATAAGCACGGCGAGTTCTGTCAGCAACTCCAGCAGTGCCGATTCTTCGAGGGGGTTGAAGTGAAACAGCGCAAAGCCCATCGGGCCGACCACAAACCCGATAAGCAGATACACAATGGCCGATGTGACTGGAACAGTTTGGATGTAGGATGCCGTAAATCCGACTACCAGCAGCAGCGAGCCAAGTAATATAAACCAGGTGGCTGCGGTCATAAGTAACTCGTAGGTGAGTGATGGTGCAGCGGAAGCTGGCGAAAGCCACGGTGCGCTTTCTACCGGCATTTTGCCAGCGGATATCTGGTTATTTCCTATACGATTCGGTAATCACTCCGGTGGAGTTGAGCCTGCCTGCCCCGGGTTGTTTCAGTCTGTGTTCGGCTGAGAATGCGGGTATTCAGAGTGCGGGGAAGGGACTATTCGGCGTCTTCTTCCTGGCGCAGGCGATCGGCGGCGTCCTCGAGAGCGGCGAGTACGGTTTTGCGCTCCCGCTCAGTGATTTTGTCGGAATCCAGGTACATGGCAAAGCCGCTGTGCTCATGTTCGAGGAAGCTGCGGTTTGGCCCCATGTCGCGGCGGAAGTCGACCACCTCATAGATGGCGACAGGCTTGCCGAAACCTTTCACGGTGATCTCACCCTTGTCGCGACACATGATGCGATCCTTGATCAACGAGAAGGTCTCATAGGAAACCAGAATTTCCCCGGCTTCGGCCAGCGATTCCAGCCTGCTGGCCAGGTTCACTTCCTTGCCGATGATGGTGTAATCCATGCGGTTTTCGGCACCAAAATTGCCGACGGTGGTGTAGCCGGTGCTGATGCCCATGCGGATCTCAAGCGGTGTTTTGATGCCCTGGCTGCGCCATTTCTGCCGCATGATCTTCATGTGCTTGCGCATGTCGATGGCCATGGACACGCAGGCGAAGGCATCCTCCCGCTGGCCGCGACTGGTGGGATCGCCAAAGAACACCATGATCGAGTCGCCGACAAATTTGTCGATGGTGCCGCCGTACCGGAGGGCCACTTGCGACATTTCATTAAAGTAGTGGTTTAGCAGCTCGGTGAGGGCTTCTGGTTCCATTTCTTCCGACAGTTCGGTGAAGCCTTTGATGTCGGAAAAAAATACCGCCAGTTTTTTGCGCTGGGTTTCGAGCCGGACGTCTCTCTCGCCGGTGAAGATGGATTGCCAGACTTGAGGTGACAGGTACTTCGACAGCTTGTGCGACAGAGCGATGGACTGTTCCCGTTGATTCTGGATCTGGGTTTTGGCCAGCAACAACGCTCGAGCCTGCTGGTGTGAATAATAGGCGGTTACGCAGATGTAAGTGCCGGTGGCGGCCACCGCGATTATGCTGGTTAGCAGGGGTGTTTGCGGGCTATCAGCGACCCCCAGGGTAGCCGCTGATGCGGCCAGCGACGCCGACAGGAGTGCGGTGCCAAACAGCCATTGACGAATGCCGCCAACGATCAGGCAACTGAACATCAGCATTAGAATCACAGACACCGAGGGAATAGCGACGAGGCCGATCAACCCGATAAAGGCACCACCGATGAGGCAGTCAAAAAGCAGCATTTTTTGGCGAATGCGGTAAGACCGCCGAAGAAAGGTGCGACGGGTCAGCAGGTGAGCCAGATGGGGCCAGATCAGGGCACCGGCGACAATCCATAGCAGCTCTTGCGGGAAGGTGCCCTGAAGAACGCCGGTGACAATAATCGCAGCGGTGGCCGTGTAGGCGAGGATGCGGCCGTTGTAGTCCGGCATTGGAGGGATTGCCACGATGTGATCGTGGATCTCTCCGGGGGACAGTTTACCCGTGTTGCTGGTAACACTGCGCAGATCGGCCGGTGTGCTCATCATCTCAGAACCGGATCCTTCCGATCAGCATGTCGCGGAACATTACCCAGTCGCCCATCAGGCTGTAAAAAGGATACTCGAATGTGGCCGGGCGATTCTGTTCAAATTTGAAGTGGCCCACCCAGGCGAATCCATAACCAATGACCGGCAACGCCAGTAGCCAGATCAGATTGCCGCTGACAATGGCCCATACCGCAACAACCAATACCAGCAAGCTGCCTGTAAAGTGCAGGCGCCGACAGATGATGTCACTGTGTTCTTCCAGGTAGTAGGGGTAGAATTCTTCAAAGTTATGAAAAGTTTGTTGGTCGCTCATTGTATGCCGCCGAATTCTTTATACTTGTGATTGCGCTTTTTACGTGCGTCTACGACCAAAGATTAACAGTATTACGTAGAACCCACAATTCACCGGGGCGCCTTTGCCCTCAGAGTTATCTGGACATTGATTCGGACTGCGAGCCTTTATGACCTCTGTTACCCGCTTTTTACTGGACAAAACCTCCGAACCCCGGTTGCAAGCGCCAGCCCCGGCCCGGGATGTTGTTGATACTGCCTTTAAGTGTGCGGCGCGGGCGCCGGATCACGCCTTGCTGAGACCCTGGCGATATCTGGTTATTGAAGGTGATGCCCTGGAGGCTCTGGGCGAACTGTTTGCCCAGACTTGCCCGGACGGCGCCAGCGAGCAGGAGCTTGAGAAAGCCAGAAGGGCACCTTTGCGGGCCCCTATGGTCATCGTTGGCATTGCCTCACCACGCATGCACCCGAAAGTGCCCGAGGTCGAGCAGCTCATGTCGGCAGCGGCGGGCATGAGTTTTCTTTCTCTTGCTCTGACGGCTGCCGGTTACGGGGTGATGTGGCGCACCGGTGGCGTTGCTTACCATCCGGCGGTGTACGAGGGGCTGGGTTTGCGGACCGGTGAATCGGTGGTCGGTTTTATGTACACGGGAACGGTAGTGAATGCGAAGCCCCCGGTGCCCCGGCCAGACACCGAACAGTTTGTGGCTGTCTGGTCCGGCCCCGGGCGCAGCGAAGCCTGGTAATCCGCCAAGTCTGCCACACTACCTGAGCGGCAATTCCTCTTTCCCTATGCAGGAAGCGGATTGCCGCCCCGAGCTCCCGCCTCCGCTTGTTGCCGCCCAAAAACTGAACAACTCTCTCTGAACTCCCCATCCCAGAAGGCCCTTGAAGAATTGGCACTGCCTTTGCTTAGCTTATGAGAGAACGCAAAACCGGCAAACCGTTTGATCAAACGCAGCCGGTGCAGGATTCCGGAGGCAGTCATGGCAATTACATTCGATAGGGCGCTGGGTATCCACGAGCATGCCCTGCAGGCACGGGTACAGCGTGCCGAAGTATTGGCAAATAACCTGGCGAACGCAGACACCCCCGGCTTCAAAGCCCGGGACATCGATTTCCAGGCGATGATGCAACAAGCGCAGGAGTCGGTCAGCGGGATGTCGATGAACAGAACCCATCACGGCCACATGGATACCTCCAGTCCCGGCAGTAACGGTGAGCTCTTATACCGCACACCGCATCAGCCTTCGATTGACGGTAACACCGTGGATGCCCAGGAAGAGCAAAGCCGCTTCATGCGCAACGCCATGGACTATCAGGCCAGCTTTCAGTTTCTGAGTAGCAAGTTTTCAGGGTTGACCAAAGCCATTAAGGGTGAGTAAGCCGCAGCCACTTAAGATTAAAGGAGATTGCCATGTCACTGGGCAACATTTTTGACATCGCCGGGTCCGGCATGACCGCACAATCCCTGCGGCTGAACACCACGGCGTCCAACATTGCGAACGCGGAAACGTCCAGTTCCAGTACCGAAAACGCCTATCGGGCCCTCAAGCCGGTGTTTTCGGCCATCCAGCAAGCCATGCTGAACCCCGACCAACACGGCTTCGGAACCGGCTCAGGTGAAGGCCCTGGCGCTGGCGTCAGGGTGGAAGGCATTATGGAAAGCGACGCCGAGCTGCAGATGCGCTATGAGCCTAATCATCCCGGCGCTAATGAAGATGGCTATGTGTTCTACCCGAACGTGAACGTGGTGGAAGAAATGGCCGACATGATGTCTTCGTCGCGCAGTTTTCAAATGAATGTGGACGTGATGAACACCGCCAAGTCCATGATGCAGCGAATCCTGACACTGGGTCAGCAGTAAACACTGAGGAGTGAGTCATGAGTGCAATCAACACAGCGTCGGCCTCAGACGTACTGAGCCAGTATCAGAACAAGCCGGATGAGAAAGCGCAGGGTGGCAGTGAGCTTGGCAAAGACGCCTTTATGGAGTTGATGATTGCTCAGTTGAAAAACCAGAACCCGCTTGAGCCTCAGGATAACGGCGACTTTATCTCTCAGTTGGCACAGTTCAGCTCTCTCGAGGAGATGCAGAACCTGACCGGCACGGTCGATGATGTTGCCGGTCAGTTCCGCTCCAGCCAGGCTCTGCAGGCATCCGCCATGGTTGGCAAAACGGTACTGGCGCCCTCCAATATTGGCATTCTGGGTGGTGATGGTGAAATTACCGGCACCATCGAAGTTCCCGCGACGACTGGCGGCCTGAGGCTGTCGGTAATGAATCAGAGCGGTGAGTTGGTGCGTCAGATTGATATGGGTGCGAGCCAGGCTGGCGTAACGTCGTTCCGCTGGGATGGTCAGGACGGCAACGGCAATCCTTTGCCGCCAGGCCCGTACCAGATTGTGGCTCAGGGATCCTACCCGTCTGGCCCCGAGCAGCTGGGCACGATGGTGAGCGCAAACGTGGACAGCGTCTCTCTGGGTAAGGGCGGCACGATTACGCTGAATCTGGCTGGCATGGGCTCGATTGCCCTGTCCGACGTCAAACAAATTAACTGATCCGGTGTCAGGCCAGGAGGTATAAGTCATGGCATTTAATACAGGTTTGAGTGGCCTCCGGGCCGCCTCGGTGGATCTGGACGTAACCGGCAACAACATTGCCAACGCCAGCACTGTGGGTTTCAAGGGCAGTAAAGTACAGTTCGGTGATCTTTACGCCAGTGGCTTTCTCAGCGGTGGCACCAATCCGATTGGTGACGGCGTTCGGGTTCAGGATGTGAAGCAGTCGTTCGGGCAGGGCAACATCAGCTTTACCGATAACGGCCTGGACATGGCAATCAGCGGTGATGGCTTCTTTATCCTCAATAATAACGGCGAAACCCGTTACTCCCGTGCCGGTCAGTTTGGTATCGATAAAGATGGCTTTATCACCAATAACCAGAATATGAAGGTGCAAGGCTACACCGCCGACGACGACGGCAACCTGTCCGGTATTCGTGGTGATTTACGGATCGAAACGGACAACCTGGCACCGCGCCGAACCACCAATCTGCGATCTGATTTGAACCTGGACTCTAGAGAATCGGTACTCGAGGCTCGTGTCAATCGTCTTGGTGACGTATCAATCGAGGATCTGATCGCCAATGGTGGTGATGAGTTTCAGATTGTTTATGCCGATGGTCGGCCAAACCAGCGAGTTGAGATACCCTCTGAAGTGGATGATGGGGCTGGCGGCACTCGTGACATCACTGCGCGCGAGGTTGCGGGTCTGTTAAATGACATTGCAGGGGTTTCCTCATCCGCCACCACGGCTTTCAGCTTTGAAACGGATGGCGGCGGCATAGGCACGCTGGATGCTGCGTTAGCTGACCCTGACTTTGAGTTTAATCTTGGCATCGATGGCCAGAATATCCCGATCGCGCTTTCGGGTGTGAGTACCAAGCAAGGTCTGGTTGAAGCGATCAATACGTCCAGTGCCAGGTCACTGTCGGCCAATCTGGTCGATGTAGTGGATGTAAACGGAGACCCCGTTCTGGATGGTGGCGGGAATCCGGTTCAGGACGTGAGAATTATCGACAACCGGGGATCCAATGTAACGGTCAGCTATGGCAATGGCGGCACTACAACCCCCTATAGTAGAGTGGGTGATCTGAATATTTCTACGGACCGGACGATTCAGGATATTGCTACCACGGATCCGGATGACCCGACGGTTACAAGTTTATTTTCGGCCGGTTACGATGCAGGTGAACTTTCCATCACCAACTCGTTCAATCCGCTGGACCAGCGCACCTATAATCACGCTACTTCCACCCCCATTTTTGATAGCTTGGGTAATTCCCATGAGTTAACCCAGTTCTATGTAAAGAACCCGTCGCCTGGCAACGGTGTCGGGGTAAGTGAATGGTCAGTTTACCTGCAGATTGACGGGGAGCTGGTCGCAGGCACAGACACGTCGCCGTATACTGCGAGGTTTGATGAAAGCGGTATTCTGCAGTCAGTTAATGGTGACGCCAACGGCGAAATTGTCGTGACCGACTGGATCCCGAAAGATCCTGATGGCGAGCCAAACGGCGCTGACGGCCCGCCGTTGCCGAATCAAGAAGTAGTGACACCGATACCAGAGCCGCCGACCACGTCTGCGTTCGTTGTTGATCTGGGCAACACTACCCAATACGGCGCGGCTTTCGGGGTCAACGACCAGCGCCAGAACGGCTACAGCACCGGCCGGTTGTCTGGTCTGGATGTGTCTGATCAGGGGGTGATCTTTGCCCGTTATACCAACGGTCAGTCCAAGTCTCTGGGTCAGGTTGCCCTGGCGTCATTCAATAACACTAATGGTTTGTCTCCGGTGGGTGAGACCACCTGGGTGGAAACCTTTGAATCCGGCCAGCCGGTCATCGGCGCCCCGGATACCGGAACCCTCGGTTCCATCAAGGCGAGTTCTCTGGAAGAGTCCAATGTGGATCTGTCGGCTGAACTGGTAAACCTGATTATTGCCCAGCGTAACTATCAGGCCAACGCCAAGACCATTGAAACCTCCGATGCGGTTACCCAGACCATCATCAACCTCCGTTAATTCTTATCTGTGAATATGGCATGACTCCTGCAGGAAGACTGTAAACAGTCAAAATTCCGGCAGGAGTTTGCCCATGGATAAAGCCCTCTATATTGGAATGTCTGGCGCCAAGCAGAACATGCTGGCCCAGCGTGCCCATGCCAATAACCTGGCGAACGTCAGTACCACCGGTTTCAAGAAGGATTTTGCCCAGGCCCGCAGCATGCCGGTTTTCGGTGAGCACCATCCAACCCGGGCCTATGCCATGACCGAAAGACCGGGTACCGATCTCTCGGCCGGCGCTTTGATGGATACAGGCCGCAAATTGGACATTGCCGTAGAGCGTGACGGCTGGCTGGCGGTTCAGAACGATCTGGGGGAGGAAGTCTTCAGCCGCAGTGGCAGCCTGCAGATCGACGTTAACGGACTGGTGCGTCTTGCCAGCGGTGAATTAGTCCTCGGTAACGGCGGCCCAGTGGCTTTGCCGCCTTTTGACAATCTTCAGATTGGCTCAGACGGCACCATCTCTATTGTGCCTGTGGGTGGTCCGCCGGATCAGCTGGTTGAGGTGGACCGCCTGAAAATGGTGAACCCACCGCCGGCAGCACTTGAAAAAGGGCTTGATGGCTTCATCCGCAGAAAGCCCGACCAGGCCATCGATGGCCCTGAGCCGGCCGATGCGGCCATGCGTGTGGCCACCGGATTTCTGGAAAGTTCTAACGTCAACGCGGTGGAAGAAATGATTTCCAATTTGCAGCTCTCCCGTCAGTACGAGATGCAGGTGAAAGTCATGTCGACCGCAAAGGAAAATTCTGAGGCGGCGGCACGACTGTTGCAGAACCTCTGATAACACTGAATACGCATCACCCGCTGAATACGAGCGGCAAAACATAGCCGCTATGGCAGCAGGGTAAGGAGTATAGCAATGCATCCAGCACTTTGGGTTAGCAAAACCGGGTTGAGCGCACAGGACACCAACATGTCCACCATTTCCAATAACCTGGCCAACGTCAATACCACAGGTTTCAAGCGGGACCGGGCAGTCTTTCAGGATCTTCTGTACCAGATCAACCGGCAGCCGGGTGGCTTGAATAATGAAAACGCAGAGCTGCCCTCTGGCTTGCAGTTGGGCACCGGGGTGCGGGTGGTTGGCACCACCAAGCAGTTCAGCCAGGGCAATCTGCAGATTACCGAGCAGCCTCTGGATATGGCGGTTAACGGCCGTGGCTTCTTCCAGATCGAGATGCCGGATGGTCAGGTAGCCTACACCCGGGATGGTCAGTTCCAGTTGAATGCCAATGGCGACGTGGTCACCCCGGATGGTTATCCGTTGGCACCGAACGTCAACGTGCCCGAGGATGCCACCAATCTCACCATTGGCAAGGATGGCACGGTCACAGTAGTGACGGACGACCAGGCAGCGCCGATCAATCTTGGCCAGATTACTCTGGTGGATTTTATTAATCCGCAGGGCCTTCAGGCCATTGGCAACAACCTGTTCAAGGCCACCAACGCCAGCGGTGATCCTGCCGAGGGTGAGCCGGGCCTGGCCGGGCTGGGCAATATTGAACAGGGCACCGTGGAATCTTCCAACGTGGAAGTGGTGGAAGAGCTGGTGAACATGATTACCACCCAGCGCGCATACGAGATGAATTCGAAAGTGGTTTCCACCACCGATCAAATGCTTCAGTTCATCACCAACAACATCGGGTAAGTCATGAGCAACCTTCATCACACCTTTAAAACCGAACGGTTGGCCACCCTGGCACTGGTGGGTGTGCTGATTGTGCTTCAGGGTTGTACCGCCATGAGTCGCTCAAGAGCGATGCCGGATGATCCGTCGTATGCCCCGGTGCGAGCGCAGGCCATGATGCAGCGTGATATGGATTCCGGCGCGATATTTCAGCCGTCCCGCAATTACAACCTTTACGGCGATACCAAGGCGCTGAACATTGGTGATGTCCTGACCGTGACGCTGCAGGAGTCAACCCGCGCCAGCAAAAATGCCGAAACCAGCATCACCAAGGATCAGGAGTTGAGCATTCTGGAGCCCAACATCTTTGGCAAGAACAACATCGGGCTGAATGCCTCGGCCAATTTAGAGCGTGACTTCAGTGGCTCGGCTGAAGCAGATCAGAGTAACAGCCTGGCGGGCAGTATCACCGTAACCGTTATCGAAGTGCTGCCCAATGGCGTACTGCGTATTCGGGGCGAAAAATGGTTGTCCCTTACCAATGGTGATGAATACATTCGCCTGACCGGTATGGTTCGGCCGCAGGATATTCAACCAGATAACACGGTTGCCTCAAACCGGATAGCGGATGCGCGTTTTGCCTACGGCGGCACCGGTGACTTTGATCAAGCTAATCAAATGGGCTGGCTGGCCCGCTTCTTTAACAGTGAGTGGTGGCCGCTATGATGCGTAAACTGATGGTTGCATTTGTGTTGCTGACGGTATGTTCCGCGCCCGCTATGGCGGATCGCCTGAAAGACATGGCCCAGGTTAAAGGGGTTCGAAACAACCAGTTAATTGGCTATGGTCTGGTAGTTGGTCTGGACGGTACCGGCGATAGAGCGCCGTTCACTAACCAGACATTCCGCAACATGATGAACCAGTTCGGCATTACCTTGCCGGATGGCGTCAATCCGAACCTGGCGAACGTGGCTGCGGTCACCGTCAGCGCGACCTTGCCGCCATTTGCCAAAGTTGGGCAGGAGCTGGACATCACCGTATCCTCCATCGGTAACGCCGATAGCCTGCGCGGTGGCACGCTGTTAATGGTGCCGTTGAAAGGTGTCGATGGTCAGGTCTACGCGATGGCGCAGGGCAGTATGGTGGTCGGTGGTTTTGGTGCCCAGGGTCAGGATGGTTCCCGGATTACCGTGAACGTACCCAGTGTGGGCCGTATTCCCAACGGCGCAACCATTGAGCGGGAAGTGGAATCGCCGTTCAGCCGCGGTGACACCATTACTTTCAATCTGATGCGGCCGGATTTCACCACTGCTCGTCGAGTGGTTGAAGCAATCAACGATAACCTTGGGCCAGATATGGCGTATGCGCACGATGCTACAGCGATTTCCGTGCGGGCACCGCGTGATCCTTCCCAGCGGGTCAGTTTCCTGTCGATTTTGGAAAACATCAACGTTGAGCCGGCTCAGGAATCCGCCAAGGTGGTTATTAACAGCCGTACCGGCACCATCGTGATCGGACAGAACGTGAAGGTCAGCCCGGCGGCGGTCACCCACGGCAATCTCACGGTTACCATCCAGGAAAATCCGAACGTGGTGCAGCCGAATCCGTTTGCCGAAGGCGAAACCGCGCTTGAACAGAATACCCAGATTGCGATAACCGAAGATCCCGCCCGTATGTTTAAGTTCGGGCCGGCGACCACCCTGAACGAAATTGTGCAGGCGGTGAACCAGGTCGGCGCGGCCCCGGGCGACGTGATGGCGGTGCTTGAAGCACTGAAACAGGCAGGCGCGCTTCGCGCAGAACTGATTGTGATTTAGGTATTGGCCATGCAGGACAATCGCTTACAGCATGCACAGATCTACACCGATTTCAGCGGCCTCAATGCGCTGAAAACCCAGGCCCGCTCTGACAAAGAAGCGGCTCTGGAGCAGGTGGCTCAGCAGTTTGAGAGTCTGTTCCTGGCTGAAATGCTGAAATCCATGCGCAAAGCGGGCGATGTCTTTGCGGAAGGCAACTACCTGAACAGCAACGAATCCGAGTTTTATCGCGATATGTTTGATAGTCAGGTCAGCCTGAGCATGGCCAACGGCAGCGGTACCGGCCTGGCCGAAGCCTTGGTGCGGCAGCTGAGTCGGGATGTCCCGGGGATGGACAATCAGGGTGGACGGCTCGCAGGCCACAAAGCCAGCCTTGCGGATTACGACCGGAGTGTGCCGGCTATCTCCCGCAACTTGCCTGAACAAATGAAAGCGGTTGAGGAAGTGGCCCGGTCGGTCAGTTCCGAAAAGTCCGATACAGTCAGCAATGTTGCCGTTGAGTTGCCGCTGTCATTCGAGTCTCCGGAGCAGTTTGTCAGCCAGCTTATGCCGTTTGCCCAGCGCATCGGCAAGGAAAGCAGCATAGACCCTCGTCTGATGGTAGCCCAGGCGGCGCTCGAAACCGGGTGGGGGCGCCACATGATCAAGGGCGACGGCGACCAGCCCAGCTTCAATTTGTTCGGTATTAAGGCCGATACCCGCTGGGGTGGCGATGCAGTGTCCATCACCACCACCGAATTCCGGGATGGCGTTCCGATGAAAGAGCGGGCGGACTTCCGGGCCTATCCGGATTACGAGGCCAGCTTCCGGGACTATGTGGATTTTCTGAACAGTAACCCCCGCTATCGCGACGTGCTTGCCTCGGCAGATGAGCCTGAGGTGTTCGCAGACAAACTGCAGGAAGCAGGTTACGCAACCGATCCGGAGTATGGCTCCAAAATACGCCGGATTATGAACAGAGATTCTCTGATGACGCTGTCACAAAACAGCGACGTGCCAAGGGAGTAAAGCATCATGGCAGGTTTGATCGGTATCGGTTTGACCGGGGTGCTCAGTCATCAGACGGCGCTGAACACCACGGGTAATAATATTACCAACGCCAACACCCCGGGCTACAGTCGCCAGGAAGTGCAATTCGACACCCAGGAAGGCCGCCGTACAGGCGCGGGAACCATTGGCAGCGGCGTTTCCATTACCAATATTCGCCGGTTGGCGGACGAATACCTGACCCAGCAGGTCAGGGAAGACAGCACCCTGTTCGGCGAGCAGAATGCCCTTAACTCAGAGCTGACACGCCTGGACAATCTGTTGGGTGGGGAAAGCACGGGGCTTAACAGCGCATTGAATAACTTCTTTGCTGCTCTGCAGAATGCGGCCGAAGACCCGACTTCTTTGCCTCAGCGCCAACTGGTGTTGAGCGAGGCCCAGCAGGTAGTCAATCGCTTTCAGGCCCTTAATCAGGAGTTTATCCAGCAGCGGGAGTCGGTGAAGACCCAGATGCAGCAGGGCGTAAAAGACGCCAACTCGTTGCTGAACAGCATTGCCGATTTGAATCTTGCTATTTCCGAGTCGCCCGGACTGGCCCAGGGCAAAATGCCCCTCGAGTTGATGGACCAGCGTGATGAGAAGCTCAGGGAACTCTCTGCACTGGTTGGCATTCGTGTCAGTGCCATGGAGGGGAGCCAGGTGAACGTATCTCTGGCCAACGGCCTGTCGCTGGTTACCGGTGCCAACGCTGCGCAATTTGCCACCCGAACCAGTGCTGAAGATCCTACCCGCCTGGAATTCACACTGACCAACAGTGGCAGAACCACTCAGGTGGACGAGCAGATCAACGGCGGCAAGCTGGGTGGTTTGCGCAAGTTTGATGATGATGCGCTCAAGCCGGCCTTCGATGAACTGGGCCGGCTGGCCATGGCGCTGTCGGCCTCGATGAACCAGCAGCACGAAATCGGCATGGATCTCGAGGGCGATCTGGGCAGCAACTTCTTTACCGACATCAATGGCATCGAGCTGCAGCGCAGCCGTGTGGTGGCCAACGCCAATAACGCAGCACCGAAAACCAGTCTGCTGGCGGTTGAAATAACCGACAGCAGCCAGTTGCCTGCCGGCACCTGGACGCTTCAGTTCAGCGGGGATGGTAAGGATTTTGAGCTGATTGATGCAGTAACCGGAAAAACGGTGAACCAGGGCCGCCTGCCAGATCCCGTGCAGTCTGAAATTACCATGCCCGGGTTCACTGTTCGCGTTGAAGGCGGGCAGTTCAACGCCGGCGACAAATTCCTGATTCAGCCCAGTCGGAATGCTGCAGAAAACATCGCACTGAATGTGTTGCGGGAAGAGGACCTGGCCTTTGCCAGCCCGATCAGAACCAGTGCGGGCGAAAGCAATCTGGGTAATGCGCAAATCAATCAGGGCAAGATGCTGAATGTTCGTAACCCGAACACCAATGCCTTGTTGCCTGGATTTGAGACTCGTGGTGAGTTGGCTAACGGCCCTTTGGAGATTCGTTTCAGCAATGACGGTACCGACATCACCTACACCATCTTTGATCGCGCTAATAATCCGGTGGGTCCGGCTGATCAGGCCTACAACGCCCAGCAGATCAACACCATCTTCAGCAATGATCCGGCGGCGGGCGACCTCTATCAGGGCTATCAGTTTGAAATGACCGGCGAGCCCGCAGACGGCGATCAGTTTGTCATCCGCTACAACAGTAACGGCGTCTCCGACAACCGCAATGCTGAACTGCTGGCGTCGCTGGGCACCGCCAATACGTTGAACAATGGCCAGCAGAGTTTTACCGAAGGCTATGCCGGTCTGGTTGAGGACATTGGTGTAAAAACTCGCCAGAGCCAGCTCGACATGAGTGCGGGCAAGACATTGCTGGAGCAGTCTACCAACCAGCGCGAATCCATTTCCGGAGTCAACCTGGACGAAGAAGCAGGCAAGCTGATCCAGTACCAGGCAGCCTATAATGCTTCGGCACAGGTGATGTCGGTAGCGCAGGACCTGTTCAACACGTTGCTGCAGAGCTTCCGGTAAGGTGAGGTAAGTAAAATGATCCGGATTTCATCTCAACAGATTTTTTCGGGCGGCATCAGTCGGATGCAGGAAGTAAACGCCGATCTGGTGAAAACCCAGCAGCAGCTATCCACTGGCAAGCGGGTCAATAAACCATCCGATGACCCGGTTGCGGCAGCGCGCATTCTCAAGCTCGATCAGGAAGTAAAACGGATTGAGACCTATGAGCGCAACGCTAATCTGGCGGACAACCGGCTGAAACAGGAAGAAAGCACTCTGGCCAGTGCGGTGGATATTATTCAGCGAGTAAGGGAACTGACGGTGCAGGCGGGTAACGGCTCGTTGTCTGCAAACGACCGGATGTCCATTTCTTCGGAACTGAAAGAACGCCTGGGCCAGCTGGCCAATGTGGCCAATACCCGGGATGCCTCCGGTGAGTATATCTTTAGCGGTTTTCAGGGTAGCACGCCGGCCTTCGCCAAGGATGCTTCTGGCGCCTGGACTTATCAGGGTGACGAAGGTCAGCGGGTTCTGGAAATCGACGATGGCGTAACGGTGCCCATCAGTGATCACGGCAAGGGGATTTTCGTGAATATACCGGCAACCATTTCTGTCAAAGAAAGCGACAGTGTTGATGGTTACGTCTCGGGGCTTGAATTATTCGCGCCACAGGATCTCGAGGATGCGTTCAGTCCGGCTGTCCCAAATGATTTAACGATTACTGTGGTAGACGCCGCAGGCACGCTGTCAATAACCGCAAATGGCGGAACTCTGGACCTCACACCTACGCCAGCGCCAACGGTGGGGGAGCCATTTGAAGTGTCCGGCATTGCGCTGACAGTTAACGATGCAGTATTTAATGCAGATCCTACATTAACTGACTCGTTCACCATTGGTGTCAGCGATAAACAATCCATTTTCGGCACCATCGAAAAGCTGGTTGCCGGCCTGGAAGGGATCGATAAGGCCACACTCAAAACTAGCGCGGAATACGACGCGCTGATTGCGGAGTCGCTGGCCAACCTGGATAACGGCCAAGAATCCATCTTGCTTAAACAGACACAGCTCGGCGGAAGGCTGAATGCCGTAGAGTCCACCACTGCGTTTCTGGAAGACTCTGGCCTTTACTCCAAAGAAATCCGCTCTCAGTTGCAGGACGTGGACTACGCCGAGGCGATCAGCAATCTGAGCTTCCAGAGCTTCGTATTGCAGGCGGCTCAACAGTCCTTTGCCCAGATTTCCAGGCTGTCGTTGTTCGATCGGCTGTAATTCACTGAGGCGGTGGGTGATTTTGCTTGCTGCCCTGGTTGCTTTCAGGCTCAGGCTCAGTATAATCCTCCACTCTCTGATGGCGGCGTGGTGAAATTGGTAGACACGACGGATTCAAAATCCGTTGGGGTAAAACCCGTGGCGGTTCGAGTCCGCCCGCCGCTACCACTTATTGGCCGCAACTTGCGGCATCGTGAATAGCCGGCCCATGAACGTCTCTGATTTTCATTTTGACTTGCCGGACGAGTTGATTGCTCGTTATCCGCTCAAACAACGCAGCGCTTCCCGTCTGCTTGGCCTTGACGGCCTTTCCGGCCAGACACAACACCTTCAGTTCACCGACCTTCCGGAACTGCTCCAGCCAGGCGATCTTCTGGTTTTCAACAACACCCGTGTGATTCCTGCTCGTCTTTTCGGCCAGAAAGAAAGCGGTGGCCGTGTTGAAGTGCTGGTTGAACGGCTGTTGGGCGAACGTGAGATTCTGGCGCACGCCCGCGCGTCGAAAGCCCTTAAAGCAGGCCAGAAAGTCATCCTGGAAGACGGCACGTCAATGACCATGGTCGGTCGAGATGATGCTCTGTTCCGCTTTGTCTACGACGGTGAGGAAGTCATTCTGGATGTGCTGGACCGCATCGGTCACATGCCGTTGCCGCCGTATATAGAGCGTGAAGACGACCTGTCTGACCGGGAGCGTTATCAAACCGTCTACGCCAGAGAAGCCGGCGCGGTAGCCGCGCCGACGGCGGGCCTGCACTTTGACGACGCGCTGCTGGAAATCTTGAAAGCCCGGGGTATCGAGTTCGCCTACGTAACATTGCATGTCGGCGCCGGTACGTTCCAGCCGGTGCGCGTCGACAAGATAGAAGATCACGTGATGCACAGCGAAGTGGCTCACGTGCCGCAAGAAACTGTGGACGCGGTACATCAGGCCCGGGCCAGAGGCGGACGAGTGGTTGCGGTCGGCACAACCTCAGTACGCTCACTGGAGTCCGCCAGTCGGGCAGGGCACCTGAGTACCTTCCGGGGCGACACCGACATTTTTATTTATCCTGGCTACCGGTTCCAGACCGTGGACGCAATGGTCACCAATTTCCACCTGCCTGAATCCACCCTGATCATGCTGGTTAGTGCATTTTCCGGCTACACCAATATCAAAGCTGCCTACCGGGAAGCGGTCGATCAGGAGTATCGCTTTTTCAGCTACGGTGATGCCATGTTCCTTACCGCCCAGGAGCCGAGCCGTGGCATGCTGGCTGGCGTAGATGACACCGGCACCAATCTCACCGAATCCAGTGGAGAATCCTTGTGAGTCAATCCTGTTTCATGTCATTTGAAAAGCTGGGTGAGGATGGCAAAGCTCGCCGGGGTCGCCTTACGTTTCCTCGCGGCACGGTTGAAACCCCTGCCTTTATGCCCGTTGGTACTTATGGCACGGTTAAAGGTATGTTGCCACGGGATATTGAAGCGATCGGTGCTGAGATCATTCTGGGCAACACCTTTCACTTAATGCTGCGGCCTGGCACCGAAGTGGTTAAGGCACATGGCGACTTGCACGATTTTACTCAGTGGCAGGGCCCGATTCTGACCGACTCCGGTGGTTTTCAGGTGTTCAGCCTGGGCGACATGCGCAAGATTTCCGAGCAGGGCGTTACCTTCCGTTCGCCGATCGATGGCTCCAAGGTCGAGCTGTCGCCGGAAATTGCCATTCAGGTGCAGCGGGATCTGGGATCAGACATCGTCATGATCTTTGACGAATGCACGCCTTACCCGGCGACTGAAAAGCAGGCCAGGGAATCCATGGAGCTGTCGCTACGCTGGGCGGATCGTAGCAAGCAGGCCCATGCGGGCAATCCGGCCGCACTGTTCGGCATTGTTCAGGGTGGTATGTACGAATCGCTACGGGATCGCTCCCTGGAAGGGCTGACTGAGATCGGTTTTGATGGCTACGCCATCGGTGGCTTGTCGGTTGGTGAGCCCAAAGAAGACATGATCCGGATTCTGGATCACCTGCCGCCAAAAATGCCGGCAGACAAACCCCGGTACCTGATGGGTGTGGGTCGGCCGGAGGATCTTGTTGAAGCGGTGCGCCGTGGCGTAGACATGTTTGATTGTGTAATGCCCACCCGTAACGCCCGCAACGGCTACTTGTTTACCTCAACCGGCATTGTCAAAATCCGTAACGCCAAAAACCGGCACGACACCGGCCCGCTGGATGAACGTTGTGACTGTTACACCTGTCAGCATTTCTCTAAAAGCTATCTGCATCACCTGGATAAGTGTGGCGAAATGCTCGGCTCCCAGCTCAATACCATCCACAATCTGCGTTTCTACCAGAACCTGATGAGCGGATTGCGTGGCGCCATTGAAGCAGGTACATTGTCCGACTTTATAAGCGAATTCTATGCCTTACGTGGCGAAAACGTGCCGCCGATGGGCAATTCCTGATCACCTTTTACTCAAGACTAGTCAATAAACGGAGAACCTGAATGAAATCAATCAAACTGCTTATCGCCGGTCTGCTGTCCATGATGCCTGCACTCGCTATGGCACAAGACGGTGGCCAGGGCATGAGTGTAGTGGGTCAGATCATCTTCTTCGCCGGCTTTATTCTGATTTTTTACTTCCTGATCTGGCGCCCGCAGTCCAAGCGCGCCAAAGAACATAAAAATCTGATGTCTGGCCTGAACAAGGGTGACGAAGTGGTCACCTCTGGTGGCGTAGCGGGCCGTATCACCAAAGTGTCTGACGACTTCATCATTCTGGAAGTTGCCGACAACGTCGAGATCAAGGTCCAGAAAGTAGCTGTGGGCGCGGCTCTTCCCAAGGGCACTCTAAAAGATATCTGAGCCGGTCTCTGAACGGGCGCTGCAATGAGGCGCCCGCTTTCTATTATTGGCTGAAACACCAAGGCCGGCGGCGTTGCCGGCTCGAAGGATTCTCATGCTGAACAAGTATCCGCTCTGGAAGAACCTGATTATCGTGTTCGCGCTGATTATCGGGTTCATTTATGCCTTACCGAATTTCTTCCCTGATGATTACGCCATACAGGTCACCGGTGCCCGTGGCAGTACTGAGGTAGATCAGCGAGTGCTGGACCAGGCCCTCGGTGCGCTCGAAAGCCGCGGTATTGAAGTCAAGGCAAGCGCGCTCGAAGATCGCAATGCACTGATTCGTCTGAGTAATTCGGACGATCAACTGCGGGCGCGGCCGGCTGTACAGGCGGTTCTTGGCAACGATTACCTGGTCGCGCTAAATATGGCGCCATCCACGCCCCAATGGCTGCGCAGTCTGGGTGCGGGGCCAATGAAGCTGGGTCTCGACTTGCGGGGTGGTGTTCATTTCCTGTTGGAAGTGGATATGGAAACCGCCGTCGGCCAGCGTCTTGAGGCGTTGTCAGGGCAGATCAAGAGGGAGCTTCGGGAGGAGCGGATTCGCTACCGGGGTGGTGACGTGCAGGGAGACCGGGACATTGTGCTGAGTTTCCGTGACACCGACGCCCGCAGTGAAGCGTTTGACCTTGTTCGTCAGCAGTATAACGAGTTTCTTCTGAGCGAAAGCACTCAAAATGGTGAGTTTCTGGTCACCCTGACTTTGTCAGAGGGTGAAGTGCGGTCGATACAGGAGTACGCGCTTGAGCAGAACCTGACCACCATCCGGAACCGTGTTAATGAATTGGGTGTTGCCGAACCACTGGTGCAGCGCCAAGGTACGGATCGCATCATCGTCGAGTTGCCGGGCGTGCAGGATACCGCTCAGGCAAAACGGATATTGGGTGCTACGGCCAACCTCGAATTCCGGATGGAGGCGCGTCAGGATACGCCATCGGCGGAAACCGAAGAGTTCAGTTTCCGTGATACGCCACAGCGCAACGCTCGGCTTGAACGGGACGTCATTGCCACCGGTAATAACGTCGCCAATGCCCAGCAGGCGTTTGATGAAAACGGGCAGCCTCAGGTTAATATCACCATGGATTCCGTTGGTGGTGATCTGATGAACCGGGCAACCCGCAATAACGTTGGTCGTCGCATGGCGGTCTTGTTCATCGAGTTCCGCACGGAAACCGAGACCCGTGAGGTTGATGGCGAGATTGAGCAAACCGAGAAGCGGGTTATTGAAAAAGGCCTGATCAGTCTGGCAACGGTGCAGTCTGCTCTGGGGAGCAGCTTCCGGATTACCGGACTGGACTCCATTCCTGAAGCGGCGGAACTGGCCTTGTTGCTGAGAGCTGGCGCGTTGGCGGCCCCCATGTATTTTGTTCAGGAACGGACCATCGGGCCAAGCCTCGGTCAGAAGAACATTGACGCGGGTGTTATGTCTGTGGCCTTCGGTTTCGCACTGGTACTGCTCTACATGCTGGTGTTCTACCGAGGCTTCGGGATGGTGGCGAACGTTTCACTGACCCTGAACCTGATGTTGTTGCTGGCTTGTATGTCGATTTTGTCGGCTACGCTGACCTTGCCAGGTATCGCCGGTATTGTTCTGACGGTCGGCATGGCGGTTGATGCGAACGTTCTGATTTTCGAACGTATTAAGGAAGAGCTCAAGACCGGGGTGTCGCCACAAAATGCCATCAACTCAGGTTACGGGCGAGCCTTCGTCTCAATCGTTGATGCCAACATTACAACGTTACTGGTGGCGGTGATTCTGTTTGCTATGGGCTCTGGCCCGGTTAAAGGCTTCGCGATTACCCTGTGCATCGGTATTCTGACGTCCATGTTTTGTGGACTTGTGGTCAGTCGCGCCATGGTGAACGTTGTCTACGGCGGCCGCAGGGTCGAGAAATTGTCGATCGGGGGGAAGCTGGCTAATGGCTGATATACAGAAGCAACCATTTGATTTTATGGGTTTTCGAAAGATTGCTTCCGCACTTTCGATCGCTCTTGTGGTGGTATCCATAGTGCTGTTGGGTGTTCGTGGCCTGAACTATGGTATGGATTTCACCGGCGGAACCTCTGTCGAACTGGAATATGCCGAGGCCCCGAGCCTCGATAACATCAAAACCACGATGACAGACGCAGGCTACGAACAGTACGTTGTTCAGAATTTTGGTTCTGACACCACTATCCTGATCCGTATGGCTGAAGCTGAGAACGATCAGCTAGCCCGCGAAGTCACAGCTTTATTGTCGTCAAGTGGCGCCGAACTGGAGTTGGTGGGTTCAGAGTTTGTCGGTTCCCAGGTTGGGGAAGAACTGAAGGAAGACAGTGGCCTGGGCTTGTTGATCGCACTGGCCGTAGTTCTGATCTATGTCGGTATGCGCTTTCAGTTCAAGTTTGGCATCGCGTCGGTTATTCCACTCGCGCACGATGTGATCATTGTTCTGGGGATGTTCGCATTGTTTCAGTGGACCTTTGATCTGACGGTGTTGGCTGCGTTGCTGGCTGTGATCGGCTACTCCCTGAACGACACTATTGTTGTGGCGGATCGTATCCGGGAGAACTTCCGGAAAATGCGCGTAGGAGAGCCCTGGGATATCATCAACGAATCCATTCACCAGACTATTACCCGAACAATCAATACCTCTGGAACCACGCTGGTGGTGCTGCTGGCGCTGTATTTCTTTGGTGGTGAGGCGATCAATAACTTCGCTATCGCGCTGATTATCGGTGTCGTAGTGGGTACCTATTCCTCCATCTATGTGTCTGCGAACATGCTGATGGTTATGGGTGTCACCCGTGAAGATCTGATGGTTCCGGCCAAAGAAGGGTCAGCGGAAGAGATTGAAGAAGAGCAGCCACCGGAATGGCTGAACCGGATGTGAGAATGTTATGCCGGGCCTGGGTCCCGGCATAAAAGTTCCGGAACAAAAAAAACCGCCAATCTGTGAAGATGGCGGTTTTTTTGTGCTCCCGAAGACGGTCTATCGGGGCAGGCGACCCCGAAAGGGGTGCAGCAGTTTCAGGATTTCACGGAACAGCTTCGGGTTGGCTACGATCAGTTGACGGGCGTTACCGGTGGAGGGATTGCCCGAGAAATCACCGGTCAGCGCGCCAGACTCCATGGCCAGGGTTACACCAAGGTCGAGGTCAGCGGGTTGCGGCCGAAAAATGACCGCGGCGTCCAGCAAGCCGGCAGATACCCGGGCAATGTCCAGTACTACGCAGCCGGAGGTGCGGAACATGCCGGTTTCTCGAGCCAGGGTAGCTGCCATGTCTCCCCAGATCATCGGGTCGTCGCCTTGACGAGCCTGATCCAGGAGGTTGGTGGCAAGTGCCGATCTGGCAGGCATTTTGATGTCTGATGCCCGCACGCGGCGGCTGTTCAGGGCAGCACCATGACCACGGCTGGCGGAGTATTCTTCTCCGGTGACCGGGTTAACCAGAAGCAGGTTCTCGGTGCGATTGTTCTTTTTCTGGGACAAGGCCAGAGCAAATTCCGGAATGCCACGGACAAAGTTATCACGACCGAGAACCGGAAAAATGTGCCAGCTTCTGTCGCTGCCACCGGCGTCTGCTTCTCCCATTGGTGCGATGGTGTGATCTTTATAGGCCTTCGTCAGTTGCTCGGCAAAGTTGTCGTAGATGGACTGCTCAACCCGTTCCAGCTGCTGGTAACGGTCGGTCTCATCTTTGCCGTTGGGTTCCTGTCGCTCAAAATGTGCTTTCAGGTAGTCGGATCCCTGGCGGGCAACGCGCAGGGCCATTTTAATTGCTGGTTGCATCTGAGAGTTCGTTATCCGGGTGTGTTAAGGCCGGGCATGATAGCAAAAACTACCAGCGGTTGTCTGTTTTTTGGCTCAGCAAAAGCACGGATGTCACTGGGTCTCGGGGTTGTTGCGGCATATCCGGAGGGCGGGCATGTTCTTATTTCTGCTATCATTCATCTCCTTCATTTAAAGATCTTACACTTATAGGCCTGATGACCATGCACAAGCCCGCGTTGCCGATGGAAGGCACCGATACCTTTAATGATCAGATCAGGATCGTCCTGGTGGAAACTTCCCATTCCGGCAACATTGGTGCTGTGGCCAGGGCGATGAAGAATATGGGGTTGGGAAACCTGTGGTTGGTCAATCCGTCGTCGTTTCCGGATGAAACATCCTACGCCCGGGCAGCCGGTGCTTCTGATGTGCTGGACCGGGCTCAGGTGGTGGATTCTCTGGATGAGGCTCTGGCAGATTGTGTTCTGGTGATGGGCACCAGTGCTCGTGGCCGTAAAGTTCCCTGGCCGGTTATTGCACCACCCCAGGCTGCAGTCACTGCTTATGAAGCTGGGCAGCAAGGCCCGGTTGCCATGGTGTTCGGTCGTGAGAATCATGGTCTGTCCAATGAGGAACTTCAGCGCTGTCACTACCACATTCATATTCCATCGAATCCTGACTACAGCTCTTTGAATCTGTCCATGGCGGTTCAGGTCATCTGTTACGAATTGCGAATGCATTATTTGCGTAGTCTTGACGAAGGTGAGTCCAGCCCTTACCTCGAATCCATGGTGGCGCCTGGCGATCGGGGCTGGGATGTGCCACCGGCGGCCGTCCATGATGTCGAGGGGTTCTTCGGTCACCTTGAACAGGTGTTGGTCGATGTGGACTTTCACCGCCGCAACAACCCCCGGCAACTGATGACCCGGATGAGGCGGCTTTTCCAGCGAGCCCGACTCGACCAGATGGAGATTAATATTCTTCGGGGAATTCTGACGTCGGTGCAGAAAGCTGCCGGTACGCTTCCAGGTAATGGCCAGCAACAACCCACTGCGGCGGATGTCGCGAATGCAGGGCAGGATAAAGACCATGTTTGAGCGTTTGCGCGAAGATATAAAGAGTGTATTTCACCGGGATCCGGCAGCACGGAACACGTTTGAAGTACTGACTAATTACCCGGGCTTGCACGCCTTGCTTTTTCACCGGTTCTCACACTGGCTCTGGAATCTGGGGTTGAAATGGGTGGCACGAACCATCTCCACGCTGGCGCGTTGGTTTACCGGCATTGAAATCCATCCGGGTGCAACGATCGGCCGGCGGTTTTTTATTGACCATGGTATGGGGGTGGTGATCGGCGAAACCACGATAATCGGTGATGATGTGACGCTCTATCAGGGTGTGACACTCGGTGGCACCAGCTGGAACAAGGGCAAGCGTCATCCGACCATCGGTGACGGTGTGGTTGTGGGTGCCGGGGCAAAGATTCTGGGCCCGTTTGAAGTGGGAGAGGGTGCCAAAATTGGCTCTAATTCCGTGGTGACCAAAGCTGTGCCTGCGGGAGCTACCGTGGTTGGCATCCCGGGGCGGGTAATTGTCAAGCGGCATACCGAGGATGACGTTCGACGCAAGGAAATGGAAGAGCGTATGGGCTTTGATGCTTATGGTGTGACTGAGGAAATGCCGGATCCGGTTGCTCGGGCCATGCGCTCGTTACTGGACCATATGCATGCGGTCGACGATCGTATTGAAAACATGTGCAAGGCTATTCGCAAGGTCAACAGTGAATACCAGAATGGGGAGTTGCCGCCTCTGCACGAAGAGGATTTCGATTGCGTTCGTGACGATGAGGATAGCGCGGGTAAAGGCTGAATACTTGACTGTTTTGGTTGGTCAATTCATACTCATCACTTCGAATCGAGATTCAATCCCATCTATGGGGCTGACAGTATGAAGCTGACCACGAAAGGCCGCTATGCCGTGACGGCAATGCTGGATCTGGCTCTCCATGGGAGCCAGGGGCCGGTGAGTCTTGCAGACATTTCGGCCCGGCAAGAGATTTCCCTGTCTTATCTTGAACAGCTGTTTTCACGCCTGCGCCGCCAACAACTTGTGGTGAGCGTGCGTGGACCAGGTGGTGGCTATCGTTTGAGCCGGTTAGCTGATGACGTCTTTATCGCCGAAGTGGTCGATGCGGTCAGCGAATCGCTGGATACCACCCGTTGCGCCAATAAAGGTGATTGTCAGAACGGAGAGAAATGTCTGACCCATCATCTGTGGTCGGACCTGAGCGATCAGATTCACCAGTTCTTGAGCGAGATCAGTCTGGGCGACCTGATGCGTAAGCATGAAATCCGCCAGGTGGCGGACAGGCAGAATCGGATGCAGTCCGGCGATGGCTCGGATGCGATTAATACCCGACGCCTGATAGACCAGGCAACGGCCTGACAACCAACATTCCCTGTGATTATGAAAAAGCCCGTTTACCTGGATTACGCGGCCACAACGCCCGTCGATCCATCCGTTGCCGATGAGATGATGAAGTTTCTGACCCCTGACGGAGTGTTTGGCAATCCGGCCTCGCGCTCCCATGGCTATGGTTGGCAGGCGGAAGCTGCGGTGGAAAATGCCCGGCGGCAAGTTGCCGAGCTGATTCACGCAGACCCGAGGGAAATCGTCTGGACGTCTGGTGCGACCGAATCGGATAACCTGGCGATCAAAGGTGTTGTTGGTCAATGTTCAAAAGCTCGCGGTGGGCATATAGTGACTTCGGTTATCGAGCACAAAGCCGTAGTAGACACCTGCAAATGGCTGGAGAGCCGCGGTACAGAAGTTACCTGGTTGCGACCGGATACTGAGGGACGGGTCACTGCGGACTCCGTTGCCGAAGCGTTACGCCACGACACGGTCCTGGTAAGTCTGATGATGGTCAATAATGAGCTGGGGTGCGTCACGGACATCCGTGCCATCGGGACGTTGCTTCGCCAGCGTGAGGTGTTATTTCACGTTGATGCCGCGCAGGCCGCAGGTAAATTGCCAGTCGACGTTGTCAGTTTGAATGTTGATTTGTTGTCGCTTTCGGCGCACAAGGTATATGGCCCCAAAGGTATTGGAGCGCTTTATGTTCGTCGCTCCCCGAGCGTAGCGATCGAGGCGCAGATGCATGGCGGCGGCCACGAACGAGGCATGCGCTCAGGCACTTTGCCTACGCACCAGATCGTCGGCATGGGCAAGGCCTTTGAGTTGGCAGGTGAGGGTCTTGATCGCGAAACCGGACATCTTGAGCAACTGCGCGAATTGTTTGTGTCAGGTCTTGAAGGCCTTGAAGGTGTTCATTTCAATGGTAGTCGGGAACACCGGGTGCCGGGCATTGTCAATCTGTCATTCGAGGGCATAGATGCTGAATCCCTGATGTTGGGATTGCGCAATCTCGCGGTGTCATCAGGGTCGGCCTGCGCATCTGCTACGGTTGAGCCTTCCTTCGTATTGCGGGGAATCGGTGTGAGCGATGAACTTGCTCACCGCGCACTTCGGTTTTCGTTCGGGCGTTTTACCACTGTTGAAGAAGTAGAGTTCGCCTGTTCGCAAATCGTTGATGTTGTTAAGCGACTTCGCGGCGTGCGGTAGGCAGTTGCACCCGGACTGCGTATAATCGCCGATCTGAATTTTCTGAACACAACTGGAGAAATACCATGGCAAATGAGCGCACGCTCTCAATTATCAAGCCCGATGCGGTCGCTAAGAACGTAATTGGCGAAATCTACAGCCGTTTTGAAAAAGCGGATCTGAAAATTGTTGCGTCTAAAATGATGCACCTGACCCAAGAGCAAGCGGAAGGCTTCTACGCCGAGCATAAAGAACGTCCCTTCTTCAACGATCTGGTTGCGTTCATGACCTCTGGCCCGGTAGTGGTTCAGGCTCTGGAAGGCGAAGGCGCTATTCTCAAGAACCGTGAGCTGATGGGTGCGACAAATCCGAAAGAAGCTGAGGCTGGTACCATTCGTGCTGACTTTGCATCATCCATTGATGCCAACGCCGTTCACGGCTCTGACTCTGCGGCTTCCGCTGAGCGTGAAATCGCGTACTTTTTTAATGATAACGAGATCTGCCCGCGCGGTTGATTTTGTGGTTCAGGGGTGGCAGTAGTCGCCCCTGAATTGGCTATTTGATCGAGGTTATTGCATGACTGGCACTGCCGAAAAAACCAATCTCCTGGGGATGCCTAAAGCCAAGCTTGAGGCGTTTTTTGAAACCCTGGGTGAAAAGCGCTTCCGTGCGCAACAGGTTCTGCAGTGGATCCACCAGTGGGGTGTTGATGACTTCGATCAAATGACCAATATGAGCAAGGTGCTCAGGGACAAGCTTAAAGAAGTGGCAGAGGTGCGCGGCCCCGAGGTGGTTTTCGATGAAACCTCCAAAGACGGAACGCGCAAGTGGGTCATGCGGATGGACAACGGCAACAGTGTCGAAACTGTGCTGATTCCGGACGGTGAGCGCGGCACGCTGTGCGTGTCTTCGCAGATCGGCTGTACCCTCGACTGCACATTCTGCTCAACCGGAAAACGCGGATTTAACCGGAATCTGACGGCTGCCGAAGTGATCGGCCAGGTATGGGTTGCCCGCAAAGCGTTTATGCCGTTTGACATCAAGGACCGCCCGATCACTAATGTTGTGATGATGGGTATGGGGGAGCCGTTGTTGAACTTCGACAACGTCGTTGATGCGATGAACCTGATGATGGAAGACCTTGCTTACGGGATTTCCAAGCGCCGTGTAACCCTGAGTACCTCCGGTGTGGTTCCTGCCATTGACCGATTGGCTGAGGTTACCGATGTTTCACTGGCCATCTCGCTTCATGCGCCCAATGATGAATTGCGCAATAAACTGGTTCCATTAAATAAAAAGTATCCGATCGCTGAATTGCTGGCCGCCACGAAACGGTATTTTGCAAGATTGCCAGAAAAGCGTAAAGCGACCATTGAATACACCGTTATCGAGGGCGTTAACGATCAACCGGAACACGCCCACGAACTGGCAGTTTTGCTCAAGGATTTGCCTTGCAAGATTAATCTGATACCGTTCAATCCATTCCCTGAGAGCGATTTCAAACGGCCGAGTATGAATGCCACGCGTAGATTTCAGACGGTGCTTAATGAGGCCGGCTACGTAGCAACCATCCGTACCACACGCGGTGACGATATCGATGCAGCATGTGGTCAGTTGGTCGGCCGTGTTGATGACCGTACCCGCAGGAGCCAGAGATACATAGCGGTGCAACAGGTTAACCCCTGATATCGGCGCCCCGGAAGTGACAAAGATAAGGTGTTTCGTGAAAGGAAAAGCACAAAGTTCACCTCTGTATACAGTGGCTCTGCTCTTATTTGGTCTGATGTTGTCGGGCTGCGTTACCACAACCGATAGTCGATTCTCGCGTGAAGCAGACCGGGATAAGGCGGTCAGTAACTATGTTCAGTTAGCCACTGCCTATATCGGGCAGGGCAATCTCGATCGTGCTCGTCATCATCTTGAACGGGCACTGGAAATTTCGCCCGATAGCGCTGAAGCGCAGGCCGCAATGGGCTTGGTTTATAATGCCGAGGGCGACCCGGGTCTGGCAGAGCAAAGTTTCAAACGGGCAATCTCTGAGGACGATCGTTATACGCGTGCTCGTGTTTACTACGGTGCTTTTCTTTACAGCAATTCCCGTTATTCGGAAGCCAGAGATCAGTTCAGTGTTGCTTCCAGAGATACCGGCTACCGAGAGCGCGGTGCGGTATTCTATAATCTGGGGATGACCGAAGAGCGTTTAGGTGACCGGGAAGCGGCTGAGGCGGCTTATCGCCGGGCCGTCGAGCTGACTCGGGGCGAAGCACGAACCCTGCTTTCCCTGTCTCGCGTACTGGTGGAAATGGAGGATTATCCGGCGGCATCCCGATATTACAGCCGCCTGCAAACGATGATTCAGCGCAACACGCGGTTGACGCATTCGCCGGAAAGCCTGTTTACCGGTATTCGCATAGCCCGTCATTATAAAGACCGGGATCAGGAGGTGAGTCTGGCCTTGCTGCTCAGAAATGAGTATCCGGATTCTGCTGAGTACCAACAATATAAGGTGTTGATTGCCAATGAGCGGTGAGGTGAAGCCAGACCAGGTGGCAGCGGAGCGTGTCGGTGAACAGCTCAGGCTTGGGCGCGAACGTCTGGGGCTGGATCTGTCAGCAATTGCGGACGAACAGCATCTCCGCCCCTCCGTGATTCAAGCTATTGAAAGCGGCGATTACAGTAAAATCGACAGTGAACTTTTTCTGAAAGGTTACGTTCGAGCATACGCTCGTCAGGTCGGGCTGGATGCGGACGCTGTGATCGCTGAGCTGGATCGGGAACTGGAACCAGGTCGCCAACAAAAAGAGTTGGAGTATCAGGCCAACCCATTGGTTTCTATCGAGCTGAAAAAGCGCCGAAAACGACAACTTGCCAAGCTGCTCGTGGTATTGGTTATTCTGGCTGCGGCTGCGTATCTGATAGCCGCTTATCTTGCTGAACGGGACGTAGGCGTTGATCCGGCAACTGAAGGCTCGTCACAGATGGCAGCGCCGCAGGAAAATCTGATGTCTTCTGCAGATTCGGAGCAAGGCGCTGAAACGCCGGAAGCTCTGGTCCAGGAGCCTGAGCCGGTTCCGTTTGATGAGGCTGCTGAACCTTTGAATGAGACAGCGGAGTCATTGAATGTGCCCGCGGATCCAATGCCTGCAGAAGCCGTCCCGGAAGACCTGCCGCCAGACCAGGTACCTGTGGTTACCCAGTTGACGGAACCCGCTCTGCAAGAGCCAGAAGTGTTACCAGTCAGTGATGTTACGCAAGCACGGCTGCAAATGTCTTTTTCGGATGACTGCTGGATTCAGGTGACTGATGCCGAAGGTAACCGTTTGGCAAGTTCGCTTCGTCGTAGCGGAGACCAATTGGATGTCGCCGGTGAGGCACCTTTCCGGGTGGTGATTGGCGCAGTCAGTGCCGTTGAGTCAATTCGATTTCAGGGTGAAACTCTGAACGTTGGCGATTTACGCGTCGTGAATAACCGGTCAGAATTTAGCCTCGAACTTTAAAGCCAAACGTCCGGATAAACTGTTGGTCCCAGCACATGAAACACGAATCCCCGATTAAAAGACGCAAATCTCGCCAGATCATGGTGGGTGATGTTCCGGTTGGCGGTGATGCACCGATTGCCGTGCAGAGCATGACCAATACCAATACCTGCGATGTAGACGCGACGGTTGGTCAGATTGAGGCATTGCAGGACGCCGGAGCGGACATTGTCCGGGTGTCTGTGCCCTCGATGGAAGCCGCTGAGGCATTTGGCAAAATTCGTGACAGGGTGTCGCTGCCACTGGTTGCGGATATTCATTTTGACCACAAGATCGCATTGCGAGTCGCCGAGCTCGGGGTTGACTGCTTACGCATCAACCCGGGAAATATTGGTCGGGATGACCGTGTTAGTGCAGTGATCAGTGCCGCCCGGGACCGGAATATTCCCATCCGGATCGGTGTGAATGCCGGTTCGTTGGAAAAAAGCCTGCAACGCAAGTATGGCGAGCCTACGCCGGAAGCGCTGGTCGAATCGGCCATGAGGCATATTGATATTCTGGACCGGCACGATTTTCAGAACTTCAAAGTCAGTCTCAAGGCGTCTGATGTGTTTATGACGGTCGCCGCTTACCGGCAAATTGCTTCGCAGATTGAACAGCCGCTTCACTTGGGCATCACCGAAGCCGGTGGCTTCCGTTCGGGTACCGTCAAATCCTCGATTGGCTTGGGTATGCTGCTGATGGATGGCATCGGCGATACTATCCGAGTGTCCCTGGCGGCGGATCCGGTACAGGAAATCAAAGTCGGATTCGATATCCTCAAGAGCCTGCGTTTGCGCAGCCGGGGTATCAACTTTATCGCGTGCCCAAGCTGTTCCCGCCAGAATTTTGATGTTATCCAGACGATGAATGATCTGGAGGAGCGACTGGAAGATGTGAACACGCCATTGGATGTCGCCATCATCGGATGCATTGTTAATGGCCCTGGAGAAGCGAAAGAAGCGGATATCGGCCTGACCGGTGGCAGTCCGAAGAACCTGTTCTACCTGGCTGGCAAACCAAACCAGAAACTGGTCAATGCAACGCTGACGGATGACCTTGAGCGTCTGATTCGGGACGAAGTGGCGAAGCGCCAGGAACAGGAAGCATCTGTTATCGCACGCTCTACCGACTAAAAGCACCGGCACGAAATCATTCAACAAAGTATCAGGGTTTTAACTTGGCTAAGATTCAGGCAATTCGCGGAATGAATGACATTCTGCCGGATCAGACTCCCGTCTGGCAGTATGTGGAGTCAACAGTACGTAAGGTTCTTGGGCAATACGGGTATCAGGAAATTCGTATGCCTGTGGTTGAGCAGACCGAATTGTTCAAGCGTTCGATCGGTGAGGTCACCGATATTGTCGAAAAGGAAATGTACACCTTCGACGATCGCAACGGCGACAGCCTGACTTTGCGCCCCGAAGGTACCGCAGGTTGCGTTCGGGCAGCAGAAGAGCACGGGCTGCTGTTCAACCAAACTCGCCGGCTCTGGTACACCGGGCCGATGTTTCGCCATGAGCGGCCTCAAAAAGGTCGGTATCGCCAGTTTCATCAGATCGGGGTGGAATGTTTTGGCATGGCTGGCCCGGATATTGATGCCGAACTGCTGATCCTGACCTCGCGGTTGTGGGCCGCTTTGGGCCTTGCCGGGCACACTCGCCTGGAAATTAACTCAATCGGGACCAGCGATGCCCGTAAAGTGTATCGGCAGGCGTTGGTCGACTATCTGGGACAATATCGGGATCAGCTGGATGACGACAGCAAGCGACGGCTGTCCACCAATCCTTTAAGAATTCTCGACAGCAAAGATGCCGGCACCCGTAAGGTTCTTGAGGGTGCACCGAGCCTTGATAACTTCCTGGATCAAGCCTCCCTTGAACACTTTGATCAGCTGAAAGCCCTGCTGGATGCCGCGGGCGTGACTTATACCGTAAATCCGGCGCTGGTTCGCGGGCTCGACTATTACGGCAAGACGGTGTTTGAGTGGATCACCGACAGTCTTGGCGCTCAGGGTACCGTGTGCGCCGGCGGCCGTTACGATGGTCTGGTAGAGCAGTTAGGCGGCAAAGCCACCGACGCTGTTGGCTTCGCAATGGGGCTGGAGCGTCTGATTCTGTTACTGGAAACCCTTGATCTGGTGCCCGAGCACGTTAACAATCAGGCGGATGTCTATGTGACTGCCATGGGCGACAAGGTCATTGCTCCGGCGATGGCCATCGCTGAGGAATTGCGAAACGCTTTGCCCGGCAAAGTGGTTGTTGCACATTGTGGTGGTGGCAGCTTTAAGAGTCAGATGAAAAAAGCCGATCGTAGTGGTGCCCGCTATGCGGTCATTCTGGGTGAAAACGAGTTGGCCAGCGGAAACGTTGGTCTGAAACCGCTGCGCGACGATGAGCCGCAGCAAGAAGTGGCTCGGGTAGAATTGGCACAGTTACTGGTTAACAGGCTTTGATCATCGCTCTACAAGAACAGCAACATTATTGATTAACAGGAGTTTACATGGCTGAGTTGCGCACCGAAGAAGAACAGGTCCAGGCGATCAAAGACTGGTGGAAGAAAAACGGCAGTTCCTTGCTGATTGGTATCGGTGCCGCCCTGGCCATCGTGTTTGGTTGGCAGGCCTGGCAAAATAATCAGGCCCAGCAACGGGCCGAGGCCGCAAATCAGTTCGCCACCCTGCTGAATGCGTTCGCGACTGAAGCTGACGAAAATGCGGGCGAGACAGTTGCATTTGTCGCCCAGACGCTTCGTGAAGATCATGGCAAAAGTGCCTATGCCATATACGGTAACCTGGTTCTTGCCCGCCAACAGATCATGCTTAATGACAATGTCGAGGGTGCAATTGATTCTCTGCAATGGGCACTGGATAAAGCATCGGACTATCCGGCGTTGAACTTGGTGGTGCGCAACCGCCTAGCTCGCGCCCAATTTGCGGCCGAGCAATTTGACGATGCGTTGGCGACACTTGACGGCGCAGTTTCGGTCGATGCGTTTGCTGGTATATTTTCAGAGTTACGCGGTGATATTCTGCTGGCCAAGGGTGATGCAGAAGGTGCCCGTGAAGCCTATCTGGCTGCTCAGGAGCAAAACCAGCAGGGCCGCAGTGGCATTCTGGAACTGAAGCTGTCTGACCTGGGCGTTGAGGAGGGGGCCTGATGCGGATCGATCGCAACAGGGCCGTCGCATTTCCGTTAGCGTCTTTGCTGCTGTTTTTGCTTGTCGGGTGCAGTGCCACCGATACTTTTGAGCAACCCGTTCCGGTTCCGGATATTGACGCAAGCGTTGAATTCGAGCCGATCTGGAGCATGTCTGTCGGAAACGGTCACGATAACCAGTTTCTACATCTGGTGCCCTTGTACGCGGGTGACGTTATTTATGCGGCGTCTGCAGATGGCCTATTGGTTGCTGTTGAACCCGAAAATGGCAAAACACGTTGGCAGCGGAGGTCAGAAGATCGCATCTTTGCCGGAATGGGCGGAGATAGTAACCACCTCTATTACATAACTCGCGACGCCGAACTGGTGGCCCTGTCCCGGGAAACCAGCGACGAAGTCTGGCGCTCCGCTTTGCCGACTGAAGGTCTCGCTGCGCCCCAGTCAAACGGGGCTCTGGTCGTGACGCAGACCACCGATGGTCGGGTTATTGGTTTTGATGCCAGTAATGGCGAGCAACTATGGCAATACGATGGTCAGGTGCCGGTGCTGTCCATGCGCACGGCTGCAGCGCCGCTGGTGGGCGGTGATGTGGTGATTGCCTCGTTTGCCAACGGCAGAGTTATTGCGCTCACGGCGGATGCCGGTCAACCAGTCTGGCAGTACGAGGTAGGGCAGCCGCAAGGTCGCACCGAACTCGAGCGCCTTGTGGATATTGGAGGCCAGCCTCTGGTAGTGGATTCTGCCATTATGGTGGCCGGTTATCAGGGCAAGCTTGCACTGGTTGATATCCGTACCGGCCAGGAAATCTGGAGTCGTCGCGCGTCCAGTTTCTACTCGCCGAGCATTGGCGCTGGCAATATTTTCCTGTCGTCTGCCAATGGCGACGTCGTTGCTTACCGTGGCAGTGATCGTCGGGAGCTATGGCTACAGGATCGTTTGTCCTGGCGTCAGTTGACGCAACCGATCGCGGCTGGTGACTATCTGATTACCGGCGATTATGAGGGTTACCTTCACGCCTTGTCGTTAAGTGATGGCAGCCTTCAGGGGCAGATGAAGTTTGACAGTGACGGTATCCGCGTACCGGTTCAGATCATCGAAGATGGTAATCTGCTGGTATTCGGAAACGGCGGGCGCATGACTGTCTTTACTTTGAAAACTGAACAGTAACACCGCAACTCATCGATAAGCCCGGCCCAAGCCGGGCTTTTGACCTTTTTATATAGCAGATAATTATGACCCCAGTTATAGCCCTGGTCGGACGGCCGAATGTCGGTAAGTCCACGATTTTCAATCAGATGACCCATTCCCGTGATGCGCTGGTCGCAGACTTGCCGGGCTTGACCCGTGACCGGAAATACGGCGAGGGCCACTACGAGGGTCGCAAGTTTATCGTTATTGACACCGGCGGTCTCACCGGTGATGAGGTAGGCCTGGACGCGGAAATGGCGCGCCACTCAATGCAGGCGGTGGATGAAGCCGACATCGTGTTGTTTATCGTCGATGGCCGTGCAGGATTGACGGCGGGTGATCAGATGATCGCCGACCATCTGCGTCGCACCGGTAAGAAGGCTCATCTGGTGGTTAACAAAACTGATGGCCAGGATCCGGACATTGCTACTGCTGATTTCTACTCGTTGGGCTTTGAGTCCACGTTCCAAACGGCTGCGGCCCATAACCGCGGCATCAAATCGATGCTGGAGGTGTTGCTTCCGGAACCAGAGAATCCGGAAGACCAGGATCGTGCTGACAAGTACCCGGGTATTCGCATTGGCGTGGTCGGGCGCCCGAACGTTGGCAAGTCGACGCTGGTCAACCGGATGCTGGGTGAAGAGCGGGTGGTGGTCTACGACATGCCGGGAACAACCCGTGACAGCATCTACATTCCCTATGAGCGACATGGCCATCAGTACACGCTGATTGATACCGCCGGTGTGCGTCGCCGCAAGAACGTTCACGAAGTGGTCGAAAAGTTTTCCATCATCAAGACACTCCAGGCTATCGACGATGCCCATGTGGTGATTCTGGTCATCGACGCCCGCGATGGTCTGGTGGATCAGGATATGCACCTGATGGGCTTTGTACTGGATGCCGGTCGGTCGCTGGTGATCGCGATCAACAAGTGGGATGGTATGAATCCGGAAGATCGCGAGAAGGTGAAAGAGCAAGTGGCTCGTCGTCTCGACTTTGTGGACTTTGCTGATAAGTATTACATCTCGGCATTGCACGGTACCGGTGTTGGAACCATGTATGAATCGGTGCAGGCATGTTATGAGTCGGCGATGTCGAAGTGGCCAACTAACCGGCTGACAGCGCTTCTGCAGGATGCGATAGCACAGCACCAGCCGCCAATGGTACATGGCCGACGCATCAAGTTACGCTTCGCTCATCAGGGTGGCTCGAACCCTCCGGTGATCGTCGTACATGGCAATCAGGTGGATTCGCTACCAGGAGCTTATAAACGCTATCTGGAAAATACCTTTCGCAAAGTGCTTAAGGTTGTTGGCTCACCGATCCGGTTTGAGTTCAAATCCGGCGAAAACCCGTTTGCCAACAAGGTAGACCGTATGACGCCGAGGCAGAAGGTCAAGAAGGACACGGATATCAAGAAAGGGCGCACCGTCCGAAAAACCCGGCAGAAAAGCGTCAAACGCTGATTGCCGGATCTCGGGAGCTCCATGGGAGTGGTCTGCCTCAGGCCACTCCTGAAGCTTCTACCTGTCGTGCCTGAACCGCAGTCAGTGCGATGGTGAAGACTATATCCTCAACCAGCGCACCCCGCGACAGGTCGTTAACCGGTTTTCTCAGCCCCTGCAGCATTGGCCCGACACTCACCACGTTGGCACTTCGCTGAACAGCCTTGTAGGTGGTGTTACCGGTGTTGAGGTCAGGAAACACGAACACCGTCGCCTTACCCGCCACCTTGCTGTCTGGTGCCTTGGCCCGGCCAACGCTTTCAATAGCGGCGGCATCATACTGCAATGGTCCGTCAATCAGCAGGTCCGGGCGTCTCTCGCGGGCAATCCTGGTCGCTTCCCGAACCTTGTCGACATCGGCGCCAGTCCCGGATTCTCCGGTGCTGTAACTGATCATGGCCACCACCGGCTCAATTCCGAAGGCTTCAGCAGACTCGGCGCTCTGGATGGCAATGTCTGCCAGTTCTTCAGCGCCGGGATCAGGATTGATGGCGCAATCACCGTACACCAGCACTTGTTGGGGTAGCAGCATGAAGAAGACTGAAGAGACCACTTTGGCACCTTCGTGGGTTTTGATCAGCTGCAGCGCCGGCCGCACGGTGTTAGCCGTCGTATGAATGGCGCCGGAGACCAGCCCGTCGGCTTCATCCAGGGCGACCATCATGGTGCCCAGCACCACGTTGTCCTCCAGCATGGCCTCGGCCATGTCGTGGGTCAGTCCTTTGTGTTTGCGCAGTTCCACCATCGGTGCGATGTAGCGCTCTCTGACGGATTGCGGGTCGAGTATTTCCAGATCATCCGGCAGCTCGAGTCCCTGTGAACCGGCGACAGACTGTATTTCTTGAGGATTTCCGATCAGTACACATCGTGCAAGGTTGCGCTGGTGGCAGACAATAGCAGCGTGAACCGTTCGTGGTTCACTGCCTTCCGGCAGCACAATCCGCTTATTGGCGGCCCGGGCCCGCTCAGACAACCGGTACCGGAAAGCTGGCGGCGACAATCGGCTCTGGCGGGGAACCCTCAGGTGCTCCTGTAGCCAGTCGGTATCCATGCGGGTAGCAACGGACTCCATGGCTTGCTCAATCCGTTCCGGATCATCGATCGGTATGGTGGCAGACAGACTGGCTAACATGTGGGCGGTTTCGTAGGTATTTTTAGAAGAGCTCAATACCGGCAAACCCGTGCCCAACGCGCGCCTGCACAGCTCGATAACCCGATCGTCTGGCATCAGACCACCGGTCAGCATCAGCCCGGCAAGAGGCACGCCGTTCAAAGCGGCGACGGCTGTGGTTACAACAATATCTTCCCGATCGCCCGGCGTGACCATCAAGGTACCAGGCTTCAGGGTGTCGGTCATGTTGCGAATGGAGCGTGCGCAGACTGAAACCCGCTGAACGCGCCGGGTGTGCATCTGTCCTTCATGAAGAACCTGCATTTCAAGTTCTCGGGCGACGTCGGAAACCCGGGGTGCCTGAAGATTTGGTTGCCAGGGAATCTGACCCAGCAGGTGGAACCGCTTGGAGCGGAAAACTTTACAGGATTCCCGGTAGTCGATGATGGGGCTCTGATGACCGGATTGGTGGTCCAGTGCAATACCGGTTTTTTCCGGCTCACCGACTTTGTTCAGAATGACGGCGATTACATCCGGGTCGGAAGGCGCCGCAAATAGCCGCGCTGAAAAATCCAGTTCTTCATCAATCTGACTCGCGGTGCAGGCCCTGGGGGTGCTCACCAGAATCACTTCCGAGCCCAGATTGCGAGCCACTTCGACGTTCAACCGGGCAATATAGGCCTCGCTCCGGTCGGGTACCAAGCCTTCGATAATCACGACGTCGAAATCTTTCGCGACCTTCTGGTACTCGCCCACGATGGTTTCAAGGAGCAGGTCGCCCTTGCCTTGATTCAGCTGCTGTTGGGCGTTTTTCAGTGGAATCGGGTCGGGGGTCTGCCGGTGGCTGCGCGACCTGACAAACTCGACCGACGAGTCCTTGCCGTCGTTGTGCCGCACTTCGCCTCGGTGGACAGACTGGCTGAAGGGTTTGTAGAAACCAACGCTTACTCCCTCGCGCTCAAGCGCTCGGAGCAGGCCCAGGCATACAGATGTCAGTCCTGAGTCGAGAGAGGTGGGAGCTATAAAGAGACTCTTTGCCATAATAGGTTCCGGTTTCATCCTTGGAGGTTCAATTTGCATTGGCAAGCCGGCTGGCTTCCCTCGCGATGACCAATTCTTCATCGGTTGGTATCACTAGCACCGGAAATCGGGAATCAGCGTCACCGATATGACCTTCGCTGAACTGGCCGTGATGGGCATTCAGGTCTGCGTCAAGACCAATGCCCAGAAGGCTCAGATGCTGAATGGTCTGGGCCCGGATCCGAGCACTGTTTTCGCCGATGCCGCCGGTAAACACAAGTGCGTCAAGCCGGTTGAGCGACGCCATCATGGCACCAAAGTATTTGGCCAGGCGATAGCAGAATACGTCGATAGCCAGTTCCGAGGGTTCATGGCCATGGTCAGCCAGCTCACACAGCGAACGCATGTCGTTGGTCTGACCAGAAAGCCCAAGCAAACCGCTCTCCTGGTTGAGTACCCGGTGCGCCTGGCTGGCATTGACGCCACGGCTGGCCAGATAGTCGAACAGGCCGGGATCAACGTCACCGCTACGGGTTCCCATGACCAGGCCTTCAAGGGGCGTCAGCCCCATGCTGGTATCTTTGCTGATTCCGTCTTCGATCGCGGTAATGCTGCAGCCGTTGCCGAGATGGGCGGAAATGATCGACGTGGTTGCCGGGGTTTTGTTGAGACGACGGGCAGTCTCCAGAACCATGAAGTAATGACTGGTGCCGTGAAAGCCGTAGCGGCGGACCCCCCAGTCCCGGTAGTAACGCTCTGGCAGAGCATACAGATAGGCCTTTGGTGGTAGAGTCTGGTGGAAGGCTGTGTCAAACACGGCAACCTGCGGGCAGTCAGGAAACAGCTTTCGGGTCGCCTGTATGCCGATCAGGTTGACTGGATTGTGCAGTGGCGCCAAGGCGGCGCAGGTCTCGATGGCTTTAACAGCCTTATCATCGATCAGAACGGCTTCCCGGAACGACTCGCCGCCGTGCACAACCCGATGGCCGATTGAAACTGGCTTGCCGCCCATCAAGTTGCGGTCTTCAAATGCCTGGACCAGAGCCTGCAGGGCCTGCTCATGGCATGCGTTTTCGGGGAGTTGGACCGGGGCCTGATCTCCGGATATTCGGGCGCTGGCGTCAGATTGATTGAGACGTTCTGCCAATGCCGATGCTTTCTTGTGATGATTGCTGTCGAAAAGTGCGAGCTTGATCGAGGAGCTGCCGCAGTTTACGACCAGTATTGTTTCGTCCATGCCTAGTGCCGTGGTGGTGGTTCAGAGGGTTGCCCGGTGGTTGGTTTCAAGCCAGTGCATGAAATCCTGTTCGGGTAGGGGGCGACTGTAGAAGTAGCCCTGGGAATAGTCGCAGCCTTCGTTCTTGAGAAAATGGCTCTGCGCTTCCTGCTCGACGCCTTCTGCGATGACAGTCAGGCCGAGACTGTGGGCCATATTGATGATAGCGCGCACCAGCGATGCGTCGCCACTCTCATTCAACACGTCCTGAATGAAGGACTTGTCAATTTTAAGGGTATCAAACGGATAGCTTTTCAGATAGCTGAGGGCAGAGTAGCCGGTGCCGAAGTCGTCAACCGACAGCCGTATACCACTGCGGTCCAGTTGTCTCAGGATATCTGCGGTTTCAATGCTGTTATCAAGAATCAGCCGCTCGGTGATTTCAAGTTCCAGAGACTCGGGCCGCAGCCCGCTGGTGTTGAGTGCGCGCATGACAGCATCGGTAAAGCCTGGGTCACGGAACTGCCGGGGTGAGACATTAACGGCGATCGAGAGGTTGTCGAGGCCGGTCACAGCATGCCAGGTCATCGCCGCCTGACAGGCCTCACGGATGACCCATTCGCCAATCGGAATGATCAGTCCGGTTTCCTCAGCAAGCGGAATAAATCGGTCTGGCATCACCAGACCCATGGCCGGGTTGTTCCAGCGGAGCAGGGCCTCGGCACCGATCAAACGACCGGACGCGGTCTCTATAATAGGTTGATAAAAAAGCTCGAACTCGCCCAACTCTAGCGCCTTACGCATGTGGGACTCCATTTGCAGGCGCTCATGGGACACTTCCGTCATTTCCGGAGTGAACCGGGCATAGGCGCTTTTGCCCTTATGTTTGGCCTCATACATTGCTGCGTCCGCGTGTTGGAGCAAGGTGCCGCTGTTATCTGAATCAGCCGGGAAAGTGGCGATGCCGATACTGGTGCTTACAAACACTTCCTGGCCGTTAAGCATGAAGGCGACCGAGAACGTCTTCAGGATGCGCTCTGCAACCTGGCACGAAGCCTCGGGCCCGGTCAGCCCGGGCAGAATGACCAGAAATTCGTCGCCACCGAGCCGGGCCACTGTGCTGGTGCCGCGCAAACAGCTGGAAATACGGCGCGCTGCCTCCACAAGAAGGTTGTCGCCGGCATCGTGGCCGAGGGTATCGTTGATGTGCTTGAAATTGTCGAGGTCCAGGAACATCACCCCGACCTGGGAGCTTTCCCGCCGGGCCTGGGCCAGCGCAAGTTTCAGACGGTCAAGAGCCAGCATTCTGTTGGGTAGACCAGTAAGAATGTCGTAGTTGGCCTGGCGCAGCAGTTGTTGCTCGTAGCGCTTCCGGATACTGATGTCTTCGCCCAGTATCAGAAAGCCGGTGGTCTCACCGTTGTTGGCCCGGATCGGTGTCACCACGAGTTGTTCCCAATACCGCTCACCATTACGGCGGACGCTGTTCACTTCGCCCTGCCATACGCCCACGCGCTGTACCTGCAGCCTGATAGATTGCCACAGGTGCCTGGCCTCCTGGAGATCCATGCTGTTCTCAATCAGGGTGGACGGGTGCTTGCCAATAATGTCATCGGTACTGTGACCGGTCAGTTGGCTGAATTTACGATTGGCATATTCGATGCGCCATTGGCGATCGCAGATCAAAACGGATGAGGGGCTCTGATCAATGGCTTTGGAAAATTTGAGGATGTCTGCAGCATCTCGCTCTCGACGCGCCACATCCTGGTTGAGGCGTTCCCGCATCTCGTTGATGGCATCGGTGACCATGCCCAGCTCATCCTTGCTGTTGGTTGCGGTGTCTGGACGATCGAGCACCAACGGTCTAGACAAAGTGCCCAATGACAAGTCTTTCGTGTAATCCGCCATGGCGGTGAGGTGTCGGGTGACGAGATGCTGGAATATCCAGAGAATGAGCACGGACACAAAGAACACGGTAAGAAACTGAGTCGCTAAAATCACGCCAACCTTCCTGCGCAGGTCTGCGTATACTCTGTCGAGATCGGCGGTAATGACCAGTTCCCCAAGCTGGTACTCCGTGCCATCGTGCTGGACCAGCTTGAACCTATGGGACAAGGTGTCTGCGTGCCGGGGGATTTCTCCCATGACCAGTTCTGAGTCCGGCTCGATTCTGAGTCGCAGGTGGGTGATGTCGGGCAGGCTCAGAATACCTTCCATTTGAGTCTGAAGCAGTTTCTGATCCAGCGCCCACAGGCTTCTGGCCAGACTGGAAGAATAACCCGATTCGATGACCTGCATTCGTTCTTCAATCAGAGAAAGGTCTTTGCGGTAATCGGAGTAGATCTGCACTCCGGCGGCAAGCAATGTGAAGGCCGTACTAAATAGAAGGATCCATGCCAGGAGCCTGAAAGACAACGGCGAGGTCGCGCGAATACGCCTGAATCGTGTCGTAATTTCTGGCATGTTGCGAACTTCGCCATCACATTGGAGATTGGACATAAGGGGCGCAAATTTGAGTTCTAAGCCTAGTGACGACTATAGCAGTTGTTTATTGCGAATGCGCTGCAAATGCAGGAAACGCTGGAACAAATCTGGAGAGCAAGTCTCAGTTTTTGGCGGAGTTTCGACGAAGTAAAGCGGTTGTTTGCCTTTGATTCAGATCAATACGCCAAAACTTTCGGAAGCGTAATCTAAGCGCAATCAGGTTTCAGAATCATTGGGAGAAATGATCATGTATATGGACGCTGTTGTTATCGCTGGGATTGTAACTGTATTGCTGGTAATTGGATTCTTTGTCGGTGTTGGTATATTCGTTATGAAAGACCAGAAGGCTCATGGCAAGGGGCAAACCAAAGAGCACCACAAGGAGCAGGGTGGCTGAAACAAAAAATCTGGATCAACCAGTTAAAAAAATGGCGTCCCCTAGGGGGTTCGAACCCCTGTTGCCGCCGTGAAAGGGCGGAGTCCTAGGCCACTAGACGAAGGGGACGCAACGTTTTCAACAACTTGCCTCGTCGAGGTGGCGCGTATATTAAGTAAGGGTCCGATCGCTGTCAACATTTTTCTGAAAAAAATTACCCAGTCACACTTTCTTCCAATGCCGCCCTCAGTTCGGGGAACTTGAATTCGAAGCCTTCGTTCTGTAGCCGCATCGGAACCGCTTTTTGTCCCGTCAGCAACAGTGTGGCCATCTCTCCGAGTGCCAGCTTCAAGATGGGCGCAGGTGCAGGGAATAAGGTTGGTCGGTGCAAAACTTTGCCAAGGGTGCGGGTGAATTCGCGATTGGTTGCCGGGTTGGGACTCACCATATTGTATGCCCCATGAGCGCGATCGTACTCGAGCATCCAGATCAGGCCCGCGACTACGTCATTCCTGTGTACCCACGGCATAAACTGATGTCCAGATCCTAATCGGCCGCCCAGACCCAGTCGGAAGGGCAAAATCATTCTCTGTAGAAATCCACCTGCCCTGCCGGCGACGACGCCCGTGCGCGACAGGCATACTCGAACACCATCCTGCTCCAGAACCAGGGCTTCCTGTTCCCAGTCATGGCAAAGTTCATGGGTGAACTCTGCGTTGGGCTGGGTGTCTTCGGTAACAAGGTGATCACGTTGATCCCCATAAAAACCAACCGCCGATCCCGACACCAGAACCTCGGGTAAATTCTGCCAACTCTTGATAGTTGCAACCAGGCGGCGAGTGACCCCGATCCGACTGTCGCGAAGCGCTTGCTTTCGGGCCTCTGTCCACCGTTTGTCGGCGATGCCTTCGCCGGCGAGGTTGATGACGGCGTGAAACCCCGGGTGTCCTTCAAGGTTTTTCAGATCAGCCGTTACTTCAACTCGCCCACACAGTGCTCGCACCGTGTCGGCCCCTTGTCTGCTGAGAACCGTTAGCGAGTAACCTTTGCTGATCAGATCCCGGCAAAGCACCGTGCCGATGAACCCGGTGCCGCCTGTAATAAGTACCCGCTTATCCATGTTCTTCTCCTTTTGATCGCAGGATTGTTCAGGCAATGGTACCCGCCAGTTCCTGCATTACGACGTCCCGGATTGCATCACCCAACTGTGGGTTCTGGCCAATCGGATCGGCCAGTTTGATGCTGACACCGTGTTGGTTCTCCAGCTCTTCGATCATGGCCGGCACATCTTTTCGCAAGTGCCGGCCAGCTGCCAGAAACAGTGGCACTATAGTAAAATTCAGGGTGCCGGTTTCTTTTCCCTGACTAACGATGGTCTCAAGCGAAGGCTCCGCGAGTTCCATATAGGCTATCGCTGAGTGTTCAACCGAGTGCAGAGTTGGCGCAGCCAGTCGCTCGAAGGTCTCACACCAGCGTCGGTCGCTGCTGCCATGCGCGAGCAGAATGATTTGATGTGAAGTGGTCATGGTATCTCCTGGATGATCAATTAGAGAAACTCTGTCGTACCCGAATGATGTTGCGTTTACATCCGCTGATTCAAATGTAACAGGGAGTTGGTAAATGTTCGATTGGAAAGAGCTTCTGGATTTCTGGTTCGGTGAATTGAACGAGCTCGGATTGCCAGACTGGGATCACCGAAACCGCTGGTTTCGCTCCGACCGCATGTTTGATCAGGAAATCCGGCGACGCTTTATGTCATTGGTGTTATTCGCCTCTGAGCAAGGTATGGATCATTGGCGAAAGGATTCGGGCGGCGCTTTGGCAGAGATCCTGTTGTTAGACCAGTTTAGTCGAAACATCTTCAGAGGCGTCGCGCTGGCGTTTGATAACGATTCTCTGGCCCGTAAGTTGTGCCGGCGGGCGATGGAAAAAGGCCAGGATATGGCGCTGCCTGCAATCCAGAGAGCGTTTGTTTATATGCCGTTGCAGCACTCGGAGCGACGCGAGGATCAGAAGCTGTCGGTGGAGTGCTATCAGCAGCTGGTGGCGGGCGCCGATGGCATGCTCGCAAAGTTCCTCGAAAGCTTTTTGGAATCAGCTCTGAATCATCAGGAGATTATCAGCAGGTTTGGCCGGTTCCCCCACAGGAACAAAGCACTTGGCCGGCCATCAACGGAGCAGGAGCGAGGCTACCTCAAGGGTGGACGACGTTTTGGTCAGTAAGATGGCATGGCAGCACACACGGAAATATTTTATAAATTTGTTGACGGCCGATGTGTTATCAGTAGAATACGCCGTCGTTGAGAGGCAACGCCCTGGCTCAACACCTGCGGGAATAGCTCAGTTGGTAGAGCACAACCTTGCCAAGGTTGGGGTCGCGAGTTCGAGTCTCGTTTCCCGCTCCAGATTTAAGAAAAAACCCGACCACCGAGTCGGGTTTTTTGTGCCCGGTTTATAATTTCTCCCCCATGTGCGCTTGCTCGTCAGTTATACTCGACATCCTCCATTTACATCCGACGCATTGAAGGTTTGTATTATGCGCGTCCATTCCCTCTTCCTCTACCCGGTCAAATCTTTGGCGGGTGTTGAGGTGTCAGTCATTGACCTGGATGATTTCGGCCCTGTCGGTGACCGGCGCTGGATGTTGGTAAATGACCAGGGAGAATTCGTTACTCAGCGGAAATTGCCCGCGCTTGCCAGAATTGGCACAGGGATCGATGAGCGTGGCGTATCGGTTCACATTCCTGGCGAGGGACGTTTCCATCTGGCACCGGGCCATGAAGAGCTGTCTGTGCTGGTCTGGCGGGATTGGATGAATAGCTTGATCGGACCAAAACAGGCCAGTGCCGCCGTCAGCCGATTCTGTGAGCGAAGCCTCCGCTTTGTCTATATGCCTGACGACACGTTCAGGCGTGTAGATCCTGCTCGTGTTGTGGATCAAAAACGAGTCGGCTTTGCCGATGGCTTTCCGTTTTTATTCGCCAATCAGGCCTCGCTGGATGAGCTCAACAGCAGGCTAAAGCATCCGGTGAATATGCGACACTTTCGTCCAAATATTGTTATTTCGGGCGCTGAGCCCTGGTCCGAGGACCATTGGCAGTATCTGACCATCGGGCAGGCCCGCTTCAAAGCGGTCAAGCCATGCTCCCGATGTGTGATAACCACGATGGATCCTGATACGGGTACCAAAGATCCCGGTACAGAGCCCCTAAGAACCCTTTCGACCTACAGAAAAACACAAGATGGTGTAATTTTCGGCCAAAACGCTGTTCATCAGGACGGGGACCACTTGTCCGTCGGCGATGCCGTTATTATTTGCCCACAGGAGTCATGATCAAAGTGCCTTTGTTAACACTTGAAAAAATATCCCTCGCTTTCGGTATGCATCCACTGCTTGATGGCGCCACGCTGATGATCGATCCGGGGGAGCGGGTGTGCTTGCTGGGGCGCAATGGTGAGGGCAAGTCGACCTTGCTCAAGATTGTCAGTGGTGAGGTAACACCTGATGGCGGCGTGGTTCGCCTGGAGGAGGGCTCGGTGTTATCCGTTTTGCCCCAGAGCCTGCCCTCGGATGATCCTCGTACCGCGTACGACGTTGTTGCCTCCGCGTTCCCCGAGACCGGTGCCGTACTGGCAGAATTTCATCGGCTGTCCCAGCAGGCGGACGAGGCCAGTATGGACGCAATGATGAAGGCTCAGGAGCGAATCGAAACGCTCGATGGATGGCGCCTTGATCAGAAAGTCACCACCATTCTTGGCCAGTACGGCATTGAACCTGACCGCACTCTGAACACCCTGTCTGGCGGATGGCAGCGCCGGGTTCTGCTGGCCAAAGCGCTGGTTGCCGAGCCGGACATCCTGCTGTTGGACGAGCCTACCAACCATCTTGATGTGCCGGCCATTGCCTGGCTGGAAGAAGCACTTGCGCAATTCCGCGGTGCGATGTTGTTTGTCAGTCACGATCGGGCGTTCATTCGACGGATGGCGACCCGGGTGGTTGAGTTGGACCGGGGGCAGTTGGTCAGCTTTTCCGCCAGTTACGATCGCTACCTGGAACTGAAGGAAAAGGCACTTGAAGACGAAGATCGCCAGAATGCGCTGTTCGATAAGCGTCTGAAACAGGAAGAAACCTGGATTCGTCAGGGTATCAAAGCCCGCCGTACTCGTAACATGGGTCGGGTTCGCTCCCTGAAAGCCATGCGTGAAGAGCACCGCCAACGCCGTGTGCGGGGCGGTACGGCGAACTTCTCCGTTGAAGAAGCCGCAAAATCCGGAAAACTGGTCGCCGAAGCCCGCAACGCGGGTTTTGCCTATCCGGACGGCCACCGGGTGGTGCAGGGCATGAATCTCACCATTATCCGGGGTGATAAAATCGGCCTGGTGGGTGAAAACGGAACCGGTAAAACCACTCTGGTCCGGTTGTTGTTAGGCGAGTTGCAGCCGACGGAAGGTGATATTCGTCTTGGCACCAATCTGAAGGTGGCGTATTTCGACCAGCTCAGAGGCGAGCTGGATCTCGAACGCAACGCCCTGGATAACCTGGCGGAGGGTCGCGAGTTCATCGATATCAATGGCCAGAGCAAGCATGTTCTTGGGTATTTGCAGGAATTTCTGTTTACCCCGGAACGTTCTCGGTCTCCCGTGCGTGTGTTCTCTGGCGGCGAGCGCGCGCGCCTGTTGCTGGCCAAGCTGTTCAGCAAACCGGCGAATATTCTGGTGCTGGATGAGCCCACCAACGATCTTGATGTGGAAACGCTGGAATTGCTGGAAGAGCAGTTGGCGGATTTCAAAGGCACCGTGATCGTGATCAGTCACGACCGGGAGTTTCTGGACAACGTGGTTACTGAGACCATCTTCCTGGATGGATCCGGGAACGTTCAGGAGCATGTGGGCGGCTACACCGACTGGCGTCGGCAAGGGGGCAGATTTCCGGCTGAGGTCTCAGGTAGTCGGCCTGACAAGCAGGACAAGCGTGATAAAACCAACCCTGCCGCTAAGCAAGCGGCACCGCTTGCGGAGACTGTGGTGCAGTCCGCAAAACAAAAAACCACCAGATTGAGCTACAAGCTTAAACTGGAGCTGGATCAGTTGCCCGGCCAGATCGAGGCGCTGGAACAAGAGGTTGCAGACCTTCAGGCAGCCGTCGCTGCCCCGGACTTTTATTCAGGCCCAGCGGATGAAGTATCAGCCACTCTCGAACGGATGTCGGAAACGGAGTCCCGGCTGGAATCGGTCATTGAACGGTGGATGGAGCTGGAAGAACAGGCGAATCAATGAACATTAATTACAAATTCAAGTTTCAGGATGGTCGCACCATTGATTTCAAGGTAACCGGAGAGCCCGCCAGGCCTCCGGTTGCTGAAATGCCAGCATGGGCCAAGTTGGAGCATTGCCAGTGCTCCAACTGCCCGTTGAAATCAGGGGAGGTGACCTATTGCCCGGCCGCGATCGAAATCTTGCCGGTCGTCGAAGAGTTTCAGGCTGAAGACGCGTACCAGAAAGTAGATGTGGTGGTGACGGATGAGCGGCGTTCGTACTCCAAGGAGACCACGCTGGAAGAGGCACTTCGATCTTTGCTCGGATTGAAGATGGCAACCAGTGGTTGCCCGGTGCTGGCGGAGCTCAAACCGATGGCTCTTCACCATTTGCCGTTTGCCAACAGCGATGAGTTTGTGATGCGCAGCGTAGGCTATTATTTGTTACAACAGCTGTTTGCAAAACGCAGCCAGGAGCCGGCGGATTGGGATCTCAAGGGCCTGGTGGAGCGCAATCAAAGACTGCAGTTGGTCAATCAGGCGCTTTGGCAGAGGATTCACGCGGTCTGTCGTGGTGACAGCAATCTGAAGGCCTTATTGAACTTTTTTTCAATGGCGTCCAGTGTCAGTGTATCGCTGGAGAGTCAGCTCAGGAAGTTGCAGGCAAGAATGGAAGGGGAGGCTTGAGCCTCCCCTTCATGCGCGACGTCGGTATTTGGTGAGCGGTTAGTGGATGCGAATCGCCAGTACGTCACATTCGGTTCCGTGCAGAACGCCGTTTGCGGTAGAGCCCAGAAGGAGCTGGAAGCCTTTTCGGCCGTGGCTACCCACGATCACCAGATCCACCCCCTGATCTTTCACCAGGCGATGGATTTCTGACTCCGGACGACCAACAGTCACAATCTGGTGGCTCTTTGGCACACCGTACTGATCACCATACTTGGACAGTTGTTCCCGGGCCGCTTTGTCCAGTTGATCTTGCAGTTCTGTCAGGTCCATCGGAATATCGCCGCCGTAGGCGTAACCCACCGGCTCAACCACGTGCACCAGCAGCAGCTCGGCACCGTAGGCATCACAAATCGCTTTCGCTTTGTTGAGAACTTGGGGGGCTTCTTCTGTCAGGTCGATGGCAACCAGCATTTTTGTGTAAGTGGACATTCAGTCACTCCTTTGCGCATTTGATAAGGGCAGTATCAACAGTCTATATCAAAAAGTGTAGCGGGATTCTGACAGGCATCAACCGGTAGCTAGGTTCCAGGAGGGCGGGGAGCCTGCCTGGCAGAGGGTCAGGCGTTACTTTGGAGTAGTTCGATGGTGGTGGTTAATCCGCCAATGATGCCTTTCGAATAACGATCGATCACGAAACTCACGTTGTTCTCGTTGTAGTTAATGTAAGAGCTACGGATAAATAGCCATTTAGAGCTTACATCGTCAATCGCCGCTTTCAATTCGCCGGCCGCGTTACCGGCCTGAAGTTTCGCGAGCAGGTCATCAAATTCAAGAGCCTGTTGGTCCAATGGTGCCTCGTCGGAGGAGCCTTGAAAGGTCTGTGCAACGGATGAGTGAGTGCGAGCAGAGTATCTTGACATCATCTGAGCCATGACGACTGCTGCGGACCGTGCAGACTCAATACGGGCGTTCGCCTGGGCGCCACTATTTTCCTGGGCCACGCCGTACAATTCGGTGGCAAGATCGTTCAATTCCACTGCGTTATTTGCCAGATCGGCCATCAATCGCAGGTCGGGATATCCGCGGTCCCGCACTTCGTTGATGTTGCCGCGCATAAGGTCTTTGAACTGGTCAAATTCCTGATTGAGGCTTTCAATCTGTTGTTCGGTCAGCACACCGCTGATGCTGGTGATGACCGAGTTCATGGCATCGTTGGAAGCGTTGATGCTGCTGACAATGCGGTTTAATGCCACGGTATCGCCACTGGCGCTAAATGCGTAGAACGAATCAAGTGCCAAAAAATTATTTATCCGGAAATCGTGCAGGTCAGAGAGAAATTCTGCTCCGGTATCCTGAGCCTTGGCGCCAAACGCGGTCAGGGAGAGAAGTAGCAGTGCCGCAAGCAGTGACTGAATGCGCAGGCGAGTGTCTTTCATCGGATGAGTCCCCGTAATGCTGTTTATTATTGTGGACTAAAGTCGCATTTCGAAGTTAAAGTAACTTGGTCGGCTAATCAAGCAGTTTCCGGCTCTTACAGGCTGTACCTCCTATTTTCTGCCGGTTTCATCAAGAAACAAATTGACAAATGCTCCATTTTTTTTCATCGTGTGCCCTCACGATTCAAACGACTGTATGAATTTTGGATCGGAAAGATCGGGCAGTGACCGAAATCTCGCTGCACAAGCAACCCGGTTGACGAGTTGTCGTCGAGTGGTTGCCAGCAGTTCAAACACAGACTGGAGATCAGTTGATGATTTACGAAGGTAAAGCCATCACGGTTAAAGAGATCGAAGGCGGGATAGCTCAGTTGGACTTTGACTTGCAAGGCGAGTCAGTGAACAAGTTCAACCGTCTCACCATCGAAGAGCTGGGCGCCGCAGCTGAAGCACTCAAATCCCAGAAGAACCTCAAGGGCCTGGTGGTAACCAGCTCCAAGGACAGCTTTATTGTCGGTGCAGACATCACCGAGTTTACCGAGCTGTTTGCGGGTTCCGAGGAAGACCTCGTTGCCAACAACCTGAAGGCGAACGAGGTATTTAACGCCATTGAAGACCTGCCGTTCCCGACCGTTACCGCCATTAACGGTATTGCATTGGGCGGCGGTTTCGAAATGTGTCTGGCGACCGACTACCGCGTTATGGCGCCCAAGGCCAAGGTAGGTCTGCCGGAAGTGAAGCTGGGCATCTTCCCGGGCTTCGGCGGCACTGTGCGTCTGTCTCGTCTGGTTGGTGTGGATAACGCCGTTGAGTGGATTGCCGGTGGTACTGAAAACCGCGCTGACGCCGCTCTGAAAGTAGGCGCTGTTGACGCCGTGGTTGAAGCCGGCAAGCTGGTTGACGCTGCCGTTGCCATCATCAATCAGTGCAACGAAGGCAAGCTGGACAACCTGGCTCGTCGCGAAGAGAAGAAAGGCAAGATCAAGCTCAACGCCATGGAAAGCATGATGGCGTTCGAGATCTCCAAGGCGTTCGTTGCTGGTAAAGCCGGCAAGAACTATCCGGCGCCGGTGGAAGCGATCAAGACCATGCAGAAGCATGCTGGCATGACCCGTGACAAGGCGATTGAAGTGGAAGCCAAAGGCTTCGCCAAGATGGCCAAGACCAACGTTGCGGCCTGTCTGGTAGGTCTGTTCCTGAACGATCAGGCGCTGAAGAAGAAAGCCAGTGCCTGGGAAAAAGAAGCCTCCGATGTGAAACTGGCCGCTGTACTGGGTGCCGGTATCATGGGTGGCGGTGTTGCCTATCAGTCTGCATTGAAGGGCACGCCGATCATCATGAAAGACATCAACCAGGACGGCATTACCCTGGGTCTGAACGAAGCCAAGAAGCAACTGGTCAAGCGTGTCGACAAGGGCAAGATGGACGCCGGCAAGATGGCCGACGTCCTAAACAGCATCACCCCGACCCTGAACTACGGCGATTTCAAGAACGTAGACCTGGTTGTGGAAGCCGTTGTTGAGAATCCGAAGGTAAAAGATATCGTACTGCGCGAAACCGAAGACATGGTTCGCGACGACGCTATCATTACTTCCAACACCTCCACGATTTCCATTGACCTTCTGGCCAAAAACCTGAAGCGTCCGGAAAACTTCTGTGGCATGCATTTCTTTAACCCGGTGCACATGATGCCGCTGGTTGAGGTTATCCGTGGTGCCAAGACCAGTGATCGCGCCATCGCGACCACCGTGGCTTACGCCAAGGCTATGGGCAAGACTCCGATCGTTGTTAACGATTGCCCGGGTTTCCTGGTTAACCGTGTTCTGTTCCCGTATTTCGGTGGCTTTATCGGTCTGGTACGTGACGGCGCCGACTTCCAGAAAGTCGACAAAGTCATGGAGAAGTTCGGCTGGCCGATGGGCCCGGCGTACCTGCTGGACGTTGTTGGCATGGACACCGGTAAACACGCTGGCGCAGTCATGGCCGACGGCTTCCCGGATCGCATGAAGCACGAAGGTACTACCGCCATTGACGTGATGTTCGATAACAACCGTTATGGGCAGAAGAACGACAAGGGTTTTTACAAGTACGAACTGGATCGCAAAGGCAAGCAGCAGAAGGTTGTCGACGAAGAAACCTACAAACTGCTTGAGCCGGTTGTTCAGGGCAAAAACGAGTTCAGTGACGAAGACATCATCGCTCGCATGATGATCCCGCTGTGCCTGGAGACTGTTCGCTGCCTGGAAGACGGTATCGTGGAAGATCCGGCCGACGCGGATATGGGTCTGATCTTCGGTATCGGCTTCCCGCCGTTCCGTGGTGGTGCCCTGCGCTACATCGATGATTTGGGTGTAGACAAGTTCGTCGAACTGGCAGACAAGTTTGCAGATCTTGGTCCTTTGTATCACCCGACCGAGAAACTGCGTGAAATGGCCAAGACTGGTAAGAAATTCTTTGGCTAACCCTGAACGAGATTTCCGAACGGAGAAAGATCTATGAGCCTTAATCCGAGAGACGTTGTCGTCGTCGATTGCGTGCGGACTCCGATGGGTCGTGCCAAAAACGGTTGTTTCCGCAACGTACGTGCGGAGACGCTGTCGGCTACGCTGATCGACGCACTGTTCGAGCGCAACCCGAAGCTCGACCCGAAAGAAATTGAAGATGTGATCTGGGGCTGTGTAAACCAGACTAAAGAGCAGGGCTTTAATGTGGCGCGGCAGATTTCTCTGCTGACCCGTATCCCGCACGAGTCTGCAGCCCAGACCGTAAACCGTCTGTGTGGTTCAGCGATGAGCGCCATCCACACCGCGGCCCAGGCTATCCAGACGGGCAACGGTGACGTGTTCATGGTTGGTGGTGTCGAGCACATGGGTCACGTACCTATGACTGCCGGCTTCGACCACAACCCGGCCGCGTCCAAGTACACCGCCAAAGCGTCCAACATGATGGGCCTGACCGCGGAAATGCTGGCCAAGATGCACGGTATCACCCGTGAGCAGCAGGATGAGTTCGGTGCACGTTCTCATCGTCTGGCCCACGAGGCGACATTGGAAGGGCGTTTCAAGAACGAGATTGTGCCGATCGAAGGGCATGACGATAACGGCTTTGTGAAGCTGATCGAGGAAGACGAGACCATTCGTCCGGAAACTACGGTTGAATCTCTGGGTCAGTTGCGCCCGGCGTTTGATCCGAAGAACGGTACCGTGACTGCCGGTACGTCTTCCCAGCTGACCGATGGCGCGTCTGCTATGGTGCTGATGTCTGCAGAGCGTGCACAGGCATTGGGTCTGACCCCGATTGCCAAGGTGCGCAGCATGGCAGTGGCCGGCTGTGATCCCGCGATCATGGGTTACGGTCCGGTTCCGGCTACCAAAAAGGCGCTGAAGCGTGCGGGTCTGAAAGTTGAAGATATTGACTTCTGGGAGCTGAACGAAGCGTTTGCTGGTCAGTCTCTGCCGGTTCTGAAGGATCTGAAACTGCAGGGCGTAGTAGATGAGAAGGTCAACCTGAACGGCGGCGCGATTGCTCTCGGCCATCCGCTGGGCTGCTCCGGTGCCCGTATCTCTACCACTCTGCTGCATATTATGCAGGCCAAGGGCGGCACACTGGGTGTTTCTACCATGTGTATCGGTCTGGGCCAGGGCATTGCCACGGTGTGGGAGCGTATCTGATCCGGTAATACTGGTCAGTATCGTTCATTCAGGAGGCCCGGCTTTTGCCGGGCCTTCCTGTTTGTGGTGGTGCCAATCTGCACTGATATACGTAAAAAAGGATGACTGAAGTCAAAGAATGGGTTGTCTTGCTATTCTTGACCCTGTAAAACAGTGAGCTTATACACAATGGCAGCCTTTATGTTTTCCAGTTGCCTGATTTTTATGCGAGTTTGCGGTTTGTTCAGCTCTTAACCGATTTATCGCCAAGGATACAGATCTCCGATATGGGTAAAAGTCTCGTTATTGTCGAGTCGCCAGCGAAAGCGAAGACCATCAACAAGTACCTGGGCTCCGATTTTATTGTCAAGTCCAGCGTCGGCCATATTCGCGACCTGCCAGTCAGTGGCAGCGGCAGCCAGTCTGACCCGAAAGAACGGGCCAAGCAGGCGGCGGTCACTCGCAAATTGAGTCCTGAGGAAAAGGTCAAGCATAAGAAACGCAAAGCTAAAGAACAGCTGGTTGTCCGAATGGGTGTTGACCCAGACCATGACTGGAGTGCCCGTTACGAGATTCTTCCTGGCAAGGAAAAGGTCGTCAGCGAATTGAAGCGGCTGGCCAAGTCTGCTGACCATATTTATCTGGCAACGGATTTGGACAGGGAAGGGGAAGCCATTGCCTGGCACCTTCAGGAGACCATTGGCGGCGAGCCTGAAAAATACCGGCGAGTGGTGTTTAACGAAATCACCAAACGCGCAATTCAGGAGGCCTTCAAGGACCCTGGAAATCTGGATAATGATCGTGTCAACGCACAGCAGGCCCGTCGTTTCCTCGATCGGGTTGTGGGTTACATGGTGTCGCCATTGCTGTGGGCGAAGATTGCCCGTGGCTTGTCGGCAGGCCGTGTACAGTCTGTTGCGGTTCGCTTGATTGTTGAACGTGAGCGGGAAATCCGGAAGTTCATTCCGGAAGAGTTCTGGCAGTTGCACGCCGATCTCGGCACCGTGGGCGCAAAAGAGCCGGTGCGCTTTGAAGTGACACGGCACAACGACAAGCCGTATCGGCCGGTCAACGAAGCTCAGAGCAATGAGCACGTGGCGCGGCTGAATGAAGGCGGCTTCAAGGTAGCCAAGCGAGAAGACAAGCCGACCCGCTCCAAACCCTCGGCTCCTTTTATTACCTCGACGTTACAGCAGGCGGCCAGTAACCGCATGGGGTTCAGCGTCAAGAAGACCATGATGCTGGCACAGCGGCTGTATGAAGCCGGTTATATCACCTACATGCGGACAGACTCCACCAACTTGAGTCAGGATGCGGTGGCCAGTTGTCGTGAGTTCGTCGAGAAACAGTTTGGTGAGCGCTATCTGCCTGACAGCCCGCGGTTATACGGCAGCAAGGAAGGCGCACAGGAAGCACACGAGGCCATCCGGCCATCGGACGTTTCCCGCCGGCCTAGTGACATTTCCGGCCTGGAAAAAGACGCAGAGAAACTCTACGACCTGATCTGGCGCCAGTTTATTGCCTGCCAGATGGCAGATGCTGAGTTTCTGAGCACGTCGATCATGGTTGCCAATGGTGAGTACGAGCTGCGTACCCGCGGCCGTATCGTCAAGTTTGAGGGTTTCCTGAAAGCTGCGCCCCAGTCTGCCAAGAAAGATGAAGACGTGGCATTGCCGGATATCAAAGTGGATGAGGTTCTGGATCTCAAAAAACTCGATCCTACGCAGCATTTTACTAAACCGTCGCCTCGGTACACCGAAGCGAGCCTCGTAAAAGAGCTTGAGAAGCAGGGAATCGGTCGGCCGTCCACCTACGCGTCGATTATTTCGACGATTCAGGATCGGGGCTATGTCCGCCTGCAGAACCGCCGGTTTTACGCTGAGAAAATGGGCGAAATTGTTACTGAGCGGCTCGCAGAATCTTTCCCTAACCTGATGGATTACGATTTTACCGCCCGTCTAGAGAGCGAGCTGGATCAAATCGCCGGTGGCGCCGTTAACTGGAAGAAGGTTCTCAACGACTTTTACGCCAAATTCCGGAACCAGCTCGAAAGCGCTGAACAATCGGAGGGCGGCATGCGGGCCAATACCCCGACAGAGACCGATATCGCGTGCCCGAGCTGCGGCCGGCATATGCAGATTCGTGTCGCCAGCACAGGTGTGTTCCTGGGGTGCTCCGGTTATTCATTGCCTCCCAAGGAGCGCTGCAAGACTACCATCAATCTGGTGTCGGGTGATGAGGTGGTCAGCGCTGATGAGGATGTAGAGGGTGAGGGCGAAAGCCGGTTGCTGCGCAAAAAGCGGCGGTGCCCCAAGTGCGAAACGGCAATGGACAGCTATCTGATTGATGAGACACGCAAACTTCACGTCTGCGGCAACAACCCGGACTGCTCAGGCTACGAGGTAGAGCAGGGCACATTCCGGATCAAGGGCTACGACGGACCCACGCTTGAGTGTGACAAGTGTGGCTCGGAAATGCAGTTGAAGACCGGCCGTTTCGGTAAGTACTTCGGTTGCACCAACGCCGAATGCAAAAACACCCGCAAACTGCTCAAGAGCGGTGAGCCGGCGCCGCCCAAGATGGATCCGGTGCCCATGCCCGAGCTGCAGTGTCAGAAAGTGGATGACACCTACGTGTTGCGGGATGGCGCTTCGGGCCTGTTTCTGGCGGCCAGCAAGTTTCCGAAAAATCGGGAGACCAGACCGCCACTGGTGATGGAAATCAAACCACACCGAAAGGAAATCGACCCGAAATACGATTACCTGATGGACGCTCCGGAGAAAGATCCGGAGGGTAACCCGTCGGTGATTCGCTACAGCCGGAAGTCCAAAGAACAGTACGTCATGTCTGAAGAAGATGGCAAAGCGACGGGCTGGTCTGCCTGGTATGAAAACGGGCGCTGGGTTCCGAAGGATAAGAAAAAATAGGGCTTAGTCTGCTGATTTACGGGTAATAAGCCTGGAAGCAAAGCTATGGCCACGGACGGCACGGACTCACACGGACTCACACGGACTCACACGGACAAAGAGCTTAACGCCATAACGTTGTTTTGATCATGTCCGTGAACGTCCGTGGTAAGCCTTATTTTCGGCGAAGCCTCTGGATTAGTGAAGACGTGTCCCATCGATTTCCGCCCATTTGCTGTACATCCCCGTAGAATTGATCAACCAGAGCTGCAACCGGTAATCTGGATCCATTGCGCCGTGCCTCGTCAAGGCAAATGCCCAGATCCTTACGCATCCAGTCCACCGCAAAGCCGTGCTCAAACTCGCCATCAATCATAGTGCCTGAGCGATTTTCCATCTGCCACGATTGAGCGGCGCCTTTGGAAATCACGTCCACCACCTTGCGCGCGTCCAGCCCTGCCTGTTCGGCGAAGTGCAGAGCTTCTGACAGACCCTGCACCAGCCCGGCTATGGCGATCTGATTGACCATTTTTGTTTTCTGACCGCTGCCCACAGGGCCCATCAGATTCACCGCTCGGCCGTAATGATCCATCACCGGTTTTGCTTTGGTGAAGGCCGCTTCCGAACCGCCACACATGACCGTCAGCTTGCCGTTTTCCGCGCCCTGCTGGCCACCAGAGACAGGTGCATCGATGAATGCCTGGTTGCGCAAGGCGGCCGCCGCTGCCAATCGCTCTGCGACACCTGAGGACGCCGTGGTGTGGTCGATCAGGATGGCACCTTGGGGTGCATTTGCAATAATGCCATCGTGGCCTTCAAACACCTCAAGGAGATCTTTGTCAGCGCCAACGCAGGTCATCACCAGGTCTGCGCCTTCAACAGCTTCGGAAACAGTCTTGCAGGCCTTGCCGGGATACTCATTCGCCCATTGCTCGGCCTTGGCCGTGGTCCTGTTCCAGACTCGGACATCAAAGCCGGCTTTGGCAAGGTGCCCGGCCATTGGATAGCCCATTACGCCGAGACCGATAAAGGCAATGCAAACCATGCTGTTCTCCTTATTGTTTTCGATGAAGGGTCGTGTTGTTGAGTTATGATACGAAAAAAGCCGCTGAGATCAGCGGCTTTTTTGGCTATGAGCGTACAGCGATGCTCATTTCTTCGGGTAGTCTCGCTTCGGCGAGCCGGTATACAACTGGCGTGGACGGCCGATGCGGTAGTTACCGCTGACCATTTCGTTCCAGTGGGAGAACCAGCCGATGGTGCGGGACATAGCGAAGATCACGGTAAACATAGAGGTTGGAATACCGATGGCTTTCAGGATGATGCCGGAGTAGAAGTCGACGTTCGGGTACAGCTGTCGTTGCACGAAGTATTCGTCTTCCAGGGCGATCTGTTCCAGACGCTGAGCGATCTTGAGCAGAGGATCATTTTCCAGACCCAGTTCGGTAAGCACTTGGTGAGCGGTTTCGCTCATGACCTTGGCTCGCGGGTCAAAGTTTTTGTATACCCGATGCCCAAAGCCCATCAGACGGAACGGGTCATCTTTGTCTTTGGCCTTCTGAATAAACGTGTCGATGTTGGATACGTCGCCAATTTCAGCCAGCATATCCAGAACGGCTTCGTTAGCACCGCCGTGAGCAGGGCCCCACAGAGCCGCAATGCCAGAAGCTATACAGGCGTATGGATTCGCGCCGGTAGAGCCGGCTAGGCGAACGGTAGAGGTGGACGCATTTTGCTCGTGATCGGCGTGCAGAATGAAGATCTTGTCCATGGCGTTAGCCAGTACTGGATTCGGCTGATATTCCTCACAAGGCGTACCGAACATCATGTACAGGAAGTTTTCAGCGTAGGACAGATCGTTGCGCGGGTACATGAACGGCTGGCCAACAGAATATTTGTAACACCAGGCTGCAATGGTCGGCATTTTCGCGATCAGGCGGTGCGCAGTGACTTCGCGCTGCTTGGGGTCGGTGACGTCCATCTGGTCGTGGTAAAACGCAGACAGAGCACCAACAACGCCACACATGATGGCCATCGGATGCGCATCACGGCGGAAGCCGTGGAAGAAATTGCGCATCTGATCGTGCAGCATGGTGTGGTTTTTGATGGTGTCGTGGAAGCGCTTGTTCTCTTCTGCGGTAGGCAGCTCGCCATTCAGCAGCAGGTAGCAGACTTCGAGAAAGTCGGATTGCTCGGCCAGCTGGTCAATCGGGTAGCCACGATGAAGCAATATGCCCTTGGCACCGTCGATATAGGTGATGGCCGATTCGCAGGCTGCCGTAGACACGAATCCCGGGTCGTAGGTGAAAACGCCTTCCTGGACCAGGCCACGTACGTCGATAACGTCAGGGCCGACGGTGCCAGAATAAATCGGTAGCTCAATGGACTTATCTCCCACCGAGAGCGTGGCTTTCCTGTCGGTCATGTTGCTCTCCTGTTTGATTAACTGTTACAGCTTGTTTGCATGTGTATGCGCGAGAAAGCGCGTATTATCGCAAAACTGGCGGCAAAATATAGGGCGTTCGCTTTTTTTGTCAATGCACCTGTGGTGAAAAGATCGAATTTGACGTTTGCCGTAAATGAGGGATATCACGAATAACGGCACTGCGCGGCCGAAATAGGGTTTGTCAATCATCCTTATAGAGGGGGCGAGGCTGCTATTCTCAGGGGTTTGGAAGTTGTTGCGCGTTTGTAATTACCGGGGTGTCTCCTTATAATCCCTAGCCCGGAATCGGGGATGAGCCTAAATGCGAGCTTTAATATAGTAAGCTATCGGGTTGTCATCCGCCCTCCTGAACCAATCGGTTGTCGGTAACGTACCGATTCCCCGATCTTTACATACCAACCATCCGCCACCGTTTTTCGGTCCCGCGGAACAAAAAGAGAGTGTGAGAGCGCTGTGAATAGCAAACGACCAGTAAATCTCGATCTCGGCAAGTTTCATTTCCCGCTGCCTGCCATCACATCGATCCTGCATCGCGTCAGCGGCATCATCATTTTCGTGGGTGTTGCCTTTCTGTTGTACGGTCTGGATCTCTCCTTGTCAGGAGAAGATGGTTATGCCCGGGTAAGCGAACTGCTGGACAGCTTCCTAGCCAAGCTGATTATTTGGGGCATCCTTTCTGCTCTGCTTTACCACCTGGTTGCAGGTATCAAGCACCTGCTGATGGATATGGGTATTGCTGAAGAGCTCGAAAGCGGTCTTCTCGCCTCGAAGATTACTATTGTGGTTTCCATTGTTCTCATTATTCTGGCTGGAGTCTGGGTATGGTAAGTAGCGTAACTAATCTCGGCCGCAGCGGTGTTTTCGATTGGTTGATCCAGCGTGTTACAGCCTACGTATTGGCTCTGTACACACTGTTTTTGCTGGGATTCATGGTGTTCAGTGATGTGAACTATGAGACTTGGAATGCGCTGTTTTCGCAAACCTGGTTCCGCATCTTTACGCTGTTGGCGCTCTTGTCCATAGGTGCTCACGCCTGGGTTGGGCTTTGGACAGTCACTACCGATTATATCAAGGCGATGGCACCGCGTTTTCTGGTTCAGGCATTGTGCGGTTTGACCATGTTCGTGTATGTGATCTGGGGCATTCAGATTCTTTGGGGGCTTTAATAGATGACTAATATCAAGACCATGTCTTACGACGCGATTGTTATCGGTGGCGGCGGCGCCGGTATGCGAGCTGCCCTGCAGTTGACCGAATCCGGCGTCAATACTGCCTGCATCACAAAAGTATTCCCGACTCGTTCGCACACCGTGTCGGCCCAGGGTGGCATCACCTGCGCCATCGCAAGTGCGGATCCCAACGATGATTGGCGCTGGCACATGTATGATACCGTAAAGGGATCTGACTACATTGCCGATCAAGACGCCGTGGAATACATGTGTTCTGTAGGTCCGCAGGCGGTGTTTGAGCTTGAGCATATGGGTCTTCCGTTCTCACGGACAGAGCAGGGGCGTATTTACCAGCGGCCGTTTGGCGGTCAGTCCAAAGGGCCGGACAACCCCACTCAGGCTGCTCGTACCTGCGCTGCAGCGGACCGTACCGGTCACGCGTTGTTGCACACTTTGTACCAGGCGAACCTCAAGGGTGGAACCACGTTCCTGAACGAGTGGTACGCGGTCGATCTGGTCAAGAACAGCAAAAATGAAGTGGTAGGTGTTGTCGCTATTGAGATAGAGTCTGGCGAAGTGGCTTACATCAAGTCCAAGGCGACGGTTCTTGCTACCGGCGGTGCAGGTCGGATCTACGCCTCGACCACCAACGCGCTGATCAACACCGGTGACGGTATCGGCATGGCACTGCGTGCGGGCTTCCCCATGCAGGATATGGAAATGTGGCAGTTCCATCCGACCGGTATTCATGGTGCGGGTACTCTGGTAACTGAAGGTTGTCGTGGTGAAGGTGGCTACCTTATCAACTCCGAAGGTGAGCGCTTCATGGAGCGTTATGCTCCGAACGCGAAAGATCTGGCTGGCCGCGACGTCGTTGCCCGGTCGATGGTTATCGAGATTCTGGAAGGTCGTGGCTGTGGACCGGAAAAAGACCATGTGCTTTTGAAGCTGGATCATTTGGGCGAAGAAACCCTGAATCTGCGTCTGCCAGGCATTTGTGAGCTGTCCCGTACCTTTGCTCATGTTGACCCCGTCAAAGAACCGGTCCCGGTCGTTCCGACTTGCCACTACATGATGGGCGGCATACCGACCAACGTTGGCGGTCAAGCGCTTACTCAGGATGAAAATGGCAAAGATCAGCCGATTCCGGGTCTGTTTGCTTGCGGTGAAGCGGCCTGCGTATCGGTTCATGGTGCCAACCGTCTGGGTGGTAACTCGTTGCTGGACCTGGTTGTCTTTGGTCGTGCCGCAGGTCTTCACATTGAAGAGCAGTTGCGTGGCGGATTCGAAGTAGATGGCGCCAGTGAAGAAGATATCAAACGAGCAATGGCGCGTCTTGATCGTCTGAACAGTGCCTCCGAGGGCGAAAGTGTTGCGACTGTTCGCAAAGATCTGCAGAACTGCATGCAGCTCTACTTCGGCGTTTTCCGTGACGGCAAGAGCATGGAGGAAGGGTTGCAAAAGCTGGAGGCTATCGGTGAACGTGTACGCAACACCAAGTTGACGGATACCAGTAACGCCTTCAACACAGCGCGTATTGAAGCGCTTGAACTCGACAACCTTTTCGAAGTGGCGCTGGCGACAGCTATCTCAGCATTTGAGCGTAAGGAAAGTCGTGGTGCTCACGCCCGCAACGACTTCACCGAGCGTGACGACGAAAACTGGCTGAAGCACTCCATGTACTTCCCGCTGGACAAGCGCGTCGGCAAGCGTGATGTGAACTTTGCGCCGAAGACCGTAGACACCTTCCAGCCGAAGGTCCGGACTTACTAAGGGGGATGTTAAAATGTTAGTAAGCCTTTATCGTTATAACCCGGAGAGCGACAACGCGCCCTACATGCAGGACGTTGAAGTTGATATTCCGGAAGGTAAGGATTTGATGGTTCTTGATGTGCTGAACCTCATCAAAGAACGCGATTCTTCAATGGCGTATCGCCGTTCCTGTCGTGAAGGTGTTTGTGGCTCAGATGGCATGAACATGAATGGCACCAACGGCTTGGCGTGTATCACGCCAATGTCCAAGGTGGTCAAAAAGAACAAACTGGTATTGCGTCCGCTGCCGGGCCTGCCGGTTATTCGCGACCTGGTCGTGGATATGAGTTTGTTCTACAAGCAGTACGAAAAGGTCATGCCGTATCTTGTTAACGATACGCCGGCCCCTGCCATTGAGCGCCTGCAGACTCCGGAAGATCGTGAGAAGCTGGACGGCCTGTACGAGTGCATTCTCTGTGCTTGCTGCTCAACGGCTTGCCCGTCTTTCTGGTGGAACCCGGACAAGTTCATTGGTCCGTCTGGCCTGCTCCAGGCCTACCGCTTCCTGGCGGATAGTCGTGATACCGCTCAGGCAGAACGCCTGTCCAATCTGGACGATCCGTTCAGCGTTTTCCGCTGCCGGGGAATCATGAACTGTGTCAGCGTTTGTCCGAAAGGCCTGAACCCCACAAAGGCGATTGGCCACATTCGGAACCTCCTTCTGCAAAGAGCGACTTGATCGGAAAATCTCGCATAACCAGCTATACTGGTGTATCTGCACCAGTTTGCACCCTTGAAGGCCCCGCATATGCGGGGCCTTCAACCAAAGGCTTATAGGCAAAAGTCTTACCAGAGTGCAAACTTACGTCCACTGTTTGGTTGCCTTACCCAGGAGACCGGGCAGTGTCGCTGAGTATAAAAATCACTGGGGACGGAAAACATCCTTGCAGGGTGTGGTGGCCAAAAGTCATGCCGTAATATCCCGTATTGACTGAGATTTACCCCTGGACCACCATACTCGCTCCCCCGCACCAGCCCAAGGTGAGCTATTCAAAATGCACGAAAGCATCATGGAGCAGTTATGGCAGACTTCCCATCTTCAAGGTGGAAATCTGGCCTATGTTGAACAGCTTTTTGAAACCTACCTGACAGACCCCAACGCAATTCCTGAAGAGTGGCGGAGTTACTTTGATAAGCTCCCCAGCGTTGATGGCCATCATGGCCGTGACGTTGTTCACTCGACCATCCGCGAACAGTTTGAACACATTTCTCGTAATCAGCGTTTTCTGGCAAATGGTGGCGTTCCTGCCAGTGCCACAACGAACGCCGATAAGAAACAGATCCGTGTTCTCCAGCTGATTAACGCCTATCGTTTTCGCGGTCATCAGGAATCAACGCTCGACCCCTTGGGTGTCTGGCAGCGTGAGCCTGTTGAAGATCTTGATCCGTCCTTTCATGAACTGGGCGAATCGGATCTAGATCTGGAATTCCAGACAGGTTCCCTGAATTTCGGCTCCGAGACCATGAAGCTCGGAGACATTGTTGACGGTTTACGCCAAACCTATTGCCAGACCATCGGCGCCGAATATATGCATGTGGTTGATACTCGCATCAAGCGCTGGTTCCAGCAGCGTATGGAGCCGGTTCGGTCCCGTCCGGAATATGAAGCGTCAACCCGCAAACATCTTCTGGAGCGTCTGACGGCTGCAGAGGGTCTTGAAAAATATCTGGGCTCGCGCTATCCGGGCGTCAAACGTTTCGGTCTGGAGGGGGGCGAGAGTCTGATTCCGTGTCTGGACGAATTGATCCAGCGTGCTGGCTCCTACGGCACCAAAGAAATTGTTCTGGGTATGGCACACCGTGGTCGGTTGAACGTTCTTATCAATACCCTCGGCAAGAACCCGAAAGAGCTGTTCGATGAATTTGAGGGCAAAAAGCTCGCCGATTCCGGCTCCGGCGACGTGAAATACCATCAGGGCTTTTCTTCCAACGTGATGACTGCCGGTGGCGAAGTTCACCTGGCGATGGCGTTCAACCCATCGCACCTCGAAATCGTCTCTCCGGTGGTGGTCGGTTCTGTGCGCGCGCGCCAGGATCGTCGTGATGATAATGACGGTAGCAAGGTGGTCCCTATCGTTCTGCACGGTGATGCCGCGTTTGCCGGTCAGGGTGTGGTGATGGAAACCTTTCAGATGTCCCAGACCCGGGGCTTCGGTGTTGGCGGAACCATCCACATCGTGATCAATAACCAGGTAGGTTTCACCACTAGCAAGCAGGAAGACGCCCGTTCGACAGAATACTGTACTGATGTGGCGAAAATGGTTCAGGCGCCGATTCTGCACGTGAACGCAGACGATCCTGAAGCGGTCATGTTTGTGACCCAGATGGCGATGGACTACCGCAACGAATTCAAAAACGACGTGGTGATTGATTTAGTTTGTTACCGCCGTCGCGGGCACAACGAGGCGGACGAGCCGGCCGCAACCCAGCCGCTCATGTACGAGAAGATTCGCAAGCTGAAAACCACGCGCGGTATCTACGCCGAGCAGTTGATTGAAGCTGGCGTGATCAGTGAAGATGAATCCAAACAGATGGAAATGGACTACCGTGATGCGCTGGATAACGGCGAGCATGTAGTCAAGTCACTGGTTAAAGAGCCCAATAAAGAGCTTTACGTTGACTGGGCGCCGTACCTGGGCCACGAATGGACTGCCAAGTGCAAGACCAGTGTAGCGCCGAAGACAATTCAGAAGTTGGGCAAACTGCTGACCCAGGTGCCGGAAGGCTTCAGTGTTCAGCGGCAGGTTTCCAAAATTGTTAATGATCGGGAAAAAATGACCGCAGGTGCGCTATCCCTGAACTGGGGTTACGGTGAGATGATGGCGTACGCCACGCTGCTCAATGAAGGTCACCCGATCCGCCTTGTTGGCCAGGATGTTGGTCGTGGTACGTTCTCCCACCGTCATGCGGTTTTGCATAACCAGAAGGACGGCGCAACACACGTATCGTTGCAAGAACTGTCTGAAAGCCAGCCGAAGTTTGATATCTACGACTCGTTTCTTTCTGAAGAAGCGGTTATGGCGTTCGAATACGGCTACTCAACCACCAAGCCAGATGCGCTTGTGGTCTGGGAGGCACAGTTTGGCGACTTCGCCAATGGCGCGCAGGTGGTTATTGATCAGTTCCTGACCAGCGGTGAGCATAAGTGGGGTCGGCTGTGTGGCCTGACACTGCTGCTGCCACACGGTTATGAAGGTCAGGGTCCAGAGCACAGCTCAGCCCGGATGGAGCGGTTCCTTCAGTTAAGTGCAGAGCACAATATTCAGGTATGTGTGCCCACCACGCCCTCGCAGGTATTCCACATGCTGCGCCGCCAGGTGAAGCGTCCTTTGCGCAAGCCGCTGGTGGCGATCACGCCGAAGAGCCTGCTGCGTCATAAAGAGGCGATTTCCAGCCTGGAAGATCTGACGTCCGGCACTTTCCAGACGGTCTTGCCCGAGAAAGAGCCCTCCGATTCCAAGAAGATAACGCGGCTGGTTATGTGCAGCGGTAAGGTCTACTACGATCTGTTGGAAAAGAAAAAGGCAGATGAGCGTGATGATGTTGCGCTGGTGCGTATCGAGCAGCTGTACCCGTTCCCGGGTGACGATCTGGATGAGCTTCTGGCCCAGTACCCCAAACTCAAACATGTGGTCTGGTGTCAGGAAGAGCCAATGAACCAGGGCGCCTGGTACTGCAGTCAACATCATATGCGTAACGCGCTGCAGCGCCTTAACCCGAAACTTTACCTTCAGTATGCCGGCCGTGACGCTTCTGCTGCTCCTGCGTGTGGACACATGTCTGTGCACATCGAAGAGCAAAAGAAGCTGGTTAATGACGCGTTCGAAATCTGACGAGCTACCGAACTAAGGATCCGTAATGTCAACTGAGATTAAAGCCCCCGTTTTCCCTGAGTCGGTTGCCGAAGGCACCGTCGCAACCTGGCACAAGCAGCCGGGCGAAGCCTGTTCCCGTGATGAGCTAATTGTCGATATCGAAACCGACAAAGTAGTGCTCGAGGTGGTTGCACCTGCTGACGGCGTGATTGAAGAAATCCTTAAAGGTGAAGGCGATATCTGCGAAAGCGGTGAAGTTATCGGCAGGTTTAAGGAAGGCGCTGCGGGCGAATCCAAGCCGGCTGAAAGCAAAGCGGAAGCCAAACCTGAAGAACCGAAAGAAACTGTATCAGAAGCCGCTTCAGGCGACGCTATTCTGAGCCCGGCAGCACGCAAGCTGGCCGAAGAAAACAGCGTTGACCCAAGCGCGGTCAAGGGTACCGGTAAAGATGGTCGTGTAACCAAAGAAGATGTGCAAAACCACGTAGCCAGCAGCAAAGCTGCCACCCCTGCGGCAGCCAAGCCGGCCGCCATGCCAGAGGTCAATATGGCGCCGGGCGAGCGTCCGGAAAAGCGCGTTCCCATGACCCGTCTGCGGGCCAGTATTGCCAAGCGCCTGGTGGAAGCTCAGCAGACTGCCGCGATGCTGACCACCTTCAACGAAGTCAACATGGCGCCGATCATGGAGCTGCGCAAGCAGTACCAGGATAGCTTCGTGAAGCGTCATGGTATCAAGTTGGGCTTCATGTCCTTCTTCACCAAGGCGGCAACCGAAGCGCTCAAGCGGTTCCCAGCAGTCAACGCGTCCATCGATGGCAGCGACATGGTGTATCACGGTTATCAGGATATCGGTGTTGCCGTTTCCACTGATCGTGGCCTTGTTGTACCGGTGGTTCGTGACGTCGACGCACTCGGTCTGGCCGATATCGAAAAGAAAATCGTCGAGTACGGCACCAAGGCCAAAGACGGCAAACTCGGCATTGAAGACATGACCGGTGGTACCTTTACCATTACCAACGGTGGCATCTTCGGCTCACTGATCTCTACGCCGATTCTGAACCCGCCGCAAACGGCAATTCTGGGTATGCACAAGATCCAGGAGCGCCCAATGGCGGTTAACGGCAAGGTTGAAATCCTGCCGATGATGTATCTGGCGCTGTCTTACGATCACCGCATGGTCGATGGCAAAGAAGCTGTGCAGTTCCTGGTGGCCATCAAGGAAATGCTGGAAGACCCGGCGCGTATTCTGCTGGACGTGTGAACTGACACTTAACGAATCAGAAAACGGGATAAATTATGTCTGATAAGTACGACGTCATTGTCATAGGTGCGGGCCCGGGTGGTTACGTGGCCGCAATCAAAGCTGCTCAGTTGGGTCTGAAAGCAGCCTGCGTGGAATCGTGGGTTGCTGAGGATGGTAAGAGCACGGTTCTTGGCGGTACCTGCCTGAACATTGGCTGCATTCCGTCCAAGGCGTTGCTGGAAATCTCCCATAAATTTGAGGAGGCCAGCCACGACTATGAGAAGCAGGGCATCATCGCCAAAGACCTCAAAATTGACCTTGAAAAGATGATGGAAAGGAAGAGTGGCATCGTCAGCCAGTTGACGGGTGGTATCGGTGGGCTCTTCAAGGCTAACGGTGTGACGTCCATTCAGGGTCACGGCAAGTTGTTGGCCGGTCGCAAGGTTGAAGTAACGGACAAAGACGGCAAGACCAAGATCTACGAGGCCGAGAACGTCATTCTGGCCAGCGGCTCCAAGCCGATCCAGATTCCGCCTGCACCGTTTGACGGTGAATACATAGTCGATTCCGAAGGCGCTCTGTCGTTCACGGAAGTGCCCAAGCGGTTGGGCGTTATCGGTGCTGGCGTTATTGGTCTGGAGCTTGGCAGTGTTTGGGCTCGGTTGGGCTCAGAGGTTACTGTGCTGGAAGCGCAGGATACCTTCCTGCCGGCCGTTGACCAGCAAATTGCCAAAGATGCGCTGAAGCAGTTCCAGAAGCAGGGTCTGAACATCATCCTTGGTGGTCGTATGACCGGCGCTGAAGTCAAACGCAAGCTGATTAACGTCAGCTACGAAGATTCCAAGGGTAAGCAGGAAGCCAAGTTCGACAAACTGATCGTCGCGGTCGGTCGTCGTCCTTACACTGACGGCCTGCTGTCGGAAGACTCCGGTGTTAAACTGGACGAGCGCGGTTTCATTTTTGTCGATGACACCTGCAAAACCGAAGCGCCCGGTGTCTGGGCTGTAGGTGATGTTGTACGTGGCCCGATGCTGGCACACAAGGCTTCTGAAGAAGGCGTGATGGTTGCCGAGCGCATTGCGGGGCACAAGCCTCAGGTCAATTACGATTGCATCCCGAACGTTATTTACACGGCGCCTGAAATTGCCTGGGTCGGCAAGACCGAGGAAGAAGTGAAGGCGGCGGGTGAAGAGTACAATGTGGGCGCGTTTCCATTCGCGGCTAATGGTCGTGCCATGGCAGCTAACTCTGCCAGCGGTATGGTCAAGATCATCGCGGACGCGAAGACCGATCGTATTCTGGGCTTCCACGTAGTCGGCCCGCAGGCGTCTGAGATCGTTGCCCAGGGCGTTATCGCCATGGAATTCGGTGCCAGCGCAGAAGATCTGGCTCTGACCTGTTTTGCGCACCCAACTCTGTCCGAGTCTGTGCACGAAGCAGCCTTGGCCGTTGCTGGTGGGGCGATTCACATCGCCAACCGCCGCAAAAAGAAGTAACGCAACACCGGAATCCGGGGCGCCATTTCAGGCGCCCCGCTGCCATCATAACGGCAGGTTTTCGGATGCGTAACCGGTGGGTATAGGCGATCCCTCGCCCACCAGAACGAATTCGCATTCGGTATGCCAGGGACGGTGTATCGGCGGGTTCTTTTCCGTACGTGGTTATCCTCCATCAAATGACGGGACACTAACTATGAATTTGCACGAATATCAGGGCAAGCAGCTTTTCGCTGAATATGGCCTGCCTGTATCCCAGGGTTTTGCCTGTGATACTCCGGAAGACGCCGTCGCAGCGGCAGACAAAATCGGTGGCGACGCCTGGGTTGTCAAAGCTCAGGTTCACGCTGGTGGTCGCGGTAAGGCTGGCGGTGTAAAGCTGGTCAAGAGCAAAGACGAAATCCGTCAGTTCGCTGAGAACTGGTTAGGCAAGAATCTGGTGACCTACCAGACAGACGAAAACGGCCAGCCGGTAACCAAGATTCTGGTTGAATCGCTCACTGATATCGACCAGGAACTGTACCTGGGTGCAGTGGTTGATCGTGGTACCCGTCGCATTGTTTTCATGGCCTCCACTGAAGGTGGCGTGGAAATCGAGAAGGTGGCCGAAGAGACTCCGGAAAAAATCCTGAAAGCCGAAGTTGATCCACTGGTCGGCGCGCAGCCATACCAGGGCCGCGAACTGGCATTCAAGCTGGGCCTTGAAGGCAAGCAGATCGGTCAGTTCACCAAGATTTTTATGGGTCTGGCCAAGCTTTTCGAAGAGTGCGACCTGGCGCTGGTTGAAATCAACCCGCTGGTTATCACTCCGGCTGGCGATCTGCACTGCCTGGACGCCAAGCTCGGCGTTGATGGCAACGCTCTGTACCGTCAGAAGAAAATTCTGGACATGCGCGACCCTTCTCAGGAAGATGCCCGTGAAGCCGAAGCGGCCAAGTGGGAGCTCAACTACGTAGCCCTGGAAGGCAACATCGGTTGTATGGTTAACGGTGCTGGCCTGGCCATGGGCACCATGGACATCATCAAATTGTCCGGTGGCCGTCCTGCCAACTTCCTGGACGTTGGCGGCGGTGCTACCAAAGAGCGCGTTTCCGAAGCGTTCAAGATCATCCTGTCTGACGATGCCGTTCAGGCGGTTCTGGTTAACATCTTCGGTGGTATCGTTCGTTGCGACATGATCGCAGAGGGCATTATCGGTGCTGTTAAGGAAGTGGGTGTCAAGGTCCCCGTTGTTGTGCGCCTTGAAGGCAATAACGCTGAGCTGGGTACCAAAGTGCTCGCTGACAGTGGCTTGAACATCATTGCCGCCACCAGTCTGGCGGATGCCGCAGAGCAAGTCGTTAAAGCCGCAGGGGGTAAATCATGAGCATCCTGATCAACAAAGACACCAAGGTTATCTGCCAGGGCTTTACTGGCGCGCAGGGTACTTTCCACTCTGAACAGGCGATTGAGTACGGCACCAAAATGGTCGGTGGCGTCAGCCCCGGCAAGGGCGGCACCAAGCACCTGGACCTGCCGGTATTCAATACCGTACGTGAAGCCGTAGAGCAGACCGGCGCGGAAGCAACAGTGATCTACGTGCCAGCACCGTTCTGTAAAGATGCCATCATCGAAGCCGCAGACGCTGGTATCGAGCTGATTGTGTGTATCACCGAAGGCATCCCGACCATCGACATGCTGTATGCGAAAGAATACGTCGATCGCAAAGGCGTGCGCATGATTGGTCCGAATTGTCCGGGTGTTATCACACCGGGTGAATGCAAGATTGGTATCATGCCGGGTCACATTCATAAGCCGGGTAAAGTTGGTATCGTATCCCGGTCAGGTACCCTGACTTACGAAGCGGTCAAGCAGACCACGGACTTCGGCTACGGCCAGTCTACCTGTGTTGGTATCGGTGGTGATCCGATTCCGGGTTCCAACTTCATCGATATCCTCAAGCTTCTGCAGGAAGATCCGCAGACTGAGGCCATCGTGATGATCGGTGAAATTGGTGGTACTGCCGAAGAAGAAGCAGCAGCGTTCATTAAAGAACACGTCACTAAGCCTGTGGTTTCCTACATTGCCGGTGTAACAGCACCTCCGGGCAAGCGTATGGGCCATGCTGGCGCCATCATCTCTGGTGGTAAGGGTACCGCAGACGAGAAGTTTGCTGCTCTGAACGACGCCGGAGTTAAAACCGTGCGCAGTCTGGCAGAGATCGGAAAGGCGCTGAAGGAAGTGACTGGCTGGTAAGTCATCTCACAACCTTTACCAAAACCCCCGGATTCGAAAGAATTCCGGGGGTTTTGCGTTATGGACATGCTGTTTTAACGGTGTTTGCTTAACGCAGGCGAACGATAAGACTATAATGCGCGGTCAGCCAGATTTCAGCAGTCGCAATTGCGCGGCGAAATCTGGCGCCTTACAAACAGAAAGAAGGAGTTCGTGCTTTGAGTTCTGTCGATTCCCAGCAAAGAGTTTTGTCCGGCATGCGTCCGACCGGCAAGCTTCACCTCGGCCACTACCATGGTGTGCTGAAAAACTGGGTGAAACTCCAGCATGAATATGAGTGCTTCTTCTTCGTCGCTGACTGGCATGCATTAACCACCCAGTACGATGACCCCTCCGGCATCGAACAGAGTGTCTGGGACATGGTGATTGATTGGCTGGCCGCGGGCGTTAACCCCGGTTCCTCCACTATGTTCATTCAGTCTCAGGTACCGGAACACGCCGAATTGCACCTGTTGTTGTCGATGATTACCCCGCTGGGCTGGCTGGAGCGCATCCCAACATACAAAGACCAGCAGGAAAAGCTGCGGGAAAAAGATCTCGCCACCTATGGCTTTCTGGGGTATCCGTTGCTGCAGAGTGCCGACATCCTGACCTATCGTGCAGGCAAGGTGCCGGTGGGAGCTGATCAGGTGTCTCATGTGGAAATTACCCGTGAAATCGCCCGTCGCTTCAACCATATCTACGGCCGTGAGCCCGGTTTTGAAGATCAGGCCGAGGCGGCCATTGTTAAAATGGGCAAGAAAAACGCTAAGTTGTACCGCAATCTTAAGAAACGTTATCAAGAAGAGGGCAACATGGAGGCCCTCGAAACCGCTCGCGCTTTGTTAAAGGAGCAGCAAAACATTTCTCTGGGGGATCGTGAACGTCTTTACGGCTATATCGAGGGGGGGGGCAAAGTTATCCTGCCGGAGCCTCAGCCGCTGCTGACGCCGGAATCAAAATTGCCGGGACTGGACGGTCAGAAGATGTCCAAATCTTATAACAATTACATCGGCCTGCGTGAAGAGCCGGATATCGTATCCCAGAAAATCCGGACCATGCAGACCGATCCTCAGCGGGTTCGTCGCACCGATCCGGGTGATCCTGAAAAATGCCCGGTCTGGGGTATGCATCAGGTCTACTCAGATGCCAAAACCTGCGAGTGGGTGCAGGAAGGCTGTCGCAGTGCCGGTATTGGCTGTCTGGATTGCAAAACACCACTGATCGATGCAGTGATTGAAGAGCAGCGGCCCTTGCACGAACGTGCCCGTGAGTATGAAAAGAACCCGGATGTGGTCCGTTCGATCCTTGAAGAAGGTCGTGAGCATGCCCGTGATGCAGCCCGAGACACACTCGAAGAAGTGCGCGCCGCCATGGGGCTCAGCTACCGCTGAGTTTCGGCGGCCAGACCGGTGGGAATGGGCATGACGGACAAACCTGAAGAGCTGGCCAAAGCCCCCTCCAAATCCGGGGAGCAAGTTCCGCTTGCCCTGGTGTCGGGCAAACCTTTAGTGGATATGCCCAAGGATCTCTACATTCCACCGGATGCCCTCGCCGTGTTTCTGGAGTCCTTTGAAGGGCCTCTGGATCTGTTGCTGTATCTGATCCGGCGCCAGAATATGAATATTCTGGAGATTGATGTCAGCGAAATTACCCGCCAGTACATGGAGTACATCGGTGCGGTCGAATCGATGCGCTTTGAACTGGCGGCTGAGTACCTGGTGATGGCCGCAACCTTGGCGGAGATCAAGTCGCGCATGCTATTACCGCGTCAGGATACTGAGGACGATGAAGAACTCGACCCTCGGGCTGAGCTCATCAGGCGACTGCAGCAGTACGAACGTTTCAAAAAGGCGGCTGAAGACATTGATCAGATGCCGAGAATGGAGCGAGATATTTTCTCGGGATCTGCGGCGTTGCCCAAAATGCCATCGTCACAGCCGCATCCGGAGGTCGACATGAAAGAGCTGCTGCTGGCGCTTCATGGCGTGCTCAAACGGGCGGACTTGTTCACAAGCCACCACGTTGAAAAGGAACGGCTGTCAACACGAGAGCGAATGTCCCACATTCTCTCGGTATTGCAGGGTGATCGTTTCGTAACTTTTGAAAGTCTGTTCACGATTGAGGAAGGGCGCCTGGGCGTGGTGGTCAGCTTTCTTGCGGTGCTCGAACTGGTCAAGGAGCAGCTGATTGAAATTGTGCAGGCAGAGGTGCTGGGCCCGATTCATGTCCGGACCCGGTCTGCCAGCTAGGGGAGCGCAGGATCATGAACGAAGAACACCTGGCCCGAATACAGGCGATTGCCGAAGCCGCGCTACTGGCCGCCGGTAAACCGTTGTCAGTTGAGCAGCTGCGTGAGCTGTTCACGGAAGATGATCGGCCTCCCCGGCAGGTGATGGAGCACGCGCTGGTGCTACTTGAAAAGGCCTGCGAGGGCAGAGGGTTCGAGCTTAGAAAGGTGGCCAGTGGCTATCGCCTGCAGGTGCGAGAAGAATTTGCGCCCTGGGTGGCTCGGCTGTTTGAGGAGAAGCCGCAGCGCTATTCTCGGGCTCTGCTGGAAACGTTGTCGTTGATCGCTTATCGCCAGCCGATTACCCGGGGTGAGATTGAAGATATCCGTGGCGTTACGGTAAGCAGCAATATCATTCGAACATTGCTTGAGCGAGAGTGGGTGCGCGTAGTGGGGCATCGGGATGTGCCGGGCAGGCCAGCGATGTACGCCACCACCAAACAGTTTCTGGACTATTTTAACCTGACCGGTCTTGATGAGCTGCCGCCACTGTCTGAAGTACGGGATCTTGATGAGATCGGTCGGGAAATCGAAAAGAACATGCAGGGAGAGATTCAGTTTGAGTCTTCCCAGGGTGAACGTGTCAGTCAGGGTGATCCTCAGGATGCCCCGACTGCGTCACCGGAACAGACACTTCACTGATGCCATGAGGCTTCAGCTATTCAGTAAGGATTTATGACATGGCGGCATCTGGCCCCGGAAAATCAGGCTCGAAAACCAAACCTGTACAAGACGAAAAATCCTTGTCGGGCGGTCCTGAGCGTATTCAGAAACTTCTGGCCCGGGCGGGTGTTGGCTCCCGCCGTGAAATCGAAGGCTGGATGGAGGCCGGGCGGTTACTGGTCAACAGCAGGCCGGCTGAGCCAGGACAGAAGGCCACAACAGGCGATCAGTTCGAACTCGACGGTAAAGTGCTCGATGTTGCATCGGCAGCCCAAGTGGTTCGCCGGGTGTTGATTTACAACAAGCCGGAAGGCGAAGTGACCAGCCGTAAAGATCCGGAGGGCCGGCCCACGGTTTTTGACCGCTTACCGCGTTTAAAAGATCAGCGCTGGATTTCTATCGGCCGCCTGGACATCAACACCACAGGACTGGTGCTGTTCACTACCGATGGTGAACTGGCCAACCGGCTGATGCATCCGTCGAGCGAGATCGACCGGGAGTATGCGGTGCGGGTATTCGGTGATGTCGACGAGGCCATGCAGGCTCGGTTGCTCGAGGGCGTGCTGCTGGACGACGGTCTGGCCAAGTTTTCCGACATTTCACCTGCCGGTGGCAGCGGAATTAACCGGTGGTTCCACGTTACGCTGCTTGAGGGCCGAAATCGCGAAGTCAGGCGTTTATGGGAATCCCAAGGTGTTCGGGTCAGCCGTTTGAAGCGCGTTCGTTATGGGCCTATTTTCTTGCCGAGCCGGCTAACTCTGGGTAAGTGGGAAGAGCTGCAGCAAAAGGACGTTGATATCCTGAGTAAGGTGGTCGGCCTGACGTCAGTGGATATTCCGCAGAAGACCCCTGATGAGCAGGCGGAACATGATCGTAGAAGTCGGAAAAGCCCTGGTAAGTCATTGCATCGTGCCCGTAAAGGCAGTTGGCAGGTAAGCGACTCGGCGCCATCAAAACCGAAACCAAAGCGAGACGAGCGAAAGGGTTCTGCCGGCACCTCAAGGCCCGCGCGCAACAATCGGGGCTGACACGCCCCGGCTGGTGGTTACGAAATTGTGGCGAAAACTCGCGTGCAGTTGCGGCCTTGGGCTTTAGCCCGGTACAAGGCCTCATCGGCGCGAGCAAGCCATTGATCCGATGACTCTTCCATGAGGTGCACAGCCACACCGCAACTGGTTGTCACCGTGAGCGGTGTTTCACCGCCATCTACCCGAATACTTTCAACAGCCAGGCGGATACGATCGGCCACGTCACGTGCATCCAGCTCATTGGTGTGAGGTAGCAGAATGGCAAATTCCTCACCCCCGAAGCGGTAGACCGTATCGGAATTACGAACCGCTTGTTCCAGTTTTTCTGCAGTTTTCGTCAATATGTGATCGCCCACTACGTGGCCGTGGTTGTCGTTGATTTGTTTAAAATGGTCAAGATCACACAAAATCAGGCTCCAGGGAGCACCGTGCCGGTCTGCCATTGCGCTGGCGCGTGACAGTGCTTCGTCCAGTGCCCGTTTGTTACCAATATTGGTCAGTGAGTCGGTTAATGCTGCTTGTTCAATCGAGATAAATTGACAGGCATTGCGCAATGGACAGATGGCCGCGGAGAGCATCATTTCCAGACCTGTCATCTCTTCACTACTGAATTTATGCCGGCGGTGGAAGGTGAGTGTGCCGTAATAGCTGCCCTCCAGTGTCAATCGGTATTCACAGCGGTGAGGACCACCCATACCGGTTGAAAATACAAAGTCCTGCCGGGCGATGCGATGGCGGTAGTTCAAGGCATCGAAGGGGATGGTTGCTGCTATCTCTTCGGCAACGATGCCCAGCTGGGTTTCCAGAGAAAGTGTAGTAGAGAGCCGTTTGGCCATCTGAGTGAGCACGTCCGGCGTGTTGTTCCAGTCGTGAAAAGACTGCTTCAAAGCGGCCAGTCTGGCGTGCTGAGTCTTTGATGGCTGGATCGATGTAAGGTTTTTCACGGCGGCTCACTCTGTTTCGTGAATAAGGTTTCACATAATAAGCATGAGCCGTGCCATCCATTATAATATGCGTTTAGACAATAAGTTATAAGCAATATGTGACATCATTTTTAGCTTTTTCGCCGCTGTGTCTCTTAAGGCGTCATTATTTCGGCAGGGTTTTGCCGCCGGTAAAAAGACCTGCAATCAAAATGTCGGACAAGGGGTGGGGCAATCAGGCAGCTGTGATAAACTCCTGCGCTTGACCATGTCCTGCCGTTAGAAGTGAGCATCAGGTTTATGAGATTTCAGGCACCGGAAAGCCTTTCTGAACAAATAGCCCAGCATATTGGCCAACGGATCATCGTCCGAGACCTGAAACCGGGACAGCGCGTTCAGGAGCTGAAAGTGGCCGGCGAGCTCAATGTAAGCAGGGGCTCGGTTCGCGAAGCGCTGCTGATTCTGGAACGCCGCCACCTGGTCGAAATCTTTCCCCGCCGTGGCGCCGTTGTTTCAGAACTGACGCCAGATTCAGTCGATGCCCTCTACGATATATACATTGATCTGTTGTGCATGCTCGGGCGCAAGGTGCTAGAGCGTTGGTCTGGCCCCGAACTCGGTGGTGTAATGAGCCAGGTCAAGGAGCTTCAGGCGGTGATTGATGCACTTAATTCCAACGCTCCGGATGCCGCTGAACAAGTGATTGATGCAGGTTTTGGCGTTATGCGCTATGCCTATCGACTGATTGAAAACCCCTTTCTTGAAGAGACGCTGGAAAACTTTCGTCCTGCGATCAGTCGCACTTACTATGTGGCGCTTGAACATTTCAGAACCGAAATCGAAGAAACCGCAACCTTTTTCCGGCATCTGGCCGATGCCGCCATCAACGGCAACAGCGATCTGCTCGAGCAGGTAATACAAGAATTCGGGGAGCATCAGAGAAAACAGGTTCTGAGCATTCTCACGGAGGAGAACGCCTGATATGCGGCTCAAGTCCATCAAACTGGCCGGGTTCAAATCGTTTGTAGATCCTACCACCGTCCCGTTCCCGTCCAACATGACGGCCGTGGTCGGACCCAATGGTTGTGGTAAATCCAACATCATCGACGCCGTGCGCTGGGTCATGGGCGAGAGCTCAGCCAAGTATTTGCGCGGTGAGTCCATGACGGACGTTATCTTTAACGGTTCCAGCGCGCGCAAGCCGGTCGGGCAGGCAATCATTGAACTGGTGTTCGACAACAGCGATGGCTCCGCACCCGGTGAATTTGTCAAATTCAACGAAATTTCCGTAAAGCGCCGGGTCTCCCGCGAAGGTCAGTCCGACTATTTCCTCAATGGCGCCAAATGCCGACGCCGAGACATCACCGATCTGTTCCTGGGAACCGGTCTGGGCCCGCGCAGTTACGCCATCATTGAACAGGGTATGATTTCGCGCCTGATAGAGGCCAAGCCGGAAGAACTCAGAGTTTATATCGAAGAAGCGGCCGGTATTTCCAAATACAAAGAACGGCGGCGCGAAACTGAAAGCCGGATTAAGCGAACCAAGGAAAATCTGGAGCGCCTGACGGACCTTCGGGAAGAACTGGGTCGTCAGCTGCAGCATCTGGAGCGGCAGGCCGCATCCGCCGAGAAGTACAAGACTTACAAACACGAAGAGCGGCAGAAGAAGGCGGAACTCACCGTGTTGCGCTGGCAGGCGCTGGATAACGATCTCCAGTCCTGGCGCAACAAGACCCGTGACACCGAGCTGGAGCTTGAAAAGCTGCTTACGGACCGGGTGAACCTGGAAACGTCGCTGGAATCCCTGCGCGAAGGCCATTATGAGCGCACTGAACACTTCAACCGAGCCCAGGCCCGATATTATGAAGCCGGCGCCGACATAGCGCGCATTGAGCAGAGCCTGGAGCACCACCGGGAGCGCAGTCGCCAGACTGCGGCCGAACTGGATCAGGCGATGGCCAACCAGCGTGAACTGGGGCGGGAACTGGAACAGGACGAAGAAAAGCTGGCCGGCATTCAGGAAGAGCTCGACATGATCGAGCCGGAACAAGAAACCCTGGCCATTCGTGCTGAAGAATCTGGCGAGCAGCTGCAACAGGCTGAAGAGGCCATGAGCGACTGGCAGCATCGTTGGGAAACCTTCAGCACCCGGTCGTCCGATGCCCGGCGTCAGGCCGAGTTGGCTCAGTCCCGCATTCGTTCCCTTGAAGAGGCCATCACCCAGTTACTGGGCCGTCGAAGCAAGCTTCAGGATGAGCAGCGGTTGCTTGAAGGCCAGCTTGACCGTGCAGAGCTGAACGATCTTCTGGAGCAGCAGGAAACTCTGGAGCTGCAGCGGGAAGACGCCGCCGAGCGGATCCAGTCCTTGCAGGATGACGTCTACCAATGCCGGCAGCAGTTGCGAGCGGCCGAGCAGGAGGTCGCCGAGCATCGGCAACAGGCCCAAAGCCTGCGGGCTTCACTGGAATCTCAGCAGGCGTTGCTGGATGAGCAGATGGGGGGGCAGGACGATGCCCTCCAGGCCTGGCTCGGCGACAATGGTTTGTCCGATGTGCCCAGAGTGGCGGCTGAGTTACGCATAGAAGACGGCTGGGAATTCGCGGTTGAGCAGGTGATTGGTCGGTTCAGTCAGGGGCTATCGTTACCCGGTTTCAATCACCTGAGAGAGGCCTTGAATCAGGCCCCGAAGGGACTGGCGCTGGTCTCAGGGCAAGTGTCTGGCACCGTTGCTGAGAGTGGGCTGGCCAGCAAAGTGTCGGGAGTGTCCACGATTGCACATCTGCTTGAAGGTATTGATGCCGTCGACACCCTTGCCGATGCTTTGGCCCGACAAGGCCAGCTTGAAGCCGGCCAGAGTCTGGTTACCCGTGCCGGCGTTTGGGTCGCCCGGGACTGGATACTGATGCCGGATTCGGACGCCGGGCAGGTTGGCGTGATCGAACGTCAGAAAAAAGTCAGTGAGCTTGAAGCGCGGCTGGCCGAAGCGGAAGCGCGGCTGGCACAAACCACGGAAAAGCTCGGTCAGCTCCAGGAAACGTCAGAACGCGCCGAAGCTTCGCGGGAAGACGCGCAGAGTCGTCTGAGCGAAGCCGAGCGGGAGCTTGGCACACTGGCATCCCGGGTCAGTGGGCTGAAAGCTAGAGCGGAACAGATTGATCAGCGACTTTCTGGCATCCGGGACGACATCGATGATGTGGCGGCAAACCTGGAGGAGCAGCAGGAGACTCTGGAGGAGGCCAGGGAAGAGTGGAATCTGGCGCTGGCCTCGACCGAAGACAGCGATGAAGAGAAAGAGCAGCTGTTGGAACAACGGGACACTTTGCGAGAGAATCTTGACCAACTGCGCCAGGAAGCGCGCCATGACCGGGACCATGCACATCAGCTCCAGTTGCAACTGCAAACCCTGCAAAGCCAGCGGGATGGTCTCAAGCAGACCATTGATCGCATGCAGTTGCAAAAAGAGCGGTTGGAGGAGCGGCTGGATGTTCTGAGGGAATCCCGGGAAAGCGCCGAAGAGCCCCTGGAAGATCTCCATTTGCAACTGGAAGGTTTGCTGGAGCGCCGGCTCGCGGAAGAAGAAAAGCTGGCCGCTGCCAGAGATGGCCTGGAAGACATTGACCGCGAGGTGCGGGAACGTGAGCAGGGCAGAAGTCGGACCGATCATCTGGTGCAGGACGTTCGTGCTCGTCTCGAAAAGCTCAAGATGGAATCCCAGGCGCTTGAAATCCGAGCTGGTAATCACATTGAACAGCTCAAAGAGCTGAATGTGAAATTGCACGACGTCTTGAGTGAGTTACCTGATGAAGCGGAGGAAAAGGCCTGGGCTGAAGAACTGGAAAAAATCGGGAACCGAATCCAGCGGCTGGGCGCCATTAACCTGGCGGCCATCGAAGAGTATCAGGTACAGAGCGAGCGCAAGAATTACCTGGACGAGCAGCACAACGATCTGATGGAGGCAATGGAAACGCTCGATACCGCCATACGCAAAATTGATCGAGAAACCCGCCAGCGCTTCAAGGAGACCTTTGATCAGGTCAACGGCGGTTTACAGGCATTGTTCCCGAAAGTATTCGGGGGTGGTAATGCCTATCTGGAGCTGACCGGAGAGGATCTTCTGGAGACCGGGGTAACCATTATGGCGCGGCCGCCGGGCAAAAAGAACAGCACTATTCACCTGTTATCCGGCGGTGAAAAGGCATTGACTGCAATTGCTCTGGTATTTTCAATTTTCCAGCTCAACCCGGCGCCTTTCTGTATGCTGGACGAGGTCGACGCCCCGCTGGATGATGCCAACGTAGGTCGATACGCCAACATGGTGAAAGAAATGTCGAAACAGGTACAGTTTATATACATTACCCACAATAAAATCGCCATGGAAATGGGCGATCAGTTGATGGGGGTCACCATGCATGAGCCCGGATGTTCAAGACTGGTATCGGTGGATGTAGACGAGGCCGCGGCACTGGCCGAGGCCTGAGGGTTGGCGAAAAAGCCGTCAACCATGACAATAAGGCCATCTCGGCCCAGTGTGCGTTGTATTCATTACCGGCTTTTCTTAGAGTAGCAACGTTCCAAACTGCAAACAGGACAGCAGCATTATGTCACTTAGGGAATGGTTAATTGCCATAGGTACCCTGGTTATACTTGGAATCGTAATTGATGGCGTTCGGCGCATGCGCCGGGCCCGCAAAGAATCCATGGCAATCTCTTCCGGTATGGGGGCAGATGACCTGAAGGATTCGCCGTTGGATGACGATTACAACCCCGAACTGCCCAACGGCGGCGCCCGAACTATTTCCAGAGGCACGCTGGAAGCTCGTGGGTACTTTACTTCTGACACGTCAGAAGCGTTCAGCAGCTCGGATGAAGACGACATAACCCCGGAAACCGGCTGGGGCGCGGCCGATGAAGGCGTCGACGACAGCGAGTTAGGTGAGCCCAGAGTGGTTCGGTCGGCACCTGAACAGCCAGAGCCAGAGCCAGAACCTGTTCAGCAACCAGGGCCCGCGATCGCTGCCGATTCAGTCGACAGTGAGCAGCCAGAACCAGAGACGGTGAAGAAGGTTGAGCCCGCGGAGGTCAGAACCCCGCATAAAAAAGTGCCGATTGTTACTTCTGAAGTGGAAGAAGACACCGCCAAACGGGCCGCCGTCAAACCCCGCAAGAATCAACCGCTGGCGGGGGCCAACCGCCCGGAGGCTCGTGAGGTTCTGGTGATCAACGTACTGGCCCGCAGCGGCGCGCAGTTTGAAGGCGTCATCCTGAAGAAATTGTTTGAGGCCTGTGGTCTTGAACTTGGCGATATGGATATCTACCACCGTCACGAAGGCTCAGATACTACCACTCCGGTCCAGTTCAGTGTCGCTAACGCGGTTGAGCCAGGAACGTTCCGGCCAAGGGATATGCCGGTTCTCAGCACGCCCGGCATCAGCTTCTTTATGAGTTTGCCTGGGCCTACCAACGCGATGCAGGCGTTTGAGTTTATGCTGGAAACTGCTCAGTGCGTGGTGCGCAATATGGGCGGTGAGCTGAAAGATGAACGCCGAAGCGTGATGACCCCACAAACCATCGAACACTGCCGGCAGCGCATCCGTGAGTTCGAACGTAAACAGCGTTCCCAACGGGTGTAACGCTTAACCAGGACACCCAACCTGATGACTCAAGTCTCTGCAGATATCCGGCAGCGTGTGGAAGAACTGCGCGCTGCTCTCGACGATCACAATTATTATTATTACGTTCTGGACGATCCCAGAATACCCGACTCCGAGTACGACCGACTGTTCCGGGAGCTCCAGACTCTGGAGGCTCAGCATCCTGAGCTTGCCTCTGACGAGTCGCCTACACAGCGGGTCGGTAGCAGCGCCGAAACCAGTTTTCAGGAAGTGATTCACCGTTTGCCCATGCTTTCTCTGGATAATGCATTCAGCGACGATGAATTACGGGAGTTTGATCGTCGTGTGCGGGACCGTTTATCGACCGACGACACGATCGAATACGTTTGTGAGCCAAAACTGGACGGCCTGGCCGTCAGCCTGCACTACGAACAGGGTGCACTGACCCGGGCAGCGACCCGGGGTGACGGCTATGCCGGAGAAGATATTACCGCCAACATACGCACCATCCCATCCGTCCCCCTGAAGCTCAGAGGCAGCAACTGCCCGGAACTGGTTGAGGTGAGGGGGGAAGTCTATATGCCCAAGGCCGGTTTCGAAAAGCTCAACGCAAGGTTGATAGAGCAGGGTGACAAACCTTTCGTGAATCCCCGTAATGCAGCAGCCGGCAGTCTGCGCCAGAAAAAATCAACGGTGACGGCGAAACGGCCATTGGAACTGTGCGCGTACAGCATGGCCGTGACCGATGAAGGCTTGTTGCCGTTTACCCACTGGGACAGTCTGCAAATGGTGCGGGAATGGGGCTTCCGGATCAATCCTGAAATGCGCAAAGCGCAGGGGGTCGACGCCTGCCTTGAAGCCTATAACGAGCTGATGAACAAACGGGACCTCCTGCCATACGAGATCGACGGTATTGTGTTCAAGGTGAATCGTATGGACCTGCAGCAGCAGCTTGGCTTTGTTTCTAGGGCGCCACGCTGGGCTATCGCCCACAAATTTCCGGCTCAGGAAGAGTTGACCGTAATCGAAGATGTGGAATTTCAGGTCGGCCGTACCGGGGCGGTGACTCCCGTTGCCCGTTTGAAACCGGTGTTTGTGGGTGGGGTCACGGTGTCCAACGCAACCTTGCACAACATGGACGAAGTTCGACGCCTCGATGTACACATCGGCGATACGGTGTTTATTCGCAGGGCCGGCGACGTGATTCCTCAGGTGGTCAAAGTGGTGCCGGAGAATCGCCCGGAGGGCGCTCCGGAGGTGACCATGCCCGGCCATTGCCCGGTGTGTGAGTCTGACATCGTACAGATTGAAGGCGAGGCGGTGGCACGTTGTTCTGGCGGGCTTTACTGCCCGGCTCAACGCAAAGAGGCCATTCGGCATTATGCGTCCCGCAAGGCTCTGGATATTGAAGGCCTGGGTGACCGGCTTATCGAAGTGCTGGTGGACGAGGGCATGGTGCAGACGGTGGCGGATTTGTACCGGCTCACCAGATTCCAGTTAACCAGTCTCGAGCGCATGGGCGATAAATCCGCAGCCAACCTCATTGCGGCCATCGATCGTTCCCGCAATCCGGTGTTGTGGCGTTTTCTCTATGCCTTGGGCATTCGGGAAGTCGGTGAGGCCACCGCCAAGGCTCTGGCCTCCTGGTTCGGATCGCTCGAAATTATCTCGCAAACCGGTGAAGAAGAGCTGCAGCAAGTTCCGGATGTCGGGCCGATCGTTGCTGGCCACGTTCGTAGCTTTTTCGATCAGCCCCACAATCAGGAAACCTTGCAGGCTCTCAAGGAGGCCGGAGTCGTCTGGCAAGAGGAGCAGGTTGCCGAGAGGGCAGAGCGGCCCCTTGCCGGCGAAACCTGGGTGTTAACCGGCACCCTCACTCACATGACCCGTGACCAGGCCAAGGAAAAGCTGGAGGTGCTCGGCGCCAAAGTTGCCAGCAGCGTCTCGAAAAAGACGGCCTGCGTGGTGGCCGGAGAAGCGGCCGGTTCCAAACTGACCAAAGCGGAGCAACTGGGCGTGCCCGTGCTTGACGAAGACGGCCTGCAGGCACTGCTTGAGGAGCATGGCCTGAGCGACTGATGCCAGTCCGGCCGGCGAATCTGAGAACTCGCGCAGATCCCGCGGAGTTCAAATTGGCTACCATGGCGTTGATCTGTAACGGTGTGTAAACCGGAATCGAACACGAGCTCCGGGCACCGCCATAACAACAACGTCATGAAACGGATTTTTGCATGCGCGCCGATGTGTTCTCCCGCCCCCCCTTTACGTGCCGTCTCATAGGCCTGTCCCTGATTGCGTTGGCGGCGACCGGCTGCAAGACCGAAAAAGATCCCGACCAGCCAACCTTGCTTGGCGCTCCCCCGACCACGGCTTATCTGGGTGTTGAGTATTACTACAACTGGGGCGCTTATGGTGGCGAGAGCATTCTGGACTACGCCCTGACCAATGCGCCATCCTGGTTGGCACTGGAGGACACCAGCAACAAAGCCCGCCAGGGTGTGATCATGCGCGGCGTGCCAGGGTTTTCTGGTGGTGCGCGCGGCGAGGCCGATCTCGGCAAAACCGAGAACATTGATATTGTCTCCACCGATGGCCGCATGTCCGGCTTTCAGCCCTTTGATATCGAGGTAAAGCGCAATGTGTTGTCGCTGGAGGCCCCGATGTTTGCCGAGGGTCAAAGTCCGGAGGTGTCAGACAGTTCTCGTGAGCGATGCGCTTTACCTGATTTGGAAACATTGGGTGAGCACGACTACAACATTGATCTGTATGAATCTGACGGCTCATCGAATACCTCCAAATCGGTGACATCTGCAACCAATCGGGTGTTTGTCAAAGTGCTGCTTGATCAGCCCTCCGTCACCCGCGTCGCCGTTGCCTTCGAATTACGCTCCGAATTTGATGCAAATGCCTGTGATGACGAACAAACGCCGCCGCACCAGAGCTGCGAATACAGCAGCAATAACCTGGGCCGGGCCATTATCGGTAACGACATCGTAGCCCGTGGCAGTGGCTCCGCGTTTCCCACGGACGAGGACGGCGACAAGCTCGACTACATCACATTATTCCAAAATGATCAGGGGGTGTATGACCATGGAGTCATCACCCTCGAACCGGGTATCACCGAGTGTTATATCCCCCTGGAAATCATTGATGACAAAATTCCTGAGCCTTCCGAACTTGCGCAACTCTATCTGACTGAAATCCGCACCGGCATTGCCTCTTTGGGTGCCTCCAACACCGAGGTACGTACTAACCTGACCATTCAGGACAACGAACCGGTGGTGTCCATTGAAACGATGAATGGCGGGCCCAGGGATACCCTGAACATCGGTAATAGCGGCAGCTATCGGGCTATTTTGTCGGGAGACCGCGAGGTGCCGGTCAGCGTCCGCCTGACTCAGGCGCAAGGCTCAACGGCTCGGTTGGGCACCGAGTTTGCCATTGAGCAGGAGGGCGTGGTGAACGCTACCCTGGAATTCCCGTTGGGCCGGGATGAGGTGCTCTTTGATATTCGTGTCGACGACGGCTATACCGCACCGGATGATCTTAACGACCGCTTTGCGCAACTGGCGGTTGATAATGTGTATCAGGCTGGCCGTGAGGGGTTTGCGCGGGGTGCAAGTGATAACTTGCTTCGGTTGAGCTTTAATCGCTTGTTTAAGCATCTGGGCTGGATAGACGGATTTGTACCGACCGATTTCACGGTGGGCCATGGTGGCCGTTTATTTGTGGCCGGTTATGAGGGCAATCAAGTTCAGGTGCGGGTCTATGATCAGGCCGGCGATCCAGTGGGCAATACGGTTGCTGTCGCCACGCTCGCCACTGCAGCGCAGCCTGATGTCTTTGTTGATGTGGCAGAACGTCGGGTGGCCGAGGGCACTACCCGGGTCACTCGGTACGAAATGGCCGTGGCCTTTTCGACCAATGAGGCTATCGGGGCTGGCGATGTTTCCGGCAGCACCAATAATGTAGTAACAGGGCTCTATCGCCTGCAGACTGGCGATGAATACCAGCTGCGCTGGGACGAACTGCATCGGATTGGCACATCTGGTGATGACAGGGTGCGCTGGGTCGGACTCAATGCCGGTAGCGGGTATGTGGTGGTCGCCGGCGAAACCAATGGCACCTGGATAGGCGAGACTGCTGTTGGTGGTGTCGATGCCTTTCTCGCGCGGATCGACAGCCTGCCGGACGGCGAATCATTGGTGCCGACCCTTGTCTGGTCTCGCCAGGTCGGCTCCTCTGGTGACGACAGGGTCGTCGGCGGCAGTGTCAGTGGGGTGAGCCCGCTATTATTCGGGTCTGCTCCTGTATCTGTTGATGGCACGGCGGTTATTGGCCCGTTTTTCTTCGCCGGCAGTGCCAGTGGTTCGCCGACCGTGTATCAGGTTGGCGAAGACTCGTCCGAGATTCTCAAACATGGCTTCTACGGTGACGGCAGTGTCTGGCTGATTGGTGATGCCCCCCGGGATTATTCGGTCCAGGACAAAGCCGACGATGACACAGAGCTGATGCGTGCCCCGCTGGATAACCGGGCTGGTTTCGCGCTTGGTTACAGCACCAGTGGTGCCATTGGCACTGCGTTGATGGCCAAGGCCTTGAACGACAATGCCAGCGTCACGCTGAGCCAGGGTATGTTGTTTAATGGGGATATTGTGATTGCCGGCAACACCGATGGCGAGTTCGCGGAGGAGGTGGTGCAGCCGGGGGCCGGTCAGGGCATTCTTGCGCGCCTGAATCGCAGTGACGACGATGTGGCGTACCGTACCTGGCGCCGGCAGCTGGAAATCGGTGGTCTCAAGGTGATCCGGTTGAAAAACTATCGTGACGACGAAATCGTTGCGTTGGTTGATCGTAACGGCAACCGTGAGATCCGGGTATTCAGTCCGGAAGGCGAGTCGTTAACCTCTGACTGAATGAGATCTGGTGCCGGGGCTATACAGAGCCTTCGTGTCGTCCGGCGCTGGCATAGAGCTTGAGGTAATCGGTGCTGGTGACGATGCCGAAGGGCTTGCCGTCAGCATCGATGACCAGTGCTGCATTGAGCTGGTGGGCGAGCATCAGTCGCGCCAGCTGATGAGCATCGGTTTCCGGTGAGGCGGTCAGAAAGGCGGGCAACTCGATGTGGGTGAGGATTTGTTCCATGGCATCAGAGCCATGCTCATGCAGCCAGGTCAGCAGCCAGCGAAGGTCAATGAGTCCTGCAACATTTTTTTCTGCCATGATCACCAGGTGGTGAATGCCGTTATCCTCCATGCTGGACATAGCATCGGCGACAGACGCAGTGGCTGGGACCGAATACAGCGCCGGTGAGCAGATACCCGAGACGGGCAGGTAAATTCGCTCCTCCATTCTTTCGCCGGCAGCGGCCGCCCCATACTCCTGAAGGGCACGGTGACGGCCGCTGTTTGCTGCCTGTTGGAACTCGGCGTCGGTTGCTTCGCTGTGGCCCGCTGAAATAGCGCCAGATTCGGTCAGCTCGGTAACGTTACCCACCCTGCGGCTGCGGAACGCTTCTGGTAACCGGGTTCCAATAGGTCGGCCCGGTTCACTGACAAAAATGGACATTGCACTACCCCTCGACTTTGACTACTGCAATTATCGTCAGCAGAGCTCACTATTTAAACGTAACGGCCGAATATAGCCAGACTATAGGTCCAGTGTATTACGTCAAGGTAAGCTAGGTCCGGTACAGACGTCCCGTTTCGAGCCGCTTGGCAAGCCGCTTGGACAAACATCTGGGCTGATTGGTAATCATGTCTGTCAGATATTCTGCCAGCAACGGCGCCCATACCAGGCCTTTGCTGCCCAGTCCCGTCATCAGATAGATACCGTCAACCGGATCGCCAGTTTTGTCATGCAGCAGGCCGGCGACCGGTTGATAGTCGTGGGTGGTGCAGCGGAAGGCAACACGGCCTTCGAGTTGGTCTGCGTCCAGCGTATTGTCGATACTGACGGCGGGCAGCATAGCGGTCACCTCTTCAAGGTTTTGCTGGTTGCTGATGGTGGTCGGTGTCGGGTTGTCGTCTCTCAGGTCGAAGGTGGCGCCAGTGGTCGCATGTCCGCCATTGACGGGGTTCAGGTATTTTGTCCCGCAAATGACCGTGCGGGGTAAGTTGAATCGTGGTGCCGGTAATTGAGTGGTTTGGCCCCGGATCGGCTTCAATCGGAGCTCTCCCGGTACCGGTACCAGTTTGGCGGCCTCATGACCGCCTGCAATCACGACCTTAGCAATCTGCCGGTCTTCGCCTTTGCTGTTGCGGATACTCCACTGGCTGTTGCAGGGCTGAATGCTGGCGATCTGGTAATTGAAGCGAGTTTCGATCAGTGGATGGTCGGCAAGTTGCTGACAAGCGGTGGCGGGGGCCAGCCAGCCAGAGCCAGGAAACCATAGTCCGGGGTGTTCGATGGCAATGCCGGCGAGTTCTGTTGCCTGGCGGGCATCCACCGGACGCATCAGGTCGCTGGGGTAAGTATTGCGTTCACAAAAGCGGCGCTGGCGATCAACTTCCTGGGGGCTGCTGGCCAGTTGTAAGAGCCCGGTTGGGTGCCAGAAATCCGACTGCCAGGCGCCATAATAGCGCTGGCTGAAGCTGAGTGCCGTGGCTGCAAGCTCTGTCTGTGCGTTGTATTCCACACCAAGTTTCACGTAAAGCGCGCCTTGGGGGTTGCCAGAGGCGGCGGAGCCGGGCTTTTCGGCTTGATCAATCAATAATACGGAAATGCCACGCTCAGCCAGATTACGGGCCAGCAGAGTGCCTGCAATGCCTGCACCGATAACGGCCACCTGGTCAACGGAGGGGCTTGCTTCACCAAGCATTTCTGCAGTAAACCGTCCGGCCAGCATATCCCGTTTATGATCAAAGCCTCCCAGTATCTTCATATCGAATCCGGCATCTGCCAGGACACGGCGCACCTGACTGACGGCCGTGAAGGTGGTCAGCGTGGTGCCGGTTTTACTGTGTTTGGCAATCTGTTTAATGGTTTCACTGTGCCACATGGCCGGATTCTGTGACGGCGAAAATCCATCCAGAAACCAGGCGTCGGCGGTGAATGTGAGGTCTTGCCAAGCGTTCAAGACATCGCCGAAATACAGCGTCAGACGAATCTTGCCACCGGCAAGAATGAGTCGATGCGTGCCGCTAATCAGGGACGGGTAGTGTGCGATCAGCTCGGCGGCCTGATGATTGAGTTCAGGCCAGTGCGACAGAGCCTTTTCAAGATCCGTGCGGGTGAGGGGGTAGCGCTCAACGGACACAAAATGAAGTATGGCGTTGTCATTGGCAGGTCTTTGAGCCAGCCATTCCAACCAGGTGGTCAGAAAGTTCAGGCCCGTGCCAAAGCCAGTTTCGGCGACCACAAAATGACCGAGTGAGGGCACTTGCCGAAAGCGCTCCGGCAGGTGGCTGGGACCAATGAACACATGCCGGGATTCCGCTAATCCGTTGTCCCGATTGAAGTACACATCCCCAAATCGGACGGATTCTGGTACATCGTCATGCCAGGTCAGTTCTGCCGGTTCCATTGCCGGCGGCAGGGGCCTTTCGTGCATAGCTGTCAGTCTTCAGAGGTAACCATAGAAACGCTTTCAATAATCACATGCTGGAGCGGCACATCGGCCATGCCCTGCCTGTGACCGGTTGGTGCGGCGGCAATGCGATCAACAACGCCCATGCCGTCAGTGACTTTACCGAAAACAGCATAACCGGCACCGCGAACACCGACATTCAGGAAGTCATTCTGCGCTAAGTTGATAAAGAACTGTGAGGTTGCGGAATCGGGTGCGTTGGTGCGGGCCATGGCAACGGTGCCGCGCAGATTTGGCAGGGTAGCCACCCCCTCATTCACGATGGGTGCTTTGGTGGGCTTGCGCGACATTTTCTCATCGAAACCGCCGCCCTGAATCATGAACCCGGCAATAACCCGATGAAACACCGTGCCGTCGTAAAATCCGTCGTTAACGTAGCTAATGAAGTTGTCAACGGTTTTGGGCGCGACATCCGGGCGCAGCTCCAGCTCAAAGGCACCCTCTGAGGTGACGAATCGGACTTTAGGCAGTTCGTCAGCATGGGCGGTCGTGGGCACCAGTAGGGCGAACATGATGGCAAACAGGACAGGCATCACAGTTGACGAGAATTTTACGGAATTTGTCATTTCAGAAGCGCTCACAATGTCAGTTGTCGTTAGGAATCCTGAGATAATCCGGTTAAAACAAAATAGTCGAAGATCTTAACAGATCCTTACCGCAATGAGGGTAATCGGAACAGCATGCACGAGAGTAGTGAGCTACTCTTGAAGCAATCTAACGATACCGGGCCGGGTTGTACGGTGATCACTGTGAACGCAGGAGTAGTCTAGTGAGAATCCGTAAGGGGTTTGAAGAAAAGTCCCGGCTTGGCCGGCTGTTGATCAATCGCGGGTATCTGTCTGAAGGGCAGCTCGATGAGGCCTTGCTGGCGCAGCGGCAGTCCGGCCAGCGGCTGGGTGAAGTGCTGGTTGCATCTGGCTGGGTGTCTGAAAAAGAACTGCACCGTGTACTCAAGCACCAAGCCCGCTACCGCAATGCGGCCGCCCTCGTGACCATGGTTACTCTGCCTTTCCAGCCGCTGGTTTCACTGGCGTCGACCAACACCAACGCTGCCAATATGCCCATTGAAGCGGGTGAGCTCTACGAGAAAGGCGGTTTTGCCCCGATGTCAGAGCATGAGATGGCGGACGTGGTGGCCCGGAGCAATGTGGGATTGTTGGCCCGAATCGACTCTGTTGCGACCATGCCGGATATTGCCAACCAGGGCGATGTTACCGATTTGGAGGTTGCTGGCCTGGATGCTGTAGAAGGTATCAAGCTGGCGGCAAATATCTTCGTGCCTGTGCTCAGCTTCCTGGATTCAGATCTGACCATCTCTGGCGTCTATTACCGGGAGGGAGAGCCCCGGTATTCAATTCATGAGGATGGCGCACTGCGGCTTGCCTTTCCTGAAAGAATCGAAGAAATCCGTATGGACAACATTCGGGTCAGCGGCGATCAAAGCCCGGCATTGGGAAACGTCAGCCTGCATAATATCCGTTTCCACCCGGATTCGCAGATGACTATTCATACCCGGTAACACAACGGTTACACCAACAAAAACGCCCGGAACAGATCCGGGCGTTTTTGTTGGTGTCTGGCTTGTCAGGCGCTGGCAAGAATGGTTCGGTTGGCAACGCCAGTCTGTTCGCCTTTGGCACCGTAAAGTTTTTGCTGGGCAGAGGCGCCACGGAATATGTCGGTCAACCTGTTGAGGCGCTTTTGCAGATGCCCGACCACCCGACCGTTGTTCTGGTTCAGACCCTGGCAGGTGCGTAGTTTTTGTTCCGCTGCTTTCCACAATTGATACAGATCTTCCTCGCCACTGGCACGGATAAATCGTGAAGGCTCTCCGGCATCCGGACGATAGCCGATGCTGACCAGCAGCCGAATTTTCTGTTTGGCGCGTTCGCGGATTTCGCCCAGAATGGCGTTTTTCTCAGTGGTAATGCCTTGCAGCGGTTTGATATCCGACGAGGACAGAACTTCTTTTTCCTGAGAAAGCACACCCGCCAGGGTTTCCAGCTGGCGGATATCTGTTGAGAGGAGGGTCTTCAGTTCATCGATGGCAGCCATAATTTACTCACCCAAAAATGCTTTTATCCATCTCAAGCATTTTCTGGGCCAGTTTCTCTGCATCAATCTTGTAGCTGCCATCTTCCAGAGCTGAACGGATTTGCGCGATGCGGTCATCGTCCATCTCCGGGTAATCACCCAGCTTCTGCTCCAGCTGTTTCAGATTTTTGGCTTGATTGCTGAGGCTGACATTCTCACCGCGGGCCGCTGGGCTCTGTGCCTTGGCCTGATCGGCGGCTGGTGATGGTGTGCTCTGACTGCCGGATGATTTATCAGCGGTCGTTCTGGTGGTGTTGACCTGGCCTGGGCCAATTCCATTTAAGTCAACTGACATAAGATTACCTGCTTGCCTGTGGCCACTGAAGTGACAGTGGCAGATTCGGGTTTATATCGTTCTATCGGCAGCGTATCGCCAACCTTTAGAGAAACTAGGAAATATTTTGCCGGTCGGTGAAAGTTTGCCGCTACATCGGGATTTCAACCCGACCGGGTGCAGTTACCGTTGCCCTGACGGTGCGCGAAGATCGAAGATTTTCAACCAATACCTGCTCGCCAACGCTGGCGCTGGCAAGGGCTTTACCTCGTGAACTGACGGAAAACACCGTTGATTTTGCCATAATGATAACATGATCGCCCCGTTCAATTGCATTGGGGGCCTCGAGCAGGTCGGGCGTGATGGGTGAGCCCGCGTTGACCGGTCGGCGCACCAACATGCCGGATATCTGCTCCGGGTCCGTCAGAATGCCGCGCCTGCTGGCATTGATCTGTATCTGTCTTTCCTGCAGGACGGTGGCGGTTAGGCGCTCTCCCCGGGCAAGAGGCCGGGCTGCGACCAGCGCCGGGCCGTGCACTTCGACAGAGCTTGTGACATACATGCGCCAGGGCCGCTCGCCTGAGCAGGATACCAGCACCGACGGTGACGTGGTGCTCAGTGGGTCAGTGGTGAAGGTGGTTTCAAGAGGGCTATTACATGCCGCCAGGGTCAACCGGCTATCGATGTTGCCAACGGTAAACCTGACATCCAGGTTCTGTAGCGCCTGCTGTTCGGCCCAGGCTTCAATAAAGCCAGCAGCGGCGTCACGAATCTGACTTGAGGTCGTTGCTGCGGCAACAGTGTTCAGCGCGGTTGTAAACAGGCAAATAGTCGCTAAAAAGAGGGTTCGCATCTGCACGGCTTTGTCCTATGCTGTCTGTTAGGCACATTAGTGCGAATTCGCCTAAGGAAACGGAAGTTCGGGCCGTTAACACTTTATAGGGTTCGGGGCGTCAATGTTTTGGTCCCGATTCGCGAAAACAGTGTGTTTCGCAGTGATTCAGCAAATTCTGTGCCGGTTTCGGCATGCCAGGAGTAGACGGTTATGGCAGGGGTTTTGGACAGCGTTAATCAGCGTACGCAGTTGGTGGGTCAAAACCGGCTTGAGCTGTTGTTGTTCCGCTTAAAGGGGCAGCAGTTATTCGGCATCAATGTCTTCAAGATTAAAGAAGTGCTTCAGTGTCCGAAACTATCCTCCATTCCCAACAGTCGGAATGTGGTCAGGGGCGTTTCACACATCCGGGGCGAGACAATTCCAATCATCGACCTGGGTATGGCCATTGGCATGCAGGGTGTGCCCGCCGAGCAGCTGGCGACGAGTTTTGTCATCATTACCGAGTACAACCGCAAAACCCAGGGTTTTCTGGTGGCCGGTGTTGATCGCATCATGAATATGAACTGGGAAGATATCTTGCCGCCTCCCAAAGGCGCGGGTAAGGATGTTTACCTTACGGCGGTTACCAGAATTGAAGACAAACTGGTAGAAATCATCGATGTAGAAAAGGTTCTTGCAGAAGTTTCTCCGCTCAGGGAAGATGTCACTGACGAGTTGAAAGCACGCAGTTCTGAGCGTGCGCCTGGGAATAATCCGGTGCTGGTTGTCGATGATTCGGCGGTTGCTCGTCGCCAGATTGAGCGTTGCCTGACGGCGATTGGCATGGAGGTGGTGACTCAGAATGATGGCAAGCAAGCGCTTCAGTATCTCAAAGAGATTACTAAGGATGGCTCGAAAGCCGCGGATCATCTGTCACTGATCATTTCTGATGTGGAAATGCCGGAAATGGATGGCTACACCCTGGTCACCAGGATTAAAGAAGACCCGGCTCTGAGTAGCATGTATGTCATGCTGCATACCTCGCTCAGCGGCGTGTTCAACCGGGCGATGGTTCAGAAAGTCGGTGCCGATGATTTCATGGCCAAATTCAGCCCCGATGAGCTTGCCGAGCGCGTGATGGAAATCATTGATCAGCAATGATGCCTCGGTTGACAGACTTACCCATGATAGAGATCCAATGAAAGCGGATATAACGCCACAGGAATACGACGCCTTCAAGACATTCCTGCAGGATGCGTGTGGCATTCTTCTGGGTGAAAACAAGCAGTATCTGGTAAAGAGCCGGCTACGCAGGATTCTTGAAGACAACAATCTGAACTCTCTCGGCGAACTTCTGGAGCGTCTCAAGCGCGCCGGGCGTGCGGGTTTGCGAGAAGTGGTGATTGATGCGATGACCACGAATGAAACCTTGTGGTTTCGCGACAATCATCCGTTCCGGATTCTCCAGGAAAAACTTTTGCCTGAGTTTGGCGAGCGGAGTGGCTTTCAGCCCCTCAGAATCTGGTCCGCTGCCTGCTCGACCGGCCAGGAGCCTTATTCGGTCGGCATGGTAGTTGATGAGTTCCGGCGAACCCGGCCAGGCAAGCTGCGTGACGTCAAAATCACGGCAACCGACATATCCAAAAGCGTTCTGGAAGTTGCCCGACGGGGTGAATACGAGATGATCGCCATTGGTCGCGGCCTTTCCCCCGAGCGCCAGAAGCACTTTTTCGTGCCGTCTCCCAACGGAGGTTGGCAGATCAAGCCCCAGATCAAGGCGATGGTGGAATTCAAAGAACTCAATTTGCTTGAGCGCTACATGCTTGGCAAATTCGACATCATCATGTGCCGGAACGTGCTGATCTATTTCTCCGCTGAGCTGAAAAAAGACATCCTGACCCGCCTGCATGGTGCTCTCAATCCCGGTGGCTACCTGATTCTGGGCGCGTCGGAATCACTGAACGGCCTGCCAGACCTCTACGAAATGGTTCAATGCCACCCGGGTATCATTTACAGGAAGAAATAACCCATGCCGTTGAATGTCTGGGTGCTGGTTGCAGCCCAGGCGCTGGCCATGTGCACCGCGCCTTTCATTGTGTTCATCGGCTCTATCCAGGGTCGTTTACTGGCTTCTGCTCCGGAATACGCTACCTTGCCCGTCGGGCTGGTGGTGGTCGGTACGGTACTGGCCATCAAGCCTGCCACCTGGCTGATGGAGCGAGTAGGGCGCAAGCGGGTTATGCTGCTGGGTACGTTGGCGGGTGTCAGTGCTGGCCTTCTCGGGGCTTTCGCCTCCTGGACATCCTCATTTCCAATCCTGTGTCTTGCGGCGGTGGTGGGTGGTTTTGGCCTGGCGGTTGTACACCAGTACCGGTTTGCCGCGATGGAGTCTGTGGCGGCGGAGATGGCGGGTTCCGCGGCCGCACGTGTTCTGCTCGGAGGCCTGGTTGCGGCCTGGTTGGGTCCGGAAATTGCCGGGCTGGGTAGCGCAAAGTCGGAACAGTTTCCGTTTTTGTACAGCTGGGCAGGGCTGGCGGTGGTCCAGAGCGTTGCCTTTGTGGTTCTGGCCATTGGCTACCGTGGACGGGCGGAACGGGTCTCTCAGAGTGCGACTGGTGGTGGTCGACCATTAAAAGAAATTCTTGCCAACCCGCTGGTGTGGACGGCGATCAGTGGCGCGGCCATCGGCTATGCCGTTATGAGCTTTATCATGACGGCAACGCCCTTGAGCATGACGGAAATGGCCGGGCATGATTTTGACGACGCCAAACGCGTTATCCAGTTACACATCATGGCCATGTATCTACCTTCTCTCATCTCCGGCTGGCTTACCCGGGTGGTCGGCATTCCGTTGATGATGACGGCCGGCTTGCTGGCCTACCTGGGTTGCATAGTTCTGGCCGCCAGCGGCATCAGCTTCCATCATTACCTGTGGGCTCTGTTGTTGCTCGGGGTAGGCTGGAACTTCCTCTTTGTCGGGGGCACCACGTTGTTGCCTCAGGGTTACCGGGAAGCGGAGCGGTTCCGGGTTCAGGGGCTGAACGATATGATGGTGTTCGGTGCCCAGGCTACGGCAGCTTTGAGCGCGGGCGTGATCCTGACAGCATTCGGTTGGGCAAATCTGGTCATGGTTGCCGTGCCGTTACTCGTGTTACACGGCGTTCTTATGACGGTTTGGCTGGTTAGGTCGCCGTCGTTAAGGGCAGATGACCGGTCTTTACCCAGATAACCGTTTCTTGCTCAACAAACGGGTGATGCTGGCTCAGATGTGGGCTGCGCAGCCAGGTGCCTTTCGGGTAACGCCCGTGTTCGTCGCAGAACTCACCGCTCAGAACAAAGATTTCTTCTCCGCCGAAATGGCGGTGAGGCTGAAACACCTCATTGGCCGGCCACTTCACCAGTGCGACATGCTCGTGTTCGAATTCATGCAGCGGCATCACCTGAAGTCCACCCATGCCGGGCAACCATTCGGCAGCGGTTGTGTCGATTCGAACCGTCACAGTGTCCTTGGGATCAAACTGGTGTAATTTGACCAGTAGCGTGCAGCCTTCATCGCTGAACGGCGCATGGCCACTGCCTGGCGGATTGCGAAGGTAGGTGCCGGCGGGGTAGTGCCCGGTTTCATCCGAGAAAATGCCCTCAAGCACCAGGATTTCCTCACCCAGAGGGTGTTCGTGCCGGGCAAAGGAGGCGCCCGGCAGATAGCGAACCACACTGGTGGCATGGCCGCGCTCGGCTTCTTCCCGGGCCAGTGGTTTGCGCTCGACTCCGGCGGCAGGACTGGCTAGCCACTCTTGCTCAGCGGTACGCACGACAACTTGACGGGAAAAATCCATATTCAGCATGAACACCTCGGTTAGTGACGTTATTTGATCAGTGCCTGAATGTCCCGGAACTGCGGATGTTTACAGTGTACCATCCATTCGAAAGCGACCATTTCAGCGGTGACAATCCGGGCGCCACTCTGGTGCAGACGATCCAGAGCAACATCCCGGTCAAAATCGTTTCTTGATCCGGTGGCATCGGCAACCACCCAGACTTTATAGCCGGCATCCAGCAGACTGAGTGCGGTTTGCAGCATACATACGTGGGTTTCGCAGCCGCCGATGACTATGTGCTGGCGGCCTTCCGGCAACTCATCGATCAAACCGTCCGGGCAGGCATCAAAATGGTATTTGCCCAGGGTGGTATCACAAAGCTCGCGCACCGATTCTACATTGTGCCCAAGCTTGTCCGGTAACTGCTCGGTGCCAACCACTGGCACGCCCAGCAATCCGGCAACCGTCGCCAGCATGGTACAGCGATCGACCACTTCCTCTCCCTGACTGATGGCGGGCATGAGCCGTTCCTGCAGGTCGATCAGGAGTAGGGTGGATTGCTCGGCTTTCATCAGCATGGGTTTGTCGCTCCGTTATTTGAATGAATCTTACGATAAGGATACGCCATGGCGTGGTGCTTTGTTATTCCGCGTCAGACAAAAGATTTTGGCCAAAACGTTCAAGACAGTTGCCAAACGCCGTCAAAACCATTAAAGTCTGCGCCCTCAAATGAGCGACGACCTTGCTGATTTGAAACAGTTTATTGGAGAGGTGGCCGAGTGGCTGAAGGCGCACGCCTGGAAAGTGTGTATACGTTAATAGCGTATCGAGGGTTCGAATCCCTCTCTCTCCGCCAATGCAAAACCCCAGCAGAAATGCTGGGGTTTTTTATTGGCTGCAAGGGCGGGTGAGGCCGGCAGGGCCGAATACTCCCTTCAACACTAGGCATTAACCCCTAATGCCGATCAAACATCCCCCGCAAAATGACATCAGTCAAAACCTGCACCCGGCCATTCCAATACCTTGATCTCCATGCCACGGAAATGCCCCGTCTTCCATAACTGGAGAATCAGAATGAAAAAACAGAAACTCGCACTGTGCATCGCTGTTGCCGGCCTGGCGTCTGCGCCGGCCTTTGCCCAGGAAGCGGAAGCACCGGGCCTGAACGTAGATTTTTACGGCCATATCAACATGGCGATCATGCACGCCGATACCGGTGAAGGTTCCGAGCAATACATTGTCGATAACGACTACGCCTCCAGCCGTGTGGGTGCACGTGTCAGCACTGACCTGAAAGACATCGATCTGAAGGTGGGTGCGCATGTGGAGTTTGAATATCAGCACAACCCTTCAAATCTGGTCACTCCGGACGATCGCAGTATCAAAGGCGAATGGAGCGAGCGTCACGTCAACCTTTTCGCAGCGGGCCGCTACGGCAAGATTTCTATAGGGCAGGGCTCTGGTGCAGGCGATGGTGTTACTGAATCTGACTTGTCTGGCACCAAGGTTGCGTCTTTTCCGGATTTGGCACTCGTGGGTGGTGCGCTAAGGTTTGTCGATGGATCAAACATTGGTCCGACTCTTTTCACTTCTGTTAGAAGCCAGGACTTTGAAGCCCGTTACGATCGGCTACGCTACGACACACCTGCCTTTGGTCCGGTCAAGTTTGCGCTGAGCCAAGGTTACAAGGAAGATCAGGATATTACCGAGGTTGCGGCAACATACAATACCGAAGTTGATGGTCTTGGCCGGCTGTCGGCAGCAATTGGCTATTCCACCAAAGACGAGAATGATGCGGGTAAGAGGGATCTGGACACCGTCGGAGGTTCAGTGTCCTGGTTACACGATAGCGGCATGAACCTGACGGCAGTCTATTCCAACGCTGAGAATGACTCAGGCCGCGATTCCGACTTCAACATGTTAAAAGGGGGTTACAGAACCGGTAAGCATTCGTTCACCGTGCATCGGGCAGAAGGTAAAGACTTCAACCCGGCGACTGTGGATGCTGGTGGCGCCACTGTAGGCGCTGTTGAAGGCTCCGACGTCGAAATCTACGGCGTCGCCTACGTCTACCAACCGGTCAAGCGACTGGACGTATTCTTTGCCTACAACAACTTCGCGCTGGATGCCGATAACGGCGATTACGACGATGTAAACATCGCCATGATCGGTAGCCGCCTGAAATTCTGATAGCGCAATAGCTCAAACAGCCGGGCAGGCCGTCACAGGTCTGTTTGGCTGACTGCTATGGGTTCCCCGGTTCGCAGAACTATGTGGGCAATGCCATCGGGCAAATTCCGGACAATGCCTCTCAGGCCGAGTTCGCGGGCTTTCTGTTTGGTGGTAGCGCGGTAATACACGCCCTGCACTTTGCCGCTTACCAGTAATTGCCAACGTCATGCTGTCATAATGCTCATGCACTGTCTGTCAGGTGGTGGGGCGAACGAAAAAGGCCTCCACCAGGGAGGCCTTGACTCGTCATTCAACCCCGGAAGCTTACTCAAAAGTCCTGGGGCGAACTGTGTCCGGCTTTAGGAACGTCTTGTCGCCAAGGTTGCTGTGATCACCCAGTACATGACCGTCCGTTTCCCTGATTTGGCCATACCTTGAGTGTTTGTGAAAGGTGGGGCCGGTTTGTTCAAGCGTTTCTTTAACATCACCCGTGTAACGGGGATCTTGTGGGCGCTCCTGACTGCTCATGTAGTAGGCAATGTCCCAGGCTTCCTGGTCACTCAGGCTGTTGGGTTGGCCCAGTGGCATGTTGTTCTTGATAAAACCGGCGGCAGTGAAAACGCGAACAATGCCGGCACCCCAGTTGTTGGACATATCCCCCCAGGTGGCTGGAAAGACGGTCTGGTCGCCAACTCGCAGACCTGCGCCGTCATCTGCATGACAAACAGAGCAGTTCTCCTGGAACGCAGCCTCGCCACGGGTATAACTCAACTCTTCAGGGCGCTCCGGTGGCGGGAACCCGCGGCCATAAATGGGCTGTTTCGGGTACACGGGTACACCTGTCGCCAGCCATTGATGGTAGGCCGTCAGCGCCAGCATATTGTCACTGCCGTATTCCGGGGGCATGCCGTTCATGGAGTATGTGAAGCAGCCGGAAATTCGTTCTTCCAGGTTATTCACATGGGCGTTCTTTCCACGGAAGTTGGGTAGCGTCACCGCAGCCGGCCAGATGGGCGCGCTGAAGGGCATGCGACCTTCACCGAGGTGGCAGCTGGAACAGTTCATGTTGTTGAACACGTTCTCGCCGCGCAATTGCTGGGTATTGGTGAAAAGGTCATAGCCTCGACGGATTACCCGTTTCAGCTCGGGGTGCAGCTCGGCTTCCTCCAGGTCTTCCATGCTGGGCGGAATGTGAACCAGCTCATTTTCCTCAGGCGCCGAATAGCCCAGTTCCACCAGAGTATCGATGTACTGCTGGGTTCTGTCATCGACTGCGGTGGCGTTAACTGAAAACAGAAGGGTCCCGGATAACGCCGCGTATGTGAATTTGCGAATCATGATGCAGGATTCCTTTTAGTTGGCCGTTGGGTTCTGAATGGCAAGCCAAACAGCGACGGCGTGAATATCATCGTCGCTCATCCGGCGGGCTATGGTCCCCATCAGATCTTGCGGATCGTTTCTTCGGTTGCCGGCCTTCCAGGCTGTTAGCTGGGCTTTGATGTAACCGGCGTGTTGGCCTGCAATGCCAGGGAATGCGTCACCCGCGCCCTGATTGTCGGGGCCGTGGCAGCTTTTGCAAGAGACGATGTAGTTAGACCAGTCGCCCCGTTCGGCCAACTGCTTGCCGCGCTTGAGGGTGGCCTCGTCTGCGCTTTCACCCCCTTTGCCCTCGGTTGCGGGCAGGCTGGCATAATGCGCCGCTACGTCTGCGATTTGCTGGTCATTCAGCATGTTGGCGAAAGGCATCATGCTGGCGTTCACGCGGCTACCGGATTTGTAGTCGTGAAGTTGCTTTGCAATGTAGTTTGCGTCAAGCCCCGCCAGTCTGGGCCAGGATTCGCCTCCGGCAATGTTCATGCCGCTACCATCAGCCTGGTGGCAGGCACTACAGACAGCGGCAGAGGCGGCACCTCGTTCAGCATCTCCTTCGGGTGCCGCCAATGCAAAACCGGAGCACGCGATGAGTCCCAGTGCAGCGAGCGTTACAGGTAGTTTTTTCACGATTGCTTCCTTCTCAGTCAGCGCCAAATTCGCGATGGCTCTTTTTGCGTTCATACCACTATGCCGGCACCGGCAAAATGACGCTTGATAAAGGTCAATTCAGTAAGCTAAAGACCTTGTGCCGTGGCCTGAACGACGTGCAGCTGGTGCATCATCAGGATTTTTGGTTTACTGTTTGTTACACGGTTGGATGTACCGTTTCGTTTTACCAATGATCAACAGGGACACACATGGCGACCACCGATCCATCTCAGGAAGAGTTAAGAAGAGTATTGCAGGAAACTCCAAAAAATCAGCCCGTCGTTATGCTAAATCTTTTGAGATTTCGTGATCGAGCCGATTATCAGGACGAGAGTGCGACCTGTTCCGGCCGCGATGCCTACGAGCGGTATATGAAAGAAGCGGCCGAGTGTGTTCGGTCTGTCGGCGCTGAGGTTGTCTGGTCAGGGCGCTCTGTAGGCGCCTTGATTGCGCCTCCCGACGAATCCTGGGATCAGGTGCTTTTGGTCCGGTATCCCTCCGTTAACGCCTTTCTGAAGATGATTGAAAGCCCGGAGTACAAAGGTGTGGTTAAGCACCGTACTGCTGCCCTGGAAGATTCCAGGCTCGTCGCCAATGTTGAAGATGGCGTCTGATCAGAGCAGCCAGCCGGTTTGCTGAATGGTCATGTAGACGATGGTGCCCGCTGCGATAGAAAGCAGGGCATTTCGGCGCCATAGGTGTATCACCACCACCAGCAAGCCGGGTAACAGCGCATCGAGGCCTGGCAGGCTGGCGCTCCAGTTCGCTGAACGTCGCAGAAAAATAATCGCCAGCAGGGCCATCACGGCGGCCGGCAAATACCGCCCAATGTGTTGCACCAGCGGGTGTTCGGTGTGGCGCTCGAAAAACAGAAAGGGCACCACTCGAGTGGCAAACGTTGCCAGGGCAGATACGGCAATAAACCCCGCCAGATAATACTGTTCAACCATGGTTTACCCCTGCCGGGCTTTGCCGGTGCCATCTGTAATGCAGCAGCAGTACAGCAGTGACGATGGTGATTGCCGTTATCAGTTGGTGGGTTGCGGGCACCAGTAACATGGCGATGCCCGATGAAAACGCCCCTGCCCAAAGCGGAAATCCGTCGCCCAGCGCTTTGATCTGTTCAATGGTCAGCACAATAAACAAAGCCACCAACGCAAACTCGATACCGGTGCTGTTGAACGCCACCAGTTCCCCCAACAAACCTCCGGCGGCGCAGCCGATAATCCAGTAAGCCTGATTGAACGCGGTGATTCTGAAATCCACGTCTTGCTCATACTGGCGATCTGAAGATCGGGGCCGACTGGTGAGTAGCGAATAGGTTTCGTCGGTCAGGCCAAAAATCAGATAGCCTTTGCGCCAGCCTGCACCCCGGAATTGCCCGAGCAGGGAAAGCCCGTAGAACAAATGCCGGGCATTCAACACAAACATCGCAATAGCAACTTCCACCAGTCCGGCATGAGCGGCAAGCAAGCTGACCGCAAGAATCTGTCCGGAACCTGCATAGATCACCAGTCCCATCAATGGGGCTATCCACCACGCATAATCCAGTTGCGTGGCAAATAGCACACCGAACGCCATTCCCAGGGGCAGGTAGCCGAACAGGATCGGAAGTGTGAGCCGGAAGATGATGTTATTCATTAGCATCCAAACGTTTAAAAGCGGCGATGATAGTCAATTGCGAGCGTATTTTGAAGATGGCAAAAACGGTTAGTCGGTAAATTGACGCCGAGACCGCAACAAAAGTGTCATAAATAAGGCATATTCTCCCCGGATCTGAGTTCCAACTGGAGTTGTTATGCTGGCCACTGTTCGTGCACGAATTTTCTTTTTTGCCCTGTTATCCCTTGGCGCCGTGGCTGGCCTGGCAGCGCTGTCATGGGTAATTATCCTTAAGGCAGAGGAGGCATCTGAAACCCTGGTGCGTCAAAACCTCCATGAATCCTGGGTGTTGATCGATCTGGAGCAGGATCACCGTCGCCTGCAAGATCTCGCGTTTAAAGTGAAGGCTCAATTGTTGCTCTGGGATGAAATCAAAACCGAATTTGACCACCTGAGTGCATCCTTACCGGAACGTTGGCAGCGGGTTCGTGGGAGCGCCAGCTTGCGTTCCTGGGCTGATGATACTGCGGAGTCTTATGAGCGGGTGTTGACACTAATGAGCGACATGAAGTCGGGGATCGCGGAAAAGAGCTATTACCGTGTGGGGCAGGTTGTTGATTTTCAGTTGTTCCCGGCACTGGAGCCCATGTTGACGGCAATCAAGGAGCGCCAGGCTACCAGCAGAGATATAGTTGCCAATGATGCCGATGAACTACTGGACTACCTTGCAGATCAGCAGTTGATTTTGCTGGCGGGCTCACTGGCCTTTTTCGTGGTGGTGGTCGTCATCACGCTCTGGCTGCGCCAGTCCGTGATTGTGCGGTTGCAGGGCATGGAGCGCGAACTCGTCGCTATGGAGAAAAACTCGGACCTTACCCGCATACCGGTGCTGAAAGGCAGGGATGAAGTTGCCGGAGTTGCCGGTGCGTTGGAGGGGTTGGTCAGGCGCTTCGAAGAGTTTATTGGTGATATAAAACAAGCCGCCAACGGCCTGGACCAGCGTTCTGTCGCTCTGGATGGAGGTGCAGAAGCACTTCAGAGCGCTTCGGAAGCGACGCGGAAGCAGACTGCTGACGTGACAGCCTCTATGACCGCAATCGCCGATCAGGCCTCGCGGATTGAGGTGGCGACCGAGCAGTCGGCAGCAACGGTTCATCAGGCCGTATCGGCCAATAGTGAAGTGCAAAATGGATTGCAAAGCAGCGAGCTGGCCGCTGATCGTACCGTCGATGTCATTTCCCGGGTTTCGACGTCGATACACGCCTTGAACGAATCCACCGGCAAAATCGAACAGGTAATCGGGGTGATTGCAGACATCGCCGAGCAAACCAATTTGCTGGCGTTAAATGCGGCCATTGAGGCCGCCCGGGCAGGGGAACACGGTCGGGGCTTTGCAGTGGTTGCCGATGAGGTGCGCACCTTGTCCCGAAGAACTGCGGAATCCACTCGTAACATTCGCCAGTGGGTCCAGGACCTGGTTTTGGGTGTTGGCAGTGTTGACGATCTTTTATCTGAGATGCGCGAGGCGGGCGAACAAAACAGAAGTAATCTGTTGGCTCTGAAAGCCCACCTGGTGCAATTGAAATCGCAGTTTGATGAGCTGGAGCATCACAGCGACAATATCCGGGCATCGGTCACCCTGCAGCGTGACGAAGTTGGGCGGGTAGGGCAGCGGGCCGAGGCGCTTTCGATCAGCGCAGAGACCCTGACCGGGAACGTTGAGAGCACTCGCTTGATCAGCGACGACCTGCGTCAGGAATCGGTATCCATGCGTCAACTGATAGCCGGATTTCGCACGCGCTGACCGGAAAGATAAAAACTGTCTTCAATTACGGGGGTTCTTGTCCTGCTCATAAAACCGTAACATACAGCGACTGATTGGAGATGTTATGAACGATGAGGCAGAACGAGAGCCAGAGGTTGATCCGCGACAGGAAATGTTTGTTGTGGATTTTGACCTGCTGGCTGAAGATCAGCTTGAAGGGCTGGCCGAAGAATACTGCACTCGCCATCACGGCTTGAATGATACGGAAAATCCCCTGGCAGAGCGGGCCCGTGTGCTTGCCGCCGTTCGCCGGGGTGATCTGGTGATCTGGTTTGACCCGGTTGAAAACACCGCTAGCCTGGGCGCTCCTGCTTAGGCTCGGATGTTTTTTGTGACGGCTATCCGGAGTCGTTGGCCTGACTGCCTACCCGTAGGCCCCGGTAACCGTTACAATCGGCGTGTTTTCCCCCCCTACCTGAATGCGAGGTGAGATTTGATCAGGGTACTGGTTGTTGATGACCACGAGCTGGTGCGCTCAGGTATTACCCGCATGTTGGTGGATGATCCCGACATTGAAGTGCTTGGGCAGGCCTCCTCGGGTGAGGAAGCCATAGAATTTGTGCGTAAGGAACGTCCGGACATTGTCCTGATGGACATTCGTATGCCAGGTATTGGCGGTCTGGAAGCTACTCGGCGAATACTCCGGATTGATGACTCCATCAGGGTTATTGTGGTCACGGCGTGTGCGGACGACCCATACCCCGCCCGCGTTATGCAGAGTGGCGCGACCGCATATATCACCAAAGGTGCTGACATTCAGGAAATGGTCCGTGCTATTCGTAAGGCGCACTCTGGCCAGCGTTACATCAGCCCTGAAATTGCACAGAAGATGGCATTGAAAACGCTGGGTGGCGACCGGGAGGAAGACGGTGAGCTTTACCGGTTTGAGCGCCTGTCTGAGCGGGAAATGCAAATTGCCATGATGGTGGTGGACTGCCAGAAGGTGCAGGACATCTCTGACAAGCTCTGCTTGAGCCCGAAAACCGTGAACAGTTACCGCTATCGGATTTTCGAGAAGCTGGAAATTTCCAGTGATGTCGAGTTGGCGTTGATGGCAGTACGGCTTGGATTGCTGGATGCCGACAAGGTCTGATTCCCAGGAAACGAGCGGGAAGTTCGACAGTAAAAACTTCCTGAAACAATTGACTGAGCGCCCCGGTGTCTATCGTATGTTCGATGACAGCGGCAACGTTTTGTATGTGGGTAAAGCCCGCAATCTCAAAAAACGCGTCAGCAGTTACTTCCGCAAGACTGGCCTTGCCCCGAAAACCGAGGCCTTGGTCAGCAAAATCGAATCCATCGAAATCACCATCACCGGCAGCGAGACCGAAGCACTGCTGCTGGAACAGAACCTGATCAAGTCACTGCGACCGCCATACAACATCCTGCTGCGTGACGATAAATCCTACCCCTATATCTATCTGTCATCCCACAGTGATTATCCGTCACTGACCTTTCGCCGAGGCCGCACCAAGAAGGGCGGCGGTACCTGGTTCGGGCCTTTCCCCAGCTCCGGAGCGGTTAAGGAAAGTCTTAACATTCTACAAAAGATATTCCATATAAGATCCTGTAATGAAAGTTATTTCAGGAACAGGAATCGCCCGTGTCTGCAGTATCAGATCAATCGCTGTACCGCACCGTGCGTGGAATACGTTAGCCCGGAGGAATACCGGCAGGATATTCGCCACGCCACTATGTTTTTGGAGGGTAAGAACCCGGCCATCATTCAGGACTTGATGAAGGCGATGGAAACGGCGTCGAAAGGGCTCGAATTCGAAAAAGCCGCAGCTTATCGAGACCAGATCAATCACCTGCGCCATGTTCAGGAGCAGCAGTCGGTGGATGGAGAAGGGGGCGATGCCGACGTAATTGCCATCGCACAGGAGGCCGGTGTGGTGTGCGTGGTGGTGATCATCGTCCGTGGTGGCCGGGTGTTGGGCACCAAGGACTACTTCCCCCGTTTCTCTCTCGAGCAGTCTGAAGGCGAACTGCTGGCGGCTTTCCTGGGGCAGTACTATTTTGGTGGTGACACCCAGCGGGAAATTCCTCGCGACATTCTGGTGCCGGTAAAAGTGGAAGGCGAGGAGTTGCTGGCCCAGGCTTTGAGCGAATCAGCCAATCGCGACACCCGAATCCGGGGCAATGTGCGCGGCGAGCGACGGCGCTGGCTGGAGCTGGCCATGACCAACGCCCAGCAGACGCTGCTGACCCACCTCGCCAGCAAAGAAACCGTGTACCGGCGTTTACTGGCGCTCAGGGATTTGCTGGAATTGGCGGAAACGCCGGCCCGCATGGAGTGTTTTGATATCAGCCACAGCCATGGGGAAAATACCGTCGCATCTTGTGTGGTTTTCGACGAGAATGGCCCCCTGAAAAGTGATTATCGTCTATACAACATTGAGGGTGTGACTGCCGGCGATGACTATGCCGCCATGCGCCAGGTATTAACGCGCCGCTACCGACGACTGGTCAACGGGGAGGGCAAGCGGCCCCACCTTGTGCTTATCGATGGTGGTAAAGGCCAGCTGAACATTGCCCGGGAAGTGTTTAATGAGCTAGGCATTTCAGATATTCCGCTGATCGGGGTGGCGAAAGGCGTCACGCGCCGTGCGGGTATGGAACAACTGATCGACGCCATGACGGGCGACGTGTTCCGGGTACCAGCAGATTCGCCCGCACTGCACCTGATTCAGCACATCCGGGACGAATCGCACCGGTTTGCCATCACCGGGCACCGGGCCGGGCGTGACAAAAAGCGACGGCAATCGACCCTTGAGGGTATCGAAGGGGTTGGCCCCAAGCGACGCCGGGAATTGATCCGGTATTTCGGGGGCATTCAGGAGCTCCGAAAAGCCGGCGTGGATGAAATGACCAAAGTGCAAGGCATCAGCAAGTCACTTGCAGAATCCATATACGCAGCACTGCACGACGAATAGGAAACCCATGAATTTACCAAATGTTTTGACCATGTCCCGTATCGTGATGATCCCGATCTTCGTGGTCATCTTTTACCTGCCGATGCAGTGGAGTTACATGGTCAGCGCCGCCATTTTTACGCTGGCGGCGATCACCGATTGGCTGGATGGCTACCTGGCCCGAAAACTGGACCAGAGCACGCCTTTTGGTGCCTTTCTGGACCCGGTCGCGGACAAACTGATGGTGGCGGTGGCGCTGGCGGTGCTGATTGAAGAGCACGCTGCGGTTCTGTTGACGATTCCGGCAACGATCATTATCGGCCGTGAGATTGTCATCTCTGCGTTACGTGAATGGATGGCGGAGATGGGCAGCCGTGCCAGTGTGGCGGTGTCTTACATCGGGAAAATCAAAACCACCGCCCAGATGGTGGCCATTATCGGCCTGCTGGCGTTCCCGCCGGGTCAGCTCTGGGCGTATGTCGGTATCGGTTTGCTCTACGTAGCGGCGGTGCTTACCCTGTGGTCAATGTTCCTGTATCTGCGCGCTGCCTGGGGCGATCTGTTTCCCGATTCGGAAGGCGGTCAGCGATAACTGGAGGCCGCTACGGCTGTCCACCTTGAATCCGACAGGATTTTGATAACGCATAATGCCGTAAGCAATCAGCTCCCGCTTGATTTGTGATATTGGTCCAGGCAGTCCGACAGCCAGGTTGTCAGATCATTATTCAAACGGTTCGCGGCCTTGCTGAACCCCTGCACGATACTGTCCAGCTGGCCATCGCCCACGGGTTCGTTTACGGTCCAGTTGCGGACACACAACCCCTCTCGCTGGCGGTTACTCATCATTTCGGTATGCAGCTGAATTACGATGTTCAGACTGCCATTGTGCTTGATGGCGTGGAAGGCAGTCAGTTCGCTGATGAGTGCCAGCTCTGCGTTGGCGGGACTGGTATCGACAATAATGTTACGAAAGCCCTCACTCTTGCGCAGGTGCCTGACCAGGTGATCACGAACCATTACCGGGGCGGTGTCGCGCCAACGAATTTCGCCAATGGTCTGAAATTCATAGGGTGTTGGCTTGACGAGTATTTGTGAGCCTTCAAAAGGTGCAGACGCCAGTGGCGTGTCAATCCGAATGCTTGCGTTCTGTGCCTGTGCAAAGATCTGTTGGCTGTCGGGTGCGGCCAGATCCATGATCCTTGGCGGCTCCGGGATCGGGAATACAGTGCAGGCAGTCAACGTAAGAGTTGCCAGTAACGCTGTTACAGGCGACAGATGTTTGATCATTGCTCAAACTCCTGAAATTTGGGGCTACCCCGCAGGGTTCCCAGAGGGTCTTCTTCCAATCTGCGGGTAAACGAATTCAAGGAGCGCAAAGTGCTGCGCATTTCACGGAGTACTGGAGTGATTTCTCCAAGGCCCTGAAGTCCGATATCCAATGCGTTTTCGTTGCCCTCGGTCAGTCGGTCCAGTCGGCTGAGCGTCGGCTGGATGGTGGTCAGCGCCTGGCCCATAGCCTCGAGTACCGGCGATATTTCATCGCGCAGGACCACGCTGGCACGATCGGAGGTTTCAGACACTTTGATAGACGCTTCTTCGGCGCGAATGGCTGCGGCATCAAATTGCTCCATGAGCGCCAGCAATTCGTCCCGGTTCGCAAGCAGGGCGTCGGTTGCCTGTCGGGTGTTGTCGAGAATGGTGGTAACGTTATCAACGTTTTCAGGTGCAAACAGCCGGTTCATGCTGGTCATCAGCTGCTCGGCACTTGCAAGCATGGATTCGCCGTTGTTCAGCAGGTTGGACAAGGCAGACGGAGCAGCATTGATGAACGGCGGATCGTTCCGGTCGCCTTGCAGCACCGGACTATCCGTTGTGCCGCCGGTGAACTGGATGCTCATGCTGCCGGTGATGTTTGCCAGCACCAGTTCGGCGCGGGTGTTTTCCCGCACGGGAATGTCCTGGTCCACTCTTACCAGCACGCGAACGTGGGCGGGGTTGTCCGGCGCCAGCGTGAGTTCAAGCACATCGCCCACAGGCACGCCGCTGTAAAGCACGGGATTGCCGCGGGCAAGACCACCCACCGGGTGATCAAAACCAATCTGGTAATAAGCCCACTCCCGGTCGGTGGAAGATTTGCCCAGCCACAATGCAAACAGCAAAGCCGCGGCCACAGCCACCAGCGTGAACAGTCCGATAATAACGTGATGGGCCTTCGGCTCCATTAATTGGGCTCCTGTTCGGTTAGCCGATTCTGGGCGGCAATAGCAGCGCGGCCGCGGGGGCCGTGAAAATATTGCTGTATCCAGTCATCGTCGGTTTGGGCAACCTGCTCCAGAGTATCTGCGACCAAAACCTTGTGCTGTGACAACACGGCAACCCGGTCGCAACTGGCATACAGAGTATCCAGATCGTGGGTGACAAGGAATACGGTCAGGCCGAGGGCATCGCTCAGGGTGACGATCAATTCGTCAAAGGCAGCGGCGCCGATCGGGTCGAGCCCTGCGGTGGGCTCATCAAGAAACAGGATCTCCGGGTCCAGCGCCAGCGCCCGGGCCAGAGCGGCTCGTTTGACCATGCCGCCGGACAATTCGGACGGCATTTTCAGGGCGGCTTCGGGCGGCAAGCCGGTAAGGGCCAGCTTCATTCGGGCCAACTCGGCGGCCTCTGATCGGCTGAGCCCCGCATGCTCGATTAACGGCAGGGAAATGTTCTGCTCCAGAGTCAGGGAGGTAAACAAGGCACCACCCTGAAACAGCACCCCAAATCGCTGCTCATACAAGGAGCGGTCAGAGCCAGACAGTTCGGTCAGGTCTACATCAAAGACTCGGATTTGGCCGGCAGATGGCGTGTGCAAGCCGACGATGCTGCGCAGCAGTACCGACTTACCCGTACCGGAGCCACCAACTACTCCCAGGATCTCGCCGGCGAACAGATCCAGATCCAGATCATCATGGATCACAAGGCTGCCAAAGCGGTTACATAGCCCTCGTACCTGAATGATTGGCGAGCTCGAGGGCCTTGAATGATGTTGGCTTACTGTCATGAGTTACCAGCCCATTTCCATAAAAAACAAGGCGGCAATCGAATCCAGCAGGATCACCATGAAAATAGACTGAACGACGCTGGACGTCGTGTGCTCGCCCACTGATTGGGCACTGCCGGCAACCTTGAAGCCTTCAAGACAACCGATCACAGCGATCAGAAAGGCGAACACCGGCGCTTTGCCGATACCCACCAGAAAGTGGTTGATGGCGATGTCGCGTTGTACGATGGCGATGAACTGGCTGGGTGGAATGTCCAGCGCCAGCGCGCATACGACGGCGCCGCCAAGCATACCGGATATCATTCCGACGAACGTCAGTACGGGCAGGCTGAGCATCATCGCCAGCACCCTGGGGACCACTAAAAGTTCAACAGGGTTGAGCCCCAGGGTGCGAATGGCGTCGAGCTCTTCGTTTACCTTCATGGCGCCGATCTGGGCGGTGAAGGAACTGGCGGTCCGGCCCGCCATGAGAATGGCCGCCAGTAACACGCCAAACTCCCGGAGGAAGGCGAACGCGACCAGGTTGACCGTATAAATGCTGGCGCCAAAATCACTGAGTACGGTCGCTCCGAGAAACGCCACCACGGCACCCACCAGAAAGGTGAGCAGGGCGACGATGGGAAGGGCGTTCAGGCCCGTATCATGAACAGCCGCAACAAACGGCGTGAAACGCCAGCGCTTCGGCCGGGGCAAAATGTAGAACAGGGTGGCCAAGGTCTGGCCAATAAATCCAGCCAATATCCACATCAATTCCGCAATGGCGGTGACTTTCTGGCCTGCCTGGGCCAGAAAGAGCAGTACCGGGTTTACCGGGGTCGGCTGGTAGCGCGGCTGCGCCATCGCTTCGGCGACCGTTCTGAGCAGCTGTTGTTGTTCATCGGCCAGAGTTGACGCGTCGAGTGCCGACAACAACACCTCGGCGCCGGCTAACTTAACAATTAGTGCCGCACCCGCAGTATCCACAAAGGTCAGTTGGTCGAGGTTGAGTTCTGCAAGGTTGGCTTTTTTCCGATGAATAGCCCCAACCATCTGGTTGAGCGACGAATAATAGGGCAGAGTCCAGCTGCCGGAAAGAGTCAGGGTGTCGCCGTTGTGTTCAACGATGCCCTGAGCCTGGCTGGAATGTGTGGAAGAAAGCCGTGAGTCGGTCGCCACAGAACGAGTTTGCCCCTGTCCGCTATGCTGTTAGGTTCCTTACCAGCTTAAAGATTCCAGACCTGGTCTGCCAGTACCTTTCGGTCTTCTTCATCGTGGCTGGCAAGGACAAGAATGGCGCCGCGTGCCTTTTCCTCGAGCAGCATGGTTCTCAGGTTGTGTTTTGCGTCCGGGTCCAGCCCGGTCATCGGTTCATCCAACAGGAGTACCGGCTTACGCCGCAGAATGGCGCGGAGCAGGGCAATACGTTGTCGTTGCCCACCGGACAGTTCTGCTGGCATTCGGTAGCCGAAGCCTGCCAGGCCAGCACGATCGAGGCTTTGTGCGATCATCTGCCTCTGATCCGACGTCAGTTTCAGTCCGGAATGCAGGCCAAGGCCAATGTTGGTGGCAACATCCAGATGCTCAAACAGGTTGTGCTCCTGGAATACGCTGGATACTGGTCGCTCCCAAGGGGACAGATTCTGGATGGCCTGGCCGGCCAGGCGAATAGCCCCGGAATCCGGCTCAAGAAACCCGGCAATCAGGTTCAACACGGTCGACTTTCCGGTGCCACTGGCCCCATGCACGGCGACGCAATGCCCGGGGGCGACAGAAAAACCGAATTGCCAGCCAGTGGTCTGGCCCGGGTATCGGAAACTGAGCTGATCGAGTTCAAGCATGTTCGGGTTCCACTACGGACGGAGACGCGGTGACGCGTTGTGTGCGGATCGCTGGCCTGCTAATTGCCGACAGTACGACAAAAATCAGCATGAGCAGGCCCAGTAACCACAGGCCGGTGCCGGCAGCGTCTGCCACGCGGTAGCTGCTCAGTTGTTGGTACATGAGCACCGGTAAGGTGGGCTGGCCCGGGCTACCGAACAGCGCGATAACGCCAAAATCGCCCATCGATAATGCCGTGCCATAGGCCAGGCCCAGGGCGATTGGCCGGCGCATCCGCGGCCAATACAGCCAGCGCCAGCGATACCAGCCCAATACGCCGAGTTGATCGGCCAGGCGCCGGCTGTTGTCATCCAGCTCGGCCAGTGGTCCCCGCAACACCTGAATCACAAACGGCAGCGCCATCAATCCATTGATAAAAGACACCAGTGCCCAGCCTTGGGCAGTATTGCCAAGCCCCGGGCGGAGCAGCAGAAATAATCCGGTACCCAGTACCAGGGGGGGCACCACCAGCGGCAGGTAGCCGGCGGTGACCGGGATGGCCGATAGCATTTTGCCGCTGGATTTGTGAGTGGCAGCCAGCGTTAACAGGGCGCCAAGCACGGCGCCCAACCCGGCAGGAATGGCAATTAGCAGGCTTCGGCCTGTCGCCGGCAAAAGCTGGAAATAGAGCGCCGGTATTCCATTGAGCGGAACCAGTGCTGGTGCACCTCGCAGGATAATGGCGAATAGCGGAAGGGTCAGAAAAACAAAGAATACCCAAAGCAGAACCGCACCCAGGCAACGTTGCGATACAGAATAGCGCAGGGTAATCGGGTTGCTAAACCGTCGGCCAGGCATAAGCGACGTCGGCATCTGTTTTTGGAACGCCAACCACCACAAACTGCCACAGATTACCAATTGAATAACCGCCAACAAAGCTGCCTGAGCAAAATCGAACTCAAACCGGAGCGCCTGGTAGATGGCGACCTCCAGAGTGGTGGTGGCGGGCCCGCCGCCCAGGGTCATGATGATGGCGAAACTGGTGAAACACAGAGTGAACACCAGGGCCGCTAACCCGGGCAGAATCGGCCGCATAGCCGGCCAGTGCACAGTGCGCCATAACCACCAGCCACGCAGTCCAAGCTGGGATGCGATTCTCAGGCGGGGCGCGGGGACGGCTTCCAGGGTCTGCAACAGGATTCTGGCAGCCAGCGGCGCGTTAAAAAACACATGGGCGAGCAGGATGCCGTTCACCCCATACAGATTCCAGCCGTGGTGGGGAAACCACTCACTGACCATGGTGGTCAGCCAGCCTTGCCGGCCATACACACCGATGATTCCAGACACCGCGACAATGGTTGGTAAAACCAGGCTCAGTTCCATCAACCTCAGCAGCAGCGCCCGACCGGTGAAGTCGTGAAAACGGGCAAGCGCAAGAGCGACCGGCACCGCCACCAGCAGGCTTAACAAAACGGACAACACTGCCTGCCAAAGGGTAAAAGTAACCACCCCCCGGAGATAACGGCTGCTCCAGACAACGCTGAAATCAAGATGGCCGGCGGTGACCAGCAAACTACCCAGACCCAGCAAAACCAACCCGATCAGGCCAGTGCCCAGCACGATGCCAGGCACCAATTGCCAATAGGGATGGCTGAGTGGGGCGTTCGAAGGGCGATTGATCATTGCTCAGCGAATCATGGCATCGAGCCAGTCATTTACCAGTTGCCGGCGGTCTCTGGCTACATCGACAGGCGCCATAAATAACGTTTGCGACGGTTTGATCAACCGCTCGAAGATATCTGGCAGTTCGTCGCCCAGGTCAATGGCCGGGTACATGACGTTCTTCAAGGGAATGTGTCGCTGGAAGTTGGGGGTCAGCATGAAGTCGAGAAACTCACGAGCCAGCGCTTGCTGCTGTGACGACGCCACCAGTGCGGCAACTTCCACCTGAAGATAATGACCCTCAGCAAATTCAGCAGCCTGATACCGGTCTGTGTTATCAATCGCCATGTGATACGCCGGCGAAGTGGAGTAGGAGAGAATCATCGGTGCCTCACCATTCATAAATAGTGAAAAGTAGCCGTCACTCCAGCTCTGGGTAGTTGCCAGGATCTTGCCTTTCAGCTGTTGCCATTTTACCGATGCCTCGTCGCCGTATACGGAATGCATCCATAGCAACAAGCCGAGGCCCGGGGTGCTGGTACGCGGATCCTGAATGATGATCTTCAGATCATCGGGGGCGTTGATCAACGCATCCAGGCTGGCGGGTGGCTCGGCAAGTTGCTCGGTATCGTACACAAATGCAAAGTACCCCCAGTCAAAGGGCACAAAGTGCTCGTCATCCCAGTTGATAGGCAGGGCCAGATTGTCGAGTCGGCGCAGGTGCTTACCGAGCAACCCGGTTTGGCGAGCGGTTTCCATGGTGGCGGTGTCCAGTCCCAGAACCACATCTGCGCGGGTGGATTGCCCCTCCAGCCGCAACCGTTGCAGGATGTCGCCGGCGCTTTCCATCACCGTAAAATTGAGGGTGCAACCACACTCCAGTTCAAACGCCACTTTAATGGCAGGGCCAGGGCCCCATTCAGCAGCAAACGAAGGGTGTGTGTAAACGTTGAGGGTTGGCTGTTGTTCTGCGGCAGCTACCAACGGAACAGCGGATAGCAGCCAAAGACACAGGTATCGGAACAGCATGGGCAGCACCTTGATCAGTGGTGGGGCTGACGACGCCGCGGGGACCACTGAACTGTGGTGACTCAATCCCTACGCCGGTATCTGAGGCTCTTTATGGCGCCTCTGGCCGGATCAGGTTCCGCGGGTATGGTCTCAGCCCTTTTCAGGGCACCCCGTTGAGTAAGGGGGATTCTAGCATGATGAACGTTGCGCAGAAACGCGATGGCTTTGCATCTGAATGGTTAAAAAGTACCTTGCGGATTTTTGGCGAGAAAGACTCGCGAGTCAAAATGTGAAAGGTAAATGTTGGCTAAATTTTGTGCACAATTGCCGTGAAAACAGAAACTTGAAAAAAAGGTGTTGACGCCTCGGGCGGAATCCGTAGAATACGCATCCGTTGACGAGGCAACGCCTCTGAACGAAGAGCGGGAATAGCTCAGTTGGTAGAGCACAACCTTGCCAAGGTTGGGGTCGCGAGTTCGAGTCTCGTTTCCCGCTCCATTTCCAAGTCTCTCAACGCCTCCTGAGAGCAAAAGCCAGATCAAGGCTTACCCGGCGCGGTGGCAGAGTGGTTATGCAGCGGACTGCAACTCCGTGTACGCCGGTTCGATTCCGACCCGCGCCTCCATTTTTACCCTTGAATTTCAATAGACTAACTCGCCTGAATTTGGCTGGGTTTCTCATGCAAAAAATATCCAGATAAACCCAAAAGGCCTCGATCAGGCGATGAAACACATCTTGTTGTTTAATCGTAGTAGGCTTGAACCTTTCCTTTCAGAGTCATCAGAAGCGGCTGTCCGCGACGATCCAGCGCTTTGGGCGAGGCGATTTTTATCCAACCTTCACTGATGCAGTATTCCTCTACATTGGTGCGCTCTTTGCCATTGAGCAGAATACCAATGTCGTGCTCGAAAACTTCTGCTACGTGGTGCGGGCTATTGGGGTTTCTTGAAAGTCGATCCGGTAAGGCTGGCAGCGATTTAGTATCGTTCATGCTAGTGACCTGCATTAAATGAAAAGAGCGCCATTCTAGGCAATATGGATTTGGTGCTCAAGGCATCTCTGTCGTTGCCGGCAACAGATAGCTGGCGGAAGCTAACGACAGTGCGAGTGTTCCTCACTCGGCTTCAGGACAACCGAATGCGTCGGGGCGAGTCCAACCACGTAACCGGCTGCCACACCCACCAGTGCCACTACCGGCCCGATTAGGCTGCCCAATAAGCCGCCTACAAACATCAGTATTACGCTTTTCATACAGACTCCTCCCGCCGTCCTGGCAGCGGCACTATTCCGAGTATAGGGCGTTGTGCCCAATGATGGGTTGACCCGCTGATATTGTCTCGCCAAAATACTGTATATTCAACCAGTATCCGGTGTAAAGCATGTCCTGCATTCTGCTTGGTGACTACGAATCCGTCTCACGCCTGAACATCCCGATGTTTCTGGAGCGGGTCTCGGCTGGCTTCCCATCGCCGGCGGAAGACTACATTGAGAAGACCATTGATCTGAACGAGCTGTGTATTCAGCATCCTGCTGCCACCTTCTTCGTTAGGGTTCAGGGTGAGTCCATGACTGAGGCGGGCATCTATCCCGGCGATGTTCTGGTGGTGGACCGGTCACTGAGGGCCGGGCACGGCGACACAATCATCGCTAGCCTGGAAAGCGAGATGACGGTGAAGCAATTGCACCTGACTCCACCACCGGTGCGCCTCCTTCCGCGCAATCCCGCCTACGAGCCCATTACGGTTGAGGGTGACATGGTGATGGAAGTGTTTGGGGTGGTGACCAACGTCATCCGGTCAATGAAGCGGGGAGGGTAGGGATGAGATCGGTTGGCCGGGATCAGGCCGTATTCGCGCTGGTGGACTGCAATAATTTCTACGCCTCCTGCGAGAAGCTGTTCCGTCCGGATCTGCGCAATACGCCTGTGGTCGTGTTATCCAACAACGACGGCTGCGTGGTCGCCCGCTCGAAAGAAGCCAAGGCACTGGGGATCAAGATGGGCGTGCCGGTCCATCACATCAAAACGGAAATTCGCCGGTACGGCATCCAGGTGTTCTCCTCCAACTACACCCTCTATGGCGACATGAGCCGACGGGTTATGACCACACTCGAAGCCATGGCCCCACGGGTGGACGTGTACTCGATTGACGAAGCCTTTCTGGACCTCACCGGCATTGACCGGGTAGTGTCCTTCGAGGACTTTGGCCGAGAGGTCAGGAACACCGTGCATCAGAACGTCGGCTTGCCCGTCTGTGTGGGCATTGCCCCCACGCGAACACTGGCCAAGTTGGCTAACTATGCTGCGAAGAAGTATCCGGCCACCGGTGGTGTGGTAGACCTCACAGACCCCGCCCGGCAACGGCGACTGATGGCTCGGGTGCCGGTTGAGGAGGTTTGGGGCGTCGGGCGAAAACTCAGTGCCAGGCTTCAGGCCATGGGCATTGTCACGGCGTTACAGTTAGCGGATACCCATCTGGCGACCCTCAGAAAACAGTTCTCTGTCGTCTTGGAACGCACCGCCCGGGAGCTCAATGGTGTGCCCTGTGTGCCGTGGGAGGATGTACCGGCCCCAAAGAAGCAAATCATGTGCTCCCGATCGTTTGGTCAGCCCCTGCAGAAACTGAGCGACCTGGAGGAAGCCGTTGCGCACTTTGCGACACGTGCGACCGAGAAACTTCGGGGAGGCCAGCAGTATGCCGGAGAGCTGATGGTGTTCATCCGAACCAACGCGTTCAAAGCCACAGCACCGCAGTACTCACGCAGTGGCAGTGTGAAGCTCATCCAGCCCACCCAGGACTCCCGGGTTATTGTGCAGCAGGCCCTGAATCTGCTCCGACCGATGTATCGCGAAGGGTTTGATTACGCCAAGGCCGGCGTCATGCTGGGCGAAATGGTGGAAGAAGCGGGGGTTCAAGAGGATCTCTTCCAAGCCGCTGCCGGGCAGGCACCAGACAACGGCAGATCGGAACGCCTGATGGCGGTGATGGAT
>NZ_PXNN01000007.1 GCF_003007685.1 Marinobacter halophilus
TTACTCGATGATCTTGGCGACCACGCCGGCACCAACGGTACGGCCACCTTCGCGAATCGCGAAGCGCAGACCATCTTCCATGGCGATCGGGTTGATCAGGGTAACCGTCATTTTGACGTTGTCACCCGGCATAACCATTTCCACACCTTCCGGCAGTTCGCAAGAACCGGTTACGTCGGTGGTACGGAAGTAAAACTGTGGACGATAGCCCTTGAAGAACGGCGTATGACGACCACCTTCTTCTTTGGACAGCACGTACACTTCACACTCAAACTTGGTGTGCGGCTTAATGGTGCCCGGCTTACACAACACCTGACCACGCTCAACGTCGTCACGCTTGGTACCACGCAGCAGAACACCCACGTTCTCACCGGCACGACCTTCGTCCAGCAGCTTGCGGAACATCTCAACGCCGGTACAAACGGTCTTCACGGTATCTTTGATACCGACGATTTCCACTTCCTCACCAACTTTGACAAGACCACGCTCTACACGACCAGTCACAACCGTACCGCGACCAGAGATAGAGAACACGTCTTCGATCGGCATCAGGAACGGCTGATCAATGGCACGCTCAGGCTCAGGGATATAGTCGTCCAGGGCTTCTACCAGCTTCTTGACAGCGGTAGTACCCATTTCGTTATCGTCTTTGCCTTCCAGCGCCATCAGCGCAGAGCCGATGATGATCGGAGTGTCGTCGCCCGGGAAGTCGTACATATCCAGCAGCTCACGAACTTCCATCTCAACCAGCTCAAGCAGCTCTTCATCATCGACCATGTCCGCTTTGTTCAGGAACACAACGATGAAAGGAACACCTACCTGACGAGACAGCAGGATGTGCTCGCGAGTCTGCGGCATGGGGCCGTCAGCTGCGGAACAAACCAGAATAGCGCCGTCCATTTGAGCCGCACCAGTGATCATGTTTTTCACATAATCGGCGTGGCCCGGGCAGTCTACATGGGCGTAGTGACGAGTCGGTGAATCGTACTCAACGTGGGAGGTCGCAATGGTGATACCACGCGCACGCTCTTCCGGTGCGTTATCGATCTGGTCGAACGCACGCAGCTCACCCGTACCCCATACTTCGTGACACACACGGGTCAGAGCAGCGGTCAGAGTGGTCTTACCATGGTCAACGTGACCAATGGTACCCACGTTCAAGTGCGGCTTTTTACGTTCAAATTTTGCTTTAGACACGGTTACACCTCTTCCTGTTTCTTAAGTCCTGGGGATCAACCCTTTTTAATGATCGCTTCGGCAATGTTCGAAGGAGCTTCCATATAGCGAGAGAACTCCATCGCATAAGACGCCCGACCCTGTGTTGCAGAGCGCAGGTCGGTGGCATAACCGAACATCTCTGACAACGGCACTTCTGCACGAATGGTCTTGCCCGCAGGCACATCTTCCATACCCTGCACGAGGCCGCGACGACGGTTCAGGTCGCCAACAACGTCACCCATGTAATCTTCAGGGGTAACTACCTCTACCTTCATCATCGGCTCAAGAAGGGCCGGATTTGCTTCAAGTGCACCCTTCTTCATCGCCATGGAGCCGGCAATCTTGAAGGCCATCTCGTTGGAGTCAACGTCGTGGTACGACCCGTCGTACAAGGTTGCCTTGATGCGCAACAACGGATAGCCAGCAATACAACCATTCTGCATCTGCTCAGCAATGCCTTGCTGTACCGCAGGAATGTATTCCTTGGGAACAGTACCGCCAACGATCTCGTTCACAAAAATGAAGTTCTCGCCATCTTCATCATCCAGCGGCAGCGGCTCAAGCTTGACCTTAACGTGACCATACTGACCACGACCACCAGACTGACGAACAAACTTGCCTTCAACATCGACCGGCTTGCGGATGCACTCACGATAAGCTACCTGAGGCTTACCAATGTTGGCTTCAACCTTGAACTCGCGACGCATACGGTCCACGAGGATGTCCAGGTGAAGCTCACCCATACCGGAGATGATGGTCTGACCAGACTCTTCATCAGTACGAACACGGAACGACGGATCTTCCTGAGCCAACTTGCCCAGTGCAACACCCATTTTTTCCTGGTCCGCTTTGGACTTGGGCTCTACCGCAACCGAAATAACCGGCTCCGGGAATTCCATGCGCTCGAGAACAATCTTGTGGTTCTCATCACACAGCGTGTCACCAGTGGTGACGTTTTTCAGCCCGATAGCAGCCGCAATATCGCCGGCCAGCACTTCTTTGATCTCTTCACGGTCGTTGGCGTGCATCTGCACCATCCGGCCAACACGCTCTTTTTTACCCTTCACAGAGTTAAAGACCGCATTACCGGACTCAAGTCGACCGGAGTAGACGCGGAAGAAGGTCAGCGTACCCACGAACGGGTCAGTGGCAATCTTGAACGCCAAAGCAGCAAACGGAGCTTCGTCATCAACCGGACGAGTCTCTTCAGTGCCTTCGTCGTCGACTTCACCACGGATCGCCTTGACTTCGTCAGGGGCCGGCAGGAATTCGATGACATCATCCAGAACCGCCTGAACGCCCTTGTTCTTAAACGCAGAACCGCAAGTGGCCAGAACGATTTCGTTGGAGATGGTCCGGGCGCGCAGGCCGTGCTTGATTTCTTCAAGCGTCAGCTCTTCGCCTTCCAAGTATTTCTCCATGTACTCTTCGTTGGCTTCCGCTGCAGCCTCAGCCATGTATTCACGAGCTTTCTGGGCTTCTTCAAGCATGGACTCCGGGATATCTCTCATCTCGTAAGTCATGCCCTGATCAGCTTCGTTCCAGTAGATCGACTTCATGCGGAGCAGGTCAACAATGCCCTCGAATTCGTCTTCAGCACCAATTGGCAACTGGATAGGCACAGCAATCGCGCCCAGACGCTTACGAATCTGCTCAACAACACGCATGAAGTTAGCGCCAGCACGGTCCATCTTGTTGACGAACACCATGCGAGGAACTTCATACTTGTTGGCCTGACGCCAAACAGTCTCTGACTGCGGCTCAACACCGGAAGATGCACAGAACACCACGACCGCACCATCGAGTACGCGCAAAGAGCGCTCTACTTCGATGGTGAAGTCAACGTGTCCTGGGGTATCGATAATGTTGATACGGTGCTCGGGATACTGTTTGTCCATACCCGACCAGAACGTGGTAACAGCGGCAGACGTGATAGTGATACCACGCTCCTGCTCTTGTTCCATCCAGTCTGTAGTGGAGGCGCCATCATGGGTTTCACCCATTTTGTGACTACGACCGGTGTAGTAGAGAATACGCTCGGTTGTAGTGGTCTTGCCCGCATCCACGTGCGCACAGATACCAATGTTTCTGTAACGTTTGATAGGAGTCTTGCGTGCCACGATATAAACCTCGGCTTGTTAGAAACGGAAGTGGGAGAACGCCTTGTTGGCTTCTGCCATGCGATGTACGTCTTCGCGCTTCTTCACTGCCGAACCTTTGCTGTCCGCCGCATCAAGAATTTCGCCAGCCAGACGCTGAGCCATGGATTTTTCGCCACGCTTCCGTGAAAATTCAACGAGCCAGCGCATAGCCAGCGCGTTCTGACGGGAAGGCCGCACTTCTACAGGTACCTGGTAAGTAGCACCACCCACACGACGGGACTTAACCTCGACCATCGGCTGGATGTTCTCCAGGGCCTTCTCGAACATTTCGATCGGCTCTTCTTTTGATTTCTCGGCAACGATGTCGAGAGCGCCGTAAACAATGCGCTCTGCAGTGGATTTCTTGCCGTTTTCCATCACGTGATTGATGAACTTGGCAAGACGTGCACTGCCGAATTTAGGATCGGGAATGATTTCCCGCTTTGCTGCAACTCTTCTTCTAGGCATCGATAAGCCCTTATATTTAAAAGGTCTTCAGGAACCCCTGAGATAGCAAATACTACTCAGCCTTACTCTCACCGTTCTGACAAGCAACGATAAAAGACATCCGCGAGGGATATCAGGACTTGGGTCGTTTTGCACCGTACTTGGAGCGACCCTGCTTACGGTTCTGAACACCTTGGGTGTCCAACGTACCGCGAACAGTGTGATAGCGAACACCCGGAAGGTCTTTTACTCGACCACCACGGATCAACACAACACTGTGCTCTTGAAGGTTGTGACCTTCACCACCAATATATGACGAAACCTCGAAGCCGTTGGTCAGACGAACACGGCACACTTTACGCAGTGCTGAGTTCGGCTTCTTCGGCGTTGTGGTATACACACGAGTGCACACACCACGGCGCTGAGGACAAGCCTGAAGAGCAGGAACATCGCTCTTGGCTGCCTTGCGTTTACGAGGCTTACGCACCAACTGATTAATCGTTGCCATGTAAGCAAACTCCAAAAACCATACCAATGAAACTTACCCCCAATACAGGGGGTAAAATTTAAGGGACGCAAGTTTAAGCCCACGCCCCGACTCAGTCAAGATGACTGTACTCTTTTTAACCACCCCCGAAATAAGTAACTACCCCAAGAGTGGCGCGCGCTCAATCAGCTTTCGCGATTGAGTTCTGCGCTCAGAGCCTCTTCAACGTCTGCCGCTGTCACGCTCTGACCTTCCAGTTCACGACGGCGACGCCGCTCACTGTGGTAAGCCAGACCGGTACCCGCCGGAATCAGTCGACCAACTACCACGTTTTCTTTCAGGCCGCGCAAATAATCACGCTTACCGGTAACCGCACCCTCGGTCAGTACCCGGGTTGTCTCCTGGAAAGAAGCCGCAGAGATAAACGATTCGGTCGCCAGCGATGCCTTGGTAATACCCAGCAGCAAGCGGTCGAATCGGGCCGGCTCTTTGTCGGCCGCATTCGCTTTCTCGTTCGCTTCCAGAACGTGGGTGATTTCAACCTGATCACCAGACAACAACGTTGTCTCGCCGGGATCCGTGATCTCAACCTTGCGCAGCATTTGTCGAACGATAACCTCAATGTGTTTATCGTTGATGACAACACCCTGCAGACGGTACACGTCCTGAATTTCGTTAGTGATGTACTTGGCCAGCTCGACCACACCCAACAGACGCAATATGTCGTGCGGATTGGACGGGCCGTCGGAGATAACCTCACCTTTCGCAACCGATTCACCATCAAACACATTCATCTGACGGTGCTTCGGAATCAGAACCTCGTAAGCATCGTCATCCTTTGGCGTGATAACGAGGCGCTTCTTGCCCTTCGTTTCCTTGCCAAACGAAACCACACCACTGATTTCGGCCAAAATTGCGGACTCTTTCGGGCGTCTCGCCTCGAACAGGTCAGCAACCCGCGGCAGACCACCGGTGATATCCCGAGTCTTCGAACTTTCACGCGGAATACGCGCAACCACGTCACCCAACTCAACCTCGGCACCGTTAGCCATGGTCACCAGCGCGTTCGCTGGAAGGAAGAAGATCGCGGCACCACCACCCGGCAGCTCAACTTCTTCGCCGGCATCATCGATCAACTGTATCGCCGGACGGATGTCCTTACCCGCAGCAGGACGCTCCTTCGGATCGATCACTTCCATGGTGGACAGGCCAGTCAGCTCATCAGCCTGGGTGCGGACCGTAATGCCCTCCTCCATGTTGACAAACCTGGCCGTGCCTTGCGCTTCCGCGATGATCGGGTGAGTGTGTGGATCCCATTTCGCGACCACAACACCAGCCTCAACGACATCGCCATTCTTGACCGACAGTACACCGCCGTATGGCAACTTGTACCACTCACGCTCACGGCCCTGCTCGTCCGCAATGGCCAAGGCAGAGGAGCGGGAGACCACTACCAGAGAGCCATTAGTCTTTTCAATCGACTTCAGGTTGTGCAAGCGGACAGTACCACCGTGCTTGACCTGAATGTTATCTACCGCCGACGCTCGACTTGCTGCACCACCAATGTGGAAGGTACGCATGGTCAGCTGGGTACCAGGCTCACCGATGGACTGGGCAGCGATAACGCCAACCGCCTCACCGACGTTAACCCGATGGCCACGCGCCAGGTCTCGGCCGTAACACTTGGAACAGATGCCGTGACGGGTGTCGCAGGTAATTGCAGAGCGAACCCAGATCTCATCGACACCGGCACGCTCAACGGTCTCTACCGTCTTCTCGTCCAACAAGGTTCCAGCCTCAACAACGGCATTATCCTTGTCAGTCGGGGTGAACACGTCACGAGCTGTAACACGGCCCAGCACGCGATCACCCAGAGGCACAACCACATCACCACCTTCGATGTGCGGAGTCATCAACAGACCCTCGCTGGTGCCACAGTCTTCAATGGTCACCACCAGATCCTGGGAAACATCAACCAGACGACGAGTCAGATAGCCCGAGTTAGCCGTCTTCAGAGCGGTATCCGCCAGACCCTTACGAGCACCGTGAGTCGAGATGAAGTACTGCAATACGTTCAGACCCTCACGGAAGTTCGCGGTGATCGGCGTTTCGATGATGGAGCCATCAGGCTTGGCCATCAGACCACGCATACCAGACAGCTGACGGATCTGGGCGGCAGAACCCCGCGCTCCAGAATCCGCCATCATGTAAACCGAGTTGAAGGACTCCTGCATCAAGTCTTCGCCATCTTCGCCCTTGACCGGTTTGCCGTCTGGGCCAATGACCTGTTCTTTGGACAGACGCTCCATCATCGCCTTGGACACTTTATCGTTGGCGCGGGACCAGATGTCGATAACCTTGTTGTACTTTTCGCCCTGAGTCAGCAAACCGGACGCGTACTGGTTTTCGATATCTTTGACTTCGTCAGATGCGGCGTCTACCAGCTCATACTTCTCCGGCGGGATCTCGAAATCGTTAAAGCCGATGGAGATGCCGGACCGAGTCGCATATTGATAACCCATGTACATCAACTGGTCCGCAAAGATAACCGTGTCTTTCAGACCGGCATCGCGATAACAGGTGTTGATCAGGTTTGAAATCGCCTTTTTCACCATCGGACGGTTGATGATATCGAACGACAGATTGTCCGGAACGATATCAAACAACAACGCTCGCCCAACGGTGGTATCGACGATGCGATAGGTCTCGGACCTGACGCCTTCTTCGCTGATCGCCACTTCGCGGACCCGAACTTTGACCATGGCTTGAAGGTCGACCTGGCCAGCACCATAGGCGCGGTGAACTTCTTTGACATCGGCAAAGACCATGCCCTCGCCCTTCGCCGCATGACGCTCACGCGTCATGTAGTAAAGACCAAGTACCACGTCCTGGGACGGCACGATAATCGGCTCACCGTTGGCGGGCGAAAGCACGTTGTTAGTCGACATCATCAACGCACGAGCTTCGAGCTGCGCTTCAATGGTCAACGGTACGTGTACCGCCATTTGGTCACCGTCAAAGTCGGCGTTATAGGCTGCACAGACCAGCGGGTGCAGCTGAATAGCCTTGCCTTCGATCAGAACCGGCTCGAATGCCTGAATACCCAAACGGTGCAAAGTCGGCGCACGGTTCAGCATGATCGGGTGCTCGCGGATAACTTCATCCAGGATATCCCAGACCACGCCTTCCTCACGCTCAACCATTTTCTTGGCGGCTTTGATGGTGGTCGCCAGACCCCGGTGCTCAAGCTTGGAGAAGATAAACGGCTTGAACAACTCCAAAGCCATCTTCTTGGGCAGACCACACTGGTGCAGACGCAGATAAGGGCCAACCACGATGACCGAGCGGCCAGAATAGTCAACACGCTTACCGAGCAGGTTCTGACGGAAACGACCCTGCTTACCTTTAATCATGTCAGCCAACGACTTCAGCGGGCGCTTGTTGGTGCCAGTAATAGCGCGGCCGCGACGGCCGTTGTCCAGCAGTGCATCCACTGCTTCCTGCAGCATGCGCTTTTCGTTGCGCACAATAATATCCGGAGCGTTCAGTTCCAGCAGGCGCTTGAGTCGGTTGTTCCGGTTAATGACCCGACGGTACAGATCGTTCAGATCCGAGGTTGCAAAACGACCACCATCAAGTGGAACCAACGGACGCAGGTCCGGTGGCAAAACCGGCAACACGGTCAGAACCATATCGCCCGGTTTGTTACCGGAAAACAGGAAGGCCTCGAGAATCTTCAGGCGCTTGCTGAACTTCTTGATCTTGGTTTCGGAGTTGGTCTGTGGGATTTCTTCCCGCAGGTTGTCCACTTCCTCCTGAAGATCGATCGCTTCCAGCAATTCCTTGATAGCCTCGGCACCCATGCGGGCGTCGAATTCATCGCCGAATTCTTCCAGGGCTTCGTAATACTGCTCATCATTCAGCAGCTGACCCTTTTCCAGAGTGGTCATGCCCGGATCGATCACAATGAAGGATTCGAAATACAGAACCCGCTCAATGTCACGCAGGGTCATGTCCAGCATCAGGCCAATTCGGGACGGCAGTGACTTCAGGAACCAGATATGAGCGACCGGGCTGGCCAGCTCAATGTGGCCCATACGCTCACGGCGAACGCTCGCCAGGGCCACTTCAACGCCGCACTTCTCGCAGATTACACCGCGGTGCTTGAGGCGCTTGTATTTGCCACACAAGCATTCGTAGTCTTTAATCGGGCCAAAAATCTTGGCACAGAAAAGACCGTCACGCTCCGGCTTGAAGGTACGGTAATTAATGGTCTCAGGCTTTTTTACTTCGCCAAAAGACCAGGAACGAATCATGTCAGGCGAGGCCAGTCCAATACGGATGGCGTCGAATTCCTTGCTTTGATTCTGGCTCTTGAGAAGATTCAGCAAATCTTTCATCAGTAAAAGCTCCGGATGGCGTTAATCTCGGGCGGGCACAAGTCGTGCCCGCTCACGCTGCCAAAAACAATTCGGCTCACTCGGATTCCAGCTCGATGTCGATACCCAGCGAGCGGATTTCCTTGACAAGAACGTTGAAGGATTCGGGCATGCCCGGCTCCATTCGATGGTCACCATCGACAATGTTCTTGTACATTTTGGTCCGACCATTGACGTCATCAGACTTGACGGTGAGCATCTCCTGCAGCGTATACGCCGCACCGTAAGCCTCAAGGGCCCACACCTCCATCTCACCGAAGCGCTGACCACCAAACTGTGCCTTACCACCCAGCGGCTGCTGGGTAACCAGGCTGTACGAGCCGGTGGAACGAGCGTGCATCTTGTCATCGATCAAGTGGTTGAGCTTGAGCATGTACATGTAACCTACGGTCACCGGACGATCAAACACATCACCGGTACGACCGTCATACAGCATCACCTGTCCGCTGGTGTCCATATCCGCCAACTCAAGCATACGCTTGACTTCGGCTTCCTTGGCACCATCGAATACCGGCGTTGCCATTGGCACACCGGCACGCAGATTGCCGCACAGAACCAGTATTTCCTGGTCGGTCAAGCTGTCCAGATCAACCTTGGTCACTTCGTCCGAGTGGTTGTAGATCTCGTCCAGCAGCTTGCGCAGCTCGATCACCTTACGCTGTTCTTCCAACATACGGCTGATCTTTTCGCCCAGGCCTTTGGCAGCTGCGCCCAGGTGGGTTTCAAGAACCTGACCGACGTTCATCCGCGACGGAACACCCAGCGGGTTCAGAACGATGTCTACCGTGGTGCCATGCTCGTCGTAAGGCATGTCCTCGATCGGCATAACCGCAGAGATAACACCCTTATTACCGTGACGACCAGCCATCTTGTCACCCGGCTGGATACGACGCTTGATCGCAAGGTATACCTTGACAATCTTGAGCACGCCCGGCGCCAGATCGTCGCCTTGCTGAAGCTTGCCTTTCTTGTCGTCAAAGCGGGCTTCATGCTCGGACTTGCGCTCTTCAAGGCCTTGCTCAGACTTCTCGAGCAACTCGTTCAGCGCCTCATCTTTCATCCGCAATCTGAACCAGTCCGGGCGCGGCAGCTCAGCCAGGTAAGCTTCGTCCAGCTTGGCGCCTTTTTTGAGCCCAGGGCCGCTAATCACTTCCTGTCCGTTCAGCGCAGCCGTCAGACGCTCAAAAGTGGCACCTTCAACAATTCGGTATTCGTCTTTGAGATCTTTCCGGTACTGGCTCAGCTGCTCTTTCTCGATGGCCAGAGCACGCGTATCTTTTTCGATACCGTCGCGGGTGAATACCTGCACGTCGATAACAGTACCTCTGGTGCCCGTGGGCACACGCTGAGAAGTGTCCTTCACATCGGACGCCTTCTCGCCAAAGATGGCACGCAGCAGCTTCTCTTCCGGTGTCAGCTGGGTTTCGCCTTTCGGCGTTACCTTGCCGACCAAAATGTCGCCGGGGCCGACTTCAGCACCGATATAAACGATGCCGGACTCGTCCAGTTTCGACAGTGCGCTTTCACCTACGTTCGGGATATCAGCGGTAATCTCTTCGCTGCCGAGCTTGGTGTCACGGGCCACACAGGTCAGTTCCTGAATGTGAATCGTGGTCAGGCGATCTTCCTGGACCACCTTCTCGGAGATCAGGATGGAGTCCTCGAAGTTGTAACCGTTCCAGGGCATGAACGCGATGCGCATGTTCTGACCCAGTGCCAGCTCACCCAGATCCACCGAAGGGCCGTCAGCCAGAACATCGCCGCGAGCAACTACATCACCTTGGCGCACGATCGACCGCTGGTTGATACAGGTATTCTGGTTTGACCGGGTGTACTTGGTGAGGTTGTAAATATCCACACCAGCATCACCGGCTTCGGTTTCTTCGTTATTCACTCGAACCACGATGCGTCCCGCGTCGACACTTTCAATCACGCCACCACGGCCAGCCGAGACACAAACGCCAGAGTCCTGTGCAACAGTCCGCTCTACACCGGTACCGACCAGAGGCACTTCGGATCTCAGAGTCGGAACGGCTTGACGCTGCATGTTCGCACCCATCAGGGCCCGGTTAGCATCGTCGTGCTCAAGGAACGGAATCAGAGACGCAGCGACAGACACAACCTGACGCGGAGATACGTCCATGAAGTTAACCGCTTCCGGCGGAGCAACGGTAAACTCGTTCTGATGGCGAACGGTAACCAGCTCATCCGTCAGGCGCTTGCCATCGTCGGTAGCCGCACTGGCCTGAGCGATGATGTAATTGCTTTCTTCAATGGCCGACAGATAGACCAGCTCGTCAGTAACGACACCTTCGACGACCTTCCGGTACGGGCTCTCAAGGAAGCCGTAGGAGTTCGCGCGGGCATAGGTGGCCAACGAGTTGATCAGACCGATGTTCGGACCTTCCGGCGTCTCGATCGGGCATACCCGACCGTAGTGCGTCGGATGCACGTCACGAACTTCGAAACCTGCACGCTCACGGGTCAAACCGCCTGGCCCCAACGCTGAAATACGACGCTTGTGCGTAACCTCGGACAACGGGTTGTTCTGGTCCATAAACTGCGACAGCTGACTGGAGCCAAAGAATTCTTTAACAGCAGCAGCAACTGGCTTGGCGTTGATCAGATCCTGAGGCATCAGGCCTTCGCTTTCCGCAAGACTCAGGCGCTCACGTACAGCCCGCTCGACACGAACCAGACCCACACGGAACTGGTTCTCAGCCATTTCGCCAACACAACGGACCCGACGGTTACCCAGGTTATCGATGTCATCGACTTGGCCCTGGCCGTTGCGAATGGCGATCAGTGTCTTGAGAACGTCGATAATGTCGTTGTGAGTCAGCGTACCTTCACCGGTGCTTTCTTCACGACCCAGGCGACGATTTAGCTTCATCCGGCCTACGCCCGACAAGTCGTACCGCTCTTCCGAGAAGAACAGGTTGTTAAACAGGTTCTCCGCCGAATCCTTGGTGGGCGGCTCGCCTGGGCGCATCATACGATAGATTTCTACCAATGCTTCCAACGGTGTGCGGGTCGGGTCGTTACGCAAAGTATCCGACATGAACGGACCGCAATCCAGGTCGTTGGTATAGAGGGTCTCGATGTCCTTGACACCGGCATCGAGGATCTTGGTGACGACCTCCTCGGTCAGCTCGGTGTTACATTCCACCAGCACTTCGCCGGTAGACTGGTCGATCATGTCTTTGGCCAAAACACGACCGTAGAGATATTCGGTGGGCACTTCGAGTTCGGTGATACCCGCTTTTTCAAGCTGCTTGATATGACGAGCAGTAATCCGGCGGCCTTCCTCGACAATGACGGTGCCTTCCTGATCCTTGATGTCGAAGGTGGCAATGTCACCTCGCAGACGGCTCGGCACCAGTTCAAGCATGCAAACTTCGGGACCCACGGCAAACTTGCTGGTTTCAAAGAACATTTCCAGCATCTGCTCGGAAGTATACCCGAGGCCACGCAACAAAATAGACGCCGGCAATTTACGACGACGGTCAATCCGGACAAAGACGGCGTCTTTCGGATCAAATTCGAAGTCAAGCCAGGAGCCACGATAAGGAATCACCCGTGCTGAATACAGCAGCTTGCCGGACGAGTGAGTCTTGCCTTTGTCGTGGTCAAAAAATACGCCAGGCGAACGGTGGAGCTGGGAAACAATAACGCGCTCGGTTCCGTTAACCACGAACGTACCGTTTTCTGTCATCAGGGGCATTTCGCCCATGTAGACTTCTTGTTCCTTAATGTCCTTAATCGCCTTGTTGGACGATTCCTTGTCATAAATGATCAAGCGGACTTTAACTCGCAGCGGCGCGGCGTAAGTAACGCCCCTTAGCTGACATTCCTTGACGTCAAATACAGGCTCGCCGATACGATAGCTCACGTACTCGAGCGCGGCGTTGCCAGAATAGCTGACAATCGGGAATACGGATTTGAACGCTGCGTGAAGACCGGTTTCCCGGCGGTCCTCAGGAGCGGCTTCCATTTGCAGGAAGTCCCGGAACGAATCCAGCTGAATAGACAGCAAATAGGGGACGTCCATCACGGAAGGCAATTTACTGAAATCTTTGCGAATCCGCTTTTTTTCGGTGTAGGAGTAAGTCATCTGCATTCCCCAGCTTTAGACCTGATACCTGGTATCAAGAAGCAATCAAATGTTCTGCTTCGGGGCCGAATTGCTCGGCTTTTCGCGCCGTCTTGAACAAGACTCTGGCTGTAGGTTATAGAACTGACCTTAACCTGTTAAAGCAAACCAGACTCTATAGCATATACAACAGAAAAAGGCCGGTGGCACACAGCCACCAGCCTGTCCATGCTTAACGCACGGTGTCGATCAAGAACCGACTATTACTTAAGCTCAACAGAAGCGCCTGCTTCCTCAAGCTTCTTCTTGGCTTCTTCAGCCTCGGCCTTGCTCGCAGCTTCCTTAACAGTGGAAGGAGCGCCGTCAACCATTTCCTTCGCTTCTTTCAGGCCGAGACCTGTCAGTTCGCGAACGGCTTTGATGACGTTAACTTTCTTTTCGCCAGGACCGGTCAGAACTACGTCGAACTCGGTCTGCTCTTCAGCAGCTTCACCAGCAGCAGCTGCGGCAGGTGCAGCAGCTACAGCGGCAGCAGCAGAAACATTGAACTTCTCTTCCATAGCTTCAACAAGCTCAACAACTTCCATTACGCTCATTTCAGCAATTGCATTCAAAATATCGTCTTTAGACAGAGCCATGACTTTCTCCGAAAATGTAAAAAATGGTGTTCAACAGAATCAAGCAGCGTCTTGCTTCTGGTCGCGGACTGCAGCTACAACACGTGTGATCCTGCCCGGTATGTCGTTCAGGGTACGTACAAGCTTGGTTACTGGTGCCTGTGTTACGATAGCCAACCTGGTCAACGCTTCGTGCAGCGTTGGCAGAGTGGCCAGGCGATCGATCTGTTCTGCACCCATCAGCTCACCGCCGATGGCCAGACCTTTGATCTCGAACGCCTCTTTCTCTTTGGCAAAATCCTTCAGCAGGCGCGCAGCGGCACCCGGATCTTCCATAGAGAAAGCCAGAATGGTCGGACCAACCAACGCAGGATCGATGCACTCAAACTCGGTACCTCTAATAGCAATCTTCGCTAGGTTGTTACGAACAACCTGCAGGCGAACATTCTCGGCACGAGCTTTGGCACGAAGCGCCGTCATGTCACCAGAGGTGACACCACGATAGTCAGCCAAAACCACAGACAGAGCAGTACCAGCAGTCTCGTTGACTTGAGCGACGATCGCTTTCTTGTCTTCGAGTCTAATTGCCACTGGATTTCTCCTCGATTTCGCCAGGGTAATCCCGGCAAACCCATCATTGCCCCAAAAAAGGGCGCCTAACGGTGTTTGGGTTCAGAGAGAACGTCGTCACACCGTCTGCGCAGGCGTTGCTTTAACCCTTATGACTTTTGTCGCCAAAAATCTCGGGGGCCTGCGGTCTTTGACAGCCTTGGCTTCCGCCTAGACTACAAAGTAACTACCAATCAGCGCATCAGACGTTCAGAGAACCCTGATCGATAGTCAGGCCAGGCCCCATGGTCGAAGAGATAGTAATCTTTTTCAGATACACACCCTTGGACGATGCAGGCTTGGCCTTTTTCAGATCTGCCACCAGAGCTTCAAGGTTTTCCTTGATGGTCTGTGCAGTAAATTCAACATTACCCAGTGGAGCGTGAATAATGCCGTTTTTGTCAGTACGGTAACGAACCTGACCGGCTTTGGCGTTTTTGACCGCAGTCTCAACATCAGCCGTTACAGTGCCAACCTTCGGGTTCGGCATCAGGCCGCGGGGACCGAGAATCTGGCCCAACTGACCGACAACACGCATGGCATCAGGCGTGGCAATAACCACGTCAAAGTTCATGATGCCTTTTTTGACTTCGTCAGCCAGATCATCCATACCCACAATGTCAGCGCCAGCAGCAGTTGCTTTCTCGGCATTGGCACCTTGGGTGAATACGGCTACACGTACAGTCTTACCGGTACCGTGCGGAAGAACTGTGCTGCTACGAACCACCTGGTCGGATTTACGTGCATCTACGCCCAAGTTGATGGCAACATCAAGAGACTCTTTGAACTTGACGTTCTGACCCACTTCGGCCAACAGTGCTACAGCCTCATCTACGGAATAGGCGCGCGCGGACTCAACTTTTTCACGAATCAGCTTTTGACGCTTGCTCAGCTTCGCCATGTTACAGACCCTCCACGTTCAGGCCCATGCTACGGGCAGTTCCGGCAATGGTACGAACCGCTGCTTCCATATCGGCGGCAGTCATGTCCGGCTCTTTGGTCTTGGCAATTTCTTCCAGCTGAGCGCGAGTAACAGTTCCCACTTTCTCAGTGTTCGGACGACCAGAACCGTTTTTGATACCCGCAGCTTTCTTCAGCAGAACGGCTGCAGGCGGGGTTTTGGTGACGAACGTAAAGCTGCGATCACTGTATACAGTAATAACAGTAGGAATCGGCAATCCAGGTTCCATGCCCTGGGTTTTGGCGTTAAACGCCTTGCAGAATTCCATGATATTTACGCCACGCTGGCCCAACGCAGGGCCAACGGGGGGGCTCGGGTTGGCCTGACCGGCAGCAACCTGAAGCTTGATATAGGCGTCGATCTTCTTTGCCATGATAGCTCTCCTGTGGGTTTTAACGCCTTTCGGCTCCCCGATAGTTACAACTGCAAAAAGCAGACACAAAAAGCCCGCGTCGCCTCAGCGCGCGAGCTTTCAGTTTGTTAGGCCCCGTCAGTCCTTCTCGACTTGTCCGAACTCCAGCTCAACCGGAGTTGAACGACCGAAGATCAATACGGCAACCTTGACCCGACTCTTATCATAGTCGACTTCTTCCACCACACCATTGAAATCCGCAAACGGACCTTCAACAACGCGAACAACCTCGCCAGGCTCGAACAATGTTTTCGGCTTTGGCTTATCTGCACCACTTTCAACACGACGAAGAATTGCTTCTGCCTCACGCTCGGTGATCGGGGCCGGTTTGTCTTTGGTCCCGCCAATGAACCCGAGAACTCTTGGCGTGTTCTTTACAAGATGCCACGAAGCATCGTCCATTTCCATCTGGACGAGTACGTATCCGGGATAAAACTTGCGCTCACTCTTGCGCTTTTTCCCGTCACGCATCTCGACAACTTCCTCGGTCGGAACCAGGATTTCGCCGAACTTGTCTTCCATTTCTTCAAGCGCAATGCGCTCATTAAGAGTGCGCATTACGTGCTTTTCAAAGCCAGAATACGCATGAACGACGTACCAGCGCTTAGCCATTGCCCACTCCCGTTAACCGATAAACCCGGCGACCAATAAGCTGATCAACGAATCCATGCCCCACAAAATCAACGCCACAACCAACACAAACACCACCACAATAATGGTGGTTTGAATCAGTTCGGGCCTGGTCGGCCATACGACCTTCCGAATTTCAACCCGCGCTTCCTTTAAAAGGGCAGCAAAACGACGACCACGATCAGTCTGTAACGCCACCAAGGCAGCAACCAGACCTAACACAACAAGGGCAAGAACCCGATAAAGCACGGATTCAGCGCTAAAATATTGATTACCAACGACACCGATGGCTATCAAAACAAAAACGATCAACCATTTCACGGTATCGAAACGATTGTTCGACTGAACGGCTTTTGACTCCATAGGAATCAGCCTATGTATCCTGATGTTAAAAAATGGCAGGCCAGGAGGGAATCGAACCCCCAACCTGCGGTTTTGGAGACCGCTGCTCTGCCAATTGAGCTACTGGCCTGCACCGAAACAACTCAGTGCAACAACAAAGAGCAACCCAGCGGGTTACTCGATGATCTTGGCGACCACGCCGGCACCAACGGTACGGCCACCTTCGCGAATCGCGAAGCGCAGACCATCTTCCATGGCGATCGGGTTGATCAGGGTAACCGTCATTTTGACGTTGTCACCCGGCATAACCATTTCCACACCTTCCGGCAGTTCGCAAGAACCGGTTACGTCGGTGGTACGGAAGTAAAACTGTGGACGATAGCCCTTGAAGAACGGCGTATGACGACCACCTTCTTCTTTGGACAGCACGTACACTTCACACTCAAACTTGGTGTGCGGCTTAATGGTGCCCGGCTTACACAACACCTGACCACGCTCAACGTCGTCACGCTTGGTACCACGCAGCAGAACACCCACGTTCTCACCGGCACGACCTTCGTCCAGCAGCTTGCGGAACATCTCAACGCCGGTACAAACGGTCTTCACGGTATCTTTGATACCGACGATTTCCACTTCCTCACCAACTTTGACAAGACCACGCTCTACACGACCAGTCACAACCGTACCGCGACCAGAGATAGAGAACACGTCTTCGATCGGCATCAGGAACGGCTGATCAATGGCACGCTCAGGCTCAGGGATATAGTCGTCCAGGGCTTCTACCAGCTTCTTGACAGCGGTAGTACCCATTTCGTTATCGTCTTTGCCTTCCAGCGCCATCAGCGCAGAGCCGATGATGATCGGAGTGTCGTCGCCCGGGAAGTCGTACATATCCAGCAGCTCACGAACTTCCATCTCAACCAGCTCAAGCAGCTCTTCATCATCGACCATGTCCGCTTTGTTCAGGAACACAACGATGAAAGGAACACCTACCTGACGAGACAGCAGGATGTGCTCGCGAGTCTGCGGCATGGGGCCGTCAGCTGCGGAACAAACCAGAATAGCGCCGTCCATTTGAGCCGCACCAGTGATCATGTTTTTCACATAATCGGCGTGGCCCGGGCAGTCTACATGGGCGTAGTGACGAGTCGGTGAATCGTACTCAACGTGGGAGGTCGCAATGGTGATACCACGCGCACGCTCTTCCGGTGCGTTATCGATCTGGTCGAACGCACGCAGCTCACCCGTACCCCATACTTCGTGACACACACGGGTCAGAGCAGCGGTCAGAGTGGTCTTACCATGGTCAACGTGACCAATGGTACCCACGTTCAAGTGCGGCTTTTTACGTTCAAATTTTGCTTTAGACA
>NZ_PXNN01000008.1 GCF_003007685.1 Marinobacter halophilus
TTACTCGATGATCTTGGCGACCACGCCGGCACCAACGGTACGGCCACCTTCGCGAATCGCGAAGCGCAGACCATCTTCCATGGCGATCGGGTTGATCAGGGTAACCGTCATTTTGACGTTGTCACCCGGCATAACCATTTCCACACCTTCCGGCAGTTCGCAAGAACCGGTTACGTCGGTGGTACGGAAGTAAAACTGTGGACGATAGCCCTTGAAGAACGGCGTATGACGACCACCTTCTTCTTTGGACAGCACGTACACTTCACACTCAAACTTGGTGTGCGGCTTAATGGTGCCCGGCTTACACAACACCTGACCACGCTCAACGTCGTCACGCTTGGTACCACGCAGCAGAACACCCACGTTCTCACCGGCACGACCTTCGTCCAGCAGCTTGCGGAACATCTCAACGCCGGTACAAACGGTCTTCACGGTATCTTTGATACCGACGATTTCCACTTCCTCACCAACTTTGACAAGACCACGCTCTACACGACCAGTCACAACCGTACCGCGACCAGAGATAGAGAACACGTCTTCGATCGGCATCAGGAACGGCTGATCAATGGCACGCTCAGGCTCAGGGATATAGTCGTCCAGGGCTTCTACCAGCTTCTTGACAGCGGTAGTACCCATTTCGTTATCGTCTTTGCCTTCCAGCGCCATCAGCGCAGAGCCGATGATGATCGGAGTGTCGTCGCCCGGGAAGTCGTACATATCCAGCAGCTCACGAACTTCCATCTCAACCAGCTCAAGCAGCTCTTCATCATCGACCATGTCCGCTTTGTTCAGGAACACAACGATGAAAGGAACACCTACCTGACGAGACAGCAGGATGTGCTCGCGAGTCTGCGGCATGGGGCCGTCAGCTGCGGAACAAACCAGAATAGCGCCGTCCATTTGAGCCGCACCAGTGATCATGTTTTTCACATAATCGGCGTGGCCCGGGCAGTCTACATGGGCGTAGTGACGAGTCGGTGAATCGTACTCAACGTGGGAGGTCGCAATGGTGATACCACGCGCACGCTCTTCCGGTGCGTTATCGATCTGGTCGAACGCACGCAGCTCACCCGTACCCCATACTTCGTGACACACACGGGTCAGAGCAGCGGTCAGAGTGGTCTTACCATGGTCAACGTGACCAATGGTACCCACGTTCAAGTGCGGCTTTTTACGTTCAAATTTTGCTTTAGACATTCGACCAATCTCCCTAATCAACCAGAATCGCAACGTTGACCGGACAAAAAGTGGAGCTCATGACCGGAATTGAACCGGTGACCTCATCCTTACCAAGGATGTGCTCTACCGACTGAGCTACATGAGCATTAAACCAAATTGGAGCGGGCAGCGGGAATCGAACCCGCGTCATCAGCTTGGAAGGCTGAGGTAATAGCCACTATACGATGCCCGCGAGCAATAAGTGGTGGAGGGGGCAGGATTCGAACCTGCGAAGCTTTCGCGTCAGATTTACAGTCTGATCCCTTTGGCCACTCGGGAACCCCTCCCGTACAAACTCGCAATTGCGAATCTGCTCAAAACTTAAAGTGGAGCTGGCGGACGGAATCGAACCCCCGACCTGCTGATTACAAGTCAGCTGCTCTACCAACTGAGCTACGCCAGCTCACATTCGCCTGTTCAGCGAGGGCGGTATACTACGGATTTTTTTCTGGTGATGCAACACCTTCACAAGCGTAGATTTCCACGAAATCGAAACTGTTGTGATTTTCCGCCTCAACCGCTTGAACCATTTCGGTTTCCCGGTGCGGTTCAACACCTAAAACGAGGGCGTATCCTATCCGATTTCGGGGGAAGTTGACCAGCACTACATTAAGATTCTGCTGTATTTTTTCTTTAAACACCGACTCAGCCGCAGCCCTGGATTCGAACAATCCCAACGAAATGGCGTTGCGGTACTCGCCATCGGTCACCACATAAGACTCAACACCTCGAGCATATAAATCCTGAAACTGTGCCAAGGCCGCCTCCCGGGGCTGCGGGGGTATCATCACCCAGTTCAGCGGTGACAATTCCCGGTCCAATTCCTGAATCAAAAACGGCCTTGCAAATTGCGCCGCCAGTTGATCTGCATCTTCACGGGTATCAATCCAACCAAACCGCAGACACGTTCGCTCTGACTGACTCAGCGACGATCTCGCGTCCTGTACTTTGAGACTGCTGACTCTGGGTAGCGTACCGCCATCCGACTGACTGAAGGCAGACGGCGACTGCCAACTCGCGGTAAACCAGAGCATGCCATTGAGCGCGACCAGCACAAGGGCAAGCCACTTCATCCTCGAGACTCCATCTTTTCAATGTGCTCCAGCCCATCAAGAACCAACCCCGGGCAATGTACCGCGTTCAGACCCAACGTTAAAAATCGGCCTGCGTCGCCACCAGTCACCAGGATTTGCGATAACCCAAGGCGTTGAGAGTCCGCATGCAGCTTGTTCACTAAGCCTTCGGTGAGCCATGCAAGCCCGTGATTAGCGCACTGACCAGTAGATCGCCCCGGCGTAGCGTCAATTTGTTCGTCGTACTCAAATCCAATTCTTGCAGCATCCAACTTCAGACTTCGGCGCATCATCTGTAAACCAGGCAGAATGTAGCCGCCAAGGTGCTTCCCCTCACCGTTGACATAATCCACTGTCACCGCGCTACCGGCATCTACCACCGCGAAGCTTCGGCGATGCACCAGCCAAGCAGCAACCATGCCATGCCAGCGATCAGCCCCCATTTTGGCAACATCCTGATAGGAGTTCTGCAGACCCGCACGTGTCGCCTCGGCCCAATAGAACTGGACCGGAACCCGGGTAAGCCCGGCCAATGCTTGCTCCAGGCTATTCCGGCTCTGTTCCGAACCCACGGTGGAAACCAGAATCCGATCTATGTTTCCGGCGTGCAACCGAAGAGGCTCGAAAGGCTGCGGAACAGTCAATGTTGAAGTTCGCTCCAATACACACCCCGACAAATCCACCAGGCGCCATTTGACTCTTGTATTACCGGAATCGATCAGCAGTATCATGAGCGAACCCGCAAGCTGATGTCGCCTGCCCGCACTGCAACCAGACCTTGCGCGGTCATAACCTGATAATTACCGGTAGCATCAATCCCGCGTCCTTGCCCTAACAGGTCACCCTCTCTCGCCATCAAATCTTGTCCAAAAAAGATATCCTGAGCTTGCCACTCTTCTCTGAAGGCTGCGAAACCCTGCTCTTCAAATTCGGCCACGATCGCCAACACCTGCCCGACAATAGCCGCCGCGATTTCATTTCTGCTCCATTGGATCTCTGGCCACTGGTTTGCGAGGCTGGCCCAGGGCTGATCGACGCCGTTGACTTGCGACATATGCACATTGATCCCGATCCCTGCAATTACCTGAACCTCACCATCCTGAAGCTCCCCCTGAATTTCAACCAGTATTCCACCTAACTTTCTATTGTCGGAAAACAGATCATTCGGCCATTTCAGGCCAACACCGGTCGTACCAAGCGCCGCCAATGCTCTTGATACTGCAACGCCCAGAACGAGGCTCATGCCATCTAGGGCGGAAAAACCTCCGTGAACCGTCAAGCCCAAACTCAGGTAGAGGTTCTCTCCGCGAGGACTGGCCCAGTTGCGTCCGCGTCGCCCACGACCTGCGGACTGGCTATCGGCGATCACAACCGGCAGCGTTGAGGGCACAGACTTTAACCGCCTGGCCACCTCGGCATTGGTTGAGTCAACATCATCAAGAATAACCAGATCGATTTTACTTTGATGGCGCGGGGTCAGAGCCGCCAGAATGCGTTCAACCAGAAGCAGATCCAATACCGACACCAGTTGGTAGCCTTGCCCGCGGATGGTCTTGATCTCAACACCGTCCGCCTGAGCCCGGCGTATCTGCTTCCAGACTGCCGTGCGGGATACGCCCAAGGTTCGCGCAAGGGACTCGCCAGAATGAATACAGCGATCCTGAAGCAATGATAATAACGTGGTGGATTTCATACAGCGGTTTCCGGCGACAAAATAACAGCCCGGATTAGACAACAGGACGGCCCAAAACACAAAAGGGCAACCACCTCGAGTACCCCTTTATTGTCGTAAAGCGTCACGCTCTCAGGGTATCGGTGTTGCCGTCAGGTTCGCTCTGATATCGAAGTTCTGCAGTTTTGCACCATAGACCACCGTCTGATGGCCACCGGTCGGGTGAACAAGGTCGATGTTATTAATTGACAGTTCTTTGAATCGGGTTTCCGCCTTTACTGCGAAGCCAAGTGGTCGGTTGGCAACATCGCCCGGGCCCGGTGCGGACACATAACGATATCCGCCCGGGTTGCCCGGCATCATTATTTTTTCATCACCCCGGTTGCCGACGATGCCTTGCGAGTCGGGGCCATTCGTTTTTTTGATTACTCTGGTCTGGTAAACATCCACTGACAAGTCCGTCCGGATGCCGTAGGTATTGTCGTCAACGCCGCTACCATTGAAATCGCCGCCATCACTGGTATGGATATCGTCTACCAACAAGCCCATACCGGTATTGTTGATCGGTTGCCCCCGACCATCCACGCCGCGATTGTTCTCCCAGAGTATCGCATTCTTTTTATTGTTGCTTTCGCCGCGGGCCAGGATATTTTTCATGGCAATGGTCACGCCCTCACTGCCCCTCTCTTCCCACTGACCACCCGCGGCGCCACAGGCTGACGCTGAACTTCCTGTGGCACCCACGCAGACATCACCGGCCCCGCCCGGCTTGACCAAAGTGGTGCTGCCAAGCTCATACTTCTGGAGCTGCACGCGACCAAAACTGGCCCCGTCTTCCTTGGTGCCGACACGCACGTTTCCGATGTCCATGGTACTCCAGGCTTCTCCGGTTTCGATGGCCAGCCCCCCGTCGGTCACATCCAGCGTCATATCCCGGATGTGGCCGTCATAGGTCATTTCGGTCAGCCACAGGCCTTTTTGAGGAATTTCACCAACGCCCTCATTATAGGGCGCGGCTATCACCGCCGCTTTGCCGTTCCGAATCTGAATATCGGAATTGACTGTCAGACCTTCGCCGGAGGCGCCCCCTGCCCCCAGCGTGACGTGGCCATCAAGTTCAAACTCGTAGGCCGGATAGAAGCCCAAAGCCAACAACAACTCGGTACCCCCCTGCAGTTGCGCATCGTCACTGCCGACACGCAAACCGTTGATTCGATATCCTGCCTCCAAGCCGTCAAAGCCTATGCGCAGGCCATCATAAAAGCGGGTTCCATTGCGCACTTCATTTCGCGTCACATTCACGGTGACATCGCCACGGCCCCAGGATTGAAGTCCGCTGAAGATGATGCGATTGCCGTCTTCCGTGTAACTCAAATCAGCCAGCCGCAAACTCCATTCGGCTGCTAGCCTCAGGCCTTGGGGGCCAGCGTCAGGGTGCCCGCCACCCTGAAGATAGACCGCATTACGGTAGGTGCGACCGTTGAAGACCTGATCCTCCAGCAGAAAGTTCAGGTTAACTGAGCCAAAACTGGCACCACTACTACCCACTTCAATCGCACCAATGTTGAGATTGCCCTCGAGCTTACCAAGCGTCAACGCAACGGCCGGCCGGCCTGACCAGTCCTGATCGACGTCCACCCGCAAGTCGTGAATCCGGTATTCCCCGGTGATGTCCCTGAACGCCAGCGCGCTGTCATCATCGAGGTAAATGAACGATGCCGTATAAATGGTGGCTTCATGGTCCAGCCGCAAACCCTCACCTGAGCGGCCACCAGCGGTAATCCCCGTCCAGGACGACATTTCATAACTGCCCTGCAAACCACCGTAACTGGGCAATGGCAGGCCAGTTGTGGGGTTGGTGCTCCGGCCATAACTGGCCGGATCGCTACTGTAACGCATGGCACCGACACGCCAGTTGCCGGTGACTCGTGGCGAGTTTATTTCCAGGGTACTGCCGACCAGATCCAGAGTGACGCCGAGGGCCTCGACATCCATGGTGACATCGTCCAGGAACACGGTGTTGCCGTTGGTTTGGTAGCCAAGCCGACCGCCGGTCATGGTGTAGGCCGAGTCGAAGGTGTAGCCGTTACCGCCAACACCCCCGTCCTGGCGGATGCTCAAGGTTCCGGCGAGTGACTGATCAAAGAAGAAGCCACCGATACCGACCCCCGGGGCTCCGGCGAGCCGTATGTCCGCGAATTCTACCCGCCGGTCCTCTACCAGATACTCCAGATTTAGCGACGCATCCGTACCGACATCGACCTTGATTCGGTGAAATGCCCCCTGGTCCGAATCAGAAGCAGAACCTACGCGCAACCCTTCGAGATGGACACCCTGACCGTCGTCATAGTACGACAATCGGTCGGCGGCCATACTGAGTTCCATTTCCAGGGTAATACCGCTCTGGGCCTGAACTTGTGACAAGGCCAAATCGTCTAGCTGCTCCATGTCCGCCCGGGCCGCAAGCGCTAGCAGCAGGATCGGGGCAACCATTCCGCGGCGGGACCAATGATGAGAGCGAGCAGTTGTGATGGTCATATACATACCTGCACCTATGGGTTCCCGTCGGGAAACACGAGCAGATTTCCCTGCATGATGACATCTCCCTGCATCTGCACCGCAAAAATGTCGGTTTGCATAAAGCCGGGATCTGTCGGCCGCGCCGTACTACTGGCCGCTAACTTGAACTGAACATCGGTAAACCGAACGGTGTCGGGCAAGCCGAGCTCGATCACGTCCCGGTCAAATAGTTCTCCATCACCCTCAAAGCCAGAATCTATTTTTCTGACTCGCAGGGTTAAGCCTTCGAAGGCAAACAGCCCTTTTATCTCATCCAGGACCAACCAGCCGCCATCCTCTCTGAGACGATAGGCAAATCGGGCACCGCATTTTTTGTCGCTTTCATCGCAGCGTCCGAAATAGCTGTTTTCAATCGGACCACCCACATCATTGATGCTGATATCACCTGACAGATAGATACCGCCCTGACCGGAGACATTCGCGAGCGCCTCGTCACCCAGGGGGGCCATCTCTGCGTGCACCGGGTAAGACGCGAGTGAGAGCATAGCTGCCAGCACCGCGGGATTCAGATAAACTCGGGAAAGGTTCATGGCGCCAGGTCCTTGGTCTGTATTCTCAGGTGCTGTATCAACATACCTTGGACACGGGCGGTGCCAAAATCCTTATCCCCCACACTGAAATTACCGATACTAAGGTTGCTGCGGAGTTCGGGATTACTGTAGTAGTCCTCATAAAAATCCCAGGTCTGGGCATTGCTGCCGGCCCTCAAACCGTTGGCTGCAATCTGCCCGGCACCGGGTGCACGGATGGCATCAACCTCAAGTATGAAGTTGCCGTTTCCGTCAACATCGAAATAGACTGGTTGCAGGCTGTTACCGATCGCCAATTCAAGGGCAAAATCAGACATGGTAATCCGGGAGCCACACGTCGCCCCATCCTGAGTGCAGGCGTTGATCGACAGTTCCGGAGAATAGAAATTCAGCTTGAACTGCCCGGCCATCTGCTGGCGCTGGTCATCACCCCAAAGCCGTAAGTAACTCCCGTCAATTACGGCACTCTTTGCGTGAATATTGAGATTCGCGGACCGGTCATCGCCAACGGCGACATTCATCTGCATTCCGATATCCGCCCGCTCGCCAATCCAGCTGTCCGTGGCGGGTCGACTCGAGCAACTGCCACTGCCCGCTGCGGCGGAACCACCCATACAGTCAAAGCCTTCGGTGGGAGCAATCTTTGACGGCCCCGCAAACTCCAGTACGGCTTTGTTGGCAATGCCGATGTCATTGCCATCGACGACATCAATCCGCCAGGGATTCACAAGTCGACCCAGGTTTACCGGAGTGAGGTTTTCACCATAATTGGTATTGGCACCGGCGATATAAAGGTGATTGACGGTGATGTCGACCTCCTGTCCATCGGTACTCTTGATACCCGAAATCCGGAATATTCTGGACTGATTGCCATCGGCATCAGGACGATCAGTCCCGTGTGAAAAGGTAAAGTTGTCAAAGACCAGACCGATGCCAGCACCATCAATTTCCGACATTTCCGCTTCGCCGAGTGTTTGCAGTTCGGCGGCTGAAAATACCGGTAAAGCGAACCAGAACACGAATACTGAAATCAACCTGAACTGACGATTATAGGTGGCTGAACCTCCCGCGTAGCAAGCCATCAGAACAGGCCTCGACCACGATCAATGTATTCCGTTCGGTATCGGTCGGTACCATATAGTGCTTCGTTCAGATTAACCTCGGTTGCGCCGTTGGGAATATTGAAGAAAGCTCCCGAAGTCGCGCGCACAAAATCATCAACGGTCAAATCGCCCTTTTTAACATCTTTCAGCCAGTCCAGATCTTTGGTCTGAAACGACAGAAACGCACCATCGGCGGGCCCGGTAATTCGGCGTTCTCCGTTAACTTCTTCCACTTGCCCGATAGGAAAACTGTTGTAGCCATCAAGATCAAAGCAGGCATCAATGCCGAGAACTCTGCAGCCCTCAGCGTAAACGTAGATGTCGCCTGAGCCACAGCTGAAAAAGGAGCAGTTAGGGACTTCGACTTCTGAGCTGGAGCCCCAGCCAATCAAATTCTTCAACGCCCAACGTGTAAAGCTGTTGGCGTCCTCAAGAATAAACCGCTCTCCATTGGGCACGCCGATGAATTCCGCCCTGATCGGATCCAGCTCACCCCGACGAGGGTCGCTGGGATCACCATAAACAAGTTGAGCCTTGGTGGCCAGAGGACTGCCACCTGCCAGGAGCGGGGCAAGAAGAACAATCGCCTGATCGAAAAAATTGCCACTGGAACTGGCTTGCGACAGGCCTTCACCACGGTCAATGATATCAATATTGACGTTGCCGGTGAGGGTTTCGATTTTACCGGACAGCACACCCATGGCGTTGCCAAATCCGAGACGCACACCGACCACCTCGCTGGTTGATTCGTCAAAGGCGAACTCGAAGAAGGGATTCTCGATCATGAATGGGACGATTTCATTTTCGGAATAGGCTGTGCCGTCAGGTCGATATTGGCGAGCAGCCTTACTGTTGCGTTGGTAATAGGCCTGATTGTTAATGTAACCAAGGGCGAAGTTTTTGATCAGGACGTCGGAGGAACCTTCAGTTTCCCCCTCTCTCTCATAGCGACCCAGCTCTAAAACATCAATATTGGTCTGGAGTTCGATATCCATACCGAGGTTAACGCGGGTGTAAGAAGTGCTGTCGCTGGGATCAGGGTGATACTGTCGATCAACAGAAAGAAACGCCTGACCGGTCACCTCAGACATCTGTTCGTCGGTAATAGGCTGCAGGCCAGCGAGGCTGGGTAACGGCAAGACTGCCAGCCAAGCCAGCAGTAGTCGTATTTTTTTACTCATAGTCACACCCTTGTGCCGCTTTTTATTATTGACGGCATCGACTGGATAACTGATGAGTGTCTCTGAAGCTGGCTTTCTTGTAATTCGGTGCCAGTCTTTATCGAATGTTATCTTTGTTTGCGGCTTTTAGCTGTGCGCTTCGTCATGTTTTCGGTGCACCAAACGAAAAAACCCCCGACAGCGGTGCTATCGGGGGTTAGGGTATTAAGAGTCTGACGATGACCTACTCTCACATGGGCAGAAGCCACACTACCATCGGCGCTGGTCTGTTTCACTGCTGAGTTCGGGATGGGATCAGGTGGTTCCAGACCGCTATAGTCGTCAGACAAAACGGTTGATCACTGGGGGACGAGATAGAACGTGTGATGTTGATTTCGATGTTGCTTAGCGTTATCCGCAATTGTCTTGGGTGTTATATAGTCAAGCCGCACGAGCAATTAGTACTGGTTAGCTCAACGCCTCGCAGCGCTTACACACCCAGCCTATCAACGTCCTGGTCTTGAACGGCTCTTCAGGAGGCTCAAGGCCTCAGGGAGATCTCATCTTGGAAGGGGCTTCCCGCTTAGATGCTTTCAGCGGTTATCCTGTCCGAACGTAGCTACCGGGCAATGCCACTGGCGTGACAACCCGAACACCAGAGGTTCGTCCACTCCGGTCCTCTCGTACTAGGAGCAGCTTTCCTCAAATCTCCAACGTCCACGGCAGATAGGGACCGAACTGTCTCACGACGTTCTAAACCCAGCTCGCGTACCACTTTAAATGGCGAACAGCCATACCCTTGGGACCGGCTTCAGCCCCAGGATGTGATGAGCCGACATCGAGGTGCCAAACACCGCCGTCGATGTGAACTCTTGGGCGGTATCAGCCTGTTATCCCCGGAGTACCTTTTATCCGTTGAGCGATGGCCCTTCCATACAGAACCACCGGATCACTATGACCTGCTTTCGCACCTGCTCGACGTGTCTGTCTCGCAGTCAAGCGGGCTTGTGCCATTACACTAACCGCATGATGTCCGACCATGCTTAGCCCACCTTTGTGCTCCTCCGTTACGCTTTGGGAGGAGACCGCCCCAGTCAAACTACCCACCACACAGTGTCCTCATCCCCGATAAGGGGACCAAGTTAGAACCTCAAACATGCCAGGCTGGTATTTCAAGGTTGGCTCCACCAGGACTGGCGTCCTGGTTTCAAAGCCTCCCAGCTATCCTACACAAGCATGTTCAAAGTTCACTGTGAAGCTATAGTAAAGGTTCACGGGGTCTTTCCGTCTAGCCGCGGATACACCGCATCTTCACGGCGATTTCAATTTCACTGAGTCTCGGGTAGAGACAGCGCCCCCATCGTTACGCCATTCGTGCAGGTCGGAACTTACCCGACAAGGAATTTCGCTACCTTAGGACCGTTATAGTTACGGCCGCCGTTTACCGGGGCTTCGATCAAGAGCTTCGCACGAATGCTAACCCCATCAATTAACCTTCCGGCACCGGGCAGGCGTCACACCGTATACGTCCACTTACGTGTTTGCACAGTGCTGTGTTTTTAATAAACAGTCGCAGGGGCCTGGTATCTTCGACTGGTTTCAGCTCCACCCGCAAGGGGTCTCACCTACCACCAGCGTGCCTTCTCCCGAAGTTACGGCACCATTTTGCCTAGTTCCTTTACCCGAGTTCTCTCAAGCGCCTTGGTATTCTCTACCTGACCACCTGTGTCGGTTTGGGGTACGGTCTCGAATAGCCTGAAGCTTAGAAGATTTTCCTGGAAGCATGGCATCAATGACTTCTCGCCCTAGGGCAATCGTCGTCGCGTCTCAGAATTGTGGGCCCGGATTTGCCTAAGCCCACTCCCTACACGCTTAAACCGGGACAACCGTCGCCCGGCTCACCTAGCCTTCTCCGTCTCTCCATCGCAGCTATCCAAGGTACGGGAATATTAACCCGTTTCCCATCGACTACACCTTTCGGTCTCGCCTTAGGGGCCGACTCACCCTGCGCCGATTAGCGTTGCGCAGGAAACCTTGGTCTTCCGGCGTGGGAGTTTTTCACTCCCATTGTCGTTACTCATGTCAGCATTCGCACTTCTGATACCTCCAGCATGCTTCTCAACACACCTTCGCAGGCTTACAGAACGCTCCCCTACCACGCATCTTGCGATGCATCCGCAGCTTCGGTGACCAGTTTGAGCCCCGTTACATCTTCCGCGCAGGCCGACTCGACTAGTGAGCTATTACGCTTTCTTTAAAGGATGGCTGCTTCTAAGCCAACCTCCTAGCTGTCTGAGCCTTCCCACATCGTTTCCCACTTAACTGGTACTTTGGGACCTTAGCTGGCGGTCTGGGTTGTTTCCCTCTTCACGATGGACGTTAGCACCCACCGTGTGTCTCCCGGATAGTACTCACAGGTATTCGGAGTTTGCATCGGGTTGGTAAGTCGAGATGACCCCCTAGCCGAAACAGTGCTCTACCCCCTGTGGTATTCGTCCGAGGCGCTACCTAAATAGCTTTCGGGGAGAACCAGCTATCTCCGGGCTTGATTAGCCTTTCACTCCGATCCACAAGTCATCCCCTGGCTTTTCAACGACAGTGGGTTCGGTCCTCCAGTTGATGTTACTCAACCTTCAACCTGCTCATGGATAGATCGCCCGGTTTCGGGTCTATGCCCAGCGACTAATTCGCCCTATTCAGACTCGGTTTCCCTACGGCTCCCCTAAACGGTTAACCTCGCCACTGAACATAAGTCGCTGACCCATTATACAAAAGGTACGCCGTCACAGAACAAGTCTGCTCCGACTGCTTGTACGCATACGGTTTCAGGATCTATTTCACTCCCCTCACAGGGGTTCTTTTCGCCTTTCCCTCACGGTACTGGTTCACTATCGGTCAGTCAGGAGTATTTAGCCTTGGAGGATGGTCCCCCCATATTCAGTCAACGTTTCTCGTGCGCCGACCTACTCGATTTCACTAGACTCAGGTTTCGGATACGGGGCTATCACCCACTATGGCGGCACTTTCCAGAGCCTTCTCCTACCAGTTGTCTAGCTTAAGGGCTAGTCCCCGTTCGCTCGCCGCTACTTAGGGAATCTCGGTTGATTTCTTTTCCTCGGGGTACTTAGATGTTTCAGTTCCCCCGGTTCGCCTCTTACACCTATGTATTCAGTGCAAGATACCTAGCCGAAACTAGGTGGGTTTCCCCATTCAGAAATGCCCGGATCACAGCTTGTTTGCCAGCTCCCCGAACCTTATCGCAGGCTTCCACGTCTTTCATCGCCTCTGACTGCCAAGGCATCCACCGTATGCGCTTAGTTGCTTGACTATATAACCCCAAGACAACTGATCTGTACGCCACCACAAACAAGAGCCCCGACTCCACCGAAGTGAAACCAGCTTTCTCATCCAGGATGAGGTTCAGAGACAGTCGCTCGAAGTCATATACAACCACTTCAACGACAACACCGGATAACGCTTGAAATCGTTATCACATTGAACCTATTTCTCTCGGAGATAATGAGAAAAATAGTTTCGTGTTCTATCTCGTCCAATTTGTTAAAGAGCAAATCTGACCCAGTGATCAGAAAGGAAGATTTCATCAATCTGAAACATTCGTTTCTGTACACTGCTAACCGTAGTTAGTCAGTTAATATTTGGTGGAGCTAGGCAGGATCGAACTGCCGACCTCCTGCGTGCAAGGCAGGCGCTCTCCCAGCTGAGCTATAGCCCCAGTAAGCTATGTCTAAAATCGTTCAGATCAAGGCATCGAATGGCGCCGCATAGCCTGCTATGCAAGTCATTCGATAACGCCGAACTGGGCGATTTTGGTGGGTCTGGGTGGACTTGAACCACCGACCTCACCCTTATCAGGGGTGCGCTCTAACCACCTGAGCTACAGACCCG
>NZ_PXNN01000009.1 GCF_003007685.1 Marinobacter halophilus
TGTCTAAAGCAAAATTTGAACGTAAAAAGCCGCACTTGAACGTGGGTACCATTGGTCACGTTGACCATGGTAAGACCACTCTGACCGCTGCTCTGACCCGTGTGTGTCACGAAGTATGGGGTACGGGTGAGCTGCGTGCGTTCGACCAGATCGATAACGCACCGGAAGAGCGTGCGCGTGGTATCACCATTGCGACCTCCCACGTTGAGTACGATTCACCGACTCGTCACTACGCCCATGTAGACTGCCCGGGCCACGCCGATTATGTGAAAAACATGATCACTGGTGCGGCTCAAATGGACGGCGCTATTCTGGTTTGTTCCGCAGCTGACGGCCCCATGCCGCAGACTCGCGAGCACATCCTGCTGTCTCGTCAGGTAGGTGTTCCTTTCATCGTTGTGTTCCTGAACAAAGCGGACATGGTCGATGATGAAGAGCTGCTTGAGCTGGTTGAGATGGAAGTTCGTGAGCTGCTGGATATGTACGACTTCCCGGGCGACGACACTCCGATCATCATCGGCTCTGCGCTGATGGCGCTGGAAGGCAAAGACGATAACGAAATGGGTACTACCGCTGTCAAGAAGCTGGTAGAAGCCCTGGACGACTATATCCCTGAGCCTGAGCGTGCCATTGATCAGCCGTTCCTGATGCCGATCGAAGACGTGTTCTCTATCTCTGGTCGCGGTACGGTTGTGACTGGTCGTGTAGAGCGTGGTCTTGTCAAAGTTGGTGAGGAAGTGGAAATCGTCGGTATCAAAGATACCGTGAAGACCGTTTGTACCGGCGTTGAGATGTTCCGCAAGCTGCTGGACGAAGGTCGTGCCGGTGAGAACGTGGGTGTTCTGCTGCGTGGTACCAAGCGTGACGACGTTGAGCGTGGTCAGGTGTTGTGTAAGCCGGGCACCATTAAGCCGCACACCAAGTTTGAGTGTGAAGTGTACGTGCTGTCCAAAGAAGAAGGTGGTCGTCATACGCCGTTCTTCAAGGGCTATCGTCCACAGTTTTACTTCCGTACCACCGACGTAACCGGTTCTTGCGAACTGCCGGAAGGTGTGGAAATGGTTATGCCGGGTGACAACGTCAAAATGACGGTTACCCTGATCAACCCGATCGCCATGGAAGATGGTCTGCGCTTCGCGATTCGCGAAGGTGGCCGTACCGTTGGTGCCGGCGTGGTCGCCAAGATCATCGAGTAATTTGCTCGGTTGGTCAGCAAAAAGGGGCTGATGCGTTCAGCCCCTTTTTGTGTTTTGGTCGCAAAGTCTACTCAACCCTGGCAATGTCATTGATGTTGACAGGGTTGAGTATTATGCATACAATGCGGCTCCTTTTTTTGAAGGTCGGCTAACTATTAGTCGCTACGAGTGGAGTTTGGTGCATCATGCAAAGCCAAAAGATTCGGATTCGGTTGAAGGCGTTTGATTATCGCCTGATCGACCAGTCCACGCAGGAGATTGTCGACACCGCTAAGCGGACCGGCGCTCAGGTTCGTGGACCTATTCCTTTGCCGACGCGCAAAGAAAAGTTCACCATCCTGGTCTCTCCGCACGTCAACAAAGACGCGCGCGATCAGTATGAAATTCGTACCCACAAGCGTTTGCTCGACATTGTTGAGCCAACGGAAAAGACAGTGGATGCTCTGATGAAGTTGGACCTGGCAGCAGGTGTGGACGTTCAGATTAGCCTCGGCTGATACCGCCCGGTATTAGTCTGTGTAACTGTCATAAGGCCATAGAGGGTGCGAGCCCCGTACACTTAAGAGGTGAAACATGGCAATTGGTGTTGTCGGTCGTAAGGCCGGTATGACCCGTATTTTTACGGAAGATGGGCAGGCGCTGCCCGTAACGGTAATTGAGGTTGATCCCAACCGCATTACCCAACTTAAAACTCTCGAAAACGATGGCTACCGTGCTGTACAGGTAACTGTGGGTTCTCGTCGTGCCTCCCGAGTGAGCAAGGCTGCTGCTGGTCACTATGCGAAAGCTGGTGTCGAAGCTGGTCGTGGCATTTGGGAATTCCGTCTTTCTGATGGCGAAGGCGATGAGTTGGCCGCTGGTGGCGAACTGACAGTGTCTGTATTTGAAGACGGTCAGATTGTTGATGCCACTGGTCAGTCCAAAGGTAAGGGATTCCAGGGTGGTGTTAAGCGTTGGAACTTCTCCATGCAAGACGCGACTCACGGTAACTCCCTGTCTCATCGTGCTCCGGGTTCTATTGGTCAGAACCAGACTCCGGGTAAGGTGTTCAAGGGCAAAAAGATGGCCGGTCAGATGGGTAATGCTCAGGTAACTGTGCAGAATCTCAAGATTGTCCGTGTCGATGCCGAGCGCAACCTGCTGCTGGTGAGTGGTGCCGTACCCGGCGCAACTGGCGGCGATGTTGTCATCAAGCCTGCAGTCAAAGCCTGAGGAGCGGTGCGATGGAATTGACAATTACTGGTAGCGGCAAGGGGATTTCTGTTTCCGATGCTGCATTTGCCAAAGATTTTAATGAAGCTCTGGTCCACCAGGTGGTGACTGCCTATATGGCGGCTGGCCGTCAGGGCACCAAGGCACAGAAAACACGTTCTGAAGTCAGTGGTGGTGGTAAGAAGCCATGGCGTCAGAAGGGTACTGGCCGCGCTCGAGCGGGCACCATTCGCAGCCCTATCTGGCGTTCAGGTGGCGTAACGTTTGCCGCTAAGCCGCGCGATTTCGAACAGAAAGTAAACCGCAAGATGTACCGTGCGGCCATGTGCTCCATTCTTTCCGAGCTGGTTCGTCAGGAGCGATTGGTGGTAGTTGACGATATCAATGTCGACAGCCCGAAAACCAAGGCGTTTACTGCAAAGCTGAAGGATCTGGGTCTTTCCAATGCATTGATTCTGTCTGACAGCGTTGAGCAGAATCTGCACCTTGCTTCTCGCAATATCCCGCACGTGGATGTTCGCGACGTTGCTGGTCTGGATCCATACAGCCTGGTTGCCTACGAGAACGTCGTGGTGACGGTTCCCGCTCTGAAGAAGATCGAGGAGATGCTGGGATGAATCAGGAACGTATTTATAAGGTCCTGCTGGGGCCGCACGTATCAGAGAAAACGTCTCTCGCAGCTGAGAGTGGCCAGGTGGTATTCCGTGTAGCGCCCGATGCCACCAAGCCGGAGATCAAGAAAGCCGTTGAGCAGCTGTTCAACGTCACCGTCGAAGGTGTTCAGGTTTCGAACCGTAAGGGTAAGCTCAAGCGTACCGTGCGCGGGTTCGGCAAACGTAATGACATTCGCAAGGCTTACGTTAAGCTGGCAGAAGGTCAGGACATCGATTTTCTGGATGTGGAATAAGGTAAAGGGGTCGTAATATGCCGATCGTCAAGACCAAACCAACATCTGCCGGACGCCGTCACGTTGTAAAGCTTTACAACCCGGATTTGCACAAAGGGCGCCCTTACGAGCCGTTGGTAGAAGTAAAGAGTAAGTCTGGTGGCCGTAACAACGCCGGCCGCATTACTACTCGTCACATTGGTGGTGGTCACAAGCAGCACTACCGTGTTATCGATTTCAAGCGGACCAAAGATGGTATCCCGGCGATCATTGAGCGCCTGGAATATGATCCTAACCGCTCTGCGCACATTGCGCTGGTGAAATACGCCGATGGCGAGCGCCGCTACATTATCGCTCCCAAGGGTATGACAGCTGGTGATCCAGTGCGCTCCGGCGTCGACGCGCCGATTAAGGTGGGCTCCACTCTTCCGCTTCGGAATATTCCGGTCGGTTCTGTGATCCACTGCGTCGAACTCAAGCCTGGCAAAGGTGCCCAGCTGGCTCGCTCCGCGGGCGCATCCGTACAGCTGGTAGCTCGGGAAGGGGCGTATGCCACTATCCGCCTGCGTTCAGGTGAAATGCGTAAGGTGCTTGTTGACTGTCGCGCAACGTTGGGTGAAGTGTCCAATAGCGAACACAGTCTTAAGCAGCTTGGTAAAGCGGGTGCATCACGTTGGCGCGGTAAACGTCCAACAGTACGTGGTGTTGCTATGAACCCAGTTGACCACCCGCATGGTGGTGGTGAAGGGCGTACCTCTGGCGGGCGTCACCCGGTTACTCCGTGGGGTGTTCCGACCAAAGGGCATAAGACTCGTAAGAACAAACGTACTGACAAGATGATAGTACGTCGTCGTTCGGCCAAGTAAACGACTACATAGAGGTAATTGCTGTGCCACGTTCTTTAAAGAAAGGTCCTTTTATAGACCTGCATCTGTTGAAGAAGGTCGAGGCAGCTATCGAAGGAAATGACAAGCGGCCCATTAAAACCTGGTCCCGCCGGTCAACAATCTTTCCTGAGATGGTAGGTCTGACCATTGCAGTCCACAACGGCAAGCAGCACGTGCCGGTTTATGTCACCGAAGATATGGTCGGTCATAAGCTGGGTGAGTTCGCGGCAACGCGTACTTATCGTGGTCATGCGGCCGACAAGAAAGCTAAACGCTGATTGTGAGGTAATAGAAATGGAAGTAGCAGCCAAGTATAAGGGCGCTCGCCTCTCAGCTCAGAAAGCACGTCTTGTCGCCGACCAAGTACGCGGCAAGGCAGTTGAGGACGCCCTGAACATTCTGACTTTCAGCCCGAAGAAGGCGGCGGTCGTGATCAAGAAAGCTCTTGAATCCGCCATCGCTAACGCTGAGCACAACGAAGGTCTGGACGTAGATGATCTGCGGGTTTCCACCGTTATGGTGGATGAGGGCCCAACGCTCAAGCGAATCAAAGCTCGAGCCAAGGGGCGCGCTGACCGTATTATGAAGCGCACCTGTCATATCACCGTCAAGGTCGCCGACAAGTAGGAGATGCTCAGATGGGTCATAAAGTAAATCCAACCGGCATGCGCCTGGGTGTGATCAAAGAGCACAACTCAGTGTGGTACGCCGACAAAAAGGACTACGCGAAAAACCTGTTGAATGACATTCAGGTCCGCGAATTCCTGGACAAGCGTCTGATTAAGGCGTCTGTCAGCAAGATCGTGATCGAGCGCCCTGCTCAGAACGCCCGGATCACGATCCATACCGCCCGTCCCGGTATTGTTATCGGTAAAAAGGGTGAAGATGTTGATCGTCTGCGTCGCGAAGTCAGCGACATGATGGGTGTGCCTGTGCACATCAACATCGAAGAAGTCCGCAAGCCGGACCTGGATGCCCGCCTGGTAGCGCAAAACGTTGCCGGTCAGCTGGAGCGTCGTGTGATGTTCCGTCGCGCTATGAAGCGTGCGGTACAGAATGCTATGCGCCAAGGTGCCAAGGGTATCAAGATTCAGGTTGGCGGTCGTCTTGGGGGTGCTGAAATCGCACGTTCCGAGTGGTATCGCGAAGGTCGTGTACCTCTGCACACACTGCGTGCAGATATTGATTACGCAACCTACGAAGCGCATACCACTTACGGCGTAATCGGCGTCAAGGTATGGATCTTCAAAGGTGAGATTCTTGGTGGTATGGAACAGGTCCGTGCTGACAAGAAAGCCTCTGGAAAGAAAGGCAAGTAAAGGGGCACTCTTATGCTGCAACCAAAACGCACCAAATTTCGCAAGGTAATGAAAGGCCGTAACACCGGTCTTGCTCACCGCGCTAACAAGGTGAGCTTCGGTGAATACGGATTGAAAGCGACTAGCCGGGGGCGTATAACTGCGCGCCAGATAGAGGCAGCGCGTCGTACCATGACACGTCGTATCAAGCGGGGTGGTAAGATCTGGATTCGGGTTTTCCCGGATAAGCCGATCACCGGTAAGCCGCTTGAAGTACGAATGGGTAAAGGTAAAGGTTCTGTCGAGTATTGGGTGGCTGAAATCCAGCCAGGCCGCATGCTTTATGAGATGGAAGGTGTGTCCGAGGAAATTGCTCGCGAAGCCTTCACTCTGGCAGCGGCCAAACTGCCGGTACAGACCACCTTTGTAACGAGGACGGTGATGTGATGAAAGCAACAGAGCTGCGTGACAAGTCAGTCGAGGAGCTGAACAAAGAGCTGATCGACCTCCTGAAGGAGCAGTTCAACCTGCGCATGCGTAAGGCGACAGGTCAGCTGAATCAGTCTCACCTCCTCGGCAAGGTGAAACGTGACATTGCGCGCGTTAAAACGGTAATGAATGAAAAGGCAGGACAGTGACATGACCGAAGCTACCCAAACTGCCAGAACTCTGAGCGGCAAGGTCGTGAGCAACAAGATGGATAAGTCCATCGTGGTCCTGGTAGAGCGTCAGGTGAAACACCCTCTGTACGGTAAGTACATGAAGCGCTCCACCAAGATCCATGCGCACGATGAAAGCAATCAGTGCAACATCGGCGACATCGTAACCATTCAGGAAACCCGCCCGGTCTCTAAGACCAAAAGCTGGGCCCTGGTGGAAGTCACCGAACGCGCGTCCAAGGTGTAATTCGCCCGGAGAACAACCATGATTCAGACTCAAACAATGCTTGAAGTCGCGGATAACAGTGGTGCACGGCAAGTTATGTGCATCAAGGTCCTGGGCGGATCTCACCGGCGTTACGCGAGCGTTGGGGACATTATCAAGGTGACCGTTAAGGAAGCCATCCCCCGCGGTAAGGTGAAGAAAGGCCAGGTCCTAAAGGCTGTTGTAGTACGTACCCGTAAGGGTGTGCGTCGTCCGGACGGGTCGTTGATCCGTTTTGACGGTAACGCGGCGGTACTTCTGAACAATCAGGACGCGCCCATTGGTACCCGTATCTTCGGACCGGTTACCCGTGAGCTGCGAAATGAAAAGTTCATGAAGATTATCTCACTGGCACCCGAAGTACTTTAAAGGACCAGAGGCCGGTTATGAAAAAGATCAAACGAGATGACGAAGTAATCGTCACTACGGGGAAAGACAAAGGTAAACGTGGTAAAGTCCTGAAAGTTCAGGATGACGGCCGAATGATTGTTTCTGGCATCAATATGATGAAGAAACACACGAAGCCGAACCCGATGCTGGGCACCCCAGGTGGCATCGTCGAAAAAGAAGCGCCTATCCAGGCTTCCAACGTGGCTATTTTTAATCCGCAGACCGGCAAAGCCGATCGTGTTGGCATCCTGATTAAGGATGACGGCACCAAGTCGCGGATCTTCAAGTCCACGAACGAAGCTGTCGATAACCAGTAAGCGGTGGTGGTTACGATGCTTAACATGAAAGAGCAGTATTCGAAGGAAGTGGTACCCGCCCTGCAGCAAGAGTTCGGCTACAAGAACGTGATGCAGGTACCGCGTATCGAGAAAATCACCCTGAACATGGGTGTTGGTGAGGCAGTTGGTGACAAAAAGCTGATTGAAAATGCTGTGGCGGATCTTGAGCGCCTGGCAGGACAAAAAGTAGTTGTCACCAAGGCTAAAAAATCGGTAGCGGGCTTTAAAATCCGTGAAGGTTGGCCAATTGGTTGTAAAGTGACCCTGCGCGGTGAGCGCATGTGGGATTTCTTTGATCGCCTGGTTCACATTGCGGTTCCCCGTATTCGTGACTTCCGTGGCCTCAATCCGAAATCCTTCGACGGTCGCGGTAACTACAGTATGGGTGTGCGTGAGCAGATCATCTTCCCTGAGATCGAGTACGACAAAGTCGACAAGATCCGCGGGCTGGATATCACTATCACCACCACTGCAGCTACCGACGACGAAGGTCGCGAACTGCTGAAAGCCTTTGGCTTTCCGTTCAAGAAATAAGGAACGAGTGACATGGCGAAGGTTTCCATGAAAAACCGTGAGCTCAAACGCGAAAAGACTGTGGCAAAATTTGCAGCTAAGCGCGCTGAGCTCAAGGCGATTATCAAAAACACGAATACCAGCGAAGAAGACCGTTGGAATGCACAGATGAAGCTTCAACAGCTTCCTCGCGATGCAAGTCCGTCACGTCTTCGGAATCGTTGCCAGATAACTGGTCGTCCACATGGCGTTCTACGCAAGTTCGAGCTTTCACGGATTAAACTCCGTGAATACGGCATGCGCGGTGACGTACCTGGCCTGACCAAAGCTAGCTGGTAAGATAGGTCACCTGACTTCGGTCAGGGGCCTGTTGGTAAGCGGTGCGGCGCGCCGCTGCACAACTAAAAAGATCAGGAGCCTCATACGAATGAGTATGCAAGATACGCTTGCGGATATGTTTACCCGTATCCGTAACGCACAGATGGCACAGAAGGCCGATGTGGCCATGCCATCTTCAAAGATGAAGATCTCCGTAGCCCAAGTCCTGAAGGATGAAGGTTACGTAGCAGATTTTTCTGTTTCAGCTGACGCGAAGCCAGAGTTGACCATCACCTTGAAATATTTTGGTGGAAAGCCGGTTATTGAACAGATCAAACGGGTTAGTCGTCCGAGTCTGCGCCAGTACAAAGGCGCTGGGGAGCTGCCGAAAGTTTCCGGTGGTCTGGGAGTCGCGATTGTCTCAACGTCCAAGGGCGTTATGACAGACCGTGCCGCACGTGCTGCAGGCGTGGGTGGCGAAGTCATCTGCACCGTATTCTAGGAGAATCACATGTCCAGGGTTGCCAATAATCCTGTCGTGCTGCCTTCCGGTGTTGAGGTTAAGCTGAACGGACAGGAAATTAATGTGAAGGGCTCCAAGGGAGCGCTTCAATTCACCATTCACCAAGCGGTTGAAGTAAAGCAGGAAGAGGGAACTCTTCGCTTTGCAGCCCGTGATGGTGCAAAACAGTCCCGTGCTCTTGCTGGTACTACTCGTGCGCTGATTAACAACATGGTTTCCGGCGTAACCACAGGCTGGGAGCGCAAGCTTCAGCTGACGGGCGTAGGTTATCGTGCGCAGGCGCAAGGTAAGAAGCTCAATTTGACACTGGGTTTTTCTCACCCGGTTGAATATGAGTTGCCCGAGGGTGTTACCGCTGAAACTCCGTCCAATACGGAAGTTGTGATTCGCGGTATCGACAAGCAACAGGTTGGCCAGGTCGCTGCTGAAATCCGCGCGTTCCGTCCGCCCGAGCCTTATAAGGGCAAGGGTGTTCGTTATGCGGATGAGCAGGTAAGACGCAAAGAAGCCAAGAAGAAATAAGGCGGGACTATGAGCGCGAATAACGAAAGATTGCGTCGCGCACGCAAAGTGCGCATGAAGATCCGTGAGCTGGGTACCGACCGTCTGTGTGTTCACCGCACGCCGCGTCACATGTATGCTCAGGTCACGTCTGCAGATGGCAGCAAAGTGCTGGCAACTGCTTCCACGTTGGATAAGGAATTGCGCCAGGGTGCAACCGGTAACGTGGATGCTGCTAAGAAAGTGGGTCAGCTGATTGCTGAGCGCGCTAAAGCAGCAGGTATTGAGAAGGTCGCTTTTGACCGCTCAGGTTACCGTTATCACGGTCGTGTACAGGCTCTGGCCGACGCGGCTCGTGAAGCTGGCTTGCAATTCTAAGAGGTGGAGAAGATGAGCGTTAACGATCAGAAAGCGCCTGAGCTCCAGGAAAAGCTGGTTCAGGTTAATCGCGTCGCCAAAGTAGTCAAAGGCGGCCGTATTTTTGCTTTCACCGCACTGACTGTAGTGGGTGATGGCAAAGGACGTGTTGGTTTCGGCCGTGGTAAGGCCCGGGAAGTTCCGGTGGCCATCCAGAAGGCGATGGAAGCAGCTCGCAAAAACATGGTAGACGTGGCTCTGGATGGTACGACTCTCCAGTACGCGGTCAGGGCGCAGCATGGCGGTTCCAAGGTTTACATGCAGCCTGCATCTGACGGTACCGGCATCATCGCTGGTGGCGCAATGCGTGCGGTGCTGGAAGTGGCCGGCGTGCACAACGTGCTGTCTAAGTGCTACGGATCTACCAACCCGGTAAACGTGGTACGTTCTACCATCAAGGGTCTGCAGGCAATGAAAGCGCCTGAAGATATTGCAGCCAAGCGCGGCAAATCCGTCGACGATATTCTGGGTTGAAGTCATGGCGAACGCAAAAACGATCAAAGTAACTCTGACCCGCAGCCCGATCGGCTGCCAGCCTAAGCACAAATTATGTGTGAAGGGTTTGGGTCTTCGTAAAATCGGTCATACCGTTGAAGTGGAAGATACACCCTCCATTCGTGGCATGATCAACCGGGTTAATTACCTGGTACAGGTTGAGGAGAACTAAGATGCGTCTGAACGAACTTGCTCCGGAACCTGGTTCACGTCCTGCCGCAAGGCGCGTAGGTCGTGGTATCGGTAGCGGTCTCGGTAAAACTGGCGGTCGTGGTCACAAAGGTCTGAAAGCTCGTTCCGGTGGCTCTGTTGCTCCCGGTTTCGAGGGTGGTCAGCAGCCGTTGGCCCGTCGTCTGCCGAAGTTTGGTTTTACTTCCCGCCAGCAGCGTTACGTTGCCGAGATTCGCCTGAACGAACTGGCGAAGGTAGACGGTGATGTAGTTGATCTGGCTGCACTGAAAAAGGCTGACATTATTCGTGAAGAAATTCGCGAGGCCAAGGTTATGCTGTCCGGCGAACTGGACCGCGCAGTAACCGTTAAAGGGCTACGTGTCACCAAAGGCGCACGCGAGGCAATCATTGCCGCGGGTGGGAAAGTCGAAGACTAAGACGAGTCGAGGACTAAATGGCCAAGACAGCATCAATGCCTGCGGGCGCCGGAAAGGGATTTGCAGAGCTGCGTTCGCGGCTCTGGTTCGTGTTTCTGGCGTTGCTGGTGTACCGTATCGGTGCCCACATTCCCGTGCCCGGCATCAACCCGGACCGTTTGGCGGCACTGTTTGATCAGAACCAGGGAACTATCCTGAGTCTGTTTAACATGTTTTCCGGTGGTGCGCTTGAGCGCATGAGTATCTTCGCACTCGGTATCATGCCGTACATCTCAGCTTCTATTATCATGCAGCTCATGACGGCGGTTAATCCGCATCTTGAGCAGCTGAAGAAGGAAGGTGAGGCTGGTCGTCGCAAGATAAGCCAGTACACGCGGTATGGTACGGTCGTCCTGGCCCTGGTTCAGGGCTTTGGTATTTCTGTGGGGTTGGCCTCTCAGGGCGTCACCTTTAACGACAGTTTCAGCTTCCATTTTGTGGCGGTTGTGTCATTCGTTTGTGGTGCCGTCTTTATGATGTGGCTTGGTGAACAGATCACCGAGCGTGGTGTCGGTAACGGCATATCCCTGCTGATTTTTGCAGGTATCGTGGCCGGTTTGCCTGGCGCCATTGGCCAGACTCTGGAGCAGGCTCGTAACGGAGAGATGAGTCTGTTGGTAGTGCTCGGTATAGGTGTTCTGGCAATTGCCGTGGTTGGCTTTGTGGTGTTCATGGAGCGCGGTCAGCGTCGTTTGACCATCAATTACGCCAAGCGTCAGCAAGGGCGTCAGGTGTTTGCTCAACAATCCAGCCACTTACCGCTTAAGGTAAATATGGCTGGTGTTATTCCGCCGATCTTCGCGTCGTCGATTCTGTTGTTCCCGGCGTCATTGGGGCAGTGGTTCGGTCAGGGTGAAGGAATGGAGTGGTTGAGTGACATCTCCCAGGCATTGGCTCCGAGCCAACCGTTGTATATTATTCTGTTTGCCGCAGCAGTTGTTTTCTTCTGCTTCTTCTATACAGCCCTGATGTACAACCCTAAGGAAGTGGCGGATAACCTCAAGCGTTCCGGCGCGTTTATCCCGGGCATACGCCCAGGAGAGCAGACTGCCAAGTACATCGATGGTGTACTGACCCGTCTGACGTTGTTCGGGGCTATGTATATTGCAGCGGTGTCCCTGTTCCCTCAGTTTCTGATGGTTGCAGGTAATGTACCTTTCTATCTTGGTGGTACGTCACTGCTGATTGTTGTAGTCGTGGTGATGGATTTCATGGCCCAGGTTCAGTCGCACCTGATGTCACATCAGTATGAATCGCTGATGAAGAAGTCCAATCTCAAGGGCTATGGACGGAACGGCTGATATACAGTTGTTCCCCTTGAAAACTGGAGTCGACAATGAAAGTACGCGCTTCGGTAAAGAAAATTTGCCGTAACTGCAAAGTAATTCGTCGCAATGGCGCAGTAAGAGTCATCTGCACGGAACCTCGCCACAAGCAGCGTCAGGGCTGATCCTTCGGGAAAAGTACTGATTCTGCAAAAGGGGTACGGAATAGTAGCGCTTGACTTGCTTGCAGGTCAGGCGCTATTATTTCGCGCCCGTTTTGTAGCGGAAAATTCACACAGCAAAGCTTTGAACGCGGAGTAATTTGGATGGCACGTATAGCCGGTGTCAATATACCCGATCACAAACATGCTGTTATCTCGCTCACCTACATTTTTGGTGTTGGCAAGACAACAGCCCAGAAGCTTTGCGATGCAACCGGCGTTAAGCCGGACGTCAAGGTCAAAGACCTTAGCGACGAGCAGCTTGAATCCCTTCGTTCTGAAGTGGGCAAGTTTACCGTCGAAGGCGATTTGCGTCGTGAAGTACAGATGAACATCAAGCGTTTGAAGGATCTCGGTTGCTTCCGTGGTCTGCGCCACCGTCATGGACTACCCGTCCGTGGCCAGCGCACCAAGACCAACGCCCGCACCCGTAAAGGTCCACGCAAACCTATTCGTAAGTAACAGGTAGGCAAACATGGCAAAGCCAGGTACACGTACCCGTAAAAAGGTGAAAAAGACGGTTGTTGATGGCGTCGCGCACATTCACGCGTCCTTCAATAACACCATCGTGACCATTTCGGACCGTCAGGGCAACGTCCTGTCCTGGGCCACCTCTGGTGGTTCTGGTTTCCGCGGCTCACGTAAGAGTACACCTTTTGCTGCGCAGGTAGCAGCTGAAAGAGCCGGTAATGCGGCTGCTGAATACGGCCTTAAAAACCTGGACGTAGAGGTTAAGGGTCCTGGGCCCGGACGTGAATCTGCAGTTCGCGCGCTTAATTCGTGCGGCTACAAGATCACTAACATCACTGATGTAACGCCGATTCCCCATAACGGCTGTCGTCCGCCCAAGAAGCGCCGCGTCTAACACAGGAGACAGTGAAATATGGCTCGTTATATAGGCCCGAAGTGCAAGCTGTCTCGTCGTGAAGGGACAGATCTTTTTCTGAAGAGCGGCGTTCGCGCGCTCGATACAAAGTGCAACATCGAGACTCCGCCAGGTATGCATGGCGCGCGTCGCGGTCGTCTGTCCGAGTACGGCGTACAGCTTCGTGAAAAACAGAAAGTTCGTCGTATCTACGGTGTACTGGAGAAGCAGTTCCGTAGCTACTACAAAGAGGCTGCCCGTCTGAAGGGTGCAACCGGTGAGAACCTGCTGCAACTTCTGGAAGGTCGTCTGGATAACGTTGTTTACCGCATGGGTTTTGGTTCAACCCGTGCAGAGTCCCGTCAGCTCGTGTCTCACAAGGCAATCCTGGTTAACGATAAGCCGGTGAATATTCCGTCTTACCAGGTCAAGCCGGGTGACGTTGTGAGCGTGCGTGAAAAAGCCAAGAACCAGTTGCGCGTAAAAGGTGCTCTGGATCTGGCTGGTGGTCGCGCACCGGTAAGCTGGGTAGAGGTTGACGCCAACAAGATGGCCGGCGTTTACAAGTCAGTACCTGAGCGTATTGAACTGCCTGCCGACATCAACGAGAACCTCATCGTCGAGCTTTACTCTAAGTAAAGCCCAGTTAGCAACGATAGTAGATAGGGGCGTCTATGCAGCGTTCAGTACATGAGTTATTGACACCTCGTACCATTGACGTGAAGGAAGCTGGTGCCACGCGCGCCAAGGTGACGCTGGAGCCGCTTGAGCGCGGTTTCGGACACACCCTGGGTAGCGCGCTGCGGCGGATTCTTTTGTCTTCGATGCCGGGCTGCGCCGTTACTGAAGCACAGATTGACGGTGTCCTGCACGAGTACAGCGCCATTGAAGGTGTCCAGGAAGACGTGATTGAGATTCTTTTGAATCTCAAGGGCGTCGCCGTGAAGATGAACAGCCGTGACGATGCTGAGCTAACCCTCAGCAAGAAAGGTCCGGGTGTGGTGACTGCCGGCGATATCAAGCTGGACCACGATGTGGAAATTGCCAACCCTGACCACGTTATCTGTCACCTGAGCGAAAATGGCGAAGTGAACATGCGTCTGCGTATTGCGCGTGGTCGCGGCTATGAGCCGGCGGATCAGCGCGGTCTGGATGAGGACGAAACTCGTGCCATCGGACGTCTGCAGCTTGATGCTACGTTTAGCCCGGTTCGCAGAGTGGCTTATGCCGTCGAAAGCGCGCGGGTTGAACAGCGTACAGATCTGGACAAGCTGGTTATTGATCTGGAGACTAATGGCACTATCGATCCGGAAGAAGCAATCCGCCGGGCCGCGACCATTCTCCAGCAGCAACTGGCCGTGTTCGTTGATTTTGATCATGAGAAAGAACCCGAGCGTGTTGAAGAAGAGGAAGAAATCGATCCGATTCTGCTACGTCCGGTTGATGATCTTGAATTGACTGTGCGTTCAGCTAACTGCTTGAAGGCAGAAAATATTTACTATATCGGCGATCTTATTCAGCGCACGGAAGTGGAGCTGCTGAAGACGCCTAACCTTGGCAAAAAGTCGCTTACTGAGATCAAGGACGTTCTGGCGTCCCGTGGTTTGTCTCTGGGAATGCGTCTTGATAACTGGCCGCCGGCAAGCCTTCGTGGTGATGACCGGGTTCTGGGCGGTTAATCGCCGATTAGTTTAAGGTAAGGAATCAGAGCAATGCGTCATCGTAAGAGTGGTCGTAAGTTCAACAGGACCAGTGCGCATCGCAAGGCCATGTTCCGTAACATGACTGCGTCACTGGTTGAGCACGAGCTGATCAAAACGACGCTCCCGAAAGCGAAAGAACTGCGTCGGGTAGCAGAGCCGTTGATCACGCTCGCAAAGAATGATTCGGTTGCAAATCGTCGTCTGGCGTTCTCACGCCTGCGTAACGATGCTGTGGTTGCCAAGCTCTTTAATGAGATTGGTCCCCGCTACAGCGAGCGTCCGGGTGGATACCTTCGGGTCCTGAAATGTGGTTTCCGCGCTGGTGACAATGCTCCTATGGCATTTGTTGAACTGGTCGGTCGTCCGTTGGACATCGAAGCAGAAGAAATGGACGACAACGAAGAGTAGTATCTTCTGGGTCATCCATAAAAAAACCGGGTTCCGAAAGGCTCCCGGTTTTTTTATGTCAAAATTTTGTGCTTTCTATTTGCCCTGTCTTTCCAGCAATGGCTTCAGGTAATGGCCGGTGTGCGATGCAGCGATTTCGGCTACTGCTTCCGGCGTGCCCTCTGCGATGATCTGCCCTCCGCCGGAACCGCCTTCCGGGCCCAGGTCGATGATCCAATCCGCAGTTTTGATAATGTCGAGATTGTGCTCGATGACCACAATAGTGTTGCCGTGGTCTCGTAGCCTCTGAAGAACGTTCAGCAGCTGCTGAATGTCGTAGAAATGCAGGCCGGTTGTGGGCTCGTCTAGGATGTACAAGGTCTTTCCGGTATCCCGCTTCGACAGTTCCTTGGCAAGCTTCACCCGTTGGGCTTCACCGCCGGACAAGGTGACCGCACTTTGGCCCAGGCGGATGTAGGACAAGCCTACATCGATGAGGGTCTGTAGTTTTCTTGCCAGGAAGGGTACAGCGTCAAAGAACACGCGACCCTCTTCGACCGTCATGTCGAGCACTTCGTGGATGTTCTTGCCTTTGAAGCGAACCTCCAGTGTTTCGCGGTTGTAGCGCTTCCCTTTACAGATGTCGCAGGGCACGTAGACGTCGGGAAGGAAATGCATTTCTACTTTGATTACGCCGTCGCCCTGACAAGCTTCGCATCGGCCGCCCTTGACGTTGAATGAAAAGCGCCCAGGCTTATAGCCTCGTGAGCGGGCTTCCTGGGTGCCAGAAAACAGTTCGCGAATGGGAGTGAACAGGCCGGTGTAGGTGGCCGGATTGGAGCGTGGCGTGCGGCCGATCGGGCTCTGGTCGATGTCGATGACTTTGTCGAGCTGATCCAGACCCTGGAGGTTCTGGTAGGGCGCATGGCTGAGCGTGGTGGCCTTGTTCAGTTTGGCTGCCGCGACCGGATACAGGGTGCTGTTGATTAGCGTCGATTTGCCAGAGCCCGATACGCCGGTCACGCAAGTCATTACGCCGAGCGGCAGGGTGAGAGTTACGTCCCGTAGGTTGTTGCCGGTGGCGCCAGACAGCACCAGTGTTTGACCGTTGCCCTTGTTACGGGTGGCCGGTATTGCGATTTCTTTTTCGCCGCACAAGTATTGGCCGGTGAGCGAGTTTTTGTTGGCAATGATGTCTGCCGGGGTACCCTTTGCAACCACGTGGCCGCCGTGCACGCCTGCACCGGGGCCGATATCGATTACGTAATCGGCCGCACGGATGGCGTCTTCGTCGTGTTCGACCACGATTACGGTATTGCCCAGGTCCCTGAGGTGGGTGAGGGTGGTCAGTAGGCGGTCATTGTCACGCTGGTGCAGACCAATTGAAGGCTCATCCAGGATGTACATAACGCCCACCAGGCCCGCGCCGATCTGGCTGGCCAGGCGAATGCGCTGGGCTTCACCGCCAGAGAGAGTGTCGGCACTGCGCTCCAGGGTGAGGTATTCGAGGCCGACGTTGACCAGAAATTGCAAGCGTTGGCGCACTTCTTTCAGGATTTTTTCAGCAATCTCGCCCTTGCGGCCAGGCAGAGCCAGTTCGCTGAAGTAACGATGGGCATCACCCACGGGCAAGTGGGTGATGTTTGATATATTGCGCTCTTCAATGAAAACGTTGCGTGCACTCTGGCGTAGCCTTGAACCGCCGCAGTCTTTGCAGGGCTGGGTGCTCAGGTTGCGGGCCAGCTCTTCGCGCATGCTCTGGGAGTCGGTTTCACGATAGCGTCGTTCCAGGTTGGGCAGGATGCCTTCGAACGGGTGTGCCCTCTCCATGATCTGGCCGCGGGAATTGACGTAGCGGAACGGAATGTCTTCGCCGCCGGAGCCGTTGAGCAGCACCGTCTGAAATTCCTCCGGTAACTCCTCCCAGGGGATTTCAAGGTCGATGCCGTAGTGCTCTGCGACACTGGACAGCATCTGGAAATAGTAGACCGCTCGTCGATCCCAGCCCTTGATAGCGCCGGAGGCCAGGGTCGCCTCCGGGTTCTGGATCATTTTTTCGGGGTCGAAAAACTGCTTCACGCCCAGTCCATCACAGGTTGGGCAGGCACCGGCGGGGTTGTTGAACGAGAACAACTTGGGTTCGAGTTCGCTGAGTGCGTATCCGCACTGGGTGCAGGCGTAGCGGGCAGAAAATGTGTGCTGCTCGCCCGGGCCGGACATCGGGGCCACCAGTGCAATGCCGTCGGCCAGTTCAAGGGCGGTTTCAAAGCTTTCAGCGAGGCGCTGCTCGAGGCCGGGTTTGACCTTGAAGCGGTCGACCACCACATCAATCTGGTGTTTGCGCTTCTTGTCCAGTTCCGGCACGTCATCAATGTCGTAAACCGTGCCGTCAACCCGCAGCCTGATAAAGCCCTGGCTGCGCATGGTATCAATCACCTGTAGGTGTTCGCCTTTTCGATCCCGGATAATCGGCGCCAGGATCATCAGCTTGCTGTCCTCGGGCATTGCCAGCACAAGGTCTACCATCTGGCTGACGGTCTGGGCTTCCAGGGGCTGGCCATGTTCAGGGCAGCGGGGTTCGCCGGCGCGAGCAAACAGCAGGCGCAGATAATCGTAGATCTCGGTAATGGTGCCGACGGTGGAGCGGGGGTTGTGAGACGTTGATTTCTGTTCGATGGATATGGCGGGCGACAAGCCTTCAATGTGATCGACGTCGGGCTTTTCCATCATCGACAAGAACTGCCGGGCATAGGTAGACAGAGATTCCACGTAACGGCGCTGACCTTCAGCATAAAGCGTGTCGAAGGCAAGGGATGACTTGCCTGAACCAGAAAGACCAGTAATGACAATAAGCTTGTCTCTTGGAATATCCAGGTCGATGTTCTTCAGGTTGTGCGTGCGTGCGCCTTTGATCTGGATATGGTCCATAACACCTCGCTTGGTAAAACCACCAGTATATCGTGTTCGGCTGCCCCCGGCGAAGCCGCTGTTGGTCGACTTGGGAAAACCGGGTGTCGCCCGGGAGTATCCGGGCGTGGGTAGTCCCGCAGTCTGGGTGCATCTGGTACAATGCGCCGCCTGCGGTCAGCGACCGCCTACTCCTATTTCCTCAATCCGGCACGGGAAAGCATGAACGCGCTTGAAAAACGCTCTGTAACGGCTCTGGCCTCGGTATACGCCATGCGTATGCTGGGCTTGTTCATGGTGATGCCGGTTTTTGTTCTGCTTGGTAGTGACCTGCAGGGCGCAACGCCCGCGTTGATCGGGTTTGCGATCGGTGCCTATGGCTTGAGTCAGGCGCTGCTGCAGATTCCGTTTGGTCTGTTATCCGATCGGGTTGGCCGAAAGCGCATGATCTACATCGGCCTGGTGTTATTTGCCGCGGGGAGCCTGCTCGCGGCCGCTACGGATTCTATATACGTTGTAATCGCCGGCCGGATTCTTCAGGGTGCTGGCGCCATTGCCAGTGTGCTGATGGCCCTGCTCAGCGATCTCACCCGGGAGGAAGAGCGCACCAAGGCTATGGCCCTGGTTGGCATCACCATCGGCTTGTCTTTTTCGGTGTCGTTGGTGGCGGGTCCTCTGCTGGGCTCGGTGTGGGGGCTTTCGGGCATATTCTACGTAACCGCTGCTCTGGCGGTTGTGGCACTGTTTATTGTGGCCAAGGTGGTGCCCACGCCCCATACCCATAAGGTCAGTGCGGATACCCACCCAACCCGTGAAATGGTGGCGCGAGTACTGAACGACGGCCGGTTGTTGCGCCTGGACTTCGGGATTTTCGCCTTGCATTTTGCGTTGACCGCGCTGTTTCTGGTGTTTCCCACCATGCTGCAGGACGAACTTGGCCTGGCTGGCAGCTCCCATTGGTGGTTCTACCTCACGGTTATGGTGACGTCATTTTTTGCCATGGTACCCTTCATCATATTCGGCGAGAAAAAGCGAAAGATGAAGCCGGTGCTGTGCGGTGCCATTGCCTTGCTCACACTGGCCACCGCCGGGCTGACCGGGATCGGACAAAGTCTTTGGGCGGCCTGGGTGGTGTTGTTCTTTTTCTTTATGGCGTTCAATCTGCTGGAGGCAAGCTTGCCGTCACTGATCAGCAAAGAGGCGCCAGCAGCCAGCAAAGGCACTGCCATGGGTGTGTACTCTACGTCGCAGTTTTTTGGCGCATTTCTGGGCGGTGCTCTTGGCGGCTATTTGCTGCAGTGGGTAGGCGTCGAAGGCGTGCTCTGGTTAATGGCTGGCAACCTGGCCTTTTGGTTGCTGGTGGCGTTGACCATGCCGGTACCGAGCTACACGACCAGTGTTGTAGTGCGTTTAAAGGAAGTGGTGTCCCACGGCTTTGATGAAATTGATCAAAGCCTGCGCCATTTACCGGGCGTTCAGGATGTGGTGATTGTAGAAGAGGCCAGCACCGCTTACCTGAAAGTCGACAAGCAGCATTTTCACGAAGATCAGCTTGCGCACTTTGAATTTGTGCGGCAGGGTAATGGGTCTTAAACACAGGATGCGGGCAAGGACGGCACGCGTTGAGCGAAAACGATCAGGAGCGGAAGATGGCACGAGGCATAAACAAGGTAATTCTCATCGGTAATCTGGGCCAGGATCCGGATACCCGCTATACCCCGAACGGCAATGCGGTTGTGAATCTCAACCTGGCTACCGATGAAAGTTATAAGGATCGCCAGACCGGGCAGATGGTGCCAAGAACGGAATGGCACCGGATTGTGCTGTTTGGCAAGGTCGCTGAAGTGGCCGGTCAGTATCTGCGCAAAGGCTCCAAGGTGTATATCGAAGGTCGCTTGCAAACCCGCAAATGGCAGAATAAAGAAGGACAGGACGTCTACACCACGGAGATTGTGGTCGACATCAACGGTCAGATGCAGATGCTGGACAGCCGCGGTGGCGAAGGCGGTATGAACCAGGGCGCACCCCAGGGCCGGCCCCAGCAGCAAGCCCAGCCCCAGGGTCAGCAAAACGTGCCCGCCCATAACCAGGGCGGCCAATCGGATCAGTCCGGCGGCTACAACCCGCAGAATCAGTCGCAGGGCGGTGGCATGCCGGAGCCGATTGACGACTTTGATGATGACATTCCGTTCTAGGATGTACCTTAGACTGATAGCGTAAAGTACTCGGTGTGCTGAAAGCCTGCGATCTCTGCAGGCTTTTTTGTTACAGACTTGCAAAATCTCCGTGAAATCACGCAAAACAACGTAGAGTTACGTTCACTTTCTCAACTACCATATAAAGCCGTGCTCAATTTGCTGATAATCTGAACACCTTTCGCTCTTCAGTTGACTGTTCGGCTGAACAAATTAGCCCGGAAAACGCCAAGGAATTCATGATCCTGCATTCTGTCGTTACCACCTTTAAAAAACTGATCGGGCGCGGATCCGCCGGGCATCCGGTATGCCTTGAGGTGCGCCCCGATGGTATTTCCTGGGCAAAGTCCGCCGGTACCGCAGAGCAGACTATGGGATTTATAGACTGCTTGCCCGCCCGGCGACAGGAAGCTCTAGGCCAGCTGGTTGCTGACCAGAACTGGGCTGGGGCCCCGGCCATTCTGGTGTTGCCGATAGATCAGTATCAGGTGTTCCAGGTTGAGCGCCCCGAGGGGGTAGAAGACAGCGAGTTGGCCGATGCCCTGAAGTGGAAGCTCAAGGATTTCCTCGATTTCAGCCCGTCTGATGCAGTATCCGATGTGTTTATGTTTCCGAAAGATGCCTCCCGTGGTCGCGGGCCCTTGGTGAACGTGGTGGCGGCTCGCAAGTCGCTGGTGCAGGAATTGATTGATCTGGTGTCGGCATCCGGCCTTGAGCTGAAAAAAATCGACATCGCGGAACTGGCACTGAGAAATCTGGCGGCGCGCCTGGATACCGTCAATCGCGGCGTGGCGCTGGTACATTTGCGCGATCGTTACGGGCAGATGGTGATTTGCCAGGGGGGCACCCTGTATCTGTCTAGGCGGCTGGAGCTGTCCTACGACGATCTGGGCGATGCCTCAAACCAGGAAAATGCCGTGCAGTCTCTGGCGTTGGAGATTCAGCGCTCTATGGATTACTTTGAAAGTCAGCTTGGTCAGGTGCCGCCGTCAACCATCCGCCTGGTGGCGCGGGATTCTGTGTTGCCACTCAACTCCATGTTGTCTTCCTATATGGCTGCCGGGTTAGATGTGCCTGACTGGACCGAGTTTGGTCTGAACGCAGACCTCGACAGCCGTTGTCTGCCGGCCTGGAGTGCGGCGCTTACTCAGGAGAGCCTGGCTTGATGACGCAGCAGGTTAATCTCTATACCGCAGAACTCCGGCCGCAGAAGTTACGCCTTAATACCGGCGCAGCACTGGCGTTGGTGGCTCTGGTGGCTGTCGCGTTGGTGGGCGTGATGGTTTACGGCCATTGGCATAACCAGAAGCTGGACCAGCAGGTAGATCGGCTGCAACAGCAGAATCAGAGCCTGGAGCAGGCGGTGGCCAGTATGGCGGCTCAGGTGCAGGCCCGCCTGCCGGACCCGGAACTGGACACGGCACTGGAGCGGCTAACTGACACCATCGCTCGCCGGCAGCGGTTACTGGACCGGGTTGGGGGGCTGACCGCTAACAATCACAACGGCTTTTCGGGGCGGATGTCGGCACTGGCCAGGCAAATTCCTGATGATCTTTGGCTGACCTCGCTGCGGTTGCAGTCGGTGCCCGCCACCATGAGTCTGGAAGGCAGGGCTCGCGCTGCGGACCTGGTGCCGCACTACCTGGAACGACTGGGGGATGAGCCGGCCTTTATCGGTGAAACCTTCGGTGCTTTCCGGCTGGCGCGCCCGGACGAGGAAGCGTCGCGGCACTGGGTCGAGTTTCGGGTGGCAACGGAACAGGGCACGGGGGCAGGCTCATGAGCAAACTGAACGAAACTCTGGCAACCGGAATCCAGTGGTACAACATCCGCCCCATCCGTGAACGGGCATTGATTGTGTTGACCATCTGCGTGCTGGTGTTTGTGGCCGGCTGGGAACTGCTTGTGGCCCCGGTTGAAGCTCGGCAGCAGCAACTGAACAATCGAGTGCAAGTGTTGTCTGCAGAGCGGGATACTTTGCTCAGCCAACAGCAAGCCCTGAACAGCCAGCTGGCCAGCGATCCGTCCGCAGAATTGCGCCAGCGCCTGGCGGCCCGGCAGAACCGGCTGGATCGTCTGGATCAACAAATCACCGAAACCGCCGGGCAGTTGATTGCGCCGCGGGATATGGTGGCGCTGTTGCGAGTGATGCTTTCGGCCCAGCAACAGCTAGAACTGGAATCCATGGTGCTGCTTGCGCCAGTGCCGGTGTTTGATGGCAGGCTGGAAAGTGACGCCAGGCAGGAAACGCCGGAGCCCTTGCTTTATGCGCACGACGTTGAATTGAAAATACAGGGTGGATATCTGGATGTGCTGGCCTACTTGCAGAGGCTGGAAGGCATGGATGAGCGCCTTGGCTGGATGCAGCTGGAATACCAGGCTGGTACCTGGCCCAAAGGCGAAGCAACCATCCGAGTGCGAACGCTGAGCCTTGAAGCCGCCTGGCTGGGAGTATGAGATGACAATCCGGTTAACCTGGCAACGAGTAATGATACTGGCGTTATTGGCCAGCCCGGCTGCCCATGGCCTGCAAGATCCGACCAGACCGCCAGGCAGTGTCGCTCAGTCGGTATCGGCAGCGCCAGTACGGGATCTACACATAGGCTCTATCCTGCTCGGCAGCCAGCGCCGTGTCGCAGTAATAGGCGGAGTGGCGCTGCAAGAAGGTGATAGCCACGACGGTGTTCGTGTTCGCCGTATTTATAAAGATCGGGTTGAAGTCACCGACCGTGGCCAGCCAAGAGTGCTGTATCCGGAACCGCTGCCGCAGGTGCGGAGAACTCCATGACAGACAAACGGATTACGATGACAATTATCAAACCTATCGCCGGTGCCTTGCTTTCATTGGCCCTGGCAGCCTGTTCCAACAATCCGCTGATGCGCAGCGCGACCGCAACCTCCTCAGACGTTGCCGATCAGATCGACCAGACAATGCAGCAGGCGGAACAGCACGCTGCCGCTCGTGAGCGGGAATCAGCGAGTGCTCGTCAGGCTGCGGCTGCGGACATCAGTAGCCAGTTGTTGCCGCCGCTCGCCAGCGCCCGGGAACAGGATGACCGGTTTGATGTTAACGCCAGGGGTATTTCAGCCGCCGGTTTTTTTGAGGCGCTGGTTGAGGGCACCCGCTTTAATGTGGTGGTTCATCCTGGCGTCGCCACCATGGTTGATCTGCGCCTGAACGATGTCACCGTGCCGGAAGTGATGGACATCGCCGCCGACCTCTACGGGCTCGACATTCAGCGCAACGGCCGGTTGTTCCGGGTGGCAGCGGACAGCGTGCAAACGCAGCTTTTTCCCATTGATTACCTGCATTTCAAACGCCGCGGTGGCTCCGAAACGCGCGTCAGCTCCGGCCAGGTCAGCAGCGCTCGCGGCAGCGCTGGCGCAGGCAACGACAGCGGCGATGCGGAAACCCGAAATCTGATAGGAACCACCATTTCCACCGAAACCGAATCCGACTTCTGGCGGGACATTCACCAGGCACTGACCATGGTGGTCGGCGCGGACGGCCAGGTGGTGGTGAACCCGGGTGCAGGCCTTGTCATGGTTCGGGCCGGTTCTGAAGATTTGCGAGTTGCGGAAGACTATCTTCGCCGTACCGAACTGATCATGCAGCGCCAGGTCGTACTGGAAGCGAAAATACTGGAAGTTACCCTTAACGAGGGCTATCAACAGGGTATCAATTGGGCGGACCTGCAAACCAACTCTGCCGGCGCAAACGTGTTGGCCCAAGAGCTAACTGGTCAAGCCATTCGCGCCGGTGACATCGGCGGGCTGTTTTCGGCCACCATTACCGAAGGCAATTTTGCAGCGGTGATTCAATTGTTGGGCCAACAGGGCAATGTTCAGATTCTGTCTAGCCCGAGAATATCCACCATCAACAACCAAAAAGCCGTCATCAAGGTTGGCACCGATGAATTTTTCGTCACCGACATTGATTTCGACGATAACAATTCGGCTGTAACGGCCACGGATAGAACCTCCACCTCGGTGGAGCTTACGCCGTTCTTCTCGGGCATCTCGCTTGACGTCACACCACAGATTTCCGAAAGCGGCGCCATCACCCTGCACGTGCACCCGTCGGTCAGTGAAGTGAACGATCAGCAAAAGGTCATCACTATTGGCGAGCGGGATGTCACACTGCCGCTGGCGCGGAGTACGGTGCGTGAGACAGACAGTGTCATTCGGGCAGAGAGTGGCCAGATCGTGGTTATAGGTGGGCTGATTCAGGATTCTAGTGAAGACTCCACCTCGGCCGTGCCCTTTTTTAGTGATATTCCATTGTTGGGTGAATTGTTCAAACAGCGCCGTTTCGAGTCTCGCAAGAGTGAGTTGGTAATCCTGATACGGCCGGTTGTGGCTAATGCAGGGCAAATGCAAGCGGATATCCGGGCCAGCCGTGAGCGCATGAACGTGCTCAGAGATTTGCTGAATTCAGCCGATTCCGTGCAACCTCAGGCGGAGACTGCTCCCCGCTGATGTATGAAAGCCACTTTGGACTGCAGGAAGCACCGTTCGCACTGACGCCCAACACCCGTTACTTTCTCCGGGCTCCCAGCCATGCTGATGCCCTGGAGTTATTGCTGGTGGCCTTGCAGCACCGGGAAGGTTTTATCAAGGTGACCGGCGAGGTCGGTACCGGCAAGACCCTGCTGTGCCGGCTGCTGCTCAATGAGCTGGACAAGAGCGCCTGCACTGCTTATCTCCCCAATCCGAACCTGCCGCCGGATACCTTGTATGAGGCGGTGGCGGAGGAGCTGGGCGTTGACGTTACCCAATGCGACAACGTCCATCAGATTCTTAAAGCGTTGAACCAGCGGCTGATTGCGCTGGCGCTGGAACAAACCCCTGCGGTGCTGGTGATCGACGAAGCCCAGGCCATGCCCGAAGAAACCATTGAAGCCTTGCGCCTGCTGACCAATCTGGAAACCGAAAGCACCCGGTTGTTGCAGATCGTGCTGTTCGGACAGCCGGAGCTGGATGCGGTGCTGGCCAAGGACAGCCTGCGCCAGTTGCGCCAGCGCATTACTTTCCAGACCCGGCTGCAACCCTTGGGTTACGACTCGGTGGGGCAGTATCTGCGCCACCGCCTGGCCCAGGCCGGCTATAACGGCGCCGACATCTTCGCACCGGCCGCCTTGAAAGTAATCTGGCGGTCCTCCGGTGGTATTCCGCGCCTGGTGAACATACTGGCCCACAAAGCCATGCTTGTGGCCTGGGGTAAGGGAGAGCGCCAAGTCATGCGCAAGCACGTCCTGCAGGCAGTGAAAGACACCGAAAGCGCTCAGCCCGTTTCCTGGTTCCGGAGGTGGCTATGAGCCTGCTGAATGACGCCCTGCGGGCCGCGGAAGAACGCCAGACCCGCCCGCAGGTGGCCGGGAGTTATACCGGTCAGCCGGTGGCACAGAGTTCTGACTCAGCTAAAACGGTGGTGGTCATCGTCCTGATCACCGTGCTGGCGCTGTTCGGTGGTGCCGGTGCCTGGTGGCTGCTGAGTGGTTCGGATGAGTCTGACGTGCAAGTTGAAAACGTCAGCACGGCGGCCGTGCCCGAACCTGCAGCGCCAGCCGTCACCCCGGAGCTGCGCCCCGTTGAACCAGCCGCCGAAGAATCAATAGCTCGCATTGACGCACCTGAGCCAGATCCGGTAATTGCTCAGCGCCCGGCTGAAGAACCCGCCCCACAGATCGCACCTGAACCCTCAGTGTCTGCCGCCGCCGTCACTTCAAGCACCGCAAACGAACCGGCCGTCCCGCAGCGGCCAGCAGTGGCCGAGCAACCGCCGACCGTAGCCCAACCGCAAACCACAACTGTGAGCCAGACCTCAGCGGAACCGGTAAAGCAGCAACGGGAAACCCCGGGAGCCATCGATCTGCGCACCAGCCGTGACCTGTCACGTCTGCTAGCCACAGGTCAGGCGGGCCAAGCAGAACAAACACTGGCTGAGCTGACCAGCCGTCAATCAGCGCCGCGCAGCCGGGCTGTGTTCGCCCGAGAAATGCTGGTGCAGGGTATGGCAAACCGGGCACTGGACTGGTTGCCGGATAGCTTGACTAACGAACACGCCAACCTGCGCTTACTGAAAGCCAGGGCGTTATTGAGCCAGGGCGAGTTGGACGGTGCGGTCGCGATGCTGGCGGCCAGAGTGCCGCCGGTGGCCGAACAGGTGGAGTACCGCATTACTCTGGCCACGTTGCTGCAGCAGGCCGGTGAGGCAGACGAAGCCGCTGGCCACTGGTCGGAACTGATCGCCTATGACGACAGCCAGGCCGCCTGGTGGCTTGGCCTGGCAATCGCCCTGGAAACCGGCGGCCGCAACCGCAGTGCGGTGCAGGCCTATGCCCAGGCCACGGCCATGCCGGGGCTGTCTGCCTCGCTGGCCGACTACGCCCGTGAACGTTTACTTGCATTGCAGGCGGGATCATGACGACGGAACCGAAAAAGAAAATCCGCATAGGTGACCTGCTGGTTCAGAACGAGGTCATCACCGAGCAACAGCTGATGACCGCTCTGCGTGAGCAGAAAAGCACCGGCCGTAAGCTCGGGCGTACCCTGATTGATCTGGGCTATGTGGAAGAAGACAACCTGCTCAACATCCTGTCGCGCCAGTTGCAGGTGCCCTTTGTTCAGCTGCGCCACTACCAGTTCAACAACGAACTGGTAAAGAAACTGCCAGAAGCTATGGCCCGCCGGTTCCGCGCCATCGTGCTGGCGGAACAGAGCGGTGAGTTGCTGGTGGGTATGGCCGACCCGCTGGACATTTTCGCCTACGACGAACTGGTTCGGGTGCTCAAACAACCCATCAAGCAGGCGGTGGTGCGGGAAAGCGAGCTGCTCAACACCCTCGACCTGGTGTATCGCCGCACCGATGAAATCGCCTCGCTGGCGGAAGAGCTGGAAGACGAGCTGGGCGACGACGCCTTCGATCTGGCCGACCTGTCCGCCGAATCCGAAAGCGCCGATGCCCCGGTGGTCAAACTGCTGCAAACCCTGTTCGAAGATGCGGTGCAGGCCAGAAGTTCCGACATTCACATCGAGCCGGATGAATCGGTGGTGCGCATCCGCCAACGGGTGGATGGCGTACTGCAAGAGCAGGTGATGAAAGAGAAGCGGGTCAACGCCGCATTGGTATTGCGCCTGAAACTGATGGCCGGCCTCAACATCTCCGAGAAACGCCTGCCCCAGGACGGCCGCTTCAACGTGCGGGTAAAAGGTCGCAGCATTGATGTGCGGGTATCCACCATGCCGGTGCAGTACGGCGAATCCGTGGTTATGCGTTTGTTGGATCAGAGTCAGGGCATGCTCGATCTGGACGGCACCGGTATGCCGCCGCACCTGTTGGAGCGCTTCCGTAAACTGATCAAGAAGCCTCATGGCATGATTTTGGTCACCGGCCCCACCGGTAGTGGTAAAACCACGACCCTGTACGGTGCGCTGAGCGAGCTGAACAAGCCGGAAGTGAAAATCATCACCGCCGAAGACCCGGTGGAATACCGCCTGCCGCGCATCACCCAGGTGCAGGTGAACCCGAAAATCGGCCTGGAATTCGCCACCGTGTTGCGCTCGGCCCTGCGCCAGGACCCGGATATCATCCTGGTGGGCGAGATGCGGGACCACGAAACCGCCGAAATCGGCTTGCGCGCGGCGATGACCGGTCACTTGGTGCTGTCCACCCTGCACACCAACGATTCCATCAGCAGCGCCATGCGCCTGATTGATATGGGTGCAGAGCCCTTCCTGGTGGCCAGCTCCTTACTTGGCGTAGTGGCTCAGCGCCTGGTGCGCCGGGTCTGTGACAACTGCAAAGAGGCGTACGAACCCACCGAGCAGGAACTGGTGTGGCTGCGCTCGTTTGACCTGGACCCGCTCGATATCGAAGCCGGCTTTGTGCACGGCCGTGGCTGCTACCAGTGCAGCAACACCGGCTACAAAGGCCGCTTGGGTGTGTACGAAATGCTGGAAATGAACGAAGACATGCTCGATGCGCTACGCCGTAAAGATGTTTCCGACTTTACCCGCTCGGCCCGGCGAAGCGCACTGTTCCGCCCGCTGGGCCAGTGCGCCATGGATTACGCACTGCAGGGCATTACCTCCCTGCAGGAAGTGTCGCGGGTAGCCGCCACCTCAGACGCTGGCGGGTATACGGAAGGTGATGACCTGCTCGGTGACAGCGCCATAGGGGTGGACAGCTGATGCAGTTCAGTTATCGGGGTAAAGACAACCGTGGCGTGGCCCAGCAAGGGTTGCTGAATGCGGTCAATGCTGATGCCGCCGCCAGCGAGCTGTTACGCCGTGGCATCACCCCGCTGACCATCACCGAACAACAGCACAGGCAGTCCGGTCTGGATCGGGTCAACAACCTGGCCATCTTCCGGAAAAAAGTCTCCCTGGACGAGCTGATCGTCTTCTGCCGCCAGATGTACGCTCTCACCAAGGCCGGCATTCCGCTGATCCGCACCATGCGCGGCCTGGCCGAAACCTCCCGGTCGCCGGTGCTGGCGGAGGTGCTGGAAGACATCACCAACCGCCTCGAAGGTGGCAACACCATGGCCACGGCCATGCAGGCGCACCCGAAAGTGTTCTCCGAGCTGTTTATCGCCATGATTCACGTGGGTGAGAACACCGGCATGATGGACCAGTCGTTCAAGCGCCTGTCGGAAATTCTGGAACTGGAGCGAGACACCAAACGCCGGGTGAAACAGGCGCTGCGTTACCCGACCTTCGTGGTCATCGCCTTGCTGGCGGCTTTGATGATGGTGAACTTTCTGGTGATTCCCAAGTTTGCCTCGGTGTTCAGCAAGATGGGGGCCGACCTGCCGTTTCTGACCCAGGTCTTGGTAGGTACCTCCAACTTCCTGCTGAATTACTGGTACCTCATGCTGTTCGCCATAGCCGCAAGCGGGTTGTTGTTGCGACAGTGGAAAAATACCGACAACGGCCGGGAGCTCTGGGATCGCTACAAACTGAAAATGCCCATTATCGGCCCGTTGCTGGAACTGATTATGCTGAGCCGGTTTGCCCGTAACTTTGCCACCATGCTTGCCGCCGGTATGCCGATAACCCAGGCGCTAACCGTGGTGGCCGACGCCACCGACAACGCGTGGATTGCCCGCCACATCAAAGAAATGCGCTATGGCATAGAGCGCGGCGAAAGCCTGCTTCGCACAGCCAGAAGCAGCAAGATGTTTACCCCGCTGATCCTGCAGATGATCGCGGTGGGCGAAGAGACCGGCTCGGTTGACGACATGCTCAACAAAGTCGCCGACTTTTACGACGAAGATGTGGATTACGGCCTGAAGCGGCTGGCCGAATCCATCGAGCCCATATTGATTGTCGCCATGGGCGTCTTGGTACTGATACTGGCACTGGGCGTGTTCCTGCCCATCTGGGATCTGGGGGCAGCCGCCATGGGGCGGGGCTAGTGCGCGAACTGGCCTGGTCCTCGGCCAACGGACTGGCAAATGCCAGGCGAGTGCGTTTGCTGATTGCCTTGGCCGTACTCTTCACCCTCTGGTGGGTGCTGCTCGGCAAACTGGAGCGCGAGTTCCAGCACGCCGAGCAGCAAAGCGTCAACATGGTGCTGAGCCAGCTGCGCTCGGCGCTGGTGGTGAAGGGGGCCGAGGCCATGCTGAGCCGGGAACAAAGTCTGGCGCAGCTGGTCGGAGCCAACCCGTTTGAGTGGCTGGATCACCAATGGCCCATGTATCAGGGCCAGTGTAGCGACGGTGAACGCAGGCAGGGGCAATGGTGCTTTGCCCCCGGGCTACAAAAAGAAACAGGCGAAACCGGCAAAGGGTGGTTAATTTATACCCCAAAGCAACCGATAACCATTGACGGGAAGGTTGCAGAACCTGATCAGCCGTTAGCCTGGGCAGTAACAACCGAATTTGCCGACCGCAACAGGAACAACCTGCGGGAGCAAGACCAACGGCTAACCGGCCTGAGATTGGCGCCGGTGCCGTTAGTAGACACGTCCGTGAACCGGCAGGACGCCAGGCGCTGAGTGGCGAACACCATTAAAAACCGGCAAGAGGCTGACGAATGATGCAGTACAACAGCAAACACAAACAGAAAGGTTTCACCCTAATCGAGCTGGTGGTGGTGATTGCCATCCTCGGTATTCTGGCGGCGTTTGCGCTGCCACGGTTTGCGCAGCTTTCGGAGCAGGCGCATGAGGCCAGCATCAAGGGCACGTCGGGTGCTTTGAGTGCGGGCGTGGCGTTGGTTAAGGCGCAATGGACAGTGAATGGTCTGACCACGGCTGTAACTGCAGTAGAGGGTTTTGGCAATGACGATGTTGCCGCCACTGGTGATGGCTGGCCTGACCCTGCTGCGAGCGGCGGCTGTGCGGCATTGTGGACGAGGTTGCTGCAGTCCAATGCGCCCAATGTGGCTGCGTCCGGCGCTGCGGATAACACAACGGAATACCAGGCGACGGCACCTGCTACCGGTGTGTGTGATTATGAATACCTGCCAGATGGTGAGGGAAGTTCCATTGAGTACGATTCCAATACTGGTGAAATAACAACGGTAATTAACTAAGTCTAAATCTGTATTTCAGGAGAAGTAGCTATGACGACTATGCAAAAATTTTCACCGAAGCGTGAAAAAGGTTTCACTCTGATCGAACTGGTTATGGTGATTGTGATTCTGGGCATTCTGGCGGCGTTTGCGTTGCCGCGGTTTGCGGATTTGGGTGGGGAAGCTGAACAAGCCTCCGTTAGGGGCGCTCAAGGCGCTGTGAAATCTGCCTCTGCCATTGCGAGATCTGCTTTCTTGGCGGGTCAGGTCAATGGTGATGGCAATGTTGTTCTGGAGGGCGAGGAAATTACAATCACTGACGGTTATGTTGCGGCATCCTCGATTGCGGCTGCTGCCCAGCTTTCGTCGGAGTTTGGTAACGGTTCAGTTACCTCTGGCGTAGCGACCTTCACTCAGGGTTCGTGTTCTTTCACATACACCGAGGTTGGGGCAGCCACACCTGCTAACACAGCGCCGGTTATTTCCGATGTGACTTGCAGTTAAAACCGCCGACAGTTCGTGGTTTGAGCAAGTGGTACGAATGTCGTTGTGCTTGCTCAAGGTTGAACGTTGCGAGCAGAGGCGATGTATGACGAGACTGTATGCCCCAAAAGTGACTGGATTTACTCTTGTTGAGTTAATCATGGTACTTGTGCTGGTTGGCGTACTTTCAGTGCTCGGAGTTGGCCTGTTCGCCAGAAGCTCTGTCTTCTCGCCCCTGCTAGCCACCCAACAACTCGCCTCCGCCACGCTGCTTGCCCAACAAGCAGCGCTGGCGGGCAACCCTTCCAATTCCGTCACCATCCGCCAACTTCCAAACTCGTTCGAGTTTGAGGCTGGCGGTTCTTTGTTTTCCATTCGTAGCGAGGGCGCCAGCATGGCTTACCAGGCTGCTGGGCAAACCGGCTACACCGCCATTCCATCCTCCGGCTATCTGATTGGTTTCGACGCTCTGGGCCGTGTTGCCTCACCGGTTCCCCGTCAAAACACCGAATTTCGCATCAGCGGCGACAGCACCTTCTTCCTGTGCCTGAGTTCGCTGGGTGCCGTCTATCAGGGCGGCTGTTGATGGCCCTGCGTCGGCCTCGCCCCAATCGCCAACAGGGCGCAACCCTGGTCGAGCTGGTGATGACCATTGTCATTATCAGCATCGCCATTGCCGGCGTCGTGGGCGCCTTCGCCCTGATTGCCGGCCGCAGTGCCGACCCGCTCAATCAGACCCGGGCGGTAGCGCTGGCGCAGCTGTATATGGATGAAATCCTCGCCAAATCCTTCGCTGATCGCTCGCCGGTTGGCGGCGGTCCGGTCTCGGCCGCCGATGCCGACTGCACCAGCCTTGGCCCGGAAGGAGAGAACCGGCGAACGTATAACGATGTCGACGATTACCACAACCTGACTGACGCCCCGCCCGAGAACAGCGAGCAAGAACCGCTGCCGGGTTACAGCAGCTTCCAGGTTTCCATCTCGGTAACCTGTGCCGGCACCGACGTCGGGCTGGCCAATCACGAAGCCAAGCGCATTGACATCACCATCACCGACCCCTCCAGCAACACCTACCTGTTCAGCGCCTATCGGGGGAACTTCTGATGCCTCGGCAAGCCGGGTTTACGCTGGTCGAGCTGGTCATGGTGATCGTGCTGCTGGGCATCGTTGCCACCGTCTCCGTCCAGTTTGTCGCCCTTTCCACCGTTGGCGCTCTGGATGTCAGCAGTCGTCAGCAACGGGCGCTGCAAAGCGTGGTCATCAGTGAACAGATTACTCGCGAAGTGCGGGAAGCCTTTCCTTTGTCGGTTCGCGCCAATGGCCAGTGCCTGGAGTGGCTGCCGGTGATCGCCGCCACCAGTTACGACGCCCTGACCACCGGCCCGGACTTTGATGAGGTTTCTATTGTGCCCTTCGGCCGCACAGTACCCGCGGGTGCCCGGCTGATCGTTTACGGTTACGGCTCGGCCCAGTCGGATTTGTACGGCAGTGAAAATCCGGGGCCGGTCTCGCCACCGATCGAGGCTGTTGCGGCGAACGCCGAGGCGGTTACCTTATCCCAGAGTCATCGTTTCCGGGAGCGCTCGCCCCAGAAGAGGCTGTACGCGGTTGAAGGCCCTGTCAGCATTTGCCAGATTAACCAGTGGCTTTATCGGTTCAGTGACTATGCCCGAAGCGAGAGCCAGCCAACCGCCAACGGCTTGAATGGAGACAGCAACCGAACCCGGGAAGTAATGAGCGCCAATCTGGTTGCCAGCTCGCTCAGCTTGAAAGTTGTGCCCCCTTCCTTACGCCGCGCCGCCGTGGTCAATTTTGCATTTGAGTTGGTCAGCGATGATGGCAACGAAACCACCAACGTTAGCCAGGAGGTACAAATCCGCAATGTACCCTGAGCCCATGCACCACCGACAAACCGGCGCCGGCCTGCCCGTAGCGCTGTTTATCATCACCGTACTGGCCCTGCTGGTGATTGGCATGGCGCAGTTGCAGGAAAGCTCCAGCAAGGCGGTCAGTTTGCAGATTCAGTCCCAGCGGGCATTTTTTGCGGCGGAGAGTGGAGCGCAGGTGGCTTTATCAGCCCTTCTGTTACAGGGCGAAAACATACCATTGAGTTGTGGTATTGATATCAGCGGAACGAAAAGCTTCGCCAGCAAAGGGTTGGCGGGCTGTTTTGCAGCGATCTCCTGCTCTGAATTCGGGAGTGCTCAGAGCTCTCTTGTCATTCAAAGCCAGGGAGTGTGTGGTGTTGGTGCTGATAGGGCGGAACGAATGATAGAGGTTAGACTGAGATGATTTATCTATCACGTTTCCAAATAGTTTCGATTGCGCTCTTCACGGCTTTCCTAATGATGGTATCTGCGTCGTTCGCTCAGGAATCCGTTGTTTTAAGCGAGACCGGAGCAGGTGAGTTTGTGGTGCCCGCGAATGCGAATCGAATAACTGTTGAGGTCTGGGGTGCCGGCGGTAGCGGAGGCGGACCAGGCAGGGGAGGAGGTGGCGGCGGTGCCTACAACATTGGGACTTTGGCGGTTAGCCCCGGTGACCGACTGCCTTACCATGTTGGTAGAGGCGCCACGTCGAGCAGTGAGGCACCAGGTGAATCAAGCTGGTTTTCGACTTCGGGTGAATTATCTGCAGGCGGCGGCGCTAGTGCAAGAAATACGGGGAATAGGTTAGGCGGGGGTGGCAGTAATGCAGGAATCTATGCCGGTGGAAGTGGTGCCAGTGGTGCGACTGGTTTCTTTGGCATTCCGGTCAGAGGCGGCGGTGGAGGGTCATCGGCGGGAAGCTCTGCAAATGGAACTAATGCGAACAGTGGCAATGGCGCCAATGCTCCATTTGAAGGAGGCGACGGTGGTTCTGAGGGCGGAACTGCATTTCTCTTTTTTGGTGGAAATGGTGCACCCGGTGAATCGCCAGGTGGCGGCGGTGGGGGGGCTGGCGTAGGCTTTTTCAGCTCGGCTACTGGCGGTCGTGGTGGCGATGGAAGAATAAGGGTTTCATGGAGTCCATTGCCTCTATGTTCAACCATCTACTCGTCCGATACTGGCATAAATGCGGAGCTTGCCGCTGGTAACAGACTGGACCTGGATGTGTTCAACCCGAGGATCAGAACCCCCTGGCCCGGAAATAATGTAATACCGGACGGCGCCCACGTGTATCCGCCAAGAGAATTTGCTAAAAATCAGAACAACATCAATTTCACGGTGGACGGCCGAGCCCGTGTTCTGGTTGATGGCGACCTGATAATTAATGGCAACAACTTCACCATGAATGAGAACGGTGACCCTGCTAACTTGTTATTGATTGTGGACGGAAATCTTGAGTTCAATAATAACGCGAAACTAAACGCGATTATTTATGTGACCGGTGATGTTGAGTTTAATCAGAACCCGATTGTGGTTGGTGCCATTGCGTCAGAGGGCAGTATTACCGGTATTGCGGATTCTGAAGTGACTTTCAACGAAGAAGTGATTTCGCGTGCAGATTTTGGCGGTGCGTGTATAAGTGAAGACTTGGAAGTAGTGATTGACCATTTCAGGATTTTCCACCCATCGACGGCACTCACCTGTACGCCTGCTCAGGACATACGAGTGCGCGCGTGCAGCAATCCAGAGTGCACGACTTTATTCAGCGAGCAGGTAACCGTTTCACTCTCTCCAGAAAGTGGTTGGCTGCAAGGCAATACAGTCAGTTTCGTGGGTGAGACTAATGAACTCGCCTTCCGGTCAGTAAGTGCTGGCCCGGCCACCCTGGGGTTTTTAAATTCGACTGTAAGTGCGGAGGGGACGCCCCCATTGAAGTGCTTTGCCGATAAAGGAACAAGTGGTAAGTGCGAGATCGTGTTTTCAGAGTCTGGTCTGCTCCTAAACGCTCCGGATCACACCTCTGCCGAGGAAGTTCAGGTCTCTATTCTTGGAGTCAAAGCTGGTGAAACTGATCCTGGGCAGTGTGTGCCAGCATTCACCGGCGAAAAAACAATCGAGTTTATGGCTAGCTATCAGAACCCTTTATCGGGCATGCGAGTGCCGGAAAGTGCGGGTACATCCTTGTCTGGTGGTTCGTTAGTGCTCGACTTTGATGGCTCGGGTGCTGCCAGTTTTCCTATGCGTTATAGGGATGTGGGGAGCGTTCTTCTGCAGGCCCGTTATGATGGAACTGGAGACGAGGCGGACCTGATAATCGAAGGTCAGGACAGTTTCATCGCTCGACCGGATCGTTTTGAAGTGGTTGTCTCTGGCAATCCAGGAACTCCTGATGTCACCAACGAGAATATGTTTCGCGAAGCGGGAGAGGGCTTTGATGTTGAGGTTCGTGCGCTGAATGCTCTAGGAGAGATGACACCGAATTTTGGCCAGGAAAGTCCAAGGGAGGCGGTCAGGTTGACCGTTGAAGAAGCACCGGGTATTCCCTTGGTTAACATGCCTCAGCTAGATGGTGCACTGGAACTGTTCGGCAGCTTCTGCACTACACCAGAACCTGGAAAAGCTTGCGGGCAATTTGTCTGGCCAGAGGTTGGTACCTTCTCTTTACTGCCCTCCTTGATAAGTGGAGCCTACCTGGGCACCGAGAATGTCGAGGGCCGTTTGCTTCCTTATGTGGGTCGGTTTATTCCAGCGCGATTTGAAATTGCTATCGACCCCGGGCGCTTCAGCAGTACTCCTTTATCAACAAACAGAACCTCCTGCACGGAAGAGCGGAGCTGGGTATACACCGGTGAACCTTTTGGTTGGGATATGGCGCCGGAAGTGGTCATCACACCAAAAAATCGAAATGGCGTGACGGTTCAGAATTACGCGGGAACACTGTTCCAGCGGGTTGGCGTTGACGATGTCGGCTTTGCGCCATTTCCAGTGGAAGACGAGGCCGCAACAGGAGTTGGCGGGACACCGTTGGATTTGGAAGCCGCATTGGCTCCGGCGACACTTTTACCGGACACGAGCGGTAGTTTGATCTACCGCTTTGCCACTGACGATGAGTTTCGTTACCCGAAAACCCTCAACGCACGGGTTTCCGGTTATACCCCGGAACCCGTGTTCAGTCTTGAAGGTCTTATTGATGCCGACGGTGTAACGGTTCTTGATCCCACTGAAAACTTGCCTGAAGTATTCAAACCAGTGGCTGATTTCGAGATTCGATACGGCCGGGTTGCTCTGGATAATGGCTACGGTCCTGAGAATCTGGACCTGGTGATTCCGTTGCGGGCCGAGGTGTTTGGCAGTGGCGGGTTCCAGTTGCACCAGGATGAGATCTGCTGGTTTTACGATCTGCCCAAGGACACTTCCGTCGACTTTGCCGCCTCGACATTCACCAGCGGCCAGACCGGAGTGGTCGAAGTGGCTGATGTGGAGCTTTCGCTGGAGGATGGCCGGCCAAGAAAGACCGCTGTTGAGGACTACAGGCTGCGGCTTTCCGCGCCGGCACCGTCGGGCGCAGAGTCAGTGCAGGCCAGGGGTATTTATGTCGAACTAGATACTGGCAGCGACTGGCTCAAAGATTTCTGGGATGCAGACAACCAGGAGGCTTTGGTCAACCCCTACGCCTGGGCCACCTTCGGCGTCTACCGCGGCAACGACCGCATCATCTACTGGCGCGAAGTGCCCACCAACTGATCTGTCACCGGGAGGGAAGGCAGGGACTGAAATCAGTCCTCATCCCCCTCCGGGTGATCCAGCCCCAACTCATTAATCTTCCGCGTTAAGGTATTCCGTCCCCAGCCCAGCAGCACCGAGGCGTCACGCCGGCGGCCGCCGGTGTGCTTCAGGGCTACTTCAATCATGATCTTTTCGAACTCCGGTATTGCCGTGTCGAGTATGCCTTTCTTGCCCCGTTTCAGTTCCTGCTCGGCCCAGTTTTTCAAGCCTTCCTGCCAGGTATGGCCGGTGCTGGCATTTTCGGTTTCGGCCTGGTGCAGCAGCTCTGGCGGCAGGTCATCCACGTGGATTTCGCGGCCGCTGGCCATCACGGTCAGCCAGCGGCAGGTGTTTTCCAGCTGGCGGACGTTGCCGGGCCAGGGCAGGGTGGTGAGGTATTCTTCAGCGTCTGGGCGCAGCAGTTTGGGCTCGACGGTCAGTTCCTTGGCGGCCCGTTTCAGGAAGTGCTGCATCAGCCGGGGGATGTCTTCCCGGCGTTCGGCCAGCTTGGGCAGGTGCACGCGGATCACGTTCAGGCGGTGGAACAAATCTTCCCGGAAGCTGCCGGCCTGCACCTGTTTTTCCAGGTCCTGGTGCGTTGCGGCGATGATGCGCACGTCCACTTTGATCGGGGTGGTGCCGCCGACCCGATAAAACTCGCCGTCGGCCAATACCCGCAGCAAACGGGTCTGGGTATCCGCGGGCATATCGCCGATTTCGTCGAGGAACAGGGTGCCGCCGTTGGCCTGCTCGAAGCGGCCCTGGCGGGCGGCGCCGGCGCCGGTGAAGGAGCCTTTCTCGTGGCCGAACAGTTCAGACTCAATCAGGTCTTTCGGGATCGCCGCCATGTTCAGGGCGATGAACGGGTTGCGGGCCCGGGGGCTGTGGTTGTGCAGAGCCTGGGCCACCAGTTCTTTGCCGGTGCCGCTTTCACCGTTGATCAGCACCGTTATGTTGGAGTGTGACAACCGGCCGATGGCCCGGAAAACTTCCTGCATGGCCGGCGCTTCACCGATGATTTCGGTGTTGCGCTGGGTGGTTTCAGGCTGGGGCTCGCGGGTGGCCCGTTTTTCGTGGCTGTGAGCAACGGCGCGTTTGACCAGGGCCACGGCGTCGTCGACATCGAATGGCTTGGGAAGGTACTCAAAGGCGCCGGTCTGGTAACTGGTGACCGCGCTTTCCAGGTCGGAGTGGGCGGTCATGATGATCACCGGCACATCCTGATGCTTCTCCACAATCTGGGCCAGCAAGGTAATGCCGTCCACGCCGGGCATGCGGATATCGCTGACGATGGCGTCCGGTTGTTCATGCTCCAGCCGCATCATGATGCTTTCACCGCTGTCGAACACCCGGGGCTGCAAGCCGGCCTGGCTCAGGGCGCGTTCCAGCACCCAGCGAATGCTTTTGTCGTCGTCAATTATCCAGACGTTTGCCGGTTGGGTCATTTGCTGTCCTCCAGAGGCAGGAAGATGATGAAGTCGGTTCTTCCGGGCTCGCTTGCACATTCAACCAGCCCGCGGTGCTGGCCGATGATGCTTTGGGTAATGGAAAGGCCAAGACCGGTGCCGGAGGCCCGGCCACTGATCATGGGGTAAAAGATGTTCTGCAGCAGGTCTGCTGGAATGCCCGGGCCGTTGTCGATGATGTCGATACGGCACGCCAGCCGGTGGCGACGGTGGCCAATGGTGAACTGACGCAAAGCCCGGGTGCGGAAGGTAATCGTGGGCGGCACCTCGGCACTGTGGCCGCTTTCATTCTCGAAGGCGGCTTCCATGGCGTTGCGGGCGATGTTCAAAAAGGCCTGAATCAGCTGTTCTTTGTCGCCCGGGAATTCCGGAATGCTGGGGTCGTAGTCCCGGCGCAGGCGCACCCGGCCTTTGCTTTCGGCCTCGACCAGCGTGCGTACCCGTTCCAGGATCTCATGAATGTTGGTGCTGGCAATCTTCAGGGCCTTGTTGGGGCCCAGCATGCGGTCCACCAGGCTGCGCAGACGGTCGGCTTCATCAATGATCACCCGGGTGTATTCCCGCTGATCTTCGCTGTCCAGTTCCCGGTCCAGCAGTTGGGCGGCGCCGCGAATGCCACCGAGCGGGTTCTTGATTTCATGGGCCATGCCGCGCACCAGAATGCGGGTGGTTTCCTGCTGGGAGATGATGTCTTCTTCCCGGCTGATGCGAATAAGTCGATCTCTGGGCTGGATTTCAATCAACAGTTCGGTGGGGTCCAGGGTGATGGGCGTCACCGAATAATCCACCGTCAACCGGGACCCGCTCAGCATGGCAAACTCGGCTTCTCGACGGGTGTAGGACTGGCCATTGCCGGCGGCGGCGTAAAGGGTTTTCAGGGCGTCCTGAGAGTCGATCAGCACATCACTCAGAGGCAGGCCCTGGCTTCGGGTCATACTGGTTTCAAACAGGCTCTCAGCTGCCGGGTTCAGGTAGCGGATCGTCAGGTCATCCCCGAGCACCAGGACGGCCGTGGTCAGGCTGTCCAGAATGCTTTTGTAACCGCTTCCGAGGGTGGCTGGTTGAAACGACATGCTTGGCTTCCGTTTTGAGCTCATGATGGTTATCCCGGTTTTGCAAAAAGCGAACCAGTTTTAATGGTAACTGCGAAACGGTGAGCAAAGTGCGGGCACAGGGCGCCTCACGGGGCGATCCGGTGCTGTAGGTTGGTGCAGGAGCGGAGTGGAAGGCTACAGGCAGCCGGGGAATTGCCCCTTTGCTGCCCAGAGTATGGCGTTATCCTGGTGCGGGCGCACTAAAACAGTGCAAACCATTGGCTAGTTCAGGCGAGACGGGCGGTGAATGGTAAAGCTGACGGGCTGGCCGCTCTTAACCTGTATGCCGTCGCTATCAACGATGTGAACGCCGACGTTGTGGGTGCCCCGATCAATGTTGTTGACGGTAATGGATCCGGACGAGCTCTGGCCAACCGGCTGGCCATCGAGGGTGACTTCGTAGCGGTGGCCGCGCCGCAAGCTCGGGGTACTGCGCACCTCAAAGGTGACGTCGCCGTTCCCGCTGTGGAAGGCCTGGCCATCCTCCGGGTGTGCCAGAGTAACGCTTTCATAGGCAGCGCCTTCGCGTTCAACTTCTTTCAGCAGCCGGTCGGTTTGCATGACGGCTTCTGGCTTGGGCAGGGTGATGGTGGTGACCGGCTTGACCTGTATGGTTTCACCGCCCTGCATAGGCTCATCGGTAAAAGTGACGTTGCCTTGGGCATCCACGTGGCGGTATACCTCCGCATAGGCGGTGGCAGACGCCAGCAGCAACAATCCAGTGGCGAGCGTAAACGAAGCTTTCATGGCAAAGACCTGCGGTAATGAACTGTTTCGATTATCAGCGGCGGGCCCCGGCATTTCAACGCAAAGGGACAATCCGTTGGTTACATATCGTTAAGAGCGCGGGGTGATTGGTCAGTTTTGCGGAAGTGGCCACAAAAAAAAGCCCCGCACAGGGCGGGGCTTTCAGTCTGGCGTGTCATGCACCGTAATAGTGCGTGACATCTGCAGGACGTCACATCAGCAAGAGTAGTACAGCTCAAACTCAACCGGGTGCGTGGTCATGTTCAGCTTTTCAACTTCGCCGCGCTTCAGGTCGATGTAGCCACCGATCATGTCTTCGGTGAACACGCCGCCACGGGTCAGGAACTCGTGGTCTTCTTGCAGGCAATCCAGAGCTTCAGACAGAGTCTCTGCAACCTTCGGAATGTTCAGCGCTTCTTCTTTTGGCAGATCGTACAGATCTTTATCCATGGCATCGCCAGGGTGGATCTTGTTCTGAATGCCGTCCAGGCCGGCCATCATCAGAGCGGCAAAGGCCAGGTAAGGGTTAGCTGCCGGATCAGGGAAGCGAACTTCGATACGGCGTGCCTTCGGGCTGTTCACGTAAGGAATACGGATAGAGGCAGAGCGGTTGCGGGCCGAATAAGCCAGCATAACCGGCGCTTCATAGCCGGGTACCAGACGCTTATAGCTGTTGGTGGCCGGGTTGGTGAAAGCGTTGATGGCCTTGGCGTGCTTAATGATGCCGCCAACGTAGTACAGTGCTTCTTCGCTCAGGCCGGCGTAGCTGTCGCCTGCGAACAGGTTTTTGCCGTCTTTGCTCAGAGACATGTGTACGTGCATACCGGAGCCGTTGTCACCTACTACCGGCTTGGGCATAAAGGTAGCTGTCTTGCCGTAGGCATGGGCCACGTTGTGTACGCAATACTTGAGGATCTGTACTTCGTCGGCCTTGCGGGTCAGCGTGTTGGCGCCTACGCCGATTTCACACTGCCCGGCGGTGCCCACTTCGTGGTGGTGTACTTCAATGACCAGGCCCATGGACTCCATGGCTGCACACATGGCGCCACGCAGGTCGTGCAGGCTGTCTACCGGCGGAACCGGGAAGTAGCCGCCTTTGACACCCGGGCGGTGACCGATGTTGTTGCGCTCAAAATCTTCGCCGGATACCCATGCGGCCTCTTCGGAATGAAGGGAGTACATAGAACCCTGCATGTCAGTTTTCCACTTCACCGAGTCGAAAACGAAGAATTCAGGCTCCGGGCCGAACAGGGCGCCGTCAGCGATGCCGGTAGACTTCAGGTACTCTTCGGCACGACGGGCTACGGAGCGGGGATCGCGCTCATAACCCTGCATGGTAGAAGGCTCTACAATGTTGCAGGTGATGTTAACGGTGGTTTCTTCAGTGAACGGATCCAAAACCACAGTTTCGTCGGCTGGCATCAGAATCATGTCGGATTCGTTGATGCCTTTCCAGCCGGCAATAGAAGAGCCGTCAAACATTTTGCCATCAACGAAAAAATCGTCATTCACCTCGGTGGCCGGCAGCGTCACGTGCTGCTCTTTACCACGGCTGTCGGTGAAGCGCAGGTCAACCCATTTGACTTCGTGTTCTTTGATCAAATCAACTGTCTTGGACATTGTGCATGCTCCGTAGTGATTACATGTTCGTTGTGCCGGATCGTTCAGCGTGCTGAGGCCCGATCTTTTTGCAGGTCCGGGCAGCTTAACAGAAGCTGCTATACCTTACCTTTCAATTACGGCTGCTTACAGCTAAGCAAGGGGCTTGCCAGTTTTTCTGTTTTGCGCCACAACAGCGCAGTGATGGGGCTTTCGGGCGATTGTGGCGCACCGTTATGCTGCTACGGACTTGCTGTTGCGCCCTAAGCGCGCACTGCAATGGTGCATTGTTTGTAAAGGTGCCTTATAGCGGTGCATTGTGCGGCTGGTTACATATTAGGCTCTATTCTTCATATTAACGTCATGGACTTTTAGATATACTGCGCCCCGCTAATTTCTGCAGGATACCCGTTGTGATTGATAAGCTTAGAAACGTTGCCATTATTGCCCACGTAGACCACGGTAAAACCACCCTGGTTGACCAATTGTTGCGCCAATCCGGTACTTTGGACCGTAAAGAGCTCGAGAGCGAGCGCGTTATGGACTCCAACGACCAGGAAAAAGAGCGCGGCATCACCATTCTGGCCAAGAACACCGCGCTGAAATGGAAAGACTACGACATCAACATCGTGGATACCCCGGGGCACGCTGATTTCGGTGGCGAAGTTGAGCGAGTCATGAGCATGGTAGACAGTGTGCTGTTGGTGGTCGATTCCATCGACGGCCCCATGCCGCAAACCCGTTTTGTTACTCAAAAAGCCTTCGCTGCTGGTCTTCGCCCGATAGTGGTGGTGAACAAGATTGACCGCCCGGGTGCCCGCCCGGACTGGGTAGTGGATCAGGTGTTTGACCTGTTCGACAACCTGGGTGCCACCGACGAGCAGCTGGATTTCCCGATTGTATTCGCCAGTGCTCTGAACGGCATTGCTGGCCTGGAACACGAGAATCTGGTCGATAACATGGATGCGGTATTCCAGGCCATCGTCGATCACGTGCCTGCGCCTGACGTTGATCCGGATGGTCCGTTCCAGATGCAGATCTCCCAGCTGGACTACAACAGCTTTTTGGGTGTCATCGGTATCGGCCGTATCGCTCGCGGTAAAGTGAAAACCAATACCCAGATTTCCGCCATCGGTGCCGACGGCAAAAAGCGCAATGGTCGTATCCTCAAAATTATGGGCCACTCCGGCCTGCAGCGTGTGGAAGTTGAAGAAGCTCAGGCCGGCGACATTGTCTGCGTCAGTGGTCTGGATCAGCTGCACATCTCCGACACCCTGTGTGATCCGAGCAATGTTGAGGCGCTGCCGCCGCTGACCGTCGATGAGCCGACCGTTTCAATGACCTTCCAGGTCAACGACTCGCCGTTTGCCGGCAGAGAAGGCAAGTACGTTACCAGCCGCAACATCAGAGAGCGCCTGGAAAAAGAACTGCTGCACAACGTGGCGCTGCGTGTTGAAGAGGGTGGCTCGGCCGACAAGTTCAAAGTGTCTGGCCGTGGTGAGCTGCACCTGTCAGTACTGATCGAGAACATGCGTCGGGAAAATTTCGAGCTGGCCGTAGGCCGCCCGGTGGTGGTGATCAAGGAAGTTGACGGCGTCAAGCAAGAGCCGTACGAGAACGTCATCGTCGACATCGAAGAGCAGCACCAGGGCCCGATTATGGAGCAGATGGGTCTGCGCCGCGGCGATCTGACCAACATGGTTCCGGATGGCAAGGGTCGCATGCGCCTGGAATACAACATCCCGGCCCGTGGCCTGATCGGTTTCCGTAACACTTTCCTGACCATGACCTCCGGCTCAGGCATTCTGACCTCGACGTTCAGCCATTATGGCCCGATCAAGGCAGGTGATGTGACTAACCGCCAGAACGGCGTGCTGGTGTCTATGGCAGGGGGCACAGCGATGACCTACTCGCTGGAAACGTTGCAGAGCCGTGGCAAGCTTTTCCTGGACCCAGGTCAGGATATTTATGAAGGTCAGCTGTGCGGTATTCATAGCCGTGAAAACGATCTGGTGATCAACCCGACCAAAGCCAAGAAGCTCGACAACATGCGTGCTTCCGGTAAAGAAGAGGTGATCGCCCTGGTGCCGCCCATCAAGTTCACGCTTGAGCAGGCGCTGGAGTTCATTGACGACGACGAATTGGTGGAAGTAACACCGAAGTCAATCCGTCTGCGCAAGAAGCTGCTGACCGAGAACGAGCGTAAGCGCGCCGGTAAGAAGTAGAGACTGATTAGCCGCGGACAGCGCGGATGCGCACGGACAACTCAAGAAAGGCCTTGGTCTTTCGTCCGTGAACGTCCGTGCTATCCGTGGCTGACATTTTTCAGTTCCCTGGTTTTTCAAGATTCCTCAAGCTCTTCCGTGATTCTCTCCGTTAATCTCAGCTAAACTACCGTAACCTTCGGAACGGAGTTCACCATGCTGACCCTCTATCCTGAAATCCAGCCTTACGCCCGCCATCACCTTGCTGTGGATGAGCCACATGAGCTCTATCTGGAAGAATCCGGTAATCCGGAAGGTATCCCTGTGCTGGTGATGCACGGCGGCCCGGGCGGTGGCTGTGAGGATTACCATCGGCGTTTTTTTGATGCCGAGCGTTTCCGGATCATTCTGATGGACCAGCGTGGGGCAGGGCGATCCACGCCCCTGGCTGAACTGGCAGGTAACAGCACCGACAAGCTGGTGCAGGATATGGAAACCATCCGTCAGTTCCTTGGCATTGATCGCTGGCTGCTGTTCGGCGGCAGCTGGGGCTCAACGCTCAGCCTGGTGTACGCCCAGCGTCACCCTGACAAGGTGCTGGGGTTGGTGTTGCGCGGCATCTTCCTGTGTCGGCCCAGGGACATTCAGTGGTTCTACCAGGACGGTGCCAGCCGGGTGTTTCCCGATTACTGGCAGGACTTTCTGGCGCCGATACCGGAAGCCGAGCGCGGCGATATGGTTTCGGCCTATTACCGCCGGCTGACCAGCACCAATGAGCTGGAGCAGATCCAGGCCGCCAAGGCCTGGTCAATCTGGGAAGGCCGTTGTGCCACCCTGCACCCCAATCCCAAGGTGGTCGAGCATTTTGGTCACCCGCACGTGGCCATTGCCCTGGCCCGCATTGAATGTCACTACTTCATCAATCAGGCCTTTCTCGAGCCTGATCAGATTGTCCGTGATGCCGGGGCATTAGCCAGCATACCGGGCGTTATTATTCATGGCCGCTACGACATGGTGTGCCCGCTGGATAACGCACTGGCACTGAGCCATGCCTGGCCGGAGGCCGACCTACGTATTATCCGGGATGCCGGGCATTCCGCCTCTGAACCGGCCATTGTCGATGCCCTGATGCACGCCGTAGAAGACGTGGTCTCATGCACCCATCCACCGGCCGGATGATTGAGTGAGGTTTTCTTGATCTCAGGGCTTGCGAGCGGTCAAAAGCGCCGATACACTCATCAACGTTTTTTGTGACTACCCCCGTAGTAGCTGTCCAAGGGATTGAATGAAAGGACTTATCCAGCGCGTATTGGAAGCCAGTGTTACGGTTAATGGCCGTCAGATTGACAGCATTGGCCCAGGGCTCCTTTTGTTATTGGGTGTTGAAAAGGAAGATTCGCTGACTGAGGCAAAGGAACTGTGCCGAAAAATTCTCTCCTATCGGGTATTCCCCGACGAGCAGGGCCGGATGAACGTTAACGTTCAGGATTTCGGTGGCGCCATTCTCATTGTTCCACAGTTCACTCTAGCTGCAGACACTCGTTCAGGCACTCGCCCAGGCTTTTCGCTGGCCGCAACGCCAGAGCGGGCTGATGCGCTGTATCGTGAGTTTTTGGCGGAGGCCCGGAGCCAGTTGGGCGATGAGCGCGTGGGGGAGGGGGAGTTCGGTGCTGATATGAAGGTGTCACTGGTAAATGACGGCCCGGTCACTTTTTTGCTTGAGGTTCACAGCAAACATTAACGCACCGAAATGATGCTGGCGGCTTGTGGTTGCGCTGTTGTGGTGCTTTATTGCGGTGCGAATAACAGGAAGTTGATTGGGCGGGAAGGCTGTTTTTGTTTTATGGTATTGTTTTTAAAGAAAAACCGTGCTCATGGTCTCGAATTTGATTGGCTTGGTTAACGTTCCTTTTAAGGCATTTGAGACATAAGTACTTGCTTTTCAGGTGCTAAAAAGGCTAAAAACTAGGCGTTAAACATTTGCAAAATTACAGTGATTGTATTAAAAAAGAAACATCACGTCAGGCTTTAAGAAAACTCTGTAAGTGATTGAGATTCAAGGATCGGCGGTTTCGCCGAGCCACATAAAAAGAAAAAAAGTCGTAACCCGTAGCACAGAAAAGGGAAACGATGAGGAGTCCGGTAAGAGCAGTTCAGGCTGTTTTTGCTAGCAAAAATCGGGATTTAGAACCCGTCGCAAAACCTGAGTTAACTCAAAAAGGAAGACGCAACATGAAAAAAACTATTCTTGCTTCTGCTATCGCAGCCGCAACCTTCTCTGGCGCTGTCATGGCCCAGGAAAGCAACCTGCCGACCGTTTACGGTAACATTCAATACGCTCTGACCCATGAAAACGTAGACGGCGGCGGCTCAGCTGTTGAGCACGCTGATAACGGTTCCACTCTGGGTGTTAAGCACGAGCACGCGATCGCTCCTGGTGTGACCGGTTTCTTCAAGCTGGAGCTTGAAGGTATTGATGCCAACAACAAAGCAACCAGCCAAGGCATTAACAAGCTGGATGAAGCTTACATCGGTGTTCGCGGTGACAACTTCGGTCAGATCTGGATCGGTTCTGACGACTCCATGTATGAGACTGCGATTGATGAAATCTACAACTTCTATGAAGTTGGTTCCGACATTGGTGGCAACTACGATACTGGTGAAGGCGACCTGATTCAGTATCTGTCCCCGAGCTTTGGTGGTCTGACCATCGGTGCCGCGGTTCAGGTGAACGGTGACAGCACAGCCGGTGGCAAGTCTTACCCTTGGCAGCTGGCAGCCATGTATCAGGTAGACGCGCTGGAGCTGGCCTTTGCTGTTGACTCCAATGATGGCAGCCTCGGTTACTCATCCACTGCTGCTACTAGCCCGAACAATGAGAACACATATGGCCTGCGTGCCAGCTACAACCTGGACAACCTGCGCCTGACCGCTTCTTTCGAAACCCGTAAAGATGTTGCCGACGTGTTCGGCTTGATGGGTGTTTACACTCTGGGTGCCAATCAGTTCGCGCTGTCCTACCAGTTGAATGATGACGACGCGACTGGCGATAAGAACGAGACTATTGCCATTCAGGCTCTGCACAATCTGTCTAGCAACATGTACGTGTACGTCGAGGGTTACCTGTCTAACTCAGATGACGCCGCTGGCTACACTGTGGACGGCTTCTCTGGTGACGAGCAGTCTATCGCCGCTATCGGTGCTGTCTACTACTTCTGATCAGCCGATAAGCTAATCAGTTAGGCTAGTAGTATCAAAAGCCGGTGACTCAGGTCACCGGCTTTTGTATGTTAGGGCTCCTCACTTTTGCCCGGAGCACGACATGGCCACAGAGCTTGAAATCAAACTGACGTTATCACCCAATGCCCAGACCAAAGCCGCCGACTGGCTGCTGGCGCAACCTGAAGCTCAGCCGGGCCCCCGCAAAACCCTGATCAACCGTTACTACGACACCGCCGATGCCGCCCTCAACCGGGCCCGGGCCGCGCTTCGGGTGCGCCAGGCTGGTGATCATTACATCCAGACTCTGAAAACCCAGGGTGAATTCGTCGAAGGTGCCCATCGCCGGCAGGAATGGGAATGGCCCTTGTCTGGCCCTGAACTGGACCTGTCATTGCTTGATCAAACCCCACTCAGTGATCAGCTGGACCCGACCCAGCTACAACTGGCGTTTGAAACCAACTTCACCCGTCAGGTCATCATGCTGCACACCGCCGATGCAGTGATCGAAGTTGCCGTGGATTCCGGTGAGATTGTCGGTGGTGGCCAGGTCCGGCCGTTACACGAAGTGGAGTTCGAGCTGAAGGATGGTAAGCCGGAAGCACTGATGGTCTGGGCCCGGGCGCTGGCTCGCGAGATCCCCGTATTTCTCAACCTTGTCAGCAAAGCCGAGCAGGGTTATCACCTGGCGGGCATCCATCAGCCGGTCCTCGATGAGGGCGATCGTGAGCTGACCGTTACCGAATTCCTGCATCGGTTGAGCCTCGCCTGGCTTCTGCAGGCTTCCGTCACCTTCGCCGATGTGGCATTGGTGCAGGTTCGCCAGGTTGCTATGCAAAGCGGCACACAGGCGATCTGGAGTGAGCTGCAGTCGGCCCTTGTAAATGGAGCAACTGTGCCGGACCTTGTTCAGCGTGTTCCTCGCCTGGGCGAGCTACAGCTGGTGCTGGCCTCGACTAAGGGCTGAAAAATCCGAATCCAGATGCGACATCAGTCACTTTGCTCCTGGGTATTCGTTGTGCCGTTTTTTGCTTTGCTGTGATCCTGGAGTTCGCGCCATTGCTTAAGAAATGCGCGATAACGTTCCAGAGCCTCTTCAACAACCGATACCTCCGGGGTATCGGTTGAGCGTACCAGTACAATCAGCCCCTTACCTTCCACTTCTTTGGTGGTGTCCGGGTGACAGATGACTTCGTCGTCGTGATCGATATAGGCCAGCGCAGTACCAATGCCATGGCGAACAAGCGCGCTGACGATATCGGCCCAGATTAGGTCGTCCAGCTCCAGATCATAGCGGTGAGGGTGGTCACGTTCGTAATTGAACATATCCTCCAGCACCTTCTCAGAACCGGGGGCGACCACCGCCCGCACCATAATTTCCGGGTAGGTGCGCACCGGGCGAATGATGGTGCGTACGCCCAGGGCCTTGAATCGGTCACGGTTGTGGTCGCTGACGCATTCTACCGTGGTACGGCCACCCAGATTGGATTCGGTCAGCCGATGGGCAATGTCGAACGTCAGGCTATCAGAGAACGGGTCGGTCTCGTCTGCGGCCAGCACAATGATGTGTCTGGCGCTGCCGGCGTGGACCGCTTTCAGGGCTTCCGGGTCGTTGCCTGAACCATGAAAGTGCACCACGCCACTATCGGCCAGTTCCGCCGGTAAACCGCCGGGGAACTGCCGGGTCAGTATCATGATGGGCACCGTGTGGTACTCCGGCACCGAACGGATTTGGGAGGCAAAGCGCATGAAATATTGCTCACCTCCGCTGCGAGGGGTGTTGATGATTACGATGTGCTCGTTCATTTTATAGATCCAGCGTCCGGTCAGAATTCGTTCTCGGCGGTAGAAGCGGAACTCGATGTAGTCGCTGACGATCAGCGTCAGCAGGGTGATGGCGGTCAAGAACATCAACACGACGGTGCTGAGGCGGCCGATCAGGGTTTCAGGTGCGTAATCGCCGTAGCCAACGGTGACCAGAGTAGTCATGGTCAGCCAGACGGCTTCAGGCAGTGACAGCGGCTCTGCGGCCCAGATAATCAGCACCTGAGCCACCAGCAAGCAGCCGAGGATAGTAAACAGGCGTTGAATCCGGTTGCGTAACAGTCCCCCCATAGGCAGGTGTGACTGGGCATGCTCTGGGTTGAGTGGGCGGCGATTGCGCATCATAGAGTAGGGTTGCCTGTTCAGTCCTTAGCGAGTTCGTTATACAGTAACGGAAATATATCAGAGAGACAGGGGTTTGCGTTATGTCTGAGCCTTGGGATTCACTGCCAACGATGCTGGCGGAGGATGTGTCGGCGTGCTGGCCATCGGTTTTTCCGGAGGGTGTGCCCGAGTGGCTGACGGATGCTGCGGGCCTGTCGCCACAGGATCTCGCGGAAGCGCTGGCCCGCAGCCTGTTCCTGCGCCAGGCCCTTGAGCGTCATGCTGATCAGATTCAAGCCTCTCTTGCCGCACGGTCACTGCGGGAGCCAACCACCGAAACCTGGCTGGCGGAACGCCTGGCCTGGTTTATGGATACGGTGGATTCTGAGCAGGCCTTGCAGGCGGCGTTGCGGCAGTTCCGGAGAGAGACACAGTTTCGCATTATCTGGCGGGATTTGATGAAGTGGGCTGACCTTCACGAAACCATTGCCGCCACCAGCGCGTTCGCGGATATCAGTATCGATGGCGCCCTGGACTGGCTTTACCGCGACACTTGCGAAGACTCCGGCACACCCTGGGGGCCAGACCCCATTACCGGGGAAGATGCGCCGCAGAAGATGGTCGTGCTGGGTATGGGCAAGCTCGGCGGCCGGGAGCTGAACGTATCTTCGGACATCGACCTTATTTTTGCCTTCCCCGGCAAGGGCGAAACCCGAGGCGGCCGGCGAGCACTGGATAACCAGCAGTTTTTCATTCGTCTCGGCCAGAGGCTGATCCAGGCGCTGGATCAGATCACCGGCGATGGCTTTGTGTTCCGGGTAGACATGCGCCTGCGGCCCTATGGTCAAAGCGGTGCGCTGGCGCTGAGCTTTGCGGCGCTGGAAACCTATTATCAGGATCAGGGCCGGGACTGGGAGCGCTACGCCATGGTGAAAGCCCGGGTGGTGGCGGGCGATCAGCGGGCCGGGCAGGTGTTGATGGACACCCTGCGCCCCTTTGTGTACCGCAAGTACGTGGATTTCAGTGCCTTTGAATCCCTGCGCAGCATGAAGGCAATGATCAGCCGGGAAGTTCGCCGCAAAGGCCTGGAGAACAACATCAAGCTGGGCAGCGGTGGCATTCGCGAAATTGAATTTGTGGTGCAGGCATTTCAGCTGATACGCGGTGGCCGGGACCGGGAACTGCAACAGCGGGAACTGCAGGTGATCCTGAAAGAACTGGAAGCGCTGGAGTTGCTGCCATCGGCCGTTGTCCGGGAACTGCGTGACGCCTATGTGTTCCTGCGCAACCTTGAACACGCCTTGCAAGGGATGGAAGACAAGCAGACCCAGGTGCTGCCGGACAATGCCCTGTCCGATGCCAGGGTTGCCCGTGTTATGGGCTATGACGACTGGTCCGCCTGCCAGCAGGCACTGAGCGATCACCGCGAGCGGGTGGCCACGCATTTTTCCAACATTATCGCCACCGAAGAGGACGAGCAGAACGGTGATTCCGGGGTTGACGACGGCTGGTACGAGCTGTGGCTGGCGGAAATGGATGGCCCGGTAGCGCTCGAATGGTTAGCAGAGCAAGGCTTCGAGAATCCGGAACACAGCGACAAAAAGCTGACCGAGCTGCGCGATAGCCGCACGGTGCAAACGCTGCAAACCCAGGGGCGCAAGCGTTTGAATCAGTTCATGCCGCTGCTGCTGAGCGCATTGACGGAAGTGGACAACGCTTCCGAGACACTGGACCGGGTGTTGCAACTGGTTGAAGCCATCCTGCGCAGAACCGCGTACATGGTGCTGTTGCTGGAAAACCCTGGCGCGTTGACTCAGTTGGTACGTCTGTGTAGTGACAGCCCGTGGATCGCCAGCCTGTTGGCGGAATCACCGTTGCTGCTGGATGAATTGCTTAACGCCGAGAGCCTGTACACGCCGCCGGCTAAAGCAGAGTTGCAGGATGATCTGCGTCAGCAAATGCTGCGGATTCCCTTCGAAGATCTGGAAGATCAGATGGAATCGCTGCGCTACTTTAAAAAAGCCCATGTGCTGCGAGTAGCGGCGTCTGAGATCAAAGGCACCTTGCCCCTGATGAAAGTGAGTGATTACCTCACCTGGATTGCCGAGGTGGTACTGGATCACGTGGTGGATGTGGCCTTTGCCAACCTGGTGAACCGCCACGGTTACCCAAGGCGGGCTGACGGTTCGGCCTGCGATACCGATTTTGCCATCATCGGCTACGGTAAGCTCGGGGGTATTGAGTTGGGCTACACCTCTGACCTTGATCTGGTATTCGTGCACCAGGCTGATCCGCAATTGGCGACAGATGGCGAAAAACCGATTGATAATGCGGTGTTCTATACTCGACTAGGTCAGCGGATTGTCCATATCCTGAGCACGCAGACACCGTCTGGCCAGCTCTACGAAGTGGACATGAGGCTTCGACCCTCCGGCAACTCCGGCTTGTTGGTCAGCACTCTGCAAGCCTTCGAAAAGTATCAACTCAATGACGCCTGGACCTGGGAGCACCAGGCCCTTGCGAGAGCCCGGGGCGTTGCCGGTTGCCCGGACACTCTCGCCGGCTTTGAGAACGTTCGCCATCAGATCCTGTGCCACACCCGAGACAAAGCCGCGTTGCGCCAGGACGTGGTAGAAATGCGGGAAAAAATGCGCACCGGTCTGGGCACTCCTGAGGCAAAGCAGGCCGAGGTGTTCCACATCAAGCATGATCACGGCGGCATTATCGACATCGAGTTTCTGGTGCAATACCTGATGCTGGCCTGGAGTGCCGAACACCCTGAGCTGACCCAGTGGAGCGACAACATTCGTCAGCTGGAAGAGTTGGGGCGCGCTGGCGTGCTGGCGGTAGACGATACCGAAAAGCTGACCGAGGCCTTTATCACGCTGCGCTCGACCATCCACCGCAGGGCACTGCAGAATATGAACAGTCAGGTTGACGGCGATGCCTTCCCGGAGGAGCGGAGGTTCATCCAGTCCATGTGGCAAAAAGTAATGATTAGCGTATGAGCCAAATTCAATTCTGGCAGAATTTCCTGCTAGAATGCCGATTCCCCGAAAACCGCTTTTTTAGGAGCAGAATAGAATGTCGATGGCTGACCGCGATGGCGTTATCTGGCTGGATGGCGAAATGGTTCCCTGGCGTGAAGCCAAAACCCACGTCCTCACCCATACCCTGCATTACGGCCTCGGTTGTTTTGAGGGTGTGCGTGCCTACAACACTGCCAACGGCCCGGCGATTTTCCGCCTGAAAGAGCACACCGACCGGCTGTTCCGCTCCGCTCACATCCTGAACATGAAAATGCCGTTCAGCAAAGATGAGATCAACGAAGCCCAGTGCGCCGCGGTTCGTGACAATAACCTGGACGAAGCCTACCTGCGCCCGATGGCGTTTCTGGGTTCTGAAGGTATGGGCCTGCGCGCCGACAACCTCAAGGTGCATGTGATGGTTGCGGCCTGGAGCTGGCCGTCCTACATGTCACCGGAAGCCAAAGAGCTGGGCATCAAGGTGCGCACCTCGTCTTACACTCGCCATCACGTCAACATCACCATGTGTAAGGCGAAGGCCAACGGCAACTACATCAACTCTATGCTGGCCCTGAACGAAGCCATCTCCGGCGGCGCTGAAGAAGCCCTGATGCTGGACAACGAAGGTTACGTCGCCGAAGGCTCTGGCGAGAACGTCTTCATTATTCGCGACGGCGTGCTGCACACGCCGGAGCTGACCTCCTGTCTGGAAGGCATCACCCGTGCCACCATCATCGACTTCGCCAAAGACCTCGGCCTGCAGGTGAAAGAGCGCCGCATCACCCGTGATGAAGTGTATGTTGCCGAAGAGGCTTTCTTCACTGGCACCGCAGCGGAAGTGCTGCCCATTCGCGAGCTGGATGGCCGCGCCATCGGCGCCGGCAAACGTGGCCCGATCACCGAGAAGCTGCAGAGCATGTATTTTGACGCGGTCAAAGGCAAACTGGCTCAGCACTCTGAGTGGCTGACGCACGTTAAGTAACTTTTTCATGGCCAAAGGTTACGTTAAAAACGTTGGGGCCACCGGAGTGAATCTGGTGGCCCGTTCGTTTGTGCAGCAGTTTTCCGAAGAGTGGTTTGACCCGCTATCTTGGGGTGATCTCGCTGTGCCGGTGACAAAAGGCGGGCGCGGTTCAGCCTGGTTTATCCGTTCAGACGCCGGGGATCTCGTGCTCAGGCATTTTTGCCGCGGTGGCCTGCCAGGACGCTTTATTGGAAGAGAGTACGTGTTCACTCGGGAAGATGCTGTGCGTTCCTTTTCCGAGTTCCGACTGCTCGATGAATTGTTTCGCAGAGGCTATCCGGTACCGGAGCCTGTGGCCGCCGGTTACCAGCGCCGTGCCGGGTTGTTCTATCACGCAGCCCTGATTATTCGCCGTATTCCCGGGGCGGTTCCATTGGCCGAGTTCGCCAGCGGCCAGTGCCAGAAAACATGGCAAGCGGCAGGTGAGTGTGTTCGCCGTTTCCACGACGGTGAGGTCTATCATGCCGACCTGAACTGCATGAACATACTGGTAGCGGCAGACAAGGTGTATTTGATTGATTTTGATCGGGGAAAATTTATGCGCCCCGGTCAAAGTGATCGCTGGAAGGCTGCAAATGTTAGCCGCTTGCAACGTTCTGTCTCCAAGTGCCTGAGCGAGGTCGATGACCAGATACGAGATCAGCTGTGGCAAGCTTTTCTCGCAGGCTACGGTAGCGCTGATCAGTAAACCGACATTTCTCCGGGTGCTGTCCTGCGAAAGCGTTTGTATTCCCACTGATATTGGGTGGGAACATCGGCAATGCACTTTTCGACTGAGCGGTTCAGGGCAGTAAGAGATTCGGTCATGTCCTTTGAGGCCATGCCTGGTTCTGCTTCCCGGATGACGATTTTGAAGCCCTGTGCATCAGGCAGACGCTGAGCGTAGGTTACCAATGGCTTCGCTCCGGTTTTGTGGATCAGCTTGGTTGCCAGTGTCATGGTGATGGTCGGGATGCCGAAGAAGGGTGCGAAGTCGCCTCCCTCCCTGCGTGGTGTCTGGTCTGGCAGGATGCCGACCACACCACCTTCGCGCAGAATGCTGAACAAGCGCATGATACCGCGTCGGTCAGTAGCGACCAGTTCAGAACCGCTGCGGCTGCGCACCGCTTTCATATACGCCTCGAAGCCGGCCTGATTGGGTGGGCTATAAAGTGCGGCCATCTGGTAGCGCGATGCAAAAAACAGCCCGGTTAACTCCCAGTTGCCGAGATGAGGGGCCAATAACAACAGGCCTTGCTTGCCCGATTGATAATCACTGAGTAATTCCTCACCTTCGATTTCGCGAATCAGACCCAGGCATCGCTCTACCGGCCACTCCCACATGAGTGGGAGCTCCAATGCAGTTGCGCCGGTTTCGCGGAGGCTCTGGCGGCCCATCGCTTCAATCTCTTCCTCGCGCAGGTCCGGGTAGCAGGCGCGGAGATTCTTGCGCGTCGTTTGCACCGAACGCCCATCAAGCTTCCAAGCAATGCCGCCGATAAATCTGCCAAAACTCTGAGCATTGCGCAGGCTGAGCAGCGACAACAGGCTAAATATCACTTTGATGAGCTTGCCAGTCACGAAAACCTTCCATCTGAAGCAAAAGCAGGGCCGAAAAAGTACCACTGTCACCAACCCTGCACAAGGTGATTGACGCGTTGTAACAGCATGGCTGTCGGCTTTTAAATGGCTGCCGTGTTAGAATCTGCGGGTTTTTTCCATGACGTTGCCCGGGCCCAAACTATGTGGAACCTGATAAAACTCGCCTTTTTCCGGTTTGCAGCCGGAGGCTGGATTCCTGCGGGGTGGTTCGAGCCTGACCTGCCGCCGAAGGATAAGCGCGCTGCGCGCGACGGACACCTGAGACTGGAAGTGGTCAGCCACTGCTGGAACTATTCCCACTTCCTGGTTTACCAGCTGAGCTCATTAGTACTGTTCCCGCCAAAAAAGCTGGATGTCACCATGACGGTGTTTTACAGCCCGGAAGACAAGAAAACGGTGGAGTTGTTGGCCTTTTTCGGTGAACAGGTTGTGCCTGGCATAACGTGGAATTGGCAGCCCATCCCGAAGCAGGAACTTTTCCGTCGGGGGATTGGTCGCAACCGTGCCGCGTTGGCAACGACGGCAGACTGGGTATGGTTCACCGATTGCGACCTGATGTTCCGTGACGGCTGCCTGGACGCCTTGTCAAAGGCCCTTCAAGGCTGCCAGGAAGCGCTGTTGTTCCCCCAGGAAGAGCACACCACCGACTTGCTGGCAGAAGACAATCCGATGCTGGAAGCCGGCACAGCGGGCCCGCAAGTGCTGGACATAGATGCCAGTTCTTTCACTACCCGAACAATTACCAAGGCTACCGGACCACTTCAGATCGCGCACGGTGACGTATGCCGGGCTGTAGGTTACTGTCGCAACATTGGTTTATATCAGCAGCCGGTCGAAAGCTTTGCCAAATGCCATGAAGACCGAGCCTTCCGGTGGCTGCTGCGCAGCCAGGGCGTGCCTCTGAAAGTGCCCGGTGTTTACCGAATTCGCCACGTTGCCAAAGGTCGATACTCCGGCAATGAAACCCGGAGCAGGCTTCGGACGTGGTTGCGGGTTTGGCAGTCTCGGTGGCGGGATCGGAAACAGAAACAGAAACAGGGGAGGGCTTCATGAAACCTTTGCCCAGCGTCGCGATCGTCACGCCTACCTGGGCTGGAGACCTTGAGCATTTTCGTTTGATGCGCTGTTCGATTGAGCAATCGATGTTGGTGGCGCTGCCGCACTACGTGGTGGTTCAGGACGAGGATCTCCCATTATTCGAGGAGTTCCGCTCGAGACCGGGCCTCACGCTGCTCTCCACAAAAGAGGTTTTGCCCGAAGTCGTAGAGCGGAGGCGTGCAGCTGCAAGGAAGCTTGCAGATAGGTTTGGTCGCAATTTTACCCGTATCTGTGGCAGCCTCAAACGCGTATTCGGTTGGCCTCAGTGGCCCTCTTACACTGGCTGGCACACGCAACAGCTCTGTAAATTGAAGCTTGCCAGCGAACTGCCATTTGAACAGGCTGTGATTCTTGATTCCGATGTTGTTGTTACTCGCTCAGCTGCTATCACGGATTTTACTGCCCCTGCTGCCACAGTTTGCTTTGCGGAATGGAAAGCTAGGCAGACGTTGAAAGGTAAAGTCAGGAATTGGGTAGCTGAATCCGAAGCCCTTGTGGGAGCCGGGCGCCTTCAAGAGAAGGCCAACATCTATTTTGACACCCCTTTTGTTTTTGACCGCGGAATTCTGTCCTTGGCATTGAAGCGCCTCGAAGTCGCAGCATCTAAACCATGGTGGCAGGTGCTACTCGACAGACCACCAAGACGATGGTCAGAGTTTGGTTATTACAAAGCGTTTTTGATGTACCACACAAGCGACAATCAGATTGATTGGCGTGAGCCGAATTTTTCCAGGTATGTGTATGACACCAGCAGTCCGGAAGCCGTTGTGAGTGAGGTTACTGCGATGCTGGATGATCACGAGGTTCATTATATAACCATCCACTCGCAGGCTAGCGGGCGGGAGGATTGGGATGCTGCGGCGTATTTGAATCCTTTAGCTTTGGCCATTGGTTGTGACAGATAAGATATGAAAGAACTGATGTTGAAGGTTGGTGACGTTGTAGGGCTTGGGCGGGAGAGCGTCCCGGGTGAAAAACTGGCGCTCGTGTTTATTGTATGGCTATTCCTTGCGGTGCTAACACCGGAAGTGGTGTACCGAACGTATTTTCACTTGATCATCTATCCTTTCACGCTTCACCTGTTGATCTGCACCAAAACACTTCCCAACTGGAAGGATCCTTTTCTCCGGCTGTTTTTGATTTTTTGTGGATATATGGCGGTGACCACTTGGTTTGTAGGTTCCGGCCCTGTTTCGGGAGATATCCAGGCCACCCGCTGGGGCTTTGAAGCCGCTTTGGGCATGATGTCGTTTTTTGCTTGGATGACGTTTGTTGTAAAGCGTCCTGAATTTTGGGGAAGGGTTTTTCTGACTGTTGCACTAACCGGCTCTGTCGCCAGTTTGGTGGTGTCTTCCCTTGGAGACTTTGAGGGCGCGCGTTCGGCAGGATTGGGGATTATGGGACATCCCATACAAGGGGCGTCAATAGCCATTGTTCTTATGGCTGTGGGTGTGTTTCTCTCTATGCATAAACCTAATCGTCCCGGGATGCCGGACGCTTTCTTGATCGTAATGGTGCTGGTTGTAACGTGTGTTTTTGTTGTGATGACCAAAAGCAGGGCTCCAATAGGCGCTCTGGTGGTCTATTTCGTTTTCTTATTTATCACTCTCGGTAGTCGCTATAGGCCCGTAACGTCGTTAGGGTTATTGATTCTTGGTTTGCTAATCACGCTTGGTGTGATTCATTCGATAGTGGATTTGCCAGTATTGTTTGATCAGTTGACCGCTCGTGGCGATTCATACCGGTTGGATATTTGGAAAGCCTATTTATCTTACCCTCCTGAATCGTTAGTGATTGGCAACGGGGCGGGTCTCGATTTTAGCGATAGTGAAGCTTCTCGCTTGTACCTGAAGCCCATAGGACTGGAAATCGCACATCCACATAATATTTGGCTAGGAGCTTTTGTAGAAACGGGCTTGATTGGTGTTCTGATGCAGTTAGGCTTGTTTGTGTTGCCGGCATGGGCTGTCGCCAAAAGTTCAGGTGCGCTATCGACCAAGCTGCATCTTTATGGAGTGCTCACGCTGTTTTTAATGCTTACGTTTACTGATGAATTCACCCTTTTGATATCACTGCATCCTGTATGGATTTCTGGCTGGATCCCGTTGGTTTTTGTCTGGCTATGGTCTCGTCAGCCACCCTGTAAAAAAGGTCATGCAGAACATGGCCAGATTGGGGAGAACTTCTGATGATAGACGTAACGATCTGCATTTTTTCCTTCAACCGGGAAAGGTTTCTTCGTAACTGCGTAGAATCCGTCCGAACCTGTATTCCTTCCGCAAATATCGCAATTTTTGATGATGATAGTACAGACCCGGACACCCGCAGTTACTTGAAAGAAGCCTCCAATTACTGCGAGATTATTGCTCCTCAAAAAGTTGGGACGATCAAACATGGTGGTCTTTACCATAACATGAACGCGGCGCTTGAATTGTTCGAGGGCAGTCAACTGGTTTGTTTTCTTCAAGATGACACTCAAGTAGTTCGCCCAGTGTATGAGGCAGAATTCAGGGAAATTGACCAAATCTTTGAAGAGCATTCCCAAGTCGGTTTTATTCATCCTTGTTTTATTCGGGGGATAGACTTGAATAGACACCCCGTAACCTCTCTACCTGGTCCCGGAAGAGAGTTTTATTTGCGCCAAGACACAGGGCAGAGTGCTGGCATTCACTATTCCGATCTGGTCATCTTTAAACCGAAGCGCCTGATAGATGCGGGCTGGGAATTCCGGCAGTCTGAACCGGCAAACGACAAGCAAGCGAAGGCGTTGTTTGGTTTGATGGTCCATATGTGGTTGCCCTTTGCTATGTGGTTGCCTGAGGTGCCCGCGTACCGAGGCAAGAACAAAACTCTTGGGCTCAAGTTGGCTGAGCGCAAGAAAAAAGTCGGGTTTTATCCTTTCAGAATTTGGCCACAAAAGGACGTTGTTGAGGCCCGAGCCCAAGGCAACTATCAACTACCTGTTGCTGAAACGTTGCTGCAATGTGTTGCTGACACGCCACAGAAACCCTGGACATATAACCCTCTGACGGGCCTCAATGCGTTCAAGCACCTGAATAACCTGGAAGTTGCTTTGCGCCGGTGGTTTAATCGCTAATCATGCAGCTTCGACGTTTTTTTACAGGACTGACCCCATGAAGCTTTCTGTCGTTATGACCACCTACAACTCTCCCGAGTGGCTTGAAAAAGTTCTGTGGGGGTACAGCGTTCAGTCTCATCAAGACTTCGAAATGATTATCGGAGATGATGGCTCCTCAGAAGAAACCCAAAACGTTATCGATCGGATTCGAAGTGAAACCGACATGCTGATCAAGCACGTGTGGCAAGAAGACAAAGGTTTTCGAAAATGCCGGATTCTGAATAAAGCCATCCTGGAAGTAGAATCCGATTATGTCGTATTCACTGACGGCGACTGCATACCGCGCAAAGATTTCTTGGAAGTACATGCCCGGCAAGCGGAGCCGGGCCGATACCTCTCTGGCGGCTACCACAAGCTTCCCATGAGCACCAGCCAGGCAATCACCAAAGACGACATTACCGATGGGCGTTGTTTCGACCTCAAGTGGTTAAAGGCGCACGGCCTGAAATCCAGCCATAAGAACAGCAAACTCACGGCAACACCGATGAAGGCGAAACTATTCAACGCCCTAACGCCAACAGCCTGCAACTTCAAAGGTTCCAACGGCTCAGCCTGGCTCAAGGATATTCTGGCCGTTAACGGCTTTGACGAGAGAATGCCCTGGGGAGGCCTTGATCGAGAGTTTGGCGTAAGACTCGTAAACTCAGGCGTCAAACCAAAGCATGTCCGCTACAATGCCATTGTTATCCATCTGGATCATAAACGGGGCTATAAAGACCCGGCGCTTGTAGCGGCCAATAAGGCTTTGCGTGTGCACTCGGAAAAGCAGAGGGTAATACGCACCACGCATGGTATCGAACAGATCCAAGTCACAATTGACGATCGCTGAGTATCCAAGGAAACACAATGCAGCCATTTGGTTCCAGAAAGCCCAGTAATTTTCTGGCTAGACTCATTCAGATTTTCCACAACGCATCGGCACCTTTTTTTAGTCGTATTCTTGCCCCGATTGTTCGCAAGCTGGTCACAAAAAACAAACAACGACTACCAATAGATATTTCAGTCGATGGCATTAACTTGCGCTGCCAATTTACTGACAACTATTCTGAAAAGAAGTTTGTTTTTACACCTTGGCGATACGACCTCGAGGAGCGGAAACTGCTGTCTGGTCTGCTAGCGAATGGCGGTAACTTTATCGATATTGGCGCAAACGTTGGCTTGTACACATTAACCGCTGCAAAAGCTATGATCGGACAGCCAGGCCGCATTATCGCAATCGAGCCGAACCCTCCAACTTTGAAGCGTCTCAACGATAACTTGTTATTCAACCTGCCAATAACAAAGGATCGGGTGACGGTTCTGAGTATCGGCGTCGCTGACCGTGAAGGCTCTTTTGATCTCTACATTGACACCTCTAACCTTGGTGCTAGCAGCATTTCGGACCGTAATCGGTCCAAAAGCAATACAGAAGATAAAGATTCGGTGTCTATTAGATGCTTGCCCTTAATCGACATACTTGATCAAGAAGCAATTGATGCTATCAGAGCTTTGAAAATTGATATAGAAGGAGCTGAAGATAAAGCGCTAATCCCATTTCTTGATCAGTGCAAAGCATCGCAGCTCCCAGATGCCATTTTTATAGAAAATTCTGAGCATCTATGGTCATCAGATTTGTTTAGTGAAATCATCAAAAAGGGTTATTCAAGAAAAATCAAAAATCGAATGAATTCGGTTTTTGTTAGAAATAACTAATTCAGCATAATAGGAAGCCAAAAAGCTTCCACCAATAGATTGCGCCAAGTTACGAAGATTTACGGCTTTGAATAAGGTCTTGGCAGAGCTGATAGAAATCATTAGATATCGCGTCACGCTGGTAGCCATGAAGATATTGGAACTTATCAGCTAGCTGCTCGAAGGTTCTTTCATTCACCCAGCGGGTAAGCATTTGAGCCAGCGATGACGGGGTTGGCTCGAAGTATTCTACAACGCTATCGAGAGCGCCCCTCATCTGGTAGCCAGAAATGACCAGGGATGGTTTCCTATAAAGAAGAATATCGACGTCAACTCCAGACGCTTTGCTTTTGCCGTATACCTCATGATACTTGCGAAAGTGGGTATCGACCTGGATAGGCGCCACTAAAAAGTCGACTCCTCGAACTTTTTCTTCAAAAACTTCAGCCGGCACGTAGCTCTCGCTATAGTCCAGAGAGAATTTGGTGTCATCCAGCGATTTGAGTTTAGCTATTACTGATTGCGCTTGCTTATCGGCAGCTTTGCCAAGCAAAACCAGCCTGACCGGTTTGTTCAATTGCCCCAAGCACTCTTTGAGCGCCCTATACACTAGATCAAAATCTTTCTTCGCATTAGTTACTTTTCCAGTGATGGCAATACGAACCTCTCCGTCACCTTTTGCAATAGCGGGGCACGCCTCACCAAGAAACCCGAACGGCAGTACTGGAGGTAGAACTCGATGAGATAGCAACCATTTGTTATTCTTTACGTAATCAGTGACGGCTAAATTGGGAAACATGAAGTAGTCAATTTTCCTGAGCAACTTCTTTTTCGAGCGCCACTCGCCACCAATCCAAACCTTTCGAACCAAGTGGGAGATAATCCCGAAAACATTCAATAGCGGCTTGTCAAAATGTTCGAAAGGAGCAAGGTCACAATGTGCGTTATGGACTCTTACAATGGAGGGTGCTGAGGATTTAATTTGAGCCAGTTCATCCCAAAAATGACGAATCGTATTGAAATATAGGATATCCGCAGATTCAAACACCGATGCCATTCGGAGGATAAATGAACCTACCGACTCTTTCGGCGGCTTCAGATGTGCCGTGAAAGCTTTATCATCGGCTCCGGTTAATCCGGTATCTTTATAGATTCCCGGCAGTGTCACAATTGAGATTCTGAAAGCGCCATTACCCAAAACATCTACAATATTGCGAATTAACTCACTATGGTGGTGCAACTCGACCACGACGAGGTGAATTATCGGTTTGTCATTGTCACCCACAGCGAACTGACTCATAAAGACCTAATTATTGACATCCATTGCAAAGAGTAAACGCCAATAACTTATAGCTTGAATAAGCGCCTGAGCGCCAACTCCAGGCTATTCAGTTTTTTGAGCCAACGACTCCCTTGCATAGGGTAGTACCCCCACGGTTTTTTCAGGCCGCCATTTGTACACTCCAGAAAATCTTCAGCAAACGGAAGCACGTCTGGCGCTCTGTCATGTAATACCTCGGTGTCCTTATCGGTCATGATGCCATAGGGGAAAAGACCGCATCCGCGTGCTTTTTCAGCCAATCTCAAGGCCAAAGTCTTTCGCTTGCCCCGATACGCAGGCACCTCAGGAAGCCACATAGCGAACGGGGCAAAAAGGTGACCTATCCTTTCGAAATGTTCTCTTGCCTGCTGGTCGTTCTCTGGCTCGTTTCTGCGAAACTGCCAGTCCGCACCAATCAATCTGGAAGGGCGGGTAATCAAAACCGCAGAAAAGTAATGACCAGCGCTTTGTCCAGTATCTTCTTTACGATGATAGACCCGGTTGCCCTGATCAAACTTAAGGGTGGCCTCATCTCTGCTGCGATTCACCCCTTTCAAAAAACATGGATGAAGAAACGCTAGTTTCGGATTCTCATCAAACGTACGCGCAAAATTTGCAATCTCATCAGGAGCCAGTGGACGAACAACCTGCATGTCATCCTGGAGAAAACAAACAAGACTTCGGTCTGCCGCAAACTCCAACGCTGATTGCATATTGCCGTAGAGCCCACCCAGCTTGTGGGTAGATTGGTTTCCGGGCTGCAGTATCTGATGTTTTTCGGCCAGTCGGGAAAGCACCTCTTGGGTATAGCCGTCGTTGCTGCCATCATCAAATATTGCAATATCTGCATTAGGCACACTTTTCTCGATGGTACTGACGCAATGATCGAGGAAGCGACCACGGTTGAAGGAGAAAATACAAAATAGAAGTCGGGTGTTCATATGAAGTCTGGCGATCAGTTGGTTGATAAGTTAACTAGAGGCTTTTCGAGTCTTTATACGTTTCAGGAAAGTCTCAAGCTTTGCCAGTTTTCGGAGAAGACGGTAACGCCGGAGCGGATCGTAAATCCAGGGTGATCTCAGCCCATCAACTGCAACGGTAAGATAATCCTCGGCGATTGGAACCTGATTTTTCGGCCGGCTTCTGAGCTTTTCGACATTCTTGTTTTCCATAATCCGGAACGGATAAAACCCCGCCTTATTCACAAATTCCGCAAGCTGAAAGGAGAAGCTTTTTTTCTTGTTGCGGTAGGCTGGTGGGTTCGGTAGCCACATCGCAAAGGGTACAAAAAGATAACCCATTTCCAGAAAGTTTTGTTTTGCCTGCTGTTCGTTTTCAAATTCTCCCGGTACGAATTTCCAGTTGACTGAACGAAGGCGGTCGCTTCGGGTTATGGAAATGTCGGAGTAGTAGACACCGGCGACCTGCTTTTTACTTCTATGTTCACACACATACACGCCGCGATCTTCGCAGTAAACAAAGCGATCGAGTGTACGCTGGCGCGTGATTTGTTTCTGAAAAACGGGGGCCAGAAAACCGGCATTGGGGAACTTCTCAAAATGGCTCTCGAGGAAATCAAGGTCCTGGTCATCGATTTTGCGAACCAGCTGCGTGTCGTCTTGCAAGAAGCAGATCAGAGTTTTTTCTTCTACAGACTCAATCGCTCTCTGCATGTTGGTATAGAGGGCACCATGCTGGTCTCCGGATTTTTTGTCATCCCTGGTTCTTACTTCATGCCGCTGGGCGATGTACTTAAGTACCTGCTGGGTTTCGGGATCATTACTGGCATCGTCGTAAACAAAAATCTTGTGCCCCGGCGCGCAGGTTTCGATGGATTCGATACAGTTTCTGAGGTGGGGGCCTCGATTGTATGAGAAGACGAAAAAAATCACGAGTGGACTCCAGCTGGGTCAGTTTCGATGTGTGAGCTTATCCCATGCGCGGTTTGGGTGATGCCCCGCTGATCAACCTGAATTCTGTGTTGCTTGTTGGCTTCTACAGTTGCTGGGTCCACATATCCTCGCTTGTGGTCCAGGTGAATGACAATCGCGTTGTAACGCACATGCTTGGGTTTGATTCCAAGGTTCACCAGGCGTACGCCAAACTCACGATCTTCCCCACCGTAGGCCATAGTTTCGTCAAAACCATTCACCGCCAGAACGTCTCGCTTCCAGGCAGATCCATTAGACCCTTTGAATCTGCATCGTGTCGGGGTCAGAGCATTAAACAGGTGTGCCTGCCAACGGTTGGCCGTCAGCTTGCTGTTTTTATAAGAGGGTTTCAGTCCATGCGCTTTGAGCCAAGATAACTCAAAGCAGCGGCCGGACAGAATGTCATCCTTTGTAACAGCCTTGCTGGTAGCCATCGGTAGCTTGTGATAGCTGCCAGACAGGTATCGCCCTGGCCTGGCTTCGGTTGCGTGCACTTCCAGAAAATCCTGGCGCGGAATGCAGTCTCCATCGGTAAATACCAGGTAGTCTGTTTTCGTTTCCAATACGGCTTTGTTAAGAATACGGCACTTCTGAAACCCGTCGTCTTCCTGCCACACGTGTGTAATGCTGAGGTCGGTCTCATCCCTCATTCGGTCAATAAGCTGTCGGGTATCATCCTTTGAACCATCGTCAGCCAGGATGATTTCAAAATCCTTGTGGGTTTGTATGCTGTATCCCCAAAGGACTTTTTCCAACCACTCCGGCGAGTTGTAGGTGCTGATGATTACGGAAAGCTTCATAGATAAGGTTCGCGTGCTTTATGGCTTAGGTCTGTATGGGCTATTTTCTGCCGTAAACGTCCTCTAACCGGACAATGTCATCTTCACCAAGATAAGATCCGGATTGTACCTCAATCAGCTCAAGGTCAATAACACCGGGATTCTCCAGTGAGTGAACCTGGCCAACGGGAATATAGGTGGACTGGTTTTCGGTTACCAGATAGGTTTTTTCCCCATTGGTTACCTTGGCGGTGCCACTTACGACAACCCAGTGCTCGGCCCGGTGGTGGTGCATCTGTACCGATAACTTGGCACCGGGTTTAACAGTAATGCGTTTAACCTGGTAGCGCTTGCCATTGTCGATGGAATCGTAAACACCCCAGGGGCGGTATACCTCCCGGTGATTCATGTGCTCGTGCCGGCCATCGCCTTTGATGCGCTCGACGACCTTTTTTACGTCCTGAACCTTGTCTTTGTGGGCGACCAGCAGGGCATCTTTGGTTTCGATGATAATTAGGTCCTTCACTCCGACGGTGGCAACCAGCCGGCTTTCAGCCCGTACCAGAGTGCTCTCGGTATCGTGAGCGATGACGTCGCCGCCGAAGCTGTTGCCGTTCGTGTCTTTCTCTGACACTTCCCAAAGCGCAGACCAGGAGCCAATGTCGCTCCAGCCCGCATCTAGCGCTACCACCGCCGCGTTGCTGGTTTTCTCCATAACGGCGTAATCAATGGAATCCTCCGGGCATTCGGCAAAGATGCTTTCATTGATGCGGGTGAAGTGGAGATCTTCATCGGCGTCATCCACTGCCGCCTGGCAGATGGCCAGAATCTCCGGGCGATGCTTCTGGAGCTCCGCGAGGTACTGACGCGCGCCGAACATGAACATACCGCTGTTCCAGAGGTAGTCGCCGGAGGCCAGATAGTCCTGCGCCGTGGCCAAATCCGGCTTTTCAACGAAGCGATCAACGCCGTAACTGTCTTGTTCGAGTTCCTGTCCGCGTTGAATATAACCATAGCCGGTTTCCGCATGGCTCGGCACAATTCCGAAAGTGACCAACTTGCCTTGATGAGCCAGCGGAACGGCTTTCTGTATACCTTGCTGGAAGGCGGTTACATTCTGAATCAGGTGGTCTGCTGCGAGCACTAGCATCAGAGGGTCGTCACAATCATCACCGGTAGCCTTGGCCAGTTGCAGGGCCGCAAGCGCAATCGCTGGCGCGGTATTACGACCGCAAGGTTCTAGGATAATCCGCGCATCGTTGTAGCCCGCCTGGCGCATTTGTTCTGCAGCCAGAAAACGATGCTCTTCGTTACAAATCAGCAGCGGGTCAGCAGACTCCATGCCGTCCAGCCGGGCAACCGTGAGCTGCAGCATAGACAGGTGATCATCCGTCAGCTTCAGGAACTGTTTCGGGTTCAGTTGCCTGGACAACGGCCAAAGCCGGGAGCCGGTGCCTCCGGCCATAATGACGGGATGAATCATGTAATTGCTCCAAACGTGGCTTTCGGTCAGCATTGACGTTATTAAGTTACAGAATTTTACCACAGGAAATTCCACTCTGTAGCGTCTCAGGCTGAGTGGAACCCGCGCTACGGGCATTATCGATGAAATTACCGTTATCTGTTTACTACATCACGCTTAACGAGGAAGACCGGCTGCCGGAGTCCCTCGAGAAAGTTAAGGACTGGGCGGATGAAATTATTGTTGTTGATTCGGGTAGTACTGACAGCACCCGCAGAATAGCTGAATCTGCGGGTGCTCGTGTGGTGCATAGGGACTGGGAGGGATTTGCTAGCCAGAAAGCTTATGCTGCCAGTCTGTGCGCCAATGACTGGGTGTTGGATCTTGATGCTGACGAAGTGCTTTCAGATGAGTTGGTAACGAACATTCAGGCGTTGTTTTCCCAGCCGGCTCCGGTGGATGTAGCCGGATTTCGTATGCGATGGGTGCTGTCACAGCCGAATCCGGATCATCCCTTTCGTCATGACAAAACCAAGAAGATTCTGAGGTTATACAATCGCAGTCGAGCAGCGATTCATTCCGAAACGAACAGCAATGACGATCGCCCCAGGGTCCATCGAGGCAAAGTGCTTGATCTTAAGGGCGATGTGTTGCATCGAACGCTGATTTCTCTGGAGCAGATGGAGAAGAAATACTGTCAGCTATCTTCGGAACAGGCTCGATTTCTGATGCAGAAGGGCAGAAGAATATCGACGCCGCGTTTGATGGTGGAGTTCCCTTTGAAATTCCTGAAGTATTACTTGGTGCACCGCCAGATATTGAACGGCTGGTTTGGTTTCAGTGTCGCCATCACGGCAGCAAATCGCAACTTCATGCGACTGGCGAAGGCCAAGGAGTTGCAGATGATCGAGCGCTTGGAAGGTAAATCTCAGCGTTCTGAGCACTCACGATAGATCTGGATAGTGGTTTTTGTCATGGCATCTATGGTCAGCTCGGTTTGGGCTCGTTTCCGGGCAGTTGCCTGAGCTGCGAAGGCGTTTTCAAGGTTGATGTTGAGGTGGCGTGCAAATACCTCTGGGGGTGCGCCGGCTGGAATTATGTGATTTTCTGGAAGAAATTCGTTGGCAATGGGTACGTCGGTGGAAATGACGGGTTTGCCGAGTAAAAGCGCTTCAGCGCATACGTAGGAAAAGCCCTCTCTTTCGGAGCTGATCACCACCCCATCTACCGCCGCCATCAGTGCGGGCACGTCTGTACGGAAGCCGAGCAGCTTGACTGCGTCCGATTGACCGGTTGAGTTGATGAGTTCTTCAAGTCGCTGCTGCTCTGGCCCGTCACCGGCAATGAGCAGTGTTCCCGGGCAATACTGGAAGGCGTTGATGAGAAAGTCGAAGCCCTTTACCGGCGCCAATCTGCCAACGGCCAACCAAACTGGTCTCCTTGTTCCAGCGGGAAGCCGGGCGGGCGCCTGAGGCGTAACCGATACGCCGTTGTAGATGACGGTGACGCCGGGCTGGGCTATGTCGTTGGCGAGCGCCTGACTGACTGCGATCAGTTGATGAAAGGCGTCCGCTTTTGGGTAGCGTGACTTGAAGCCGTGAATGGTCGCCACTCGTACCTGGCGCTTTGTAAAAGGGGCAAGCCGCTGAAGAACGAAGGCGGCTTTGGTGCCTTGAGCGTGCAAGACGTCGTAGTTTCCCGCCCGGATGATACGCAGGATGGCTAGCAGCAGGGCCGGAGAGTTGCGGGAGCGGCGGGTATTTACCGGATAGAAGGTAACGCCCTTAAGGTCTTCCAGGTGCTGTGGTGCCGCGGCTACCTCCACCTGGTGGTCCAGGGCGATCATCGCCTTGGTCAGTTCCCGTGTGTGCTTCTCCAGACCCCCGACGCCGAGGTTGTCCGAAAGCATCAACATGAGAATCTTCATGCGGGTCGAGCGCCTTTTCGGGCGAGTACCCTTTCATAAATCGCCAATGTCGCCTCCGTCTGTGCTTTCAACAAAAACCGATCCGGCAGTTCAATGACCGGCCGGGGTTTGTCCAGCAATGCCAGCACGGTACTGGCAAACGCCCCGGAATCATCCGGCGCCACTAGCCCATCCTTGAAACAGGCCTGCAAGGTCTCCGCTGCGCCGCCCCGGTTGTAGGCCACTACCGGGGCGCCAGACGCCAGCGCCTCGGTGACCGTGCGCCCGAAAGGCTCCGGTTTGGTGGACATGTGGCACACCACATCGGCGAACAGGTACAGGTTGGTCATGTCATTGCGCTGGCCCAAAAAGGTAACCGTGTCGGTCAGCCCCAGCCGGCTGCGTTCGCGCTCCAGTTCCTGCAAGAAACGCTCTTTGCCGGGCTCGGCGCCCCCGACGATGATGCCGTGGCAATCCGGGCGCTGGCAGACGATGCGTGCCATGACTTCTAGGTAGTCCAGTTGGCCTTTCCAGCGGGAAATGCGGCCGGGCATCATGATGATCTTTTTGCCGGCCAGCTGCGGGAAGCGGGACAGCAGGATGTCCAGCCACTGGTCGTTGATAACTCGGTGTCGGAAGGCGTCAATGTCGACGCCACGCTGGATCACAGTCAGTTTGTCTTCCGGCAGGATAAAATTTTTCAGCACGTAGTCCCGAACGCAATTGGACACCGCGATCACATGGTCGGCTTTGGCCATGATGGCGCTGTAGGGGTTCACCGAGTACATGCCGTGAAAGGTCGACACAATGCCGGGTTGCTGGTCTGCCGGCAGGGTTTTCAGGGCCAGGTTGATAATCCATGCCGGCATGCGCGAACGCACATGAACGATGTCTGGCTTGAGTTCCTGCAACAGCTTGCGCATGGGCAGGATCTGCCCGAAAGAGGCCGGTGTTTTGCGGTGGATGGGCATGTGAATATGGGTCGAACCCTGGCCGCGAACTTGTTCGGCCATGGGGCCGCCGTTGGAGACCACAAAAGATTCGTGGCCACGCTTGACCAGTTCGGCGGCGAATTCCACGGTACCCCGTTCCACACCGCCACTGTAAAGCGCGGGCAAGGCCTGAAGGATCTTCAACGGTGGGGCTCCTTTGTGCTTTTCATATCTTTCCCGAGCCAAAGCCCCGCAACCCAGCGCGCTGCCCGGTCAGCCTCCCACAGCCGTTCGTGTCGGTCACTTTGCTCGGCCATGACCGCGGCATGATCGCTCCAGTGGGCAATCAGGCCTCGTTCGGCCAGGCGCTGCACGCCCTTGGCCACCCGGCTGCCGGAGCGGGCGGGCAATTCCAGTAGGCCGGTGGGCACACCGGAGGTGGCGGCTTCGCACACCATGGCCATGCTGTCGGGGGTTACCCAAGCGGCCCGGGAGGCGGCCAGCTGGTGGTTGAGCCAGTCTTCGTGTGTTCGGTTATGCTGCTCAACCGAGATCTTCAGACCTTGCAGTTCGGCTAACCGATCAGTGGTGGTTGCTGGCGTACGCCGGGAGTCGCTGATGGTCCAGCGCCATTGGGGATAGCGTGCAATCAGGTCACTGACTTGAGAGAGAATGGCGTCGTCGTCCCAGTCGAAGTGCTCGGAGGGGCCACCCACCAGGATCAGGGCTTCCGGTTTGCTGGTCAGTCTTGCCAGGGGGGTGACGGCGTTGATCACACCCTCGGTCAGCAGAACGCTGCGGCCGGGTTTTACGCCATCGTGGGCGGGAATGATGGCGCCATCCACCCAGCCAAGCGGGAAGGCGGGCTTCATCAGAACCAGCGTTTTGGCTTTACGGAACCGTCTTAACGCCAATAGCAGGCGATGAGTACCAGTCCCGGCGGCGATAATCAGATCTGGCCGGGGCAGGGTGGTGTCCATCGCCGGGGCGATGCCCAGCAGCGCGCGCCACACAGGCACAGAATATCCGGCAGCATCAATCCAGTACTGGCTCGCCCCGGTGAGCACACGCAAGCGGTTGCTCAGTCCCTTGAGCTGGTTTTTGTGGCCCGGTTTGTTATCGGTGATCAGCCAGATAACCGGCGCCTGCGTGTCTCTGCCCACAGTCTATCCTTTATCCTGTTTCTTGCGTCCGTAAAATCCGGGGTCATCGTGGTCAGGCCGGGTTTTGAAGCGGCGGTGCATCCACAGGTACTGGTCCGGTGCCTTTCGGACTTCCTGCTCAATTGCAGCATTGATGCGGGTGGCATCTTGCAGGTCGTCACCGCTCGGGAAGTCCTCCAGCGCTGGTTGAAAGTAGATGTCGTAGCCGGGTTGGTCGTCGCGTCGGAAGTGGCTGAAAGGCACCACTTTGCAACCGCTGCGCTCTACAATGCGGGAGGTGGCAGTAATGGTGCCTGTCGGGATCCCGAAAAATGGTGCAAACACGATGTCTTTGCGGCCGTAATCCTGGTCGGTGGCGTACCATACGGCCCGGTTCTTTTTCAGGCTTCGGAACAGACCGCGAAGGTCTTTTGATCCGAGCACGTTACCGTATCGACGGCCCCGGGCCCGGGTCATTACGGCGTTCATCAGAGGGTTGTTGTGATCCCGCTGCATCACATCCGCCTCAATGTGCTCCGTTACTAAACTGCCTCCCAGGTCCAGCGTGCTGTAGTGACCACCCAGCAACAATACACCCTGACCGGCCTCCAGCGCTTTGTGGTAATGCTCGAGGCCATGAACCCGGGTGATACTGTTCAGTTTGGCCGGGTCCCGAAACCAGGCGATGCCAATTTCCATAAGGCCGATGCCATTGGCAATAAAGCTGTTACGCACCAGAGCCGCCTGCTGTTGTTGGTTCAATTCCGGAAAGCACAGCCGGATGTTGACTTCGGTGATGTGCCGCCGGCTTTTGGCCAGTTTCCAGGCCAGCAGCCCGATCATCTTGCCCAGCCACCACTGTCCGCGGATGGGCAACTGGGCTGCCAGCCACATCAGAGCAATGCCCAGCCAGGTTGGCCACCAGCGTGGATGGCGGTAAGCTGAGAAGTCGGTATTTCTTGGCTGTTTGCGGTACTTCTTTTTCAAAATCGTGAATCCTGCATCGACAAACATGTAACCCGGGGGCAAGATGCAGCCCTCGTCAAATTTCGCACTATGATAACGCACTGTTTTGCCGGGAGTCCTGCGTGTTACAGTTTATCTATTCCCAGCTTATCCGCCTGGCCCTGCCGTTCATTCTGATCCGACTCTGGTGGCAGGGCCGCAAAGCTCCGGCGCTGCGGCAGGACTGGCAGCACCGCCTTGGCATTATTCCAGAAATTTCCGGTCCGGTGATCTGGGTGCACGCTGTGTCTGTGGGCGAAACCATCGCAGCCGGCCCTCTGGTGCGCCGGCTGCTGGCTCGTGATCTCGGTGCCACCATTCTGATGACGGCCATGACCGACACCGGCCTGGCCCAGGCCCGGAAGATGTTTGGTGACAGAGTAACCTATGCCTACGCCCCATACGATACACCCGGGAGCATTCGCCGCTTTCTCGGTCGCATCAATCCCCGCATTCTGGTCATCCTGGAAACTGAAATCTGGCCCAATATGATCCGCCAGTGTCGCCGCAGGCGAGTGCCGGTGTTTTTAATCAACGCCCGGCTGTCGGAGCGTTCGGCCCGGGGTTATGAACGGGTAAGGGGGCTGGCGGGCCCGGTCATGAATAGTATTAGTTGGGTGGCTGCCCAGGCCGAACGGGATGCTGAGCGGTTCCGCCGTATCGGTGTGGCAGCCAGCCATGTAGAGGTAACTGGCAGTGTGAAGTTTGACGTGGATATCCCGGAAGATGTGCAGGTCGCATCAGACGCTTTCCGCCAGACGCTCAGTGCCCGGCCGGTCTGGATAGCGGGCAGTACCCACGCAGGTGAAGATGAACAGTTGCTGCTGGCCCATCAAGGCATTCTTGAGAGCCATCCCAGGGCGCTGCTGATCGTGGTGCCAAGACACCCGGACCGCTTCGATGCGGTTGCCGCTATGGCAGAGGATCAGGGCTTTGTGCTGGCTCGACGGTCACTTGGGCAAGACCCAGCCGCTGCCCAGGTTTATCTGGGCGACACCATGGGCGAGTTGATGATGTTGTACGGTGTCAGTGATCTGGCTTTTGTGGGGGGCTCGCTGATCGAGCGGGGCGGGCACAATCCGTTGGAGCCGGCGGCCTGGGGTATACCGGTGTTTTCTGGTCCGCATATATTCAATTTTGAAACCATTTTCGAACGCCTGCTGGCCGATGGCGGTGTTCAATTGGTTAGAGGCAAAGAGGATGTGGTGCGTGAGGTGAGTCGGTTGTTTGCTGATCCGGGTGAGTGCAAGGCCTACGGCGAGCGTGCGCTGGCGGTAGTTAACAAAAACCGCGGCGCGCTGGACCGGGTGGTCGACGGGATTATCGAAAGGTTGTAATACCGGGTGCCGGATGGCACCCGGTATCGTCTGATCGGTGCCCGGCTTATTGCGCCGGGTAGTCCAGCGTGCGCTCCTGCTCTGCCAGGGCTTCAATGCCACGGGCATTGGCGCTGAGCCAGTTGTTCAGATCGATCAGGTCCTGCGGGCTTAACGTGCCGGCCGCCTGCTTCAGTTGCAGGGTATTGATGACGTAGTCGTAGCGGGCGTTGGCGTAATCCCGCAGTGCGACGTAGTAGGCTCGCTCCGCATCCAGCACTTCCACGATGTTCCGGGTACCCACATCATAACCGGCGCGAGTGGCGTCCAGCGCGCTGCGGCGGGATATGATGGTCTGCTCCAGGGCCGAGGCGGTTTCCACGTTGTTGTTCACGGTCAGGTACAGGCTGCGGGTGTTCACTCGCACGTCACGACGAACGGTGTTTAGATCCTGTTCTGCGACGTTAACCAATGACCGTTGCTGGCGCACACCGGCCTGGGTGCCACCACCCATGTAAAGGGGCACGTTTAGTTGCAGGCCGATGACCCCTTGAGTGCCTTCCTGTTGGGGCGTTTTTGAGCCATCAAGCTCTGACTCACCGTAGGATGCGGTTAAGTCGAGTGTCGGCATGTGCCCGGATTTGGCCACTTTCAGGTTCGCTTCGCTGACATTCAATTGTGACATCGCAGACAGAATAGACCAGTTCTGTTCTAAAGCGGTGGCTTCCCAGGCATTCGGATTCATCGGTTCCGGGCGACCTAATGGGAAGTTTTCGCGAAGATTTTCAAGGTCTTCCGCGTATTCTCCGGTCAGGCGGGCCAGTTGCTCACGTGCTACGTTCAGCTGGTTTTCGGCGGCAATACGCTGGCTCTTGCTGTCGTCATAGCTTGCGCGGGCTTCATACACTTCGGTAATGGCGATCAGTCCCACATCAAAGCGCTCCAGGGCCTGCTCATACTGGCGCTGAATAGCCGCTTCGGTGGCACCGGCCGTGGTGACGGTATCCTGGGCGCGCAACACGTTAAAGTAGGCGGTCGCCACATCCAAAATCAGCTGCTGTTGGGCCAGGTTGTATTGGGCCTGTGCGGATTCGGTCTGAAACTGGCTGGCATCGTAGCGAAACCAATTGTCAGCACGAAAGATCGGCTGCGTGAGCTGAACGCCATAATTCAGAGACTTATAGCTATCTCCCGGGCCGTTTTTGGCGTCAAAATCCGTATGGTTTGCCTCGGCAAACGCGCCAATTTGCGGCAATAGAGAACTTCTGCTGACATCGCTGGCGGCCTGCTGAGCCTGGAACTGGGCCATGGCCGAGGCGATGCCGGAGTCGTAAGACAGCGCCTTTTCATAGGTTTCCATCAGATCCAGAGAAAAGGCAGGCTGGGCTGCGAGCAGGGTGATCAACCCTGGAAGTAAACGTTTTTTCATTGTTTCTCCTGACGAGCTATCTCCGGGCATCCGTGATCTGGACACAGGAATCGAAAAGCCAGCGTGCACAGCAAGGTGCGCTTCGGCCGTGACCAAAAGGTAGTGTTTAGACATTATGGACAATAATCGCCCCCACCTCTACACTTGCAAATGTCTCTCATTTTATGAGCATGACAAGACAGTTTCGCGTCTTGACGGGGTGCTGATACGCCAGAAAACGGCGATTGGCTGAGATTGCATCGCAGAACCCGCGACCTGATCCGGATAATACCGGCGTAGGGATTAAGACCACATGAACAGTGCCAGAAGGCCCGAAATGGGTTACTCCGGCGCCGCTCCGTCATACGCGACCCGACACATCAGACCTCACCGGGAGCAGAACATGACGGACTTGCCAGCCTACCTCAGCGATTCCGCGACAGTGGATTCAGCAGCAATCAAACCATTACCAAGCTCACGAAAAATCTACGTGCAGGGTAGCCGAGCCGATCTGCGCGTGCCAATGCGGGAAATTACTGTGGGCGACACCCCCACGGAACTGGGTGGTGAAAAGAACGCCCCGGTGGTGGTTTACGACACCTCCGGTCCTTATTCCGACCCGGACGCAACCATCGACCTGCGTAAAGGCTTGCCGCCGGTCCGAGTGGCCTGGATTGCCGAGCGTGGTGATGTGGAGCATCTGGACGGCTACACCTCCGAATTCACCCGCCGTCGCATGAAAGACCCGCAGCTGGACCCGCTCCGGTTTATAGACGAGCGCAAACCGCTGAGGGCCAAGCCAGGCAAGAACGTCAGCCAGATGCACTATGCCCGCCAGGGCATCGTGACCCCGGAAATGGAATACATCGCCATCCGGGAAAATATGAAGCTACAAGAAGCCCGCGAACAGGGCCTGGTGGATGATCAACATCCGGGCCAGTCGTTCGGAGCCAGTCTGCCGAACGAAATCACCCCGGAATTTGTTCGGGACGAAGTTGCTCGCGGCCGCGCCATCATTCCGGCCAACATCAACCACCCGGAAATTGAACCGATGATCATCGGTCGCAACTTCCTGGTGAAGATCAACGGCAACATCGGCAACTCGGCGGTGACCTCGTCCATCGAAGAAGAAGTGGAGAAGCTCACCTGGGGTATCCGTTGGGGCTCAGACACCGTGATGGACTTGTCCACCGGCAAGAACATTCACGAGACCCGTGAGTGGATCATCCGTAACTCGCCGGTACCCATCGGCACCGTGCCCATCTATCAGGCCTTGGAAAAAGTCGGCGGTGTGGCCGAAGACCTGACCTGGGAAATCTTTCGCGACACCCTGATCGAACAAGCGGAGCAGGGCGTGGATTACTTCACCATCCACGCCGGCGTACGCTTGCACCATGTGCCCATGACCGCCAAACGCACCACCGGGATTGTCTCCCGCGGTGGCTCGATCATGGCCAAGTGGTGCCTGGCGCACCATCAAGAGAGCTTTCTGTACGAGCACTTTGAAGACATCTGCGAAATCATGAAGGCCTACGATGTATCGTTCAGCCTCGGCGACGGCCTGCGCCCCGGCTCCATCGCCGATGCCAACGATGCCGCCCAGTTCGGTGAACTGGAAACCCTGGGTGAGCTCACCAAGATTGCCTGGAAGCACGATGTCCAGTGCATGATCGAAGGCCCGGGCCATGTGCCCATGCATCTGATCAAAGAGAACATGGACAAGCAGCTGGAATGCTGTGACGAAGCGCCGTTCTACACCCTTGGCCCGCTGACCACCGACATCGCTCCGGGCTACGATCACATCACGTCGGGCATTGGTGCGGCGATGATCGGCTGGTTTGGTTGCGCCATGCTCTGTTATGTGACGCCAAAAGAGCATCTGGGCCTGCCCAACAAGGACGATGTCAAAACCGGGATCATCACCTACAAGATCGCCGCGCACGCTGCGGATCTCGCAAAGGGCCATCCCGGCGCCCAGATCCGCGACAATGCGTTGTCTAAGGCCCGTTTCGAGTTCCGCTGGGAAGACCAGTTCAACCTTGCCCTGGACCCGGACACGGCCCGTGCCTACCACGACGAAACCTTGCCCAAGGATTCCGCCAAGGTGGCGCACTTCTGCTCCATGTGCGGCCCCAAGTTCTGCTCCATGAAGATCTCGCAGGAAGTGCGGGATTACGCAGCGGAGCACGGCATCGACGAGGTGTCGGCGATTGATGCTGGCATGCAGGCCAAATCGCGGGAGTTCGTGACGTCCGGCTCGAAGCTTTACGACAAGGTTTGAGTTGGGTGTTTTCGATCACCTAGCCTTCTGACTGGGTGCTCAGAGCCGGGGTGGTGGCCGTTTTCTGAACAAGGCCACCCCCAATGGCTGCATAGCACCTAGCGCAGAAGGCTTGGGGCTGTAACTTGCACCCCTGCCGTGGTTCCGGCTATCGTTCAAAACCGAAATCAAAACCGGAAGCATCAATGCCGAAACCGTTCCAGTTCAATGCCAGCGACGTCAACATCGAAAAGCGCGAAACCGTGTTCCAGGGCTTCTTCCGCATGGACAAGCTCTGGCTGACCCACCCGCGCTTTGATGGCGGAGACATGCCCACCTTTACCCGTGAGCTATTCATTCGCGGCGACGCCACCTGCGTGCTCCCCTATGACCCGGAGCGGGACCAGGTGGTGTTGCTGGAACAGTTCCGGCTCGGTGCGCTTGGCCGCAACCAGTCGCCCTGGCTGCTCGAACTTGTGGCCGGCATGAACGAAGACGGCGAAAGCCCGGAAGAAGTTGCCCAACGCGAGGGCCAGGAAGAAGCGGGTCTGAGCTTCAGTCGTCTCGATAAAATCTGTGATTACCTGGTATCCCCCGGTGGCACCACTGAAATGATCCATCTCTATTGCGGCCAGGTCAGCACTGCCGATGCAGGCGGTGTGTTTGGTGTGGAGCACGAGCACGAAGACATCCTGTCTCACGTGGTCTCCGCCGACGATACCTTCGCGATGATTGCCGACGGCCGCATCAACAACGCCGCCGCCATCATCGCCATCCAGTGGCTGCAACTGAACCGGGACAGGTTGCGCCGGGAGTGGCGGGCATGACCGAGTGGGTGAAGCGGCCAAAGTCCTACGTGCCGGACCTGCGCCAGTTAGGGGCATTGTGCGATGGCAATTACCAGCGCTTGCGTAAGCTGCGCAAGTTGGAAGTGGATGGTCAGCCGGTGTGTGAAATTGAGCTGCACCGGGAACATCAGTACCTGGGTCGGGTGCGAATTGAAGTGCTGCAAACGGCCAGGTTCACCGAAACCCTGTTGTTGGAGCAGGTCCATAACAGCGGCCGCTGGCTCAACAACCCTCGCATGACCGTTCGCGTTTACCATGATGCCGCCATGGCGGAAGTCATCAGTTGCTACCGGCACCGACAAATCGCGCCGGTGAACGATTACCCGAACCGGTTCATGCACCATCCGGATGAGAAGGTTCAGGTAAATGGCTTTCTCGCCGATTGGCTGGACTATTGTCTGCGCTTTGGTCACCTGCCCATGGAGCACGCCGCCTGGACTGCCGGACAGGGTGTCGACTGAGCTGCGATTTACCTGGCGGGCGCGGGTTCCCTGCACCTTGGTTGTCAAATACTGCAAAATATTTGGTGAAGCTGGTCAGAATGTGACTTATCTTCCATTCAGGAATGATTAAACTGAACTCAGCCGTCGTACACTTGTCAGTTATTTCAACTGGTTGCAATGGACAACAACAGGGCCTGCATGACCAACTCTGAATTCCAACGCCCATTACGGGTGCTGCAGTTGACCGACCCACACCTGATGGCGTCGGCAGATGGCGCGTTGCTGGGCGTGAACACCCGTGACAGCCTGGCCGCCGTGATCGATGAGGTGCTTCGGGCCCACGGTCAGCCGGATCTGATTCTGGCGACCGGTGATCTTGCTCAGGACGCGTCCGCTGAAGCCTATCGATATCTCGGCCAACAACTGGCGGCTTTTGATTGTCCCGCCCTCTGGATCGCGGGAAATCATGACGACTCTGCCCTGATGAGTGCGATTGCCGAAGAGTTTCAGTCACGCCAGCGCCAAAGGGTGCAGGGCGGCTGGCATTTTTTGATGCTCGATTCTTCAGTACATGGCAAAGTGTTCGGTGAGTTGGCCTCGGGTGAACTCGACTTCCTCGATCGCGCGCTCTCAGAACAGCCTGATCTCCCCGCCATGATCTGCCTGCATCACCATCCCGTGGATATTGGCGCGGACTGGATGGAAAACATCGGGTTGACCAACCGCGACGAATTCTGGGGAGTTATCGATAAGCACCCCCAAGTGAAGGTTGTGCTTTGGGGGCATATCCATCAGGAGCTTCAACAACAACGGAACGGCGTTCAACTCCTGGCCACGCCGTCGACCTGCATCCAGTTCGCCACGGATTCCCGCAAGTTCGCGGTAGAGCCGCTAGCGCCTGGTTATCGCTGGTTCGAGCTGGACACTTCTGGCAGCTTCACCACGGAGGTCCGTCGGGCGAATCAGTTCGAATTCGATCTGGACGAGAAAAGTACCGGGTACTGACGCAGCCTCCCCCCCCACACACAAACCGTCAGCGAATCTCTGGTCTGCCAATGGAATGCAGGTCACTGTTTTTGATGGCCGATTTGCTACCATTGATTCGCTGTGAATGTGGTTTCACAAGGATGATTAGCCTCAGTCAACGGATGACGAGCCATGAAAATTGTACGAAGCTGGGACCTGCTTGCCGCAGACCTGCCCAGGCTGGAATCCCCTTTCTTTGCCGCTTCGAAAGCCCGAAGCCTGATTCTCGACAACAGTCACAATGCCAATAAAGTTGATCTTGAGCGCCTGCTCGGGCGAAGCGTTGCGCTTCAAGGGGGTGGTCGCGCCTCCAGATATAACCAGGCTGCGCTGATTGATGAAGTGGTGCGCCGGATTGACGATCGAGCATTATGGCTCGTCTTCGAAGCCTGTGACGGTGAGCCCTCTGATCCGGTGGTTTGCTGGCAAGAGTCTGGTGAAGGGGCCGGGCGCTGGGTAGCAGGTCAGAGTGGAGCCAGCTCCGAGTTACGCCGCAGTGTGGACGAACTGAACCGGCACGGCATTACGCCCCAACAATTGACTGCGCAGCGCATAGGCGGCGTGGGCCACCTGGGGGCAACCCGGTTTGATGTGGAGTATCGGCTAAGGCAGCGTGAAGAGGATCCCCAGCAACACGGTCAGGCCGCTCGGTCAAAAAGCATGTCTCATCAAAATCTGATGCCTTTGACCCTTTCTGTGGTCGAACCACGAACCAGTGATTCTCTTCCTGAAATCCACTTGGAAATCGGACTGTTTACCGATGGTACCCTCAATAATGCGGATAACTCCCGGGAGCTGGAAGAGCGTGCGGCCGATCAATGTGTTGAATCCTATCGGCAAGGGACTATCTCAAAAGAAGAGTGTTCCTATCAGTTGGGCTTAATGATGGGCGGGAGTTATGGCAATGCTCCGAGTAACGTGGCGAAACTGGCAGATATGTACGTTGAGTCGAGCGAGGTTATTGGAAGTAAAATTATTCATCGACTTTGGGTGTATACCGCCGGAGTAGGAACAAAGACGGGTGAAGGTGATTCTCTGATAGGTGCAGCGACCGGGATGGGAGAAACTGGAATTATCAGCCAGGTGGAGAAAACCTTCTCCAGGGTAGCTGTTCGGATCGATGAGTTGGAACTTGCTGGCTCGATAAAAACTTTGACTTTTGATTTGTTTGGCTTCAGTCGAGGCGCTGCTGCGGCCCGCCATGCAGCACATGAAATTCTCTTAGGTGACGGCGGCGCGCTTGGCGGGGCCTTAGCAAGCCAGCGAATTGATTGGCCGGGCCAGGTTCTTATTCGTTTTGTAGGGCTTTTCGATACGGTGGCAGCAGTTATAAATCCCATGGCATTGGATTTGCGACCGGGTAATGGGCGAAATGAGCCAGTAAGAGTCTATCTTGATCCCTCAAAGGTAAAATACGCGGCACAGATAATGGCGGCGGATGAGCATCGGGAAAACTTTGCCCTGAGCAGTCTTAGAAACGCTGATGGGAGTATTCCGGAAAACTTTCGGGAAATAGCCTTGCCCGGCGTCCATTCTGATATCGGTGGTGGCTACCCGGCCACCCAGCTTGAAGAGGTGCTAGTAAGCCCTTTCCACTTAGTCCCGGCTAACCGGATTAGATGGCCGGAACAAACGATTCAATGGGACAACTTGAATGCCCTTAAACGGCATAAGGTAGCGGATGGCTGGATTGGCTCTTTTAGCTTGCCTGTAGGATCGATGGACGAATACGATCCAACTCACCATGATCTTGGTGTGGGGGGAGGTGCCAGCCTGAGCATTGTTAAGAACATCTCTGCTCATCCGGCCCCTGATGGGAGGGTGGAGTTGGTGCTGAAAATGGTTCGTCAAGTTCGTGGCGAATACTCCCGAGTGGGGCTAAGAGTCATGCATGAACTGGCCACAAAAGTGGGCGTGCCATTCACGGAGGTGGACTCAGCCGGTGATGCAGCCCGCGTTCCCGATGATTTAGGGCCCGTAACGAGCCAAATTCTGGAGCAAATCGCTGCGGGTGCTGATAGTCCATCGTTGACCCAGAATCAGCAGAACCTGATTCGGCAGCGCTATACCCATTATTCCGCCAACTATAACCCCTTCAAGTTCATGTTAGGGGATGCGCTTACTGCGTTCCGTTTTGGCCGTAATTTCAGTCCAAACGCACCAACTGCTTCGGGCGAACGCGTTATTCACCCCAATGCTTGAGGAATGGGTATGTCTGTCTTTCGAAAACTGATTTTAATTGTTGTGTGCCTGGCGTTTGTTGGCTGCAGCACTCTCAAACAAGAGGATATTCCCTGGTATGTAGGCGTTGCTGCGCCACAGCACTATGATATGTGGGTGCTTAACATGCACCTGGAAAAATCTGGTGAACGTAGCTGGCGTGTTCCTGTAGGGAGTGTTTCCTGTTGTTGGCGTGGCCCTTTTGGACCGCGAGGAGGTGGTGGGGAAATGGACCCCTTTCCCAACCTGATTGCATTACATTGGTTTTCGTTGTCAGAACAAAAATACTATTCAGCGATGATCCGGGTGCCGCAGGATTTGCAGAAACGCATGCGAGAGCCGACAAACCACTCTTATCAGAACGGAACCTCAGGCTTTGAGCCAAGAAGCACCTTAGTTCTGGGGTTGGCGCCAGGGGGCGAGGTGGTGATGTGGATGATGAGCCAGCGATCGAATGCTGTGGAAGTGATGCGGGTTCCTGCTCTTGAGGTTCCGGGCGATCCTGAAGATTTTGCAGTGTTGACGGAAAGTTATCTCGAAGACCATGGCGACTACTTGGAAGAGCACGGAGTGCCGCTGGAGGGCTGGTAAGTACTCGCAAGCTGAATGAGTGAGTAATCAAGGGTGGGCCCGAATGCCGCACCCTCCATTTCCTTGGTGTCAGGCCCTCAATACCTGCGCTGCCGCCACCATGGCCTCCAGAGCCGGGGTTACTTCCTCCCATTTGCGGGTTTTCAGGCCGCAGTCCGGGTTGACCCACAGCCGCGCCGCCGGAATTCGCTCAGCTGCCAGCTTCATCAGCTTGATGATCTGTTGCTGTCCCGGCACATTGGGCGAGTGAATGTCGTACACCCCAGGCCCGATGTCGTTCGGGTATTCGAAGTTTTTGAACGCATCCAACAGCTCCATGTCCGATCGTGAGGTTTCGATGGTGATCACGTCGGCGTCCATGTGGGCGATCGCTTTGATGATGTCGTTGAACTCCGAATAGCACATGTGAGTGTGAATCTGGGTGGTGTCCTGTACGCCGTTTGCCGCAATGCGGAAACTGTTGATCGTCCAGTCCAGATAGGTATCCCAGTCGGACTGGCGCAAAGGCAAGCCTTCGCGCAGGGCGGCTTCGTCGATCTGGATGATGTCCACGCCCGCCTTTTCCAGGTCCTGAACTTCTTCCCGAATGGCCAGGGCCAGTTGCAGGCAGGAATCCTTGCGGGGCTGGTCATCCCGCACGAAGGACCAGTTCAGAATTGTTACCGGGCCGGTCAGCATGCCCTTTACCGGCTTGTCGGTGAGTGATTGGGCATAGCGAGTCCACGCCACTGTCATGGCCTTGGGCCGGTGGATATCGCCAAACAGGATGGGCGGCTTCACGCAGCGTGATCCATAAGACTGCACCCAGCCAAAGCGGGTAAAGGCGTAGCCGTCCAGTTGTTCGCCGAAGTATTCCACCATGTCGTTGCGTTCAGGCTCGCCATGCACCAGTACATCCAAACCGAGCCGTTCCTGCTCGCGGATACAGCGCGCAATCTCCGACTGCATTTGCGCCAGGTAGTCCTTTGCGGCTAATTCACCTTTCCGGAAACGCAGTCTCGCCTGGCGGATTTCCGGAGTTTGCGGGAAGGAACCGATGGTGGTGGTCGGAAAGGCCGGCAATCGCAGTTTTTGTTGCTGCAGGGCAATGCGTTGCGGGTAGGGGTTTTGACGATTGCCCATTTCCGTGGTGATCTCAGCTACCGCCGCCCGAACCGCCGGATTGATTACCCGGGCCGAACGGCGCCGGCTCTCGATGGCTTGTTGGTTGGCCGCCAGTGGTTGCTGCACGGCTTTGCGGCCTTCGTTCAGGGCTTGCGCCAGCACCTGCAGTTCGTCCAGTTTTTGCACGGCGAAAGCCAGCCAGTTGCGGATTTCAACGTCCAGTTCGGTTTCCGGTGTTACGTCCACCGGCACATGCAGTAACGAGCAAGAAGGTGCCAGCCACAGGCGATCGCCAAGTTTGTCATGTACCGGTTCAAGCCAATCCAGAATTTTGGTGAGATCGGATTTCCAGATGTTGCGGCCATTGATCACCCCTAATGACAGCACTTTATGGCTGGGTAGCCAATCCGCAATGCGATTGACTTCATCCGGGGCGCTCACCGCGTCCAGATGAATGCCAGCTACCGGCAGCTCGCACGCCAGCTGTAGGTTGCCCCGGAGTTCGCCGAAGTAGGAGGCGAGCAACAGCTTGGGGCGGTTGCTCTTGAGCTGGTGGTAGGCCAGATTGAATGCATAGCGCCAGTTGGCGTCCAGTTCTGTTACCAGCGCGGGCTCATCTATCTGCACCCAGTCGGCGCCGGCATCGGCCAGGATGTCCAGCAGTTGGGCGTACGCGGGCAGCAACCGTTCCAGCAGATCCAGGCGATTGCTGCCATCGGAGGTTTTGCCCAACCATAAATAGGTGACCGGGCCGATGATCACCGGCTTGGCTTGCACGCCCTGTGCCCGGGCTTCGGCCAGTTGGTTCAACAAGCGCTCGGGATTGAGTTCAAACCGGGTATCGGCGCTGAACTCCGGCACGATGTAGTGGTAGTTGGTATCGAACCATTTGGTCATCTCACCGGCGGCGGTGGCGCAGCAAGGGCTGTCGTTGGCACCACGGCCGCGGGCGGCGCGAAAGTAAGCGTCCAGTTCCGAACCTTCTTTGTCTGCGACTCGCGCGGGCAAGTTGCCCAGAGTGACCGACATGTCCAGCACCTGGTCGTACAAGGAGAACTCGCCAACCGGTGCAAAATCCAGCTTGGCCTGCTGTTGCCAGTGGCGGCGACGCAGATCGGCGGCGGTAATTGCCAGCTCCTGCTCGGTTTGCCGGCCAGCCCAGTAGTCTTCCAATGCAAATTTCAGTTCCCGTTGGCCGCCGATGCGCGGAAAGCCAAGGTTGTGTGTGGTCACCATGAGTATGCCCTTCGGTGTTGTCGGTGTGGGTAGGCGGACAAGGTTATTCCGGTGACTGAATGAATAAAAATGGTATTATCTCAACTAACCATGAGAAATATTCACAGGTGTTCCATGATTGAGCGAAGTCATCTCGAAATCTTTCGGGCGGTCGAGCGCCAGGGTTCGCTGACGGCCGCCGCAGAGCAGCTGCATCTGACCCAATCCGCCCTGAGCCACGCCATTCGCAAGCTGGAGCAACAGCTGGGTACGCCGGTATGGCTCAGAGAGGGGCGGCAGTTGCGGTTCACTCAGGCGGGCGAGCAGTTGCTGAATCTGGCCAATCGGCTGCTGCCTCAGTTCGAGCATGCGGAAATGCTGGTCGGACAGGTGGCCAAAGGCCAGCGCGGCAGCCTGCGAGTGGGCATGGAGTGCCACCCCTGTTATCAATGGCTGCTGAAAGTGGTGGGGCCGTATTTGCAGCAATGGCCGGATGTGGATGTGGACGTAAAACAGGAGTTCCAGTTCGGTGGCATGGGTGCCTTGTTTGGCCACGACATTGATTTGCTGGTCACGCCGGATCCGTTGCATCGCCCCGGTGTGCGCTTTGAGCCGGTGTTTGATTATGAGCAGGTGCTGGTGGTGGCGCAGGGGCATCCGCTGGCGGGGGAAGCCTGGGTGGAACCGGGTCAGTTGGAAAAAGAAACCCTGATCACCTATCCGGTGGCGCCGGAGCGGCTGGATATCTTCACCCGGTTTTTCTTGCCGGCTCACGCGGCCCCGGCCCGCCATAAAACCATTGAGACTACGGATATCATGCTGCAGATGGTGGCGGCGGGTCGCGGTGTGTCGGCGTTGCCGCGCTGGTTGGTGGATGAGTACGCCCAGAAAATGCCGGTGACGGCGTTGCGGCTGGGCAGGCAGGGCATGCCTAAACAGATCTTTCTGGGCTTTCGGGAGCGTGATTCGGAGGTGGATTATCTGGTCGCGTTCATGAAGCTGGCTCGAAGCATTCGCTGGAACTAATCTGTTCGGTTAAACTGCGCGAAAAGTTTTCACAGGACACACAAGACATGAGCGAAATTCCGGCGGATCTGAAGTACCTTGAAACTCACCAGTGGGTTCGAGTGGATGCCGATGGCACGGCCACGGTGGGCATTACTGACTTTGCCCAGGAGCAGTTGGGCGATGTGGTGTACATCGGGGTGCCTGAGGTGGGCGTTACCGTTAACGGTGGTGAGGAAGCGGGTGTGGCCGAGTCGGTGAAGTCCGCTTCGGATGTGTTCAGCCCGGTGACCGGTGAGGTCATCGAGGTGAATGAGAAGCTGGAGGATGAGCCGGAGATTGTGAATGAAGATCCTTATGGCGATGGTTGGATGTTCCGGGTGAAGCTGGCGGATGCCGGTGAGCTCGACGGCCTGATGGATGCTGCGGCTTACGGTGAGCATGTCGCTGCCGAGGCTTAGTATTTTGCCTTGTGGTGCGGGCATGGCACCGGGGAAGGTTTCCAAAACACGCTGTGAATACTTCCCTGTACGCTCTGCTCCGCCATCCATGGCTCCGCAAGGTTTTGGAAACCTTCCCCGGTGCCACGCTCTGAACATGTTGCTGGCCGCCTTAAAGCCTCTGGCTCCAAACTTTCCTCAGGTGACAAATTAATGGATTTTCCGATTCTCTATTTGCGCAAAGGCGCAGAACGCCGCCTTCGTGCTGGCCATTTGTGGGTTTACAGTAATGAAGTGGATGCCCACCGTAGCCCGCTGCCAAGGTTTGAGCCTGGCGCGCAGGTGCAGGTCAGGGCATCGAACGACAAACCGATGGGTGTGGCGTTTGTTAATCCGCATGCGCTGATCTGCGGGCGTCTGATTAGCCGTGATGCTGATCATGGCATGACGCCGAAGCGGTTGACGGATCGGATGGAGGCCGCACTGAGTCTTCGGGAGCGGTTGTTCCACAAGCCGTTTTACCGCTGGGTGTTCGGTGACGGCGATGGTTTGTCGGGCCTTGTGGTGGATCGGTTTGACGATGTGGTGGTGGTGCAGATTTCCACCGCCGGCATGGAGCAGATGAAAGACGCGATTGTCCGGGCGGTGCAGCGGTTGGCGCATCCTCGGGTGGTGGTGTTGAAGAACGACGGCAAGATGCGCAAGGTGGAAGGGCTGTCCGATTACGTGGAGTTTGCCCATGGGCCGGAGACCGATATTCTGCGGGTTGAGGAGAACGGCGCGCAGTTCGAGGTGCCGCTGGCGGGCGGGCAGAAGACCGGGTGGTTTTATGATCACCGGATGAACCGTCAGCGCCTGCAGGCCTACGCGCCCGGTAAGCGGGTGCTAGATGTCTTCAGTTATGTCGGTGGCTGGGGTATTCAGGCGGCGTGTGCCGGAGCGTCTCAGGTAACCTGTGTGGATGCGTCATCGGCGGCGGTGGATGCGGTGCACCACAACGCCAGGCTGAACGGTCTGGAGAACGTGGAAACCCTCGAAGGCGATGCCTTTGATGCCCTGAAAGCGCTGGCGGATGAGAAAGAAAAATTCGACATCGTGGTGCTGGACCCGCCCGCGCTGATTCCGCGCCGTCGCGATCAGAAAGCCGGAGAGCAGGCTTATGCGCGTTTGAACCAGTTGGGTTTGCGGCTACTTGAGCGTGACGGGCTGCTGGTGTCGGCGTCTTGCTCCATGCATCTGTCTCAGGAAAAACTGATCGACATTATTCGCGGCAGCGGCCGCAAGATTGACCGCTTTGTGCAGCTGCTGGAGCAAGGCCATCAGGCGCCGGATCATCCGATTGTGCCGGGTATTCCGGAAACGGATTACATCAAATCCTGCTTTGTGCGCTCGCTGACCGGGTTCATGTAAGGTCGCAGGCTACAAAGGGGGCTGACCCCTTGGGGTCAGACCCTGAGTGACATCACCTTCCAGCCATTCTCCACAGCCAGCTTCTCCAGCGTCGGGTCCGGGTCAACCGCTACCGGGTTCTGCACCTGCTTCAGCAGTGGCACATCATTATGTGAGTCGCTGTAAAACCAGGCGCCTTCCAGGTTTTGGTTATGGGCTGCGAGCCAGTCATTCAGCCGCTCCACTTTGCCGCCCTGAAAGCTCGGGGTGCCGGCGACTTCACCGGTAAACCGGCCATTGACCAGCTCCGGCTCGGTGGCAATCAGGTGGTCCACGCCCAACAGTTCGGCGATCGGTTCGGTGATAAAGCGGTTGGTGGCGGTGATGATCATCAGGGTATGGCCCTGGTCCCGGTGCTCGGCCAGCAGCTTTACCGCCTTGTTCTGCATCATCGGTTGCACTTTCTTTGCCATGAAAGCTTCACGCCAGGATTCCAGCTCATCCATGCTGTGGCTGGACAAGGGTTTGAGCACAAAGCGCTGGTAATGGAAGATGTCCAGTTCGCCATTCAGGTACTCCTGATAGAAACGGTCGTTGGCCTGGCGATACTCTTCTGCATCCACCATGCCTTCTTCCACCAGAAACTCACCCCAGGCATGGTCACTGTCGCCAGCCAGCAAGGTATTGTCCAGATCAAAAATTGCGAGCGTCAAGCCGCTTCCTCCCATTGTCACAGGCCCTATAGCGAAGCCGCTAGTCTATCACGGCTCCGTGATGGTGTGCCGCTTACAGCTCCGTTTGCCGAAGCCTTGGGATTCTGTAAGAATGAGAGCAACTTGGACAATTTCCGCCGGTTAAAAATTAATCGGCAACCGACTTTTATAAGGACTGTGCCGTGATTGACTCAGACGGTTTCAGACCCAACGTCGGAATCATTCTGGCCAACCACAGGGGAGAAGTTCTCTGGGCAAGGCGAATTGGGCAGGACTCCTGGCAGTTTCCGCAAGGTGGCATCAAACATACCGAATCAGCGGAAGACGCACTGTACCGGGAGCTTGGAGAGGAAATCGGCCTGAGTGCAGCGGATGTTGAAATCATCAGTTGCACTCGGGGCTGGCTGCGTTACCGTCTTCCGAGAAGGATGGTTCGCCATAACTCGCACCCCGTTTGTGTGGGGCAAAAACAGAAATGGTTCCTGCTGAGGATGCTGTCGCCAGACGCCCACGTGCGCGTGGATGGCACCGATTCACCGGAATTCGATGGCTGGCAATGGGTGAGCTATTGGTACCCTTTGGGGCAGGTAGTCTCGTTCAAGAGAGAAGTTTACAGACGTGCGCTGAGGGAATTGGCGCCCAGGCTGTTCCATAACATGGAGCAGTTGCAGAAGGGCGACGAGAACCGGCGTTGAAGGAACATCAGATATGACGGACTGACTCCATGTTGAGTATCCTGCGAAGCCTAGTACAAGAGGTAAACAGTGCCCGCGACCTGAAAGAGGCGATGGAGATCATTGTATCGCGGGTACAAAAAGCGATGACGACCGAAGTCTGCTCCGTCTACCTGCTTGATCCAGCCACCAATCGTTACATCTTGATGGCCACCGAAGGTCTGTACAAAGATTCGGTTGGCAAGGTCAGCCTGGCTTATTCCGAAGGACTGGTCGGCCTGGTCGGTGCTCGCGAAGAGCCCATCAACCTCGAAGATGCCCCTTCCCACCCCCGTTATCGCTACTTCCCGGAGACCGGTGAAGAGCGTTTCCGTTCGTTTCTGGGTGTGCCCATCATTCACCATCGTCGGGTGCTTGGTGTGCTGGTGGTGCAGCAACGGGAAAGTTCCCGCTGTTTTGATGAGGGTGAAGAGGCGTTTCTGGTTACCGTATCCGCTCAGCTGGCGGGCGTGATCGCCCACAGCGAGGCCACCGGTGCCATCAGTGGTTTGTCGTTGACTGGCGAAGAAACCAAAGATATCAGTTTCAGCGGTGTGCCGGGTGCGCCCGGTGTGGCAATCGGCACCGGCATGGTGGTGTATCCATCGGCCGATCTGGACGTGGTGCCGGAGAAACCCACCGAAAATATAGAGCAGGAGCTGGAACTGTTCCGCTCTGCGGTGCAGGCGGTCAGAGAGGATATTGAACGGGTCGCCAACCGTTTGGCGTCTCAGCTCCGGCCGGAAGAGCAAGCGCTGTTTGATGTTTACTTGCGCATGCTGGATGACGAAGCTCTGCCCGGCGAAGTCGCCATCAGGATTCGTGAGGGCGTTTGGGCTCAGGGTGCTCTGAAACAGGTGGTTCAGCAGTACATTCGTCACTTTGAAATGATGGACGATCATTACCTGCAGGAACGTGTGGTCGATATCCGTGATCTTGGCCGCCGGTTGCTGTCTCACATGCAGGAAGGTGAGCAAAAGCACCAGGAATACCCGGAACGAACCGTGCTGGTCAGTGAAGAGTTGACCCCCGCGATGTTGGGTGAGGTGCCTAAAGGGCAGCTCGTTGGTCTGGTCTCGGTCAAAGGTTCCAGCAACTCCCACGTGGCCATTCTGGCCCGGGCCATGGGTGTGCCAACGGTAATGGGCCTGGTCGACATTCCGGTTAACCAGCTGGACGGCCGGGAGCTGGTGGTGGATGGCTTTGAAGGGCAGATCTTTGCGTCGCCTTCGGCGGATCTTCGCGCCTTCTATCAGGCTATCTGTGAAGAAGAGGACGAGCTGTTCCGTGGCCTGGAAGTATTGCGGGACAAGCCTTGTGAAACCACTGATGGGCACCGGGTGGCGCTGTTGGTTAACACCGGTCTGATGACCGATGTGGTGCGCTCGCTGTCGCACGGCGCTGAGGGCATAGGCCTGTATCGCACCGAAGTGCCGTTCATGATCAAGGATCGATTCCCGTCCGAACAGGAGCAGCGGGAGTATTATCGGGAACAACTCGAAGCCTTTGCGCCCAACCCGGTCACCATGCGTACCCTCGATATCGGTGGCGACAAATCGCTGACCTACTTCCCGATCGAGGAAGAAAACCCTTTTCTGGGCTGGCGCGGCATCCGGGTTACTCTTGATCACCCTGAGATCTTTCTGGTTCAGGTGCGGGCCATGCTCAAGGCCAGTGAAGGCCTGAACAATCTGCAGATCATGCTGCCCATGATCAGCAATATTTCCGAGGTGGAGGAGTCTCTTCACCTGATTTACCGTGTCTATCACGAAGTGCGGGAAGAAGGTTACGACATCCACATGCCCAAGGTGGGTGTGATGGTGGAAGTGCCGGCGGCGGTGTACCAGATTCGCGAACTGGCCGAGCGGGTGGACTTCTTGTCGGTGGGTTCCAACGACCTTACCCAATACCTGTTGGCGGTAGACCGCAACAATCCCCGGGTGGCTCAGCTGTACCATTCGTATCACCCGGCGGTGCTGCAGGCGCTGGTGCGCATCGCCCAGGATGCCCGCTCGGTGGGCAAACCAGTCGGTATCTGCGGCGAGCTGGCAGGCGATCCCGGTGGCGCACTGCTGCTGATGGCCATGGGCTATGATTCGCTGTCGATGAACGCCGCCAGCCTGCCAAAGGTCAAGTCGGTCATACGCAGTATTGACCGGGAATGGGCGATCCAGTTGCTGGAAGACGTCCTGCTGCTGGATTCTCCCCACGTGATCAAAAGTTGTGTTGACCTGGCGCTCAGGAACGCCGGCTTCGGCCGCTATCTGCGCCCGGGCAAATCCTCCAGCGCTGCGATGGCAGAACAGGCGGTTTCCTGAGGGTTGGCTATTTTTATAGTGTGCTTACTCTAAAATCCATTGGTAGGTTGGTAACGTATTTCTTGCAGTACCTACAAAGGACAGGCTATGACGAAAGCGACCGAACTCAAGCCAGCACCACGTATCGGCCTCGCCCTGGGTGGCGGTGGGCCATTGGGCGGCATTTATGAGATCGGCGCATTGAGGGCGCTGGATGAAGCCCTGGATGGCTTGGATTTCAACAACATTGATGTGTATGTCGGTGTGAATGCCGGCTCGTTCGTGGCGGCCAATCTGGCGAACCAGATGACCACGGCCCAGTTATGCCGGATTTTTGTGCGCAACGAGGCAGAAGTTCATCCATTTCACCCGGAAGTGTTTTACCGCCCCGCGTTCAGGGAAATCGGCAGCCGTTTGCTGTCGGTGCCCGGCCTGCTGTCGACGGCCATCAGCCGCTTCGTTAATAACCCTTACGATCAAAGCCTGATGGAGGCCATGACCATTCTGGCCCAGGCGGCCCCGGCGGGTCTGTTTGATAACGAAGGCCTGCATGACTACTTGCGCCATGCCTTTACCATGCTCGGGCGTACCAACGATTTCCGGCAGCTCAAACGCAGTCTGTATGTGGTTGCCGCCGATGTAGAGAGCACGGAGGCGGTCTGTTTCGGTGCGCCCGGCTTTGATCACGTCCCCATTTCCAGAGCGGTTCAGGCTAGCACGGCCTCGCCTGGTTTGTATGTGCCGGTCGATATAGACGGTCGGTATTATGTGGATGGCACTCTGCGCAAAGGCCTGCACGCCTCCGTGGCGTTTGAAGACGGCGCCGATCTGGTGCTGGCGGTGAACCCCCAGGTACCGATCGACGCCAGTGCGGCGGTCCGCGCTGGCACCATGAAACCGGGCGAGTTGACCCGCGCGGGCATGCCGAACCTGCTGTCCCAGATGTACCGCACCATGGTCTATTCCCGGATGCAGTCCGGCATTGCCCAGTACGGCCGGGATTATCCGGATAAAGACATTCTGTTGTTCGAGCCCACCCGGGATGACGCCAAGCTGTTCTTTTCCAACGTGTTCAGCTTCCAGAGCCGGCGCATGGTGTGTGAACACGCCTACCAGATGACGCGCCGCGATCTGTTGGAGCGGGCCGATGAGCTGGAGCCAAAGCTACTAAAATACGGCATCAAACTGCGCCGGGACCGCCTGGAAGACGAGCAGCGAACCATCAGTACCAGTCTGTACGGAGAAATGCTGCCGCTCTACGTGGCCAAAGGCCGGAAAAAGCAGGCCGAAAAGAGCAAGCTGGCCGCTGGCATCAACAACGTTACGCACCTGTTTTCCAAGGCTCAGTAAGCCAGACGGACAGGCACAAAAAAGGCCGGATGGCGTGTTGCCATCCGGCCTTTTTCTTTGGGTCGGCTCCCGTTACAGGATATACCGGCTCAGATCTTCGTCTTCTGCCAGTTCGCCCAGCTTTTCATCCACGTACTCTGCGGTGATTTCAAAACCGTCGGTCACTTTGTCGCCTGCGTCGAACGACAGGCTTTCCAGCAGCCGCTCCAATACCGTGTGCAGACGGCGGGCGCCGATGTTTTCGGTGGTTTCGTTCACCTTGAACGCGACTTCCGCGATGCGGGCAATAGCCTCTTCTTTGAAGGTCAGCTTGAGCCCTTCGGTGCCCATCAGCGCTTCATACTGCTGTACCAGAGACGCATCCGGCTCGGTCAGAATGCGTTTGAAATCGTCCGGTGTCAGCGCCTGCAGTTCAACCCGGATCGGCAAGCGCCCCTGCAGTTCCGGAATCAGGTCAGACGGCTTGGACAGATGAAAGGCGCCGGAGGCAATGAACAGAATGTGGTCGGTCCGTATGGCGCCGTATTTGGTGCTGACGGTACTCCCCTCGATCAAGGGCAGCAGGTCGCGCTGAACGCCCTCACGAGACACGTCAGAGGAGGTGTTCTCAGAGCGTTTGGCAACCTTGTCGATCTCATCGAGGAAGACAATGCCGTTCTGCTCAACCGCGTGAATCGCCTTCTGCTTGATTTCATCTTCGTTAACCAGCTTGGCGGCTTCCTCGTCTCTGACCTGTTTGATGGCGTCCGACACTTTCATCTTACGGGTCTTGCGTTTATCAGATGACAGGTTGGAGAACATACTCTGCAGCTGGTTGGTCATCTCCTCCATGCCGGGAGGCGCCATGATTTCCACGCCGCCACCGCCACTGCGCAGGTCAATTTCGATTTCCTTGTCGTCCAGCTCGCCTTCCCGCAGTTTTTTGCGGAACATCTGGCGAGTGGTGGAATCGTTGTTGCGCTGGTCGCCTTCCTTGAAGTCCCGGGCAGGTGGCAACAGGGCATCCAGAATGCGGTCTTCGGCGGCATCCATGGCCCGGTGCTCGTGGCGCTTCATCTCTTTTTCACGAAGCATTTTCACGGCCATGTCCGCCAGATCACGGATAATGGATTCCACGTCCCGGCCTACGTAGCCCACCTCGGTAAACTTGGTGGCCTCTACTTTCAGGAACGGGGCGTCGGCCAACTTGGCCAGACGACGGGCAATTTCGGTTTTACCGACGCCGGTGGGGCCAATCATCAGGATGTTCTTGGGGGTGATTTCGTCACGCAGGTTGCTGTCCAGCTGCATGCGACGCCAGCGGTTACGCAGGGCAATCGCGACGGCGCGCTTGGCTTCTTGCTGGCCCACGATGTGTTTGTCGAGTTCGTGGACGATCTCACGGGGAGTCATTGCAGACATGGTCGCTCCGGTCAGTCTTTGAAGGACAGCACTTCCAGAGTGCGGTTCTGATTGGTGTAAATGCAGATGTCGCCGGCAATCTGCAGGGCCTTCTCAGCAATCTCATGCGCGCTCAGGTTGGTGTTTTCAAGCAGTGCACGTGCGGAAGCCTGGGCAAACGGGCCGCCAGAGCCGATGGCAATCAGGCCCTGTTCCGGTTCGATGACGTCACCGTTACCGGTGATGATCAAAGAGGCGGTTTTGTCGGCCACGGCCAGCAGGGCCTCAAGCTTTCTGAGAGCTCGATCGGTGCGCCAGTCTTTGGCCAGCTCCACAGCAGCACGGGTAAGGTTGCCCTGATGTTTTTCCAACTGGGCTTCGAAACGCTCAAACAGGGTGAAAGCGTCTGCGGTACCACCGGCAAACCCGGCAATCACCTGGCCATTGTAGAGGCGGCGTACTTTGCGGGCGTTGCCTTTCATGACGGTGTTACCCAGAGAAACCTGGCCATCACCCCCCATGGCAACTTCGTTGTCACGGCGGACGGAAACAATCGTAGTCATTTTGGCTCCAGTTGCCTGATTAAAATTCGTATCCGATTGTTATGGAGGCTTCTGGCGGGAATTCAAGAGGTCTGAACTGCGGGAAAGGTCAGGTTTGTGGGGGTTGCGTGTTAGGGGTCTGACCCCTCGGGGTCAGACCCCATTCCCAGAGGGCTTAACCTTCCTTAGGAATCTTGCGAACCAAAGGCTGAATGCTAATGGATACCAGCTTGTCCACCGCGGCATTCATCTGACTGCGGGACTCGAATGGCCCCACATTTACCCGGTACCAGACACTGCCGCTTTCCAGATCAATGCGCTGAACGCTGGCGCGCAAACCCTGAAAGGCAATCTGCGCCCGTTGCCGCTCGGCATCTTCCTGGCTGCGGAAAGAGCCAGACTGAACAACGTAGTTGAAATCCTGAAGTGTCGGGTTTGGGGCGTATTCCTGCACCTTCGGGGGCAGTACCTCAGATTCCGGCAACATGTCATAGAATCGGAAATTTCGTTCTCTTTCCTGTTTGGAGGGGCTCGCTGCCGGCTTCTGTGGTTGAGTGGTTTGCGTAGCTGCTGGCGTGACCGGCGTTGGGCCTTGCCCGTCGGGGAGGGTGTTCAGGTACACAATAAAGCCAATAAAGCCGCCTACCGCGGCCAGAGACAGAATCCACTTCAAAGACAGAGCTCCATGCTGGGAGTGCGAGGGTGCCGTCCGCTTTGGCGTTTCGGTCTTACGGGGCCGGGCCGCTGGTTTTTTGGGGGCGGCAGCGCCTTTGCCCGAGGGGCGGTGTTTTTTGGCGTAGTCTCTGGCCATGGTCGGTTTACATCTCCTCCGGTGCGCTCACGCCCAGCAGCCCCAGGCCGTTGGCGATTACCTGGCGTACGGCCAAATACAGGCTCACCCGGGCATCACGCAGGGCGGTGTCTTCGATCAACACCTTGTGGGCGTTGTAATAGGTGTGGAACAACCCGGCCAGTTCACGCAAGTAATGGGCGAGCTGGTGCGGTTCCCGTTGTACGGCGGAGTTGGCAATCAGCTCCGGATATTTCGCCAGCTGGTTGGCCAGTTCCTTTTCTTCATCCAGGGTCAGTAGGCTCAGGTCGCCCACGCACTCGTTCAGGCCACGCTGCACGCCTTCTTCCGCCAGTTTGCGCAATACGCTACAGATACGGGCATGGGCATACTGAATGTAATACACCGGGTTTTCATTGGTCTGGGAGCGGGCCAGATCGATATCGAAGGTCAACTGGGAATCAACACGGCGTGCCGCCAGGAAGAAACGGGTGGCATCGCGGCCGACTTCGTCGATCAGGTCTCGTATGGTGACGTAACTGCCGGCGCGCTTGGAGATTTTCACCTCCTGGCCGGAACGGGTCACCATTACCATCTGGTGCAGGACATAGTCTGGCCAGCCCCGGGGAATGCCGGCGTTCAGCGCCTGCAGGCCGGCGCGCACCCGGGTAACGGTGGAGTGGTGGTCGGCACCCTGCTCGTTGATCACGGTGGTAAAGCCGCGCTGCCACTTATCGAGGTGGTAGGCCACATCCGGCAGGAAGTAGGTGTAGCCGCCGTCCTGCTTGCGCATCACGCGGTCTTTGTCGTCGCCGAACTCGGTGGTTTTCAGCCAGAGGGCGCCGTCTTGCTCGTAGGTGTAACCATTCGCGTTCAGGCGCTCAACGGTGGCTTCAACTTTGCCTTCCTGGTAAAGGGAGGATTCCAGAAAGTAGACGTCAAACTGAACGCCAAAGGCTTTTAGGTCCAGATCCTGTTCCCGGCGCAGGTAGGCCACCGCAAATTCGCGAATGGCGTTCTGGTCTTCCGGGTCGGTTTTGGCGGTTACGGCCCGATCGTCTGCCGTCACCGTGTCGCCGGCCAGATAGGCGTTGGCAACGTCGGTGATGTAATCGCCCCGATAACCGTCTTCCGGCCAGCTTTCGTGTTCTGGTGTCAGGCCTTTTACCCGGGCCTGAACCGACAACGCCAGGTTGTTGATCTGGGCGCCGGCATCGTTGTAGTAGAATTCCCGGGTAACGTCGTAGCCGTTGGCTTCCAGCAACCGGCACAGGCAATCGCCAATCGCCGCACCTCGGCCATGACCCACGTGCAGCGGGCCGGTAGGGTTGGCAGAAACAAACTCGACCTGAACCTTCTCGCCCTGGCCGCTTTGGTTACGGCCAAACAGTTCCGCCTCATCCAGAATGGTATTCACCACCTCGAACGCGCTGGCGGTGCTCATGAAAAAGTTGATAAAGCCCGGCCCGGCAATTTCCACTTTCTCCACCGCGGCACTTTCCGGCAACGCGGCCACCAGAGCCTCCGCCAGTTTTCGCGGCGGGCAACCGGCGGCTTTAGACGCCATCAGGGCAATGTTGCAGGCGTAATCACCGTGGGACTTGTCCTTGGTGTTGCCAATCTGTGGAGTAAAAGTCTGGTCTGCGGGCAGAGTGCCGTCAGATTGCAAAGTGGCCAGTGCAGACTGGAGAAGCTCGGATACGGTCTCTTTCATGCGTCAAGTGACTCGGTGTTCAGGAGAATGGGTGTCGGGGCAGGGTGCCCGTTAAATCAGAAGAGGTGCATTATCGCGGAAAGTTTGAGTGTAAGCAAAAAGCCCGGCGCTGAGGCCGGGCTTTTTGTACGTCACAGGTTAATCAGCATCCAAACAGCTTGTTGACTGTCCGTAGCGGCTCCCGCCGTTGATTGCGGGAGGTGTTACATCCAAGTTTGAAAGGTCGCTAGCAAGGCATGACAGAGTGGTCGTAGCTGTCTCGCTGTACTCGGAACCGCCGGGGACATTCACCTTAGCTTGCACAGTAACTTCGGTCCAGCGACATGCGCTTTGAGGGTACTTGAGCGCGAATCCATAAGAGCCATCTTCTGTCGAAGCGCTGCTATTCGCAACGGCAACTGCTTCATTGGTTGGCTCTAATTCACCACTGGCATTTACGTCTTCACCTGAGTCTAATTTACCGTTACGGTTTACGTCCTCTGCGGGGCACGAGGCAGTTTCATTGGCAACCCAGCAATTGGGTTCCGTACCGGTGCCACAAATGCCGGGTTGCCAAAACCCTTTAAAATAGCGGGAAGGCAAAACAGTCAGTTCGACCTCGGCATTTTCGACTGGCTGGCCGTTTGCGTCTGACACGAATACTACCCATTCTTTAAGGTAAGTAGCGCTGTTTTCTTCCGCCAAGGTGTTTCCAGTACCAATTGACAAACGGAGTGCACCATCCGTAACCGTCAGCAGGGCTTGGTCTTGAATGGTGTTGTCGCTTGCAAGTGTTGCTGTAATGATTGTTTGTTCTGCACCGCTACCACTATTGCCTGCAGTAAAGACAGTTGACGCTCGGCCAAGCGAACTCGTAATGGCATCTGGTGTAGAGAGTTCACCATAACCTTGTTGGATGTTGAACTGTACTCTCTGTCCCTTAACAAGGTTGTTATTCGCGTCTCTCACAACCGCAGTGATTTTGCTTTGCTCTTGTGGTTTCACTTGGGTTTGACTCGCTTGAACCACTAGGCTGTCAGGGGTTATAGCGACAAATTCAAAAATCATGCTGGTTTCGAGGCCAGAGGTCTCGCTGCGGGCGACAATGGTAGCGGGGCCGGCCGAATCTGATGAAATCGTAGTCGCAATCTCTCCGTTTGCGTCAGTGTTAGCTTGGTATGAAAGGCTATTGTCGATTAAGCCGCGAGTTAGGCTAATGGTAATTGGTTCGTTGCTCACGCCGAGGTTGTTTTCGCTCCAGGCAAAAGTCAGGTTTGAGGCTGAGTCTATGGGAACTTCCGAACCAGGCCCTGGACTGGTGAATTGGAAATTGCTGTCCGATACACTAATTTCAAGGCTTGCACTAAGCACACTTTCGCCTGAGAAAGCTAAAATCTCGACTGGGTATGTGCCGGCAGCAGATGGTTCCAAAGCGAAAGAAGCTTCTCCCTCATCATCAGTATTCAACGTAGTGATGTTCGGCAGCGGGCTATCTATTGAGATTATTTCCAGTGGAACTCCGTTACCTTCAGAATCAAGGAGGGTCGCAGTGTAAGTTCCTGAACTACCAACCGAAATGTTGGTTGGGCCATCTAAGGCTAGTGTTGTTCCGGTAATGTTGACTGTAATAGATGCTTCAATTCCGCCAACTGTGGCCTTTACTGTTGCAGGTCTGTTTTTCGGGTTTTGGCGGGTGCTCAGCAGTGCCTTTGCAGTTCCGGTCTCATCGGTGGTGCTGCGGGCAACTTGCAGTGTCGCGTCAGAATCGACACTAAACTTAACTGGGATATTCTCTGCCAAAATGTTGTCCGCGTCTCGGGCAAAGACCAGTATTTCGGATGCAGATGTGTTGCTGGTGCCCATTTGGACGGGTGAGGCGCTTATTCTCAGGGAGCCTATTGTGGTATCGGCCGTGCCATCACCGTCTGTATCTACGCCTCCGTTGGTGTTATCACCAGAGCCGGGAGAGCCATTGTCACCCTGTTGATTTTGTCCGCCAGCAAGAGGGGTTGAGTTATCGTCACCCCCGCAAGCCGCCAAAATAAAAGCCAGCGACAACGCTGACGCACGCGCAAGGAATTTCCCTGACATTTTAATATCTCCAGTTTTCGTTACAGCAAAAGCCTTTTTGTTGAGCATTCTCCGCACGAGAAGCACAACCTCAGGTGTTGTTACAGATTTCTTGGGTAGATTGCTGAAAATCATAGCACAGTCGGCGCAAACGCAATGCTTGCCGGTGCGGATTTCTGCAAAAGATTGTAACCGTTTGCAGGTTGTGCACTGTGTCGCATTTTGCAGCCTGTCTTCAGCTGGTTTCCTGGGGGTCGACATCCACCATCCATCTGGTGCTACCTGGAAGTTTGGTCTGGTCCAGGTATTGGCAGAGGTGGGTCAATAGCCGGTTTAGGTGTTTGCGGTTGTCTGTGATCAGGACCAGTTGTGCCCGGTGCCGGTCGGCTTTGCGGGCGATGACAGCTGGCAGGGGCCCCCAGATTTCAACGCCGGGTGACGTCGCCATGGGTTTGAGTGTGTCCAGCAATTGCAGGCTGTTTTGCATGGTGTCGGCTTCTGCCCGCAGGATCGCCATGGCCCGGAACGGAGGCAGTTGGCCGCTCTCACGTTCGGCCAGAAGCTGGTCGGCGATGGTGGCGTAGTTGCCGTGGCACAGAGCATTTAGCAGCGGGTGGTCGCTGTGGCAGGTCTGGATCAGCACCTTGCCGGGCTTGTCGCCGCGGCCGGCGCGGCCGCTGACTTGCAGCAGGGTCTGGATCATTTGTTCCGGAGCGCGGAAATCGACGCTGAACAGGCCGCCGTCGGCATTCACCGCGATGACTAGCGTGACATTGGGGAAGTCGTGTCCTTTGGCCAGCATCTGGGTGCCCACCAGTATGCAGGGTTCGCCACTGTTCACTTTCTTCAGGATGGCCTGGATGCTGCCCTTGCGCTGGGTGCTGTCCCGGTCTACCCGAATCACCGGCACCTCCGGGAACTGCTCGGCCAGGGTGTCTTCGGTGCGTTCGGTGCCCTGGCCAACCGGTTTGAAGTTTTCGCTCTGGCATTTCGGGCAGGTGTGACTGGCGGCCATCTGGAAGTCGCAGTGATGGCAGCGCATGGCCCGGTCCCGTCGGTGAAAGGTCAGCCGGGTGTCGCAGCGGGGGCACTCTTCCAGGTAGCCGCAATCAAAGCACATCACCACCGGGGCGAAGCCTCGGCGGTTGACGAACACCAAGGCCTGCTCACCTTTGGCAAGGGTCTCTTTGATGGCGTTCAGGGCAGGGCGGGACAAGCCTGCCTCTAAAGGCCGGCTGCGGATGTCCAACAGTTCCAGCTGAGGCAGTGTGGCGCCGCCAGCACGTTGCTCCAGGCGAATCAGCGTGTACTTGCCCTGGTTGGCGTTGTGCCAGGATTCCAGTGACGGCGTGGCTGAGCCGAGAATCACCGGGCATTGGTTCAGGTGGGCACGGTAAACCGCAACGTCGCGACCGGAGTAACGGAAGCCTTCGCCCTGTTTATACGAGCTGTCGTGCTCCTCGTCGACGATAATAGTGCGTAGATGGTTAAAAGGCAGCAGCACGGCCGAGCGGGTGCCGATCAGGATCACCGGATCGCCGTTGCGGATTTTCAGCCAGGTGCTCAGGCGCTCGCCGTCGTTCAGGGCGGAGTGCCATACCTGGATGCGGTTGCCAAAGTAACGGCGAAAGCGGGCAAGGGTTTGTGGGGTCAGGTTGATTTCCGGGACCAGTACCAGGGCTTGTTCGTCGGCTTTCAGGTGTGTTTTTAAATAATGAAGATAGAGTTCGGTCTTTCCGCTGCCGGTAATGCCGTAGAGCAGGGTGGCGGAGAAGCTCTGTGTGTCCACCGGAAAATCCGCCGCGGCCTGTTGTTGGGCCTCGGATAACATCGGGGCTGGCAGCTCGGCTTCCGGTGTTATTGGCGGCGTTTGTTGAGTCGTGACTTCTGTGATCAGCTCTTTCTGCTGCAGGTTGCGGATCTGTGCTCGGCTAAAGCCGGACTGGGCCAGGGCGCTTGAGGTAATGCCGGGGGCGGTTTTGATGGTGTTAAAGAGTGCTACCTGGCGATGGGCGTTGGCCGGCAGGGCAGCTTCTGCTGTGACGGTCTGCCAGCGCTCGTCCGGTTTTTCCCGTGCTGGCCGGCCTTTTCGCAGTGCTGGCGGCAGAGCTGTAAACAGGCACTCCCCGAGTGGGTGTTGATAGTAATCACTGGCCCAGGTGAGCAGGCGAAAGGTGTGTTCAGGCAGCGCTGGCCAGGTTTCCAGAATGTTGCGAACGGGTTTGAGCGTGATGCCCGCGGGCGGCTGCACGCCGGTCTCGACCACCAGGCCGGTCAGTGTCTGGCGTCCGAAGGGCACTTCTACCCGTTGCCCGGGAGTCAGTTCAAGGTGGTCGGGAATCAGATAATCAAACAGCCGCCGAAGCGGGCGGTTGAGGGCGATGCGGGCGGTGGCTGGCCGTGTCACGGTATCTGCGTATCCTGAGTGTGGGCTGTTACGTCGCTGGCTGCTGTGGTCCGGGGTATTACGCGGGAGCAAGGTACTTGCCTGCGGCCGGGTTTGTCAGTAAGATTCGCGGTCTGTTTCTGGCCGGGCTTGATTGTGCACGGTCTTTCCAATTGATTCAAACATGCGGTGCCTGGCGTTAATGCCGTGATTCGGCAGTTGATCAGGTAGCGGCATGACCGATAGAGGTTCGCCATGAAAGAAGGTATTCACCCCAAGTACGAAGAAATCAGCGCTACCTGTTCCTGCGGTAACGTTATCAAGACCCGTTCTACTGTTGGTCACGATCTGCAGCTAGACGTTTGCTCCCAGTGCCACCCGTTTTACACTGGCAAGCAGAAGGTTATGGACACCGGCGGTCGTATCGACAAGTTCAACAAGCGTTTTGGTGGTCGTATCGGCGCTAAGAAAGACTGATCTGCACCAAGATGTAAAAAAAGCGCCTGCGGGCGCTTTTTTTGTGCGCGCGATTTGGATTCGGGGCCGGTTATACGCAAAATGCACTATTGACTGGGCATAAAATATTCTGGTTCGGCTTGTCGTTTCGAAATGGGCGCGCCATAATGTCGCGCTCCGTCAGGCAAGCGCCCGGCGGCTATTACCTTTAAACGTGACAAACGGAACAGTGGCAATGTCTCAAGATCTGAAAGAAGCAGCCCTTGAATATCACGCCAAACCGCGGCCGGGTAAGCTGAGTGTTGAAATCACCAAGCCAACCCAGACTTCCCGCGACCTATCCCTGGCGTACAGCCCCGGGGTTGCCGAGCCGGTCCGCGAGATCGCGAAGGACCCCGAGAATGCTTACAAGTACACAGGTAAGGGCAACCTGGTAGCCGTTATTACAGACGGCACTGCTATCCTGGGCTTGGGAAATCTCGGCCCTCTGGCGAGCAAGCCGGTCATGGAAGGCAAAGGCGTACTGTTCAAGCGCTTTGCCGGGATCGACGTGTTCGATATCGAAGTCAATTCCGAAAGCCCGCAAGCGTTTATTGAAACTGTAGAGCGCATTGCCGATACCTTTGGTGGTATCAACCTGGAAGACATCAAGGCACCCGAATGCTTTGAGATTGAGCGTGCTCTGATCGAAAAGTGCAACGTGCCTGTTTTCCACGATGACCAGCACGGCACTGCAATCGTCACTGCAGCTGGCATGATCAATGCCCTTGAGCTGCAGGGTAAGAAAATTGAAGATGCGACAGTGGTCTGCCTGGGTGCCGGTGCAGCTGCGATCGCTTGTATGAAGTTGCTGATCAGCTGCGGTATGCGCTCTGAAAACATCTTCATGCTCGACCGTAAGGGTGTGATCCACTCTGGTCGTGATGACTTGAACCAGTACAAAGCCATGTTCGCCAACGATACCGATAAGCGCACACTGGACGACGCCATCGATGGCGCGGACGTGTTCGTCGGCCTGTCTGGCCCGGACCTCCTGTCGGCCGATCAGCTGAAGAAGATGGCTCCAAACCCGGTAGTGTTCGCTTGCTCGAACCCTGATCCGGAAATCAGCCCGGCAGTGGCCCTGGCTGCCCGTGATGATTTGATCATGGCGACCGGTCGCTCGGACTATCCGAACCAGGTGAATAATGTGCTGGGCTTCCCGTTCATCTTCCGTGGCGCGCTGGACGTTCGTGCAACCGCCATCAATGAAGAGATGAAGGTAGCTGCCGTAAACGCAATTCGTGAACTGGCCAAAGAGCCGGTGCCTCAGGAAATTTGTGCGGCTTACAATGTAGATAGCCTGGAGTTCGGCAAGGAATACATTATTCCCAAGCCAATGGACGTTCGCCTGTTAGATGTGGTGCCGGCGGCAGTTGCCCGTGCTGCTGTGGATTCCGGTGTGGCGCGCCTCCCTTACCCTGCGCACTACCCGCTGAAGTCTATGGACGACATCATCTGATTTCGATGTAGTTCAGCTTCACAAAAAAACCGGCGGTGATCCCGCCGGTTTTTTTGTGCGTTGGTTGTCAGGGCGCTGCCCGAACGGATCAGAAAATATGACCAGGCAGTTGCTCGGTGCCACCATTGCCGGAGCCGTTGTCATTGGAGTCCTGGCGCAGTGGTGCCGGTGCTTCTTCTTCCTTGAATAGTTCAAAATTGCCGTCTTCGCCAGGCCGGGCCCGCTCTCCCGTATTCGGGTTGATGCGAATATTGGCAATGCCGTTGGGTCGGGGCATGGTGGCTGAGGGCGCCCCTTGCATGGCGGTTTTCATGTAATCAACCCAGATCGGCAGAGCCGTGCTTGCGCCGAATTCTCCCCGGCCCAGCGGGGCAGGTTGATCGAAGCCAACCCATACGGTTGTGGCAACCTTGTGATTGAACCCGGCAAACCAGGTGTCTATCTGGTCGTTGGTTGTGCCTGTCTTGCCGGCGATGTCGTTCCGGTTTAGGGCCAGTGCCCGCCGACCGGTACCTCTGCGCACCACGTCCTGCATGATGCTGTGAAGGATGTAGACGGAGCGTTCATCTGCAAGTCGCTGCATCACCCTGCGTTCGGGAGCGGCTTCAGCTGAAGCCAATAGTTGCATGCCGTCAGTCTGGACTGTGTCAGGCTGATTGGCCATCACGGGCCCCTCATTGGCGACGGCTTCAGGTTCTTCTTTGCAGTTGGTGTCACACAGAATGGTTTCCGGCGCCTCATACACGACGGTGCCGTCAGGCTCCTGAATGCGCTGGATTAGATAGGGCTCAACATCGTAGCCGCCATTGGCGATCACCGCGAAACCTCGTGCCAGATCCATGGGTGTCAGCTGGCCGGCGCCCAGCGACAATGACAAGTTCGCCGGCATTTTGTCAGTCGGAATCTTCAGTTGTCCGAGGTAGTCCAGTGTCTGGCGAATTCCAAGATCCCTGAGCAGGCGAATAGATACCAGGTTGCGTGACCGATAGAGGCCTTCCCGAAGGGTGGTTGGGCCATAAAACTGACCTGAGGAGTTCTGCGGGCGCCAGGCGCCTCCCAGCTCCGAATCTTCGAACACAATCGGCGCATCGTTGTAGATGGTAGCGGGTGTTCTTCCGTTCTCCAGGGCTGCCAGATAGAGAAACGGCTTGAAAGTTGAGCCTGGCTGGCGGTTGGCTTGCGTTGCCCGGTTGTATTTGCTCTGGCTGAAGCTGTAACCGCCCGCGAGGGCTTCGATCGCGCCATTCTGGGCATCGATCGAAATAACTGCGCCTTCAACTCGTGGCGCTTGTGACAAGGCGACCTGAAGTTCGTTTTTCAGGATGTCTTCGGCATTCTCAGAGTTGTCGTCGCCCTGCTCCTGAATTTGGGGCAGCTGCAGAACCTTAACGTAGACCACGTCGCCGGCAGACACGACGTCAGAGACTTTGCTCGGGGCCGGGCCGGTCAGGCTTTCGGTGCGATAGCGCTTGGCCCAGCTCATGGTATCGAAGGCCATTTTGCCGGAGCCAAGGTGGCGCGTATGAACACGAGCCTCGCCCTGGTCGTCATCGACGGCCGTCACCACGGCGGGAATCAAGCCTTCAACGCGCGGGTAGTTGAGCATCTGATCGGACAGCGCGATGGCGGCCATGCCGTTCACGTCAAACTGGCCGACGGCACCCCGAAAGCCGTGACGACGGTCGTAATCTTCGAGTCCGGCCCGAAGCGCTTCAGTGGCCGCATTCTGCTTTTCGCTATTAACGGTGAGGGTGACGCTGTAACCGTCCGTGTAGGCAGCATCGCCGAACCGGCGCACCATTTCTGTTCGCGCCATTTCGGCCACGTAATCGGCGTCGACCTCGGTCTCACGGGTATTGTAACTCGCGGTGAGCGGTGCCTCGACAGCCAGTGACCAGGCATCCTGGTTTATGTGGCCAAGGTCTCGCATGCGGCCGAGTATCCAGTTACGGCGGATCATTGCTCTTTCAGGGTTTGCTAATGGGTTAAAGGCAGATGGAGCTTTCGGCAGTCCCGCCAGCATCGCCATCTGAGCCAGCGACAGTTCATTGACCGGCTTGTCGTAATAGACTTGAGCGGCGGCAGCGATACCGTAGGCCCGGTTACCGAGATAGATCTTGTTGAGGTACAGCTCCAGTATCCTGTCCTTATCAAGTTCGCGTTCAATCTGAAGAGCCAGAAGTATCTCGTTGAACTTGCGGATAAAGGTCCTGTCGCGTGACAAAAAGTAATTTTTTGCAACCTGCATAGTGATGGTGCTGCCCCCGGACTGGATGCTTCCGGTGGACACGAGCTCGACCACAGCCCGCGTCAGGCCTTTGATGTCGACGCCGAAGTGCTCGTAAAATCGTGAGTCTTCCGCGGCCAGGAAGGCTTGTAACTGAATTGTAGGGATCTGTTCGATTGTGATCGGTGCCCTTCTCTTTTCTCCGAATTCTGCTATTAATCTGTTGTCTTGACTATACACCCGAAGTGGCGTCTGCAGTTTAACGTCCAGTAATTGTTGGACGGGCGGCAGGCTTGGCCGAAGGTAGAGGTAGAAGGCTGAGGCGATAATAATAGCGACACTCAGGCCAGTGAGCAGGAACCAGGCGAAAACACGAGATGTACGCAGCAATTGAGACATTTTTTTCTGACAACAGTTGGATATAGGTCTATTATTTGAGAAATTGCTTTAGGAAGGATGAGTCACTTCGCTGAATGCAATACCTCTTGAGCAATAAAGAGCCTGCATTGTAGACGGAAAACTCGAAGAATTCTCTTACATAAAAAACACATAGTGTCTCTGTAATAGATGCCGTATCAGGGATTGGTTCAGGGACTCTTAAGCCGGGTGCATTAAACCAGGTAAAGGGTGAGCGCGTGTTCGGATTGTTAGGAAAAAAATCCAGTGCGGTGCTGGGCTTGGACGTCAGCTCCAGCTCGGTCAAACTTCTGGAACTGTCAAGGCATGGCGACCGCTACAAAGTGGAAAGCTATGCGGTTGAGCCTTTGCCGGCCAACGCAGTGGTCGAGAAGAACATTACAGACGTCGAGGCAGTGGGTGAAGTGCTCAAGCGAGTGGCTTCCAAATCCCGCACTGGCGTAAAACATGTGGCGGTTGCGGTTTCCGGCTCTGCGGTAATCACGAAAGTGATTCAGATGGACGGTGGCCTTAACGAATTTGAAATGGAAGATCAGATCGCGCTCGAGGCGGATCAATACATTCCGTATCCATTGGACGAAGTCGCCATTGATTTTGAGGTTCAGGGTCCATCGGAAGCGAACCCGGATCAGGTCGACGTTTTGCTGGCAGCGTGCCGGAAAGAAAACGTCGATATTCGGGAAGATGCGCTGGAGATTGCTGGCCTCACCACCAAAATTGTCGATGTTGAGGCCTATGCCCTTGAACGCGCCTACAAGCTGATCGAATCACAACTCGACTCCCAGGGTGAAGAGCTGGTCGTTGCTATCGTGGATGTTGGCGCGACCATGACCACGTTGAGTGTGTTGGCTGAGGGTAAAACAGTTTATACCCGTGAGCAGATCTTCGGCGGCAAACAGTTGACCGAAGAGATCCAGCGTCGCTACGGGCTTTCGCTTGAAGAGGCTGGCCTTGCCAAGAAGCAGGGCGGGCTTCCAGACGACTACGAACCCGAAGTGCTTACCCCATTCCGGGAGGCGGTTGTGCAACAAGTTGCGCGCGCACTCCAGTTCTTCTTTGGCGCCAGTCAATACAACGCGGTCGATTACGTAGTTCTGGCCGGCGGCACAGCTTCAATTCAGGGGCTGACCGAAATGGTTGAGGAAAAGACCGGCACGCCGACCCTGGTGGCGAACCCGTTTGCAGAAATGGCGATTGGTTCCAGAGTGAACGCATCAGCTCTGAGCAATGATGCTCCATCGTTGATGATTGCCTGCGGCCTGGCAATGAGGAGTTTCGACTGATGGCAAAAATTAACCTCAGACCATGGCGAGAGGAGCTGCGCGCTGAGAAGCAGAAGCAGTTCATCGTCATGATTCTCGGTTCAGTAATCATTGCCGGGGGACTGACCTTTCTCTGGAAATCCGATATGGACAGCCGGCTTGCCTACCAGCAATCCCGAAACGCCTACATCGAAACTGCAACCAAGCAGCTGGATCAGCAGATCACCGAAATCGAGAATCTGAAACGGCAGCGCGATGAGTTGTTGGCGCGGATGCAGGTGATTCAGGATCTTCAGGGTACTCGTCCGGTTATTGTGCGGGTCTTTGATGAGCTGGTAAGAACCCTGCCAGATGGTCTTTTCTATACCGACCTGAAACGAACGGGTGAGCGCATCGATATTGTCGGCATGGCAGAGTCCAACAGCAGGATCTCCAACCTTATGCGCCAGTTTGAAGAATCTGACTGGTTTGCCAATCCCAATCTTTCAAATGTGGCTGCTGCCGATGCCCGTCGGGCCGGATACAGTCAGTTTAATCTTGCGGTCCAGCAGCAGACGCCTGAGCCCGAAGCGGAGGATAATTAATGAGCCTCGCGGACTCACTTAAGAGCTTGAACGATTTCGATATCAATGACCTGGATATCAACAATGCAGGCATCTGGCCAGCACCGGTCAAAGCCATTGTGGTGTTGATCGTCTTTGGTCTGATTCTTGGAGGTGGTTACTGGTTCTTTATTAAGGACCAGTATGGCCAGTTGGAGCGAGTTGAGCGCACCGAGCAGGAGCTGAAGCAGCGTTACGAGCAAAAAGCCTATCAGGTAGCAAACCTGGATGTGTTCAAAGCTCAGATGGCGGAGATGGAAGAGACATTCGGCGCCCTGGTCAGACAGCTGCCCAGTGAAACCGAGGTTCCCGGCTTGCTTGAGGACATTACCAATACAGCTTTGGGGAATGGTCTGGCGCTTCAGGAGGTCAAGCTGCAGCCTGAGCAACGTCGCGACTTTTATTCTGAATTGCCGATCAATATACGGGTGTCAGGTGCGTACCACGAACTGGCCTCGTTTGTCAGCAGTGTAGCCAGCCTGCCACGGATTGTGACGCTGCATGACTTAACCATCAAACCACTTGGCGGAGATGGTGAACAACTTGATATGCAGGTTGTTGCCCGTACCTACCGCTACCGGGCTGGAGAGTGAGCATGACAGTAAAGCATGCCGGTAAAGCCTTGTTGGCTGTGTGCCTGACATCTTTGTTGACGGCTTGTTCCCAGGGCAACGGTTTCTCTGATCTGGATAAGTTCATGTCGGATACCCGGGCCAAGCCTCGGGGTCACGTAGAGCCCTTGCCCGAGTTCAAGGCTTATGAGGCTTTCAGTTATTCGGCGGCGGATCGCAGAGCACCGTTCGAAGCGCCGGTCGATGTTCAGCTGACGATGGTTGATGAGCAGCCGGTCAGCGACGTGGAGCCCGACCTGGACCGACCGAGAGAGGTGCTTGAGAACTTCGATCTCAAGTCCCTGGTCATGGTTGGCACACTACAAGGCCTTGAAGGCGGCCTGTTTGCCCTGATTCGCGACGCCAGCGGTGGCATACATCGGGTACGAACGGGCAATTACATGGGTCAGAGCTACGGCCGTATCGTCGGCGTTAGTGAAACCCGGATTGAATTGATTGAAATCGTTCCAAACGGCCGCGGTGGGTGGGTTGAACGCCCACGCTCCCTGTCTTTGGATGAAGGATAGGGCCAGGAGCGATAAAAATGATTGAAAAAAACATGCACGAACAAAATGGTTCAAGGTCGAGGCTAGCGATGTTCAAAAAACTCAATGTCTGCGTGGGCGTAATCGCCATCGGGTTATGGAGCAGCCTGGCCAGCGCGGTCACGCTGGAAGACGTATCGTTTTCGTCGCTGCCAGGTGAGCGACTGGAAGTAACCATGAAGTTTGACGGCCCGCCGCCCGAGCCGACTGGCTACACGATCGAGCGTCCTGCGAGGATTGCCGTTGATTTACAGGACACCACCAGTGGGCTGAATCAGCGGAGTATTCCACTGGGTTCAGGTAACGCTCAGAGCGTTACCGTGGTGGAAACCAGAGACCGTACCCGTTTGATTTTCAACCTGGTTGAGTTGGTTCCTCATGAAACGATCAGGCAGAACAACTCTCTGGTAATGACAATTGGCGGTGCAAGCAGCGCGCCTGCCGTGGCGGCACAGTCGCCGCAGGGCCAGCCCGCATCTTCGGGTCAGTCTGGGCAAAATGCCTTGGCTGGCGTTGATTTCCGCCGTAGCCAGGACGGGGAAGGTCGCGTGATTGTGGATTTGGGAAGCGCCACCGCCGCGGTTAACCTGTCTGAGCAGGCTGGCCGGATCCGGCTGACCATGCCCGGGTTGCAAGTTCCGGCGGATCTTCGTCGGAGACTGGATGTCACAGATTTCGCGACGCCGGTAACTCGCATCGATACCTTCGTTGAAGATGGCAGTGCGATCATTGAAATTCGCCCAGAGGGTGACTATGACTACATCGCTTATCAGTCAGGTCGTGAATTTACTGTTAGCGTGGAAAGGCTGTCTGAAGAAGAGGCGGATTCCCGTCGCGAAGAGCGATTCCCGTACACGGGAGAGAAGCTGTCTCTGAACTTTCAGGATATTGAAGTGCGTTCAGTCCTTCAGTTGATTGCCGACTTTACCGGATTAAACCTGGTGGCCAGCGATACCGTGGGTGGTAGCATTACCTTGCGGCTGCAGAACGTTCCGTGGGATCAGGCGCTTGATCTGATTTTGAAAACCAAAGGGCTCGATCAGCGCCAGATTGGTAATGTTCTGCTGGTTGCACCGGCCGAGGAAATTGCGGCTCGCGAGAAGCTCGAACTGGAAACCAGCAAGCAAATTGCCGAGCTGGCGCCGGTTCGCCTGGATATCGTTCAGGTCAACTACGCCAAGGCTGCTGACATTGTTGAGTTGATCAGGGCCGATGAAGAGCTGATATCTTCCCGCGGCTTCATTTCTTCAGACGTGCGCACCAACACCATTAGCGTTCGTGAAACGGCTCAGAAGCTCGAAGAGATCCGTCGTCTGGTCGGCACCTGGGATGTTCCCGTGCGCCAGGTGTCCATCGAGGCCCGCATTGTTCGAGCGCAGACCAACGTTGCCGAAAATCTGGGTGTCCGTTGGGGTGGTGCTGCCTACGACGTAAGCGGCAATGACGTTGTCAGCATCGGCGGGTCTTTGGGTACGCTTCAGGAATCGAGAGATGCGGCCGCAGGCGGCAGCGGTGCAATTTCTTTCCCGGGCGCGCTGGGTGTTGATTTGGGTGTCACCGGTGACGGCGCCTCTTCCTTTGCCATCGGCTGGGGTAGCGATGACTTCCTGATCGATCTGGAGCTCTCTGCTCTGGAGACCGATGGTCGTGCTGAAGTGGTTTCTCAGCCGCGGGTGGTAACGGCCGACCGCCAGAGCGCGTCGATCAAGTCAGGTGAAGAAATTCCATACCAGGAAGCCACCTCCAGCGGTGCAACCAACGTAGAGTTCAAAGAGGCGGTACTGTCTCTGGAGGTTACCCCACAGATCACACCGGATGACAAGATCATTATGGATCTGGTGGTCAATCAGGATTCACGGGGTGAGGTGACTGCCGGTATTCCGTCCATCAATACCAACTCTGTGACAACTCAGGTATTGGTTGCCAATGGCGAAACCGTCGTTCTGGGTGGTATCTTCCAGTCAGAGGTGGCGACACAGACAACCAAAACGCCATTCCTCGGTGACATTCCTTATCTTGGGCGGTTGTTCAAGCGGACCGAGAACATTGATGAGCGCAGTGAGTTACTGATCTTCATTACGCCGAAGATCATTAAAAATGACCTGATCCAGTAACCGGTTCAGTCTCAAAAAAGCCGCCGCTAACACCGGCGGCTTTTTTGTTTGGATCAGCAGCCGCGACTTATGGAAAGGCCTGCCCTGTGCTATTCTCACCCGCCTGAACCCTGTTGAGCGGAAATTATGTCTTTGCCCGAACGCGTTGTCTTGGTCGGCCCCATGGGGGCTGGGAAAAGTACGATTGGCCGTATGCTCGCGAAAGAGCTGGGTTATCGCTTTCTGGATTCGGACCGGATCATCGAGGAACGTTGTGGGGCAAATATTCCGTGGATTTTTGACGTTGAAGGAGAGGGTGGGTTCCGGTTAAGAGAGACGGCAATGCTGGATGAGCTTTCGGGGACAACCGCAACGGTGCTTGCAACCGGAGGCGGTGCAGTAATGCGCGCTGAAAATCATCCGTTGCTTAAGAAGAACGCCGTCGTAGTGTATTTGAAAACCTCTATCGAGCAGCAGGTGGAGCGTACCCGTAAAGACCGCAATAGACCGTTACTCCAGAATGAAGATCCGGAGGGTGTGCTGCGGAGTCTGTTCGCCATTCGAGATCCCCTGTACACCAAGCTAGCTGATATTGTGATGTTTACCGATCGCAAGAGTCCTCGGTTGGTGGTGCGTCAACTGGTCAACCGTATTAATCCAAAAACCCCCAGACACAAACGGCAAAGACGAAAAGAAGGTCGTGAACATGTACAAGGTCCTCAAAGAGCTGAAGGTTGAGTTGGGTGAGCGAAGCTATCCGATCATCATTGGTCAGGGGCTTCTCGGTAACTACGATTTGACGCCGTGGGTTGCCGGTAATCAGGTGATGATTGTGACCAACGAGACGGTTGGCCCTCGGTATCTTGAACAAGCTGTTGCCTGCTTTCCCGGAAAATGCGTGGATGTGGTCACTTTGCCAGACGGTGAGAAATACAAAGACTGGCAAACCCTCAATCTTATCTTTGACCGGTTGCTCGAGCGGCAGCATTCCAGGCAAACCACCCTGGTTGCGCTGGGCGGTGGCGTGGTTGGAGATATGGCAGGGTTTGCTGCCGCGTGTTATCAGCGGAGCGTGCCGTTCATTCAAATTCCGACCACGCTGTTATCACAGGTCGACTCTTCGGTGGGTGGCAAGACCGGGATTAATCATCCGCTGGGCAAGAATATGGTGGGCGCTTTTCATCAGCCCAACATTGTGCTGATTGATACCGATTCATTGTCCACTTTGCCGGCGCGCGAAGTGTCTGCAGGGCTGGCGGAAGTTATCAAGTATGGCCTGATCCGCGATGAATCGTTTCTCGGCTGGCTTGAGGGCAACATCGATGCGCTAAGGCGTCTGGAGCCAGATGCATTGGGTGAAGCCATATACCGTTCGTGCCTGTGCAAGGCAGAGGTGGTTGCGGTGGACGAGCGGGAAGGCGGGCTTAGAGCGATCCTGAATCTTGGTCATACTTTCGGTCACGCCATAGAAACCTATGCAGGTTACGGCAACTGGCTGCATGGCGAGGCGGTCGGCACGGGCATGCTGATGGCCTCCGACCTTTCTTTAAGGGAGGGGATGATCGGTCAGAAGGAACACGAACGGGCAGCAGCGCTGATTCATCGGGCTGGCTTGCCGGAGCGGCCACCTAAGGGAATGAGCCCTGAAGACTTCATGTCTCGGATGGCGGTGGATAAGAAAAATGTCGATGGCAGGCTAAGACTGGTGCTGATGCGCTCGTTGGGTGATGCCTTTGTCACCGCCGATGCAGCACCGCAAAATCTCAAGGATACCTTGTTGGAATTTACCCGTTCGTAACGGTGACGGTTGGTAAGCCAGCAGCAGGCAGGGACGAGTAGTGATTGAGGATAACCTGAACACAGTAGAGGATGGCGGGCTTTTCCCTCGTCTCCAGCAACGCTATGGCTTGCGGGAAAATCCGCTGGACCTCGAAACCCCGTTCTATCCGGACGCGATGCGTCATCATGCGCTGGAGTCTCTCCGCCACCTCTGTGGCTTTGGTGACATGGCGTTACTAATCACCGGAGCTCCTGGCGCGGGTAAAACCCGAATTCTCGCAGAGCTGGTTCGCAGTGAGTCGTCGCGTCTGGATTTTCATCGAATTCCCTCAGCGGCTCTGACCAGTAGTCAGGCTCTGGCCCGAGATCTCGGAAAGATCGCCCGCTCAGGTGTGCCAGCCGATGCGGAGCCTCGAGAACTGGTATACCGTTTCTTTCGTTGGTCGGAGACGCGCGCTCAGCGTGGACAACGCCTGGTTCTGATTCTGGATGATGCCGAACGGGTGGCCCCAGAACTGCTGAACCTGCTGTTGTCTGGTTATCTGGCTGCAGACCGTTCGCTGGCGGCGACATTGGTGTTCGCTGGTGCCGAAGGGCTGCAAAGCGAGTTTCGTCCTGAAGATCTTTCTGCCCACGTTCATCATATCAGTCTGCCCCCTTTGAGCCGTGATGACATTGCGGCCTATCTCGAGCCCCGTATTCACCGCGCCGGAGGGCGAAAGGAGGAACTGTTGTCGGCGGCCCGGCTCAAACAGCTGCATGCCCTGAGCCAGGGCAGCTTCGGGCGGCTGAAGCGTGTCGCGCCTGGTATATGGCTGGATATGGTTTCAGGGCAGCGGGTAGCGGGCCCCGCTCGCAAATGGCCGCCACTGGTCACCTTTCGCTGGCCGGCGTTGGCGCTTATTCTGCTTGCGACGTCCTGGTGGTTCGTGTCCCGGCAATATGATGAATCCATGGCGGATGCAGGCACAGAAGAATTCCAGCCGGAGCCGATTCGACGAAGCATTACTATTGGTCCTGAGGTCGCAAATAGTGAGGCAGAGCCGGTGCAGCCAGACTTGACTGAGCCTGTTCAGCCCATCGATGCTCGCCCAGAGCCAGAGCCAGAGCCAGAGCCAGAGCCAGAGCCAGAGCCAGAGCCAGAGCCAGAGCCAGAGCCAGAGTCAGAGCCAGAGCCAGAGCCAGAGCCAGCCTTCACGCCGGAAAAGCCGGAATATTTTGTGCCCCTCGATGATCTCAGGATTCGTGAGGGCTGGACCCTGCAGTTAGTTGCCGGCAATCAAGAGCGCACGGTGCTGAATGTGCTTGAGCGCGCACCGGGAAACACCCGGATCAGTTACACGCTCGGAGAGCGTCAGGGTGAGCCCTGGTTCATGCTGGTATATGGCCAATACCAGAGTCGTGAAGCGGCCCGGGCGTCTGTATCAGAGATCCCGGCTGCGCTTGGTGTCCGAGAGCCTTGGGTGAGGTCGTTTGAGAGCTACTGATTGCACCTTTTTGGTGCGCAAGCTGGCTTATGTGAGCCCCAATCGGCGAAAAAAATTGAATACGTAGTTTCACGTGTGTAAAATCGCTTCCCCCTTTTTTCGGTGTCAGTACGTTTTTCGCACTGAATTGGTGCGAAAATGACTGGCGGGAAAGCATTTACACGCGAGAGAACGCTTATGACAACAGGCTTGTATCATCCCGATGAGTTCAGGGACAACTGTGGTTTTGGCCTGATTGCCCACATGAAGGGCGAGGCGAGCCATAAGTTGTTACAAACCGCCATTGAGTCACTGACCTGTATGACTCACCGGGGCGGCATCGCCGCTGATGGCAAAACCGGTGATGGTTGTGGCTTGCTTCTGCAGAGCCCCAAGGCCTTCCTTGGTAAAGCTGCTGAGGCGGCGTTCGGCAAAAAACCTGGCGACATGTTTGCAGTTGGCCAGGTTTTTTTAGCTCAGGAAGCCAGTAAAGCGGCCGCCGGACGTGCTGCCATTGAGAAACGCCTGGTTGAGCAGGGGCTGGAAATCATGGGCTGGCGCGAAGTGCCGGTTGATGACAGCTGTCTGGGGCCGATGGCGCTGGATTGCCTGCCGCGCATTGAGCAAGTCTTCGTTGAGCCCGGCGGCAAATCTGAAAAAGAATTCGCCATCGGTCTGTTTGTTGGTCGTCGTCATGCCGAGCGGGATATGGCTGAGGCGGAAGACACTGAATTCTATATCTGCAGTCTTTCACATCGTACGCTGGCCTACAAAGGCCTGATGATGCCGGCCGATCTGGCCAACTTCTACAAAGACCTGGGCGATCCTGATCTGCAAACCGCGATTTGCGTGTTTCACCAGCGGTTTTCGACCAACACCATGCCTAAGTGGCCACTGGCGCAGCCGTTCCGGTTCCTGGCTCACAACGGTGAAATCAACACGGTGGATGGCAACCGCAACTGGGCCATTGCCCGGGCGGCCAAGTTCAGCTCGCCCGACCTGCCGGATCTGCAAACCCTGCAGCCGCTGGTTAATCTGACCGGCTCTGATTCATCCAGTATGGATAATATGCTGGAAGTGTTGCTGGCGGGTGGTGTGGATCTGTTCCGGGCGGTGCGGATGATGATCCCGCCCGCCTGGCAGAATGTAGACACCATGGACTCCCAGTTGCGGGCATTCTACGAATACAACTCCATGCACATGGAGCCCTGGGACGGCCCTGCTGGCCTTGTTATGTCGGACGGTCGGTATGCGTTGTGTATGCTCGATCGCAACGGCCTGCGACCGGCGCGCTGGGTGGTGACCAAAGACGATTTCATCACGCTGGCCTCTGAAGTGGGCACCCACGGTTACCAGCCGGAAGATGTGGTTGCCAAGGGGCGGGTAGGGCCGGGTCAGATGTTGGCGATTGATACCGACACCGGTGAAGTTCTGCATACCCGGGACATCGATCAGCGCCTGAAAACAGCCCAGCCCTACAAGCGCTGGCTGAAAGAGAATTCGCTGCGGGTTGAAACAACACTCAACCAGGCAACGCCGGAATTCAAACTGATGGAGCCGGATGAACTCCTGGTTCATCAAAAGATGTTCAGTATCTCGTTTGAAGAGCGAGATCAGGTGTTGCGGCCGCTGGCTGAAAGTGCCCAGGAAGCCGTTGGCTCCATGGGTGACGATACTCCGATGGCAGTGCTCTCGAGTAAGGTTCGGCACGTGTCGGATTATTTCCGCCAGAAGTTTGCCCAGGTTACCAACCCGGCGATAGACCCATTGCGTGAAACCATTGTGATGTCGCTGGAGACCTGCCTTGGTGTTGAGCAGAACGTGTTCGAGGAAACCCCGGGCCATGCCAACCGCATTATCCTGACCACTCCGGTGTTGTCACCAACCAAATTCCTCCGGCTCAGTAACAACGACCGGCCGGGTTTTGAAGTGGCCAGGATCTCCATGAGTTACCGTCCGGAGGAAGGCCTTGAGCAAGCCGTTCGCCGGATGTGTGACGAGGCTGAGCAAGCGGTTGCTGACGGCAAAGTGCTGCTGATCCTGAGCGATAAGGACCTGACCGAAGGCGAGCTACCGGTAAACGCAATGATGGTAACCGGTGCCCTGCATCACCATCTGGTCGCGAAAGGCTTGCGTTGCGATTCCAATATCATCGTAGAGACAGGCTGGGCACGAGATCCTCACCAGTTTGCAGTGTTGTTCGGCTTTGGTGCGACCGCGGTCTACCCGTATCTTGCCTATCAGGTACTGAACGACCTGATCCGGACCGGCGAACTGTTGATGGATCCGATTGAGGCCAAGAATAACTATCGCAAAGGCATCAATAAGGGCCTGTTGAAGATTCTGTCCAAGATGGGTATTTCCACCATTACCTCTTATCGTGGCGCGCAGCTGTTTGAAGCGATCGGTATGGCAGACAGCGTGGTTGATCTGTGCTTCAGGGGTGTCGCAAGTCGCATTCAAGGCGCAGACTTCTACGACTTCCAGCAGGACCAGGAGCAGCTGGCCGCTGTCGCCTGGAAACCGCGCAAGCCGTTGTCTCAGGGCGGTCTGCTTAAATACGTGCACGGCCAGGAATACCATGCCTTCAACCCGGACGTGGTGGCCAGGCTCCAGGATGCCGTGACCAGTGGTGATTATGGCCACTACCAGGAATACGCGGCTCTGGTGAATGAACGCCCGGTTGCCACCTTGCGCGATCTGCTGGTATTCAAGAAAGATATCAAGCCGATTGATCTGTCGGAGGTTGAGCCGGTGGAAAACATTTTCCCTCGCTTTGACTCTGCCGCCATGTCTCTGGGCGCGCTGTCTCCTGAAGCCCATGAGGCGCTGGCGGTGGCGATGAATACCCTGGGTGGTCGTTCCAACTCGGGCGAGGGTGGTGAGGACCCGGCACGGCACGGTACCAACCGGCGCTCGAAGATCAAGCAGGTAGCTTCTGGTCGCTTTGGCGTTACCGCCGAGTATCTGCGCAGCGCCGATGTCATGCAGATCAAGGTGGCCCAGGGCGCCAAACCCGGTGAAGGTGGCCAGCTGCCCGGTGGTAAGGTCAATGACCTTATCGCCCGCCTGCGCTACTCGGTGCCAGGTGTCACCCTGATTTCGCCGCCGCCGCACCACGATATCTATTCCATCGAGGATCTTGCGCAGCTGATCTTCGACCTGAAGCAGGTAAATCCGCAAGCTTTGGTGTCGGTGAAACTGGTGTCCGAGCCGGGTGTTGGCACCATTGCCGCCGGTGTCGCCAAGGCCTACGCCGATCTGATCACGGTGTCTGGCTATGACGGTGGTACTGCGGCCAGCCCACTGACGTCTATCCGTTATGCCGGCTCCCCTTGGGAGCTGGGCCTGACCGAAACCCAGCAGGCGTTGCGCGCCAACGACCTGCGCGGCAAGATCCGCCTGCAGACTGATGGTGGCATCAAGACCGGTCTGGACGTGGTGAAAGGTGCGATTCTGGGCGCGGAAAGCTTCGGATTTGGCACCACACCGATGGTGGCGCTGGGCTGTAAATACCTGCGTATTTGTCACCTGAACAACTGCGCCACCGGTGTCGCGACGCAGAACGAATACCTGCGCGAAGAGCACTTTAAAGGCACGGTCGAGATGGCCATGAACTTCTTCCGCTTTGTGGCGGCCGAAACCCGGGAGTGGATGGCAAAGCTGGGGGTGCGCACGCTGGAAGAACTGGTGGGCCGTGTTGATCTGCTTGAGCGGCTGCCAGGTGACACCGAACGCCAGAAAAAGCTCGATCTGTCGCGTTTGCTGCATAACGATCATATCCCGGCTGATAAACCGCAGACCTGCCAGGTTGAGCGTAACCAGCCGTTCGATCAGGGCAGGCTGGCAGAGCAGATGGTCAAAGACATCCTGGCCGCCATTACTGAGAAGACCGGGGGTGCCTGGAGCTACAAGGTGACCAACTGTGATCGTTCCATCGGTGCGCGTTTGTCTGGTGAGATTGCCGCGTTGCACGGCAATCAAGGTATGGCGGATGCTCCGATTACGCTCGATCTCACCGGCACTGCCGGTCAGAGCTTCGGCGTATGGAACGTGGGTGGCTTGAACCTGATTCTGGAAGGTGATGCCAACGACTACGTGGGCAAAGGCATGACTGGCGGCAAGCTGGTCGTCAAGCCGCCCCGGTGCAGCGAGTTCAAGACCCAGGAAACCTCCATCGTCGGTAACACCTGCCTGTACGGAGCCACCGGCGGCAAATTGTTCGCGGCTGGCACGGCCGGTGAGCGTTTTGCGGTACGTAACTCAGGTGCTCACGCGGTTGTCGAAGGCGCTGGCGATCATTGCTGCGAATACATGACGGGCGGCCTGATAACCGTTCTGGGTGCGACCGGTCCAAACTTCGGCGCTGGCATGACCGGTGGATTTGCCTACGTGCTCGACCTGGACAACACCTTTGTGGACAAGTACAACCATGAGTTGGTTGAGATCCAGCGCATTTCACGGGAAGACATGGAAGCCTACCGGAACCACCTCCGCGGTGTGATTCGGGAGCACATATCAGAAACCGGAAGTGCCTGGGCAGAGCACCTTCTTGAAGATTTCGACGATTACATCGGCCGGTTCTGGCTGGTTAAGCCCAAGGCCGCGAATTTGCGCAGCCTGCTGGCAAGCACCCGTGCCCGTCCGGAATAAGGTCAGGGTATAGAGTGATTGATGGGCAGCACCCGATAGGGTGCTGCCCCCGTCGAAATCGAGCTGATGAGAGTAGCAACATGAAAGAACGTCTCAATAATGACTTTCAGTTTGTGGAAGTCGGGCGGGTTGACCCCAAGAAAGTGCCTGCCAAGAAGCGCAAGAAAGAGTTCGGGGAAATCTACCACCCGTTCACAGAAACCCACGCAGCGTCTCAATCTCATCGCTGCCTGGAATGTGGTAACCCCTACTGTGAGTGGAAATGCCCGGTACACAACTACATTCCGAACTGGTTGAAGCTGGTGTCGGAAGGCAACATCATGAGGGCTGTTGAACTGTGCCACCAGACCAACTCCCTGCCTGAAGTGTGTGGCCGCGTGTGCCCACAGGACCGTCTGTGTGAAGGTGCCTGTACCCTGAATGACGGCTATGGCGCGGTCACCATCGGGTCGGTCGAGAAGTACATCACCGACACCGCCTTCGCCCTGGGCTGGAAGCCCGATATGTCGAAGGTAAAATGGACCGACAAGAAGGTGGCCGTCATCGGCGCCGGCCCGGCCGGTCTGGGCTGTGCTGACGTACTGGTGCGCAACGGCGTTAAGCCGGTGGTGTTCGATATCTACCCGGAAATCGGCGGTCTGTTGACCTTCGGTATTCCCGAGTTCAAGCTGGAAAAGTCGGTCATGTCCCGGCGCCGCAAGGTGTTCGAGGAAATGGGCGTTGAATTCCGGCTGAGCACGGAAGTGGGTAAGGATGTTCAATTGAAGAGCATTCTGGAAGAGTTTGATGCCGTATTTATGGGCATGGGCACCTACACCTACATGAAAGGCGGCTTCCCCGGTGAGGAACTGCCCGGTGTTCACGACGCCTTGCCGTTCCTGGTTTCTAATGTCAATCGTCGACTTGGCTTCGAGAAGAAAGCGGCTGACTTCATCGATATGAAAGGTAAGCGGGTGGTGGTTCTGGGTGGTGGTGATACCGCCATGGACTGCAACCGCACCTCGATTCGCCAGCAGGCGGAAAGCGTGACCTGCGCCTATCGCCGGGATGAGGCGAACATGCCCGGTTCCCGCCGCGAGGTGTCCAATGCCAAGGAAGAGGGCGTGAAGTTCATGTTCAACCGTCAGCCGATCGCGATCATTGGTGAGGACCGGGTGGAAGGCGTTAAGGTTGTCTCCACCCAACTGGGCGAGCCGGACGAGAACGGTCGCCGTCGCCCGGAAGTGGTTGCCGGCAGTGAGGAAGTGATTCCTGCGGATGCGGTACTGGTGGCCTTTGGCTTCCGCCCGAGCCCGGCAGACTGGTTTGATGAGTTTGAGGTAAAAACCGACGACTCTGGCCGTGTTACCGCGCCGGAGCAGACCGAGTTCCCGTTCCAGACCAGCAATCCGAAGATCTTTGCTGGTGGTGATATGGTGCGCGGCTCTGACCTGGTGGTTACCGCCATCTGGGAAGGCCGCCAGGCCGCCGAAGGTATTATGGATTATCTGGATGTCTGATTAGCGGCTTGACCGGTGTCAGAAGGGCGGCTTTCTATTGGAAAGCCGCCCTTTTTTATTAGCGCAAACGGGGTATCATTGCTCCCCATTGTCTCTGACCATTTACCGACGAGAACGGGAAACCTTATGACTGAGTTGAAGAATGACCGCTTCCTGCGCGCCCTGATGCGCCAGCCTGTGGACCGCACCCCGGTGTGGATGATGCGCCAGGCCGGCCGTTATCTGCCGGAGTACCGGGCCACCCGGGCCCAGGCCGGTGACTTTCTCAGTCTTTGCAAGAACACCCCGTTAGCCTGCGAGGTTACGCTGCAGCCTCTGGAACGCTACCCTCTGGACGCAGCCATTCTATTCTCCGACATCCTGACCATTCCGGATGCTTTGGGTCTGGGCCTGTATTTCGAAACCGGCGAAGGCCCGAAATTCCGCAAGGTGATCCGATCCGAGGCGGACGTAGACGCTTTGCCGAAAATGAACGCCGAGTCGGATCTGGATTACGTGATGAACGCGGTTTCCACCATCCGTCGGGAGCTGAACGGGCGGGTGCCGCTCATCGGGTTTTCCGGCAGCCCCTGGACCCTGGCCACCTACATGATCGAAGGTGGCTCGTCAAAGACCTTCTCGGAAGCCAAGAAGCTGATGTACGGCCAGCCGGAGGTGATGCACCGGTTGCTGGATCATCTGGCGGATGCGGTCATTGATTACCTGAACGGTCAGATCAAGGCCGGTGCCCAGGCGGTGCAGATTTTTGATACCTGGGGTGGTGTGTTGACCGGGTGGGCTTACGAGGAGTTCTCCCTGCGCTATATGAAAAAGATCGTGGCGGGACTGATTCGCGAAGCCGAGGGTCGGCGGGTGCCGGTGGTTCTGTTCACCAAGAACGGTGGTCAGTGGTTGGAGTCCATTGCCGATTCCGGTTGCGATGCGGTGGGTCTGGACTGGACCACGGATATCGGCAATGCGCGCGCCCGTGTCGGTGACAAGGTGGCGTTGCAGGGCAACATGGACCCGGCGATGCTGTACGCACCGAAGGCGCGGATTCGCGAGGAAGTGGCGGATATTCTGAAGCGCTACGGTTCTGGCCCCGGGCACATTTTCAACCTTGGCCATGGCATTACGCCGGATGTGGACCCGGAGCATGCGGGCGCCTTCATCGAGGCGGTTGTTGAGCTTAGCGGGCAGTATCACCAGTGATCTGAGTTTGGGAGATGGCCGTTCTTTGGTGGCCTGCGAGTTCGGTGTTCGCGGGCTGGTGGGACGGCCTCCGAAAAAACGCTACGAGCTCATCCCTGAGCGCTTCGCTCCGGCCATCCCTGGCCTCCGAGATTTTTCGGAGGCCGTCCCACTAGCCCGCTTATGAATCCTCTGGAAATATCCTTCCCCTCTATGCCGTATCCGCTTATGTGCGGCGACCTAATGACTGGCTTCATGTTTGTGTCCGGTCTATAGTCATAGAGAGTTGTGACCTTCGATCTGGAGCTGTCCCTTGGCCACCAAAACATCTGAAAAACGCCGTTTCCACCGGATCAATTTTGACGCACCTTGTGAGCTGCACTGTCAGGATCAAGTGTGGTCGACGGAGGTGTTGGATATTTCTCTGAAAGGCGTTCTGGTTCAGCGACCGGACGGCTGGGCTGTTCCGTTAAACAAGCCTTGCGAGCTGGTGGTGCACCTGAACGAGCGTGAAGCTGCGATTGTTATGGCGGTGGAGCTAAAGCACGTCGAGGATCAGCGTCTGGGGTTTCGGTGTCAGTACATTGATCTTGAAAGCGCCACGCATCTGAAGCGTTTGGTGGAGTTGAACTTAGGCGATCAGGCTTTGTTGGAGCGAGAACTTGCTCATTTGATTGATTGAGTTTGTGGCGGACAATTCCAAAGGCTGGGTGGCTATTGCTGGGACTTCCTTCCAAAAATCTCGGAGGCCATGGATGTGCTCGTAGCGTTTTTTGGAAGGAAGTCCCAGCAATAGCCATATGCACCGCAGCGAGCAAGCTAGAGAGGAACCCTAAAGCTCCTCCAAAGCCGAAAGCGCATCCGAAAGTTTGGTCACCGGTATCACCTTCATGCCCTCCACCGGTTTGCGGGGCGCGTTGGCTTTGGGTACGAGAGCTCGTGTGAAGCCGTGTTTTGAGGCTTCGTAAATGCGTTCCTGGCCGCTGGGTACCGGGCGGATTTCGCCGGACAGGCCGACTTCGCCGAAAATCACCAGATCCTGGGGCAGGGCGCGGTTGCGGAAGGAGGACACGACGGCGGCCAGCAGGGCCAAGTCAGCGCTGGTTTCGTTGACTTTGACGCCACCGACCACGTTCACGAACACATCCTGATCGGCCACGTGCAGGCCGCCGTGGCGGTGCAGCACGGCCAGCAGCATCGCCAGGCGGTTCTGGTCCAGGCCAACGGCGACCCGCCTTGGGTAACTGCCCTGGGCCATATCGACCAAGGCCTGGATCTCCACCAGCATCGGCCTTGTGCCTTCCCACACCACCATCACCACACTGCCTGGCGCAGCTTCTTCGCCGCGGTTCAGGAAGATGGCGCTGGGGTTTTTCACTTCCTTCAGGCCCTGCTCCAGCATCGCAAACACGCCCAGCTCGTTGACGGCACCGAAGCGGTTCTTGATGCCGCGAAGGGTGCGGTAGCGGCTGTCGCTGGAGCCTTCGAGCAGGATTGAGCAGTCAATCATGTGCTCAAGTACTTTCGGGCCGGCCAGGCTGCCGTCTTTGGTGACGTGGCCGACCAGAAACAGAATGGTGCCGGTCTGTTTGGCAAAGCGGGTCAGATAAGCAGCGCTCTCACGCACTTGTGAGACCGAACCTGGCGCGGATTCGATCTCAGCCACGTGCATTACCTGAATGCTGTCCACCACCAGAATCCGGGGTTTTTCGGCTTCGGCCACCTGCATTACGCGTTCCACGCTGGTTTCCGAGAGCATTTTCAGGTCTTTGGTGGGCAAGCCCAGGCGCTTGGCGCGCATGGCCACCTGTTGCAGGGATTCCTCACCGGTGACGTACAGGGCAGGGTGCTGGGCGGCCAGCTGGCACACGGCCTGGAGCAGCAAGGTACTCTTACCGGCGCCCGGATGGCCGCCCATCAACACCGCCGAGCCTTCGATCAGGCCGCCACCCAGCACCCGGTCGAACTCCTGCATGCCGGTGCTGATGCGGGACTGTTCGGCTAGGCTGACTTGGTCCAGGCTTTTCACTTCCGACAGGCTGCCGGCGTAACCCTCGAAACGGATGCCGCGGACGCCTTTGCTGCTGTTGCCGCCGGAGACGCCGCGCACTTCGCTGACGGTGTTCCAGGCCTGGCAGGCCGTGCACTGGCCCTGCCATTTGGAATAGTCTGCGCCGCATTCGGTACAGACGAAGGCGGTTTTGGGTTTTGCCATTACGCCAGCTTCTTGTACTTCATGCGCCTGGGCTGCATGGCAGACTCCCCTTTGCGCTTCTTGAAGTCAGCATCGTAGTCGGTGAAGTTACCTTCAAAATACACTACCTCGCCGTCATCCTCGAACGCCAGAATGTGGCTGGCGACACGGTCCAGAAACCAGCGATCGTGCGAGATCACCAGGGCCGAGCCTGGGAAATTCAACAGCGCTTCTTCCAGCGCGCGCAGGGTTTCCACGTCCAGATCGTTGGTGGGTTCGTCCAGCAGCAGTACGTTGCCGCCCTGTTTCAGCAGCTTGGCCAGGTGCAGGCGGTTACGCTCACCACCGGACAGGTCGCCCACCCGCTTCTGCTGGTCGGTGCCCTTGAAGTTGAAGCGGCCGACATAAGCACGGGACGGCGTCTCGTAGTTGCCCACCTTGATGATGTCGTTGCCGTCGGACAATTCTTCCCACACGGTTTTGCTGCCGTCCAGGTCGCGCATCTGATCGACGTAGGCCAGTTCCACGGTTTCACCCACGGTGATGGTGCCGGAATTTGGCTGATCCATGCCCGCGATCATCTTGAATAGCGTGGATTTACCGGCACCGTTACCACCAATGATGCCGACAATGGCGCCGGGCGGAACGCTGAACGAGACGTTTTCGTACAGCAGGCGGTCGTCGAAAGCCTTACTGATGCCTTCGACTTCGATCACCTTGCCGCCCAGGCGAGGCCCGGGTGGGATGTACAGCTCGTTGGTTTCGTTGCGCTTCTGGAACTCCTGGGAGCTCATCTCCTCGAAGCGGGCCAGGCGGGCCTTGCTCTTGGACTGGCGGCCCTTGGCGTTGGAGCGTACCCACTCGAGCTCCTGCTTGATGGCCTTCTGGTGTGTGGCCTCCTGCTTGGACTCCATTTCCAGGCGCTTTTCTTTGTTCTCCAGCCACTGGCTGTAGTTGCCTTCGAACGGAATGCCGTGGCCACGGTCCAGCTCGAGAATCCAGCCGGCAACGTTATCCAGGAAATAACGGTCGTGGGTGATGGCGACCACGGTGCCGTCGTAATCGTGCAGAAAGCGCTCAAGCCAGGCCACGGATTCTGCATCCAGGTGGTTGGTAGGCTCGTCCAGCAGCAGCATGTCAGGGCCGGACAACAGCAGGCGGCACAGCGCAACCCGGCGGCGTTCACCGCCCGAAAGGATTTTGACTTTCTGGTCCCAGGCCGGGAGGCGCAGAGCGTCGGCAGCCACCTCCATCTTACGTTCGATGTCATGACCATCGGTGGCCTGCACTACCGCTTCCAGCTCCCCTTGCTTCTTGGCGAGGGCGTCGAAGTCGGCATCCGGTTCGGCGTAAGCGGCGTACACTTGGTCAAGTTCAGCAAGGGCGTTGTGGACGTGGGCAACGGACTCGTCCACGATTTCCTTGACGGTTTTTTCCTCGTCCAGCTCTGGTTCCTGGGGCAGGTAGCCCACGTTGATGCCGGGTTGTGGACGGGCTTCGCCGATGTAATCCTGGTCTACACCCGCCATAATGCGGAGGAGGGTGGACTTACCCGAGCCGTTAAGGCCCAGCACGCCGATCTTGGCGCCCGGGAAGAAGCTCAGGGAAATGTCTTTCAGGATCTCCCGCTTGGGTGGAACCACCTTGCCTACGCGGTTCATGGTGTATACGTACTGGGCCATATTGGCAGAATCCTTATCCGAAATTCGCGTCGAAAACACAGAAAACACGACAGGTGCCGGGCCAAGGGCTTCGGGGTGGGCGATCCGGGATCCTCAAAAACAGGGATGTTTTTGCGGAGCGTACAGGGACGTATTCACAGTGTATCCCGGAACGCCCACCCCGAAGGCCGCCACTGCCAAGGCGACACCTTTGAACGTTGATCGGCTAAGGTATCTAAACCGGTCAGCGATAGCAATTGAGCGAAATCCCGCACAGCTGCCGTGTCGGTATGTGCGGACGCATAAAGGATGATTTTTGACCCGCTTTCGCGATAGAATAGCGGCCCAATTTTTCAGGGGTTCCGACGCGCCCAAAGGCGGGTCGGGCCAGCCATTCAGACAGGGGCAGCACACTGATGTTTAATCGTGATATGAAAATCGCCGGTTTCGATGATGAACTGTGGAGTGCCATGCAGGCGGAAGAAAAACGCCAGGAAGCGCACATCGAACTGATTGCATCCGAGAATTACACCAGCCCTCGGGTGATGGAAGCCCAGGGCAGTGTGCTGACCAACAAATACGCGGAAGGCTATCCCGGCAAGCGCTACTACGGTGGCTGCGAGTTTGTCGACATTGCCGAGCAGCTGGCCATTGATCGCGCCAAAGAGCTGTTTGGCGCTGCTTACGCTAACGTGCAACCGCACTCCGGTTCCCAGGCCAACTCTGCCGTGTTCATGGCGCTGTTGAAGCCTGGCGATACCGTGTTGGGCATGAGCCTGGCTCATGGTGGCCACCTGACCCACGGTGCCAGCGTAAATTTTTCCGGCAAAATCTACAGCGCGGTCCAGTATGGCCTGAATCCGGAAACCGGTCTGATTGATTACGATGAAATCGAAGCCCTGGCGCTTGAGCACAAGCCCAAGATGATCATTGCCGGCTTCTCTGCCTACTCTCAGGAACTGGATTTCGCCCGTTTCCGGGCCATTGCCGATAAAGTCGATGCTTACCTGTTTGTCGACATGGCGCACGTGGCTGGCCTGGTGGCCGCAGGCGTTTACCCGGACCCGATTCCCCACGCACACGTGGTAGCCACGACAACCCACAAGACCCTGCGCGGTCCCCGTGGCGGCCTGATTCTGGCATGTGATGACGAAGGCCTGCACAAGAAACTGAATTCGGCGGTATTCCCCGGCGGTCAGGGCGGCCCTTTGATGCACGTGATCGCCGCCAAAGCCATCTGCTTTAAAGAAGCTATGAGCGATGAGTTCAAAGTTTATCAGAAGCAGGTGGTTAAGAACGCTGCGGCAATGGCTGAAGTGTTCATCGAGCGTGGTTTTGACGTGGTTTCCGGTGGTACCAAGAATCATCTATTCCTGGTCAGCCTGATCAAGCAAGACATCACTGGCAAAGATGCGGATGCCGCGCTGGGCAAAGCCCACATCACTGTGAACAAGAACGCGGTGCCCAACGATCCGCGCTCACCATTTGTCACCTCTGGCCTGCGTATCGGTACGCCGGCTGTGACCACCCGTGGTTTTGGTGAGGCCGAGTGCCGCGATCTGGCGGGCTGGATGTGCGACATTCTGGACAACCTTGACGACGATGCCGTGATCAGCCGCGTACGTGAGCAGGTTGAAGCGGTTTGTGGCCGCTTTCCGGTATACGGCTGAGCGGAGCACGACCGAACTTGCCCGGGCGATCTGAAAAGAGCGCCCGGGTTCTTCCTTTCCGGAGCATTTGATTTATGCATTGTCCTTTCTGTGGTGAAGCCGATACCAAGGTGATTGATTCACGCCTGGTGGCCGAGGGTGACCAGGTTCGTCGCCGCAGGGAGTGCTTGTCTTGCCGTGAGCGTTTTACTACCTTCGAAACGGCTGAGCTGGTGATGCCCAGGGTCGTGAAGCAGGATGGTACCCGTCAGCCGTTTGATGAAGAAAAACTGCGGGCAGGCCTTATGAAAGCGCTGGAAAAGCGACCGGTGAGCATTGAGGAAATTGATGCGGCACTCAACCGGATCCGATACCGGTTGCGTGCGACTGGCGAGCGGGAAGTGAAGTCTATGCAACTGGGCGAGGAGGTGATGACCGAGTTGCGCCAGCTAGACAAAGTGGCCTATGTACGCTTTGCCTCGGTCTACCGCAGTTTTCAGGACATTAACGAGTTCAAGGAAGAGATCGAAAAGTTGTCTCAGGGTAATGGCGACACCGCAGTAGATGTGGCTCGTGCTCTGGCCGACACCCAGTCAGAAAAAGGCAAGGCATGATTTCAGACCGCGACCGGGCAATGATGGCGCGGGCCGTTCAACTGGCCTGGCGAGGTCGTTACTCTACCCATCCCAATCCTCGGGTCGGCTGTGTGATTGCGAAAGGCAACCGCATCGTGGGCGAAGGTTGGCATGAGCGCGCGGGTGAGGCTCACGCCGAAGTGCGGGCATTAAGTGAGGCGGGCCAGGACGCCCGTGGCGCCACCGCCTATGTCACTCTGGAGCCTTGCAGTCATTACGGCCGCACGCCGCCCTGTGCCAAGGCGTTGATTGATGCCGGAGTGGCACAGGTCTATGCGGCCACCAAGGATCCTAACCCGTCAGTGTCGGGCCGGGGTCTCGATATGCTTCGGGACGCGGGCATCAAGGTAACCGAAGGCTTGCTGGCGAAAGAGTCTGCCAACCTGAACCCGGGTTTCATGAAACGTATGAACACGGGGCGGCCTTGGGTGCGGCTGAAAATGGCTGCCAGCCTGGATGGACGCACAGCTATGGCTTCCGGTGAAAGCCAATGGATCACCGGCCCGGAAGCCCGTCGAGACGTGCAACGGCTGCGGGCTATCAGTGATGCTATTCTGACCGGAGTGGGCACGGTGCTGGCGGACGATCCGTCGCTGACGGTGCGTCGGGACGAGATGGGCGACATTGGCGATGCTACCGATCCTTCACGTCAGCCGTTGCGAGTGATCGCTGACCGGGACGCCCGTACACCGACCATCGCCCGCATTCTTCAGGGTGGCAATGTGCAGGTGTTTTGTGCCAGCTCGGCGTTGGCGTCTGCACCGGCGCAGGATCTTGCCGCCTTGGGCGTGAGCCTGACCGGGGTTGCCTGGAAAGATAACGGTGTCGATGTCTCCGAATTGCTGGATGCACTCGGTGAGCTGGGCATTAACGAGTTGCTGGTGGAGGCAGGGCCAACCCTGGCAGGAACCTTCATTCGCGAGAACCTGGTGGATGAGCTCTGGTTATACCAGGCGCCGGTATTTCTTGGCAGTACCGGCCGGCCGACCGCCCATCTGCCGCTCGAAACCATGGCTGATAAAGTGCAATGGAACGTGCTCGATCGGCGTCAGGTAGGTGAGGATCAGCGCCTGATTCTCGTCCGCCGCTAATCATTCAATTCATTCCCCTTGGCCACTGGAAAGGTTGGCGAGGGTGACAGGATGCAGAACCGTATGGCACTGAACAGCATTGAAGAGATGATCGAAGACATTCGTCAGGGCAAGATGGTCATTCTGATGGATGATGAAGACCGCGAAAATGAAGGGGATCTGGTGATGGCGGCAGAGCACTGTACGCCAGAGGCCATCAATTTCATGGCCCGATTTGGTCGTGGTCTGATCTGCATGCCGATGACTCGTGATCGCTGTGAACAACTCGGATTGCCGCTGATGGTTCACCAGAATGCATCTGGTTTTGGCACTAAATTCACGTTGTCCATTGAAGCGCGTGAAGGCGTCACCACCGGTATTTCTGCGGCGGATCGTGCCCGCACGGTACAGGCTGCTGTGGCTCGTAATGCCACTGCGGCGGATCTGGTTCAGCCGGGGCATATCTTTCCGCTGATGGCGGATCCCGGCGGCGTGTTGAGCCGTGCCGGCCACACGGAAGCTTCCTGCGATCTGGCGGCCCTCGCAGGCTGTGAGTCTGCCGGCGTGATCTGTGAAGTCATGAACGATGACGGCTCTATGGCTCGCCGTGAGGATCTGGAAAAATTTGCCGAAGAACACGATCTGAAAATCGGTACCATTGCCGATCTGATTCATTACCGCACCATGAACGAGCGTACCGTCGAGTGCGTGGAGCAGCATGAACTGGACACCGAATACGGTTTGTTCAAGCTGCACACCTATCGGGACAACATCCAGGGCGCCACGCATTTGGCCATGGTGATGGGTGATATTCAGCCAGACGAGCCGGTGTTTGTGCGGGTGCACATTACCGATACCCTGCGGGACCTGCTGGGCGCCCGTCGCAAGGATTCGCGCAGCTGGCCTCTGCACCACGCTCTGGAGAAAGTCGCCAGCGAAGGCCGTGGTGTGGTGGTGTTGCTGAACAGTGCCGAAGACAGCTATAACCTGGAAGAACGTATTCAGGAGTTCTACGACCAGGGGCCGAAGTCGGCTGGCATAGGCAGTTCCGGCGTTTACTTTACTGTAGGTACCGGCTCCCAGATCCTGCGTGATCTTGGGGTCGGCAAGATGCGCCTGCTGAGCCCGCCGGTGAAATTTTCCGCCATCTCCGGATTTGATCTGGAAGTGGTGGAATACGTGCCCTATACCCACGAATGATAAACCTGGTTGCAGCCAAAGCTGCTGCAGCCCGTGAAGGAGCCCTAGATGGCAGATATCAGAGTAATTGAAGGTGATTTTACCCAGTGCAGTGGACGTTACGCACTGGTCGTTGGCCGCTTTAACGGCTTTGTGGTGGAAAGCTTGGTGGATGGCGCGGTTGATACCCTGCTTCGCCACGGTATTTCGAAAGATGACATTACTATTGTTCGGGTGCCGGGCGCTTACGAAATGCCGCTGGCGGTAAAGCGTGTTGCCGAAACCACCGAGTACGATGCCATTATCGCCTTGGGCGCGGTGATTCGTGGCGGTACACCGCACTTCGAATACGTCGCTGGTGAAGCCGCCAGTGGACTGGGTGCGGTGAGCCTGGATTCTGACGTACCCGTGGCGTTTGGCGTGCTGACAGTGGACTCTATCGAGCAGGCCATCGAGCGCTCCGGCACCAAAGCCGGTAACAAAGGCGCGGAAGCGGCCATCACTGCCCTGGAAATGGTCAGCCTGTTCAAAAAGTTGGGTGAGTAATGAGCGAAGCGGGTGATACCTTCCCCCAACCGGGGAATACCAGCAAGCCCAAGGCCGGTGACCGTCGCCGGGCCCGCGGGCTAGCTATGCAGGGACTGTACCAGCGGCACTTCAGCAAGTCGCCGATTTCAGATATTGAAGCCGAGTTCATGATCGATAACGACATGAGCAAGGTTGACGTGATGTATTTTCGCGATATTTTGCGGGGCGTTCATCGGGAACAGGCCGAGCTGGATAAATTGATTGAACCCTACCTTGACCGGCCCCTGAAAGAAGTGGACCCGGTTGAATTGGCCATTGTCCGGCTGGGTGCCTTCGAGCTGAAGCACCGCGTTGATGTGCCCTACAAAGTGGTAATCAACGAAGGTATCGAAATGGCCAAGCGCTTCGGTGGTACCGAAGGCCATAAGTTCGTAAACAGTGTTCTGGACAAGCTCAGTCGTCGCCTGCGACTGGCTGAGACCCGTCCGCGCTGATTCATGGGCGAATTCGAGCTGATCCGGCAGTACTTTCAGCCCCTGGCCGCCAAGGCCATGACCGATCAGCTCGTGCTCGGCCCCGGTGATGATTGCGCTATTCAGTGTATCCCGCCGGGCCGGGATCTGGTGTTTTCAGTGGACACCCTGGTTGAGGGCGTTCACTTTCCCCTCAATTATTCTTCCGGTTACCTGGGTTGGCGAGCACTGGCGGTTGCGATCAGTGATCTGGCCGCCATGGGGGCTGAACCTGTCTGTTTTAGCCTGGCACTGACCCTGCCGGAAGCGGACCCGGACTGGCTGTCGGGTTTTGCCGCCGGGCTGGCCAGAGCCAGCGAGGCCTTCGGAATTACTCTGGCCGGGGGGGACACCACCCGAGGGCCACTGACGATCAGCATTCAGGTGCACGGCACTGTTGATCAGGGCAAAGCGATTCGCCGTTCCGGCGCCAGGCCCGGAGATCTGATCTGCGTGACGGGTCCGCTGGGTAGCGCCGGAGCAGCGCTGGCTTTTCTGGAGGACGCGGACCCTGACCCGATACGCCAGGCGGTGTTGGCGCGTTACCATTTTCCGGAACCGCGGCTGGCGTTAGGCCAACAACTGGTTGGCAAGGCTTCGGCCGCGATTGATATCTCTGATGGCTTGCTGGCGGATCTCCAACATATTCTGGACGCGTCCGCCGTGGGCGCCGAACTGGATGCCCGCAAGATTCCGATGATGCCGGAGTTGGAGCAACTGCAGGGCGACCAGTCCCTGAGCCTGGCTCTGACTGCCGGCGATGACTACGAGCTGTGCATTGCGATTGCGCCGGACGTGCTGGCGGGGCTAACGTCTGACCTTCGGGCACGGCTGACCGTGGTTGGTCAGATTCGGATGACGCCTGGCCTGAGCCTGGTTGGGGCGGATTTGGCTCAGGTGCGCCCCGGATTCGATCATTTTGGGAGGTTGGTTTGACCGATAACAACGTGGCACCCGATCCAGAAACCCCGAAGGCCTTGCTGCCGCCGGAATTTCTACGCGATCCGGTGCATTTTCTGGCGTTCGGTTTTGGCAGTGGTGCCATGCCAAAAGCGCCAGGTACCTGGGGTAGCCTGGCGGCCATTCCGGTGTGGTATACCTTTGCGTGGCTGCCCCCGGTGGCTTACTGGCTGGTCGTGCTGGTGGCTTTCCTGGTGGGTATCTGGTTGTGCGGAAAAACCGCCGACGACCTGAAGGTCCATGATCACGGTGGGATTGTCTGGGACGAGTTCGTTGGTATGTGGATCGCCCTGGGCTTGTTCCCCGATCAGGTCGTCGGTGTGCTGATGGCGTTCTTGCTGTTCCGGCTGTTTGATGTGGTCAAACCCTGGCCGATCAGCTGGCTCGATGCCCGTATGCCAGGAGGGCTGGGTATTATGGTGGACGACGTGGTCGCAGGCATCATGGCGCTAGCCTGTCTTTGGGCCATCGATGTGTGGGTGGTGCCGGTCATTCTCTGACCGCCACCGCCCACACCGGCGTAATGCGGTGGCCTTGCCATGAGTCTGCTGCTAGTGAAGCTGTTGTTCTTCCGGTAACAACTGAACAACATGCAGAAAACGTTTAAGGCCGATTTCTGCCCGTTCGCGGGAAGCAAAGGGCCCACTGTCAAAGCCTTCCCGGGTGGTAAAATACCACTTGCTGCCTACGCAGAAAAAACGGCTGCTGCGAAAAGGTGGCGGGCCTTGTTCTCCAATCCTGCGGTGAATATCCATGGTTGAGCTCCTGGGCCCGCTTATTTTTTCTTATCGGGCGACGCATATTGTTTGCCGATCTGATTAAAATTAATCCAATTACAGCCGAATTCAACATTTTTTTACAATCTTTACACATCACTTGCCCCTATTGGTTCGGCTGGTCAGAATGCTGACAGCTTTTTAAAGTACCCTAGGTGCGCCCTGGCGCCTTCAAGGAAAAGGAGTTGCAATGACAACGTGTCACGTTTCGAGTGTTTTCAAATGGCTTGCTGTGGTGGTGAGTTTTACATTGGCCGGCTGCGCGTCATCGGTCACACGCATTGATACCTGGCAGGGAGATCCTGTAGAGGCTGACAATCCGGCGGTACTCAAGGCGCCTGGCGAAATCCAGATGATCACGGTAAATGGTCGGAAGATGACCAACTTCCTGATCAGCGATCTGGCTCTGGATTATGGCTTGCTGCCAGGACAAAACGACGTGGTGTTCACCTACAAAACAATCTGGGCTCGCACCGGAGTGGTTCGTGATGGTGAATCCAAGGTGCATACGATAGAGAGCGAGCGCCAGCGGGTCAGTTTTGACGCACAGCCGGGTGCGGTGTACCGGTTTCAGTTTGACAGGCCTTCGTCCCGACAGCAGGCCGAAGCTATGATGAAGACGTTTTCTGCCGCTATTGTCAGCGACACCGGTGAGGTCGCCGGGCGCTCCGAGTTGTGGGATGGCAAGGCGATGGCCGACGCGCCCCGCACGCCAGTATCCTCGTCGAAGGTTGATGATGAGACAGGCGTTGCCGACACGCCGCTGGATCGCTTGAAATCCGTGTGGTCGGAAGCTTCAGAAGAAGAGAAGCGCACGTTCCTGCGCTGGGCGTTCGAGTAACGATACGGTCTGGCCGGGTATTGCCCGGCCAGTTTTCAGCGCCGGAACTTCCCGATGCTGCCCTTCAACAGGTTTTCCAAAAACGTTATTACTTCATCTGTCAGGTTGTGTGAGCCAGGTTCGCGAGGCTCCATGCCCTGATCTGGTCCCAGGCTTGCTGTGCATTCCTCGATGTTTGTCAGGCTCTCTTCAACCAGTCCCTGCAAAGATTCCCCTTCCGGCACCACGTCTGGACATAACGTGAAGTTCAGCGTCAACTGACCCTGATAGCTGACCGCCACGATCACCAGGCCTAAACTGTCAAACAGGGGTGCGGAGTTGTATTGCCGGACCAACCGGGCGCCTTGGAGAAACAGCGGCACCTGCGGCCCGGGCACGTTGGTGATCGGCAGGTTGAACAGCGGATGGTAGCGCTGGGCGACCTGCAATTCCGAATACAGTCGAGCCGACAGTGCCAGCAGGGTTGAAGGCAGCAGCTCGGTTAGCCGGTCCGCAGCAATGGCCTCACGGTAAGGCTCTGACTCGACGGCGTTTCGGTGAATATGCCGAATGCGCGCGGCCGGGTTGGGTTCGCGGGTCGCAAGATCCAGCAGCATGGCCGACATCTGGTTACCGGTGGCCCGTCGCAGGCTGCTTGAGCGCACGGAGATCGGTGTCATGGCGACCAGGGATTTATCGGTATCGCTGCCTTGCTGATGAAGATAGCGGCGCAGGGTTTCAGCACACAACCCCAGTACCACATCATTCAGCGTCACATCGCCGAGGCTTGCCTTGATGGATTTCAGTCGTGAAAGCTCGATGCTGGCTGAGACGATGCGCCGGTTGGCGGTGATCTGTCGATTAAATGGACTGTGCGGCGCGGTAAAGAGCGGCAGGGGCAACGGCAGTTTCTGGAGCTGCTTTTTCACTAACCCTCTGGCCGTCGCTTCCGCAGCATTATAAGCAAGGGACGCAACCTGCAGAGGCGTCTTCAGCATGTTGGCGCCTGCTTGCAGGAACACGCGCTCTTCAGAGGGTTCCGGCCGGGCCAGCCACGGTCGCGGGGGCGCAATGGGCCTGGGCTCTGGGGTGTATTCCAGGAGTTTGCCCATGATTTCTTCGCCGCTGAAGGCATCGATTGCCGCATGGTGAAGCTTGACAATCAGGGCAAACCCTTCTTTTTCGCCCTCTGGGCTATCAATCTTGAAGCCATCCACAAACGTGATGTGCCACAGGGGACGGTCCCGCTTGAGTGGCTCTTCCAGGATTTTCGGAGCTAACGACATCAGGCTTGCCTGTTTTCCGTGCTCGCCAAGATTCACATAGGCCAGGTGCCGTTCAATGCTGAAGCTGGGGTCGTCAATCCAGTAGGGGCGCCCCAGGCGCAGGGGGATTTCCTTGAGCTTTTGCCGAAACAGCGGCACCACATGCAACCGGCTGCGCAGGTAAGCGACAAACGTGCTGAAGGCCAGAGGCTTGTTCAGGCCGCTGGCGTCGAACAGGTACACGCCGCCAATGTGCATAGGCGTGGTTTCCGACTCGAGGTATAGAAACGAGGCGTCCAGTTCCGACAGCTGACGCATTGAGCTCACTCCCTTGTATGTCACGTTAATTACTACAGAAGAATCAGTATATCCCAATACTTTCCGGTGTCGGTTGGCCAGTGTGCCTCAAGTATGTTCTGGCTGCAGCCAGTTACGGATACTCTGGTCTTCACTCAGACGATTCCAGAACCACATCAGGGCCTTGCCTTTGCCTTCATTATGGCGCGCCAGGTGGATACTGATGGCTGCTCTGGGCTCGTGTGTTGTCTTTGCGATCAGGGAGCCCCGGCCCAGTTGTTCACGGATTCGGTGTAGCGGTAGCCAGCCAACGCCGAGCCCTGCCTCTTGCACGGCTATCTTCTGGTCTATGTTGCTGACGGTCAGAGTTCGCTGCTGACGAAAAATACCGGCATGCCCGGGCGGCAGCGCACGGGATGTGTCTGCGGCAACTGCGGCGGGGAACCGCGCTATGCTGGCTTCAGTCAGTGGTTCGGATACACGGGCCAGCGGATGATGGGCAGCGACCGCAAACACAAACGACACTTCGCCCAGAGCTTTGGTGGCAAAGGAGCCGGCCGGCTTGCTGAGCTGATCGGCACCAACAATCATATCCACTCGCCGACTCTGCAGGGCGTCCCAGGCGCCTGCAAAGACTTCCTCAACAATCTGCACATCCACCGGCACTCCGAGCTGATAGAACTCTTCAATGGCTGTGAACAGGCAGTGGGCGGGCAGCAACGAGTTGAAGCCAATGCGTAAGCGGGTTTCCCAGCCCTGGGCCACTTGTCGGGTGGTGTGGGCCAGGTTTTCTGCCGCCTCCAGCAGTGATCTCCCTTCCTCCAGCAAATACCGGCCAGCCGGCGTTAATACTGCCTTGTGGCCGGTACGGTCAAAGATACTGACGTTCAGGTCTTCTTCCAGCTTCTGGATGGTGTAACTGATCGCTGAAGGAACCCGGAACAGCTCCGTCGCCGCACCGGCAAAACTGCCCTTGCGGTCAATGGCGTCGAGTGCTTTGAGTGCGTCGATGGTGATGGCTGTATGCATGTTCGAATAATCTGAAAGTGTTTGCCAAAAATGCTTGCTATCAGCCTAGCAGGCAAGCGGGTAGCCTGTCCTCATCAATTCATGTTGGGGTCAGACCCCAGAACATTTCACCGCATCAAATGTCTTGGGGTCTGACCCCGGAGGGAGGTTGTTATGGGGTTGTTGGTGGATGGCAAGTGGCACGATCAGTGGTATGACACGGACAAGACCGGGGGCAAGTTTGAGCGTGAAGCGGCCCGGTTTCGCAACTGGGTGACGATGGACGGTTCGCCGGGGCCGGTGGGTGAGAGTGGCTTTAAGGCGGAGAGCGGCCGATACCACCTTTATGTGTCCATGGCGTGTCCCTGGGCGCACCGGACCTTGATTTTTCGGACCTTGAAGGGGCTGGAATCGCATGTTTCGGTGTCTGTGGTGCATCCGGATATGGTGGAGAACGGTTGGGAGTTCCGGCCGGATGATGAACAGCATCGGGATCACCTGTATGGCTCTGCATTCATGCATCAGATCTACACCCGCGCGGCCTCGGATTATTCCGGGCGGGTGACGGTGCCGGTGCTCTGGGACAAGCAGCGGGAAACCATTGTCAGTAACGAGTCGGCGGACATCATCCGGATGTTCAATTCAGCGTTCAATGATCTGGACGGGGTCGATGCGGAGCTGGATTTCTATCCGGACAGCCTGCGCAGCGAAATCGATGCGGTCAACGAACGAGTTTATGACACGGTGAACAATGGCGTTTACAAGGCGGGCTTCGCGACGGCGCAGGACGTGTATGAAAGCGCCTACACCGAGCTGTTTGAGTCACTGGACTGGCTGGAAGAAAAATTGTCCCGCCAGCGTTATCTGGCAGGCGGGCAACTGACCGAAGCCGACTGGCGGCTGTTCACCACGCTGATCCGGTTTGATGCGGTGTATTACAGTCACTTCAAGTGCAACCGGCAGCAGATCCGGGATTACCCGAATCTGTCCGGTTATCTGCGGGAGTTGTATCAGATGCCGGGGGCGGCGGAGACCGTGGATATCCGGCAGATCAAGCAGCACTATTATGTCAGCCAGCGCACCATCAATCCGACCCAGATCGTGCCGGTGGGGCCGGAGCTGGATTTTGAGGCGCCTCACGGGCGGTAAGGGGTCAGCTGACCCGGGCGACAGCCACTTCGGTCAGCAGTTCAAGCGCTTCCCGGTGTGCGGACGCTGGCAGGCAGGTCAGCAATTCACGGGCTATCTGCGCCTGTTCGCGCGCATTGGCCATGGTGTATTCAATGGCTCCGGACGATTTTACTATTTCCAGCACCTTTGGTAAGTCGTTCAGCCCGCCTTTACGGATCGCCTGGCGGATCAATTGACGCTCTTCTTCGCTGCCGTTAGTCATGGCATAGATCAGGGGCAGGGTCGTTTTGCCTTCGGCCAGATCGTCGCCGACGTTCTTGCCCATGGTTTCCGCGTCGCCCTGGTAATCCAGTACGTCATCCACCAACTGAAAGGCCAGGCCCAGGTGCTTGCCGTAGTCCTTCAGGGCTGCTTCCTGCTCCGGGTTGGCCCCAGCCAGCAGGGCGCCAGAATGGGACGAGGCCTCGAACAGCATGGCGGTCTTGTTGTGAATCACTACCATGTACTGCGCTTCGGTCAGGTCCGGATTTTTCACGTTCATTAATTGCATCACCTCGCCCTCGGCGATGACCGCGGTGGCGCGGGACAACACCTTCATGATCGGCAGGCTTTCCAGTTCCACCATCATCTCGAATGCGCGGGCGTAGAGAAAATCGCCTACCAGTACGCTCGGCGCGTTGCCCCATTTGGCGTTGGCGGTGCTGCGGCCGCGGCGCATGTCAGAGGTGTCCACCACATCGTCGTGCAGCAGGGTGGCGGTGTGCAGGAATTCAATCACTGCCGCCAGTTTCAAATGTTCGTTTTGGTTATAACCCACCGCCTGACTGGCCAGTAACACCAGTAATGGCCTCAGGCGTTTGCCGCCGCTTTCGATGATGTACTGGGCGATTTTCTCAACCATCGGGACATCGGAAGCAAGCCGCTGGATAATCAGATCATTAACGCGGCTGAAGTCTTCTGCCACGGTGTCGTGTATACGCTGGGCTGTCATCGGGCTGATAAGTCCCTTGCTGGTGTTTTCGTTGAGTTTTGGGGAGGTCGCGGCAATGCTAGGTATTGCTGCCTACAGTGTCAACTCGAGTGGTAATCTTCCTTGTATTGGTCGGCGGCTTTTCGTACAATCACGCGCCCAACTCATCCCAACCTGCGCTCCCTGCTATAGGGTTGCCGAAGCGCTTCCCTTAGAACCAGGTGGATAAGAGCAGGGATGGGTCAATCGCGGAGACTAAGAATGTACGCAGTTATTGTTAGCGGTGGTAAACAGCACCGTGTGAAAGAAGGCGAAACGCTGAAGCTGGAAAAGCTCGAAGTGGAAACTGGCGGCTCTATTGAGTTTGATCGCGTTCTGCTGGTAGTGAATGGCGACGACGTAAAAGTTGGCGCTCCGGCTGTCGACGGTGCCAAGGTTACCGCTGAAGTGGTCAGCCACGGTCGTCACGACAAGATTAATATCATCAAGTTCCGTCGTCGTAAGCATTCCATGAAGCGTCAGGGCCACCGTCAGTGGTTTACTGAAGTCAAGATCACGGGTATCCAGGGCTAAGCTCTGAAATTACCCCCTAATCAAGGAGGCCGGTCATGGCTCACAAAAAAGCAGCAGGTAGTACCCGTAACGGTCGCGATTCCGAGTCGAAACGACTTGGTGTCAAGCGCTACGGCGGCGAGACTGTATCTGCAGGCAGCATCATCGTTCGTCAGCGTGGAACCCGTTTTCACCCTGGCAGCAACGTTGGTCTGGGCAAGGACCACACCCTTTTTGCGAAAGCTGAAGGTCAGGTGAAGTTCGAAGTCAAAGGCCCGCTGAACCGCAAGTTTGTTAGCATCGTTCCGGCTGCGTAAGCAGCGGCGATCCGGTTCTGTCGAACCTTGGATTTGCCTGATATGCTGATCTGATCGGCACTCAGGTGTATCCGGAGCCCCGCAAAGCTTCCTTGAGGCTGCGGGGCTTTTTAGTTTATGCAAAGGCACCAGACGTATGAAATTTGTAGACGAAGCCACCATCATTGTTGAAGCGGGAAAGGGCGGTCATGGCTGTCTGAGTTTCCGGCGGGAAAAATACATACCTAAGGGTGGTCCCGACGGCGGTGACGGCGGGGATGGCGGTTCCGTCTACCTGGAGGCAGACAGTGGCCTGAACACGCTGGTTGATTACCGTTTTCAGCGCAAGCACAAAGCGCCGAATGGTGAGCCTGGTTCGGGGCGCAACTGCACTGGCATCAAGGGTGATGACCTGGTGTTGCCGGTGCCGGTGGGAACAACTGTGGTGGATATGGACACCCACGAAGTGCTGGGTGATCTCACCAAAGAGGGTCAACGCCTGAAGGTGGCGCAAGGTGGCTTTCATGGTCTGGGTAACGCCCGGTTCAAGTCTTCGATCAACCGTGCGCCCCGCCAGACCAGCAAAGGCTCCGAAGGTGAAGCCCGGAACCTTCGGCTGGAACTGAAAGTTCTGGCCGATGTGGGGTTGTTGGGTTTGCCCAATGCGGGTAAATCCACCTTTATCCGGTCGGTATCCGCAGCGCGACCGAAAGTGGCGGACTATCCCTTCACCACCCTGGTGCCAAACCTCGGGGTGGTAAGTGTACAAATGCATCAGAGCTTTGTGATTGCGGACATTCCCGGTTTGATCGAGGGTGCCGCTGAAGGCGCTGGTCTGGGTATTCGTTTCCTCAAACACCTGGTTCGAACCCGGCTGTTGCTGCACTTGGTGGATGTGGCGCCCTACGACGGCTCGTCGCCGGTTGCGGCGGTTAACGCGATTGCCTATGAGCTGGAAAAGTTCAGTGAAACGCTTGCAAGTCGCCCACGTTGGCTGGTTCTGAACAAAGTCGACATGGTCGCCGAGGAAGATCGAGACAGCCATTGCCAGGCCATTGTGGATGAGCTTGGTTGGGAAGGGCCAGTGTTCCGTATTTCTGCGCTTACCGGTGAAGGTACCAAACCGCTGGCTCAGGCGGTGATGCGCTGGATTGAAGAGCAGGCGGAAGAAGAGGCCGAAAACCCCGATGTTGCCGAGCAGGAAGCCGCTCGCCGGCGTCGCATGGACGAAGAGGCCAGGGCGAAAATCGAGTCTGACCGCCAGGCCCGCAGAGCCGCCCGTGACGAAGATGACGATGACGACGACTTTGATGACGACGATTACGACGTCGAAGTGGTCTACGCTCCCGAGTAATCCGCAACCTGAAGAGACTGTACCGTTATCATGAGTGAACGCCTCCAGCTCCGTAAGGCCCGTCGTCTTGTTATCAAGATTGGCAGTGCCTTGCTCACCAACGACGGCAAGGGGCTGGATGTGGCGGCCCTCGGTTTGTGGGTGGACCAGATTGCCGAGCTGATTGCTGACGGTGTTGAGGTGGTGGTGGTGTCTTCCGGTTCGGTGGCAGAGGGTATGAGCCGGCTGGGCTGGAATGCCCGCCCGCAGCATCTACACGAGTTGCAGGCGGCCGCGGCGGTTGGTCAGATGGGCCTGGTGCAAACCTGGGAGGCCCAGTTCAAGCGCCACGACATCCACACTGCTCAGATTCTGCTGACTCACGATGACCTTTCTGATCGCAAGCGTTACCTGAACGGCCGCAGCACGCTGCGCACGCTGCTGGATTATGGCGTGGTGCCGATCGTGAATGAAAACGACACCGTGGTCACTGACGAAATCCGTTTTGGCGATAACGACACGTTGGGTGCGTTGGTCGCCAACCTCATTGAGGCCGACGGCCTGATCATCCTCACCGATCAACTGGGGCTGTTCAATAAAGACCCTCGCAAGCACGACGATGCGGAGCTGGTTGCCGAGCGCAAAGCGGAAGATCGCGAGCTGGACGCTATGGCGGGCGGCAGTGCTGGAATGTTGGGTCGTGGCGGTATGCTGACCAAACTCCGAGCCGCGCGGCTTGCTGCCCGTTCCGGTGCCTTCACTGTGATTGTGGGTGGGCGCATCGAGCAGGCGATCGCCCGACTGCGCCAGGGTGATGTGATTGGCACCTTGTTACTGCCGGAGCAGGGTCGAATGGCGGCTCGCAAACAATGGATCGCCAGCCATCTGCAAACCCGGGGCACGCTGACCCTGGATGACGGTGCAGTGAACGTGTTGCGCCAGGGCGGCAGAAGTCTGTTACCCGTTGGCGTGAAAACCATTGCTGGCCAGTTCCGGCGCGGCGAAATGGTGTCTTGTGCGGACCTGAGTGGTAAGGAAATCGCCCGGGGTCTGGTCAATTACGATGCCGATGAGGCGCGCGCCATTGCTGGTCGATCCAGCGATCGAATTGCCGATGTTCTGGGCTATATCTCCGATGAAGAAATGATTCATCGGGATAATCTGGTGGTAGTTTGATCTGACGAATGCGTAAACTCAGGCACAAAAAAACCGGCTCGCGAGCCGGTTTTTTATGAGCGCAAAAATCAGGCAGCTTTCAAGGCCTTGATTTTGGCATTCAGTCGGCTCTTATGACGAGCAACCTTGCTCTTGGCGAAAATGCCTTTGTTGACCATGCTGTCAAGAATAGGCTGGGCTTCCTTCATGGCAGCCTGAGCTTCTTCATAGTTACCAGCGATGATCTTGGCCTGAACCTTTTTCATATAGGTACGTGCCATGGAACGCAGGCTTGTGTTGTGCTTGCGATTTGTCTCGTTTTGACGAGCGCGCTTCTTGGCTTGCGGGGAATTTGCCACCGTAAAACTCCTGAAATTCGTTGCTATAAAGACAGAATATGTTTGGATCGCGGGCGCGCCAGAACCAGCGCGTCGAAATTAATGACGCGGAACTATGCCGCCAAATGCCGTGAATGTCAAGGTTGTCTCGGCAGTAATCCCCTCGCTGTAAAGGCCTGTGGTACACTCGCGCATCGCTGCACGGGGCCTGTCGTGGCGCCAAGAGCCCGCCCTGTGGATTACCGAAACGCCGCTTCGGCTCGAACTCTGAATTCTGGATTTTTAAAACATGTCTTCGGAACCGCAACCTACGGGACAGCCATCCGCCCCCAAGCAGCTCCCCAGGGCGCCGGGCCTTCTGCGCTCATCCGGCTTGGTTGGCATCATGACCATGCTGTCCCGCGTGTTGGGGCTGGTTCGGGATATGGTAATTGCCCGCTATTTTGGCGCCGGCACCGCCGCAGACGCCTTTTTCGTTGCCTTCAAGATCCCCAATTTCCTGCGCCGGCTGTTTGCGGAAGGCGCCTTCTCCCAGGCCTTTGTGCCGGTGCTGTCCTCTTATCGACAAAACGGCGACATTTCCGAGGTGAAGCGCCTGGTGGATGCGGTGGCCGGCTCGCTGGGGCTGGTGTTGCTGGCGGTTACGCTGGTGGCAATGCTGGGTGCGCCGGTCCTGACCACTCTTTTTGCCCCCGGTTTTTTGGCTGATGAGGTAAAGTTTGCTCTGGCCAGCGACATGCTGAGGATCACGTTTCCCTATTTGCTGCTGATCTCCCTCACCGCCTTCGCCGGCGGCATCCTCAACAGTTACGATCGCTTTGCTGTGCCTGCTTTTACGCCCGTGCTGTTAAATCTTTCGATGATTGCGGCGGCGATTTTCCTGGCGCCATTGATGGAGGAGCCGGTTATGGCGCTGGCCTGGGGTGTGCTTATAGCCGGCGCCCTGCAGTTGTTCTTCCAGTTGCCGTTCCTGATGCGCCTTGGCCTGTTGCCGCGGCCCCGGGTGGATTATCGCCACGAAGGCGTCAGCCGGATTCTCAAGCTGATGGTGCCAGCCTTGTTCGGGGTGTCAGTCAGTCAGATCAACCTGCTGCTGGATACGGTACTGGCGTCGTTCCTGCAAACCGGTAGTGTGTCCTGGCTGTATTACTCGGACCGCCTGGCGGAGCTACCCCTGGGGGTTTTCGGCATCGCCATCGCCACGGTGATCCTGCCCAGCCTGTCCAGAAAGCATGCGGCGGCCTCACCCGACCAGTTCGCAGCCACGCTCGACTGGGCGGTCAGGGCGGTTTTGCTGATCGGGTTGCCGGCGGCTGTGGCGCTGGCGTTGCTGGCAGAGCCATTGATTGCCACTCTGTTCCATTACGGAGCCGTGACCGACCGTGACGTCGCGATGTCGGCTCAGAGTTTGCGCGCGTATTCGGCCGGCCTGATGGCGTTCATGCTGATCAAGGTTCTGGCGCCCGGGTTCTTTGCCCGGGAAGACACTAAAACCCCGGTCAAAATCGGGATTATCGCCATGGTTGCCAACATGGCCTTTAATCTGGCTTTAATTGTACCTCTGGCTCACGCTGGCCTGGCCCTGGCAACGTCCATCTCGGCCTGGCTGAATGGCTACCTGCTCTGGCGCGGATTGCGTAAAGACGGTGTTTGGCAAAGTCAGTCCGGTTGGCCGAAGTTCCTGGTGCAGTTGGCGTTCGCCAATGCAGCGCTGGCGGTGGTCATCCTTTGGCTGAATGTGCCGGTGGCCGATTGGCTGGCGGCGGGTGGGCCGCAGCGGGCCACCGATATGGCCATTCTGGTGGCGGCCGGAGTGACCGCCTACTTCGTTGCGTTGGTGCTGACTGGAGTGCGCCTGCGACACTTCCGTCAAAAGTAAGCGGGCTCATGATTTCTACCGCACCCGCTCCTGGGGTATAATCGCGCGCTTCCTCACCAGCGTAATGCCCCAGGCATCTACGCGCAAAGCCAGCTGGCAAGTTAAGGTTCGCAGTAGATGCGTCTGATTAGAGGCCTGACCAATCTTAAACGCCTGTCCGGGCAAGCGGCCTCGCCGCTCGCAGACGGCTGTGTGGCCACCATCGGTAACTTTGATGGGGTTCACCTGGGTCACAAAACAATTCTTGATCAGGTTAAAGAAAAAGCGTCGGCTCTGGGTGTGCCTTCGGTGGTGATGATTTTCGAGCCGCAGCCCCGCGAGTTTTTTCAGGGTAAAGAGGCGCCACCACGACTGATGCCGTTCCGCCAGAAATTCAAAGCGTTACTGGCCGAAGGCATCGACATGGTGCTGTGTATCCGTTTCGATGACACCTTTCGCAGTTATTCCGCCATGGGCTTTGTGGAAGATGTGCTTATTAATGGTCTTGCTGTGCACCACCTGGTGGTGGGCGACGATTTTCGTTTCGGTTGTGACCGGGCGGGTGATTTCAGGCTGTTGGAAGAGGTAGGGCGGGCGCACGACTTCACCGTTGAAAACACTCGCACGGTGACGGTGGATAATGAGCGAGTCAGCAGCACCCGGGTTCGCAATGCGCTGAATGTGAACGGCCTTGAGGAAGCAGAGCGGCTGCTGGGGCATCCTTACCGTATTCACGGACGGGTGGTGTATGGTCGCCAGTTGGGACGACAGCTAGGCGCTCCAACGGCCAATATTCTGTTGGACCAGATACCGGCCCTGCGTGGCGTCTATGTGGTGCGGGCGCGCATCGAAACCGGCAGATGGCTGGATGGTGTTGCCAACATTGGCCTGCGGCCGACCGTAGACGGTAAACGGCCGTCATTGGAGGTGCACCTGTTTGACTTTGCTGGCACACTTTATGGCCAGCATCTGGACGTCGTGTTCCGTCATGGCCTGCGGGACGAAGTGAAATTTGATTCTGTTGACGCATTGCGGCAACAGATCACCCGGGACTTTGAGCATGCCCGGGCCTGGCTGGCGGACAGCTCCGCTACGCCAACCAACTGATTTAACTGACCAACCAAAGAGTACGCACACACCCATGAGCGACTACAAGCATACCCTGAATCTGCCGGAAACCGCCTTTCCCATGCGCGGCAACCTGGCCAAGCGCGAGCCGGATATGCTCAAGCGCTGGCAGGATCTCGACGTATACGGCAACCTGCGCAAGCAGCGCGAAGGCCGGGAGAAGTTCATCCTGCACGATGGCCCTCCCTACGCCAACGGCAGCATTCACATCGGGCATGCGGTTAACAAGATTCTGAAGGACATGATCGTCAAATCCCGTGGATTCATGGGCTACGACGCGCCTTATGTGCCGGGCTGGGACTGTCATGGTCTGCCGATTGAGCACAAGGTAGAGCAGGAGATCGGTAAAGCTGGCGTGAAAGTGGATTATAAAACCTTCCGTCAGGCCTGCCGTGATTATGCTGGCAAACAGATCGAAGGCCAGAAAGCCGATTTTATTCGCTTGGGTGTCATGGGTCAGTGGGACAAGCCTTACCTGACCATGGATCCAAAGGTTGAAGCAGGTATCGTGCGGGCACTGGGCAAGATCGTCGCCAAAGGCCACCTGGTGCGTGGCTACAAGCCGATTTACTGGAGTGTGGTTGGTCAGTCCGCACTGGCAGAAGCTGAGGTTGAGTATCAGGATAAAACTTCGACTCAGATTGACGTGCGCTTTACCGCGGTCAATCAGGCCGACGTACTTGAATTGTTTGGTACCGAGGATGGCGAAGGCGACGTTTCCCTGGTGATCTGGACCACCACGCCCTGGACCATTCCGGCCAACCAGGCGGTGTCTCTGGGCGCCGATCTTGAATACGCGTTGGTGCAGCTGGATGCCGGTAACGGCCCGGAACGCATGATTCTGGCGACCGATATGGTTGACGGCATCATGGCTCGCTGGGGCGTGGCAGACTTCCGGGTGCTGGCCAACGTGGCCGGTTCTGCGCTGGAAGATCAGCTGCTGCACCACCCGATTTATGACAAACAGGTGCCGGTCCTTTTGGGCGATCACGTATCGACCGAAGCCGGCACCGGCGCCGTTCACACCGCGCCCGACCATGGCATGGAAGATTTTGACGTGGGCAAGGCCTACGGTATTGGCACGATCAACCTGGTAAAGGCTGATGGTACTTACACCGAGGCGGCCGGTGAATTTGCCGGTGTGCACGTGTACAAAGCCGACGAGCCCGTATGTTCTGCGCTGGAACGTGAAGGCAAGCTGGTGAAAGCCGAAAAGTTCCGGCACAGCTACCCGCACTGCTGGCGTACCAAAACCCCGCTGATATACCGTGCCACGCCGCAGTGGTTCATCAGCATGGACAAGCTTAACCTGCGCGCTGACGCCCTGGAAGCCATCAAGGGCGTTCGCTGGGTGCCCAGCTGGGGCCAGAACCGCATCGAAGCCATGTTCCAGCAGAGCCCGGACTGGTGTATCTCCCGTCAACGCACCTGGGGCGTGCCGATCACCCTGTTTATCCATAAGGAAACCCAGGATCTGCACCCGAACACCCAGGAGCTGATCGAGAAAGTGGCCCAGGCCATCGAGATTGGCGGCATCGACGCCTGGTACGAACTCGACCAGAACGAACTGCTGGGCGCTGATGCCGATCAGTACGAAAAAGTGCTCGATACCCTGGATGTGTGGCTGGATTCCGGTGTCACTCATGAAACCGTACTGCGCCAGCGCCCGGAACTGGGCCAGTTCCCGGCCGACCTGTACCTGGAAGGTTCCGATCAGCACCGTGGCTGGTTCCAGTCGTCCCTGAAAACCTCCATCGCCATGAACGGCGTGGCCCCGTACAAGCAGGTGCTGACCCACGGCTTCACCGTGGACGGCAGGGGCCACAAGATGTCCAAGTCCATGGGCAACGTCATTGCGCCCCAGGAAGTCATGAACGAGCTGGGTGCCGACATCCTGCGCCTGTGGGTCTCCGCCACCGATTACAGCGGCGAGATGACGGTGTCTAAGGACATCTTGCGCCAGACCGCAGACGGCTATCGCCGGATCCGCAACACCGCCCGCTTCCTGCTCAGCAACCTGACCGGTTTTGATCCGGAGCAGCACACGGTGGCGCCGGAAGACATGATCGCCTTGGACCGCTGGATGGTCGACAAGGCCCTGCAGCTGCAGAACGAGCTGCACGAAGACTACAACAATTATGCCTTCCTGCGCATTTACCAGAAGGTGTACAGCTTCTGCGAAGCGACCTTGGGCGGCTTCTATCTGGATATCATCAAGGACCGCCAGTACACCACTCAGGCCGACAGCCTGGCGCGTCGTTCCTGCCAGACCGCGCTTTACCATGTGGCGGAAGCTCTGGTGCGCTGGATTGCCCCGATCCTCAGCTTCACCGCCGACGAAATCTGGCAGGAGCTGCCGGGCAAGCGCGGCGACACCGTGTTCTATGAAACCTGGTACGAAGGCCTTAGCGCGCTGCCGGACGATTCTGAGCTGGGCCGCGACTACTGGCGCGAGATTTACAGCGTCAAAGAAGCCGTCAACAAGTGCCTGGAAGATGTTCGCGCCCGCGGTGACATCAAAGGCTCCCTGAGTGCCGAAGTGACCTTGTACTGCGAAGGCAGCATGGCTGAACGCCTGACCTATTTGGGTGAGGAGTTGCGCTTTGTGCTGATCACCTCGGAAGCCACAGTGAAGCCGGTGAGCGAGGCCGATGGCGCCGAGCAAACTAACCTGGAAGGCCTGTTGGTGAAGGTCACCCCGGCTACTTACGCCAAGTGCGAACGCTGCTGGCACCACCGCGAGGACGTTGGCCAGCACAACGGCCACAGCGACCTGTGCGGCCGCTGCGTCACCAACGTGGAAGGCCCGGGTGAAACCCGTGCCTACGCCTGATGGACGCGGTGATGGCTGAGAGCGGGGCAGGCAGCAAGCTGAAATGGCTGTGGCTGGCGGTGCTGGTGGTCGTGCTCGACCTGGGCACCAAAGCTGCCGCCACCGCCATGCTCACTTACGGCAACCCGGTACCGGTGCTGCCCAGCTTCAATTTGACACTGCTGCATAACACCGGCGCCGCCTTCAGTTTTCTGGCGGATGCGGCCGGCTGGCAGCGCTGGTTCTTCGTAACTCTGGCCTTGGTAGTCAGCGTGGTACTGATCGGCTGGCTTAAAAAACTCCAGAGCCACGAAACCTGGACCGCCATCGCCATCGTACTGATTCTCGGAGGCGCGCTGGGCAACGTTTATGACCGGGTCGTGCACGGCTATGTGGTGGACTTTCTGCATTTTTACTGGCAGAACTGGCATTTTCCCGCGTTCAACCTGGCCGACACCGCCATTACCATCGGTGCCGCCATGATGATCCTTGACGCATTTCGCAAACCCGCTGACGACAGCGGTGATGCCAACCGGAGTAACTGATTGCTATGAAAGAACTGCCAATCGACAAGGGCACCCGGGTAACCCTCCACTTCTCTTTGAAGTTTGAAGACGGCGAAACCGTCGACAGTACCTTCGACAAAGAGCCGGCCACCCTGGAAATCGGTGACGAAAACCTGCCGGAGAGCTTTGAGGCCTACCTTATGGGCCTGAAAGCCGGCGATCATCAAACCTTTGAAGTGCCGCCGGAAAAAGCCTTTGGCCAGCGCAACCCCAACAACCTGCAGACCTTCAAGCGCCATGAATTCAGCGCGGACATGGTGTTGGAGAAGGGGGTGGTTATTTCCTTCGCGGATGCCCGACAGCAGGAACTGCCCGGCGTGATCCATCGCGTGGAAGGTGACGAAGTCGAGGTGGACTTCAACCACCCGCTGGCAGGGCGTACACTGACTTTCGAAGTAAAAATAATTGACGTTGAACCAGTTGGGCCGACTCACTGACTATGCAAATCCGACTCGCTAATCCTCGTGGCTTCTGCGCCGGCGTTGATCGCGCCATCGAAATCGTCAACCGGGCGCTGGACGTATTCGGCGCGCCCATCTACGTGCGTCACGAAGTGGTTCACAACAAGTTCGTGGTAGACAACCTGCGCAACCGAGGCGCGATTTTTGTCGACGAGTTGGACGAAGTGCCAGACGACACCCTGGTAATCTTCAGCGCCCACGGCGTTTCCCAGGCGGTCCAGAGCGAAGCCGCTCGCCGCGGCCTGAAAGTGTTTGACGCCACCTGCCCACTGGTCACCAAAGTGCACATGGAAGTGATGCGTTACAGCCGCGATGGCCGTGAGTGCATCCTCATCGGCCACCACGGCCACCCGGAAGTTGAAGGCACCATGGGTCAGTACGACCACAGCAATGGCGGCGACATTTACCTGGTCGAAGACGAAGCCGACGTGCAAACCCTCGAAGTGAAAGACCCTAGCCAGCTGGCCTACGTTACCCAGACCACGCTGTCCATGGACGACACCGCCCGGGTCATCGACGCCTTGCGTGCCAAATTCCCGCAAATCGAAGGCCCCCGCAAAGACGACATATGCTACGCCACCCAGAACCGCCAGGACGCTGTCAAGCAACTGGCCGGCGACTGCGACCTGATGCTCGTGGTCGGCTCCCCCAACAGCTCCAACTCCAACCGCCTGCGCGAGCTGGCCGAGCGCATGGGCACCCCCGCCTACCTGATCGACGAAGCCGCCCAGATTGACCCAAAATGGCTCGATGGCAAACAGGCCGTGGGCGTGACCGCTGGTGCGTCTGCTCCTGAGGTGTTGGTGGCGGATGTGATCAGCCGCCTGAAAGATCTGGGTGGACAAGAGCCGCAGGAAGTATCAGGCAGGGAAGAGAATATTGTGTTCTCTATGCCTAGGGAGTTGCGGATTGATGTGGTGAATGTCTAGCTATCTACGGTTTGGACTCTAAGGCCTGTTTAAGCTCCACTGAGTGTGGCGGGTCGTCTATCAGGTGACGGCGGAACGAGAGCTGCCTCACGTTCTGCATCATTAAGTACCGCTGGTACCCATCCGAAAACCGTTCGTCGAATCGATGTTCTTTGGCGTCCGACCTTCAAGTAATCTAAATATTGAAATAAACCAGAGAGGCTCAGGGCATGAAGCCAAAGCATTCCGGATTCACGCTGATCGAATTGATGGTTGTGGTTGCGCTGATCGCAATTATTGCCACGATTGCAGTTCCTGGGTTCAGGTCATTGATTGAATCCAACCGTTTTACCTCCACCACAAATAATGTGCTGGGCTTGCTTAACTATGCCCGCTCCGAAGCCGTTCGACGGGGTGAGCCAGTTGCTTTGCGGGCGATGAACGGGGATTTACAAAATGGGCTTGAGGTGCTTCTGGAGCGGCAATTGGGTGAAGTTGATCCGCAGATTTTACGTGCAGCGGATCCAATGCCCGGTTCAGTAACTCTGACAATGATCAACGGAGAGATTCCTGTATTCAGGGGTAACGGCGAGAAGAGGGATTTTGACCCTACTGAGTTCAGGGTCTGTCCTGGTAACGGGAAACCTGGGGTAGATATCGTAATCAATCGGGGCGGACAGGCGAATCGGTCTCAGACGGAACCGGCGTGTTCCTGATGTCGGTAGTGACGGCGGCCGTTCGAACTACATGAAGGTGATCAGTATGACATCGAAGCAAAGCGGCATAACCATGATCGAAGTGTTGGTTGCCTTGTTAGTTCTGGCGGTCGGTTTGTTGGGCGTGGCCGGCATGCAGACGATCTCAATGCAGCAGACGCAGGGTGCTGATCAGCGCTCAATTGCGGTTTTACATGTCCAGACCATGGCGGATGAGGTGCGTTCAAATAGAGGCTTGCCGTCAGCGGCCGAAAGGTTAGCGTGGGAAACTGCGGTAGAGAAAAGCCTCGGAGATGAGGCGACGGCAAAAGTAGAGTCTGTTATAGCTGATCAGGATGTAAGGATTACGGTGACCTGGGAGTCAAGGCAGACGGTATGGGACGGTGTGGAAGAGGCGAATGGTGAGCAAAGTGAAAATTCGATGTATAAAAACTCCTTTTCGCTGCTGGTGAGGTACGCACTATGACCCTTCCTAATTTTCGGCCCAGAACACAGAGCGGTCTGTCGATCATAGAGCTGATGATCGCCTTGCTGTTGGGATCGCTTTTGACCATTGGATTGGTTCAGATTTTCACATCAAACAGTCAGGCTTTCCGCATGTCTGAAGCGGTGTCGCGTACCCAGGAGTACGGACGGATTGCCTCGGATATGCTTGCTCGTGAAGCGCGCAACGCGGGGTATTTTGGTTGCAACTCTCAAAATTTCACCAGCAATTTGGACATTACAGAAGAGGATGAGGATTGGGACGCGTTCAGCTGGGATATGTCGACTTCGGTTAGTTCTGAGGCCAGTCGGCGGCCAGCTAGCGCCGTGAACGGTACGGACTTCATCTACTTTAACGGCCTGGATGGCGGGGGGATGGAAATTGTTGCCACGGCGCCACCTACCGCGGCGTCTGCGCAAGTGGGTAGTCGTGACGGGCTCGGCCCCAGTAGCTTTCTCAGCACAGGCGATGTTATTGCCATAACCGATTGCCAAGGAACGGACGTTGTTCAAATTACCAACATCAACGGCGATGATGGGGACATGGAAGTGACGTTGGTGACCAACAGTGGCGGTAGCCAGGCCCCTGGAAATAACTTTGATAACAATATCTGTTCCAACACTGGTAATGACGGTGCCGGAAACAACTGTTTGTCGAATAATTACGGTGAAGGCGCGCAGATTCTGAAACCGTTCGAGCGTACTTATTTCATCGGAGAAAGCGCCACCACCGGGGGCAGGGCTCTGATAATGCAAGAGCGCGTAAATGGTTTGGTCAGAACGCATGAGATGGTTGAAGGCGTTGAAGATCTACAGATTCGCTACGGTCTTTCGGGGAATCGGGATGCACCGGTCAACCGCTGGGAGGATGCTGAAAGCGTGAGTGACTCTGATTGGGGTAGTGTACGTGCTATCCGGGTCAGTTTATTGGTCCGGGGAGGCGCGGATAACCTCTACGACGATAACGCTAGTGTTTGCTTTCCTTCTTGGGCGGACTGTTCCTTAGGCAACACCTATGACGCTCAGGACAAACGTATGTACAGAGTCTATTCCTTTACGGCCAATGTGCGTAACAAGTCGAGCTGATGTGGGGACACACCATGAACTTTAAAGAAAGGGGCTCTGCCCTGCTGATGTCGTTGGTGATTCTGTTGGTTTTGTCCCTGTTGGCGACATCATCGATGCAGAATTCAATTATGCAGGAACGAATGTCTAACTCCGCACGGGAAGGTGTGATCGCCCTGGAAGCTGCAGAGGCAGCGTTGAGGGGGCTGGAGAAGGATTTGAGTGACCTGACTTCTTTGGCGGGCTTTAATGCAAACAACAACGGCTGGTATGACACTGGCGAGGCGCCACCTGCTTTGTCAGCAAACACCTGGGGCTCAGCGAAAGTTGCGGAGGCGCCGACGGTGGAGGGGTTAACGCCAGAATACTTCATTGAATATCGAGGCCCCGTCAAGTTGAAACAGGAGCAGAGCAAAGGTGGTACTGGCGATTCGCTCCGGAATCTGAACTTTGAAGGCTCGGGCGATCAGGCAGGCGGCGGTGGTGCTGCCGGGTCGGGACAGTCAGACATCATGGGGAGCGCAGAATCTATGCGGATTGTGGTGATGGCCAAGGGACCGTCGGATCAAAGCCGCAAGATTATTGAAAGTTACTATTTTATCAGTGCCAAAAACGTTGGCACTGAAGAATGAGGGCGTCAGCTATGTTCAGACAACTCAAGCTAAATATTCTGGCCGTTGGCATGGCTTTGGTGCTCCCTGCAGCTGGCTGGGGTGACGTTAATTTCGCACAAAAACCGTTGGCAGCGGGTGGAGGGGTCGATCCCAACCTTCTGTTCATCTTGGATGATTCCGGCTCTATGAGATGGGGGTTTATGCCCGATGACCTGGATGAGCATTTCGATATCGGAGGATACGGTAGTAATTGTGGAAACAATGGCACGTATGGTGGCATGCCGCTTTGTTACTACTACACCAATAATGGCAGACAGTTTCTAGCCTCGAGCCATTTGAATAAACTCTACTTTAATCCAAGCGTAACCTACGCGCCCCCATTGGCCGCTAATGGAGCGAGTTTTCCGAATGCCAGTTTCACTAACGCATCCGTCAATGGCTACAACTCGGATGCGAACAGGGTGAACTTGTCGAATAATTACCGTGCGGTAATGGATGACTTCTTTTACAAGCAAAATTTTAATCGGGGCTTTGCGGTAAGCCACAACGCAAATAGCGAGCCAGCTTTTTATTATAGGTTCAATAATGCAGGGGGTTGTGAGAGTGATCCCTATCAGGACTCGTGTTATACCAAGGTGGTTGTAGCTGCATCTGAACACCAAAACTTTGCGAATTGGTTTTCGTATTATCGCACCCGGGAGATGGCTGCGAAAGCGGGTATTGGCACTGTTTTTGCTAATCAGGATCTCAGCACAGACTTTCGCCTTGGATGGGGGCAAATTAACCAGGGGCGGAATACAGTTGACGATGCCGCCAATGTTCGGGCGGTGACTAATGGCGTTCGTTCTTTTGATTCAGTCCGTGCCAACTTCATCAATTGGCTATATGGCGTAAGTTCAACCGGTGCGACGCCCTCACAGCGTGCCCTGGAGGGTGCTGGCCAGTATTTTGAGAAGAGCGAAAGGGCTTGGCTGGATGATCCTGGTTCTTCGAAAAGTTCAGCAAATCCAGCAAGAGAATGTCGCATCTCTGCGACCATGCTGATGACTGACGGTTACTACAATACCGGTACTAGTTACGATCCGGACCTGAGCATTAACGCGGATAACGTTGATGGGCCGGTAATTACAAACGATACCGGTGACACTGGGCAGTACAAGGCTGAATCGCCTTTCAGCGACACTGTTACCAGTCGTGTTACTCTCGCGGATATTGCTGCCCACTATTGGAAACGGGATCTACGCACAGACATCGATAACTATGTACCAACCATCAGTGCGGTTACTGGTGGTAATGATTCGGATGTTCGGAAGACGGTAGGAAATCCCGCCTTCTGGCAGCATATGATGACCTATGGCATCGGCTTTGGTGTAGAAGGCACTGTGTCTCGGGATGATGCAGTGTCAGCTGCCTTAAACGGCACCGGTGTGGATTGGTGGGGTGGCAGTACTAATGAAAATAAAATTAACGACCTCCTTCATGCTTCCATGAACGGGCGTGGCGATTTTTTTAGCGCTGGAGACCCGGGAACTTTCAGAAGCCAGTTGGAAGGTCTGCTGGATCAGTTTCTGGGTAACGCGGGCTCAGCCACGGGCGTTGACTTCAACGTAGCATCAATTGAGGCAGAAAATGCCCTGGTGTTCTCGAGTTACTTTGAGCCCAATGGCTGGACCGGGGATCTGGAAGCGATCACGCTGGAGTCGGGCTCGGATGGTCGTCCAGAGATTGCCGAGGATGAAGATAACGAAGGTTGGTCAGCCCGGGCCCGGCTAAATGCGGCCGTGCCCGATAACAGGAAAATTCTCACCTACGATGGCAGCCAGGGGCAACCTTTCCGCTGGGGGTCTTTGTCAAACGCTCAGAAAAATGATCTGAACACCGGCACGCCTTCTCTGGGCGAAAAGCGGCTTGAATACCTTCGCGGGAAGAAGCGTGAGACCTTGGAGTCTGAAAATGAAGGGGATGGCAAATATTTTCGGCAGAGGCAACACCTGCTGGGCACGATTGTTAACTCCACGCCCCGCTATGTAGGAGTGCCAGACTCCTTCTGGCCGAATAACGACACCTTCGGCGATGGTAAGTACTCTATCTTCCGGAATTCCAATCTTGAACGTACCCCGGTTGTTTATGTTGGCGCTAACGATGGCATGTTGCACGGTTTTAAAGCCACATCGCTAGCAGACGGTGGCGGAGATGAAGTGCTGGCTTATGTGCCTTCTTTCATAGCTTCGACCGCCGACGAAGAAGGCCTTCACTATCTCACCAAGCCGGGCTTCTCGCACCGGTTCTACGTAGACCTGAACCTGGAAGTGGTTGACGTTCATACCCGGGGGCGTCGGGCTAACGGGAATGTGGATAATACTCGGGACTGGAGAACAGTTCTTATTGGCGGCAGTCGCGCAGGTGCCAAGGGAATCTTTGCTCTGGACGTGACTAACCCAGACGATTTTAGCGAGGCTAACGCCGGGCAGCAGGTTCTCTGGGAGTTTACCCATGAAAAACTCGGTTATCTTGTTGAGCCACCTGAAATTGCCCAGATGGAATGGCCGGATGGTAACATTCGGTGGACGGTTTTTGTGTCCTCAGGTTACAACTCTGGCTCAACAGGTTTCTTCATGCTGGACCTGGAAGGCGGCCTGGATGGAACTTGGGACAACAATGATTATATGTATTTCGAGTTCAAATCTGGGGGAACGGGACTGTCGCCGCTTACGCTGATTGATAATGTGAATGCAAATTATCTGGTTGATCGCGTTTATGCAGGTGACCTGGATGGTAATCTTTGGGTGGCTGAAAACGACGAAGGCACCATGAAGTCGGCCTACACAGAGTTGGGACAGAATAGTCCTTATTTCAAAGCTGCCCAGCCGATCACTTCAGCGCCAGCAGTAGCTTTGTCGATGGATACCGGTAAAGATCCGGATCTGATGATTCTGTTCGGTACCGGGAAGTATCTTGAGACTGGTGACCACTCGAACAATGATGACCAGTATTTCTACGCAGTCCACGAAACTTCTGATGCGGGTGCACTACCAATCACCATAGACAGATTGGTAGACCTTCCTGTAACACAACAGGCTGGGACCATCGACGGCGTCGACCGGACCATTCGGGTGGCCTCAGAGAATCGTGTGGATTATGACGTCAAGCGTGGCTGGTACTCAAAACTACCGAGCACTGGGGAAAGAGTGGTGAACTATCCCATTATTCGAGGCGAGTATGTTTACGTTAACACCCTGATTCCGGGTGGAAATCCCTGTCTTGGTGGTGGCGACGGTTGGGTCATGGGCTTTGAGATTCTCCGCGCCGAGAATACAACTCCGGGCTTCCCGGCGTTTGAAAACAGTACTGAGAACGCCACTGGCTTTAAAGTTAACACTCCCCCGTCCCAGTTGTCGGTATGGGGTAACCTTCTGGCATTTAATAGTGGTGCTGGCGGCGCCCAATTTGTTGGGTTACCAGAGCTGATTATCGGGCTGGGCCGTAAAGGCTGGCGTGAGATAACCGAATGAGGATTGATACTGTGAATCATCGAACGCGAAATTCCGGTTTTACGTTGATCGAGTTAATGATCGTGGTCGCCATCATTGGTATCATTGCCGCGATTGCATATCCCTCGTATCGCAATAATGTAATGGCTACACATCGCACCAATGCCCAGGCAGATTTGATGAGGCTTGCGCAATGGATGGAGAGAAAATATCTTCAGCAAAACTACGACTATAGGGATGATGGCAATGCGCCAACGCTCCCTTTGGCCAGATCTCCAGAGTCGGGCACGAAGATGTACGATCTTTCGCTGACCGGTGTGCAGAAAAACGCTTTCACTTTACAGGCGGCGCCGGCCGGGGCTCAGGCAGATGACAAATGCGGAACGCTAACTCTTGATCACACCGGCAAGAAAGAGGCGAAAAAAGGCGGGGCTGACGTTCCAGACTGTTGGTAAGCAATGGCATTTGTCTTAGTCGCAACTGACGGGGTCGCCATTGGACTTCTCCGGAATACCATCGCCGTTGGAGTCCTTGGCTAGCCGGATGCTGCCCCCCTTGCGTACCACGATATGAGCGGCTTTCGATGCGTCTCTGTCGTCTGGACACCAGGTTACATTTCCTAGATCACTGTAGATCATGCCGTCTGGTCGGTATTGAAAGTAACTTCTGCTGAGCGAAGCGACTTTCAGAAATCCGAGTTTGGGCGGTGGCAGCACTCTGATGATCTGTTCGTCATCGGTTATTCGACGGTGATTGCCAGGATCTTTAAAGAGGGTCAGGTCGCGAGACCAGTCTCGGCTACAAAGTTTGTCGTCGTCGAGCGGACACAAGGTGACAAGTGACCCGTTGATAACCGATTCTTGCCGTCCAAGTGCCATGAAGCCGAGCGTGTCGTTGATAACTGCGCGCCGCTGGCCGTCATCAAGAAGCCCACGTAGCGAGGGGAGTGCGCTGGAGGCGATAATGGCAATGATAACAACACATATAACCAACTCAACGAGGCTAACGCCAAGTTGATCCTTTGACTTGATCATCCCTGATGCTCCTGTTGGTTTTCATCCTGAAAACCTTGTCATTTTTGTCGAGGAAAAGATTAAGTGAAGTGATGGTTCAGGTTTAGAAGATATTTCGGGGATTCTTGTAAGAGATTTCTCACTCCATCCCCAATTTCTTCAATCGATACCGCAACGCCCGAAAACTGATCCCCAGCCTCTTCGCCGCCGCTGTTTTATTCCACCGCGTAGCCTCGAGCGCTTTTTCAATAGCCTGTCGCTCGATACTCTCAAGATAGCCTTCCAGATCAATCTCACCCTCTGGCACGGCGGCAGTTTGTTGCACATCAGAGCTGCCCAGCGCTGTCGCTAAAGAACCACCAGGCACGGCCCCGCCACCCAGATGCAGGTCGCCGGCATCAATCAAATCTTCATCACAAAGCGTGAAGGCCCGCTCCAGTATGTTCTCCAGCTCCCGCACGTTACCGGGAAAGTCATAACCCTGCAGGCGCTCAATCGCAGCGGCGGTCAGTCGAGCAGGGTCGCATTCGTACTCCTTGGCGATTCTTTGCAGGATGTGATCGGCCAATAGCGGGATGTCGCTGGCGCGCTCCCGCAGCGGCGGTACCGCCAGTTCGATCACGTTAATCCGGTAGAACAGATCCTGGCGGAAGCTGCCGTCCTGCACCAGTTCCGGCAGATTTTTGTGAGTTGCACTCAGTACGCGGATGTCGACGGAGATTTCTTTAGTGTCGCCTACCGGGCGCACGGCTTTTTCCTGAATGGCGCGCAGCAGCTTCACCTGCATCGCCAGCGGCAGGTCGGCGACTTCGTCCAGGAACAGCGTGCCCCCGTCGGCGCTGCGGAACAGGCCGTCCTTGTTCTCGACGGCGCCGGTAAAGCTGCCCTTTTTGTGGCCGAAGAATTCGCTTTCCATCAGTTCAGAAGGAATGGCACCACAGTTGACCGCGACGAACGGACCATCAGACCGGGGACCCTGCAGGTGAATCATCCGTGCGACCAGCTCTTTACCGCTGCCAGACTCACCGCTGATAAACACCGGTGCCTGGCTGCGGGCCAGCTTTCGGGTTTGGTTGCGGAGTTTGCGGAGTTCCGGTGATTCGCCCAGCAACAGCCCCGGCTCGTCGGCTTCGGCAGCTGTTTGAATGTTGGGTTCTGATAATTTCAGGGCGCTGTTCACCAGTTCCCGCAGCCGGGGCAGTTCTACCGGTTTGGAGACGAAATCAAAGGCGCCGGCCTTGAGGGACTCGATCGCGGTGTCCATGTTGCCATAGGCGGTGATCACGGCGACCGGTGTGCAGGGCGTGTTTTGTTGAATCCAGTGCACCAGCTCAATGCCGTTACCGTCTGGCAGGTTCATGTCGGTCAGGCACAGTTGTGGCTTGTGCCGTTCCAGTAACGACCGCGCGGTGGTCAGGTCTGGTGCTGTATAAGTGGTGATTCCCATCCGGGTGAGGGTGATTTCCAGTAAGTCCCGGATATCCGGTTCGTCATCAACAATCAGCGCTGTTTGATTCGTCATTATCAGTCTTCGGTTCCCTGTTGAATTGAAAACGCCCGATGGCCAGTGTTTGCTTTATATCATTCGTCCCGGGTGAGCGAAGGTAATGCGGAAGCGACAGCCCGGTTCATCATTTTCTATCAGCGACAGGTGAGCCTGATTGGCTTCACACAGTTCTCTTGCCAGATAAAGGCCAAGCCCGGTGCCGCTTTTGTCGGTAGTGTAAAAAGGCTCGAACACCGAGTTACGGTTATCCGCGGTAATGCCGGGGCCAAAATCCCGGACGTCCACGTAAGCACGCTTTCCGTCTGCAGTGGCACCCGCAATCAATTCTATCCTGTTTTGCCCGGTCTGCTGTTTGCTGTAGCGCAAACCGTTGTCACAAAGATTGACCATAACCTGCTCAATCTGGCTTTTGTCGAATCGGGCAGGGGGAATGTCGGCCCCGGTCGACAGTTCGATGTTGGCCTTGGTGCCGTTGTCCTGGGTTTGCTGAAACTCGCTCTGAAATTCCGCAAGCCAGTGCCTGACATCCACCAGTTCCGAGTTGGCGGCCCTGCGCCTGGACAAATCGAGCACGTTTTCAATAATGCCGTTCACCCGTTTCGAATGCCGACGGATGATTTCCAGCATCTGCCGGTCGCCCTGGTCCAGGTTGGGCGATTCTTCCATCAGCTGGGCGGCATGGCTGATTGCGCCCAAAGGGTTACGGATCTCGTGGGCAATGCCGGCCGTCAGTCGCCCCAGCGAGGCAAGCTTCATCTGCTGGGCTTGCTGGGTCACCTTGCTCATGTCTTCAATGAACACCAGGATCTGATCGCCCCGTTCCTGGTCCAGTTGGGTAAAGTTGGCTTGCAGCAACGGCGAGGTGGATGAAGCCTGAAACGGTTCAATGCGCATGATCGGGTTTTTCAGCCAGGAGGTGAGGCCTTGTTTAAGTGGCCAGGGCAGCAGGCGTGGGCTGTGTTTCGGGGCAGCTTCGTCGACCGCCGCGCCGAACAACAGTTCTTCAGCGGCTGCGTTGGCCAGGCGGATCTGACCAAAACGATCCAGTACCAGAATGCCGGTGCGCATGCGCTGAATGATCTGCTGGTTGATCTGTTCGAGTTCGACAATGCTTTTGGCGCGACTGGAGGCCAGAGCCTCGCTGCGGATCATCCGGCGGGAGATACCTTGCAGGATGAACGCTGCGGCAAAATAGAGAATGCCCAAAGAGCCTGCACGCACGATGTCGTCGGCCGATTCGTTGATGGCCAGTGCCGCCCAGCCGGAAATGCTCAGTGAGCAGATAGCCGCCAGGGCCGCATAGAAGGTGCCCATCCTGCTAGGCGTCAGGATGTTGCCTGCGGCGACCGACACGATCACCAGATTGGCAAGGCCATTGGTGATGCCGGTACTGGCCAGTAACAGGCCATGCATCATCAGAATGTCGAGCAATATGGACAGAGTGATGTGACGTTGCCGGGGCTGAAAGCCGGCGAGCATGGTTAGAGCAATAAAGGCATTAATCGCCAGGTAGGAGATCACGCCCGCCTGATAGTATTCCAGCCAGCGAAATTTGGTGTCTGCCGTGAAAGGGTCGACAAACAACAAGCCCACCAGCATCAGGCTGATCACCAACCGGTACTGGTTGTAGATGCGGAATAATCGGGCCTGCTGGCGCTGTGCCACAGGGCCGAGCGTCGACGGTGAGAGCGGTGCTGTAGGTGAATCTGCTGCCATGAGTATGGTTATCTGCCGTCTGTCAGGAGAAATCCCGGTGCTTGCAGGGTTATAATAGCCTTTTAACGGCAACAAGTTACAGGAGCCTAGCGCATGACGGTACCCGGTAAAACCTCCGCGGAATCAGCCCCTGCTCGCAAGCTGCGGGTGGTGATGGCCCAACTGGACTTTTTGGTGGGGGATATTCCCGGTAATACCGAGCTGATTATCCAGGCAAGCCGGGAGGCCCATGAGCAGCACCAGGCGGACCTGGTCGTGTTTCCGGAATTGTGCCTGACCGGCTACCCTCCTGAAGATTTGCTGCTACGGCCGAGTCTTGACCTGAGAGTAGAGGAAGCCTTGCAGCGGCTGAAGCAAGCCGAGTTGGTGCCGGCCATCGTCATTGGTACGCCGCTGCGCGCCGACGGGCTGCTGTACAACACCGCCGTGGTGATCGAAGGCGGTCACACCCGGGGCGTTTACTTCAAGCGCTGCCCACCTAACTATCAGGTGTTTGATGAGAAGCGGTATTTTGCGGAAGGGCGCGACAGCCTGGTTGTCGATATCAAAGGGGTGCCGGTGGGCATCACCGTGTGCGAGGATCTCTGGAAAGACGGCCCGTTAGAGGATGCCGCAGGAGCAGGGGCACAGCTGATTCTGAACCTGAATGCCTCGCCGTACGATATCGACAAACAGGCTCGCCGCAAGGCATTGCTGCAGCGCAAGGCATCGGAGAACCGGGTCAGCATTGTCTACGTGAACCTGGTGGGTGGTCAGGATGAGCTGGTCTTTGATGGCGGCTCTATGGTGTATGACCACGCCGGTACGCTGGCGGTGGAAATTCCCCAGTTCACCGATGGCCTGTTCCCGGTGGATTTCCTCTGTGAGCACCACTGCCAGCCGGTCTCAGCGCCATTGCCAGAGGAGCCGTCGCTCGAGACGAATGTCTACAACGCGCTGGTGACCGGCGTGCGGGATTATGTGAACAAGAACGGCTTCAAGTCGGTGGTGCTGGGTCTGTCAGGGGGGATCGATTCTGCGGTGACTCTGGCGGTGGCGGTGGATGCCCTGGGTAAAGAGCGGGTGCGGGCGGTGATGATGCCGTTCCGCTACACCTCCAGTGCCAGCCTCGAAGATGCCGAGGCTCAGGCGTCGGCACTCGAGGTCCACTATGATGTGTTCTCCATCGAGCCCATGTACGACAGCTTTATGGCCACCCTCGCTCAACCGTTTGAAGGCACCAAGCCGGATACCACCGAAGAAAACCTGCAGGCGCGCCTGCGCGGGGTATTGCTGATGGCCTTGTCCAACAAGTTCGGCTCGATGGTCCTCACGACGGGCAATAAAAGTGAAATGGCGGTGGGCTACTCCACCTTGTATGGCGATATGGCTGGCGGCTTTGATGTGCTCAAAGACGTGCCAAAAACGCTGGTGTTTCGCTTGGCGCGTTACCGCAACACGCTGTCGCCAGTGATTCCGGAGCGGGTGATTACCCGCCCGCCCTCGGCCGAGCTGGCGCCGGACCAGAAAGACGAGGATAACCTGCCCGGTTACGACATTCTTGATCAGATCCTGCACCTGTATGTGGAGCGGGACTACAGTGCCGAAGCGATTGTGGCCGAAGGGTTTGAGCGAGCGGATGTGGAGCGTGTCACCCGGTTGGTTGATATTAACGAGTACAAGCGGCGGCAGGCACCCATCGGAGTACGGATCACCGAAAGGGGGTTTGGCAAGGATCGTCGTTATCCGATCACCAATGGCTGGAAAATTGGTCACTGAGCTGGCGGGTCAGGCCAATAAAAAAAGGGCCGGATGATCACCTCATCCGGCCCTTTCATTTGAAGCAATCGCCTACTCGTCGCCGATCAGACCAAAGGTCACCACATTGGTGAGAGAGCGGTTCTGGCGCCGCAGCCGGTCAGACTGGAACTCGCCCTTTTCATCAAAGGCTTCGCTGTTCGGGAAGTTCTGGCGCAGGGTGGCGATGGCATCGCTGGCACCTTTTTTGATGTCCATAAACCGGAAAGTATCGGCCAGTAAGATCAGGGCTTCTTCAACCGCCGGTGATGACGGGTAGTTTTCTACCACGTAGCGAGCGCGATTGTTGGCGGCGATATAGGCTTCCCGTGTGATGTAGTAGCGGGCCGCGTGCAGTTCCAGTTCGGCCATCCGGTTGCGCACCGCAATCATCCGCTGCCGTGCATCCGGGGCGTACTCACTGTCTGGAAATCGGTTCAGTAACTGCGAGAAATCCCGGAACGCCTGCAGCTGTTCACCCGGGTTACGGGCTGCGACATCGATCGCGAAGTACCGGGCTGCGAGGCCAATGTCCAGGTTGTAGGAGGCCAGGCCGCGCATATACAGTGCATAGTCCAGATGGTCGCTTTGCGGGTTCAGGCGTATGAACCGGTCGGCGGCGGCCCGGGAGCCCTCAAGATCCAGGTTCTGGTAACGGGCATAAATCAAATCAAGCTGGGCCTGTTCCGCATATCGGCCAAAGGGGTAGTAGGTTTCCAGCGCGTCCAGATTCTGCTCGGCTTCGTTGAAGTTGCCGGAGTTCATGGCCTGGCGGGCGTTGTCGTAATAGGTTTTTTCCGGCAGCACTTCCACGTCTTTCTGGGAGGCGCAGCCAGCGGCCAACGCAATGATTGTGGAAAGTAGCAGTAATCGAACAACTGATCTCATGCCGGAATCCCGTATAATGGTCAAACTTTGAGTCGATTGGCCATTGTAACGGGGAAGCCTGCCTATGTGCAGTGTTTACCGGATGTTCATGACACAATCTGACCGAAAGGTAACATCGCCACCGCTTGGGTGGCATCTGTCGCTCTCCTGAAACTGGCGAAACGAGGCTGAATGTCTTCCGATAACCGAATTACCGGCCGCTTTACGGTCCCCCCTGAACTCAGTGACAAACGCCTGGATCAGGCCGCCGCTGAGCTGATGCCCGAGCACTCCCGCTCACGCCTGCAGTCGTGGATCAAGAGCGGGGCTCTGACCGTGAACGGCACAACCCGCAAGCCCAGAGACAAGGTGATCCTGGATGACGTGCTGGAAGTGGACGCCGAGCCGGAAGTTCAGGTTACCTGGCAAGCTGAGCCGATCACACTGGATGTTGTCTACGAAGACGAACATCTGCTGGTCATCAACAAACCCGCTGGCCTGGTGGTGCACCCGGCCGCCGGTCATGCTGATGGTACCCTGGTCAATGCCCTGCTGAACCACGCCCCGGAAGTGGAAAACCTGCCGCGAGCAGGCATCGTCCACCGCCTGGACAAGGACACCTCCGGCATCATGGTGGTGGCACGCAGTCTGATTGCCCACACCTCCCTGGTGGGCCAGTTGCAAACCCGCACCATGGGCCGGGAATACGAAGCGGTAGTGGTGGGTTCTCTCACCGGCGGCGCCACGGTAGAGGCCCCCATCGGTCGGCACCCGCAGGATCGCAAGCGCATGGCGGTGGTGTCGTCCGGCAAACCGGCGATCACCCATTACCGCCTGATCGAACGCTTTGCCGCCCACACCCATATTCACTGTAAACTCGAAAGCGGCCGAACCCACCAGATCCGGGTCCATATGACCCACGTGCGCCACCCCTTGGTGGGGGACCCAGTCTATGGCGGCCGACTGCGCCTGCCCAAAGGCACCACCGAAGAACTCCGGCTGGCCCTGGCCGCGTTCCACCGGCAAGCCCTGCACGCCCGCAAGCTTACCCTGCAACACCCGGAAACCGGTGAAACCCTCAGCTGGGAAGTGCCGCTGCCGGAAGACATGGTTGAGCTCATCGAAGCCCTACGCAAACACGCGAGGGAACTGGAAGACAATGATTTCTGAGCAGGACACCCTGCGCCCTGGCTGGCCAGCGCCCGACCGCATCCGGGCGCTGAGCACCACCCGCAAAGGCGGGGCCAGCCAGCCACCCTGGGACAGCCTGAATCTTGGCGTTCACGTGGGTGACGACCCCGACCACGTCGCCCGAAACCGCCAGATACTGGCGGACTTCACTGGCCTGGCGGCCAGCAACATCGGCTGGCTGAATCAGGTTCACGGCACCGACGTGGTAGAACTGACGCCCGACAACGTCGATGCCGTTGCAACCGCCGACGCCAGCTTCACCCGCCACCCCGGCATCGCCTGCGCCATCCTCACTGCCGACTGCCTGCCCGTAATCCTTACGAATGCCAGCGGCACCGTCATCGGCGCCGCCCACGCCGGCTGGCGCAGCCTGTGTGGTGGTGTGCTCGAACATCTCATCACCGCCATGGCTGTCCGCCCGTCAGACCTCAAGGCCTGGCTGGGCCCCGCCATCGGCCCTGAACACTTCGAAGTCGGCCCGGAAGTGCGCCAGTCTTTTATCGACCAGAGCCCGGACGGCGCCCAAGCGTTCACTCCAAACGGCGCCCGCTCAGGCCACTTTATGGCGGATATTTACCGATTGGCGACCCAGCGCCTGAATAATGCCGGAGTGGTATCCGTATCCGGTGGCGGCCTCTGCACGGTCAATGACAAAGACCGATTCTATTCCTATCGAAGAGACGGTCAGACAGGCCGTATGGCAACGCTGGTCTGGCTGGACTAACTGACGACTGTCAAATTTCTGACGATTAAACTGCCTGCCCGCTTGAAGTCCCCGAACATGCCCCTACATTGAGTAGCAAGGCAAACCGAATACCCGCCGCTTCAGGCAAACACGGTATTCGCAAAAATTCGGGGAATACAGAATATGAGAATCGACAAACTCACCAGCAAACTGCAAAGCGCACTAGCAGACGCGCAATCCATCGCAGTCGGCAAGGACCACAACTTCATCGAGCCCGTCCACCTGATGCAGGCCTTGCTCGATCAGCAGGGCGGCTCCATCAAACCCCTGCTCAAACAGGTGGGCGTCGAGCCAGGCCGTGTACGCCAGGCCATCGCCAAAGAAATCGAAAACCTGCCCGAAGTGCAGGGCAATGCGGGTGATGTCTCCATGTCCAACGATATGGGCCGTCTGTTTAACATCTCTGACAAGCTCGCCCAGAAACGCGGTGACCAGTTCATCTCCAGCGAACTCATTCTGCTGGCTGCCGTCGAAGATCGCGGTACGCTCGGTCGGGTGCTCAGAGAGCAGGGCGTCGACAAAGCCGTTCTGGAAAAAACCATCGATGCCGTTCGCGGCGGCGAAACCGTCAACGACGCCGGCGCGGAAGAAAACCGCCAGGCTCTGTCGAAGTACACCGTTGACCTTACCGAGCGAGCTGCTGCCGGCAAGCTCGACCCGGTGATTGGCCGTGACGACGAAATCCGCCGCACCATCCAGGTACTCCAGCGTCGGCGCAAGAACAACCCGGTGCTGATCGGTGAGGCCGGCGTCGGCAAGACTGCCATTGTTGAAGGCCTGGCCCAGCGCATTGTGAACGGCGAAGTGCCGGAGAGCCTGAAAAACAAAAAGGTACTCTCCCTCGATATGGGCTCCCTCATCGCGGGTGCCAAATTCCGCGGCGAGTTCGAAGAGCGACTGAAAGCGGTGTTGAACGAACTGTCCAAACAGGAAGGTCAGATCATTCTGTTTATCGATGAAATCCACACCATGGTGGGCGCGGGCAAAGCCGAAGGCTCCATGGATGCGGGCAACATGCTTAAACCGGCGTTGGCCCGCGGCGAACTGCACTGCGTAGGTGCCACCACCCTGAATGAGTATCGGGAAAACATTGAGAAAGATGGCGCGCTTGAGCGCCGTTTCCAGAAAGTGTTGGTGTCCGAGCCCAGCGAGGAAGACACCATTGCCATCCTTCGCGGCCTCAAAGAGCGTTACGAAGTGCACCACGGTGTTGAAGTGACCGACGGCGCCATCATCGCCGCTGCAAAACTGTCACATCGCTACATCACCGACCGCCAGTTGCCAGACAAGGCCATTGACTTGGTGGATGAGGCGGCGAGCCAGATCCGGATGGAAATGGACTCCAAGCCGGAAGCTCTGGATCGCCTCGAGCGCAGGTTAATTCAATTGAAAATCGAACGGGAGGCGTTGAAAAAAGAAACCGATGCTGCATCCAAAAAACGGTTGGAAGAGCTGTCAGCGGTGATCGGCAATGTCGAGCATGAATACGCCGATCTGGAAGAGATCTGGAATACCGAGAAGGCAGCACTGCACGGCTCCCAGAAAATCAAGAGCAAGCTCGAGCAAGCCCGGATTGATCTGGAAAATGCTCGCCGCGCTGGCGATCTGGGCCGGATGTCCGAGTTGCAGTACGGCACCATTCCGGAGCTGGAGCGCCAGTTGGATATGGCCAGCCAGGCCGAAATGATGGAAATGAAGTTACTGCGCAACCGGGTGACCGACGAGGAAATTGCCGAAATCGTGTCCAAGTGGACCGGTATTCCGGTGTCGAAAATGCTCGAGGGCGAGCGCGACAAACTGATGCGGATGGAAGAGGCGTTGCATGGCCGGGTCATCGGTCAGCATGAGGCCGTGGAGGCGGTATCCAACGCGGTACGCCGTTCTCGTGCCGGGCTGTCTGATCCGAATCGGCCGAACGGCTCGTTCCTGTTTCTGGGCCCCACCGGCGTCGGTAAAACCGAGCTGTGCAAAGCGCTGGCTTCATTCCTGTTTGACACCGATGAGGCCATGGTCCGCATCGATATGTCCGAGTTTATGGAGAAGCACTCGGTGGCCCGCCTGATTGGTGCGCCCCCCGGCTACGTCGGCTACGAAGAAGGTGGTTACCTGACCGAGGCCGTGCGCCGCCGGCCCTATTCGGTGCTGCTGCTGGATGAGATTGAAAAAGCCCATCCGGACGTGTTCAACATTTTGCTGCAGGTGCTGGATGATGGTCGCCTGACCGATGGCCAGGGCCGTACCGTGGACTTCCGCAATACGGTGATCGTGATGACGTCCAACCTGGGGTCTCACATCATCCAGGAGAAAGCCGGGGAAGATGATTACGAAGATATGAAGTCGGCCGTCATGGAAGAGGTCGGCACACACTTCCGGCCCGAGTTCATTAACCGGGTGGATGAAGTGGTGGTGTTCCACCCGCTGGCGAAAGATCAGATCCAGGGCATTGCCCGTATCCAGATCGACAACCTGGCGCGCCGCCTGAAGGATCAGGACATGAAGCTGGAGCTGGACGATGAGGTGATGCAGTTGCTGGCAGAGGTGGGCTACGATCCGGTCTATGGTGCCCGCCCGCTTAAACGGGCGATTCAGCGGATGATTGAGAATCCGCTGGCGCAGAAGCTGCTGCAGGGGGATTTTATGTCGGGTGACACCATAGTTGCCACCGTGCAGGGAAACACACTGGCTTTTGCCAGGGCCTGAGTGTCGCTTGCAGGCTGCCAATACAAAAGGGTCAGATGACGAAAGTTATCTAACCCTTTTCTCGATCTGGACGTTAATGCTCAGCGTTGTGCCGGAACCGCAGTGTCTGGCCCGCAGTTCTCTGCAGCGATTTCTTCAAACTGACGCCGTTGTTCGTCAATTTCCTCAGGGCTCAGGTAGCGCATCTCGCCGTCTTTCTCGACCCGGATTCTGGCATTGCTACTGATAACGTTCAGGTTTGAACGTGCGGTGGCGCAGTTGGCCTCGCGTTGTTTCCGGCGGGCTTCTTCAACAGCGCTTTCCTCGCGGCGCTGCTGTTGGGCTTGCTGCTGTTCTTCCAGTTGGTCCAGTTGTTGCTGTGGGCTTTGTCGTTGGTTGCCCGGATTCCGGCTGGTGCCGGACCGCACATTGACCTGTTCAGAATTCTGACCTGTCGGCTGGCGGTCACCGAAGTGAGTGACGCCGCTTTCATCGGTCCATTTATATACAGAGGCAGCGCCTGCAAAGCTCGGTGTGGCCGCCATCAGAACGGTCAGCATCAGGATTTTTCGATTCATGTCTCTACCCGTTTCTTGTCTACAATCTGGAGATATCATGCCACCTGAACGGTAGATTTTCTCCTGTCTGGTTCAAATCTCTCGCACCTTTTATGCGGCCAGTATGGCAGAGTGCCGAAGAAATTGGTCGTAATTAAGCCACAGCGCCTATTGACAGTGAGTTTCGCGCTGTCAGAATTACCGATTGCCTGAAGACTGGGGTCAATACGGCAGGCAATCCCGAGCGAGTATCCCCCGTTAATCACCACACTGAGTCTGCCACACGTTGGTGGACGTTGGTTGTTGCTTACGTGCAACCCGTTGATTGGTCGTTCTCCGCAACCCTCAGGAGGGCGGCTGGCCAGGAGACAACCTGTTAAAAAGGGTGTGGAGGAGTACGCCGGTTCCGCTTTCACAAGAAGCAGAGAAACCGTGAATCCAGGCAACCGGGGCGTAACCCGGCTCATTCACTCGTCGAAGAGGGTAGAAAACGTGGAGTTATTGTCTGGCGCCGACATGCTGATCCGGTCCTTGCAAGATGAAGGGATCGAATACATATACGGCTATCCGGGTGGTGCGGCCCTTCATATCTATGATGCGCTGTTCCGGCAAGATAAAGTCAAGCACATTCTGGTGCGGCACGAGCAGGCTGCGGTCCATATGGCCGACGGCTACGCCCGCGCAAGCGGACAACCGGGTACCGTTCTGGTCACCTCGGGTCCTGGCGCAACCAACACCATTACCGGCATCGCCACTGCCTTCATGGATTCCATCCCTTTGGTGGTTCTGTGCGGCCAGGTAGCATCCACCCTGATTGGTGAAGATGCCTTCCAGGAAACCGACATGATCGGTGTGTCCCGTCCGGTGGTGAAGCACAACCTCAGTGTGCGCCATCCTTCAGAAATTCCGGAAATCATTCGCAAGGCTTACTACATTGCAGCGACTGGCCGTCCCGGCCCGGTTGTGGTCGACATCCCCAAGGATATGACCGCTCCGAATGAGCGCTTTGAGTATTCCTATCCGAAGAAAGTCAAACTGCGATCTTACAATCCCGCCATTCGCGGTCACGCAGGCCAGATCAAGAAGGCCGTCGACATGCTGATGGCCGCTAAACGCCCGGTCATCTACGCCGGCGGTGGCGTCATTCTGGGTAAGGCTTCCGAGCAGTTGACGGAACTGACTCGCACGCTAGGCTTTCCGATCACCAACACGCTGATGGGAATTGGTTGCTATCCGGCGACCGACAAGCAGCACCTGGGTTGGTTGGGCATGCACGGCACCTATGAAGCCAACATGGTCATGCACCATTCAGACCTGATTCTCTGTGTCGGTGCGCGTTTTGATGATCGGGTAACCAACGCCACTGAGAAGTTCTGCCCGGGGGCGCGGATTATTCATATCGATATTGATCCGGCGTCGATTTCCAAGACCATAGACGCGGACGTGCCCATCGTTGGTCCGGTTGATTCGGTCCTGAAAGAAATGATGTCGCTGGTCAAAGAAAGCAAAGATAAACCGGATGCCGATGCGCTGGCGTCCTGGTGGAAGCAGATTGAAGAGTGGCGCGCGTTCCATGGTATGCGTTACGAGACCAGCCCGGACGTGATCAAACCACAGGAGGTGGTTGAGATGCTCTGGCGGCTCACTAACGGTGATGCGTACGTGACCACCGACGTGGGTCAGCACCAGATGTTCACGGCCCAGTATTACAAGTTCGACAAGCCTAATCGTTGGATCAACTCCGGCGGCCTGGGCACCATGGGCTTTGGTTTGCCTGCCGCCATGGGCGTCAAGCTGACTCATCCGGATGATGAAGTGCTGTGCTTTACCGGTGAAGGCAGTATCCAGATGAATATCCAGGAGTTGTCGACCTGTAAGCAGTACGACCTGCCCGTGAAGATCATCAACCTGAATAACCAGGCGCTGGGTATGGTCAAGCAGTGGCAGGACATGAACTACGAGTCCCGTCATTCGGAGTCTTACATGGATTCTCTGCCGGACTTCGTCAAGCTGGCGGAAGCCTATGGCCATGTTGGCGTGCGTATTGACCGCAAGGAAGACCTCGAGCCCAAGCTCAAGGAAGTCCTGGCGATGAAAGACAAGCTCGTGTTCGTGGATATCTACGTTGACCGCTTTGAGCATGTGTACCCGATGCAGGTTGCCCGTGGTTCGATGAAAGATATGTGGCTCAGCAAAACGGAGAGGGTGTGATCATGCGTCGAATCATTTCTGTTTTGCTCGAAAACGAGCCTGGTGCATTGTCCCGAGTGGTTGGGCTATTCTCTCAGCGCAACTACAATATCGAGACACTGACGGTTGCAGCGACCGAAGACAAAACGTTGTCTCGCCTGACAGTGACCACTTCAGGCTCGGACAAGGTCATTGAGCAGATCACCAAGCAGCTGAACAAGCTGATCGAGGTGGTCAAGCTGGTGGACCTGACCGAAGGTGCCCATATCGAACGGGAACTGATGCTGGTCAAGCTCAAGGCTACCGGCTCCCAGCGTGCGGAGATCAAGCGCACGGTGGATATTTTCCGTGGCCAGATCGTAGACGTGACCAGTTCCGTCTACACCGTGCAGCTGGCGGGAAACAGCGAAAAGCTCGACGGCTTTATTCAGGCAGTGGGTACCTCCGGAATTCTGGAAGTGGTGCGTACCGGGGTGTCTGGTATCGCGCGAGGCGAAAAGGTGCTCAGCCTCTGACGGCTGTCTGACAAATTTGAACATCATGGCCTTTATAGGCCATTACTTAATAGTAGAGGTTTCTAATGCAGGTTTATTACGATAAGGATTGTGATCTTTCCATCATCCAGGGCAAGAAAGTAGCCATCCTCGGTTTTGGTTCACAGGGCCACGCCCACGCGTGCAACCTGAAAGATTCCGGTGTGGATGTGGTTGTTGGTCTGCGCCCGGGCTCTTCTTCCATTGCCAAGGCGGAAGCCTATGGCCTTAAAACCAGCGACGTTGCCTCTGCCGTGGCTGCTGCTGATGTAATTATGGTGCTGACCCCTGACGAGTTCCAGGCCCAGTTGTACCGTGACGAAATCGAACCGAACCTGAAGCAGGGCGCCACTCTGGCATTCGCTCACGGTTTTGCGATTCATTACAACCAGGTCGTTCCACGCAAAGACCTCGACGTTATCATGATTGCCCCGAAGGCGCCGGGCCACACTGTGCGTACCGAGTTCACCAAAGGTGGCGGTATTCCTGATCTGGTCGCGATCTTCCAGGACGCGTCCGGTAACGCCAAGAACCTGGCCTTGTCTTACGCCAGCGGTATCGGTGGCGGCCGTACCGGTATCATCGAAACCACGTTCAAAGACGAAACTGAAACCGATTTGTTCGGTGAGCAGGCAGTTCTGTGTGGTGGCACTGTCGAGCTGGTCAAAGCGGCGTTTGAAACGCTGGTGGATGGCGGTTACGAGCCGGAAATGGCTTACTTCGAGTGTTTGCACGAGCTCAAGCTGATTGTTGACCTGATGTACGAGGGTGGCATCGCCAACATGAACTACTCCATCTCCAATAACGCGGAGTACGGTGAGTATGTAACTGGCCCCGAGATCATCAACGAGCAGTCCCGCGAAGCCATGCGCAATGCACTGAAGCGCATCCAGAGCGGTGAGTATGCCAAGATGTTCATTTCTGAAGGCGCTCTGAACTATCCGTCCATGACTGCTCGTCGTCGTCAAAATGCCGAGCACCAAATTGAAGTGGTGGGTGAAAAGCTGCGCTCTATGATGCCTTGGATTTCCGCGAACAAGATCGTGGACAAAGATAAGAACTGATCCGGAATTTCCGGTACGGTTTGAAAGCGCGGCCCCTTGTGGCCGCGTTTTTCGTATATACTCGGCGCAAATGCTTTCCGGAGTTTGTGGAATGACTGAAGAGAATAGATCTGTCGAAAAGCCTGAGCCAAAAAGCACACAAGAGCCCGAGATTGCGGCCGGTGAGGTGGTCGAGGAAGAGCTGGTCGAGGGCGCCAAGGTGCGCCGCAAAGGCATCTATCTGTTGCCCAATGCGCTGACCACGGCCTCCTTGTTTTCGGGGTTTTATGCCATTGTTTCCGCTGCCAATGGTGTTTTTGACAATGCCGCCATCGCCATTTTTGTGTCCATGATCCTCGATGGCCTGGACGGTCGTGTTGCGCGGATGACCAATACCCAAAGCAAGTTTGGTGAGGAATACGACAGCCTGGCCGATATGGTCGCCTTCGGAGTGGCCCCCGGCATGGTTGCATTTTTCTGGGCCTTGAATGGCCTCGACAAGGTTGGCTGGGCGATTACCTTTATCTATGTGGCTGGTGCGGCCTTACGTCTTGCACGCTTTAATACTCAGATCGGCTCTGTCGACAAGAAAGTTTTTGTCGGGCTGCCAAGCCCGGCGGCGGCAGCCTGTGTGGCCGGTCTGGTCTGGTGCTTCCACCTTTACGAGCCTGCAACCTGGCTCACTCTGCTGTCGATTATCGTGGTCGGTGGTTCTGGTGTACTGATGGTCAGTAACGTTCTGTACCGCAGCTTCAAAGATCTCGATATGCGTGGCCGTGTGCCGTTTGCGGCTATTTTGCTGGTGGTGCTGATTCTGGTGGTGATCGCTCTGGATCCGGCGACCGTATTGTTTACCGCGTTCCTGATCTATGCGTTATCTGGCCCGGTGCGCGCCTTGTTCAGATACAAGACCAAGCGCGCCTGACAGATCGCGCAATCCCGCCCGGCGGCAGTCGGGCGGGAATTTCTCCAGGAATCGTCAGTCAATAACCCAACCGCTTCCTTTGGAGTTGCTTTATGCTCATCAAACAGCGCCCACCCTGGGCACTGCCGGATTCCGCAGTCACCCCAAAAGCCATCTACCTGGACCGCCGAAGGTTCATGACCGGTGCGATCGCGTCTGCTGCCTCGCTGGCGGTCCCTGGTTTGTTGCAGGCGAGTGAAAAATCCCCCGGTCGCCAGGCATTGGATTACCGCGCGGCTCCGCAGTTTTCAACGGACGAACAGAAAACACCGGTCGATGCGGTCACCGCCTACAACAATTTCTATGAATTCGGCACGGGAAAGGGCGACCCCGAGCGGTATGCCGGCGAAATGTCTGTGGACCCCTGGTCGATTGAAGTGGAGGGTGAGTGTGAGCGTCCCGGTCGCTATGCGCTGGAAGATCTGCTCAAGCCCCACGAGTATGAAGAGCGTATCTATCGGCTACGCTGTGTAGAGGCCTGGTCCATGGTGATTCCGTGGGTAGGTGTGCCACTGGCCGCTGTGCTGAAACAGCTGGCGCCAACCTCACGAGCGAAGTACGTCTATTTCGAAACCTTGCATGACCCCAAACAAATGCGCGGTCAGCGGTCGTTGTTCAGCACCATCGAGTGGCCTTATCGTGAGGGGCTGCGCATGAATGAGGCCATGAACGAACTGTCCTTTCTTGCCGTTGGTCTCTATGGCGAGACATTGCCAAACCAGAATGGTGCGCCCATTCGCCTGGTGGTCCCGTGGAAGTACGGCTTCAAAAGCATTAAGTCCATTGTTCGTATCCGATTTATGGAAGAGCGGCCGAAGACAAGTTGGGAAATGATTGCGCCGAATGAGTATGGCTTCTACGCCAACGTAAATCCGGAGGTGGATCATCCACGCTGGAGCCAGAAAAGGGAGCGTCGGTTGCCTTCCGGTGTGTTGCGGCCTAACTGGATTGAAACCATAAAGTTCAACGGATATGAAGAGCAGGTGGCGCATCTCTATAAAGGCATGGACCTGTCCCGGTATTATTGATGCCAGCCATAACGCGAAATACGTTGATCGACGTTTTTGCCAGGTGTCTGGTATTTATTGCAGCACTGGTGCCATTGGTTTTTCTTGTGAAAGATGTGGCTACCGGTGATATCGGACCGGACCCGGGTCAGGCGATTACTGAGCGCTTGGGGTTGACGGCCTTTCAGTTTCTGCTGTTGACCTTGGCGATCACACCGTTGAAGAAAGTCACGGGCTGGAATGGCTGGCTGCGCTACCGTCGGATGCTGGGCTTGTTCGTTTTCTTTTATGCCAGCCTTCATATTCTTGCGTTTTTGCAATTGCTTCTGGGGTGGGGCGATCTCTGGACCACCTTTACCCAGCGCCCCTATATCATCGCGGGCGCGACCGCGTTCTTGTTAATGCTCCCATTAGCTGTGACCTCTACCAAGGCAATGATGAGACGCGTTGGTCGGGGCTGGAAGCCTTTGCATCGTTTGATCTACCCGGCAGCGATACTGGTCTGGGTGCATTTCCTCTGGCAGGCCCGAAGCGACATTACCGAAATGGTGGTTTATGGGCTAATTCTGCTTGTGCTACTTGGCCTGAGGGCTTATTGGTTTGGATTGCCCACGCTGATTCCGCTTCGTCGAGGCTAGAAATGGGTAAAACGTGATCGGTTTGGTCAAACGTTGAGCGCCCTGGTAGGTGGTGTCCGAAGAGCTGTCGTTTTTTTCAGATTGACCGTTGACACCCAAGCTGAGGTCTGTAGAATGCGCATCTCGCTTGAGGGACAGGCCGCTGAAACGGCTCGGAACTGAAGCGATAACTGCTTGAAAGGTTTGAAGAAAACGGTTTTAAAATTCTTCGAGAAAGCGGTTGACAAGGTGGCGGTTCAGTGTAGAATGCGCACCTCGATTAAGCAGTACGCCGATGAGTTTTTCGGCCGTTTCCGGAGTCGGAAGCAGCGAAAAATAAACGGTTGACAAGGTCGCGGAACGATGTAGAATACGCCACCTTGATTGAGCCACGGCTCAAACGCTCTTTAACAAGTTAACCAAGTAATTCGTGTGGGCGCTGGCCGAGGTATTTCGGATATGAAATATCAGGACAGTGACTCGTCGAACATTGAGTTTTGTCTTGAGCAAGATTAAAGGATCTTCGGATTCTTGTATGATTTAAACTGAAGAGTTTGATCATGGCTCAGATTGAACGCTGGCGGCAGGCTTAACACATGCAAGTCGAGCGGAAACGATGGGAGCTTGCTCCCAGGCGTCGAGCGGCGGACGGGTGAGTAATGCTTAGGAATCTGCCCAGTAGTGGGGGATAGCCCGGGGAAACCCGGATTAATACCGCATACGCCCTACGGGGGAAAGCAGGGGATCTTCGGACCTTGCGCTATTGGATGAGCCTAAGTCGGATTAGCTAGTTGGTAGGGTAAAGGCCTACCAAGGCAACGATCCGTAGCTGGTCTGAGAGGATGATCAGCCACATCGGGACTGAGACACGGCCCGAACTCCTACGGGAGGCAGCAGTGGGGAATATTGGACAATGGGGGCAACCCTGATCCAGCCATGCCGCGTGTGTGAAGAAGGCTTTCGGGTTGTAAAGCACTTTCAGCGAGGAGGAAGGCTTTCAGACTAATACTCTGGAGGATTGACGTTACTCGCAGAAGAAGCACCGGCTAACTCCGTGCCAGCAGCCGCGGTAATACGGAGGGTGCAAGCGTTAATCGGAATTACTGGGCGTAAAGCGCGCGTAGGTGGTTTGCTAAGCGAGATGTGAAAGCCCCGGGCTTAACCTGGGAACGGCATTTCGAACTGTCAGACTAGAGTGTGGTAGAGGGTAGTGGAATTTCCTGTGTAGCGGTGAAATGCGTAGATATAGGAAGGAACACCAGTGGCGAAGGCGGCTACCTGGACCAACACTGACACTGAGGTGCGAAAGCGTGGGGAGCAAACAGGATTAGATACCCTGGTAGTCCACGCCGTAAACGATGTCAACTAGCCGTTGGGACTCTTGAAGTCTTAGTGGCGCAGCTAACGCACTAAGTTGACCGCCTGGGGAGTACGGCCGCAAGGTTAAAACTCAAATGAATTGACGGGGGCCCGCACAAGCGGTGGAGCATGTGGTTTAATTCGACGCAACGCGAAGAACCTTACCTGGCCTTGACATCCAGAGAACTTTCCAGAGATGGATTGGTGCCTTCGGGAACTCTGAGACAGGTGCTGCATGGCCGTCGTCAGCTCGTGTCGTGAGATGTTGGGTTAAGTCCCGTAACGAGCGCAACCCCTATCCCTGGTTGCTAACAGGTAATGCTGAGAACTCCAGGGAGACTGCCGGTGACAAACCGGAGGAAGGTGGGGATGACGTCAGGTCATCATGGCCCTTACGGCCAGGGCTACACACGTGCTACAATGGCGTGTACAGAGGGCTGCCAACTCGCGAGAGTGAGCCAATCCCTTAAAACACGTCGTAGTCCGGATCGCAGTCTGCAACTCGACTGCGTGAAGTCGGAATCGCTAGTAATCGCGAATCAGAATGTCGCGGTGAATACGTTCCCGGGCCTTGTACACACCGCCCGTCACACCATGGGAGTGGATTGCACCAGAAGTAGTTAGTCTAACCTTCGGGAGGACGATTACCACGGTGTGGTTCATGACTGGGGTGAAGTCGTAACAAGGTAGCCGTAGGGGAACCTGCGGCTGGATCACCTCCTTAAACGAAGCCGAATGCTTCGGTCAGAGTCCACACGAATTACTTGGTT
>NZ_PXNN01000010.1 GCF_003007685.1 Marinobacter halophilus
ACGCCGGTTCGATTCCGACCCGCGCCTCCATTTTTACCCTTGAATTTCAATAGACTAACTCGCCTGAATTTGGCTGGGTTTCTCATGCAAAAAATATCCAGATAAACCCAAAAGGCCTCGATCAGGCGATGAAACACATCTTGTTGTTTAATCGTAGTAGGCTTGAACCTTTCCTTTCAGAGTCATCAGAAGCGGCTGTCCGCGACGATCCAGCGCTTTGGGCGAGGCGATTTTTATCCAACCTTCACTGATGCAGTATTCCTCTACATTGGTGCGCTCTTTGCCATTGAGCAGAATACCAATGTCGTGCTCGAAAACTTCTGCTACGTGGTGCGGGCTATTGGGGTTTCTTGAAAGTCGATCCGGTAAGGCTGGCAGCGATTTAGTATCGTTCATGCTAGTGACCTGCATTAAATGAAAAGAGCGCCATTCTAGGCAATATGGATTTGGTGCTCAAGGCATCTCTGTCGTTGCCGGCAACAGATAGCTGGCGGAAGCTAACGACAGTGCGAGTGTTCCTCACTCGGCTTCAGGACAACCGAATGCGTCGGGGCGAGTCCAACCACGTAACCGGCTGCCACACCCACCAGTGCCACTACCGGCCCGATTAGGCTGCCCAATAAGCCGCCTACAAACATCAGTATTACGCTTTTCATACAGACTCCTCCCGCCGTCCTGGCAGCGGCACTATTCCGAGTATAGGGCGTTGTGCCCAATGATGGGTTGACCCGCTGATATTGTCTCGCCAAAATACTGTATATTCAACCAGTATCCGGTGTAAAGCATGTCCTGCATTCTGCTTGGTGACTACGAATCCGTCTCACGCCTGAACATCCCGATGTTTCTGGAGCGGGTCTCGGCTGGCTTCCCATCGCCGGCGGAAGACTACATTGAGAAGACCATTGATCTGAACGAGCTGTGTATTCAGCATCCTGCTGCCACCTTCTTCGTTAGGGTTCAGGGTGAGTCCATGACTGAGGCGGGCATCTATCCCGGCGATGTTCTGGTGGTGGACCGGTCACTGAGGGCCGGGCACGGCGACACAATCATCGCTAGCCTGGAAAGCGAGATGACGGTGAAGCAATTGCACCTGACTCCACCACCGGTGCGCCTCCTTCCGCGCAATCCCGCCTACGAGCCCATTACGGTTGAGGGTGACATGGTGATGGAAGTGTTTGGGGTGGTGACCAACGTCATCCGGTCAATGAAGCGGGGAGGGTAGGGATGAGATCGGTTGGCCGGGATCAGGCCGTATTCGCGCTGGTGGACTGCAATAATTTCTACGCCTCCTGCGAGAAGCTGTTCCGTCCGGATCTGCGCAATACGCCTGTGGTCGTGTTATCCAACAACGACGGCTGCGTGGTCGCCCGCTCGAAAGAAGCCAAGGCACTGGGGATCAAGATGGGCGTGCCGGTCCATCACATCAAAACGGAAATTCGCCGGTACGGCATCCAGGTGTTCTCCTCCAACTACACCCTCTATGGCGACATGAGCCGACGGGTTATGACCACACTCGAAGCCATGGCCCCACGGGTGGACGTGTACTCGATTGACGAAGCCTTTCTGGACCTCACCGGCATTGACCGGGTAGTGTCCTTCGAGGACTTTGGCCGAGAGGTCAGGAACACCGTGCATCAGAACGTCGGCTTGCCCGTCTGTGTGGGCATTGCCCCCACGCGAACACTGGCCAAGTTGGCTAACTATGCTGCGAAGAAGTATCCGGCCACCGGTGGTGTGGTAGACCTCACAGACCCCGCCCGGCAACGGCGACTGATGGCTCGGGTGCCGGTTGAGGAGGTTTGGGGCGTCGGGCGAAAACTCAGTGCCAGGCTTCAGGCCATGGGCATTGTCACGGCGTTACAGTTAGCGGATACCCATCTGGCGACCCTCAGAAAACAGTTCTCTGTCGTCTTGGAACGCACCGCCCGGGAGCTCAATGGTGTGCCCTGTGTGCCGTGGGAGGATGTACCGGCCCCAAAGAAGCAAATCATGTGCTCCCGATCGTTTGGTCAGCCCCTGCAGAAACTGAGCGACCTGGAGGAAGCCGTTGCGCACTTTGCGACACGTGCGACCGAGAAACTTCGGGGAGGCCAGCAGTATGCCGGAGAGCTGATGGTGTTCATCCGAACCAACGCGTTCAAAGCCACAGCACCGCAGTACTCACGCAGTGGCAGTGTGAAGCTCATCCAGCCCACCCAGGACTCCCGGGTTATTGTGCAGCAGGCCCTGAATCTGCTCCGACCGATGTATCGCGAAGGGTTTGATTACGCCAAGGCCGGCGTCATGCTGGGCGAAATGGTGGAAGAAGCGGGGGTTCAAGAGGATCTCTTCCAAGCCGCTGCCGGGCAGGCACCAGACAACGGCAGATCGGAACGCCTGATGGCGGTGATGGATACCATTAACCGGAAATCCAGGGCTACGGTCTACATGGCCAGAGAGGTGGGGCCTGCTGCCTATGCGATGCGGCGGGGGCACTTGTCGCCGGCGTATACGACCAGTTGGGATGAGTTGCCGAAGGTTCGTTAGTAAACAAAAGCGAACATTCAGAAACGATCAGAATGCCCAGAAAGCGGACCTTTATGGAGCGTTAATTTCAGCATTTGTGTCTCGTTCAAAGTCGATCAAAAGGGCTGATGGATGGTCCGCGCTTGTTTGTTTTCGATAATGTACGTGTAAATCTCAGCCGTTCGGATATCGCTAGGCCGATGCACTGGCTTTAAGCTTTTCGCCTATCAGCTCCAATTCGTCCAGATGCTTTCGAGTGCCAGGCTCCCTGGCAACAGGGGGCGCGCGCCAGCACGCGTCAGTGCCTCGCGTCCTCGAGCCGTGAGGTCGGTGACAAAGCGGAATTGCTGGCGTGGGTCGACTGGGTAAGCCCGAAGAGTGTATTTCGTGCCCCAGATCTCCTCTCGGATAACGACCACGACGGGTTCATCGAAGCAGAGATAAGGGCTTGTCATCGCCACGCTTTCCAGTGCCTCACGGGCACGTGACATGTCATGCTCCGGGTGAACGTAAAAGCTGGCGTTGCATTGCAGAGTCGGCGTACCGTTATTGGCGTTCCTCACAGCTGAAGACCAGAGTTTCAGGTGCGGCACCGTGATGTAATCATCATCCACCGTGACCAGTGCGACAGTCCTCATGCCCACATTCATCACTTCCCCATAGTGACCGTCAATTTCGACCCAGTCGCCGGGCCGATAAGGTTGCTCAAAAGCCGATACCACGCCGGCAATCAGGCTGCTGGCATAGTCTTTAAGGGCAAAACCGATCGCCAACCCAACGGCCCCGAGAATGGTCACCATATTACGCAGTGAGGGTTCGATGACTATCGGCACTGTCAGAATAAGCGCAGCCACAACCAGTAGAAGACGAATCAGCGGCACTGATGCCAGAAGGAAGTGCCGCAGGCTGCCATGCAGACGATTTGCCAGCCAGGGCAAAGCACGTTGGGAGATTATGATCAGTACCAGGGCGCCGAAAACGATCATGGCCAGCTTCAGCATTGCGGCTTGATCGAGGCTATTGAACAGATCGGTGAGTTCGGTCGAGCTATTCACTATCAATCCTCAGAACGCGTCGGTAAGGTAGCGGCGCACGCGCAAAAACTCACGTACCGTAGAATAAGCCAGCGGGGCAACCTGCCAGCGTTCGCCATCACGAGTCAGCAGTCCCAAAGCCTGTAGGCGTAGCAGTTGAGAGGCAATTCGGGCGCGCGGCGACGGCAGCAGGAGCGTGAGCAGATCGGTCGTCAAGCCACGGTGAAGAAGTATTGCGTGCAACACGAAAGCGACGTCCTCATCCGTCTCGGCGGGCATCGGGGGCGTTTCAACATCTTGCGCAACCCATACGTTATCGCTGGAACCGGGGCCGTCAGTATTTTGTGTCGTCCCACCTGTCTCCCGCACTTCGGCGCGATCCTGCTGCTCCGTCTCAGGCTCCGAGCGAAGTTGCTTACGCCAGTAATGCCAGGCCAGGCCTGGATTGCCCTGGCAATGGGCGGCAAGCTGACGAAACTCCGGCAGATCCTGTTCGTCCCCCGATGGCGCACCAGTGCTGGCATATGCGTCTTGGGTCTCATCCGGCACCAGGGGTTCTCCGCTGCGAGCACTGAAGAAGCGGATCTGGTTGCGACTGGCCGGCGTGGTTCTGCCACGCACGAAATAATCGGCCAGCATTGGTCCGTCAAAGGCTTGCAGGGTCATTGCGGGCGCACCTGTCAGGGGAAAAATACGCTGGACGAAGGCGAATGCCCAACTGTCACAACCAATAATACCCGGGCCCCATTCGCCTGAAAGGGCCCGTTCCATAAAACCTCGCAATAGATCCAGGCCGTTGGCGTGGCGGAAGAAACACCGCTCAAGGGCAGGCAGCACCCAAGGCTGACCGTTTCCCTTGGGCAGCGTCTCCAGCCAGGCGCTGTCGCCGTTCAGGATTTGCTCCGTGCCAGGTGGTTGCCACACGCGTGCGTGATGTTCGGCAGCCCAGTTTTCAAGTATCGAACCATGGTCACAGTAGGGCTGGCTGACAAAAAACCAGGGAGTGGTGTCTTCGCTTTTGGAACTTCTCGCACCCGGCTTGAGGATGCCTCCCTGGGTAACTTCACTGAAGGCCTGCGCTAACGATCGGGCTGCTGATGACCAATCGATCGGCGGCACGATGTGGGCAAGGCGAACGTTCGGCAGTTCTCTCAGGTCAGCCTCAGCGCGGAAAACTTCGGCTTCCCCGTCTTCGCCACTGAACCGCTGACGCAATGCTTTCCAGCGTTTCTTGACCAGATTCGTCCGGGCGTCGGGCGGTAGGGTGTATTCTTCGATGGGGACGGTGTGCCAGGGCCCTGGCGCGGACGAGTTTCCCTCGTCCATCTTGGAGCGACTCATCGTAGAGTAACGAGCCCCCTATTTGCTGTTTTCATGCGTCAAACTCAATTATTTCTGGTCGGGATTGAATGACAGTAATATAACACCCGGCATTTCGAAATCCATCTCGAAGGCGACTTTAGCGAAGAGCGGCGAAAATCATCACCAGCGTCAGAAGGCGCGACTGCAAGGAGGCATTATCAGCGTCCAGGAAATCGGTGCAAAAAGCACCGATTGCGTCCTTTGTTAGCGCTTGTTAAACCTCCTCACGCACCTGCGCATAGGTAAGCAATGGGATGGACTCCTCCTCACCTCACCGGCATCTACGTGCCAAAATGGTGAGTGATCAGTCAACCATCATGAAGATGAGAAGAAGCCTAAGTGAACATTATCCGCGCCGGTGTTGATATTGCCAAATCAGTTTTCCACGTGCACGGCGTAGACCGTCACGGTACAACTCAATGGCAAGGCAAATACTCCCGTCAGAAATGGCTTGATGCCCTCAGCCGTAAAGTACCCGCCGGTGCCGAGATCGGCATGGAGGCTTGCGCGTCATCTCACCATTGGGCAAGGGAGCTTCAGAAGCGGGGGTATCATGTTCGGTTGATTGCCGCCCAATTTGTTAAGCCTTACGTCAAGAGCAACAAGAACGACCGGGTAGATGCGGAGGCGATCTGCGAAGCCATGAGTCGCCCGAACATGCGGTTTGTCGCCCCAAAGACCGTCGCCCAGCAGGACATTCAGGCCGCACATCGGATCCGGGAGGAACTTGTGGGACAGCGCACGGCCAAGGCCAACCAGATACGAGGACTGGTGGGCGAATACGGGATCGTGGCCCCGGTGGGCATCCAGCAGCTTCGCCGCGCCTTACCAGATTGGCTTGAAGACGCCGAGAACGGGCTTACCGATAGTTTCCGGGTTCTGCTGAATGGGCTGACTGAGGACCTCCGGTACCTGGATGACCGCATCACAGCGCTTGACGATCGGATCACTGAGAGCGTCAAGCGAGATCCTGTGGCGAAGCGTTTAATGACATTGCGCGGCGTGGGGCCGCTCACAGCCAGTGCCTTGTCAGGTGCACTGGGCGACGGGAAGGCCTTCCGCAAAGGGCGTGACTTTGCCGCTTCCCTGGGGTTGACACCCAAGCAGCACAGCACCGGAGGGCGAGATCGTTTACTGGGGATCAGCAAGCGCGGCGACAGTTACCTGCGCAAGCTGCTCGTTCACGGAGCCCGGGCCGTGTTGCGTCATGTGGATGGCAAAGATGACGGGCTCAGTCACTGGCTGAAAGGCCTTGCCTCTCGGAAGCATGTCAATGTGGCGACGGTGGCATTGGCCAACAAAACAGCGCGCATCGCCTGGGCGCTGGTAAACCATGAGGTTGCCTATGACGAAGGGCTTGCAGCGGCTGGCGTTTGATTGGGTAGCTTGAGGGCTGGGTGTGCCGGGGTAACAACTGGAAACTGTATAGGAGACGTCCACCACCACGATTGCATGGCATTTTGATTGATGGCGAACAGGTCGAACCGGCGCTGGGAAACCCCTTTAGCGGCTAGAGCCTTGAGCTCGTGTAAGCGATTGGGAACCAGTGCGCGGATAGCCCATCAGGGTCCGGTGCCTACAAAACGGCATCATTAAAGAGACCGGATACACGTAGGCAGTCGTACCTTAGTCGCGATCGAACAAAGTGCTTGCAATAGAGGAGGAGTCCATACACGCCGCGAAAATGCCCGTGCCACCCAGAACGTTCCCGGCGAAGGCAGGATCGCCTGACTGACTGATCACAAATCGAAGGGGATGGTTGCAGCCCCACCTGGGGCGAGGCTGGCCTTATTACTCGCCGGTGTCCGGCAGATAAGCCCCGTCTTCGTCGTGAACTTCACGTCCTGTAACGGGCGGGTTGAAGGCACAGATCAGGCGCATGTCTTCTGTCCCACCGTAAAGTGTGTGCTGGTCATGCTTATCAAGCGCGTAAAGAGTCCCATCGGTGATCTCGTGGGTTTCACCTGTGGCTTTGTCCAGAATCTTTCCGTTGCCCGCAACACAATAGACGGCTTCAAGGTGGTGCTTGTACCAGAGGTTAAGTTCGGCTCCGGCCGGAATAATGGTTTCATGGAAAGAAAATCCCATGCCGTCTTTTTTAAGAAGCATCCGGCGGCTGGTCCAGCCTGGCCCACTCACCTCACGCTCTGATCCAATAATGTCTTGCACTCGAACGATTTTCATAAAATTACTCTATTGTTGATAGGCTGACTGGGTTGTACTTGAGCACAATCCAGTCAGGAGACCGGGCAATCACCCGGCCACCCATATCCGATGAACTGACTCTGCGTCTTTAAACGTAGAAATCCAGGTCTTCCTGGGATTTCAGCAGATCCCGCATCGTGATGGGATCGTCACCGAAGAAGAACACCAGCCCCCAGTGAGTACCGAAGGCATTCCGATCCGGAACGGTCTCCTCAGTCGGTGCAACCAGCTCGTGGGAATCAAAGTACGGGTGATCAACGCACTCTTTCGGCATTTCCAGCTTGCTGACCACGCGGCGACGCGGGTAGACACCGAAGCAGCCCGCATAACCTTTCGCGCCCTCGACTTCCTTGGGGAAGAACGCAGCCACTTCCTCTTTTGTGCTCTTCGGATCGAAAACCAGCATGGAAGCCTGGTAAGCGCTAAATCCGTACGCCCTTTCAATCAGTTCGAAAGCCTTGAAGCCCGGTGGGCGATAGGCGATCTCACCAAAGTACATCTCGCCGTCAGCGGTTACGAAGTACTCGGGATGAATCAGGCCGAACTTGATGTCAAAGGTCTTGATCAGCAGTTCGATCTGCTTGGTAATCGCGTTCCTCCAGCTCTCGAGCTCTTTGGTAGCCGGTACAAATACCGAATAACCCAGGGTTACGTACTCGGAGATGTTGAGGAACTGGATCTTGCCGTCGTGAATCCAGGCCTCAACCGCGAATTCCCAGCCGCTCAGATGGCTTTCCATCAGCAGCGGATATTCCTCGTTCGGAATGTTGTCAATTTCTTCCAGTGTACGGATCATCCGGTGGCCGAGGCAGCCGGCCTTGTCGAAAGCCTTGACGTGAATCGGGTCATCCGGGTCACCATCCAGCTTCAGCAGCGTCTGGTTAACACGCTTCATGAAGCGGATGATGTCCTCTTTCTCGTGGGCTTCCTCGAAGATGCCTACGCGGATGCCGCCAAGCTGGGCACGGCGCTTCATCAGGGCCTTGTCACGGAACAGGATTGACTGCCCGTACATACGGGGGCTGTCCATCAGCACAGAGTTGATGGCACCGGACCACTCAACGGTTTCTTCAAACAGTGGGATGGCGACATCAACGCCTTCTTCTTTCAGCCGTGTGGCAATCTCCATGGATCGATCATTCAGGCGGATAAAATCCCATGCTATGAAAGGGATGCTGTTCGCTTTACAGAAATCCGTGGCCCACTCAGGCGCAACGACAATGTAGCGACGGTCAAAGTTCTGTGCCGCCTTGATGGCGTTAACGCTCCAGCCGAGCAGGGCAATATAGCCCTTGTTTGGATCCTTTGGCTTTTCGGTGCCCTTGACTGAGGGCATTTCCGGGTCGCGCCATGCAAGGACTTCCGGTGACATTTCTGATTCAGGTGTAATCGCCATGTTATAACTCCTTTTTATTTGCAATAAGGCATCGGAAACGTTGCCGTTTTTCTTGGCTAATCACGATCCCGGCCTTCGCGCGAAATATATGCGCAACTATTGCATTTGCAAACTAAATTCGAAGGTGGATTGTACCTAAGGTCTTTCACTTATCGTCTACTCAAAGCCCCTGGGCCCCGCGGCGTAACCAGTTGTGCACAAAGGCAAGTTTACGGTGGGCTGTTTCCGACAGCACGAAGGGATAGATGTCTGCCAGGCCCATGGAACGGTTCACATGATTGATTCGTGTGGCGAGCGTAGCGGCTACATGAACCAGCGTGGCGGTATCCGTCTCTGAGTACGGATCCCAGTTATGGCCGGGCATTTCAGGCGACGCCAGGCCAGTCGCCACGAAACTGTCAGTGATGTCGGTCAGATGTAGAAGATGTGCCGCTGTCTCCGCAAAATCCTCGTGCGGATGCGCAGAGGCGTATGACGTCAGGTAAAACAGCTCCCAGTCCTGGGAGGGGCCCTGCTCGTAATGCTTTTTCAGCGCAGCCGTATAGTCGGCCCGTTCATCCCCGAACATCTCACGGAAGGCGGTCAAAAAGTCCTCACGCAAACTCAGCCGCCACCAGAGCATGTGGGCAATCTCGTGGCGCATGTGCCCGATCATGGTGCGGTAAGGCTCGTCCAGGGCTTCTCTGCGAGTGACTCTGACAACAGGGTCGGCTTCGGAAACGCTGATGGTGACCACGCCGTCGCCATGGCCCATGCCTGCAATCGTGTGACCGTCAGCGAGCATATGGAAAACCGGTCTGGTTCCCGGATCCTCTGGCCTGAACCAGTGCCAGCGGCCCAGGTTATCGATTACCCAACGCTTTGCTGCTTCTGTTTCTGCCCAATTGGGAATGGAATTGGGAATTTCCGGGGCCGGTGCCAGTGCCGTCATGGCACAGGATCGGCAGAAGGCGCCTTCCTCAGGCGCGATCCAGTTGCAGCCAATGACCTCGCGATTCGCACAGAACGGAGGCATGGGCAGGAAAGCCCGCGCTTGTGGGTCGTAGGCAACGGGAGTGCCTTCGGCGGTAGTAAGGTTATGAAACCAGAGGGTGCCGGAACCAACCGGATTTGTGAATGCCTTCATATCTAGAAATAGCTCCTTTCCTGCTGCGACATGCAGCAAAATTCTTGTAATGAAAGCTGATTTATAGACCTGTCTGCACCGGAAAACCAACTATAGTTATACCTATATTTTCAGCCCCCAAAGGAGCTTCAAAAATGAAGCCAGAATTCCCCGGATTATCGCCATTGTCGATCCAGAAAGACCAACCGATTCCCGCTGCCTGGGACTTCAAGCCCGGATCAGGCGTGGTTCTCCTTGTGCCTGATGCGGATCGGAAAGTGATCGATAATACGCCCTGGTCCGACGCTCTGGGAGAGCGTCTTTCAGCCCATCCGAAAACGGCCAACCCGGTGTTTCTCTCCATGCCCGGAGGTGAAAGAGCGGCGGTTGTGTTCGTGGCGGATCAACTTCAGACATTCAAGGCACTGACTCTGGCGCGCAAGGCTATCGGGCCTCTGATTGCTGACCGGGTGGAGGAAATAAACGTCCTTTGCCTGCTTGATAATGAGGTGGCCGCAGGTGAGATGGCTGAGGCCTTCCTGGCTGCGGCCCATGCAGCGCTTTTCCAGTTGCCGAAAATTACGGGCAAAGCCTCCGAGCCAAATAGCCTCAAAGCCATGAGCTATTTCGGGGGCCTTGGTAACGCTGATTTTGAATACGCTGAAGCAACGGCCGAGGGCAATAACCTGGCTCGCTGGTTAACCCATTTGCCCGGTAACTACCTGACGCCGGGCATCTACCGGGAGCTTGCCGAATCGCTTGCCCGCCAGGAAGGCTGGACATCAGAGTTCTATGATCGGGACAAGCTGGAAGAACTGGGCGCGGGCGCTTTTCTTTCCGTGGTTGAGGCCAGCCCGGTCAGGGATGCAGGCATACTTCATCTTCAATACCGTCCAGCGGGAGCTGAGGGCAAACCGCTAGCTCTGGTTGGTAAAGGTATCTGTTTCGACACCGGTGGCAGCAATCTGAAAGTCGGCGGCAGTATGCTGGGGATGCATGGTGATATGCAGGGTAGTGCCGTCGCGCTGGGTGCTTTTCTGGCCATCACCCGCCTGAAATTTGATCAGCCGGTTGATTGTTGGCTGGCTTTGGCGGAAAACCATATCGGCTCCCGCGCGGTCAAGTGTAACGATGTGATCACCGCTTTGGACGGCACCACAATCGAACTGATCAATACCGATGCTGAGGGTCGAATGGTGCTGGCGGACACGCTTGCCCTGGTGTCCAGAGGAAAACCTCGCGCGATCATTGATTACGCAACGCTGACGGGCGCCGTTGTTGCGGCTTTGGGGCAGCGAATGGCTGGCGCGATAACCAACCGCCGGGAGTGGGTAGAGCCCCTTATTCAGGCAGGCGAACGTTGCGGTGAGAGGGTCTGGCCGTTTCCCTATGAAGACGATTACGATGAGGACCTGCAATCGCAAGTCGCCGATACCCTGCAATGCAGGACCAAAGGCCCCGGTGATCATATCTATGCAGCACGTTTGCTTGGCCGTTTTGTGGACAAAGAAATCGGCTGGGTGCACGTAGACATGGCCTCGTCCGGCACTCATCCGGGTGGGCTGGCGCAGATACCGACAGACTTGCAGGGTTTTGGTGTGCGTTTTGGCGTGGAATGGCTCAAAAAGGTGGCTGATGAGTAGTTTCCGAAGTGACTCTTGATGGGCTGTAATAAACGTTGATTAGCCTCGGGGCTGAGGGTAAATTCGATTCAGCCAGTGACTCTGCCATTAGCCTATAAGGCAGGGTCACGGCCTCTTTGGCACCTAGAGTGTGCGCTTACAGGGAATTAAGATAATGAGCATGAAAGATACTTACGTTAAAAAGCTTCAGGCCAAACTGGACGAGTGGAATGCGGAGATTGATAAGCTGAAAGCCAAAGCCGATACCAAAGAAGCCGATGCCCAGCAGGAATACTACAAGCAGATCGATGAACTGAAATCGATGAAAGAGGACGTCAGCAAAAAACTCGATGAATTGAGCGACGCTGGCGACGATGCCTGGGAAGATCTTAAAGCTGGTGTTGATAGCGCCTGGGATTCGGTAAGCAGCGCGTTCAGCTCTGCTACCTCTCGCTTCAAATAAGTTTCCCGAGAAACCTAGATTGCTAACAATCGGCGCCAGGATGGGCCGATTGTTAATGTCTTATGCTGCGTAAGCAGAGACTGAGCGTGCCTGTAAAGAGCCTTTTTTTAATGAAGAAATTAAAAGCAATCGGGATAGGTTTTCTGGTAGTGGTACTGCTGGGGATTGGAGCAACGTTACATTACTTCTTGCCTAAACATGCTGTGGTCGTGATTAACGGGGTGGAAGTAAAGCGCATGGATGCTCAAGGTGTGATCAATTCAGATAACGTCGCTGATGGTCCTACCCGTGATGTGTACTTCATCAACGCGGGCGAACCCGATAACTCTGTTGATGTAAGCGTATTTCGCAATGCTGATACCGGGTTCGGATTTCCCTGGTATTTTAAATTCGATTCGGCAGATGTCCAGGCAAAGGCCCAGCAGTTGAGTAAAGACAGCAACCAGCTTGCCCTGATTCAATACTATGGCTGGCGTATCCGGCTGATTTCAGCCTTTCCCAATCTAGTCAGCATAGAAAAAACCAGCACAAGAACCGAGCCGTTCCCGGTCTTTAATGTGGTTTTCTTGCTAGTTCTATTCGGCTTGCTCGGATTCGCTTACTGGAAAATAAAAACCCGTTTAGGCAAACGTCAAAGCAATCACCCAGTGCAATAGCTCCTGATTTCTTTAGACGCGTGGGCATTTGCGATCAGCGCACAACACTGATGCTGGAAGCGCGTAAGCAAGTCTGAGGTTGTATTTGACCGAACAACACACAACATAACGGAATTATATAGTCCATGCCATCATCAAACACTAAGCTGAAATAACCGCCCTGGCAGGAAAACGCCGATGGCAAGACCCGTCGTGTAGGCGTTGAGCTCGAAATGAGCGGTCTTGATCTTGATACACTGGCCGGACTGGTTGCCGGCTTTTTTGAACTCGACATCACATCGGACGGCCGTTACGAACGCCGATTAAGGGGTGATCCGGAAGGTGACTGGGTAATTGAACTGGACTATGACCTGCTCAAGAAGCTCGGCCGTGAGGACCTCGATGCAGAAAGCCTTGCTGGCCAAATAAACAAGACTACTGAAGAGGCACTTGCCTGGGCCGCCGAGGCAATTGTGCCTCTCGAGATAGTTGGTCCGCCGCTGCCACTGGATCGACTGAATGAGGTAGAAGCGCTGATCAGCTATCTACGTGAAACCGGCGCAAAGGGTACCTCGGAAAGCATTTTTAATGCCTTCGGCATGCAATTCAATCCTGAATTGCCGAGCCACGAGACTGGAATGATCACCGCTTGCCTCAAAGCATTTATGTGTCTGTACGACTGGCTGTTAGTGCGTGCCGACGTCGATTTCTCTCGCCGGGTAACCAGCTATGTCGATCCCTTTCCAACTGACTATGTAAAGAAGCTCCTGGCCGCCGATTACTGGCCCGATCTCGAAACCTTAATTGACGACTATCTCGCCGACAATCCAACCCGCAACCGTGCGCTCGACATGTTGCCACTTTTCATGTTCCTGGATGAGGAGCGGGTCCGCGCCGCAACGGATGATACGTTGATCAAGGCCCGGCCTACCTTCCATTACCGACTGCCGGATTGCAAAGTCGACGAGCCCGACTGGGGACTTCATGTTGCCTGGAACGACTGGGTTGAAGTTGAACGCCTAGCTGCGGATGAAAACCGTTTGTAGGCCTGCTGCGAAGCCTATCTCGATTTCCTGGGAAGCCCGCTCAAGGGAATATTCAGTAAATGGGCCACGGTCGTGGATACCAAATGGCTCGACCAGTAACCGCCCTCGAGGTGTCAACGTGCGTTGCCATCATCCTGTTCGAAGGCGGCATGGACCTGACGTTCGGCGAATTCCGGCGTGTTGGCCACGGTGTTGGCCGTCTGACCATTCTGGCCGCGCCGCTAACATGGGTTTCGGCACTCTAGCGGCGCACCATATAGTCGGGCTGAGCTGATTACTATAACGCCTTGGCATGCAAGGCGCAGGGTCATGAATTCGGCCACCGTCGCAGCTTAAAATTTTCCCCAATCTGAATGTCCGCTTTGCGACCGGAGCGGTCAATTTATGGTGCCAAACTGGGGCAACTTAGAACGTCATTACCATTATCGCCAGCTTCAGTGCCCATCGTTAATAGCCAATCTGAAGGCTCCGCTAGATCCAGAAGATCTTTATGGCTGGTCAGGATTGCTCAAACAACAACGTTGATCGCATATTTCATGTATCACCCTTTGTGCAAACCACTTTTGGCCGTATTCTTGTCAAATCGCCCTGAATCTGATTAATTTCTAATCAATTTTGGGGTTTGACGGGACCAATGTGGTTTTTAAAGACACACCACGCTGCACATTGGTTTTCTTTGTGCCAGTCAGTCTGCACATAGTTGCGTCGGTCTGGGTATTCTAACTATTGCGATCAGTATTCACCCACCGCCGAATCCAATCCAAAGTACCTTCCGAAGGGTTGGAATTACACACCCCACGAACCTCCCCAAGTACCCACGTCCTGTTATGAAACTCAAGCGAGATGGTTAAACGCTCCGGGTGGACCATCCGGTAAATGAACACTTCCCCGAGGGCAACCGGAATATCATAGCTGCCCACGCAATGGCGCATGGATGCACCTTCTTCCAACAGTTCCAGCCAGGAGCGCAAAGGCTCTATCCCTTCAATTGGGGCGAGAGGCGGCTTCGGATAGTCGCCGTGCTCCTCAGAAAGCTCTTTCGCCAGGTCTTGGCGCTTCTCTTTAGAGTTTCGGCTGTTCGCCCTGTTGAACCGTTCAACCAGATGGTCATGCTGGGCCTGAAGAGCTTCTCTGGAATGGATGCCTGCAAGAACCTGCTCATTCCGGCCGGCCATGACCACGGTGTCCCGAATCATCCGACACAGCCAGGACATATCCACTGCCGAAGTGTGCTCGTCTACCAGGTTTAATAGCCCAGGCCACAGTGGCCGGCGGATGCGGTTAAGTAGCCGAATGTGGTTCAGATGAAGATGAGGGTGGTGCCGCATCAAGCCCACGTATTCCGGGTTTTGAAGTGCGGTATGAATATCCTCCAGCTCCCAGGGTAATAGCGAGGACAAGGCCAGGCGGCGTACCAATCGAACGAGGGATCTGCTGCCCGGAAGCCCAACCGCTTTGAGGATGTCGGAACGCTTACCGGCCAAGAACTCATTAAACGCTTCGAGCGACCATGACTGTTTTTGTGCGTGGTCGACCGTCAGGATAAAGAGCAGGGGAGCATCATCAGCCAGTTCCCGCGCCCCCTCGGAGGTCGCACAGGCCTGCGCCAGCTCAAAGTCCATCGCGGGCATTAAAGCGGCAACTGCTGAGACAGACTCCGGTAGCGCATCGCAGAGACGCCGACCTGCATCATCTTCCAGCGTAAACAGGGGTAACCCTGGCGGCTCCAGAAATTGCCCTTCAGCAATCCGGCCTTCATCATTATAACTGACCCAGTGCAGGGGATGCCTGGAATCCCAGCTATTCACCTCAACCCGGATCGGGTAATGGAGTATCTGACTCAGGTCATACACGGCGGTGGTGCAGGTCATACGTTCAAGCTCTTCAAGAATCCCAGGTCAGAATAACCCAGCCAAACGACAGAGTGGGTCGCCTGCGCCGGTGAACTTTGACTACACTGGCTCAGACAGATAGGCCAAGGATGCAGCTATGTGCGGACGTTACAACGTAATCGACTCCCCCGAAGTCCAAACGCTGATGGAGCAACTGGGGCTGCCCGGCGTCGCACCCAGACCTCAGCACAACGTACCGCCGGGCGGAATTGGGGAGTTCGTTATTGACGCAGCGGACGACCGGTACCTGCTACCAGGCATCTGGTCGCTGCTGATCGAACCAAATTCGAATGGTTACGGCTTCCGGCCCAACCCGAAGTTTCACACTTTCAATGCCCGCAGTGATCGCTTAACCAGCAGTCCACTCTGGAAGAAGGTGTATCCCACCAAGCGCTGCATTGTACCAGTCAGCGCGTTCCACGAATGGAAGGGTAAGCAGGTCTACAACATTCACCCGCAGAATGAAGCCACGGCACTGGCCGGTTTGTGGCAGACCTGGCACTTTGAAGATGAGACCGTCAATTCTTTTACCGTGATAACCCTGCCGCCACACCCCAGATTCAACCACATTCACCCAAAGAGCCTTCCCCTGATGCTGCGCCCGGAGGAGTTCGACCTGTGGCTGGATCCGGAGTTTCATCACGTCGATGCGTTTCAGAGCCTGATGAAAACCCACATCTCGGCGCCATTGGTCTGTGAGCCGATGCGGAGTACAAAGTCACTGGAGCCTGTGGGTGAGGCTGAAATTCTTTTGGCCGATGGTTAAGCCAGTGTGCAGTGAGTGCAATCGAATGGAATCAACGTGTTGCCTAAAGCTGGTGTCCTCAATCCGGGTCGGGTAGAGTTAAGCGACATATGTAGTCGTTTATGGGCGCCGTTGCGCCCAGACAGGGAGTCCCTTGATGTCCAGCACCGCCGTGCGCTATCTCACCATGCTCCGAATGGTGCCTCGTTTCCCGAAATCTATTACCACCACGGAATTGGCGACCAGGCTTAAAGAGCAGGGCTTTTCGGTCACCATGCGGTCGATCCAGAGAGACCTGGAAAAGCTCAGCACACACTTTCCGCTGCTGGTGGATGAAGCCACCCGGCCGTTCCAATGGTCCTTCGACCGCGACGCCACCATCGACATCATTCCAGCACTGGATTTGCCAGCCGCGCTGACCTTTGAGCTGGCCAAGGCCTATCTCAGCCCCATGCTTCCGCCACGAGCTTTATCGCACCTGAAACCCCATTTTGATGAAGCGCACCGGACCTTGTTGCGCGAACGTAATCCCCTGGGGCAATGGCCAGATCGGGTGCGGGTGATCAATCGTGGCCTGGGAGGGCTGCGTCCGGCGATTGATGCGGATGTGCTGGAAACGGTCACCGAAGCGTTGCTGCGGGAGTACCAGTGCAAACTGACCTATCAGGCTCGTAATTGGCCAGAGCCGGAAGAAATCGTTATACACCCGTTTGGTCTGATTTTCCGGGACCCGAACGTGTACCTGATCGGCACCATCGAAGGCAGGGAAGGCGTGCGCCAATTGGTATTGCACAGAGCAAGCACCGGCGAGTTGGTGGAGGAGCCGGTTGAACGCCCGGAAGATTTCGATCTGGACCTCTACATCCATTCCGGCGCCATGGGCATTCTGAGATCCGATAAGCCCATCTTCTTGAAGCTTCGTTGTGACAAACCGGCTCTGAATCATTTGATCGAAGCACCGCTGGGCTTTGATCAAATCACCAGCGAGGGTGATGACAACACCTTCGATATCACGGTGACGGTTGGTGACACCCAGGACTTACGTTGGTGGCTGACCGCTCAGGCGGTGCATTGCGATATTCTTGAGCCTGTTTGGCTGCGACAAGAAATTGCATCGACGCTGGAGCGAGGATTGAACCGAACGCGAATGGAATGACCACTCCTATCTAATCCAGTTAACTGACTAGCGACCGTATGTGTCGCTAGAAGTGATTACCCTGATTACCCCTAAACTCGGTCGTCACTTCGACCACCGATAAGTTTGTACTCGAAAAAGGACGTCGAAATGAAATTGAACAGAACCGCATTACTGCTCGCTATCGTCGCGATATCACATGCTCCGGCTTACGCGACGGAGGCAAAGCCTGGTTATTTCGGTATCTCGGCTGGCCAGGCAACGGTAGAGGATTTTTGCGATGGCTCGGAAGCATCATGTGACGATAGCGCTCTGAGCTTTCGGATCTACGGCGGCACCGAGCTGAATGGCTTTGCCAATCTGGAGTTTGGCTATCGCTACATTGATGATATTGAAGCTTCGGGTGTCATTAGCGGAATAGGTGTGGCCCTAGCTGTGAATGGCCATTTTGTGGACACCACCCTCCAGCTGGGCATGCCGGAAACCGGACCGTTCAAGGTATTTACCAAGGCGGGGCTAATGCTATGGCGCTTGAATTATGAGGCAGCCGCCAGTAACGGCTTTCAAACCTTTTCAGTCAGCGACAACGATACCGGCGTAGCATTCAGAACCGGCTTGGGCATAAGTTATGAAATCTCGGAGCGGGTCCGACTCCGTGCAGACTGGGACCTATTACTGAACGTCGGCGATGAAGATGAAACGGGTGAAACGGATATCAACGTATTTTCTTTCGGGCCAGAATTTAGATTCTAAATCGAGGTAAGAGCGACTTCTCGTTGACGGGTGAAGTCGAAGGGTGCAGTAGGCCTAATGGGGCGCGACAATCGCGTCCCATGGCTCAATAGCCCGAAAAATCCGGGTTTTGGTCATATCACGGCGCAGTTCAAACGCGGCTAGGGCCTCAACCGGGTCGACCTGACCCAGGTTGCCAAACTGTATCGCGACCCAGGCTTCGCGCTTAACCTTCACGCTGTACAGATACTTGTCTTCCATACGGCCGGTGGCCGCATTGGTAACCTGCGTGAAGCCCGAAAGCACCACCGTTTCTACCGAAGGCGCGCAGGCAAACCCTTCGCCAATCAAGCGAAACCCCATTCCATGCACATGGGCCATGTAGAGCTTTCTGAGAGCGGTATCGGAAAGCTCTTTGACGGACACTCCAATACCCCGCTGATACAGGCGCAATTCAGTCTTCGGGAAATCCTCGATCTCGGGCAGATCCACATCCAGCATCAGAACTTTACCATCGGCGCTCAGCTCGAAGGACAGGCTGGTTTCTTGTGGCCAGTCGATATCCATCAAATGGTCATTCAGCACCAATTCCATGGCCGGCACGCTCGCCTGTAGAGCTCGTTGATACAACGCAGCCCGCTGGCCCTCCTTGCGCCGATGATTTTCTCGTTCCGTTTGCCATTGCAGCTGCTGCCGTTGGTACGCTGATACCCGCCGTTCATTGCTGTTCAAAATAGCGTTGCGCCGGGCCGGACAGAGCCAGGCTTTCCAGTCCAGTTTTCTGGGTTCCGGCCCAACCGGTTATGGTTTCTCGAAGGGCTCTGGCACCAGTTGGGGGAACTGGTCCGGCGCCGGAGTGCCCAGATGGATAGAGCCAATCTGTTCCATCATCCGGTTATGGGCATCCACCTGTTCAGCCAAGTTCTCCTTCAACGCTTCGTGGGCATGGGCTTTGGCCACTGCCATGGCTTCGTTGCCAAGGTCAGCACCATTGGCATCCAGAATTGCGATCTCGCCAGACACATTGTTCAGTTGAACTTGCGCGATGCGTTCTGCAACAGGCGGAAGGACGGTGTCCTGGCCAGACGCTGTGGAAGCCTTGGCTGAACGCCGTCCAGACTTTCCCTCTTTCAGGAGTTTTTCACGGTACGACAAACCCGACCCCGGGAGTCCCACGTTGCCGTAAAGCCCCTGTTGTCCCATCGTGACATTGGCGCCGCGCACCCCTGCGGAAACGCTCACACCACGCTTGCCAAGGTTCATGCGAACGCCTGGGAAAATCTTAACGGTTCTACGAAAACGAACAGCCATAGACTCCAACCGGTCGGGTTACTTAGTGCGCATCCTATCATTAATTAAGGACAGTTTAGGGGGTTGGTGCGACTCACCTGGTCGCAGGATGCAGACAATACAATAATAGATAAAGCGACACAAAATGACGTACTAACAGCATAAAATGCTCTTAAAAGGATCAGGAGACCACTTTATGTTGTTGTGGAAAGAGCTCATCAATGAAGGTTACGAGCCAGATTACCTTTCACCCCAATCCAAAGACGATCTGAAGCTGCTGCAGATATATCTCTGCCGGCTGTTTCTCATAACCGGCTATAAAAAGGAATTCCGCCTAGTTGGCATGGACGAGCCAGATGCTTTCCTCGGGCTTGAGCTGCCGTCGGGAGTTGATAGTGAGATAAGTGCACCGGTATTTCTTGATGCGGTGCGCAAGCGTGAAAAACAGCTCACCCGAAGCCTGAGAGGCAAGCCGGAGCTGTCCTTTGAACCCTTACTGGCCAACCTGGTCAAGTTGCTGAAAGCCGACGTAGTTGAAATCAAACTGCTAATTTTCGCCATTTTGTTGCTCAAACACCCAAAGGCAAAGGAGGTCATGCGGGATTTGGAAATTAATGAATATGGAAATTCGATAAGTGCTTTGTCCAGAGCGATGCGAGAGTCCGCGAGGACCATTGCAGCAGCGTTGGATCAGGATGCCATGCTGTGCCAGATCCGACTGTTGGAGGAACCAAACCAGAACAGCGACATCTGGGATCTGGTGGAGGCAGGCCCTTTACTGAGTCAGTTGGTGGTGGCCACCTCTGAGCAATGTGAAACTGGTGCCACGGAAGACATCGAGCAAATGCTGTTCAAACACATTTGCCCACCAGGGCCTGAGGCGCTGCATTCCATCGAAGATTTTCGGGGCGTGCCCGAACTTCAGCTGATGCTGGATTACCTGCAGGATGCTTTGAATAACAAATCTAGCGGGAAAAACATTCTGTTCTATGGAAAGCCGGGCACCGGAAAAACTCAGTTGGCCAGGGCTTTGGCAGAAAAGCTGGGGGCTCCGCTGTACGAAGTCCCCACCAAAGATAGTCACTCTGGCGCCATGACCGGCCGTGTTCGCCTGGACGCTGCCAAAATGGCACAGATGTTTTTGGAAGATCGCCTCGGTGCCGTTCTGCTGTTTGATGAAATGGAGGATGCCTTCCGTAAATCCGATCAGCTTGCCAAAGGCTGGTTCAATCAGATGCTGGAGGAGAACCGGGCTCCGGTGATCTGGATCAGCAACAACATCAGCGCCGTTGATCCTGCTTTTCTGAGGAGGTTTGACTTCATTGTTGAAATCGAGGGTGGGAGTGACCGTCAGGCTGGAAAGCTGAAACAAATGCTTTCTGAACTGCCTGTCGCTCAGGCCTGGATAACAGAAGCCGCGTGCAAGCCATGGATGACGCCTGCGCTCGCTCAGAATCTGGTGGAAGTGGGGCGATACCTGCCGCCACGCCAGATTATGCGCAACCAACAACGTTTGGAGACTATGGTCCGAAAGCGGCTGGACGTGTTGGGGGAGCGAAAGCCGAGGTGCGTGCTGCCAAAAGCTCAGAAGTCGGACTTTCCCGACTTCCGAACCGAGTGGATCAACACCAAGCCGAGCCTCTGGAATGTGGAGCGCTTCGTTCGGGAGGAGGGCAGCGCGCGAATCTGCCTGTACGGCCCACCGGGTGCCGGTAAAACTGCTTATGCTCAGGAGCTCGCCAAGCGCCTGGGTAAGCCCTTCATGCTGCAATCCGGCAGTGACTTGCTGGGCATGTACGTGGGACAGACAGAAAAGAACATTGCAGAGATGTTCGAAAAAGCGGAGCGCACGGGTGCGGTGCTCCTGTTGGACGAAGCGGATACCTTCCTCTACAGCCGCAATATGGCACAACGCAGCTGGGAGATCAGTGCCGTCAACGAGTTCATGGTTCGCATGGAGCGCTTCGAAGGTGTGTTCCTCGCCACCACCAACCGGTTCGATAGCTTTGACAAAGCCATCCTTCGCCGCTTTCAGATGAAGGTAGAGTTCCGCTATCTGACCACGGAGCAGGTGAAGGCCATACTTGCAGCTTGTGTTGTGGACCAGGATAAGGTGAATACTCTGGCGCAGTCAGAGCTGGCTGAACTGGATCATCTCACACCGGGCGTTATGCGAGCCGCGGTTCAAAACCTCCGGCTGCGCGGTTTCCGGCCACGTACCGGCCGACTGCTCGATGCCCTGAAAGAAGAACAATGCCAGCAGACCGATGGCCTGCTCAGCCAGCCAATCGGCTTCGTCCAGTAAAGGAGAAAGCTCGTGATGACCAAACTAAAGCCAGCCTGGAAAGTCGGCTGTGCTCATCCAGTTGAATCCATAATCATCAATTGGAACAAAGAGGCGACTCTTGATCGGGATGAACTGGCCGGCATCTCACCGGAGTTGTATCGGCTAATGACAGACAAGTTGGTAGCAACCGCATCACCGGACTGGTCGGCCATTCTTTTGTATGCCGAAGCGCGCTGGGATGTCATATTCGAGCAATTGATGGCGTTGCCGAATGATAACCCGGATGCTCGAAAAGTGCAGCGGCGGATGCTTGGTCATGCCCAATACTTCGACGCGACCGCGCCACTGACTATCGATCAGCCATTGTCCGAGTTCGGGGGCCTCATCAGTGAAAGTGAACGGTATTGGCTGGTCTGTTTTGATGAGACTTCGGCGGAGCTGTGGACTGAAGCCAATCTCCTAAACATGGCCGAAGCAAAAGTTCCGGAGGCAAGTCGCCTGACTCAATTCATGCGAGGCGAGGGCCCTGACCACCAAGGCCGAACACTGGACGAAATCCTCGCCTTCGATGACTTTTGGCTGGAGCATACCCATGATTTCGTGCAGTGGTTATTTCCCATCCCCGAAGCCAGTCGAGCTAACCTGATGGCGCCGGTTTTAACCGAAGAGGATTGCGAGGTTTTCAAACACGATGGCGATCTACGGCAACAGCAAAGACGGGCCCTGGACCGTATGCTCGCTTTTTATGGTCTTGCACGCCGGAATGGTGTGATAGAGGCTCTGCCAGGTTTGAACCTAAGGGATCATATCTGGCTAAAAGCTGGTGGTCATAACCACCTTCGGATTACCCGCATCATCAGGAGCATCCACTACTGTCATCAGCAGCAACTTGCAGCACAGCTTCAGGCTGCATTCATCTCGATTGGTCAAACAAAGGGGTTTGTCAGCGAGAAGACAATCTCATATTGGAGGATAGCGAATGGCTGAAATTAACGCCCCCGGCCGAAACTTTTCAACGTATGTAGAGTCATCAGAGGGATATCTGCTCCCCAACGCAGTGGGCTTACTCTTTGATCGCTCCGAGCTCACAGCGGCTTCTGCATCCGTGGCGAGAGTGTGACTTGACAACATTGTCGCAAGTGCTTTTCCCGACAGGCGCTGTGTTTGCCTCTATAGTGAAAGACGGTGGTCAGGGCTTCGTCAGATTCTCGACCAGATTCCTAATGACACATTTCAACAGAGAAAAATAAGGCGAATTGCGCTTGGATTGGAGACCCAAATTCCAGTCAGGGCTCCCTTCATTGTGCCGGTCACGCTGCAGAGCTATGCGCGCCTGACCGGGGATGATCTTTTGCTCGTCGAGGGTCCAGAATATATGAAGATCTGGTCAACCGCCCAGTGGCGCGTGGCAAATGAGCATAGTACTGAGTGATCACGCATTAACTGATCTGTAAAACGTATCGAGACTTCTTGAAAATGGTCTCCTCGTTTAAATCGCCAATGATCATGTTGTTGTAGAACCGCCGATTGTCATCGCGTCTGACTTGCTTTTCCTTATAGCCCATGCCGAGATTGTAGGCGGTATACGAACAGGCCACGGCTGGCCCTTCTTTTGTGCCGCCGACAATGGCGATCCAATGCTCAGCATGGATGGGGTGCTTCAGAACTCCACTCGACGGTTTAAGGCAGCATAGCCAACTACGACCTTCGGGTACCGACGATTCTGATAACTCGTCTTTCCATTCGTCAAGATTCCCGTCGACAGGCAGTATCTCGATCTGCTGATATCCTTTAATTTTTCTCATAGTGGAACTCAGTATTTCGGCATACTGAGACAACAAGGCCTGTTTGAGTTGCACATCCAGACTGGATTTCGGGATACCCTGCAAGATACTGCCCCGACTGGCAAAGTTTTGTAACGAAGGGGTAACAGCAATCATTCTTGCCCAGATATCTTGGTGATCTTTTTTGAACGCTTCAGTATCTAGCCCAGGGCAGGCTGAAATGAATGCATTCAATACCGAGTACAGTAGGCAAAACTGATCCAGCTCACCTTGTTGAAGAATGTTTTTCGGCTGCTTTGTCATAAAGTTCCTTCCGATTAACTTTGCCCTTCTGCTGAAGCTTTCAGTTGACAGTAGCAGCGAACAGCGAGAAGCCGTGAAGTAGCACCTTTTTTTCCTTGTTCTGTGAATTGCTATGTCGACGATACGTCTCAATTGGAGCGTCAAATACGGAGTTCCACTCGAAGCTAGCGGGTTGGGGATGACTAGATTCCAGCATTTCAACGATGTCGTCATAGGTTTCGGACAACGCCCTAGCGGAGTCCTGCAATTGCCCACCATCGTAGTAAATACAGATTAGTAGCGGGAGCTTAACAACCGGCCGATTATGATGCCGGGCAATTTCGTTGCCAGCTATTGAACGAAGTTGGTATATGGCATCTTGCCACGCCTTCTCAGATTTAGAGCGAGATCCGCTTTCTGCTCCCTTTGAATTGATAGATGCCCGGATCACTTTTACTTCCATCAGGAACATTGTATTTCGGAAAGTTACTAGTAGGTCGACACGCCCAGTGGACCGATCGGAATCGGTCTCTCCCATTATGCGGCTCACCTGGATTTCGGTAGCAACATGACCAATATCGGCGTCCCCGCCAACTCCGAGAAGGGCTTTTACTAGAAGCCCATATATTTCGCGTTCATTGGGGATTTTCGCCTTTCCGATGAAGTGCTGAGTGCTAGGAGAGTTAAATTCGGAACTGATGCCGCGGAAAAATTTATCGACAAAATCCAGAATTATTCGGGATTTTGAACCACTATTACTCACGTACAGTAGAACGTCAGTCTTTATGTCCGGATCGGAATGTTGATTCACTTTCCCTTTAACCCCTCACTTTTCACATAAGCAACCGAATTATCGAGCCCATCATAGAGTGAATCCCTGGATGTGCAACCTATGGAATGTTGGCTCAATTACCGCGCGGCAATATCAGTCGTTCCGAAGGTGAGACGAGTTGCGCTTGAGCTAGTTTCTGAAAATCGGAAAGCGACGGCGAGCTGGCCACGCAGGTCGTTTCTGTTACGGCGCTGCAACGAAATATGCTATTCGTGGATTATGTGGGAGCCGTCTTGCGGAATAGATTTGTTTTGAGATCGGAGAAATCGGCCAAATGCGGGTTTCTGTTCCTGGTACTGTGACCCTTTCGGAGTTCAAAAAACCTAGAGCCTTAACCGAGACGTCTGAGCGCTTCTTTAACCTCGTTCCAACTGCTGTTGTCGAGCGGCTTGCCGCACTGTCCAAGTGGTGAAACCGCGAGTTCTGACCGGCGGGAATCAATCTCGACGATATGCTAGGTACTCATCGGATTGATCCCGCGACACGGGATACCACGTTGCCGTATAGCCCCTGTCGTCCCAACGTGACATTGGCGCCGCGAACCCCTGCGGAACGCTCACGCCACGCTTGCCAAGGTTCAGGCGAACGCCTGGGAAAATCTTAACGGTTCTACGAAAACGAAAAGCCATAGACTCCAACCGGTCGGGTTACTTGGTGCGCATCCTATCATTAATTAGCAATAGTTTAGGGGTTTGGTGCGACTCGTCTTGTCGCAGGGTGCAGGTAACTTTATCCAAGTCGCAGGGGTACATCAGTACGTAGATGTCAGGAACAAAAGTTCGGGAGCTAGCCGCGGATAGCCTCGTTCATTAATTAAGAAAGGGGAGTGACAATGAGTGAAGAATATCCGTTCTGGCACGCTGGCTCGGCATATCGAATCACGTTAAGTCAGGGGCCAGATGACTGCTCCCTTGGGCTTGACCGTCATGCAATAGCAAGGTTCTGTCCAAGACTGGAAACACTGACGACACAGGCACCCTATCGCTCCCTCTGGGCAAGATAGGGTTGCGAGCTGAATAACGGCCGTAGCGGATAAGCGCAAGCAACTACATGAACGGGCCGCCCGGGTAATCCTGCAGCAGCGCAATTATATCGTAGGGATGGAATGGCACCCCGCTTTCAAACACGGCTCGGAAGGCCGCTTGTTGAATCTCCCAGTCATTCGTGCGTCGGCTAACCAAAAATTCGCGCAGGCCTTGATCACGAAAGGCGCTCTCTACTGAAGGCCAAGACTCTCGCATGTTTAAAGTTTCTGAGGACAGCATGGTAGCGAGTGCCAGCATGGTCTTACGTCCCAGTTCAACGTAATGATTTTGTAGGTCTCTGAACTCCAAATCGTAATATTGGTGTCGATCATAGTGCAGTTTGAAGCGGCTTATGTAGGGTTGAACAAGTCCATTAACGGTCTTTATGTCAGATTCTGTGACTGCCTCGCCTAGCCCGATACTGATCATCTCGCATTTATAATTAGGCCATGCCGTGGCCTCCCGATTCCCTGGCCCGAATGACCTGAGGCCAGTAAAAACCTCCCCCGTGGGATGAGAGAATTCGTATCGAAGTTCAAGCTTAAAACAACTGCGGGTGAGGTAAATCCTCTCGTTCCGTCTTTGGCAGATGCCACTCGAATAGTCGTCGTGGTTCTCGAATTTGATTTTCTCCATCAGGTCGACCATATAGGTTCCTCACACTAATTATTTTAGATTTAATGGTACGAAGATGTTTGGGCTAAGGCCGTCATAAATATGACCATATAATGCTTTTAGAGCAGACCAATCGAACAGCCTTTACCTACGTACTTGATGTGAGAATACTTAACAATTTGAGCCTTGACGGACGCTGCGCTGTCTTTTTTGGCAACATGAGATGATTTAGGTTTTCTGCGTTCTGAACCCAAACAAAAATGCTAAAGGATCTGTGAAAAGGGCCAGTCAGTAAGTTATGCGAAAAAAGTGGGCTGTGTAAGGTTCAAATTGTGGGCTCAATTCCAGTCCGAAATCTTGAGGACATTCACCTGAATCCGTGACTTCAATCGGCTAAGACTGTGCTCAAAGCCTGCAATAACAAGGCCTTGAGCGATATAATAGCACCTGACATCCATTCACCCAGTCAGTGCTTTCGGCCATGCGTACTTTCACTCTCCAGCAATCCCAAACCGAAGTCTATACACCCCACGGCGGACTGGCCCTGGTGGGCCACTGCCTGAACCGGCATACGTCGCTGATCAAAACGGCTCGCACAGTCGTCAAACGCCACGGTATTCCGAACATTGAGCTGATCCGCACCTACCTTGGCCTGATAACGCTGGGCAAGAGTGACTTCGAGGCGGTCGAGCCGGTACGCACGGATCCGTTCTTCAAATCTGCCCTGGGCATCAAGCAATCGCCGTCCTCGGCCCGCTTGCGGCAGCGGTTTGATGAGGACGCCCAGGCCCTGACGCCGCTGCTGGATGACGCCAGCGTTGAGTTTCTGCAATCCATTGGTGCACCGGTATCACCTCTGGAGATGGGCCATGTCGCGCTGGATATGGATGTCTTTCCCATGGACAACAGCCAAACCCATAAAGAGGGTGTCAGCTACACCTACAAGGGCTATGACGGCTACGCGCCGATAGCGGCCTATCTGGGCCAGGAAGGCTGGTGCCTGGGTTGTGAGCTGCGCCCTGGCAGCCAGCACGCCAATAACGGGTTTCTCGACACCCTCAAACGGGTTTTACCCCGGGCTCGGTCACTGACGGGCAAGCCCATCCTACTGCGCCTGGATAGCGCACACGATGCCCGCGACAACCGCGACTTCCTGCGCGAGCAGGAACAGGTCGACTTCCTGATCAAGTGGAATCCCCGTAAGCAGGATCCCCTGGCCTGGGCAGACAAGGCCCAGACCCAGAAAGCCTGGTCGCTGGACCGCGACGGTAAGATGGAAGCGGTTCTGTCCGAAGCGCTTCCGGACGAGCCCGGGTTGCGCCGGATCGTCAAGGTCACCGTTCGCACCAGCGATGCCGCCGGCCAGCTGTATCTGGAGCCGGAAGTCAGCCTCGAAGGCTGGATCACGTCCTTGCCAGCCGACGTGGCCAGTGAGCAACAAGTCATGGCGCTGTACAGCGACCACGCCACTAGCGAGCAGTTCCACAGCGAGTTCAAGACCGACCTGGATCTGGAGCGCCTGCCGTCCGGCAAGTTCGACACCAACAACCTGGTTATGGCCTTTGCAACGATGGGGTACAACGTATTGCGCTGGATGGGCCTGAGGCTGACCGCCCCGGATGCGCCGGTACGCCACCCGGCCAAACGTCGTCGCCTAAGAACAGTGATGCAGGAGCTGATGACCATGGCCTGTCGCCTGGTGCACAGCGGCCGGCAGTGGATCCTGCGCTTTGGTCGTCACTGTCCGGGCTTTGCCGCTTACCGTGACCTCTATGGAAGCCTTGTCTCCTCCGGTTAAGCCAGTTCGATAACAGCAGCCACCTTAAAGCCACCCGGAAAACCATACCGGGGCAAACCGCTACTGCCTAACGACCCTGAATTGATCATAAAGCAGCCAAATTTGGTCGCTGATCGACGTCAGACTGCACGTTCCAGGCATTCACAACCTCCTTTTGGTCAAATGGTTTCTCCCGTTAGCGCCGATGGAGCTTTGCGGGGTATATTGGCCTGAGAAGTCACTGATTCAGG
>NZ_PXNN01000011.1 GCF_003007685.1 Marinobacter halophilus
CGCAGACGGCTCAAACTTTTTCCGGCAGCTGTAACAACTGGGCTTAAACATGTCGGGTTCCAGCAAGATTACTTTTGAGGTTTTCGGGAAGAATACCAAATTACCGCCGGGCGCGCGGAACGATGATAACGAAAGCGCTGCAGTGCGACTTAAAAATAATCATCCATAATGATGAGTAAGTCGTAACACTACCTCCTGTTTCGTAGGTAAAAAAATCATGAAAAAAATAGTCCTTCAAGCCGTCACATTTATTGGTGCTGCTTCATGTTTTGGATCGGTAAATGCGACGGAGGCGAGAACCCCTCTCGTTCCGCTTCCTTCTATCGACGATTTTACGAATGGCGATGGCTGGGGCGTTGGGCTTGGGCTGGGCGTTGAATACGAGACTGCTTATGAGGGTTCGGACGAATTCGATTTTGAGATCGACCCGGCTGGGGGTGTTCAGTGGCGAACTGGTGACCACCTTTTTTTCTGGGCAGGTGAGGCAATTGGGTGGCGCACATTGGCCAAGGACACCTGGTTGTTTCAAGCCTCTGTAGGCTACGAAGAAGGCCGTGAAGAAGGTGATTCAAAAGATGGCAGACTGGATGGGTTAGGCGAATCGAGTTCTGGGGTGACATTGCTGTTGGAAGTGCGTCATGCCCTTGCAGAAGATTGGCGTTACTTTTTGGATGGCCGTGTATTAACAGGAGAAATCGGTACGCTGGGGATTTTCGGCGCAGGAACATGTTTGGGTTGCCAACCTAACGGCACTGGCTGGGAAGTTGGCGCTGTTGTCACTTTCCACGATGGTAAGTTAGCCAACCGGGACTTTGGTGTGACCACACGGCAATCCATAGATTCAGGTCTTCCAGAAACCGATGTTGATAGCGGGTATAGATCCTTTGGTGTCGATATTAACTATCGAAATTACTTGAACAAAAACTGGCAGATCTTCGGTGAGGCTCTTTACGAAGTCTATGGGAGTGACGTTTCAGATAGCCCCATATCTCGGAATAATTATGAAGCGGAGATCGGTGTTGGCTTCATTTATGTTTTTTGATGCCGCGTTATGCTGAAGAACGTAAAGCCGCAGGGTTTTCTTAAACCCGTTCGTTGATCTGCCAATCATTGTCGGTGATGGCTACACCACCCTTGGCAGTGACCTGCACTGTATCACTGAGGCCAATACCCCACTCCCCTGGCAGGCGCAGACACAGGGGCAGGTGGAAAACCATGTTTTCCTCAAAGCGGCGGGTGAGACCGCGGGCGATATAGCCGGTGCCTTCAACCCAACTGGGCGGGAACTGCGCACCTACCGAGTAGCCGAATACGCCAGAGAAAAATACCCGATCCGCATAGGGTGCCAGGGCCGCTTCGGCAGCCCGCGCGGCATCATCAAAGGTATTACCCGGGCACATAGTTTCTTTCAGGGCGGAATAGAGGCGTTGGCACACTTCCGCGACCTGGTGCATCTGAGCCGTGGCTCTGCCCGCGACGGCGGTGCGCATCATCGGCGCGGTATAGCGCTGATAAGCTGAACCAAATTCCAGGAAAACCGGATCCCCTGCTTCAATAACGGTGCGTTTATGATTGACGTGTATCACGCTGCTGCGCTGACCGCAGGTCACGATCGGCTGCAGGCTCATGAACTCGCTGCCCGCCGCCAGCAGGGCCCTTGCACCCTCGGCAGCCACCTCATTGTCGGTGATGCCGGGCTCTATGATAGCTTCGGCAGCTCGTAGCCCTATTGCGGTGATGCGTGCGCTCTCGCGCAGGCAGTTCAGCTCGGCGCCGCTCTTGACCAGACGCTGACTGTCCAGCAATGCGCCGCCATCATCGTGAAAGCGTGCTTTGCCCAAGCGATTTAACAGGGGTTGAATGATGGCGTAGCGCAAACCGGCAGAATACACATCCAGGCCTATGTGCTGGCAGGGTGACAGTAAGACCAGCAAAGGCTCGATGACTTCACTGATATCTTCCCAGCGGTAACCAATGATTTCGTCCACCCTTGCGGTAACAACAGCCGGGCCGGTCTCAATCGACGGTACCTGCAGGACGACACGTTCCGTCGTGACCAGCAGCGCGGTATGCACGGAAACCTCAAAGGTGTGATAGCCAGTCAGGTAGAAAATATCGGCAGGGTCGGTCAACAGCAGGGCATCACGGCCGGCTTCAGTCATCAGGGCCCGGGTACGTGCCAAACGGAGACGTAATTCATCTGCCGGGAAGGGCAGCTCGCTGCCTTCCAGGGTGTTGGCTAAAACTTGGCGGTAAGCGCGGAAATCCATCGTAATCTCCAGAATCAATAAGGGACTACCTGAGTGTAGGCACAAAACTCTCTGCCCCTGAACTTAATGCAGCCCCAGCTCACTGCTCTGCCATTCCGAATGCGTTAGTATTGGAACAATCTACCCGCGACCCACAACAAGGAATGGGATGAGTAAATCTGGCATCATCAGACCCGAAACCCGATACATCCTTTACTTCGTTGTTTTCTGGGTTGTGTTGCTCGGCGCTGCGACGTATTTACTCGGGAGTTGGGACTCCCGAACAAAGAACCCTAACCAGCAACTGGTCAGTCACACCCGCGGCAGCGTCACTGAAATTGAACTACAGGCCAATCGCCAGGGCCATTATTTGGCAAACGGCACCATCAACAACCAGAACGTCACCTTCATCCTGGATACCGGCGCCACAACCGTGTCAGTCTCAGAAACTCTCGCCCAAAGAGCAGGCCTTAAACGGGGCCAGCCCGGCCGTGCACTTACCGCGGCTGGCACAGTAAACGTGTGGAGCACGACGATTCAGGAACTCCGCCTGGGCGATATCACGTTCAATAATGTGCACGGCACCATCAACCCCGCCATGGACCCCGACATGGTGTTGCTGGGAATGAGCGTGCTAGGACAGCTTAACTTCTCCCAGCAATCGGGCGTTTTAACCCTGAGCCAGGATAATCGTTGAGAGGGGTGAGGCCTCCCCTCAAGCCGCACGAGGAGAGCCATTATCCTCCCCGGCCTGCAACGTCCAAGTCATCCCCAAAGCCCGCCCTGCTTTAACAAGCGTTGTGATGGTTACACCGGTATCCTTCTCATCAAGAAGGCGGTTAACCACCGTCCTGCTAGTATGCATTTTCTGGGCAAGCTGGGACTTGTTTACGCCTGTGTTTCCCATTGCCCGCTGAATCTGCCAAACGATTACCCGCTTCAGCGCCTCAGCTTCTACCTGCTCAAGCGTGCCATCGGTTTCGAGCAGATCATCGAGAGAGCTGCCAACGTGTTTATGCTGTGTCATTTTCTTGCCCCCATTCAAACAAGGTTCTTCTTTCGATCTCTCGCCTTCGCTAACTCTTGATCCGGTGTTTTCTGAGTCTTTTTGATAAAGCCGTTCAGCAAAACCATGTTGCCGCGAAACATCGTGAATATGACTCGTGCAATCCGACTGTTTGAGAGATCGCTGCGGACCTCCCACAAGTCTGAGTTCGCTTTCCCGGAGAAGCCCCTTACCAAGGGCATACCTAGCGGCCACCCATATTCCACCGTTTTCAGATCAGTTCCGATCACTGAACGATCCTCTTTATCAAGCTTCAGCAACCATTCTTTGACCGGCTCTCGACCACTGTCACTTCTGTAAAATACGACATTTACTGTTTTCCTTGTCATACAACCCCTTCCTTGGCAAAAGCCAGTGTACCTAAATAGGTTCTTCCATGCCAACCTTCCACACCTCATTTCCGCTACTATCAAGGTAAGTCGGTGCTGGAGACACAGCCGCTATGGGACTGTCGATAGATCAATCGGAATTTACAGCGGGGGACTTTGACCGTTTTGCTGCCAAGGTGCGAACGGACCTTACCGCACTCACCCGCCTGCTAAACCGGCCCGGCTTTGGTGAGGGAGAACCTTCCATTGGTGCCGAGGTCGAGTTCTACATCGTCAACCCGGACCTGCGTGTTCAGCCGATCAACACAGAACTAGCCGCCAGCGTTCAGGATCCACAACTGACGGTTGAGCTCAACCGATTCAATCTTGAATACAACCTCAGCCCCCAGGCCTTCAAGGGCGCCCCCTTTGCCAGAACCGAGCAGGAACTGCTCGCGGCCATGAAGCGAATCAACCGGCACGCCGCCCCATTGAATGGCGAACTGGTCCCCATCGGCATTCTACCCACGTTGCGCCAGTCCGATATGGGCGCGAAAGTGATGACAGACGAACCCCGCTACCATGCGCTATCCAACGCCTTGATCCAGCAACGGGGCGAGCCCTTCAGCATCCATATCGGTGGCAACGACGTCATCGACCTGGAAGCGGACGACGTCACCATGGAAGGGGCGACCACCTCGTTCCAACTGCACTGGCGCGTTCCGGCCCACCGCTTTGCCGACTATTTCAACGCCGTGCAGCTGGTGACGCCCATTGCGCTGGCGCTGGCCAGCAATTCGCCCAGCCTGTTCGGCCACCACCTCTGGGACGAAACCCGTATCGCCCTGTTCAAACAATCCGTCGACAGCCGCTCGCCCAACCACAGGACCTGGAAACACCCGCCACGGGTTTATTACGGCAACGGCTGGGCACGCAGCGCCTGGGAGCTATTTGCGGCTTCGGCCTCCTTGTATCCCCCCATCCTGCCATTGATGTCGGAAGAAGATCCAATGGCGGTTATTGACCGGGGAGAGGTACCGGAGCTGACCGAACTGCGACTGCACCATGGCACGACCTGGCCCTGGAACCGGGCCATTTTTGATCACACAGACGGCGGCCATCTGCGCATCGAAATTCGTTCCATGCCGGCCGGACCAACGGCCGTGGATATGTGCGCGAACGGGCTGTTCGTGATCGGAGCGGCATTGGCGGTACTCGAGGATATCCGTCACCTGACGTCGATACTTCCCTTTCATTACACCGAACACAATTTCTATCGTGCCGCCAAATACGGCATCGGTGCAGACATCATCTGGCCCCACAAAGACCAGGTGCAGTTACAGGATACGCCCCTGTTGAACGTTGCCCGTGACCTGCTGCCGCGCGCCCGGGAAGCCTTGCAACGAACCGCGGTGGACGAGGCGGAGATCCACCGTCTGCTCGGAATCATCGAAGGCCGCATTCAAACCAGGATGACGGGCGCCCGATGGCAGCGCCAGATCACCGAGTCTTTTTTCAGGACCCAGACTCCCGACGAGGCGTTCAAGAGTATGCTGTCTCTTTACATGAGCCATCAGAAGACAAACACACCCCTGCACGAATGGACCTTGTCACCATGAGCCGCTCGAACACCCTGGATTATCTCAACAACCCCTCACCCCAGACCCTGGGCCGCTCGCCCCTGGAGTGGCTGAACCGGCTGCAGCGGCCCACGGTGGTTCGCGTTGCTGGCCGCGACCCTTCCAGAACACGGGCCATGGCAACGCTGCTCCACGGCAACGAACCCTCAGGGCTGTTCGCGATTCACCGATGGCTACTGGAGCAGCACACCCCGGAGGTCAACCTGCTGTTCCTTCTGGGCGGCGTCCGCCCCGCGAAAACACCGCCGGTATTGTCGCTGCGCCAAGTGCCAGACGCACGTGACCTGAACCGGTGCTTCAAAGAACCGTTTGAAGGAGAGGAAGGCGCCATTGCCAAGGCCATGCTGGCCGAGCTTCAGACAGCAAACCCCGAGTGCCTGCTGGACGTGCACAACACCTCGGGCACCGGCCCTGCCTTCGCTGTGACCATCACCAACGACGCTGCCCATCAAGCGCTGGCGTCGCTCTTTACCGACCGGCTGATCATGACGGATCTTCGCCTGGGTGCACTGATGGAATATTCCGAGCAGGAGGTGCCCACCGTGACCATCGAGTGTGGCGGGGCTCAGGATGATCACGCGCACCAACTGGCGTACGAAGGGCTTGCTCGGTATGCCTCACAATCTGACGTGCTATCGCTGGAGAAAGCGGAATGGAACGTTGCTGTACTGCGCAATCCGATTCGGGTGGAGTTGGCACCCGATGCGACGATCGAGTACCGGTTAACGCCCAGCGGGCAGGCAGACCTCACGTTTCCGCCCGACATCGAACACCGCAATTTCGGGATTGTGTCGCCGGATGAGCCTATCGGATGGGTTGGGCCAAAAGGCCTGAACGTGCTCACTGCGATCAGCCACAACCGCGCCGAGAACATGGAACAGGTGCTTCAAATCAAGGATGGGCGAATCTATCCTGCCCAGGCCATCAAGACCTTCATGATCACCACCAACCCGGTGATTGCGAAGAGCGATTGCCTGTTCTATGCGGTCAAAGCCTCGGGCGATCCTATTTTTTAGACCATAGCGAGCCGCTTTTAATCGTAGATGGCCCGCTCTCTGGCATTTCGTTTTCGATCAGGGTCTTCCTGGCTTCGCGTGGCTGCAATGGCATCGAGGTAGTCAGCGGGAACGCCCGTTTCTTTGGCACCAACGATGACGTGATTCAAATACCAGGAGTGAGGCAGCAAAGATGGATCAGTTGACGTTGCACAGTAGGTGAAAGCGTCGAGGGAATTGCCGAGAGCATCCGCAACCGTGACCTGCTTTTCATCGTAACCGAAGCCCAAGCCCTCAGCCCTGTCCAGCGGGCCTTTCTCGCTGCGTGGTATCTCAAACACTGCGCCAATAACGAAGTCCTCCGGATTTCCGGTAAACAGCGCGTCGCATTTTGCGGATTGGTCTTTCCTGCTCCACTTATGAAACCGAAGGGCATGCTCAACAAGCGTGAACATACCGATTCGCTCCGCGTTTGGAACCCTCGTTCTTAATCGGAGGAGTGACATATTCGATCCGTAGGCAAAGTACTTCATGCTGCCTCCGAGTCTGCACTGTTTACTCTGGGACCGGGAGTCATAATCTTAGCAAAACCAGACAAGTCATGTTTCCAAGCTCACCATGAACTTATTACTGCCGGTCCAGAAAATAAATCTGTCCCGGTTTTCTATGTTGGGTCGAAAATAGATCCATGAGGATTCGCTATAATGCCGCGCTCTGCGGCAATTGCAGCGCAGCGTAAAATTGTCCGACAACAGCGCCTTGACACGCTCTCCGCACCATCTAAAAACCTCCATGCGTCCACTGAGATACACAACCTGCCGACGAAGTCCTAACACTTAATGATTTATCACACCTCACCATACGCCTTATGAGAACAAAAGAACCCGGCATGTTCTATACATCGGTATACCATTCTGTCGGTATGAGTTTTCTCCCCTCCCGCCATTCATCGACTTCATGAACATTGTCAATGTCTCCATATATGGCCTTATCCGCATGATCAAGAACTATAAACTGCCAAGAAGCATCGGGTTTTGAGAAAGTTTCTGACAAGGTTTTAAATATCTTCTTAACTGCGTAAAAGTCTTCATCCTCGTAATTCTTGAAGTCATCTTCCTTCTCTCCGCCCTCAACCGGCGCAACCTTGGGAAAGTAAACCTGACTTGGCTGATCGAAAATGACAAAGCTAGGGACACTTGAGCCGGGCAAGTTGGCAAAAAACTCCTGAAATGCGCACATAGCTGCTATATGAAAGGAAACCCAATTCGAAGCGCTACCAACTTCAGCAAGAAAGTGCCACTCACCTTCGTTCCCCCGTACTTTTATCGCCAGCTCCTCGATGTCAAATTTCGGTCTGGATTGCCTGTATTTTTCTTCGACGTCAAGGTGCTGAAGGTAGGAAAGCATAAGCTCTGCAATTTTATCGGTCGCGGCTTCTGCCCTTCTTAAAATAGCTGCTTCATCTACCAGCGGTTTCAATTGATCATATTCGTCCTGTAGCTCCTGAACTTGGTTTTCTAGGTGGCCGCCTTCAATGAGCTTTTCGAACCGCTCCAGCGAGGAACGGAAATGACCGAGAAAGATAAACATCTCTTTGTTTCTATAAAAGCTGTGCCGAGCCTGCTCGTCTTTCTGTATAAGCCGGTCATATCGTTCCTGTAGCGAGTTCCTTTGCTCTAATACGTCCTCCAAGTCTTGCTTAAGTCGCTGTTCTTCCCGGTCAAAAGTAGTGGGAATGACCTGAAATTTGCTCGCTTCATTTTCATACTCTTCAAGAACGGCTGAAATTTTGTTGATTTCGTTAAGCGCGTTAGGATGACCGGCCTCACCACATACAGGGCATATTTCAGTCTGTTCCGCTACATCTGTCAGCCATCTAGAAAGGTGAAGTCGGTCAGCTTTTTTCCTAGCAACCGAACCGTAATCCGTAAAACCGCACTTTAATCTTTTTACCTCCTCAAGACGGTTCTTTATATGCGCAATATTGGAAGCTAGTTCATCGTCCTGAGCATCAAGCTTAATGAGTTCTTCATTTGATGCCTGAATCTGGCCTTCGCCGATACGCGGTCTGTCCGGGCTCCGCTCAATCAGTTCCTTACCGAGCCCAAGAAGTCTCTCAGGATCGTCAGATTGAGAAAATTGAGCTTCGACCAGCCCGTAATCAACCGCTGTCATGAGATGTCCAAATATATTTGACTTCCAATCTTGTGAAATCGCACGCTCTTTCTCAAGCTCCCGCCGCAATCTATTTAGCTTCCGCTCAAGCACCTGCATTCGCTGTCGAGCCTTCAACACCTCCAGGTTCTCGGCGCCAAGAATAAAAGGAAACCAAGTCCGTAGTTTTTCGCGGTGTTGATGAGCGTGAGTTTTGTAGAACAGAATATTCTGGTTAGCGACAATATCCTGTGTTTGAAATACAAAGCCCATTAGATCGCGAATGCTCAGACGAGCTTTAAAACTGTTTTTCGGTGCTTCGTCTGGATCGAGACTGAAATACGGCAGCAGGGCAAGTTCATTCAATGAGTGTTTAACATCCTCAGTCGAAGCATTTTTATCTTTCAGCACCGGCGGAATCGTGACGTTAGTTCCTTTATGATAGTAAAAGTCATCAGATGGCTTGCTGCCAGTTGGAACTTTCCTCGCTATAAGTATTTGATCCTGACCAAGTTGGAGTACGACACCATACCAGGATACATAGTCTCTAATTGTGTCAATAGGAATGCTGCATGAACTGGAACCAAGGCAATAATCAATGATCGGTATTATTGCCGACTTTCCGGTACGCGATGCTCCAGTGATGACATTAACCTTATCAAGCTCAAATTTTACTTCTCTTGGCGGAAAGGCAGAATTTTTAGGCCAGATAATCAACTTTCTTATCTTCATGTTCATTATAAGACCACCTTTAATAATGTAGATACCTGGCTCACCGAGTAGGCTGAAAACCACTTACCTAATATTTCTGCTTTATTACCCAAAGATTTGACACTTTGCTTGGGAGCCATACCCCTACTCGGTTTCCGCGAAAGGGTTTTGGGATAAAGGCAGCCATCCTCAAGATTGAGAAACAGCAGACCATGCTGAATCGCCAGATCGATCGAACTTAAGGTATAGAATTTCGTATTGTTCACGCGATGATGAATCGAAAGGAAAAGATCCACATCCTTTTTGTCGGTGAAGCTTCGCGCGTAGGACCCGAGGTCCTTTCTGAGGTTAATGACGGGATCGCTGAGACGCTTGTTTGTTAGAATTGCAGATGCAAGAAAATGCAGTAAGAGGACGGGAGAGTGACCTTCGGGGTGATGATCTGTATAGCCGTGTGTAAATCGCCACAGAACGTAAGAACCGACAACCGGGGTATTCCAGACTCTAATTTCTTCAACGAGATTGCTCATAACTCACCTGCTACCTGTCTTTCAACAAATCGTTCCATGATTCATGCCACCCTATTTCCTTTTCATTTGTAAGATTATGATAAGTTCCACGAACAAAATGAGAAAGAACAGGCTGGTTTCCTATTGTTGCCTGCCTTACCTTGCAATCGTGGTAAAGAAGCTGCCCGCGTTCTTCAGGCTTTAGTGATTTTTCGGTAATAGAAAGTTTTTTAATTGTGCTGTGCCAATAGCTTTTCAGGTTTTCTTCGAATTCCTGAGCGGAAGCTTCGTCTATCAACTCGCTCTCTATCCATTTATCCGCATTTACCTTCCTACGAAGAAAATCAGATACTGCCGAAACTTGTTCATGATCTTCAACATCAATTATCTGTAGTTGTTTCAAATATGTTGGATATTCCTTAAACTGTTCCTGAACATCCTTGTGGTCGGCCGCATACTCCTTAGTGAAGTCGATTAACTCCCTTGCCCTAACTCTTTCAAACAGGACTACAAACTTTTTCTTATATTCCTTCCCCGATATAATGGCGGGTTTATTGGCGGCAATCTTGTTCATCACATAATTTGTTATCCAGCCGAGCAATTCATCATGGATATAATCGACATGATGTTTTGGTACTAAAATTATGTCTGATAGAACCTGATGAATTTCCTCACTACCCGTTTTACTGCCGACAATAAATTCAAACGACCCGACTATCGCTCTAAAAGCATCCTTATGGCCCAGAACATGTGAAAGATACGAATGGATAGGGTGGGTCGTTTCTAGAGATTCGAATAGGCTTTCTAACTCCTCGATACATTTATTTATTTCCTCAGGACCTTTCGCATCTGATAATGCATCGACTATCCCTTTATTACCCTCATGGTTAGCATATAAAATGAATTTTGTTTTTTTGAAATTTATCGAACCATCATTCAGGGCATTAATCCAGTTATAGAAAGTTTTCCAGAGGTCGGTTGATTTATTCGTAACTGGGTTGCTAATCAAGGACGATTTGTCTTCCTCTTCGAGTTTACCCCCGTTGCTGAGCATTACCGCTACGTCACCGGTAACCTCAACGCTTACAGACGATCCCCGTCCAGATTGCAGCAAGTGAACCAGTGCCCGCTGGAGTTGGAGTTGATAACCTAGCAATTGTCCTGCTGCGGTAGGCATATGAAACATCCTTTAGTCTTGTTCATATATTTGCCGACATCTTAAAGCCTATACTTTCGGCTCATATGCTGGTCAGTCTACTTAATTAACGTGTGCTTTGGGTCGAAAGTGGACTTACTCCTCACAGTGTAACGCTTGTACTCAGCCTCCGGTTTAGAGCGGCAACTGAATTGGGAGAAGTCCACGGTCAACTTGACCCACTTGTTAACGTGTTTTGAGAATTACTGGAACCCGCTTCTGGCTCATCAGATTCCGAATTGTCACGTTGTAAATATAGGCCGTACACAAAAGCCAAGACACCGAAGAGAGCCAAGGATAATGTTAAAAACATACCAGTTTTGCTCAATATCTGATCAAGCCAATCAAGAGCAGGGGAGCTCTGTTCAAGTCGATCTAGCTTGATGCCTCTAAGTTGAGATTCCATGTCGGCAACCATAGCCCCGTAAGCCTTACGTTCGACAATCTCATTTCTTAACTTAGGCGGCGTTCCTTTGTTGTTGTTCTTATACAACTGCAAAGCCTTATCGCAATACCAAGAGGCATTTTCTTGATCTATACTAGCCGGTTTAAGGCACAGCTCCGCAAAACCAATCGTTGCTTGGTAGAGATTTGTCTCTACAATCCGATTCCTTTCTTTTGACACCTGATCATCATGCTTTCTAACCTCTGAAAGCAGTGACTGAAGTAATAGATAGTAACCAGTGATAAAAATCAGACCAAACAGACTTAAAACCAAAAGTCTTTTTAGCCAGGAGCCTCTACCCCACGAAAAAACGGGCTTCAGTAGACGTTTCGCTACAGCACCCTCTTCAATCAAACCTTTCAGAGACAACACAAACTCCTTCTGATAGATAAAATGTTAACGCCGCGCTCTGCGGTATTTTTGGAGCGCAGCGGAAAAATTGTCCAGCAGCAGCGCCTTGCTAGTTGCCTCATTCGAGGCCTATTTCATAACCGACAAACACCGATTTAGAATCTGTCTATTTTCTATTATTATCAGCTTTAGCTTTTTTCTTGTCCGAGTTATATTTTGAAATAACATTTTCACTGAATCATAGTATGTTCGTGAGGTATAGATTAGCTTTCCATCAACTCCATAAGAGAAGTATTCATCTATTACCACTGCGACATTGTCAAACTCTTGGCCAATGACTCGATGCGAGTTCTTACTAGTAATTTCAGAATATGACTCATGGTGTTCATTGTTATATTGAGATGGCGTCAACCTTAGAACCTCCCAGCCCTCACTACTTATCAGAGAGATGTAATTTTTAACATTAGATGAGTCGGTAAAGTAATCGAAGTCAATATTCCCGCAATTCGATACAGCTATATTGTTTCTCTTATTATCGAACAATACTTTAATAAAATTAGCAATCTCTTTGTTTGTCCTTATTTTGTCCGACAAGCTATATTTGTAAGCACCAAGAATAGAATTAATCTTGCCTTCAATATTTGCATGCGCTTCGGACCTTGATAGAGTTTGCTGCCTGTCATATGAAAAAACACAATGCGTATTTTTTGATGCAGCCTCTACAACCAAATTGTCGAATTGATTTTCGTATATTCGTTGTGTTTCATCGACTACAACCAGGTCGACATTGGTCAAATCATAATTTCTGAAATCTCTTATGGAAACGATATTCCAGCCTGAGTTGATTAGCCTTTGGTGCCCATCATTCAACTGCCCACAATGCACAACTACTGTCTTCATAGTCTCCATGCGGGACTTTACAATATCGTATGTCAACAAAGTTTTTCCTGTGCCTGCTGCTCCAGTTAGTGTAACAACAGACGGTGAAGAGCTCGTGATGTTTTTAGTGATTTGATTTTTTATTGTCTCTTGCTGTCCAGTAAGAAAATACTGCCCAGCTAGAAATTTCCCCGTTGAATTAAATGGGGAGACCAGATAGTCAGAAGGATTAAAAAGAGAATCGGGACTATCGATCTTAATTAGATTTTGACTAGTCAACAATTGGATTAGTGAGCTTAATGGTACGATTTCGATATCGCCCGACTCACCTAATTGATATAGGGTTTTACTCGCAGCAACAAAGCAATAGTTATGGATAACTTTGTTAATATGATGAAGATAATACTTATTTCTCGTAAGCTGATTCTTTATCCTTTCTTCAGTGCTTTCTCTCTTGACTTCTATGTTTAAAATGAAGTTTGATCCAAATCTGAGCAAATCAAATTCTTTACTTATGTGCTGTATTTTGTAGCCCACATAAAAGTCATTAAAAATGTTAATAAATGACAATATCGAGAACATTTCATTTATCAATATTTTAACGTCATTTATCTCATTATCGTCAATATCTATTTCATAATGTCCTTTAAAGGACTTGTACTCATCAGGGCCTAAAGATGCATGAGCCTGAGAAAGAGACAGTAAGTTGATACTTTTCATAAATTTTAATCAACTCCCAATGTCGAAAATAGACTTTTATTATTCAAAATACTGCGATATAGCCAGAATGCCTACCTAAAGCAACTAACAGTGATTGGACTGAGCGCTTCGTTTCCGCAAAACGTTGACATCCACTAACCACTCACGTGACACTCATCGAAATTTCATTTTTGTAAATTTAATCAACGTCTTGAAAAGACTCCAACATAGAGCTCTTCGTAATCATTTGACGTCGTCATGATTGCAATAACGAAGCGATCAAACTTCTCCAACCGTGGAGGCGAAGAAAATTTTCTCGGGGAATTGGCTCTCAATAAGGCAAGAAAACGGTTCAAACAGCGCTGACTGGCTCATCGGTCGTCATCCTTAACTATCGGTTTGTGCGTAGCATATAGCTACCTACACTAGCCCAACTTGGCACCGATTGCCTGTTGATGTTACAAAAAACAAAAATTCCGCACCAAGCAACGCTCGGCGCAGAGTTCTGAAAGGTAGGGCTTTTAGGTCTGCCAGGACGTGAGAGTAATGAAGCGATTACACGGTCAGATGCTTCTTGATGAGTTCATCGGTCAGCCCGGCAATCTCATCTTCCGCCACGCGGCGCCCGCGGTCCAGGATGGCGAATCGGTCGGCGTATTTTCGAGCAAACGGCAACTTCTGCTCAACCAGCAACACAGTAAGCCCATCTTCTTCAATCAGCTTACGAATAACCTCCCCAATCTGCGCCACGATATTCGGCTGAATCCCCTCCCCCGGCTCATCCAGTATCAGCAGCCTGGGCTCAATCACCAGTGCTCTTCCAATGGCCAACTGCTGTTGCTGCCCACCAGACAGGTCGCCGCCCCGGCGGTGTTTCATTTCCTTCAGCACCGGAAACAGCTCATACACCCGCTCCGGTATTTTCTTGCTGCCGTCCTTGCGCACGGCCAGGCCGGTGCGCAGGTTTTCTTCCACGGTCAGCAGCGGGAAGATCTGTCTGCCCTGGGGCACGTAGCCGATGCCGAGGCGTGATCGATCTTCGATTTTCTTTTTGGTGAGTTCCACGTCCTGCGCAAATTCGATGCTGCCGCTTTTGGTGGTTTCTTCGCCCATGATGCATTTCATCAGGGTGGTTTTGCCCACGCCGTTGCGGCCCATTACGCAGGTGCACTTGCCCTGGGGGATGTCCAGGTCCAGGTCCCAGAGGGTGTGGCTTTCGCCGTAGTATTGGTTGAGTTTCTGGATCTTGAGCATTACGCCTCCTCCCCCAGGTAAACCTTGATCACTTCCGGGTCGTTGGAGACCTGGTCCATGGTGCCTTCGGCCAGCACGCTGCCCTGGTGCAGCACGGTCACCTGGCGGGCGATGGAGCGCACGAAGCCCATGTCGTGCTCCACCACCACAACGGACTGTTTGCCGGCCAGGCTGGTGAGCAGTTCGGCGGTGCGTTCCATTTCCTGTTCGGTCATGCCGGCGACCGGTTCGTCCACCAGCAGCAGCCTGGGTTTCTGCATCAGCAGCATGCCGATTTCCAGCCACTGTTTCTGGCCGTGGGAGAGGATGCCGGCGGGTTTGTCGCGCAGGGTTTTCAGTTTGATCATCTCCAGCACTTCGTCGATGCGGTCCCGGTATTCGGGTTTCATGATAGCGGTCAGGGTTGGGAATATGCGTTTGTCGGCGGCCATGGCCAGTTCCAGGTTTTCGAATACGGTGAGCGCTTCAAACACCGTGGGTTTCTGGAACTTGCGGCCGATGCCCAGGCTGGCGATGTCGGGCTCGGTCATGGTCAGCAGGTTGTGACGGCTGCCAAACCAGACCGAGCCGGTATCCGGCCGGGTTTTACCGGTGATGATGTCCATCATGGTGGTTTTGCCCGCGCCGTTGGGGCCAATGATGCAGCGCAGCTCGCCGTCGTCGATGGTGAGGTTGAGGTTGTTGATGGCCTTGAAGCCGTCAAAGCTCACGTTCACGTCTTCCAGGTACAGGATGGGGCCGTGGCGCACGTCCACCGGAGACGCCGCCGGCGCCAGGAATTCAAATACCTGATCGCGCTTGGCCAGTTGTTCGAACATGCTCATGCGGTGGCCTCCTGGGCGGTGGCGGGGTCATCGTCGTCTTGGGCTTTTTTGCGCTTTTGCAGCAGGCCGGCAATGCCCTTGGGCAGGAATACGGTGACCAGTACAAACAGCGCGCCCAGGGCGAACAGCCAGGCGTCCGGCATGACGCCGGTGAACACGGTTTTGGCGTAGTTCACCAGAATGGCGCCGATCACCGCGCCGTAGAGAGTGGCGCGGCCACCGAGGGCGACCCACACCACGATCTCGATGGAGAACAGCGGCGAGAATTCGCTGGGGTTGATGATGCCCACTTGCGGCACGTACAAGGCCCCGGCCACCCCCGCCAGCATGGCGGAGACCACGAATACGAACAGCTGCACCCGCTCTACCCGGTAACCCAGAAAGCGGGTGCGGGCTTCGGCGTCCCGGCAGGCAATGCTGACCCGGCCGAGCTTGCTGGTGACGATGGCCCGGCAAATGATGTAGCCAATGGCCAGGGCGATGCCGGTGGCGATGAACAGCCCCAGCCTTGTGGCGTCGGTGCGCAGGTTAAAGCCGAGGATGTCGCGGAAGTCGGTCAGGCCATTGTTGCCGCCAAAGCCCATTTCGTTGCGGAAGAACGCCAGCATCAGGGCAAAGGTGAGTGCCTGGGTGATGATCGACAGGTACACCCCGGTTACCCGTGAGCGGAAGGCCAGAAAGCCAAACACCAGCGCCAGCAGGCCCGGGGCCAGCAGCACCATGATGAAGGCGAACCAGGCCATGTCGAAGCCCTGCCAGTACCAGGGCAGCGAGTCCCAGTTCAGGAACACCATGAAGTCCGGCAGCACCGGGTCGCCGTAGGTGCCGCGATCGCCAATCTGGCGCATCAGGTACATGCCCATGGCGTAGCCGCCCAGGGCAAAGAAGGCGCCGTGGCCCAGGCTGAGAATGCCCAGGTAACCCCACACCAGGTCTACCGCCACCGCCAGCAGGGCGTAGCACAGGTATTTACCCAGCAGGGTAACGGTGTAGGCGCTCACGTGCAGGGCGCTGTCCTGTGGCATGAACAGGTGCAAAAAGGTGACCACGATCAAGGCGCTGAACAGCACGCCCAGGAAGATCTGGGTGGAACGCTCCTGCAAGGGCCGGAGCAGCCAGGTTTGTGATGAAGCCATAACTCAGCCCTCCGCCGCTCGGCCTTTCTGGGGAAAGAGCCCCCGCGGCCGTTTTTGAATGAACAGGATGATCATCACCAGCACCATGATCTTGGCCAGTACTGCGCCAGCCCAGGGTTCCAGAATCTGGTTGATGGTGCCCAGGGTAAGCCCGGCTACCAGGGTGCCCCAGAGGTTACCCACGCCGCCGAACACCACCACCATGAACGAATCGATGATGTAGTTCTGGCCCAAGTTGGGGCCTACGTTGGTGATCTGGGACAGCGCCACACCCGCCAGCCCAGCCACACCGGAGCCCAGGGCAAAGGTCATGATGTCTACCCGAGTGGCCTTGATGCCCATGGAGCGGGCCATGGCGCGGTTCTGGGTAACGGCGCGTACTTCCAGCCCAAGCCGGGTTCGGCGCATGATCAGCATCAGCCCGGCGAACACCACCAGGGCAAAGCCGATCACGTACAGACGGTTGAGGGTGAGCGACAGGGCGTCATTGATCACCAGCGATCCGCTCATCCATTCCGGGGTGGTCACAGAGCGGTTGAGGGGTGAGATCACCGTACGCACCAGTTGCTGCAGAATCAGGCTGATGCCGAAGGTGGCCAGCAGGGTTTCCAAAGGGCGGCCTTTGAGGTACTGGATCACGCTGCGCTCGATGGCGATGCCCGCCAGCGCGGCCACCATAAACCCGGCCGGAATGGACAATATCAGCGCCAGCCCGGGCTGGCCCGGTAACAGTTGCTGCATGCCCCAGGTGGTGTAGGCACCCAGCATGATCAGTTCGCCGTGGGCCATGTTGATCACGCCCATTACGCCGAAGGTGATGGCCAGGCCAATGGCCGCCAGCACCAGTACCGAGCCAAGGGACAACCCGAAATACAGGGTTTCCGCGGCGCGGTTCATTTTCAGTTTCTGTTCGATGGAGATCAGCGCTGCTTTGGCGCTGGCGGCAATGGCAGGATCATCCCCGGCCACGGCGTTGTTGAGGGCGGCGCGGGCGCGGCTGTGCAGGCTGCCGGTCAGCGTGGTAATGGCGTCGGCTTTGGCCTGGGCATCGCCCTGCTCCAGTTGATAGATGGCAACCGCCAGCTCAAGGCGGTCGCGAACCCGAGCCGGTAAATCCTGCGCCAGGAGGTTATTCAGGGGCTCAATAACGGTCTCGTTGACCTTGCCCATCATGGCTTCGGCGGCGGTTCTTTGTATCTCTGGGTTGGTGGAGTAAAGGTCCAGCATGGCCAGCACGCCTTCCAGCTTGCCGCGGATGGCGTTGTTGATGTTCACCCGGTCCAGTTCCCGGCGGGAGATCTCGCCCAAGTTTTCACCGGTCAGGGGGTCGGCGATGGTCCAGTCCCGGCCCACGTTGCGCAACACCACCACGACTTGCCCGGTGTCTTTGTTGCGGCTCAGGCGGTTGTTGCCGAAGGCGTCCAGCCAGCTTCTGGCTCTGGGGTCGCCGCTGTTCACGATGGCTTCGATGGCCGCGTCCATCTGCCGGGGGGAGGCATCAGCCAGGTTGGCGAGCAAGGCCTGCCCGGGATCTTCTTCAGTCTGGCTGAAGGCCGGGGCTGCGATTGCCATCAACAAAGCCAGCAGCGAGGCAAGGCGCAGCGATAGGAGTGATCGGAGGATGCCCATGGGTCCGTCCTGTTGTTGAAAATGAAGAGCTGATAAATGGCGTGGTGCGAAGACCAGAAACACCCGGGGCGATCACGCCGCCCCGGGTTGGCTCACAGGCTTATTCGGCGTCAGCCAGAGCTTGCTCGCCGGCAGAGGCACCGCAGCTGCCGGTTTTAACGTTGAAGTTGCCGCACTTCATCGGGGCGCGCCAGTCGGCGATCAGGTCACGGGAACCCGGCAGGAAGTCAGACCAGGCATCGCCGGCCACGGTGGAGGAGGTTTCCCACACCACGGAGAACTGGCCGTTGTCCTGGATCTCGCCAATCAGCACCGGTTTGGTGATGTGGTGGTTCGGCATCATGGTGGCAATGCCGCCGGTCAGGTTGGGCACGGCGACGCCGATGATGGCTTCTTTAATCGCCTCTACGTCAGTGGTGCCGGCTTTTTTCACTGCCTCAACGTACATGTTGAAGCCAATGTAGTGGGCTTCCATCGGGTCATTGGTGACCGCCTTGTCGTCGCCTTTGAATTCAACCCAGGCGTCGATGAAGTCGTAGTTGGCGTCGTTATCTACGCTCATGAAGTAGTTCCACGCCGCCAGGTGGCCGACCAGCGGGCCGGTGTCGATGCCAGAGAGTTCCTGCTCACCCACGGAGAAAGCCACCACCGGGATGTCTGAAGAGGAGATGCCCTGGTTGCCCAGCTCGCGGTAGAACGGCACGTTGGCGTCGCCGTTAATGGTGGAGACCACGGCGGTTTTCTTGCCGGCGCTGCCGAAGGCCTTGATGTCAGAGACGATGGACTGCCAGTCGGAATGCCCGAAAGGCGTGTAGTTGATCATGATGTCGGCTTCTGCCACACCCATGTCTTTCAAATAGGTTTCCAGGATCTTGTTGGTGGTGCGCGGGTAGACGTAATCGGTGCCTGCCAGTACCCAGCGCTCAACGCCCAGCTCGTCTTTCAGGTAGTTCACCGCTGGAATGGCCTGTTGGTTGGGCGCGGCACCGGTGTAAAACACGTTTTCAGAAGACTCTTCGCCTTCGTACTGCACCGGATAGAACAACAGGCCGTTGAGCTCTTCCACTACCGGCAAAACCGACTTGCGCGATACCGACGTCCAGTTGCCGAAGATCACGTCGACTTTTTCTTTTTCCAGCAGCTCGCGGGCTTTCTCGGCGAACAGTGGCCAGTTGGAGGCCGGGTCTACCACCACTGCTTCCAGCATACGGCCGTTAACACCGCCTTGTTCGTTCTGCTTTTCGATCAGCATTTCCATGGTGTCTTTCAGGGCGGTTTCACTGATGGCCATGGTGCCGGAGAGGGAATGCAGGATACCTACCTTGATGGGGTCTTCTGCCGCCATTGTGTGGAAGGAGACAGACAGTGCCAATGCAGACAGGCCCAGTTTCACGTGTGTTTTGATGCTCATGTTGTGAATCCTTTTTTTTGGGTTGTAAGTCGTCGAACGCAACCGGGCTTTTGCATCTGCCGTTCCAACCCACCATAAATCACAACACAAACAATGAGTTATCTAGTATACAAGCCAACAGCCCCTGAGATTGGCGAGAGTTTTCTGGAGATTAAGGCCTGATTTTGGTGCCTTTCAGGGGGTTCGTGCTCCCCTGTGGTGCAGACAGAAAACCGGCGCCCATCATGAGAAAACATCTATCTATCTGTTTTTATTGATTTAATTGATTACCTGGACTGAATGGCACGGGCCTTGCCAATACTCATGTATACAAGTTTGACCACACATGAGGACACCCCATGCCCACCACCCTCGGATGGACGATCACAGACTGGCAACAAGCTTATAGAGAAGGTGCCGAGCCGGAATCGTTGATCAGCAAGCTGCTGGATTACCTGAAAGACACTGACAACGCCTGGATTTCCCGGCTGGACGACCAGGGCCTGAACACGGCCATGGCGGAGCTTTCGGAGCACTTGGAGGAAGTGGATGGCGATCTGGCGCAGCTGCCCTTGTTCGGCGTTCCGTTCGCGGTCAAAGACAACATAGACGCCGTCGGCATGGCCACAACCGCCGGCTGCCCGGCCTTTGCTTACCAACCGGGACAAGACGCTGCTGTGGTACGCAAACTGAAAGCCGCCGGCGCGGTACTGATTGGCAAAACCAACCTGGATCAGTTCGCCACCGGCCTGGTGGGCACCCGGTCGCCTTATGGTGCGGTGTCTAACAGCTTTAACAAGAAGGTGATCAGCGGCGGCTCCAGCTCTGGTTCTGCCTCTGTGGTGGCCCGTGGCTTGGTGCCGTTTTCCCTGGGTACCGATACCGCCGGTTCGGGCCGCGTGCCGGCCGGGCTGAATAATCTGGTGGGGCTGAAGCCCACCAAAGGGCTGCTCAGCATTGAGGGCGTGGTGCCGGCATGCCGGTCACTGGATTGCGTGTCGGTGTTCGGCCTGACCATTCACGATGCGGCGCTGGTGGCTGACTGTATTAGCGGCTTTGAGCCCGCCGATGCCTATTCCCGTAAAGCCCCCACCGCTTTGCCACTGGATGCCCCGGCCATTCGCCGTTCCGGCCCGGTGCAGCGCCTGGCGATCCCGGATAGCCCCCGGTTCTTTGGTGATCAGCAGGCGGAAGCTGCCTGGAACACGGCGCTCAGCCAATGGCGCCAGCTGGACACCGCCGGCATTGAACTGGTGCCGCTGGATTTCACCCCCATGCTGGAACTGGCCGCCCTGCTCTATGAAGGCCCCTGGGTGGCCGAGCGCCACGCGGCAGTGGAGGCGTTTATGGCCAACCACGCCGCAGACATAAACACCACGGTGCGGAGCATCATCAGCAACGCCGGCAAGTTCGGCGCCACCGATACCTTTAAGGCCCAATACCGCAAAGAAGAATTGGTGCGCCAGATCGACACGTTGCTGTCGGAAATAGACGGCCTGCTGGTGCCCACGGCGCCTATCGCGCCCACCATCGATGCGGTGAACGTCAACCCGGTGGAGCTCAACAGTCAGCTGGGCACCTACACCAACTTCGTGAATCTGGCGGATTTGTGTGCCCTGGCGGTGCCCGCCGGCTTCCGTGACGACGGCCTGCCCTTTGGCGTAACGCTGATCAGCGGCGCCTGGAAAGACCGCGAGCTGCAAACCCTGGCCAGCCAATGGCTGAACGCCCACCCAACGCCCCTGGGCGCCACCGACAAGCCGCGCCCACAGGAAGTGGCCACTTACCCACCCGCCGTGCCCATGGTGCAGGTGGCAGTCGTGGGCGCGCACCTGTCCGGCATGCCCCTGAACACTCAGCTCACCGAACGCCGGGGCCGACTGCTGGAACAAACCACCACCACGGCGAATTACCGCCTTTATGCCCTACCCAACACCACCCCACCAAAACCGGGCCTGAAACGGGTAGAGCAAAACGGCGCCGAGATCGTGCTGGAAGTCTGGGAAATGGCCGCTTCCGAATTCGGCTCCTTCGTAAACCTGATCCCCGCCCCACTCGGCATCGGCAACGTAGAGCTCGCCGACGGCCGCTGGGTAAACGGCTTCATCTGCGAAGGCTACGGCTTCACCGGCGCCAGAGACGTCACCGAATACGGCGGCTGGCGCGCCTTCATCAAATCGGGAGCTGCCACCCAATGATGCGCATCGGGGTCTGACCCGCGGGTCAGACCCCACCCAGGGATTAGCCGCCCAAGTCGCGATTCGGGGTCAGACCCCACGGGTCTGACCCCACCAACTCCGGAGATCAAACAACATGTTCAAAAAAGTACTCATCGCCAACCGAGGCGAAATCGCCGTCCGCACCATCCGCACCCTCAAGGCCATGGGCGTGGCCAGCGTCGCCGTCCACTCCCATGAAGACCGCCACAGCCTGCACGTCAGCCATGCCGATGAAGCTGTAGCCCTGGTGGGCAAAGGCGCCAGTGAAACCTATCTGGACAAGGCCCAGATTCTGGCCGCAGCCAAACACACCGGCGCCGAAGCCATTATCCCCGGCTACGGTTTTCTCTCCGAAAACGCCGACTTCGCCGAAACCTGCGAAGCCGAAGGCATCGTGTTCATCGGCCCCACGCCCACCCAAATGCGCGAATTTGGCCTGAAGCACCGGGCCCGGGAACTGGCCGAAGCCGCCGGCGTGCCCCTGGCCCCAGGCAGTGGTCTGCTGGACAGCCTGGACGAAGCCCTGCAAACCGCCGAGCGCCTGGGCTATCCGGTGATGCTGAAAAGCACCGCCGGCGGTGGCGGCATCGGCCTGACCCGCTGCAACAGCGAAAGCGAACTGCGAGACGCTTTTGAAACCGTGCGCCGCCAGGGCCAGAGTTTCTTCAACGACAGCGGCGTGTTCCTGGAGCGCTTCATCGCCCGGGCGCGCCATGTGGAAGTGCAGATGTTCGGCGATGGCCACGGCAACGTGGTCGCCCTGGGGGAGCGGGATTGCTCCCTGCAGCGGCGCAACCAGAAGGTGGTGGAAGAAACCCCGGCCCCCAACCTGCCGGCCACCACGCGCCAGGCCATGCTGGATGCGGCCGTGTCGCTCGGGCAATCGGTGAATTACCGCTCCGCCGGCACCGTGGAATACATCTATGACGAAGAGCGGGACGAGTTCTACTTTCTGGAAGTGAATACCCGCTTACAGGTAGAGCACCCGGTGACCGAGTCTGTCACCGGCCTGGACCTGATCGAGTGGATGCTGAAGATCGCCGCCGGCGAAAGCCCGGAGCTGGCCAGCTTCCAGCCGGAACTTAACGGTGCCTCCATGGAGGTGCGCATTTACGCGGAAGACCCGCTCAAGGATTTCCAACCCTCCCCCGGTGAGCTGACCGATGTCTACTGGCCGGTGGACGGCGTGCGCGTAGACACCTGGGTGGAAAACGGCAGTGAGGTTTCCGCCCACTACGACCCGATGATCGCCAAGCTGATCGTACACGGCACAGACCGCGCCGATGCCCTGGCCAAATTGAAAGCCGCCCTGGCCGAAACCCGCCTGATGGGCATCGCCACCAATCTGGATTATCTGCGCCAGGTGGTGGCCCAAAAGAGTTTTGCCGAGGGCGTGGTGTCTACCCGCGCGCTGGAGAGCTTCGAATTCAAACCCTCGGTGGCCGAAATCGTCAAACCCGGCACCTACACCACGGTGCAGGATTACCCCGGCCGTGTCGGTTACTGGAATATCGGCGTGCCGCCCAGTGGCCCGATGGACGATTACGCCTTCCGCATCGCCAACCGGATTGTCGGTAACCACAACGACGCCGCCGGCCTGGAGGCGACACTGATCGGCCCCAGCCTGAAGTTCCACAAGGATTCGGTAGTAGCGCTAACTGGCGCCCTGACCGAAGCCACCCTGGACAACAAGGCCGTCGAATTCTGGAAACCCATCACCGTCAAAGCCGGACAGGTGCTGGCCGTCGGCAAAGCCATCAAGGGCTGCCGCACCTACCTGGCCGTCCGCGGCGGTTTTGACGTGCCGGTGTACCTGGGCAGTCGTTCCACCTTCGCCCTCGGCCAGTTCGGCGGTCACGGCGGCCGGCCTCTGCGCCCGGGCGACATGCTCGGCATCAGCCAGCTGGCATTGCCCGCCTGCACCACCCCGGGGCCAACCCACGACCCCGCCCCGGCCGACCCGGACCTGGTTCCCGAATACCCCAGTCACTGGGAAATCGGCGTGCTCTATGGCCCCCACGGCGCCCCGGATTTCTTCTCGGAGAAGTCCATCGAGAAATTCTTCGAGCAGGACTGGGAAGTACACTACAACTCCAACCGCCTGGGCATTCGCCTGAACGGCCCGAAACCGGAATTTACTCGTGAAGACGGCGGCGAGGCGGGCCTGCACCCCTCCAACATCCACGACACCGAATACGCCATCGGCTCGATCAACTTTACCGGCGACATGCCGGTCATCCTGACCAAAGACGGCCCCAGCCTGGGCGGCTTCGTGTGCCCGGTGACCATCGCCAGGGCGGAGCTCTGGAAAGTCGGCCAGGTAAAACCCGGCGACACCATCCGCTTTGTCGCCATCGATAACGACACTGCGGTACAACTGGCCGAACGCCAGGAACTGGCCATCAAGAGCCTGATGGCCCCGCCGGCGGTGAGCCTGGTGGCGCCAGACCTGGCCCCGCTGAATGGCTTGTCCGCCACTATCCTCGCGCACCTGGACGCCACCGACGACCGCCCGGAAGTGACCTACCGCCAGGCCGGTGACCAGTACATCCTGCTGGAATACGGCGCCAACGTGCTCGATCTGGGCGCGCGCATGCGCATCCATTCCCTGATGGAAGCCATTGCCGACGTGCAGCCCAGCGGCCTGCTGGAACTCTCCCCCGGCGTACGCTCCCTGCAGTTGCGCTACGACTCAAGGATTCTGCCGCAGGAGTCGCTGATGACCTACCTGCTGGACCTGGAAGCCACCCTGCCGCCCACGGATGAGCTGACAGTGCGCAGCCGCGTGGTACACCTGCCCATGGCCTTCGAAGACAGTGCCACTCTGGAGGCGGTCGACAAATACCGCCAGTCGGTGCGCGACACCGCGCCCTGGCTGCCCAATAACGTCGACTTCATGCAGCGCATCAACGGCCTGCCCAGCCGGGAGCAAGTACGCGATGTGCTGTTCTCCGCCCGCTACCTGATCCTGGGCCTGGGCGACGTCTACCTGGGCGCGCCCTGCGCCGTGCCCCTGGACCCAAGGCACCGGTTGCTGACGTCAAAATACAACCCGGCCCGCACCTACACCGCCGAAGGCACCGTCGGCATCGGCGGCATCTACATGTGCATCTACGGTATGGACTCCCCGGGCGGCTATCAGCTGGTGGGCCGAACCCTGCCGATCTGGAACAAGTATCTGAAGAATCAACAATTCGCCGAGGGCGCGCCCTGGCTGCTGCGGTTCTTCGACCAGGTGTGCTACTACCCGGTCACCGAAGACGAACTGACCGAAATGCGCGACCAGTTCCGCGCTGGCAAGCTGGAGATCAAGATCGAAGAGGAAACCTTCGACCTGAAATCCCACCAGGCCTTTTTGGACGCTAACGAAAATTCCATTGCCGAGTTCCGCAAACTGCAGCAAGCGGCCTATGCCAAGGAAGTGGCGCTGTGGAAAGAAAGCGAAGCGGAGGAGCTGGACCGTCTGGCGAAGGCACCGCCGAAGGTGGATGCCTCGGACCTCGGTCGATTTGGTGAGCTGGTAAGTGCAGAGATCGCCGGCAACATCTGGAAGTGCCTGGTGAAGCCCGGCGATACGGTGGCCGAGGGTGATCCGTTGGTGATCGTAGAGGCCATGAAGATGGAGTTCGAAGTCAGTGCGACCCTGTCCGGCAAGATCAGCGCCCTGCACGTGGAGCCCGGCAAGTCCGTGACGCCTGGGGAGCCCCTACTAAGCATCGAGGTCTGAATTGGGGCGTTTCGGCTTGGTTTGGGAGATCGGCGCCTTTGGTGCTGGCCGCTTTTTGGGTGATGGCGCCGCTGTGCGGGACACCCTCCACAGACACGCCGTGAACCCATCCATGGGGGCTTGAGCGCAGCATCCCTGCTGCGCACAGTCTGTGGAGGGTGTCCCGCACATCGGCTTGGCTGGCTCCAGTGATTGCGGCAGCGACTACAAAGATTGATTACGGCGGAACAAGGATGGGGAAAGCCACGGAGGTTCGCTTGATTACGTAGTGATTGGCAAAACCAAACAAAGGTTTTTCGGGACACGCCTCTCGCAGGCATGAGGAGTCGGGACGGATGTTGGGGTGGGCCTTTCAAAAGTGTGCGCAGCAGGGATGCTGCGCTCAAGCCCCCATGGATGGGTTCACGGCGTCTTTTGAAAGGCCCACCCCAACAGCCGGCCCAGCGCCAAACACCCAAACAAGAGCCCCCCCCCAATAGAGGGCATACGCCGAAATGAAAACGACCACCAAAAGAAAAGCCTCCATGGCAGACAGGGTTTATGAAGCCCTGAAGGACGATATTTTTGAGTTCCGGTTGATTCCTGGTGACAAATTCAGCGAGGGCGATGTCGGAGCGCGCCTGAGTGCCAGCCGGACACCGGTGCGGGAGGCTTTGTACCGGCTGCAGCGGGAAGGCTACGTCGACGTGCTGTTCCGCAGCGGCTGGCAGGTCAAGCCGTTTGACTTCCAGCAGGTGGAAGAACTGTATGACCTGCGGATCACCCTGGAACGGGCCGCCATGCACAAAATCTGCGCCATGCCCGAAGAACCGCAAACCCTGCGCACCCTGATTGCCATCTGGAACCCGGACCACCCCTCAGAGCGGGCCGTGGGCAGCACCGTGCGGGCGCTCGATGAGAGTTTTCATTGCGACCTGGTGGCCGCCGCCGGCAACCGGGAGATGACCCGCATTCACCGGGAAATCACCGACCGCCTGCGCATTATCCGAAGGCTGGATTTCACCCGGGACGACCGGGTAGATGCCACCTACGTGGAACACGCCCAGATTCTGGACGCCCTGAAGAGCGGCCATGCCGCCGAAGCCGCTGACAAGCTGACCACCCACATTCGGGCCAGCCAGAAAGCGGTGCGGGAAATCACCATGGAACGGATCAAGGAAGCCGCCGAGGCACACCGTTCCGGGCAAGAAATTGCCCAGAAAATTCTCGTCAAACAATGAACTTAGGTTCACCGGTCGACTCACAGATGCGTGAGAGATATCGCACACACCAAGGGGCGGATGTCCGATTCTTAATGAACCTGGCCCGAGTAGAATGGCAATCGTCAGGGATGACAAGCCAGCACGGATGTTGGTTCAGGGAAGAGAACTCCAAGGAACAGGGAGTTGCCCAAAGGATCAGGGCTACAGGGATGACTGCAAGGACGACGTGCTCAGGATGATGCGCAGCCTGATGGATCAGGCAGGGGTCAGCCACGGAATTTCGGGACTACACGGATCGTAGTCCCCTTCCGTGCACTAATACCCTCCTCGCCGTAATGCCCGCTCCCCCCCTTATCGCACAACACCCACACCGACTCACAGCACCACCGCTCACTGGTTTGTCTCCCCCTGACGGAACATCACAACGTCATTCTAAAAATGGAGCTTTCCAATGAAACACACAGGCATTCTTGCAACCCTCGTTCTGCTGTTTTCCCTGATCACCGGCTTTGCCCACGCCAACGAACCTGGTGCCATCAACATCAACACCGCCGACGTCATCGTTCTGGCCTCGTTGAACGGCATTGGCGAGAGCAAGGCCAAAGCCATCGTCGCCTACCGCGATGAAAACGGCCCGTTCCAGTCTGTGGAAGACCTGGCCAACGTCAAAGGCATCGGCGCCCGCACCGTTGAGAACAACGCCGAGCGTTTGTCGGTCGAGTAAGTATTCCGGGGCAGCCCGCGGCTGCCCCCTTCCCGCACCACTGGCGTCGCCCGCCCACCGCTGTTAATCTTACCCGCTCCTGTTTTCTCAAATCCTTACTCAATACCGGTTTTTCCATGATCCAAGGCGCTCTTTTTATTGCTCTGGCAGCACTGCTATGGGGCACCACGGGCATTGTCGCCAAGTTCCTGTTTACCGGCACTGAGCTTGCCGCCATCACCCTTGCCCTGCTGAGGCTGGTGGTGGCCCTGCCCTTTTTCTGGCTGCTGATGCGCCGCGAGCAGCGCCAGCTGGAGCTTGCTCACCCCGGGCAGAAGGTGGCCGGGAGTTCGCTGCGCGGGTTAACCAAAAAAGCTCTGTTACCACTGGCCGCCATGGGATTGTTCCAGGCGTTCTATCAGGGCAGTTATCTGATGGCGGTGGACCTGACCGGCGCTGGCATCGCCACGCTGATTTCTCTGTGCCTGCCGCCAGTGTTGGTGGCCATTCTGGCGGCGCCGTTACTGGGTGAAAAACCTGGCCTGCTGACGATTCTGGCGGCGGTAGCAGCCATTATCGGTACCAGCATGCTGGTGATCAGCGATATGGGTACCGCCGGCACTTTGCGGCTGGCGGGCATTCTGATGGCACTACTGGCTGCCGCCGTGTACACCGGGTTCACCCTGACCAGTCGCTACAATTCGGCCGGTACACCGGTGTTTACCACCGCCTTTATCTGCTTTCTGACCGCTGCTCTGCTGCTGTTGCCGGTGGTGGCACTGAGCGGCGGCTTCGCCGGGTTGGACACCCTGGGAATCACCCACTGGCTGATGATTCTCTACATCGGCGTGGTGCCCACCTGCATTGGCTATCTGTGTTTCTTTGCGGGCATGAAGACCACGCCGGCCACGCTTTCCAGCATCATTGTCACGCTGGAGCCGTTGTTTGTGGCGTTGCTGGCCTGGTTGATTCTGGGGGAAATACTGGGGCCCATCGGCATTACCGGGGCGGTGATCCTGACGGTCGCGGTGATTGTGGCGTCACGCTATGGCAGGGCACCCGGCACGGCTCAGGAAAACTGAGGCCGGGCATGCCCGCACCAGATACCCATTATTTACGCAGCTTTTCCATCATGTTCGGTTGCAGAATTTCAATCCAGTAGCCGTCCGGGTCTTTGATAAAGGCCAGGCCTTTCATTTTGCCGTCGTCGGGCTTTTTCACGAACTCCACACCCAGCTTCTCAAATCGATCGCAGGCACTGTAGACGTCAGGGACCGCGATACCAATGTGGCCAAAGCCCTGGGGGTCATCGTTGCCATTGTGGTAGGCAAAATCCTCGTCATCTTCCGTGCCCCAGTTGTGGGTGAGCTCAAGCATGGCTTCACGGCCGAAGGTAAACGTAGTGCGGTAGCCGTCATCATCCGGCACCAGGTGGGCCTGCTTGTCATCCAGAAAACCCAGGAAATACAGGGTGAACTTCATCTCCGGAAAATCCAGTTTGCGCACCAGACGCATACCCAGAACCCGGGTGTAGAAGTCCATCGAGCGCTCGGGCTCTTTGATGCGCATCATGGTCTGGTTGAAGACAAAGCCTTCAGTTTCGGGAACCGGTGCATCGTATAGGCCCGGCGCCTGCTCGAAGTGCTTGGGCATCTTGATTGTCCTTATCGAATGAGGAATTCAACCTATATACCTAGGTGCTCGGCGTCGGAATTTCAAGGGCACAGACAAAACCCTTAAACCAGAGACCTATTCACGGGGCTTCAAAGCCGGGGTTCAGCCGGCGCTCTTCAATGACGCTCTGAAGAGCGCCACGGGCAAGCCCATCATCAAAGAGGCTGTGATAAACTGACGAATGTTCAACCCTCTACCGGTAGCCTGCCCTCGTTGGCCAGCCGGCTCGTTCAACCTGTTCAGAGAGCTCTTATGGATTTTCAGGTGCCTAACACTCTGGCAGAGCAAATCGCCAACTACCTGGCCGAACGCATCATGACCGGGCAAATCCGACCCGGAGGGCGCATTCAGGAGGCGACGCTGGCCAATGAGCTCAAGGTCAGCCGGGCTTCCGTCAAAGAGGCGCTGTATACCCTGGAGCGCTGGCACCTGGTTGAGATCACCCCACGTAAGGGCGCGTCTGCCACACAGCTGAACGCCGAATACGCGTCGGAACTCTATGACGTTTACATGCACCTGCTGATGATGCTCGCCGCGCGGCTTTGCGAGCGTTGGCAGGAAGCGGACAAACAGAAGATGCTGGAAGCGGTCAGCCGGGTGGTGGAACAGGTACGGCAACCGGCCGCTGATATCACCAGGGTGGTGGAAGCCAGTTTCGGCGTGATGGAAACCTGCTGTGAGGTGGTGGCGAACCCCTACCTGACCGAAGCTCTCTCCAACTTCAAGCCGGCGGTAAGCCGGGCTTACTATCTCAGCGCCGAGCGTTATCGCCAGGGCCTGGCGCAAACCAGTCAGTTCTTTGCCGAGCTGCCTCAAGCCGTGCTGTCTCGGGACGCAACCAAGGCACAAGGGTTGATTCGCGGCTTTGCCGAGCATCAGAAGCAGCTCATCCAGCAGGCTCTGAGCTGACCATCCCGTCGCCTGCCGGCCCGCCGCTCAAGATGTGACCAGTCGCACAGATCGGCCTTCAGCACCGGCATAAAGTAACACTGTGTAACAAAACCACCGCAGCTTTGGTCCTGCTGTCCCTGCGGCCCATCAGTGCGCCCTCAGGCCGCTAAATAACAACAAGAAACCGTCGAACAAAAACCGGGGCCACCATGTCTACTCTTTCCGTGCATTCATCCAGGTCAACATTGGCAATTGCTTGCCTTGCCGCCAGCAGCTTCTCTTTCCCGGCTCTGGCCGATTTCACACCGCTGGATGATTCCACGATGGCCTCGGTGACCGGCCAGGCCGGGGTATCGATCGAGCTGGAAACCAGGCTCAGCATTGATCACCTCACTTGGACCGACGAAGGCTCGCTGGGCGTGAACGGGTTGCGGCTGTCCGGGCACAACGACACCGTCCTGGACAACCTCAAGTTGACCATCGACATTGCCGGCGAAGGTGAAGTACTGCCCCATGGCTTCTCCGAAATCGCCCGGCGCGCCAACGCGGGCCAGATCGACACCAGCAACCCGGATGTGGCGGACGCACTGGCGAAATACTCCGTCGCCGGAGACTTTGGCAAGCAATTCAACAGCGGCGATCTGGTGATTCACCTGGGCGCAACCGATTACGGCGACCCCACCAGCCTGCAAGACACTCTGCAGGCGGTGGATTTTGAGCTGGCCATCGACAGCATCACCACCTCGGGCACCGATGGCACCACCAACCTGTTTTCTGATATCCACCTGCAGGGTTACGTTGGCCCCACCGATCTGGTTATCCGCAATGGCGGCAACTCAACCCGCACCCTGACCAACGGCAACACGGTGTCTGGCTCGGAACTGCAGCTGGATACCCACTTCGAAGTGACCAATGGCAACCTCAACTGGGATGCCGCAGACCTCATCTTCATCTTCAACTTCGCCGCCGTGGGCATTGAAGGCCTGCAGATTCACAATCGCAGGGGTGATGACACTCTCGGCCACTTCGGCATGGCCCACGCCACCGCCAAGCTGTCCCGGGGCACCGGCGCCACCTCGGGCAAAGAAGGCCTGTCCATTCACGACGTGGAGTTCCGCGCCGACATCGACATGCCGGTATTCAAAGTGGGCGGCACCAGCATTGGCTCGGTGCAGTTTACGGATTTCGTGATCAGCGACACCACCATGCTGGTATACGGCCACTGACCAACCGCTGGCAACCCTCTCGCCTGACACGTTAAACTACTCGCCTTAAAAAGCAGGCGAGCCATGACAAGCAACACTGAGAGCGACTACCAGCAACGAACATCCTGGCGCAGGCTGGCCGTTTTCAGCCTGATTTTTCTGGCCATGACGGCGGCCGGCATTTATGCGGTCTATGACCGATTTGCCGGACGAAGTTTTGAATTCGACACCCGCCTCGCTTCGCCGACGATTGTTTTCGCGGCCATCGTTTTACTCGCTGTGTATTTTCTCGCTGATGGCCTGCGCCTGCATTACACATTGCGAGCTTTGGGCCACAAACTGCCCTTCCGCAAGCTGTTCAAACTGGTGTTCATCAACCTGTTTTTCTCGAACGTGACCCCGATGGCCACCGGCGGAGGCTTTGCCCAGATCTGGTACCTCACCCGAAATGGCGTACCCGTCGCCGGCGCAACCGCAGCCACCACCATCCGGACCCTGCTGGCGGTGGTTTTCATCTTCTCACTGACCCCGGTGTTTTTGCTAAACCTTGACGCATTGGACGGGCATTCATGGTCGGATGCCGTAACGACTACGCTCGCGGTGCTGGTTTGCGGCTATCTTGGCTTTTTCGCAATCTTGCTGTTCAAAACCCGATGGTTGATCGCGCCGCTGAGCAGCTTGGTTTACTTGCTTCATGCCGGCCATCTGATTAACGAGGGCCGCTATGTTCGCTGGCAATTCCGGCTGCGCAGAGAGCTACTCCGCTTTGCTCAATGTTTCCATGATTACCGGCAAGGGCGCGCTCTGCACATTTTGCTCTCCATCGTATTCACTGCCGTGTTCCTGCTTAGCCTGTTCAGCTTCCCGGCGCTGTTGATTCATGGGCTCGGTTATCAAGTCGACTATCTGGTCACTCTGGGCCTGTTGGTGGTCACCACGTTTATCATGTACTTCGCCCCTACGCCCGGAGCCTCCGGAATATCGGAGGGTGTGTTTGGCAATTTTTTCCAGGACATTCTCTCCGGCAATCATCTGGTATTGGTAACTGTTGTCTGGCGCTTTCTGACCATCTATCTTGGTATGATCGTTGGTCTGTTGGTGATGCAAAGGGACCTGATAAAAAGCCATCGGAGCAACCAATGAAGCCGCGCAATCCGTTAAAAGCGCTGTTCTATCTATGCCTGACCGTTGTCGCAGTATTGATTGGGTACAAGGTGCACCTGAACTTCTTCAAGGAGGATTTCGAGGCTCTGCACAGCGAACAGGTGGAACAGATTGACCAGCGCACGCCGGCTGGCTCAGACATTCGCTTTGCCGTCGTTGGCAACATTAATAACTCCGTCGGTATTTTCGAGCGACGCTTTATCCCCGTGCTCAACCAGGCAGAGCTGGACTTTCTGGTGTCCGCCGGCAACGCGGTCAGCGGTGGCGGAGAAGACAAGTACCGGGCGTTATATGGAACCCTGAACCACCTGAACATACCGTATTTGCTGACCTTTGGCCCCCACGAGCACGACGATTTCGGCAGCTTTCGCTTCTACGAGCACTTTGGCCCCCACTTTTACAGCGTCCGCACCGGCAACACCCGCCTGATTTTCATGGACAGCACGGGCAAGACGCCCTGGAGCTGGCAGCTGCGCTGGTTACGGGATCTGCTGGACCATGACACCAGCCATGCCCGCATCCTGTTTATCGGGCACCCACTACTTAAACCCCAGGCTCCGGTATTTTTCGAGGATGACGACGACTATCTGAAGCCGGAGGCTGTTCGTGCGGAATTGATGGCCCTGATCCAGGAGCAAAACATAGATCTGGTTTTCTCCGCCAATCAGGCCCTGTACGACGAGCAGGAAGTTCAGGGTACTCGCTACATCACCACCGGCGGAGCCGGCGGCCTGGTGCTTAACAACGAGGAGAGTTTTTACCATTATGTCGAAGTAGCGATATCCCCAGAGGGCAATATTGAGCACCAGATGAGGCGTCTTGAGGTTGGCCAACACCCTTTTTGGAAACGCCTTGAGGGCTTCTGGTTTTTTATCTATTCCCTGTTCTACACCGGCTTTGTGAACTTTCTTTTGATCGTCTCGGCCTTACTAGCCATTACCATCAAGCTTTACCAATTCATCTTCATTGGCAAGAACTACTATCCGGATTACGACCTGGACCCGACCCCATGGCTGGAAAAACCTATGCGGGTTGCCATGTTTACCAATAACTATCTGCCCTTCATCGGTGGTGTGCCCATTTCCATCGAGCGCCTGCGCCGGGGGCTGGAACAGCTGGATGACAGTACGCTGATTGTGGCGCCCCGCTACCGGAACCAGTCCGAGCAGGAGTCGGCGGTTATCCGCGTGCCGTCATTACTGGCCATGGGCGACAAACGGGAATTCCGACTGGCCAATATTTTCCTGAGCCGGATACGGAAAAGAGTACGGGCGTTCGGGCCTGATGTGATCCATCTGCACCATCCGTTCTGGCTCGGGAGCCTGGGATTGTTTGTGGCAAAGCGGCTGGGTGTGCCGGCCATCTACACCTACCATACCCGGCTGGAACACTACGCACATTTCGTACCCCTGCCGGGCATGCTGTTCCGGAACCTGATTTCGCACGCGCTGATCAAACGTTTCGCCAACCGTTGTGACAGCGTGATTGTGCCGACGGATTCCACTGAGGAATACCTGCGCATGATCGGCGTAACCACACCCACCTTCGTGCAACCCACCGGCATTGAATACGAGCGTTTTCAATCCGTGGATAAGGAAAAACTCGGGGCCTTGCGGAGCGAGCTTGGACTGATTGACAAGAAAGTCTTTGTCAGCGTCGCCAGGCTCTCCAACGAAAAAAATATCGACTTCATGATTGAAGCCATCGAGAAGCTGCGAAATGAAACCGACGTACCTTTCCGCTTTCTGATGATTGGCGATGGTCACCAACGGGATCGCCTGCAGAAGAAGATTGCCAGCCTTAAGCTGGAATCCCATTTCCTGCTGGCGGGAGCCGTTGAGCCTCAGGATATGGCGCTGTGGTACAACCTGGGCGACGCATTTTTATTTGCCTCCAAGTCTGAAACTCAGGGCATGGTGATTCTTGAAGCCATGTCTGCGGGGCTGCCAGTCGTGGCGGTGCGCTCGAGCGGTATCGATGACGTGGTGCACGATGGCCAGAACGGCTTCAAAACCCCGGAAAATCAGACCCGGTGGGTGGCTCGCGCAAAGCAACTGCTTGAGGATGATGAACTTCGCGAATCATTGTCAAAAGCAGCCCGGAGCTTTGCGGCAGACTATTCCATTGCACAGTTTGCCAACGATGTCCGTACCATCTACGCCACTAGCCTGGCCGCTCGCGCCAAACGCACACTAAAGCAGAACTGAGTTCGGGTGGGCAGTTTTTCCTGATCGGTTTACACTGACGGCAGGCACTCGTTGCCATACCTCATCCCATCCACAATCTGGAGCCCTCTGTGACCGGTATTCCTGTTGGCATTAGCACTTGCCTGCTAGGCAAGGAAGTCCGCCACGACGGTGGCCACAAGCATTCCCGATACTGCACGCAAGTGCTGGCCAAGCACTTTGAGTTTCGCTCTATCTGCCCGGAGCTGGAAGCGGGCCTGGGCGTGCCCCGCCCGGCCATTCACCTGCGCGAGCATGCCGATGGCCTGCATCTGGTCGAGAGCCGAGGCAACACTGACCACACCGAAGCGATGCAGGGTTTTATCAAGGACGTGCTGCCCAGCCTGGCCGATCTGCGCGGCTACATCCTGATGGCAAAATCCCCGAGCTGCGGTATGGAGCGCATCAAAGTCCACAGCGCCGATGGCCGTTTTATGCACAAGGACGCCCGGGGTATGTTTGCCGACGCGCTGATCAAGACCTTTCCGTTAATGCCGGTGGAAGAAGAAGGTCGCCTGAACGACAATTTGTTGCGGGAAAACTTCATTGAACGGGTGTTCGCCTACGACGACTGGATGCAGAACGTTGCCGGCGACCATCTTGGCAAGCAGGCACTCATCGACTTCCACACCCGTCACAAGTTCACCCTGCTGGCCCACTCGGAGAAAATCTACCGCCAGCTTGGCCCGATGCTCGGAGATCTGAAATCCGAGCCTCTGGCGCAGATCGCTGATCGCTACATTCACCTGTTCATGGAAGCGATGACCCAGAAGGTGAGCCGGGGCTCCCATGTGAACGCGATGCAGCATCTGCTGGGTTTTCTGAAAGACGGCATGGCGGCTGAGGAAAAAGCCGTGTTGCTGGAGCAGATCGAAGCCTACCGCCGCAACGAGATTCCATTGGTGGTGCCGATGACGCTACTGCGCCTGGCCCAGCGCAAGGAACCGGTGGATTACCTGCACACCCAGAAGTACCTGACGCCCTACCCGGACGAGCTAGGGCTACGAAACAACGTGTAACTTACGATGCGGACTTACGCGCTGTTTCTCCCTCCAGACTTCTGCGGGCTTGTTGTTCACGTTCGGCTTTCTTGCGGGCCTTGCGTTCTGCAATGATGCGGGCAGCGTCCCCCCCTACGTGCACTTCTCCGCGCTCTTCGGCCAGGCGCATCTGAAGTTCACGCTCCTTGAACCGGGCTTTCTGATCCTCGGTCAGTGACTCGATGCACTGATGACAGCTGACACCCTGCTCGTATGCAGGGCGCTTTTTGTCGTCTTCGGTAATCGGCCGGCGGCAGGCGTGGCACTGGTCGTAATCGCCACGCTCGAGGCTGTGGTTGACGGTTACCCGGTCGTCAAACACAAAGCACTCGCCCTGCCACAGGCTTTGTTCCTGGGGCACGTCTTCGAGGTACTTCAGGATGCCGCCTTTGAGGTGGTAGACCTCGTCAAAGCCCTGTTCTTTCAGGTAGGCGGTGGACTTTTCACAGCGGATGCCGCCGGTGCAGAACATGGCGACTTTTTTGTGTTTGGCCGGGTCGAGGTTCTGTTTCACATACTCGGGAAATTCCCGGAAGGTGTCCGTGACCGGGTTGACGGCGTTTTTGAAGGTGCCAATCTCGACTTCGTACTGGTTGCGGGTGTCGACGAGCAGGACGCCCGGGTCGGAGATGAGGGCGTTCCAGTCTTTGGCATCGACGTAGGTGCCGACGATGCGTTTGGGGTCGATGCCTTCGACACCCATGGTAACGATTTCTTTTTTGAGTTTTACTTTGGTGCGTTTGAAGGGCTGAAATTCGACGTAGGATTCTTTGTAGTCGATGCCTTCGAAGCGTTGATCGCTGCCGAGCCAGGCTTTGACGGCGTCGATGCCCTGGCGGCTGCCGGCGATGGTGCCATTGATGCCTTCTCTCGCCAGCAGCAGGGTGCCGTGGACGTCTTTGTCGAGCATGAGGGTCAGCAGGGGCTGGCGTAGCGCTTTGTAGTCATTGAGGACGGCGAACTTGTAGAGTGCGCAGACGACGATTTCGTTGCTCATGGTTTTCTCCTGCGGGCCGGATCGTAAGTCCGGAGCATGGTTTGATTTCTATCACGGGTGCGATGATGTTGGGGGGCAGAGTTTAACCAATTAGGAGTTGGGCGCAAGTGAGGGGTGGCCGCAAAAAGGTGCCTTGCGGCCACCAGCCCTGGGTTCGCTTCAGTCTTCGCTCTTGCTCAACTCCCGCTCGACCACGGCCGATAACTGCCCCCAACCTGGGCGGGTCAGCTGGATGTTGTCGACCATGACCGTTGGGGTGCTCATCACGCGCATTTGGGTGGCCACTTGCAGGCTGTCTTCTACCGCTTCTTTGTGCAGTTCTGTGGTCAGGCAGCGGTTGAAGCGCCGTTCGTCCAGGCCCAGGCCGTTGGCGTAGCGGGTGAAGGTGGCGGTCGGGTTGCTGGTGCCGCTCCATTCGCTTTGGGCGCTGTAGAGCTTATCGTGCATGGGCCAGTATTGGCCCTGGTCGCCGGCGCAGCGGGCGGCCTGGGCGGCGGGCACGGCGTTCGGGTGTTGGCGCAGGGGCAGGTCGAAGTAGACGAAGCGAACCTTGCCGGTGTCGACGTATTCTTCTTTCAGGCGCTTGCTAGCCGAGGCAAAGGTGGCGCAGGCCGGGCACTGGTAGTCGGCGAATTCGCGGACGACAACCGGGGCGTCGTCGGGGCCGACGGAGACGCCGTATTGATCCAGTGCCGCCGGGAATCCGGGCGCGCCGGGGGCGGCAACGGGTAAGGTGCTCGAGGTAGGTGCGGGTGGTCTGGTGGTCATGTACAAACCGACGATGACTGCGATCACTACGGCAACAGAGACCGCGATAATCATCGGTTTTTTGTTGCTATTGCTGCGGGGCGAGGGCGCGCCGGTGTGTTTACGTCGTTTTGCTTCACCCATCTTGGGCTCCTTTTGTTTTATCCGTTTGCCGGGCAGGCTAAGATCCCCTATATCCTGCGAAAGTTCCAATAAAAATCAAGGACACATCATGCCAATACCCTCACAACTGAAAGATTGTCTCTCTTTGCCGCTGATTGCAGCGCCGATGTTTCTGATTTCTTCGCCCCGTTTGGCGCTGGCCTGTTGCAAGGCCGGGGTGGTGGGTAGCTTCCCGGCGCTGAACCAGCGTAGCAGTGAAAGCTTTGAGGAGTGGCTGGTTCAGATGAATACGGAGCTTGCGCAGTGGAAGCAGGCCAACCCGGAAAAGATTACAGCACCCTATGCTGTCAATCTGGTGGTTCATCGCACCAACCCTCGCTGGCAGGCGGATCTTGAGCTGTGCGTGAAGCATCAGGTGCCGATGGTGATCACCTCTCTGGGCGCCGCCAGCCAAGTGGTGGACGCAGTGCACAGCTATGGCGGGCTGGTGTTCCACGATGTGACCAATCAAAAGCACGCACGCAAGGCAGCGGAGGCCGGTGTCGATGGCATTATCGCGGTGGCTGCCGGTGCCGGCGGCCATGCCGGCACCACCAATCCGTTTGTGCTGGTGCATGAGATCCGGGCGGTGTTTGACGGTACCATTTTGCTGGCCGGTGGCTTGTCCCACGGTGAAGACGTGCTTGCGGCGCAGGCGCTGGGGGCGGATCTGGCCTATATGGGCACGCGCTTTATCAATACCGAGGAGTCGGAGGCGGAAGACGCCTACCGGAACATGATTATTGAAGCGGTGTCTGGCGATATCATTCATACACCCGCAGTTTCCGGTGTGCCGGCGAGCTTCATGCGGCAGAGTCTGGAAGCCGCGGGTTTCGACATGAACACGCTGAACCAGGCCGGCGACGTCAATTACGGCGAGAAGCTCAAGCCCATGGATGAAGAGGCCAAGGCCTGGAAGACGGTGTGGTCGGCGGGCCAGGGCGTGAGCCAGATTAACGATGTGCCGAGTGTGGCGGCGCTGGTCCAACGGCTCAGCGATGAGTACCGGCAGGCCCGTTCACGGCTGGCTTGAGCAGCCGGCTGCGTCTTCGCTCGCAAACCGGATTAACTCGGGAAAGAACTCGAGAAACCGGGCTTCGAGCTGGTCATCCTGGGCCCGGATTTCTTCGATAATGCCGGCAAACTGATTGGGGAAGCGGATGCGGTTGGCCACCCGGTCCAGGGCGTAGCCGATATTCTCAAAGTCTTCGTAGGCGCCGAACCAGTCATGCTGCACCATCCGGCGAGCGACTTTGATCATGGGCCGGGGCATCAGATGTTCGTGGGTTGCCAGCTCCTGATACACGCCTCGCACAAACCGATGGTGGTCAGTCTGGCTGAACCGATGCCAGTGCCGCAGCAGGTAGTGATCGTACAGAATGTCCAGTGCGACGCCGGCAAAGCGACGACGCTGTGCTGAGAACAACGCTTTGCTGGCCAGCACCGCCGGGTGCTGATCGGTGAACACGTCCACCGCCCGGTGGTGCCGAATACCCTGGATCACCGCCTCCGGCAGCTCAGACAGAACAACCCCCCGGGTGAAGTCACCCAGAATGCTGCCCACACGAACCTCGGGTGAGTCCGGAGCGAGGAAGGTATGGGCCAGGTGGTTCATGACTTAACCTCAGCCATCAGATATCGTTAAAGCGACGCCGGGGCGGATGAAGGCCAAAGGTGTCGTCGTAATCTGCCTCGGGCTGCGCGTTCAGTTCATTGGCGGGAGCATAGGCACTGCGCCTGAGCATAATGTGGCCACTTTCCAGCGTTTCGACAATGCCCTTTCTGAGCAATTCGTTGAGCACGACCGCTGGCACCAGGTTGTCGTTGGCCGTGCGCACAAGGTCGGTAAAGGTACCGGGCTCGTTGATCAGTGACAGCAGCATCCTCGGGTGATGTTGTTCATCCAGGAAACCTGAAGGGCTAAGCCAGCACCGAATCACCTGCCGGGCACCGGGAGACAACAGAGTTGTGACCAACCCCGTTGGCTGCCATCTTGATCTGTGGCTGTTTGACAGGTTCACGCTCATTACTGATGTTCTCCACTTTTGCCTGCCTGAACCGGCTCTTCGAAATAGAATACACTGATACCGGTTCGCACAGGCTCTGCGGCGTTATCATCAATCACAGAACCCGACAGGTCCTGATCGTATGGGCCCAGCCAACTGTCGAGATCTTCGAGCAGTGCCTGGGACCGGCCAGCCGCGTGTTTGCGCCAGCGTTCGATAACATCCGGAGGGATATTGTTGTAGGTCAGCGTTCGCTGAAACAATGGCAGCCGGTCGCGCTCACTACTGACCAGATTGTAATCAACGGTTGCTATAAGATCAGATACGTCCTCGCCGAAGATCTGGAGCATATCGTCACTGTCTCCAGAGGGAACATAAGCCCGTTTGCGTAGATGGAGATGACCGGTCCCCTCCTCGACAACCACAACGCCGACCCGAAGCAGTTCGTCCAGAACAGCCCTGGGCGGCATATCGCCACTGTATTTCCGCACCAAACCGGCAAAACTCTGTTCGCCCTCAAAAGCAAGTACCGCGGGTTGACCGTCGCCTGACTGGAACGTCGAGTCATGCACCCAGCCAGACACCACTCGGGAGGCCCGGTTAGCATGAGAGGTGGTTTCCGGGACCGGATTCTCACCGGCCAGAATGTCCCGTTGGCGTTTTACCTCTTTTCGGGTCAGCCCTGTCATGACGGCAGCCCGGGAGTCTGTGGGTTTACGGCGACCATCGGAAAAATCCTCCAGGGCCGCTTCCACAAAGGCCCGTTTGACCAGTTCGGAAAACTCTCCGTAAGGCACGCCGTTGCGCAACAGCAATCTGGCCAGGGGGCGCAGAATGCGGAACAGCGCTTTGTGCAAGGGATTGGTGTTGGTATCGATCATGTTTGGGATTGTATTCCCATGGCAGCCTCAAGGCCAGCGCCGAAATCATTGTGGGCAATCCGGCGCTGAGTTGACGATCAATCGTCAATGTCGTCGTCATCTTCGCGCTCGATGATGAAGGCTTCCAGGTAGCCACCTTCGGCACTGCGCTGGTTGGCCAGGCTGGCCAGCCGGATGTCGTCAAAATCGGTGCCGTTGTTGTAGCGGACCAGCACACCGTTGATTCGGAAGCTGCGGGCGGTGCCATCGAAATCGTAGATGTCGCCGGAGATTTCGACGTCGTCGTCATCGTCAAAGAGGTCGTCTTCGTCTTCGATTTCCCGGGCTATCAGGATGCCATCCTGAAGGTAGCCTTCAACTTCAACTTCGACTCCGAGGCCGATGACCTTGGCGCCCACATAGCTACCGCGGAAATCACCGTTGTCAGTCCGCCATCCGCTGATGCGCACCCGGAACTCGGTCGGGTTCGCGACCAGCTGATCCTCACGCGCTATGCCGTCGTCACTGTTCACTGCTCCGTTGGTTTCAAAACGGGTGCCGTTGACATTGAAAGTGCATTGCGTTTCATGAGTTTTCTCCAGGCATGTCTTCGTTCGGTTCACGGCCCTATCGGCCACTTTATTTTGGGACATTTATCCCATCTATTATTTGGGAATTTAATCCCATATTTTTTGTATATCCAGTTTTTGATCATTAAAATTTTATGAACCCTGCAGAGGAAACTTCGTATACCCTTGGACAAACACGGCAACCAGGCAAACGTTATGTTGGGATTTCTGAAAGGCGACCCGAAGAAAAAACTGCAGAAAGCGTATGAAGACAAACTCACCAAGGCATTGCATGCCCAGCGTAATGGGGATTTACGCAGTCACGGCACGCTGATGGAGGAGGCGGAAAAGATTTACGCGGAGATCCAGAGTCTGGAACAGGGCAAGGGCTGATTGTTAATGGGGCAGCGCCAACCGGCGCCGCCCCAAGCCCTCAATCACCCAGTAGCTGACGGAGTTGCTGGTTAAGGCGGGCGACTTCACGGCGCATATCCTGAACCTCGTCCAGCAGGTCCAATGACATGGCCAGTCCCGGCAAATTCAGCTTAAGATCTCGCTGCAAACGCATGGCTTTTTGCAGACGATTTAAGGCCTCTACGTCAAACTGCCATTGCCGAGCTTCGGGCACCTCCTCCACCGGAGCTATGATGCCGTAGCTCACCAGTTTGATGACGAACTCTGCGTGGCAATCGCCCCGTTCGCACACTTCCCACAGAGTAAAGGTGCTGCCATTGGCATCGGTGACTTCCACGGTCACAATCCGATCTTTATCAGTCATGCCTGCCCCCACTCACACGTGCAGTTTGTTGCGTGGATTGAAGTTTTTTTCCAGCTCGGCCAGTTGTTCATAGAGCTGCGCCGCTTCCGGTGCGTGCTGTTCCGGCATGGCCACCTGCAGAATCACAATCTGATCTCCGGGTTGTTTGCCCGGGAAACCTTTACCTTTTAATCGAAGCTTGCGCCCACTAGTGGTGTTTTGAGGCACCTTCACATTCACTTTGCCGCCCATAGTCGGGACCGTTATTGTTGCGCCCAACGCGGCTTCCCAGGGCGCCACCGGAACTGTCAGCAATACGTTCCGGCCTTCCACCGTAAAGTGCGGATGCGGCGCCAGCTCTACCTCAATGAACAGATCGCCGGGCTCGCCGCCGCTCACGCCCGGCGCTCCCTGGCCTCTGAGCCGGATGTGCTGGCCATCGCGCATACCCGCCGGGATTTTCACCTTCAGGGTTTTCTGGCGCGCGACCATCCGGCCATGCTCATCGGCATCGTGTACGGTGAACGACACCTGCTTGTCACAGCCATTAAACGCCTCTTCCAGGAACAGCGCCAGGCGGGCATGCACGTCTTCTCCGCGCATTTTCCTGCTCTGGCGAAAGCCTCCGCCACCAAAGCCAGGTCCGGACGAAGCGCCTGCGCGCCGGCCGCCGCCGAAGATCTCTTCGAAGAAATCACTGAACTGACTGGCATCAGCCTCAGTATAGCCGCCACCACCAAATCCGGAGCCACTCTGCCAGCCCGGGGGTGGCTGGAATGAGCCGTCATCTTTCGCACCGTATTTGCGCAGCTGGTCGTACTCGGCCCGTTTTTCGGGATCCTTTAGAACCTCATAGGCCTCGCCCACGTCTTTGAATTTATCGGTGGCGTCTTCTTCTTTACTGACATCCGGATGGAACTTGCGCGCCAGTTTACGGTAGGCCTTTTTGATGTCCTCGGGTGAGGCAGACTCGCTCACACCAAGGGCAGAGTAATAGTCTTTAAAGTCCATGGAGCTCCTCACAGCAGATAAACAATGTTTCTCTGGTTACTTATAGTTGACCCTGGCGGGGAAATTACAAGGTGGGAGCCCTTGAGAGTTGCCATAGATCAAAGGCCAGACTTACGGTGCAGCGCCCAGATTGCGTGACACCGATCACAACCGTTTGACGCTGGCCGGATAGGACAATTTTTAACCATGCGTTCAGTTTTAAATATCCACTTTTCCAAACCACTATTGATGTTGCAGTACCTGAAACAGGACTGTTTATCCCTTACAAACGGAGTTGCAACATGAAAAACAATCACAAAAAACGGTTGTCCTTACCGGCTGTTGTTAGTGCCAGCTTACTGAAACCACTGACCGCACTGCTGGTCGTCGGCCTATTCACCGGCTGCAGTGAGCTGGGCTATCTGCTCAGTAACGACAAGGTGACCGACGCCGACAATAATCAGGTAGTATTTGTCGGTGACTCGATCTTTGCGCTGTCTGGTGAGATCCAGAACCAGCTGGAAGCGAGGGCCGGAGAAACCTTCCGCCGTTACACGGTTTCCGGTGCAGAGCTGTCCGGTGAGCTGATTGCCCCGTCGATACCCAATCAGTTCCGGGACGCGGTGTCTGACAACCCTGACATCAATATCATGGTCGGTGATGCCGGCGGTAACGACATTCTGATTCCCGCGATTCTGCTGAACTCAAACAGCTGCAAAACGCCCTGGTATCGCTTCGGCCGCCTGAGCCAGAAGTGCAAAGACTTCATCGACAACATTTACGTTGAAGGTGTGGACTTTCTGAACGAGGTGGCAGAAGCTGGGGTGAACCACGGCGTGCTGGTGGGTTACTACTACACCAAAAATGGCCTGTTCCGGTTAAAGGATCTGAAGGAAGCCGTCGATTACGGCAACACCACTCTGGCCCGAGCCTGCCAGAACTCCGTTCTCAACTGCACCTTTGTGGACCCCCGCCCGGTGATCAACAACCGCGACATCATCTTCGATGGCATCCACCCCGCTGACAGCGGTTCAAGGAAAATTGCGAATCTGATCTGGCCGCAGCTGCAACCCTTGCTCTGACGATAACGGAACCTGGTGGCCGCCATTTGGTGGGCACCAGGATCTCAAGGACGCTAGAGATGAAGACAAAAACGCTGTTTGCGAGCATTGCGATTGCACTCACGATAGGAGCGGGCGGAGGCTACCTGGCACTGTCGCAGGCCCTTGGCGGAGCACCAGGACTTGCCGTACCCCAGGAGCCAGATCCCAGCATGACTGCGGCGATTCTCTCCGAACCGGCAAATCAGGACCCATCCCAACTGATTCTGAAACTGGCGGTTCACTACCTGGAGCACTACGGCGAGACCATCGCTGAGCCTGTAACCCAGGCCCGCCTGTACAACGAACGGCGGGCGCTGCTGGATAGCTACCCATCCTCTGGTTACGAGCTGTTCGAAGACGCGGTCACAACCGCTTTCCCGAACCTGGCCAGCCAGATTTTGACGCTGATCGCCAACCTGGACCGTTATCACGATTGGTTGGATGACCACGAATTCCGCCTCCAGGGCCTGCCGGCGCTGGAACGACGTGCCGAGATCTGGCAACAACGGGAAGCCATCTTTGGCACCGTTGCCAGTGAGATCTGGGCGGAAGAAGAGAATGTGGTGGAGGAACAATCCGAAGTCTTCCAGCAAGAACTAGCCAGGCTGGAAGAGGCCGAAGAGCTCCAGTTGACTGAGCTGGCCTATCAACTAAAAACCACCGCCGATGACCTCTATGGCAACCGCCTGACCCGCCAGTTTGTTGGCTCCGGCGCCCTGGGCCACGCCCTGTTTTCCATGAGCAGCGTGCAATCACAACTGGCTGGCCTGCCACCGGAAGCGCGGCAACAAGCCATTAACAGCCTTCGCCAGCAGCTCGGCTATTCCAAACACGCCATCGAGCAACTCGCCGAGCAGGATCAGGCCCGGGAACAAAAATGGCAGAACGGCAGAGCCTACACTACAGAGCGCGACGCACTCCGGCAGCGGTTATCTGGCGAGGCGCTGGACGCGGCTCTGAGCAGTTTGCGAGAAGAACACTTCGGTATGGCTGCGCCCACCATCGCCCGGGAGGAAAAAGAAGGTTTCTATCGGTTTGAACGGCCGAGGCAGTATGGGGTGAATTGAGCGCTACTGACTGACTCGCTTACCCTGCGACTGACAACTCGGTCATTATCATTCACTCTTCATACCCATTAGAATACTCGCCCTGATGAGCCCGGGACCGGATGTCCCAAACTGCGCGCGATGATTCGATGACTCAACGATCCCCAGTTCACTCCCCCGCCGGCCAGGCGCAGCTGATTCAGCTGCTTGCCCGCGCCGGCGCGAAGGTTGACGGCGACCCGCTGCCCTGTTTCGGGGAGCGGCTGGGGCGCCTGTTTGGTTTGGGAGACACCATGACTCTGGACGCGGCCATCGCCTTTCGCAGCCGGCAACCGGGCATGGATCAAGCGGTGGTTTTTGACCGGTTAACCCAGGAGCTGGCCACCACCCGGCGAGCACTGATCAGCAAGATTAACGGCTTTAGTGATGAATTCGAGTCCACACAAACCGAATCCGTCGAACCCTGGCTGAACGCCTGGCTCCTGCTGCAGCGCAAGCTGGCCGCCACCAGCCGCCAGCTGCGGGACAAAGTGCGCAAGGCGATGCAAAACCACAATCAGATTCTGGCCCGGCTGGCCGAACTGGATGCGGTGTTTGACCACACCATGGCCGGCTATACCAGCCAGTGTTTTGCCCATATTCCCAAGGTGCTGGAGCAGCGCTTCCAGACCTTACAGACACCCTCTGAGCACACCCAGGAACCGGGCACCCAGCCCGGTGACTGGCTCCACCGTTACTGCGAGGAAGCGCAGACTCTGTTACTCGCTGAACTGGACGTTCGGCTGGAGCCGGTACTGGGATTGCTGGAGGCCTGCCACAACGAGGTTAGTAACACCCCATGAGCAGACTGTTCTTTCTTCTCGCCTTTGCCATCGGCCTGGCCGTGGTGGCCTGGATTGGCCAGGGCTTTTTTGGCTCTGATCGTCTGGCCCTCGCGGTTACCGGCATCATTGCCGTGGTGTACGGCCTGGGCTTTGCCGAACTGACCGGCTTCCGACGTACCACCCGGCAGCTGGCCGAGCGGCTTGGCAGTGTACCGGACAATCGCGAACAGCTTGAAGGCTGGCTGTCCGGCCTGCCGGAGCCGGTTCAGTTTGCGGTCCAGAAACGCATTGATGGCCATTTTGCGGCCCTGCCCAGCCCGCAGCTGACGCCGTATCTGGTTGGCCTGCTGGTGATGCTCGGCTTGCTGGGCACTTTCGCCGGCATGATCGTGACCCTGAGCGGCGCCGCCTCGGCGTTGGATGGCAGCACCGATCTCAGCGCCATCCGCAGCGCGCTGGCGGCGCCCATTGCCGGGCTCAGCCTGGCGTTTGGCACTTCCATTGCCGGTGTCGCCGCCTCCGCCATGCTCGGCCTGGCCTCCACACTCAGCCGGCGCGAACGCCTGCATGTGTCCCGCCAGCTGGACAAAACCCTGCGCCAGCGCCTGCACCACTTATCTGCCGACCACCAGCGCCAGCAGACCCTGCAGGCCCTGGAAACCCAGGCCGGTGCCCTGCCCCAAATGGCATCTGCCATGGAAGCCATGACTGCCCGCATGGAGCAGCTGGGCCAGCAACTGGAACACTCCCTGACCCGAAACCAGCAGGCGTTCCACAGCACCGTTGGCACTCACTATCAGACCCTGGCAGATTCAGTCGCCCAGTCCCTGGAAAAGGCGCTGGATTCCAGTACTCGCCTGGCCGCGGATCGCGTAGAGCCAATCGTGACCGAGGTGATGGGTAAACTGCAGCGGGATACCAGTGAGCTTCAACAACACTGGTCGACCAACACCCGACAGCAGCTGACAGAACTGGCCGAAGACTTCCAGAAAACCACGAGTGAAGCTGGCGAGCGCTGGCAGCAGAACCTTCTGGCTCAGCAGCAGGCGGCGGCTGCCCATCGCCAGGCACTGCAGGAAACCTCCGAAACCACGCTACTCAAACTCTCAAAGCAACTCGAACACGCCGCGAACCAGGCCGCACAAACCTGGCAAACCGGCGCTGCGCAACAACAGCAAACCGCCGAAAACCTGATGACCAATCTGCGGGGCACGCTGCAGGACTACCAGAGCCGTTTCCGGGATGAAAGCGCCCGGATGGCCAGCAACCAGCAGCAAGGCCTGGACACGCTGATCGACAGCATCCGCGAACAGCTCACCGCGCTTCGGGAGCAGGAAGCGGCCCACGGCGAGGCTGCCACGGAACGACAGGCACAGCTGGAGGTAACCGTCACCCGGCACCTGACCGAGCTGGGCGCCGGCCTGGAAGCACCGATGACCCGGCTGATCGAAACCGCCTCGGAAACCCCGAAAGCCGCCGCCGACGTGATCGCGCAGTTGCAACGGGAAATGACCCGCAACAGCGAGCGGGAAAACGAGTTGCTGGAAGAGCGCCAGCGGCTGGTGCAGGAGCTGGACAGCCTGCTGGAATCCCAGCGCGGCAATGCCGACAGCCAGCGCCAGGCAGTGGATGCACTGATCCGCGGCGCCGGCGACACCCTCACCGGCATCAGCGAGCGCTTCAATACCCTGATCCAGGCGCAAAGCCAGCAGCTGGGCAAACTGGGCGACGACCTCACCGGCAGCAGTCAGGAAGTGGGCGCCCTCAGCGACGCCTTCCTACAGGCGGTGGAGCTGTTCAGTGCCTCCAATACCCAGCTGCAGGAGAGCCTGACCAACATTCAAAAAGCCCTGGACAGCGCCAGCAGTCGCCACGATGAACAACTGGCCTATTACGTGGCCCAGGCCCGTGAGGTGATTGATCTGTCCGTCAGCTCCCAGAAGGACGTGATCGATGCCGCCGCAGCCCTGCGCCAAGAGCACGCCGAGACCCGCGGAGCCAACTGATGGAACATCTGGAAGGCGGCGAGCAGCAGTCCACCCCGATCTGGGCGATTTTCTCCGACCTGATGGCGGCGCTGGTGGGCATCCTGGTGCTGATTCTGGTGTGGGTGATCGGCGTTCAACTGGAGCTGAGCCAGTCTCTGGCGGAGGAGATCGCCAAGCGGGAAACCGAAGAGCAGCGGCGCATCGCGCTGGAGCAGGCCCTGGCAGATCCGCTCACCAAGGGCCTGGTGACCTTTCGGGATGGCCGCATCGGCATCAGTGGCAACGTGCTGTTTGAGCTGAACTCGGACCAGTTACAGGCCGACGGCGTGGACGTGCTGGACTCCCTGGTGGCCCCGCTGCAAACCTATCTGACCCAGCACGATGAGCTGTTGATGGTCAGCGGCTTTACCGACGACCTGCCCATGCACAGCGGCAACCGCTATCAGGATAACTGGGGCTTGTCCGCCCAGCGGGCACTGACGGTCACCCGCACCTTGATGGAGCTGGGCCTGCCCAACGACCGGGTATTCGCTGCAGCTTTTGGCCCGCACCACCCGGCGGTGCCCAACGTGGACGCCGAATCCCGGGCCCAGAACCGGCGGGTGGAGATCAGCACGGTGCCGCGGGCACCCGGTACCACTCCTGACACCGGGACTGGGGCTGACAACTGATGTCTGCAGTCCTTGATGCTTCCGTCATGAATCCGCTTATTGAGGAACTCCGGCATTCCGGGGCGGACCAGGTCGATCCGGTCCGTTTCCGCTATCTGGAAGCTCTGGCGCAGCGGCTTGCAGAAAAAGGTCTGCAGAACACCCGGCATTGGCAGAGGCTGGCGCAGGCCGTCAGTGAGTTTCAGGCCAAATGCGAACTGGCGAATCAAGCGGCGCAACCCGACGAACCCCGTCAGCCGTCACCACTGGCCGCCCTGTTGGCCGTGCTCAACCAGGCTCCAGAATCACCGGCAACAGATCCCCGATCGGCCCTGGAACAGTTCGTGTTCGGGGCGGCAGCAGAAGGCTCCGGAGCGGCACACCACCCGGCCACCAACGGCACCCTTCAACCCTTGAAGGCCATGGCCCGGGTACAAGCAGATCATGGTGCACACGCGCTTCAGGAGCGCATTCGCCACGCCATCGAACAAACCCCCAAAGACGCCGGCCCCATGAACGCGCACCGTCTGGTAAGCCGGGCCATGGCAGAACTGCAGCGGCTATCGCCGGAGTATCTGAACCGGTTTGCGAACTACACGGATACGCTGATGGCGCTGGAGAGGCTGGGGCGGAAGGGGTAGAAAAAAGCCCCCGGGTTTCGGGGGCTTTTCAAACGCAGCTTACTTAACCTTGGGATTCAGCTCGCCAGCCTCATAACGCTCGAACATTTGCTCGAGGTTCATAGGCTTGATCTTGCTGGCCTGACCGGCACAGCCAAACGCTTCGTAGCGGGCGATGCAGATGTCGGTCATGGCGACCATGGTGGCCTTGAGGAATTTGCGCGGGTCGAATTCGGCCGGATTCTGGGCCAGGAAGCGACGGGTTGCACCGGTGCTGGCCAGGCGCAGGTCGGTGTCGATGTTGACCTTGCGCACGCCGTGCTTGATGCCTTCAACAATTTCGTCCACCGGCACACCGTAGGTTTCCGGAATTTCACCACCGAATTCGTTGATGATTTTCAGCCATTCCTGGGGTACGGAGCTGGAGCCGTGCATGACCAGGTGGGTGTCCGGGATGCGGGCGTGGATGGCTTTGATCTGGTCGATGGCCAGGATGTCACCGGTCGGTGGACGGGTGAACTTGTAGGCGCCGTGGCTGGTGCCGATGGCGATGGCCAGGGCGTCGACGTGGGTTTTCTTGACGAAGTCGGCGGCTTCTTCCGGGTCGGTCAGCATCTGGCTGTGGTCGAGGATGCCTTCGGCACCGATGCCGTCTTCTTCACCGGCCTGGCCGGTTTCGAGGGAGCCCAGGCAGCCCAGCTCACCTTCTACGGACACGCCACAGGCGTGGGCCATTTCGACGGTGCGGCGGGTGACGTCGACGTTGTAGTCGTAGTCCATCGGGGTTTTGCCGTCTTCACCCAGGGAGCCGTCCATCATGACGGAGCTGAAGCCGAGCTGGATGGAGCGCTGGCACACAGACGGGCTGGTGCCGTGGTCCTGGTGCATGACCACCGGGATGTGCGGCCATTCTTCAATGGCGGCCAGGATCAGGTGGCGCAGGAAGGGGGCGCCGGCGTATTTGCGGGCACCGGCGGAGGCCTGGACAATCACCGGGGAGTCGGTTTTGTCGGCGGCTTCCATGATGGCGCGCATTTGTTCGAGGTTGTTTACGTTAAAGGCTGGCACACCGTAACCATGCTCGGCGGCGTGGTCCAGAAGTTGCCGCAGCGAAATCAGGGCCATGGGTTGTCTCCTTCGTTGACTTTTTAGGTTTGAATTCTGGTTTTTCGCCGACTCTCGCCTTTCTGGCTTTGGAGTCTGCGGCGGAGGGAGGGGGAGCTGTTTCGCGGAACCGCTACGAGCACATCCATGTGCGCTTCTCTCAGGCCATCCTTGGCCTTCGAAATTCCGCGAAACAGCTCCCCCTCCCTCCTTGCGATTCGGACTTCTTCATTTGCCGCCGGCTTATTGCGACAACCGAAGGCTTATTCGCCTCTTTCTTCCAGTACGGCTACTGCCGGCAGGGTTTTGCCTTCCACGAATTCCAGGAAGGCCCCGCCGCCGGTGGAGATGTAGGAGATCTTGTCAGCTATGCCGTATTTGTCAACGGCGGCCACGGTGTCACCGCCGCCGGCCAGGGAGAAGGCGTCGCTTTCGGCGATGGCCTGAGCGAGTGCTTTGGTGCCGTTGCCGAACTGGTCGAATTCGAACACGCCGACCGGGCCGTTCCACAGAATGGTTTTGGCGTTCTTGAGCAGGCTCGCGAACTGGCCAGCGGTTTCCGGGCCTACGTCGAGGATCATGTCGTCGGCGCTGACGTCGGAGATGTTTTTCACTGTGGCGGTGGCGGTTTCGGCGAATTCGGTGGCGACGACGACGTCCACCGGCAGCGGGATTTCGACCCGGCTGGCGATGTCTTTGGCGGTGTCGATCAGGTCATGTTCGCACAGGGATTTGCCGACCGGGTGGCCAGCAGCGGCCAGGAAGGTGTTGGCGATGCCGCCGCCGACGATGATCTGGTCACAGACGTTTTCCAGGGCGTTGAGTACGTCCAGTTTGGTCGAGACTTTGGAGCCACCGACGATGGCAACGACCGGCTTGGCTGGGTTGTCGAGGGCTTTGCCGAGGGCGTCGAGTTCTGCCGCCAGCAGCGGGCCGGCGCAGGCTTCTGGGGCAAACTTCGCTACGCCGTGGGTGGAAGCCTGGGCGCGGTGGGCGGTGCCGAAGGCGTCCATTACGTAGATGTCGCACAGGGCTGCGTACTGCTTGGCCAGGTCTTCGTTGTCTTTCTTTTCGCCTTTGTTGAAGCGGACGTTCTCGAACAGCACCACTTCGCCGTCGGCCACTTCAACGCCGTTCAGGTAATCCTTGATCAGGCGCACTTCCTGGCCGAGCAGTGTGGACAGGTGCTCAGCGACGGGCTTCATGGAGGAGGCTTCGTCGTAAACGCCTTCTTCGGGACGGCCGAGGTGGGACATCAGCATGACTTTGGCGCCGGCGTCTTTGGCGGCCTTGATGGTCGGCAGCGAGGCGCGGATGCGGGCGTCGCTGGAGACTATGCCGTCTTTGACCGGTACGTTGAGGTCTTCGCGAATCAGAACCCGCTTGCCGGCGAGGTTCAGGTCAGTCATTTTTTTGATGGCCATAATCAGGTTCCGTAGTTATGGGTTCAACGGTGCAAACTTGATAGCTTTGGGTGGGGCTGACCCCAGGGGGTCAGACCCCTTTGTATCCGTCTGAGTTTGGTGGATAAACCCTATGCGTTTGTTATATGGGTGGGGTCTGACCCCGAGGGGTCAGACCCTTTTGGCTCCGTCTTGTTTGGCCAACCAGGCTTTGCTGACATCCAGCATGCGGTTGGCGAAGCCCCATTCGTTGTCGAACCAGCACAGCACTTTCACCATGGTACCGCCGGTGACTCTGGTTTGGCCGCCATCGACCACGCCGGAGTGGGAGTCGTGGTTGAAGTCGGAGCTGGCCAACAGTTCATCAGTGTAGCCGAGGATGCCGTTCAGCGATCCGTGGGCGGCGTCTTTTAATAACCGGTTTACCGCCGCTACATCGGTGGCTTTGCGCACATTGACCACCATGTCGATGGCGGACACGTTCAGGGTTGGCACGCGCATGGCGACGGAGCTGAACCGGCCTTCCATATGGGGTAACAATCGTTCGATGCCACGGGCCAGGCCGGTGTCGACCGGCACGATGTTGTGCAGCGCGCTGCGGGTTCGGCGCAAGTCCTGATGGTGGTAGGCATCAATGACCGGCTGGTCGTTCATGGCGGCGTGGATGGTGGTGGTGCTGCCCTGCTCTACGCCAAAGGCATCATCCAGTACCTTGATCACCGGCACCAGGCAATTGGTGGTGCAGGAGCCGGCGGCAACAATGACGTCGTCCTGAGTCAGGCTGCGATCGTTGATGCCGAACACCACGGTGCGATCAACATCGGCTTCGCCCGGTTGTGAGAACAACAGCCGCTGGGCGCCCGAGGCGATGTGTTTTTCCGCCGTCGCCCGGTCCGAATAGGCACCGGAGCACTCCAGCACCAGGTCCACATCCAGCAATCGCCAGGGCAGATCGCTCGGGTCCGGATGGCGCAGCACACGGATCCGGTCGCCATTGACCACCAGGTTGTCGCCATCCACCGCCACCTCACCCTGAAACCGCCCGTGGGTGGAATCGTATTTGGTCAGGTGGGCGATGGTGTCGATGTCTGACAACTCGTTGATCGCGACCACCTGCAGGTGGTCGCGATAGCCGTTTTCATACAGTGCCCGTAACACGCACTGGCCGATACGGCCGTACCCGTTGATCGCGATACGAAACGGCGTTGCGTTGCTCATCAGGCGTCCAGCAGTTCTGCAGCCACTTCCAGGATGTTGTCGACGGTGAAGCCGAATTCCTTGAACAGCTCACCAGCTGGTGCAGATTCGCCGAAGGTGGTCATACCCACAACCCGGCCGTCCAGGCCAACGTACTTGTACCAGTAGTCGGCAATGCCGGCTTCGATGGCGATACGGTTGGTGACTTCCAGCGGCAGCACCTGCTGCTTGTACTCGGCGCTCTGGGCATCGAATACATCGGTAGACGGCATGGAGACCACCCGCACACCGTTGCCCTGCTCGCGCAGTTTGGCGGCAACGTCCTGAGCCAGGCCTACTTCAGAGCCGGTGGCGATCAGGATCATGTCCGGCGTGCCTTCGCTGTCAGACAATACATAGCCACCTTTGGCGACGTTCGCCAATTGCTCGGCGTCACGCTGCTGGTGCGGCAGGTTCTGACGGGAGAAGACCATGGCGGTCGGGCCGTCGTTGCGTTCCAGGGCAGATTTCCAGGCGACCGCAGATTCCACGGCATCGGCCGGGCGCCACATGCTCATGTTCGGCGTGGTGCGCAGGCTGGCCATTTGCTCAATGGGCTGGTGAGTGGGGCCATCTTCGCCCAAACCAATGGAGTCGTGGGTGAACACAAAAATCGAACGCTGCTTCATCAGTGCGGCCATGCGCACCGCGTTACGGCAATATTCCATGAAGATCAGGAAGGTGGCGCCGTAAGGCACAAAACCACCATGCAGAGCCAGGCCATTCATGATGGCGGCCATACCGAACTCACGCACACCGTAATAGATGTAGTTGCCGGAGGCGTCGTCTTTGGTCACGCCTTTGCAGCCAGACCAGATGGTCAGGTTGGAGCCGGCCAGGTCAGCAGAGCCGCCCATCAGTTCCGGCAGCAGCGGGCCATAGGCGTTCAGAGCGTTCTGGGAAGCCTTGCGGGAGGCAACGGTTTCGCCCTTGTCCTGACATTCCTGGATGTAGGCCTGGGATTTTTCGGCGAAATCGGAGGGCAAATCACCGGCCATGCGGCGTTTGAATTCAGCGGCCAGTTGCGGCTCGGCTTTCTCGTAAGCGGCAAATTTCTCATCCCAGGCGCTTTGTGCGGCGGCGCCTTTCTCTTTGCCGTCCCAGGCTGCGTAAATTTCAGACGGAATCTCGAACGGACCGTGCTCCCAACCCAGCGCTTTGCGGGTCAGGGCGATTTCGTCGTCACCTAACGGAGCACCGTGGCAATCTTCTTTGCCTTGCTTATTGGGAGAGCCGAAGCCGATGATGGTCTTGCAGCAGATCAGCGTGGGCTGCTCGGTGTTGGCACGGGCCTGCTCTACCGCGGCGCGGATGGCATCGGCATCGTGACCGTCAACGGCCGGGATAACCTGCCAGCCGTAGGATTCAAAACGCTGCGGCGTATTGTCGGTGAACCAGCCTTCCACTTCGCCGTCGATGGAAATACCGTTGTCGTCATAGAAAAACACCAGCTTGCCCAGGCCCAGAGTGCCGGCCAGGGAGGCAACTTCGTGGGAGATGCCTTCCATCAGGCAGCCGTCACCCAGAAAGGCGTAGGTGTAGTGATCAACAATGTCGTGGCCAGGGCGGTTGAACTGGGCGGCCAGCGACTTCTCAGCCAGGGCAAAGCCCACGGCATTGGCAATACCCTGACCCAGCGGCCCTGTGGTGGTCTCGATGCCCGGGGTGTAACCGTATTCCGGATGGCCCGGGGTTTTTGAATGCAGCTGACGGAAGTTCTTGATGTCGTCAATGGACACGTCGTACCCGCTCAGGTGCAGCAGGGAATACTGCAGCATGGAGCCATGGCCGTTAGACAGCACGAAGCGGTCACGGTTGGCCCATTGCGGATTGGCCGGATTAAAGCTGAGATAATCGTTCCACAGCACCTCGGCGATATCCGCCATACCCATGGGCGCACCCGGGTGGCCGGATTTGGCTTTCTGAACCGCATCCATGCTCAGCGCGCGAATGGCGTTGGCGAGATCTTTACGAGACGGCATTGACAATTCTCCAGTGTTTTTCAGGAAAAGACTTCAAGCTGCAATTACTGCTTAAAAATATGGCGCGTATTTTCGCCGATTAGGGTGTGCCGGGGCAAATCCATATGTAGTGGTTTACCGATGGGCCTGCCACAAAATCCCGAAACCCTATGAATTTCATAGAATGATAAACCTATATCAAAATATTTTGATATGGCTATTGATCGATCAATCGAACGCCCCTACACTTGCTCACCATGACATCACTCAGAACACCCAGACACGAAACGTCTTCGATAGACGCCCTGGCACCGATCTTCAAAGCGAGCGGTGACCCTTTGCGCCTGGAGATACTGCGGGTGCTGCGCCGGGATACCTTTGGCGTACTTGAGCTGAGCCAGATGTTCGATATGCGTCAGTCCGGAATGAGTCATCATTTAAAGGTGATGCATAAATCCGGACTGCTGGAACCTCAGCGCGAAGGTAACGCCATCTTTTACCGCCGGCCGTTGCATCTGGACAGCGACAAACTGTCGGATCAGGCCATACGACAGATTTTCGAGACGGTAGATCGCGTACCCCTGCCGCCGCAACTGGAAGAAAAAATTGAAGCCATCCGGGAACAACGGGCCGATCAATCTCAGGCGTTTTTCTCCCGCCATTCAGAGCAGTTCCGGGAGCAGCAGGAGCTGATTGCTGCGTTTGACCTCTATGCCGGGCCAACGGCCGGGCTGATCCGCAAGCGGGCCAGCCGGCAGGCTTGGCACAGCGTGCTGGAAATCGGCCCCGGTGAGGGCGGTTTTCTGGCGGTCTTGTCCGAACTGTTTGAGCACGTGGTGGGCCTGGACAACAGCAAAGACATGCTGGCCAAGGCCACCCGCACCTGCATTGATGAACGGCTCAATAACGTTGACCTGATTGAAGGGGTCACCGACACGGTTCTGGCCCGGGGCGACGCTTTCGACCTGATTGTCGCCAACATGGTGCTGCACCACGTGCCTAGCCCGGCCGACATTTTTCTGGACGCCGCCGCCCTGATGAACAACGCCGGTTGCTTTATCGTCAGCGACCTGTGCCGCCACGATCAGGACTGGGCCAAGGAAAACTGCGGCGATCTCTGGTTGGGCTTTGAGCCAGAAGAACTGACCGCCTGGGCCGCGGATGCCGGCCTGATGGCTGGTGAGCAATTATTTATCGGCCTGCGCAACGGCTTCCAGGTGCAGGTGCGGGAGTTCTGGAAAACAGCAAAAACCGTCTGAAGCTCCCACAGACACTGGCATATCTAAAAACTTTGATATAGGTGTACGTAATAATACTTACCCCTGACAACCACCAAGGCATCCGGCAGGTCATCTCTGACGAAGTCGGTACGAATATGAAAACGCTCACAGAGGAGCACTACTATGTCTGACTACAACATTTTCACTTCCGAATCGGTCTCTGAAGGCCATCCTGACAAACTGGCCGACCAGATTTCCGATGCGGTGCTGGACGCCATTCTGGCCGAAGACCCGCACGCCCGTGTTGCCTGCGAAACCATGGTTAAAACCGGTGTGGCCATCGTTGGCGGTGAAATCACCACTAACGCCTGGGTCGATCTAGAAGATCTGGTGCGCGGCGTGATCAAAGACGTAGGCTACACCTCCTCTGACGTGGGTTACGACGGCGACACCTGTGGCGTGATCAACATCATCGGCAAGCAGTCTGTCGATATTGCTCAGGGCGTTGACCGGCAGAAGCCGGAAGACCAGGGCGCCGGTGACCAGGGCCTGATGTTCGGCTACGCCAGCAACGAAACTGACGTACTGATGCCCGCGCCGATCACCTTCTCGCACCGCCTGGTTCAGCGTCAGGCCGAAGCGCGCAAAAGCGGCCTGCTGCCATGGCTGCGCCCGGATGCGAAAAGCCAGGTCACTTGCCGCTACGAAAACGGCCAGGTTTCCGGGATTGACGCCGTGGTTCTGTCCACCCAGCACGATCCGGACGTCAGCCAGGCCGACCTGAAAGAGGCGGTGATGGAACTGATCGTCAAACACGCGCTGCCGCCTGAACTGCTGCATAAAGACACCCAGTTCCACATCAACCCCACCGGCAAGTTTGTGATCGGTGGACCGGTGGGCGATTGTGGCCTGACCGGCCGCAAGATCATCGTCGATACCTATGGCGGCATGGCCCGTCACGGCGGCGGCGCCTTCTCCGGCAAAGATCCGTCCAAGGTGGACCGCTCCGCGGCCTACGCTGGCCGTTACGTGGCCAAGAACATCGTTGCTGCCGGCCTGGCCGAAAAATGCGAGATCCAGGTGTCTTACGCCATCGGCGTGGCCCAGCCGACGTCGATCTCCCTCAACACCTTCGGCACCGGCAAGATCAGCGATGACAAGATCGTCGACCTGGTGCGTGCGCACTTCGATCTGCGCCCGTACGCGATCACCAATATGCTCGATCTGCTGCACCCGATGTATCGCCAGACCGCAGCTTATGGCCACTTTGGCCGCGATCCCTACGAGATGACCGTCGGCGGCAAGACCTTCACCGCCTTCCCATGGGAAAAGACGGACCGCGCAGCTGCCTTGAAAGACGCTGCCGGCATTTAAGACCAAACCGAACGCAATGGCGTATTCAACACCTCACATAGACTGAATACGCCAAACCAGAACTGACAGGAGCACACCATGAGCACTCCAGCCGAACAGCTGAAATCCTTCGAAGACTACAAAGTCCGCGACATCACCCTGGCAGATTGGGGCCGCAAGGAAATCAGAATCGCCGAAGGCGAAATGCCGGCCCTGATGAAGCTGCGCGAACGATACAAAGCCGAGCAGCCGCTGAAAGGCGCCAACGTCATGGGCTGTATCCACATGACCATTCAGACGGCCGTGTTGATTGAAACCCTGGTAGAGCTGGGCGCCAACGTACGCTGGTCATCCTGCAACATCTTCTCGACCCAGGATCAGGCCGCAGCCGCAGTTGCTGCCCAGGGCATTCCGGTATTCGCCTGGAAGGGTGAGACCGACGAAGAATACGAATGGTGCCTGCACAAAACCGTGGGCGCAGACGTCGACGGCTGGCAGCCGAACATGATCCTGGACGACGGTGGCGACCTGACCGAACTGCTGCACAACGAATACCCGCAGATCATCAGCAACTGCCACGGTGTGACCGAAGAGACCACCACCGGCGTGCACCGCCTGCAGGAAATGCTGCGCGACGGCACTCTGAAGATCCCGGCCATCAACGTTAACGACTCCGTCACCAAAGCCAAAAACGACAACAAATACGGCTGCCGCCACAGCCTGAACGACGCCATCAAGCGCGCCACTGACCACCTGATGTCCGGCAAGAAAGCGCTGGTGATTGGTTACGGTGATGTGGGCAAAGGTTCCGCGGCGTCTTTGCGCCAGGAAGGCATGATTGTCAAAGTAACTGAAGCCGACCCGATTTGCGCCATGCAGGCTTGCATGGACGGCTATGAAGTGGTGTCTCCGTACATCGACGGCATTAATACCGGTACCGAACATGGCATCAACGCCGCCGTACTGGGCACCACCGACATACTGGTTACGACTACCGGCAACGTCAACGTGTGCGATGCCAACATGCTGAAAGCGCTCAAAAACGGCGCCGTTGTGTGCAACATCGGTCACTTCGACAATGAAATCGACACTGCCTACATGCGCAAGAACTGGGAGTGGGACGAAGTTAAACCCCAGGTACACGTGATCTATCGGGACAAAGCCACCAATGACCACCTGATCCTGCTGTCGGAAGGCCGCCTGGTGAATCTTGGCAACGCCACGGGTCACCCTTCTCGCATCATGGACGGCTCCTTCGCCAACCAGGTGCTGGCGCAGATGTACCTGTTCGAGCGCAAATTTGCCGACCTGCCGGAAGACTCGAAGGCCAAGGGCGTTTACGTTCAGGTTCTGCCCAAACACCTCGACGAAGAAGTGGCTCGCGCCATGGTCGAAGGTTTTGGTGGCGTAATCACCAAGATGACGCCGGATCAGGCCAAATACATTGGTGTACCGGTAGAAGGCCCGTACAAGCCGGAAACTTACAGGTACTAAGCGGAAGCGATCATGGAATCCCAGAAGCAATTCAAGCGCCGCTTCAGCTTTGAGTTTTTCCCGCCCAAGACCGATCAGGGTAAAGAAAAGCTCCAGGCTGTGCGGGATCAGCTGGCCGAGGTGAACCCGGATTTTTTCTCGGTCACCTTTGGCGCCGGTGGTTCCACCCGGGACCGCACCATTGAAACCGTGCTCAGCCTGCACAAGCAGGGCATTTCCACAGCTCCGCATTTGTCCTGCGTGGGTGGTACCCGCACAGAGATCGGTGAGCTGCTGGATCTGTATAAAAAGCACGGTATCAACCGGATTGTCGCTCTGCGCGGCGACTTGCCCTCGGGCATGGGCGCCTCCGGTGAGCTCAGGTACGCCAACGAGTTGGTGGAATTTATCCGGGAGCACAGCGGTGATCACTTCAATCTTGAAGTGGCCGCTTACCCGGAGTTCCACCCTCAGGCGCGCAGCGCAGAAGAAGACCTGAAGAACTTTGCCCGCAAGGTACAGGCCGGTGCCAACAGCGCCATCACCCAGTACTTTTTCAATGCGGACAGCTACTTCTACTTCATCGACCGCCTGGAGAAGATGGGCGTCACCATTCCGGTGGTCCCGGGCATCATGCCCATCGTCAACTTCTCCAGCCTGGTGCGCTTCTCCGATATGTGCGGCGCTGAGATCCCCCGCTGGATTCGCAAACAGCTGGAAGCCTATGGCGATGACAGTGACAGCATTCGCCAGTTTGGTGAAGAAGTTGTCACTCGTATGTGTGAAAAACTGCTTCAGGCCGGCGCGCCAGGATTGCACTTTTACACATTGAATCAGGCTGAACCCAGCCTATCCATCTGGAAGAACCTGGGCATCACCGATCGCGAAAAGATCGCGTTTTAATCAGGCTTGACTGAAGCCCTTTCCCTCCCCGGGGAAGGGCTTTGTTTTTTTCCCGCTCGCCATAACTTCCTGATTTTCTGCAAATCCTCATTTCTTGGTCTAGAGTGTATTTGATGCATCCCATCAACGCTCCCCGCTGGGCACAGATACGACCTTGAGCCTGAACGGACCGCCTTACCGGTCCGATGGAGCACAAAAAAACAGAAAGGAGCAAGCATGAACACGAAATGGCTGAAAACCCTGGGCGCAGGCCTGGCACTGTCGGTAGCTGCAACGTCCGTCAGCGCAGAATCCCTCAGAGTGGTCACAGACCCCAGTTTTGTTCCATTCGAAATGATGGATCAGGAAACCGGCGAAATGATCGGCTTCGACATGGATATTATTGCCGAAATAGCCGAGCGCGCAGGCTTTGATTACAACCTGAATACCATGGACTTCAACGGCATTATTCCGGCGCTCCAGACCGGCAACGTGGATATCGCCATCGCCGGCATTACCATCACCGAAGAACGTGGGAAAATTGTTGATTTTTCCGATCCCTATTACGACTCCGGCTTGCGCATTCTGGTGCGTGAAGGCGACGGTGTGACAGAGTTGTCAGACCTGGAAGGCAAAAAGATCGGAACCAAAATCGGCAGCACCAGCTACGACTTCCTGATGAAAAATCTCGATGATGACGACGGTGTAACGCCCTACCCCGGCAGCTCCGACATGTACATGGCGCTGATGTCTCGCGCCATCGACGCGGTGTTCTACGACGCCCCCAACGTTGGTTACTTCGCCAGCACTCGTGGCGAAGGCCGGGTAAAAACCGTCGGCCCGTTGTATGAGGGCCAGGAATACGGCATCGCCCTGAAAAAAGGCAGTAAATGGGTCGGCCCGGTGAACGAAGCTTTGGCCTCAATCAAGGAAGACGGCACTTACAAAACCATCTATGAAAAATGGTTTGGCCCGATGCCTGAGTAATCAAACTCCACTCGCTCCGGTCAGGGCACACAACGCCCTGACCGGCTCCTCCCAACTCAACGGAGATTCGCACCGTGGAATTCCAGTTTCAATTTGACTGGCAGGCAGCGATCAACGCCATTCCCTTTCTGGCCAAAGGGATCCCATATACTCTAATGATTTCCTTCGGTGGCCTGGCCATCGGTTTTTTGCTCGGCATCCTTTTTGGCTTGCTCAGCATCAACAAAAACTGGTTCCTGCGCTGGCCCGCCATTACCTACATCGAAATTTTTCGCGGCACCCCGATTCTGGTTCAGGTGCTGTTCATCTTCTATGGCCTGCCCGACCTGATCGGAGCCCCGATAGATCCGCTCACCGCCGGCATTGCGGCCATCGCCCTGAACTCAGGCGCATACATATCAGAAGTAGTACGTGGCGGCGTGCAGTCTATCGATAAGGGCCAGAACGAAGCCGGCCTGTCGCTTGGCCTGTCACGCACCCAGACGTTCTGGTCCATCATCTGGCCCCAGGCCTTCCGCCGCATGATTCCACCATTGGGCAACCAGGCCATTGTCAGCATCAAGGACACGTCCCTGTTCTCGGTGATAGGCGTGGGTGAACTGGTACGCCAGGGTCAGGTGTACATTGCCAGTACCTTCACCGCATTTGAGGTGTATTTTGTGGTGGCGCTTATGTACCTGGCGATCACCCTGTCATTGTCTCTGGTTCTGCGGTTAGTTGAGCGCCGCGGCCTGGCTTCTATCTGAAGGAACGTCACCCATGACTCAGATTGTAAAAATGAAGGGCATGAACAAGCACTTCGGCAAGCTGCATGTCCTGAAGAGCATTGACCTGACTGTTGAACAGGGCGAAGTGGTGGTGATCATCGGCGCCAGCGGTTCCGGCAAATCCACTCTGATTCGCTGCGTCAACGGCCTGGAAGAGTACGAATCCGGAATCCTGGAGGTGGACAACCACCCTCTGGCACCAAAAGCCGGCAACCAGAAAACCCTGGCAGAAATCCGCAAAGGCGTGGGCATGGTATTCCAGCAGTTCAATCTGTTCCCACACCTGACGGTGAAAAAAAATATCATGCTGGCACCCATGAAGGTCAAAAGCGCCTCGCAAGTGATTGCCAATGCCACCGCAGAGCGGCTGCTGGAACGGGTCGGCATCGGCGATCAGGCCGACAAATATCCAAGCCAGCTGTCTGGTGGTCAGCAACAACGAGTGGCCATCGCCCGGGCTCTGGCCATGGAACCCAAGCTGATGCTGTTCGACGAACCCACCTCAGCACTGGACCCGGAAATGATCGGTGAAGTGCTCGACGTGATGCGGGAGCTCGCCAAAGACGGTATGACCATGATGGTGGTCACCCACGAAATGGGCTTTGCTCGGGAAGTGGCAGACCGGGTGATCTACATCCACGAGGGCAAGATTGTCGAAGAAGGCAACCCGTCCGAGGTCTTCGACAACCCCCAGAACGAACGCACTCAGGCGTTCCTGTCCCGGGTGCTGGCACACTAGAAATCTGACATCGCGTCCTGCAGGTCGCGCTTTAACTCCTCGGCCTCGGTAATCCATACGGTTTTATCGAGGCCCGGGAGCACTCCCACCTCCACACCATCTTTGGTCAGCCCTGGCACCCACTTCCTGAAAAAATCCGGCAGCGGGATGCTTTTAGGCGACAGATCCTCTGCGTCCTTGGCATATTCCTGGGCAAACGCCGAGGCGGGCCATACCGGCAGGTATTCCACGCCCTCTTCCTCTGATGAGATTTTCAGGAATAGGTTCTCCGCGTTCACCAGAATCCAGATTTCCCGATCTTCCCCCACCTGACTCAGAAAGTAGTCGTACCGCTCTTCGCCATCCAGACCGAGCACCTCGGTTAAATCGTTATTGCTCATAAAATCGCTCTTTGTATCATGTCTTTTGGGCCGCTCAATAACCAGGGCATCATGCCCTGGCGAGGCGGAACAGTAACTCCGGTGACAGCCGCTTGACCCAGAGTGCAGCCATTTCCTTACCCTTACCCACCGGGATTTCACGTTTCTTTGCCTGAAGGCCCTTGAAAATCACGTCGGCGCATTCCGTTACATCCATGCCACCGGCAATGTCGTCGTCCAGCTTGCCATAGGCGGAGCCATCACCGGCCAGGGCATTGCGGGAAATATCGGTGCGAATAAACCCGGGCGTGATGGTCGAAACACGCACCCCCTCGGCCTCCACTTCTGCCCGTAAGGCATCAAAAAAGCCCATCACCGCGTGCTTTGCTGCGCAGTAGCCCGTTCGCGTTGGCGCACCGACCTTGCCGGCAACGCTGGAGGTCACCGCCAGGTGCCCGAAACCGCGTTCCAGCATATGGGGCAGCACCGCTTTGGTCAGTGCAATCTGGCCCATGACGTCTACATCCATCAGTTTCTGATAGACCGCCATGTCCGTGTCTTTGCACAAAGAGCGCTGTGACACACCGGCATTATTGATCAGCAAATCGACACTACCAAAGCTATCCAGGACAGCCTGAACCTTGCCCGGCAAAGAATCCCAATCGGTCACGTCCAGCGGCAGTACCAACACCTGATCGACAGCCAGCCCGGCATTTCGACACCGATCTGCAACGCGCTCCAACTCACTCTCACGCCGGGCGGATAAAACCAGACGGGCGCCAGCCTTTGCGAAACGCACGGCAAGCGCCTCGCCGATGCCGGAGGAAGCTCCGGTGATCCAGACAGTTTGTGCGGGCATGGCAATTCCTCAAGAACCTTCAGTTATCAACCAGCCGCGCCCTTACACGGGGCAGCTGGGCCGGGTAATTTTCCTGGATAAACGTGATGAGTCCCTCACGGACAGCACACCTGAGATCCCAATTGCGACTGGAGTCTGCAGCGCTCATCAAAAAACGCACCTGCATAGCTTGGTCACTGGCATCGGTAACCTGCACCGTGGCCAGTTTGCCGTCCCAGAGCGTCGACTCGGCTAGCAACCGGTTGAACTCTTGCCGGAGTGGCTCTACCGGCATGGTGTAATCCACCCAGATAAACACGGCTCCCAGCAGATCCGAGGTATTCCTCGACCAGTTCTGAAACGGATTTTCGATAAACCACTGTAAAGGAATAACCAGGCGCCGAAGATCCCACACTCTGACCACCACATAGGTGGCGGTCACTTCTTCAACCCAACACCATTCTCCCTGCACGTGGAGCACGTCGTCTATCCGGAACGGCTGAGTGAGCGCAATCTGCATCCCTGCCAGCAAATTGCTCAGGACTGGGCGGGCGGCAAAGCCCAGAATCAAGCCGCCAACACCGGCGGAAGCCAGCAGACTTGCCCCCATGTGCTGGACCGATTCGAAAGTCATCAGGGCCGCGCCGAGCCCGATAATCACGATCAGGATATTCAGCGCCCGAACCAGAAACCGGGTTTGAGTTTCGACCTTCCGTGCTCTTTTCCACTGACCTTCAAGCACCGGATTCAACGCCACGATGACCTCGCCAATGGCGGAGGTCAGCCGGACTGCCGCCCAGGTAATGGCAAGAATGAGCAGCAACGTGGTGGTTTGCTGAACAGCAGATAATAGTGGCAGGTCTGCCGGCGCCACCTTAAGCGACCCGGTCAACGCCAGCAGGCAAAAGACAACGCCGAGAGCGCCGGCTGCCGCATCAAGAAACAATCGAAGCACGGTTCTTGATGCAGAAAAATGGCGAAAAACCGCCAAAGCCAGCCGATAAACAACATAGGTGGTCAGCACCGCAAGGATGGCCGAACCTCCGGGCCACCACCATGCTTTTACACCCGCCTCAAACGCTTCCAGCATCAGCCCTCCGCGAGCCCGGCTTTAGCCATAATCAACAAATAAACCGCTCATGTATCGGGCGGCTTCACTCCCTGGAAGACTACACCAGCCCCTGCTCCCGCGCCATCGCCATGGCCGCTTTCGGACCGGTCCACAGCGAAGGCAGGATAATCAGTGATACCGGGATCGCGGTGAGCACAATGAACTGTTGCAATACGCCGATCTGACCCGCGCCCATGTACAGAAGAATTGCCGCCATCAATGCCATGGCGCCACCCCAGAACACCCGTATCCAGGGGCTTGGTTCATCGTGGCCGGCACCGACCATAGCGATCGCATAACTCATGGAATCGCCTGTGGTCGCAACAAAAATAGTGGTAAGCACCAGAATCGCTGCTGCCATCCAGGTGCCGCCCGGCAGCGCCTGGGCCACGGTCAGAGTGGCGACGTCAAAACGGAAGTTGTTCAGCGCATCGGTAAGATCAAAGGTACCGGCCAGCTGGTGGTAGATGCCGGAGCCACCCAGCAGCGTGAACCAGATGGTGGTTGCAATCGGTGCCAGCAGGGCCACCGCCAGAATCATCTCCCGTACTGTGCGCCCACGGGAAATTCTGGCCACGAATACCGCCATCAATGGGGTGTAGCCGATAAACCAGGCGAAGAAGAATACCGTCCACCATTTCATCCACCAATCCGGTGCGGTTTGCGCCGTCATTGTCGCCATGGCAAAAAAGGACGTCACGTACTCACCCATCGATTGGGTATAGGTGTTGGCGAGAAACAGCGTTGGTCCGAAGATGAAGATGACCGCAGCGATCGCCAGGGCCAGCAAGACGTTAAGGCGACTGAGCAGCTGAATGCCTCTATGCAAACCGGTCATGGCGGAGGTCATGTACACACCAGCGAGCACTACCAGAACCGTCAGCTGGGTGCCGTAGCCGTCTGCTACACCGAACAATTCATGCAAACCAAAGCTCATCTGAGTGGCCAGAAACCCGATTGGACCCACGGTGCCGGCAACCACAGCAATCACACAAAAGGCATCAATCACACCACCAAGCCGACCCTGAATCACCTTTTCGCCGAACACCGGGTACAACAGTGTTCTTGGCTGAAGCGGCTTGCCCTGATCGTAATGGGCGCGAGTGAGGACCAGGGCGGTCAACGAGCCGAGCACCGCCCAGGCAAGAAAACCCCAGTGAGTGAACGACTGGGCCATCGCCGGCGCGACGGCCGCTGCCGTTCCTGCCTCGGTGTCGAACGCCGGTGGCGTCACCACAAAGTGGTATACCGGTTCACCGGCGGCAAAAAATACGCCACCGCCTGCCAGCAGTGTACACATGATCATCGACAACCAGCGAAAACGGCCAATCTCAGGGCGATCAAGGCCGCCGACCCGGGCAGCCCCGGCACGACTTAGCGCGGTGCCGACGGCAATAAAGAACGTCAACAACAAAAGAATCTGAAAGAAGGAGCCAAGATACATCGCAGTCCAGGTAAAACCGCTGCCAATGAGCTCGGCAACAAATTCGCTGTTAATAACTGAGGCGCCAACAAACAGCAGAATGAAACCAATGGTGAGCACCAAAACAACCGGGTCGCTGTCAGTCAAGGCGCTGGATTTGGCCCGCGGGGCGGACTTGGGATTTGCGATCATAAATTCTGCCTCTCGGAGAAAAAGCCGCGCAGGCTACAGGAATTGCAGCGATCTTGCACGTGTGCGCGGTTATTTACGCGTATTTCGCCGGAAGGCATCAATTTCAAAGAAACCTGTTTGTGCCCTATTCCGTCGCCAAGGGTTGAACCAGGACACCAGGGTTCAACGTATTGAATTCGGAGCCAATACACGAAAGGACGTGGTCAACCATGACATCGCCAGTTCAAGACAATAAATATCCTGCCAGATCGCTGAGCGCTCCACTGTTACTGCTCAGGACACCCGAACTTGACGACGGCATTCCTGATGACAAACGAAGGGAGATAGGCCGCTATTTCGCTAATACCTTCGACACGTACACGCGCCTGTTTGACTGTCTGGCCGATGATGCGGGCTATTTCCAGAAATCCATCCCGCTGAGACATCCGCTTATTTTCTACCTTGGTCATACCGCTACCTTTTTCGTCAACAAGCTGGTGCTGGCCAAGCTTTTACCCGAACGCATTGATCCACATATGGAATCCACGTTCGCGGTCGGTGTGGATGAAATGAGCTGGGATGACTTGAACGACGATCACTACAACTGGCCCAGTGTTTCGGAAGTGTTTGATTACCGCGCCAAGGTGAGAGCCAGCGTGCTTGAGCTGATCGAATCTTTGCCTCTAACGCTGCCCATCAACTGGGAGAGTCCCTGGTGGCCAATCGTGATGGGCATCGAGCACGAACGCATCCATCTGGAAACGTCTTCTGTACTGATCCGCCAGCATGATCTGGCCAGAGTCCAACCCCAACCTGAGTGGGCACCCAATCGCGAAACCGGTGAGGCGCCAGAGAACACACTGATCACGGTTCCATCGGGCACCATACGTATTGGGAAGCCACATGAAGCCCCCTATTACGGCTGGGACAACGAATACGGTGAACACCAGGCCGACGTTGAAGAATTCAAGGCCAGCCAGTACCTGGTGAGCAATCAGGAGTTCCTTGAGTTTGTTGAGGCCGGTGGTTATGAACGCGACAACTTCTGGAGTGATGAAGGCCTTTCCTGGCGCCAGTTTGCCCGGGCCCAACATCCCACCTTCTGGCGCTGGCACAACGGCTGGCAACTGCGCCTGATGACCGAAGAAGTCGAGATGCCCTGGGACTGGCCGGTAGAAGTCAACTGCCTGGAGGCCAAAGCGTTCTGTGAATGGAAACGAGAGCAGACCGGACAACCCATCCGGCTGCCCACGGAAGACGAGTGGTATCGGCTCTGTTCGGCGGCGGGCGTCGAGGAAGTTGGCAGCCAGGCCGCCAACGCCAACCTGCATCTGGACCATGGCGCGTCGTCCTGCCCGGTTACCCGGTTCCGGCACGGCGAGTGGTTTGATGTGGTGGGCAATGTCTGGCAATGGACCGAGACACCGATCTACCCGTTTGACAATTTCAAGGTGCACTCGCTCTACGATGATTTCACAACCCCCACCTACGATGGCCAGCATAACCTGATCAAAGGCGGCTCGTGGATTTCCTGTGGTAACGAAGCTCGATTGTCGGCCCGTTATGCGTTCAGACGACATTTCTTCCAGCATGCCGGCTTCCGCTACATCGCCTCAGAAGCCGAGGCCACGCAGCCCAACGGCTATTATGAAAGTGACCGGTTACTGACCGAATACGCAGAGTTTCACTTCGGCGACCGCTGGTTCGGCGTCGAAAACTTTCCTAAAGCTCTGGCAGATCTAGCCCTCGAAGCGATGAATGGCAAACCCACCGGCAAGGCTCTGGATCTGGGCTGCGCCTGTGGTCGCTCCAGCTTTGAGCTGGCCAGACAGTTCAGCGAAGTCGAAGGGGTCGATTTTTCTGCCAACTTCATTCGTCTGGGCGTTGAAATGGCTGAACAGGGGGCCGTGCGTTACGCCCTTGCTGAAGAGGGTGAGCTGGTCAGCTACCACACCCGCACCCTGAAAGAACTCGGGCTGGAAAGCAGCGCTGAAAGGGTTTCTTTCCATCAGGGCGACGCCTGCAACCTGAAGTCTCAATACAGCGGTTACGACTTGGTGCTGGCAGCCAACCTGATCGATCGCCTTTATAAGCCAGGGCGTTTCCTGGCCAGCATTCACGAACGCATCAACGATGGCGGCTTGCTGGTGATTGCCTCACCTTACACCTGGCTGGAAGAACACACGCCCAAGGAAGAGTGGATTGGCGGTTACAAGAAAGACGGTGAAAACCACACCACGCTGGATGGCCTGAAAGAACATCTTGGCAGCCACTTCCGATTAGTGGGGGCGCCCCGGAAAGTGCCGTTCGTCATCCGTGAGACTCAACACAAGTTCCAGCACACCCTGTCGGAGGTGACTATCTGGGAGCGGTTGCCGAGCTAATTAGCGCAGCGATCTCTCGACCAATCGCGTCATAAGCCACCAGCTGATCGAACCGGCCGGTGGCTACTTCGTCACTGAACAACCCCAGGATGGCCCCGAGCACCATGCCTCGATGCACGTTGTCGCCACCCAGGTTGGTGTTCACGCGCAGCGCCAGCCAGGGATCGTTGCGATATTTATAGGCCAGATACAGCACCACCGGCCAGGAATCCGAGATGTAACAGGCCGGTGAATACAGGCGGCCTACAATCTGGTGGTCCGGCAGGTTGCGCTTGACCAGGGCTTCAACATCCAGGCCAGGCTTGCCTTTACCCGCTTCTGACAACAGCGCCTTCACACCTTCATCGTCAGGTCCTGCCAGCAGCCCGCAGAGTAAATCCACGTAGCGGTCACACACCCTCATCAAACCCTCATCCGGATGAGTCAACGCCAGGTGGTTCCGGCACAGAGCCTGTATGTCGGGCACCGCCGTACCGCTGAGGATCTCATAAAAAACAAGGGCAGCAACCGTCGCCAAACCGCCAACGGAGGGGGTGTCGTGGGTGGTCATGGCGCAGTGCTCCGGCGCCAGACCCCGCGCCAGGTTGGCGAAAAAACCCCGATGGTAAGACTCAGCGTAAGTATCCGGATGCGCCGGGGGATCGGCGGTCATGAACCCGATGTAAGCCGACACAAACGCCTGCCGGTCATAATGACCTGACGCATCCGCCAGAGAGCGCATCAGCACGCGGGCACAATGCGCATTGAGCGTATTCTCTCCAGACCCCAGTCCTTGGTGATAATGCACATTGGGCACGTTCCAGAACTGCGCTTTGCCCTTGAGAATGACATCGCCCACCACTTGCGGGACCTTGTCTCGCGACGCGTCTTTACCGAAATGACGGCCGCCACTGGTGGTCGAATGCAAAGACATTATTGACGAGGGATGAAAATCGGGCGCGGCCTCAAACCGCTGAATACCGCCCGGGAAGGCCTTGTCGATATCCAGGGGGTTGTAATACCAGTGCACCGGCATGGCCAGGGCGTCTGCGATGAACTGGGTTTTCAGAGCACTGGCAACGCGGTCTGAAACGGATAAATCATGGATCACAAAAGAACCCCCGGCGAATCGATTTGAGCGACAACACCGCTCAAGTGCGGTGCGTGAATTCACTGTTTACGCTCGAAACGGTGCGCCGGAGCAATTCGGAGCCGTGATTAACTCGGTTGCAACACCAGCTCTCTGGAGATCTTCTCCAGCATGAAGGTTTCCCGCTGAATGGACTGACCCATGGATTTCTCCTGACGCGCCATGACTTGCCGGTTGTGCTTGGCCGCCTCGGATACCGACAACCAGATGGGTCTCATGCCGTTGGCAACTTCGTAGTCTTCCATACGGACCTCCGCCAGCTCGGGGGCCACGTCGCACACGAAAAAGTGGGACGTCATGTGCATCAGGTCGTATTCCGGCTTCCAGTGGGGGCGGTACTCTTCAATAAAGCCGTAGTGGTGTTTTACCTGAACATCTCGTGCGCCGGTTTCTTCTTCCAGCTCTCGTGCCAGGGCCACGGTGATGTCTTCGCCGTCGTCAATGCCGCCACCGGGCAAACTGAAATCGTTGTAGCGCTCGGTGAACAGCAGCAGAATCTTCTCCTCCCGGAGCACAATGCCGCGCGCCGCATGGCGCCGGAGGATGCGGCCCTCGCGGGTGGCCAGCTCGGGATGGATCAATTCTTTGAGGAGTTTCATGACAGGAATCCGGCAATCTGGTTAAAAAAGAACCGCGATTCTACCGATCCGAAGCGGGTTTTGCATCGCCCGGCTCGAGAATCGGGCACGGCCAAGAATGCGCTGCTCCAGAACCTCAAACGGGCACTCGAGTGAGGAATGGCAGGCGACGCCCGCGCTATAACAACTGCCGGATCACCTCGTACTCCTGCACAATCTTGGTGTGAGAATCTTCCGCGAGGAATTTTGCAATTTTTCGACCCAGAAACGGCACCTCGCACAGTACTGTCAAGGTCACATAATTGATGCAGCGATCGCCGTTACCCTGCAGACGCATCACACCTTTGATACGGGCCGGCACACTATCAATCCTGACCCTGAACTCGCAGTGCCATTCACCGTCATCCTTCTTGAACCAGTGCTCTTCCTGACGAACCCGGTTCCATTCCCGATGAAAGCTGGCGAGCACACCGGGCACCGGGGCCGAGGCGGTCATCTCCCGCTCGATCACCAGCTTTCCGGCCGAATCATCTTTTTGACGTTCCGCCACCCGCACATTGCGGCAACCCAGTTTCTCATTTTTCTGATGAATGCGGTTCTCACAGAAGAAGCTTTCAATTACCCGATCAAGCCCGGCATCGTAAGGATGTTCCAGAGTCAGCTCCATATTCGTCTCCTGTTAAGTTAACATTTATTGTTGCTGCAACGGCCCACACCAGCATTGGCCGCCCGGGCGGACGCCGCTGGCATGGAAGCCAGACCGACTGGATCACACTTCGGAGCTGTTAAGGCAGCGGTGCGGGCAGTATCATGTGCACTCTCAACTAACATTGACCCGCTCAGGGCTGACAGGAGACATCAATGCGCAATGCCGATCTGGTCGCACGGGACCTGAAATCCGTTTGGCACCCCTGTACCCAGATGAAGGATCACGAAACCCTTCCGCTGATTCCCATCAAACGAGGCGAAGGCGTGTGGCTCGAAGACTTCGAGAGCAATCGCTATATCGATGCGGTCAGCTCTTGGTGGGTCAATCTTTTCGGCCACGGCAACCCGCGTATCAACTCCGCGATTCAGGAGCAGATCGGCCAACTGGAGCACGTCATCCTGGCGGGTTTTACCCATGAGCCTGTGATCAATCTGTCAGAACGACTGATCGAAGTGACCCCTAAAGGCCTTAATAAGTGTTTTTATGCTGACAATGGCTCCTCCGCCATCGAAGCGGCTCTGAAAATGAGCTATCACTACTGGAAAAACCTGGGCAAACCCAGCAAGAAAAACTTCGTTAATCTGAGCAACAGCTACCACGGCGAAACCCTGGGAGCGCTTGCACTGGGTGATGTTGCGCTTTATAAAGACACCTATCAGCCACTACTAATGGAAGTGCTGACTGCACCCTCTCCGGATGCCTACAACAAAGAAGCCGGCGAAACCGACGAAGGCTACGCCCTGCGCCAGTTCGAGGCCATGGAGAAGCTGCTCGCCGAAAGGCACGATGAGATCTGTGCGGTGGTGGTTGAACCCCTGATCCAGTGCGCCGGCGGCATGCGCATGCATCACCCGATTTACCACACCAAACTGCGCGAAGCCTGCGACCGCTACGGCGTGCACCTGATTGCAGACGAAATCGCCGTAGGTTTCGGCCGCACCGGCACCCTCTTTGCCTGCGAGCAAGCTGGCATCACCCCGGACTTCATGTGCTTGTCCAAAGGGCTCACGGCCGGCTACCTACCGTTGTCGGTGGTGTTGACGACCGATAATGTTTACGACGCCTTCTACGACGACTATGAGACCATGCGTGCTTTCCTGCACAGCCACAGCTACACCGGCAACCCCATCGGCTGCGCGGTGGCCCTGGCCACCCTGGACATTTTCCGGGATGAAAACGTCATCGAGAACAACCGCCAGTTGTCCCGCTGCATGGCCGACTCCGTCGCTCATCTGGCCGATCACCCCAACGTTGGCGACATCCGCCAGCACGGCATGACCCTCGCCATCGAAATGGTCAAAGACAAAGCCACCAAGACCCCCTTCCCCTGGCAGGAACGCCGCGGCCTGAAAGTCTACCAACACTCCCTCACCCGCCAGGCTCTATTGCGCCCGCTGGGGAACGTAATCTACTTCATGCCTCCTTATGTGATCACCGAAGACCAGATCCGCCACCTGGCCCAGGTTGCCACCGAAGGTATCGGCATCGCTGTCAAAGGTTGAGGGAAAGCACCAACATGCGCATACCCAGAATCTTCACCGACAGCCCGCTGCACCTGGGCGGCGAGTGCGAACTCGACGACAACGCCGCCAACCACGTCGGCCGGGTACTGCGCATGCAACCTGGCCAGGAACTCCGCCTGTTCAACAACGATGGCCAGGATTACAACGCCACCATCATCCAGGCCGGCAAAAAAAACGTCACTGTAGAAATCCGGAGTGCCGAGGCAACCCAAACCGAATCACCCCTCAACATCACCCTGGGCCAGGCTCTCTCCAAAGGCGACCGCATGGACTACGCGGTTCAGAAAGCGGTCGAAATGGGCGTTACCACCATCGTCCCGCTCAGCACCGACCGCTGTGACGTAAAACTCAGGGGCGACCGGGAAGACAAACGCCTGCGCCATTGGCAACAAGTCGCCATCAGCGCGGCCGAGCAATGCGGCCGCGCACGGGTGCCAGACATCCTGCCGGTCATGACCGTTCAGGAATGGCTGGCGCACAGCCAGACCTGCGACCTGCGCCTGGTGCTACATCACCGCACGGAGCAATCCTTGACCACCTTGACCGGGCCCGCCAATGTTGCCCTGATGATCGGCCCCGAAGGTGGCCTGACGGCGGATGAAATCACCCTGGCGGAACAAAATGGTTTTCTCCCGATTGCCCTCGGGCCCCGCGTACTGCGCACCGAAACCGCACCGGTTGCAGCCATCGCGCTGTGCCAATGGCTGTGGGGAGACATCGGCAATTGAGGCTTGTGGCCCGGAAAGGCAACCGTATGGGCACCGCAGTCATTGACAGATCTGGCGATGAACAACATTATCCTTGTCTGACAAAAACTTGGCCGGCCGCATGCACCCAAGCAAAACAAATAAGAGCCCCGAATGACTAGCCTTTTGACCAACCCAGAATTCTGGCAATACCTCAGCATCCCCGTGATTGCTGCCCTGATTGGCTGGAGCACTAACTGGCTCGCCATCAAAATGACCTTCTACCCCCTGGAGTTCATTGGCAAACCACCCCTGCTGGGCTGGCAAGGCATCATTCCCTCCAAAGCCCGAAAAATGGCCGCCATCAGCGTCGATGCCACCATTTCCAAAATCGGCACCGTCCAGGAAATCTTCGAACAGATCGACCCCAAAGTTCTTGCGACCCACATCATCTACACCGTCGACCCCCGGGTTGAAGAATACGTAGACGAACTCATGCTCAAGGAATACCCCACCTTCTGGGAAAACCTGCCAGCCTCCGCCCGGAAAATGGTATACGACCGGGTACGCAAATCCACGCCGCAGCTGGTCGACAACCTGGTCGAAGACATCTCCGACAACATTGAAGATCTGCTCGACATCAAAGGCATGGTTATCGAACGCCTGGCCCGAGACAAAAAACTGCTCAACCGTATCTTCCTGGAATGCGGCGACGTCGAGTTCCGTTTTATTATTAACTCCGGCCTCTATTTCGGATTCCTGTTCGGCCTGATCCAGATGGTTGTCTGGTACCTCTACCCCGCCATCTGGGTGCTGCCTTTGTTCGGCCTGCTGGTGGGCTGGGCTACCAACTGGATCGCCCTGAACGTTATCTTCCGCCCTCTCCATGAGCACAAAGTTGGCCCCCTGCGGTTACAAGGCCTGTTCCTGAAACGCCAGCCAGCGGTAGCGGAGTCGTTCTGCCACATCGTTACCCATGAGATTCTTACTGTGGGCAACATTATCAACGCCATCATGGAAGGCCCTAAAGGTGAGCGCGCCCGCAACATGGTGAAAAAGCACATCAAACCATTGGTCGATGAAACCGCCGGCATGGGCAAAGCACTGACTCAGGTGGCCTTCGGTCCAACCGGTTTTGCCACCCTTAAAAACCAGGTGGGTCAAAAAGCCATCGAGATTTCACGAAGCTCCTTCAACAACCCGGTATTCGAAACAGACAGGGCCCGGGCGGTTGAATCCATCATGGTGGAACGGATGATTGCGCTGTCGTCCGAAGAGTTTCAGGATTTGCTTCGACCCTGCTTCCAGGAAGACGAAATCAAACTGATTCTGGTGGGGGCGTTTCTCGGCTTTATCGCCGGCGTCTGCCAGTTGGTGTTTGTCTTTGGCGAATCTTTTTTTTGATGCGCAGCAAAGAACTGTGCAGGGTTGATTGACGCAACTATACTGCCTCGAGCAATCAGTCACGTTTTAATACACATTAATCCGGAGGCAATGGATGCCGGGCTTTTTATCCTGGATTTCGGGCTTGTTCGCGCCCTCAAAACCGCCTGCCACCGATCTTACGGAAACACGGCTGTTCAACCCGGTGCAAAGCGATAGCCCTGAGCAGCATTCATCAGATTCAGACATCGTCGGGCAACTGGAAGAACACCTGTTTGGCTGGCTTCTGGATGTTCCCGAGACCAAACTCAAGCAGGATTCCACGGTACCTGACCGTGCGCTGATCGAGCTGGAGCGACGTCTTCGCGACAGTGACATGGAAGAACTGCCCCGCAAGCCAGGCACCCTGCCTATGCTGATGCGGGCACTTTCCAGTGAAACCACCGACCGCAAACAGATCACCGACATCATCCTCAGCGACCCTTCCCTCACTGACCAACTGCTGCAAGTAGCCAATAGCCCTTACTTCCGCCCCGGCGACCACACCATCGAATCGGTTGATCAGGCAGTGTTTGTGTTAGGGCTGGATGGAATTCGAAGTGTAATTTCGGCCGCGGTGATGCGCCCGATGATGGCCGCCAGAAACAGTCGCGAAGCGTTGTTTGCCCAGCGGGCCTGGCTTTGGGGGTTGACCTGTGCCAGAGCCTCCGAACTGGTAGCACGCATTCATCACAACGACACCAGCGCCCATTTCATGGTCGGCTTGCTGCCCGCCCTTGGTTACATCACTATCCGCCGGGAGCTGACCCGCATTTGTCGGTCTCAGAATATCGGTAGCGAGCCGGACCCGGTTTTATTGCGGACGGCACTGACCCGGTATCAATGGTCGGCTTGCCAGTTGTTGGCCAACGTCTGGAACCTGCCACCCAAGTATCACGCATGGCTGTTGGCTGCCGAGCGCCCGGCTCCCCGCCAGGCACACACAGCACTCACCGACGGGCTGCTCTTGGGCACTCGTGAAGTGCTTCGTCACGCACGCCAGCGCAACCTGCCGGAAGACGACCTGAAACAGATCGTGCATTTAACCCCGGAGCAAATCACTCCGGTGCGAAATGCACTGCTCAGAATGCTGCAGGAAGGCAAAGGCACCCAACCCCAGAACTGATCAGGCCTGGGCGGCCTTGTCCTGAGTTTCTTTGTTGTCGACGCCCAACAGTTCCGCAAAACTGATATCGTCCCGCTGGCCGGCAACATCAATCAGCTGCAGCGGCACCGCAACTGCCGGCAGCCGGTCAACCACCCGATCTTCATCACGGCGAACAGTCTTTAGCACGCCACCGACGGTAATCAGTTCAAGGGCTTTGCCAGGAACCAGCTGGTCACCATTGCGACCGGCCAGGGTGAGCAGGCCCGCGCGAATCAGTTTGTCGCTGACACTACGGGTAACCTCACCGGGCACTCGCAGCTCATACTCCAGCGCTTCCTGTTGCGGGGCTGGCTCGCCCCGGCTGAACGGCTTGGCCACCATCCACATCAACGCCAGCCCCACACGCTCCTGAAGCTCAGGAGCCAACTGCACATTCTGGCGTTTGGCGACCGAACCCGGGTTTTGCATATAAAAAGCGAGGCTGGCACCAAGTAGCAGAATCATCCAGTTCAGGTAGGTCCAGATCAGCAGGATAATGCCGACGGCAAAGCCGGAATAGATTGCCGCGTATTTGGTAGAGCCTGCCACAAACGACGCAAACAACATGCCCGCCGCCTGCCAGGAAACACCCGCCACCAGGCCCGCAATAAATGCGTACCGAAACTTTACCCGGGTGTTGGGAATAAACACGTAGACGAAGGTGAATGCGCCGACCACCAGGAAAAACGGCGTAAAGCTGCTGATAAAGACGATCAGTGAGCCGAACGGCTCGAACATCATGAATTGCTGCACGGCATCCGATGAAAATATAGTGGCCGTGACGCCAATCGCGGACACCATCAACAACGGCCCTACCATGATTACGCTCAGGTAATTGCTGAAACGCTGGGCCATCGAACGCATCTCAGGCACGCGCCAGATCATATTGAAAGAGCGTTCGATCTTCTGCACCAGGGAAACCACGGTATACACCAACAACGCCAGGCCGACCGAACCCAACACCCCCACCTTCATGTTATCAACGAATCCCAGTATCCGCTCAGCCACTTCGATGCCCTGAGGTCCCATCGGCTCGAAGAACTGGAACAGGATAGGCTCCATACGCTGGTGCACGCCCATTGCCTTGAGCACCGAAAAACTCAACGCCAGCAGCGGCACAATACTCAGCAGGGTGGTATAGACCAGGCTCATGGAATGTAGAGTCAACTGACCGCTGATGACATCCCGCGCCACCGCATAGACCGAGCGACCGGTCTTGTAGAGCCAGGTCCACGGCCATTTCTGGGGCGGATTGGGGTTGGCGAGAATCCAGGTTTCTACGGCCTGTAACCGCTCTTTCATTTCAATAGAAGCCACTCAATGTCCTGCTTGTCAGTCTTTTCTACAGCTTATCAGTCAGATGCCAGTACACAAGCGGATTCTGGCGCACCATTGCTCAAGCCAAGATAGGGTAAGCCGCCACTCGATATAACCATATTAAATTTAGTTCCTTCTATTTATAACCACATTCAAGTAGAAAGCACCTTCTGTCATTATTCTCTTTACCGTTACAGGGTTAGACGTATGCGCTTCAAGCACGCATTGGCCACGGCCGCCCTCACCACCGTGTTGCCATCGGCAGCCTTTGCTACCAACGGCTATTTCAGCCACGGCTATGGCACTATTAATGCTGGCATGGCCGGAGCCGGCACCGCGCTGTCGCAGGACAGCATTGCCGCAGCCACAAATCCGGCGGGTATGGCGTTTGTTGGCAGTCGGATGGATGGCGGGCTGGAGTTTTTTTCTCCGCGCCGCAACTACCGCGTCGAAGGTGGCGTCATGACCCCACCACAAGGAACCTTCTATCTGGCGCCAGGTAAGGTATCCAGCAAAAACGACGCTTTCCTGATCCCTCATTTCGGCTATAACCGGGCTCTGGACAACGGCCACAGCCTTGGCCTGTCCATCTTCGCCAATGGCGGTATGAATACCGAGTATAGCGGAGCCAATGGAGGCACGTTCGGGGCGGGCAAAACCGGCGTCAACCTGGAACAGTTGTTTATCGCCCCAACCTGGTCCTGGGAATTTGCCGATGGCCAGGCTCTTGGCGTTTCGCCGCTGATTGCCTACCAGCGCTTTGAAGCAAAAGGGTTAACAAACTTCTCCGGTTTTTCATCTAACCCTGATGCTCTGACCAACAACGGCACGGACGACGCCTGGGGCTACGGCCTGCAAATCGGCTGGCAGGGTCAGGTCACCGACACCCTGCGTGCGGGCCTGAGCTGGCGCACCATTCTGGAGATGGAAGAATTCAGTAAATACCAAGGCCTGTTTGCCGAGCAGGGTGGCTTTGATATTCCGCAGATGTTCAACGCCGGCGTGGCTTGGTCTGGCATCCAGAATCACTGGCTGCTTCTGGACGTGCAACATATCCGCTACAGCGAAATCAATAGCATTGGCAATCCGATGCTACCCAATCTGATGCAAGCGCCGCTGGGCGATGTTCGGGGTGCTGGCTTTGGCTGGGATAACATGACCATCGTCAAATTCGGCTGGCAATGGCAGCAAAGCCAGGAGCAGACCTGGCGCGCCGGCGTCAGCTATGGCGAGCAGCCCATTCCCGATGAGGAAGTCCTGTTTAATATCCTGGCTCCGGGCGTGCAGGAATGGCATTTCACAGGCGGCTTCACCCACGGCTTTAGTGACGCCGTGGAAGTGTCTGGCATGGCCTTCTATTCACCGCGCAAAACTGTCCGGGGCGACAATCCGCTGGGCCCCGGCCAGCAAATCGAGCTGAGTATGGCTCAGATAGGCGCATCTGTCAGTGTGGGTTATCAGTTCTGAGCCGACGCCAAGTTTGCGGCCGTAATCCCCACGATCCGCTGACGGGCCTCACGACTGGCCCAGGCGGAGTGAGGCGTAACAATCAGGTTCGGAATATCCTCCGCCAGCAGCGGGTTGCCGTTGCGCGGCGGCTCTTCCGTCAGCACATCAAAGCCCGCCCCGGCAATCCGGCCTGCGCGCAGCGCATCCGCCAGCGCCATTTCGTCCACCAGGCCACCCCGGCTTGTGTTGATCAGCAGTGCGGTTAGCTTCATCAAACTCAGCTCCCGCTTGCCAATCAGATTGCGGGTACCTTCAGTCAGCAGACAGTGCAGTGACAACACATCCGCCTGAGCCAGCAGCTCATCCAGCGGAACACGCGGATAACCGTCCACCTCCCCCGGCGTCTGCCCTGGCCGGCAACCCAGCACGACGTTCATACCGAACGCCCTGGCCCGCTCGGCCACGCCCTGCCCCAGATCGCCGAAACCGACAATGCCCAGGGTCTTGCCTTCCAGCTCCATGATCGGGTGGTCCATCAGGCAGAACATGTCACTCTTGCCCCAGCGCCCGTCGCGAACATCCCGGTTGTAATCCATCAACCGGGTCGCCAAGGCCAGAATCAACGCCATGGTGTGCTGAGCCACGGTGGAGCGGCCATAATTCGTCACGTTCATCACCCGGACACCATGCTCCCGCGCTGCCGCCTGGTCGATGTTATTGAGCCCGGTGGCCACCACCGCAATGGTTTTCAGCTCCGGGCAGGCCTCAAAATGCTCGCGACCCAGCACCACCTTGTTTACCAGAACGGTATCGAAGCCCCGAATCCGCGCCAGCACTTGCTCCGGTGGAGTGCGCTCGTGGCAGGTGAAACCGCCGGTCACCCGCTCAATCGGTGACAGATCGACGTCATTACCAAGGGTAAGGCTATCCAGAAAGACCGCTTTCATACTTTTCTCCCGAATCACGATTGGCACAGAGTAAGGTAGACTGAGGAAAACGAGCAAATCCCGGGAGGCACATTATGGAACACGAATTCTGGCACGAACGCTGGGCAAAAGAACAAACCGGCTTCCACGAAGGCACTGTAAACCAGTACCTGCACGACCACTGGCCGGAACTGGCCGGTACCGGAACCGAGGCCGTTTTTGTGCCCCTGTGCGGGAAAGCCCACGACATGTGGTGGCTCAACGATCGCGGCCACCCGATCATCGGCGTAGAACTGAGCGACATCGCCTGCAAAGACTTCTTCGAAGAAGCCGGTGAGAAAGCCATGGTGCACCCGGGCGAACCCTTCACGACTTTCAAGCATGACGATCTGCAACTCTGGTGCGGTGACTTCTTCCAACTGGTGCCGGATGACCTCAAACACATCCGCCTGGTCTACGACCGCGCCGCCCTGATCGCCCTGCCCCAGGACATGCGCAAAGGTTACGTCGACCACCTGACGGCGGTCATCCCGGATGGCACTGAAATACTGCTGATCACCCTGGATTACGACAGCAAGGAAATGAAAGGTCCGCCGTTCAACGTCAGCGATGAAGAAGTCCACCAGCTCTATGGTGAAGACTACGACATTACCCAGGTGCTCAAAAAAGACATGGCCCGGGACAACCCCTTCGCCAAGCGAAGAGGCCTGAGAAACGGCGCGACAGAAAGTGTGTTCAAACTGATCAAAAAATAAAGGCGACCGGAATCCCCAAGATCGCTTGATCGACGTATACCGGGGAGGTTTTTCAGAGCAAATTTGATGTCTGAGCCCAGCGAGTTCCCAATTTGCTCTGAAAAACCTCCCCGGTGTACGTCAGCCCCCAAAGCCCGAAGCCCAAAACATAATTTAATGAACCTAATTTGACCGCCACCTGTCCAACCCCGCGAGTGTGAACTAAGCTCAGATTAAACAGGCCGGAACACACCGGACAACGTATATCTGTTTGATGAAAACATCCCATCAACTTAACTACCAGAGCACACCGCCGGGACCGGCGGCGTATAAGCAACGGGGACATTGTGTGAAGTAAAACCGTTTTTATGACAAGCAAGAGTAAGCGAGGGGCCATCTATGAGCATCGTGCAGCACTTCAAAAACCGGTATGCATCCACTCAGGAGGAAGAATACTCCCTTGAGGAATACCTGGAGATCTGCAAAAAGGACCCAACAGCATACGCCACCGCCGCGGAGCGAATGCTGATTGCCATCGGCGAACCAGAACTGACCGACACCTCCCGTGACTCCCGCCTGTCACGCATCTTTTCCAACAAAGTCATCAAACGCTACCCCGAATTCTCCGAGTTCTACGGCATGGAAGAAGCCGTCGAGAACATCGTGTCGTTCTTTCGTCATGCTGCCCAGGGCCTGGAAGAAAAGAAACAGATTCTGTACCTGCTCGGCCCCGTCGGCGGCGGCAAATCCTCGCTGGCCGAAAAGCTCAAGGCACTGATGCAGAAAGTGCCCTTCTACGCCATCAAAGACTCCCCGCTCAACGAAAGCCCGCTGGGCCTGTTTGACCCGGGTGAAGACGGTCCGATTCTGGAAGAAGAATTCGGCATTCCCGGCCGGTACCTGAAAAACATCATGTCGCCCTGGGCGGTGAAACGCCTGCACGAATTCGGCGGCGACATCAGCCAGTTCCGGGTAGTGAAACGCTACCCCTCAGTGCTCGACCAGATCGCCGTTTCCAAAACCGAGCCCGGAGACGATAACAACCAGGACATCTCCGCCCTGGTGGGCAAGGTCAACATCCGCATGCTGGAGGATTATTCCCAGGACGACCCCGATGCCTACAGCTTCAGCGGTGGCCTGTGCAAAGCCAACCAGGGCCTGATGGAGTTTGTGGAGATGTTCAAGGCGCCGATCAAGGTGCTGCATCCCCTGCTGACCGCCACCCAGGAAGGCAACTACAACACCACCGAAGGCATGGGTTCGGTGCCCTTTGATGGTGTAATCCTGGCCCACTCCAACGAATCCGAGTGGCAGACTTTCCGCAACAACAAGCATAACGAAGCGTTTCTGGACCGGGTCTATATCGTCAAGGTGCCCTACTGTGTGCGGGTATCCGAAGAGATCGAGATTTACCGAAAACTGCTGAAAAACAGCTCGCTGTCGGGCGCACCCTGCGCCCCGGACACCCTGGACATGCTGGCCCAGTTCTCGGTGCTGTCGCGCATCAAAGAGCCGGAAAACTCCAGTATCTTCTCGAAAATGAAGGTGTACGACGGCCAGAGCATCAAGGATACCGACCCGAAAGCCAAATCCATTCAGGAATACCGGGACGCGGCCGGTGTGATGGAAGGCATGGATGGCTTGTCCACCCGGTTCGCCTTCAAGATTCTGTCGAAAGTGTTCAACTTCGACACCGCCGAAATTGCCGCCAACCCAGTGCACCTGCTGTATGTGCTGGAAAAGCAGATCGAGCAGGAGCAGTACGCCCCCGAAATTCAGGAAAGGTACCTGCGGTTTATCAAGGAATACCTGGCTCCCCACTACGTGCAGTTTATCGGCAAGGAAATTCAAACCGCGTACCTGGAAAGCTACAGCGAGTACGGCCAGAACCTGTTCGACCGTTACGTCACCTATGCCGACCTGTGGATTCAGGACCAGGAATTCCGCGATCCCGAAACCGGGGAGATTCTGGACCGGGCCTCGATCAACGACGAGCTGGAAAAGATCGAAAAACCCGCCGGTATCAGCAACCCGAAGGACTTCCGCAACGAGGTGGTCAATTTTGTGCTGCGGGCCCGGGCCAACAACCAGGGCCAGAACCCGTCCTGGCTCAGTTACGAGAAGCTGCGCAGCGTGATCGAGAAGAAAATGTTCTCGAACACGGAAGACCTGTTGCCGGTGATTTCCTTCAACCCGAAAGCCAGTCAGGAAGACCAGAACAAGCATAAGCAATTTGTTGAGCGCATGGTCGAACGTGGGTACACCGAGAAACAGGTCCGCTTGCTCGCCGAGTGGTATCTGCGCGTTCGCAAGTCCCATTAACGGCCAGCGGGAGCAGTACCATGGGGATGACCCACATTGTCGATCGGCGCCTGAACGGCAAGAACAAAAGCGCGGTGAACCGGGAACGGTTCCTGCGCCGTTACCGTCACCACATCAAGAAGGCGGTATCTGAAGCCGTTCAAAAACGCTCAATCACTGATATCGAACGGGGCGAAAAAGTTAGCATCCCGGCCCGGGACATAGAGGAGCCCATCTTCCACCATGGCCCCGGTGGCCGCCGGGAGGTGGTTCATCCCGGCAACCAGGAGTGGGTAGCCGGTGACACCATCCCGAAACCTCAAGGGGGTGAAGGGCAAGGTCAAGGCGAGGGCCAGGCCAGCCCGGACGGCGAAGGCATGGACGAATTTGCCTTCCAGATCACCCAGGAAGAATTTCTGGAATTCCTGTTCGATGACCTCGAGCTGCCCAACCTGGCGCGCAAGAAGCTCAAAGACACCGAAGCTTTCAGCTACGTGCGGGCCGGCTTCACCAGCCAGGGCGTTCCGGCCAAGCTTGATGTGGTGCGGTCGCTGCGCGGCGCCCATGCCCGACGGCTTGGCCTGGGTGGCGCTCGCAAGAAGAAGATCAAAGACCTACAAAAGCAGCTGGAAGCCTTACAAAGCGCGCCCGATGACCTGGATGCAGCATTCAGCCACGAAGACCAAATCAAGGTACTCGTAGAAGAAATCGCCCGATTGCAGGCCAACGTTAAGCGCATTCCTTTCATCGACGAAATCGACCTGCGTTACCGCCAACACCAGAAGCAGCCGAAACCGGCCACCAGTGCCGTCATGTTCTGCCTGATGGACGTGTCTGGCTCCATGACCCAGATGCACAAAGACATCGCCAAGCGCTTCTTTATTCTGCTGTATCTGTTTCTGAAGAAGAACTACAAGAAGATCGAGGTGGTGTTTATTCGCCATCACACCAGCGCCAAGGAAGTGAACGAAGAGGAGTTTTTCTACTCGAGAGAAACCGGCGGCACCATTGTCTCCAGCGCCCTGAAACTGATGCACCGAATTGTCGAATCCCGGTACTCACCGGCGGAGTGGAACATCTACGCGGCCCAGGCCTCGGACGGCGACAACTGGAACGACGACTCCCCGGTGTGCAGCAAACTGCTGGCCGACAGCATTCTGCCACTGGTGCAGTATTACTCCTATATCGAGATCACGCCCCAGGATCACCAGATGCTCTGGTACGAGTACGAGAAAATCATGGCGCAATTCCCCCAGAGTTTTGCCATGCAACAGATTGCAGACCCTGGTGATATTTACCCGGTATTCCGACAGTTGTTCGAGAGGAAAGTGGCATGAGCAGCCTGATTGATCGCCCGAACGCACCGGAGAGCGAACAACCCAAGGCAGGATCGCCCATTTCCACTGGCTCGGAGTGGACCTTTGAGCTAATCCAGACATACGACGAAGAAATTGCCAAATGCGCCGCCGAGTTCGGCCTGGACACCTACCCCAACCAGGTAGAAGTGATCACTGCCGAGCAGATGATGGACGCCTACAGTTCGGTCGGCATGCCGGTGGGGTATCACCACTGGTCCTTCGGCAAGCAGTTTTTGCAGACTTCCAAAGGCTACCAGCGCGGGCAGATGGGATTGGCTTACGAGATCGTGATCAACTCCAACCCCTGCATCGCCTACCTGATGGAGGAAAACACCCTGCCCATGCAGGCACTCGTCATTGCCCACGCCAGTTACGGCCACAACTCTTTTTTCAAAGGCAACTACCTGTTCCGCACCTGGACCGACGCCAGTGCCATTATTGATTATCTGGTGTTTGCCCGGAACTACGTGTCTGAGTGCGAGGAACGTCATGGTGTGGATGCGGTGGAACAGATTCTGGACTCCTGCCACGCACTGATGAATTACGGTGTCGATCGGTACAAGCGACCGTCTCCCATCTCCGCGGAAGCCGAAGTGTTGCGCCAGCAAGAACGGGAAGAGTATCAGCAGCGGCGCATCAATGACCTCTGGCGCACCATTCCCAAACCAGAGGAAGATGAGGATCCGGTCCGGCGCAAACCCCGCTACCCGACCGAACCCCAGGAAAACCTGCTGTACTTCATTGAAAAGAATGCACCCTTGCTGGAAACCTGGCAGCGTGAATTGGTGCGGATTGTGCGCAAGCTGGCGCAATACTTCTACCCGCAACGCCAGACCCAGGTGATGAACGAAGGTTGGGCCACCTTCTGGCACTACACCCTGCTGCACCGCATGTATGAAAAAGGCCTGGTAACCGACGGCTTCATGTTGGAGTTTCTGCAGAGCCACACCGCCGTGGTGTATCAGCCACCGTTCAACAGTCCGTGGTATTCCGGCATCAACCCCTACACCCTGGGCTTTTCAATTTTCACGGATCTGCGCCGAATCTGCGAGAACCCGACCGATGAAGACCGTGAATGGTTCCCGGACATTGCCGGCACGGACTGGCTGGAAAGCTTGCACTTCGCCATGCGCAACTTCAAGGACGAGAGCTTTATCCAGCAGTTCCTGTCACCCAAAGTGATGCGGGATCTCAGGCTGTTCGCCATAGAGAACGATGACGAAGAAGACCATTACCAGGTGACCGCCATCCACGACGAACCCGGCTACCGGATTCTTCGAGAGAAACTGGCCCGCCAGTACAACCTGAGTTACCGGGAGCCGAATATTCAGGTGTGGAATGTCGATGTGCGCGGTGACCGGTCGCTGACCTTACGGCATATTCCAGTCGACCGAGTGCCTTTGGGCAAAGAGACCGGAGAAGTACTCCGGCACGCGCACCGGCTGTGGGGTTTTGATGTGCATCTGGAAAGTGTGGATGAAGGAACTCTGATAGAGGAACATCACTGCCCTCCAAAAACCAACACTAAGGGGTGACCCAAAAGGTCACCCCTTAGTGTGTATCAGCCTTTGACGGACGGCAGACCAGACAGCGCCATCGCCAGCTCCTGATCGTCATACTCGTGGTCACTCAACTCGCCGGCAAAGTACGCCGTGTAGGCGGCCATATCAAAGTGGCCGTGGCCACACAGATTGAACAGAATCACTTCTGCCTTGCCCTCGCGCTTACAGCGCAGCGCCTCATCAATGGCACCTTTGACCGCATGGTTGGCTTCCGGTGCTGGCACAATGCCCTCGTTACGGGCAAACAGTACACCGGCTTCAAAGCATTCCCGCTGGGTGTAGGACACCGCCTCGAACAAACCCAACTCCTTGGCATGCGACACCATTGGTGCCATACCGTGATAGCGCAGACCACCGGCATGGAAACCCGGTGGCGTGAAGCCGGAGCCCAGGGTGTGCATCTTGGTCAGGGGGGTCATCTGGGCGGTGTCGCCGTAGTCATAGGCGTACTTACCGCGGGTCAGGGTCGGACAGGCCGAAGGCTCTACCGCGACGATACGGGGGCTCTCGCCGCCCCGTATCGCATGACCCATGAACGGGAAGGCAATGCCGGCAAAATTGGAGCCGCCGCCGGTACACCCAACGATCACATCGGGCCAGCAATCGGCCATTTCCATCTGTTGCATACATTCCAGGCCGATCACGGTCTGGTGCAGCAACACGTGGTTGAGCACCGAGCCCAGGGCATACTTGGTTTTCGGGTCCTTGACCGCCTGCTCCACGGCTTCCGAGATGGCAATACCGAGGCTGCCGGTGTGGTTCGGATTTTCCGCCAGCACCTTGCGGCCAAACTCGGTCAGGTTGGAAGGTGACGCCACGCAGTTGGCACCGTAGGTTTCCATCACCGCACGACGGTAGGGCTTCTGATCATAGGACACCCGAACCTGAAACACGGTTACGTCCATATCGAACAGGGAGCCGGCAAACGCCAGTGAGGTACCCCACTGGCCCGCCCCGGTTTCGGTGGTCAGCGTGCGGATGCCGGCTTCCCGGTTGAAGAAAGCCTGCGGAATGGCGGAGTTCGGTTTATGACTGCCTGCCGGGCTGCCGCCTTCGTATTTGTAGAAGATCTTGGCCGGGGTGCCCAACGCCTTCTCCAGACGATGAGCCCGAAACATCGGGGCTGGTCGCCACATCCGATAGACATCACGAACCGGCTCGGGGATTTCCACTTCACGCTCGGTGGTCACTTCCTGTTCGATCAGCGCCGGCGGGAACAAAGGCTCGAGATCAGCCGGCCCAACGGGTTGCTGGGTTACCGGGTGCAGTACCGCTGGCAGCGGCTTGGCAAAATCCGCCTGCAGGTTGTACCAGTATTTCGGCATCTGGCTTTCGTCGAGAAGAAACTTGGTTTGCATAGTGTTGACTACCCTGGGCTATTCTTCTTTGGGAGCCTCAGAATACCCATTCAAGGCCCGCATAAAAAGTTCTTCCGGCGCCCGGTTCAAAGTAACCTCTGTCCTCGATGGGCCGGTTCGCGTTGGCGTTGATGCGCACGTTGCTGAAATAATCCTCATCCAACACATTGCGGACACCGGCATAGAGATTGAGGGTCTGATTACCCAGGCGCAAGGAGTCACCCGCGCGGGCGCCCAGCAACCAGTAATCGCTTACCTTGGTCTGGTTGCTGTTCTCGGCAAAAAAGCTGCCAACGTACTGCCACTCCAGCGCTGCGAACCGGCCAGCCATGCCCCGCCACTCCAGTTCAGACACCCAGAGCGTGCCGGGCAGGCCGGGAATGTCATTGCCGTCAGCCTCATTGCCCTGTTCGTCTGTGAAGTCGCGCAGCTCATAGTCCGCCAGAGTCAGTGCCGTGGTCGCCCGCCAGGCATAGGAGATATCCCAACCCAAGCCAAGTTCAACACCGTTGCGCCGGGTTTCGCCGGCGTTTCTATAGAACGAATTTGCCCCTTGAGTATCTATCACAATTTCATTATCGACACGGATGGAGAACAACGCCAGATCGTACGTGAGTGAGCTCCCCCACAAGCCTCGAACGCCAATTTCGCGATTGAGCGCTTGTTGAGGCTCCAAGTCGGGGTTAAAACCACCGGTGCCAGAGGGGTTGGCAAACTCGGTAAACGTAGGTGACTCGAACGCTGTGCCGATAGTGGCGTATACCTGATGCCGGGTCGCGACGCGGTAGCTGACACCGGCAACGCTACTTAACTCTCTGTAAGTACGACTTCCGGATTCGTCATTTATCAATGCAAGATGATCATCAATCGAAAGCCTTAAATGATCCCAGCGGGTCCCGAGTGAAAAATTCAACCGATCCGTCAACGCCAGATCCCCTTGGGCGAATACAGCCACATTTGTCGCGTTCTGGGTTTCCGCCTGGGTTTGCCCGGTAATCTCGCCCATGGGTGATACCTGGTAGCGCCTGCGGTCATCCGACTGCCGATGGACATCCGCGCCGATCACCCAGGTCAAAGGTCGCCCGGCCAGCTCGGAACCTTGCTGGTACTGGGAACTGATTCCGTAAAAATGACGGTCGTAGGCCACTCGGCTGGCGCCGGGAAAAGGCAACTGCTGGGCGAAATCCCGATGACTGTAAAAGGTGTTCACGGTCACTTCACCGGGCAATACAGCGGCGTCCTGATACTGCAGCCCCAGGGTTTGCTGATTCACCGTCTGACCGCTATCCAGGCGCTTGGCCATGAAGGTGGCCTGGTTTGGGTCTTCCTCTACCTGGGCCAGGGTCAAGCCGCCCGGGTCCTGGGCTTTCGGATTATGTAAGGCGTTGAAGGTGGCAGTCAGCTCCCTCTCGGAATCCAGCTCATGGGAAACTCGGGCGTTGAACAGGCCCTTTTCCGCCTCACTTTGTTCCCGGTGGCCGTTTACATTCATCCAGGACAGCGTTGCGATGGCACTGGTGTCGCCGCGAACACCATTACCCTGAATGGCGGCCTTGCGGTAATCATCGCTGCCGCCATCAAGGCGCAGCCGGGCACCGGGGGGCAAATCATCGCCACGGGCCGTGGTGATATCCAGCACACCACCAGCGGCATTACCATACTGCACCGAGGACGGGCCCCGAATAACCTCAATGCGCTGAGCGGAATCCAGGTCAATGGCATCGATCTGCGACTGGCCATCCGGCAAGGTGTAGGGAATGCCGTCGACCTGAATGCGGATCCCGCGAATACCGAAGGGCGCGCGGGCGCCAAAGCCACGGGTCGACAGCCTCAGATTCTGGGCGAAGTTATAACGGTTCTGGAAGAAAAGCCCAGGCACGGTATTGAGGGATTCGTCCAGTTGCAGGCGCTGCTGGCCCTGGCGGATGGCGGGCGCGTCCACTACGCTGACCGCCGCGGGGGTATCGTAAAGGTCACGAGCCAAGCGAGGTGACGTCACTTCCAGAACGACTTCCCCGATTGCCTCGCCCTCGTCCGCAACCTGTGCCGCCAACTCGCTAGACGGCATCATGAACGACACAATGGCGAACGTAATCACCAACCGCCGTGAGTAACCAAGCCCCTGGGCTTTCTCTTCCACTTCACTACTCCCCTGCCATCAGTTGCATGATACGCACCAGCCACGAAGCCGATCACATCCGCGCAGACCTGAGCATAACGACTAAGCCGGAGACTGAATACCCAACAATAGTTGGAATATTGTGCTCCCAAAGGCTGGCAGGTAAGTCACCATCATCAGCGTAGTGCCCATGACCAGCACTGGGAGAATGAAACGGAAATTGCGTTGCCAGAAGGTGCCATTCAGGCTCTCCGGCGATGTGGGCACACCCACCACCTGCCTGGTCAGCAAATGGTTGAGCGCCACCGGCGGAGTCAGATACCCCATTTCAAATGCCAGCACGGTCATCACCCAGAAGTGAAGCGGATCGATTCCATTGTTCAGGGCGATGGGTGCCAGCGTGGCGTTTACCAACAGTACCGCGCCATAGGGGTCCATGATCATGCCAATAAACACCAACAAGCCCATCAGCAGCGTGAGTGTCAGCCATACCGACCCCAGTTGCTCCGGGAACAACTCAAGCAGGCCCGAACGTTCGATCAGGCCGCCGACACTGACGGACAGCGCCATCAACATCAGCAGGGCACCGATCAGGGCACTGGAATCACGGGTAGCGCGCAGCACAGCGAGTGAAAAGCCGCTTGCCAGCGGAGCACGGGCATCCTCTGGCAAATCATCAGCGTCAGGGTCCGGTGACCTGAGCACCCAACGCTCGAACGCCAGCACCAGCAGCAGAATCAACGGCAGAATGGCTGGTGCAGAGAACTCATCCAGCCCCCGATTCAGCAGTAGGTTCCACAGCAGGATCACGCCCACGAAAATGGCCACATAAGGCAGAAGCGGCACCAACGCACGCAGCATGCCGGGCACCGCCACCCGCAAAGGCGCAATTTTTCCTTTCGACGGCCCGCCGATCAGGAACACATAAATCGCGTACACCGACGCGGTCAACAACAATACCCTGGCGCCGGCGCTGAACATTTCGTCGGTGGTCACACTGTTATTGAGGGTGGCAACAATGACCACCAGCAAACAGGGGCGCAACATGGTCCCCATGGAGCCGGAGATCGCCGTGGTCGCCAGTGCCAGTTGCTCCGATGTACCCGCGCGCCGAAGTTCCCGGTAAAGCGTGAGACCGGCCGCCAGAATAAAGATCCCGGACGCGCCGCTATACGCAGTAGGCAAGGCGGTGAGCAGAAGCACCGCCACCCCGAGCCATTTCGGAGGCAACCGCCAGGGTCGCAGAACATCGAATACCTTCCTGGGAAGATGGGTGCGCGCCAGCAACATACCCACCCACACGTAGAGCCCAAGGTTGAGGAACAATGCCGATAACTCCGCCATCATGGTGAGGTAGACGGCAATACCGTGGTAGAAGCCGTGAAACGCAAACTGGATGGAGGCAGTAATACACATGAAGCTGTAGAGAGGCACGCTCAGCATGGCCCGGGGCCAGCTTCTGCCCACAGGCAGGTCATCCCTCCGCTGGCGCAGCTGCCAGAGGGAAATCAGGGTGAGCGAACCAAAACCCGCCACCCAGATATCGTGCATGAACAGATGAGCCAGAGGCATGCCGGCCTCTGCCTGAGCCAGCTCCTGTTGCCGATAAAGCCAGGTAGAGGCGGTCAGCAGTGCATTGGCCACCAGTTGCGAAACCGTGGCGACCCGGTCATCCAGGCGGCTTTCTACCGGCCGAAGGGCAATGTGCTGGCGCCCCAGGGTTGCGGCCGCTGCACAGAACAGCAGCATCAGCCCCAGCAACACCCGACGGTTTCCGGTTACCAGCAGTACGGCCTGAGACAGCCCTGTCTCTATCAGAACGAAAGCCTGAACCCCTGGACCATTGAGCGACTGTAAGCGCTCCCAATTAGCCAGGCGATTCGCGCAGGTGCGGGATGCGGCCAACACCGAGGCGCGGATCTGTTCACGGTCGATCTGGTCGCCGAACACATCGGCAAATGGGTCGGCAGATTTTTCGGCTTTTTTGACCGCAACAGCGAGGTCTACCGCCGCCTCTTCGTCGACCACGACCTGGCAACCCGGCGCACTGATCCGGTCGATCACCCGCAAGTTGAAGTAGTCGGGCCAGGTTTCCCCGCCGATTTCCAGTATCCGTGAGTGCAGGGTTTCGCCTACCGAGGCCAACAACGTCAGCACAAGAATGGCCAGCATCGGCACACTGGCCAGGGTCATTGACCAGGTGCGACTGGCCGTTACGGGAGCAGTCCGGGAATCGGTGGTCATGGCTTACTCCACCGGATTACTGCATTCCTCACGGCTACCGTCAGCGCGGCACCGGATCTTGCGCTGCAGGGTCAACATGTCCCCGCTGTAGTAGCCTTGCTCGCGCAACTCCAGCCGCGCTGCCTGCATCATCGCATCGTATTCCCGGCGGTCTTCAGCGGGAATTCTGATCCACCACTTGTCCGGCACCTTTTCCTCTTCCATCCGGACACGGCTGATGATTTCATCGGAACCCTGGAAAAACGCCTCTCGCACAAGCTGCGCCAGTTCGTTGGGGATGACTTCGGCGCGGCCAATCAGCTGCATGGTGATATGGGTCAACGGCAGGTCGATAATGCCACCGTCCGGCTCCATCCCTTTGTGCAGTTCCATTACCTCATAGGCTGCCAGCGGCGCTGCCAGTACGTCGACCACCCCGGTATTGAACATATTGGGGGCATTAACAATGTCAGCAACCACCGGGGTAGCGCCCACACCAGAAATCATCTCCGCCTGGGTAGGATCGTAATCCAGCACCACCACTCGCTTACCAGATGCCTTTGCCAGGGTATCGATACTGCGGTCGTTCACAAACACGTGGGCGGCGCCTGCCGGAGCAATACCCATCACCACATAGCCGTTGCTCACCATGCGATCCGCACTGCGGGGATCGGCCATCAGCTGCAAGCCCAACCGCATTTGCTCGTGATCCGGGAAGCCGCCAATCGAATCCAGGGTGCCGGTGTATTGATTGAACAATCGCGCACGCAGCCCACTCATCAGGGCGGCGTCGCAGGTACCGGATTTGAGCTCTTCTACCATCACCGATTCGCTGGTGTATGGCACCATCTCTACGTTGATACCGTACTGAAGAATTCTGTGCCGCTGATCCTGGGCTGCGCCATAAATCGGGCCGGAGCGCCCAAAGATATCCCAGACACAGACCCGGTAGCTCCGGTCTGGATCGGGCTGCAGGCCGGTCAATTCCTGCATGGCGTTGATACGCTGTTCCAGGGGAAGGCTCTGGTCATAAACCTTCGCCCGCAAGTCTTCGTTGGCCCAGGTCACAACCGGGAGGCAGGACATCGCGAAGGTGGTCGCCAGTAAAAGGCACCGGGTGATCCAGTGGCAGGAAGGGGGCGTTCGAAGGGCAAGAGGCATCATTATTGTTATCCTGAGCTGAAAATCTGTGGGCTCAGGGTAACAGTGATGCCTTCATCCCCCTCTGTCTCTGGTGGCAGCGAGGGGCTGGCAGATCTGTCAATCGACTGACCGGGAGGCGGCCTGCATGTTGGATTTGGGAATGATGCTGCGGCCATACATCGCCAGCAAGAACCCGATCGGGAACATCAGCACCCCATACACAGCCGCCGGTATCGACATGGCGCTGGATTCCAGCAACGTCAGCGTCACCATCAGTCCAATGGTGCCGTTCTTGACCCCAAGTTCGACCGCCACCGCCAGCGATTCGCGCTGAGTCAATCCTGCCATCCTCCCCGCCAGAAGTCCTAGAGCAATACCTACCACATTCAGCATAATAGTTGAGGGCCCGGCCTGCTTGAGCAGATCCCAGATCTGATCCCGCACACCAAAGACCAGAGCCACAATCAGAACCGCCAGCACCACGCCACCAAAGATGCTCACCACGCTCTCTGCCTTGCGTGCCAACTCCGGCTTGCGGGTACGCACCAACATACCGATAGTTACCGGAAACAACACGATACCAACCAGCATGCCGATGGTTTTTCCGACGGGCAGGGAAATATTTTCTTCGGTGCCCATGAAATGCTGAAGCGCCAGGTTGGTTAACAACGGCAAGGTCAGAATGGTAATCAGGCTGGCCGTCACCGTCAGCACAATCGACAACGCAATATTGCCCCGCGCCAGCAACACGAAAAGATTGGACGTGGTACCGCCAGGGCAGGCCGCGATAATCACCAGCCCGACGGCGATCGTCGGAGATACCGAAAACAGATAGGCCAGCGCGAAGGCTGCCAGCGGCATGAGGAAGATCTGGGCAACAGTGCCAACTACAATCCCGCGGGGATAGACCGCTACCTGGCGAAAGTCGCGGACGGTCAGGGTCATCCCGATACCGATCATGATGATAAAAAGCGCCACCGGCAAACCTGCCGAAATCAGCGGGCTGGATTCCACAATGCCTCCGAAATTCTTTGTTATTCGTTAGTTATCAGCAGAAATTAGCACACTACCAGAGAGATCTGCAGCGCAGGATCGCTACATTGTGTAACGGTGAAAGATTGAAAAATAGCACCCTCCCTTAGTCGAGAATAGTCGTGTTTTGATCGTCTGTTCCGGCGCTAATCAGTATACTTGCAAGTAACAATCACAATACGACTGACTGGCGGAGAACAACAAGGAATGAAACGTCTCTCAACACTGGACGCATCATGGCTCGCGGTAGAATCTGAAGACACCCCGATGCATGTAGGCACGCTGCAGATTTTTTCGTTGCCGGATGGCGCACCAGAAACCTTTCTGCGGGACATGGTTCTCCGCATGAAAGAAGCAGGCGATGTCGCCGCTCCCTGGGGCTACAAGCTGGCCTGGTCCGGCTTCCTCGGGCGCCTGATCGCACCAGCCTGGAAACTCGATAAGGACATCGATCTCGATTACCACGTCAGGCACTCCGCCCTGCCCCGCCCGGGTGGCGAACGGGAGCTGGGCATCCTGGTGTCGCGCCTGCACTCAAATCCTCTGGATTTTGCACGCCCGCTCTGGGAATGCCATGTTATTGAAGGGCTCGAAAACAACCGGTTTGCACTGTACACCAAGATGCATCATTCGATGATTGATGGCATCAGTGGCGTGCGGCTGATGCAGCGGGTGCTGACCACAGACCCGGATCGCAGAAACATGTTACCGCCCTGGACGGTTCGACCAGAGCGTCGGCGGGGCCACAAAGCCGATAAAGAAGCCAGCCTTCCGGCGGCCGTATCCCAAGCCATGGACGCCTTGAAGCTCCAGGCGGATATGGCGCCGCGCCTCTGGCAGGCCGGTAACCGCCTGCTGCACTCGGTCAGGCATCCGGAAGATGGCCTGACGGCGCCGTTCACGGGTCCAGTGTCCATCCTCAATCATCGGGTAACCGGGCAGCGACGCTTTGCCACTCAGCATTACCGGCTGGACCGGCTGAAAACTCTGGCCCATGCCTCCGGGGGGTCACTGAACGACATTGTTCTATACCTGTGCGGCACTGCTCTGCGGCGGTTTTTGGAGGAACAGAACAGCGTGCCCGACATTCCGCTGACCGCTGGCATTCCTGTGAACATCCGTCCGGCCGATGATCAGGGCACCGGCACCCAGATCAGTTTTATGATTGCCTCATTGGCAACCAATGAAGCGGACCCACTGAACCGCCTGCAACAGATCAAGGCTTCGACCCGGCGCGCCAAAGAGCACCTGTCAAAACTGCCCCGCAGCGCCCTTACCCAGTACACCATGTTGCTGATGTCGCCTTACATTCTGCAGTTGATGTCGGGCCTGGGCGGGCGCATGCGCCCGGTGTTCAACGTAACCATCTCCAACGTGCCGGGGCCGGAGAGAACACTCTATTATGAAGGCGCCAGGCTGGAAGCTACCTATCCGGTGTCGCTGATTGCACACGGCGGAGCGCTGAACATCACCTGCCTGAGTTACAACGGTTCCCTGAACTTTGGCTATACCGGCTGCAGGGATACCCTGCCCAGCATGCAGAAACTGGCGGTGTACACCGGGGAGGCGCTGGATGAACTGGAGCAACTGATTCTTGCTCCTAAACCCCGCAAAACCAGGACGAAAAAGGCGACAACTGCGACGACTAAATAACGGCGTCGTCAGGCGCTGCCGCTGTTCCAGTTGGCAGCGCCGACAAACACCAACTGCAGAAAACGCGTAGTGCGTTTGCGCACCTGAGCGATCTGATAGTCGTCGTCTTCTGAAATACTGAGCAGATCGGTCAGGCTGAAGGCCACGGTGCGCACCACCAGATCGCAGGTCAGATCCAGATCGGCATCGCTGAGGTGTTCCATCAACCGGAGCCGACGCAAATCGTTGGCCAGTTCGCTGGCAAAGAAGCGCATTTCGCTGCGAATCTCTTCCTGCACCGCGCGGCTCTCGCCCGCCAGCCCCTGGGCCATGAATCGGAAGAAACTGCGGTTGGCCTGGGCGTGGGCCACAAAAATGCCGACCGACTCTTCAATCAGCTTATCCGCCTGCAGCACGTTGGCCCGCGCCTCCCGCATCATTCGACGCAGAACCAGCCCGAGTTCATCCACCAGCTGCAAGCCAAGATCGTCCACGCTGCGAAAATGGCGGTAGAACGAGGTGGGCACCACGCCAGCCTGTCGCGTCACTTCCCGAATCCCCAGGCTGGCAAAATGCCGCCCCTTTCCAACCAGTGCCAGAGCCGCAGCCATCAGCTTATCGCGGGTTTCACCAGGTTTGCGCCTTTGTTTGTCTGTCATCCGTCTGCCCGTACCACTCTATCAGGTTCACAAGTGTACACATTAGACAGAAGAAAAGTCCTGCCAGCTTGTCATTTTGTGCCAACACCAAAACAAAGATTGTTGATTTCATCGTTGCTGTGTACAGTCGTACACATTAGTGAACACTTGTACACATCAGAGTAGACAAGTATCAACAATTTCGGAGAAAAGACTATGCTGGCACGCATTTCAAATACCAAAGCACTTCACTGGCTGGGCCGGCAGTTACTGAACCGGGACAACCCGGCCGCCTGGTTAGACCCACTGGCTGAAACCATCAACCCGATGTGGGTACAAGAGTACACACCGGCTCGGGTTGAGCGGATTGTTGCGGAAACCCTGGACACCAAAACCTTCGTACTGACACCGGCAAAACGCTGGGCAGGTTTTAAGGCGGGACAGCATGTGAACATCTGTACTGATGTGAACGGCATTCGTCGCACCCGCACGTTCAGTCTGTCCAGCTCACCGCTGCTCTGGGAAAGTCAGGGGCAGATCACGTTAACCATCAAACGTCTGCCCGGCGGCCTGATCACCAACTGGCTGCACGACTCCCTGGAAGAAGGCGATGTCATCGGGTTGACCGAGGCGTTCGGCGACTTCCTGATCCCGGAGCCAGCCAAGCCGTTGCTCTATATCGCCGGCGGCAGTGGCATTACGCCGATTCTGAGCCAGCTCGAAACCATGGCGGCCGAGGACTATCGGGCGCCGGTTACCCTGCTCTACTTCGTACGGACGCAGAATGACGTGATTGCCAGGGAAGCGCTGACCGCTCTGGCTGAGCGCTGGCCTGCGCTGACGCTCTACATTATTGCGACCGATGAAGATCAGGCGCCCCGCTACCTGAAAGATAGCGATCTGGAGTCGGTTGCCGGACTGAAAGCCCGACAAGTGTACCTCTGTGGCCCGAAGGGGCTGATGGACCTGGCCAACGATCTGCTCGACAAGCGCGGTGTTAAAGAATCGCAGATTCACAGCACTTTCTTTGCGCCTCCGGCCCAGGCGCAACTGGACCGCGGCCAGCTGGGCGGCGAAGTCACCTTTACCCGCAGTGACCTGAACGTCGGTTCCGAGGGCGATGCCTGCCTGCTTGAAATAGCCGAGGCCGCCGGCCTCAAGCCACAGCACGGCTGCCGCATGGGCATCTGTCATCAGTGCAGCTGCCGCAAAACCAGTGGCACCGTGGTTAACCGCCTTACCGGCAAAGTATCCGGGCCCGGTGAAGAGACCGTGCAACTGTGTGTTTCAGTTCCTCAGGGCGCTGTCGTACTGGACGTATAAACCAAAATTCAATGCTGCGACCAAACGGGTCGCAAGGAGCAATCCATGAAAAAACTTAACGATGATCAGCTGAACGAACTGCAGAAAGATCTGGACGCCATCCGTGATGAAGTGTTGGCCGACCTGGGTGAACGTGATGCCAACTACATCCGCAAAATAATTCGCCTGCACCGCACGCTGGAAATTGGTGGCCGGGTGATGATGCCCTTTGGCTTTATTCCCCCGGTTTTTGTAGCCGCCACTGCCAGTCTGGGCATTGCCAAGATTCTGGAGAACATGGAGATTGGCCACAATGTAATGCATGGCCAGTACGACTGGATGAACGACCCCAGCCTCAACTCTCAGACTTACGAGTGGGATACTGCTTGCTCCAGCGACTCCTGGCGCCGCACCCACAACTACGAACACCACACCTACACCAACATCATTGGTAAAGACCGGGATTACGGCTATGCGGTGCTACGCCTGAGCGACGAAGAACGCTGGAAGCCCCGGCATTCGCTGCAGTTCATTAACTATGTTCTGCTCAGCACCTTGTTCCAGTGGGGCGTGGGCTTGCACGAGCTGGAAACAGAGAAACTGACTCGCCGTGAAATCCGTCTGCGCGACAAGATCCCCTTCCTGAAAGACTTTGCTCGCAAGGGTGGGCGTCAGGCGTTCAAAGATTACGTGTTTTTTCCATTACTGACATTGCCAGTAGCGCCAATTGTCTTGGCAGGTAACGTGGGCGCTAACCTGATCCGTAACCTGTGGGCGTCGACCGTGATTTTCTGTGGGCACTTCACCCAGGATGCGGAAACGTTCAGCGAAGAAGAATGCGAAGGCGAGAGCAAAGGCCATTGGTACTTGCGCCAGTTGACGGGCTCATCCAACTTTACCGGCGGTAAATGGTTGCACGTGCTGAGCGGCCACCTGAGCTATCAGGTTGAGCATCACGTATTCCCGGACCTACCGGCACACCGCTATCCGGAAATCTCGGAAAAGGTACAGGCCGTGTGCAAGAAGCACGACATTCCCTACAACACCGGCACGTTTGCGAAGCAATACGGCACAGTGTTAAGCCGCATCGCCCGCTACTCTCTGCCAGATTCGCTGAGAACTCGCCTGGAAGGCAAGCGCGAGCTTCAGGCGATTTGAAGCAAGCGCACCAACTGCGGCCGGTGATGATCCTGGATCACATCGGCCAACGTGTATTTATCGAGTGTATCCAGAAATGCCTTCAGTGCCTGGCCGAACATGCCTTTCAGGCCGCACACCGGCGCAATCTTGCAGGCGTTTTTTGTGGAAAAACATTCAACAATACTAAGATCCTGCTCGGTTTCCCGAACCAGCACACCAATATTGATTTCATTCGGCGCCATGTGCAGCCGCATGCCACCTTTCTTGCCCCGAACCGTCTCGATATAGCCTTTCTTGTTGAGCTGGTGCACCACTTTCATCAAGTGGTTTTTGGAAATTTCGTAACTATCGGCAATTTCCTGGATCGTCGCCAGCCGATCACCCTGTTCAGCCAGATAAATCAGAACCCTGAGCGAATAGTCGGTATAACGGGTGATATGCATTCAATACTCCAAAGATGAATGAAACCTTCAACAGGACGGCCGAGTAAGCAGGTACCCTGCAACGCTCAGCAAACACAGCCCCGATACGGTCAACACGAACGCTGGGAAACCCAGCCATACAAGCATGCTCCAGCTGATCACCATCATGCTGCAGGCCAGCAATTTTGCCTTGGCCGGAATCGCCCGTCGGTGCCGCCACTGCTCAATGGCTGGGCCGAACGTCGGGTGTTGTTCCAGCCATACCGCAAAGGCTGGTGAGCCTTTGCTGGCAAAATACGCGGCGAGTAACACGAAGGGCGTGGTTGGCAGCAAGGGAAGTACAACTCCCACTGCAGCTATGCCTACTGACATATACGCAAGAATTCGAAAACCGGTTTTACCGGATTGTGCTTCTCTGGTGCGGGCCTGGGGACTGTTCATAACTGCATCTATTCTACCGCGAATCAGTGGACGGGTCTGCCCAACTTGCTGAGAAATGCCAGGCGAGCAACGTAGGCGATCTTCACCCCAACGGCAAACAGTAAGGTTCCCATGTGGGCGGCGATCTGTACCGGTAATGCCAACGCACTCGCCAAGGGGTAGGCCAGCAGAACCGTTAGCAACAGCCCCAGGACCGACACCCATATCGCCGCGTTCGATATGGCCAGCCATCTTTCTAAGTATTCCATAACACCCCTTTTAACATTTATATATTTTACATGTTTAGATTATCCCCACTTTGAATAAAAATCAAACACTATGATGGGGGGGGACAACGTTTCTGATCATGGGAGCCATAGTGAACACTGCCACCATTCTGACTGACGCTCAGCGGACAGGTCGTGAATGGTCTATTTTCCCCAGGGCTGGATTACCCCCCGAGAGGTATCGGATTGAGTTGGGTTTTCTGTGATACTTTGTCTATCCTCTACACATACACCTCCAGACAGGGAAACCTGCCAATGCCGCAAGCCAAGCTGACCGACCGATTTGGCCGCACCGTCAATTATGTGCGCCTGTCGGTAACTGACCGCTGCGACTTCCGCTGTGTGTACTGCATGGCGGAGGACATGACCTTCCTGCCCCGACAGCAGGTGCTGACACTGGAAGAGATCGCCCGGGTGGCCCGCAACTTTGTTGGCCTTGGCACCGAGAAGATCCGGTTAACCGGAGGCGAGCCTCTGGTCCGCAAAGACATTCTTGAGCTGGTTCAGGAAATCGGCAGTTATGGCCTGCGCGATTTTGCCATGACCACCAATGGCAGTCAGCTGCCGGTGATGGCGGAAAAACTGCGCCACGCGGGCCTGCATCGACTCAACATCAGTCTCGATTCACTGGACCGGGACAAGTTCCGCAACATCACCCGTACCGGCAATCTGGATCAGGTGCTGGACGGCATTGATGCCGCGCGAGACGCTGGTTTCCGGGGTATCAAGCTGAATACGGTGGTGATGAAGGGCCGTAACGATGAGGAGATTCCGGAGCTGGTCGAGTTTGCCCGGAAGAAGCAGGTGGACATCACGTTTATTGAAGAGATGCCGCTGGGTGAAATTTCCGAGCACGATCGCGGCTTGGCGCTGTGTACCAGCGATGAGGTGCGCGAGCTGATTAGCGAGCATCATGAGTTGATTGAGGCTACGGAGAATTCTGGTGGACCGGCGCGTTATTACCGGATGCCAGACAGCTCAATTCGTGTCGGGTTTATTTCGCCACATTCCCATAATTTTTGTTCTACCTGTAACCGGGTTCGGGTGACGGTAGAGGGGCGGCTGTTGCTGTGTCTGGGCAATGAGCATTCGGTGGATTTGATGCGTGTGCTGCGGGGTCACCCGGTGACGGACGATAAGCTGCGGCAAACGATTATCGATGCGATGGATCTGAAGCCTGAGCGGCATCATTTTTCTGCCAATGGGGATGTTGAGATTCTTCGGTTTATGAATATGACCGGCGGCTGATTTCGTACTTTTGTCCCTAGCCTTCTGATTTCGCGGTAGCGATCTGGTGAGGGGCCCCCTTCCAAAACACGCTCCTTCGGCACATCCCTGTAACGCTTGGGCTCCGCCATCCATGGCTCCGCACAGTTTTGGAAGGGGGCCCCTCACCAGCTCTTTCAGACTTCTGAATGGTAGTCTTTAAAACACCGACTTTCGATTGGCTGTCCTTGCCAATCCACTAACCCCCAAATGATCACATGAGGCGACTTCAGTGGCCTGAGCGCACGTTGCGATCCTCTGCCATTGAATGGTCAGCATTCATGTCTTGGTGACTACCCATGCCATCCATACCATCCATACCATGCATCGCTATGCCTGCGTTCAGGTGGCCCATGGTGATGTCGGAAAACGCCAGTACTTCACCACCGTGCTCCGCGGCGAAGTCGACAGCTTCCGTCTTGGTTTCGAAAGACGCCAGGGTCGGGCCCATGGCGCCTGTGCGGTTGGAGCCGACGACGTACCAGGCTTTACGGGCGTCGATCAGGTGGGTGTCTTCCAGGTGTTCCCAGTGGGTTTGGGCCATGTTGTGAACGTAGAGGGTGTGGTCGCGGTTTTCGTTTTCAGGCTGCAGGAACCAGGCGAACATGTCTTTGGTTGAGCAGAATTTGCGGATGTTCTGCTCCCGTTCGGTGAAGGCCTGGCCTTTGGGCCCTGGGAAATTGGTTATGACCATGCCGCAGACGTGGCATTCGTCGCCGGATTCGAAGTGGACCGGATCGGGTTTGGCCAGGGTTTGCGGGTCATCGCCGGAGCAGCCGGCGAGGGTGATGGCTGCCAGGCCGGCGATGAACCATTTGGTGATTGGGTGTGCCATGTTTCGGGTGTCTCCGGTCGGGGTCAGATTTTTCGGTTTTTGAACAACAACAGTGCACCCGCCAGCGGGATGGCGCACCAGAGAACAAGGGCGAACCACAGGCCACCTGCACCGATTGGCAAGTCGGAACCAAGGCTCAGGACACCACTTAGCTGACCGCTGCCGCCGAAGGCAACGATGTTGAGCAGGCGGTAGATGTCGGTCGGATTGAGCATGAGTAGCCAGGGCAGCAAATCAGGATTGAATTTGCCTTCGCTGGCGACCAGAACGCCCAGCAGCATCAGGTCAAAGATCAATACGAAGAAGAACCAGATCGCCAGGGCCATGCCGGCGGCGATCGGTTTTTCGCTGACGCGGACGCTGACCAGGTACGCCAGGGCGATGAAGCCCCAGCCCAGCAAGATGGTAGAGCCAATGAATCGGCCCATGGCGACGGCCAGTGCGCCAATGGCGACATTCTCCACAAGCAGTGCAATGGCAATGCCGGCCACACCAAAACCGATCAGTGTGGCCAGGGCGAGGGTGAGACCATGGCCGAGAAATTTCCCGAGCAGGAGCTGGCTCTTGCTGAGCGGATAGGTCATCAGCAGCAACAGAGTGCCGCCCTCTTCTTCCCCTACGATGGCATCATAGGCCAGCAACAGGGCGATCAGGGGGATCAGGAAGATGCCCAGGCTGGCGAGGCTGGCAATGGTGGCGGGGGTGGAGGCATACCCCACCTGCCCCGAGGCGGCCGCACCAAACCAGGCAATGCCAAGGGCCAGGGTGGCGAATACCAGTGAGATGGCCACCAGCCACCGATTACGGAAGCTGTCGCTGAGCTCTTTACGGGCTATGGTCCAGATCGCGTTCATTGACTGCCTCCCCGATGGGCCAGGCCACCCGAGCCGATAAAGTGGACGTAGATATCTTCCAGGCTGGGCTGGTGGATACCCAGATCGGCGACTTCGCCGGAGCTTACCAGGGTTTGTATCAGTGCCATTTTCTCTTTCGGTCTTACATCGACCAGCAGTCGGCCGTTGTCACTCTTGATCATCAGGCCGGCACTCGAGCCGGCACCTTCAACTACCTGCTCCAGGGCACTCAGGCTGTTGGCCGGTTCCAGGATGAGGGTTACCGGCATATTGGCCTGTCGGCGCAAAGCCGGCAGATCACCAACGGCTTTCAGGGCGCCATCGGTAAGGATGGCGGCGCGATCGATGTATGGTTCGACGCCCGGCAGCACGTGTGAACACAACACGATACCCGCCCCTTCATCCCGCAAACGCCGCAGCAACCGATACAGATCCGCCGTTGCGACCGGGTCCAGGCCTACCGTGGGTTCATCCAGCATCAGCAACTTCGGTTTGCCCAGCAGCGCCTGCGCCAGACCCAGGCGCTGGCGCATACCCTTGGAATAAGTCTTGGTGCGGGCATCCATGGCATCGCCCAGCCCCACCTGTTCCAGCAACTCCGGCACCTGCTTCAACGCCGCGCCTTTAAGCCGGGCAAAGTGGCTTAGAATTTCCCGACCGGTCAGCTGCGGGTAGAACATTACGTTCTCTGGCAGGTAACCAATGTGCTGGCTCACCTGCGGATCACCAGCCGCGCCGTCCAGCACCGACACCTTGCCCTCGGTCGGCTTCATCAGGCCCAGAATCAACTTGATCGACGTGGTCTTGCCGGCCCCGTTATGGCCGAACAACCCGAGGATTTCCCCAGGCTCCAGCCGCAGATCCACTCCGTGCAGCACCGTTGCCTTATCATAACGGTGGCTGACATTATCTAATTGAAAACAGTTCATCGGGTCTCCGATTGCAGGTGTTCGGGAATTCGCATCAAGGGATGGGGATCACTCACCCCGGCAGATTTCACCACCGGAAACGCATCCTGTACCCAGCGCAAAGTATCCACCGCCGGGCTGAACATCAGCACTTTCGCCTCCGGGTACTTCCACAGCAACCGGTCGACGTTATCATTAGGCTCATAAGCCACATCGCCAATGCCGTCCTGATTGCGATCCCAGCCCAGGTAATCGCTCCAGAAATTACCCTGCTCGTCCTTCGCCCAGGTTTGGGTGCGGGTCGCCACGTACTTAACCTGGCGCTCATTGTTCACGAAGGCATTATCAAACACCTCGTTCTCCTCCGAGCCCGCGGTCAGATGAATGCCGATGTTACTGTCCGCAAACAGGTTGCCCTCGAAGATGTTGTACAAAGAGTTGTAGATAAAAACGGCCTTGCCCTCACCCCCGGAAATCATGACCCCGCCGGTCTGCCCCTGAGACACCCCGGTCACCACATTGCCCTTCAGGGTGGAGTTGGTGATGAAGTTCATCAGAATCCCGTAATTCTCATCGTTCTCCGACCGGTTATTCACCACCGTCAGGTACTTGCTCTGCATCAGCGCGTACCCCGTGCGCGTACCCCGGGTGACATTGCCCTCCAGCAAGTTGTGCATCGAATACATGTAATGAATGCCATAACGCAGATCCGTCATCACGTTATTACGAATCTCGTTGTTGTTGGCGGTCTCGATGTAAATGCCATCCCGGGTCTGGCTGACGTCGTTGCCCTCAATCAACGCCCCGGTGGTATTGAACAGATGAATGCCGTTGCCCCGATCCTGCGACCGCAGGCTGAGCTCGCCGCGAATGACATTGCCTTTCACTATCACATCCGGCGTAGCATCCAGCCAAACCCCAAACGCCGGCCCCTGCAGCCGGTTATTCTCAACCACCGCCCCCCGGGCCTCCCGGGCCACAAAAATCCCGGTATCCAGGGTATTCAGATCCCGGCCCCAGTTACGCACCGTACAGCCGGCAAACGTTACGCCCTCGGCCAGGATATCCACAGTATTACCTTGGCCTGCGCCGTCAATTACGGTTTCCGGAACACAGGACACCGTCACCCCCGGCACCCTGATAGCCAGAGCTGAAAGTGTTTCTGGTGGAAGCTCGATGGAAGCACCCGGTTCCAGATTATCAAGCTGTTGTTGCAGGTCCGCGTTGGCGGCAAGCGGTAAAAGAGCGACGGTCAGGGCCACCCCATAACGCAAAAGTTGATGCATCAAATGCTCTCTAAAAAAAGTGAAAATCAGCCCGAGGACCGCACAGTGTCAGGCAAAACGATGGGATAGAACTTTCCGAAACCTTGCGGAGCCATGGATGGCGCAGCAGAGCGTACACGGACGTATTCACAGCGTGTTTCGGAAAGTTCTATCCCATCGATTTGCTACTCCCAAACTAGCAGGCTTTAATACCAGGGCCTGCGGGCCCTGGTATTAAAGAGAGCCTATCAGGCCTTCTCGACCAACATGCGACCACCCATCTCCATGTGCAGCGCATGGCAGAACCAGTTGCAGTAATACCAGTACACACCAGGCTTACCGGCCGTGAAGGTCACAGACGCGGTCTGCTGCGGACTCACTTCCATACTCACACCATGATTCACCATACAGAAGCCGTGAGTAACGTCTTCGATGGTATCGAGATTGGTCACATAAACGGACACCTCATCACCTTCCTTGACCTTGAACTCCAGCATGCCGTAAATGGGCGCAACAGAGGTCATGTAGACACGAACCTTGTTGCCGTCACGGATAACCTTGTTATCTGCCTCCAGAGTCACGCCATCCTTCTGAGCCTGCTCACGACAACTGGCAAAGAACGCATCCCCACGATCATAGATCTTCTTGGTTTTGATCTGATCACGACGTACCAGAATACAGTCGTGCGGCTCAGCAAAGGCGGGGCCATCGTGCACCAGCTTCATTTCCTCACCGGAAATATCAATCAGTTGATCATTTTCCGGGTGCAGCGGGCCAACCGGCAGGAAGCGGTCCTTGGAGAACTTGGACAGAACCACCAGCCATTTGCCATCGGCATCGCGGGACTCAGTCAGAGACGCGTGGTTGTGACCAGGCTGATAGTGAACGTCCAGCTTCTGACGGATGTAGTTCACGTCTTCGCCGTTGTAGTGCTTGATCGCGTCTGCGATGTTCCACTTAACCACCTGGCTGTCGATAAACAGCGTGGTATAGGCATTGCCACGGCCATCATAGGTGGTATGCAGTGGTCCAAGGCCCAGCTCAGGCTCGGCAATAATGGTGTCACGCAGCTCGATTTTGTTGTCGAACAGGTCATCCAGCTTGGCGATCTCGATCACGGAACAAGTCGGAGACAGCTTACCGTTGGCAATGAAGTACTTGCCGTCCGGTGACGTGTTCAGTCCGTGCGGGTTCTTCGGCACCGGGATATAACGGGTTACCTCAGATTCGCCACGGCCGTCCACAACCGGTACTTTGGAGTCGCCGATGGTCTTGAAGTTACCGGCCTTGATGGCCGCTTCGATGCGTTCAACATTGAAGACCACAACCCAGTCGCGGTCATTACGCATGGTGCCCGCGAGGTCCAGGGCCTTCTCGGAGTTGTAGCAGGTAGAAGCAACGTACTTGCCGGTGTAGTCGGCATCGGTGTTATCCAGGTTGCCGTCTACAATCACCTGCCAGGCTACGTCCATCGTCTCTGCATTGAGAGCAGTGAACATGGTGTAACTGTTTTCCAGGCTGTAATCACTGCCATCATTCGGCTGCGGGATCACAAACTCAGCGTTGCAAAATACATAGTTTGTGCGCGGTACCTTCTGCAATCGCAGGCCATGGATTGCCTGAACGTTCGGGATGAAAGTGACCTTGTCCGTCTTCATGATATCCAGGCGGATACGGGCTACCCGGGTGTTGGCCTTGTCGTTGATGAACAGGTACTTGCCATCGTAACGACCGTCTTCCATGGAAATGTGGGGGTGATGACAGTCACCGTTCAGGTACTGCTGATCACCACCGAGGATTTCCTTGCTTTCGTTGGTAATCCCCCAACCCGTCGCGGAGTCCACATTAAAGACAGGGATTCGCATTAGCTCCCGCATGGACGGCACACCCAGCACACGAACTTCGCCCTGGTGCCCGCCACTCCAGAAACCGTAGTATTCATCCAGCTCGCCTGGCGCTACGTGCGCATTGTTTCGGGCTTCCTTGGCCGCGGCGGCGAACGATTCACGAGTCATCATGGTGGCGCCCAAGCCTGTGGCGCCGGCAACACCGGCCAGTGCTGCCGCACCCATGAAGCGTCGACGGCTAAACCCGCTTTCCGGGGCTTCAGGCGTATCTTTGGTCAGTTCATCTCTTTTTTTCATAGCGTCCAACTCCGTTGTTGGTTATGGCGGTTTAAGTTCTCATTCTGTTCGGAGCGTCTTGGTGGCCCCGATACCTTTCAGTGCACCTGAACTACCGGTATTTCCTCCGGGTGGTCCGGTGCGTTGTGGCCACGGCGTTTGCCGCGACGCTTGACGATCAGTGGCGGGCACTTATGGTCATCGAAATAGGTCATCTGGCAATCCAGGCAGTAGTGACATTCCATGTAGTTGATGTGGCCATCAGGGTGGATAGCCTGGACTTCACACTCGTGATCACACAGCCGGCATGGGTTACCACACTCCTTGCGGCGCTTGAGCCAGTCAAACACCCGCAGTTTGGTGGGCAAGGCCAAGGCCGCGCCCAGCGGGCATAAGTAGCGGCAATAGACCTTGCGGGTGAAGAGATTGACCGCCAGCAGCAATACGGCGTAAGTCACGAACGGCCAGGTGCGATCAAAATGCAGCGTAATGGCCGTCTTGAAGGGTTCCACTTCGGCCATTCGTTCAGCAGTCGCCAGAGACTCCAGTGACACGCCAAACAGCACCAGCAGAATGATGTACTTGATGGCCCACAGGCGCTCATGCCAGGCAAAAGGCACGGTGTACTGGGGAACCTTGAGTTTTCGGGCAATCTCATTGATCAGCTCTTGCAGGGCACCAAACGGGCACAGCCAGCCACAGTAAACGGCGCGCCCCCACAGCAGCACAATGCCGGCCACCACCGACCAGAGCACGAACAACATCGGGTCAATCAGGAAGGTTTCCCAGGTAAAACCACTGATCAGGCTGTTCGCAAAAGTCAGTACATTGACGATGGACAGCTGCCCCAGAGCATACCAACCAATAAAAAACAGGGTGTAGGTCAGAAAGGCATGGCGTATCCAGCGCATCATTTGCGGTTTCTTCACCAGCCAGTCCTGGAAGAACAGAATGAACAGCAGAACACCGATGCCCAGTCCCAACACCACGATCTGAAACTGCTTCTTGTACCAGACCTGAACCCACAGCGGCTGTTCTTCCAACCATTCTTCCTGGCTCAGCTCCACTTCTGCACGCGTGTAGTACTGCTCTGGCAGTTGATATTCCAGCGGGACCACCGCAAACTCACTGTCGAGCGGCCCAGTCTGGCGCTTGATGGTCAGCTCCAGCGACCAGGGAGTACCCGGATCAAAGTTGTACTGCTGACGAACAATGAACATGGCCATTTCCGGCAGCCGGGGCATGCCCTCAATGTAGACATCGCTGAGCCGGTGATAGTCGAGATCACGGAAGTTGAAGGTGTCACCAAACTGGCGGATCTGTACCCGGTCAAAAATACCCCCACGCACATAACCTGAACCCCGAAAGGAATAGGTACCTGTGGCCATTACAGCGATGGCATGCTCGCCTTCCTTCATCTCGGACATCAGCCATTCGTACTGTTTGTCACCCAGCAGGTTACGGCCAATGGTCGGGACATCCAGGTAGGTGGCATAGAGATCGATAAAGGTGTCATCCCGTTCATCCGGGCCGGCAGTCTCAACGCCTTCAGCCGGGCCGCCCTTGAAGGCATCGTCCACCATGCCGCGGGTCAGCAAAAGTCGCCGGATTGAACCGTCGCCGGTTAACTCTTCCCAGGTTTTATCGGCATAGGTGGTTTTGTCGATTTCCGCAATCGGCGGGCGATTACCGGCCGCGGTAACTTCAATCAGGCCCAGCTCACCACCCACACGGTGCGCGGTACGCATGATCACTTCGTTAATGACCATCACGGTAACCGTTGCCCCAGACAGTCCATCCACGGCCACGCGGCGTTCTGATGATTTACCGCCCACCGTAACTCGCTGGTCTGCCTTCAAGCCGGTGTACTGGTCGGTGAAGTTATGCATCTTGATTTCAGGAATGCCGATCAGAAGAATCGGCTCATCGTGGTGGATCACACGGGTACCCTGAATAATCCCCTCGGTATTCAGCACCACCATGGCGTTCAGGGGCTTACCGGAATAGGCCGGGGTTTGCACAAAATCGAGGGTCTGGTAGGCGTAACCCACCAGCTCGTCACCGGCGTATAGTTCCTGTATGGCGCGATTGTCTTCGCGCGGCTGGAAGCTGGTCACGGAGGGCATGGCGCCCTGGATCACCTGACGCCCCGCGACGGGCGCATACTCACTCAAAGGCTGGGCGTTCGCGGCCGCAGCCAGAACCATCAGCAGGATAAAAACTAAGCGGATTCCGTTAAACACTCAAACCCCCAGTCCGTTTGGAATACAACAAGGGTGAACCACCATTGATAGAAATCAAATGCCTCTATCTGGATACAACATTCGGTAAGCTGACCACGGTTACCCGAGGTTGACCGCCTGACCCGATCGGTCCAGAGGCAGATAATTCCCGATATGCCCCATGCGGATACTTTCGACCATCATGGTCAGGGGCTGCTGGGCCTCATCGCTGCTGGGCTCAGTGCCGCCACGGCCAGACATGGCAGCGACAAAGACCATGTCCCAGTCCTGACCGGTGCTGCGGGATTCTTCGGCAAGCACATTGAACTCCGGGGCTTCTTTCGGGGTTTTATCTACGCAGATGACAGGGGTCAGTGCCCCACCCTCGCCACGCTCAAAGGCGGATTTTTCACCCGCCGAGGCGTCATCCGGCAGCTCGGCTTTGCAGAACACGAACAAAAAACGCTGGGGCTCGTGTTCCTGCTGGCTGGCCTGAACAAGTTCCTGGTAACTGGTGATCATAAAACTCCCCTGGTGTTCAAGGCTGAAAAAAAGGGCCCGGAGGACCCGGAAAGGTTACTGACTGATGGCAATCAGTCGCTGAGGGTCGGAGATAAACAGTTTGCTGCGATTGACCCGGACCAGGCCGTTGGCTTTGAGGTCTGCCAAGATGCGGGAAAAGGTCTCTGGCTGCATGGCAAGGCGCGAGGCCACCAGGCATTTGGGCAGTGGCAGCTCTACTTCGCCGCCTTCGTGGGTGCCGTTGGGCAACAGGTCGATCAGGTAGCGGATCAGGCGGTCACGGGCGTTCTGGACGGTCATGATTTCCAGGTCGTGAAAACGGCTGACGGCCCGCATGGCGTAGTGTCGCAGCGCGGCCTGGGCGTATTCCGGGCGCTGATCGAGCAGTTCCTGGTAGGCTTTGACCGGGATCATGAGTACTTCGCTGGACTTGAGCGCTTCGGCGTAGCAAGCGTACCGGGGCGGGTCGGCGTAGATCATGACTTCGGCAAAGCAGTCGCCGGGGGCAATGCTGTCGAGGGTTCGGTCGATGCCGGATGAATCCAGGCGGTAGAGTCTGAGTCGGCCTGAGAGCACGAAGAAGAAGTGGTGGGCCGGCATGTCCTGGCGGTACAGCAGCTGGTGGTGGCCAAGGCGAAGTCGACGGGACTGGTGGATAAGGCTGTCGAGGTCGTTGGATTTGAGGCTGCTGAACAGGGCATGGCTGCGGAGGGCTTCCAGGCCATCGTTTTCATCAAGTGTGTTGTTGACGGCGACGAGGACCGGTTTGCTGTGTCGGTTGTCGGCGCTTTGGGTGATGGCCATGGTGTATCCCTCTGTGCATATTCATGCATGCGAAATCTTGTTTTAAATAATAGGAGGATACGGGTGAAAATGCGCTCCCCCGATGGGGGTATAAAGCGGGTTCTTGTTGAGTAGTTGAGTTAAGTCAACTATTCGCTTTGCTAACCAAAATCCGAAAACAAACTGTGGTGCCAGGCCGGCAGTCATAGCCCCTTCCAAAACACGCTGTGAATACGTCCCTGTACGCTCTGCTCCGCCCCTCAACGCTTATTGCTCCTGCGTCGCGCTGAGGGTCCTGGGCAGGCCATCCATGGCCAGCCCGTGAAGCGCTTACGCGCTCCACCCATGGCTCCGCAAGGTTTTGGAAGGGGCTATGACTGCCGGCCTTCGATCTCAGGTGTGGTATTCGTTTACTGCATCAACGGCGAATCCGGCAGTTCCAGATCGACGCCTTCGATGCCGGTTTCCAGTGCCAGAACCTGCAGGTACTGTCGGAAGGCTCGGCGGGTGACGCTTTCGCTCAGGTACTGGCGGATCTGGGGTTTGACGTGTTCGTACGGCAGTTGCTCGCCGTCGATGCGCTGGTCAACCCGGACGATGTGCCAGCCGTAGCGGGATTCGATGAGCTCTGGATTGAGGCCCTGATTCAGGCTGAGCACCGGGCGTTCGAATTCTTCGACGGTCTGGCCTTTGGATATCTGGCCCAGGCTGCCGCCTTGATGGCGGGATTCGCAGGCAGAGTATTGTTTGGCGAGTGGCGCGAACTGGGCGCGGCCATCAATTAACGATGACAACAGTTGGCGGCCTACTTCCTCCTGGCTCATGCGTTCCTGGACGTCGTCCGGGGCAGCAGCAAGCAGGATGTGGCTGACGGCCATAATAGTGGGGCTGCGGAAGCGGCCGGGGTTGGCGGCGAAGAAGCGTTCGCAGTCTTGTTCGTTGAGATCAGGGACATCGAGTTCCTGTTCCAGTACGCGGGCGATGCGGTCTTCTTCGTCTTCGATGTTGTCCAGGTTCAGGCGGGCGGCCTGTTGCAGGAGCAGTTCGCGGATGACGAGGCTCTTGGCGGCCTGGTGCCAGGCTTCTGCCGCTTCTTCAGCCGGATGATGCTGCATTTCCCGGGCGATGTCGGCTTCCGGGATCAGGGTGTCACCCACATAGACCGGCGGGAACTGATTTCTGGGTTGGTCGGCCTGGCCGACGGGGATCATTTGCATGGTGTTTACCTCTGAAATGCGTGGGCCAGGGAGACCGCACCGGGTCTCCCTGGCTGTAAGCTCACATCACGCCCGCTTGCGGACCACCTGATACTTTCGGCCGAAGTACTCGACCGGCACGCTGAGCATGTGCACCAGTCGGGTGAACGGGAAGAGTACGAAGATGGTCAGGCCAAGGAAAATATGGGCCTTGAAGATCCAGTGGGCATCCGCAACATAGGCCGCCACGCCACCCTGCAAGGTCAGTACACCTTGCGCCCAGGCAGAGAACTTGAGCATCTGGGAGCCGTCCAGGTGGCCGGTGGTCGGGATGATGGTCAGCAGGCCGAGGGTAACCTGTACCACCAGGATGCAGATCACCAGGTTGTCCGCAAGGGTGCTGCTGGCGCGGATCCGTGGGTCGGTCAGGCGGCGCCAGGCGAGCATGGCGCCGCCGATCAGGCACATGACGCCGGCGAGGCCGCCGACCACCACAGCCATAATCTGCTTCTGCCCGGGAGTCATCAGCCACTCATAGGCCCATTTCGGGGCCAGCAGGCCGACCAGATGGCCGAAGAAAATCACCAGGATGCCGACGTGGAACAACACGCTGGCCAGTACCATGTTTTTCTTTCTCAGCATCTGGCTGGACTGTGCCCGCCAGGTGAACTGACCGTGGTCATAACGGGCCCAGGTGCCGATGAACAGGACGGCCAGGGCGATGTAGGGGTAGACCCCGAAAAGCAATGTGTTGAGATAAGACATCGTTGTTTCCTCCTGCGCGTTACGCGCGCCCTGTCTGACGGTGGGTTACGTCCGTCATCAGCTGATCACTCAGGTGGATAGTCTGGGTCTGTTCCAGCTCGCGACGGCGCTGACCTACCACGCCGCCGGTGTTGCAGGAACTGCCCTGATCATCCACAAATTTCACCATTTCTTCTTCCCAGACCTTGTCGAGAGCTTCCGGGGTGTCGTCGCGCTCTTCCGAGGCAACAATACGGGCCAGTTCCTGGCGGTCCGCCTTACGACCAGACAACACCAGCAGCGCATCCATGATCACGTGGTAGATGCTTTCGCGCTGGTACAGGCGCTCGCCCAGCAGGCCGAGGATGTGATGGATATCCTCAAGCCAGTTCTGGATTTCGTCCCAGGGCCGGGTCGACAGGTATTCCAGGAACAGCGGCAGGTAGTCCGGCAGTTCTTTAGCGTCGATTTCCAGGCCGTTGGCTCGGTATTGCTCCATCAGATCAACCATGGCCTGGCCACGGTCGCGGGATTCGCCATGAACGTGCTCGAACAGCAGCAAAGACGTTGCCCGGCCCTTGTCGAAAGTGCTCACGTAGGCTTCCTGCAAATCCAGCAGGTCGGTATCGCAAACCCGGTCGATGCCGGTGAGCAGCTGCTCTTTGTTCTGTCGGGGCAGCCGGCTGTCTTCGAGGACGGCGGCGACCAGTGCATCCTTGGCGGCCTGCAGGTCTTCGGTCGGGTACTCAAGTACCCGGGCCATTACTTTAAGAAGTTGCATGGTGTTCTCCTCAGTCCTGCAGCTGTTTGGGGTCGACGTGCTTCACGGTGGTCAGTTTGCTGACCATGCTGGTGGTTTGCTTCTTGCCACCAAACAGGCTGAACTCACTGTCGCCGCCGCTGCAGCCGTCGCCGAAGCTGAAGCCGCAGCCGCCGCGCTCACCGTGGGCGTCCGGGAAGGCTTCCTTGGCCAGCTCGCGGTGGCTGGTCGGGATTACGAAGCGATCCTCGTAGTTGGCAATGGCCAGATAGCGGTACATTTCGTCCGCCTGGGCTTTGGTCAGGCCAGCTTCCTCAAGGGCACGCAGGTCTTCCTTGCCTTCCACGGTTTCCGCCCGCTTGTACAAGCGCATGGCCATGATCCGCTTGAGCGCCCGCACGACCGGCTTTTCGTCACCGGCGGTGAGCAGGTTCGCCAGGTATTTGACCGGGATCCGCAGGCTTTCGATCTTCGGCAATATGCCATCAAACTCGACCTTGCCGGCTTCCGCTGCGGACTGGATCGGGCTCAGTGGCGGCACGTACCAGACCATGGGCAGGGTGCGGTATTCCGGGTGCAGCGGCAGGGCCAGTTTCCAGTCCACCGCCATCTTGTACACCGGGCTTTGTTGAGCGGCTTCGATGACGTTCATCGGGATGCCGTCTTTCTTCGCCTGTTCGATCACTTTTGGATCGTTCGGGTCCAGGAAGATTTCCAGCTGCTTTTCATACAGCTCGTGCTCGCCCGGGGTGCTGGCCACTTCTTCGATGCGATCAGCGTCGTACAGCAGCACACCCAGGTAGCGGATGCGGCCGACACAGGTCTCGGAGCACACCGTGGGCAGGCCGGCTTCAATGCGTGGATAGCAGAAAATGCACTTCTCGGACTTGCCGGTTTTCCAGTTGAAGTAAATCTTCTTGTACGGGCAACCAGACACACACATGCGCCAGCCGCGGCACTTGTCCTGGTCAATCAGCACAATGCCGTCTTCTTCCCGCTTGTAGATAGCGCCACTGGGACAGCTGGCGACACAGGTCGGGTTCAGGCAGTGCTCGCACAGGCGCGGCAGGTACATCATAAAGGTGCTTTCGAACTGGCCGTATATGTCCGCCTGGATCTGGTCGAAGTTCTTGTCCTTGCGGCGCTTGGCGAACTCGGTACCCAGGATTTCTTCCCAGTTGGGGCCCCATACAATTTTTTGCATGCGCTCGCCGGAGATCAGCGAGCGGGGCCGGGCGACCGGCTGATGCTTCACATCACCGGCGGTGTGCAGATGCTGGTAGTCGAAATCAAACGGCTCATAGTAGTCGTCGATTTCCGGCAGGTCCGGGTTGGCAAATATATTCGCCAGTACCCGGAAACGACCGCCAATTTTCGGGCGAATCTTGCCGGAGCTGTCGCGCATCCAGCCGCCTTTCCATTTGTCCTGGTTTTCCCACTCTTTCGGGTAGCCAATACCAGGCTTGGTCTCGACGTTGTTAAACCAGGCGTATTCCATGCCTTCGCGACTGGTCCAGACGTTTTTGCAGGTAACGGAACAGGTGTGGCAACCAATGCACTTGTCCAGGTTCAGTACCATGCCAACTTGGGAACGGATTTTCATTTTACAGCCTCCTGAACAGTGTCATTGCCTTCGCCGTCGAGCCAGTCCACATTTTTCATCTTGCGGACCACCACGAACTCATCCCGGTTCGAGCCTACGGTGCCGTAGTAGTTGAAGCCGTAGGAATACTGGGCATAGCCACCGATCATATGGGTCGGTTTCGGGCAGATCCGGGTAACGGAATTGTGGATGCCGCCGCGAGTACCGGTAATTTCAGAACCGGGCACGTTCACGTTGCGTTCCTGGGCGTGGTACATCATCACCATGCCGGGCATCACCCGCTGGCTGACGACAGCACGCGCCGCAATAGAGCCGTTACTGTTGAACACCTCGATCCAGTCGTTGTCTTCCACTCCGATTTCTTTGGCATCGTCTTCACTCAGCCAAATGATCGGGCCACCGCGAGACAACGTCAGCATCATCAGGTTGTCACTGTAGGTGCTGTGAATGCCCCACTTCTGATGCGGCGTCAGGAAGTTCAGTGCCTTCTCCGGGTTGCCGTTGGGCTTCTTGCCCAGCATCGGCGCCACCGCCTTGGTGTTGATGGGCGGGCGATACACCAGCAGGCTCTCGCCGAAGGCCCGCATCCACACGTGATCCTGGTAGAACTGCTGACGACCGGTCAGGGTGCGCCAGGGAATCAGCTCGTGCACGTTGGTGTAGCCGGCGTTGTAGGACACGTGCTCGTCTTCCAGACCAGACCAGGTCGGGCTGGAGATGATCTTGCGCGGCTGCGCCACAATGTCCCGGAAGCGGATTTTTTCCTCTTCCTTGTTCTTCGCCAGATGGGTGTGGTCCAGGCCAGTCTTTTCTGACAGGGCCGCCCAGGCCTTTACCGCCACTTGTCCGTTGGTTTCCGGCGCCAGAGTCAGAATCACTTCTGCCGCATCGATGGCACTTTCAATCTTCGGCCGGCCAGCGTTAGCGCCGTCGAGATGGGTGTAGTTCAGCTCCTTCAGGAAGCTGACTTCTTTCTTGGTGTCCCAGTTGATGCCTTTGCCACCGTTACCCAGTTTCTCCAGCAGTGGGCCAAGGGAGGTGAAGCGGGCGTAGGTGTTCGGGTAGTCGCGTTCAACGGTGATGAAGCTGGGCGCGGTCTTGCCCGGGATCAGGTCGCATTCGCCCTTTTTCCAATCTTTCACATCAAACGGCTGGCCCAGCTCGGCCGGCGCATCGTGCAGCAGTGGCAGGGTGACCACATCTTTCTCAACACCCAGGTGACCTTCGGAAGCTTTGGAGAAAGACTTGGCAATGCCTTTGTAAATATCCCAGTCACTGCGCGCTTCCCAGGCCGGATCGGTGGCGGCGGTCAGCGGGTGGATGAACGGGTGCATGTCTGAGGTATTCAGGTCGTTCTTCTCGTACCAGGTGGCCGTCGGCAGCACGATGTCGGAATACAGACAGGTGGTGGACATACGGAAGTCCAGAGTGACCAACAGGTCGAGCTTGCCTTCCGGCGCCTCATCGTGCCATTTCACTTCCTGTGGCTTGACGCCGCCCTCGTGGCCAAGGTCCTTACCCTGCAGGCCGTTCTTGGTGCCCAGCAGGTACTTGAGCATGTACTCATGGCCTTTACCGGAGGAACCCAGCAGGTTGGAGCGCCAAATGAACAGGTTGCGCGGGCAGTTTTCCGGCGCTTCCGGGTCTTCACTGGCAAACGCCAGGGAGCCTTCTTTCAAAGACTTGGCAACGTAGTCAGACACGTCCAGACCAGCTTTCTCGGCTTCTGCGGCGATGCCCAGCGGGTTGCGGTTCAACTGCGGCGCCGACGGCAACCAGCCCATGCGCTCAGCACGCACGTTGTAGTCGATCAGGCTGCCACCGAATTTGGACTTGTCCGCCAGCGGCGACAAGATCTCGTCCACACCCAGTTTCTCGTAGCGCCACTGGCCGGAGTGAGCGTAGAAGAAGGAGGTCGAGTTCATGTGACGTGGCGGGCGTTGCCAGTCCAGACCAAAGGCCAGCGGCTGCCAGCCGGTCTGTGGACGCAGTTTTTCCTGGCCGACATAGTGAGCCCAGCCGCCACCGCTCTGGCCGACACAACCACACAGGATCAGCATGTTAATCAGGCCACGGTAGTTCATGTCCATGTGGTACCAGTGGTTCATACCGGCACCGACGATGATCATGGAACGGCCCTTGGTCTTGTTGGCGTTGTCCGCGAACTCGCGGGCAATGCGGATCACTTTCTCGGCGGGTACGCCGGTGATCTTTTCCTGCCAGGCCGGAGTGTAGGGCTTCACTTCGTCATAGGACGTGGCGCCATCGTCATCGCCCAGGCCTCGGCTGATGCCGTAGTTGGCGATCATCAGGTCGTAAACGGTGACCACGCGACCCTCGGAGCCATCCGCCAGTTGCACCTTGCGGGTGCCCAGCTTGTGCTTGAGGATGTCGCTGATTTCAACGTGCTTGAAATGCTCGTGCTCAATGCCGCCAAAGTACGGGAAGGCCACGTCGACCACGTCGTCGTGCTTCTGCACCATAGACAGTTGCAGTTCAACGTCTTTGCCGTCGGCGGTCTGCTTCAGGTTCCACTTGCCTTTCTGGCCCCAGCGGTAGCCGATAGACCCGTTCGGTGCAGTCAGTTCGCCGGTGTTTTCATCAATGGCGATGGTTTTCCATTCCGGGTTGTTCTCTTCACCCAGTCCGTCCACCAGGTCGCTGGCCCGCAGGAAGCGGCCCGGCACATAGCTGCCGTCGTCCTTGGGCTCCAGCATCACCAGATACGGCATGTCGGTGTAGCGACGCACGTAATCGGTAAAGTACGCGCTGGGGTTGTCGACGTGGAATTCTTTCAGAATCACGTGACCCATGGCCATGCCCAGAGCGGCATCGGTGCCCTGCTTCGGGTTCAGCCACTCGTCAGACAGCTTGGAGACTTCGGCGTAGTCCGGGGTGATGGCAACGGTTTTGGTGCCCTTGTAGCGCACTTCAGTGAAGAAGTGGGCATCCGGAGTCCGGGTCTGGGGCACGTTGGAGCCCCAGGCGATGATATAACCGGAGTTGTACCAGTCGGCAGATTCCGGAACGTCGGTCTGTTCACCCCAGGTTTGCGGGGAAGCCGGCGGCAAGTCGCAGTACCAGTCGTAGAAGCTCATGCACACGCCACCGATCAAAGACAGGTAGCGGCTGCCGGCGGCGTAGGACACCATCGACATGGCCGGAATCGGCGAGAAACCGATGATCCGGTCCGGACCAAACTTCTTGGCAGTGTATACGTTGGAGGCCGCGATCATCTCGTTGACTTCGTCCCAGTTGGAACGCACGAAACCACCCATGCCGCGGCGAGGCTTGTACTCGGCGGTCTTCTTGGGATCTTCAACGATCGAGCCCCAGGCATCCACCGGGTCATTGAACTGAATACGGGCGGCGCGCCAGAGCTTCATCAGGCTCTTGCGCATCAGCGGGTACTTCAAGCGATTAGCACTGTACATGTACCAGGAATAGCTGGCGCCCCGGGGGCAACCACGGGGTTCATGGTTGGGCAGATCCGGGCGGGTACGCGGGTAGTCGGTTTGCTGGGTTTCCCAGGTCACCAGACCATTCTTGACGTAGATTTTCCAGCTGCAGGAGCCGGTGCAGTTCACGCCGTGGGTGGAGCGCACGATTTTGTCATGCTGCCAGCGCTGGCGGTAGCTGTCTTCCCAGTCGCGGTTGACGTCATGGGTTTCGCCGTGGCCATTGGCGAACGGCTCACGCTTCTTTTTAAAGTAACTCAGCTTGTCGATTAAATGACTCATGGTCTCTCTCTCCATCAACCCGTTTGCCGGATCGCTGTTCCGATGTAGCTCCGATTTGAGACCATTGTGTGGGAGAAAAACCCTGAAATCTGCAGGGTTACTACCAGATAACCCGGCTGTACCACCCTATGGGTACTGCGCTCGTATCCCCGGATAGAGAAGTCTTTTTCGCTCCTGCCGGCGGGCGTCACGTGCAAACATAATGAGGCTGGCGCTGAGTAGCACAAACAGAATCATGAACACCGCCGTCCGTACCCCGAGCCACTGGTTTACGGCCCCAAACAGCACCGGCAAAACGAACGCGATAGAACAGGCAATCACCAGCAACAGCCCCGCAAACAAAGCGGCTTCGCCACGATTGGCCAGTATGACCATGCGCTGCAGACTGCCCATGGCGCAGCCCATGGCGACCCCCAGAACCACAATAAAGCTGCGTTCAACGGCAAGCGGCAGTGCAAACTCAATGATGATCGTGGTTTCAACGCCACGAATGAACAGTGTCATCGGGGGGTAGGAGAGCATGGCAAGTGCGAGCAGGCACAGCGCCAACGATCGACTGGCCACCCAGGAGCTGCCAAAGCGGTCGGAAAGCGCCCCACCCGAAATTTGGGCCAGCGCACCAGGGATCACAAACCACTGGGCCATTCTGGCCCCGGCATCAAGTTGCAGTTGGAACTGGGCTGACAGGAAGTCCGGGAGCCATAATGCCAACGCAAAAAAGCTGCCCGCCACGACGCCGAAATAGACACTCAGATGAAAAGACCGGCCCCTGCGAAGTAAGGTGACAACCCTTGCGAGTGAAATGTCCGTCGCCCTATCGTCACTTAGCACATCCGGATCCGTTAGCATCAGCAGCAACGCAATCACCAACAAAATCACGATCAGGTACGCCAAGGGAACGCCCTGCCAGGCGAAGGCATTGTGGAACAGCGGCACCAGATAATAGGTGAAGCCAGCACCCGTGACTCCAGCCCCAAATACCCCCAACACCAAGCCCAGCCGCTTGACGTCACAGTGACTGACCACAAACTGCAAGCCCGCACTGTAAAAGCCCCCGGCCAGACCAAGCCCGCCGGCAACAATCAGATAGCCATAAAAACTGCTTACTCCCAACAGCAATGCCATGCACACCGCCAACCCCGAAAGGCACCAGAGCATGATCGAGCGGGCACCATATCGTTGGGCAGCAAGCCCGGCGGGTATCGCCAGTAACGCACTGACCGCCATCGGCATGGCCAGCAATACCCCAAACTGGAGATCAGACAGCGCCAACTCGGTTCGCAGATGCACACCGGCAACGGCAAACAGGGTCCAGCAGCCAGCGGCGATGACAAAACCGGTCACCGCCAGCGGTATCACCACCGCCAGCGAATCCAGTGTGTCGTCGTCCTGTTGTGCCTGCTGCTCCATGCCGTTGCTCCGCAAAACCAACTTTCAGTTTCATCTTTTGCCCATAAAAGGGTCAAAGGCTATGATGGCGTATTAACCATTGGGGTAATTGACTATCCTCAAGGAGGTAGTATCACGCAGGCCATGGCGCCATAATTCAGCGATCCAGGCCGCGCCTCCAGCAAACACCGGGCAGAACGTATTTCATGAGATCCAGAAGTCCTCTCGTTAACCGGCTTGCCGTTGTCATCGGTGCAATCGTGTTGACCGCGATTGTCAGCATGTCGACCACCTTGGCGGTGTCCAACAGCATCGAAGGAAATGCCACTGCCATCAATCTGGCGGGTGCCTTGCGCATGGGAGCATTCCAACTGATCGCTCGCTCCGCCACCGATGATTTCCAGGATGGGCCGGCGGCGATTCGTGAACGCATCAACGAATATCAGAATCGCCTTCAGGACCGAGCCATACTCCGGTCCGTGCCCGATACAGCCGATCACCCTTTAGCGCTTCAATACAAACTGGTGTTGACCACTTGGGAAAGCGAGCTTCGAACTGCCCTGGAGCAACACGAAGTCGGCAGCCCCATCACCACCGCCATGGTGGTGGCGGTTGAGGATTACATCGCGGAAGTAGACTCTTTGGTAAGCATGCTGGAGCAGCGCACCGAAGCGCGCATCGACCTGCTACACTTGATTCAGGTCATCAGCATGGTGTTCTCGATCCTGATCGTTATTGCGTTGTTCTTTGATCTGAAAAATCGCGTGCTCCGCCCACTGCGCAAGCTGGTCAGTATCGCCAATTCGGTCAGTGACCAGGACTTCTCTCACAAAGCCAACCTGAAAGGTTCGGACGAGTTGTCGCAACTGGGCCTGGCGTTTGACCAGATGACCAGTGAGCTGGCCCTGACCTACTATGAGCTTGAGAGCAAGGCACGCGAGAAAACCGAGGAGCTGGAGATCAGCCACCAGGCGCTGCAAGTGATGCACTCCGCCAGCCGCAGTCTGTTTGCCAATCACGACCTGTGCAGCGGCGCCATCCCCATGCTGCAGGAGCTGGAGCAGTTGCTTGGCATTGGTCCCATCCGGCTGTTTCTGCATGACAAGGAATCCGCCGAGCCGGTGGAAGCGATTACCACCGCAACCGATAAACGCCCTTTCTACTGCCGCGACCACCACTGCAATGCCTGCCTGGTAACTCCCGAGGTTTTTGATGAGATGCCGCTGGAGAATAACGACGGCCGCCGTTTATTATTGCCTATTCGCACACCAGGGCAGCTACTGGGTACTCTGGAGGTCTGGTATCCCGCAGACAAAGGCTTGTCGGCCACCGCGCGCCGCTTGCTGGAAACCCTGACCGACCAGCTCGCCACCGCTATTTTCCTTGAGCGGCAGATTACCGAAGAGCAGCAGCTGACCCTGGCAGAGGAGCGCACCGTGATTGCCCGGGAATTACACGATTCGCTGGCGCAATCGCTGTCGTATCTCAAGATGCAGGTAACCCGCTTGCGCCGCCTGAACATCACCGGTGATCAAAAGCCCACCCATGATAATATTCTGGAAGAGCTGAGCACCGGCCTTAACAGCGCCTACCGTCAGTTACGGGAACTGCTGGCCACTTTCCGCTTGAAGCTGGACACACCTGACCTGGCCACCGCGCTGCGCAAAACCATTGATGAGTTCTCCGAAAGGCTGGGCAGGCCGGTCGAGTTCGAGTACAACCTGCCGCCACAAACCCTGTCGCCCAATGAAGAAATTCACACCCTGCAGATTGTTCGTGAAGGACTAGCCAATGCGGTCAAACATGCCGATGCCACGGACATTTCCGTCAAGGTGCTGTTCGAGTCGCCCCAGGTTCGGGCCAGCATCCGCGATAATGGCAAAGGCCTGCCTGGCGGCGGCCAGCCTCTGAATCACTACGGTCTGGTGATCATGCAGGACCGCGCCCGCACTCTGGGCGGCAAGGTTCAGGTCCAGAACCGAGACGAAGGCGGCGTAGAAGTCGAATTAACATTTGTGCCCAAAAGCCGTAATCTGATTCCGTCTGAATCTGCAACGGCCTGAACCGCAATCCGATATCAAATGAGAGAAACCATGGCTGAAACACCCGCAAGCATACTGCTGATAGACGATCACCCCTTGCTGCGACAGGGCATCAAGCAGTTGATTGGTATGGAAGACGACATGGCCGTGATCGGCGAGGCGAGCAACGCCGCCGATGGCATCAAGCTGGCGCTTGAAACCGAGCCAGACCTGATCCTTATGGACTTGAACATGCCGGAAATGGACGGCATCGAGGCCCTGAAGAAGTTGCGTGAGCACAATGTCAGCTCTCGCATCATCATGTTCACGGTATCCGATCAGGAAGACGATGTGGTCGCCGCGCTGCGCGCCGGTGCCGATGGCTACCTGCTGAAAGACATGGAACCGGAAGACATGATCGCCCAGCTGCACCAGGCCGCCGTTGGCAAGCTGGTGATCAGTGACCGGCTGACCACCCTGCTGGCTCAGGCCCTGCGATCCAATAAACCACAGCAGGCCGCGCGCCCGGATTTCGACAGCCTGACACCACGGGAAAAAGACATCCTGAAACTGATTGCCGAAGGCCTGTCCAACAAGATGATCGGCCGCAAGCTGGACATCAGCGACGGCACGGTAAAAGTTCACGTCAAACACCTGCTGAAAAAACTGAACCTGCGCTCCCGGGTAGAGGTTGCCGTGTGGGCAGTAGAAGAAGGCCTGCACCGGAGCTGAGTAATATCAAATCACCCCCGCTGAATTTGTTTTACTCTGGGCCGGTTGCTAACCGCCCGGAGTAAACAGTGAACCTTCCATTCCCTCCCATTGCCTCGTTGCACAGCCCGCTGTTGGAACAATCTCTGGAGGTGGCCAGGCAATACATGCCCTCCCCAGCACCCATACTGGCGGCCATAGATCGCCAGGTGCCTATGCCGCTCAAGCAATTAGTCGCCGAAGCGCCGCTGAACCGACTGTTTGCCAAAGCGATCGCAGAGGGCGAATTCGACGATTTCGAAGGCCGCCGAGTCCGTCTGGAAATCAACGGTGGCCAGCCGGGCGCAACCATCGGCTTCTGGGCCGGGCGGCTAAGGGTCGTTGATGGCCCCGGCGAAGCCACCATCCGGGGCTCATTGATCGCGTTCAAAACCCTGGCCGAGCGCCGGCAAGACCCGGACCAGCTGTTCTTCCAGCGCCGCTTGATTATTGAAGGCGACACCGAACTTGGGTTGGGGCTGAAAAATCTGCTGGATAGCCTGGAGTGGGACCTGTCACCCCGGCGCGTGCTGTTTCCCTAACCGACAGTGCCGGCCGAAATTGGCTGGATACTCAGTCAATAACCTGAATCCAGGCCTCACCTGAACGACGTTCCTGCAACTGGCCGAACGGATGGAGTGCCAGCCCGTGTTCCCTGGCCTTGCTCTCAAAACCGACCCGACCCTGCTCGGCCACACAGACCAGCAGGCCACCACTGGTCTGAGGATCGCAAAGCAGTGCCTTGTCCTGTTCGGTCAGGCCCTCAAAGTTGCCAGCCAACGATGCGGCATTCCGATGGGTGCCACCGGGAATACAGTCCGAATCAATATACTGAGCGAGGTTCGATAGCTGCGGCACTGAGTGGCGGTTAATGATGGCGCCAACTCCACTGCCGTGGCAAACCTCCAGCAAATGGCCAGCGAGACCAAAGCCGGTAACATCCGTCATGGCATGCACGCCGTCCACGGAAGCAAAGACCTCACCCACTTTATTGAGGGTGCACATGGTTTCGACAGCGACCGCCAGATCAGTCTCGTCAATTTGTCGTTTTTTCAGCGCGCTGGTCAGTATTCCTACACCAAGCGGCTTGGTAAGGTACAGCAAGTCGCCGGGCCTGGCGCTGTCGTTACGGACGATACGGTCTACCGGCACCTGACCGGTAACGGCCAGCCCGAAAATCGGTTCCGGTGAGTCAATGCTGTGACCCCCTGCCAGTGCTATTCCGGCATCGGCACAGACCGCTCGGCCACCTTCAATCACCCGGGCGGCGATCTCCGGTGCCAGCTGGTTTACCGGCCAGCCGAGTATCGCGATGGCCATCAATGGCTTGCCACCCATGGCATAGACATCACTGATGGCGTTTGCAGCTGCAATCCGGCCAAAGTCATAGGCGTCATCCACTACCGGCATGAAGAAATCCGTGGTGCTGATAATCCCCACGCCATTGCCGACATCGATGACGGCCGCATCATCCCGGCTGGCGTTGCCGACCAGAAGCCGCGGATCGTGATAGTCAGGAATCGTCGTGTGAAGAATACGGTCTAGGACGTCCGGCGCAATTTTACAGCCGCACCCGGCTCCGTGACTGAACTCGGTAAGTCGCGTTAACAAAGCGGGATCCTCTCGTAACTGCGTTTATAAAAGGCGGCGTTCAGGCCTCGGTCCATTGAGGAAACGGTTTCCAGTGGGCCAGCCAATCGGCCAGTTTTTCTTCGGTCAGTGGTGGTGATATCGCATAGCCTTGGGCTAATTCACAGCCCAGGTTGAGCAGTATTTCGCCCTGCTCGACGGTTTCGACGCCCTCGGCAATCAACTCTCTATCAAAAGCCCCTGACAAGCCGATGATTCCCTTCAGGATCGATAGATTCTCATTGGTATCGCCCGCACCGCTTACAAACTCACGATCTATCTTGAGGGTATCCACCGGCAACCGCTTAAGGTAAGACAGTGACGAATACCCGGTGCCAAAATCATCCAGAGAAAACGTCACCCCGAGCCGTTTGCAATCCACAAGGATGCTCACAACTCTCTCAAGCTCCCCCAGGGTTGCTGTTTCCAGTATTTCAAGATCGAGGCGTTCAGGCTTCTGGTCAGGAAACTCTGCCAGCACCCCGCCTAGTCGCTCAACAAATCCCGGCGCCAGCAATTGAATGGCCGGGACATTCACACTTATGTTCAGATGAATTCCCCGACGATCCCAAGCTTTCATTTGTGTCAGCGCCTCGAGCAATACCCACTCGCCCAACTCAATCATCACAGGGTGGCATTCAATCGCTGGCAGAAAATCAGCGGGCGGCAAAAACCCTTTATCCGGATGCTGCCAGCGAATCAGGGCCTCAACCCCTCTTAGCTTGCCGCTCCTCAGGTTTACCTTGGGCTGGTAAAAAAGCCTGAATTGCCTGTTTTCGAGACCTTTCCGGATATCTGACAACAGTAATTGGAGTGATCTGTAGGCTCTTTTTTCCTCCGCACACAGGAAAAGCCAACTTCCCTTGTGCTCCTGCTTGGCCTGAAAGAGCGTATGGTCCGCTTGGCGTAAAAGTGTATCTGCGTCTTCAATCGTGGCGCCTATGTCCTTACTCGGGAAAAGTACGATACCCGCGGAAAATGAGACGAATGCCGAGCCCCCACCCAGATCGAAAGGCTGCCTGCCCGTCAGTTGAAGAGCCTGAAGTCTGGAATCCACCTGGTTGGCATCCGGCAGAAGAAGCGCAAATTCGTCTCCCCCAAGCCGGGCGAGGGCAGCATCGAGAGGTAGGGCATCCAACCAGCGGCGAGCCAGTAATCCGAGCATGCGGTCGGCCGCCGCCTCTCCGAAAGCCGCGTTGACCTCATGAAAGTTGTCCAGGTCGATAGAAATCAACGCGGCCGAATCACTCTCCAGATCGTCGCGATCGAGCATCTCCCGAATGAATCGGGTAATGCCATTTCGATTCCACAAACCGGTGAGAGGGTCTGCGTAAGCCAGAAATTCCACCTGTTTTTGATGATCGTTTGCCTGGTCCTCCAGAGCCTGGCTGAAGCGCTCACTCTGCAGGCGCAGCAATTGCTCCTCCGCTTTGTGTCTGGCCATTTTTTCCCGCATAAGCTGAATAGCACTGGCGGAAAGCTTCCCGTAAATCTCCAACAATGCGGTTACCAATACGGATACGGACCCACTGAGTTCAGAGTCCACCTGGTCTCTGGCCTCTTTTACAGGTTTGCCTGCCTTCGAGGCTCTTATGGTCAGGGCCATACGCCGGTCTGATTCAAGAATGTGGAAGGCCAGCCAGCGAGTCAGATAATCAAACAGTTCCGCCAGGACGTCTTCCTGCGGCTCTTTACTATGGCGAAGCATCTGGACCCGAGCGAAAAACATCTGGTGCGAATCGTGGTGGCTTTGGACCATTTCCGATTTGCCCAGCGCTTCCTCCCAGACACGCTCTTCATATTTGAAATGATAGGAGGCATAAGCGAGAAGCTCATCAAACAGATGTGAACTATCCAGATCCGAGTTGCTGGAAGCAAAATGCCACGCCAGACGATTCAGAATTTTGACAAGAACTTGGTGCTGCTTGTCAATGTCTTCCAGTCCGGTTTCAAAGTTACGGTTCCACGGGAAAATTTCGAAGACATCCGACTCTTTCGCCCGGTGTTTGGTCACGTTGCTCGGACTCCAGTGTGAAAAGACAACTATTACCAGTGCAGCCCTAATTGTCCTATGAGATCCGTCAATTAACCCGGCAAACCATCAGCACGCGCAGTCATTAGAAAACGCACATAGCCAAGCAAATACAAAAGGTATGTTGCCGCCCAGAAAAGGAACGGCAGGCCCACACCTGCCAGCAGATAGTTTTGCGGCCACAGAAGTGGCACCAGAGTGCGCAAGGCCGCAGTCGCGAATAATGAAATCAAAGCTGCCCAGATTACTCGGGGCAGAATTAGCGAACGACCGGTATGGCGCAGGCCAGCAATACAGAATACCGCTAGAATAGCCGTACCCATAGCACCGGCAGACAGCGTGTGGCGGCCGGTGTAGCTGGGTAAGCTGTCTGTGAGCGCAGCAATGCCCACCATCGCCAGACCAACCACCATCCAGGTGTATGCCAGTGTCAGCAACAACAGATACAGTCGCCCCATGGCCTTGCCCCACGGCCATTCGCTGAGGCGGTCGGCCTGCGCGGCGGCGGCTGCCAAGGCAATCCAGCCGGTTACTCCATGCCCCGGGGCCAGGAAATCGGCGATCACAAATAACACCAGTACCGCTACCGCCAGGTGTTCACGGGCCGGAGTCAGCCTGGCCGGGCCACTGAGCCCGACCTCTTTTCGGGCAGCCATCGCCACCACGCGCACAATTCGCGAAGCAGTGAGCGCAATGAGGATCAACAGCACATTCACGGCGGTATTCAGTAAATCAATCTGCGAAACACCCGTCAGAGCATCCGGCCAAAGCCATACCAGATAAAACAGCGCCTGCACCAGAATATAGCCAGTCAGGGTAAAGCCAATGCTCAAGTGGCGACGACCGGAAGCCGACAATAACGCCGGCACAGCCCAGACGATCAGGATCACGGGGAACGCCAGGTTTACCAGGGCTATCACACTAGTGGGTACAAAGGCCGACAACCAGAACAGAACACGGCCAGCCAGCCACAGCAATACCAGAGCTGCGAGCTTCCTGCCCGCCAGATGAGGCACATCAGCCCACGAAGGAAGTGCGGTAAGCACAAAGCCCACCAAAGCGGCGCTGGCAAATCCGAACAGCATTTCGTGGCCGTGCCAGGCCACCGGTGGCAGCGCCATGGGCAGGGTAAACTGCTGCAACAGTGCACCAACCCAAGGGATCAGGGCAACCGGGGCGTAAAGCGCAGACAACAGAAAGAATGGCCGAAAGCCGTAGGCCAGCCAGGGGTGGTCAAACATTGAGCCGGAATTATTCACAACAATGGTTTCTCGCAATCAGGAACCGGTCAGGAGGCGGATGCCGGCAAGTAAAAGCCGGCATCCGGAAGCTTGCCGCCAATAAAGCCCGACGACAGCTCGGCCAGAGCCGAGAAAAACGTCTCCAGAGCAGGCCGGGCCTCGGTTGCCGGCACCATTTTCAGGGTTGTGCGGGCAATCGCTCCTTCATATACCCCCTGGCTCAACGGAGATTTGTCGGCACCCAACCGGGCCGCAACCTGGGGCTCGTCCCCAACCCAGGCAACCGCCCTGGCGATGGCGGCCTGCATGGCGGCCACCTGTTCAGGCTGCTGTTCCAGCAACTCCCGGCGGCACAGAACGCCAGCCTGGGGTAGCACTGGTTGCTCACCCGTCAGCCTTGCCCACTCCTGCTGCAGGTCCAGTTCGTTCGGTTGCTGGCCGAACTGGACACTCTGCAACCGCGTGGCTGTCCGCATGGGCTCGGGCAACACTGCGGCATCCAGACGCCGGGCGACATACATCTGTACCGTTTCAAAGGGGCTGGAGTGGTAGCTTATTTTCAGGTCCCGGCCCGGTTCAAGGCCGGCCTTTTCGAGAAGATACCGGAACACCAGGTCTGGCATGTCACCCCGCCAGGGCACCCCAACATGGCGGCCAGCCAAGTCTTCAATGCGCGCGAGCCTGCCTTGCGACGGTAGGCCAAGCATGCCCAGGGTTCCCCACACATTCACGTTCATCAGGACCACCGGCACGCCCCGGTTGTAGAGGTTGGCCGCTACATTGGTGGGGGTAGCAGTGAGCATTACCTCGGCTCTCGCAAGCCAGGCCCGAAGCTGGTCAGGGTCTTTCCAGTCCCGCAGGTCTCGTTCGGGAATCAGCGCTCTTATCTCCGGATCATCCAGCGCCCGGGCCAGGATCACCAGTGGTAAGCCAAAGGGGGTGGCCGCCGCCAGCCTGTCTGCCTGCTGTGCAAAAACCGACCTCAATGGCAACGTGGCAAGCAAGGCAGAACCTGCCGCCAGTTTTAACAGCTCACGGCGATTCAGATGACTCATGCTACCTCCGGTTCGGGATGGAACAGAAAACTCTCGCTGACCACGGGCTGGCGCAGCAAATGGCCGGCCTCTTCATACAGCCAGGCCGGAGACCGCTCGGTGAACGGGGTGTCTACCCAATGTTCGAATACCACATGGCCCGGCGAACCGGAAATCACCACTACCCGGTGGGCCAGTCGCAGGGCTTCGGTCAGATCGTGGGTTACCATCAGGGTTGCAATCCCCTGATCCACAACCAGCTGCTCTACCAGGTCCTGCGCTTCACTGCGCAGCCCTACATCCAGGGCACTGAAGGGTTCATCCAGCAACAGGAAATCTGCTCCGACCGCCAGCGCCCGAGCCAGCGCCACCCGTTGCTGCATGCCTCCGGATAGTTCATGGGGAAAATGCTCGTAGCGGTCTGCCAAGCCTACCCGGTCTGCCAACTCCCGGGCCCGGGCCAGCCGCTCACCCCGGCCAACGCCACGAGCCTTGAGGCCCAGTGCAATGTTGTCGAGCATTCGCTGCCAGGGCAGCAGGCGAGGCTCCTGGAAGACCGCCGCAGTAGTGGCAAAACTGTTGACAACCTGCCCGGACGTTGCCTCTACAGCTCCGGAAGCCAGACGCAGCAGACTGGTTTTTCCGCAACCAGAGGGGCCCACCAGGCATACTGACTCGCCCGCGGAAACGGTGAGATTAATGTCTGAAAGAATCTGGTTCGGGCCCAGGTCCAGTGAAACTCTCTCTAATGCCAGCATAATGAATGGCTCCTGTTAACCCGGCATGGCAGGGCCGCGAACCTGCCGCCAGGGTTCTATCTTCTTCTGCAGCGGCCGCAGGAAACCGTGCTCGGCCACCAGCAACAAGGCCACGACCACCACAATCCAGGCCATGGCGCCGGCGGTATCCAGATTCACTCTTGCCAGGGCCATTCCGGCACCCACACCCTCCTCTGAGGCAAACAGCTCGGCCATTACCGTGACCTTCCAGGCCACACCCAGAGCAGTGATCAACGCCGGGAAGACATAGGAGACAATGTGTGGCAGGTAGAAATCCCGCAACCTCATGCTGAGGGGAACCCGGAATACATCGCCCATTTCCTGGAGCCGGTGGTCGAGGGTTCGGGCACCCATTTGGGCTCCGGCGAAGGTGACCGGCAATGTGGTGGCGGCCACCGTATAAATGGCCGCCAGCGAGCCACTGCCAAACCAGAGGATTGCCAGAACAATCCAGGCGATGGGGGGAATGCCCAGCAACACCGTGGAAACCGGTTCCAGGGCACGGCCGAGGGTATGGGACAGCCCTGCCAGCAGGCCCAGCACCAACCCCAGCAGGGCCGCCAGTGCAAACCCTGCCATGGCTCGCCAGGTGGTCGCCCAGACTGCTACCCACAGCTCCCCCTGCTGCCAGAAGTTCATAATGGCGGCCAGCGCGTCCCGTGGGCCCGGCAGCAGAAAGCTGCCGTAGGCCAGACTGCCCCACTCCCATAAAGCTACAAACAACAAAATGCCAGTCAGACTGCCACCCCAGCTCAGGCTGGTACTAATAAAACGCCCCATGGCTTCCCGCTCGATTGATTTGATCCGAACCTTACCGCGAAAGAACAAAAGAACCATTGATTGAAGTCAAATGATAACCGTTCGCATTACTGCTATATTCACGATCAATCCTCATTAACTTTTGAATCGACCGGAGAACATCGTGCAAATAACCCGCAACCGCCTCGCAGTCGCCATTTTCAGCTTATCTACCACCACCGGCATGAGCACGGCCATTCAAGCTCAGGAGGCCTCGCTTCAGGAACTGGTGATCACTGCGAAAGGCTATGAATCGGACACTCTTGAAACGGCCAGCACTACGGAGCAACTGGAGACGGGAGAGGCCGCCGCCTCGAAAACGGCCGGTGACCTGTTCCGCGGGAAACCGGGACTTGCGGTCCAGGGTGACGGCGGCGCCTGGGGTGCTAACCCGGTTATCCGGGGACTGAAAAAAGAAAGCGTGGTACTTCTGGTGGACGGTGTACGCCTGAACTCAGCCCAACCCCAGGGCGCTCTTGCCTCTCTCGCCTCCATGAGCCTGCTGGATACCGTGGAAGTGGTGAAAGGACCGGCGTCGGTTCTGCATGGTAGCGGAGCAATGGGGGGGGCCATCAATCTGCTGACACCTGAAGCTACCTTCTCGGACCAGGCCAAGGCCGGCAGTCGCTTCTCGGGAAGTACCGGCACCGTTGACGGCAGCCTGGCGAGTGGTGCCCTGGTGGAACTGTCCAGCCGCAATCACGGCCTGGTACTCGGTGCTGCAGCCAAGGATGTTGATGACTATGAGACTCCCGATGGCAAAGTGGAAAACAGCGGTTTCCGCTCCAACTCTTTTCTCGCCAAATACGCCTTTCGAGTGACCAACAATCAGAAACTCACCCTCAACCTTCAGAACCATGAAGACCGGGATGTCTGGTATCCGGGGTCTGCAAAACCCGGCCCCGGTGGTAATGGCACCATCACCATCCACTCGCCAGAGCAGAAGCGCACCCTGATCGAACTGGGTTACGATGCCGGGATCGGGAATGGCACCCTGGAAACCAGCATCTACCGACAGGAAGTGAACCGTGAAATCCGCGCCTGGTGGGATATCAAAGACCGCAATCAGGTGTGGAACGATGTAACCTTCCGTACCGATGGTGTTAAAGCACAGTACCGCCTGCCCCTGGGTGACAACCATCTGGTTACCGTGGGTGCCGAGGGCTGGGAGATGACCGGCGACCCGCAACGCTTCACCTACAACCCGCCCATGTCGGACAATGCTGTCGCTAACTCCCCTTTCCGGGACGGCGAAATTGAAAGCCATGGTGTGTTCCTGCAGGACGACATTATGGCTGGCAACTGGAACATCCAGCTTGGCGCCCGCTATGACCGGGTGACTGGTGACGCCCGAGTGGTGGGCAATGGCCCTGCAGCAAAAACGTCAGGGCTTGAAAATAAAGCGGAAAATATCTCATGGTCCGCAGGTGCCATCTACAACCTGAGTAACATGGTGAATCCCTATATTAACCTCGGAACCGGCTACCGGGCACCGGACATGCGTGAGCGATTTGAAGATGCGGCGAGGGGTGATGGCTTCTTCCACCGGGGCAACCCGCAACTGGACCCAGAGAGATCCAGCAGCGCTGAAATTGGCCTGAAGGGTCGCGGTCGTTTGGGGCAGTATCAGGTAGCGGCTTTCTACACCCGCATCGATGACTTTATTACCGGGCGAATTACCGGTCAGAACCACCCCACGAATAACCTGCCCATCAAACAGACTGAAAACCTGGATGAGGTGGTGATCTACGGAGCCGAAGCCGGCTTCGTGATGCCGCTGGAAGTGCTGAACGCCAGCGCGCCCGCCATCGACCTGGACGGCAGCCTGACCTGGCTGAGGGGTGAGAACAAACAGGATGATGAACCCCTGTACCAGATGCCGGCACAAGAGCTAACCCTTGGCCTCGGTCAGCAGAACCGCCCGGGTTTCAACTGGCACGGGCAGGTACGTGCCGTTGCGGAGCAGGACCGTACCGCAGACAGCTTTTCGAACGGCACCGAAAACACCACGCCGGGTTACGCCACCGTGGATCTGGAGCTGGGATGGAACTTTGGTGCCACTGGCAGCCTGAGCAATCTGGAACTGTCTGTTGAGGGTAATAACCTGCTGGACAAGCGCTACCGTGAACACCTGACCGATGGCGACATCCTGTCACCGGGCCGGGGCATGGTGGCGAAGGTAACCGGCCGGTTCTGACCTGAACTCAAGACCACAACAAAGGACCCTCTGTAATGAAGGTTTAATGTTGACACTCAGCATCCCAAGAGCTGGAAAAACGTCGATGATGATTATCAAAGATGCTTTTCGTAACGACTGTTAGCATAGAAAGATCATCATTCCAGCACAGACGCCAGCCGTTCAAAAGCCATTGGATTTCGTCTCGTGTTAGTAACAAAGGATTATACCATGCAGTTCCTTTGCAAAAGGCCCGAACGGAACAGTAATGTCTGGCGCCGCTATCAAAAACAGGCTATTTCCTTGGTGCTAATGCTGACACTCTCTGGAGCGCTTCTGGCTTTGCCCGAGGATAATGCCGCAGAAATTCTCACCATCGATTCGGCAATCAACAAGGCTGGCAAGCAGCGGATGCTGACACAGCGCATTACGAAATCCTATATGCTGATTGGCCAAAATGTTGCTAGCGACAAAGCTCAAAGACAACTAGATGCCAGTGTTGCGTTATTCGAAGAACAACTAGGTGAACTGGAACGCTATTCGCCCACGGCAGAAATCACCAAATCTCTCCAGAATATTCGCCAAGAATGGAACTCTTTTCGTGGGTGGGCGATAGCCAGACCAGAGCGTAGCCAAGCGCTTGCGATGATTGAGAAAAGCACTCGTCTCCTCAGTTTGTGTGAAGAAAGCGCCACGTTGTTCGAAGTTCATTCCGGCAACAAAAAGGGTGAGCTGATAAACCTGTCCGGACGCCAACGCATGTTATCGCAAAGAATTGGCATGTTGTACACCGCCCACAGCTGGCAAGTAAACGATAAGCCACTGAGAGTATCGTTTGAACAAGCGATCAGCGATTTCGATGAGGCATTGCAACATCTCACCGCTTCCCACATCAACACCGACGAAATCAATAATTCGCTGGACGACGTGGTTGCCCAATGGAGGTTCTCACACTCCGGATTCCAACTAAGCGAAGATGGGCGCTATGTTCCGTTCATCATTCAAGTAACGACTGAATCCATTCTGGAGAAAATGGAAGCAATTACCGACATGTACGAATCCGTAGCGGCTCAGTGAACCCGCACGCACGCCCAGCGTACAGTAGATCCCGGCTTCTACCTCCAGTCTGCCATGTACATTACGGCCCAAACGATACAACCGTTGATTTGACAAAGGCATTGAACAAACACAATAAGAACAATTGAAGACCTCACATCTTGATTTATGCCATTTGACCTGACACAAATTGACTTATCTTCAAGAAACCAGGCTGACCAACTGATAACCTTGGGGGTTCGTTTTTGTCCCGAGGATTAGCAATGGCCAACAATCCGCGCAAACCTGACTGGAACCCCCGCGCCGACGAGGTTCTGGGTGATCAGATACGGGCTTACGATAGCATGCGCGCTCAGTGCCCGGTCGCCTGGAGTGATTACCAGCACTGGTCTCTCTTCAGGCACGACGATGTCATGCGGGTTCTGGAAGATCACCAGACATTCAGCAGTGCGGCATCCAGCCATCTTTCGGTCCCCAATGGCATGGACCCACCTGAACACACCCCCTATCGACAGGTAATCGAGCCCTACTTCTCTCAACAGGCAATGAGCGAATTCGAGCCAGCCTGTCGGAGCATTGCCCGCAACCTTGTCAATAGCCTGCCCGACGGTCAGCCCTTCGATGTGGTCGAAAGGTTCAGCCGAGCCTTTGCCCTGCAGATACAGTGCGCGTTTATGGGGTGGCCCGACTCCCTGCACGAACCATTGAGAGAATGGGTACTGAAAAATCACCAGGCCACCCTCGCCCGTGACCGGCAGGCCATGGCTGAAGTTGCCCATGAGTTTGACGGCTATATTCACGATCTGCTGGAAACCCGACGCCAGGCCGGAGCCAACGCCCCGAGAGACGTCACCACCTCGCTGATGGAAGAGACCGTCAATGGCCGCGCCATGACCGATAAAGAGCTCACAAGCCTTCTGCGGAACTGGACAGTTGGTGAACTGGGCACCATCAGCGCCAGCGTATCCATTCTCCTGAGCTACCTGGCCGAACACCCCGACCTCAGGCAGAGCCTTGCCAACGATACCCGTGAGTTGTCAGACTCGATTGATGAAATACTGCGTTTGGACGCGCCACTGATGTCGAATCGCCGGGTAACAACCAGGGACGTAGAGATCGGCGGCCGAAAGATTCCGGCAGGCGAGACAATCACCATTCTGTGGGCCTCCGCCAACCGGGACGAGGAAGCCTTTGGCGACCCCGATGCATTTTGCCCACGCAAGAACCGTGACCATAATCTGCTTTACGGCGCCGGCGTTCACGTTTGCCCGGGGGCGCCTCTGGCCAGGATGGAGCTCCGGGTACTGATGGAGGAATTTCTTTCCGCTGTCGACACACTGGAACCTGCGCTCGGGGATCAGCCTGAACGGGCGGGATTCCCGACTGGCGGCTTCAGTTACCTGCCGATGATCATCAGCAAACGATAAGGGGCGCAGCCTGCACATTTCCCGAAAGGCCGGTCAGTTAACCGGTTTTTCCTCTTTCAGGCCGATCTTCTTGAGGATCACCATGGCCGGACACCATTTGGTGAACGCAGACTGAATGAGATTAAGGGCAATAAAGCCGGTAAACAGCAGCCAATAGGGGCTTACATAGTGGGCGAGCAGGATGGAGATCAGGGTGAACACGCCTGCCATCAGACGAAGACCTTCATTAATTGTCATAGCGCACCTCTTTGAGGAAATAAAGACATACCATTTACCGATTATCCCTCACTGGCAATGACACAAATCACTTTTCAGCAACATCAATCATGACACTGGCCGAAAGCCGGTGCGCAAACCGCACCAGCTCGGCAGCACCATTGGCGGACACATTCAACACCGGTCGTTCAGAACAAAATTCCGAAGTGCCACGGCATTGTTGTGCTCGGTATCCTTGGCGGCATCGTCGGACTGGAGCTCTTTCAGGTAGCGCTCGCAAAACTTCGACCATTTATCCGGGTCATGGTTGAACCATTTGCGCCATTCCGTAGACGGTGACAGCCCTTTCAACCAGTGGGCAATGTTGGCATCTTCCCTGGCCACCCCCCGGGGCCAGATGCGATCCACCAGTATGCGTGGACCGTCTGAGCGGGCGGCGGTGTCGTACGCTCTTTTCAGGCGAATCTCCATAGGCACGCTCTCTGATGTATGCGTGAACTTTCCAGCCTAGTCCCGGATATTCAGGGTTTCAAAGAATGGCGTGAGTGTATTCTGTACCCGCTGCTTGTCTTCCGCACTCAGGTACCCTGCCCCTATGAAGTCATTCAGCATTTGGTCAGTTCGTGCAATCTGCACGGCAAACCGACGGACGCCCTGATCCGCCAGCCGCACCCCCACAGTGATCACCTGTTCCGGTAACTGCAGAGCTCCATGCCAGGTCATCCGGCATTCGAAATCCACACCGGCCTTCTGCAAAGCCTCAATGGCGGCCCAGCTCTCCGGTCCGGCGTGGCGATTGGTGGTGATGATTTCATAATCGGAGGGCAAGGCCTTGATATCCAGCCCTACCCAGTCCAGCCAGGGCAGCAGCGGCTCCAGCAACTTCAGGTGCGGGGCACCGGTGTGCAGTCCGTTGCGGAAACCCAGTTCGCGGGTTTGCTGCAGGGCCGGTAGCAGGGCTTTCTGGATGGTCGGTTCGCCGCCACTGAACACCACCGCCTCCAGCAATCCCTGTCGGCTTTTCAGGTGCCGGCGGGCCTGCTGCCAGGTGATTGTTTCATCACCGGGCTGCAGTGGTATCAAATGCGGGTTGTGGCAGTAATGGCAACGCCAGGGGCAGCCCTGCAGGAACAGGGTTGCCGCCAGGTGTTGCGGATAATCGACGGTGGAGAAGGCAGCCATGCCTCCGATCACCAGGCTATCCGCAGTCATTTCAACGCTCCCGGAAGTGGGTGCGTTCGCGGTGCTCAGACTGCTTGCCTTTGTTGAAGGCCGAGACCGGGCGGTGGTAGCCCATTACCCGGGTCCACACCTCGCAGCGCTGGCGTTGGCTGTCATCGGGAAGTTTCTGGTTATCCATGCTGAACTCCTTCTTCACTTGTTGGGAAAGTGCCGGGCGTTGCCGACTGTGACTGCCCGGCCAGCAACAGTTCGTCGCATTTCGGGCAGAATTCGTGTTCACCGTTCAGGTAACCGTGCACCGGGCAGATCGAGAAAGTGGGCGTGACTGTGATGTACGGCAGCCGGTAATTCTCCAGCACCGTTTTCACAAAGCGGCCGCAGGTAGCGGCATCGCTGATGCGTTCGCGCATGTACAGGTGCAGAACGGTGCCGCCGGTGTAGCGGGTTTGCAGTTCGTCCTGAAGGGTCAGGGCTTCAAACGGATCATCGGTGTAACCCACCGGGAGCTGACTGGAGTTGGTGTAATAGGGGGCGTCCGGAGTGCCTGCCTGCAGGATGTCAGCAAACCGCTTTTGGTCTTCCTTGGCGAACCGGTAGGTAGTGCCTTCGGCCGGGGTGGCTTCCAGGTTATATAGATGGCCGGTTTCTTCCTGGTATTGCTTCATCCGCTCCCGCACATGGTCCAGCAGCTCCAGCGCAAAGGCCCGGCCCTGTTCGCTGCTGATATCCTCCTGATCGCCTGTAAAGTTGCGGATCATTTCGTTCAGGCCATTCACACCGATGGTAGAGAAGTGGTTTCTGAGGGTGCCCAGATAGCGTTTGGTGTAAGGAAACAAGCCTTCCACCATCAGCCGGCCAATCTTCTGGCGTTTGGTTTCCAGGCTGTCCCGGGCCAGATCCATCAGTTCATTCAGGCGGGCATACAGCGCCGGCTCGTCGCCTTTATACAGGTAGCCCAGCCGGGCACAGTTAACGGTAACCACTCCCAGTGAACCGGTCTGTTCCGCAGAGCCGAACAGGCCATTGCCGCGCTTGAGCAGTTCCCGAAGGTCCAGCTGCAGACGGCAGCACATGGAGCGCACCATGTTGGGTTCCAGGTCGGAATTGAGGAAGTTCTGAAAGTACGGCAGACCGTAACGGGCCGTCATCTCAAACAATCGCAGGGCGTTGTCGGATTCCCAGTTGAAATCCCGGGTGATGTTGTAGGTGGGGATCGGGAAGGTGAACACCCGGCCCTTGCTGTCGCCTGCGGTCATCACCTCAATGTAGGCCTGGTTGATCATGTCCATCTCGACCTGCAAATCACCATAGCTGAACGGCATTTCCTCACCGGCAATAATCGGTATCTGTTCCCGCAGGTCGTCCGGGCACACCCAGTCGAAGGTGATATTGGTAAAAGGCGTCTGAGTGCCCCAGCGGGATGGCACGTTCAGGTTGTAGACAAATTCCTGGATGCACTGGCGCACGGTGGAGTAGTCCAAAAGGTCCTTGCGGATAAACGGCGCCAGGTAAGTGTCGAAGGAGCTGAAGGCCTGGGCCCCAGCCCATTCGTTCTGCAGAGTGCCGAGAAAGTTGACCATTTGGCCGATGGCGCTTGAGAGGTGCTTTGGCGGGCCCGCTTCCACCTTGCCTGGCACACCGTTCAGGCCCTCGTGCAGCAGCGTGCGCAAGGACCAGCCGGCACAGTAGCCGCTGAGCATATCCAGATCATGAATGTGCAGGTCAGCATCACGATGGGCCTGGCCGATTTCCGGGGTATACACCTCGTTCAGCCAGTAGTTGGCAATCACCTTGCCAGCGGTGTTCAGAATCAGGCCGCCGAGGGAGTAGCCTTGGTTGGCGTTGGCGTTTACCCGCCAGTCGCTGCGGTGCAGGTATTCACTAACGGTGGCCGAGATGTCCAGCAAGGACGGATCGGCAGTTTCTGAGGTGGTCTTGGCGAGCATGTTGTTCCTCCTGGAATCGCGTCAGGTCTGTAGAACCTTCGCGAACACAGGAGATCACGCATGGGCAACCAGGGCCGAGGCTTGACCAACTGTTCACCCTGAGTCGCGAAGGTGCAGTGCATGTTGCCCTGGCAGGTCTTCGGACTCAGGAGCGTGAATCGTGAGATTCGGCCTTGCGTGGCGACTTCCCGGCGTGCCGCCAGTGTCAATGTGCCACGCTCGTTCCCCAATACCGCTGCGCGTCAGTTCCGGAGTTTCACCGGATTCCCACCACAAACACAACATATTGTGGTTTTCCAGGACACAGAAACTATATAGCGGTCTAAATTAGAACTCAACGATAACATTTATTTATTTTAGTTCTTTATGAACGAAACACGGATATGCAGGTAGAAGCAGCCTGCACCTACCAACGCTGAACTGACCGAGGCTTGAGTGGTGAAATGAAGCACGATGCGGAACCAGCCTTGAAATGGTTTTACGAACCTCTATTTGCCCACCAGCTCCATCCCCGGTTTGCCGTACCAGTAGCCGTTGCACGGTGGTGCCTCCACCAGCTGCAGCGGATTGGTAGCCGGTGATTCCCCACGACGCACCTGATCGAAGCGCTGTATTACTTCATCCATACCCTGATGTTCCGGGCTCAACCGGATGGTCGACACCCCCATGCGCGCCATATCCGGCAGCTCCCGCATCAGGTCATAGCGGGCGCCAGACAGGGTCGAAACGCCGTTGAGACGGAACAGCTCCTGATTTTCGCGGGAACGCAGCTCCATGCCATCCGGATGCTCGAGGCAGCGGAACTCGCAGTTGTCTTTGGGCAGATTGTAATGGCGGGCGGTGAAGCAGCGCGATGACCAGGCCAGGGGCAGAAAGCCCCAGGAGAACACCTCGGCGGGCAGATCCAGGCCTTCGCGTTCCAGTTCGCTGATCAACTGCCCCAAGGTTTCCTTGCCTAGCTCTACCGGCAGGTTCCAGCCCTGCAGCCCCTGTTTGGCCAGGATCTTCAGAGTGGCGGTGTTGTAGATGTTCATGGACGGGCCGGTGATAAACGGAAGGTTGTTGCGGATCGCCACCTGCAGGGCGCTCTGGTCGTTGGCTTCGACCAGAAACTCGTCCTGCTCGCAGAACCGGCGCAATCGCCGCAAGTCGGCTTCCGATTCAACCAGGGTCAGGGTGGAGAGCACCACATTCTTGCCACAGGCCTTCAGATCCCGGGCCAGTTCCAGCCAGTCATCCGGTTTCAGTTCGCGGCGGCGGGAGCAAACCACCTCGCCCAGGTAGATGGTATCCACCGGCCACTCGGCGGCCTTGGCGTAGAAATCGAAAACGCTTTGTTTGGACCAGAACCACAGGATCGGCCCGAGGGATAGCTTCATCATGATCGCAGAACCTTATTTCCACTTGCGATGGTACGCGCCCAGGGTGGTCAGGCCACCTTCGGAAAGACCGGCCAGAGTGTTGCGCCATTCGGCGTCGATCGTGAACCTGTCCGGGTGAGCGCTCAATTCATCCAGCGCCTGGCGCCAGGTGCGGGCGACATCGGCAATGTAGGCCGGGCTGCGCTGACGGCCTTCAATCTTCACCGCACTGATGCCCAGCTGCTGCAATTCCGGCAGCAAATCCATGGTATTCAGGCTGACCGGCTCCTCAATGGCGTGGTAGACGCTGCCCTCAACCTCAAAGCGACCTTTGCACAAAGTGGGGTAACCGGCAGATTCGCCAGGGCCATAGCGGTCGATCAGGACATCGTTCAGGCGCGATTCCAGCCCCTGCGGCGTCTCCTGCCAGCGCACGGCTTTGGCCGGCGAGCAGGCGCCCCGGGTATTGGGGGATTCGTCGGTTAAATAGGAAGACAGATAGCACCGGCCTTCGGCCATGATGCACAGGCTGCCGAAAGCAAACACCTCCAGCTCGACCGGGCTGTGTTTGGCCACGTTCCTGACCTGATCCAGCGAAAGCACCCGGGGCAGCACGGCACGGCGGATATCGAAGTTGTCCTTGTAGAACGACAAGGCCTCATGACTGGTGGCAGAGCCCTGCACAGACAGATGCCTTGGGATATGAGGGTATTTGTTGGCGGCGTAATCCAGCAGGCCCATGTCGGCCAGGATGATGGCGTCCACACCCAATCCTGCGGCACGGTCCACCGCACCTTTCCACTGCTCCCAGCCGTCTGGCTGCGGGTAGGTGTTGATGGCGCAAAATACCCGACTGCCTTTGGCGTGGGCGTAGTCAATGCCCTCCCCTGCGCGCTTTTCATTGAAGTTCAAGCCGGCAAACTGGCGGGCGTTGGTGCTGTCGCGGAAACCGAAATAGACCGCGTCTGCGCCGTTATCCACGGCGGTTTTCAGTGCGGGCAGGCTACCGGCAGGGCAGACAAGTTCCATGGCATTCTCCACTGCAAGAGTGGCGTTACCATACCGCCACTCCCACAGGACATGCCTTGACCTTTATCAGCTTGAGAATCAGAAGGTTACAAACTTCGCCCCCGGATTACCCGCACCAGAATGACGACAATCGCGACCACTAGCAGAATATGAATAAACCCGCCCATGGAATAGGACGTTACCAAACCTAAAATCCAAAGCACCACGAGAATGACGGCAATTGTTTCCAGCATAACGATTTGCTCCTGTCAGGCCCATCATCAAACCACGAGCGTGTAGGGCGACGCCCTCTCATGATTATGGTTTCATGATCAAACTAGCGCCAGCCCCTGGCCCGGTCTGTTCGCTGGCACACCAAGGGCTTGAGCTACCTCTGAGGTGGTACTCTCCGCACCATTACCTATACCCTTTAGTTTGTTGATATAAATCATTAACTTAACAACACTTTACAACAGCTTACAGAGCTGAGACTACCTCCACAGCTACCCCAACCTGCGAATTCTCACGCCGGTGACACTGGCCCACAATAGCCACACATTTCAGTGAAAAGGATCTCCCATGTTATTCCTCAACAACCTGTCCATGAGAGGCAAGCTCATCACTCTGGTGCTACCGGCATTGCTGGTGATCCTTTTCTTTGCCGCGTTCAGTATTTCGCGCAATGCTGACGATCTGAGCAGCATGCGCCAACTGCAGGCCATGGTGAGCCTGGCAGAGCTGGGCGACCCGCTTGTGGAATCCCTACAAAAGGAACGCGGCCGTTCAGCCGTGGTGCTGTCCAGTGCAGCGGGCTCCAACGGTGAGCAACAACCCCGTCGCGACCTTAACGAACAGCGCCAGGACACCGACCGCAGCCTGCGCAACTACCGCACGGGCCTTGAGGCACTATCATCCGACGCTGAATTTGACGATGAGATTCAAGCCAGTATCTCACGCCTCGAGCAACAGCTGGCCGGGTTAAACGACCTGCGCGAGACTATCGATATGCGCAGTATTAACGGGGCGGAATCGGCCACCCGCTATACCGCCATGATCATGGAAATGGTAGACCGCGTCCCCTTGTTGGTGCGGCGATCAACTGATGCGAACCTCACCCGGCAGATCAACAGTTACTCTGCCCTGGCGGAAGCCGCCGAGATGGCAGGCCGAGAGCGCGCCAACGGTGCCGCATTAATTCGGTCCGGCGATTTTGATCTGGCCACCCTGGGCCGCGTTACCGGCATGAGCGGACAACAGGATGCCTACCTTAACGCTGCCACCAGTCTGTTGCCGGCAGGCTCAGCCATCCGGGCAGACATTGCCCAACTGGCGCAGCTCCCGGTCAGCCGGGAGTTTCAGGCGCAGCGTGCAACCCTGCTCAGCAGCCCTTCCGGGATGTACGCCCTTGAGCCTGGTGAATGGTTCCGTAGCGCCACTCAGCGTATCGAGGCCATCAACAGCACCCGCTCGCAGATGCTGGCCCAGGTAGAAGAGGCCGCTGCCGAAGCGGTCGCCACTGCCAGAACCGCCCTGATTGGCGCGTTTGCGATTGCCGGTGGCGCCATTGTTCTGGTTATCATCCTGATGATGGTAATCATCCATGCCATCCACACTCAGGTGTCAGCCCTGCTGTCTGGCGTTCGCTACGCCATGGACAACAAGGATCTGACCCAACACATTCCGGTTTCCAGCAAGGACGAAACCGGCACCATTGCCAAAGCCATTAACGAACTGTTCGGCCGGTTCAGCGAAGCCCTGTTGCAGATCGACAAAGCCAGCGTGCAACTGGCCACCGCCACCGAGGAAACCAGCTCAACCGCCGGCCAGAACTCGGGCCAGATCAAAAACCAGCAACAGCAGATTGAGCAGGTGGCGGCTGCCACCGAAGAGATGTCGGCGACGTCTGAGGAAATTTCGCGCAATACCCAGCAGGTGGCCGATGCCTCCAGCCGGGCCATGGAGAGAAGCCAGACCGGGGAACAGGTGCTGCACGCCAGCGTGTCCCAGATCCGCACCCTGGCAAAATCGGTTCAGGAAGTGAACCAGGTGATCGAAGAGATGGAAGAACGCAGCGGCTCCATCAGCGGAGTGATGGAGGTGATCCGGAAAGTGGCCGACCAGACCAATCTGCTGGCCCTGAACGCGGCCATTGAGGCAGCACGGGCCGGCGAGCATGGCCGGGGTTTCGCAGTGGTGGCGGATGAGGTTCGTACCCTGGCGCGCCAGACTCACGAATCCACCACTCAGATTGAGGACATCATCAACGGCTTCAGGAACATCACCGATAGCGCCAGCCGTTCCATTATTGCCAGCCATAAACTGGCGGATCAGACCAGCGAACAAGCCTCCGAAATGGAGAAAACTTTCGCTGAGATCCTGATGGACGTCAACGGCATTTCCGACATGGCGACCCAGATTGCCACCGCGTCAGAGGAACAGGTCGCGGTTACCCGGGAACTGGCGGGTAATATGGAGTCCGTTAGTAACGCCGCCATCCTGACCCTGACTGGTTCACAGGAGATTACCCAGGTCACCCAGGAGCAGGCACGACTGGCTCGCCAGCTACAAGACCTGGCCAATGAATTCAAAGTTGCCGGTTAATCGCTCCGCCATAAACCAACAAGGGCTGCCAGATGGCAGCCCTTGTTGGTTCAAATCCCCGAAACGGGGATCAGATAATCCGCGAGAAGCGCTGACTGGCACCCTCTTTACGGTACATATCAAAAATCTGGCAAATGGCCCGAATCAACAGGCGGCCCGCCGGCTGAACTTGCAGGACAGAGCCGGAGTCGGCAATCAACTCATCCTGAATCATCGGGGTCAGGCGATTCAGTTCATCAGTGAAGTAGCGATTGAAGTCCTCGCCCCACTGATCGGTAAACTGCGTGCGATCCAGGCGGAATTGGCAGATCAACTGGCCAATCACCCAGCGACGGATCCGGTCATCCCGGCTCAGACCAACGCCCCGGATGATCGCCAGCTGGCCGGCGTCAATGGCGGCTTCCCAGGACGGCAGATCGTGGTTGTTCTGGAAATAGGCATCGTCGGTCTGACCGATGGCTGACACCCCCAGTGACACCAGATCACAATCCGAATGGGTGGTGTAGCCCTGGAAGTTCCGGTGCAGCCGGCCTTCGCGCTGGGCCACCGCCAGACTGTCGTCCGGCTTGGCAAAGTGGTCCATGCCAATGTATTCGTAGCCGGCGTCCAGCAACCGGTTGATGGTGTTGTGCAGAATGGTCAGTTTCTGCTGCGGGCTCGGCAGGGTGTCCTGCTGAATCCGGGTTTGCGGGTAGAACCGATCCGGCAGGTGGGCATAACTGAACACCGAGAGCCGGTCTGGCGACAGCTCGATCACCGAATCCAGGGTCTCGGCAAAGCTTTCCGGCGTCTGGTGCGGCAAGCCGTAGATCAGGTCCAGGTTGATGGAGCGGAAACCCAGCTGGCGCGCTTCATTCAGCACCGCCTCGGTCATTTCGCGGGGCTGGATGCGGTTTACCGCTTTCTGCACCACCGGGTTCACATCCTGCACGCCCAGGCTGATGCGGTTAAAGCCCAGTTCCCAAAGCGTCGTCAGGGTGTCCTGGTCCACTTCCCGTGGGTCGATCTCGACGCTGTAATCACGGTCGTCGCCGGACTGCAGATTGAATAATTCACCATAACCAGCCATCAAGTGCTGCATCACATCCTTTGGCAGGAAAGTCGGTGTACCACCGCCCCAGTGCAGCTGTTGCACCGGCCGGTCCGCACCAAACAGCCTGGACTGGATAGCCGCCTCTTTCAGCACCCGCTCGACATAGGGCATGGCCTTGTCGCGCTTTTTGGTGATCACCTTGTTGCAGGCACAGTAGTAACAGAGGTGCGCGCAGAACGGCAGGTGGGTGTACAGTGAGATGGGGCCTCCGGCAGCCTTGCTGCGGCCAGCAGCTTTGACCATGTCATCAATGCCGTAGGTTTGGGTAAACTCCACCGCTGTCGGGTACGAGGTGTAACGGGGGCCGCTCAGATCATAGCGGCGGATCAGCGCCTCATCCCAGATAAAGGCGGGCAGGTTGCTTTCTGCTGCGGTCTTGGAAGCCATAGTAAGAACTCTAAGGTCGGAAATGATCGGCAAGCCGGAATGCGCTCATTATGCCCTATGAGCCCCGGGCACCACTTGATGCGTATCATCTGGAGTGTATCAGCCTGAGCACTGAACCACCCTTGCGCCGATGGCGTATTGTGCCTACCCCTTAAGGATAAACCCCGTGACCGGAGCTGACTGCATGGCCAACCTGATTCTAATTCTCGGCGACCAGCTGAGCCACCAGCTGTCTGCCCTGGAACAAGCGGACAAAGACAACGACCTGGTGGTCATGGCTGAAGTTTACGACGAGGCCAGCTACACCAATCACCACAAGAAAAAGCTGACGTTCATTTTCAGCGCCATGCGCCATTTTGCCCAAGAACTGGAGCAAGACGGATGGCGGGTGCATTACCAGGGCTATCATCCGGACAACCCCGAGCAGTCCCTGGAGGGCGTGGTGGCCCGGCTCGCGGGTGAGCATCAACCGGAGAAGCTGATCACCACCGAATGCGGTGAGTGGCGGCTGCACTCCCAGATCAGCCAGTGGCATGAACGGCTGGGCATACCGGTTGAAATCCGCCCGGACACCCGATTTGTCTGCCGAAAAGAAGAGTTTGCCCAGTGGGCCACAGGGCGCAAACAGCTGCGCATGGAATTCTTCTACCGCGAGATGCGCAAGAAAACCGGACTGTTGATGACTCCGGACGGAAAACCGGAAGGCGACCAGTGGAATTTTGATGCCAGCAACCGCAAAAAGTGGACCGGCAAACCGCCCGCGCCCGCGCCTTTCCGGGAGGAACCGGACGCCATTACCCGTGACGTTCTGCAACTGGTGAATGACTATTTCACCGACCACTTTGGCACCACCGAGGACTTTCATTTTGCGGTCACCCGCGAGCAGGCAGAGCAGGCGCTGGAACACTTCATCGATTTTGCCCTGCCCTGCTTCGGCGACTATCAGGACGCCATGTCTGACAAAGAAGACTGGTTGTTCCATTCCATTCTGTCGCCTTACCTGAACACCGGGCTGCTGGACCCAGTGACCACCTGCGAAGCGGCCGTGCAAGCCTGGTACTCCGGCCGGGCACCGCTGAATGCGGTAGAAGGCTTTGTGCGCCAGATCATCGGCTGGCGCGAATTCGTGCGCGGTATTTACTGGCTGCACATGCCCGACTATGCCCGCGAAAACCGGCTCGGCAATACCCGCGCCCTGCCCTGGTTTTACTGGACCGGCGACACCAAAATGCGCTGCGTGCACAAAGCAGTCGATGCCACCACCCGCAACGCCCATGCCCACCACATCCAGCGTTTGATGGTGACCGGTAACTTTGCCCTGCTGGCAGGCATCAAACCTGAGGAGATTTGCGACTGGTACCTGGCTGTTTATATTGATGCCTTCGATTGGGTCGAGCTGCCCAACACCCTGGGCATGGTAATGCATGCCGATGGCGGCTACCTGGGTTCCAAGCCTTATGCCGCCAGTGGCAAGTACATCCATCGTATGTCGGATCATTGCCAGAACTGTCATTATCGGGTGCAGGATGCCACTGGTGAACGCGCCTGCCCATTCAACGCCTTATACTGGCATTTCATCGACCGCCATCGGGATAATTTTGCCAACAATCCGCGGATGACCATGATGTACAGGAATTGGGACAAGCAGCCGGACGAACGGCGGCAAGCCATTCTCAGTCGCGGTGAATGGCTGCTGAAGAACATTGAACAGCTTTAACAGGCCAAAAAAGCAGGCTTACGGAAAAGCAGCCATATGACTGCTATGCTTCTGGCATTGATTCATTGTCAGCAACTTGGATGCTGGAGCAAGACATGTCTGTCAGGGCGCTTACCGTTGTCGTACTGCTTGCAGTGGTCTGTCGGGCTGCCGCAGCCGATGAGATCGTTGTCAGTTTATACACCTTTAATTCTCCACCCTATCAGCACGCCAACCCCTCGCCTGATGGCCCCCAGGTCATCGGTGAGACCGTAGACACCGTGCGCTGTGCCATGGACCGAGCCGGCGCCAGCATCCACATTCGCCTGATGCCCCAGATTCGCGCCCGCTATACCCTGCAGCGCAATCTGGTCGATGGTTATTTTGCCGTCGACCCGTCCCCCGAAATGGACGAAGCCGCCGTGATCAGCCACCCGGTGGCCCTCGAAAAATGGTACTGGTTTTACCAGGGTCCGCGCCCCGAACCCGCCACCGCAAAAATCGGCGTTATCGGTGGCAGCAATGAGGAAGCCTGGCTCATACAGAACGGTTTTCAACCGTCCATTTCCGTGCGCTTTGCCGAACAGTTGCCGGCCCTTCTCAGGCGCAACAGGATCGACCTCGCCTTGATGGACCAGCGAGTCATGGCGGCCCTCCAGCAGGATTGGCCATCTTTGGGGCGGTCACTTGAAAGCACGTTCCTGCGCTATGCCCCCCTGCATTTGTATCTGAATAACCACTTTGCCACTAAACGCCCCGACTTTCTGTCCCGGTTCAACCGGCAACTGCCAGATTGCATGGGCGCGCACATGCAACTGACGCAAGAGGAACAACAACACCTTGCCATTGTCGCCAATCGCCTGATCCTGGACCTTATGAGCGAAGTGGACCTGGCCCAGGCGATCCATCAGAGACCAGGGTTTGACACCTTCACTGACATACTTACCGAGGACACCATCTGGCAGGCGCTGGCACCCCAGCAACCGACACCCCTGGCCAGCGAGATTCTGGCTCTGCCGGCGTCAGAAAACCTGAGGCGCTGGAAGGCGGATCATGCCGGAATGGTCACCGAGATTCTGCTGACCGATCACAAGGGCGCCCTGGTGGCTATGAGCCAGTTGTCTTCGGATTATTGGCAGGGCGACGAGCCCAAGTTTCAGGAAGTTGCCGCAGAAACCGCGTGGGGATTCGAGCGCAAAGCCGATCTCTGGATCTCCCCGATTCGGTACGACGCCTCCACCACACAGTTCCAGATCACGGTCAGCGTGCCGATACCCTTGCACGAACCGAACAACGGCGTTGAGGGCGTACTGGTACTGGGCCTTGCCATCGAAGAGGCATTACACAACTTCGATCAGTCCGCCCGAGAAAGAACGACGGAAACCGCGCCGTTTTAGGCCTCTGAGTAATCACTCAAGGTGGCCCCACCTCGCACGCCAGCACCAACGCCCAGAATTCTGAAAAGTCATTCACCACCACGTCCGGTTTGTCCGGATGTTTGTGAGTGCCGGGGAAAATCCGGTTCAGCCAGGGCAGATCCCACTGCGCACCGTTAAAAAACACCGAGGTCATCCCGGCTCGTTTGGCGGCGATCACATCGGTGGTTGAATCCCCCACATACCACACACTGGGGCCCGGCGGATAATCCAGTTTCTGCACCGCCGCCAGTTCGTGCTCGAAGAACTCCCGATCCCGGCTGGTGATCACACCCACCTGAATGCCAAGCCGGTGCAGGCCTTGCAGTACCTCCCGGACTCTCGGCTCAAAGGCTTTTACGGTGCCGTAGTGAGTCCGATAATGGTGATTGAACGCCTTGTGAGCAATCTGCTTGGCGTCTTGATCGTCACCAAACAGCACTTCAAAGATGTCGGTGCGGGAGATTTTTCGGTCAGCTTTAACCTTCGGATGCAATTTCGCGAACTCCCGAACGTAGGCCACCAACCGGGCGTCTTCCGGGGTTTTGCTGTCTTCCGGCGCTACCATGCACTCCATCAGGCCCAGGGATTGGAAGTCCGGCAGCATGTCATCCACCGCGTGGTACATGGCGTCCAGCGTGTCCACCAAGGTGCCGTGCCAGTCAAAGATCAGCACCGATGGGGGCGTAACCCTTCATTGAATCTGGCCATAAGAAAACCTTCCACACATCAGTCACGTATATCTTCCAAAGTTGCTTCTGAAGTAAAACGTAAAAACCGCCAATGCACAAAAAACCTCACCTGCCTGAAAAAATCTGCCCGGTTTGTCAGCGCCCGTTTACCTGGCGCAAGAAATGGGCAAAAGACTGGGACAACGTCCGCTACTGCAGCGAGCGCTGCCGGCGCTCCCGGAGTGGGCAATCATGACTACGGTAGTCTGGTTCAAGCGGGATCTTCGTACCCGCGATCATGCCCCACTGGTGGCCGCCGCCGCCCTGGGAGAGCCGGTGATTCCGTTATACGTGATTGAGGACGACTACTGGCAGCAGCCCGACACCAGCGCTCGCCAGTGGCACTTTATCCGGGACTCCCTGGACGACCTCGACCAGCAACTACGCAAAACCGGCAGCCAACTGGTGGTGATGCGTGGGTCGGTTGATGACGCGCTCAAGCAGCTCAAGGCAAGCCACTCGGTTGAGCGCGTGTTCTGCCACCAGGAAACCGGTGGGCAATGGACCTTCGAACGCGACCAGCGCGTTATCGGCTGGTGTTCTGAACATCAGGTGGAGTTCCGGGAGTGGAACCAGTTTGGCGTGGTGCGCCGGCTGAAAGACCGGGATGTTTGGGACAAAGCCTGGAGCCAGCTGATGCGCCAACCGGTGCTGAGTGCCCCGACGGTGATTCCGGGCATCGTCACAGGCCAGCTTCCACAACAGGACACCTCCGCACCAGACTTCGCCCTGCCCGACCACTGTCCGGACCGGCAGGCGGGCGGCAGCCTGCGGGGCGAAAAACTGCTCGCATCTTTCCTGGAACGGCGCTGTGTCGGCTATCAGTACAACATCTCCAGCCCGCTTACGGCTGTCCGGGCCTGCTCGCGCCTGAGTCCGCACCTGGCCTACGGTTCCGTCAGTCTGCGCGAGGTGTATCAGGGCGCCAAAGCGGCCGGCGAGCACCGCAACAGTCTGCCGCGCAAAAAGAAAAGTCTGACCAGCTTCCGCTCTCGCCTGCACTGGCATTGTCACTTTATCCAGAAACTGGAAGACGAGCCGGAGCTGGAATTTCGCGCCATGCACCGGGAACTGGAAGGCCTGAAAACCGGACCGAATCACTCGGAGCGTCTACAGCGCTGGCGGCAAGGCCAGACTGGCTGGCCGTTGGTGGATGCCTGCATGCGCAGCCTTCAACACACCGGCTGGCTCAATTTCCGGATGCGGGCGATGCTAATGGCGGTGGCCAGTTATCAGTTATGGCTGCACTGGCGTGACCCGGCCCTGCACCTGGCGCGATGGTTTACCGATTTCGAGCCGGGCATTCATTACTCCCAGACCCAGATGCAATCGGGCCTGACCGGCATTAATGCCTTGCGGATCTACAACCCGGTGCTGCAAAGCCAGAAACTGGACCCGGACGGTGAATTCATCCGCCGCTGGATTCCGGAACTGGCCGGGGTACCCACCGAAATGATCCACACCCCATGGCTGATGACGCCCGCCCAGAAGACGCGGTTCGGTGGCAACACCTACATTGCTCCGGTCTGCGACCATGAGCAGGCAGCCCGCGCGGCTCGCAAGGCGGTCGGAGACTTTCGCAAGCAGCATGTCAGCCAACAAGAAACCAGCCGCGTACTAAAGCAGCATGGCAGCCGTAAAGGACCCGTGCAGAAGCGGCCAGCGGGTGCGAAGAATGCAAGGGATGATCAGTTATCGCTATTTGACTGACTGCGTTAGCAGTACCGGAGTGGCCGCCAGCCCGACCCCAGCTTCACGCTGAGCATTGACCTTGGCTGCCGTCAGTCCAGCCTGACATACCACGGCAAACCTGCTCGTTCACTGAGCTCCAGGTCTGCAATAACCTGGGCTCCCAACAGCAGAATGATGGAGCCGACCTCCAGACTGATCAGCAGGACAATAATGGTTGCCAGTGATCCGTAGACCACATTGACGAATGAGATATTGAGGAAGTAGTACATCATGACCAGCCGGGTCGCTTCCCACAGAATGGCCGCGACCAGCCCGCCAACCACGGCCCTACGTGGCGATATACGTACAGTGGGAAGCACCTTGTAGATGGCGCTGAACATAATAAAGACGCTGACAAAGCTGAGAAGGTAAAGCAGAATGCCCGGCGCCTGGTAAAGCGTATCGATGAAAGCAAACAGCAAGGTTAACGTAAGCAGGCCAATACCCAGCACCAGCATAAAGGCATAGGGCAGCGCGGCTGAGAGCCAGAAACTGCGCCGGGGATTATCCGGGCGGTGGAAGATAATGGCAATCGAGTCTTCCAGCATCCGGAAAGCGAACGAACTGAAGAACAGCAGCACCGGAAGACCCGCAATTCCGATGATATCCCGCGATTCCATGAACGCCCGCACCGCCTCCAACCACACGTCCGCGTGGGCGGGCGCAAAGTGCTGAGCCTGGATCGACATAACCTCCAGCAGCTGTTCCTCTTCCACCACGCGCGTCAGCAGAACCCCCAGCATGGCTAGCAGGGGCACCGCTGATAACAGAACGTTGTAACCAACCCCCCCTGCCAGCAGAATCCCCCGGTTGCGAAAAAAGTGGCGCAATACCTGGCGTGAGAACAGCCAAAGCCGATGCATAAATACAGCAGGGGAACCGTCATTTACCGTTCTGTCAGTCATGGGCATCGCTTAGCTGTTTTCTTCACCTTTTCCCGGCTCGACCTTTTCCAGCGACGGCAGCACAAGTACCGGACAGGGTGAGTTAACCGAGACATGCTCCACCGTCGCCCGGCGCAACGGCCAGTAACCACCTCCTCCGCGGGATACCAATAGCATCAGGTCGGCACAGAGCTGGCCCGCCAACCCCACCAGCTTTTCGCCGGCGCTGCCTGCGATCACATGCAAGCTCGCGTTTCGGTTCAATGGCAGATATTTTCGTACAAGTAGATCCAGCACCTCCCGAACCTCAGCCTCTTTCTGCTCCGGTGCAGCTTCCGTTACATGCGGGAAGAACCCACCTCCGCCCGGACTGTAAACACTGGCGAGGTGCAACTCACCATCCTCGGCCAACAGATCCATGGCGGCTTCCAGGGCACGCTTACCCTCGCCGTCGTCTTCCGGATCAATGGCGATCAACAGTTTCCGATACATACTCGCTCTCCTGTTTGGTGTCGGAAGTAGCCTCCACTTCCGGGAAGGCCCGTCCCTGGACCAGTTCATCCATACTGTAGCCGCGGTAATCGGCCTGAAGCGCCCGGAACAGCGCCACCGCCATGAAAATTAACAAGATGCAGAAGGGCAGCCCGAGTGAGGTGATCACGTTCTGCAGGGCGTCCAGCCCACCGGCCAGCAACAAGGTAGCGGCAATGACGCCCTGCGCCAGCGCCCAGAAAATCCGCTGACGCACCAGGGAGGGCTGATCATCCCTCCGGGTCAGCATATCAATCACCAGCGAGGCCGAATCTGACGATGTGGTGAAGAAAATAACGATGATCACCACACTCAGAGCGGATGCCACCCCGGCCAGCGGAAGTGCGTCCAGAAACGCAAAAATGGCGACGGAAGGATCCTGCTGCACCTGCTCGGCCAGCGCTACCTGACCACTCATTTCGACCTGGATGGCAGACAACCCGAAAATGCCGAACCACACAAGGGTAAAGGCGGTGGGGGCGAACAAAACACCGGCGACAAATTCACGAATGGTCCGCCCCCGTGAAATCCGGGCGATAAAAATGCCGACATAAGGCGCCCAGGAAATGGTCCAGGCCCAGTAGAACAGGGTCCACTTCCGTTGCCAGTCGGTTTCGGTGAACGTTTGAGTCCAGAAGGCCAACCAAGGCAGGGCATCAAGATAGTCCCCCACGCTCTGAACCATCCCTTCGGCAATGAATACGGTTGGCCCAACAGTGAGCACGAACGCAAGCAACGCAATGGCCAGCACAATGTTGAGCTGGGATAGCCGGCGCACCCCCTTATCCAGCCCGAGAGCCACCGAGGTAGCGGCGATACTGGTAATGACCGCAATCAAGATTACCTGAACCAGACCGGTGGACGGTATGCCAAACAGATAGTTCAGACCACTGTTCAACTGCAGTGTCCCCAGCCCCAGGGAGGTCGCCACGCCAAACAGAGTGCCGAGCACGGCAATGACATCCACCGCCCAGCCCCAGGGCCCGAAGGCCCGCTCCCCGAGTATCGGATAGAACAGGCTGCTGATACGCATGGGCAGGTTGTGCCGATAGGCGAAGTAGCCGATCGCCAGCCCTGGCATGGCAAAGATGGTCCAGGTATGCAGGCCGAAGTGGTAAAGCGCAACCGTCATGGCGTCGCTGGCGGCCCGTTCCGAGCCCGGTTGCACGCCTTCAAACGGTGGATTGGCGAAATGGGAAACCGGCTCGGCCACACCCCAGAACATCAGAATAGTGCCGATGCCGGCGGCAAACAGCATGGTGAACCAGGTCAGGTTGGAATAATCAGGACGGCTGTCATCGGCGCCCAGACGAATGTTGCCATAGCGGCTCACCGCCAGGCCAAGCAGGAAGATCAATAGCGAACTGACCGCCAGAATATAAAACCAGCCAAGGTTGCGGGCGACCCAGCCAGTCAGAACACCAAAGCTGTCAGCAACCTGCTGATCAAAGGGAACCGCAAGAACAACGAATAGCGCTGCAATACCCGCGGAAGTAAAAAAGATTCCGGGTATCGTCTGCAGACCCAACCGATTTTGCAGGCGTTCCAGCACAAAGGCCTCCGTTACCAGAATGAAATCACTCGCGCCACTTTATCACAGGCGGTATGCATGCGCGTCGCCCGGACACGGGGCGTTTACTTACGCCGCTGGGCAATCTGCCAGGCCACGCCAGCCAGAAGCGTGGCCACAAGCACCGGCCAAAGCAGGCTCCAGGCCTGTGCTTGCATAACCGCAAACCAGGGTTTGACGGGCAAACCGGGCGGTAATGGCAACCACCAGAACAGCAACAGGCTCGAGACAGTCGCCGAAGCCCAGCCCAGCCAGAGCCCCGGGGAATTGGTGCCGGTTCGGGCATCCGCGCCAAAAGCCCAAAGAAAACGCCAGATCAACAACATGGTGGCAATGGCACCGGCGGTCATCAGGGCCGGCAAGTAAGCTGCCAGCGTGAAACCCAGGCCCGACGGCTTCAGCACATCCTTCATCGCCAGTTTTGCCATGGCGCCGCTGGTAAACGGCAGCCCCGCCAGCGCCAGACCAGGCAAAGCAATGAACAGCCACATAGCCCAACGTTGCCAGCGCCCGGGTGGCAGAGCCATGGCCGTTGACAGGAACAGGCTGCCCTTGGCCAGGCCGTGATGCAGCACATACAGGGCTACGACCGCAAAGATAACCACTGAATGTTCACTACTGGCCAGTGCCGCGGCCACCATCAGGGTCATCAGCCCCATTTGACTGATGCTGGAATATGCCAACACTGCTTTCGGGCGCGCTTGTAGCAGACCCAGTGCGGCGCCGCCAAGAGCGCCTACGGCTCCGACCATCACCAGCGCATCACCCCAGGCCGGCAACGACACTTCCCCGAACGGCAAGGTCACCAGCCAGCCCAGCAAGCCGGCCTTGATCATGGCACCACTGAGCACAGCACTGGCCGGGGTCGGGGCCACCGGATGGGCCAGCGGCAGCCAGAAATGCAGCAACGGCAAACCGGCCTTCACCCCGAATCCTGCCAACAACAGCAGCATGATCAGCCAGCGCCGGTCGGCCACGGCGATAGCTGCCGGCAGATCCATCAGCAAGCCACTGCCCGCCAGCTGCACAGCCATCAGCAGGCCCGCGAGAATGGCCATTTCGCCCACCACCGCCATGGCCAGATACACCCTGCCGGCGCGGTTGGCCTGCTCGGTGCCTTCATGCACCACCAGGCCATAACCGGCAAAAGTCATCAGTGCGAAAAAACTGTAGAAACTGGCCACGTCCTGCGCCATCACCAGCCCCAGATTACCGGCCAGGGTCAGTGCCCAGAATACACAGAACCGGCGCAGGTTATGATCCTTCAGGTAGCCGATGGCAAACACACCGCAGGTCAGCCAGAGGGCCGCCGTCAGCAGCAAGAAGACGCGCCGCAGCTCATCCACGCCCCATAAACCGCCAAGGAGCAGGCCCGGTAATTCCAGCCCCCAGTCCGACCCGGCCAACAGACCAACCAACAGTGCCGGCATCGGTAATATTGGCAGGCAATAGCGGTAGGCTTGCTGCCAGGAGGTACGCAAAGCCAGCAGTACCGAGACCAGCGGGAGCAGGACTGCCAACAAGACAAAAGGCGCAGAAGCAAACATCAGAGCGCCGCCTCCCGCGCCACAATCAGTTCAACCCAGCTGAGCGGACTGAAGGGCACATTGGCGAGGATGCCCGCGAGCACCATCAGCACCGCGGTAATCAGCGGCGGCCAGAGCAACCAGGCGCTGGTTTCAAGGCGGCCCCATCGGCGCTCGTGGGGCCAGGCCTGGTGCTGTTCGGCAAACCAGAGCCGGTGCACAATCGGCAGAAAATAGGCGGCGTTGAGCAGGCTGCTGAGCACCAGCACGGCCACTACCCAATCCATGCCCACCGCCAGCGCACCAGAGCCCATGGTCCACTTGGTGATGAAGCCGGCCAACGGTGGCGCCCCGATCATGCCAAAGGCGCCCAGAGTAAACGCCACCGACGTGCCCGGCATGCGTTTACCGGCGCCGTCCAGTTCGTCGATCCGATGCACCCCCAAGGTTTCGGCGTAGTTGCCGGCACAGAAAAACAGCGTGATTTTCATGATGCCCTGGTGCACCAGATGTACCAGGCCACCGGTCACCCCCAGCGGCCCGAACAGGCACAAACCCAACACGATGTAGGCAACCTGACTGATCGTTGAAAACGCCAGCCGCCGCTTCAGATCAATCTGGTACAGGGCCCGGGTCGAGCCATAAATGATGGTGAAGGCGGCAACCAGGGCCAGCCCGGTGAGCAGGCCCATGGCCTCGGCGGCTTCCAGGCCATAGACTTCAAACACCACCCGGATGATGCCAAAGGCACCGGCTTTGACCACCGCCACTGCGTGCAGCAAGGCGCTGACCGGCGCCGGCGCGACCATTGCCTGGGGCAGCCAGCCATGCAGAGGCACCAGCGCCGCCTTTACACCCAGACCGGTGATCAGCAACACAAAAATGATGGTCAAAGGCCCGTGCAACGATGGGTCGACACCAGCGAAATGGCCGCCCTCCTGAAAGCGTAGATCGCCCACCAGGCCATGCAACCAGGCAATGGCCAGCAGCAGTACCGCCCCCCCGGTGAGCGTGTAGACAAGGTAGTTCCGGCCTGCCCGCAGAGCCTTTGGGGTGCCGCGATGCACCACCAGTGGGTAGGTGGAGAGGGTGAGCATTTCGTAGAACAGGAAAAAAGTAAACAGGTTGCCGGCCAGTGCAATGCCCATGGTACTGGCCACGCACAAACTGAAAAAACCAAAAAACCGGCTGCGGTTGGGCGAATCTTCCAGATAGCCGACGGCATAGATCGTGGTCAGCAACCATAACAGCGCTGACAGCCCGGCAAACAGCATCGACAACGCATCGGCCCGCAGCACAAACTCGGCACTGGGGACCATGTTGAAGGCAAACTCGTACTCCCGCCCTTGCGCCACACCCCAAATCATCACGCCAACCAACACGATTTTCAGGCCGGCCGCCGCCAGGTTGATCACAGTGCGCAGGCGATAGCCTCGTTCTGGCAACGCAAAGATGACCACCGATGCCAGCAACGAGGTCAGCAACGCGAACACCGGCATCAGAGTACTGAGGGTCATTGGCCTCTCCCTGCTTCAAACGGCAGCGACATCACCGACAATACCGGCTCCGCCATCAGGCCCAGACCCAGGGACAGTAGCGCCAGTATCATCGGGATCACCTCCAGGCTCCTTGAAGGATGGAAGAAATGATCGATGTCGGTATCGTCGATGAACGAGGCCTGATACACCCGGAACACATACGCGGCAGAGAGTAGGCCGCCAGCCAGCAGAACGCCCAGCCACCACCATTGACCACTGGCCAGGCTGGCCTGCAGCAACAACCACTTGGCAGCAAAGCCACCGGTCGGCGGCAAACCCATCAGGGACACCCCGGCCAGCCCGAAAGAAAACAACGAAAATGGCAGAAACCGGCTGACCCCGGCCAGCGCATCCACCCGATTACTGCCCACCGACATAATCAGATTGCCGGCGGACAGGAACATCGCAGCCTTGGCCAGGGCGTGACTGATTACCTGCAAGGTGATGCCCTGTTGCGCCTGCAGGGAGATGGCATCGCTTACCCCCCAGGTGAGCGGGAACAGCAGGAACAGATAACCGATCTGCGCCACCGACGAGTAAGCCACCACCTGCTTCAGCTTCACCTGACGGAATGCCAGCCAGCTGCCCCAGATCACCGCGATGCCGCCCAGGGCGCCAATCAACTGGGCCAACGCATAACTACCAAGATGGCCACCCAGGTCCAGCCAGAGCCGGGCGGCAATATAGAACGAGGCCTTCACCACCAGCGCCGACAACAGCGCACTGACCGGTGATTTGGCAATACCATGAGCCGGCGGCAGCCAGCCATGCATCGGAAACAGGGCGGTTTTCAGGGCCAGGCCCAGCAGCATCAACACCAAAGCAAAGCTCAGGCCTGCCGGTACCTCAGCGCTGTTCAGCAGTGCCGTCACACCGGCCAGCGACAGGGTACCGAACTGGCCGTAGATCAGCGCCACCCCCAACAGATACGCCAGCGAGCCCAGCAATGCGGCCATCAGGTAACGAATCGCCGCCCGGAGCGCGTCCGCCTGGCCGCCCAGGGCCACCAGACCCACCGCGGCAAGACTGATCAACTCCAGCCCCACATACAGGTTGAACAGATCGCCACCGAGCCAGACGGCATTCAGCCCGGCCCAGAGAAACCAGAACAAGGGCCAGAAATAGCGGTGCCAGGCTTTGTCCGGGTCCAGATAGATACTGGCGTGCCAGCCACAGGCCGCCGCCACCACCGCCGTCAGCAAGACAAAGGTGACGGCCAGGCCATCCACCCGCAATTCGATGCCGAGCGGGGCCTGCCAGCCGCCGAGCAGGTAAAGAAAGCCGCCATCGCTGGCAACCACCGCCCACAAGCCCAGTGACACCAGCATCTGCACCGCCATACCCAGCCAGGTCACCACCCGGCCCTTACGGAAATCCACCAACAGGGTCAGCACCGCCCAGGCCAGGGGCGTGAACAGCAGACCGGCCATTAACCCCAGGGTCATTCGGGCGACCCCTCACGGTTGGCTGTCGGAGCCGGCGGTTTAGCTCGCTTTGCCCGGGGCTCGGCCAGCGTGGTCTGACCCGACAAATGGTAATAGCGGCGTATGAGCACCACCGCCAAAGCTGTGGCCGCGATGGCCACGACAATGCCGGTCAGCACCAGAGCCTGGGGTACCGGATCGGGCTGCCCGCCGCGCTGAGCCAGACCCACCATGAGCAGGAACACCCCGGAGCCGATCAGGTTAAAGGCCATCAGCTTGCGCAGCAGGTGCCGAATCCGCACAAAACCGAACAGGCCAATACTGCACAGGGCGACGCCCGCAAACGCATAAAGCAGTGAGGGTGTCATCCGGCTTCGCCCTCCTCCGGCTCTTCTGTCCGGTTGACCGGGGCCGACACAAACAGTGCCAGCAACACCATGGCAATGGAGAAGGTCAGCACGACTTCGATAATCAGAATCAGCGGCTTGGCGAAGGCCTCCGGATACGCCAAAAACGCGCTGCCAGCCAGCGCACTGGCCACCGCCACCAGCAGGAACACGGAAAACCCGAGCGCCAGGCCAAACCGCAACAACATGCCGGGACGCAAAAAGTCCATCGGAATACCGCCAAGACGCATCATCACCCCGGATGCCGCCAATACCGCCCCGGCCTGAAAGGCACCACCGGGGCGATCAGAACCCGCCCACAACAGATAGCCGGCGAGCACCAGCATCAACGGTACAAACCAGCGCTGAAGGGCGTACAACAAGGAATCCGAGGTGCGCAAGTCCGGGTCTTCGAGCGAGGTGGTTTTGGCCATGGAAATGCCGGCGATACCGGCAATGACCAGCACGCCTATTTCAAGCAGGGTGTCGTAACTGCGAAAGTTCAGCAGCACCGCGGTAATCGGGTGATCTACCCCGCTGGCGTCCAGATTCTCAGCCAGCAAGTGCGGAAGGTTGACCGGTGCCGGCGTGCCGGCGATCTGCCACACCGTCAGCGCCAGGCCACCGGCAAACGCCAGGCAAATGGCCACCATGATGGCGACACCCAAAAACCGCATCATCGTGACGGCCCTGCCTGACCATCGTCGCTATCCTGACCTTCGCAAGGATCAGCCCGACCATAGCCCAGATGGCGGGCCGCATCCAGCAGCAGAACACCGGTCAGGCCGGCACCAATGGCGGCCTCGGCCAGGGCAATGTCCGGCGCCTGCAGGCGAACCCATACCAGCGCCATCAGCAGGCCAAAGGCGATAAACATCACCACCGCCCGGAACAGATCCCGGGACGCCAACGTGGCGACCGCGGTCACCAGCAGCGCCAACACCAGCAAACCGTCCAGCGCCCACTCAATCATCAGCGGACTCCTTTGCCTCAGGGGGCTCGGGGCGAACATGAACCGCGCGGGCAATGAGGTGGGCTGAGGTGGCACTGGCCGCCAGCGCCGCGGCCCAGATCAATACTGTTTTTAAGCCACCGGCCAAAGACGGCGCCAGCGGCAACAACGCCAGCACGATGAAACCCAGACCCAGGTTATCGACCTTGGTCAGGGCATGAATGCGGGACAGGGTGTCGGAGAATCGGAACAGGCCCAGTGTGCCCACCGCAAAAAACAGGCAACCCATAACCAGCAGTAGCACTTGCATGGCAAACACCGTGGTTTCAATCATGGTGTGTCTCCGGCTGGTCACCCGCCTTGCGTCCTGAAGACGGCCGATCAATGCGCACCACCCGGGTCACAAACGCGACAATCGCCAGCACTGACAACACCGCCAGCGTCAGTGCCACATCCATCAGCGCTGGCATGGCCTGGGCGTGCGCCAGCAGCAGTAACAAGGCGACGCCGGTGGTGCCGAACAACTGCGACGCCAGCATCCGATCGGCCGGCGCCGGACCGCGCCAGATCCGGATCAGGGCAATCAATAGCGTCAATAACAAGAAGGCGGCAACGGCATTAAGGATCAGGGTCACAGGGCCGCTCCCCTGGCATGATCAAATGTCAGACCGAAAACCCGGCCTACCTGGCGTTCGGTCTCTCGCACATCACGCTCCACCGGATCTCGCGTATCCAGGCAATGCAGCGTCAGTTGGTCACCCTCAAGCAGCGCGCTCAGGGTGCCGGGCATCAAAGACAGGGTATTGGCCAGCAGCCAGCGGGGGCTGCCCTCAGGCAAACGCAGGGTCAGGATAATTTCACCGGGATGCACCGGCAAGGCCGGTGACAACAGCCGCCGGGCCACGTCCAGCCCCGCCACCACCGATCGGGAGAGAAAATAGCCAAAAAACAGCAACAATCCGAGGGGTCGGAGACGAAAACCGGACGGCGGGAACAGGCGCAGGGACAACCAGGCCACCAGAACCGCAACAACAGCACCAAAACCCAGGCCAGACACCTCGCCAAGGGTCAACGCCCACCACACCACAAACAGGGCCGCACCACGGAGCACAAAGGTGACGACAGGTGATGCTGGCTGCATAGGCTCTCCATTTCCGCTGTTAACACAGAGTATTGGTTCGCTAACCCCCTGTTAAAGTTCCCAAAAGCCTAACACAGACTGTCTTGAGGCCGGAAACCTGCCCGACAGGCAGCGGTGTATGCTCCAGAGCCTTAACAGAACGCCAGAGACTACAGCCTCTTTTGTCCGCCCCACACCAATCCGGGAGACATGACGACTATGCGCAATGACAGACCCCCCGGCAACAGAAAGCCGCCGGGGGGGTCTTTTAAAACTCAAACGCTTTCGTCGGAGTAAGCCCGACTAACGCCCTTTTTGGCTTTGCGCCTGGCTCTCCAGCATCTGCTCCATCATCAGCTGCATCTGTTGCATGCGTTGCTCCATCATCTCCATACGCTGTTCAGGGTCCATGCCGGCACCACCTGTTCGAGGGCCGGCACCGTCAGATTGATCGCGAGACTGATTGCCCATCATGCCCTGACCATTTCCCATCTGGCCCTGACCCATCATGCCTTGGCCCTGCCCCATACCCTGGCCTTGACCCATCATGCCACCACGCATCATCTGCATGTGCTGCTGCATGGACTCCATGTGCTTTTCACGAATGCGCTGGCGCTCGGCGTCCGACTCTGCATTGCGCATTTCCTGCATCATCTCCTGCATCTGCGACATGTTTTGATGCATCTGTTGTGACTGTTCCTGATTCATCATGCCGCCTCGAGGCATTTGCCCGGAGTTGCCCTGGGCGAAGACCAGAAGAGGGCTAGATACGAGAACGGAACAGGCGATTAAACGAGTGAATCTGTTCATGAGATCCTCCTTTACTCAATGATTGTCGATACCCTCTACAGTAAAGACCATAAAACTGAACTGAGCCTGAAACCCGTTTAACTGAAACAGACCGACCGCGCCCGATTTGATTCAGATCACTCCTTTGCAAGTCCCTGCCGTCTCCAGAGGTAGAAAAGCACCGGGATCACCAGCAATGCCAGCAGCATCGCGCTGATCATACCGCCCACCATGGGGGCCGCAATACGACCCATCACTTCGGAACCGGTGCCGCCGCCAAGCATGATGGGGAGCAGCCCGACAATGATCGAAGTACCGGTCATCATGATCGGGCGAACCCGCAAACCGGCACCGTGCAGCACCGCGTGCCTGAGGGTTTCGCGGCGCGGGCTAAGGCCCTTTTCCTGGCAGCTTTCCAGCATGGACTGGTACGACTGGTTCAGATACACCAGCATGATCACGCCAATCTCCACCGCCACACCGGCCAGGGCAATAAAACCGACGCCGACCGCCACCGAGAAGTTGTAACCCAGCAGGTACATGAACCAGACCGCGCCAATCAGCGCGAACGGCAGTGTGCCCAGGATAATGGCCACCTCGGCAACGCGCCGGAAATTCATGAACAACAGGATCACAATGATCGCCAAAGTCAGCGGTACCACGTAGGTCAGCTTTTCCTTGGCCCGGAGCATGTATTCATACTGTCCGGACCAGCCGACCGAGTAACCTGCCGGCAACTGCAATTGGTCCTCCACCACGGCCATGGCCTGCTGTACGTAGGTGCCCACATCGACACCTTCGATATCGACAAAGGTCCAGCCATTAATCCGGGCATTTTCGCTCTTGATCGCCGGCGGCCCATCCTCAATCCGGATGTCGGCCACATCTGACAAGGCAATTCGCTGTCCGGCCGGCGTTACTATCGGCAACTGCTTGAGCTTCTCCGGCGAATCTCGGTAGTCCTGGGGGTAACGCAGATTGATCGGGTACCGTTCCAGCCCTTCGATAGTTTGGGAGACATTGATCCCGCCCACCGCAGAAGCGATCACCTGCTGGACATCGGCAATGTTCAGGCCATAACGGGCGGCCCGGACGCGGTCGATGTCGGCCTGGATATAACGCCCGCCGGCAACCCGCTCCGAGTAGACCGACGCGGTGCCAGGCACCTGCGCCAGGATTGTTTCAAGCTGTTTGCCCACGGCCTCGATGGTCGACAGCTCCGGGCCCGAAACCTTGATGCCAACGGGGGTTTTGATGCCGGTCGCCAACATGTCGATACGGGTGATGATGGGCATCACCCAGGCGTTAGTGACCCCGGGAAACCGGATCAGACTGTTCAGTTCCTCTTTGAGTTTCTCGGTAGTCATGCCCTCCCGCCACTGGTCTCGCGGCTTGAGCTGGATAAAGGTCTCAATCATGGTGAGCGGGGCCGGATCGGTGGCTGTCTCGGCTCGCCCAACTTTGCCAAAGACCGTTTGCACTTCTGGCAGGGTGGCAATTAGCCGGTCGGTTTGCTGCAGCAACTCCCGGGCCTTACCGATGGAAATGCCCGGGTAGGTGGTCGGCATGTACATCAGGTCGCCCTCATCCAGCGGAGGAATAAACTCGCTCCCTATGCGAGATGCAGGCCAGAGCCCAATCGCCAGGATCAGCACCACCGCCAGCAGGGTGCTGGCCGGATACTTCAGCACACCCTTGAGCAGCGGCATGTAGAGGGCAACCAGAACCCGGTTGACCGGGTTTTTGTGTTCCGCCAGCACTTTGCCACGAACGAAATAGCCCATCAGCACCGGCACCAGCGTAACCGCAAGGGCGGCGCTGGCGGCCATGGCGTAGGTTTTGGTGTACGCCAGCGGGGAGAACATACGGCCTTCCTGCGCCTCCAGCACGAACACCGGCACAAAGCTGACCGTGATAATCAGCAATGAGAAGAACAGCGCCGGCCCCACCTCGGCGGACGCCTTCGCCACCACCTGCCAGCGGTTTTCCCGGGTCAGCGGCGTGCGTTCCATGTGTTTGTGCATGTTCTCGATCATCACGATGGCGCCATCAATCATGGTGCCGATGGCAATGGCGATACCACCCAACGACATGATGTTGGCGTTGATGCCCTGCCAGTACATCACAATGAAGGCGGTCAGAATGCCGACCGGCAAACTGACCATGACCACCAGTGATGAGCGCACGTGAAACAGGAAGATCACGCACACCAACCCCACCACCAGCAGCTCCTGCAGCAGCTTGCTCCAGAGGTTGTTGACCGCCCGCTCAATCAAACCGGAGCGGTCGTACACCGTCACCACTTCAACGCCTTCCGGCAGGCTGCCCTGCAAGGATTCAAGTTTCGCTTTCACGCCCTGGATGGTTTCCTGCGCGTTTTCACCGAAACGCATCACCACAATGCCGCCGACTACCTCACCTTCGCCATTGAGCTCGGCGATGCCGCGGCGCATTTGCGGACCCACCTCGACACTGGCCACATCTTTCAGCAATATCGGCGTACCGTTGACGTCCAGCCCCAGCGGAATTGACAACAGGTCTTCCCGTGACTGGATATAACCCGAGGCTCGCACCATGTACTCGGCCTCGGCCATTTCAATCACCGAGGCGCCCACCTCCTGATTACCGCGTTTGATGGCGGTTTCGATATGCGACAAGGGAATTCCCAGGGTGCGGAGCTTTTCCGGGCTGACCTGCACCTGATACTGCTTGACCATGCCACCCAGTGTTGCCACCTCGGAGACGCCGGGTACCGTCTGCAGTTCGTACTTGAGGAACCAGTCCTGAAGGCTTCGAAGCTGGCTCAGGTCGTTCTGGCCGGTGCGATCCGCCAACGCGTACAGATACACCCAGCCCACGCCGGTGGCATCGGGGCCCAGTTGAGGCCGCGCCTGCTCCGGCAGGTTCGGTGCAACCTGCGACAGGTACTCAAGCACCCGGGAGCGGGCCCAGTACATATCGGTGTCTTCATCAAAAATCACATAGACGTAGGAATCGCCAAAAAAGGAATAGCCCCGGACCGTCTGGGCCCCCGGCACCGACAGCATCGCCGTCGTCAGCGGATAGGTGACCTGATCCTCAACCACCTGAGGCGCCTGGCCCGGATAGCTGGTCTTGATGATCACTTGAACATCCGACAGGTCCGGCAATGCATCCACCGGGGTGTTTTTCAGGGAATACAGGCCCAGACCGGTCAGCAACACCGTGGCCATCAGCACCAGAAACCGGTTGCGGATTGACCAGTAAATCAGCGCAGTAATCATCAGTGGCCTCCTTCATGACTCATGCCCGAGTGCTCCGTGGCAGCGGGCGCCGGCGATCGGGGCGACATGCGCAGGAAATCAGAAGTCTTGCTGGATTCGGAATCGATCAGAAACTGGGCGGAGGTGACCACCGTGTCGCCTGGCCTTACCCCCTGAAGAATTTCCACATACTGCTCACCTACCCGGCCAACGCTGACGTTGACGGATTTGAACGCGCCCTGCTCCAGAGCCAACACCAGCCGGTCACTCTGACCGGTGCGGATAACCGACTCCCGTGGCACCAACATACGCCTGTCGCCCCGTTCACCCTGGATGTTGAGCCGGGCGAACATGCCCGGACGCAAGGTGCCGTCGGCATTGTCAAAGCGCAGCCTGACCCGGGCCGTCCGGGTTGCGGTGTTGATCTCCGGGTACACATAATCCACTTGCCCGCGCCACTGGCGGCCGGGCATGTAGTCGAGCGTCATCACCACCCGGTCGCCCGGTTTTACCGCGGCGATCTGGCTCTCGAACATTTCACCGATAACCCAGACCTCATCCAGAGCGGCAATGGTCACCACCCGATCGCCGGGCTTGATGAACATGCCCTCCCGCACATTGAGGCTTTCAATCACCCCGGAGGCCGGGGCATGCACCGTCATGGTCCGGCGCACTTCACGGCTATCTTTCAGACTTCGGACCAGACTGGCCGGGACCTTCAGCGCCAGCAGACGTTCTTCAGCGGCACGAATCAGGCCCTGATTGCCACGATTCAACGCCAGAACCAGCTCCTCCTGGGCGTTTACCAGCGTCGGCGAGTACAGTGAATACAGAGCCTTACCACGTTCAACAGGCTCTCCTTCCGCCTTGATATAAAGCGCTTCAATCCACCCCTCAACACGGGGGTGCACGTGCGCCATCTCATCTTCGTTGTATTGAACGTGCCCGACCGTGGTGATGTTGACGGGCAGTCGTCCCTGAATAACCGCGTCTGTGCGAACGCCCAGATTATTCACCACGGTTGGTGATATCCGGACTGTGCCCGCTGGGTCATCGGCCGACCCGCCCTCCTCGTAAACCGGGACCAGATCCATCCCCATGGGCGACTTGCCGGGTTTATCCCTTCTGAAGTCAGGATCCATGGGTGCCACCCAATATAGCGGCTCCCGGGCCTGTGAGTGTGCCGCCTCAACCGAATGGTCAGAGCCGGCGGCCAGCCACCAGGTGGCACCAGCGCCGGCAAAACCGCCAAGCAAGAGAAAGCCCAATGGGCGAACGAAATTGGCCATGATTATCAGTCCTGATAGCGAATCAATGAAAAGCGGGCGGTGTTGCCAGCATCTGCGGTGAGGTAGTGGAAACTGGCGAGGGACTTCGCACGCTCGGCCATCATCTGGATCAGTTCGATCCGGGCGTTGAGCTCCGAGATGCGCGCGCGCACGGCTTCGGCAAAATCGCCGTCGTCGCTGTTGTAGGCAGTCAGGGCGGCACTGGCCTGCTGCTCCATCTGGGGCAGCAGGGCCTGCCGGTAGAGGTTGATCCGGTCGTCCAGCCGCTCAATGCGTGCCAGCGCGCTGCGCGCCCGGGCCTGCAGCTGGCGCAGCTGGAGCGTGCGCTCTGTTTTGCCGGCTTCCACCCGGGCTACAGAGGCATTGAGGGTTCGGTCCTGGCGGTTACCGGTAAAAAGCGGAAGATCAAAACCGACCCCCACGGAGAGCATGTCGGCCCGGCTCTGGCCGTTGGGTGCCCGGTCCCGGTACCCGTATTGCGCGGACACCGACCACTCCGGTTTGTAGGCCTGGCGCGCCAGGTCCACATCCAGAGCCCTCGCATCAATCAGCTCATCAGTGGCGCGCACCAGCGGATGGCGAATCAGCACTTCAGCCTCGGTGGTGGCCCAGCGGTCCGGCAGCGCGTCCATTAAATGGGCCGGCACGTCTTCGGCAACGGGCCTCCGGGCGGAGCGATCCTCAATCCACTCAGCCAGCGCCTCCCGGCTTGAGGTCAGCTCTGCACTCAGCGCGGTTAACCGATCGTCCAGCCGGGTCAGTTCCAGCGACGCACGAATCACATCCTGCTGCCTTGAGCCCATCGTGGCGGACCGGTAGCCCGCTTGGGCGACATCGGCCAGCTGGTCGAACAAGCTGCGATTTGCCTCAATCAACTGCACACTTTGCTGGGCGCGCCAGACATCCAGCCAGAGGTGGGTCACCGTTTCCGTTACTTTGAGCCGACGATTGTCCCGCTGGAAAGGCTGGATTGCCGCCATTTGTGATTTCTGGTCTTGCGCCAGCTGACGGCTGTCGCCCCGGGGAAAGCGCTGGGTAAAACCGACGGTGGCCTGCGTCATGGCCTCCTGGCCGAGATCGAAGGTGTCGACCGGCAGGTTGGCCAGGCCCAGCGTCAGGCGCGGATCTGGCAGGGCGCCTTGGGCCACGGCTTCCTCCTGCAGGGCCTGTTCCAGATAAACACTGCCTTGCAGCCAGGGGTCATCCCGGACAGCGGTTTCGAGGGCAGACGCCAGGTCCAGCCTCGGCTGGGCCCACAAGGACGAACCGGTGGCGGCAAGCACCAGGGCAAGGACCGGTTTCGAAAGGCATTTAAGGTGGCGCACAATGGATTCTCCGCTGAATCAGACAATGCGGAGAATCATAGGAAGGCAAACTGAACTCTAACTGAAAGAATTATTTCGAATGGATCAATATTGATCTGCCTCAACATTTCAAGGCGATCATTCTGATTCCGGCCCTGACACTACATCAACGCGATGCCGAAACGCTTCAGGACCAGCGCAAGCGAGACGAAACAGATCATGGTCAGCACCGCGCTGGCCGCCAGTGACCACCAGAACCCGAACCGTGGCAACAGGAACGGAAACACCAGAAACATGGGCAGCGTGGGCAGCACGTACCAGAAGGTGTACCAGGCATGATTGGCAATCTTGTCTCCGGACTGATGCTCCAGGTACATCCAGATCATCGCCAGTACCGTCACGGTCGGCAGCGCGGCAATCAACGCACCAAGCTTATCGCTGCGTTTTGCCACTTCGGAAATCAGCACCACCAGGGCGGCGGTGATGGCGTATTTGGTGATCAGCCATGCCATTGCAGTCTTCTCCTTTTGGCCCCGGTCGGGGCTGAGTAGCCAAAGTCTAAAGGTATCGTGGCTGGGAACATTTTCCACATTTAATTTCTATCCCTACGCGAGGAAGGGTATCGTCTGCGACCATGCAATCTCTGCGCACCGCAGCTTTTAACATAAAACAATGGGAGTCACGATGTGCTCAACGTTGCTTGATGACGGTCGGCGCGGGCGCACCGCCGCCGGCGGCGGACACCGCCTCTTCTGGATTTTCCTGACACTCGGACTGCTCGGGATGAGCGCCGAGGTACTGGCCCATGCCGTTGCCGAGGGCGACAAAGGCTATATTCAGGAAATCACCGGGATAAATCTGATTGCCTTTATCTACCTGGGGGCCAAACACATGGTCACCGGCTATGATCATCTGCTGTTCCTTCTGGGCGTGGTCTTTTTCCTCTACCGCATGCAACAGATCGCGATTTACGTGAGCCTGTTTGCGTTGGGGCATTCCACCACCATGCTGTTGGGTGTGTATTTCAATATCGGCATCAACAGCTACCTCATTGATGCCATCATTGGTCTCTCGGTGGTGTACAAGGCGCTCGATAACCTGGGTGCGTATCAACGCTGGTTCGGCTTCCAGCCCAACACCAAGGCCGCGACACTGATTTTCGGTTTCTTCCACGGCTTTGGCCTGTCTTCAAAAATCATCGAGTACGACATCTCGCCGGATGGTCTGGCACCAAACCTGCTCGCGTTCAACGTGGGTGTGGAAATTGGCCAGCTCATTGCCCTGGCCATGATCCTGATCGTGATGAGCTTCTGGCGTAAAACCGATGGCTTCTTCCGTCACGCCTACACCGCCAATGTGGCCATGATGGGCGCCGGGTTCCTGCTCATCGGTTATCAGCTCACTGGTTATTTTGTCGCCTGATTCTGGAGAATATTTATGTACAACACCGATATGCCTACACGCAACGAATTGCCCAGCACGGCCAGGCTGATCCGATCTACCATCATCGCCGCCTTCGTGGCGCTGGTGCTGTTGGTCACGGTGGTGATGCCCGCCGAGTACGCCCTGGATCCCACCGGCGCAGGCCGCGTTCTGGGCTTGACCGAGATGGGTGAAATCAAGGAACAACTTGCCGAAGAAGCAGCGGCTGATGCGGCGGCGCAGATGATGCCCGTTCAATCCTATGCCGAGGTGAGCACGCCAGAACCGGTTGAACCTGTCACCGAGACAGCCGCAGCGCCTGCAGCTGAAGCCGAGCCAACACCGACAGAACCTGTGCCAGCACCTGCTGCAGAAACCGAATGGCAGGACGAAGTCCGCTTTGTTCTGACGCCGGGCCAAGGCACGGAGTTCAAGCTTACGATGAACCAAGGCGCTGTCGCCCGCTTTGCCTGGGCAACGGAAGGCGGGCCGGTCAACTTCGACACTCACGGCGACGGCGGTGGCCGGTCCATCTCCTACGAGAAGGGCCGTGGCGTTCCGGAGGATGAGGGCGAACTGGAAGCCGCATTTACCGGTAACCACGGCTGGTTCTTTCGCAACCGGAACGACAACGACGTCACGCTGGTGCTGCGGACCGGTGGTGACTATGGTGAGCTGAAAAAGATGCTTTGAGCAGGCCGCTGAACTGGAGAGTTGTAGCCTAAGAAGTGGAAAACCTCCCGGCAATAGCAACCGGGAGGTTTTTAAGGTTTCAGATCGCCTGAACAACGTCAGAAAGCGAATCCCTGACTTTGCCGGCAACCTGCTTGAGCTCGTCATTATCAATGGCGGACATGGAAACCACCGGGTCTATCGCGCTGACCTCTACGCCTTCCGACACCTCGCGAAGAATGACATTGCAAGGCAGCATGGCACCCACACGCGGCTCAACACCGATGGCCTCCCAGGCCATGGCAGGGTTACAGGCGCCAAGAATTCGATAGGCCGGCATGTCCTTGTCCAGCTTTTTCTTCATGGTGGTTTTAACGTCAATTTCCGTCAGCACCCCAAAGCCGTGGTCGGCAAGCGCTTGACGCGCTCTTTGGTCTACGTCCTCAAAATCGGCATCTTTGATAATTCGATTAATCGTGTATGACATGGTTTTCTCCAATGATCAGAAATTCAATGGTTATTGATCGAGTTTGACCACCCTCAAACGCAGCGCATTCACGATCACGCTGACTGAGGACAGCGACATGGCGGCTGCGGCAAAAATCGGGGACAGCAGTATGCCGAAAAACGGATACAAAACCCCTGCCGCAATGGGAACGCCGGCGGAATTGTAGATAAAGGCAAAAAACAGGTTCTGCCGGATATTGCGCATGGTCGCCAGAGACAACCGGCGCGCCTCCACAATCCCCATCAGATCGCCGCGCAACAATGTAATACCGGCACTTTCAATAGCGACATCCGTTCCGGTACCCATGGCCACACCTACATCCGCCGTTGCCAGGGCCGGCGCATCGTTAACACCGTCGCCCGCCATGACCACAACACGGCCTTCGTCTTTCAGACGTTGGATAATCTTGCCTTTATCTTCCGGCAGGACTTCCGCTTCCACTTCATCAATATGCAGTTTGCGGGCAACCGCCTCGGCCGAGGTACGGTTATCGCCGGTCAACATGACCACCCGGATGCCCTCTTTTTGCAACGCTGAAATGGCCGCTTCCGTGGTTTCCTTGACCGGGTCCGCGATGGCGATCAGACCAGCAATTTTGCCGTCGACAGCTGCGAAAATCACGGTTGCCCCGTCCTTGCGAAGCTGCTCTGCTTCAGTCTCAAAATCAGCGGTATCGACCTCTTCCGACTCCATCAGCAGGCGATTGCCAATCAGTACCTGCTGCCCATCTATCTTGCCGGTCACCCCTTTGCCATTGGGGGAATCGAAGCCTTCCGCATCCGGCAGTTGCAACTCCATCACTTTGGCTTTATCCAAAATGGCGTGCGCCAGCGGGTGCTCACTACCTTTCTCCAGGCCGCCAGCAAAGCGCATCAGCTCTTCCTCGCTGAATCCCTCAGCCGGGACAAGTTTGGTTACCTGGGGTTTGCCTTCGGTCAGAGTGCCGGTTTTGTCCACCACGACGGTGTCGACCTTTTCCATACGCTCCAGAGCTTCCGCGTCGCGGATCAGCACACCACTTTGGGCGCCTCGCCCGACACCGACCATGATCGACATAGGGGTTGCCAGGCCCAGGGCACAGGGACAGGCAATAATCAGCACGCTCACGGCAGCAATCAGGCCGAATGTCATGGGCGGCGTTGGCCCGAAGATCGACCAGACAATAAAGGCGATAATGGCAATCAGGATCACGGCCGGTACAAAGTAACCTGCTACCTTGTCTGCCAGGCCCTGAATCGGTGCGCGGCTTCGCTGGGCGCTGGCCACCATCTGCACGATCTGAGACAGCATGGTATCCCGGCCAACCTTGTCGGCCCGCATGATAAAGCTGCCCTGTTGGTTGATGCTGCCACCAATCATCTGGTCGCCGGCCTTCTTGCTGATGGCCAGGGGCTCACCAGTCACCATGGATTCATCCACATTGGAACTGCCTTCAAGTACCTCACCGTCCAGCGGCACTTTGTCCCCCGGGCGAACCCGCAAGCGATCGCCAACCTTGACCTGATCCAGCGACACATCGGCCTCACCGCCGTCGTCGTCCAGTTTCCGGGCAGTCGCAGGCGCCAGATCCAGCAAAGCCTTGATGGCGCCCGAGGTTTTCTCACGGGCGCGCAATTCCAGCACTTGCCCCAGTAACACCAGTACCACGATGACCGCGGCCGCCTCGAAATACACGGCAACCGAGCCATCGCCCTGCCGGAAGGCATCCGGGAAGATCTGGGGTGCGAGCGTCGCCACCAGGCTGTAAATCAACGCTACCCCGGTACCAATGGAGATCAGCGTAAACATGTTCAGATTACGACTGACCACCGATTTCCAGCCCCGGACAAAGAAGGGCCAGCCACACCAGATAACCACTGGCGTTGCCAGCACCAGCTGAATCCAGTTGGAGGTCTGAGGGGCCACAACATGGTCGAGCCCGATGAGGTGCCCACCCATTTCAAGTATCAATACCGGCAAGGCCAGAACCAAGCCAATCCAAAACCGGCGGGTCATGTCCGTGAGCTCTTCGGAAGGCCCATCATCCACACTCACTTCTTCTGGCTCCAGAGCCATGCCGCAGATGGGGCAGTCTCCCGGCCCCTGCTGGCGAATCTCCGGATGCATGGGGCAGGTATACATGGCGCCCGGCGCTACCGGCTCTTCCCGTTTTTGCTCTTCACCGAGGTATTGTTCCGGGTTCTCGTCGAAGCGGGACTGGCAGCGGGACGAGCAGAAATACCAGGTTTTACCACCGTGCTGGCTGCGATGCTCCGCCGTATGTGGATCCACCGACATGCCGCAGACCGGATCCTTGGCGGTGTGCTTGCCGGAATGCTCGTGGTCGTGATGATCATGTTGATGTTCAGTCATTACCATCTCCCATCCTGTTTGCCGGCCAGTTGGCAAACGCCAGGAAATAAAGCAGCAAAAGGTTTACAAAGGGAATCAATATCAAAACGCCCATCCAACCCGGATACCCCGCGCGCTGGCATATGCGCCAGACCGGGACGACCACAACAACGGCCATCATCAGCATCCACAGCCAGTGCCCACCCCACATCGTATGGCCATACATATTCGCATCCATCATGTGCATATCCTCCGTGTCTGATACTCGAAACTAGTGATGATGTTTATGGGATTCTTCATGATCCGAACCTGCGGCTTCCCCGGATTTTGTCAGAAAGATCTGCTCCGCGACCGCGATCACGATCATGGTGACAACCGCCACACCGATAACAAAAGGATCGGTATTCAGTTTGACCCAAACAAAGCCGCCAAGGGCGAGCAAATCGAGCAGGATAGCCACAGTTGGCACCCAGACATTGGCCTTGATGTCCTTGCGCAGATAGCGCAGCACACCCCAGTGAATGGCAATATCCATGATCAGATAGAACACGATACCCAGTGCGGCTATCCGCGAGAGGTCGAAGAATGCGGTCAGGATAATGCCCAGCACCACGGTGTAGACCAGTGTGTGCTTCTGGATGCTGCCGGGCATGCCAAAGTGCCTGTGGGGAACCAGTTTCATTTCGGTCAGCATGGCCAGCATCCGCGATACCGCGAAAATGCTGGCAAGAATACCGCCCGCAGTGGCCATCATGGCAAGGGCAATCGTGAACCAGACAGCATATTCCCCCAGTGCCGGACGCGCGGCAGCGGCAAGTGAATAGTCCTGGGTTTGGATAATCTCGGCAAGCGACAGATTGCTGGCGACGGCAAAACCGACCAGGGTGTAAATCACCACACAGACCGCAATGGAAATAACAATGGCGCGCCCTACGTTCCGCTTGGGGTCTTTTACTTCGGAGCCGCTGTTGGTAATGGTGGTAAAGCCCTTGAACGCCAGTATCCCGAGTGCGGTTGCACCCAGAAAACTGCCCATGGTTCCGGCTTCTCCCGGGCTGGAGACCTCCACCGAGACCCTGTCAGCAACCCAGACGCCCACGAGCCCGAAGATCAGAATGCCGCCGATTTTCAGAACGCCGATAACGGAGGCCACACCCTGAACCATCCGGTTGCCAAGCAGGTTGATCAGAAACGCGGCAATGATCAGTGCCACACCGAGAGCGGGCACCATGCGCCCGCTTTCGTCGCCACCAAACAACTGCATGGTGTAGGAGCCGAAGGTACGGGCCAGAAAGCTCTGGGCGATCACCATGGAAAAGTACATCAGTAATGCGTTGAACGCCGTTGGCAAACGGTTGCCGTAGGCCTTGTGCAGATACATACCAATGCCGCCCGCCGACGGCCAGGTATTGGAGATCTTGATATAGGAATAGGCGCTGAAGCTGGCAATCAAGGCTGCCGCCAGAAACGCCAGCGGGAAAAGAGCACCCGTCATCTGCGCCATCTGCCCGGTGAGGGCAAAGATACCGGCGCCAATCATAACGCCAGTGCCCAGCATGACGGTTCCTGGCAGAGTGAGACTGCCCTCCTGATAGCGAGTTGCTCTGTCTTGCTCCCTGCTCATTGAGCCTCCATTCATTGCTTTGCAAAAAAATTAATGGATCTCCATTACATCAAACTATAGACAAAAAACGGGCCGAGGGAGCTACCCAGGCCCACTCAGAACAGAGTCAGAACAGAGTCAGAACATGACCCTGGCACCGACGACAGCGAACCAGTCTTCGGTACTGCCGCCAGAATCACGGGCGAGATCGGCCGTGTCTCCGTACTTGCGTTCGTAAACCACGCCCACATACGGGGCGAGAGAGCGGTCGATCAGATCGTAACTCAGCCTAAGCCCCACTTCGGTGGAGTTCAGTCCCTTGCCGACACCGATTTCCTGATCTTCAGAGAACGCCACCAGGCTTTCAAACGAAGCTGACACAATCCAATAGTTGGTGATCAGCAATTCGTATTCCGCCTCGAAGTCCACCGAAGCGTCGCCTTCATCGCTGATGTACAGATTGGTGTCTATCTCGAACCAGTAGGGCGCCAGGCCGGTCAGTCCCAGAACGCCGTAAACCCGGTCTGGCCCTTCCGGGGTGTCGATACGCACACCGGCTTTGGCGTCCCAGAAGTCATCCACCGGTACCTGGCCCACGAACTGGTTTTCCAGGGTTTCCCAGGCGTTGTGGGCCTCCTCCCACTCACCCGCGAACAGCCAGCGGAATTTCAGTTCATCGGTGCCGTAGTAGGCATCGCCTTCAATAACCGCCAGCTCTTCATCGGAATCACTATAGCGGTACTCCAGCTTTTCGGCGGACACGCCCCAGAAGTTCTTCGCCGTCTGGGTTTTCTTCGCAGGGTCCTCCTGAGCGAAGGCGGGTGCTGCGAATGCTGTCGCGGCCAGGGCAAAGCCCCACATGGAAACCATCACGCGGCTCATGATTCACCCCCCTGCTTTCCGCTCTGTTCGCCTTCGGCCACGGAGCTGTCCGGGCCACCCTCAACCACGATCTTGCGGAACATGCCCGACGCGGCGTGATAAGACAGATGGCAGTGGAACGCCCACTCTCCCGGCGCATCCACTTCCGTTTCCATGTACACGGTGGTTGCTGGTGCTACGCTGATTACGTGTTTGATCGGGTTCCACTTGCCGGCGCCCACGTCCAGGATGGACCACATGCCGTGCAAGTGCATCGGGTGGGTCATCATGGTTTCGTTGACGAACTTGAAGCGCACCCGCTCGCCGTACTGCAGCACAATGGGGTCGGCATCCTCGTATTTGATGCCGTTGATGCTCCATTCATAACGTTCCATGTTACCGGTCAGGCGCATCTCGATTTCGCGCGTGGGCTCACGCTCTTCAAACAGCGGGCTTTGTGCCCTGAGATCGGCGTAAGACAAAAATTTACCGCCGTTACTGGCCGTCGGCAGCAAACCACTGCCACTGGCGTAGAACGGATCTTCCGGCATGCCGCCGCCATGGGCCGAGTGGTCCATGTCGCCCTGATTCATGGATTCTTGGTTCATCGCGCTGTGATCCATGGTGTCATCATTCATGGCACCGTGATTCATCGATCCGTGATCCATATCGCCATGATCCATATGACCTGCCATATCCGCCATGGTCAGCATCGGCGCGTCACGCAATTCAGGCACAGCCGCGACCATGCCTTCGCTGGGCGCCAGAGTGCCACGGGCATAGCCGGAGCGACCCATGGATTCGGCAAAAATGGTGTAGGCTTCTTCGTCCCGGATATGGACGATGACATCGTAGGTTTCGGCCACGCCAATGCGGAATTCGTCCACGCTGACCGGCCTCACGTTATTGCCGTCGGCCTGCACCACCGTCATCTTCAGGCCCGGTATGCGGATATCAAAATAGGTCATGGCCGAAGAGTTGATAAAACGCAGGCGCACTCGCTCACCGGGCTTGAACAGGCCCGTCCAGTTCTGCTCCGGCCCCTTGCCATTGATCAGTCCGGTAAAGCCCTGCACGTCTTCGATATCCGCTTTCATCATGCGCATATCGCCCCACATCATCCGGTCCCTGAGGGTGGCCACAAAGCCCTTCTCACCAGACTCGTCGAAGAAGTCACCAACCGTTTGCTGCTGGCGGTTGTAGTAATCCGCTGACATTTTCAGGTTGCGCATGATGCGGTCGCCAGAGTGCGGGTGCTTATCGGTCAACTGCACCACGTAGTCACGGTCATAGCGGAATGGCTCGCGCCCCTCCGGTTCGATCACGATGGCACCATAGGCACCATTAGGTTCCTGGAATCCGGAATGGCTGTGGAACCAGTAGGTACCCGCCTGCACAATGGGGAACCGGTAGGTAAAGGTCTCGCCCGGTGCAATTCCCGGAAAGCTGATGCCCGGCACACCGTCCTGCTCGAACGGCAGAATCAGACCGTGCCAGTGTATCGACGTCATCTCATCGAGATTGTTGGTGACGTTGATGACCACATCTTCGCCTTCCTTGAACTTGAGCACGGGCCCGGGCGATGCGCCGTTGTAGCCAATGCCCTGCTTCTTGAAGTCACCGGTGTCTATGGTCACCCGGTCCACCGTCAGATCGTACTCGCCAGCCCATGCCATTACCGGCATCAGCAGCGCAAACGCTCCTGTAATCAGGCGTTTGTTCATAGAGCTCACTCCCACGCTTACTTGATCGTTACGTCACCGTACATGCCGGCCTGATAATGCCCGGGCACATTGCAGGCAAACTCAATGTTGGTGTCACTGGAAAATCGCCAGATCAGCTCCTGGCTCTGGCCGGGTTCCAGCAACACACTGTTAGGGTCGTCGTGCTTCATTGAGTGGCCATCGCCCATGTCCATTGCCATCATGTCGTGGTTGATCTTGCCACCCTGAATCACACCGTGTTCAACCATCATGGACATTTCCGCCTGATGCGCTTCGTGCATGTCAGGCGTTCCGATGTTGAATTCGTGCACCAATTGGCCATGGTTCTCCACCACAAACCGCACCACTTCGCCCTTCTGTACCTCGATGATCTCAGGCTCGTAGTAGTTGTCATACATCGCGACCGCTACCGTGCGGGTCGCTTCTGAGGCGTCGGCAGGTTCGCCGGTAACCGCGCCATTACCGTGCCCGTGACCATGGGCACCGGCGCCAAAGGCAGCGGCAGACAAAGACATCGCTGCAGCCGTAACCATAAACTTTGTTACTGTCATCAAAACGTCTCCTGTACTGTATCTGGAGTGAAGCGTACCTGGAGCCTGCTCCACACTCGGGTGTAATCTGGACAGCAGACACCATGGCGCACCAACCTGAATTCTTTCTGAAAAAACAGATTAATTGCCGTTCAGGCTGAGTTCAGGTTTTTTCACCATAGTGCAGGAGCAGGCTACGGGTTCTAATAGAGGCAATTCCGATGAGATTACTGCTGGTAGAAGATGACCACCTGTTGGCCGACGGGCTGTCGCGACAACTGGAGAAAGCCGGCTTCAGTGTCGACATGGCACACACCGCAAAAGCTGCCGGCACCCTGGGGTCGCAAGAGAGCTACAAGGCATGCGTACTGGACCTTGGGCTACCCGACGGCAACGGACTGTCGATATTGAAGCAGTGGCGGGCCAACCAAATTAATTTCCCCGTGCTGATTCTGACGGCTCGGAGTGACTGGCAAGACAAAGTCGACGGCCTGAAAGCCGGCGCGGATGACTATCTGGCCAAACCATTCCAGACCGAAGAACTGATTGCCAGGCTCAATGCCATCATCAGGCGCAGCGATGGCCGGGTATCCTCGTCGGTTAAGGCAGGAGGGTTCGAGCTGGATGAGAACCGCCAGAGCCTGAAAGTGCAGGATGGCACCGAACACAGTCTGACCGGAACCGAATTCCGCCTGCTTCGCTGCCTGATGAATCGTCCGGGGCAGGTGTTTTCCAAAGAACAACTGATGGAACAGCTCTACAATCTCAACGACAATCCAAGCGATAACGTGATCGAAGCCTACATCCGCCGTTTGAGAAAACTGGTGGGCGCAGAGTCCATTGCGACCCGCCGGGGCCAGGGGTATCTTTTCAATGATTCGACTGACTAAACCCCGATCGGTCAGAGGCACCCTTCTGGCACTGCTTCTACCCTCTGGCATCACATTAATGGCGCTAGCGTGGTTTGTGCATGGGTTGTTGCTGGACCGCATGTCGCGGGGATTCGTGGAGGGCCGACTGCACGATGAAGTGGCATTTCTGGAACTCCAGGTGCGTCAATCCGATGGCCGGTTGGATACGCTCCAGACCGGGGACTATTTCCAGGACGTGTTTCACCACGCCTTCGCCCTTCACTCACCCACTCTGACCTCCATCTCACCAGAATCCTGGCGCCCTCTGCTGGCGCCATTGTTAGATTCCGATCATCAGGGCTCCATCCGGGTTCAGGATGCCGACATAACCGATACACCCTCAGACATCCTTGCCTACCGCAGGAGCTTCATCGTTAACGACACACCAATCGTGATTATCGTGGCAGAGGACATGGCCGCCCTCCGGGCAAGTCAGGCGGAACTGCACGCCTGGACAGCAATTGTCTCCCTATTACTGATCCTGCTCTTGGTAGGCGTCATATGGATAGGCATCACCTTGTCCATGCGGCCAGTCGAATCGCTACAATCCGCCCTGAAAAAGTTGCAAGACGGCACAATCTCAAGGATTAACGTCCGGGCACCGGAGGAGTTTCAGCCGCTGGTGCAACAATTGAACCAGTTACTGGATTCGCTCGACCAACGGCTGGAACGCTCCCGCGATGCTCTGGCCAATCTGTCTCACAGTGTGAAAACACCCATTGCGGCCGTGCGCCAGATCCTTGAAGACAGCAGTCGTCCCCTTGATAAGACACTGCGGGAGGAAATGGCCTTGCGGCTGGGCGACATCGACAGTCAACTGGAAGCAGAGATGCGGCGCAGCCGCTTCGCCGGCCCTCAGGTTGGCAAAAGTGCCCTGCCCGTCAAGCAGGCCCGAGACCTGCTCTGGATGCTGGGACGCCTGTACCCCGACAAATCGTTCGAGTTATCCACCGAGTTAGCCGATGATCACCGCTGGCCTGTCGAACAACATGACCTGAACGAGATCCTCGGCAACCTGTTGGACAACGCCGGCAAGTGGTCAGCACGCTGTGTGGAATTGCAACTGACGTCACGGGATAATGGCGCCACCATCACCGTTGCCGACGACGGCCCGGGCGTACCCATAGACCAGCTGTCCTCGCTGGGCACCCGTGGCGTGCGACTGGACGAACAAACCCCCGGCCATGGCTTGGGGCTGGCCATAGTAAGGGAAATCGCCGAACGCTATGGCGGTTGCCTTGAATTCAGCAATGGCAGGAATGGCGGCCTGAAGGCCCAGGTTTACTTTCCGAAACCGGACTCCGGATCGGCCAACTGACGGGAGCGATGAATGAGCAAGATTTGGGTCAGCCTTTACCGCATTCCGAAGATGGACTGCCCCTCCGAAGAACGAATGATTCGCCTGGCGCTGAACGGCGAGGACCAGGTGCAGGCGTTGTCATTCGATTTACAGCAGCGCCGGCTTGAAGTTATCCACCACGGTGACGCGGCCGCCATCACTGGCAAGCTGACTCCGCTCGGCCTGGGCGCGACGCTGCAAGACACCCGCGCCGCCGACTCGGCAACACTCCAGGCCGCCAGCGACTCAACACCCGACACCGCGCAGGAAGCCCGCACCCTGCGCGTACTGCTGGCCATCAATGCCATCATGTTTGTAGTAGAAATGACCGCCGGCGTGATCGCCCAGTCCACCGCCTTGATTGCAGACTCCCTGGACATGTTTGCCGATGCCGCGGTTTATGGCCTTGCCCTGCTCGCGGTCGGGCGCAGCATCAAATTGCAGGTCCGTGCGGCCCATGTGGCCGGGATATTGCAGCTGATTCTGGCGCTCGGGGTGCTGATTGAAGTGGGCCGACGCTTCGTGTTCGGCAGTGAGCCGGAATCCTTGACGATAATGGCGGTCGCCCTGGTTGCTCTGATTGCCAATACCACTTGCCTGCTGCTGATCGCCAAGCATCGCCACGGCGGTGCGCACATGAAAGCCAGCTGGATATTCTCAGCCAACGATGTGGTGATCAATGTCGGCGTCATCGCCGCCGGCGCCCTGGTGGCCTGGACCGGCTCCAACTACCCGGACCTGGTAATCGGTGCCCTGGTTGGCCTGATTGTGCTCAGTGGCGCCCGCCGTATTCTGGCGATCAAGGCATGATGAGAGGCCAGGGCTCAATAGGCCTGAAAGTCGCTCAGCCGGTAGGAAAACTCGTCATCCGCAATGAGCGGGCTGCCATCAATTTCCAGCCTCACCGGAAAGCCGTATTGCTGGTCGTATTGCACCACCAGTTCGCTGGCACTATCGCCAGACTCTGCGATAAGGCTCAGCAGGCCTTCGATGGTCAGGCGACGCTCGTCCAGCACTTCCGGGTGATTCAGTGGCTGTTCCAGGCCTTCGATATCAATCACCTTACCCTGCCTGACGGTTACGCGCATCGGCTGAAGCAAGTCCGGCGGGCAGAAGCAGGTCTGTTCAATCGTCACCTCATACCCGGCAACCGCCTTCGACTGCCAAAGCGCCATCGCCTCCGGGAAATCGGTCACCGGGCTGGCATCTTCCTTACCCGAGCCAGCGCACGCGGTCAGTAGCAGTCCCAGAGCGGCTAGAATACTGATATTTTTCGTCATTATGCGAACCCTCTGCGCCCAAGCAACTTCAGCGCTCCCGCCGACAACATCAGGAGCAGCCAACTGAAGCTGGCGCTGCCGCCGCCACTGCCTACTGAGTCCCCATTGCTAACGTCAGGATCCTGCGGCAACCGGCCGATCAGAGTGTCGCCATCCTTCGAGCTACCTGCACCCGCAAGACTGATCCGCACGCCAGCGCTGGCATCCATACGCACGGCATTGATCGCCACCACACGGTAGTCGTAGACCATACCCGGAATGGCCGTGATGTCATGGAACTCTGATTCGGGCACAGGCACACTGTCCAGAAATTTCCAGGAACCGACCGTCGCATCAATACGGCGACGTTCGATGGCATAATCAGTCTGCGCACCCGGCAGGCTCTGCCACGCCAGAATGACACCCCCATCGGCCTCAGACACGGAAACCTGGGTCGGCGCCACAGGAGCCTCAACCCAGAACACGGTCACGGTGTTACCCGGCACCGAGCGCAGCCCGTCCTGCAGTGCCACCACCCGATATTGATACTCGCCGGCGTCAGAGGCCTCAAAATCCTGATAACTCGTCGTGCCCGCGGGCAAGCGACTGGAAAGGCCAATGAACGTTGATTGGGCTGGGGCAAGCCGTTCCACCAGGTAAGCTGCTCCGGCTGTTGCACTGACCTCCCAGTTCAGGGAAAAGCCCTGGTTCAGTGTTTCAACTCTGAGATTGGCGGGCGCCGAAACGGACTTCGGCACAACTGTGAACCGACTCTCAAGCCGATTGTTCTCAGGACGAATGTCTTTCACTTCGCCGCTCAGACTCACCAGAAAAACCTCTTGGTTAATGACCACTTCCGAACTCGTTCCGGAATACCCGTGCACCATCAGTTGTTGACCGCCATTGCCCGGCACTATGTCGCGGCAGGTGTACCGGTTGCCCTCGAGATCGCAGGGCACGCCATCGATGGTCACCAGCTCAAAACCACTTTGGGCGCCGGCAATCGTGCCCCGGATGTCCAGCCAGTTGGCGGTTTCAGATGCCTGTTGATAGCCAATTTGGTAGGCCGCCTGAAAGATATCGGCGTGCGGCAAACTCTCAGGGTTTGAAGCCAGGGCGCGAAGTGAGGCATCGGCCGGAAAATTGAAGCATTGCGCCAGATCAGACCGGCTATTGATGGTGTTGATGAAGCTGGTTGCAGAGCAATCGGAAAAACGGGTGGCATTCTCATTAGCCCAAGAGCTCATGACATACCCCGAACTACAGCTGTTGTTGTTACCGTCGTGATCTGAGCCCAGATTATGGCCGAGCTCATGCGCCACTACCACCGCAGTCAGGACATTACTCGAGAACGCATTGGTGACTCCGGTACCAAAGCCACGGGTGTTACACAGTGTTCCGACATAGGCCAAACCGGCCGTGCTGCCGTCAAAATTTCTGCCACTGATCAGGTGAAAGAGTGCCTGGCGGTTTTCCCGAAACGGCAAACTATCTTCGGCCACTTTAGTCCTGACGTCATCCAACAAGGCGTTGGCCGATGTTGAGGTGGTAAATACATCACTTTTGAGAAAGGTCAGACTCAGCGTGTCAAAACCAATACCAAACTGCTCAAAATAGAAGCCCTCAACCATGTTCAGAATGCTCACGGCACGATCCTGAAAGTCGTCCGGAAACTTCTGTTGAAACTGCAGATCGAAGGCCACTTCCAACTCAAGTAACAGGCAGACACCCGCTACCTGGTTTTCGCACAGGCTGTCGTAACTGGCGGAAACGGTCTGCGCCATCATCGGTGACATCATCGCGTCAGGAGAGAGCTCGGCCTCACTGTGGGCATGATCCAGCCCGCACCGAGGCGGATTCTGAAAGCTGAAACTCATCGGGGCCAGCTCATGCCCTGATTGATCACCACCGATAACGTGCACGCGACCAAACAGGTGAGCGAGCCCTTCCCAGCCCCCGGACATTCTGGACACCCGAACCCAGCTATCGGGGTCTTCAGCAATCCGGCCGCGAAAATGGCGCCCTTCGATCAAGGCCTGATGTGGCCCCAACGCGGACGCCAGGCGCTCATTACCGGACAGTGCCACCTGATAGTTATGACCGTCGATCCACAATGTCAGCGAGTCAGCGGCATCTGCCTGAACCGGCGCGGACAATGTCCACAACCAGGTAGCGACAATTATCAGAAAACGGCAGGAGTTTCTCACAAGCGAATCCCTTATCTGTTCAGTCCCATTGAATTCGCGCAAACTAAAGCCTGCCCGCCCTGCCGGCCAGACACTTAACGTAACAAACTGTATTAATGAGGAATGAGTCCCGCATGGGGTATCGAATGGTTAACAGGCCGGCACCAATCCTGATGATTTTGCTGATGCTGCTGTACCTGGCTCCGGCCCAGCCGCTGGAGTGGCAGCCGGAGCTGCTTCAGTCCCGGGAATGGTGGCGCCTGATCACCGGTCACCTGGTCCACCTTAGCGGCCGGCACCTGATGTTGAACGTGGCCGGGCTGATTACACTCTGGATGCTCTACCCCTGTTTTCTGTCGCTTCGGGACACCGCTCTGGCCACGGTTTTCATCGCTGTGGGCATTTCTCTGGGGCTGTTACTCCTGCAACCGGATTTGCCGGGCTACCGGGGCTTTTCCGGTTGCCTACACGGGCTGGCGGCGATGCTTGCAATCCGGGGGCTGGGTCACGAACGCATATTGTCTGTCGGCGTTCTCGTTCTTGTGCCCGGCAAATTAGCCATGGAAGCTGTCGGAGTCGGTCTGGCCGATACGGCCCGACTCATCGGCGGGCCGGTGATCTGGCAAGCGCATGTGCTGGGTTTTTCTGCAGGCGTCGTATTGGCAGGACTGCACTGGTTTAAGAGCCAAACACCCAGGCAATCATCACCGGAATGAAACCCAGGGCAAACAGCGTACTGAGCAGGGTAGTACCAGCCGCCTGCCGGGGCGCGGCATCGAGCAGGGTTGCAATCACCACGGTATTGGCGGCAATGGGGGTGATGGAAATCAGAAAGATCGCCTGATGCACCGCCAGGTCGTAGATCCCCAGCACCTGGGCATCCAGCCACCAGAAACTCAGCGCCAGTAGTGGCCAGCTGACAAATTTGCCGAAGAAAGCCAGACCGGTGAACACCGGATTGCCGGCCAACCCCCTGAAACTCAGTATGCCCATGCCGATGATCATCATGCCCAGAACGCTGTAAGCCCCACGCAGGTTATCAAACAGCGGCGTAAACACCGATGGTATCGACACGCCAGACAGGTTCAGCAACACCGCGCCGGCAAACGCGTACACCGAGGGTAACCTGGCCACCCGCACCAGCGCATCCCGAATGCTGTACTTGCCCCGCGCAGCCAGATAGAAACCGACCGAATTTTCGAACAGGGTGGTGCCGAGCATGCAGACAATGTAGAGCGCCAGCCCCTGTTCGCCGAACAGCAACAACGCTACCGGGATGCCGAAGTAGCCGGTATTGCCGGTACCCACCGATAACGGAATGATCGGTGCACTGTCATCGGTCAGCACCTTGCGCGCAATGGCCAGGTGTATCAGGGCAATGAAGGTACAAAAGCCAAACACCAATGCCGGCAGCAAAATCACCTGCAGCGTCAGCGGTGCCGCCATCACGCCCGAAAACACCACCGAGGGCGTGATGATGTAAAGCATGATTCCAGCAATATGTTTGCCACTGGCATCCAGATAACGCCCCGCGATCCAGCCGAGAGCGACCGTCACATATAAGGGGAGTAATTTTATAAACAGGGCAAGCGCGGCTGCCATGGAACCTCCGGGGCGGAACACAACCGAGTCAACAGGCAAGGCAGTTTACCACCTACCCATGAAGAGGTAACTCCCCGGCGCAATAGAGAAACCTCCCATATTCTTTGACAATCATCAATAGCATTACGGATACATCTTTATATCCTAGCAGGGCTGTCAGGTATTCCAACAAGCAAGGAGAGAGACCATGGCCGAGCGCTTTACCAAAAGCATGGCCAGGAACATATATCTGGGGGGAAGTGCATTCTTCGTCCTGCTGTTCCTGGCACTGACTTTTGACACACAGATCCGGGCGATGCCCGAGCGGGACAACCGCGATCAACTTACTGAGCAGGTGGTTCGCGGCAAGCACCTCTGGGAGAACAACAACTGCGTGGGTTGTCACTCCATCATGGGGGAAGGGGCTTACTTTGCCCCGGAACTGGCCAACGTGTTTGACCGCCGTGGTGCCGGCGACACCGAAGTCTTCAAGTCCTACATGCGGGCCTGGATGAACGCCATGCCCACCAATATTCCTGGTCGCCGACAGATGCCGAACTTCAACCTGAGTGATGAAGACATCGACGCGTTGTCTGCCTTCCTGGAGTGGACATCCAAGATCGACGACAACAACTGGCCACCCAACATCGAAGGCTGAGGGAACAAGCATGAAATACGAATCTCAACGGGTCGCCATGCCCTACTTCATCTTTGCCCTGATACTGTTTGCCGGCCAGATTGTGTTTGGCCTGGTGTTGGGGCTCCAGTACGTGGTCGGTGATTTTCTGTTTCCGGAAATCCCCTTCAACGTGGCGCGGATGGTACATACCAATCTGCTGATTGTCTGGCTGTTGTTCGGCTTTATGGGTGCCACCTACTACATGGTGCCCGAAGAGGCCCAAACCGAGTTGCACAGCCCGCTGCTGGCGTGGATTCTGTTCTGGGTATTCGCCGCTGCCGGCACTTTGACCGTTCTGGGTTATCTGTTTGTGGACTATGCCCGGCTGGCGGAGCTGACCTTTAACGAATACTTCCCCACCATGGGGCGAGAGTTCCTTGAACAGCCCACCATTACCAAAATCGGCCTGCTCGTGGTCATACTAGGCTTTCTCTATAATGTCATCATGACGGCGCTCAAGGGTCGCAAGACCGTGGTCAACATCATACTGATCACCGGTCTGATCGGCCTTGCCGTGCTCTGGCTATTCGCGTTCTATAACCCCAGCAACCTGGCCACCGACAAATACTTCTGGTGGTTTGTCATTCACCTGTGGGTAGAGGGTGTGTGGGAATTGATCATGGGCGCCATCCTGGCCTACGTGCTGATCAAGCTGACCGGGGTGGATCGTGAGGTGATCGAAAAGTGGCTGTATGTAATCGTTGCCATGGCACTGATTACCGGCATCATCGGCACCGGCCACCACTTCTTCTGGATCGGACCGCCTGAATACTGGCTGTGGCTGGGCTCGGTGTTCTCCGCACTGGAACCCCTGCCGTTCTTTATGATGGTGGTGTTCGCCTTCAACATGATCAACCGTCGTCGCCGCAACCACCCGAACAAGGCTGCGATGCTGTGGGCTATGGGTACGACCGTGATGGCGTTCCTGGGGGCTGGTGTATGGGGTTTCCTGCACACTCTGGCGCCGGTGAACTTCTACACTCACGGCAGCCAGATTACCGCCGCCCACGGTCACATGGCGTTCTACGGCGCTTATGTAATGATCGTACTGACCATCATTTCCTACTCCGTGCCGATCATGCGTGGCCGTCCTTACGGTAACAGCAACACGGCGCAGGTTGTGGAAATGTGGGGCTTCTGGCTGATGACCATTTCCATGGTATTCATCACCCTGTTCCTGACCGCCGCCGGCGTACTGCAGGTGTGGCTGCAACGCATTCCGGAAAGCGGCTCTGCCCTGTCGTTCATGGCCGGTCAGGATCAGCTGGCCCTGTTCTACTGGATGCGCTTTGTTGCCGGTGCCTTCTTTATGGCCGGCCTGGTGGTGTACTTCGGCAGCTTCTTCATCAAGGGCCAGGCAAGCCCGGAAGAAGAAGTCCGCGGCCCCGCCACGGCTGACGCCTGATCAGGCCTGACTGCCGGGGCCTTGGTGGCCCCGGCAACCACTTCAACTCTGGACAACCTCCGTGCATGCGCAGACCGTCAACCCTAAAGACACCCTCCAGCAGAAGCGCCTGATTACCCGCTGCGCTTTTTTCCTGCTGTTTCTGCTCGCGCCTGTACTCAACATCTTCCGATACGATCTGACCGAAACCCGGTTTATCCTGCTGGGCTTTCCTCTGTCGTTTAATCTGGACCTGGCCTGGGTCAGCCAGAGCACACCGGCCGAAGTGGCCGGACAGATCCTGTTCTGGTTCGTGCTGCCCATTCTGACGCTGGTACCTCTGGTGCTATGGATTTCTCTCAAGTGGGGACGAATCTACTGCGGCTGGCTGTGCCCCCACTTTTCCGTGGTCGAGACCATCAACGACCTGATGACCCGCATCACTGGTCGCCCGACGCTGTGGGAGGCATTGAACAAAGGCCACACCGGCAAGGCCCTGCACTGGGTTGGCCTGACCGCGATCTGCGCCTTGATCGGTTTTTCCTGGGCACTGGCGCTGCTGTCCTATCTGCTGCCGCCGATTCCACTGTACACCGACCTGGTGACCGGCCAGCTCAGCCGATATCCGGGTATCTTTCTGGCGGTCGCTACCGCGGTCTTCACCTTTGACTTCCTGTTTGCCCGGCACCTGTTCTGCAAATATGGCTGCGCCTTTGGCCTGGTGCAGAGCATCGCCTGGATGACCAATGGCAAAGGCCGGGTGGTGACCTTCGACACCCGGCGCGCCGCCGCCTGCCGCGACTGCACCAGGGCCTGCGACGATGCCTGCCCCATGCGCTTGCCCACCCGCAGCCACAAGCGGGCCAAATTCTCCTGCACCCAATGCCTGCAGTGCGTCAGTGCCTGCCGTGAGGTGCAGAAAGACAACCCCGAGGGCTCCCTGTTGACCTGGGAACCCGGTACGCCCAGCCGGCAAACGGTGCTGATTCCCGTACGCCAGATGGATACCGGCACCCGCCGGCCCCGGGCCTGAACCAAGGAGTCGTTATGGAAGAGTGGGTCGGATTAAAGTGGCACGAATACGTTACTCGCCAGGCCATGGGCGAGTTTCCGGAATACACCGTGCACCTGAAAGACGAAGCCCGCACCCTGGGTGTGCTGTTCCGGGCCATGGGCGGTGACCCCGCCCTGAGCCTGGTCACTGCGGAACCCAGGCAGTTCCAGATTCGCCGCCGTTTTCTGCACAAGCTGGCCGGCACCCACCGCAAGTTTGAACTGGCCTGGCGTGATGAAGACAGCCTGCGCCTGCCTGAACGCCTGGCCCTGTTCCCCTCCCGCACAGCCAATCGGGATCTGTATCTTTGGCTGGCCGCGCTGGCGTCACTGGGGGAAATACACCATCACAATTGGCTCAAGGGCAATCAGGCCATGGTGCAGGAGGTACTGATCCGCTGGCCGGGACTGGAGCCCACGTATCAACGGCTGGTTCGCCACACCCTGCAATGGCGGCCAGACCCGGACACCCTGCCGGGCGTGGAAGCCAATCGGGAAGCCGCCATCCGCCAGGCTTTGATTCACCCCGGCAGTGTCGACGATCTGCCGGAGGCCCTGAGCGATCCCTGGCCGGTGATTCTGTGGCTGTACCCGGTGCTCGGCCGTGGCAAACTGACCGGCCAGATCATTGGTGACGACAACACCCAGTCAAAATCCGGCGGCCTGGCCAAAAAACGCAAACGCCGCCGGGCCGAGCGGGTAGACGCCTTTGATAAGGACCAGGGCATCATGCTGTTCCGGCTGGAAAGCCTGTTTTCATGGTCTGAGTTCATTCCAGTGGATCGGGCCGGGGATGACAGCGATGAAGACGACGCCGACTCAGTCGTTGATGACATGGACATGATTTCAATCTCCCTGGATCGTCGGGAAGCATCCTCCGCCATCAAGTTTGACCTGGACCTGCCCTCGGAAGAAAACGACGACCTGTACCTTGGCCCGGGCATCCACCTGCCCGAATGGGACTGGCGCCGACAGGGCTACCGCGACAATTTCTGCTGCCTTCAACCCCTGCTCAGCAAAGACGCCGTGCCATCCCCGTTACCAGAGCGCCTGAAGCGCTCGGCCCAGACCCTGCGCCAGCAATTCAGTGCCCTGAAACCCCTGCGCCAGTGGGAGCGACGGCAACTGGAAGGCGAAGAGCTGGACCTGGACGCCTGCCTGGAACGGGTGGTCCAACACCGGCGCGGGCTTGGCGAAGTGGACCAGAAGCTGTTTCGCCAGTGCAAACAGAACCAGCGTGACCTCGCCTGTCTTGTGCTGGCCGACATCTCCCTGTCGACAGACACCTACATCAATAACAACCAGCGGGTGATCGACATCGCCCGGGATGGCCTGCAGCTGTTAAGCGAAGCCCTGACCGCCAGCCGTGACCCGTTTGCGCTGTTTGCGTTCTCCTCACGGCGCCGGGACCACATTCGTTTTCATCACCTCAAGGGCTTTGACGAACCCTACAACGACACCAGCCGGGGCCGGATTCAGGCGCTGGAACCGGGATACTACACCCGCATGGGTGCCGCCATCCGCCAGTCCATCAAGCTGCTGCGGGCGCGGCCAGAGCATCAGAAAATCCTGCTGCTATTGACCGACGGCAAACCCAACGACCTGGACCTGTACGAAGGTCGCTACGGCGTGGAAGACACCCGAATGGCGGTTCAGGAAGCCCACCGGGCCGGCCTGACGCCGTTCTGCGTCACCATCGACGAAGAAGCCAACGAATACCTGCCCTACGTCTTCGGCAGCACCAACTACGTGGTGATCAAAGACCCGACGCAACTGCCGGCGCAGTTGCCCAAGCTGTACCTGAACCTAACCCGTTGACGGAGGATCTGATGGCTGATAGCCAGGCCGCACGTTCACCGCACCTGCCCGGCGACCTCGCCGTCTGGTTCTTCATCTTCGCGGAACTGGCGGTGTTCGGCATCATGTTCATCGGCTTCGGCGTAGCCCGGAGCCTGGACCCGGCCACTTTCTCCGCCGGCCGGGAAGTGCTGCACCCCTGGACCGGCCTGGTCAACACCATTGGCCTGATCACCGCCAGCTACCTGGTAGCCCTGTCTGTTCACCGGCTGCGCGACGGCAAGCCCGGCACCGCCGTCCTGTTGTGGGGCGCCATAGCGGCCTCATGCATCTACACCTTCGGCAAACTCTGGGAATACATCGACCTGTATTCCAACGGCTACAATCTGGGTACCGACACCTTCTTCATGTTCTATTTCTTCCTCACTTTCTTCCACTTCATGCATGTTGTGCTGGGCCAGATTGTCCTGGTGGTGCTGGCGGTTAAGGTGAAGAAAGGTGAATACACCGGCGACGACATGAACAGCATGGAATCCGGCGCCTCCTACTGGCACATGGTCGACCTGGTGTGGCTGGTGCTGTTCCCCATGCTCTACGTTATAGCGTAAGGAGACGAGCGGATGTTAGCGGTCTACATCACCCTGATGGCCTGCACCATGGCGCCGGTGATTGCCATGCAGATGGGTCTGGACGCGACGATTCTGGTGTGGCTGGCATTTCCACTGGTTATCGTGAAAGCGGTGCTTCTGGTCGACCATTTCATGGAAATGAAACACGCGCCGTTTGGGTGGCGCCTGGCTTCACAGGGATGGGCGATCGTTGTTGTTGCGGTGCTGGCAGGGATTCATATTTTAACCTGAGACTCAGTAAACATCGGCCAAATAAATGGGCGGCCACCATATGCGCGGAATCCCTTAGCAATGTTGGCAGGAGCGGCCGGGTAGGCCTTTCCAAAACTGTGCGGAGCCATGGATGGCGGAGCCCAAGCGTCACATGGATGTGCCGCAAGGAGCGTGTTTTGGAAAGGCCTACCCGGTTGCGACCTCCTCCATTATCAGAAGATCACAGCAACCGCCGCGGAAAATACGGCGGTTTATCGCCAATCGCCTGAGCCAGGGACACCATGCCCCAAAGCACAAACGACGTGTGCATCACAATTGCCCAGACAATCGCAAAGCTCCAGAAGTTGCCGGTGTTGCCAAAGGCCAACCAAGAGATCGCCACCCCGGAACTGATCAGCAAAGCCCCCAGAATCGACATATAGACACCGGCCCTTGCATGGGCCCGGCGCAGCGGATTACTGCCATCAGAATTCATCGCAGCCCACACCAGCACCGCAAACCCAATGACCGGCAACGCCAGCAAGTTCAATAAATACCAGGCGACCGGGGCTATTGCCCCGGGGGATTCAGACTTCTGCTTGGCCGAATAAGGCATACACCACCTCCATGAGTGCGTTAACGGTAACCGCGTCATCCGACAGCGGCTCTATGAGACCGGCGCGACAGGCTTCAACAGCCGGTACACCGGAGCGGATCAGGTAAGCGGTATGGATCAGCAGGCGGGTCGATGCCGCCTCTTCCAGATCGTGATCTTTCAGATTGCGCAGCGAGGCCGCAAGGGTTACCAACTGCCTGGCCAGGTCTTCATCACAGCCGGCCTCTTCCCGAACAATCAACTGCTCGATGGCCGGCTCGGGATAATCAAAACTCATCGACACAAAGCGCTGCCGGGTGCTCGGTTTCATACCCTTGAGCAGGCTCTGATAGCCCGGGTTATAGGACACCACCAGCATGAAACCCGGCGCCGCCCGCAGCAGCTCGCCGGTGCGTTCAATCGGTAACTCCCGGCGGTCGTCCGCCAGCGGGTGCAACACCACCGTGGTGTCTTTGCGGGCTTCGACCACCTCATCCAGGTAACAGATGCCGCCTTCCCGCACGGCCCGGGTCAGCGGGCCGTCCTGCCAGTAGGTTCCGTCCGGGCCGATCAGATGGCGACCGACCAGATCGGACGCGGTGAGATCGTCGTGGCAGGCCACGGTGTAAACCGGCCGCCCCAGCTGCTCGGCCATGTAGCGCACAAAACGGGTTTTACCGCAGCCCGTCGGGCCTTTGATCAGCACAGGCAAACCGTTGCTTGCCGCAGCCTGAAACAGCTCTATTTCGTTGCCTGCAGGTTGGTAAAAGGTCATTGAGTTAGTTCCTTTAAAGGCTCTAGAGGCCCAGCGTATGAGCCCGGCTGGTAAAGAAGATACCGCTGGGGTTCTTTGCACTGAGTGTCGCCACAGGCTCCAGCGTGCGGGTGCTGTACACGGTCACACGGTTACTGTCTCTCGCAGACACCCACACTTCTTCGCCCCTGGGCGTAAACTCCATGTGCAGAACCGCTTCGCCGGGTTCCAGTGTGCGGATAATTTCCCGGCTTCGCGAGTCAATTACCTGAACCACATCGTTCTCCGGATGAGCAAAGCTCACCCATATCTGGCGATTATCGGGGCTGGCCATCACAAACACGGGCTGGCCCTGGACCGGAATTCGATCCATCAGCGACCAGTCCTCCATGTCGGCCACCAGCACCTGGTGATGACCAACGGCCGGAACAAAAGCCCGTCCATCTGCGATGGCCCACCCCTCCAGGTGGGGCATTTTGTAGACCGGCAGCTGCTGCTCCCCCTTGCCATAATTCGGCAAAATTTCAGTAACGCCCTGTTCGTGATTCCACAGATCCAGCAGCGACAGGCCGTCTTCACCAAACAGGCCGGCAATGTAGTAACGGCCATCAGGCGTGATCAGGGCATCATAAGGTGCCTTGCCTGCCTTGTAGCGGGTGATTTCAGGGTCCTCACCACTCATATCGAGGGTCCAGATCTCTCCCGCGTCGAACAGACTGAAGACGAACTGGTGCCCCGGCGCATCCACCAGACCCACGGTTTTCGACTGATCTGGCTCACCATCGTTCCTGGTGTAAGTGGCCGGTACATTCAGGACCAGATCCAGGGTCTTGCTGTCAAAGACCTTCACCCCGCCCGGCTCGTAGTTGGATACGGCCACGTAGCGACCATCCTGGGAGATGGCACCACCAATACTGTTGCCGGACTGGATAACCCGATTCACGATGGACCGGGTCAACAGGTCAACCTTGGTGAGGCCCCCATCCCGCCCGAACACATAGCCATAGCGAGCATCCCGGGAGTAAACCACCGAGGCATGGGAAAGATCACCCAGGCCTTCCACGCGGCCCAGCACCGAACGCTGTGTGGTATCAACCACCAGCACTGAGCCTGCGGCCCGCTCGACCACCAGCCCCAGGTCACCGGTTCCACGAATGTCCGACGCCGGAATGAAATCATCCCGGGAAGCCACAGACTGACAACCTCCCAGGGCTGCCACCACCAGAGCCATTACGACCAACTGAAAAGCTCGGGCGACGACTCTTCTCAGGTGTGCGAATTCGTTCATTGGGCTACCTCCGGGCGGCTTTGTGGCGTAATCAGGGCACCGGATTTCAGTTGTTCACTGATCCAGCGAATTTCATGATCGGTCAGTAAAGCTTTCCAGGGCGGCATGGCCGTGCCCGGCACTCCTTCCCGGATAATTGCGGCGATGGCGGCTGCAGGCAGAGCCTCCAGGTTTCCGGGGCGGAGCGCCGGCCCCAGACCGCCTTTCAGTGTCAGGCCATGGCAGGAACCGCAGTCCTGAATGACAAAATTCTGCAACTCAGTGTAGTCACTGCCCTCTGCCCAGAGGACTGTCGGCAGCAGCGCGAAAACGCCAAACCAGAACCGTTTATTCCACTCGCCCATAGTCGCGATCACCTTCTGTTGCCTTGTCTGCATCCTGACCGGTGCAGGCTTCTACCTCCTTGATTTCAATCAACTCAACCAGCCGCCCCGGCAACCATTTGGAGTTAGCCCTACTGAGGTAGCCTGTTTAGAAATTCCGCAACCCTGACCGAAAATCAGATCCAGAACGGTCAATCGTCCGTGACAATCACGACCCCCGTCATTCTCGGATGAGGGCCACAAAGGTAGGGAAGGCGGCCGGTTTCATCGAAGGTTTTTTCATAGACCTCACCCGGGAAAAAATAATCCGCTTCCGGCTCCCCCATCTCCTCAAACCAGACGCTGTGGTACTGGCGCTTTTCATCATTGCGCCAGCGCACCGTGGTGCCTTTACTTATCCGGATTTCCTGGGGAATGAACTGGAAGTCCCTGATGCTGACTTCAACGCTGTCGGCCGCCAGCGTCACAAAAGGCAGGCAAGCGATCAGCATCGCTGCAATAATGGTAGAGCTCTTTACTGTATTCATAGCGGATGTCCCCCTGGAGATGCCCGCAAAAAGATAGCACTTGCGATGAAAGTGATAATTGACTGAACTCAATAAGGAACTTGCATGAATGCTGCCCGATTCTTCCGACACGCCCTGCTGGCATCGTCGCTTGTGACCGCGATGGCTCAGGGCGAAGTTGCGGCAATCGACGAACTTGGGTTCTCGGTTCCCCAGGGGGAAGGCGGCTCAATATCTCTCCGGGCCCGGCAGGCTTTTGAACACCATATGAAGGAGTCAGAGTGCCCGGTCAGGGTTGAGTCGAGAGCACAGAATGATGAAGCGGGAGAGATTGTTTTCAGCGTGATGCCCGCCAGTGCACCTTATGCCGCTGGCCAGCCCGTTACTGCCAGGCTGACTGCCCGAACCTATGAAAATACGCCGCTTACGGCCACTGTCCTGGTGAAAGCCAGCACCGGCGTCAACAGCCTGGAGAGCCTTGAAGGAGAACGACTAGCCCTGGTGTCAAAAACTTCCGTTCTTGGTTTTGTTCCAGTCAGGGAACTTTTTGCCGACGCCGGGGTGGATTTTAATGAGGGGCAGTTGTTCATTACAGGAAGTTATGAAGGCGCTATTACCCTGCTCCTGCATGGTGACGTGTTCGCTGCAGCGCTACCGGCGCCCCTGTCTGCGCGTTGGGCGAAAGCCAATGGTCTCTCCATGGTGGCGCAATCACTCACGCCTTTGGCAGGGTATGTCACTATCTCCGATAGCTTGGCGGAGTCAAGACGCCAGGCTTGTGTCAAGGCGCTGCAAAGCCTCGAGCGTTCGTCTGCGCGTGATAAACGAATGGATGTGTTCCCGGTCTGGGTGGAGGGATTCAGGCATGAAAAAACCGCCCCTTAGGGCGGTGGAGGAAAGGCAGATTTTAATCCGCCGGAGGTAGGGAGAAGATTTAGAGCTTTACTGCATTGATCTCGATATCTTCCGAGTCATTATCAAAGCCCAGGCGGTAGCCCAGAGAGATATGGTGGTACCGGGAATCACTGTAATCGTCATGAATGGCGAACCCGATGTTGTACACCCGGGACAGGTCAAGAGAGAGATCGCCAGCGCTATCGGATTTCAGCTTGCGCTTCATCTCGACCGTCCAGACACCGTCCTCAAGTTGGGCGTTAAATTCAGCACCCTGGCCGCCGTCCATGTTGCGCTCTGCGAGCACGTGTCCGTCTTCCACCGTATCGGTGCCGATCTGATAGCGTATTAAATCCAGGAAGTTGTTATCCTGCATAGCTGCCTGAATTTCTGCTTCTGGCTTGAGTTTATCCCAACCTCCCGGTTCTTTGCCGCGCCGGCCTTTATATTCCATCTCGGTTCGGCTTTCTTCCAGGTATTTGGTAATACCCTCGGTGGTATCCAGACGACCAGATTCTGCATAGGTCTGGATGGTGGCATTATCGACCTCTCCGGGCATATCTCTAGAGTCGGTGTGGCAACTGGCCCAACATCCGGCGCCCTCTGCGAATTCGACGTCGTCAGTGCCGAACATCATGGCTAGCTTCACCTTGTTATCCGGATCCATCTTACCGCCCTCTACAAAGGGTGTGGGCGCATGGTCGGTATCCGGCCAGCTAAACCGCATGTAGAGATGTTCGTCGTCGTGAGCCGCCTGTATCTGAACGGGAATGCTTCCTCTCTTACCGGGAATGACGTTAGGTTCCAGCTTTTCGCCAGTCACTATGCGCTTACCCATATCAGCTGCTTCTTTTTCGTGACAGCCAACGCAGCGTTCCCCCTTACTAAAGGCCCGGCTGCCACCATGCTCCCGGCCGAATATCCATTCGATGGAGGAAGTGCCTGGATAGAAAAGGGTCACTTCTCTAGCCGGCGCCAAGCCCCAATTCACGGTTTGCTTCAGCTCTTTGCCCTGTTCGGCCGCCAGCCGGGCTGCTTCTTCCGCCTTGCGTTTGGCTTCGGCAATCTGTTGCTCTCTTGCCGCTGCCTTATCGGCTTCCGCTTTTTCCGCCGCGTCAATATCGCGCTGGAACTGATGCAGGGTTGCGTCGGGCCTGGCCAGTTCTGGATCCGGGGCTTCCAGCCTTTCCAGTTCCTCTTCGCTCAGCATGTGGCGGACATCTTTGTGAGCGATGCCTTTGTGGCAATCAATGCAGGTGTTGCCTTGCTGAAGCGCCATGACATGTTGCTTAGCAGCGCGGCTTTCCTGCGAATCTATATGCATGTACTCGAAATTGTGGCAGTTTCGGCACTCTCTTGAGTCGCTTGCTTTCATCCGCGCCCATTCGTTCTTGGCCAGTTCGAGGCGCTTGGCTTCAAATTTTTCCGGGGTATCGATGCTGCCCAGCATTTTGTGCCACAGCTCTCGGGAAGCCTGTATCTTGCGCGGTATCTTATGAATCCAATCACGGGGCACATGGCAATCCGAGCAGACGGCCCTTACCCCGGAGCGATTACTGTAATGAACGGTTTCCTGATATTCCTCATAAACGGTATTTTTCATTTCATGACAGGAAATACAGAATTGTTCGGTATTGGTTGCCTCGACACTCCAGTTAAAGCCACCCCAGAAGATGACCCCAAGAAGCATAAAGACCAGGGCGGCTCCGACCGTGCTCCCCAGTATAATTTTCTTGTTCAACAGTTTTCGTAGCCAGGACTGCTCTTTCATGTTTCATACTCCACTCGGGCAGCTGTCAGCGATAGACCGCTTTCTTGTCGGTCAGCCGACGGGCGAATAGGTGTCCGGACCCCGGCCCTTTTATATTTTGGATGAACCCGAAGCAGGCAGGGCGCCCCGGGGTCACCGGAGCGCTGCCTGTTTATCTAAAGGTTCTAGGGTTTTTCTTGTTCCGATTAGGTTTTGTGGTTCATACGGTTGTACACATTGAATTTACCGGTCGGCGTGGTCAGCCCTTTGATCCGGGTTATTTCTTCCAGAGTCTCAGAGTCGTAGACCACGATTTCGCCGGTGGGGTTGCTGGCGTCAGCTCTGTTCCAGACAGATACCCAGACCTCAGAGCCGTCCTGGTTGAATTCCATATGCAAAGCGGCCTTGCCTTCTTCTTCAGTTACGCGGATCGTCTTGACGATTTCACGAGTATCCTTGTCGAAAACTTGCACGCTTTGTTGAATTTCCGGTTCCGGATGCTTCAGCTGGTCAGCCCACACGTACTGGGAGTCCGGATGGGTTCGAATGAAGACACCGGCTCCATCGGTTTGCACGGTGTAGCAGAGTTTCCACGCCTGATCCGCATGCTTGATAGGATCGTTACCCCAGACCGACACTTCACCGATGCCCAAGTGAGTGGTACCCCCAACCGGGCCACATTCCTTATCGACCCAGTTGGCGCCAGGCCCAGGGTGAGGCAGTGAAGCCACATCAATCATTTTTTCCAGCTTGCGCTCTTTGGTATCCACGACCACCATCTTGTTGGAGGCATTGGCGGCGATCTGGAAGTAGCGGCCGGAAGGATCGAAGAAACCGTCATGGAGGAACTTCGCGGTATCCATCTGCTCTATACGCAGATTGGCGATGTCGCTGTAATCCACTTGCCACATTTGCCCCAACTCTTTGATAGCAACGATCCAGGTCGGTTCATTGGGCGTGGTGTAAATGGCGGCGACCCGGGCTTCATTGACATACTCACCATCTACGTTAATGCCCCGGGAGGACACCACTTTCAATGGTTCCAGGGTCTTGCCGTCCATGATGACGAAGTGAGGTGGCCAGTAACCACCGGCGATTACGTATTTGCCGTCGCCGGATACCGCGATGTCGCGCGCGTCGTAAGCCATTTGAGTTTCGGCCACCAGCATTTTGTCGGGTGTTTGCCAGAGGTCGATCTTGTTGACCTTGCCGTCCCGGCCGATGGTGTACCAGAAGCGGCCCACGGTATCGTCGTTCTTGTCAGTTTTGTGGTTTTCGCTACCCTTGATAACGTGCACGGCGTAGCCGGTATCGATATGGGCCACGATTTCATGCTTGTCACCATCGATGATGGCGGCTTGGCCGGCATCCCGCTCAATGACCACGAAAAAGTTTTTCCAGTTGCGGCCGTGCAGTGGTTTGGTGGGGTAATCCTCAAGAGCCACATACTGTTTGGTGCGGTCTTTCATCATTTGTAGCGACATTTCAGGAGGAACAGGCGGCTCCATCTGAATAAAGGTCGCCAGCAAAGAGATTTCCTCTTCGTTAAAGATATCGTCAAAGTTATTCATGCCCCCTTCAGTACCCCAGGCGATGATCTTCTCCAATCGCTCCTGGCCTTTTTTGAGAGTCTCTTTCGGTTCAAGGTTGTTTCCGGTGGCGCCTTTGCGGAGTACACCGTGGCAGCCTGCACAACGTTGAAAGTAAAGCTCTGTGGCTTTGTCGAATTCAGCCTCACTGAGAGTGGGTTGGGCGCTGACTGCCATTGAGCCTAAGCCAGTGGAGAGCGCTGCGGTCGCCAAAGTAATGGTTGCGGCAAGTTTGCCGAGTGTGAATGTTTTTTTCATTGATAACTTCTCCCTTGGATAACGGACGATAATTCCGTTATCCAATCTAGGCCGCCATTACAATGTAAACCTTGACTCTAATCAAAAGATACATTCAACAAACTCTAATTAAGAGAGAGTATTGCAATAATTGACCTGGGGTAACTTCTATCCCGAAAATACATCACCAAGCCGACAGCAGAGCTCTTCCGCAGCAACCACCGAAGCGCAATGGCAGCCAGTGATGCCGCGATCCCGAGCCACCGGCAATAAATTGCGCACACCATTTCACATGATTTACATCAAGGTATTCTTCGTGGGCAACCCTCACCGTAGATGCCGCTATGCCACCGTTTTCACCAACCGTGCTCACCGCATCGGTTTATGCTTATTAAGGGTGCCGTATGGATTCCCCAGTGCCGAGTTCTCTCGCCAAGATTATTTTCAACCAGTTCCGGCCCGATGGAGAACAATAATGATACTGGATGCGACTGACCGCCAACTGATCAACCTTTATCAGCGGGAACTGCCTGTCTGTGAAAGGCCCTACGAAGAGATGTCGCGACAACTAGGCATCGGCGAAGAGGACGTCATTGAACGGCTTCAGTCACTCCAGGAGCAGCAGGTGCTCAGCCGGGTCGGCCCGGTGTTTGAACACAGCAAAGCCGGCGCCAGTTTACTGGCGGCCGTGGCCGCGCCAGACGATCAGATCGATCTGGTGGCGGCTCAGATCAACTGTGCCCCGGGGGTGAACCACAATTACGCCCGGGAGCACACTTACAACCTCTGGTTCGTGATGACCGCAGCCGATGAAGACACGCTGCAAGAGCGTCTGGACGAACTGGAACACCAGCTGGCGTTACCCATGCTGAGATTGCCCATGATTGAGGGCTACCACATCGACCTGAGCTTCGATATCGACTGGGAGGCTTTGCCATGACCCTGCCAGCCGTCAGCACCAGGAACGATTACCTGTTCACCACCGAGGCCATCAGCGCCTGGGGCCTGCTGCGCCTGCGCGAGCAACTGGAAGACGGCCTGCCGCTGACCCCACGCCCGTATCAGACGCTGGCCGAACGCGTAGGCCTGACCGAACAAGAGGTAATGAGTGCGATTAGCCAGTGGCAGCAACAGGGCCTGATCAAACGCCTGGGCCTGGTGGTGAAGCACCGCACGCTGGGCTACCAGGCCAACGCCATGGTGGTGTGGAATGTCCCGGACCACCGGGTTTGCGAACTCGGCAAGGCGCTGGCGGCGGTACCTTTTGTCACCCTGTGTTATCAGCGCCCGAGGCGATTGCCTGACTGGCCCTACAACCTGTTCTGCATGATTCATGGCGTCACCCGTGAGCGCGTGCTGCAGCAACTGGCCAGTCTGATTGAAGACCACCAGCTGCAGGAAACAACCCACGCGGTGTTGTTCAGCAGTAAGGCTTATCTTCAACGTGGAGGCCGCTATGTCAGCCATTGCTGAACGCCCGAGCAATATCCCGGCAACGCCGGGCTTCACACCGGTGGAACGGGCCATCATCAACCGCCTGCAAGTCGGGCTGCCGCTGACCAGAACGCCCTACCAGGACGTGGCCGAGGAAATCGGCATTGACCAACACGAGTTGCTGGAACACCTGAAAGCCCTGTTGGCCAATGGCACTCTCACCCGTTTCGGCCCGATGTTTCACGCCGGCGAGATGGGCGGCGGCCTGACCCTGGCCGCCATGCGCATTCCACCACAGGACTTTGAACGGGTTACCGGGCAGGTCAACAGCTTTCATCAGGTTGCCCATAACTACCGCCGGGAACACGAACTGAGCATGTGGTTTGTGCTGGCCACCGAAACGCCGGACGGCATCGCCGACACCATCGAACAGATCGAGGCCCTGACCGGCTACCCCGTTTACAACATGCCCAAGGAGCAGGAGTTTCATGTCCACCTCCACTTTAAAGTCTGAGGCAGCCCTGAGCGATCAGGACCGAGCCCTGATACTGGCCACCCAATCCGGTTTGCCGCTGGTGCCCGACCCCTGGGCTGAGCTGGGGCGCCAGCTCGACATGCCAGCCGAGCAGGTGCTGGACCGGTTCCGGGCCTTGCAGGCCAACGGCATCATCCGCCGGGTAGCCGCGGTGCCGGATCACTACAAGCTCGGGTACCGGTTTAACGGCATGACCGTGTGGGACGTAACTGACCAGGCCATCGCAGCGATGGGCCAGAAGGTCGGCAACCTGCCTTTTGTCAGCCATTGCTATCGCCGCCCCCGGCACCTGCCTTACTGGAGCTACAACCTGTTTGCCATGGTCCATGGCATCAGCCGTGAAGAAGTCGAACACAAAGCCGGAACCATCCGGGAGCTGCTGGGCGACACCTGCTCAGGCCATACCATTCTCTACAGTTCGGCAATTTTGAAAAAAACCGGATTGCGGCTGAAAACCTAGAGAGAGACCAACCATGTTTCGCATGACCCGCTACATCAAAAGCCTGATGAACCCGACGCCGGTGCACCCGGTGCCCAAACCCAGTGGCCCGGTGGTGATCTGGAACCTGATCCGCCGCTGCAACCTGACCTGCAAGCACTGCTATTCGATCTCGGCCGACATCGACTTCAAGGGCGAGCTGAGCACCGATGAAGTCTACACGGTGATGGACGACCTCAAGGCCTTCGGCGTACCGGTACTGATCCTCTCCGGCGGCGAGCCGTTGATGCGCCCGGACATTTTCGAGATTTCCCACCAGGCCAAAAAGCTGGGCTTTTACGTCGGCCTGTCCACCAACGGCACCCTGATCACCGAAGACAACATCGATCGGATTGCCGCCGCCGGCTACGACTATGTTGGCATCAGCATCGATGGCCTGGAGCAGACCCACGACGAATTCCGCCAGAAGAAAGGGGCCTTCCGGGAGTCCATGCACGCGGTCGCGCTGTGCAAACAGGCCGGCATCAAGGTGGGCCTGCGTTTCACCCTGACCCAGGACAACTACCCCGAGCTGCCCGCCATGCTGGACATGCTCGATGAGCACGACATCGACAAGTTCTACCTGTCGCACCTGAACTATTCCGGCCGCGGCGGCCGCAACCGCAAACGCGACGCCTGGTATGACATGACCCGCGACGCCATGACCCTGCTGTTCAACCACTGCCACGATGAACTCCAGCGTGGCATCGAGCGGGAATACGTCACCGGCAACAATGACGCCGATGGTCCGTTCCTGATTGAGTGGGCCAAACAACACTACCCGGATCAGGTCGACGCCCTGAGCCAGCGCCTGACCAACTGGGGCGGCAATTCCTCCGGGGTGAACATCTCCAACATCGACAACCTGGGCGTGGTTCACCCGGATACCTTCTGGTGGGACTACAACCTCGGCAACGTCAGAGAAACGCCGTTCTCGAAGATCTGGTCCGAGACCACCGACCCGCTGATGCAGGGCTTCCGCCAATACCCGAGGCCGGTGAAAGGCCGCTGTGCCGAATGCAAATTCCTGGGCATCTGCAACGGCAACACCCGAGTGCGGGCCTATAACATCTCCGGTGATTACTGGGAAGAAGACCCTGGCTGCTACCTCACCAACGATGAAATCGGCGTGGTCACGGACCTGCCCAGACGGGTCGCCGCCGCGGCTATCGAAATTCCGGTTCACCACCTGTAAGGATGCACCTCATGACCACAAACCCCCGCAAGAAATGCCTGGTGGAATTCCAGCTGGCGGAACAGCCACTGCGTGCAGGTGAGGTTGCCATCGTCGGCGCCGGACCGGGCGACCCGGGCCTGTTGACCCTCCGCGCATTGATGCTGATTCAGCAGGCCGACGCCATTGTCTACGACCGACTGGTGTCGCCGCAAATCATGGAGCTGGTGAATCCCCGGGCCGAACGCATTCACGTGGGCAAAGCCAGCGGTTGCCATTACGTACCTCAGGAAGACACCAACGAGCTACTGGTTCAGCTCGCCATGAAGCAACGCCGGGTGGTACGCCTGAAAGGCGGTGATCCGTACATCTTTGGCCGTGGCGGTGAAGAAGCCGAGTTTCTGGTGGATAACGACATTGATTTCCAGGTGGTACCGGGCATTACCTCCGCCGCCGGCTGCGCCGCCTACTGCGGCATTCCGCTAACGCACCGGGATCATGCCCAGAGCGTGACCTTCGTAACCGGCCACCGCAAAGCCGACCAGACCCTCGAACTCAACTGGGCCGTGCTGGCTGCGCCAGGTCAGACCCGGGTGTTCTACATGGGCCTGCACAACGCCCCCACCATCGTGCGAGAGCTGACCGCTCACGGCCTGTCCGGCCAATGCCCGGTGGCCCTGGTGGAGCGCGGCACCACGCCATTGCAGCACATGACCGTCACCACCCTGGACGACCTGGTAGAGACCATTGCTCGGGAAGATTTCCAGCCGCCCACCCTGATTATCGTTGGGGAAGTGGTGCAACTGGCCGAGAAACTGGCCCGCCCGGACCAGGCTGGCTGGAACAGCGCTCTGACCGGCCCGGCCGCCGCCACCGCCGGCGGTCGTCCGGCGTGAACGCCACACCAATTACACATCTGAAACCGGGAGCTGTTGCTGGTGAACCTTAACCAACCAAGCATCAAACTGAGCCAGGCCCTGTTGTTCGCCGCCATCCTGTTGGCAGGCCCGGCCCAGGCCGATGACGGCGTCGATACCGACAGTCTGTACCTTCAACACTGCGCCGCCTGTCACGGCACTGACCGCCTCGGCGGCATGGGCCCGGCCCTGCTGCCGGATAATCTGTCTCGCCTGCGAAAACCCGAAGCCGAGAAGGTCATCCGCGAGGGTCGGCCGGCCACTCAAATGGCTGGTTACCAGGACATACTCAACGACCAACAGATCACCGCGCTGACCGAATTCATGTACCAGGCGCCGACGCACCCGCTGGTCTGGGGCCTGGCCGAGATTCGCAGCAGCCGGGAGGTCTCATATGCGAAGGGTACCCTGCCGGATGAACCGGTGTTCGACGCCGACCTGATGAATCTGTTCCTGGTGGTGGAAATTGGTGATCACCACGTCACCCTGCTGGACGGCGACAAGATGGAGCCGATCCACCGCTTTCCCAGTCGCTTCGCCCTGCACGGAGGCCCTAAATACAGCCCGGATGGTCGCTACGTTTATTTCGGCTCCCGCGATGGCTGGATCACCAAATACGACCTCTATAATCTTAAGGTGGTGGCCGAGGTACGCGCTGGCATCAACATGCGCAACATTGCGGTCTCCGCCGACGGCAATCACCTGATGGCGGCCAACTACCTGCCCCACACACTGGTGCTGTTCGACGCCGCCAACCTGGAACTGCTCGACCTGATTCCGGTGGCAAACGGTGAGGGCGAAAGCTCCCGGGTCAGCGCCGTTTACGCCGCGCCACCCCGGGGCAGTTTTATCGCCGCTCTGAAAGACATTCCGGAAGCCTGGGAAATCACCGTGGAAGACAACCGTGCGGTCATCCGACGGATGACCAGCGACACCTTACTGGACGACTTCTTCTTTGACCCCGGTTACCAACACCTGATCGGTGCAGCCCGCGATGGCAAGCACGGCGTAGTGATAAATCTGGACACCGGCACCACCACTGCCGAGCTGCCCTTACCCGGCATGCCTCACCTGGGCTCCGGCATTACCTGGGAACACGAGGGCCGCCGGGTGATGGCCACGCCGCACTTCCGGGCCGGCGCCATCTCGATCATCGACATGGACACCTGGCAAGTGATCAAGACCCTGGAAACCGAGGGCCCCGGCTTTTTCATGCGCAGCCATGAAAACTCCCGCTACGCCTGGGCCGATGTGTTCTTCGGCCCCAACGCCGACAAGGTTCACATCATCGACAAGCAGACCCTGGAGATCGTCAAAACCCTGCAACCGGAGCCCGGCAAGGTGGCGGCCCATGTGGAGTTTGATCGCTACGGTAAAAAATTGCTGTTGAGCATCTGGGACGACGACGGTGCGATCGTTGTCTACGACGCCGACACGCTGGAAGAGGAAAAGCGGATTCCCATGAAGAAGCCGTCCGGCAAGTACAACGTCTGGAACAAAATCAATTATGAAGAGGGAACCAGCCACTGAAAGCCTTCGCGCCGCGCTGACGCCCAAGGCTGAAGACACGACCTGAGGGAGGTTGGGGGCTGCTTCCCAAAACTGTGCGGAGCCATGGATGGCGGAGCCCAAGCGCCACATGGATGTGCCGAAGGAGCGTGTTTTGGGAAGCAGCCCCCAACCTCCCGGTACCAACGCCAAACTCCAACAAAGTCGCGTTTATCGATCACGTCAAATACCCTTAGCCATTTAAGTCATTTGGTATGTTTGTTTTGTGATGACATAATTGACCCAGACAAAGCCGACGGGGATCGATCCATGAACAGCAAATTCAGACCGCCACTGGCATCGTCACCGTGCCTGCTGAGTGACATTTCCGACGACATCATCCAGCAAGAAGTGGCCCCCGCCGAAGTCGCTCTGCTGAACGGCCTGAGCCGAGCGTTTGGCATTTGCCTGAATGAAAAACAGAACAACCCGGAAGCCTTGTTTCTCAGCGACCTCGCCCGGCTGTTTCACCAGCGCCGAGTCGAACCCGAGACCGCTCTGGAGAAACACGACCGTCCCTGGGCCAACGTGTATCTCATTCAGTACGGCGTGCTCCGCCTGTTTCGGGAATCTCCGTCCGGCAAGGTCGCCATTCACCAGTTCTTCACCGAGGGCGATCTGGTGTGGCCGGTGTTTGGCCGCAGCCGCACGGTGCGCAACACCCTGTGCCTGACCAGCGTGTTGCCCGCCACCGTCTGGGTTGCCGATTTTTCTGCTTTCCGGTCCGTTATTCAGGGCCATGGTGATGGCCTGTGGCCGAAATTTGCATTGGCGCTGACTGAAGAAATGGCGGAGCTCGCCAGCATGCGGGAATACCGCAAACACACCATGCCGGCACAGGAGCGTTATTCGTTGCTGGTGGATGACTACCCGGAGTTGATCAAGCGGGTGCCAGACAACCAGCTGGCGTCTTGGCTGGGCGTGGTACCGGCGACTTTTTCACGCCTGAAAGCTGCAAACAAGCTGAGTTCCGCAACCAACTAAAAAGGCAGCGAACCTTTCAGTCCGCTGCCTGTTATTTCAGTCAACCTGTTGTGCTGCGAAGATCAGCCGCGCAGTTTAGCCGCCAGCTCGGCTACATGCTTGCCCTGATAGCGGGCGATATTCAGCTCTTTCTGGCTGGGTTGGCGTGCACCGTCGCCGCCGGCGATGGTGGAGGCGCCGTAAGGCGTTCCGCCGTTCATTTCAGAGATATCGAAGAAGTCAGGAATGCCGTATCCCAATGGCACAATTACCATGCCGTGGTGGGCAAGCGTGGTCCAGAAGGAGCTGATGGTGTGCTCCTGACCGCCGCCCGTGCCGGTTGAGGTAAACACGCTGCCGATCTTTCCGTGCAGTTTGCCTTCCGCCCACAACCCGCCGGTCTGATCCAGGAAGGTGCGCATCTGGCCAGCCATGTTGCCAAAGCGGGTCGGTGTACCAAAGATGATGGCATCGTAGTCAGCCAACTCTTTCGGGTCCGCCACCGGAGCGCTCTGATCGGCCTTGCCGCCGGCGCCCAGAAACGCCTGGTCAGACATGGTTTCGGGTACCCGCTTGATCACCACATCAACGCCTGACACGCCTTTGGCGCCTTCGGCAACGGTGTTGGCCATGGTTTCCATATGGCCATACATTGAGTAATAAAGAACCAGTACTTTCGCCATAGGATAATCTCCTGTGTTTGTTTTGTATGACCCCAAGCCTAACCGGCGGAGGCGAAACCGCAAAACGGAAGATTTCCGGCAGGTCATTCAGTTTTTCTGAACATGGCCGCAGGGATAGTCATGGCAAAACTTCGCGTACACCTGTACGCTGAACGGCACTATACTTTCAGCTAAGACAGGCCACCATCGATGACACCCGCCATGAACCACTCTGAAGCACCGGCCGAGTCCATTCACCACCGGATTGAAGAATGGATCAACAGCGCCACCCACGGCCTGGGTGCGGTTCTGAGCGTCATTGGCACCCTGGCCTTGATTGTTGGCGCCAGCCAGCTGGGCGACGTCTGGAAGATTGTCAGCTTCAGCGTGTTTGGGGCGTCACTGATCCTGCTGTATATGGCGTCTGCGCTCTATCACGGTGCTCGCAGCCCGACGTTGAAAAGCGCGTTCAAGACCCTCGATCACTGCGCTATTTTCCTGCTAATTGCCGGCACTTACACCCCCTTCCTGCTGGTCAACATGCGCAGCAGCACTGGCTGGACCCTGTTTGCGATCATCTGGTCGCTGGCCACAACCGGCGTGGTTCTGAAGCTCATTTTCAAGAACCGCTTCAAACTTGCCCGCGTCGGCATCTACATTGCCATGGGCTGGCTGATCATCTTCGCCTCATCCGATCTGGTCGCCAACCTGAACCAGACCGCGCTTTACCTGATGGTGGCCGGCGGTATCGTTTACACCGCCGGGGTCGCCTTCTATCTGGCCGATCGCATTCCTTACATGCATGCGATCTGGCACCTGTTTGTGATCGGCGGCAGTGCCTGTCATTTCAGCGCTGTCTATTTTGGTGTCTTGCCGCACACGGTATAGTTTCCTGTCTGAGCTCCGATTTAACAGAGCAGAGTCCAGCCGCGCATTAAAGGCTTCTTGCTGATCCTGATTTCCGCAGCCATGATCACGCTTCTCAGCTCATCCGCCAACATGATCACCGGCCTACTGTTACTGGCCTCTGCCTTGCTTATCTCTATTCGCATAGCCCGCTGGAAGCTCTGGCACTGCCACACCCGCCCGGATCTGCTGGTACTGGCAGCGGGCCTTCAGACGTTTTCCACCCGGCTGGCAGGTCTCGACCATCGCAGTATTCATGACGATTGCGGCCATCAGCCGGTATCTGGCGGGCGCCACGCCCTACAATCAGCCTCACCTGCTGTGGCTTTCCGCGTCCTGCTGGTCTGTGGTCTTTACCGGCCTTTGCTGGCAACTGATCGGCCTGTTCAGAGCCAGTCACAAGCGCCTGAAGGCGGGGCCGTTCAACCGGATATGATTGGCTACCTCTACTGCGCCGACCGCGCGCCCATCTACTCCGTTAGACATACCACCCAAATAACCCGTTGTTTTAGTTATTAAAAAACCCATCAAAACATCAAGCCTCCGGGCTCGGAATCCCGATCCAGACGCCACCAGACTTGTCCTTGATATCTATCAACTTTGATCAGACCACTCTCTCTGCACAATGGTTCCAAAGGCTTGGTGCCACCGTGTGCGTGGCTTGAGTTCAGTTAAACCGAGGAGTAGATACCATGGCAAAAACCAACGCCGACATCGAACACTGGGATGTCGAAAACAAAGAGTTCTGGGAGCGCGAGGGCAAGAGTGTCGCCTCCCGTAACCTGTGGATCTCCATCCCCAGCCTGCTGATGGGATTCGCCGTCTGGCTGATGTGGGGCATGATCACCACTCAGATGAAGAATCTGGGCTTTCCCTTCACGATAGAGCAACTGTTTACTCTGACTGCCATTGCGGGCCTGTCGGGTGCCACTTTGCGGATTCCGGCATCGTTCATGATCAAGATTGCCGGTGGTCGCAACACGGTATTTCTCACCACCTCGCTGCTGATGATACCGGCATTGGGCACCGGTCTTGCTCTGATGAATCCGGACACTCCGTTCATTGTGTTCCAGGCACTGGCCTTACTGTCCGGCATTGGCGGTGGTAACTTTGCCTGCTCCATGAGCAACATCAGCTCGTTCTACCCGAAGAGCAAACAGGGTTATGGCCTGGGCATGAACGCCGGGCTGGGCAACTTCGGTGTCACCACCATGCAGGTTGTCATTCCTTTGGTGATGACGGTAGGCATCTTTGGTGCACTGGCCGGTGGCCCTCTTGAGCTGCAAAGCCCCAGCGGCACGTTGATCGGACGAATTGATGCAGGCACCGACACCTGGATTCAGAACGCCGGGTTTATCTGGCTGGTGTTCCTGATTCCGCTGGCCTTTGCCAGCTGGTTCGGCATGAACAATCTGAAAGTGATCACGCCAAACCCCGGCAGCCCGCTATCTGCTTTCGGCAAGATTCTCGGGCTCTACGGCGTAGGCTTTCTGGCGTCGCTGGCTGGCGTGTGGGCACTGAGCATCATGAACATGTGGCTTGCCCTGCCACTGACCATCATCCTGACAGTAGTACTGCTGCGCCTGATCCCGGGTGACATCAAGCCCAATATCCAGAAGCAGTTTGCCATTTTCAGCAACAAGCACACCTGGTCCATGACCGTGCTTTATATCCTGACGTTCGGTTCGTTCATCGGTTTCTCCGCCGCACTGCCACTGTCTATCAGTGTCATTTTCGGCAACATGATGGAGGTCGCCGCCGACGGCACCGTTACTCGTGTGGTCAACCCCGACGCACCCAGTGCCCTGACCTGGGCCTGGATCGGACCGTTCGTTGGCGCGCTGATTCGCCCTGTCGGTGGCTGGATTTCTGACAAAATGGGCGGCTCCATTGTCACCCAGATAATCTCGGCAGTGATGGTTGTGGCTTCTGTAGCAACCGGTTATGTAATGATGCTGGCCTACAACTCAACCGATCCCAACGCCTACTTCCCGATCTTCCTGGTGCTGTTCATTCTGATGTTCGCCGCCAGCGGCATCGGTAATGGCTCGACCTTCCGGAGCATCGGCGTAATCTTCGATCAGCAACAGAAAGGCCCGGTGCTTGGCTGGACCTCTGCGGTTGCCGCGTACGGCGCATTCATTGCACCAAGAGTCATGGGCCAGGAAATCCAGGCCGGCACTCCTGAAATTGCTATGTACGGCTTCGCGATGTTCTACGCGGTGTGCCTGGTGGTGAACTGGTGGTTCTACCTGCGCAAGAACGCCTACATCAAAAACCCGTAATTACTAGAACACCAAACATCAGACTTCTGATTGCCGGCCTTCTGGGCCGGTTTTTTTGCTCAGTTTTCCGGCGATCCCGCATCGGCAAGGTCACACCCCAAAACCCTCCGTATTTCCTCCAGCTGACTACTATCTCCGGCACTGGCAAGCAGGGCCAGACCCATAGCACTCTGCCCCTCATCATTCTCCAGATCGGCACTTGCCCCAGCGTCTAACAGCAGCTCTACCAAATGCGCGTGCCGGTTTCTGACGGCCATCATCAGAGCGATCTGGCCTTTTTCACCCTCTTTAACATCAACGTTCGCACCGCGCTCTATCAAAATACGAGCCGGCGCCAACTGATGGTTGATCACGGCTCCCATCAGCGCGGTATAACCGGACTTTTCCTGGTAGTTGACCTTTGCTCCGCGATCGAGCAAAAACACCAATATATCCTCATGGCCCCCGGCGGCGGCGCGCATCATCGCGGTCCAGTTGCAGTCATCACTGGCATCGATCACCGCGCCCCTATCCACCAGCTTCCTGACTCTGGCACTGCCTCCTTCCTCGGCCGCCACAATCAATGGCGTCCGCCCACGCAGATCACGGGCTTCAGGATCCTCGCCGGCGGAGAACAGCTGCCAGAGAATTACCAATACCGTCACTGCAGCCAGTCCACCCAGCACACCAGCCCAACGCTCAACAAACGTCCTATCAACTCCGGCATTTAATCAACAGATTTCGACAGCATACAAAAAAACCCGCCAGGATTACGCCATGGCGGGTTTCGGGTACTAAGCCAGCGCCTCTATCTGGCCATCTTGGCCGCCCTCTGCCGCTCCTCTTCTTCGATCTGCAGGTCTACTGAGGATACGTGATATTCATCAGAGAACCCGCTTTCAGGCTCTTTCAGCCACATGATGCAGAGTACCCAACTGATGAAAGCACCGGCGGAGATAATGAAGAAGAACTGGGTCGGCGTGACGAAGGTGAAAATGGTCAGGTAGACCACCGCGCCCACGTTACCGTATGCCCCGGCCATGCCGGAAATCTGCCCGGTAAGGCGCCGCTTGATGGACGGGATGATCCCGAAAGTCGCACCCTCCGCGCCCTGCACGAAGAACGAGGTGAATACGGTAATGCCGACAGCAATAATCAGCGGCCAGCTGGAATTGAGCAGGCCCATCAGCGCGAAGCCGATACCAATACCAAACATGTAACTCAGCATCACAAAGCGGCGGTTACCCATGCGATCTGACACCATGCCACCCATTGGGCGCGCCAGCAGGTTGACGAAGGCAAAAGACGCCGCAATCAGGCCCGCAGCCGTGGCACTCAGGCTCCAGGTTTCTTCAAAGAACATGGGCAACATGGACACCACCGCCAGCTCCGCACCGAAGTTGGCAAAGTAGGTGCTGTTCAACGCGGCGACGCTGTTGAACGGGTACTTGTCGTCTTCGGGCACGCCCTTTTTAAGAATCGGCACGTTAACCCTGAGTATCTGGATAACCTGATAGAGAACGATCAGGCAGATAACCCCATAGCAGATGATGGCTCCCGTGACGCTCAGGTAGCCCAGGCTCTGAATCCGCCAGACCAGAATGGCCAGTACGCCAATCAGCGGAATGGTCCAGAGGATCAGCTTGATCATATCGCCCCAGGAGCTAACCTCAAGCGCACTGGCTTTGCGGGGCTTGCGGTGAATGGTGCCAACAGGGCCATCAGTAATCGCAAACCAGTACCACACGCCGTAGCCGGCCATCACAATCGCACTCTGGGCAATCGCCCAGCGCCAACCGTCGTCACCCCCGTACATGTTAATTGCGATGGTGGGCAGAGTCATGGCGGCCGCTGCGGAACCGAAGTTGCCCCAGCCAGCATAGAAACCTTCCGCAAAACCGATGTCTCGAGGCTTGAACCACATGGCGGTCATGTGAATTCCCACCACAAAACTGGCACCGATCGAGCTGAGTATCAGGCGGCTGACCAACAGCTGAGTCATGCTGTTACCAAAGGCGAAAACCAGAGCCGGAATCGCCATCACCACCATCAACACGGAGAACACCCGGCGCGGACCAAACCGGTCGAGCGCCATGCCCACGATGATCCGGGCAGGAATAGTCAGTGCCACGTTGCAGATCGCAAACAGGCGCAGGTCATCTTTGCTCAACCAGTCAACGCTTTTGAGCATACTCGATGCCAGCGGTGCCATGTTGAACCAGACGTAAAAGGTAATAAAAAAAGCAATCCAGGTCAGATGCAGAGCCCTGATTTCTGGGTTGCGGACGCGGAAAACGTCAGCGACTTTCATTTAAGCCTCCTGGGGCTAAACAACAAAGACAAAGCAGCCTGGTCGTATCAACGACTGGGCAGGATAAGGAGCGGGCATTGAATACGGCGGGCCAGAAACGAGCTGACGCTGCCAAAGGTCATGTAATCCAGTTCATCAACGAAGTAAGTCAGAGACCGGGCAATAAAGCCGCCATCGGGTTCATGGCTGTGGCGTGCAATCACCAACATGTCTGGATGGACTTTCTTTTCGGCTGCGAACAGGAGCATTTTGCGGGGGTCGCCTTCCAGCATGATGGTCTCCGCCAATACTTGCTGGTGCTGGCATACTTCCATTGCTTCTTTCAGGTGGCCTTTGAGCTCTGCCACTTCCTCCTGAAACATGTCCTCATTACCAGAGGTGATGTCGCGGGGGTTTTCAGCGACCGCGACCAGGGTAATTTTTGGCTTGAGCGCGTGAAACATGGTGATGGTTTGCGCAAGCGCCAGTTTCGCGTTTCGGGAGCCGTCATAGGCAATCATGATGTTCATGGGATTCTCCGGGGCATTTCAGCTCGTCGTTAACAGACGGTCCATTGATATTCGTCAGCATTACCCCACAGCCCCAGCCCTCCACAATTGACTTAGATCAACGACGTCGGCGGGTACCCCACGAGAGAAACCCTTTAGCTATCACCTCCATGGCGAAAGTGATCGTTAACCTACCTCTTATCCCCCCAGCAGGAGGTACCCCCAATGCGCCCCGCGATAAATCGGTAGATTTGATATGGTTTTAAATGGATTCACAGCGTTGTCAGAGAGCAGCTATGACGGTCACGCCAACCCGATCCGACCAACACCGTGCGCTGGGTCTATCGACCTTTGCCTTCACCTTGTGTTTTGCGGTCTGGACCATTTTTTCCATCATCGGCATACGCATCAGCGAAGACTTGGGCCTGTCTGATACTCAACTCGGCCTGCTGATGGCCACACCGATTCTGACCGGCTCCATCAGCCGGCTGTTTCTAGGCATCTGGACCGATCGTTATGGCGGGCGCTGGGTCTTTGGCATTCTGATGCTGACCACGGCGGCCTGTGTGTACCTGCTCACCTTTGCCAGCACCTATCCGATGCTATTGGTCGGCGCGCTAGGCGTTGGCTTGGCTGGTGGTGCCTTTATTGTGGGTGTGGCGTACACCGCAGCCTGGTTCGAGCCCTCCAGGCAGGGCACAGCGCTGGGCATTTTCGGCGCGGGTAACGTCGGGTCAGCGGTCACCAATTTCGGAGCGCCGTTTCTGTTGGTGGCGTTTGGCTGGGAAAAGACCGCACAGATCTACGCCGTGGTACTGGCAATCATGGGCGTACTGTTTATTCTGCTGGCAAAGACGGATCCTCTCGCGGAGCAGCGGGCCAGTGCTGGCCACCGACCCTTTGCCGAGCAGATGGCCCCGCTGCGGGAGCTCAGGGTCTGGCGTTTTGCGTTGTATTATTTCTTTGTGTTCGGCGCCTTTGTTGCCCTGGCGCTGTGGTTACCGCACTACCTGATCGGGGTGTACGGCCTGAACATCCAGACCGCAGGCATGATCGCGGCGCTCTATACCATACCGGCGTCACTGTTCCGGATTCTTGGGGGCTGGCTATCCGATCGTTACGGGGCCCGGCGGGTGATGTACTGGACCTTCCTTGCGTCCGTGGTCTGCACCTTCCTGCTCAGCTACCCGCCCACCGAATACGTGATTCACGGCATTGAGAGGGACATCCGCTTCAGCCTGGAAATCAATCTGATGCTGTTTGTGGTACTGATCTTTATCCTTGGCTTTTTCATGTCACTGGGCAAAGCGGCCGTGTTCAAGCACATTCCAGTGTATTACCCGATGCACGTGGGCGCGGTTGGCGGTGTGGTGGGTATGATTGGCGGCCTTGGTGGCTTTGTTCTGCCACTGACCTTTGGCGTGTTGAACGACGTCACCGGCATCTGGCAAAGCAGCTTTATGCTGATGTTTGTGATTGCCACAGCTGCCCTGGCCTGGATGCACTTCGCCATCCGGTCGGCAGAACGTGTCGAGTGGGCCGCGAACGAGGAGAAAACCGACCTTCCGGAACTGACGTCATCCCGGACCTCCACTCATTCGTCATGAGGTATCGCGGCCCGGGTCCAGGCCCGACCCACCAGTGCCAGGGTTGCCACCAAGCCGATCAGCGCCAGAGTGAGCGACAACGCGACTCCCAACAGGGGCTGGCACAAAATTCAGGCTACCCAATCCCATCACAGCGCTTTAGAATTCGGCCCCCGCGAATTCTCTGGAGCCATTGTTTGCCATGTCGTCCGAATTAAGCCCCACATCCGGTTTCGAACAACTGCGCCGCATTGAGTCCAGCAAGCTGTTCCAGGGCACGGTGATTTCCATCATCATCCTGTCTGCGCTGACCATCGGCGCGAAAACCTACGACATCCCACCCCTGGTCGAGCAAGGCCTGAGTGTTCTGGACACCGGCATTACGCTGTTTTTTCTGACCGAAATCCTGTTCCGCTTCGGGGTCTGCCAGAACAAGAAGCGTTTTCTGTTCGATGGCTGGAACCTGTTCGACACATTGGTGGTCATCGGCAGCCTGATCCCGCTCGACAACGCCGAAGCCGTGCTGCTTGGCCGCCTGCTACGGGTGTTCCGGGTACTGCGGCTGGTGTCGGTGGTGCCGGAGCTGCGTTTTCTGATCAACTCACTGCTCAAAGCCATCCCCCGCATGGGCTACATCGCCCTGCTGATGTTCATCATCTTTTATATCTACGCGGCCATGGGCTCCATGTTTTTTGCCGATATTGATGATTTTCTATGGGGCGACGTGTCCATCGCCATGCTGACGCTGTTCAGGGTAGCCACTTTCGAAGATTGGACCGATGTTATGTACGACACCATGGAAGTCTATCCACTGAGCTGGATCTACTACCTGACCTTTATCTTCCTGACGGCGTTCGTATTCCTGAACATGATGATTGGGGCAATTCTGGAAGTGATGGGGGAAGAGCAGAATGCCAAAGAGGCAGAGAAGGCACACGACGAGCGGGATGAAATTACCCGTCAGCTCCAGGCTGTTCAGGAACAGCTGAAGGAGCTGACCAGGCAGATCAGCGACAAACGTTAGCGCGTCTTAGCCAAAGAAAGGCTTGGCCATGGCCAGGTGGAAAATCGCCAGCACCTGCACCAGCGCAATCACCGCCGCGGCAATCCGTACCGGCTTGCTCAGCGTTGTTTTCAGGGCAAAAACGCCGGCGATGATGTAGCCAATCAGCAGCACGATCTTGGCGATCAGCCAACCCGGCATGCCGGAGATGTAGCCCGTCACGAACAGCAGCGCAATGGCCGCGACCAGCAGGATGGTGTCGTTGATATGAGGGATAAAGCGCAACGGGGTTTGCCGCCAGCCCGGGCGCCCTGCCGCATCCAGCGCCAGGCGCAAGACAAACAGAATAACCGTCAGGTAGGCGGCCGCCATATGTAGCATTTTCAGGGTCATGTAACTATTCATAAAAACATTCCATTCCGAATCAATGTGATGGCAGCATTGTACGCAAAATACCCCCAAGCAGGTATGGTTAATGCCAGCATCGGCATTTAACATATACACCATATACATGTATTTGGGAGATTTGTATGCAGGCTGTTCCGACTTCTCCTGAGCGCAGCGCCGCCAGCGTCCGCCAGTTGTTCGCCTACCCGTTCCGGATATTTTTCCTGTCCATGACGGTACTGGCCATCATCGCCATACCCTTGTGGATTCTTGAGGTGTCCGGTGTCATCCGGCTGCCTCTGGCGATGCCCGCCCTGTTCTGGCACCAGCACGAGATGCTGTTCGGCTTTTTGTCGGCAGCCATTGCCGGCTTCCTGCTGACCGCCGTGTGCACCTGGACTCAAACCAATCGCTTGCACGGAACCCTGCTGGTGGCGCTCTGGGGCGTCTGGTTAGCCGGCCGGTTGCTGCTGGCCTTTGGCGGCAACCTGCCGGAATGGCTGGTGCAAGGCGTAAATCTGGCTTTCCTGCCGTTGGTGATGGTGGATGCCGGCTGGCGCGTCTGGCACGCCAAACAGAAGCGGCAACTGATGATTCTGGTGGTGCTTGGCCTGCTCTGGTTGATGCAAATCGGCTTCGTGACACGGTACGACATGGCGTTCAGCTATGGTGCACTGATCATGGCCATGGCACTGATCAGCATCGTCGGCGGCCGGATTACCCCAGCGTTCTCGGCAGCCTGGTTGCGTCAGCGGGGCGGTGACGCCTCCGCGGTCAAAATGATTCCGGCACTGGACATGGCCACCCTGTTCGTCATGATTTTGCTGATGGCGTCGCTGGTCACCGGCTGGCGCACGGTCACCGCCGCTCTCGCCCTCGTGGCCGCGGTGCTGATGCTGGCCCGATTGTTTAACTGGAAGGGCTGGCTGGTGCGTGAAGAACCACTGCTGTGGATTTTGCACCTGTCCATACTCTGGGTGCCCGTCGCTCTGATTCTTCTGGCCGGTTCCTTGCTGGCCGGCTGGCCCACCAACGCCTGGACCCACGCCGCCGGCACCGGCGCCGTTGGCTGTCTGATCCTGGGCGTGATCGCAAGAGTCACGCTGGGCCATACCGGCCGGCCGCTGGCGCTGCCCAAGGGAATGGTGCTGGCTTTCACGGCCATCCAGCTGGCGGCGGTTATCAGGGTAATGACGGCTTTCGAGCTGATTCCCTGGCATCCCGGCATCGGCACCAGTTCTCTGCTTTGGGTTCTCGCCTACCTCCTGTTCCTGGTCCGCTATACCGGTATTCTCATCAGCCCCCGGGCCGATGGTAAAGAAGGTTGAAGCCAGTTTTGCCACAGGCGGGCCTCTATCAGAGCCCGCCGGTTTTTGATCCAAGCTGCTGATTCCGCTAAAAAACTCCAGATTCTCGTCTACAATAAAAAAGATTTTTCATGCCAGGGAACTTCAAAAGTGCAATCATCCACTAAAGGTCAATAGCTCTTCTCGTCCCACGCGCTAAAGTAGTGAGACATAATTTTGCAACAGAGAAACAGGCAACATGTACCCTGATCACTTTGACAAAGAAGACCTGATCCGCTGCGGGCATGGCGAACTTTTCCCTGGCGCCATGCGCCTTCCCATCGATGAGATGCTGATGGTAGACCGCATCACCCATGTAGGTGCAGATGACGGACTGTATGGCAAGGGTAGCCTGGTCGCCGAGCTGGACATCAATCCGGATCTCTGGTTTTTCAAAGTTCACTTTGAGGGCGACCCGGTTATGCCAGGCTGTCTGGGCCTTGACGCCATGTGGCAGTTGGTCGGCTTTTATCTGGCCTGGAGTGGCGGCGAAGGCAAAGGGCGCGCTCTGGGTGCCGGCGAAGTAAAATTCTTTGGTCAGGTTCTGCCTGACAACAAGAAAGTTACCTACCGCCTGGACATCAAACGTATGATTCGCCGGAAGCTGACCATGGCGATTGCGGATGCCCGCATGGAAGTGGACGGCAAAGAGATCTATACCGCCAAAGACCTGCGGGTTGGCCTGTTTACGTCTACTGATGACTTTTAGGAGTTAGCAAGATGCGTCGTGTTGTAATTACCGGTATGGGGATTGTCTCCAGCCTTGGCAACAATAAAGAAGAAGTCACCCAGTCTTTGCGTGAGTCTCGCTCAGGCATTGCCCTCAGTGAAGAGGCACGGGACAGCGGGCTGCGCAGCCATGTTAGCGGCCGCATCGACCTGAACCTGTCAGAGCTGATTGACCGCAAAATCTGGCGCTTCATGTGCCCGGCTGCAGGTTACAGCTACCTGGCCACGAAAGAGGCCATTGCCCAGGCAGGCCTGACCGACGAACAGATTCGCGCCAACACCACCGGGGCAGTGTTTGGTACCGGCGGAGCGTCTACCGTGGAGCTGCTTGATGCCATCGACACCCATCGTGACAAAGGCATTCGCCGGGTAGGCCCTTATCGGGTACCCCGCACCATGGGCAGCGCCATCAACGCATCCATCACCACTGCCTTTGGCATTACCGGCATTAATTACGGTATTACCTCGGCCTGCGCCACCAGTGCTCACTGCATTGGCCACGCTGCCGACCAGATTGCTCTGGGCCGCCAAGACGTCATGCTTGCCGGTGGCGGTGAAGACATCCACTGGACCCTGAGCCTGATGTTTGACGCCATGGGCGCGCTGTCCACCAAGTACAACGACACCCCGGAACTGGCCTCACGTACTTACGATGCAGACAGGGACGGTTTTGTGATTTCTGGTGGTGGCGGTGCCCTGGTACTGGAAGCACTGGAGCACGCAGAAGCCCGCGGCGCCACCATCCTGGCCGAACTGGTTGGCTTTGGCGCCACCTCCGACGGTGCCGACATGGTCGCGCCGAGCGGTGAAGGTGCCATTCGCTGCATGAAGCAGGCCATGGCCAATATCGACGGTGAGATCAGTTACATCAACACCCACGGTACCAGCACCCCGGCCGGCGACATCACCGAATTGAAAGCTCTCAAGGAAACCTTTGGCGACAAAATCCCGCCACTGAGTTCCACCAAGCCCCTGTGTGGTCACGCCCTGGGCGCCGCCGGTGTACATGAAGCCATCTATTCGCTGATCATGCAGCGGGAAGGCTTTATTGCACCATCGGCCAACATCCAGAACCTGGACGAAGGCGCTGCTGGTTACCCCATCGTTCGCGAACGCATGGACAATCAGAACCTGGACCTGGTGATGAGCAACAGCTTCGGCTTCGGCGGCACCAACGCCACCCTGATCTTCAAGAAAGTCTGATCAGGACAGCTTGAGCGAGCGGTATTCAGCCGGCGGAGTGCCCATCCAGCGCTTGAACGCCCGGCTGAATGCACTTAACTCAGAAAAACCAAGCTGCTCAGCAATCTCCACCAGCGGCTTGGTTTTGTCCTTCATGAATGTGATTGCCTGCTCACGGCGAACCTGCTCCAGCAACGCGGCAAACGTCAGCCCTTCCTGGCGCAGCTTCTTGTGCAGGGTATAGCGGCTCATATTCAACTGCCCGGCTACCGTTTCCACACCTACCTTGCCTCGCGCCAACTGCACCCGGATCAAAAAACTCACCCGCGTACTCAGCGAACGCTTTGAAATCTCGGGCCTCAGAGACTCTGATGCCATGCCAATTCCTCCTACCATTCTGTTATCTCTCAATCTGAAAAACTATATCAGCGTACACATGTTAGCCGAAAGCAATCAATACGACCTTTGAGCAAGATCAATGGAACCGTGATCAGTTTCCGGCAAAATTCAAACATCCACAATGCCTACCTGTAACCATCGACGCCCTGATTAACCCGGAGCCACCATGACCACCCCGGAACTGCTTGCGCCCGCCGGCACCCCCGAACACCTTGAAACCGCCTTCGCCTATGGCGCCGATGCTGTCTATGCTGGCCAGCCCCGCTATTCACTGAGAGTAAGGAACAACAGTTTCAAAGACGTTGCAGCCCTTGGCGCCGGCATCGAACGCGCCCACCAACTGGGCAAACAGTTCTATCTGGTATCAAACATAGCGCCACATAACGACAAGGTACGCAGCTACCTGAGAGACCTGGCGCCGGTGCTCGAACAAAGACCCGACGCCCTGATCATGTCAGATCCAGGCCTGATCATGCTGGTTCGGGAAACCTGGCCGGATCAACCCATCCACCTCTCGGTACAAGCCAACGCCGTCAATTGGGCCACCGTCGAATTCTGGCGTCGCCAAGGTATCAACCGCGTGATCCTGTCCCGGGAACTGGCGCTCAACGAAATTCGCGAAATCCGCGAAAAAGTCCCGGCTATGGAGCTCGAAGTCTTCGTCCACGGCGCCCTGTGCATGGCCTACTCCGGCCGCTGCCTGCTGTCCGGTTACATGAACCACCGTGACGCCAACCAGGGCGCCTGCACCAACGCCTGCCGCTGGGACTACAAAGAAGTCCAGCACAGCACAGATCAGACCGGCGACCTCATCGCCACATCGGCAAACAGCGCCGTGCGGGAATTCGAACCCAAAGAAATTCTGCTGGAAGAACCCAACCGCCCCGGCGGCTACATCCCCGCTTACGAGGATGAACACGGCACCTACATCATGAACTCCAAAGACCTCCGCGCCGTGCAACACGTCTCAGAACTCATAAAAATGGGCGTTCACTCCCTGAAAATCGAAGGCCGCACCAAAAGCACCTACTACGTCGCCCGTACCACCCAGGTCTACCGCCGCGCCATCGACGACGCCCTCGCCGGCAAAGCCTTCGACATGCACATGATGGACGAACTCGAAGCCCTCTCCAACCGTGGCTATACCGAAGGCTTCCTGCGCCGCCACGTGCCCCAGGAATACCAGACCTACGAACAGGGCTCCTCCTTCCTCGGCACCCAACAAGTGGTCGGCACCATCACCGACACCGACGACCGCTGGCTCACCATCGACGTCAAAAACAAATTCGCCCCCGGCGACCAACTCGAATTGGTCACCCCCGCCGGCAACCTGCGCTTCTCGGCAGCCACCATGGAAAACCGCCACGGCGAAGCCATGGACTATGCCCCGGGCAGTGGTCATATCGTTAAGATCCCCAAGCCGGAAAATTTGCCAGAGAACCTGGATTTCACCTACCTGACCCGAATCCTGCCCCAAAACTGATGCCGTTGAGGCTCGGCCCCGAGGCGGATTGCACAACATCAGCAGAACCTGCCCGCCCGGCGCCCTCCACCTTAACAGCAGGCTGGAAGCGCCATTCTCCAACGTCAGAGCAAACCAAAGTCTATCAAGGCAATAACCCGCGCCTTAGTGCCCCGAGGGCCGATTAAGGTATAATCCCTACACGACCGATTTAATACCTGACTAAATTACTATGGTATTGTATAATCACTCGCCAGAAGCAACGGGAAAGGCAACCAAAACCGCCCCTCCCGTCATCCAAAAAGCGATTGCAGGGCGTATTCAAGAACACCAGCGACCGCTGCAACACCAGCAAATCGATGACATCCGCCGACACCACCCAGCCAAAGGTATGCTCGGCGAAACACAGGGCATCAAGCCCCAGATGAGAGAATTACGGAGCGACGATCATGGCGACCACCGACACCCAGGTGAAAGAGCTGATCAAACGGGAATATGAGCACGGATTTGTCACCGAAATCGAATCCGACACCTTCGAGCCCGGCCTCAATGAAGATGTAATCCGCCGCCTGTCAGAACTGAAACAGGAACCCGAGTTCATGCTCGAGTGGCGCCTGAAAGCTTACCGTCGCTGGCTGGAAATGGACGAACCCGAGTGGGCACACGTCGACTTCCCCAAGGTGGACTACAATTCCATCTCCTACTACTCCGCGCCCAAACGCCCGGAAGATATGCCCCAGAGCCTGGACGAAGTCGATCCGGAGCTGCTGCGCACCTACGAGAAGCTGGGCATCCCCCTGCACGAACGCGCCAAACTCGCCGGTGTCGCCGTCGATGCCGTATTCGATTCAGTATCCGTCGCCACCACCTTTAAAGAGCCGCTGGAAAAAGCCGGCGTGATCTTCTGCCCCATCTCCGAAGCGCTCCAGAAGCACCCGGAGCTGGTTAAAAAATACCTGGGCAGCGTGGTGCCGGCCGGTGACAACTACTTCGCCGCACTCAACTCTGCGGTGTTCTCAGACGGTTCTTTCGTGTACATCCCGAAAGGCGTTCGCTGCCCCATGGAGCTGTCTACCTATTTCCGCATCAACGCGGCCAACACCGGTCAGTTCGAGCGCACGCTGATCATTGCCGAAGAAGGTAGCTACGTCAGCTACCTCGAAGGCTGCACGGCCCCCATGCGCGATGAAAACCAGCTGCACGCAGCGGTCGTGGAACTGGTCATTCTGGACGACGCCCAGATCAAATACTCCACGGTACAGAACTGGTACCCGGGCGACGAAAATGGCAAAGGTGGCATCTACAACTTCGTCACCAAGCGCGCGGCCTGCATCGGCAAGAACTCTAAAGTGTCCTGGACTCAGGTTGAGACCGGCTCTGCCATTACCTGGAAGTACCCGAGCTGCGTACTGCGTGGTGAAAACAGCGTGGGCGAGTTCTACTCCGTCGCGCTGACCCACAACTACCAGCAGGCCGACACCGGCACCAAGATGATCCACCTTGGCAAGAACACCAAGAGCACCATCATCTCCAAGGGCATTTCCGCCGGGCGCAGCTCCAACGCTTATCGCGGCCTGGTGAAATTCGGCCCTGGCGCGGAAGGTGCACGTAACTTTACCCAGTGCGACTCGCTGCTGATCGGCGACCGCTGCGGCGCACACACCTTCCCGTACATCGAAAGCAAGAACAAATCGGCCATCGTGGAACACGAAGCCACCACCTCCAAGGTCAGCGACGAGCAAATGTTCCTGTGCCGTCAGCGTGGCATCGACCCGGAACAGGCGGTTTCCATGATCGTGAACGGCTTCTGTAAAGAGGTGTTCAAGGAGTTGCCCATGGAGTTTGCGGTCGAAGCCAGCAAGCTTCTGGAAGTCAGCCTTGAAGGTTCCGTTGGTTAATTTATTCACTACAGAATTCCCGAATACAGAGAGACGCTACCAATGCTGAGTATCAAAAACCTGCATGCCTCCGTTAACGGAGAGGAAATTCTCAAAGGCATTAACCTGGAAATCAAAGCCGGGGAAGTTCACGCCATCATGGGCCCGAACGGTTCTGGCAAAAGCACACTTTCCCAGGTGCTTGCAGGTAACGAAACCTTCGAAGTAACCGAGGGTGAAGTAACTCTGAACGGTGATAACCTGCTGGAACTGGTCACCGAAGAGCGCGCCCGCGAAGGCGTGTTTCTGGCGTTTCAATACCCGGTCGAAATCCCGGGCGTCAGCAACCTGCAATTTCTGCGCACCGCGGTGAACGCCATGCGCAAGCACCGCGGCGAAGAAGAAATGAACGCTGCCGAATTCATGAAGTTGGCTAAAGACGTGTCCAGGCAAGTGGATCTGGACCCCGCCTTTCTCAAGCGTGGCGTTAACGAAGGCTTCTCCGGTGGTGAGAAAAAGCGTAACGAAATCATGCAGGCTCTGCTGTTACAGCCGAAGCTGGCAATTCTCGACGAAACCGACTCCGGCCTCGACATCGATGCCCTGCAGGTGGTGTCCAACGGCGTCAACGCCCTGCGTGCTGATGATCGCGCCATACTTATGGTGACCCATTACCAGCGGCTGCTGAACCACATCGTGCCCGATTACGTGCATGTGCTTGCCGGCGGCAAGATCGTCAAATCCGGTGGCCGCGAACTGGCTCTCGAGCTGGAAGAACGTGGTTACGGCTGGCTGGGAATTGACGCCGTAGACACCAGCAACTGATCAGGAGGTCGCGGAATGAAATCAGTACCAACGCTTTCCAGCGCCTTCCTGCATCCGGCCGGGCAAACCCTGCCTGAACCTTTGCTGGCGCTGCGCAAACAACGGGCAAGTGGTTTGGTCGACATGCCATTGCCGACCCGAAAAACTGAAAACTGGAAGTACTCCAGCAAATACCTGAAGCTGTCGGACGACATGGCGATCTCCTTGCCGGCAGCAGGCAAAGCGGGCAACAGCCTGGCGGTACCCGGCTATAAAGTAGTCTTCACCAACGGCGTGATGATTCCCGAAGCCAGCGAGTACCCGGATCTGGACGGTATCACTATCCAGAGCTTCAGTGATCTGAACGCGGACGACGCCCAGAACCTGTCGCTTCAGTTGGGCGGCACGCTTAATCATGACCAGGCCCAGTTTGCCAGGGTGAACGGTGCCCGCTTTGAAGACGGCCTGTTGATTCGCCTGAAGCCCGGCGCCGTGCTGGACCAGCCGTTGTTCGTCATTCATGACACCGCGGCCGATGCCTGCGGCTCTGCCTACCCACGCATTTACGTAGAAGCCGGTACCAACAGCCAGATGACCCTGGTGGAAGAGTACACCTCCAGTGGCGAAGCTTCCGCTCTGGTCAATACCGTCACCGAGTTCAACTTGGCTGATGGCGCCAACATCACCAGCATCCGCCTGAACATGGAAGGCGAGAATGTTCAGCACATCGGCGCTACGGGTGTGCTGCAAGCGCGCAGTTCACGCTTTGAAAGCCATTGCGTCGGCTTTGGTGGCCCCCTGCGTCGGCACGATCTGCAAGTGCGCCTGGAAGGCGAAGGCGCCGAGACCAAGCTCAACGGCGTGGTGGTTACCCAGAACAAACAGCACTATGACAACCACACCTCCATTGACCACGTGGCTGCGCACTGCACCAGCGAAGAGACCTACCGGAACATCGCCGCCGATCAGTCCCATGCGATTTTCAATGGACGTATTCATATCCATCAGGACGCCCAGAAATCCAACGCTAACATGAACAACAAAAACCTGTTGCTCAACAACGGCGCGGAAATCGACACCAAGCCGGAGCTGGAAATCTACGCGGACGACGTGAAATGCGCCCACGGGGCAACCATCGGCCAACTGGACGAAACATCTGCATTCTATCTGGTGTCTCGCGGTATCGGCCGCCAGCAGGCCAACGTGCTACTGACCATGGCGTTTATCAATGAATTAGTCAGCCAGATTCCGGTAGCCGCTGTGCGGGAAACCGCTCAGCTCAGGCTGAACGATTTCTTTGAGCAAACCTTCCAGGAGATCTGAGGGATGAGCGACCTGTCCGTGGCAAACAGCACCCTGACCAAGGCGTTTGATGTAGAAACCATCCGCCGCGACTTCCCGATCCTGACTCAGGAAATCAACGGCAAGCCGCTGGCGTATCTGGACAACGGCGCCTCGGCGCAGAAGCCCGTCGCCGTATTGGATGCCATGGATCGCTATTACCGGGAAATGCATTCCAACGTACACCGGGGTGCCCACACTCTGGGTGATCGCGCTACCGCCGCCTTCGAAGGCGCTCGCGAGGTTGTTCGTGGCTTTCTGAATGCACCCAGCACCAGAGAAATCATCTGGACTCGCGGCACCACCGAAGCCATCAACCTGGTCGCCAACGGCCTTGCCCCGCGCCTGCAAGCAGGCGACGAAATTCTGCTCAGCCACATGGAGCATCATGCCAACATCGTGCCCTGGCAGATGCTGGCCGAGCGCACAGGTGCCAAGGTGGTGCCCATTCAGGTAACCCCCGAAGGCGAGCTGGATCTGGACTCCTTCAACAGTTTGCTGAATGACCGCACTCGCATTCTGGCCATCACCCACGTGTCCAACGTGCTTGGCACCGTTAATCCGATTGCGCCACTGATCGAGCAGGCGAAAAAGCGGGGCGTCATCACCCTGATTGACGGAGCCCAGGCGGTACCTCATTTCAAACCAGACGTACAGGCTCTGGGCTGTGACTTTTACGTGTTCTCAGCCCACAAGCTGTTTGGCCCTACCGGCATCGGTGTACTCTATGGCCGCGCCGAGCTACTGGAAGAAATGCCTCCTTATCAGGGTGGCGGCGAGATGATTGAGCGGGTGTCCTTCGAACGCACCACCTGGAATGTGCTGCCTTATAAATTTGAAGCCGGCACCCCAGCCATCGCAGAAGCAGTCGGTCTGGCTGCCGCGATCAGTTATCTGGACCAATTGGACCGTAGCGCCATGGAGGCTGCCGAAAACGCCCTGCTGGCGCGCGCCAATGCCCTGGTGGCAACGGTACCCGGTATGGAGGTTCTCGGCACCGCCAAACACAAAGTACCCGTATTGTCGTTCAAGATCGCCGGCCTGCACCCCAGTGACATCGGCACCCTGCTGGACCAGCAAGGTATTGCCATCCGCACCGGCCACCACTGCGCCATGCCACTGATGGATTTCTACGGAGTACCCGGTACAGCCCGGGCTTCGTTCGCGTTCTACAATACGCTGGATGAGGTCGAGAAACTTTTCACCGGCCTGCAAAAAATCCAGCGCCTGTTTACCTGAGGAGGTGGACACATGACAGCCGAAGTCTTCACCCCGAACGATGTGAATGTGACCATGACGTCAACCGCCGTCAAACACGTTCGCAAGCAACTGGATAAAAGACCGGAAGCCAAGGGCATCCGCCTGGCCATCAGAAAGAGTGGATGCTCCGGCTTCAAATACGAGACCCAGTGGGTAGAGGAAAGCGCATCCGACGACCGCATTTTCAGCATCGACGGCGTGGATGTATACGTGAAGCAGGAACACCTGCCCCTGGTTAACGGCATTGAAATCGACTTTGTCACCGAGGGAGTCAACTCCCTGTTCCGTTTCCGCAACCCCAACGCCACGGCGGAATGCGGCTGCGGCGAAAGCTTTACGGTGACATAAACAGAGGCCTGATTGAGCATGCAAGAACGGGAAGTCGTCCTGACTAAGCGCGAGGTGGAAGCCCGCCTGGTGCCCTCCGGAACGGAAATCATGATTCCGTCGGATACCTTTGTCACCATTACCCAGTCCCTGGGCGGCACTTTTACCGTCGCGGTCAACGGCAACCTGGCCCGCATTGAGGGTCAGAACGCCGACGCGCTGGGCAAACAGCCTCTGCAAAGCAGCTTCGAGACACCCGAAGACGGCAGCGTTAACGAAAACCAGATGTGGGAAGCGCTGCGCAACTGCTACGATCCGGAAATTCCGGTGAATGTGGTCGATCTCGGCCTGATCTACGACACCAGAATTGAAAACGGTACCGAGGACGGCAACCACATCTATATCAAGATGACGCTGACGGCCGCTGGCTGCGGCATGGGCCCGGTGATTACCGAAGATGTGAAGCGCAAGGTGGAGCATGTACCCAACGTGGACAAGGTGACGGTAGAGCTGACCTTTGATCCGCCCTGGAATAACGACATGCTCACCGATGAAGCCAAACTGGAACTGGGAATGCTATGACCGCCAGCAAACAGCAATTTCTGGACAACCCCCTGGGCACCAAAACCACTCTGGAAGACGTCGTGGATGCCTTCGAGTTTTTGGATGAGTGGGAAGATCGCTACGCCTATATCATTGATCTGGGCAAACAACTGCCGGCATTTCCGGATGACGAGCGGGTCGAAGAAAACTACGTGCACGGCTGCCAGAGCCAGGTGTGGCTGATTCATCACCACGATGAAGACAGCGGAAAACTGTTCCTGCTGATTGATTCCGACGCCATCATTGTCCGCGGTTTGGCGGCCATCATTCTGGTGGCGCTGAACGGCAAACCGCCCAGGGATCTGTTGGCGATCGACATCGATGAGCTGTTCGAACAGCTCGATCTGTTCCGCCACATCTCCCCCACCCGCGGCAATGGCCTGCGAGCAATGGTCGGCAAGATCCGCGATATTGCGGCAGCCGAAGCCGCCGCCTGAGCTCACCAGATGATGGCGAGGTCATCCCGCTGAATATTGACCTGGCCGCCAGTCATTGGCAGGCGGCCAGTACTGAAATCCGGGTGCACGTTATCCAGGTTGATCGATACCCCCGCATCCGTCAGTTCCGGTGTGCCACCCAGTGAATCAAAGTAGCGTTGGCTGCGATAAATGTTCAGTTCGTCCCCCGGCCGCAATCCGGCAGTGGCGCCGGAAGCCAGCGTAACCCTGTCGCCGTCAACCCGGGTCACCCGAGCCATAAATGGCTGACAGGCTAACGTATTGCTCACCGCAGCGGTCATATCACTGATCACCCCTGTCACCGCCTGGCCCCATTCAGACTTATCAAAGCCGGCCGACGCAAAGCCCCCACTGCCACTGCTTTCCGGGTCCCAGCGGGCAGAGGTTGTGAACCGTTGCCGGAAGACCGGCGAGCCGCTGAAACCATCGAACACCATCAGTTCCGCCTCAAATCGACGAGTGGTATCCACCAGGCCAATGCCCCGCTGCATACGGTTGGTAATCGAGCTGCCCCAGGCGTTCGGGTCAGACAAACCGATATCACGAATCACCCCGGATACCACAAACTGGGCACCGAGTTCCCGCGCCAGCTGTACCACGTTGGTCAGATGATTGGCGGTCAGGTTCTGCTGAGAGGTGGGCGCATCCGGCAGGTTGCTGAACAGTTGCAACGATGTTGTCCCCAGCACCTGCAGTCGGCCCTGCTCCTGTAACCGCGCCACCAATGCCTGCGGCAACTTCTCGCCAGCGTCATCCAGTGCCGGGCTGCCAGCCTGCTGTGGCACCACTATCGGAAAACCGGTAACGGCAACTCGCTTACGCAACCCGGAGGCATCGCCGGCCGTGCAGGTGGACCTGCCGGAGGCCGTCGCCAGCTCTGCCCGTACAATCACCCGCAAAAGATTACCGCTACGGTATTCGTCCACGATGGTGGCATTGTGCAGCCGGGCCCTGGCGGATAATCGGGTCTGGGACTGCGTCAGCTCGCCGTTCTCGAGCGTATCCTGCGTGCTAACGCTGGCGTCATACTGCAAGGCCAGATCCCGCATAGCAGCCTGCCGGGCTTCAGCGCGGGCCTGATCAAGATTGTTCTCCCGAATATTGGCATGGCCCACGCCCTCAAGTACGGCCGCGTTCACCACACCGGCGCAGAACCACAACAGCAACAGAACAGTGAGCTTCATAGGTCTCCCGTAACCCGCCAACGCAACGGCGGCCTAGTCCAGATAGTAAAGTGAGTTGGTGCGCCGGGCTTCGATATCGCCCACCCGGTCGTTGTGCCGGGGCATGGGAATGGCGCAGACCTCACGAACCTGGTCATCCGATACCCGGGCCACACATTCACGGAACCGGGGCTCCAGCCGCAATTCCATGACCGTCTCGACCACGCCATCGTTGTGCTCATTCACCGCCACCATCCGGGCACCGCGAATATAGCTGTCGACGTAAGTGCGGAAGGTGTCGTTGTGCACCACAAAATCGTTCACGGTAGAGTTGCCGTAGACCACCGTGCCATACACCCGTTCCGCCAGATTGCGGTAGGCATCCAGCTGGGAAGCACGGCGCGCCATCAGGCGCTTACGGGTATTGAGCCGGTCCTCCCGGACATTCTCGTAGGTACCAAAACCACTGACCCGAACCGTAATCGGCTCGAATTCCCTGGTAGCATCCTGCGGACTGTCCCGATAGCTGCCAACCGGCGCACAGGCGCTCAGGGCAAAAGCCAGAACAGGAACAAGGGTCCATCGCAATGTCATTATCTTGTCTCCGGAAAAATACTTTCATAAAAACCATGAAAAAATCACGCCATCATCAGTAACTTAATGATCTGCAGTATTTTTCCATTACAAGGCTGACTCCTCGCCATCAACAGGCGGCAAAAAGCTGCCTTCGTTTACAGATAAAGAACAAACCGTTACCGCTTGTGCGCTGTGTCGCAAAAAGATCTGCTTTAACCTTTCAGGTAGATAACCCGTTGCCCAAGCAATAAAAACGACCTCAGGACTCTTCATGAAAGCAAACCGTTTTAGCAAGCTGTCTCTGGCCATCGGCCTGTCTGTCGCCACTACCTCGGCCATGGCAAGCCCGCAAGCCTTCATGTCTGCACGCTCTTTTGCCATGGGCGGTACCGGCGTCGCCGTTGCCCACCCATCCGCAGCCCCGCTGGCCAACCCGGCCATGATGGCGGCGCCCCAGCACGACTGGGCCGATGACTTTGGATTGATGTTGCCGTCGGTTAATGCCCGCTTTGCCGATGAAGAAGAGGTTGTTGACCAGATTGATGATATTCAGGATGTGATTGATCAGTTCGATGGACAGATCGACAGCTTTAACGCCGGCTCCTCGTCAGCTGACGTTGAGAATTTTCAGAACACTGCACGAGATCTAAGCGGCCGTCTCGAAGCATTCAGCGATGACACCATGCGCGTCAACCTTGGGCTCGGACTGGGTTTTGCCGTGCCGAGTTCTCGCCTGGCTGTCGGTGTGTTCACCAACGGTAATTTGACCGCCACCGTCCGTGGCGAACTTGACGACAGTGACAAAGCGTTGCTGGATAACATTGCCAATGCCCAAACTGCAGGCGATATCGAAACCATCCTGAACGACAACAACCGGGACATTGAATTCGACTCTCGCGGTCGCATTCTGGCATCTGCCGTCATCGAAGCTGGCGTCAGTTTTGCCACCACCTTCCAGCTTAACAACGGCGACGCTCTGCAAGTTGGCGTGTCTCCCAAGTACATTGAACTGCGTACCTTCCAATACACCGAAACCGTGTCCGGTTTTGAAGACGATGACTTCGACGGTGACGAGTATCAGACCGACAAGAGCGGCTTCAACCTCGACATCGGTGCCGCTTATGCCTTCGGCCAGAATAGGGAATGGAACGCAGGTGTGGTGGTGAAAAACCTGATTCCGATGGAGCTGGACTCTGCCCAGAGCCGCCCTGATATTGAGGAAAAGTTCACCCTTGAACTCAACCCCTTGGTCACGGCCGGCATAGCCCATAAAAGCGACTACCACGTGGTCACCGCCGAACTGGACCTGACCAAGAAAGAAGCCTTCGGTTATGAGGACGACACCCAGTGGCTGGCCGTGGGTGCGGAATTTGACGCCTGGCGTTACGCCCAGCTGCGCGTCGGTGTACGCCACAACCTGGCCAGCAACGATGACAACGACGGCATCGAAGAGGACACCCAGTTTACTGCAGGTCTGGGCCTGAACATCCTCGGCGCACGGCTTGATCTTGGCGCGCTCTTCAGCAGTGCGGATGTAGGTGCAGCCATCGAGCTTGGCACCTCCTTCTAAAAACGTCACATCCAGAGCCCGGCCTGCCCTGCACGCCGGGCTTTTTTGTGCTCATTTCATAACCAAGCCACTGAACCCGCCTGCCTCGGCATTTGCCTCCGCCTGCCCCTGGCCGGATAATCCACTGAACACTACTTCACACGCCACACAGGAAGCCCCCACATCATGCAAACCTATCTGGTAGGCGGCGCCGTCCGGGACAAGTTACTCGGCCTTGCAGTCAAAGACCGGGACTGGGTGGTGGTGGGCGCGACGCCGGATGACATGCGTGCCAAGGGGTTCAAACAGGTCGGGGCGGACTTCCCGGTGTTCCTGCACCCGAAAACCGGTGAGGAATACGCGCTGGCTCGTACCGAGCGCAAACAGGGCCGGGGTTATCATGGTTTTACCGTCTACAGCGCTCCGGATGTCACGCTAGAAGAAGACCTCAAGCGCCGCGATCTGACTATCAATGCCATGGCCGAAACCGAAGATGGCCGGCTGGTAGACCCCTTTCACGGTTACGCCGACCTGGACCAGAAAAGGCTCCGGCATGTTTCTGAGGCCTTCGCCGAAGATCCCCTGCGCATCCTGCGCACCGCCCGCTTTGCGGCCCGCCTGCAACCCATGGGATTTACCGTTTGCCAACAGACCATGAGCCTGATGCGCACCATGGTCAGTCTCGGTGAGTTAGCCGATCTGGTTCCGGAACGGGTGTGGCAGGAAGTACAACGGTCGCTGCACGAGCGTGCCCCGGGGGTATTCTTTGATGTGCTCAGGGAGCTGGGCGCGTTGGATATTCTGATTCCGGAACTGGCCAGGGAACAAACCTTCCGGGCCGGACTGCAGGCGTTGCACTGCATGCACCGCATGAACGGAACCACGGCCCAGCGTTTTGCCTCGCTGCTGAGTGCGGTGCCGGAACCTACCGCCGTACACCGAACCAAAGCCATGAAAAGCCCGAACGATTGTCGGGACATGACCCACCTCGTTTGCCTGTTCATGCACCGCTTGGCCATCCATGAAACCCGGACAGTCACTCCGGAAGACATCATGGAATTACTCGACAAAGCCGACCTTTGGCGCCGGCCCGAACGCTTCGAGCAACTGCTCGATACCCTGGCCTGCACTACCGGCGCCGAACTGGCAGAACTCATCGGCAAGTTGCGGCTAGCGGCGCAATCCGCTCAGGATGTCAGTCCACAAGACTTGCTGAAACAGGGTTTCCATGGCAAAGAACTGGGCGAGGCAATCCGTAATGAACGGCTGGCTCGTATCACGCAGGTACTGACTCCCTAACCCTGAGGAATTTTCCATGCCAGCTCCTGTCGCTCTGATTACCGGTGCCGCCCACCGCCTTGGCGCCCGCACCGCCGAAACCCTGCATGGGCGCGGCTGGAATGTGGTGATTCATTATCGTTCGCGGGCTGAACAAGCGGAGCAACTGGTCGAAAAGCTGAATCGCGAACGAGCGAATTCCGCCACCTCCGTACAGGCCGATCTTACCAGGGCTGACAATATTGCAAATCTGGCGCGGGCGGCCAGCCAACACTGGGAGCGCCTGGATGGCCTGATCAACAATGCCTCGGTGTTCTATCCCCGAGCAACAGAAGCCTGCACCGAAGATGACTGGGACGACATCATGGGCGCCAACCTGAAAGCCCCGTTCTTCTTGCTCAAACATTGCCTGCCGGAACTGAAGAAATCGAACGGGAGCGTGATCAACCTGATCGACATCTACAGCGAGAAGCCACTGAAGGATCACCCCCTGTATTGCGCCAGCAAGGCCGGCCTGGCAGCGCTGACCCGGTCCTGGGCAAAAGATCTCGCGCCGCGGATCCGGGTGAACGGAATATCGCCGGGCGCTATTCTCTGGCCCGAAGGCGATGCCGACATAGACCCGACACACCAACAAGCCATTCTCGACAAAACCCCGCTGGCCCGCACCGGCAATCCCGATGATATTGCCGGAGCAATCGCGTACCTGCTGTGCGATGCGCCCTTCGTCACCGGCCAGGTCCTGGCCATAGACGGCGGCCGCAGCCTCAATATGTAAGCTCCGCGCCACCACAACCCCGACCTTGGTTGTTTTGGCGCGCCTGAGCTTTCCCGCTACAATACTCTTCATTGATTCCCTTCATTAGAAATTGCTGGCGGGCCACTTTCTGAGCCTGCCCTTTGCGACGGAGATTTCCCATGCGTGATGTTGTGATTGTTGCCGCAAAACGTACCGCGGTTGGCAGCTTTGGTGGTGGCCTGTCCAGTCTGCGCGCTGACCAGCTCGGCGCCGCCGTGATCAAAGCGTTGATCGAAGAAACCAGTGTGGCCCGCGAGCAGATAAACGAAGTGATTCTCGGCCAGGTGCTGACGGCCGGCTGCGGCCAGAACCCGGCGCGCCAGGCCGCAATCCATGCCGGCTTGCCCGCATCGGTACCCGCGATCACCATCAACAAGGTGTGCGGCTCTGGCCTGAAAGCGGTGCACATGGCGGTCCAGGCCATTCAGTGTGGCGATGCCGAAATGATCATCGCCGGTGGCCAGGAAAGCATGAGCCAGGCCCCACACGTGCTGCCCAACAGCCGCAACGGCCAGCGCATGGGTAACTGGAGCATGGTCGACACCATGGTGAACGATGGCCTGTGGGATGCCTTCAATGATTACCACATGGGCATTACGGCTGAGAACATCGTTGAAAAGTATGGCATCAGCCGGGAAGAGCAGGATCAGTTTGCGGCCGCCTCCCAGCAGAAAGCAGTAGCGGCCCAGAACGCCGGCCACTTTGATGGCCAGATTGTTCCGGTCAGCATTCCCCAGCGCAAAGGCGACCCGCTGATCATCGATAAAGACGAGTGCCCCCGTGACGGTGTCAGTGCCGATGGCCTGAGTAAACTGCGCCCTGCTTTCAAAAAAGACGGCTCGGTTACCGCTGGTAACGCGTCGTCCCTGAACGATGGCGCCGCTGCGGTCATGGTATGCAGCGCCGAGAAAGCGAAAGAACTGGGCCTGACCCCGCTGGTGACCATCAAGGCTCACGCCAGCGCCGGCGTAGACCCCACCATCATGGGTACTGGCCCGATCCCTGCCAGCACGCGTTGCCTGGAACGGGCCGGCTGGGCCGCGACCGACCTGGATCTGATTGAAGCCAACGAAGCCTTTGCCGCTCAGGCCATCTCGGTCAACCGCGACATGGGCTGGGACACCAGTAAAGTGAATGTGAACGGCGGCGCCATTGCCCTGGGCCACCCGATCGGCGCCTCCGGCTGCCGCATCCTGGTCAGCCTGCTGCATGAGATGGTGCGCCGTGATGCCAAAAAAGGCCTGGCCACGCTTTGCATTGGCGGCGGCATGGGTGTCGCCCTGGCCGTGGAACGCTAAGCCCGGTGCTCCACGTTGTCCTGTACGAGCCGGAGATACCGCCGAACACCGGCAATATCATCCGGCTCTGCGCCAACACCGGCTGCCAGCTGCATCTGATCGAACCGCTGGGGTTTTCCCTCGAAGACAAGCAGATGCGGCGGGCCGGGCTGGATTACAGCGAGTACGCCACGGTCAGGATCCACAAGAACTACCAGGACTTTCTGGCCAGCGAGCAACCCGCACGCCTGTTCGGGCTGACCACCAAAGGCAGTACTCACTACCATCAGGTGAGCTATCATGACGGAGACTACCTGATGTTCGGCCCGGAAACCCGGGGCCTGCCCGCCGACATCCGTGAAGGCCTTCTGCCTGACCATCGCCTGCGGGTTCCAATGCAGCCGGAAAGCCGGAGCCTGAATCTCTCCAACACAGCAGCCCTGGTGGTTTACGAGGCCTGGCGGCAGCTAGGATTCCCGGGTGCCAGATAAGCATTCGGGAGCCCCCCACGCCGGGGCACCACCATAGGGTAACCTTCATCCAACTCAATCACCCTGGCCGTAAACCCGTAGACGGCTTCAAGCAGGTCAGGCGTAAGCACCTCCCTGGCTGAGCCTTCGTGAACAAGACATCCGGCCTTCATCACCAGCAGGCGATCCGCAAACTGGGCGGCAAGGTTCAGGTCGTGTACAACCGCCAGTACGGCTATGCCCTGGTTCTTCGCCAGGCGATGAACAAGCTCCAGCACCATTTGCTGATGCGCCGGGTCAAGGGCGGATGTGCATTCATCCAGCAACAGCAGCCTGTCTCCAGGACTATCCATGATCTGGGCCAGAACCCGTGCCAGTTGCAGTCGCTGCTGCTCACCCCCTGACAGAGCGGGAACCAGCCGATGCCTCAGGTGACCAATATCCAGTTCGCTCATCAGCTGATCGACCACGGGGTCACTGCCAACAGACGCTGTTTTGGGTCGGCCAAGGCGTACGACCTCCTCCACCGTCAACGGAAAATTCACCTCCACCCTCTGGGGCATCACGGCACGCTGCCGTGCCAGCCATTCCGGGCGCCATTGTCCAAGCTCCCGGCCTGCAAGACGGACACTCCCAACGTAGGGAAGATCGCCACTGATCGCCTTCAGCAACGTTGATTTACCAGCGCCATTCGGACCCAGGAGCATCAACAGCTCTCCTGCCCGCAGGTAACAATCGATGTCATTCACGATCCGGGAACGCCCCAGTGAGACGCTGACGCTGTTAACGGAAAGAACCATCAGATCACCTTTGTCCTCAACAGAAGTGCCAGGAAGAAGGGCCCACCGACCAGCGCCATCATCAGGCCAATGGGCAACTCCGCCGGCGCTACCACCACCCTTGCCAGGGAATCGGCGGCCACCAGAAGGGTCCCCCCCACCAGGGCACTGAGCGGCAACACCACCCGGTGACTGGCCCCGAGCAACTGACGAACCAGGTGGGGCACCACCAACCCGACAAACCCGATCAACCCACTTACAGCAACAGCCGCTCCGACCCCCAGGCCGACCACCAGGATAGCGGCCTTCTTGACGGTATCAGTGCGGTAACCCAGATGCCCGACCACCGACTCTCCCAGTAAAAAAGCATCCAGTGGGCGGGCCAGCAAGGGAGCGACACACAATGCCAACAGCATGAATGGAGCGCCCACCAAAAGATCGTCCCAGCCGGCGTGGCCGAGGCTGCCCATGGTCCAGAAGGTCAGCGAACGCAGCTCTTCATCGTTGGCGTAAAACGTCAGAAGACCAGTGGCGGCACCTGCCACGGCGTTAATCGCGATACCGGCCAGTAGCAGGGTTGCCACCGAGGTCTGCCCGAACCGATTGGCAATGCGCCAGGCCAGCAGCACAGTACAGCTGCCTCCGAAAAAAGCCGCAATGGGCAGAGCCCATTCGCCAGTCATGGCCAGCCAGCCACCAAGCCAGGTATTGCCCAGCACGATCACCGCAATAGCGGCCAGGGACGCACCGGCGGAGACCCCGATCAGCCCCGGGTCGGCCAATGGATTGCGAAACAGGCCCTGCAGAAGGGCCCCCGAGACCGCCAGCACCGCTCCGACCAGAAAACCCAGCAAGAGTCTCGGCATGCGCACTTCCAGCAGGACCATTGACGCTACCGGATCGCTGGCTTCACGGCTGGTGATCACGCTCAGGATATCAGCGACCGCCAGCGGATAGGCTCCACTAGTGATGGACACCAGGGCCACAATAACCGCAGCTGAGATCACAATCGCGAGGGATGGCGCAAAACCGAGTCGGCCTGCGGCGTCACGAATCATTGGCTGCCACATCCGATGGCGCAGGCAATACTTCGTTCACCGCAGCCATCGCATCGGGTAGGCGCGGGCCGAAACCCAACAGCATCATGCTGTCTGCCACCAGCCGGCGCCCGTTTTGCCAGGCGTCAAGACGCTCCACCTCCGGCCAGGATCGGATCTCGAACTGGCCCGGTGTGGATTCCGCAATCACAATGGCATCCGGCTGCGAGGCCAGGATCGCTTCCCGATTTGCCGGCTTATAGCCCTGGATTCCGGACACCGCATTTACCGCGTCGATAGCGTCCAGCAGTGCTGTAGCAGCCGTGCCCTCCCCCGCCAGCATCACCGAGTGATTACCTGCTGCAAGAATAAAGAGCACCTTTGGCTCGCTTCCCCTGGCCGACGATGCCTGCTGAATCCGGTTGATCTTTGACCGCAGGTCAGCAGCCAGCCGCACAGCCCTTTCTTCGCTTCCCAGCAAGCTGCCCACAGACTCGATCCGCTCCAGTGCTGCTTTCGGCGTCCATGCCGAAGGCAGCTTCTCCACTTGAACACCGGCCCTTGCCAGGCGGTCCAGATTCTCTTCCGGAGCGGCCTGCTCGGAGGTAATCAACAGATCCGGCTTCAGGGCCAGCACTCCTTCAAAGGGCAGCGCCCTCAGGTAACCGACCTTCGGAAGAGACTCGGTCTGTTCCGGATATCCGCTGGTGGTGTCCACCCCCACCAACAGTGACTCCAGACCCAGCCGATAGACGATCTCGGTAATGGCGCCGTCAGCGGTCACAACCCGGGGCGGATCTCCCGCTTGAGCGGAAGACACGAATACTGTCGCCAACAGGAACCACGCAACAACCCGAAAGATCATGACAACGTCTCCAGCGCGGCCGCCTGTTCCCGCCAGAGCCCGGATTCCGGGGTACCCGGCTTACGCTCCCCGAACACCGTCAACACCAGCTCGCCGTCGGCATTGAACGCTTCCACAGAGGTAATGATGCCGTCTGCGGAGGGGCGCCGGACCAGCCACCAGTGCCGGATTGATTTGGTGTTGGCGTGCAAGTTAAAGCCGGTGTCCAGAACGTTCATCCAGGGACCGGTGCGGCGCAAATTGGCCACCTTGCCCGTGAAAATCTGCACGATCCCGGGATTGCCGACGAAGAACATAGCTGGGCACTGAGCATCCCGAAGCAGCTCCAGTAGCCGGTCCAGCACGTCGCCATCGGTTCGCTCAAGCTCGGTAGCCCATTCGCCTCTCAACAGTTCCAGCGCCGTCAGCCGATCAGTACCGGCCCGTTTCAGAAGCGCACCGAAATGATGGACATCCTTGAGCTCCCGCCAGCCCTCGCGAAGAACCTCCGCGTTAACCGCTTCTGGCGCGACCCGTTGAGGAACCGGGCGGGTGCCCTGAGGCTTGAACGGCCGCAGCTCTTGATCTGCGAAGGAATGGACCAGGCGCTCCCATGCCTCGCTATCGGTATCGGCAACCCGGTAGATTTTGTGGACCGCAGCCCCGTACTGGTCGAAGAACTGCAGACTCTCCCTCGAACCGGAGCGAACCTTTTCGTGCACCCGGTAGCCATAGGCCCAGTGTTTGAAAAACACGCGGATGTCGATCTCACCAACGGCCAGCCCCATGGCCCCGGACCTTCCGCTGGTGAAATCCTTGAAGGTGCCGGTCACTTCATGGACCACTTCGTTGTTGCGGCTCAGAATCATGACCGGACCGACGTTCTCAAGGGCCTTGAGAAGATCCCCGAAATTGTCCTTGAGAGGAATCAGTGCGTCGCCGCCACGCAGCCGAACCAATTCCATCTCGCTCACCCCCAACTTATCCGCCATCTGACGGACCCTCATATTTGGCTCTGCTTCCTCCAGTGTCCGCCAGCGCGCTGCGAGCGAATCGGTTGCTGTGCCTGTTGCCATCGCTGTCTGTTGCATGGGATTACTCCTGCGCCTGCTGAAGTTCAACGGGCAACCAACGCACCGTGGGCTGGCCACTTGTTCCGTTCTGGTCGTAGTAGCCGACAATCTGCAGCGCCCAGACCGTCGACTCAGGATCATCGGCATCGGCCTTAATCAGGAAGGTCCGGAAATTCGGCCAGATCTTATGCTGATTGGTCAGGTTGTAGGCGTACCAGGTGTTATCCGTGAATACCCCGCCGGTTGAGTCCGTGTTATAGAGCTGTGGAACACCCGGATCGCTGTCATTGGCAGAAAGTTCGGCCCAGGTCATCGGGTCGGAGGCGCCGCCACTGCCGTTGCCGGATACCCCGCTGTTGGATTTCAGATACCAGTCGCGACCGGAGAAGCCGACCTGGACATCCCAGACCTCGCTGGTTTCACAATCGACAACGGAAGCAGAGTCAAAATCGAAGCAAACATCCCCTCCGTCGTTCTCGGCGTACCCTGTTGGCGCAGTGAACGTTACCGGGGAACTACCAAATTGGGTCGCGCCCGCTGCCTGCACATCAAACTCGAAAGTGAACTCTCGAATACCAGGTATACTTGTATCCCGAGTCGGAAAGTCGAAGTCGACAACCCGCATTCGGGCATAGCTGTTTCCCTCAGCAGAGCGCACCAGATAGCCAACATCTTCGGCCTCGCTGATCACGCCCGTGGCAAAGTCGTATTGAGACCAGCTATCTGAAGACCCAAACGCACTGGCGAAGGCATCCTCCTGCCAGCTCCCCGGTGCTTCGAGAATGCCCAGCAGATGTTCCTCCTCGGAGTTGTCGGTCGCGTTGGTGAACACGTTCGCATCGGGATCACCGCTACCGTCATAGAAATCGTCCTGGGCAATTGCCAGGGCGCCAACAACGCTGCCATTTCCGGAAGCACCACTGTTCACCTTGAAGTTCAAACGGTTCGCCGCGATCTGCCAATCGTCGCCTTCCTCCACCATCTCTCCGGTTTCCAGATTCAGGTAGACGGTCTCAGTTGCCGCAGGCATCAACTGCTCAGAAAAACGGCTGACATTATCTGCATCGTTCTCGGCGATGGAGTTGTCGCTGCCCCCGCCACAAGCCGTTAGAGCCAGGGCAGCCAGCACAATGGCCGGGGGTCTGGTATCAAAAAGATCCATGGATATCTCCTTCCTATCGTTTTTTTGGTGGTCAGGCATCATTCGCCAAAGGAAACCGTCAGCCCGGCGTAGAGAAAACGCCCGGCAACCGGTCTGAAATCTTCGCTGGCATTGGAAAAATCGCGCTGTTCGTCGGTGATGTTGTCAGCCCCGGCAAACAGCCGGAGCTGGTCTGAAAACCGGTAATTCAGTTTAAGGTCGGCTGTTGTATACCCCGGGGATTCGGTTCCGGCAGCAGCATCCACGAACTCTTTACTCTGGTAGCGAAGCCGGGCGCTCCAGGACAGGCCTTGCAGTCCAAGCGGACCATCCAGTCCGAGGCGGGCCTGATGCCTCGGGCGGCGATTGAGTTCATCGCCGGTCGCTACATCTTCGGTTCGGGTCAGGGTATAGCCGGCGGTGAGCCGCCAGTTCCCGGAGGGTTCCCAGCCAGCGGTGGTCTCGACCCCCCAGGTCCTTGCCTCGGCAAGATTTTCATAACTGAAAACCTGAACACCGTCGTTCCGTGCCTGGGTGGCCTCAGCATCGGGTGAAGTCTGAATCAACTGCTTGATGTCGTTAACGAAGGCGTTCGCTTCCAGCCACATCGTCCGGTTCCAGGACAGCCCCCCGCCAAACTGATAGCTGACGGACTCCTCCGGCTGCAAATCGGGAGTCCCCTGCACGATGTAGCCAAGCTGGCTGTGGTCAAAGGTAAAATGCCGTTCCTTCAGATTCGGAACCCGGTATCCGGCGCCAACACCACCACGAAGAAAGCCGGTCAGGGAATCGCTCCGGATCAGGTCGTAACGCGCATTGATCTTCGGTGCCGAGTGGGTTCCGAAATCGGAGTCATTCTGGAGCCGGACGCCGGGTACCAACTCAAGATTCGCGGTGGGCATCCAGGTGTCCTGAACCCAGACTTCCTGGCTCTCACGTTGTCGGCGAGGTTCGGCGCCCAGCTCGGAAGCGCCGTCCTTGGTCTGATTGAGCGTTTCGCGATTGAAATCGACACCACCCTGCAGGTGGTGACTGAGCCCTACCGGCTTGCCCAGATGGGCCGAGAAACGGGACAACCTGGATTCGGCACGACGGTCATCAAAGACCCCGCCGCCGGTATACTTCAAGGTATCGTCGTTCAGGATCTCATGGACGGCGGACCAACCGGCACGCAAATCGGAATTGCGACCATGATCGCCAGAGAGGGTATAGCGGGTGCGAGTGACCGCTTCATCCTTACCCTGATTGACGAAAAAAGGCGGGTTGCGTTCGGTGAACCGTGACCCGGACTCCTCCTCGAACCGGGCGACCGCGGCGCTCAGTCGGTGGTTGCCGCTCGGAGACCAGTCGGTGCGGAAGCTGATATCGGTGCGATCATATTCATCACCCGGGCGGGCCCAGGTCTCCGGTTCCGGATCAATGCCATCGGAATGCTGGTGTGACGCAGATAAACGCAGGGCCAGCTGTTCATTGCCTCCCTGGATAGTGGCCCGGGCCGAATATCGCGCAGGGTCGGCTTTTTCGCCGGAGGGGTTCTGATCGCCATAGCTACCGATATCGGTGGTGAACTGACCGGAGAGCCCGGAGGCCGGTGGACGAGTAATAATGTTAACGACCCCACCAATACCGGCACTACCGTATTGAGCCGACACCGCCCCTTTGACCAATTCAACACGCTCGATATCAAGAACAGCCAACTGGCTGACATCGACCGATGAACCAGTCGTAGCAGTAATTGGCATACCATCGATCAGCACTAGAACCCGGTCAGCCTCAACGCCCTGCAACCAAACCTCATACCCGGGCTTTCCGTGAATTTCCCTCAACTGAAGCCCAGGCACGTTCTCCAGCGCCTCTTTCACACTTCGCGCATGGGTTTTCTCAAGTTCTTGAGCGGTGACGACCTCGGTGCGTACAGGAGCATCCAACAACTTACGCTCCGTTCTCGTTCCAGTGACAACCAGCTCATCCAGATAGAAGGCCTCGGCAACCAGATTGCCGGAGCCTCCTAAAAGCAAAAAGAACAGCGACCACCGCCGGAGACCGTCTTTTGAATTCATCATGACCACTCACCAATAAACGTAATGCGAACGATTATTGTTTAGTTTTTGTTATAGATCAAGTGCCATCGACGAATATCAAGCGAACACAAAAAAACCGGCCTTGGCCGGTTTTTCAAATTTCCAGAAGGCTAAACGTTTAATGGGTCTGCTCTTCTTTTGCTTCGCCTGCGGCTTCTTCCTGCTTGCGTTTGAGCGCCTGGGCGTAGATGGCGTCAAAGTTCACCGGCGCCAGCATCAAGGCCGGGAAGCTGCCTTTGTTGACGATACCGTCAATGGCTTCACGAGCATAAGGGAACAGAATGGTCGGGCAGTAAGCTCCCAGCATCTGGCCCAGCTGCGGACCTTCAATACCGGAAACCATAAACACGCCCGCCTGCTGAATTTCAACAATGTAAGCGACTTTCTCGCCCATTTTGGCGGTAACGGTCAGGGACAACACCACTTCAAACTGGTTGTCGCTGATCTTGTTATGGGACGTGTTCAGATCCAGGTTTACCTGCGGCTTCCACTGCTCCTGAAAAACTGTCGGAGCATTCGGGGATTCAAAAGACAGGTCCTTCACATAGATACGCTGAAGGGCAAACTGGGGTTGGTTCTGGTTTTCATTGCCTGCGGCTTGCGGATTCTCAGCCATGATCAGTCCTTTCGTTCTCGTAGTAAGGGCGAGGCCCGTTGTTATCGTCACATATGCCGGAACAGTCTACTTCCAGGCTCCGGCCGGTAATGTGAAACAGTGCGTCAGATCGCCAATCAGATCAAGCCCTGTTATTTCTTTACCAGCGGCAGGTTGCTGGCTTTCCAGTCGGCAATGCCGCCGTTCAGCCGCAGCACATTGGCGTAACCTTCGGCCTTCAACTGCTTGACCGCCATGGCGGAGTGCTGGCCCATTTTGTCCGCCACTATAATCTGCTTGTCCTTGAACTTACTCAGCTCATTGGCCCGTGTCTTGATGCTGTTCAGAGGAATGTTAACAGAGCCGGTAATCCGACCTTCCCCGAATTCCTTACGGTCACGTATATCCACGACCACGGCCTCATCCTTGTTGATCAGCGACACCGCACCCTGGGCTGAAATCTTGGCACCACCCCGGCGCGACTCCAGCAACAGAATAGCGATCAGAAAGGCCACGAACAGTGATACCAGAATGTAGTGATTAACAACGAATTCAAACAAACGGTCCATGAAACTACCCTGAAAATTGGTTTGGCCGGATTATACACACCCACGCACGGTCAAAGAAGGCGGGGTAAACCGCGTGGCCTGCACAAATGAAAACGGTTACAATCTGATCCCTATTTTACATTGTTACTTCGCAACCAACCGGACGAAATAATGACCGAGACGCGCAAGCCCACTGCACTGATCATTCTCGACGGCTGGGGCCACCGTGACCCGGCCGAGGACAACGCCATCTCCAACGCCCGGACCCCGTTCTGGGACAAGCTCTGGCAGAATCAGCCCAAAACCCTGATCAATACCTCGGGCATGTTTGTGGGGCTGCCCCAGGGCCAGATGGGTAACTCGGAAGTCGGTCACATGAATCTTGGCGCCGGCCGGGTGGTCTACCAGAGCCTGACGCGGATCGACAAAGATCTGCAAGACGGCCTGTTCCAGAAAAACGAAGCCTTGTGTAATGCCATCGCCAAAGCCGTTGCTAAAGGCAAAGCCGTGCACATCTTGGGCCTGCTGTCGCCCGGCGGTGTTCACTGCCATGAAGATCACATGTTGGCCGCCGCCGAAGTGGCCGCCGCCCATGGCGCTAAAGAAGTCTACATCCACGCCTTTCTGGACGGCCGCGACATGCCACCGCGCAGCGCCCGCCCGTCTCTGGAAAAGGCCGCCGCCAAAATGAAGAGTCTCGGTGTCGGCCGGGTAGCCACCATTGTCGGCCGCTACTTTGCCATGGACCGCGACAATCGCTGGGAACGCGTTGAATCCGCTTACAATGCCATGACCCTGGCCGATACCGAATTTACCTGCGAAGACCCGGTCATGGCACTGGAGCAGGCATACGAGCGCGGTGAAAATGACGAATTCGTCAAGGCCACCCACATCCATGCCGAAGGCCAGCCTGCCGGCACCATCAACGACGGCGACGCCGTGTTGTTTATGAACTTCCGTGCTGACCGCGCCCGGGAAATGACCCGCACCTTCGTCGATAAAGACTTCGACGGCTTTGACCGTCGCAAGCAGCCGCAACTGGCTGACTTTGTGATGCTTACCGAATACGCCGCCGATATTGAAACCTCTTGCGCCTATCCGCCTGAGCAACTGACCAACGGTCTCGGCGAGTACCTGGCCACCCAAGGGAAAACCCAGCTGCGCATCGCCGAAACCGAGAAATACGCCCACGTAACATTCTTTTTTAACGGTGGCATGGAAACACCGTTTGCGGGCGAAGATCGCATTCTGGTGCCATCACCCAAAGTGGCCACTTACGACCTGCAGCCGGAAATGAGCGCGCCCGAAGTCACTGACAAACTGGTCGAAGCCATCAAGAGCGGAAAGTACGACCTTATCGTGTGCAACTACGCCAACGGTGACATGGTGGGCCACACTGGCAAACTGGATGCGGCCATCAAGGCCGCCGAGTGCCTGGACCAATGTGTTCAACGCGTCGTCGAGGCGCTCGATGAAGTGGGCGGTGAATCGCTGATCACCGCCGACCACGGCAACTGCGAGCAGATGAGCGACCCGAACTCGGGCCAGGTGCATACCTCCCACACCATCGGCCCAGTGCCACTGGTTTACACCGGCCACCGAACGCTCACCTTGAAAGATGGCGGCAGCCTGAGCGATATCGCACCCACACTGCTGGCCCTGATGGGGGACACGCCACCAAAAGAAATGACCGGCCACAACCTGGCAGACCTGGCCTGATCCGGCGGCGAGCCCACCCCATGCTGATGCGCTCCGCGATACTGGCGTTGGCCCTCTTCCTGGGGGCCTCGCTGGCTCATGCCGAACAGGACGTTACCCCGGCGCAGGTAGAAGCGCTGAAAAAGCGTATTGACAGCATTGACAAATGGCTGGTCAGCGCTGAACGCAGCCGCTCTAACCTCGAAAAGCAGCTGGTCGCTACCGAGCGCAGAATAAGCGAACTGACCCGCGAACGCCGAAGCCTGAGAGTTCAGGCTGATCAACAGCAACAACGACTGACGGAACTGCAAAAACAGGAAAACCAACTTGCCAATACGCTTGAGCAGCAACGCGAAGGCCTGAAAAAACAGATTCGTGCCGCCTGGATGGAAGGCGACGCCCCCGCCCTGAAAATCCTGCTCAACGAAATCGAACCGGGCATGATCGCGCGCACCATGACCTATTACGAATATCTGAGCCGGGACACCGTCGAACGCCTTGAGGCTTTTCAGGCCAGCCTGCGGGAACTGAAAGCAGCCAGGGCCGCAGTGCAGGCCAGCCGGGTAGAGTTGGCAAAGACCGAAACCAGCCTGGAGCAGCGCCAGCAACAGCTGGCCGACACCCGAAAAGAAAGGGAACAAACCCTGGCCGCACTCGATGCCGATATCCGCTCCCGCCGCGGTGAACGGAAAGACCTGGACGCTGACCGCAAACGCCTGGAGCGGCTGCTCGACGAAGTTCAGCAAGCCATCGCCAGCATACCGGCCCCCAACGAATCCAGGCCATTCAAGTCCCTTCGCAACCGCTTGCCCTGGCCCGCCAATGGCCGCGTGGTCAGCCACTACGGCGCAGCCTATGCCGAGGGCAAGTTACGCCGAAGTGGTTTTATTATGAACACCCAGGAAGAAGCAGAAATCAAAGCGGTACATTATGGCCGTGTGGTTTTTGCTAACTGGCTCCGGGGTTTTGGCCTGATAACCATCATTGATCACGGCGATGGCTTCCTGACCCTGTACGGCCATAGCAGCAGTCTTTTTACCGCACCCGGCGACTGGGTGGCGGCAGGTGAAACCGTTGCCCTGGCAGGCCGCACCGGTGGCACCGAAGACCCGGCGCTCTATTTTGAAGTGCGCCAGAACGGCAAACCGGTTAACCCCCGCAGTTGGCTGGGCAAACCCTGAAGCAAGGGGCTGACAAACGGCCTGTCGGGCGCCATACTGTCTTGAGCACCAGCCAGTCCAACTTGCGGAAACTCAACAGGATATGTGAATGAAACGGGTCAGAAGTACATTCAATAACTCACCACTGCGTTGCCTCACCCTTGCCGCCTGTTTGTTTGCCGCGCCCGGACTGGCACTGGCACAAGACCCGGAAGCTCAGACCCAACAAATTCTGGAGGGCATTCAGAACGGGGAAAGGGTACAGATTCAGCTTCCTGATCCAGAAGAACAGTTACCACTGGACGAATTAAGAAAATTCACCGAAGTCTTCAGCCGCATCAAAGCGGCCTATGTTGAAGAAGTGTCGGACCGCAAGCTGCTGGAAAGCGCCATCAAAGGCATGCTTTCCGACCTGGACCCGCATTCCACCTACCTGGCACCCAAAGACTACGAACAGCTTGAAGAAAGCACCTCTGGTGAGTTCGGCGGCCTGGGCATCGAAGTCGGCATGGAAAACGGCTTTATCAAAGTGATCGCTCCGATCGATGACACGCCCGCCCAAAAAGCTGGCGTTCTGGCCGGCGACCTGATCATCAAACTGGGTGACAAACCGGTCAAGGGCATGTCGCTTGAGGAGGCCGTAAAACTGATGCGCGGCAAACCCGGCACCGTGATCACCCTCACCATCATGCGTGATGGCGAAGTCGGGCCCATCGAGATTGACGTAACTCGCGATGTCATCAAGGTGACCAGCATAAAGTCCCGGATGATTGAAAATGGCTATGGCTATGTTCGTATCACACAGTTCCAGGCCGAAACCGGTTCTCAATTCCGGCAGGCCCTGATCGGACTGGAAGAAGAGTACGGTAGTGACCTTGACGGCCTGGTCATTGATGTACGAAACAATCCGGGTGGCGTCTTGCAGGCCGCCGTTGAAACCTCAGATGCACTGCTGGATGAAGGCCTGATCGTCTACACCGAAGGCCGGATTCAGAGTTCGCGCCTGCGCTTCAGCGCCAAAGCTGGCGATATCATGGAGGGCACGCCGATCGTGGTCCTGATCAATGGCGGTTCCGCCTCGGCATCTGAAATTCTGGCCGGGGCACTCCAGGATCACGGTCGTGCGGTAATCATGGGCACCCAGTCGTTCGGCAAAGGCAGCGTGCAAACCGTTATTCCACTGGATGAGACTCACGCCATCAAGATGACGACGGCCCGCTATTTCACCCCTGACGGCCGCTCTATCCAGGCCACCGGAATCAAACCTGACATTGTGGTTCGTCCAGCGGAACTGACCGAACTTGATGGCCGGCCATTCTTCACCGAAGCTGACCTTAGTGGCCACCTTGAAGGTGGCAACGAAGGTGACAGCCGTGATAAACAGGATCAGGACACCGAATCCCAGGCCTCCGCCGCAGAGCGTGACTATCAGCTGAATTCTGCTTTGAACCTGCTCAAAGGTATGAACATTCTCAACCGCAAAGAGCAGGACAAGAATCAGTGAACTTATTGAAAACCATGGCGCTGATGGCTGGTCTTACCGCCAGCCCAGCGGTGCTATCTGACCCACCGGCCAGCCAACAGTTTCCACCAACCATCGCCATCATCATTGATGACATGGGCCACAACCGTTATGAAGGTGAGCGACTGGCACAGATGGATCAGCCGCTGACACTGGCGTTTCTGCCCTATCTGAGGCACACCGTTCCCTTGGCCAAGCTGGCTTACCAGCAGAACAAAGAAATTATGCTGCACGCCCCCATGGCCAATACCCGCAACTTTGGCCTTGGCCAGGGCGGCCTGACCCCAGACATGGATGAAGCCACGCTGACCCGAACGCTCAGGCGTTCGTTGCAGTCGATTCCCCATGTCAGCGGCGTCAACAATCACATGGGCAGCCTGCTGACTCAGCAGCTCCGGCCCATGGACTGGATCATGCAAGAACTGCATCGCTACCCAGTGTATTTTGTCGACAGCCGAACCATTGCCAGCTCTATCGCCGGCAGTGTCGCAACTGCCTACCAGATTCCAAGCCTGACCCGCGATGTGTTTCTGGACCATGAACAAACCGAAGAGTTTGTCGATCAGCAATTCAAACTGTTGATCAAGACTGCCAAAGAAAACGGCACGGCTATCGGCATAGGCCACCCGCACAAGGTCACCGTGGACTATCTGGCAAAGCATTTGCCAGAACTGGATGAGCAGGGCATCGCCATCGCTACGATCAGCGGTATCTGGGCTATGCGCAATGGTAATCAGAAAATGTTTGCGGAAGGTGAAAAGCAGGCCATTCGGCCCGCTTATGCGAGAAGTAATTAATCGCGGACTTCGATGCCCTGAGCCTTCATAAAGGCCTTGGCTTCGGGAATGGTATGCTGAGCGAAGTGAAAGATAGATGCTGCCAGCACGGCATCCGCGCCACCCTTGATAACGCCATCTGCAAGGTGCTGGAGTTCACCGACACCCCCTGAGGCAATCACCGGCACTACAACCGCATCGCTGATTGCACGGGTGAGCCCCAGATCAAAACCAACCTTGGTGCCATCACGGTCCATGCTGGTAAGCAGCAGCTCCCCTGCTCCCATTTCCACCATTTTCCTGGCCCAGTCAACAGCGTCCAGTCCGGTCGGCTTGCGACCGCCGTGAGTGAAAATTTCCCAGCGCGGCTCCTCGCCTTCAGCACCGACGCGCTTGGCATCGATAGCCACCACAATGCACTGGCGGCCAAAGCGATCCGCCGCCTCCCGCACAAATTCCGGATTAAATACCGCCGCGGTGTTGATCGACACTTTATCGGCGCCTGCATTCAATAACCTACGAATGTCGTCTACAGTACGCACACCACCGCCAACGGTCAGTGGAATGAACACTTCCGACGCCATTCGCTCCACGGTTTCATAGGTGGTGTCGCGGCTTTCGTGACTGGCGGTAATGTCCAGGAAGGTTATTTCATCGGCGCCCTGCTCGTTGTAGCGGCGCGCGACCTCTACCGGGTCGCCGGCATCGCGGATATCAACAAAGTTGACGCCTTTGACCACTCGGCCTTTATCGACGTCCAGGCAGGGAATGATGCGTTTTGCCAATGCCATAATACGACCTCAGTCTCGCAGGCTGTCACAAAAAGCCTGAGCTTCCGCAACATCCAGGGTGCCTTCGTAGATGGCCCGGCCAGTGATGGCACCGATCACGCCTTTGTCTGCTACGGTTGCCAGACGCTTGAGATCATCCATGTTGGTGACGCCGCCAGACGCAATCACCGGAATGCCGCCCTCTTCCGCCAACTTTGCCGTGGCTTCCACGTTGACGCCCTGCATCATGCCGTCCCGAGCGATGTCGGTGTAAACGATGGCTTCAACACCGTCGTTGGCGAAGCGCTTGGCCAGATCAACCGCCATCACTTCAGACACTTCCGCCCAACCGTCGGTGGCAACGCGGCCGTCTTTGGCGTCCAGGCCAACGATGATATGGCCAGGAAACCGCTGACACATCTCGGTGACAAATTCCGGCTCTTTGACCGCCTTGGTACCGATAATCACCCACTGCACGCCAGCCCTGAGATAGGCTTCAATGGTGTCTGCGGAGCGTATGCCCCCGCCGATCTGAATCGGCAGATTCGGGTATTTTACCGCGATGGATTTGACGATTTCACCGTTGACCGGCTCGCCCGCAAAAGCACCGTTCAGGTCAACCAGGTGCAGGCGGCGGGCGCCGGCGTTGACCCATTTGGTGGCCATATCCAGCGGATCGTCGCCGAATACTGTGGAATCTTCCATGCGGCCCTGGCGCAGGCGTACACATTTTCCGTCTTTCAGATCAATGGCGGGAATAATCAGCATGTTCCGGTCCAGTTGGTAAAGTTTTCCAGCAACTGCAGCCCTGCCCGAGCGCTTTTCTCCGGGTGAAACTGCACGGCAAAAATATTATCGCGAGCGACGGCGGCGGCCAGATCGACCCCGTAACGAGTGCGGCCGGCCATGTCAGCATTGCCTTCGGCTTCGGCGTAAAAGCTGTGCACGAAGTAGAAGCGGTCGCCGTCCGGGATGTTTTGCCACAAGGGGTGGTCAACCGTCTGCCAGACCTGATTCCAGCCCATGTGGGGCACCTTCAGGCGCTCGCCGTTTTCGGTGAGTTTGTCGCCAAAGTAGCGGACTTCAGACGGGAACAGGCCAATACCCTCCACGCCACTGTTTTCTTCACTGCGGGCCATCAGAGCCTGCATGCCGACACAGATGCCAAGGAAGGGACGGTCCTGAGAGACCTCTTTGACAAGATCAACCACGCCCAGGCGATGCATTTCGGCCATGCAGTCGCGGATAGCACCCACGCCCGGCAGGATGACCCGGTCGGCTTCGCGAATCTGGTCGGCGTTGTCGGTGACCAGCACGGTGCAATCCGGGGCTACGTGCTCCACCGCCTTACGGGCGGAATGCAGGTTGCCCATGCCGTAGTCGATGATGGCAACGGTCTTCATGATGTTTTCAGATTCCTGTCGGTAACCGGTTACAGAGCGCCCTTGGTGGACGGGGTGATACCCGCCATACGCTCATCCATTGCAATCGCCATACGCAGGGCGCGACCGAAGGCTTTGAACACGGTTTCAATCTGGTGGTGGGTGTTCTTGCCCTTCAGGTTGTCGATGTGCAGGGTCACCATGGAGTGGTTGACGAAGCCATGGAAGAATTCTTCAAACAGATCCACGTCAAACCCGCCCACAGAGCCACGGGTGTAGGGGACATTCATGCACAGGCCAGGACGGCCGGAGAGGTCAATCACCACGCGGGACAGCGCCTCATCCAGCGGTACATAGGCGTGGCCATAGCGGACAATGCCTTTCTTGTCGCCCACCGCCTGTTTGAACGCCTGGCCCAGAGTGATGCCGATATCTTCCACGGTGTGGTGGTCGTCAATGTGCAGGTCACCCTTGCTTTGGATATCCAGATCCACCAGACCATGGCGGGCGATCTGATCCATCATGTGATCAAGAAAGGGCACACCGGTGTCAAAGTTGGATTCACCAGTGCCGTCGAGATTAATCTCGACGGCAATCTGGGTTTCAAGGGTATTTCGTTCTACCCGTGCCTTACGTTCGGCCATGGAGACTCCGTTAAAAAACTGGCTTGCTACCGAGAACTAGTTGTCACGCGATTATACCCGTTAAGACAACCGGAGTCCCGCAACGGGATCAATCACCCTGATAGCTCAGAACGCTTTCTTGAGGTTGTTCATGTAGGTGTCAACCAGGCTGTTGAATTCATGCTTGATGACAGGGCTGATGGCCAGTTTGAGCAGGCTCGGCAGCGGCACGGTCAGCTGGGCACTGGTCTGGAAGCGCACTTTGGTTGAGTTGTCGCCATTGGCATTGAGCGTCCAGGCACCGCTGACGACACCATTACCCTCGCCTTTTACCGGCTCCCAGGTAATCTTTCCGGCTTCTTTGTCTGCATGGTAGGTGCAGGCATAAACCGATTGGATGGCGTGCTTATCGACACCCACCTTTTCCATTTCCCAGCGGTAGGCATTGCCACCCAGGTCGATCAGCTTGTCTACTTTCGGAAAGTGACTGGCGGAACGGGGTACGTCTGCCAACAGATCGAACACTTCGTTATAGCCTGCCGGAATCTCGATGTCCCGGTTCAGCTCAATCGATACGGTAATGGCCACAGCCAACTCCTTTTTATGCTTGTTTGTGCGCGCCAGAGTGGTTGCTCTGACTTCTGGACGGGATGTATTTTGAACCAAGACTACCGCATTGTCATATTCCTGCGCTGTTAATTTACTAACCCTGCGTTATCCTTTGGGTTATTCATCCGAAATATGCCGGGTAGCACACCCTGCCGGGAAGACAAGGAATTCGTAACATGAAAGTTATTCGCTACGCGCTATACGCCGTAATCGCACTGGTTTTACTGGCCGTTATTGCAGTTGCCATCGCTGTCGCCGTGATCAACCCAAACGACTACAAACCACATATTGAAGCTGCGGTGAAAAAGCACAGCAATCTGGAGTTGATCATCGATGGTGACATTGGCTGGTCCTTCATTCCGCTTGGCCTGGAACTCAATCAGGTCGAGGCCACACTTGAAGGTGAGCGCTTTGTGGCCCTGGAACAACTGATCGCGCAGATCGATTTCTGGTCGTTGATCGCCATGTCTCCGCAAGTAAACACTTTCTTGCTGAACGGCCTGGACGCCAGGCTGGAAGTGAACGAACAAGGCGAAGGCAACTGGGCCAGGATCATGCCGGAGCGGGATGCCGACAGTGTTGTGACTGACACAGAAGAACCGACCGCAGAGACGACAGAGGAAACCGGCGCTGGTGACACCCTGAACTTCAACGTCGAAAACGTCGAAATCAGCAATGCCCGGGTCCACTACAACGACCTGAGCACCGGCCAATCCGCTACTCTGGAAGATCTTTCAGTATCTGCCAGCAACATCACCCTGGGCTCTGAGTTTCCGCTGGATATCCGTTTCAAGGTAGAAACCGCTCAACCCCAGCTCACCGTAAACGGCAGCATCAACGCACGCATGAAGGCAAACGAGGCGCTCAATGAATTCGCCATGTCTGGCCTGAACGCGGTCTTTGATATGAGCGGCGAACCGTTCGGTGGCAAATCGGTAACAGCGGAAATGGGCGGCTCGCTGGTGGCCAACCTGGAGAGCGAAACCGCGTCGCTGACCAACTTCAGCGCCAGCCTGGCTAATCTCGAACTGAGCACCAACCTGAACGTCAAAGGCTTCGGCGACACACCAGCCGTTGACGGGCGCATGGAAATCTCCTCATTCTCCCTCAAGCAGCTGCTGAGCAACCTGGGCCAGCCGGAACTCGAAACTGAAGACCCAGAAGTGCTCAAGGCCATCGCCTTGTCCGTCAACCTGGGCGGACAGCCCGGCACCGTTGCCCTGAGCGATCTGAACATCACTCTGGACGACACCAGCTTCAACGGCAGTGGCAGCTATGACCTTGCCACCGGCGGCCTGGTGTTCAACCTGCAAGGCGACAAAATCAATGCCGATCGTTACCTGCCGCCAGCATCGGAAGGCGAGGAAGACGCAGCGCCTCAACAAACCGCTGAGGCCGGCCCGGAAGCAGATCTGTTGCCCCTGGAAACCCTGCGCACCCTGCTACTGGATATCGATCTCGGCCTGGGCGAGCTGATCGTCAGTAACCTGACCATCCGCGACATCAAGGCCAGCACCACGGCCAAAGATGGCCTGGTGCAGCTGGATGAGTTCAGTGGCAAGCTTTACGAGGGCAGCTTCGGCGCCAATGTCACGATCGATGCCCGCACCGACAACCCGAAATGGCGCCTGCGCTCTGACGTCACCGGTGTGCAAACCTTGCCGCTGCTCACCGACCTGGCGGAAGTCGATATGCTTTCTGGCGCCGCCAATATGAAGGTAGCCATCGACACCAACGGCAACCGCGTTTCGACTCTGCTCGAAAGCGCCAAAGGTGAGATCAGCTTCAACCTGGCCGAAGGCCTGCTGCGCAACATAAACCTGACCCGCATGGCCTGTCAGGGCATCGCACTGGCCAATCAGGACACCCTGAGCGCCACAGACTGGGGCACCCATACTCCATTCAACGACATGCGCGGCACCCTGAAAATTGACGGCAACATCCTGAACAACACAGACCTGGTCGCGGCCCTGGCCGGCATGCGCCTGGAAGGCAACGGCACCGTTGATCTGGCGCAGACCCAGCTCGATTATGAACTGGGCCTGCGAATTGTCGGCGAAATCCATCGTGATAACGCCTGCCGAGTGACCGAGTACGTCGAGAACGTCGTCATCCCTGTTGAATGTCGGGGTAACTTTGCCGATGACCCAGCAAGCTTGTGCTCCTTTGACGGCTCTCGCTTCCGCGACACATTGAAAGACATCGCCGCCAATGCCGCCCGGGCAAAAGTTCGGGAAGAAACTGACAAAGCCAAGGAGCGCGTTGAAGAAAAAGCCCGCGAAGAAATCGACAAGCGCCTGGGTGAAGAAGGCGATAGCGTTCGGGACGCTGTCCGGGGGCTGTTCAACCGATGAAAGACCGGTTCGCCGATCGGCTTTTAGCGTGGTACGACCAACATGGCAGGCACAACCTGCCGTGGCACCAGGACCGCAACGCCTACCGGGTCTGGGTCTCTGAAATCATGCTTCAGCAGACCCAGGTAGCCACCGTCATCCCCTACTTCGAAGCCTTTATGGCCCGATTTCCGGATGTTCATGCCTTGGCCAGGGCCCCGGTCGACGACGTACTTAGCCACTGGTCTGGACTGGGTTACTATGCTCGCGCCCGCAACCTGCACAAGGCTGCGGCACAGGTCGATGAGGAGTTTAATGGCGAGTTCCCCGCCTGCCAGCAGCAACTGGAATCGCTCATTGGCATTGGCCGCTCAACGGCTGCCGCCATCATCGCCCAGGCTTTTGGTGAACGCGCCACCATTCTGGATGGCAACGTAAAGCGGGTTCTGGCCCGCTACCACGCGGTGCCCGGTTGGCCCGGCCAGACGTCGGTCCTGAACCAGCTCTGGGCACACGCCGAAACACACACACCCAATAATCGAGCGCGGGACTATACCCAGGCTATCATGGACCTGGGCGCCATGGTGTGCACCCGCAGCAAACCAAAATGCGAAGCCTGCCCGTTAAGTGCCGGCTGCCAGGCCTACGCCAACTCGGAAACCCGCCTGTACCCGGGATCTAAGCCCAAAAAAGCAAAGCCCGAGAAAGCCACCTGGATACTGATCCTGGAAGATGCAGAAGGCCGGATATTACTTGAGCGCAGACCGCCCAGCGGCATCTGGGGTGGCCTTTGGAGCTTGCCGGAGCTCGACCCTGGTTATGGCTCCGAAGAGCTTCAGGAGGCCTGTGAGCGGGAACTGGGTATTACCTGCAGTGACCCGGACCTGATCAGCGGCTTTCGCCACACCTTCAGCCATTACCACCTGCACATTCAGCCGGCCCGCTTACCCGTCGTACACAACACGCAAGTGGCCGACACCGACCGGCTGCGCTGGCTGCACCGCGACCAGGCCCTCGCACTGGGCCTGCCCGCACCCATTCGCACCCTGCTGACCGAACCGGAACAGACCGCCCTGCTCTGAGCCCTGCAATTGCTCATGCTCAAGCCAGGCACCACGGCGATCTGTTACTATCCGGCACAATCACCATCAACACTGGAGCCGCCATGAGCCGCACCGTTTTTTGCCGTAAGTACCAAAAAGACCTGGAAGGCCTGGACTTTGCACCCATGCCTGGAGCAAAAGGGCAGGACATCTTCGAAAATATTTCCAGGCAAGCCTGGGAAGAATGGCAGCACCAGCAGACCATGCTGATCAACGAAAAGCACCTGAGCATGATGGACCCGAACCACCGGAAATACCTGCAGGCCCAGACGGATCGCTTCTTTAACAACGAGCCGTTCGACAAGGCTGAAGGCTACGTGCCACCGGAAAAATAGCCAAGCTGATCAAGGCCTGTACAGCCGCGAAAACTTTCAGAAAATTTTTGCCGGCCAGCCTTGACTCGCAAACCCTAAACCGGTTTAATAGCGCCCCGTTGCAGTACACACCGCAACACGCCCGGATAGCTCAGTTGGTAGAGCAGAGGATTGAAAATCCTCGTGTCGGTGGTTCGATTCCGCCTCCGGGCACCATTAAGATTTCCGATGAAGCCCGCCTCGTGCGGGCTTTGTTGTTTTTACCCCCCGGCTATTCCGCAACACCCCGCAAAAGCAAAAGCTCCTGTTCTATGTAATGACCAATCATGCTGGCAAGACCGTCCGCCATTTCATCAAAACTGACTAGCGGATCAGGGTCAGATAGATGACGGATAACGGCGAAAATGCCGCCATTAATCCCTATGTACGTTATGGCAGGAATACGGCTAACCCGAAGGGTTTCCGGGTGTCCCGTCAGGTAACGCATGATCACATTGTTGAGAACCTGGAACAGAGGGTCTAGGTGCAACTCGAAATCCACCGCCATGGCATGCCGGACACACTTAAGATATCGGCCATCATCACGCCCGAGAAAATTCCGGAATTCGTTCAGCAGCATTCGAATTGCCGAATCAATGGGCATCTGCACAAGGGTCGGCGTTAAAGGTTTGATCATCGCTGCGGTGTCGGCGATGAAACGCTGGCTCATAGCGCTGAAAATTGCCTCCTTATTCTCGAAATACTCATACAACGAGCCTACGCCGACGCCAGCGATTTCGGCGATATGCCGCGTGGTTGTAGCGGCAGGCCCCCGCTGACTCAGTGCAATAAATCCGGCTTCCACAATCGCATCTACGGTTGCGCGTGCGCGATCCTGCTTTGGTTTTCTAGGCATAATTTTCCGAATTGAATCCGAACAAGCGTTCGCTTTAATCTGCACTCAAGTTGACGTCGACACAAGCGCGACAACGCCTCCAGGCCTATCTGGCACTGGCTTTGTCCCTTTCGGCCCGAATCGGGGCGGCATCGTCACACACCACTTCCAAACTGCAGGAAACACCATGTTCGCGAATACTCTGAGTAAAAACGCCCGCGCCGTTATCACCGGGGCCGGCAGCGGTATCGGCAAGGCGATGGCACTGGAGCTGGGCCGTCGGCAGAGCCTTGTTGTCTGCTCCGACATAAACCTGGACGCCGCCGAGCAGACCGCCAGCGAAATCCGGCGTTCAGGAGGGCAGGCCTGGGCCGTTGCCTGCGACGTCAGCGATCTGGCGCAGGTGCAGGCTCTGGCTGATAAAGCCGATGAGCTGCTACCAGAGCCGGTCAACCTGGTGATCAACAACGCCGGCGTGGGTGTCGGAGGCAAGGCCATTGGTGAAACCTCCATGCAAGACTGGGAATGGACGGTCAACATCAACTTCTGGGGCGTTGTTTACGGCTGCCACGTGTTTGCTCCCAGGCTGCGCCAGCAAAAACAGGCCGGCATCATCAACGTGGCCTCAACCGCCAGTTTTTCGGCCGCCCCTCTCATGGGACCTTATAACGCGACCAAAGCCGCCGCGCTGGCAATCTCAGAAACACTGGCGGCTGAACTTTCAGGCACCGGCGTCACCGTCACCGCCCTGTGCCCCACCCTGGTCAAAACGAACATCTCCGCCAACGGCCGAATACAAGGCGAATCCAACGAGCTGTTTAACCGGCTGATGGACCGTTTCGGCATGTCGGCGGAACGAGTGGCCCGCATGGCGCTCGACGGCCTTGACCGGGGGCAGCTGTACGTAATGCCGCAGGTCGATGCCCGCATGATCTGGCGGCTCAAGCGCCTGTTACCAAACACCTATGCTGCCGTGACCGGACTGATAAATCGCCGGATCACCTCGAATCTCACCTGATTCCGCCCCCCAAAAGAAGTAGGAAACTGACATGGCTATGATTGATCTCGACAAAATGCTGGAAAAAATCAAAGACACTCAGTGGAGCCTCTCAGACGTGGATTGGGATGCTCCGGGCGCTGAGTTGATCACACCCGAGCAATGGCCAAAGCTGAAAGCGTTCATGGCAGACCTGATGTGGATTGAGCACGTTGGCGCCAGGGCTTTCGCTGCCATGGCAAAGAAAGCGCCTGATGACACCTTGCGACAGATCTACACCTACTTTCACGCCGAAGAGCAGCGCCATGCCAACGCTGAAATGGCGTTGATGAAGCGCTGGGGCATGCTCGAAGATGGCGAATTGCCGGAGCCAAACAACAATCTCAGGCTGGTCATCGAGTGGCTGGACCGATTTGCCGATGACCAGCCAATCTATGTGCTGGGCACCGTTGTCCCAATGTTGGAGATTGCCCTGGACGGCGCTCTGTGCAAGTTCCTCCTGGACACGGTAGACGACCCGGTATGCCACCAGGCCTTCGAACTGATTAATGGCGACGAAGCAAGGCATCTTGGTGTGGGCTTCAGCGTTATGGAGATGCAGGGCCACGGAAGAACCTACATCGATCTGGTCCGGATGACCGCGCAGCTGATGGATCCAAGGTTGATTCTGGGCATTGCTTCCTACTTTCCGCTACTCAACAAAATGCGAGACAACATCGTTGAGATGGGGCTGCCTGAGGAGAAGCTTTACGAAGCCATGCGCAAATTTGAAAAAATAGGGGGCCGCACAGAAGATGGCCGCAGAAACCCCTGGTTTCAGATCATCAAACATCATGGCCGCTTTGTGGTTGATCGCAAAAAGCGCTTCTACCACGCCCCCATTGATGCGCTGGTCAAAGTTGCCGACCTCATCCCGAGAAAGGCCTTCCCTGCAGTGCCAAGCTGGGTCAAGGAAATCACCTATCAGCCGACCGCTTGACCATCCAACCTTGAAACGCTGTTACTCAGCCGGTGCCCGTGCCGGCTGCTAGTGCCTGTAAACAACTTGTTGCCGAGAGTATCTGATGAAGAAAAGCCAGCCGTCACCTGAACAACACCCGACCGCCGACGTCCTGATTATCGGCGCCGGCTTTGCCGGGCTTGGTACTGCCATCCGTTTACAGCAGCAGGGTATTCGCAATATCGTCATTCTGGAGCGGTCCGATGACGTGGGCGGTACCTGGCGAGACAACCAGTATCCGGGCGCCGCCTGCGACATCCCCTCCAACCTCTATTCTTTCTCGTTCGCCCAGAATCCGAACTGGTCCCGAAGTTTTTCAGGAAGCCGGGAAATTCTGGACTACATCCATCACCTGTTGAATCACTTCAACCTTCGGCAATACATCCGGTTCAACCAGAATGTCAGCAACCTGGCCTGGGACCAAGACAAGGGCCTCTGGCAAGCAACGACCACGGATGGAGGTGTATTTTCAGGCCGTACCGCCGTGATGGCCCAGGGGCCGCTTTCCAACCCCGGCTGGCCCGGCATCGCCGGCATTGAGGACTTTGAAGGTAAGAAGATACACAGCGCCGCCTGGGATCACGATTACGACCTCAAGGGCAAACGCATCGCGGTGATCGGCACGGGGGCAAGCGCCATACAGATCGTGCCGGAGTTGGCCAAATGCGCCGGCAAGCTGACGGTTTTCCAGCGCACTCCGCCGTGGATCATGCCACGGCCGGACTTCACCACACCGGAGTGGAACAAGACACTGTTCCGCAAAGCGCCCATGAGTCAGAGCGCGGTCCGCAAGGCACTCTATCTGGCCCATGAGTCGATGGCCTTGGCGGTTATCTGGAACTCGCCGCTGACCCGTTTTGCCGAGCGGCTCGGGCAGTGGCACCTGCGCAAACAGGTACCGGATCGCTGGCTGCGCCGGCAACTGACCCCCGACTACCGCCTGGGCTGCAAACGCATTCTCGTTTCTAACGACTACTACCCGGCCCTGCAGAAACCGAATACCAAGCTAATCACCTGGCCGATAGACCGGATCAGCGAAAACGGCATTCGCACAGTAGAGGGCATCGAACACCAGTTCGACTGTATTGTGTTTGCCACCGGTTTTGAGGTGAGCAACGCCGGTACGCCGTTCCCGATTACCGGCATCGGCGGGCGCTCACTGAACGAAGAATGGAAGCGAGGCGCCCAGGCATATAAGAGCATCAACGTGTCGGGCTACCCCAATCTGTTTTTCACCTTCGGGCCAAATTCCGGACCGGGCCATAACTCTGCACTGGTCTATATGGAATCCCAGATGGATTACATCGTCCGGAGCATTCGCACCATCAAGAGCCTCAAGCTCAAAGCCCTGGATGTTCGGCAATCCGCGCAGGACGACCACAACCGGAGCATCCAGAAACGGCTGGCCAAAACCAACTGGAATTCCGGATGCCAGAGTTGGTACCTCACCGAGGATGGATTCAACGCGACGATGTACCCCGGCTTCGCAACACAATACGCGAAGCAGATGGCCGATCTGGAGCTGAAGGATTACCGCCTGCTGGCAGAAGAGGCCGCGAGCAAGACCGTTTAAGGCCGCCCGACAGCCTCCCGGGCCCGGGCACCCGGATACAGCCAGGCAATCAGCAAACTGACCAGGCTGGATGCCAGCAAGGCGCCAAGGAACGGTGCCAGCGTCGGGATGCTGTCCGGAAAGCTCGCCTCCAGCGCACCTGCGGTGAAGCTCCCGTGGCTCACCCAGCCGGGAAGCACGGCACCGAGCAACCCGGCCAGGCCACCAGCTACCGCTGCCAGCGGCGACATACGGCGCCACAATCCCAGCAGGACCGGCACCACAATCGCCGCACACAGCAAGTCTGCAATCAGGAACAGCCGAAGCACAGAGAAGCCCTGAAGCGCTACCCAGATCACCGGCGCCATCAGTATCACTGTCGCCCAGCGGGCAGAACGCACTGACAGGCCGCGCCTTCCGGAACTGGCCACCGCCATGGAAGCAATGGCGTTCTGCAAGGTATCGACACTGGAGGCCACCAGCGTCACCGCCAGAACCAGCGCCGGCAAAGCAAGCCAGGCGGGCGCGGCGGAGAGCAACGCGAAGAATGGAATGGGAGGCTCGCCGAGCGGCAGAGCATGCATGGCCGCCAGCATCCCCAGGCCACCAATGGCCATAACCACAAGAAACGTGCTGACGCCGCCCAACAACGCGCCGCGCCCAAGGGCACGGTCCGTTTCAGCAGCCCACACTCGCTGCCAATACCCCTGATGAAACAGGTTGGCGGCGGTTACCGCAATTACCAGAGTGAGCGCCACTGACAGCGCGCTGCCAACAGGCACGGAAGGCATGACTGCCTCCGTTGGCATGGAAGGCAACCAGTACCAGGCCACGCCACCCACAAGCAGCAACAGGGCCAACAACAACCAGGCCTGCCAACGGTCAGTGGCCAGACTCGCCCTCAAACCACCGACAGAGGTATAGATGAGTGTGACCAGCGCCACACCGAGAATCACCAACGCGGGCGGCACATCGGAAAGCAGCGCGGCAATGGCGCCGATAGCGGTGAGTTCCGCCGCCAGGAAACAGGCCATGTAGGCGACCGAAACCATCGACACCCAGCGCCTGACACCGGCGCCGTAACAAGCCTCGGCAAACTCGCCGATACTCCGGCCTGCCGGTAGCCGCTTACGGATGGCCGGGCCATAGAACCCCAGCACCAGAAACGGCAACGCGGAGCCGACCGCATAACCCGCCAGCGCCACAGGGCCAACAAACGCACCGATTTCCGGTGGCGCAAAGAGAATCCACGCGCCCATACCGGAAGCGAGAAACGACAGGCCGATAGCTTGCGCACTCTGGGAGTTTCGGGCGGTAACGTAGTCATCCAGAAGACCGTCTGCACGTCGTGCGCGTAGACCAAGAACAGCAAAACCAAGGAGCGCCGCGCTGAGCACGGCAACCGTTAGATAGAACAAGTCGCACTTCCTCCGCCGGTATTAACCGGATCAGGTTCCAGGGTCGGCGTTTTGCCCTCTCAGCCCCCGCATCGGCGGTGGGACTCCCCTGGCGACGAGTAAATGAAATGTTGAGCCTAATGTTGAATGACAAACAATTGGCGAGCGCGAGTTTAAAACCGATATTACTCGCTTACAACGGTCACAGGCCCAGTCGCGTGCCGGATGACTTTTTCACTGATGCTGCCCAGAGTCAGGCTACGCACCAGTGAGTGGCCGCGCCGCCCAAGAAACATATGAGCGCCGGGATGTTTCTCCAGGTAATCGATGATTTCTTTGGCAGGATCGCCTTTCAGAAGCACTTCTTCGGCCGGCTCCACGATTTCCCGCACGGCCGCTTGTGCGGCATCAAAAACTTTGCGCCCGTATTCTTCTACTTCTTGTTCGAGATCACTCGGCCAAACGCCGCTGATCACCAGTCGCTCGACTCTTGAACCCGGAAACACGGCCAGCAGTTTGAGTGGTTGGGCAGTAACCTTGGCCAGCTCAGCGCCCATTTTCGCCGCGTGCAACGAATGATCCGAACCATCGCAAGCGATCACAATGCTTGGGGTGCCTTTGCTCATGATGCGTTCTCCGTTTGAATTGGATGAGTTATCACTGGGACATCATTCGTTCCTCGAATACCCGTAAAGAGTGTAGTTACTAGTTCGGGTTTACGTCCATTTTCAGAGTGGGGGTTCAAGGCTAGTTACCGGCCCGGATTCAGCGTGAGCGAAGATCCTTGCGGATGCTTTGCCACATTTTGCGATAGACGTCAGCCGCCGGGCTGCCGGGTGCCAGCAGCTCAAGCGGCAAGCCCTCTTCGCCCATGCGCTCAACCACGCTGGCATAGGGAACCGCCACACTCAGAGGATTGCCTAGCAACTCCGGGCCCCTTTCCACCAATTCCTTGTGCAGGTTTTTCCGGCGGTCGACCATAGAGAAAAAGGGCCGAAGCTTTTTGGTGCCCAGTTTCTTGGTCTTCACAAACTCCAGCAGCTGATTCCAGCTGTTCAGCGACAACCAGGTCGGCACCACCGGCACATACACCTGGTCGGCAATATCCAGAACCTGTTCCGTTAAACGGGAGAGGGTTGGCGGGCAGTCCAGAATAACCAGGCTGGTGTCCTCGGACAGCGGCGCCAGCATTTCCTTGAGCACATTGGCACCCTGCTCCTGTTCCAGCTTGATATCAAAATTGCGGAAGCTGCTGTGCGCCGGAATAAAATCCAGGCCGGGGTAGACGTCTTCGTGAATGAATTCGGAGATGGGGGATTTGCCTTCCAACAGCTTGGAAAGCTTGCGGCCTTTGACCAGCTCGGCACCGGCCAGGTAAAAACTGGCGGCGCCCTGTGGGTCCAGATCCCATAACAACGTCGCGCGATTGTCCTGGCTGGCCAGGTAAGCGACATTGACCGCAGCGGCGGTTTTACCCACACCACCTTTGGGACTGTAAAACGCAATTATCCTCATAGCCCAGGCTCCTGCCGTGTCTCATGTAACAAAACACTATAGGCTATCAGGCTATTAACGCACTACTGTGAAGCTTTTGTGACAATGCAGAGGGAAGATTTTCGTAAAACCACCGTTATGCGGCCTTGCGAAAATCCTCCATCCGCACCGTCTTGTCACGCTTGCGCTTGTATTTGCTTTTATCCTCAACCACTCGCATGTGGTATTTTGGCGTTCTCAGTTCCCGTTGCACAGCGCTGTGCTGTGTGGCTTTCGCCTGCTTTCTGGCCATCTCGATTTCTCCTCTGTCGGCCCTTACTTAACACCCACCATTATAACACACCCCTAAATTTCAAGAGCGTAAGCAATAGCAACCGAAGCTGGCGACCCTGAGCCAGGGCCGCCAATGTAAATTACTCCTGTAGAGTAATCGCCTCTACCACAGCGTCTGCGATGTCCCCTTCGTCAAACAACATCGGTCGCCACTGAAGATTACTGTATAGCTCTGTCTGATCTTTGAAATTCTCACTCTGCGGGTCGTGACCCTGGCTGTAACTCAGGAACATTTCAGCCTTCGGACCGTTATCGGTGTACTCCAGTGCCATTACGAAGCTAGAGCCATAGTTGATCCGGTAAGCCAACTCGTCACTGCCATCGCCATTCTCATCCAGTGCAAACAGAGAGCTACCGTCGACCGGGCTGCCGGTCAGGGCATTGGCAAGATCTGAGGTGCTTCTGGAACTGGCTTTGGTTTCGGCCATGTTGAACATGCCCTCAAAGGAGTAGCCACCGGAGATGGCAATCGGCTGTTCGCCTTCGGCTTTGAGAACATACTGAACACTGCCCAGCGGAGCACCCAATTCAATTCCGGCTTTGTTAAGCCTGTCAGCGGCTGCAGCCAAAGCCCGAAGCACCGGATCAGTGTTGGCATTGGCTGTGTCTATGGGGGACAGACCGGAGGGCGTGGTTACAGGTGCCGCGGGATCAAACGCTGTAGAGAACAAATCGTCGGAAAGCTCCCGGTGGCCAGAAACCCGGAACGCCGCCAGAAACTCGCGCATCAGGTGAGCGCCTTTACTGTCGGTATTGTAGCGACCATCCCAGTTGCTCAGTGTTTGACACGCCTCACCCAGATTAAAAATTTCGCCTTCGTAATCCACGGCCGGATAGTCCGTGCAACGACTGGTTAACTGAGTCTTCCACTCTCCGCCAAACAGTGAGCCGTTGTGGGTCATCACGGTTTTGAGCTCTTCCAGAGAAAAGCGCCCATCAGCGCCAGCCAACCCGGAATTGCTGTTGTCCGAGATCAACTGGGCGTTGTAACGGGTACGAGTGCTGCGAATCGTTCCCTCAGGGCCGTACATAATACTGGAACCCTCCAATGGCTCCTCCAGGTTGGAAAGCCAGTGGCTGCTGTTGGCGTTAAATACATAATCACGGCGTGTCTGTTTTGGCGCTTTAGCGAATGGCACAACGCCTGGTGTTTTGGTTTCGCCTGTGTCTATCCACTCGTACCTGGCATCATCGCCCGGTAACAAGACGCTTCCGGCGCCGTCCTGCCAGATCGGTGCCAGCAAGGGCGACTGCGAAGCCTGACGCCAGTACCCCTCTGCCATCAGCCCCAGGTTCGGCACCTGAGTGCCATCGATGTAATTGGCCGTGCCCTCTTTGTCGATCATCAAGGTATTGACCCAAGGAATCCCCTGATTCTCCTCAAAGGCGCTGAAGAAGGCTTCGCGGCTGTCTGCTTTGCCCATCGCAAGCCACTGATCCAGCATCCGGGTGTTGCCGGCATTGGCATCCCGGAAGGCGATTGCTGTGTCGGCAGTCCAGCCCAACGCGGGTGAGAGAGACGCGAGATTAACAACCGGCCCATGGTGACTGAAGTAGACCGGCTGGCTGTAATCGGCAAGACTTCCGTCAGCCTGTTTAACCTGTATCTGCACCGTTTTACTGGACATGTTGCGGAACTCGGTCTGACCACCCACATCGTACTGGTAACGGGTTGGGTCGGAAGGGTCCAGCGTCAGCTGGTAAAAAGTAAAACGTTTTGATTGCGAAACCGTATGGATCCATCCAAGGTCATCGTTAAATCCGATCACAACCGCCGGCAAACCGATCATGGTCACGCCATTGACGTTGAGCTCTCCCGGAATGGTCAGATGGTTCTGATAAAACCGGAGCTCGCCGTCCCAGGGGAAATGTGGATTGCCTAACAGCAGACTTTTGGTGCCGTCCTCAACTTTGTCTTCGCCCAGCGCCCAGCCGTTGCTGCCGATGCCTTCGGAGGTGAACACTTTGGCGGCATCCAGCTGTACGTCAAGTGATGCCATGCTCGCTCCTGGCGGCTGGGCGGCAGCAATGGCGCTGATAAAGTTGCGGGCGCTCGCCAACCCAGCAAGATCCAGCTGGTAGGCCAGCAGATCTTCGGCAGAGATCGGCTCTACCCATTCCGCGCCCCGGCAAGGCGACGGATAGTCTTGAGGGCCTTGCCGCTCAGCGAGTGACCGATTGAATCCGGCGGCATAGCCCTGCAGTAACTCAGTGGACGTCGGGGAAAGCTGATCAAACAGCTCAACCGCCTGGGCCGGATAGTCCAGAGCCTTGTAGCCAACGTCTGTGAGGATGTTCTTGCTCCCCTCACCGGGGCCAAAGTACCGGGACTTCTGAGACTTCAATTTCACCAACTGCTCAGAAAGTGTGCACAGATTATTTCTGGCGTGATCGTATCCGGCGCCGTAACCTAACGAGCCATAGTCATTGGCGGTGATGTGCGGCACCCCGAATTCGGTGTAACGTATATCGACCTGATAGGCCGGGTTTTGCTCCAGTTCGGTTGACGAACTTGACCCGCCAGACCCACCGTTACAGCCGACCAAAAGTAACGGACAAAGAAGCGAGATCACTGTAAGTGAACGCATGTGCATGAACGGTTCCTCTTTATTGTGGTTGTGTTTCTGGAGCCGTTATTAAAGCAATCCGAATGACTCGAATCGTCCTTGGCGATAGAACCGAACGTATTTCTATTAACACATCAAAAACAAAAAGTTAAAGGATCGATCGGATCGATCCGAACGTGGAGAAGCGATGAATTACTGGGTAGGCACTGTTGCGCTGATCTGTCTCTGCATCGGCGTTATTCTGCTTTTTGCCAGCCTGGGCTGGTTTGTTAACCGGCAAAATGACAGGCTTCCGATGGCATACTTGTTGGCACTGGTCTGCCTGGTCGTGCTTCAATCGCTGGAGTTTGTTTACCAGGCAAGTGACTGGATGGCACGCCTCCCGTTCTTTTTAAAGCTCGTCGATCCCCTGATCGTGATGATTCCGTTCACGATCTATGGCTACATTCGGGCGATCCAGGGTGAAAATGCTTTGAACCGCCCAGCAATGTGGTGGTTGCATGCCTCCCCCATGATACTGGTGGCCATACTCGCTATCCCGTTCTGGAGTATGCCCGGTGAGCTTAAAGTTTACTGGATGTTTCAGGGCAGGATCGCCGAATCACTGTGGCAACCGCTCACTCTGCATGGCAATTCCTATCTGGCTGTTATCGCTGCAGCCAGCCTGTTCTATTGGTGGTTACAGCGCCACCTAGGCGTGAATACCCGAAAACCAGCCGTCAGAGAATGGGTTAGCCGGCTTCAGCTCATCCAGTTAATTATTGCTGGCAGCATGACTGTCAGGATCTTCATTTATCATGCTTTTGGAGAGAGCTTTTCTGTCGCTTATGTGCTGGCACCCACCACTGCATATCTGACCTATCTTTTACTGACACATGCGCACCCGCCCACCCATGTTGCAAGAACAACAGGCGCCGCAACCGCGCCGAAAACAATGGAAGATGTAAAGAGCCAGTCCGCAGCCGACAGTATCGATCTTGCGTTGTTTGACCATCTCACGAAGACCATGGAGCAAGGGCTATTCAAAGACAACAACCTGACACTGAGAACCCTTGCTGACACCTGCGGCGCAACCACACATCAGGCATCGGCTGCAATCAATCAGTGTTTTGGCTCCAATTTTTACGACTGGGTAAACCACTACCGCATCAACGAGGCCTGCAATGCTCTTCGCAACACGAGCGAGGGGGTATCCCAGATATGCTATGCCGTCGGATTTAATTCGAAATCGACCTTTAACACGGCCTTTCGAAAACAAGTAGGGTGCACTCCGACGGAGTATCGGAAACAGAATGAAGCGGCATCGAATTCTGGGTCAATATTGCAACAACCCGGGCGTGAGTAACCACTTACCAACGCCAGGGTAACTGTCAAGATCCAGCACAAACTCCTCCGGTAGCCCACTGCTGATCAATGTGCGGAGCCACAACCGGAAGCGCTAACCCGGCGATCTGGCTGCCTCGGCGGCTTTCTCCCGGGCAACCGCCTTGGGCGCGCCCAGCGACAGCAAAACAGCACCGGCCGAACAGACCGTCATGCTGATCACAATGGGCAACAAAGCCTCTCCCGCATACGCGGATGACAAGGCACTGACCGCACCCGCCAGGGTAAATTGCGACGCCCCCAGCATGGCGGCGGCCGTGCCACCCAGGTGCGGGAAGAACTCCAGTGCGTTAGCCATGTTGTTGGGCACAATGCCGCCCTGAAAACCGATTGCCGCAATGATGCAGGCTGCCACCAGCCAGAACGGCCCGCCCATCACCACAACAGAAACCAGCGCCACTAACGCCAGGAACTGAAGAATTATCTGTACCCTGAGCAAAACCACAGACGAGAAGTATTTCAGCAAAGGACGGTTGATCACATTCAGCACCGCCATCAAGGCGATATTTGCTGCAAACAACATTGAAAAAGCACTGTTGGAAAGACCAAACCACTCCTGATAGATAAACGACGAATGGGTGATAAACAGCAACATGGCGCTGAAGCAAAGCACCTGGATACCAATGAAACGCATGGTGGTTTTATGGCGAAGCACCAGCAGGTAATTGGTGACCAGAGTTTTGACCGGGGTGACAGCCCGGGGCCGGGGCTTGAGGCGAGGAAACAGCGCCAGCTGTAACACCAGGGTGACAAACACCGCATAACCCGCCAGCACCAGGAAGATCCAGTGCCAGTCGCCCAGCGCCAGCATCAACGCTCCTATGGAAGGCGCCGCCGCGGGAGCAATAAACATGATCAGCCCGATCAGCCCATACAAACGGGCCGCATCCTGCCCGCCTACCTGATCTCGTACAATCGCCGGTACCGACACCGCGCAGAAGGCACCACCGATACCCTGAACCACCCGCCACACGATCATCCAGCCTAGGGTTTCTGCCTGCGCAATCATCACACTGGCCAGGGCAAAAACCGCCAGCCCGCCGAACAGGATACCTTTCCGACCATAGCGATCAGACAACGGGCCACCGACCAGCTGGGCCAGGCCCAGCGTGGCCACATACGCGCTCAGGGTGAGGCCGACATCAGAATGGGAAATGCCGAAGCCGCGGGCAATTTCAGGAAACGCTGGCAAATAGGCATCCAGGGCCAGCGGCCCCAGCGCCACGGTCATGCCCAGCAACAAGGCAAGCTGAAAATGGGACAAAATCTACCTCCTCAGACAAGGTAGATAGCTAACAATAATCCTTACAAAAGGGCAATGGGCGCTTTCCGAAATACGACTAATTCAGCATACACTCCAGGCTGAAGGAGTGGCTGAGTTCACGCCGTTGTTGCCGCAGACTGTTACCGCGGTCGTTGCCGTAACCCGCCCTTAACCTGGTTTGCAGACGATCCAGTTGCTGGCGGTATTTTTCGCACTGTTTATCGCGGTCGCCCTGCTTACGCCGGGCTTTTGCGTAGCGCGCTTTGCTGCTCGGAGCGAGCAATTCATCCAGCTCTTTCCGTTGACGGCTGATGCGCTCTGCCTGGTGAATATTTTCATTCATCGGTACCGTCGCCGTAGAGCGCAACTGCACTTGCGAATGAGGTTGCAACGCTGGTGGCTTATCGGAAAAATGGATGGAGCCGTTGGCATCAATCCAGCGGTAGATTTCAGCCTGAGCGGAACTGCAGGAAAACACAAAAAGCAGAGATAAGGCCATGGTCCTTGGCATGAGTTCACATCCTGTGAAGTTGGATTTTATCTGAAGTGCCCGGAGTCGATTAATGACACCGGGTACGACTATACGACAATATCCCCAACCCTTTTGGGATCCGCTTAACGGTCCAGCAACTCGACCCAGTGTTGCACCGGCACCTCGGAACGGGTCTCCAGGTGCAGTTGGCACCCGATGTTTGCGGTCGCAATTTTCACCGGATCATCCACGGTCAGCGCCTTGAGCTTGTTAGCCAGCAAGGTCTGACTCATCTCCGGTTGCAGGATGGAGTAGGTGCCGGCAGAACCGCAACACAGGTGCTTGTCTTTGGTCGCCGCCAACTCGATTCCAACGCGAGTGAGCACCTGCTCCACCACACCACTTTGCTTCATGGCGTGCTGCAGTGTGCAAGGGCAATGAAAAGCCACTTTACCGGCCTGGGCGCTGGCCTTCAGCGGCTCCAGATCTTCCCGCAACAGGAAGGCACCGAGATCCGTGCACAGCTCACTGACCTTGCGCGCCTTGTTGGCATACATCGGATCGTCTTTCAGCAGGTGGCCGTAATCCTGCACCATCGCGCCGCACCCGGAGGCTGTCATCACAATTGCCTCGGCTCCGACTTCGATCGCGGGCCACCAGGCGTCGATGTTGCGGCGCATTTCCTCCAGGCCCCGTTCATGTTCCGACAAGTGGTAGTTCACCGCGCCACAGCATCCGGCCTTGGGCGCTTCCACCAAGGTGATACCCAGTTTGTCCAGCACCCGCGCCGTGGCGGCATTGGTATTGGGCGCCGCAGAGGGCTGCGCGCAACCGGCCAGGCCTAGCACAATCCGGTTATGGCTGGAGGCGGGCCAAGGGCTGGCCTCACGACGAGCCGGCACCTTGATGCGCAGCTGAGCCGGCAGCATCGGCCGCAACGCCTGCCCCACCCGGAGCAACAAGCCGAACAACCGGCGGTGTGGCAGGATGCGGGTCAACGCCCAGCGCATCGCTCGCTGTTTCGGCGATCTTGGCAGTTCTTGTTCGAGCAGCCCTCGGCTGATATCTACCAGCCGGCCATACTGCACGCCGGAGGGACAGGTTGTCTCGCAGCTGCGGCAGGTCAGGCAACGGTCCAGATGCTCCCGGGTTTTTTCGGTGGCCTCCCCGCCTTCCAGAAACATCTTCATCAGATAGATGCGGCCCCGGGGGCCGTCGCGCTCATCATTCAGCTCCTGATAGGTCGGGCAAGTGGCGTTACAAAAGCCACAGTGCACACACGCCCGGAGGATGTCTTCTGCCTCCTGACCGTCAGGTGTGTTGGCAAAGTGCTGAACCAGATTCGTCTGCATAATTACAACCAGCTGTAGAGGCGGCCGGGATTGAACAGGCCGTCCGGATCAAACGAGTTTTTTACCCGGCGCTGAATTGTTTTCAACGGCTCAGGCTGGGCGTGCATCACTTCGCCGGTGCGGTCGCCGCCCCGGAACAGGCTGACCTGGCCACCGGCGGCTCTGGCCAGGGGTTCCAGATCACTCAGTGTGGCCTCACCCCGATACCAGCGCTGAGCGCCGGCCCAGTCCAGCAACCACGGGCCTTCAAGCGCGGGCATAGCCGCGGCGGAACCTACCGAGAACCGCCAGAGCGGAGCCGCGCTGTCCTTGAAAAAGTCATGCTGTTGATCACGCACCTGCTGCCAGAACTGGTCACCCTGCGCCATCACCTCACCCGACCACTTCTCGGCCGTGGCCTCCACTGCCGAATGGGCTCCGGCCAGGCGCAGATATACCTTGCCATCCACCCAACAGGCCCCCGTGATGGGCTTGGGTTCACCGGCGCGCTGATTCATGTAGTGGATCACCTCGTCCAGGGCCATGTCCTGCATCAGGGTAACGGTGGTGGCGGGTTTCGGCATGACTTTCAGGCTGATCTCGGTGATCACACCCAGAGTGCCCATGGCGCCGGCCTGCAGGCGAGACACGTCATAGCCGGCGACGTTCTTCAAAACCTGGCCGCCAAAGCGCAGATGTTCACCCTTGCCGTTGAGCAGGCGAACGCCCAACACCTGATCCCGCACCGAGCCGCTCCAGGGCCGCGCCGGGCCAGACAGGTTGCAGGCCAGGATGCCACCGATGGTGGACCCGTCACCAAACCGGGGTGGCTCAAAATGCAGGCATTGGCCATGTTCCGCCAGTGCCGTTTCGATGTCTTTCAGTGGCGTACCCGCTCGCACCGTCAGCACCAGTTCGACCGGGTGGTACTCGACAATGCCGGTGTGCCCGGTCAGGCTCAGGGTGCCAGCATCGGGACTGGCTGGTCGGCCCATAAAGGACTTGGTGCCACCGCCGACAATGTTGAGCGCCTGGCCGTTACTGCGAGCCTGGAGCACTTGCTCCTGTAGCTGTTGGATCTGATCAGCCATGGCTGGCGTCCACCTGTTCGTGCTTGTGTTGCTTGTGTTCGATGGACCGGTACTCCTGGCAGAACCGAAGTGTCGGCACACCCTTGCCCGGGTTCAGCATACCGGTCGGATCAAACGCGGCTTTTATGTCGTGGAACTGCTGCAGTTCGTTATCATTGAACTGCACCGCCATTTGCCGAATCTTCTCCACGCCAACGCCGTGTTCCCCGGTGATACAACCCCCGACCTCCACACACAGCTCAAGAATCCGACTGCCAAATGCCTCGGCGCTTTCTAACTCACCCGGCACATTGGCATCAAACAGAATCAGCGGATGCAGGTTGCCGTCGCCGGCGTGAAACACGTTGGCCACACGCAGGCCCGATTCTTCAGACATTTTTTCCATTTCCAGCAGCACACGGGCCAGATGCCGGCGCGGAATGGTGCCGTCCATGCAGTAATAATCCGGTGATATCCGCCCCACCGCCGGGAAGGCCGACTTGCGGCCCTTCCACAGCAGCGCGCGCTCTTCTTCGCTTTGAGAGGTGCGGATTGAGGTGGCACCGAGTTTGCGAAACACCGCCTCGGCCTCGGAGATATGTTGCTGCACTTCTTCTTCGGTGCCATCCACCTCGCACAGCAGCAGGGCCTTCGCCTCTCTAGGGTAGCCGGCGTGGCAGAAATCATCGGTCGCGATGATGGCGTGGCTGTCCATCATTTCCAGGCCGCCGGGGATGATGCCATGGGAGATGATGCCGCCCACCGCGTCGCCGGCTTTCTCGATGCTGTCGAAGCCGGCAATGATCACCTGGGCCACTTCCGGCTTAGGCAGCAGTTTCACTTTCACCTCGGTGACCACGCCCAACAGTCCTTCGGAGCCAGTGATCAGCGCCAGCAGGTCCATACCGCCGCTGTCGAGGCCGTCGCTGCCGAGAGTTACCCGGTCACCTTCTGCGGTAATCATCTCGACGCTCAGAATATTGTGAACCGTCAAGCCATATTTGAGGCAGTGCACGCCACCGGCATTTTCGGCGACGTTACCGCCGATCGAGCAGGCTATCTGGGATGAGGGGTCCGGGCCATAATACAGCCCGTATTGTGCTGCCTCTTCACTGATTGCCAGGTTGCGAACACCCGGCTGAAGTCGCGCCGTTCGGGCCAGTGGGTCAATCTCGAGAATGCGATCGAAACGCGCCAGCGACAACACCACACCGTCTTTGTGCGGCATAGCCCCGGCGCACAGACCGGTGCCTGCGCCGCGCGCCACAACGGGAATATTGTGCTCGTGGCAAATACACATGACACGCTGCACGTGGGCAACTGTTTCCGGCAATACCACCAGCATGGGCTGCTCGCGATACATTGCCAAGCCATCGCATTCATAGGGCCTCATGGTTTCGTCATCGCTGATGACAAAGGCGGGATCAATGAATTGCCTGAACGTATCCGCCAGCTGTTCACGGCTTATTGTTGATTTATCAGTCATAGCGTTTCCAGCAACTTGCTAGCGACATAGAACCCTATACTCGTCATCCCTGCCGGCATCGTCCATCTTTTTACCAACTGGTCCGACCAGTTTCTTGTAACGCATCGGTATCGTAAACTGAGCGTTCAACCCGGAAACTGGTCAGGCCATTATCGTCATGGGCATTGCAAACCAAGTTGCGTACAAGCTGGAGCATCTGATTCTGGACGGCGGGCTCGCCCCCGGCCAGAAGATTCCCTCCGAGCGACAGCTATCGGCCCGACTGGGCGTATCACGCTCTGCCGTTCGCGAGGCACTGCATGAACTGCAGGCCCGGGGAGTGATTGAAACCCGGCACGGTAAGGGCTCGTTTGTTGCCAGCATCGTCCCGGACGCCAGTGCCGAAACTTCCAATAGCCCGCTGATGCATCTCTACCAAGGCCACCCCCGAACGCTCTACGATCTGCTGGAAGTTCGCGAGCAGCTCGACGGCCAGGCGGCATATCTGGCAGCCCAGCGTGCCACGGATATGGATCGACACAAGCTGACCAAGGCTTTCACGGCACTGGAAAGCACCGACCCACTCAGCAATGCCCGGCCGGACCACGGCTTTCATCTGGCCATTGTGGAGGCTTCCCACAACCCGGTTTTGGTGCACATTCTCAGTGGGCTGAAGAACATGATGCTGCTGACGGTGCAGGCTGCGGTCTCCAACCTGAACCCAAGGCAAGACATGCGCAGCAAGATCATGCGCCAGCATCGGCAACTTTATGAGGCGATCATGGCGGCGAAGCCGGAACAGGCCCGCAAGATTGCCACGGCACATGTCCGCCAGGTCAGGCAAACCATGACAGAGATGGAGAAACGGGGAGACGAATTGCTGAGGGTGCCAGCGCCGGAAGAGTTGGAAAACCTGCTGACGGATCCAGCCAACCGTTAACCTGGCAAAATGCTTGCATTGATCATTGATTGCGCCAGAATGACATCAAGGCCCGCACGCCAACCGGGCTGTATGTGCTGCGAAATTCACCAAAACCCAACAAAGCGGTATTGATTTCCACGGCGACAGTCCGTAAAACATGCGCCTTTGTACGACAGCCCCCAGGAGTCACCCCATGGCGGAAACAGCGCCTCTGATTTGCAGGGACATCCACAAGACCTTTGACCAACTCGAAGTCCTCAAGGGCATCTCTCTGGAAACTCGCAAAGGCGATGTCATCTCCCTGATCGGCAGTTCGGGCTCAGGTAAAAGCACGTTCTTACGCTGCATCAACATGCTGGAAACGCCGACCTCTGGCGACATTATCGTGCACGGTGACCCAATAAGGTTCAAACACAACCGCAAAGGTCAGCGAGTACCCGCTGACAACCGCCAGGTCGAACGGATGCGGGCTCGGCTTTCGATGGTTTTTCAGAGCTTTAACCTGTGGTCCCACATGACCGTGCTGGAAAACATCATCGAAGCACCAATCAATGTACTCAAGGTTCCGAAAAAAGAAGCCATCGAGCGGGCAGAAGCCTACCTGAACAAAGTGGGTATCTACGAGCGCAAGGATTATTACCCGGCCCAGATGTCGGGCGGTCAGCAGCAGCGTGCGGCCATCGCCCGCGCCCTGGCCATGGAGCCGGAAGTAATGCTGTTTGATGAGCCCACCTCAGCGCTGGACCCGGAGCTGGTGGGCGAAGTATTGAAGGTTATGCAGAGTCTGGCCGAGGAAGGCCGTACCATGATCGTGGTCACCCACGAGATGGCTTTTGCCAGGGATGTGTCAACTCAGGTCCTGTTCTTGCATCAGGGCGTGATTGAGGAGCAGGGTTCGCCGGAAAAGGTCTTCGACCATCCGGAGTCCGAACGCATGCAGCAATTTCTTGCTCCCAAGTTCTGAATCCGGTGCTATCTTGAAACCGGTACCGGAACACAAAGCTTCCATCAAGAATAAAGCCGTACAGGCAAATCACTGGAGAAGTGACACATGAATAAACTGATTATTGCAGCAAGCTGTGCCCTGGCCATGATCGCGGGCACTGCCCAGGCCCAGGATCGCAACCTGAGGGTTGCTTTTGACATTCCTTACGAGCCATTCGAGTACCGTGATGAAAACGGTGAACTGACCGGTTTCGAAGTCGAACTGGCGACCGCCATGTGTGAAGAACTGAACGCTAACTGCGAATTCATCATCCAGGCCTGGGACGGCATGATTCCCGGCCTGCTGGCTCGCAAGTTCGACATCATCATGTCTTCCATGTCGATCACTCCCGAGCGCGCCGAGCGGGTGCTGTTCTCCGAGCCGTACTACATCACCCCGGGTGGCTGGTTTGGCCCTGAGTCTTTCAACACGGACGTCACCGATATGGACGCCATGAAAGGCAAGAACGTGGGCGTGCAGCGCGGCACCACCATGGACACCTACGTGACCGAGAACATGGGCGGCATAGTGTCCATCAAGCGCTACACCACGGCAGAAGACATGGTTCTGGACCTTGAAGGCCAGCGCCTGGACGCAGTCTTCGTCGACTACCCTGTAGGTGAGCAGACCATCATGAACCGCGACGGCTACAAAGAAGTCGGCGAGTCGGTAAAACTGGGTGAAGGCGTCGGCGTAGCCATGCGCAAGCGTGATGCCGATCTGGCTGAAGACATCAACGCCGCACTCAGGAAACTGAAAGAAGACGGCACCTACGATGCCATCATGGCCAAGTACTTCAATTACGACATCAAGATCTAACCCGACCCCGGGAGCGGCCATCAGGCTGCTCCCCGCTTTCCGGATATTCCCATGTTTGATCTGAAAGGCTACGGCCCGGCCCTCGCCGAGGGGGCGGTGGTTACCATCGAGCTGGCCTTCCTCTCGCTGGCCCTCGCGCTCACCCTGGGGCTGCTTGGCGCCAGTGCCAAACTCTCTGGCAACCGCGTGCTGATTGGCGTTGCCACGATTTACACCACGCTGATCCGAGGTGTACCGGACCTTGTGATGATGCTGCTGTTCTACTATGGCGGCCAGGTGGCGGTGAATGCGTTGTCAGACTATCTCTGGGAAACCCGTGAAATCGACTTTTTCTTTCAGTTTGATCCGTTCATTTCCGGTGTAGTGACGATCGGGCTGATTTTCGGTGCCTACATGACCGAGACCTTCCGCGGCGCCTTTCTGGCGGTCGACGCAGGTCAGATTGAAGCAGCCAAAGCCTATGGCTTTTCCCGCTGGCACACCTTTCGCCGGGTAATGATTCCGCAGATGCTGCGCCATGCCCTGCCCGGCATCGGCAACAACTGGCAGGTGTTGCTGAAAACCACGGCCCTGGTGTCGATTATCGGCCTGACCGATATGGTGCGGGTGGCCGAAGAAGCCGCCAAGGCCGAGCGCATGCCGTTCCACTTTTTCATTCCGGTGGCAGCGGTTTATCTGTTGCTGACGGCGGGTTCGGAGTTGTTCATCAAGTGGCTCGACAAGCGAGCCAATGTCGGCGTGGTTCGGGGGAATTGATCAATGCCTGATTTCATGGCCGAGTGGTTAAACGAGAACGATATCTTCAATGCCATGACGCTCATGGAATACTGGGGTGGCATGGTGACCACCGTGCAGCTGGTGTTCCTGTCGCTGGTGATCGGTCTGATTATTGCGGTGCCGCTGGCGATCCTGCGCACGGTGAGAAATCCGTTTGTGTCAGGTCCGATCTGGCTGTACACCTATCTGTTCCGGGGCACGCCGCTGCTGATTCAGCTTTACATTATTTACTATGGTGTGGCGCAGACTCCTGGCATTCATGAGACTTTCTGGTGGGTTATTTTCCGGGAGCCGTTCTACCCTGCTCTGCTGGCGTTTACGCTGAATACGGCGGCCTATACCACGGAGATTCTGCGGGGTGCGATTATTGCCACGCCCAATGGCGAGATTGAGGCGGCGAAGGCGTATGGCATGAGCTGGCTGTTGCGGATGCGCCGGATTATTCTGCCCAATGCGGCGCGGCGGGCGGTGCAGGCGTATTCGAATGAGGTGATTTTTATGCTGCATGCGAGTGCGATTGCCAGTGTGGTGACGATTATTGATCTGACCGGGGCGGCGCGGAATATTTACTCGCGGTTTTATGCGCCATTTGAGGCGTTTATTTTTGTGGCGCTGCTGTACATGGTACTGACGTTTATTCTGGTGTTTGCCTTCCGTAAGCTGGAAAATTATTTGTTGCGGCATCAAAGGCCGGCTAACTCCTGATACTTTGACGTTTCATTAACATTAAAGGTCTGGTGTAAGGCCAGCCGGCAGGGAGTGCCTTCCGGGAACCGCTACGAGCACATCCATGTGCGCTTCTCTCAGGCCATCCATGGCCTTCGAAATTCCCGGAAGGCACTCCCTGCCGTCTGACCCCGACCTCTCTACGGGGATTCCATGAACGCTCAAAATGACCTCTTCGAATCCCACCCTGACTGGCTGGCCCATACCCTCGCCAATGCCGGTGATGACCTCCCCGAAATCAAAACCCGGCTGCCTGATGGTACTCAGATTTCCCGCAAGGCCAACGGCGTGCTGTGGCTGACGCCGCCGACCGATCGGGACAACCCGAACGGCGAGGCGTTGATTATTTCGGCCGGCATTCATGGTAACGAGACCGCGCCGATTGAGGTGTTGAACAAGCTGGTGTCCGAGCTGCTGGCCGAGGTGTGGCAGTTGGCGTGTCCGCTGTTGCTGATGCTGGGCAATCCGCCCGCGATGAAGGCCGGTACCCGGTTTATGGACGTGAACATGAACCGGCTGTTTAACGGGGCCCATGGCAAAGCGGACTATGCGGCGTTGCCGGAGGCCCGGCGGGCGCGGTTTCTGGAGGAGATGTGCCGGCAGTTTGCGATGGTGCATCAGCCTCTCACGTTGGGTCATTATGATTTGCACACGGCGATCCGGCCGTCTAAGCGGGAGCGGTTTGCGCTGTATCCGTATGTGGAAGGGCGTTCGGTGCCGCCAGAGCAGTGCGCGTTTTTGCTGGAGGCGGAGGTGGAGACGCTGTTGCTGCAGCATAAGGAATCGACGGTGTTTTCGTCGTTCACGGCCGGGTTGTTGAAGGCGGAAAGTTTCACGGTTGAGCTGGGTAAAGTCGAGCCATTCGGGCGGAATGATTTCCGGCGGTTCCGGGGCATTGAGCGGGCGTTGCGGCGGCGGTTTGGTGGTCAGCCGGCACCGGCCGTTGAGCCACCGTTTGATCATCTGACGGTGTTTGAGGTGGTGCACGAGATTCTGAATACCGGGCCATCGTTCCGGTTTCATGTGCCGGACGAGGTGGCGAATTTTACCGAGTACCAGCCCGGCACGGTGATCTGGGAGGATGACCAGAGCTGTTACCGGGTGGGTACGGCGCCGGAGGCGATTGTATTCCCCAACCGGGAGGTCCCGGTGGGGCAAAGGGTTGGCCTGATGGTCAGGCCGGGGCGTTCTCGGGTTCGCTGACCGGCAGCTTGATCAGCTTGATGCAGACTGACGGGATCACCAGCAGCGTCAGCACGGTGGATGCCAGCAGGCCAGAGATGATGGCCCAGGCCATGGGTGGCCACAGCGTGGAGCTGGAGAATGCCAAAGGCAGCAAGCCAGCCACGGTGGTGGCGGTGGTTAGCAGGATGGGCCGGGTGCGGCGTTCAACCGCCGTGCGCACGGCATCGCGGATTGCCCTGCCCCTTTCCAGCTCCCGGTCCATTACATCCAGCAGTACGATGGCGTTGTTCACCACAATGCCCACCAGCGCAATCACCCCCAACAACGACTGAAAGCCGAAGGGTGAGCCGGACAGCACCAGGCCTGGGAAGATGCCGACGGTGGCCAGCGGCACCGTCAACAAGATAATCCCGACCCGCCGGAACGAGTTGAACTGCAACAGCAGGAAGAACAGCAGCAACAGCATGCCGATCGGCGCGGCGGTCAGCAGCGCGGTATTGGCATCACTGGAGCCTTCGGCGTCACCGCCCATTTCCAGCCGGGTACCGGCCGGTAAAGGCTGCTGCGCCATAGCGGCGTCGAGACCGTCGAGTACCTGACTGAAGCTGAAGCCGGTTGCCAGATTGGCGCTGACGGTGTTTACCCGCACGCCATTACGCAGGTATCTGGCGGCCGGCTCCCAGGTGGTTTCCACCGTGGCCACGGCCGACAACGGAATCGCATCGCCCTGATCGTTGTAGGTATTGACCGACAACAGTCGCGACAGTGACAGCGAAGTGCCTTCCCGTGAACGCAGAATTATGGGGATGGGGTCTGACTCCTGGCGATAGCGTTCAGCCACCGCGCCGAAACTCTGACCATACAGACTCTGGGCAACGTCAGCCCGGTTCAATCCATAGCGAGCGGCGGTTGCGTCGTCGACATTGATGGCGATGCTGGGCACGCCGATATCCACATCGTGGCGCACATCCACGGTGCCGGACACACCGCGTAGCAGGGCGAACACCTGCTCCGTTGCCCTTGCCCGGGCATCGTCATCGGCGTGATACACCCGCACTTCCACCGGTGCCGTCCGGGGTGGCCCCTGACCCAGAATGCCAACGGACAGCTCCACTTCTGGCAGACTGGCCGCCACTTCTTGCCGAATCCACGGGATCAGGTCATTGGTGTCATCCAGGGTCGGTGTCCGGACCACCAGGCGGGCCCGATTCGGTGCTTGCGGTGCCCGCTGCAGGTTGTAGTAGAAAGCCGGGCCGGCAAAGCCGACAAACCGGTGCACCTCTACGGCTTCCGGCCGTGTGCGTACCGCCCGCTCCAGGCGCTCGGTGACTTCGGCCGTACGGGCCTGATCGGTGCCCTCCGGCATGAAGAGCTCAACGATTACCCTGGGACGGTCGGCATTGGGGAAAAATTGCTGGGCCATGAAAGGTGTCATGCCCAGGCTCATGACCACCAGTAACGCACCCGCCAGAATCAAGCGCCCGGGATACCGGAACACCATCCCGCCCAGAAAACGGGCAAACCCCATCAGGCGGTCACCATGAACGCTCTTGCGGGGTTTGAGGAACCTTGCCGCCAGCAGTGGCACCGCCGAGATGGCCAGCAGATAACTGACCGACAGGGTCAGCATGATCATCACCGGCACGCCACGGGTAAAATCTGCAGCCCCACCCTTGGCCATCAGCAGGGGCGCAAAAGCGGCCAGGGTCGTTCCGGTAGAGGCACCGAGGGGGCCGGCCAGCTCACCGACGGCTTTTTGCAAGGCATCCAGCCGGCGCATGCCCTCATCCAGATGACCCTGAATGTTTTCGACGATCACGATGGCGTTGTCGATCAGAATCCCCAGCGAAATCACCATGCCGATCACCGCAATCTGGTGCAACACACCGCCGCCCAGGTCATACAGGCCGATGCTGATCAGCGCCACCATGGGCAGGATCGACGCCACCAACAGCCCCATGCGGATGCCCATGCCGGTGAACACCACCGCCACGATGATGAGTACCGACAGCACCAGACTCCAGGCCAGATTGACGAGGCGCTCAGAGACCTTGTCTGGTTGAAAGAACATTTCCCGGATTTCGTAGGGGCCGAACTCGGCCCGCACCTCCTCTACCCGTTCACGGATGCGCTGGCCAAAGCGGATGGCGTCGGTGCTGCCCTCCTCCATGATGACCGACAGCAACACCACCCGCTCACCATTGAACCAGGTTTCCGGCTGGCGTGGCTCCTGTGGCCCGCGCCAGACATCAGCAGCGGCGGCCAGGGGCACCTGGGAGCCATCAGGCAGCGCTATGGGGGTGGCGCGGATGGCATCGATATCGGCAAATTCGGTGTTGGGCAGCACCGACAAGCGTTTGCCGTCCACCACCACAAAGCCACCGGGGATGGTCTGGTTGCGCTGGGCCAGGGTTTCCAGCACGCGTTTCGGAGAAATGCCCAAACGGAACAGCGCGGCATCGTCCAGAGCCAGAGTGATCTGCTCATCGGCATCGCCCTCCAGTTCAATCCGGGAAATGCCCGGAATGTCCGAAAGGTTCTGCTTCAGACGCTCGGCGACCTTCGACAATTCGGTCACCGACGGTGAGCCACCCACCGCCAGCACCACCGCCGGAATGTCGATCAGGCGGTCATCCAGGGTCATCTGGCCAACGTCGTCAGGGAAATCCTGCCGCGCCCGCTCCATGGCCTGGCGCACCCGATCCCAGGCCGGATCGGTGTCGTAGATGTGGTCTCTGAGCTTGAGGCGAGACAGCGCCACGCCGGTGCGGGCGGTGCCAAAACTGAAATCCAGCTCTTCCACCTGGCGCAGCTCATCGGTCAACGGCCGCAACACCAGGCGCTCAACCGCTTCTGCGCTGGCACCGGGATAGCTGACGGTCACCATGCCGGCACGATACGGAAATGACGGATCTTCCTGCCGGGGCATGGTGCTGTAGGCCGCAATCCCCAACAGGCACAGCATGGTCACCACCATGCCCAGCAAACGTTGATAGTTCAGCAGTCGGCGGGTCATCAGCGAATCTCCACCGGATCACCGTCCACCAGGCGGGTGGTGCCGGCATAAACCACCAGATCTCCAGCACCAAGTTCACCCGGGTGCACCATCACCCGTTCGCCAATAACCCGATCGATTTTTATCGGTACCCGCCGGGCAATCGCGTCTTGCACGCGGAACACACTGGTACCGGAATCGTTACGAACCACCGCCAGCAGAGGCACGGTGATGGCCGAGGAACGCACCGGCGTAATGCCGACTTCTACCGGCTCACCCGAGCCCAGCGAATGCACCGGCAGGCTGACCAGCACCGGATGCAGCTCACCACGGATGGAGCTGCCCCGGGCAATCTCGATCACCGTGCCGGTTTCCGGCGCCCGGTTACGGTCCTGAACTGACCACACCGGCAGTTCCTGCCCTACCCGCACATGGCTCAGCAAATGCGCCGGCACCCGCACTTCCACTTCCCGCCCGAGCGGGGAAGACAATCGCATGACCGGCTGGCCGGCGGACACAAACTCGTCCCGCTCCACCAGCAGTGCTTCTACCTGGCCGGCAAACGGCGCCTTCAACACGCTCTCTTCCAGCAACCGGGTGGCTTCCGCCAGTGATGCCTCGGCGGTGGCCATGCTGGCCCGCAGGGAATCCCGGCGAGCGGCAATCTGTTCCAGATTCTGTTCCGAGACCACACCACGCTGATGCAGCCGGCTGGAGCGTTCCCACTCTCTCTGGGCCTGATCGAACTGGGTTCTCAGCTCTTCAATGCGCGCCAGGGCAGAATCCCGCGCGGGCTCCAGGGCCGGATTGTACAAGCGGGCAAGCACATCACCGGCCTTCACGTTCTGGCCCAGTTCGATGGGCCGCTCTTTCAGGGCACCGCTAACCTGAAACGTCAGGGTCGCCCGTTGGGCCGCACGTACGATGCCGGAGAACCGAAGCGGTATTTCTTCGATTTCGCCACCGGTAACCTCGGCCACGCGCACAGATACCGTTGCCTGATCCGGCGAATCGTCGGTACCACCACGGCAGCCGGATAACACCAGAGTAGCCAGAACAAGGCCGATGAGAGTAAATGGCGCAGCGCGCTTGATGAGAGACATGAGGTTCAGCCCCTTTCCCTGAACGTGTTGATTGTAGGATTCCGATCCATCGGAAGCCGCCGATTATTTTCAGACATAATGTCATTCTTTGACAAATTGTCAATAATCGGCTTTCATCCCCTTTCAGGTATCATGCAGTCATCGCACAGGAAGTCAGGAACACCATGAACGAGCCCCTGAAATCACGACGGGAACGGGAAAAACAGGCAAGGTATGACGCCATACTGGACGCCGCTGAGTTGGCCTTTGCCGAAAAAGGCTACGAGCGCACCTCCATGGACGACATTGCCCGCACCGCCAGCCTGAGCCGGGCGCTGCTGTACGTATACTTCAAAGACAAAGCCGCCATTCAGCGGGGCATCATGCTGCGGGCCGGGCAAAGCCTGGTGGACCGCTTCGAAAGTGCCCGCAGCACGGCCGACACCGGGCTGGCCCAGATCAAAGCCATGGGTGAGGCCTACTACCGCTTTTACATCGAGGCACCGGATTACTTCTCTGCGCTGACCAAGGCCTCCACGGCGATTGCTGACGCGGACGAACACCAGACCCGGGAAATGCTCTGTTCAAAGAACGAATTGATGACGCTGATGGAAGCTGCGATTCACCAGGGGCTGGAAGACGGCACCATGAGCCGTGAACGCATCCAATCGCCACGCCATACCGCACTCTACCTGCGCGGCGCGCTGCACGGCGTGATCATGCTGTGCCAATCGGAAGCCACCCAGACCTCCAGTTTTCCGGCCGACGCCCTGATCCGCCACAGCATGGATATGCTGACCCGCTCCATCGCCAGTTAACCGATTCTACCGATTACCGCTGAAAATCGTAGATGGAGCCCAGGCCCAGAATCCCGGTCAGTTCATCCAGCGCTTTACGCACGTCATCCAGCAACATCGGATCGGCCAGATCCTGCTGGCTGAGCTCATTGCGATAATGCGCATTCACCCAGCTGACCAGGCGGTCGTAAAGGGCATCGTTCAGGATAACGCCCCGGTTGATGGCCTGCAGCTCTTCATGGTTTAACACCACCCGCAAGCGCAGGCAGGCCGGGCCGCCGCCGTTTCTCATGGACTGCTTGACGTCAAACACTTCCACCGCAGTGATCGGACCGCCCGTCTTGACCAGATCATCAAGATAGCGGCTAACCGAAGCCACTTCCCGGCACTCACCGGGCACCGCCAGCAACATGCCATCAGGCGTATTCAGCAACTGGCTGTTGAACAGGTAGGAGGCGACCGCATCGCCCAGGGGCACCTCCGCTGAGGACACCCGGATCGCCTCCAGTTCCGCCCCGATCAGCCGGTCACGGAGCTCCGCCAGCACCCGGTCTTCGTCGAGAAACGCAAGCTGGTGATAGAACAGGCAGTTGCCATTACCCACCGCGATCACATCGTTGTGGAACACACCGGCATCAATGGCCGCCGGATTCTGCTGGGCGAACACCGCATGGCGATCGCTCAGGCCGTGCAGCCGGGCAATGGCCTGGGAGGCCTCCAGGGTCTGCCGGGCCGGGTATTTTGCCGGGGCCGGGGCCTGTTCGTTGAACGCCACCTGTCCGTACACAAACAACTCTACTCCAGGTTCACCGTAGCGGCTGCAAAAGCGGGTGTGGTTAGCCGCGCCTTCATCGCCGAAGTGACTGACCGAGGGCAAGGCCGGATGGTGAGCGAAGTAGCTTTCATCGGTGAATATCGACTTCAGCGCCCGCCCGGTAACCCGATGTTCAATGGCGCGATGAAACTTGGCACTCAGGTTGGCAGGGGTGAAGTGCACCCGATGATCCGCGGTATCGGTACTGGGCGACACCGTAGCCGCATTGGCGGTCCACATGGCAGACGCCGACGACACTGCGGCCAGAATGGACGGATCGGTGCTCGCCACGGCTTCCAGAATCTGGCGCTCGGTGCCCTCAAAGCCCAGCGCGCGCAGGGTCGGAATATGAGGCCGTTCGTGGGGCGGCAAAACGCCCTGAACATAGCCCCGGTCCGCCAGCTGCTTCATCTTGGCCAGGCCCTGCAGCGCGGCTTCTTTCGGATTGGCCACCGCGTTCACATTGGATTTGGACGCGACGTTGCCCCAGGACAAACCGGCGTAGTTATGGGTGGGGCCCACCAGCCCGTCAAAATTCGCTTCAACCGCGTGTTTCACCATAGCTGGCATTCCTGTCAGTCAAATTTCAGGCCCGGTGGCAGGTCTTCCGGCAGCTCGCTTTTGCTGGCCTCCAGTGACGCCATCGGCCAGGCGCAGTAGTCAGCCGCGTAATAGGCACTGGCCCGGTGATTGCCGCTGGCACCGATGCCGCCGAACGGCGCCGCGCTGCTGGCCCCTGTGAGCGGCCGGTTCCAGTTCACGATGCCGGCGCGAACCTCTTCCAGCAGCCGGGTATAGAGTTTGCGATCATCACTCAGAATACCGGCCGCCAAACCAAAGCGCGTGTCGTTGGCCAGCTCCAGGGCATCATCAAAGCTCTTGTAGCGGTACACCGTCAGCAGTGGCCCGAAGTATTCTTCATCGTCCAGCTCCATCCCGGTGGCGTCGACAATACCCGGCGACACCAGGCCGGTGCCCGGCTTCAGGTGTTTCATCTCAAGCAGGGAGTGGGCACCTTTGGCCAGCATGCCGGCATGCACCCGCAGCAACTGCTCGGCGGCCGCCACCGAGATCACCGCGCCCATAAACGGTTGCGGTTCGGCATCAAACTCGGCCACCTCAATGCGTGATGCCACCGCCACCAGACGCGCCAGAAACTCATCGCCCTTCTTGCCCTTGGGTACCAGCAGCCGGCGAGCGCAGGTGCAACGCTGGCCGGCTGACAGGAATGCGGATTGAATAGTGTGGTGCACGGCAGCGTCTACATCTGACACATTCTGGACAATCAGAGGGTTGTTGCCGCCCATCTCCAACGCCAGAATTTTCTCCGGCTGGCCGCCGAACTGCTCGTGCAGCTTATGACCCACATTGGAGCTGCCGGTGAAAAACAGCCCATCCACCATCCCGTGTCGCGCCAGGCATTTGCCGACATCGGCACCGCCCTGCACCAGGTTAATCACGCCATCCGGCAGGCCGGCTTTTTCCCAGAACCGGACCACCATTTCCGCCACGCCCGGAGTCAGTTCGCTGGGTTTGAACACCACGGTGTTGCCCGCCAGCAACGCCGGTACGATATGACCGTTGGGCAGATGCCCGGGAAAGTTGTAGGGCCCGAACACCGCCACCACGCCGTGGGGGCGATGACGCAACACGGCATGACCACCGGCCACATCGGATTCCGAATGCCCGGTGCGTTCGTTGTAGGCTTTGATCGAGATCGGGATCTTGCCGATCATCGCCGCCACTTCGGTGCGCGATTCCCACAGCGGCTTGCCGGTCTCCAGGCCAATCTGATGGGCCAGCGCTTCCTTGTTGGCTTCCAGCTGCTGCGCAAAGGCTTCAATCACCGCCTGGCGCTCGGCAAAACTCTTCCGGCGCCAACTGACAAACGCGGCACGCGCCTCCCGAACCGCGGCATCGACATCCTCCAGGCCTGCGCCATTGCCGTCCCAGACGGTCTCACCAGTCACCGGCTGAATCGATTCAAACGGCACCCCGTGGCCCTGGATCCACAGCCCGTCGATGTACAGATTGCCTGACAGGTTTGCCATGTCTTGTTACCTCCCGGATCGGAAAGACACCGGCACGGGCAGCATCAATCCTGCCCGTGCCGATTGCGATAGTTGCGGACTCGGTCGAGAATCTTTTCCTCCTCATTTTCCGGCCCTTCGAGACTATAGATGGGCGATACACCGCTATCCTTCAAGGGGGCAAGGCGAACCGGATCTCCGGATTCCACCCGCAGCACGTCGGCCACCTCACGGGGGAGGCGCACGTTATCCGGCCCGATCCATGCCATCGGTATGGTGGTGACCCGGAAATCCCGAAACGAGCGGTTGGAGATCATTACTCTCTGCTCCGGAGGCACGTCCAGATTGATGGCTTTGGTGACCACCATGGCATGCCGGTTGACCGAATCGCGCACAGTGCGAATGTTGTTAACGAACGCCTCAACCACTGGGCCGCCATCAAAAATATCCACCATGCCGTTAAAATTGAAACCTTCCGCCTGCAGCATCTTGAGCGCCGGGCGGGTGTTCTCATGCACCCTGCTGATCACGGCCCGGGCTGTGTCCGGCAGCATGGGCAGGTAGATCGGGTACTTAGGCATCAGTTCTGCAATAAAGGATTTGTTGCCCAGGCCAGAGAGCATATCGGCCTGAATGAACTCCATATCGAAGAATTTGCTGCCCAGGGCATCCCACAGAGGACTGCGACCTTCTTTATCGGACACTCCGCGCATTTCTGCAAACACCTTCTCGGAGAAATGGCTGCGAAAGTCGTCCAGGTACATGAACCGGCAGCGGGATAACAACAGGCCATTTCCACCGCCTTTATAATCGTCTGACAACAGCAGGGAGCAGATTTCCGTGGTGTCGGTCATGTCGTTGGACAGGTGCAGCGTCGGCGTACGCACGTGCACTCCCAACTCCCGCGAGGCGTTCACGGTAACGCTCAGGCGATAGTTGTAGAACACCTCTTCCAGCCCAACCCGAGCCTCAACCCCACTGATACCCACCGCTTTTTTGGTGACGGTGTCTTCCAGTACAAACAGGTACAGGCCCGCTTCCGGGGCACAGCGCTGGTTGAAGGATTCGCGGGCGCGCTCGATCTTGCGTTGCAGCATTTCCCGATCCGCCGGCAGGGTGGTCAGCCCCTTGCCAGCGTTCTGGGTCATCAGGTACAGATCGTCCAGATCATTTTCCTGCAATGGGCGGATAACCAGCATGCTACGCCCTCCCCTGTATGGTTCTGTTCATAGCGGCGAGATCCTTACCTGGTCTCCGGCACTGCGATTGAGGGCATGCCAGGTGCTGACGGGCACCTTCACCTCGTCGGTCAGGGTTTCGGCAACAGGCGTGAGCAGGCAGCGGAACTCGGCGCCCTCGCCGGCGCTGATCAGGCAGGTTTCGCCATCGGGCGTTTCGCTGCCGTGCAGAGTTTTCTGTTGGCTGGTGACCAGGGTTTTCAGGCTGTCGGTGCGGGCTTCCAGCACGGGCCCGCCATCGAAGATATCCACGTAGCTACCAGGCTGGAAGCCTTCCCGTTGCAACAGATCGTAATTGGCTTTGGTCAACGGATGGGGTTCGCCCAAGGCAGCCTGCGCGTCTTTACTGAGCAGGGTGACGTAGACGGGGTTGGGCGGCATGAGTTCGGCGATAAAAGTTTTGCTGAGCTGGCCGGAGTACTGGTCGGCGGTTTCGAAATCCATATTGAAAAAGTGCCGGCCGAGGCTGTCCCAGAAGGGCACGTGGCCGCCGTCGTGCTGGATGCCCTGGATTTCGACCACCGCGCGGCTGGTGAACCAGTCGCGGTGGCTGGCAATGAACAGGATTCTGGCCCGTGAGAGCAGTTCAAACGCGGGGGTTTCGCGCAGCTCGGGCCTCAGGGTGAAGGCGCACAGCAGGGTAAGGTCGGTCAGTGCGTGGCTGGGGTAGAGTACTTCTACGCGCCGGGAGACGTTGAGTTCGTGGGAGGCGTGAATGAGGTTGTCGCGGCGGTAGTTGTAAAACGGGTGGCCGTTGCCGGCCCGGGCGTCGATGCCTGCGGTGCCGGCGATCTGGCCGGTGTCGGTGTTTTCGAGGACGAAGAGCAACCGGCGCGGGCTGTTGCCTTTGCTTTGGCTGGCAAGGGAAGCCTGGGACTGGGCGATTTTGTTTGCCAGGGTGTGTTCTGTTTTGGGCAGCGTAGACGATAGCCTGGCGCTTTGGCTGCCAGCTATATCGAGTATTTGCTGCAGGTCATCCGGGTTGGCTGGCCTTACTTGCCACATTCCATTACTCCCGCAAGATTCGTCCGGAGTGTGACGACCGGTCCCGCACTGGGAACTATGCCGTCAACTTTTTAACCGCTGCTTCGAAGCGCTCCAGCGCATCGTCAATATCCGTTTCCGGGATGATCAGCGACGGGGCTAACCGGATCACGTTTGCCCCGGCCATCAGCACCATCACGCCTTCATCCAGGCCGGCGTTCAGGAAGTCTTTGGCTTTGCCCTGCCACTTTTCGGTCAGCACGCACCCCAAGAGTAGACCAGCGCCGCGCACTTCGGAAAATATGCCGTAGCGTTCGCCGATGTCCATCATGCCTTTGCGCAGTTTGTCGGAGCGGGCTTTGACGCCTTTGAGGATTTCCGGCTGGCTGACGGTGTCGATGACTTTCTGCGCCACCGCGCAGGCCAACGCGTTGCCGCCGTAGGTGCTGCCGTGGGTGCCCACACCCAGGCTTTTGGCGGCGTTGGCGGTGGCCAGCATGGCGGCCACCGGGAAGCCGCCACCCAGGCCTTTGGCGCTGGTGAGAATATCGGGCACTACGTTGTACATTTCATAGGCGTAGAGGTGGCCGGTGCGGCCGACGCCGCTTTGCACTTCGTCGAACACCAACAGGGCGTTATGGTCGTCGCAAAGTTGGCGCAGGCCTTTGAGGAAGTCGGGGTCTGCGGGCATAACGCCGCCTTCGCCCTGGATGGGCTCAACCACTATGGCGCAGGTTTTTTCTTTGGAGATCAGTGCTTTTACTGAATCCAGGTTATTGAACTCGGCGTGGTGGATACCACCCGGAGCCGGTTCAAAACCTTCCAGGTATTTGGCCTGGCCACCCACGCTGACCGTAAACAGGGTACGGCCGTGAAAGGAGTTGGTGAAAGAGATAATTTCGTGTTTGTCCGGGCCGTAGTGTTCCCAGGCGTAGCGACGGGCCAGCTTGAAGGCGGCTTCGTTGGCTTCGGCGCCGGAGTTGGCGAAGAACACCCGGTCAGCGAAGGTCTGGTCGCACAGAGTTTTGGCCAGGCGCAGGGCCGGCTCGTTGGTCATGACGTTGGACAGGTGCCAGATTTTTTCAGCCTGTTCCTGCAACACACCCACCAGGCCCGGATGGCAATGGCCAAGGCTGGTAACGGCGATGCCGCCCTGCAGGTCCACGAACTCGCGGCCGTCCTGATCCCACACGCGGGAGCCTTCGCCTCGGACCGGGATAATATTACCCGGCGCGTAGTTGGGCACCATTACTTCATCAAACAGTTCGCGGGAGACAGGTTCTCTGTTCATGGATCTCTCTCAGTGACTCATTGCTAAGTGACAAGGTGAATATTCACATAATACGCCACTCAGGGCATAAGAACAGCCGGTTGCGTAAAGGGCGGCAATTCGATGATGCGCAAGCGGTTTTTGTCTGGGCCAAGCAGGGCTTTAACCAGCAGTTTGTAGGAATCGAGATCGAAGGTGACCGGCTCTGCCCCCGGTGCGAATTCGTTCAGCGCCTGCTCACTGTGCACGGTGGCAATGTGTATCCAGTTGCAGATCACCAGTATGTCGGTGCGACCGGTTTCGCGGTTCTCTTCCACCAGGCCGATCGAGCCGGGCCAGGGCCAGGTTTTCAGGCGCAGGGCGTGGAAGGCAATCTGCATGCGCAGGTTGTAGCGGATGGCATCTTCAGCGCCTTCACAGGCCCCTTTGCAACGGCCGAGGCTGCGCTGAAAGCAAGGGCCGGGGCCAGCAGGCTCCAGGCCCAGCAGTTTGCCACACAGGTCGTTTTTGGCAGCAATGCCCTGGATCGCGCCCTGGGCATCGCGTTTGCTGCGGAATAGCCCGAAATAGTCGCCCAGCCGATCCGGGCTGATGGTGCGCGCCAGCTCCGACTGCAGGTAGCCGTCGGCGTTGGTGCTCAGGGCAATGCTGACCAGGCTTTTCGCGGCCCGGGAGCGGCGATTGTAGAGCGGGCTCAGAGTTTTGATCTGTTTCAGTTCCAGCAGCAGCGCCCCCAGCTCGCCGGCGGTTTCGGTGACCTCCACCCGACGCAGGCTTTCCGACATACGCAAGCCGCGGCTGGACTGGTGATCGCCGGAAAAATGCGACGCCACCCGTTGGGCGATGTTGGTGCTTTTGCCCACGTACAGCAGTACATCGTTGTCTCCGTAAAAGCGGTACACGCCCGGTGAGTGTGGTAACTCTCTGAAGATTTCCGACGGCACGTTCGACGGCGTGCTCTGGCGCTGCAGCAAACGGTGAACAGCGCTGTTCAGGGCATCGTCTCCGTGCTCACCCCGAGCGTGTTCGAAGAACGCCAGCATGGCCGACACATCGCCCATGGCCCGGTGCCGCTCCACCTGGGGCAAGTTATGCCGGGCAATCAGTGCATCCATGTTGTGCCTGGCCTCGCCCGGATACAGCGCCCGCGACAGCCTGACCGTGCACAGCACCCGGGCGTTAAACGCCCGCCCCAACCGGCGAAATTCGGATTTGATAAAGCCGTAATCGAAGCGGGCGTTGTGGGCCACAAAAATGACGCCCTCAAGTTGCTGCTCGAGCTCATCCGCCATCTCTGCAAACAAAGGGGCTTGCGCCACCATCGCATTGGAGATACCGGTCAGCCGCTCAATAAAGCCGGAAACCCGGGTTTCCGGATTCAGCAACGTCTGCCATTCCCCGACTACCTCACCCGCCCGCCAGAACCGGACACCAATCTCGGTAATCCTGTCCCGTTGCGGATTACCGCCGGTGGTTTCGATATCAAGGAAAGCAAATGTCTCGTTTTCAAGAGCTGTCAGTTTCTGTGCCATCCGCTGTTTTACGACCATTAATCAGAGCCAGATGCTCCGAGAGCGATGTTCAGGCGTCATAGACATTCGTCTAAATCACCACCGATTATGTTTGAAATGTCACAGATTCGTAACTACCTTGCATTTGGGTCCAACAACAAAAAATCTGTGGAGACAACAACAATGCAAAGTAACAAATTAAGAATGGCCATTCGTGCGACGGCGGCTGTGACGGTTTTGGGTCTAGCTTCTCAGGCGCAAGCCTTTGAAATTCAAGCTGGCGACGTCAATGCCGACATCTATGGTTACGCTCGACTGACCGCTACCTATGATATCAACGAAAAAATTACCGGCGACGACAGCACCCTTGCCGGTGACTTTGGAAAAGTTTCAGGCTCCGACAACGAAGGTCACTTTGATGCGTCAGCCACACAAAGCCGTATCGGTGTCAGAGCTACACTGCCTAACGATTTCAAAATTGTCGTAGAGGGCGATTTTGCCAGCGCCGGAAACTTCCGTTTGCGTCATGCCTTCGGTGAATACAACGGTGTCCTCGCGGGCCAAACCTGGTCCAACTACAACAGCTTTACTGGTAACACCCCAACTCTGGACTTTAACGGTTCTGCGGGTTGGGCTGGTTATCAGGCTCGTACCGCCCAGCTGCGCTACACCACCGGAGGTCTTTCTGTCTCCGTAGAAGATCCTAAGGGGTCAGTGACCGGCGCAACTACAGTGATTGGTGGAGAGACCGTTAGCACCAAAAAAGACACCATGCCCGCCTTCACTGCTCGCTATGAAGGCTCTGCTGATGCGCTTTCATTTGCTGCCGCGGCACTGGTCAAGCAAAACGCCTATGAAAACGTGGTAAATGACACGGACGACACGGCGATGGGCTACGGCGTTTTTGGCGCGGCAAAGTTCAAAGCTTCCGACATGATTTCGGTTCAAGGCAGCATCAACTATACAGATGGCGCGAACTCGTACCTCTATTTGTCTGGAGCGTCTGACGGCTTCGTTGATGCGAATGACGATCTGGAAACAGTTTCTGGCATTGGCGGCTCGCTCGGCACCAGCATCTCGCTCGGCAATGGCCGCAGCGTCAATTTGGTCTACGGTATGACTCAAATGGATGTTGATAGCGCTGCTGCAGAGGAAACTCGCTCCAACGTGATCGCCAACTACATGTGGACCCCTGTTCAGAGCGTTATGATGGGCGTGGAATACCAGTACTGGAAAACCGAAACCAAAGGCGGCGACAGCGAAGATGCTAACCGTCTGATGTTCGCAGCGCAGTACAACTTCTAATCCTTCCTGTCAGTAGTTAACTCAGAATCACCCCGGCTTCGGTCGGGGTTTTTCGTTGCAGCTGATGAGGTGACACCAAGAAAAAGGCCAAAGACCAGAAACGCCTGGTTGAACTGACTCAGCCCTTCGAAAAGGCGGGGCCATGCAGGATCTGCACAACTACTTCGACTGGATGTACTTCGCGAGCTGATCAGGTTTAGAGCCAGACCGGGGGTTCCCCCGGTCTGGCTTTTGGTTATTCCCCGGCCCGCAAGCGGGTGCGGACACTGCGGGTGGTCATCACCCCGAGCACTTCCATCAATGACCAAAGACCACGGTCATGCTGTTTGGGCGCCTTGCCCTTGGCGATACGGCCGATTTGGCGGGTGTACCAGCTCACTTCCATCAACGCCATGTCGTCAATCATCCGGATACCGGTTTTTATCGGCCGAACGGCACTGACTACGGAATCCCCACTCATGATCCGGTTCGGCAAATCCGGCTCTACCACCAATGGCCGGGCCAGGCCCACCAGGTCAGTCGCACCGGAGGCAATCGCCTCTGCCATGCCGGTTTCGGTACGAAAACCACCCGTCACCATCAAAGGCACATCGGTAAGCTGGCGAACCTTCTCGGCAAACTCCAGAAAGTAGGCTTCCCGGGCTATGGTACTGGCCTTCACCTGGCCATGCTCCCCACCTTTGGCCATGGCCGGGTTCTCGTAATTGCCACCGGAGATTTCCACCAGATCAATGCCTTCGGCCACCAGGGCCTCGATCACCGCCAGCGACTCGTCCTCGGTAAAGCCGCCTCGCTGAAAGTCCGCCGAGTTGAGCTTGATCCCGATACTGAAAGCGTCACCGCATGCCTCCCGGATAGCCCGGTACACCGCCAGCACAAAGCGCCGACGACGCTCTGCTGAACCACCCCACTCGTCGGTGCGCTGATTGTGGTGCGGCGACAGGAACTGACTGACCAGATAGCCATGGGCGCCATGAATCTGCACGCCATCAAACCCGGCCTTCTTGATGACCGCGGCACTGCGGGCAAACCGATGAATGATGTTCTCAATCTCCGGCCCCGTCAGCGCCCGAGGCGTGGCAAACATGCCTCGCAGCTCTTTTTTGAACGGAATGGCACTGGGCGAGACCGGGCCCCGGTTCAGCATCTTCGGGCTCTGCTTGCCCGGATGATTCAGCTGCACCCAGATCTGCTTGCCACCCACCTGCCCGGCCTGCGCCCAGGCCGACAACAATTCCAGATCCGACTCATCCTCCACCACCACATTCTGCGGCTCCCCGATGTGCCGGCGGTCAATCATCACGTTGCCGGTTATCGACAATCCCGTGCCACCCTCCGCCCAGGCCCGGTACAAGGTCGCCAGCTCTTTGGTGGGGTGGTTATCAATGGTGCCCAGGGTCTCGCTCATGGCGGACTTGGCGAAGCGGTTGGGTAAGGTGGAGCCGTTCGGGAGTTTGAAGGGTTGGGAGAGACGTTCAGCGGGAGTCATGGGTGGCCTCGAATGGTTGTTATTAAATTCCATGAGGCTGATGGTGGATCTGTTCGACGGTTCGAGCATTGGCCGACGGGACACAAACATAACGAACACAATAAAATACGCCAGCGGACAACGGCAGTGCTGGAAGGAGATAAGCGCCCCACACCTGAAAAGGTCGGGGCGCTGTTGCTCGCGACGACTACAGCAGCAGGGTGCGAATATCCCCCAACAGCTGCGTCAGGAGGTTGGTAAACCGGGCGGCATCGGCCCCGTTGACCGCGCGGTGGTCGTAAGACAACGACAGCGGCAGCAGCAGCCTGGGCTGGAACTCCTTGCCGTCCCACACCGGCTTCATGGAAGCCTTGGAGACACCGAGGATCGCCACTTCCGGCGTGTTCACGATCGGCGTGAACGCGGTGCCGCCAATGCCCCCCAGGCTGGTGATGGTAAAGCAGGCGCCCTGCATTTCGGCAGGCTTGAGTTGCTTGTCCCGAGCCTTCTGCGCCAGTTCGGCACTTTCGGCGGCCAGTTCCCACAGGCCTTTCTGGTCGACATCCCGGATCACCGGCACCATCAGACCATTGGGCGTGTCCACCGCAATGCCAATGTGGATGTACTTCTTACGCACCACCTCTTTGCGCTCCATGTCGAGCGCCACGTTGAACTGTGGCAGCTCGGCCAGGGCCGCGGCACAGGCTTTCAGCAGGAATGGCAGCGGCGTCATCTTCATGCCACGCTTCTCGCCGGCCGCTTTCTGGCTCTTGCGGAAGTTCTCCATTTCGGTGATGTCGGCATCGTCGAACTGGGTGACGTGGGGCACGTTCAGCCAGCTGCGCTGCATGTTATTCGCGGTGGCGAACATCATGCGGGACATGCTCTCGCGCTCGATTTCACCAAACTGGCTGAAGTCGGGTAACTTGACCCCCGGAATACCGCTACCGGTGCCCACAGACCCGCCCTGCTGGGCTTGCTGCAGCTGGCTCTTGACGTAGGCGTGCACATCATCTTTGATGATGCGGTTTTTTGGGCCAGTGCCTTTCACCCGCGCCAGGTCCGCGCCCAGCTCCCGGGCCAGTTTACGCACGGCCGGGCCGGCGTGAACCTTGGTGCCCGCAGCCGGGGGTTCGTAGGTGGACCCCTGCGGTTGCGGGGCCGATTCCTGCTTGTCCGACGTCGGCTGGGGCTTGCTATCCTGACGTTTGGCTTGCGCTTGCTCGCCAGAGTCAGAAGCTTCGTCGGCCTCGCCGCCCTCTTCTTCGATGGTCATTTCCAGCAGGTCGTTGCCTTCAGACAGCTTGTCGCCTTCCTTGACCAGGATCTTGCCGACCTTGCCGGCATAGGGCGACGGAATTTCCATGGTGGCCTTGTCGGACTCCACGGTCACCAGCGGGTCGTCGACACCGATGGTGTCGCCCTCCGCCACGTTGATTTCGATTACCGGCACGTCGTCAAAGCCATCCAGCGACGGCACCTTCACCAGTTCGGTGCGGGAGCCGCCGGATTTCTTTTTAGGCGCCGGCTTGCTGTCTTCAGATTTGGCTTCAGGTTTCGCCTCGGCCTTGTCCTCGGTTTTTTCTTCCTTGGCGTCGTCACCAGCATCTGAGCCGCCAGCGTCATCGCTGGCTTCATACAGGCCGACCACATCGCCCTCTTTCACCTTGTCACCGACTTTTACGGTGATTTTGGTGATTTTTCCGGCACCGGGGGCTGGCAGTTCCACCGAGGCTTTGTCGGATTCAACCGTCAGAATCGGATCTTCTTCCTGAACCGAGTCACCCTCACTGACGGTGATTTCGATGACTTCGACTTCGTCCGCACCGCCGAGATCCGGAACCTTGATTTCCTGTTCACTCATTGCGGTCTCCTTAGCTCAGCACCGGGTTCGTTTTGTTTCGATCGATTCCGTACTTGCGCATCGCGTCGAGAACCACATCGTTCTTCACTTCACCATCCTGCGCCAGGGCAGACAGCGCACTGACCGCCACGTGGTAACGGTCTACCTCAAAAAAGCTGCGCAGCTTTTCCCGGGTGTCGCTGCGGCCGAAGCCGTCGGTGCCCAGAGTCAGGTAGGTTTTGGGAATGAACGCCCTGAGCTGCTCGGAATGCAGCTTGATGTAATCGGTAGAGGACACCACCGGCCCGGTTTGCTTCTCCAGACACTGCGTTACGTAAGCTTTCTTGGGCTTGTCATCCGGGTGCAGACGGTTCCAGCGCTCAATGTGCTGGCCATCACGGGCCAGCTCGTTGTAGCTGGTGACACTCCACACATCCGACGCCACACCCCAGTCGTCTTTCAGCATCTGAGCAGCAGCAAGCACCTCATTCAGGATGGCACCGGCACCGAGCAACTGTACTCGGGACGCTTTCTTGCCCCCTTTAACTTCGACCGATTCGATCTTGTACATGCCCTTGATGATGCCGTCTTCACAATCCTTAGGCATCGCTGGCTGTTCGTAGTTTTCGTTCTCGATGGTCAGGTAGTAAAAAACGTTCTGGTTGTCCTCGAACATTTCTTTCATACCATGGCGCAGTACCACGGCCATTTCGTAACCGTAAGCCGGGTCGTAGGCTTTGCAGTTCGGAATGGTGTTGGCCAAAACATGGCTGTGGCCGTCCTGATGCTGCAAGCCTTCACCGTTCAGGGTAGTCCGTCCGGCGGTGCCGCCGACCAGGAAGCCCCGTGCCTGCATGTCGCCAGAGGCCCACGCCAGATCACCAACGCGCTGGAAGCCGAACATGGAATAGAAAATATAGAAAGGGATCAGCGGGAAGTTGTTGGTGCTGTAAGACGTTGCCGCCGCCATCCAGGCCGCCATAGAGCCGGCTTCATTGATGCCTTCTTCCAGAATCTGGCCTTTTTTGTCTTCCCGGTAATACATGATCTGATCCCGGTCTTCCGGGACGTACTTCTGGCCTTCCGCAGTGTAAATGCCCAGCTGGCGGAACATGCCTTCCATACCAAAAGTACGGGCCTCGTCCGGGACAATGGGCACAACCCGCTTGCCGATACGCTTGTCTTTGGTCAGCGCGGTCAGCAACCGCACGAACGCCATGGTGGTGGAAATCTTGCGATCACCAGAACCTTCCAGCACGGCTTTGAAGATATCCAGCTCCGGAACCTGCAACGGCTGGCTGTCTTTGCGTCGTTTGGGATAGAAGCCACCCAGCTCCTGCCGACGCTTATTCATGTACACGATTTCCGGGCTGTCCGGCGCTGGTCGATAATAGGGTACGTCTTTGAGTTCTTCGTCTTTCAGTGGCACCGCAAAGCGGTCACGGAACGACTTCAGCTGCTCAATGTCGAGTTTCTTCAGGGAGTGGGCGGTGTTCTGGGCTTCGCCCGCCTCACCAAAGCCGTAACCTTTAACGGTATGGGCCAGAATCACAGTCGGTCGGCCGCCATTCTTGTGGATGGCATGATGATAAGCGGCGTAGATCTTGTAGGGGTCATGGCCACCACGGTTGAGCTTGTTGATGTCTTCATCCGAGAGGTTATCAACCAGCTTGGCCATCTCCGGGAACTTGTTGAAGAAGTGCTTGCGGGTATAGGCTGGCCCATTGCTCTTGTAGTTCTGCAGTTCGCCATCACAGACTTCGTCCATGGCCTGCTGCATTTTTCCGTCTTTGTCGTTCTCGAACAGAGGATCCCAGTGACGGCCCCAGACCACCTTCACCACGTTCCAGTCCGCACCCCGGAACACACCTTCCAGTTCCTGAATGATTTTGCCGTTACCACGCACCGGGCCATCCAGTCGCTGCAGGTTGCAGTTAACCACGAAGATGAGGTTGCTGAGGTTTTCCCGGCCGGCCATTGAAATGGAACCCAGGGTTTCCGGCTCGTCAGTTTCACCATCGCCGACAAAACACCAGACTTTACGATCGCCCATTTCGATGAGCTCGCGGCTATCCAGATACTTCATCACGTGGGCCTGATAGATGGCCTGGATCGGACCAAGGCCCATGGAAACCGTTGGGAACTGCCAGTAATCCGGCATTAACCAGGGGTGTGGATATGACGACAGACCGGTGCCATCGACTTCCTCACGATACTTGTCCAGATCCGACTCTTCGAACCGGCCTTCCAGGAAAGATCGGGCATAAATGCCAGGCGAGGAATGCCCCTGAAAATAGATCAGGTCGGATTCGCGCTTCTCATCCCCGCCATGGAAAAAGTAGTTGAAGCCGACGTCATAAAGCGTGGCGGCAGAAGAGAAGGATGACACGTGACCGCCCAGGTCACCGGGCCGCTGGTTGGCACGCATCACCATGGCCATGGCGTTCCAGCGAATCAGCGAACGTATTCGACGCTCCATGAACAGATCACCGGGCATCGGCGCCTGCTGGGCAACGGGAATTGAGTTGCGAAACGGCGTGGTAATGGCATAGGGCAGCTCGGTGCCGTCTCTGCTCGCTCGCTCTGACAGTCGTTCCAGAATAAATTTGGCCCGGTCTACGCCTTCGTTCTCGATCAGAGATTCCAGCGCATCAAGCCATTCACTGGTTTCAGTGGGATCATCGTCCTGGTACATCAAACCTCCCCTTAGCATCTTAAGGTGCAACGTGGGCCACGATCAGCAGCCGCACACGGTGCAATAACGAAAAGCTGCAAAAAGCTGCAGTTTTATATTGTGGATACGTCAGCTTGTGACAAACGCTGAATAGTGCGAATAACGTCTTTCAAGCATAGAACAGCTTTCATATTTTTCCTGCTCCAGAGCCGGCCAGCAGTAGGGCTTTTGGCTCTTGGCCGGCCTGAACGCCAGGCTTTCGGCGCTCTGAAAACGCATTGCGACCGAAACTTACGTATTTTTACTACAAAAAGACCCAAAAACACAAACAAACAAGCGTTTTAATGCACATGAAAACCCTGTTATGTACTATTAGTTACGTAATAATGGCGAATCTTGATGACTAAAACAATCCAACTCAGACCAATGTCTCACTCTGGCGTTTTGCGCGAAATCCATCGCCCGACAAAACAGTCTTGACTCTATGTTTTCGACGACATTGAACGGTGTTTCACTATATTTGGTGATTTTTACGATATTTACCGACAGAAAACTCACGCTCATCAACCCGCTATTAATTAGCCCTGAAAATGAATTTCGATTTATGTATACTTACCTGCCCGTTTTTTAACCAGTAAGGAAGGCACACACCCTCCTTGTATTTTTTTGGCACCCAACTGAGGGCGATCTATGAACTCCATCGTCACCTTTCCAAACCGTATTCCGGTGCAGGAATTCGAAGAACGCCGGTTCAAGGTTTTTACTGACCGCCAGCTGGACAAAATTGAAGCCATCCAGAGCCTGCCCGAGGCGACCTTGTTTGAAATGAAGGTGGTCGCCAGCGTGCTGCCGTTCCGGGTCAACGAATATGTGATCAACGAACTGATCAACTGGGACAAGGTACCGAACGACCCCATCTATCAGCTGGTGTTCCCTCAGAAGGGTATGCTCAAGGATGAACATTACGAACAGATGGCACAGCTGCACCGGGACGGCGCCGACAAGAAAGACATCCAGGCCGCTGCCAAAGTAATCCGGGACGAGCTGAACCCGCACCCGGCCGGCCAGATGGAAATGAACATGCCGGAGCTGGACGGCGAAGTGCTGGACGGCGTGCAGCACAAGTACCGGGAGACGGTGCTGTTTTTCCCGGCCCAGGGCCAGACCTGCCACTCCTATTGCACCTTCTGCTTCCGCTGGGCGCAGTTTGTCGGTGACAAAGACCTGAAGATGTCGAGCACCGAAGCATCAAAGTTGCATGGCTATCTGCAAGAGCACACCGAAGTCACCGACCTGCTGGTGACCGGTGGCGACCCCATGGTGATGAAGACCAAAAGCCTGGTGCAGTACCTGGAGCCGCTGCTGCAGCCGGAGTTTGACCATATCCAGACCATCCGCATCGGCACCAAGGCCCTCACCTTCTGGCCGTACCGTTTTGTCACCGACAAAGACGCCGACGAGCTGATTGAGCTGTTCGCCAAACTGGTTGATGCCGGCAAGCACGTGGCGATCATGGCGCACTACAACCACTGGCAGGAAATCACCACCGACATTGCGGAAGAAGCCATTCGCCGCATCCGCGCAACCGGTGCTGAAATCCGCGCCCAGGGCCCACTGATCAAGCATGTGAATGACAACGCCGATGACTGGGCCAAGCTGTGGAAGAAAGAAGTGCAGCTGGGCATCATCCCCTACTACATGTTTGTCGAGCGCGACACCGGCGCCAAGAACTACTTTGAAGTGCCTCTGGCCGAGGCCTTCCAGATTTACCGCGACGCCATGAAAAAGGTCTCCGGCCTGGCTCGCACCGCTCGCGGCCCCAGCATGAGTGCCGGCCCCGGCAAGGTAGAGATCCAGGGCATCGCCGACATCCAGGGCGAGAAGGTCTTCGTGCTGCGTTTCCTGCAAGGCCGCAACCCGGATTGGGTGCAGCGCCCGTTCTTCGCCAAGTACAGCGAAACCGCCACCTGGCTGCATGAACTGGAACCGGCCTTCGGGGAAGAGAAGTTCTTCTTTGAAGACGAGTTTGAGGAGATGAAGCAGGGCAATGGCTAAGGCGGCTGCCTGACGAAGATCGAGAAAAAGGCCAGATGGAGTGATTCATCTGGCCTTTTTTTGTGCCAGCTCACTGACATTCAGCTCAGATGCCTCTATTGCCTATTGACTTGTCGAATAATGAACAATCTTGAAGTTTTTATTTAACAATCATTTACATACCTGAAATTGTTGAGACTTCATTTAGAGCCTACCTTTAATGCAGCCCAAATAGACGCGCTTGGGCGAAGGGAATGTTGGTCAGGGATGACTGCGAATATTCACAATCCCCCTGCCCAATACTCCTGTTTCTCGGCACTCCGATCTGTGCCAACTCTGACGACTAACGATAACGGAAACAGTGATGTTCGAAAAAAATAAGCTTTTAATTGCGATTCTTGCGGCGACACTTACAGTCGGCCTCACCGCCTGCGGCGGCAGTTCTTCCAATTCCGGGGATCAGGGGGGCATTGACGATCCAGACAAGGAGCTCGATGGCAATTCGGATGGCACGCCCGCACCAGGTGACGATACAACGGTCGCTGCTGGCTCTGAAACAGGTCGCTTTGTTGACAGTGCAGTTGGCGGCATCGAGTACGTAACCAGTGCCGGCTACATGAGCATCACCAACGATAACGGCGAGTTCCGCTTTAACGAAGGCGAGACCGTAACCTTTCGGCTTGGCCAACTAAACTTCGGCACCGTTCAAGCAGGCAGCCTTATCACCCCTGTCGAGCTGGCCGGCGGCGACAGCGAAAAATCAGTAAACATTGCCCGCGTTCTGCAAACCCTCGATGACGACGGCATTCCGGATAACGGCATCACAATTACGCCAGCCACCCGTGAAAAAGCGGCCATCCAGAATCCTACGGACGTAGCTACCGTTAATCTGGATACAGCAAAGGAGATCATTCTCTCACTGGCCAGCGACAACACTAGCGCGCCCATAGACGTGGTTACCCGCGAAAAGGCTGAAAGCCATCTGAATGAGACGCTGGCAGCAGAAAAACCAGTGACCAGCTGCGGAGTGAGCACAACCCCGGTTACTGAAGTTCATCTCCAGAACAACACTTTTGGCTACATCAGACTCGAAGAGGACGATAAAGAAATCAACCTGATGAGTTTTGGTGCCAGTGATAGCCTGATTGAGTTCCATAACGACTTGGGCTTCGTCGAAAAGAAAACGGGCACGACTTGGAGAGTAGTGACCAACGGAGAGGTGTCATTCACCGATTCAGACGGAACTGAGACCTTCACTGCCTGCGCAGTAGGCCCAACCGAAGCGCCCTATTATCTAATTTTCAATAGCGATGATGGTGCAGTCACGCTTTACTCAACCAAAGCCTATAATGCGACCAGCGCTTCGCAGTCCTACCTATTGACTTCAATCGATAGCCTCTTGAACGAGCTTCAGCACAACATTGTAACCATCGATTCTGAGCTAAACGCAGAACTCATCTCTAGTCTTGGCTTTGAAAGCGCCAGCATTGCGCAAAGCGGTGCATTGGAAGTTTCCGACAGCACGGACAACAGCACCGACGCACTATATCTGCTGGCCGCCCAAGGCAAGCAAATCGGCATCTACCTTGACTTCAACGGGTCCGAAACTTTGGTGGATGTAGGTATTGCTGCTGGCATCCCGGTCACCACTCCGGTTACAACTTCTTCCGTAGCTGGCAACACCTTCGTTGCGCGCAACGAAGCGGATAATGAGACGATCATTCTTGTTCACAGAAGCGACGGTACGGCTTTTGACTACCACAATGATGCGTATCAAGGCAGCACCCAGAAAGCTGGCGTTAATGTCAGCACCTGGGAGGTGAATGACGAAACCGGTGAACTGACCTACACAGAAACAACCGAGTCTGGCGAAGAAAGCACGGAAACCTTCCGCGTATTTGAATCCAACACTCGAGTGTATGCGCCAGATGAAGAAGGTGCTTCTGTCGAGACACTGAGCAAAACGCAAGCGATCACTGAAGCAAGCTTCGTTGGCTCATTCAACGTGAATGTGCCAACCGAAAATACGGTTGATAATGCACTGGTCATCAACAGCGATAAGACCTGCTCCTACGATGGAACTCCTTGCACATGGGCAATTGATGCCAGTGGCAAAGCTGAGCTTTCATTTGCTGGAGAGAACGTTGTAACCCAGATCTGGCAATTGGCGACAAGCAACGATGAGTTCGCTTTTGTCATGACCGAACCGGATCTTGTCTCTGACATCCAGCCGGGCTTCATGACCCGCAACTAAGCCACCAGGCTTTCAGGCCCGCTCCGGCGGGCCTGTTTACCTCCCCTTCTTCGGCACAAACCCCGCCGGCTTCTCCCGAACCCACCCCACAAACACCCGCAACTCCTCCAATTCCAGCAACCGCTCCAGCGTGTTGTAGTGCAGCCCCAGATCGTGCTCAGAACGCGCCTTATGGATGGCGTTATGACAGGGCCGACAGACCCACAGCGTGCGAGTAATCAACTCCTCTTTACTGAACAGCTTCTGAAAACGCTTCTTGCGATGCAGGTGCTTGGGGATCAGGTGGTGCCGGGTGAGCCTGGCAACGGGGCGCTCACACAGTTCACAGTTATCTGGCTGGGGCGGGAGTTTGAGCATGGCTGCTGGTCAGAGGTAGTGGGCCGGACAACAGGCTGATCCGGCCACGCGCTGCGATTCCTGTTGCTGTGTCAGTGCATCAGGGTATACAGCTTCCTACGGTATGTGCGCACGTCCGGATTGTTGTTGCCGAGCTTCTCGAACAGTTCCACCAGTGTGGTTTTGGCCACGCCGTCCTTGTAGGTGCCATCCGCCAGCATCAGCCGAATCAGTAAATCCATCGCCTCGGCATTTTGCTCCTGCAGCACCTTATGCAGTGCCAGCTGGTGCAGGGCCTCCGGATCTTTCGGGTTGGCTTCGAGTGCCTGTTCCAACCCGGCGATGGGGGGCAATTCCGCGGACTGCTTCATGAACTTGATGCGGGCCGCCAGCTGCTTGGCTTTATGCTGAAGCTTTTCTTCCGGGGGCAGGCTCTCCAGAACCTGTTCGGCGGTTTCCAGGTCACCCTGCTCGGCTTTCAGCTGGGCCAAGTCAATCAGTACGTCAAGGTTTTCCGGGTCTTTCTGGTTCATCTCGGTGAGGATGGCCAGGGCGCCGTCGACGTCACCGGCTTCCCATAGGCCATGAGCCTTTTCATAAGGATCTTCAGCCGGGGCTTCGATGTGCTTCTCCAGCACCTTGCGGATCTCGCTTTCCGGCTGGGCACCGTTGAAACCGTCCACCGCCTGGCCGTCTTTCACCAGAATCACCGTCGGCAGGCTGCGCACGCCTAAAGACGACGTCAATTCTTGCTGCTCGTCGGCATTCACCTTGGCCAGCTGGAAGTTGCCCTGGTATTCCTCCGCCAGCTTTTCCAGTATCGGCATCAGCTGTTTGCAGGGGGCGCACCATTCTGCCCATACATCCACCAGTATCGGCGTGCTGGCAGAGGCTTCCATGACCTTCTGCTGAAAGTTGTCCATGTTGGCGTCAAAAATGTACGGCGAAGCTGTCATAGATTTACCCGATTAATAAAACATGTGATGGCTCTGGTTATGGGGCCAAGTGACTAAAAATCAAGCCAACTTGAAAAACCCGCCTTTGCCGTCACATAGGTTGTTAATCACCCACACCTTGAGAGCAAACGGTATGAACGACGAGAGCCGCAAAGACTCCCTGGAAGACTTCGAAGAAGACATCACCGAGTACATTGGCAAAGACGAGAACAGCAAAAGCCTGGCGCTGCCGCAGCAAATGAGGCCGCAGCGAATGTATCTGCTGCCGGTGACGAACCGTCCGTTCTTCCCTGCACAGGTTCAGCCGGTGGTGGTCAATCAAGATCCCTGGCAAGAAACCCTCAAGCGGGTCGCTGAAACCGACCACAAGATGCTGGGCATCTGCTTTGTCGAAGACCCGGAGTCGGAATCCGGCATTCCCGACAGCAAGGCGCTGGAAACTATGGGCTGTGCAGTGCGGGTGCACCAGGCCCAGAACGAAAGCGGCAAAGTGCAGTTTATTGCCCAAGGCCTGCAGCGCTTCAAGATTGTTCAGTGGCTGCGCCGCCGCCCGCCCTATCTGGTGGAAGTGGAATACCCGGAGGAACCGGAAGAACCGACCGCCGAACTCAAGGCCTACACCCTGGCCATCATCGGCGCGATCAAGGAGCTGCTGCGCACCAACCCGCTCTACGGTGAAGACGTTAAGCAGTACCTGTCCCGCTTCGGCCCGGAGGACAGCTCGCCACTGGCGGACTTTGGCGCCTCCATGACCAGCGCCCCCGGCCCCGAGCTTCAGGACGTACTGGACACCGTGCCCCTGCTCCGGCGCATGGAGAAGGTGTTGCTGCTGATGCGCAAAGAGCAGGAAGTGGCCCGCCTGCAGACGGAAATCAACGAGGAAGTCAGCGAGAAGGTGCAAAAGCACCAGCGCGAATTCTTCCTGCGCGAACAGATGAAAGTGATCCAGCGCGAGCTGGGCATTGCCAAGGACGACAAGACCGCCGATGTGGAGCGCTTTGAAGAGCGCATGGCCAAACTCAACCCGCCAGAGGCGGTGCAGGAACGCTTCAAGGATGAAGTTCAGAAACTCCGGGTGCTGGAACAGGGCTCGCCAGAGTACGGCGTTACCCGGAATTATCTGGACTGGATCACCCAGGTGCCCTGGGGCGTGCATTCGCAGGATCACTTCAACCTGGCCGAAGCCCGCAGGATACTGGACCGGGATCACGACGGTCTGGGCGATGTTAAAGACCGCATCATCGAGTTCCTGGCGGAAGGCACTTTCAAGGGCGAAGTGAGTGGTTCCATACTCTTGCTGGTGGGCCCGCCAGGGGTAGGCAAAACTTCCATCGGCCACTCGGTGGCCGATGCCCTGGGCCGGGAGTTCTACCGGTTCAGCGTCGGCGGTATGCGCGATGAAGCCGAGATCAAGGGCCATCGCCGCACCTACATCGGCGCCATGCCGGGCAAGTTCGTGCAGGCCCTGAAAGACAGTAAGGTGGCCAACCCGGTGATCATGCTGGATGAGATCGACAAGATCGGCTCGTCCTACCAGGGCGACCCGGCCTCTGCCCTGCTGGAAACCCTCGATCCGGAACAGAACAAGGACTTTCTCGATCATTACCTGGATGTGCGCATGGACTTGTCCAAGGTACTGTTCATCTGCACTGCCAACCAGCTGGACACCATTCCCCGGCCGCTGCTCGACCGGATGGACGTAATCCGCCTGTCCGGCTACATCGCCGAAGAAAAACTGGCCATCGCCAAGCATTTCCTGTTGCCACGCCTGCTGAAGCGGGCCGGCTTACTGAAAAAGCAGCTGAACATTTCCGATGCGGCGATTCGCCAGGTGATTGAGGGCTACGCCCGGGAAGCCGGCGTGCGTAATCTGGAGAAACTGCTGCACAAGATTGTCCGTAAAGGCATTGTCCGATTGCTGGAGCATCCCGGCGAGCCGGTGAAGGTAGGCGTCTCCGATCTGCTCGGTTATCTCGGCCAGCCAGCGTTCCGTAAAGAGAAATCCCTAAAAGGCACTGGTGTGATTACCGGCCTGGCCTGGACCGCTATGGGCGGCGCCACCCTGAGCATTGAAGCCTCTCGCATTCACACCAACCAGCGCGGCTTTAAACTGACCGGACAACTGGGCGAGGTCATGCGGGAGTCAGCCGAGATCGCCTACAGCTATGTATCGTCCAATCTCAAGCGCTTCAAGGGTGACCCAACCTTCTTCGACAAGTCGTTCGTGCACCTGCATGTACCGGAAGGTGCGACACCCAAAGACGGCCCCAGCGCTGGCGTGACCATGGCCACCGCCCTGCTCTCCATTGCCCGAAGGGAAGCGCCGCAGCAAAATCTGGCAATGACCGGCGAACTGACGCTAACCGGTCAGGTGCTGCCGGTGGGCGGTATTCGGGAAAAGGTGATTGCGGCGAGGCGCCAGAAAATCAATAACCTGATTCTACCGGAAGCCAACCGGGGCGATTACGAGGAGCTGCCGGATTACCTGAAGGAGGGGCTGACGGTGAACTTTGCCAGGAACTATAACGATGTGTTTCAGGTTTGTTTTGGTAACAAGCCCCGAAGTGATGCCAGCGTGCATTGATCCGGGTTCAGGTAAGGTTCAGTTGGTACGATTGGGGTCAGTCCCCATTCGGGGACTGACCCCGTAGCTGGCATCGGAGCCACCCTCACAAGTCTGATCGGTCCTGGGTGGGGTGGCTGTTTTATGCCGGAAAAAGATGCCTGAGCGAAGCGAGTTGTTTTTCCAAAGAAAACAGCCACCCCACCCAGGACCAGACTCCAGATTTCAGGCTTTCTCTTTCCAGCCATCGTCCTTGAGCACCGAGCCGACGGTCAGCAACGGCGAGGCGTCGATATCGTCGGCGTTCATCATATTGGCCACACGCTGCAGGGAGGCCAGAATCATGGTCTGCTCCCATTCCGCCAGGCTCTGGAACTTCTGGATAAAATCTTCCTGCAACGGATTCGGCGCGCGGGCCAGCAGCTCGGCGCCGGCTTCGGTCAGGTGGGCGTGCACTTTGCGCTTGTCCTGAGTGCTGCGCACCCGATACACCAGCTTGCGCAGTTCCAGCCGGTCCAGAATCGTCGTCACCGTCGCCTGGCTAAGGCTGACACTCTCGGCGATGGTGCCGATGGTCACCTCCCCCAGGTCCCGGATGGTACGCATAATCAGCAACTGCGGCCCGGTGAGCCCGGCGTGCTTGCTCAATCGCTTGGAATGCAGATCCGTTGCCCGGATCACCCGCCGAAGTGCCACCAACACCTGCTCGTAATTCTTCACACTACCACTCCAGAATAAGCCCATTATTTATACCTCTAATTATTAGAGGTCGTTATTCTGACGATTGCAAGTGGGCAATATCACCTAACTTGCTTCGTGTTTTGCAGCACCACTATTAACCCGCCGCCATGCGGCATTATTTCTGCCAGCCACTATGCTAAGGTCACGCCTTTGCCATTCACCCACAAACGGAAACGGTTGATGATCAGGTATTACCTCGCGCTCGTTCTTGCCTTCGCCATGGTCGGTAACATCCACGCCCAGCAACGAGAATTGGGGCCGGATAAAGAGTTGACTCCCGAAGATGTCGAGGAAAGCATCAGAACCCTGGAAAAGCCCATGTACACCCCGTTTGTGGAGCTGTACCTGCTGGACGAGACCAAGGCCATCCGCAAGGAAATGCAGGACACCCGCGCAGAGCTGATTGAAAAGGTTGTCGAGAAAGAACTGTCTGTGGCGGACAAAACCATGTCTTACGCCGCCGACACCGTTACCTACTTCTTTTACCTGATTGCCGCTGCCACCTCTATTCTCGTGGTTATCGGCTGGAACTCCATCCGCGACATGCGCAACCAGCTCACCACCCTGGCGGAAAAACGCGTTAACGAACTGGTAGTAGAATATGAAACCCGGTTGAAGTTCATCGAAGAACAGTTGCAGCTGAAATCCGAGATTATCCACCAGAACCAGGTCGACATTGAACGCACCAACGAGGTGCACGGGCTCTGGTTAAAAGCAAGCCAGGAAACATCACATCAGAACAAGATCACCGCCTATGACCAGATTCTCGACCTGCGCCCAGACGATGTCGAAGCACTCAGCTACAAGGCCGACGCGGTTCTGGAAATACGCGAACCCCTGTGGGCCATCAGTCTGTGTCAGCGAGCGCTGAAGCTGGCACCGGAAAACGGCCATGCTCTTTACCAGCTGGCCTGCGCCTACGCAGAGATCGGTCGCTGGGAAGATGCCACCAACACATTGGCCAAAGCCCTCGAAATCTCTGAGGCCTACCGCGACGATGCGTCTGTTGACCCAAGTTTCAAACAGCTGCAGGATCACGAGAGCTTCAGGAATCTCGTCTTTACTGACCAGGACGACAGTACGGACGCCTAGCATCACAGAGACCGGCACAATCCTTGCTGGCTTAACCACGAGCAGCAATTTTGTGTTCCGGAGCCACTCTGGCCTGATCTGCTTGACAAGCAGTAGGCTGTGGTGTTTGTTTAAGTCTCTGAGAACATAACAATAACCCTGACCTGAACAGGAATGACACGATGAAAACGTCCGTAAAGAAACTCGCTACTGCAGTCGGCGCGTCCGTTGCCCTGATGGCGGCCGGCCAGGCCGCCGCTGAAATTCGCATTGGCATTGCCGGCCCGATGACCGGCCCTGTTGCCCAGTATGGTGACATGCAGTTCTCTGGCGCCCGCATGGCCATTGAGCGAATCAACGCCGACGGCGGCGTGATGGGCGAACAGCTCGTGGGCATTGAAGTGGACGACGTGTGCGACCCCAAACAGGCCGTCACCGTGGCCAACCGATTGGTGAACGAGGGCGTCCAATACGTAGTTGGCCATCTGTGCTCCAGCTCCACCCAACCTGCGTCCGACATCTATGAAGACGAAGGCATCTTGATGATCACTCCGGCATCCACCAGCCCGGAAATCACCCAGCGCGGTTATGAGCTGTTATTCCGCACCATCGGTCTGGACAGCATGCAGGGGCCGGTGGCCGGCAATTTCATCGTCAGCCAGAACCCGAACCGGGTGGCCGTCATTCATGACAAGCAGCAGTATGGTGAAGGCATCGCCACCGCCGTGCGCGATACACTGCGTGATGCCGGCGTTGACGTGGCCATGTTCGAAGGCATTACTGCCGGCGACAAGGACTTCTCGTCACTGGTCACCAAGATCAAACAAGCCAACGTCGATTTCGTTTACTACGGTGGTTACCACCCGGAGCTGGGCCTGATTCTGCGCCAGGCGCGCCAGGGTGACGTATCGTCCAAGTTCATGGGCCCGGAAGGGGTTGGCAACAAAGACATCAACACCATCGCCGGTGAAGCCGCCGAGGGCCTGCTGGTTACTCTGCCACCGAGCTTTGACGAAAAAGAGGAAAACCAGGATCTGGTCGCCGCCTTTGCCGCCAAGGGTGAAGACACCTCCGGCCCGTTCGTACTGACCTCTTACGCGGCCGTTCAGCTGATTGCCGACGGCATTGAGCAGGCCGGCTCTAAAGACCCGTTTGAAGTGGCCAAAGCCCTGCGGGCCGGAACCTTCGAAACACCCATCGGCACCGTTCAGTTTGACCAGGCCGGGGACATGGAGTCCTTCGAATTTGTGGTCTACGAATGGCATACAGACGGCAGCAAAACTCCAGTAAACTGAGCCAAAATCGTTAACAAACGGTAAACATGAGAACACCTTCCTGCCGCAACCCGGAGGGAAGGTGTTTTTCTGGGCTTCTGCTGTTCCGCTTTGCTACCCGCCGGACACCGCGGCAAGGGTACGAGGAGTGCGGACACCAGGCATTCGGAGTTCCACACTGATGCAAGACCTCCTCTATTTTTCACAGCAGCTCATTAACGGGCTGACGATCGGCAGTACCTATGCTCTGATCGCCATCGGTTACACCATGGTTTACGGCATCATCGGCATGATCAATTTCGCTCATGGTGAGATCTACATGATTGGCGCCTATACGGCACTGATCGCCATTACTGGACTGGCCACCCTGGGTATTGCCTGGCTACCGCTGATCCTGATCGTCGCACTGCTCTGTGCCATCATTGTCTCCAGTTCTATGGGTTGGGCGGTGGAGCGGGTGGCGTACCGGCCGGTACGCGGCCGGCATCGGCTTATCCCACTGATTTCCGCCATTGGCATGTCGATATTTCTGCAAAATTATGTCCACCTGGCCCAGGGTTCTCGCAACATCGGCTTTCCGGCGTTGATCGATGGAAGTTTTCGGTTTGGCAGTGGCGAAGGCTTTCAGATGTCTATCTCTTACATGCAGATCACCATCTTCATCACCACGTTAATCTGTATGACGGTGCTTTCGTTATTTATCTCACGCTCGCGCATCGGCCGTGCGTGTCGGGCCGTGTCTCAAGATCTGGGCATGGCCAACCTGCTCGGCATCGATACTAACCGCATTATTTCCGCAACTTTTGTCATTGGCGCTGCCTTGGCGGCCGTCGCGGGGCTGTTGCTGGGCATGTACTACGGCTCGGTTGACCCGCTGTTCGGCTTTATCGCCGGCCTCAAGGCCTTCACCGCAGCGGTGCTTGGCGGCATCGGCAGTATTCCCGGCGCCATGCTTGGCGGCCTGATTTTGGGAGTCGCGGAAAGCATGACTTCCGGCTATCTGAGCGGCGAGTACAAAGATGTAGTGGCGTTCAGCCTGCTGATCCTGATCCTGCTGTTCAAACCAACCGGACTGCTTGGCAAACCGGAGGTTGAGAAGATCTGATGGCAGCACATAATGTTAAACACGCCTTGTTCTGTGCAGTGGTCACGCTGGTGGTCGCCTACCCCATCCTCGGTCTCAACCTGGTGGCGCAGGGCACCCGCGTTGGTCTGGAAGGGGCGGATGCCAGCACCATTATCATCATTTTTCTGGCCTCGGTGGCGGTATTTGCTTTCCAGCTTTACCGTGACACCATCATGGCAAGCTTGAGCAAAGCACCCAGGCTGAACCCCCTGGCGGGGCGGGAGCCAATGCCTCAGGCCAGAAGGGTCAAACTGGAATCCTGGGTACTGACCGGCATCATTGTCTTGGCCCTGTTCTGGCCGTTCTTCGTATCCCGCGGCTCGGTTGACCTGGCCACTCTGGTGTTAATCTACGTGATGCTGGCACTCGGCCTGAACGTGGTGGTTGGTCTGGCCGGCCTGCTGGACCTGGGCTACGTCGCCTTCTACGCAGTGGGCGCGTACACCTTCGCGTTGCTGTCCCAGTACATGGGCATCTCATTCTGGATGGCACTGCCGCTGGGCGCCCTGTTCGCAGCCCTGTTCGGGCTAGTACTCGGCTTCCCGGTACTGCGATTGCGAGGCGATTATCTGGCCATCGTCACCCTCGGCTTCGGCGAAATTATCCGCATCCTGCTGAACAACTGGACTGCGGTCACGGGTGGTCCTAACGGTATCGGCGGCATACCGGAACCCACCCTGTTCGGCATGGAGTTTGGCCGCAGGGTGAAGGAAGAAGGCAACACCTCCTTCCACGACACCTTCGGCATTGCGTACAGTGGTGAGCACAAGGTGATTTTCCTGTATCTGATTGCCCTGGTGCTCGCCGTCATTACCGCTCTGGTAATTCGCCGCCTGATGCGCATGCCCGTTGGCCGTGCCTGGGAAGCCCTGCGGGAGGATGAAATTGCCGCCCGCTCACTGGGCTTGAGCCGCACCGCCGTCAAACTGTCAGCGTTCACCATCGGCGCCTTCTTTGCCGGTTTTGCCGGAACTGTGTTTGCCTCCAAGCAGGGTTTTATCAGCCCCGAGTCTTTTGTGTTCCTTGAGTCGGCCATCATCCTGGCCATTGTGGTGCTGGGGGGGATGGGCTCACAGCTTGGTGTGATCCTGGCTGCCATTGCCGTCACCATTCTGCCCGAGCTGGCCCGTGAGTTTTCTGACTACCGCATGCTGGTGTTCGGTGCTGCGATGGTGCTGATGATGGTTTGGCGACCGCAGGGCCTGATGCCCATGCGCCGAACTCACATTGAACTCAAAAGGCAGGAGTGACAGACATGTTAGACGTTCAGAATCTGTCCATGCGCTTCGGCGGCCTGCTGGCAGTAGACCAGGTAAGCCTGGATATTCAGGAGCATGAGATTGTTTCCGTCATCGGCCCGAACGGTGCCGGAAAAACCACCGTGTTCAACTGCCTCAGCGGTTTTTATAAGCCGACCGGAGGCAAAATTTTGTTTGAAGGCCGGGAGGTACAAGGCAAACCGGATTACAAAATCTCCCGACTGGGCATGGTGCGTACCTTCCAGCACGTACGCCTGTTCAATCAGATGAGCGTGGTTGAAAATCTGCTGGTGGCCCAACACCGGCACCTGAACACCAATCTTTTGGCCGGCCTGATCAAAACCCCGAATTACCGGGAACGAGAAAAAAAGTCACTGGACCGGGCTGCCTACTGGCTGGACCGCGTCGGCCTGCTCGAACTGGCCAACCGCGACGCCGGCAACCTGGCCTACGGCCAGCAGCGACGCCTGGAAATTGCACGCTGCATGGTGACTGAACCCAAACTGCTGATGCTGGACGAACCGGCCGCAGGCCTGAACCCGGCGGAAACCAAAGAGCTCAACCAACTGATTGTCAGCCTGAAAGAGGACTACAACGTTTCCGTGCTGCTGATCGAGCACGATATGAGCCTGGTGATGGACATTTCTGACCGGATTACCGTGATCAACCAGGGCCGGCCGCTGGCCAGCGGCACCCCGAGCGAAGTCCGCCAGAACGACGACGTGATCAAAGCTTACCTGGGCGAGGCCTGAGGACAAACCATGCTAGTACTGGAAGACGTTCACACTCACTACGGCAAAATCGAGGCGCTGCACGGGGTTTCCGTTGAAGTTAAGCAAGGTGAGATTGTGTCTCTGATTGGCGCCAATGGCGCCGGCAAAACCACTTTGCTGATGACGGTCTGCGGCAACCCCCAGGCCAGCTCCGGGCGCATCATCCTGGAAGGTAAAGACATCACCAACGAAGCCACTTCCAACATCATGCGCTCGGGCATTGCCATTGTGCCGGAAGGCCGGCGAGTATTCTCCGGCCTGACCGTTGAAGAAAACCTGCACATGGGCGGGTTCTTCAACACCAAAGCCGAGATCCGCAAAAGTCTGGACCACGTGTACGAGCTGTTCCCCCGCCTGAAAGAACGGGAACACCAGCGTGCCGGCACCATGTCTGGTGGCGAGCAACAAATGCTCGCCATCGGCCGCGCGCTGATGAGCAAACCCAAAATGATCATTCTGGATGAGCCATCACTGGGGCTCGCGCCCATCATCATCCAGCAGATTTTCCAGATCATCGGTCACTTGCGGGAAGAAGGCATTACCGTGTTTCTGGTCGAGCAGAACGCCCACCAGGCGCTGAACCTGGCTGACCGGGGCTATGTACTGGAGACAGGCCGCATACGACTGCATGACACCGGCAAGAATCTGCTGGCGAACCCGGAAGTGCGGGAGGCGTATCTGGGGAGGTGATCATTGCCAGCCAACAAAAAAGCCGGAACGGGATAGGCCCGTTCCGGCTTTTTTGTTGGCTAAATCAAGACGCGTTACTTAATGCTCTTGATGGTGCCTTTGTAGCCTTCGACCGTTACGTCAATGGTACCGAAGAAGCCGTAGCCTTCTTCTTTAACTGTGTAACGAGGAGCCACGATCACGTCAGCACCAGATTCGGTGATGGCGTTGTAGGCAGCAGCAGCTTTAACCTTCTCAGTCAGGGAGGCTCCGCCGATCGGCAGGAATGAGGAAGCTGTGCCGTTCACACCGTAAGAAATACCATCCGCATACTCACTTTCTGCGCCCAGAGTCAAAAGACCGAACAACTGAGTTACGGAAGACTTGCCGGTGATTTTTTCACCAATTTCGATGTCCGCCTTGATGTCGGTAGTTACACCACCGGTCAACGGCAAGGAAGGTGCACTGGTATTCAGTGAACTACAGCCAGACAGCGCGCCAGCCAGGACCAGGCCAGATGCAATAAGAACTTTTTTCATAATGATGTCTCCATGTGTTTTTTAAAGCCTTCTTGGCCAACACACTATACGGAACAGGGCTATATATAACAATACCGCATAATCGATTACTTTTTAGACTATTTGGTTGTAAAACAACCATCCAGCAGTGGCGCGTTATGACTAACTTGTGTTATTAAAATATCGTCTATACTCAAATGAGCGGTCTATAGCGCAGGGCTTTTCCCTTCCGGGCCGCTCTCACCTAACCGGTTTAACCGTTCTGACGTTAGGTGTTTTGCGACGCAAGCAAAAAACCACATAAAGGAGTGGATAATGAAAAAACTGATCGCAGGTGCAATTCTTCTTGGCGCATCCTCCATGGCATTCGCACAACCAGGTTGTGGTGTAGGCGCCATGATCTGGAAAGGACAGTCCGGTATTGCCCCACACGTACTGGCCGCAACCACTAACGGAACCTTCGGCAACCAGACCTTTGGCATGACGACCGGTACTCTCGGCTGTCAGACCAACCAGTCCGTTCAGTCCATGGCCATGTATATGGACAGCAACATCGATAAAGTAGCCCGAGATATGTCCCGCGGTACTGGCGAGAACCTCGACACTCTGGCCGTTCTTCTTGGCGTTGGTCAGGCAGATCGTGATTCCTTCCGCAAAGTCCTGCAAGACAACTTCGCCCTAATCTTCCCGAACGCCGATACCACATCTGGCGAGGCGGTTGATGCTATCGTTTCGCTACTGGAACAGAACGAGTCGCTGAGCAAGTACGTAGCGGCCTGATATCTGTCAATTAATGGATTCCGTAAGCGCCATGGATGGCGCGCAATCGCTTCTCCCAATCAAACCGGACGCACACTTTTCCTATGGGCAACCCCTTGCGCACTGGGCAAGCCGCACTCTGGCTTGCATGTTCTCTCGCAACGCAGGCAGCTATCGCCGCCACACCCGAACAACTCCACAAGCACCCGGTTTGGCTGACGCTCGGTCACTATCATGAAGACACTCTCGGCTCCGGCCACACTAGCCAGGCGGATGATCCAGCATTTTTCCTGAGCGAGAACGGCAAAACTTCCCCCCGGGACGAACTGGCCGCCACGCTTGAGGCGATACAACAACCCGGTGGTGGCGATGACCACGCCAGCTGCCGCTTCCCGGCCCGAGACGCCTGGTTGCGTGAGCAGCTCAATTTACCGAGCACTTCGGCGGACTGCCCGGCCTATGAAGAATGGTTCGAGGCACTGAACACCGAAAAAGTCACCCTGGTGTTTGCGGCGTCTTACCTGAACAGCCCGTCTTCCATGTTCGGCCACACCTTTCTGCGGCTCGACCCACCCCAAGACGATACCGAAGCCGATCTGCTGCTAGCCAACACCATTTCCTACGCGGCCGACGCCGCCGAGCACGACAGTGAGCTGCTGTTTGCCTACCGGGGCATCTTCGGTGGTTATCCGGGCATAACCTCCATCCGTCCATACTACGAGATGATCCGGCTGTATAACGACATCGAGCACCGGGATCTGTGGGAATACACCTTGAACCTGAGCCAGCCTGAGGTCGACACCCTGCTCGCCCACACCTGGGAAATTCAGGACAAGAATTTCGACTATTATTTTTTCGACGAAAACTGCGCCTACCGGCTGCTGGCGCTGATTGATGCGGCCCGCCCCGGCACCGACCTGCTGGACGAAGTCAGCACGCACGCCATTCCGTCCGACACCGTGCGCTGGGTGCGCGATGCCGACCTGGTGGAGAGCGTTCGCTACCGGCCGTCAGCCGCCACCGCCGTCAGCCACAGCCTGGACACCCTGCCCCGGGATCATCAGACCATCGCGGCGGCGATCGCCAATGGTTACGTGCAAGTGGACGGCCCTGAAATGCAGCAGCTGTCGGATCAGGAGCGCGCCTGGGTGCTGGACGCCACTTATGACTACGTGCGTTACCAGAGCGAAGCCAAAGGCTGGCCAAGAGAGTTTGCCGCGCCGCTGTCGCACCAGTTACTGGTGTCTCGCAGCCGGCTCGAAAACGCTCAGAAAATTCCGCCGGCTCCCGAACCCAAAATTCGGGATGATCAGGGCCACGACACCTTCCGAGTCAGTCTGGGCTCCGGGCAACTGGAGCATCAGGCGTTCACCCAGCTGACCCTGCGCCCCGCCTACCACGACGTGCTCGACCCTCCGGCGGGATACCGCACCGGGGCGCAATTGCAATTTCTGAGACTGGACGCGCGCCTTTACCACAACAATAACGAGCTTCAGGTCGAACAGCTTGTCGGCGTGGAGATACGTTCCCTGAGCCCCCGCAACCCGTTCTTCTCGCCCCTTTCCTGGCAGGTTGGCTTTGGCGGCCGCCGCACCGACACCGGCACCGACCGGGTGTTTACGCCCTACCTTGAAGGCGGCGCCGGCGGCAGCTGGAGCCTGGGCCAGTACACCCAGGCCTTTGCCGTCGCCACCGCCGACCTGGAAATCGACGACGACCTCCGCCGCGGCCACGACTTTGCCCCGGGCGCAGACCTCGGCCTGCTGCACCAGAACAACCGCTTCAGCCTGCTGGCCGGCGCCAAAACCAAAGCCTGGATCATCAACAGCCAGCACCGCCAGGATCAGCTCTACCTGAAAGGCAATCTGCACATCGGCCGGGAATTCAGCCTGTTCGCCGAATTCACCCGGGAAGACCACTTCGACAGGTACCAAAGCCTATGGCAGGCCGGCATCCACGCTTACTTCTGAGCCAGCGTTTTATCCAACGCGCAGTCACACTCAGCGCCCGGACCGCCGCACTGGCATTGGTCGTGCTGCTGACCAGCTGCAGCAGCGTCTTCTTCTACCCGGACAAAGTGACCTACATCACCCCGGACCGGCTCAACCTGGACTACCAAGACGTCTACCTCGACACCGCCGACGGCGAAACCCTGCACGGCTGGTGGCTACCCGCGATGTCCGAAGAACCCGCCAAAGGCACCATCTACTACCTGCACGGCAACGCCCAGAACGTCAGCGCCCACATCTTCAACGTCGCCTGGCTGCCCGAACAAGGCTATAACGTCTTCACCATCGACTACCGCGGCTACGGCCAGTCTAGCGGTGCCCCGGACATCGAAGGCTCCCTGCACGACGTCGAAACCGGCCTGCGCTGGCTGGCGCAGCGCCAAGGCGAAAGCCACCAGCCACTGTTCTTGCTCGGCCAAAGCCTCGGTGGCGCCCTGGGCATCGCCCTCGCCAGCGAATGGGTCCAGCGGGACGAACAACCCGCCCTCAACGGCGTGATCCTCGACGGCACCTTCTCCGGCTTCCGCCTGATCGCACGGGAAAAACTTGGCGAATTCTGGTTAACCTGGCCCTTCCACATTCCCCTGAGCCAGACCATACCCGACGACTACGAGGGAGTGGACCGGATTGCCGCCATCTCGCCGGTGCCGGTGATGATCATCCACAGCGAGCGGGACGGCATTATTCCGTTTGAGCATGGGGTGAGACTTTATCAGGCGGCCAAGCAGCCGAAGGAATTTCTCAGCACCGATACGCCCCACGGGGCGACGTTTATCATTCCGGCGTATCGGGAGGCGATGTTAGAGTTTATGGAAAGACAGTTTTTGCCACGGAAGAACACGAAATAACACGGAAAAAAGGAGACTAACAAGCAGCCAGGAAAATGTCTGGCGCGGAGGTTGGGAAGGCCCTTTCAAAAGTCTTGAGGGCCAGGGACGGCCCGAAAGAAGCGCACATGGATGTGCTCGTAGCGTCTTTTGAAAAGGCCTTCCCAATCTCCGCACAACATCCAAACAAGACCGCCCATAAACGAGAAAACCCGCCGAAGGGCGGGTTTTCATACAACGGACTAAGAAACCTTAGTCAGCGAAGTCAGTCGGCTGCTCGCCTTCCTTAACTTCCTTCATGGACAGCTTAACGCGGCCACGATTGTCCACATCCAGTACCTTGACCAGAACTTCCTGACCTTCGCTCAGCTCGTCAGTCACGTTCTCGATACGGCGTTCAGAGATCTGGGAAATGTGCACCAGACCATCCTTGCCTGGCAAGATGTTCACAAACGCACCGAACTCGACAATCCGCTCAACGCGGCCCTTGTAGAGTGCGCCCACTTCGATCTCGGCGGTGATCTCCTTCACGCGATTGACAGCAGCTTGAGCGGCTTCTGCGTTATCGGCATAGATCTTCACGTTGCCATCGTCATCCAGATCGATAGACGCGCCAGTCTCTTCACAGATAGAACGGATTACAGAACCGCCCTTACCAATGACGTCACGGATCTTGTCCGGATGGATCTTGATGGTGGTAATGCTCGGCGCACGATCAGACAGCTCGGCACGCGGCTCGGAGATCACCTTGTTCATCTCGCCCAGGATATGCAGGCGAGCTTCGTGAGCCTGCTCCAGAGCCAGCTCCATGATCTCGTCAGTGATGCCGTTGATCTTGATGTCCATCTGCAGGGCAGTGATGCCCTCTTTGGTACCGGCAACCTTGAAGTCCATGTCGCCCAGGTGATCTTCATCACCCAGAATGTCGGTCAGAATCGCGAACTTGTCGCCTTCCTTGACCAGACCCATAGCGATACCGGCAACTGCAGCCTTGATCGGTACACCCGCGTCCATCAGCGCCAGACTGGAACCACAAACAGATGCCATGGAACTGGAACCGTTGGACTCTGTGATCTCGGATACCGCACGAATGGCATACGGGAACTCTTCCAGAGTCGGCATAACCGCCAACACGCCACGCTTGGCCAGACGACCGTGACCAACCTCACGACGACCCGGAGTACCGACACGACCAGCTTCACCTACCGAGTACGGAGGGAAGTTGTAGTGGAACAGGAACGGATCCTTACGCTCACCTTCCAGGGCGTCGATGATCTGAACGTCACGGGTGGTACCCAGAGTGGCTGTTACGATAGCCTGGGTCTCACCGCGGGTGAACAGCGCAGAACCGTGAACAGACGGTAGGATGCCTACTTCCACTTCGATCGGGCGCACGGTCTTGTTGTCGCGGCCGTCAATACGCGGCTTGCCTTCGATAACCTGTTGACGAACTACCGACTTTTCGACCTTGCCAAAGTACTTCTTGACCAGCTCTGCGGAAGGCTGACCTTCCTCTTCACCGGCCAGCTTTTCAACAGCGCCAGCCTTGATTTCACCCAGACGGGTGTAACGGGCCATCTTGTCACGAATGGCATAGGCTTCTTCGATGGCGCCACCGAACTCTGCCTTGATGCTGTTAAGCAGCTCATTGTCGACCTGCTCTGGCTGCCAATCCCAACGGGGCTTGCCGTTTTCAGCGGCGAATTCCTTGATCGCGGTAACCGCAGTCTGCATTTCCTGATGAGCGTAAAGTACACCACCCAGCATCTGATCTTCGCTCAGGCCTTTGGCCTCAGACTCAACCATCAGAACCGCGTCTTCAGTACCGGCAACGACCATGTCCAGCACGGAGGTTTGCAGTTCTTCGAAAGTCGGGTTCAGGAAGTAGCCTTTCTCGTTGGTGAAACCAACGCGGGCAGCACCGATCGGACCGTCAAACGGAATACCTGAAATAGCCAGTGCGGCAGAAGCCGCCAGCATGGCGGCGATATCAGGATCGTGGTTCTTGTTGGCCGACATGACCGTCAGGATGACCTGAACTTCGTTCATGAAACCGGTCGGGAACAACGGACGGATCGGACGATCGATCAGGCGCGAGGTCAGCGTCTCTTTCTCGGAGGGACGGCCTTCACGCTTGAAGAACCCACCAGGGATTTTGCCCGCAGCGTAGGTTTTTTCGAAGTAGTTAACGGTCAGCGGGAAAAAAGGCTGACCCGGCTTGGCGTCTTTGGCACCCACAACGGTGCCCAGAACGGAGGTGTCACCGGTGGTAACAAGAACAGAACCGGTAGCCTGACGGGCAACACGGCCAGTTTCCAGGGTGAAGGTTTCGCCACCCATTTCAAACGTTTTCGTACGTGGTTGCAGATCCACTATTAACTCCTGCTTTTCGACTGTTGATCCAGGGCCGGATGACCAATTCATCCGTACTCGTGTGTCCATCACCGCAGCAGCTCAATCTGTGAACCAAAGGCAGCCCGTCTGAAAGCTAACAGGCTGTTGCAAAACCCCGGCGAGGCGCGCAGTTATAAGCTGCTGCACCCGGGTTTTTCAACAACCTGCTATCAATTTCGGCTTTCCATTACGACAGGAAAAATCCTTCGGTGTCACTGACAAATCAACTGCAGCAAATTCGCTTTCCGGCTTCCCCATAACGGGTAAGCACAGACAGCGGGAGAGAAGCTCGGCTGAACCCGGACAATTCCGGGCCAGCCGTCAGGTCGTTAAACCGGATTAGCGACGCAGACCCAGACGCTTGATCAGCTCAAGGTAACGGTCAGCGTTTTTACGCTTCAGGTAGTCCAGCAGCTTACGACGCTGGTTTACCATCCGGATCAGGCCGCGGCGGGAATGGTGATCCTGCTTGTTGGCTTTGAAGTGATCCTGCAGCTTGTTGATGTTAGCGCTCAGCAGTGCCACCTGAACTTCAGGGGAACCGGTGTCGCCATCAGCTTGCTGATAATCATTAACGATCTGTGCTTTCTCATTGGCAGAAAGTGCCATATTACACCTCATTGGTTGCGATGCTGATACATCCGGCCGAACCGCGCATCTCTACAGCCCGGCTATTCAACGGCGATGTTAATTGCCGTTATTCTTGACCAGACGGCGAGGCACCAGATTGGTACCGTCACCTTCCGGCAGAGCTTCTACCAACCCGACAAAGGAACGATCGCCGTAGACACGCACGAGACCTTCAAAGGGCTGATCCGGTATTCTAACCGGTTGTCCGTTCAATATCGATACCAGCGACGAGCCCGACAACCGGTACTCCGGGAACATGGTGAGAGCACTTTCCGGCGGCAGTAGCAGCCCATCCAGACTCTCGCCATTTTCCCGCATGGCCTCCAGGGCTTCGACATTATGGGCTTGTGACAGGCTGTAGCCTGCCGCCAGGGTGCGCCGCAAGGCAATGACATGACCGCCACAGCCCAGTGCTGCACCAATGTCCTCCACCAATGAGCGTATGTACGTACCCTTGGTGCAGCTAACCGCCATGTCGAGCTCGTTGTCACGAACCGCCAGCAGTTTCAGCTCATAGATGGTAACCGGACGGGCCGGACGCTCAATCTCAATACCTTCCCGGGCATACTCATAGAGCGGTCGGCCCTTGTGCTTGAGCGCCGAGTACATGGAGGGAACCTGCTGGATCTCGCCACGGAAGTTCTCCAGGACTGCCTCGACCTCTGCTGCAGTCAGCGCGGGCACTGGCTTTTCTTCAACCACCGCCCCCTCGCTGTCACCAGTTTCTGTCCGCACACCCAAACGAGCGGTGGTTACGTAGGCCTTGTCACTGTCCAGCATCATCTGGGAGAACTTGGTCGCTTCACCAAAGCACAGTGGCAGAACGCCGGTGGCGAGAGGATCAAGGGCACCTGTATGGCCGGCTTTGGCAGCACCGTACAGGCGTTTAATCTGCTGGAGAATCCCGTTGGAAGTGACACCCTGGGGCTTATCAATCACCAGGATGCCGTTTACCTCACGCCCTTTATGCCTACGACTCAAGCGTCACGCTCCGGGTTATCGGATACGGGTTCGTCGTTGTCGTCCCGAGGAACGGCGGGCTGATCACCCACCGCTTCACGGATCAGGCGATCCATCTTGCGGCTCTGGTTGAGCAGACTGTCGAAATGAAAACGCAGCTGAGGTACCACCCGCAATTTCATTGCCCGCCCGACCTGGCCCCGCAAAAACCCGGCAGCACTGTTCAGCACAGACAGCGAGTCTTGCACGGCTGGAGATTGCTCGGTCAGCTCTTCTGTAGACAGCAACGAAACATAGATATCCGCATAACCCAGATCACGGCTAACCTTGACGGCATTCACTGTGACCATACCAACGCGAGGGTCTTTCACCTCACGCTGGATGAGCTGGGCGAGTTCACGTTGCATCTGATCACCAATGCGATCTATGCGACTGAATTCCCGTGGCATCAGGCCCCCGTCGATTCAAGCTGACGTTCAACACGGACGCGATCAAACACTTCGATCTGGTCGCCTACTTTCACGTCATAACCCTTAACACCGATACCACATTCCATACCGTTACGAACTTCCGGTACGTCATCTTTGAAGCGACGCAGGGATTCCAGTTCGCCTTCAAAGATCACCACGTGGTCGCGCAGGACACGGATCGGCTTGTTACGGTAGACGTTACCTTCGATCACCATGCAGCCCGCCACCTGGCCGAACTTCGGTGAACGGAAGACATCACGCACATCGGCAATACCGATAATATCTTCCCGGAACTCGGGCTTCAGCATACCCGTCAGGGCTGCCTTCACGTCATCAAGCAGGTTGTAGATGATGCTGTAGTAGCGCAGATCCAGACCTTCCTGCTCAACCAGACGCTTGGAAGCCGTATCCGCCCGCACATTGAAACCAAAGATAACGGCGTTGGTCGCCATGGCCAGACTGACGTCGGTTTCGGCGATACCGCCAACACCGGACGACACAATCTTGACCTGCACTTCGTCGTTACCCAGATCCTGCAAAGCCTTGACGATGGCCTCAAGAGAACCGCGCACGTCGGTTTTAAGCACAACGTTGAGGGTTTTAACCTCATCTTTGCCCATGTTCTCGAACAAGTTTTCAAGCTTGGATGCCTGCTGGCGCTGCAAGCGGTGTTCACGCTCACGAGTCTGGCGGAATTCTGCCAGCTCTTTCGCCTTCTTTTCGTCAGCAACCGCGTAGAACTCGTCACCGGCATCGGGTGTGCCGTTGAGGCCCAGGATCTCGACCGGAATCGACGGGCCAGCGTCTTTAACTGGCTTGCCCGCTTCGTCGGTCATGGCGCGCACTTTACCGAAAAACGAGCCCGCAACGACCATGTCACCCTGGCGCAAGGTGCCGTTCTGTACCAGTACAGTGGCGACGGAACCGCGACCACGTTCCAGACTGGATTCAACCACCACACCTTTGGCGGAAGCATCCGGGGATGCTTCAAGCTCCAGCACTTCGGCTTGCAGCAGAATGGCTTCCAGCAAATCATCGATACCGGCGCCGGTATGGGCAGAAACCGGGATAAACTGAACGTCACCGCCCCAGTCCTCCGGAATCACATCAAGAGCAGCCAGTTCGTTCTTGATGCGGTCAGGATCAACCCCTTCCTTGTCCATCTTGTTGATGGCAACCACCAGGGGTACACCGGCTGACTTGGCGTGCTGCACCGCTTCCTTGGTTTGCGGCATAACACCATCGTCGGCGGCCACCACCAAAATAACGATGTCGGTGCACTGGGCACCACGGGCACGCATAGCGGTAAAGGCAGCGTGACCCGGAGTATCCAGGAAGGACACCATGCCGTGATCGGTTTCAACGTGGTAAGCACCAATGTGCTGGGTAATACCACCGGATTCGCCCGCAGCAACCTTGGTGCGGCGGATGTAATCCAGCAGCGAGGTCTTACCATGGTCAACGTGACCCATCACACTGACCACTGGCGCACGCTTGATCTTCTCTTTGCCTTCGTGCTGCACAGAGATGTTGCTCAGCACTTCCTCTTCCAGAGCATCGTCGCTGACAGCTCTGGGCTTGTGGCCCAGCTCTTCGGTGACGAGCATGGCGGTTTCCTGGTCCAGCGGCTGGTTGATAGTGGCCATAACGCCCATTCCCATCAACGTTTTAATCACATCGGCGGCTTTTACCGCCATGCGCTGTGCAAGATCACCGACGGTGATGACTTCTGGTATCTGTACTTCTCTAACCATGGGCTTGGTTGGCCTCTCGAAAGCATGACGCTTTTCTTTCGGTTTCTTTTTAGCCCGCAACTGCTTACGAGGGCTGCTATCGTCCTCGTCCTCAGAAATGACCAGTGGTTCGTCAACCGGACGGCTGCGAGGACCGCGATGGCCAGCCTGTTTCTTCTTGGGCTTGCCTTCTTCGACATCGTCGCTACGCTCGCGCACCTTCTCTTTCTTTTTCTTTGGCTTGCGATCCCGGCCTTCGTCTTCCGGCGGGGGCATGGGCATGTCCTCCGGCGCTGTTGCCGGCTCAGGCGCTTTCTTCGCCGCAGGTGCGGCCTCAGCCTGTTCCGGCTCTGGCGCCGCAGACACTTCTTCTGGCTGCTCTGCAGCCACCTTCGGCGCCTCTTCGACGACCGGCGTTTCGGCCACCGGCTGCACTACCGTGTCTTCCAGCTTCTGCACTTCCGCCTCGGCTTCCTCAGGCTGCGTTTCGGCACGCTTGATATAAGTCCGACGCTTGCGCACCTCCACATTCACAGTCTTGGCCTTACCGGCCTTCAGCGTGGTGGTGGTTTTGCGCTTCAGTGTAATCTTTTGCGGCTCAGCCCCGGCATCGCCGTGGTTCTTTCTCAGATACGCCAGCAACTGCTGCTTCTCATCGCTGGTGACAGCATCGTTTTCACTGCGGGCTTTCAGGCCCGCTTCTACGATCTGCTTCAGCAAACGATCCACGGGAGCGCCTACGTCTGCGGCCAGTTGTTTTACCGTTACATCAGCCATACTGGTCTCCTCTCCCGAATCAGGCCTGGTCTTCAAACCAGGGTGCACGTGCCGTCATAATCAACTGACCCGCACGTTCTTCATTCATACCTTCAATATCGAGCAGGTCATCTACAGACTGCTCGGCCAGATCTTCCATGGTACGCACACCCATACCGGCGAGTTTGAACGCCAGAGAACGGTCCATGCCTTCCATTTCCAGAAGATCTTCCGCGGGTTCCGCGCCTTCCAGGGCTTCTTCGCTTGCCAGCGCCTGGTTCAACAGCACGTCCTTTGCACGGGTCCGCAATTCTGTGACGGTGTCTTCATCAAACCCGTCAATTGCCAGCATTTCTTCCATCGGCACATAAGCCACCTCTTCCATAGAGGTAAAGCCCTCGTCGATCAGAACACTGGCAAATTCTTCATCCACATCCAGGTGCTTGGTGAAGTGCTCAACCAGTCGAGTATACTCCTGCTCCTGGCGCTCACCCGCTTCCTCTTCGGTCATCACGTTCAACGTCCAACCGGTCAGTTCGGTCGCCAGACGAACGTTCTGCCCGTTCCGACCAATGGCTTGAGCCAGATTGTCTTCGGCAACGGCAACGTCCATGGTATGACGATCTTCGTCCATCACGATGGAGGCCACTTCCGCCGGCGCCATCGAGTTGATAACCAATTGCGCAGGATTATCGTCCCACAGCACGATATCAACCCGCTCACCACCCAGCTCATTGGATACCGCCTGCACCCTGGAGCCACGCATACCAACACACGCGCCTACCGGATCGATACGGCGATCGTTGGTTTTAACCGCAATCTTGGCGCGCGAACCGGGGTCACGGGCGGCGCCACGGATTTCAATCAGCTCTTCAGCAATTTCCGGTACTTCAATGCGGAACAACTCAATCAGCATCTGAGCATCAGAACGGCTCAGAATCAGCTGTGGGCCGCGGTGATCGGTACGAATTTCCAGCAGCAGTGCCCGCACGCGGTCGCCCATACGAAAGGTTTCACGCGGAATCAGGTGCTCGCGGGGCAACAAGGCTTCGGCGTTGGCACCCAGATCTACAATGACGTTGTCACGTGTCACTTTCTTGACCGTACCAGACACCAGCTCGCCTACGCGGTCACGGTAGCTGTCGACAATTTTGGCGCGCTCAGCCTCGCGAACTTTCTGGAAAATGATCTGCTTGGCAGCCTGAGCACCAATCCGACCGAAGGCAACCGACTCAACCTTTTCTTCGTGCATGTCGCCAGGACGCAGATTGGTGTCGATTTCTTCCGCTTCCTGCATGGTGAGCTCTGTGCCCAGCGCCGGAACCGCATCGTTATCCACCACCAGCCAGCGGCGAAAAGTTTCATATTCCCCGGTCCGGCGATCGATGGAAACCCGAATGTCTGCCTCTTCGTCGTCATAACGTTTTTTGGCAGCGGTAGCGAGTGCGAGTTCGATCGCCTCAAAAATCACATCCTTCTCGACACCTTTTTCGTTCGAGACGGATTCCACGACCAGCAAGATCTCTTTACTCATTGGATTGCCCTGCCCTAAAAATAATCGATACACCTACAAATTTATTCGAATGTGTCATTCAAAAACCGGAATTATGTTGGCTCTGTCTATACTGTCAAACGGCAACAGGTACTCATGGTCATCCGCCACGATCACGACTTCGTCGCCCTCTATCCCTTTGATCAGCCCCTGAAATTTGCGCCGTCCTTCAAAGGCCATGCGCAACTTGATCTGTACCTGGTGACCAACAAATGCCTCGTACTGCTCAAGACGGAACAATGGCCGGTCCATACCCGGAGAAGACACCTCAAGGGTGTACTCACTCTGAATCGGGTCTTCCACGTCCATTACGCCACTGACCTGACGACTGACTTTTTCGCAGTCTTCGATGCCAATGCCATTCTCGACATCATCAATGAATACCCGAAGCATGGACTGATAGCCCCGGGAACGATATTCGATACCCCAGAATTCATACCCCAGCCCTTCTACTACCGGGCGCAGGATGTCTTCCAGTTGTCTAAGCTTGGCTGACAAGTGTCGCCGCCTCCGTCTTGAGATTTTCGTACCACAAAAACAAAAAAAGGGCTGTTGATCAGCCCTTTTTATGCACCAGGGCCCTTTATGCCAGGCCCCTTAATCAAAAAGCCCCTACGAGTGGGGCTTTTTGTTGCAAGAATACGCAGAAAGCCAACCCAAACCGGCCCCCTGCCGACAGACACCTGGCCTGCCTGGACACCACGAAACTATCGCAGCAACCAATATCCGCCGGATTATAGTGACGCCGCGCGGAGTGGTCAAGGACTGACCAAAAAAAACGGCCTGGATACTCCAAGCCGCCGTACTTAATAATGGTGCCCAAGGCCGGACTCGAACCGGCACGGCTTTCGCCACTACCCCCTCAAGATAGCGTGTCTACCAGTTCCACCACTTGGGCAGCACCCTTTACTCGAGATCGGGAAGTTGTGACTCCCCGACCCCGGCTTCGCCATCTGCAGATGCTTCGTTACCAGGTACGGAATCAGCCGGTGCTTGACGGGATTCCTGAACCACCGGAATACCAGCCTCACCTGCCACTTCTGCACGCTGCTTAGCAAAGATTGCCAGCGAAAAACTTGTTACAAAGAAAACAACCGCCATCAACGTGGTCATACGGGTCAGGAAGCTACCGCTGCCCTGGCTGCCGAAGACCGTCTGGGAGGCTCCACCACCGAATGCCGCACCGGCATCTGCGCCTTTGCCCTGCTGGATAAGAACCAGGCCCACCAGCGCCACGGCAATCACGACGTGAACTACCACTACTAGTGTTTCCATCCAATCCATACAGACTCTCGTATTCGTGTCGGCTTACGCACCTGCCGGAAAAGCCCGGCAGATACTGACAAATTCTTCGGCCTTGAGGGACGCACCACCAATAAGACCACCATCGATATCGGGCTCTGCAAACAGAGCGGCCGCATTATCCGCTTTTACACTGCCCCCGTAAAGTACCGAAATGTTCTCGGACGGAGCGTTTATTCGCTCAAGCACGCCGCGAATTTCTGCATGCATGGCCTGGGCATCTTCTGAGGTGGCGGTTTTGCCGGTACCAATCGCCCATACAGGCTCGTAGGCAACCACCACACGCGACCATTGATCGGCACCTACCATCGCCAACCCCTTCTCAACCTGATCCGCAACAACTCGCTTTGCTTCACCAGCTTCACGCTCTTCAAGCGTTTCGCCGACACACAGCACAGCGGCCAGACCAGATTCAATAACACGCGCGACCTTCAGGGCAATCACCGAATCCGTTTCGTCGAACAACTGACGGCGCTCGGAGTGCCCTACCAGCGCATACTGACAACCCAGATCCCGCGCCATATCGGACGAAACCTCACCAGTGTATGCACCTGAACGCCACTGACTGACATTTTGAACCCCAGCAGCCAACTCGGCTCCACACAGGGAAACGACCGAATCAACGTAAAGCGCGGGAGGAACAATAACCACATCCAACCCACTTCTCACTAAATCGTCGAGATTGCTAACCTGCTCGCGAATATCGCCAACCAGCTGCTGCACCAGGTCTTTTGACCCGTTCATTTTCCAGTTACCGGCTACAATTCTGCGACGCATACCCAATCTCAATCGTCCCGACTTTAGGGAGGGCGAACTATACAGCAGTCATTTGACCTGCACAACCCGCCTCAGCCCACAAAATCAGGGTGTTGACTGCTCAACCACCCGGGCCAGCTGATCAACAACGCGATTGATATCGTCCGCGTTCTGCCCCTCAGCCATCACCCGGATCAACGGCTCGGTTCCAGAGGCCCGCAAAAGGATCCTGCCGGCGCCACCAAGATCCGCCTCTGCCCTGCGCATGGCCTCGACAATATCAGCACGACTGAGCGGATCAAAGCGCTGGGCAACCCGTACATTGACCATTTTCTGTGGCAACTTGCTCATCCCCTGACGCAATTGCGCCATAGTTTTTCCGGAGCCCCGAATCGCCAGCAGCACCTGCAATGCCGAGACGATACCGTCGCCGGTGCTGGTGCAGTCACGAATCACCATGTGCCCGGAGCCTTCGCCGCCGACCAGCCAATTATTTGCCAACAGCCGCTCCATCACGTAACGATCGCCAACACTGGCGCGCTCAAACTCGATACCGATCTCGCGCAGTGCCAACTCTACACCCAGGTTGGTCATCAGAGTTCCGACCACCCCACCGTGCAACCGACCCCTGGCGTGACGCTGTGAAGCCAGGATATACAGCAATTCGTCGCCGTCGACTTCAGAGCCGTCCTGGTCAACCATCAAAACCCGATCGCCGTCACCATCAAAGGCAATACCCAAATCTGCTTTCTTTTCGACAACAACCTGTTTTAACGCATCCAGATGGGTGGAGCCCACGTTCAGGTTGATATTAAGGCCATCCGGATTGGCGCCAATCACAGTCAGCTGCGCCCCCAGCTCCTGAAACACTTTTGGGGCCACGTGATAGGTGGCACCGTGGGCGCAGTCCAGCACAATGTGCATGCCGTCGAGAGTGAACTCATTGGGCACAGTGCTCTTGCAGAACTCGACATAGCGACCCGGCGCATCATCCACGCGGCTTGCCTTACCCAACTCGTTGGGGTCACACACTTCTATGGGTGTATCCAACCAACGCTCAATCTCGGCCTCCAAAGCGTCGTCGAGCTTGGTACCGGAAGGGGAAAAAAACTTGATACCGTTATCGTGGTGCGGGTTGTGAGACGCACTGATCACAATCCCAGCCGATGCCCGGAACGTCCGGGTCAGATAGGCAATGGCCGGGGTCGGCATCGGCCCCAGCAGCTTCACGTCCACCCCGGCGGCCGACAACCCGGCCTCCAGCGCTGATTCGAACATATAACCGGACAACCGGGTGTCTTTACCAATCAATACGCTGTTGTGCTGACCTTTGCGCTTGAATGCCTGGCCTGCTGCCCAGCCAAGGTGCAGCATGAACTCCGGTGTAATCGGGCTTTCGCCCACATGGCCCCGGATACCGTCAGTACCAAAATACTTGCGCTGGGACATCAGATTGCCTCCTTTACGGCCGTCACGATCCTGACGGCATCCACAGTTTCCCGCACATCGTGCACCCTCAGGATGCTCGCGCCTTTCATGGCGGATATTGTCGCGGCAGCGAGGCTCGCCGGCAACCTTTCGTTTACTTCCCGACCGGTCACAGCACCCAGCATGGATTTGCGAGACACCCCAATCAACAGCGGATGGCCAAGCAAATGTAGTTGTTCCAGCGCTGCCAGTAACTGAAAATTATGCTCAACGGTTTTGCCAAATCCGAACCCCGGATCAAGAATAATATTTTCTGCCCGCACACCGGCGCACTCTGCTCTCCGCACTCGCTCGGTCAGAAACGAGCTAACCGCTCGGCGGACATTGCGGTAGCGGGGATCATCCTGCATGCTATCCGGCTCACCCTGAATGTGCATGATGCAAACCGGCACATTGGCAGTTGCGGCTGCCTCCACCGCTCCATCCCGCTGCAGCGCGCGAACATCGTTAATCAGGCCCGCACCCAGCTTTACCGTTTCCGTCATCACCACCGGGTTGCTGGTATCTACTGAAATCACCGTATCCAGCTCCCGGGCCACCGACTCGACTACAGGGCATACCCGGTCCAACTCTTCCTGCGTGGAAACCGACGATGCCCCCGGCCTGGTCGATTCTCCACCGATATCAATAAACGCCGCGCCATCGTTGACCATTTGCCGGGCGCGTAGCAACGCCGTATCCACCGAGTTAAATCGACCGCCGTCCGAGAAAGAATCCGGCGTTACGTTTAGAATGCCCATCACATGACATCGGGACAGGTCCAGCACTCGGCCGGCAAAGTTCATTTTCATAGCAAGTGTTCCGGATATTCAAGATTCAGAGGCGCCAAACACAAACGCCGCCCGAAGTTCGGGCGGCGTTTGTGTGGCTTTAATCAGCCTGAGCGATCAGTGCTCGCCGGCGGGCCGACCCACTCCAGGCTGCCGACCATCATCTGAGCCCCGCGGCTCTTGAGCCACTTCCGGCTCATCGGCTTTAACACCACCCGTGGGACCGTTGTCTCCCCAACCCTTCGGCGGGCGGGGCGTCCGGCCTTCCATGATGTCATCTATCTGGTGACGATCAATGGTCTCATACTTCATCAAAGCATCGGCCATCAGGTCCAGCTTGTCACGATTGTCGACCAGGATTTGCTTGGCGGTCTCGTAACAGGTGTCGATAATGTTCCGGACTTCTTCATCAATCCGCTGGGCCGTCTCCGGCGAGTACACCGTCTGGCTCTGGCCTGCAGAACGGCCGAGGAAGGGCTCTTCGCTGTCCGTATCATACTGCAGCGGCCCAAGTTTCTCAGACAGACCCCAACGGGTCACCATGTTGCGGGCCAGACTGGTTGCCCGCTCAATGTCATTAGACGCACCGGTGGTAACGCCATCGAACCCAAGCGTCAGCTCTTCGGCGATACGGCCACCGAACAGGCTGCAGATGGAGCTGATCAGAAAGCGCTTACTGTGACTGTACCTGTCCTCTTCCGGGAGGAACATGGTGACACCCAGAGCACGCCCACGCGGAATGATACTGACCTTATAGACAGGATCGTGTTCCGGCACCAGCCGACCAACGATGGCGTGGCCAGACTCGTGGAATGCCGTATTCCGCTTTTCTTTCTCGCTCATTACCATCGACTTGCGCTCAGCGCCCATCATGATCTTGTCTTTGGCGAGTTCAAATTCTTCCATGGATACCAGGCGCTGGTTACGGCGTGCCGCAAACAAAGCCGCCTCGTTCACCAAGTTAGCAAGATCGGCACCGGAGAATCCGGGGGTGCCACGGGCAATCAGAGCCGGCTCAACACTTTCATCCAGTGGCACTTTTTTCATGTGCACCTTGAGAATCTGCTCGCGGCCGATAATGTCTGGCAAACCAACCACGACCTGCCGATCAAAACGGCCCGGGCGCAGCAATGCAGGGTCCAGTACATCCGGACGGTTAGTGGCAGCGATCACGATAACGCCTTCGTTACCCTCAAAGCCGTCCATTTCGACAAGCAGCGCGTTCAGGGTCTGCTCACGCTCATCGTGACCACCCCCCATTCCAGCACCACGATGACGACCCACCGCATCAATTTCGTCAATAAAGATAATGCACGGGCTCTGCTTCTTGGCCTGCTCGAACATGTCCCGGACTCGAGATGCACCCACGCCCACAAACATTTCTACAAAGTCCGAACCGGAGATCGAGAAGAACGGCACCTTGGCCTCCCCCGCAATCGCCTTGGCCAGGAGGGTTTTACCGGTACCCGGCTGACCCACCATGAGCACCCCTTTGGGGATACTGCCACCGAGCCGCTGGAATTTACTAGGATCCCGCAGGAAGTCCACCAGCTCCTTAACGTCTTCCTTTGCCTCATCCACGCCGGCGACATCACCGAAGGTGGTTTTGATCTGATCCTCACTCATCAGTTTGGCTTTGCTCTTGCCAAACGACATGGGACCTTTGCCACCCCCACCGCCCTGCATCTGGCGCATGAAGAACACAAACAGCGCAATAATAATCAGGATCGGGAACGCCGCTACCAGAAGCTGTGTCCACAGGCTCTGGCGCTCAGGCTCCTTACCAATCACTTCGACGCTATTGGCGAGCAGATCATCCATCAGCTTGTTGTCAGAGACCTGCGGGCGAACGGTCTGGAACTGGGAGCCGTCACCGCGGACACCCTGAACCTGCAGACCGTCAATCGTCACCTGCCGGACCTGGCCCTGCTGGACCATCTCCACAAACTGTGAATAGTTGACTTGTTGCCCGCTGGTGGTGGGAGTGAAATTCTGAAACACCATCAGCAGCACGGCGGCTATTACTAGCCAGAGAACCAGATTTTTTGCCATATCGTTCAAGGATCATCACCTGTGAATTGCAGGGCCGCGGCTGCGAGGCCGCCAGCCCTTTTCGGACACCTTACACCAAATGTACGCTCGTCCACCAGAAACGGCCCATCCGCTACCGACCGACTACTACTCATATTGGGCGCCATATCTGAAATTACAACGCCTGCAGGACGAACACCCTAAAACCAGTCGTCATCCAAACACCTTATCCCCGATAAAACCACACAAACACAATTCCAATGCATCGTGTCTTTATGACCCAGACAACGCCAGAACGTTCCCACAGCCCACGCTTGCCGGTTTCGGAAAGCGGCAAATCAAGCTATTTACAGGCTCGTCGTCTTTAACGCTCTTCTGTACGTGATTACAGCCATTTGTAGTGAGTATCTATCTGTTACAATCTTGAAATTATACGACGTTGTCAGCCGGTATGCCGCTGACCTTTTATTAATTGCACCGATAAAGAGATTACATCATGAGTTTGTCACCGGAACAGCGCCGGGAGTACCGGGCCATTGCCCACAACCTCAAGCCCGTCATCATTGTTGGCGACAAAGGCCTGTCCGAGGGGCTTCAGGATGAACTGGACCGCGCCCTGAACGATCACGAGCTGATCAAGATCAAAGTAGCCAGCCAGGATCGCGAAGCGCGCCAGCAGGCCATCGAGGCTCTGTGCGAGAGCTCCAAGGCCGAGCTGGTGCAAACCATCGGCAAAATTGCCGTTATCCTGCGCCGGGCCAAGAAACCGAATCCGAAGCTGTCCAACCTGCTTCGAACCAAATAATCGGCAGATAAAAAAGCCGGCCTGGATATTAATTCCACGCCGGCTTTTGTTGTTGCCAGAAATCGCTTAGATGTATTCCACCTCAGAGATTTCGTACTCCACGGTGCCAGACGGAATCCGGATGGCCACCACATCACCCTCGCTCTTTCCGATCAGAGCACGGGCAATCGGTGAGGATACCGACAGCTTACCGGACTTGATATCCGCCTCATCTTCGCCAACGATCTGGTATTTCACTTCTTCGTCAGTGTCCATATTCACCAGGTGCACTGTGGTACCGAAAATCACCTTGCCGGTGTTTTCCATAGCGGTGACATCGATCACCTGAGACACCGACAGCTTGCCTTCGATTTCCTGAATACGACCTTCGATAAAGCTTTGCTGCTCGCGAGCGGCGTGATATTCAGCGTTTTCCTTGAGGTCACCGTGCTCCCGGGCATCAGCAATGGCCTGAATGACCCGGGGGCGATCTTCGGACTTCAGTTTTTTCAGCTCTTCACGCAAACGGGTTTCACCCGTCTGCGTCATGGGTACTCTGTCAGCCATAATCTTACTTCCCTGCGTGCAGGTCCTGGAGGCGACGAACGGTGCGCTCCGGACCAAATTTGATCGCCCGACAGAAGGCTTCGCCACCTGCCAGAGTCGTTGTGTAGGTCACCTTGGTCTGCAGCGCCGACTGGCGGATTTGCGCCGAGTCCGAAATCGCCTTGCGACCTTCAGTGGTATTGATAATCAGCTGTACCTGGCCGTTTTTGATGGCGTCAACGATGTGGGGACGACCCTCACGAACCTTGTTAACACGCTCCGCGGTGATACCCGCCTCTTTCAGTGCTTTGGCCGTGCCCGTGGTGGCAATGATCTTGAAACCGGCATCCACCAGTTCACGGGCCACCTGGGCGGCCCCGGGTTTGTCGACATCCCGGACCGACATAAACGCCGTGCCCTCACGAGGCAAGCGCTCACCAATGGCCAGAGCGGCCTTGGCAAAGGCTTCATCAAAGCTGTCGCCCAGCCCCATCACCTCACCGGTAGACTTCATCTCCGGGCCAAGGATCGGGTCAACCGACGGGAACTTGTTGAACGGGAACACCGATTCCTTCACTGCGTAATAGGTCGGCACAATTTCCTGGGTGAAGTTGAGCTCTTTCAGGGTCTTGCCGGACATCACCCGGGCGGCAACCGCAGCCAGCGAAACGCCGATGGCCTTTGACACGAAAGGCACCGTGCGAGAGGCCCGTGGATTCACCTCGATGACATAAATCATGCCATCCTGCCAGGCCAACTGCACGTTCATCAGACCGATAACGTCGAGTTCGATGGCCATTTTCTTCACGGCCTCGCGCATCTCATCCTGCACATCTTTGGGCAGACTGTAGGGCGGCAGCGAACAGGCAGAGTCACCGGAGTGAACACCGGCCTGCTCGATATGTTGCATGATGCCACCGATCACCACATCAGTGCCGTCACAGATGGCGTCGATATCCACCTCTATGGCAGCGTTCAGGAAGTGATCGAGCAAAACCGGGCTGTCGTTGGAGACCAGCACGGCATTGCGCATGTAGCGCGTCAGCTCGGCTTCATCATAGACGATCTCCATGGCGCGGCCGCCCAACACGTAGGACGGGCGTACCACCAGCGGGTAACCGATTTCGCGAGCGGCCACAATACCTTCTTCGTGACTGCGTACCGTCGCGTTCTCAGGCTGGTTCAGGCCGAGGCGCTGAATCATCTGCTGAAAACGCTCACGGTCTTCGGCCCGGTCGATGGCGTCCGGGCTGGTGCCGATGATGGGCACGCCAGCGGCCTCCAGGCCACGAGCCAGTTTCAGCGGCGTTTGACCACCGTACTGAACAATCACACCCTTGGGTTTTTCGACGTTGATGATCTCCAGCACGTCTTCCAGGGTGATTGGCTCGAAGTACAACCGGTCAGAGGTGTCATAGTCGGTCGACACGGTCTCCGGGTTGCAGTTGATCATGATGGTTTCGTAGCCGTCTTCGCGCATGGCCAAAGCCGCATGTACGCAGCAGTAATCAAATTCAATACCCTGACCAATACGGTTGGGACCACCGCCGATGACGACGATTTTGTCACGGTCAGTTGGCTCCGCCTCGCACTCTTCCTCATAGGTGGAGTACATATAGGCAGTGTCGGAAGCAAACTCGGCTGCGCAAGTGTCTACCCGCTTGTAGACCGGACGGATACCCAGGTCGTGGCGCAGTTTGCGCAGACTGCCTTCCGACAGTCCCAGCAACTTGGCCAGGCGGGCATCAGAGAAACCTTTACGCTTTAGGCGGAACAGGGTGGCGTGATCGATATCAGCCTTGCCCGCAGACTTCAGCGCCTGCTCCTCACGAATCAGATCTTCAATCTGCACCAGATACCAGGGGTCCACCTTGGTGTGCTGGAACACGTCGTCGACCGACATGCCGGCACGGAAGGCGTCACCGATGAACCAGATCCGCTCGGCGCCCGGCACGTTCAGTTCACGGGTGAGGGTTTCCCGTGAATTTTCGCAGACCAGATCGTCCAGCTGTTCATCAAAGCCATCAGAGCCCACTTCCAGACCGCGCAGAGCTTTCTGCATGGATTCCTGGAAGGTGCGGCCAATGGCCATCACCTCGCCCACTGACTTCATCTGGGTGGTCAGTCGGGCATCCGCCTGCGGAAACTTTTCAAAGGTGAAGCGGGGAATCTTGGTAACCACATAGTCGATGCTCGGCTCGAACGACGCCGGGGTCACGCCCCCGGTGATTTCGTTCTGCAGCTCATCCAGGGTATAACCCACAGCCAGCTTGGCCGCCACTTTGGCAATCGGGAAGCCGGTGGCTTTGGACGCCAGTGCCGAGGAACGGGACACCCGCGGGTTCATCTCGATAACCACCATACGGCCGTCGTCCGGGTTAATCCCGAACTGTACGTTGGAACCGCCGGTTTCCACACCGATTTCACGCAGAACCGCCAGCGAGGCGTTCCGCATAATCTGATATTCTTTGTCCGTCAGCGTCTGGGCCGGCGCTACGGTGATGGAGTCACCGGTGTGCACGCCCATGGCATCGAAGTTTTCGATGGCGCAGACAATGATGCAGTTGTCGTTCTTGTCGCGGACAACCTCCATCTCGTACTCTTTCCAGCCAATCAGGGATTCGTCGATCAGCAGCTCATTGGTCGGGGAAAGGTCCAGACCACGGGTGCAGATTTCTTCGTACTCATCTTTATTGTATGCAATACCCCCGCCGGAGCCGCCCATGGTAAAGGACGGGCGGATAATGCACGGAAAACCGATGTCTTTGTTCGCTTCCCAGGCTTCCGCCATGGAGTGCACAATCGTGGCGCGCGGGCATTCGAGGCCGATTTTCCGCATCGCCTTGTCGAAACGGTCACGGTCTTCGGCTTTATCGATGGTATCGGCATTGGCGCCGATCATTTCCACGCCATGCTTGTCCAGAACGCCGTGTTTTTGCAGATCGAGCGCACAGTTGAGCGCGGTCTGACCACCCATGGTGGGCAACAGGGCGTCTGGCTGCTCTTTCTCGATGATCTTTTCGACCGTATTCCAGGTGATCGGCTCGATGTAGGTGGCATCGGCCATGGTCGGATCGGTCATGATGGTAGCCGGGTTGGAGTTCACCAGAATGACCCGGTATCCCTCTTCCCGCAGGGCTTTACAGGCCTGAGCTCCAGAGTAATCGAATTCGCACGCCTGCCCGATCACGATGGGGCCGGCGCCCAGGATCAGGATGCTTTTGATGTCGGTACGTTTTGGCATGTCTTGGTAAACCTGTCAGCAACTTTTGAATTCTTGCAGCGCAAAACGCGGCGCCTGTGCGTTATCCGTGGTGATCAGCCCTCAGGCGGATCGTGCCTGCATCAACTGGATAAACTCGTCAAACAGCGGCGCCACGTCATGAGGACCGGGGCTGGCTTCCGGGTGACCCTGGAAGCTGTAGGCCGCCTTGTCGGTCCGACGGATTCCCTGCAGGGTGCCGTCAAACAGCGACTTGTGGGTCGCCTGCACGTTCGCGGGCAAGGTCGATTCGTCCACCGCAAAACCGTGGTTCTGGCTGGTGATCATCACCGTACCTTTGGCCAAGTCCTGCACCGGGTGGTTGGCGCCGTGGTGGCCGTGGCCCATTTTCAGGGTTTTGGCACCACTGGCCAGGGCCAGCAACTGATGCCCCAGGCAGATGCCGAACACCGGAATCTCGGTTTCCAGCACCTCTTTGATCGCCGTGATGGCGTAGTCGCAGGGCTCGGGGTCGCCCGGGCCGTTGGACAGGAAGATGCCGTCCGGATTCATCGCGAGCACGTCGGAGGCCGGGGTTTGCGCAGGCACTACGGTGACGTCGCAGCCACGGGCCGCTAGCATCCGCAAAATGTTGTACTTTACGCCGTAATCCCAGGCCACCACTTTGAATCGGGCCTCGGTTTGCTCGCCGTAACCGGTGGCCAGATCCCACTCGGTCTGGCTCCACTGATAAGCCTTGTCGCAGGTGACTTCTTTGGCAAGGTCCATGCCTTTGAGACCCGGAAAGGCTTTGGCCAGTTCCAGCGCGCGCTCGGCGGTGGCGTTGTCGCCGGCGACGATGGCGCCATTCTGGGAACCCTTATCCCGAAGAATGCGCGTCAGGCGGCGAGTATCGATGTCCGCAATGCCAACAATGTTGTTGCGTCGCAGGTAGTCGTCGAGACTGCCCTGATTGCGCCAACTGCTGGCGACCAGGGGCAGATCACGGATGATCAGCCCGGCGGCGTGAATGCGGTCAGACTCCACGTCTTCCTCGTTGACACCGGTGTTGCCGATGTGCGGGTAGGTCAGGGTGACCATCTGGCGTGAATAAGACGGATCGGTCAGGATTTCCTGATAGCCGGTCATGGCAGTGTTGAACACGACCTCGCCGCTGGTTTCTCCGTCTGCGCCAATGGCGGTGCCGTAAAAAAGGCTTCCGTCTGCGAGTGCAAGGATTGCTGGTGTACTCAAGGCTTGTATCCTCATCGAGTGGCGTAAGTTCGTCACGAACAGGAACGCAAGCGCATATTCAGGTTGCAAAAAAGCGAGACAGAGTCTTAACCCGGTCCCGCTTTCTTATAAACTTTTCAAAGGTACGCTTGGTGCAGTTAAATCGCCCCATTGTAAGAAATCTGGCGATTTTTGTCCACGACCATTAACCCTTCAGGCTTAAAACGTCCTGCATGTCATACAAACCGGCTGCTTTACCGTCGAGCCATAACGCGGCGCGCATGGCACCTTTGGCAAAGGTCATCCGGCTGCTGGCCTTGTGGGTGATTTCGATGCGCTCGCCTTCGGTGGCGAACAACACCGTGTGATCGCCCACCACATCGCCGGCACGAATGGTTTCGAAGCCAATTTCCTTGCGGGTACGCTCACCGGTGAAACCTTCGCGACCGTAGACGGCACACTCCTTGAGATCACGACCCAACGCATCGGCGACCACTTCGCCCATCCGCAAGGCGGTACCGGAGGGCGCATCTTTCTTGTGGCGGTGGTGGGCCTCGATGATTTCGACGTCGTAGTCATCACCCAGCGTCGCCGCGGCGGTTTTCAGAAGGTTGAGAACCACGTTAACGCCCACACTCATGTTGGGCGCAAAGACCACCGGGATGGACTCTGCCGCCAGGGCAAGCTGCGCTTTCTCGGCATCGGTCAGACCGGTGGTGCCAATGACCAGCATTTTACCGTTGGCCTTGCAGAATTCCGCGTTTTCCAGGGTCAGGTCCGGAAAAGTAAAGTCGACCAGCACGTCAAAGTCGTTTTTCACCTCTGCCAGACTGCCAGCCATGTGCACGCCGGTTTTGCCAACACCGGTCATTTCGCCCGCGTCGGCGCCAATCAGGCTGCTGTCGGGCTCAACCACCGCGGCGCCCAACTCAAGCCCCTCGGTGCCGTCGACCGCCTCGATCAATACTTTACCCATGCGCCCGGCGGCGCCAATGATTGCTACCCGCATCTGCTCTGCCCTCAGAATTTCATTTCGTCGAAGAAGCTTTTCACGCCCTCAAACCAGGAGGTTTTCTTCGGCGCATGATGGGTGCCGTTGGTGCCATCCAGAGTTTTCTGGAACTCGTCCAGCAGCTCTTTCTGACGCTTGGTCAGATGCACCGGCGTTTCGATTGTTACCCGGCACAGCAGGTCGCCGGCGGGGCCACCGCGGACCGGGCTAACGCCCTTGTTACGCAGACGGAACAGCTTGCCGGTTTGGGTTTCCGGCGGGATTTTCAGTTTTACCCGGCCATCCAGGGTCGGCACTTCCAGCTCGCCACCCAGGGCTGCATCCACGATGCTGATGGGCACCTCACAATACAGGTTACGGCCATCACGAGTGAAGATAGAGTGCTCGCGCACCGCCATCTGCACGTAAAGATCGCCAGGAGGCCCACCGTCCACACCCATTTCACCTTCCCCGGACAGGCGAATGCGATCACCGGTATCAACCCCCGGAGGCACTTTCACCGACAGAGTCTTCTCCTGCCTGACCCGACCCTGGCCGTGACAGGACTTACACGGGTTCTTGATAACCTGGCCAGCCCCCCGACAGGTAGGGCAGGCCTGCTGCACGGTGAAGAAACCCTGCTGCATCCGCACCTGCCCCATACCCTGACAGGTACCACAGGTCTCGGGACGAGAACCTTTCTCGGCACCGCTGCCGTCGCAGGTATCACATTCTTTGTGGCCGGGAATGTTGATCTTGACAGTTTTGCCCTTGACCGCTTCTTCCAGGTCAATTTCAAGCGTGTAACGAAGATCGGCGCCGCGGGTATTTCGACCACGACCACCGCCGCCACCGAAAATATCGCCAAACACATCGCCGAAAATATCGGAGAAGCTGCCACTGCCGCCGCCACCGAAACCACCTCCGGCCTGACCGTCTACGCCGGCATGACCGAACTGGTCGTAGGCGGCTCGCTTGCTGGAATCCGCCAGAATTTCGTAGGCTTCGCTGGCATCTTTGAACTTATTCTCAGCGTCAACGTCGTCCGGGTTACGGTCCGGATGGTATTTCATCGCGAGCTTTCGGTATGCCCGCTTAATGTCCTTCTCGTCCGCGTCCCGGGATACGCCGAGTACTTCGTAATAATCGCGCTTGGCCATGCTTTAAAACCCTGTTATATAACGAGGAAAACGCGAGTCTTGCTCGCGTTTCCCCAACTGCCTGATGTACTTCGGATTTACTTCTTGTCGTCGTCTTTGACTTCTTCGAACTCGGCGTCGACAGCGTCGTCAGCTTTTTGCGACTGACCTTCCTCCTGGCCGCCTGCCTGCTGCTCCTGCGCAGCCTGATCCGCGTACATCTTCTGAGCCAGCTCGGAAGACACTTCGGTCAGTTTCTGAGTCTTGCTCTCGATGGCTTCCTTGTCAGAACCGGTCAGCGCTTCCTCGAGGTCTTTGATCGCGGCCTCAATGGATTCTTTCTCGCTGTCAGTGACCTTGTCTGCCGCATCGGTCAGCGTCTTGCGCACGGCGTGAACCATGGCATCGCCCTGATTACGTACCTGCACCAGCTCTTCGAACTTGCGATCTTCGTCAGCGTTGGCTTCGGCATCACGAACCATCTTTTCGATTTCATCATCGTTCAGACCGGAAGAGGCCTTGATCACGATAGACTGCTCTTTGCCAGTCGCCTTGTCTTTGGCTGACACGTTCAGAATGCCGTTGGCATCGATGTCGAAGGTGACTTCGATCTGCGGCACACCGCGCGGAGCCGGCGGAATGTCGGCCAGGTCGAAACGGCCGAGCGATTTGTTCTGCTGAGCCTGCTTACGCTCACCCTGAACTACGTGGATAGTTACAGCCGTCTGACTATCATCTGCCGTAGAGAAGGTCTGCGACTTCTTGGTCGGAATCGTAGTGTTCTTGTCAATCAGCGGGGTCGCCACACCACCCATGGTTTCGATACCCAGGGTCAGCGGGGTTACGTCCAGCAGCAGAACGTCTTTCACATCACCGGAGAGAACGGCCGCCTGGATAGCAGCGCCCATGGCCACAGCTTCATCCGGGTTAACGTCTTTGCGAGCTTCTTTGCCGAAGAACTCTTTCACTTTCTCCTGCACCAGCGGCATACGGGTCTGACCACCAACCAGGATAACCTCGTCGATTTCAGACGCTTTCATGCCAGCATCCGTCAGCGCCACCTTACAGGGCTCAAGGCTGCGCTGGACCAGATCTTCCACCAGGGATTCCAGCTTGGAGCGGGTCAACTTGACATTCATGTGCTTGGGACCCGACGCATCGGCCGTGATATACGGCAGGTTCACGTCAGTCTGCTGGCTGCTGGACAGCTCGATCTTGGCTTTCTCACCCGCTTCTTTCAGCCGCTGCATAGCCAGGGAGTCGCCGCGCAGGTCGATGCCACTGTCTTTCTTGAACTGGTCTGCCAGGAATTCAATGATTTTCAGATCGAAGTCTTCACCACCCAGGAAGGTATCACCGTTGGTGGCCAACACCTCGAACTGGTGCTCACCGTCAACGTCTGCGATTTCGATGATGGACAGATCGAAGGTACCACCACCCAGGTCATATACCGCGATGGTGCGATCACCGGTCTTCTTGTCCATACCATAGGCAAGGGCAGCAGCGGTCGGCTCGTTGATGATTCGCTTCACATCCAGGCCGGCAATCCTGCCGGCGTCTTTGGTCGCCTGGCGCTGACTGTCATTAAAATAAGCCGGAACAGTGATGACCGCCTCGGTTACTTTTTCACCCAGGTAATCTTCTGCCGTTTTCTTCATCTTCTTGAGAATTTCAGCAGACACCTGTGGCGGCGCCATTTTATCGCCTTTCACTTCAACCCAGGCATCACCGTTATCTGCCTTGGCAATTTTGTACGGCACCATCTTGATGTCTTTCTGGACTACATCGTCTTCGAAACGACGACCAATCAAACGCTTGATGGCGTAAAGGGTGTTGTGCGGGTTGGTCACCGCCTGACGCTTGGCGGACTGGCCGACCAGAATTTCACCGTCATCTGTATAGGCAACGATGGACGGGGTGGTGCGATCACCCTCGGCGTTTTCAATAACCTTCACCTTGTCGCCATCCATGATGGCTACGCAGGAGTTGGTGGTTCCCAAGTCGATACCAATAATTTTGCTCATCGAATCACTCCAAATCTTTCTGAATGCTGTCCCGGGATAAGTACCCGGATTTTGCTGGTTACTCGCTATATTGGCGCTTTAATCAGAATTTCAAGCCTGCTCGTCGATTTTTGGTGCACTTTCAGCCTTAGCCACCACTACCATGGCTGGCCGAACCACACGACCATTCAACAGGTAACCTTTCTGCACCACCGCCACCACACTGTTGGGTTCGGCATCTGGCGCTGGCACCATCGACATAGCTTCGTGCCGGTTCGGATCAAATGGCTCGCCGACCGGATTCAATTGCTCAACATTGAACTTTTTGATGCTGTTCATGAACAGATTGAGCGTCATTTCCACGCCTTCCCGAATGGAGGCCACCAACTCGCCGGCGTTCTCCTGCCCTTCGGTGCTTTCAACTGCTTTTTCCAGACTGTCCGCGACCGGCAGAAGTTCTTTAACAAATTTCTCCACGGCGAACTTATGCGCTTTTTCAACATCAATCTCTGCACGGCGACGGACATTTTGCATTTCTGCCTGGGCGCGCAGCGCCTGGTCCTGATGTTCCTGCAGCTTGGCTTTCAGAACCTCAAGCTCGGAAGCTTCGGCCGAACCGGAAGAATCTGCGCCACCGGTCTGCTCGGCAGTGGGGTCCACTGCCTCATTAAGTTCATCTATCTGTTCGTTGCGCTTATCGTCAGCACTCATGACAACTCCTGATGGATTTTCCCAGGACCCGAAGGCCTGCGGCTGAATGAGCCCGCCTGAAACGGCAGGAAAATACGGCTTTGCGAACGAATATGGGGCCCACCCGTCAGGTTTCAACCTTCAGCAGTGCATTCTTTATGTTTTTCAGCCATGGATGATTTGCAAACAGGAAAAACACTGTATATATTCACAGCAACTGTATGAAACCACAGTACCAGAAAATCATTCAGAGACTTTCCAGCTCTGATCGGAGGTGATCGGCATGCTCATTCAACTTACGGTATCCAACTACGCCATCGCTGAGCGGGTTAACCTGCATTTCAGCAAGGGCATGACGGCCCTGACCGGAGAAACCGGTGCCGGCAAATCCATCGTTCTGGACGCGCTCGGCCTGGCCATGGGCGGTCGTGCCGATGCCGGAGCTGTTCGCCACGGAGCCAAGCGTGCCGATATCACCGCGAGCTTTGATATCACCCGTATTGCGGTAGCGCGCCAGTGGCTCGAAGAGCACGAGCTCGATGACAAAGATGACTGCATCCTGCGCCGGACCATCAGCAAAGACGGTCGATCAAAAGCCTTTATCAATGGTCGTCCCTGCCCGCTGTCTCAGCTTAAGGAGCTTGGCGGTCAGTTGATGGACATTCACAGCCAACATCAGCATCAGTCACTTCTGCAAAAAGACACCCACCGCAAGTTACTGGACGAGTTCTCCGGTTCAGACAATCTTGCAGAACACACCCGTAACGCGTGGAAAAGTTGGAACCAGACACGCCAAAAGCTGGACTTGCGGCGCCAGAATGCCGACGAAGCCGAGGCAAAATTGCAACTGTTGCGTTACCAGGTCGAAGAACTGGACAGACTGGCCCTTGAAAGTGGCGAACAAGAAATTCTGGAGCAGGAACAGGCCCAGCTCAGCCAGGCCGACGCGGTGCTGCACAGCAGTCATCAGGCAGCATTGTTCTGCACCGAAGATGACACCAATGCAGCCGACCTGCTCCGACAAGCGCTGCAGCAACTGGAACAGTTACCGGTAGATGTGCCTGCGCTGGCAGACACCATCCAGATGCTGACCGAGGCGCAAATACAGATTGCCGAAGCCGGAGATAACCTTCGCCACTTTGTTGAAGATTATGAAGCCGATCCGGCCCGACTCGCCGAGGTGGAAGAGCGCCTGAGCGCCATCTATCAGATGGCTCGCAAACACCGCATCACTCCCGAAGAGCTGCCCGAACTGCACCAACGCCTGGATCGTGAACTGGCGGAGCTGGATGGCGGCGAAGGCAGCCTGGAGCAACTGGATATCGAGCTTGGTAAACAGCGGGAGCAATTCGATGAGCTGGCGAAGCAGCTGAGCGAAAAGCGCGAGCAGGCAGCGGCAGAGCTGGACCAGCGCATTGCCGCCGAACTGGTTCAGCTGGGCATGCCCGCGGTGCAGTTTGTGACTCGACTTGGCCGCAACAGCAACGATGAGCCGGCACCGCACGGCATGGAAGACATAGAGTTTCTGGTCAGCGCTAATCCGGGCCAACCCGCCCGACCACTGGCAAAAGTCGCCTCCGGGGGCGAACTGTCGCGGATCAGCCTCGCCATTCAGGTAGTCGTGGCTCAGACCTCAACCACGCCAACCCTGGTGTTCGACGAAGTTGACGTCGGCATTGGCGGCGGTACCGCCGAGGTGGTGGGCCGCCTGTTGCGATCACTGGGCAGCAACGGCCAGGTCCTGTGCGTTACCCACCTGCCACAGGTCGCCGCCCAATGCCATCAACACCTGTTTGTCAGCAAATTCACTGAGCAGGATGCAACCTACTCACGCATTGAGCCACTGGACGATCAGGGAAGAATCAGCGAGGTAGCGAGAATGCTGGGAGGCGTAGACATGACTGAGCATACCATTGCCCATGCCCGGGAAATGTTTGTAAAGGGTCAGGCGACCCATCACTGAATTGCTTCCCGCTTCGGAGAACACTTGGGGCCGGCATTTGCTGGCCCCTTTTTTGGCTTACTTCTTATCGGACTTTAAAGGTTTAACGTAGAGAATCAGGCTGTGATCAACAATTTCATAGCCGTGCTCCAGGGCAATCTTCTGCTGACGCTCTTCTATGATCTCGTCAACAAATTCGACCACTTCACCGGTTTGAGTGCAAACCATGTGATCGTGATGGTCATCACCGGCCATCTCGAACACCGCATGGCCACCCTCAAAGTTATGACGCAGCACAAGGCCGGCAGCCTCGAACTGAGTCAACACTCGATAGACGGTTGCCAGGCCCACATCGTCACCGTGCTCCAGAAGCTTCTTATACACGTCCTCAGCACTCAGGTGATGCTCTTTAGCACGTTCCAGAATATTGAAGATCTTGACTCTCGGCAGAGTTACCTTCAGACCGACCTTTCGTAATTCGGCGTTTTCAGATGGCATGTTACTATTCACTCGTTGGTGTGCCTTACGGCTTCCGGTATGATGAAGCCGCCGTTCAACGGACAACCCGTTTCACACCTGCTTCACGCAGGCGATTTCAAGATAGAGGATTTCCCCCGGCGATGCAAAAGCTCACAGCTATCGTTCTTATTAGCATTTTATCCTTGGCCGGCTGCGCCTTTCCCGGCGTTTATAAAATCAACGTTCAGCAGGGAAATATCGTCACCGACGAAGAACTGAAAAGCTTGTCTGAGGGCATGCCGAGAAGTCAGGTGCACGCCGTGATGGGTTCACCCCTGATGCTCAACCCGGTGGACCCTTCCCGGGAATATTATGTGTACACCTTCCAGCGTCGGGGCGGTGACATCAAAGAGCAGCGCATCATCGTCTACTATGACGGTGACGAGTTCAGCCATTACGAAGCGCAATTGCTCGACGAAACACCAGCTTACTGACCGCGGCCTTAGCCCTTCCTGTTGGCCCGGTTGAGCCGGGCCTGCTTCGGATCGATCTTTAAAGGGCGGTACAGTTCAACCCGGTCACCATCACGAAGTTCGTGCGCAGCAGGGTCTTTGATGACCTTCCCGAACACGCCCATGTCAATTGCATCCGGGTCGATTTCCGGAAAGATTGAGGTAATTCCGGATAACTTCACCGCTTCAATCGCAGTCGTGCCCTCAGCAACCTGAACCTCGACAATCTGCTGTTTCTCAAGGCGCGCGAAGGCAACTTCCACCCGCATCAGGCCAATCCTCCCCGGTAAATGTCATCAGCGCGACGGCAAAACGCATCAACCATGGTTGTGGCCGCCTGATTGAACACCGGCCCGAAGGTCATTCTGGACAAGGAACTCGAAAACTCGAACTCCAGGGTGAGAATGACCTTGCAGGCATGATCATCCAGGGCCCGAAAATGCCAACGACCTCTGAGATTTTTCAACGGCCCGTCCACCAGACTCATTTCAATTGTTTCCGGCATCAACAACTGATTGCGCGTGGTTAGGCGGTGGCGCACACCGCCCTTGGCTATTTCAAGGGAGGCCATAATTTCTGCATCTGTCTGTTCGTGCACTTCGGCCCCCGCGCACCAAGGTAAAAATTCCGGGTAGCGTGCAATATCGTTGACCAGATGGAACATGCGTTCAGCCGAATGCATAACCAACGCGGTTTTATCAATCTGATGGGCCATGAAAACCAGGATTCCTGCGCGTTAAAACCATTGAGCCCGGCCGATTCAGCAGCGCCGGTTACACACTATGATAAAGGATATCGTCCCCGGCAGGGATGTTTTCAACCGGCTCAGACGCCGGATTACCTTGTCCGGGCTGCGGCCCGGAGGTTTCTGAGCCTCTATTCGGTGCTGACTGCCCGTCACCTGGCTCTTCATCTTGCGATGGCTGCACGGACTCCCCTGCCACATCTTCCTGACCACACCAGATTGCCGCGCTGCCGTTATTACACAGATTCGACAGCGAGAACATCGTGTATTGCAGCCCGATCCAGGCAACCACAACCGGCAGGACCAGGCGCATGACCCAATACCAGATTTTCCGGATGATCACCGGCGCAGGGCCGAGAATACTGGCCGTGTATAGCCGGGTGAGACACCAGCCGGCGAAGGTGGCAATCAGAATTGCCACCAGCGGGACCAGTATCCCTCCGGTGAGCAATTCCAACCATCGAAATGCCGTAGCACCAACAAACTGAACATCTGCCCACAGATTGAACGAAAACAAAGTCGCCAGGCCAGCCGCCCAGACTGCAACGCCGGCAAGCACCGCGGACCAGGCCCTCGGAGCGCCGATCCATTCACGAAACCAGCCAACCACAGGCTCAAGCAATGAGATAGCGGTCGCCCAAACGATCATCACCACCAAAAGAAAAACAGCCGTAATGACCACCTGGCTATAGGGCAGTTGCGCCAGAGTCACCGGCAGCGACACAAACAGCAAACCAAACCCTCGCTGACCGTCCAGAGCGGCGCCATCCAGCGCCACCGAGAACATCATCAGGCCGGCCATGATGGCGACCAGCGTATCCATCAATACCACCGCAAGCACCGAACGTTTAAGCCGGGTGTGCGATGTGCTGTATGCGCCGAAGATTGCCCACACACCCATACCCAAGCCCAGGGTATAGAACGCGTGGAATAAAGCCGCCTGGACACTGTCAAAACCAACATCAGCTGGTCTGAGCGCCAGAATGTGCTCTACACCTGCGTCCAGCCGGCCATGACTGGCCGACAAAGCAAACAACGCCAGCATCAGCAAAAGTGCGCAAGGCACAATTATGCGTAGCGATCGCTCAAGCCCCTTCACGACCCCTTGGGCTGACACCCAAACCACAAGGATCAGGAAAAACGCATGCCACGCCATGAACTCCCGGTAACGCCCAGGATCGGAGACGAAATCCGAAAGAATACCGGTTGCCGATACCTGCGTCGCGGTACCAAAGCGATCGGTCGCACCGAAGAATACATACGCCAGGACAATGCCGCCAAACACCGCGGTAAAAGACAGCACCAGAAATGCCGCAACCACACTGAGCGGCCCGGCCAATCGCCACAGGGAAGAGCAGCCAGCGCTTTTGACCAGCCCATCCATCGCCAACACAATACCATGGCGCGAGTGCCGACCGATCACGGCTTCAGTCACCATCAACGGCAAGGTTACCAGTAGCAGGCAGGCCAGATAGAGCAAAATAAACAGGCCGCCACCATGAATACTCGCAAGGTACGGAAACTGCCACAGGTTGGCCAGGCCCACGGTTGCACCAACCGAAGCCCAGAAAAAGGTGGATTTTCGGGTAAACGACCCGATCGATGTGTGATACTTGCCCAGCATTCCGATCCCTGACAAACAATGGCGCCTCATTGTAGCCGAACACATGGCACCTGAACGACCCGCACTTCCGGCCCATCGGTGAAATCGTGACCCGCCCGGCAGTCCTGAGCTACAATGCGCGTTTTGCCGGTCAACGTACATCACGCCGGCATACACATTCTTCCGATCCCGGACAGGATTCATGAGCAAGAAGAAAGCAAGCGGACCAACCAGCAGCACCATCGCCCTCAACAAAAAGGCGAAACACGAGTACCACATTGAGGACCGGTTTGAAGCGGGCCTCGCTCTGCTGGGCTGGGAAGTGAAATCCCTGCGCGCCGGCAAGGGCCAACTGGTAGATGCCTACGTGCTTCTCAAAGATGGCGAAGCCTGGCTGCTGGGCGCGCATATCATGCCCCTGAATGCGGCCTCCACCCATGTCATCGCGGATCCGACCCGTACTCGCAAGTTGCTGCTGCACGCCAAAGAAATCGCCCGAATCGTCGGTCAGGTCAGTCAGGACGGCTACACTTGCATTCCGTTGGCGATGTACTGGAAACAGAATAGAGTGAAGTGCGAAATTGCCCTGGTTAAAGGCAAGAAGCTCTTCGACAAACGAGCCACCGAGAAAGAGCGCGACTGGAACCGCCAGAAGCAGAGAATCATGCGCGACGCCAACACCTGAGCCTCGCTCTGTCGCATTCGCCCCCTCTTTCCGTCCTGCCGAATCCCTCCTATACTCGAATGTTAACTCTGATCCGGCCCCGAAAGCAGTAACCAGGCGGCCCCATTATTCGGTACATGGCAAAGGGAGGGCTTATGGTACCTAAAAGGACAGCGATGACGTCGGTCGATCGCGCCTGGCTACGCATGGATACCGCGGAAAATCCGATGATGATTTCCGGAGTGCTGATACTCGAGCACCCCATATCCATCAAACGGCTGAAGCACACGCTGGAAGAGCGTTTTCTGAAGTATCATCGGTTTCGACAGCGGGTGGTGGAAAAAGGAGACCGGGCCTACTGGCAAGATGACACACTGTTTGATCTGGATAACCACCTGCACCGCATCGCCTTACCCGGCAAAGCCGGCAAGGAAGAGCTCCAGGCCCTGGCCAGCGACCTCAATAGCACTTCACTGGATTTCCGCCGGCCGCTCTGGCAAATGCATTACATTGAAAACTATCAGGAAGGCGCCGCGCTGCTGATACGAATACATCACTGCATCGCCGACGGTATTTCACTGGCGCGGGTACTGATGTCTCTCACCGACCGCACACCAGAGCCGAAGCTGAAAAAATTTGCCGGCCTGCGCAAATCGGTAAAACCGGAAGGCCGTGCCACCTCACGCTTTCTGCATCGGCTGGTAGACAGCGGTCAGGCCGGCTGGCAACAAGCCAGCCTGTTTCTGGCTTCGGTACGCCACGATCCCAATTATCCACTGAAGCTGGCGGCCACCGCCGGCGGCATTGCCATGGACCTGGTGAAACTCGGGTTTGCGCCGGCTGAACCCGACACCAGCCTGAAGCGCCAACTGGTGGGACGAAAGAAAGTGGGTTGGGCCGAACCGCTAGTACTGGCTGAGGTAAAGCAGTGCGCCAAAATCCTGGGGGGAACCGTTAACGACGTTCTGTTGTGCGTCGCCACCGGAGCACTGAGCCGCCACTTCGCCGAACAGCAACAGCCGGTTCCCGACTGCGGCATCCGTGTGGCGGTGCCCTTTAACCTGAGGCCCCTGGACCAACCGATCGACACCCTGGGCAACCGGTTCGGAATGGTCCTGGTGAACCTGCCCATAGAAGTACTCGATCCGATCATGTGTTTCCGCCAGGTGCGGGAAAACATGAACCGGCTGAAGCGCTCCTACCAGGCGCAAGTCACTTTCAGCCTGCTTGACCTGTTCGGGCGCGGCCCGGATGTCATCGAGCGGCGGGCGCTGGAGTTGCTCAGCAACAAAGCCTCGGCAGTACTCACCAACGTGCCTGGCCCCCGTTACGCCGTCTATCTGGCGGGCAGCAAGCTGATACAGCCTATGTTTTGGGTGCCCCAGAGCGGCAACATCGGCATTGGCATGAGCATTTTCAGTTATGCCGACACTGTGCAGTTCGGCATAACCGTAGACAAGGGCATTCCCGCAGAGCCAGAAGCTGTTATGCGATACTTCCAGGAAAGCTTCCAGGCCCTGTACCAGGCCGCTCTGGCAGAGGAACAAGACACTGATATACGGCATGCGTCCTGAGCGAGATAGGTACAAATAATGAACAGCAGAGAAAAAGAACCCTTGAAGTACGCCAATGCGGACACATATACTACGGCATAAGGGGACGACATGGCTTCGACGCTGGTGGCGAACCCTTGGGTGCATGTCGAGATGGCAGCCAATCTCGTTAATCCAAAGCTGCAACGCAATAGTCGCAAACGACGAAAACTACTCACTAGCAGCGTAAGCTGCTAGTCGTCCTGACTGGGTCGCCCGTAGCCCAGAGCTACATTTCAGGACGTCATCGCTTACGGGATGCTCCGTTATCCAGAGTTCACTGGCTAGCGGCTAAGATTTAAAGAACTCGCCTCCTGCACCCTGGCCTTCGGGTCGCTTGAGGTTAAATCAATAGAAGGACACAAACATGTAGATCTCAAGGCATAGTGCTGGCGGACGCGGGTTCAATTCCCGCCGTCTCCACCAAACAAAGATTTAGCCGGACTTCACCGGAACCTAAATCACCATCAAAAGCCCCGCCAGTCGGGGCTTTTCTCGTTTTAGCCTTCCTGAATATTCCAACTTGTACCGCTGGAATCCAGATATTTTTGTGGGTATGGTTGTGGGTATAAATCGGGCGCATTCACGTTTGCCCATACCCATACCCACAATGGAAGCGGGAAGCCATGAGCAGAGCGGCCAACAAGCTGACAGACACCGCGGTAAGGAATGCCAACACCGAAGGCAAGCCACAACGGAAACTTGCCGATGGCGGAGGGCTAACCCTTGTCGTTAAGCCTGACTCTAAGGTCTGGTGGTTCAGATACCGCTACAGCGGAAAAGAGAGAACCCTAACCATCGGCAACTACCCGGCTGTCAGCCTAAAGCAAGCCCGCGCCCAAAGAGACGAGTCGAAGCGCATGCTGTCGGAAGGTATCGATCCAGTTACCCACCGGGCTACCAATAAAGCCGAACGGATCGAAGCCTCCGCCAACAACTTCAAAGCCGTGGCCCTCGAATGGCTGGAGCACGTACACAAAAAATCAGTTGGTAACACCACATGGAACCGTAACGAGCGCCGGTTAGAAATGTATGCCTACCCGAAACTAGGCCGCCACCCGATGGCTGAAATCGAGCCAACCGACGTTTTGCTTGTCCTACGAGAGATTGATAGAGCGGGCCACCTGGAAAGCGCCCACCGGGTAAAAACCTTGATAGGCCAAGTATTCCGTTACGCCGTGAGCACGGGCCGGGCCAGCAGGGACGTTACTGCAGACCTTCGCGGCCTTCTACCGCCGGCCAAGCCAAAGCACCACGCCGCCGTAGTGACTCCCAACGAGATAGCCGAGCTACTCAAAACCCTAGATGGCTACTGGGGAACGCCAACCGTGCGCAAGGCCCTGACCATGGCCCCTTATGTTTTTCTACGCCCCGGCAATCTTCGCCAAATGCGCTGGGATGAAATCGACTGGGATGCTGCCTCCTGGACAACAGAAACCACAAAGAACGGGGAGTCACTGGTAGTTCCACTCGCCCGCCAGGTAGTCGAGCTATTGCGAGAGCTTCAGGAAGTCAACGGGAAGTCAGAATGGGTGTTCCCGAACGGCCACAGCCGGGGCCGTCCCATGAGCGAGAACGCAATAACCGGGGCCCTGAAGCGCATGGAGCTAAAGGACATAATGACCGGGCACGGCTTCCGCGCCATGGCAAAGACAGTTCTAACTGAACGGCTGGACTTCCGGACGGAAATCATAGAAATGCAGATGGCCCACCGGGTGGCCGACACACACGGCAGAGCCTACAACCGCACCACTTGGCTACCAGAGCGTCGGGAAATGATGCAGCAATGGGCCAATTACCTGGACAGCCTGAAGAAGCTGGACAACAACGTGACACCCATTCGACAGGTCGCCGACTGATAGGTTTCCAAGTTGGGCAACCACAAAAATTATAAAGAAACACCAAAGAGGGAGCGCCGTGCGAGATTACTATTATCTGACCGAACTGAATAAATTCCCTTTTCCACTTACCTTGGATTATGTTCTGCACCTTGGGGCTACCGGCAGGCTGAAAATGTATACATTTGTTGACTCCTGGGCAATCCTTCACGCTTTGGAGACTGGCGAAACTAGAGGCGAAGAGAAATTTTATCTGCGACTTGATTTATCAAGCCTCGCAGAGATCGAAAAACACTACACATACTGGGCCAGCCAGCCAGAAACCGTTCGTGAGAGAACGTCGCCGCTCTGTAGTTCAGTCGCGGTCAATATTGGCTTCATTGACGAGAGAGTTGATGGCCTGATAACAAACGACACACCATTCTTTGAAGAGGCAAGTGCCCCCTCCAAGGTAAGACTACATGACAAGTCCAAAGAGGTTGTCATGTGCCACTCGAGCGAAATTCTTTGTTGGGGGGATGACTTGAAACGCCTAGCAACAGAGCCTGACACCCTCCAGCAGGAGCCAGAGCAGACCACAACTGCAAATTCCGAAGAACCGGATACTCAAAGCTCAGACGCTCGCTCTCTAACAGGAGCCCTGGCAACTGGGGAGCTACCTCACTTGGAAGCCCTTCTGCGGGCCTGGCGCACTTACTGGCAAAATGCAGACAGAACTGACCGGAGTGCCTGTCCCAAAAAAGATGATGTGAAAGCCTGGCTGATGAAGGAGGGATTAAGCGCAAAAAACGCAGACGCCGGAGCCACGATAATCAAACCACAATGGGCCTTAGATAAGGGCTGGTAAAATCACCCCTACACCCCTCCCTGGCCTTGCAGCTCATGAGCTTGAGCGCCGACCTACACCCCTTCCCCTGCACCCCCTACACCTGCAAAAAGCCCACCGAGCATTAGAAGATTACCCCGAACCTAACCGGAACCAAGGGGTAATCCGAAATGACTGCACAACCGATCTCCACAGAAGACACCCGTCAACACATTGATCGCATGTTGCGCCGTAAGGAAGTGGAGGCCATTACAGGTCGCAGCCGCAGCGCAATCTATGAAGGCATGTCCACCGGCACCTTCCCTAAACCTGTAAAGATCGGTGCCCGCGCAGTGGCGTGGCCGGAATCAGTAATCCGTAACTGGATAGCTGAACGCATGGAAGGAGTCCAGGCATGAAAAAGGCACGCGCCTCCGAAGGGGCAAGGCACCAGTCCCTTAGCCGCTATAGCACCACCGACAGCTATCCAGACCGGCTAGAAGCCATACGGGTAGCTGTGCTGGAGCACGACATAGAGCCCGAAAACATGGATGCCCTGCTATCACGCCTTCCTGATGCCGAAGGCAAGCCGCTACGGTTCGGCACTGCCCGCAAACCCCGCAGCAAAAACGGATGGCTGATTGCCTACTTTGACCGCGGCCTGCCCTTTGTCGTTATCGCCGGGGACTGGAGCACCGGGGCTGAAATGAAGTGGGTCGCCCATTCCATGGACACCCTGACGGCGGAAGAACAGCGAGAGCTGAGATGCCGGATGGCTGAGGCACGAAAAATCCGGGAGGAGGAACAGGCCAGGCGATGGGAAGCCAGAGCCGCCGCGGCCAGCCGCCGTTGGCGATCATGCCCACCGGCCGACCCAGAACACCCCTATCTGCTACGCAAAGGCATACAGCCCCACAGAGCCCGCCAGCAAGACGGAGAGCTTGTGTTACTGCTGTCGGATTTCAGCGGCAAGAGCTGGAGCCTGCAAACCATAGGCGAGGCCGGAGGTAAGCGCCTGATGGCTGGCGGCAAGAAGTCCGGTCATCTCATCGTAGTGGATGGCCCCAACGACCCCGCCCGCGTTCTGATCTGTGAAGGCTGGGCCACGGGCTGCACCTTAGCAGAGATAGATCCAGCCGCCCTGGTATTGGCCGCCGTGGATTGCTCCAACCTGCAAGCCGTAGCAACCGGGGCCCGTAACCACTGGCCCGATGCTGACCTGATTGTTTGCGGCGATGACGACCGCCAGACACCGGGCAACCCAGGAGCCGCAGCCGCACGAGCCGCAGCATTGGCAGCCGGGGCACAGCTTGCCCTACCGGAATGGCCGCCAGCGGCACCCCTGCACCTTTCCGATTTTAACGACCTGCACAACTGGCAGAGGGGGCAGCGATGAGCCCGGACTCTCGTTTTGTTGAGGGAACAGAAGGAACAGAGAGTACAGGCAGCCGTGACGTGGCTTATAGCGTTCCCCCGTACAAAAACGAAGAGAGAACAGAGGGAACACTGAACCCGGTTTACCCAATGGAGCAACCGCCCGCAAACGCGCCGGAGCCGAACATTAAGCGCCCATGTTTCCTGAATCACCCGGATTGGTACAGCCTGCACGGAGCGTGCCGAAAGCCGGGGCTTTACTGGCATAGCACCACCAACCCCAGAGCGGACAGCGAACCGGAACCCATAGACATATGGATCAGCACGCCGCTTGAGGCCGCGGCAGAGACCCGGGACGAAATCGGCAGCGGATACGGCTTGATCCTTCGATTCTGGGATTCACAAGGTCGGGTTAAGGAGTGGGCTGCCCCCATGTACATGCTCAAAGGCAGCGGGGAGGAGCTCCGCGGGGAGCTGCTGGACAACGGGGCCCGGATTAATCCCAAGGCCCAAAGGCTGCTGTCTGAGTGGATGATGGAGCAGTATCCGCCCGCCCGTGTTGTGGCAGCCACTCGCACCGGCTGGAATCGGGACAACACTGCTTTCGTTCTGCCTGGCCGCACCATTGGAGACAACAGTTACCGCTTCCAGTCGGAACACGCCGCACATGACGCCTACATGCAGCGCGGCAGCCTGCAAGGCTGGCGTGAAAGCGTGGGCCAGCACTGCAATGCCAACCCATTATTGATTGTCTCCGTGTCGTGCGCCTTGGCCGCACCCCTGCTGAAAATAGCTGCTCAGCAGGAGGCCGGGGGCGCTGGCCTTCACCTGCAAGGCGATTCATCCAAAGGCAAGACAACCGCGCTTCAGGTGGCTGCCAGCATATGGGGCAGCCCCGGCTATGTAATGACCTGGCGGGGAACCGGCAACGGCCTAGAGGCCACCGCGGCCGCCCGGAATGACACGCTTTTGCCCCTGGATGAAATCAGCGAGAGCAACCCAAGGGAAATCGGGACTGTCGTGTACGCACTAGCGAACGGGCAGGGAAAACAACGGGCCCGGCGAACTGGTGGAGCCCGTGAGTCTCAACGCTGGCGGGTCATGCTCCTATCCAGTGGCGAGCGGACATTAAGCGCCCACATGGGAGAAGCCAACCAGAAAGCGAAAGCAGGTCAAGGAGCCCGGCTGCTGGACATTCCCGCAACGAACCGCCGTTACGGTTTGTTCGACCACCTTCACGACCATAAAACCGCCCGCGCCCTGGCGGACTATCTGAAACAGGCGACGAACCAGAATTACGGACACACAGGGCCTGCCTTTGTGGCAGCACTTCTAAAAGATTCCAGAGACCTGAAGCACCAGTACGCCGCGATCATGCAAGCGCCTGAGTTCGCCGGAAGAGATGGCCTGGAGTCCCGAGCCGCGGGCACCTTTGCCCTGATAGCTATGGCTGGGGAGTTAGCAACACACTACGGGTTAACAGACTGGGAAAACGGCGCCGCGATCACTGCTGCACTGGACACGTTCAACGCATGGCGAGAACACAGGGGGCCAGGGCAAAACGAAAACAGCCAGATACTTGCAGGCATAAGAGAGTTTATCGCCAAACACGGAAGCGCCCGCTTTGCCCCAAAGGACGAACCAGAGGGCAGCCTGGGAACCCGAGATCGCGCAGGATACTGGGTAGACAATGCCGGAGGCCGGGTATACCTGTTTTTCAGTCATGGATTGCGAGAGGCCGCCACAGGCTTCGACCTCAAACGGATATTGGCCGCACTGGATTGTGCCGGATGGATTGTTGACCACGACCACGGTAAGAAGTCGAAGAAAACCCGAATTGGCAACGAGACCCCAGGTCTTTACTGGGTCAGGCCAGATGAGGGAGCAGACGAATGAGCATTGCCCGCATCCTGCAAACCATGGGTATTGAAAGTGTTCCCCACGTTCCCCCGACCCAAGTCGCAGAGGGAACAGGAAAAGCTCCTATAGATCATAAGTGTTCTCCCTGTTCCCCGTGTTCCCTGGAAAAACTTAGGGGGCCTGACAAAAAGGGGGCGCTTGAATACCAGGAGGTTTGGCAGACCGAACAACCTGCAAACCCCGACGCCCTGCTTTTTGAGTTGGCCCAAACCCTTCAGGCCAGCCCCGCCCGTTTGCGAGCCCTGCTATCGGAGGACGATATGCAGGACATTGCCGAGGGAGCAACCAGCCGGAGTCATTTGCTGGCGTACTTCAGGCTCATGCGGTCAGATGGCAAGCAGCTGGCGGACGACCAACCAGCCCCCACAAGAGCGCGTGACAGCCGCTCAGACTATATACAGCGCATGCAGGCATGGAAGCCTGCCCATGATGCAATGATCAACCATATAATGGCCTGCCAACGTTGCTATCCGCCGAGGAACAGATACTGCTCAGAGGGAGCGCGGTTACGTGGCGATTACCACACTTCTTGTGAGCAGCCCGTCGTTTCTCCCGAGCCCCCCCGATCCTTGCCTAACCCCAACAAGTAACGTAAAACAATCCATATCGAGTGGTTAGCAAGCAATACACCCCGGTATTGCCCGTTACACTCCGGAACAATCGAAGGCACGAACCGACACATCTTGTCGCTCCGTGCTTTTACGCTTTATCAGAGAACGAAAGCAGTAACTTCTCATAGGGAACGACCGACCAATGAACAACACGGAACAGCAATTCCTCAAAGCCCTGGACGATAAGCTCTGGAAGGCAGCCGACAAACTGCGCGCCAATCTAGACGCGGCGAACTACAAGCATGTGGTGCTGGGGCTGATCTTCCTGAAGTACGTGTCTGATGCCTTCGAGGAACGGCAGGAAGAACTGCTGGAACTCTTCAAAACCGGCAGCGACGACAACATCTACTACCTCCCACGCGAGGACTTCGATAGCGACGAGGAATATCAGCAGGCGCTGGAAGAAGAACTGGAGGTACTGGACTACTACCGTGAAGCCAACGTGTTCTGGGTACCCAAACCCGCCCGCTGGAACACGCTCAAGGAAAAAGCCGTCCTACCCGTGGGCACCATACTCTGGCAAGACGATGCAGGTAACGATGTAAAACTGCGTTCCGTGTCCTGGCTGATCGACAACGCCCTGGAAGAAATCGAGAAAAACAACGCCAAGCTCAAGGGTATTCTGAACCGTATCAGCCAGTACCAACTGGAAAACGACAAGTTGCTGGGCCTGATTAACACCTTCTCCGACACCTCCTTCACCAAACCAGTGTTGGGCGGTGAGAAACTAAGCCTGCAGAGCAAGGACATCCTTGGCCATGTATACGAATACTTTCTGGGCCAGTTCGCGCTGGCTGAGGGCAAGCAGGGTGGCCAGTACTACACCCCCAAAAGCATCGTCACCCTGATTGTAGAAATGCTCGAGCCCTATTCCGGTCGCGTATATGACCCCGCCATGGGCTCCGGGGGTTTCTTCGTCTCCAGCGACAAATTCATCGAAGAGCACGCCAAAGAGCAACACTACGATCCCGCCGAACAGAAAAAGCACATCTCCGTGTACGGCCAGGAATCAAACCCCACCACCTGGCGCCTGGCAGCCATGAACATGGCCATCCGAGGCATTGATTTTAATTTTGGCAAGAAAAACGCCGACACCTTTGTCGACGACCAGCACCCGGATCTGCGCGCCGACTTTGTAATGGCCAACCCACCCTTCAACACCAAGGACTGGTGGAGCGAATCCCTGGCCGACGACGCCCGCTGGAAATTCGGCACGCCACCGAAGGGCAACGCCAACTTCGCATGGATGCAGCACATGATACACCACCTGGCACCCACCGGCAGTATGGCCCTGCTGCTGGCCAACGGCTCCATGAGTTCCAACTCTAACAACGAAGGCGACATTCGTAAGCGTTTGGTCGAAGAGGATCTGGTGGAATGCATCGTCGCCCTCCCCGGCCAGCTATTTACCAACACACAGATCCCGGCCTGCATCTGGTTTCTGACCCGTGACAAAGCAAACGGCATGGTGCGCGACGAGAAAAAACGTGACCGCCGCGAAGAGTTTCTGTTTGTCGACGCCCGCAATCTGGGCTTTCTGAGAGATCGGGTACTGCGGGACTTCACGAACGACGACATTGCCAAAATAGCCGACACCTTTCATTCGTGGCAGCGTGGCGAAAACTTCGAGGATGTTGCCGGCTTCTGCAAATCCGCCAACATAGATGAAATTAGGAAACATGACTTCGTGCTGACGCCGGGGCGTTATGTGGGAGCTCAGCAACAGGAAGAAGATGGGGAACCCTTAACGGAGAAGATGGCCCGATTGACCGGGCAGTTAGGAGAGCAGTTTGCTGAAAGTGATCGGCTGGAAGCTGAGATCAAGCAAAATCTTAAGGGGCTTGGATATGAGTGTTGAAACAAACTCTCTTGAGTCCATGTGCGAGCTAATTGTGGATTGCCCGCATTCCACGCCAAAGTGGACCGACGAGGGGATGATCGTCCTGCGCAATCAAAACATCCGAAATGGACAGCTCGACCTTTCATCACCAAGCTTCACTGACACCGCTGGCTACCAGTCGAGGATAAAAAGAGCTGTCCCGCAAGCCGGCGATATCGTTTTTACACGCGAGGCTCCGATGGGCGAAGTCTGCTTGATACCTGAAGGCCTCACATGCTGCCTGGGTCAACGTCAAGTTTTACTTCGACCCAAGAAGTCTGTCAACGGGCGTTATTTGTATTGGGCCCTGCAGTCTCCTTTTGTCCAGCACCAGATTTCTTGGAACGAAGGAACCGGGACAACCGTAAGCAACGTACGGATACCTACCTTAAAGTCACTGGAAATCCCGAGAAGGGAACCACATGAGGCAAAAATCGCGGATACTCTGGGCTCACTTGCTGACAAGATCCAGATGAACCATAGGATCAACCAAACCCTCGAACAGATTGCCCAGGCCATCTTCAAAAGCTGGTTTGTCGATTTCGAGCCGGTCAAAGCCAAGCACGCTGCACTGGAAGCCGGCGGCAGCGAAGAAGATGCACTGCTCGCTGCCATGCAGGCCATTTCCGGCAAAGTCGAAATGGAGCTTCTCCGCCTTCAGGCCGAACAGCCCGAGCACTACGCAGAGCTCCGCAACACCGCCGAGCTATTTCCGTCGGCTATGCAGGATAGCGAGTTAGAGGAGATTCCAGAGGGGTGGAATGTTAGTCAAATCGGTGACGAGGTGACCGTCGTGGGTGGTGGTACACCTTCAACAAAGAATCGCGATTTCTGGGAAGGTGGGAAAATCCATTGGACGACTCCGAAAGACCTCTCCGGCCTTAATGATAAGGTCCTTATTGATACTGAGAGAAAAATAACTTCAGCTGGCTTAACCAAGATCAGCTCAGGGCTGCTACCCGTTGATACGGTGTTAATGTCATCTCGTGCCCCCGTTGGATATCTAGCTCTTGCGAAAACCCCTGTTGCGGTCAACCAAGGCTACATCGCAATGAAGTGCGACAAGTCACTATCACCAGAATTTGTCCTACAGTGGTGTGTGTCCAGGATGAATGAGATTGAAGGACGAGCCAGTGGTACTACATTTGCAGAAATAAGTAAGAAGAGCTTCAAGGTTATTCCTGTAGCAGTACCCCAGGAAGACTTAATCAATTCCTATACCAAGATAGCCAAAAGTATCTATAAAAATATTGAAATCTCAGCCCGGGAATCGGGTTCTTTAGCTAATCTTCGCGATACCTTGCTACCGCAATTGCTTACTGACTCCTGCTTGATCGACATTATGGAGGCCTGAGTAATGGACTACTTAAAACCGGCCTTTGACAACTTCTTAAACGATCAAGGCACCGTTGAGATAGCAGGTTATTCATTCTGCAGAGATACCATTCTCCGGGAGATGGAGGCTGTAGGCTACAACGAGGCCTTTCTTGAATGGTGCGAACAAAGAAAAGGAAACAATCTCTCCAGCGCTGAAGAGATTTTGGATCAATTTAATAGTAATTCTGCACGTTTTAGAAAGCTCAAAGAAATCTATGGCCGTGGCGCAATAACACCATTTGTTGGTGCTGGAATGTCGATACCTAGTGGCTACCCGGGTTGGACAGCCTTTCTCTATCGAGTGCTTGCAGAAACTAGGATCCCACCCGAAAAATTTAATGAGCTGATTTTGAGCGGCAAATACGAGGAAGCGGCGGAGACGTTACATGATGATTTACCTCCAGGGTGCTTTCTAGAGCATGTAGAGAACGAGTTTGGCGCAGACCAAGAGGTATCGGGACCAGTTCAGCGGCTACCCCATCTGTTCAATGGAGCAGTTATAACTACAAATTTCGATGACGTTTTGACTAAGACCTATAGCTCAGCGGGTTATGAGTTTAATGAGGTTATTGAGGGAGCGGATGCCGTCGAGTTTCCTCGGCTACTTGGTGAAAATAAAAGGGTACTGGTGAAGCTCCATGGCAAAGCAAACTCTTCCAGAAAGCGGGTTCTTACAAAGTCAGAGTATGACAGGCATTACGAGGATGATCAGGCGTTAGAAAGTGTTATCGAGGCGATTAGCACACGATCGCTGCTATTTATCGGGTGCAGTCTGACAGTCGATCGAACATTGGAATGTTTAGGACGCATCGCTGATCGAAAAGGCGTTGAAAATGTTCCAAGACACTATGCTTTTTTGAAATTGAACGATAAAGAAGACAGGTTGGCGCGACGTGATGAGCTCGCCAAAGCCAACATATACCCAATATGGTACACCGATAACCATGACGAAAGTTTAGAGGCATTACTGGAGGCATTAGCTCAGGGGCAGGATGCATGAACGAGGATAAACTGGAAAAACTCTGCCTTAAGTGGCTTGGTGAAGGTGGCTGGAAAATAACCCATGGGTCGGATCTGGCACCTGAAGGCGATAACCCTGAGCGTGCTGATTACCGGCAGGTTTTGTTGTTGGCCGATCTTGAGGCAGCAATACGACGTATAAACCCGCACCTGCCTCAGACAGCCATTGAACAGGCTGTTGCAGTTGTCCGAAAACCCGAAAGCTTGGATGTAGTGATCAACAACAGGGCTTTTCACCGGCTGCTTCTGGAGGGTGTTCCTGTAGAGTTCAAGCGTAACGACAAGGTGATTCATGATCAGGCCTTCCTAGTCGATTTCAGTGACCTGACCGCCAACTGCTTTCGGGCCATTAACCAGTTCACTATCGAAGGCTCCAAGCAGCTGCGTCGACCGGATGTGATCTGCTTTATCAACGGTCTGCCGCTGGCAGTTCTGGAGCTGAAAAGCCCCGGTGTGGAGAACGTGAGCATCTGGGACGCCTACAACCAGATCCAGACCTACAAAGATGAAGCAACTGATCTGTTCTCCTATAACGAGGCGGTCGTTATTAGTGACGGTTATTTGGCACGGGTGGGCTCCCTCACCGCCAGCCAAGAGCGCTACATGCCCTGGCGCACTATCAAAAATGAGAACGACAAACCCCTGCTGGAATGGCAACTAGAGACGATGGTGCGGGGATTCTTCGACCAAGAACTGTTTCTGGATTACATCAGATACTTTGTCATATTCGAGACGGATTCCGACAAGTTGACCAAGAAGATTGCCGGTTATCACCAGTTCCATGCGGTACGTGAAGCAGTGAAGGCTACCGTAATCGCCGCCCGGCAGCAGGACAGGAAGGACGCGCAAGATAAGCGTGCAACCTACGGTGATGAGGTGCTACCCGGTAGTAAAAAAGCTGGTGTGGTGTGGCACACTCAGGGTTCCGGCAAGAGCATTTCCATGTGTTTTTACGCTGGCAAGCTGCTTCAACAGCCGGAGATGAACAACCCGACCCTGATCGTTGTGACCGACCGCAATGACCTGGACGGCCAACTCTACACCACCTTCAGCGCGGCAAAAGAGCTGCTGAAACAGGAGCCGGTGCAAGCTGAAGACCGCGACACCCTGCGCCAGCTACTGGCCGAGAGGGAATCCGGCGGAATCATCTTCACCACAGTGCAGAAGTTCGCCCTGGTGGATGACGAATCCGACCACCCGATTCTGAATGACCGCCACAACATTGTAGTGATCTCGGATGAGGCGCACCGAAGCCAGTACGGACTTAAAGCCACCCTAAAGAAAGACGGCAGCTACAAGTTCGGCTACGCCCGCCACATGCGTGACGCCCTGCCCAATGCCTCGTTCATTGGCTTCACAGGCACGCCCATCGCCAGCGAGGACAAGGACACCCGTGCCGTGTTCGGCGATTACGTGTCCGTCTACGACATTCAAGATGCCGTAGACGATGGCGCGACCGTACCCATTTACTACGAATCTCGGCTGGCCAAACTAGACATCAACCGCGCGGCCATCGAAAAACTCTCTGACCAGGTGGAGGAAGTGGTCGAAGACGATGAGGACGCTGGCAGCCGAGAGAAAACCAAAGGCGAATGGAGCCGGCTGGAGAAGCTCGTCGGCGCCGGCCCGCGCCTAAAACAGGTGGCCGAAGATCTGGTCAAACACTTTGAGACCCGCAACAGCACCATCGACGGCAAAGCCATGATTGTGGCCATGAGCCGGGATATTGCGGCCCAGCTGTATAACGAACTTGTGGCCCTGCGCCCGGAATGGCATGACGCAGACCCCGAGAAAGGCGCCATCAAAGTCGTGATGACCGGTTCCGCATCTGACAAGGCCCTGCTGCAACCGCACATTCACAACAAGAAGATCAAGAAGCGGCTTGAGAAGCGCTTCAAGGATGCGAACGACCCGCTCAAGCTGGTGATCGTGCGGGATATGTGGCTGACCGGATTCGACGCGCCTTGCTGTCACACCATGTATGTGGACAAGCCCATGAAGGGCCACAATCTGATGCAGGCCATTGCTCGGGTAAACCGCGTGTTCAAAGACAAACCCGGCGGCCTAGTAGTGGACTACATCGGCATTGCCAACGAACTCAAGCAGGCCCTGAAAACCTATACTGATGCCAAGGGTAAAGGCGAACCCACCCACAGTGCTGAAGAAGCCTACGCCGTCCTGCTGGAAAAGCTGGACATCATCCACGGCATGTTTGCGCCAGGCCCCAAGAGCAAGGGTTTCGATTACAGCGGTTTCGAGGAAGAACCCTTCAAGCTGCTGGTGCCGACCGCCAACTATATTCTAAGCCTAGAAGACGGCAAAAAGCGTTTCCTGGACACCGTGCTGAAAATCAACAAGGCGTTTTCATTGTGCGCCACACTGGACGAAGCCCAAGCCCAGCAGAAAGAGGTGGCCTTCCTGTCTCAGGTAAAAGCCGCGATCACCAAGTTCACCAGCGTGGACAAGAAGTTGAGCCAGGAAGACAAAAACACGGCCCTGAAGCAGATTCTGGACAACGCCCTGATCGGAGGAGGTGTTACCGATGTGTTCGCCCTGTGCGGCCTGGACAAACCCAACATCGGCCTGCTCTCTGATGAGTTCCTGGAAGACGTGCGGCAGATGCCCTACAAGAACTTCGCCGTAGAACTGCTGGAAAGGCTGCTGAAGGACGACATCAAAGCCAAGACACGTAACAACGTGGTGCAGGAGAAAAAGTACGCTGACCGCCTTCAGGAGACGCTGCGCAAGTACAACAACCGGGGCATCGAAACGGCACAGGTGATTGAAGAGCTGATCGCCCTGGCAAAACAGTTCCAGGCTGAAATGGAACGAGACGAAGCGCTTGGCCTCAACCCTGATGAGGTGGCCTTCTACGACGCACTGGCCAGCAACGAAAGTGCCGTGCGAGAGCTGGGTGACGAAATCCTAAAGAAGATCGCCGTAGAGATCACCGACAAGCTGCGCAACTCCACCACCGTAGACTGGCAGGTGCGTGAGAGTGTACGGGCCAAGCTACGAATTCTGGTGCGAAGGACGTTGCAGCGATACAAGTACCCGCCTGACAAAGCCCCTGCGGCGATTGCGCTGATTATGGAACAGGCGGAAGCTCTGTCCAATCATTGGACGAAATGAGCGATGAATTACTATACCGAGGCTTTCGACAATCAGCTGGATTCGATTGAGCTCTACCAGCGCTATCCTCTGCTGAAACCCTTTGTTGGCTCAGCCTATGGCAGCAGCGGCCCCAAGGTTCTTCTGATTGCGGAGAGCCATTACCTGCCATCGGAAAGCTCCGTGCACAGGGATGCTCGACGCTGGTATACGGGAAGAGAGGGCGATCTGACGCCGGTGGAGCAAAGATGGATGCGCACCAGACGGATCCTTAACAAGCCACTAAGAGGCTGGACTGCAAAGGGCCATGCCATCTATCGAAACATCGAGTCAGCGTTGCTCAAAGCAGGCTTGCCGGCGAACGATAGCGTTTTCCGCCAGGTAGCCTTCATGAATGCCTTTCAGCGCCCGGCGATAACTGGGGCCTCCATAAAGGAGACAAACCAGGACGTTGAGGTCGCAGTCGATACTATCAACCATGTGATTGAAGCCTTAAAGCCCGACCACATCATTTTCGTATCAACAAAAGCCAAGAGAGCCGTGGGCAAGCGCCTTAATCAGAGCTTCGTTGGCGTTCACCATCCAGCCTGCGCGTGGTGGAACCGAAAGCAGAACGGAGTATGCAGCAAAGAGCGGTTCATCAGCCATATGTCCAAATACTGGAACGCCACGGGAGCAACCTGATGACCTACGACAGCACCTTTGACCAAGCCCGCCTCGACCAGTTGGCCAAACAGCATCTGACCAGCGAGAGCATGACCGGGCGGATACTGTTCTTCGGTGACCCCGAGGAGAACCGGCTGGATCTGGCAACCTGGCAGCTTGATAACGACGAAGACTACGACGCAATCAAAGGCTCCGACTTCAAGCTGCACATGATGGAGCTGCTGGATGCGTTGTTGGCTTATCGTGCCCAACATGACCAGCCGAACGCGAGCCAGGGCGTGGTTCATGTCGATGGTCGCAGGCTGTCTATCGAGTGGCTACCAAAAGCAGACGTTGAAGCCATGCGAAACAGCTGAGTGCTGCTTTACTCATGGGGGCCAACGCTCTTGGCTCATGTTGAAGAATGTTGAAACTAGAACGGCTCCCAACCTGCCACTCAGTCGGCTAGAAATTCAGGCTTTGAGTTCCCGGCAATTCCAGGGGTAGCGGCTCCTACTTGTGGGTAAGAGTGTGGGTATTTTTGTGCCATTCAATAATAAATTTAAGTATATTCATATTGTTACAGTCCAGGTTAAGTGGACGCCGTCTCCACCAAACAACCTTAAAAAGCTCCTGACCTCAGGGGCTTTTTTTTCGTTCTAAACCCCGCAACTTTTGACATTCACTCGACACCCAATACAACTTATCTCTGAGCCGCCCGCGACACCTACCACGATTTACTCCGATATTGTGAGCCTTCCCAGGCACAGATGGCCGAGCTGTTCGGCAAGGGTGTACGAAACATTTACGAGCATATCGGTAGGATATCGCATTTGGTCCCAACGCGGCTTTCAATTCCGCCAATGGGCCACCCAGGTTCAGAAAGATCACCTGGTAAAAGGCTAAGACGAGCAACAGTTGGCCCCGGCTTTGCCCCAGCGCCGATAGTCATTGAAGCGCTGGTTGTGCAGCTTTATGATGATTTTTCCGATATGGCTGACGATCAGGCACTCAATTATGAACCAACCCGATGACCCAGCCAGCCTGACGGACCTCCTTGATCGCCTTAAGGCTCGCACCGAGGGTCAAGACCATGTTTCTGTCGGCGACATTCTGTCGGCCGTTGGTGAGCGCTCGTTCGGGCCGCTGGTTCTTATTGCCGGTGTGATTACCCTGGCGCCGCTGATTGGTGACATCCCCGGTGTACCTACGTTGCTCGGCCTTATGGTGATGCTGACCCTTGGGCAGTTGGTGTTTCAACGGCATACGGTCTGGATTCCCGCCAAGTTGTCCCGGCGCACGGTCACAAGGGAAAATCTGGTCAAGGGCCTGGACTGGATGGTTAAACCGGCACGATTTCTGGATAGTTGGACTCAGCAGAGGCTGACCTGGCTGGTAACCGGCCCGGGGCAATACGTAATGGCAGGCATCTGCATGACAGTAGCAGCCGCAATGCCGGTGATGGAGGTTATTCCATTCAGCGCCAACGGCGCTGGCCTGGCCCTGACCGCATTCGGGCTGGCGATCGTTGCTCGCGATGGGCTATTGGCGCTTCTGGCTGTTCTGGCGACCGGGGGTACGGCCTGGTTCGTTCTGACCAACATTCCCTGGTAAGTGATGCAGATGATTTCTGTCACCATTTGAAACAAAGCTTCTGAATCCTGCTCAACCGCAAAGCTGCTACTATTGCTACAGATGAAATCAAACCTTTCCTGACAAGCTCCTGCCACCGGGGGCTTTTGCATTTAAAAGGATCTGGCTCTATGTCCAGCAAAGCGAAGCAGTCCCAGAAACTTTTGCTGTTCTGCCTGTTCGGGTCGCGGCTTTTTGGTATTGGCACCCTTAAAATACGTGAAATTCTGCCGTATCAGCGGCTGACCAAGCTGCCCCACAGCCATCACGCGGTGATCGGCACGGCGACCTTCCGCAACTCGGCGGTGCCGGTAATTGATATGGCGGCGGCGGTGGGTTACCCGGCGCTGTCAAAAGATGAGCGGGACAAAGCCTCGATCATCGTGACCGACATTCAGCGCAAGGAGATCGGCTTTCTGGTGCGCAGTGTTCAGCAGATTATCGAAACCAACTGGAAGAGCGTGATGCCGCCGCCCAAGGCACTGGGCTCCAATGCCTTTATCACCGGGCTGCTGGATATGGACGGCGACATCATTCAGTTACTTGACGTGGAACTGCTGTTGGCCAAAGTCTACCCGGAATCGCTGGATGCCCAGAACGTGGCGCTTTCAGATGTGCAGAGTGAAACCCTGAAATCCCTGAACATTCTGCTGGTGGACGATTCTCAGGTTGCGCGCAAGCAGCTGTGTGATGTGCTGGATAGTAAAGACATCACCTACCACGTGACCAGTAATGGTGATGACGCCTTGCAGGTGTTGCTGAGCCAGGACGAACGGGGCACCCCGATTGATATCCTGGTCAGTGATATCGAAATGCCGGGCCTCGATGGCTATGAGCTGACCTTCAATGTGCGGGACAATTCCGCCCTGAAACAGCCCTATATTATTCTGCACACCTCACTGAACAGCGAGATGAGCCTGAGTTACGCCAATCAGGTAGGTGCCAATGAGGCACTGACCAAGTTTGATGCCGAGGAATTACTGCAGACCATGCTCAAAGGCGCAGCACAGGCCGACTAGAGACGGCAGATCAGTTCCGCCAGTTCCTCATTGAAAACCCGCTGGTTTTCACTGTAATCCACCGGTACTTCCACCAGGTGCACACCGCCTGCGGCCAGCGCGCGCTCCAGCGTCGGTCGCAAGTCTTCTGTGCGGGTAATGCGGTGACCTTCGGCGCCGTAGGCACGGGCATACATCACGAAATCCGGGTTGCCATAGTCCAGACCAAAATCAGTATACCCCTCCTGCCCCTGCTTCCACTTGATCATGCCGTAGGCGTTGTCGTTGATGATCAGCACCACCAGGTTGAGCTTCAGACGCACTGCGGTTTCCAGCTCCTGGCTGTTCATCATGAAACCACCGTCGCCACAAACCGCCATGACCTTGAGGTCCGGATACAGCATCGAGGCCATCATGCCGCTGGGCAGGCCGGCACCCATGGAGGCCAGGGCGTTATCCAGCAACACGGTGTTGTTGTCATAGGCCGGATAGTTACGGGCAAACCAGAGTTTGTACATGCCGTTGTCCAGGGCGATGATGCCATCCTCCGGCATCACCTGCCGGACGTCATGGACAATGCGCTGGGGAATCACCGGAAAGCGGTCGTCTTCAGCCCGATCCTGCAGATGGGCATCGACCGCCTGCTTGACCTCCATCAGCCCGGTAAAGTCATGACTGGCGCACTGGCCACAGTTCTCCGCCAGGTATTCCACGCTGTTGGCGATGTCTCCCACCACCTCATGTTGCGGAAAATAGACCGGATCGACATCGGCCGCACTGAAATTCACGTGGATGACCTTCTTTCCGCCCGGAGTCATGAAAAACGGCGGCTTCTCAACCACGTCGTGGCCAACGTTGATCACCAGATCGGCGCGGTCGATGGCGCAATGAACGAAGTCCCCGGAGGAAAGCGCAGCATTGCCCAGGTAGCCGGGATGACGCTCATCCACCACGCCTTTGCCCATCTGCGTGGTGAAGAACGGTATGCCGGTTACGTTGATCAGATGCAACAAGGCCTGAGACACCCGCTTGCGGTTGGCACCCGCGCCAATCATGATCAGCGGATGCCGGGCCTCGCGCAGCATGTCACAGGCCATATCCAGGCTCTTCGGGCTGGCGGAGGGCCGCCGGGCATCGCTGGGTGTAAAGATGTGGGTGTCTGCGGCAGACGCCTCGGCGGCAATGTCTTCCGGCAACTCCAGGTGGACGGCACCGGGGCGCTCTTCCGACGCCAGTCGGAAGGCTTCCCGAACCTTGGCAGGAATGGTGTTGGCGTTGGTGATCTGGCGGGTGTACTTGGTCAGCGGGCGCATCAGGTCGACCACGTCGAGAATCTGAAACAAGCCCTGTTTGGAGGATTTGATCGGCTTCTGGCCGGAGATCATCATCATCGGCATGGCGCCGAGTTGGGCATAGGCTGCTGCGGTGACCAGGTTGGTGGCGCCGGGCCCCAGGGTAGACAGGCAAACCCCCACATTACCGGTCAGGCGGCCATAGGTGGCAGCCATAAAGCCGGCAGCCTGCTCATGACGGTTAAGCACTAACCGGATACTGGACGTGCGCAGAGCTTCGAGAAAGGCCAGGTTTTCTTCACCGGGCACCGCGAAGATGTACTTTACGCCTTCTGTCTCCAGCGCCCGGATAAACAACTCGGCTCCGTTACGGGCCGGAGGTTGGTCGTTGGCCATGTCCTTCCCCTTGATCAGTGAGTACAGGATCAATCGGTTCTGGGTGGCTGCGCCTGCAAGAGGTCTGCGGGCACCCTGTCTTCACCCCAGGTACGATAGACACCTTCCGTTACGCGGCGCAGCTCATCATCGTTCACTTCCGCCGGCTCACCCCGCTCCAATGGATCATAGTGGTAAATGTACAGTCGTGAGGTGAACTGCTCAAACGGCAGCGACGATTCGCCGAAGCGCTCGCCGCAACCGGAGGTGCTCACCTGAACGCCATCGCCCCAGTTCTGGCCGCTGTCATTGTTCGGGTTAAAGAAATACACCCGCATTTCGCTTTCCGGGTCCAGGGTGACTCTGAGAATGGTGATCGCGTGCCAGCCAATGAATCGGGCGGCGCTGTCGGTCACCGCAACCCCGGCCGGTTGCGGGTGTATCAGCGGTTGGCTGCCGTTGTAGTAAGGATGGTAGCTGGCGTAGAAATGCCGGATAAAACCCTCCAGATCCGCCAGCTTGCCGGTCGCTACATCGACGTTGATGGCAAAACCACGCCCGGCGGACCAACCGTGAAACTCCGGGTTAACCCAACGGTGCGGATCGCCTTCACGGCCGATGCATAACCGGCCCATTTCGGCGTAAATCCGGTCCAGATGCGGCACCACAACCAGCGATACCGGATCAAGATCCAGCGTCACTTCTGAAGCAACACCACTGGCACTGCGGGCAGAGGACACAGGCTGGCCCTCGAAATGCATCACAATCTCGTTATCCCGCGCCGCCCAGGCCACCATTTGCAGCAGGTAATCCGGATCGTTGTAAGCCCACATGGACAACGCCCGGGCTGACTGACAGGTGGGGTTGTTGCCCTGTCCTACGCCCAAGGGCTGGCCCAGCATGTTCATCACACCTTGCATCAGCCAGGCTGAGGGCTTGGGTTCGTAACCGTTGGCTAACTGAAGACGCTCCCGGGCTTCCGGGCAAAGCGACAGGCGTACCTGGCGCCAGAGCGCCGGCGCGACCGGAGGCTGGTACAGGATACCCCGCTCCAGCAACAGAGCCAGGCCGTAGAGACCCTGGGCCGTTTCCGGGAAAACCGACTCCTGAATCAGGGCGTGCACCAGTTCCCGGTAGCACATCAGGCAATCCCGGCCGGTGCTGGACAGCCCGAGAGCATCGCTCAACAGGGAATCCCAGTCGGTCAGGATAAAGCGCACAAAGCTGGCGTGATAAGGCGAGACCAGACCGGTGTCGTGCATCGATCGGGCGAATCCGGTGGCCTCGTTCTGTAATCCGGCGCTGTCCATGGTCTCCAGGCGTTGCTCGTAGACCACGGTGCCCGGATCTTCACTGCAAACCCGCGTTGGGCCATACAGACTGGAAATCAGTCGGTCGGCACCCCGGCCGGCTCCGCCCAGATCCGCATCGGTATCGGCCCGGCAAATGGCGATCTGGGTAATCATCCGGCGCGCGTCCGTGACCCGAATCGGCCGTTGTTCAAGAATGCGCCAGATTTCTTCGATCAGGCTGTCGATCACGTGTTCGTAACCGATGTGGCTGGCCACGTGTTGCACCAGAGCCTGGCTGATCAGAGCCAGTTTGCCCTGCTCACGCTCCGCTTCGCCGGTCATGCCGAACAGCAATCCCAGGTTAATAGCCAGCACCTGAGTTAGGTAATTGTGGGCCTGCTCGGCCGATAAGCCCGGATGCAAATACTCACCACGGGCCACCGCCAACAGGCGCAGCTCACTGAAGGCCTCGATCACCACGGTATCGGCGTTCGGGCTCTGCAATGAGTAGGTGGTCAGCGAGGGAATAAGGATGGCGGGCTCGGCCCAGTCCGTGCCGTCATAAACGCCGGCCTCTTCCAGCCGGCGGGCACGCTCTTCGATGGCCTGACAGCCGCCCGGCTGCAAGAGTACACGCCGGGCAGTGTCAAACAGTTTGGGGAGTTTGCCGGCCTTTGCAAAAGACCGGCTCTCTTCCAGAGCCGCGATGGACTCGTCCAGTTTTTGCACCAGCTTGTCAAAGTTAACCGCTGGTGCCTGGCTGGCCGATTGGTGCTCACTCAAACGAGAATCCTCAGGGCCTGCATCAAACCCTTTTTGTTAATGCATGCCTTGATTATACATAAAAATCGAGGTCTTCCTGATGTTTGAGCAGATCCCGCATAACATACGGATCTTCACCGAAGAAATAGATCAGCCCCCAGTGAGTACCGAACGCGGTGCGCTTGGTAACCGTCTCTTCCACGGGCGGTGTCAGTTCGTGTGATTCAAAGTACTCGTGATTCTCGGTTTCATCCGGAATCTCAAGGCGGCTGACTACGCGGCGCCGTGGATAAACCCCGAAACAGCCCGAGTACCCTTTGGCATCCTCCACCTCTTTCGGGAAGAACGCTGCGATTTCCTCTTCGGTGGTTTTCGGATCAAACGCCAGAATCATGCCCTGATAGGCATTGAAACCGTAGGAACGCTCGAGCAACTCGAACACCTTGAAACCGGGTGGACGATACGCCACTTCGCCAAAGTACATAGTGCCGTCGCTGGTCACGAAGTACTCGGGATGAACAAAGCCAAACTCAATATCAAAAGTCTTGATCAGCTTCTCGATCTGGGCCGTGATCTCAGCACGATATTTTTCAAGGTCCGGCGTCGCCGGCACAAACACCGAATAGCCCAGGGTGACGTACTCGGAAATGTTCAGGAACCGAATTTTACCGTTATGGATCCAGGCCTCAACCGCAAACTCCCAGCCGTCCAGATGGGATTCCATCAGCACCGGGAATTCCTCATCGGGAATGGTGTCCACCTCATCCGGTGTGCGAATAACTCTGTGGCCCAGACAACCGGCTTTATCGAAAGCTTTTAGGTGGATGGGGTCGTTGGGATCACCATCCAGTTTCAGCAGGGTCTGATTCACTCGCTTGAGAAACCGCACCACGTCTTCCCGGTCATGGGCTTCTTCAAAAATGCCCACACGGATACCACCAAGCTGGGCACGGCGCTTCATCAGTGCCTTGTCACGCAACAGCATGGCCTGGCCAAAGAGCCTTGGATTGCCCATCAGTACCGAGTTGATGGCACCAGCCCACTCTACGGTTTCTTCAAACAGCGGGATGGCAACGTCGACTCCCATCTCCTGCAGGGTTTGGGCAATTTCGACAGAGCGGTCATTCAGACGCTCGAAATTCCAGGGCAGGTAAGGAATATTGTGTTCTGTGCAGTAGGGTTCAGCCCAGTCCGGGGCCACGACGACGTACTTGCGGTCAAACTTGTCAGCTGCCTCAATGGCATTAAGGCTCCAGCCCAAAAGGGCAATGTACCCTTTTTCGGGATTGTAGTTCTGTTCAGTCACAGGCGCTCTCCACGTTAGGGTTGGCCTTTTACCCTGAACCTATTGATTTCAAATCGCAAATTTCAACGCCCAGCAATAACCATAAAAAACGGGCACCGGCGTTAAGCCAAGCGCCCGTAAAAGATAGAAATTACTTGCCTGAATCGAAAAACTCAGTTCAGCTTCAGAGTCGACAGTGTTCTCTCGCGCACCTTGTTAAGCAACGCTTCATCCTCGACCAGAGTCTGGCCATAAGACGGCACCAAATCGCGCATGTGTTTTTGCCACTGGTCCGTTTTCATCTTTTCCGGGAAGCAGCGTTCAATCACATCCAGCATCGCGTTCGCGGCTGTCGATGCACCGGGAGACGCGCCCAGCAGGGCTGCCAGCGTGCCATCTTTGGCGGCCACGATTTCGGTACCGAACTCAAGTTTGCCGCCGCCTTCCGACGTTTGCTTGATGATCTGGACCCGCTGACCTGCCATTTGCAGCTTCCAGTCCTCTTCCCGGGCATCCGGGAAGAAATTGCGCAGTGCTTCGACCCGATCGCTATGAGACTGGAACACTTCACCAATCAGATAACGAGTCAAATCCATATTACTTTTGCTTACTGACAGCATCGGCCGCAGGTTTGTGGCGCGGACAGAGCCAAACAGGTCAAACAGGGAGCCCTGCTTTAAGAAGCGGGTGGTGAAGCCGGCAAACGGACCAAACAGCAGCGCGGGCTCGCCGTTAATAATTCTGGTGTCCAGGTGCGGAACCGACATCGGCGGCGCGCCAATGGGTGCTTTGCCGTAAACCTTGGAATTGTGCTGCTTTACCACCTCGGGCTTCTGGCACACCAGCCACTGGCCACTGACCGGGAATCCGCCGTAGCCCTTGGCCTCTTCAACGCCGGATTTCTGCAGCATGGGCAGCGCACCGCCACCCGCCCCAAGGAACACGAAGCCGGCTTCCAGTTTGGTCAGCTCTCCGGTTTTCTGATTCTTCACCCTCAGTTTCCAGCGGCCATTGTCGCGCTGGTCGATATAGTGCACCGGGCTGCTCAGCATCAGCTCGAAATTGGGTTGGGTTTCCAGCCACTTGACCATGCTGCGAGTCAGCGAGCCAAAATCCACGTCAGAGCCGTGTTTGATGCGGGTCGCCGCAACCCGCTGCATCGGATCACGCTGATTCACCACCAGCGGCATCCACTCGGCCAGATCTTCCGGACGCTCGGTGTATTCCATCTCCCGGAACAGGTGGTGTGCTTTCAGGCGCTCAAAACGACGTTTAAGGAAGGCGACGTCTTTCTCACCCCAGACAAAACTCTGGTGCGGTGTGCGGTTAATGAAGCTGGTCGGCTCGGGCAGGATGCCCTGCTCCACCAGGTAGGACCAGAACTGAAGGGACACCTCGTATTGCGCGTTGATTTGCAGTGCTCGTGCAATTTCAACGTCGCCATCGTCGGTTTCGGGGGTGTAGTTGAGTTCGCAGTAACCGGCGTGGCCAGTCCCCGCATTGTTCCATCCATCTGTGCTTTCATGGGCAACGTGGTCTAAACGCTCCACCATGACGATGTCCAGAGACGGATCCAGCTGCCTGAGCATCATGCCGAGGGTTGCGCTCATGACGCCCCCACCGACCAGCACTACGTCTGCCTGTCTAACGGCCATTGGTCTTCACCTAGCTAGTGTTGAGCCTGTTGCCACCCCACGATCAGCGAAAGTGGCCTGTCGGAAGCCGACGTGGCGCGAGGTAGGCGGCGCAGCCGTGTGCTTCCGGTCTGAATTTGGGCGCATTATCCCGATTTTTGCCGGAATAATAAAATGTGATTGTCAATTGATGCGTGTCGGACGAACTATTGTGGCTGAGCGCGATTTTCGCGCGATTTGTTAACAATATCAGCGCCACCTTAGTCTGATACCTTTTTTCAAAGAATGCGGATCATTGTCTATACCGAAAGATCGGTGTAATCCGGGGCTGACCAAAAACCGTGACTTGCGGTATCTTGTGCGCCATCAAGCCTTGCGCGTGCGGTGTCCGCGAGGGCATTACCGAGTTTTCAATTGAGGTCTTCCTATGCTGATAGCGACGGGTGCGATTCTTGCCGGTCTCATTTTACTGGTCTGGAGTGCCGACAAGTTTGTCGAAGGCGCGGCGGCGACCGCCAAGCATCTGGGCATGCCGAGCCTGCTGATCGGCATGGTGATCATCGGCTTTGGCACCTCCGCTCCGGAACTGGCGGTGTCCGCCATGGCAGCGGCTGATGGCAATCCTGGCCTGGCACTGGGTAACGGCTACGGATCGAACATCACCAACATTGCCCTGATTGTCGGGCTGACGGCCATTATTGCCCCCATCACCATGCACTCTCAGGTGATTCGCAAGGAATTGCCGTTGCTGGTGGTGTTGACGCTGATTGCCGGTGCGCTGCTGCTTAACGGCAAGCTCACCAGGCTGGATGGCTGGATCTTATTGGCGGTGTTTGCTGCGGTGATGGGCTGGTCAATCTACCAGGGCATCAAAAGCAAGGATGATGCTCTGGCCGGCGAAGCGGATGCCGAGCTGATCGCCCACCCTACGCCGCTGAAAAACGCCGTGATCTGGCTGGTGATCGGGTTGATCCTGCTGATTGCCAGCTCCCGCTTGCTGGTCTGGGGGGCGGTTACCATCGCCCAGAGTCTTGGCGTCAGCGATCTGATTATTGGTCTGACGATCGTGGCTATTGGCACCTCTTTGCCGGAGCTGGCCTCCGCCATTGCCGCGGTCAGGAAAAACGAACATGACCTGATTCTCGGCAACATTGTCGGCTCGGGCATATTCAACACTCTGGCGGTGGTTGGGCTGGCCGCTGCCATTCAGCCGCTGGCAGTGGCCCCGGAAGTGCTCTACCGGGACTGGACGCTGATGCTGGCGCTGACGATGGCCCTACTACTCATGGGCTTTGGCCTGTCCGGCAAACGCAAGCTGGTGTCCCGCGGCAACGGTGTGGTGCTCATAGTGGTGTACGTGGCCTACACCGGCTACCTGTTTTCAACAGTCATCACCGGCTGACCGGCGGTGGACGGTACCGGCTCGATCATACGCTGAATAACCAACAAAAGTATTGCTCAAACAATGATCAGCATCTATAAGTAATAAGGATATAACCCGCCTTTCAACCGGAAAGCGGAACACCGTCCGATGACAATCCCAATAAGGAGACGGCATATGAAACAGCAACACGCCCTTGAGCGGGGCGCCAATGACCCCGGCCTGGAAAATCCAACACGCCGGAGCCTTCTGGTCGGCAGCGCCGGCGCCATGGCGGCAGTCAGCCTGCTGGGCTTTACCCCGCTGACCAAAGCCAGCGAACCGAAATCACTGCCCGATTTCGCGGCCTGGAAAGATCGTAACGCTTTGATTGTGTATACCGCCAACACCATGGAAACCCATCGGGGAGCCATTGGTAACGGCGTTATCACGCCCGCTGACCGCCTGTTTGTTCGCAACAATCTACCAGCCCCGCCATCAACCATTACCGACGATCCCGATGCATGGGAAGTGCAGATCGAGGGCGTGAAAAATCCTCGTTCGCTGACCGTTGGTGAGCTGAAGTCCATGGGCGTCACCACCGTGGCCTCGGTGCTTCAGTGCTCCGGCAACGGCCGGGCCTTCTTCCCCCATGGTGCCAGCGGCACACCTTGGTCGGTTGGCGCCGCAGGCTGTGTGATGTGGACCGGCGTGCCGTTGAAGGATGTAGTTGATGCACTTGGAGGCGTGGCCGAAGGTGCCCGCTACATCACCGGTACCGGTGGTGAATCCTTACCGGAAGGGCTCGATCCCAAGAGCATCATGGTGGAACGCTCAATACCCACTCGCGCGCTGGACTCTGCGCTGCTGGCCTGGGAAATGAATGACATACCCCTGAGCCACACCCACGGCGGCCCCTTGCGCCTCGTGGTGCCCGGTTACTACGGGGTGAACAACGTCAAATACGTGAAAAATATCGCGTTCACCGAAAACCAGACCGATGCCAAGATTCAAGCCTCCGGTTACCGGGTGCGGGAGGTGGGCAAATCAGGCTCGCCGGACCAGCCCTCCATGTGGGAAATGAACGTCAAATCCTGGGTAACCGCGCCGCTTGAAACCGGGCGAAGTGGCCGCAGCATGGTTTGCGGCGTGGCGTTTGGTGGCACGGTAGCGTTGGAGAAAATCGAGGTTTCAACCGATGGCGGTAAAACCTGGAAGCAGGGCCGTTTCCTTGGGCCGGATCTTGGGCCTTATGCCTGGCGTCCATTTGTGATGGCAGCCGATCTTGGGGCCGGCGAGCATCGAATCGTCAGCCGGGCAACCGACATTGAGGGTAATACTCAACCTGAAGGCAGGATTGAAAATGAGCGTGGCTACGGTCACAACGGATGGAGTGACCACGGAGTCTCGGTCACCGTTAGCTGAACCAACCGTGGGGTGGGCGGAGGACACCGTCCACCCTGGCTTAACCGGATCGTAAAAACATGAGAAAAACAGCAGTACTGGTGGCAGCTCTTGGGTTTTCAGGCCTGAGCGCTCTGGCGCACGCCGATAACACCGAACTCGGAAAAGAAGTGTTCACCAAGATTTCACAACCTTCCTGCACCATTTGCCACACTCTGTCGGACGCAGGATCGGCCGGGGCCATCGGGCCAGACCTGGACGAACTCAAACCGTCCCGGGATCAGGTGGTTAACGCCGTAACGCAGGGCGTTGGCATCATGCCAGCGTTTGAAGGCTCACTGTCTGCCGAACAGGTTCAGGCAGTTGCCGACTACATTGTTTCAGTCACTTCCGCTCAGAACTGATCAGCGGGGGCACTATTGCCCCCGCCCACATCACTCGCTCAGGCGCTTTCTACAAACACCATGGCAATGGAATTCAGGCAGTAGCGCTGCCCGGTTGGGGCTGGTCCGTCCGGAAACACGTGGCCAAGATGGCTGTCGCACCGGGGGCAGCGAACCTCGGTGCGGGTCATGCCCAGAGTGCTGTCTTCGATGTACCGAATATGCTCCGGATCAAACGGCTGGAAAAAGCTGGGCCAGCCGGTTCCGGAATCAAATTTGGCATCGGAGCTGAACAACGGCAGATCGCACAGCCGACAGTGATAAACGCCGGCCGTCTTGTTGTCCAGCAGGGTGCCGCAGAACGGATGCTCGGTGCCGTGATCCAGCAACACCCGCCTCTCTTCAGCAGTCAGCGCTTCGGCTTTCTCTTCAATCTGTGCTTTGTTCAGCGGTGTCAGGTCATAACCTGCTGCGGATACGCTCATGCTGTTCTCCTAGTCGTTTGGCTCAGGCCTGGTCCGGGTCGTCCTGACTGAATTCCGGTTTTAACCGGTCTGCCCAGATGCTGGCCAGTTTTTCCATCTTGGGAGCGGCGACCGCCATGATGTAAGGCTGCCAGGGATTACGCGCGGCAAAGTTCTGATGGCTGGCTTCCGCCGGATAGAAGGCGGCAAGCCGCTCCAGCGCGGTGGCAATCGGGTCAGAATAGACCCCAGCCGCATCAAGCTGGCGAATGTAGGCTTCCACCACCTGCTTCTGCTCGTCGGTTTCGTAAAACACTGCAGACCGGTACTGGGTGCCTATGTCATTACCCTGTCGGTTCAACTGCGTCGGGTCGTGGGCAACCGAGAAAAACACCCGAAGCAGTTCACCCAGGCTTATTTTGGCGGGGTTGTAATGCACGTCGACCACTTCAGCGTGACCGGTGGTGCCGCTGCACACCGCCTGATAGTTGGCGGTCTCGGATGAGCCACCGGCATAGCCCGATTCGACCGAAGTAACGCCGTCCAGAGCCAGCAATACCGCCTCTACGCACCAGAAACAACCGCCCGCCAGGACAATCCGGGACTCGCCCGCCGGTTCCGGCAAATCCCGTTCAGGCGCCGGAAACCGGCTGCGGGGTACCGAGAGTCCGGGGACGTTGCATGCATCACTCATGGGGTTGCTCCATTGCGTTCGTTTATCTGGAGTGTGGCGGTTTGGCCACACAATGCCAACTACTGTAGATGCTCGTGTATACGCCGGGGGATCACAAAAAGACTGCCCCAAGAGCCGCGCTGGCCGGTGCCAGCCCCCATACCGGCACCCGCAAGACCGCCAGCGCCAGCCAGAACAACAATGCAAAGGCAAAGTCACCAGCGCCATGCACCGCCGAGGTCCAGACCGGATCGTACAGGGCAGCCAGCAGCAGGCCCACTACCCCGGCATTTACGCCCGCCAGAGCAGACCGGGCCTTTTCATGTTGCCGCACCCACGTCCACAGGGGCAGACCGGCAAACACCAGCAGGGTTCCCGGCAGGAACACCGCCACCACCGCGATGACGACGCCCGCGATGCCCCCGTCAACACCCCCCAGAAAGGCCGAAAAGCTAAACAGAGGCCCTGGCATCGCCTGCGCCACACCATAGCCGGCCAGAAACGTGTCGGCGGGCATAGCACCGGAGACCACAAAGCCTTCCTGCAACCAGGGCAACACCACATGGCCACCGCCGAACACCAGGGCGCCCGACCGATAGAGCTCGGCGCCGATCCAGGCCAGCGATCCCGTAGCCTGGGGTACAAACGACAGCGCCAGCAATAACACAAAAAGAAGCGCGAACAGCATCGGCTTGCCAGATTGCACCGGCACCTGTAACGGGTCACTTGCTTTGGCGGAGGGCAATTTCAGGCCGGCACCTGCCAGGGCTGCCATCGCCAGCACCAGAACCTGCATCCAGACCGCGCCTGCCAGCAGAAGTGTCACAGTCACCAGCATCGCAACAACAATACGGGGCCGGTCCGGGCACAACGACCGCCCCATCTGCCAGACCGCTTGCGCAACCACCGCTACCACAAACAGCTTCAGGCCACTGACCCAACCGCCAGTGCCCGCTTCTGGCCACAGCCCCAGACCAAAGGCAAACAGCGCCATCAGGATCGCTGACGGCAAGGTAAAGCCAAGCCAGGCTGCCAGCGCCCCGGCGTAATGGCCTCGCAGGAAACCGATGGTCAACCCCACCTGGCTCGAAGCGGGGCCCGGCAGCAGCTGACATAACCCCACGATTTCACCATAGGCACTGTCTGACAGCCACTTCCGGCGCTTTACAAACTCATCGTGAAAGTACGCCAGGTGCGCAGCCGGGCCGCCAAACGAGGTCAGGCCCAGTCGCAGAAAGATCAGGAACACCTGCCAGCGACTGATGGATTCGAGCTTGTCTGGATCGGTCATCGCGTCTTGACTCTTTGTTTCGTTTAGCATCGCATCGTGGCAGTAAAACATGAACATTGTGTCTGGGCGGTTGCACAACCTTGGTGACCATCCATAATAACAACAGGAGTCAGGCATAAGACTCCGCTCGGCATCAGGGAAATCAATATGACGGCATTAGTCCGCACCGCAGAAGATCAGGATGAGCTTCTTCACTACCGGCTGAGTCTGCGACTTGGGCCGGTGCACGCACGACAGCGTCTGGGTATCGAGCGCGAGGCAGAAGCCCGGGTATTCGGCCGTGACAAGCGCTCATTTCACCTGGAAAACCTGACCAACGCACCAGGTCTGATCCGCTTCTGCCTGCAAGCGACAGGCTTGTTCAACCGGGCCCAGGAAAATAGCCGCTCACTCACCACCGCTCACAACACTTTTACCCTGCCCGATCTGCCCGAAGCCTTTGACGGGTTCCGCGTGCTGCACCTGACCGACCTGCACGTCGACATGGACGAGCAGAATCTGCAGGCGGTGATCGAGCAGATCCAGCCGCTCGACTACGATCTGTGCGTGCTCACCGGCGACTATCGCCAGCTCACCTGGGGCTCGATCGATGCCGCGGTGGAGGGCATGGCGCGCCTGCGCGGCGCCATCAAAGGCGATGCTTACGCGGTTCTGGGCAACCACGACAGCGTGCGTATGGTACCGGCGCTTGAAGACATGGGCTACCGCCTGCTGATGAACGAGATGGTACCCCTGAAACGGGGACGAAGCTCACTCTACCTGGCAGGGGTGGACGACGCTCACTATTACAAAGTACATAACCTGCACCGTGCCGGCGACGACATTCCCGCGGGCGGTGTCAGTCTGCTGTTGAGCCACACCCCGGAAATATGGCGCGAAGCCGCCCACGCCGGTTACGACCTCTTCCTGTGCGGCCACACTCACGGCGGCCAGCTCTGCCTGCCAGGTGGCATTCCGGTGACACTGGATTCTGACTGCCCGAGACGACTGGGCCGGGGTTTCTGGCAGGTCAACGGCATGCAGGGCTACACGTCCCCCGGTTCCGGCACCTCGGTGCTGAATGTCCGCCTGAATTGCCCGCCAGAGGTGACCCTGCACACACTGACCCGTGGGCCACAATAATTCGCGCTAGTGCGGCTGTTTGCGAATACCCAGGCGGTACAGTACTGGCGAGATCAGCATGTTGCCCAACGCAAACAGCAAGGCCACTGCGACAGCTTCCCACAGAAGCAAAGGCAACCACAGCCAGGCCATGATCATCGGCAGCAAGGCCTCAGGCAGCTGATCCAGCCAAAGAGCACGGGCGCTTGAAACCAGTCCCCAGCGGCGTTTTATAAAGCTGCTGATCAGGTCGCCGATCAGGGCGAGCAATCCGAACAGCGCCCCGAAAAACCAGCCCAGACCCACCCAGGCCGAAAATACCAGGCAACAGGCTATGCCGGACACCAGCCCCCGCCACGTCTTGCTGGGGCCAAACACCGGCCCGCCATCTCGCCACACACGGCCGCCATCGACCGGCCAATTACCGCGCTGATGCAACAGCCGGGCCACGACCAACGGCGAACCGTTGGCCAACACCAGCATGACAAACAGCTCCAACGCTAACAGCACGGCCTTACCTCCGGTGACGTCTGTTCAGGTCAGACCGCCACGGGTCAGTTTGAGCGGATTCATCAGCTCTTCGAGGCGCTTGCGGCTGAGACCACTGCGCTCCTCGGCGACGTCAATCACCGGGCGACCGGTACGGTAGGCTTCCTTGGCAATGTCCGCCGCCAGGGTATAGCCAATTTCAGGATTGAGTGCGGTCACCAATACCGGGTTACGGCCCACCCCCTCATTCAGATTATCGGCATTCACCGTAAAGCCTTTGAGCGCCTTGTCCGCGAGGATAACCGACGCACCCGTCAGCAGTGTGATCATATCCAGCACATTGGCACCAACCAGCGGCAGCATCACGTTGAGCTGAAAATTCCCGGACTGGCCAGCAATCGCCACAGCATTGTCCAGGCCCATCACCTGCGCACCCACCATGGCCACCGATTCCGGAATAACCGGGTTGACCTTGCCGGGCATGATACTGCTACCGGGTTGCAGAGCCGGCAGGCTGATTTCTGACAGACCATGAATGGGACCGCTGTTCATCCAGCGCAGGTCGTTGGCGATTTTGGTGAGCACAATCGCCACACCGCGCAGCTGGGCCGACAGGGCCACCGGTGCATCCACCGCACTCTGGCCAACAAACTTGTGCTCCAACGAGCGGAACGGGTGGCCGGTGTTGGCTTTGAGAAATTTGATAAACTGTCCGGCAAACTCGGACGCCGCATTCACCCCCGTGCCCACCGCGGTGCCTCCCTGCGGCACCGCTGCCAGCTCTGCCATCGCAGCCTCAAGCCGTTTTTCTGCAGCGGCAATCTGCTCCCGCCAGGTCCTCAGCTCCTGGCCCAGGGTAACCGGCATGGCATCCATCAAATGGGTGCGCCCGGTTTTGACCTGCCCGGACAGCTCGGCTTCACGTTCATAGATCACCCCGCGAAGGTGCGACAGCGCCGGCAGCAACTTGTCTCTGAGCGCCAGCAGAGCACTGACATGAATCGCCGTGGGAATCACATCATTGGAACTCTGGCTCATATTGACATGATCGTTCGGGTGCACCTCCGTGCCTTGCTGATGGGCGATGCCAGAGATCACCTCATTCACGTTCATGTTGGTGCTGGTACCGGAGCCGGTCTGGTACCGATCGACGGGGAACTGATCTGCGAACTCACCCTGCACCAGCTGCTCACAGGCCTCAACAATGGCGTCGCGCAGGTTTGCATCGAGCAGGCCCAATGAGGCATTGGCCTGGGCAGCAGCGCGCTTGACCTGAGCCACTGCGGCAATAAATGCCGCCGGCATGGGCTGGCCACTCACCGGGAAGTTTTCCACCGCGCGCTGGGTTTGGGCGCCCCAGAGCGCATCGGCCGGCACCTTTACCTCACCCAGGCTGTCCTTTTCCGTTCTGAAGTCGCTCACCGGTTCCTCCTGTCTGCGTTGTCTAGCTTGAATGCCTCAGGGTGGCAGGGTTAGCCCCCGGGCGCCTGAGACCGTAACCTGACATGGTCGCAGATGCCGGTAACTTGCTCAAAATCCAGGATCAGGGTGTGTACGGTCTGGGTGTAGGTGTCGTGTAAATGGAACTTGAAACGCTGCTGTTTCTCGCCCTGTAAAAAGGCGTCGTACTCGCGCACAAGCTCTCGCACATCGCCACCCTCATTCTGACTCCAGGTGGCGTTATAGGGGCCAAGCACTGCTCCGCCAGCCAGGCAGATGGTGACTTCATGATTGGTCAGACCCTGTTCGTGATTAGTCATATTGATCTCCTGAGGCTGTGAACGATTCACCTCAAGTGTAGACCCTGAAACGCATAAGGGGGCCTCTTCGAGGCACTTCTATTCTTGCGCCGTCGCTCTTGCCATTGAACAGCGTGGACTGGGCGTTGAATAGCTGGGTCAGGCGACAGAGCTGGTCAGGCTCGCCAATAAGGCACGCAGACGATTCGGTTTGATGGGCTTGTTGAGAATGGGCAGGTACAGTGTTCGCATCAGATTGCGGGTCTCATCACTGCGATCTGCAGTGATAACGGCGGCAGGCAAATCCCGATTCAGAAATCGACGAACCGCATATATGGCCTCGCAACCAGTGCACTCATTGTTCAAGTGATAGTCGGCAAGGATGATATCCGGCCCAGGCCCTCCGTCGAGCAAGCTCAACGCCTCGGATTCACTGGCCGCCGCCAATACAACGCATCCCCAACGCTCCAGAACCGCAGCCATGCTTTCCAGCACCGCTGGCTCGTTATCAATAACCAGCACGATGGTCTCGTCAAAGCCCGACGCTGCTATCGCCGCTGGTTTTCGTGTATTCCGCAGAGGCTCGTGACAGACTCGGTTCAGCGGAATCGACACCGTAAACCGAGAGCCGCGACCCGGCCGGGAAACAACGTCAATCCCGTAGCCCAGTATCCGAGCCATCCGCTCCACGATCGCCAACCCCAGTCCAACACCCTGCCGACCACCACTGCCCTGAGGCAGGAGCTGATGGAATTCGGTAAAGATATCTTGCAACTTGTGCTCTTCTATTCCGATCCCACTATCCCAAATATCGATAGCGAGCTTATCCCGGCGCTTGCGCAGACTTAGCAGTACACCACCCTGATGGGTGTAACGGAAAGCGTTACTCAACAGGTTGCGCAACACTCGCGTGAGCATTCGGTGATCGGCCTGAACGATCAGTGGCACAGTCCGCACTCGGAACTTCAACCCTGCATTGGCGGCCACCGCCTGAAACTCTTCGCCAAGACCCTTAAGCAGCTCAGCCAAGTCAAGGAACGTCAGGTCTGGCTTCATCGCCTGCTGGTCCAGTTTGGAAATGTCCAGCAAATCGGCCAGCAGATCCTCCGCACCTTCGAGCGCTCGATGAACCTGGTTCACCATCCGCTCTTCCGCCTCAGGCAGCTTGCTGTCCTGCAACGCGGAAATCATCAGGCGGGCCGCGTTCAGCGGTTGCAGTAGGTCATGGCTGGCTGCGGCCAGATATTTGTCTTTGCCACGATTGGCTTCCGTGGCGGCTTCAACCGCCACTTTGAGTTCTTGCTGGATTTTTTCGCGCTCTTCAATCTGATAGCGAAGGTCAACGTTGGCGTTGTGAAGGGCCTCGGTGCGCTCCTCTACCCGCCTCTCCAACTCGGCGTTCATCTGTTCCAGTTTCTGCCGTGACTGCACCCTCTCGCTGATATCCGCGACAAACGCTTCGACCACTTCCGGCCCGAGATCAGGCCGGCGCAGCAGGGTTACGGCTACATGCACCGGCGTTTGGTCAGCTCTGCGGAACCGGGTTTCCCGGGCACGCAGACTGCCGAAATCGAGCAATTCCTGGCGAATCGCATCGAACTCTGCGGCACTGCAGAAGAGTTGCTCTCGCAACCGGATAACGCTGGCCTGAAGCTGCTGCGGGTCGTCGTAGCCACAGATGCGCGCCATGGCCGGATTGCTGGCCAGAAAGCCGCCTCGCAGATTGGCCTGAAAGACACCGTGCAGCGCGTTTTCGAACAGCCATTTGTAGCGGTTGCGTTCCTGCTCCAGCTCTTTCAGTCGATTCTGGAGCGCGGGGTAATAATTCTTGCGGACGGACTGACTGCTCAGCCCTAAAAGGTCACCGACAGCATAACCCGCGTTCTCTGAATCAGAGGGCTTCTTTATAGACAACCTGAACATCCCCCACGGAAGACTTCCTTGGGTTGGTCAATATGCAAGGGTCCTTCATTGCATAACCGGAAAGGTAGGGAATGTCTGAGGTGGTCACACCCAATTCCTGGAGCCGGGCCTCCAAACCCACCGTTTTCTTAAGGCCAACAATCCGGCTCATCAGGCGTTTTTTGACCTGGGCATGTGACATGCCTCTGGTGTCGATGTCCATGGCTTCCGCTACCCGGCGAAAACGATCTTCAGCCGAGGCAAAGTTATACGCCACAACATGCTCCAACAGCAGAGCGTTGCAGAGCCCGTGCGGCAAGTCCAGAAATCCGCCCAGGCTGTGAGACATGGCATGCACGGCCCCGAGAATCGCATTGGAGAACGCCAGCCCGGCCTGCATCGACGCCAGCATGATCTGCTCCCGGAGCAGCGGATCTGACGGGTTCGCCACCAAAGGCTCCAGGTTCCGGTTGATCAACCGTATCGCCTCAAGAGCATGGGTATCGGTCAGCGGGCCGCTGCCGGTCGACACGAACGCTTCAATGGCATGCACCAACGCATCAACGCCAGTACAGGCGGTCAGATAGGCATCCATAGTTTCGGTGACTTCCGGATCAATCAACGAAACATCCGGAACAACAGCCTTGCTGATAATCGAGAACTTGAAGCGCCGATTGGGGTCGGAAATGATCGCAAACTGGGAAACATCGGCCGACGTGCCCGCAGTGGTAGGAATCAGGATCAGTGGGGGCGACGGATTGCGGATCGTATCCACACCCTCAAACTCCAGAATGTTTCGGCCATGGGAAGCCACAATACCGATGCCTTTGGCGCAGTCCATGGGGCTGCCACCGCCAATCGCGACAATAACGTCACACTCACTGGCCCGGTACAGTTCGGCACCAGCCATGACTTCGTCCACTTTCGGGTTGGGAGATACCCCGGTAAATGTCGTGCAGCGAATGCCCGCTTCCGACAGCAGGGTTTCGATTTCGCCTACCCAGCCTGCCGCCGCAACACCGGGGTCGGACACCAGGAAAACATGACGGGCACCGAAATTGCTGGCGAAATTGGCAACCGACCGGCGAGAACCGTTACCAAACACAATCTCCGGGGAGACAAATTTGCGCAGCGCAGAAATATCATAGCTCATGACGCACAGGGACAGCCCAGTTGTTGTTATAGGAATAATAGTTGAGAGTTTAACTCAAGTTTTGTGCCGATTCATTGTCCTTTTGACCGGGCCGGTGGCCCGGTTCGGACGCAGCGCTGGTAGAAGTGGCTCAGGCGCTCCAGCATGTACGCCTGATTAGCTGCCTGCCGGAACCCATGGCCCTCCTGGTCAAACCAGCACAGCTCTGCGCGCTGGCCGTGAGAGCGAAGTGCCTCAACCATCAGCCGAGTCTGCTCAGGTACGACCACCTCATCAAGACCGCCCTGAAAGAAAATTACCGGACTTTGAATACGACTGGCCTGAATCGCCGGAGTGCGGTCGTTCCAGCGATCGGAATAGGTCTGTGGGTCTCCCAGCAGCCAGTCCAGATAGCCGGATTCGAACCGGTGCGTGGCCGCCCTGAGTTTCATCGGATCGGTCACGCCAAACAGGCTGCCGATGGCGCAGAAACGACGGGTTTGAACGCCCGCCATGAGAGCAGTATAGCCACCGGAGCTTCTGCCCTGGATAAAGGCTTTGCCGTGACTGACCAGCCCCTGCGCCGCCAGATAATCGGCGCTCCGGACCATGTCCCGCACCTCGGCGCTGCCCCATTCGCCCCCAAGAGCGAGGCGAAAGTCTCGGCCGGCGCCGGTGCTGCCGGTGTAATTCACTTCGGCGACCGCGAAGCCCCGCTGGCACCAGAACTGAACCTGCGGGTTATAAACGGCGTAGGCTGCGGACGTGGGGCCGCCATGAGCCGTCAGAATCACCGGTGGAGGCGCGTAGGTGTCAGAGACCGGCAAGTACAGGAAACCCTGAATGACAGTTGCTTGCGGCTGATCGCCCGGCACGCTGAAGGCGAGGGGCAGCGCCGGCCTGACGGAAGTGTGGGCCGGCAACCCGCCTCCGGCCAGAACATCTACCGCGCCGGTGCGCGGGCAGATTTTCAGAACGCTGTCATAGCGATCGGCCGAACGGCCCAGGCACACCAGTTGCCCTGCCCGTAGCCGAAGATCCCGGAAATCGGTGAACGCCTCGGCCAGCCGCCGATCACCGGCGACGTCGTCCAGCCAGAGTTCACCAATGCCGTTACGGTATCGAACCCGTGCCCAGCCGCCTCCGGCCACCGGGCAGGCGTGTTGTTCCCCCAACTGCCAGGGGGCATTGGCATGGTCTGATGCAGGGCTGCCGGCCGAGTGCCAACGGTAACGGTCCGTTTCCCGAACCACCTGCCAAGGCTGCCACCAGCCCTGATGGTCAGACACCACCCACAGCGCCTCGCCCGCATACTGCGGTTGTTGAACAGAGCCTGGGGCTGGTGGTGCCTGCCCGGTAGTGTTCGTCAGGGAGCCATCGCTGGCCACCTCCGCCACCCAAAGCGTGGATTGCAACCAGGGCATATCCGGCAACTGCCAGCTGCACCAGGCCAGCAGGGATCCCTCGGCACTGACGGCCGGTGCGCCGTAAAAATCCAGGCCTTGGTGCAGTACCCGTATCGGTCCGGCGGCTTCAATCGCCATCAATGCCTGCTGGTTTTGCTGCTCTCGCACCGCCACGACCCGGTCACGGGTCGGGTCTGCCACCAGGCCGCCCCAGGCCTGACCGTTTCCGTTCAGCAACACCGTTCGCTCGCCGGAGTGGCGGTCCAGGCTCCAGAGACTCTGATCCTCCGACACCCAGACGATGCGCTTGGGCAGAACCGCGAAGGCACCGCCACCGTAGCCATTCAGACGACTTCGAATGCTGCCCGGGCCGGTCGGAACACGGCGGACTCCGGTATTGCTGGTCTGCCACAGCCCCACGGTGCCGGTTGCCGGTTCCGATGCCAGCCAGAACACCTCCTGGCCACACACCCTGAGCCCCGCAAACTGGGTAAAACCGGCGCAGGCGGCTTGCGCGGATATCGGGTCAGCCCCGATAGAGCAGTCGGGAATTATGGGCATTGCGATAGGTCAGATCCTCCAGCCCGGCCGTGGCGTGGTCAGCCGCGGTACGGGCTGCCAGGATGCGATCATGGTGCGGTGACTTTGAGCATACCGGGTCGGCGTTATCGGCATTGCCGGTCAGCAGGTAGGCCTGACAACGACAACCCCCGAAATCCTTGCCTTTCTCATCGCAGGAGCGGCAGGGTTCCGGCATCCAGCTGTCACCCCGGTAGTGATTGAAACCTGGGCTGTGATACCAGATGTCGTTCAAAGGCTGGCGTTGTACGTTGGGGAAGTCGATGGGCAGCAGCCGGGCGCTGTGACACGGCAACGCCGTGCCATCCGGGGCCACGGTCAGGAACAGGCTGCCCCAACCGTTCATACAGCCTTTGGGACGCTCTTCGTAGTAGTCAGGCGTTACGAAGATCACCTTCATCGGCTGATCCCGATCCATCAAGTCGGCGCGGTATTGGTTGACCTCCTGCTCCGCCTTCACCAGCTGGCTCTTCGACGGCATCAGCCCTTCACGGTTCTTGAAGGCCCATCCGTAGTACTGGCAGGTCGCCAATTCAACGTAATCCGCGTCCAGGTTTTCACATAACGCCAGAATATCGTTCATCTGGTGAATGTTATGGCGATGAATAACGAAATTGAGCACCATCGGATAACCGGCGGCTTTCACCGCCCGGGCCATCGCGAGTTTTTGATCAAACGCCTTGCGCGAGCCGGCCACGGCGTTATTAAGTTCCGGATCCGACGCCTGAAAGCTCACCTGGATATGATCAAGGCCAGCTTGCGCAAACGTGTCTACCTTGTCGGCGGTCAGCCCCAGCCCGGAGGTGATCAGGTTGGTGTAGTAGCCCAGCTCGCGAGCACCGGCAATCAGCTCCGGCAGGTCTTGTCTCACCAGCGGTTCACCACCCGAGAACCCTAGTTGTGCGGCACCCATGGCCCGCCCCTGGCGTAGCACATCCAGCCACTGCTCAGTGTTCAGCTCACTCTTTTGGCTGGCGTAATCGATGGGGTTGGAGCAATAGGGGCACTGCAGTGGGCAGCGGTAGGTTAACTCTGCCAGCAACCACAACGGGGGCCCGACTTTGTCTGCCAGCTCATTCATAACCATTCAATCCAGTGTTGTCGGATCGCTTCGGCCAGAAACGCTTCAACGTCTGCCGCAAGCGGGCCGGCCTCCGGGTACTTTTGCTCGAGGGAGGCAATGATCAATTGCACAGAGCGAGCGCCGTCCACCTCCGCCAGAATGGCACCGGCACTGTCGTTGAGTTTGACCATGCCCTCCGGGTACAACAGCACGTGACTGTTCTGTACCGGCTCCCATTGAAACCGGAAACCGCGCCTCAGCCGGGGTATTTGCTCCATCGCGAAACTCCTCACAATCCCCGGTGCCAGACAGGCTCATCGGTTACCGTATGAAACGGCGGCGTCTGGTGGACGTAAGCCATGGTTAACGCGTCCAGCAGGCTCCACAGAATATCCAGCTTGAACTGCAGGATCTCGAAGGCACGATTCTGCTCGGCTTCGGTAACGAAGTGATCGAGGGTGATTGCCAGCCCGTGCTCCACATCCCGCCGGGCTTCGGACAAACGCTTGCGGAAATAGCGATAGCCATCCGCTTCTATCCAGGGGTAATGCTGTGGCCAACTGTCTAACCGGGACTGATGGATTTCCGGCGCGAACAGCTCCGTCAAAGACGAACACGCCGCCTCCTGCCAGGTCGCGCGGCGGGCAAAATTGAGATAGGCATCGACCGCAAAGCGGACTCCCGGCAACACGTGACGTTCATCGATGACCTCTTCCCGGGTCAGGCCGACCGCCTCTGCCAGCGACAGCCAAGCTTCGATACCGCCAACGTCGCCCTCGTGACCGTCATGATCGAGAATGCGCTGCAACCACAGGCGGCGTACCGACGCGTCCGGACAGTTCGCCATGATGGCGGAGTCTTTTTGCGGGATTTTGATCTGGTAGTAATACCGGTTGGCCACCCAACCCCGGATTTGCTCAGGCGTACACTGGCCACCGTACATGGCCCGATGATAAGGATGATGAATATGATAATACGCACCCTTGGCCCGCAGAGCCTGTTCGAAATCGTGGCGGTTCAAGGCGGTGTTGGCTTTAGCGTTCATGGCTGCCCCGTCAGGTCGATCTGCATGCCATCCTGGGACACTTCAATGCCATGGGCGGCCAGTTCCGCGCGCTCGGGCGAGTCTTCATCCAGGATCGGATTGGTGTTGTTGATGTGAATAAGCACCTTGCGATGGGCTGGCATGGTGTCCAGCAATTCAATCATACCCCCGGTCCCCGACTGGGCCAGATGCCCCATGGCCTGGCCTGTCTTGGTGCCGACTTCCTGGCGAATCATTTCATCATCGTGCCAGACCGTGCCATCCACCAGCAGGACATCGGCTTGCTTCATCCAGCTGCGGATGCGGTCGTCCGGCTGCCCCAGGCCAGGGGCATAAAGCACCGTCTGACCATTACGGGAATCGCGAATAAAGAGCCCGATATTATCGCCCGGGTGGGGATTGTCCCGGCGCGGCGAATAAGGCGGAGCGTTACTGACAATCGGGAAGGCCGTCAGCTCAAGAGCGGGGGCACAGGGAATCGTGAACGACTGTTGTTCGTTGGCTTCAATTTCACGCCAGTTCAGGCCACCGTTCCAGTGCTGCAACATGGTGAATAACGGAAAGCCGGTGCTTAAATCATCATGAACCTGGCGGGTGCACCAGACATCCAGCGGCAAGCCCTCGCGCAGGGACAGCAATCCGGTGGTATGGTCAACCTGGCTGTCCATCAACACGATCGCCGAAATACCCGTGTCACGTAACGAGCGGGCCGGCTGCATAGCGGGAAACGCGGCGAGTTGAGCCCGGATGTCCGGGGAGGCGTTGAAAAGAATCCAGTGTTCGCCGTCTTCGCTGATGGCGATGGATGACTGAGTGCGGGCTCTGGCGTTCAGGGTGCCGTCACGGTAGCCGGAACAATTGCGGCAATTACAGTTCCATTGGGGGAAACCGCCGCCGGCGGCCGAACCCAGAATGTGAAGATGCATGGTTAAACCTCCGGGTCGGAAACGACCAGCCCGATCGGCTGGTCGGCCGTAATTCACCGGTTGGCGAAGTACATGGTTACTTCAAATCCGATCCGGAGATCTTCATACGCTGGCTTGGTCCACATGATGCTCACCTCTTGTCATGATTATGAGTGCGTTGCATGTCCGCGCACCGGGGATTTTTCCACGTGCACAACTTCATCCTAATGACAGAGCCTTCCACCCCATATGGTACTTTGGCACTGTTTTCTGCCGGCAGAAAGTAGCAAGGGATTGCCTCCGAGGTTTAATTGAGCTGGGCACTGAGCCGCCTAGCATGTAACAAAGACAATAATAACTTCTGGAGGCATCATGGCCGGGCGCATTTTGCTCTCGCTGATCCTGTGTTTTGTATTCATCCATGGCCACGCGGAACCCCCGGAAGACACCCGGCAGGTCATCCAGGAACTGTTCCCCTCAGCCACCGTGATCGAAGATCAGCTACCGGACCTTCCGGTTTACCCGGTCTATCAGCTTCAGGAATTGCTCGGTTACGCGTACGTCTCCACCGAATTCAGCAAACTTCAGGGGTTTGCCGGCAAGCCGATCACCATGATGATTGGGCTGGATACCCGGGGGCGCTTCACCGGCGTTAAAGTGCTGCATCATTACGAGCCGGTGTTTCACTACGGCATCGGCGAACAGGCGCTGACCGACTTTGTTGACCAATACGAGGGGCAGTCGCTTACCGAGCAGATTGTCATCCGGTCTTCAGGGCGGTCCGGCAAATCCACTTCAGGCAACGTGGTCTACTTTGACGGCGTCAGCAAGGCAACGGTGTCGATACTGATCATCAACGACTCGGTGTTGTCCTCGGCACTGCAGGTAGCTCGCCAAAAGCTTGAAGGGTTTGCGCAAGGGGCACCGACCAGGGCACGGCAGGATTACTTCGAGCCGCTCGACTGGGATCAGCTTCTGGAGCGGGGCTACATCCGAAAATTCAGGATTTCCGCCAGCGACGTCGAAGCGCAAGTTGGCCGGCCGCTGTCGATATACCCCGCCAATGTTGAGCCAGACCCCGGCGAGCCCTTCTCTGAGGTCTACTTTGCCTACATGAATTCGCCCATGGTCGGGCGCAATCTGCTGGGCGAGGAACGATACCAGACTTTTCGGGACCGCCTGGGCGACAATGGCAACGTCATGATGGTGATGTCGCGGGGCACTTACCCACACATCGGGTCGGATTTTGTACCCGGCAGCACGCCGGACCGGTTTGGCCTGAACCAGAACCAGCTGTCCATTGAGTTGCGCGATCTTAACTGGCTGGAAACATCGCATCCGCTCTCCGTCCCCGGCATGCCCGATATGAACGCCATCAATCTGTTTCGGGTTGGCGGAAATGCCGGATTCAACCCAGGCGCAGAAGCCACCTTCACCATGAATGTCGTTCTGGCCCGGAATCATTTAATTTCCGATACGGCCCGCTTCGGATTCCCTCTGGCCTACTCAGACGACCTATTCGAAACGGTGGAAGTGACCGGCGGACCGGAGTTTGTTCGCGACCCCATCTGGATTGGCCTGTGGAAAGAGCGCTGGTGGCAGATCAGCGTGCTGGTGGTCAGCCTGTCATTACTGACTGTGTTCTTCGCCCGCCAGAAGACGCTGACCCGACATCCAAAACTGGTGCGTCGATTCCGCTGGGGCTTTTTGTTCTTTACCCTGTTCTTTATCGGCTTCTACGCCCAAGGCCAGCTGTCGGTGGTAAATATTTACACTCTGTTCCTCGCCATCGAAGACGGCTTCTCATTGAACGTGTTCCTGCTGGATCCTGTTATTTTCATACTCTGGACCTACACCTTCATCACCCTGTTTATCTGGGGCCGAGGGCTTTTCTGTGGCTGGCTGTGCCCTTTTGGCGTTCTGCAGGAAATGGCGTCGTGGCTGGGTCGGAAACTGAAGTTCAAACAGATCAAGGTGCCCGACTACTGGCACCGCAAACTCATTCTGATCAAGTACCCTTTACTACTGAGCATCGTGGCCGCGTCCTTTTACTCCATCACGCTGGCGGAACAGCTGTCAGAGGTGGAGCCGTTTAAAACCAGCATTACTCTGTTTTTTGTGCGCCACTGGCCCTTTGTGGTCTATGCCTTAGGCCTGCTGGCGGTTGGCATGTTTATCCACAAATTCTACTGTCGTTACCTCTGCCCCCTGGGGGCAGGCCTGGCAGTGCTCGGCCGCTTCCGCCTGTTCAGCTGGCTTGAGCGGGTAAAACGCTGCGGGCAACCCTGCCAACACTGCCGAAACGAATGTGGCATTAATGCCATCCGAAAGGATGGGCGGGTTGACTACAACGAATGTATTCAGTGCCTGGAATGCGTGGTGATTTTGCGGGATGACAGCCAATGTGTGGATTCCATCATCCGCAATAGGCAGCTCCGAAGGGGGGCACAGATTCTGGCCACGGATGCCGCCGAGGGGCAGAAAGCAAGAACCTGAGTGGCATCCGCGTAACTTGTTAAAAGATCTGCCGTCAGGAACCAATGACCAATACACAACGTTTTAGCTATTAGCTGGAAATATATCTAACATTTTATGGTTTTCTTAGAGGAGCAATTTATGCGTTCTTTGACTCTTATCTTTATCATCCCGCTTTTTGCATCGATGGCCTCGGTCAAAGCCAGTGATCTCAGCTATGAGGCCTATATTGACTCGGATAAACGTATTAAGTGCCTCTATGGTTACGCTGCTGAAAAGACCGGAAACCATGCAGTCGCCATACGTATTTTCGAAGACTGCATCCGGCGCTGGAATGATGTTTACTCCATGATCGGATTGGCACAGATTTATGAAACCGGCATCGGAGTACAACGGGACCAAGCCTATGCAACATCACTCATGAAGCGTGGTGCTGAGCTTGATGACGCCGCTGACTACTCCTCTCTAGCCCGCTACCATTACGGCAAAGCGCTGTATCAGGGCACAGGCACCGACATGAACCAGGCAGAGGGCCTGCATTGGCTCAGGCGCGCTGCCGCTTCAGGCAGCGCGGATGCTCAGCGGTTCCTGCATCAAATTGAAACCGATCCGTCTACAGGCAAGCCAGAGGCTCAACCATAGAGCCCTGCCTTTGGTCTTGACCTAGAACCACCCCGTATTCTCTGTTACTACCCACTTTATTGGCTTGCACCTCCAGGAGTGCGGCCCGTGCCGGCCCCACAAAAAAAGGCCCTGGGAGGGGCCTAAAGAGAGTGGTAGATAAATCCCGCGCTCCCGTTAAGGAGCTACCTGGCAATTACCAGGTTTAAAAAATGCACGGTCCCTGTGCGGTTACACGAATCAGGTCCTAAGCGAAAAAATCTTTACAGCCTTCTACACATTAAAAGAACCCAAGCGGGTTGATGTCATAGCTGACCAGCAAGCACTTGGTCTGCTGGTAGTGTCCCAGAGCCATCTTGTGGTTTTCGCGACCAACACCAGACTTTTTATAACCACCAAAGGCGGCGTGAGCCGGGTACTGGTGGTAGCAGTTGGTCCAAACACGACCGGCCTGAATGGCACGACCCATGCGATAAGCGCGATTGCTATCGCGAGTCCAGAGGCCGGCACCAAGACCAAATTCAGTGTCGTTGGCGATGGCCAAAGCCTCTTCTTCGTCCTTGAACGTGGTCACACCGACCACCGGGCCAAAGATTTCTTCCTGGAACACGCGCATGTTGTTATTGCCTTTCAACAAGGTAGGCTGAATGTAGAAACCATTGTTGAATTCGCCTTCCATTTGCTCACGGTCGCCGCCGGTTAGCACTTCCGCGCCTTCCTGCTTGCCGATTTCGAGGTAAGACAGAATCTTGTCGAACTGCTCTTTACTGGCCTGGGCGCCCACTTGCACATCGGTATCCAGCGGGTTGCCGCGCTTGATCGCCTTGGTGCGCTCAATCACCTTGGCCATAAATTCGTCGTACATGTCTTCCTGGATAAGGGCGCGGGACGGGCAGGTACACACTTCACCTTGGTTGAAGAACGCCAATACCAGACCTTCAACACACTTGTCGATAAACTCGGGCTCAGCCTTCATAACGTCTGAGAAGTAGATGTTGGGAGACTTGCCGCCCAGCTCTACGGTAGACGGGATGATATTCTCGGCTGCACACTTGAGAATGTGAGCACCGACCGGCGTTGAGCCGGTAAAGGCAATCTTGGCGATGCGCGTGCTGGTAGCCAGAGCCTGGCCGGCCTCAATGCCATAACCGTTGACAATGTTGACTACACCCGGTGGCAACAGGTCGCCAATCAGATCCATCAGAACCAGGATGCTGGCTGGAGTCTGCTCAGCAGGCTTCATAACGGTGCAGTTACCGGCTGCCAGACAAGGCGCCAGCTTCCACACAGCCATCAGCAGCGGGAAGTTCCAGGGAATGATCTGGCCAACAACACCCAAAGGCTCGTTGTAATGGTAAGCCACGGTGTTGTTATCGATGGCGCTGGAAGCATCTTCCTGAGCGCGGATACAACCGGCGAAGTAACGGAAATGATCCACCGCCAGCGGCAGGTCAGCATTGATGGTTTCACGGACGGCTTTACCGTTGTCCCAGGTTTCGGCAACCGCGAGCATCTCGATATTCTGCTCAATTCGGTCGGCAATTTTCAGTAGGATGTTAGACCGCTCAGTGGTGGAGGTCTTGCCCCAGGCCGGTGCGGCTTTATGAGCGGCGTCCAGTGCGAGCTCGATGTCTTCGGCGCTGGAACGGGGAATTTCACAGATCACGTCACCAGTTACCGGTGTGATGTTCTCAAAATACTGACCTTTCACCGGGGCAACCCACTCGCCACCAATGAAGTTTTCGTAACGAGATTTGAAGGAAACGACGGAGCCGTCTTTTCCTGGTTGTGCATAGATCATGGTCTCGACCTCTTGTTTTGTGTTTGTCGAAGGGCAACGCGGCCTTTCGCGTTTACCCTATCAATGTAGACCCCGCACCTGGATAGTTGAATAATGCAATGGGGGCGAAAAACTCCTCCCTTGGTAGTAGATGGCCCGAGAGCCACGCCTTAAGCGGCATAACATGGTCCCCACCTTTCAACGCAACCGAGGCACTGACCATGCAGACCAAACACGGCTTGAAGACATCAACGACTCGGTGGCCCAAACGGTCCGCCATCAGGCCGCCTGACTGACCCCGGCATCATCGGAAACAAAAAAGGGGCTGCCCGGAGGCAGCCCCTGTAAAACCGGTATAGCACCGGCGTTACGCTGGATCAGTGGCTGGCAACCCGATCGCTCGGCAGCTTAAAAGTCCAGACAGTACCACCCTGGTTGAAGTCCTTGACCACCCTGGCTACTTCACCACCCCAGAGAGGAACCGCTCCGCCCCAACCAGTAGAGATGGCCACATACTGCTCACCGTCCATTTCCCAGGTTACCGGTGTACCCACAACGCCAGTGCCGGTCATGAACTTGTAGAGCTCCTCGCCCGTCTTGGCGTCGAATGCCTTGAAATATCCTTCCGGCGTACCGGTGAATACCAGGTTGCCTGCTGTAGCCATAACACCACCCCAGAGCGGAGCCGGGTTGTTGTAGCGCCAGACTTCCTCGCCGGTTTTTGGATCAACCGCGCGCAACACCCCGATAAAATCGTCGTTTGCAGGCTTGATGGTAAAGCCTGCCCCCAGGTAAGCAGCACCCTTCTTGTAGGAGACTGGCTCGTTCCAGATGTCCATGGACCACTCATTGGATGGAATATAGAACAGGCCGGTATCCTGGCTGTACGCCATCGGCATCCAGTTCTTGCCGCCCAGGAACGCAGGGAAAGCAACAACTGTCTCACCTTTTTCACCGTCAGCATCGGCAGGGTTGCCCGGGCGGCCGTTCTCGGTATTGTAGATTGGACTGCCGTCCTCATTCAGGCCTGTGGCCCAGGTGATCTTGTCCACGAAGGGGAAGCCACGAATAAAGTCGCCATTCTCGCGGTTCAACACGTAGAAGAAGCCGTTACGATCCGCAGTGGCGGCTGCCTTTACCGCTTTTCCGTTGTCTTCATAATCAAAGGAAATCAGCTCATTGACGCCGTCATAATCCCAGCCGTCGTTAGGCGTGGTCTGGAAGTGCCACTTGATGCTGCCATCCTCCGGATCAATTGCCAGGCGTGAAGCCGAAAACAAGTTGTCACCCGGACGCAGATGCGAGTTCCAGGGAGCCGGGTTACCGGTGCCGAAGAACAATGAATCGGTATCTGGATCATAGGTGCCGCCTAGCCATGTGGCTGCTCCGCCAGTCTTCCACATATCGCCGGGCCAGGTCTTGCCAGCCTCGCCGCCAGAGATGCCGTTTTCGATCTTTTCGCCGTCCTCATAGACATAACCCATGTGACCTTCAACGGTCGGGCGTGTCCAAAGCAGGTCGCCGGTATTCGGATCGCGGGCCTCTACGGTACCGACAATGCCGAACTCACCACCGGACACACCAGTGATCAGCTTGCCCTTGACTATCAGCGGTGCTGCCGTCATGGAGTAACCGGCCTGATAGTCGGCAACTGTTTTGATCCACACCGGCTTGCCGGTGTCCTTGTTCAGGGCAACCAACTTGGCATCGAGGGTACCGAAAATGAACAGATCGCCGTAAAGGGCGCCACCACGGTTCACAACATCACAACAAGGCATGATGCCGTCCGGCAGGCGGGCGTCGTACTGCCAGATTTCTTCACCGGTGCGGGCATCAACCGCGTAAGCACGGGAATAGGACGCCGTCACGTACATAACGCCGTCCTTGATCATTGGCTGGGATTCCTGGCCACGCTGCTTCTCGCCACCGAAAGAAAACGCCCAGGCAGGCTGCAGGTACTGGATGTTCTCTGTATTCAGAGCATCCATCGGGCTGAACCGCTGGCCCTGTACGCCCATACCGTAAGTTACGATCTGGTCAACGGTATTATGGTCATTCATGATGTCTTCATCAGTGACCGCATGGGCCCCCAACGATACAGCCAGCGCCAAGGCACTGGCTGTAAACTGTTTACCGAACGGATTCGATCTCATGGTTGCGCTCTCCAAAGTCTCTTGTTGTCAGTGTTTGCAGGGAACCGGGAATTTTTCCCGCCTCTAACCTGCATTCTTCGCCTGAGCGGCCATCGCAACAATTAATCGCCGGAACAGGTTTTCTCATCACTTGGTAGTAAGACCCCCTCAAGAAAGCCAACGCATGGCGGGCTAACAGTCAGTAACTACTTATTCGCCGCTCTCCTCGGGGCCGAGAATCGCGTCGTAGTAGCCGGGACGACTGTAAGATAGGCCGTGATTGGCGAAGAGCGCTGCCATCTCACCGGAGCGGACCATGCGATCGACAATCGCTTCGACCGCGTAACTCAGGGCGCGGTGGGTATGACGAACCGCCAGCCCGACATCCCATACCTGTTTGGTTATCCCCGGAAAACCATTGCCTGCCTTGGCGAAACCCTTGCCGGCGTATGACTCCAGCTGGTGCTCTATTTCCGCGCGCATCCCCATGACACCAGCAACCTCTCTCTGCGCCATGGCTTCGAACGCGGCGCCAACGTTGCTGTAATGCTGGACCTGATCCCTCAAGCGCCCACCAAAAGCGGAAGTAAGATAAGTCGCGGGAAGAGTGTCGACCTCCACACCGATGGGGTGATACTGGAAGACCGCAATGGTGTCCACGCCGTCGAGCCGATCTTCGTCAAAGGCGATCTGCCAACGCTCCTGCTGGTAGGGACCCACGAAAACCACCTGCTCGTTAATCATCTCGCCGGTGGAATCCCGCATATACTTGAAGGTGCTGTCGTAGGGTACCCGCGTCATGATGTCCGCTATACGTGTCTTTGCCAGGTAATGTCCCTTCCAGATATGGTTCCGTAAATCATCGCCCAGGTTTTCATCAGGGATAATCCAGTAAGGACGAAACTCCACGCCCAGCCCTTCAGCAATCCGGCGCCCAAGATCTGCGTCCACACCCTTGGCCTCGCCATCCACCTCGTAGGAATAGGGCGGGAAATCCTGGTACATACCGACATTCAGGAAGCCGGAGTCCTGCACGATATCCAGGGTTCTGTCCGGAATCAGGGAACGGGATTCCTGAGCCTGAACAGGTCCGAAGACGCACATCAGAGTCACAACCAGCGACCAGCCAAAACGATAAACCGACTTCATGCACCCACCTCCCGAAAAAATTCCAATGGCGAACAGGCTGCTTGCGCCGGTCACATAGGCTCAGGGACTGATTCAATGTAAGTTTTGATGGCCCAGATAGCGGTCTGGTCCAGGTTTTCCTTGAATGACGGCATGCCCCGCCCGGTACCGTTCATGACGCGGCCGATGAAATACTCGTCGTCCCACTCCGTCAGCTCTCTCAGATCTGGGGTCAGTCCGCCCGACATGGCCTGAATGCCGTGGCAGACCGCGCAGTTACCCGCATAGCCGCTTTCACCTACCTTCACAGCTTCGTCATGCCTGTCACCGTACTCGTTACCCTCTCGGAACGGGTTCTCGCTCAGCGCTTCTTTACCTAGATCGGGCAGACTACCGGTGTCCACTTCCTGGGGAGTAACGTCCCCATGGGACATGGCCAAACCGGCAGCGGTAAGCAAGCCCGCAGCGACGATGGCCTTTAACGAAAAAGAAGAAACTGACATGTTGTTGCACCTCTGGTTTGAATCTGCGTGCGCTGGCTGTTTGTTGTGAATGCATTACCAGCTACCTCAAACAAGTCTAGGAATACGCCACCCCAATCAGAATGCCACTTTCGCGCCCTAGTTCTAGTTCCTTGGTAGTAAGCGTCCGGAAGCGGCGCCAAAGCACGATGCTCCAACCCCAATACAAAAAAACGGCTCCATTTCAACCAATCACCAAGGTGCCGGGAATATTTCCCACTTTTTCCCGACTTTTTCCCGACATTCTTATGGTTTTTTCCGTCGCTTTCGTGTTCGTAGCGAACTAAAACTTGAACCGTCGACGCGATACAAACGCGTGATTGACAACAAAAACCAAGGGGAATCTTCATGAAGCACACATATCGAAAACCGGCTTTTGTAAGAGCTATTGGTCTTACGCTGGCACTGGGCAGTGCCAGCGGCCTGGCCTTGCAGGCGCAAGCAAAAGACGTCACCTGGGATGACATCGCAAATGACGCCGACACTGCTGGTGATGTTCTCGGTTATGGCATCGGACCCAAAGCGCAACGTTACAGCCCCATGACGACGATTAACCGCGACAACGTTGAAAGGCTTGTTCCTGCGTGGTCTTTTTCTTTCGGTGATGAAAAGCAGCGCGGGCAGGAATCCCAGGCTCTGGTTCATGACGGGGTTATTTACGTGACCGGCTCCTATTCCCGGATTTGGGCGCTCGATGCCAAATCCGGTGAACGACTCTGGGAATACAGTCATCGCCTGCCAGAGGGCATCCGCCCCTGCTGCGACGTGGTCAACCGTGGTGCAGCGATCTTCGGCGACAAGGTTTTCTTCGGCACGCTCGATGCCGGTATTGTCGCCCTCAACAAGGATACCGGGGAAGTTGTCTGGCGAGAGAAATTCGGCGATCACGAGGCTGGTTATACCATGACCGGCGCCCCAACCTTGGCCAAGGACCAGAACACCGGTCAGGTTCTTTTAATCCACGGTTCCTCCGGAGATGAGTTTGGCGTCGTCGGCAAGCTTTTCGCGCGCGATCCTGATACCGGTAAGGAAATATGGATGCGTCCGTTTGTTGAAGGCCACTACGGCCGGCTCAACGGCGAGCGCAGCACACCCACGGGAGATCCACGTGCTCCGAGCTGGCCGGATGATCCTTCACGGGAAACGGGCAAGGTTGAAGCCTGGAGCCATGGCGGCGGTGCTCCCTGGCAAAGCGCCAGCTTTGACATGGAAACCAACACCATCATCATAGGCGCCGGCAACCCGGCCCCGTGGAACACGTGGGAGCGAACTTCTCCAGGCGGCAGCCCACATGATTACGACAACCTCTATACGTCCGGGCAGGTGGGCGTCGACCCGACAACCGGTGAAGTGAAGTGGTTCTATCAGCACACACCAAACGACGCCTGGGATTTCTCCGGAAACAATGAGCTTGTGCTGTTCGAATACACCGAAGACGGCAGAGATGTCAAAGCAACCGCACACGCTGACCGCAATGGTTTCTTCTATGTTGTAGACCGCACCAGTGGCAAACTCGAGAAAGCATTTCCGTTCGTAGACAACATCACCTGGGCTACGCACATCGACCTGGAAACCGGCCGCCCGGTAGAGCCCGAAGGCCAGCGACCACCTCCCATTGCCGAAGGTGAAACCCGCGGTGAGTCCATCGAGGTTTCGCCCCCCTTTCTTGGCGGCAAGAACTGGAACCCGATGGCTTACAGCCAGGATACCGGCTTGTTTTACATACCGGCCAACCACTGGAAAGAAGACTACTGGACCGAGGAAGTCACCTATAAAAAAGGTGCGGCTTACCTCGGCCAGGGTTTCCGAATCAAGCGCATGTACGATGACCATGTTGGTATTCTGAGAGCCATGAACCCACTGACCGGTGAAATTGAGTGGGAGCACAAGGAAAACATGCCGCTGTGGGCGGGCGTCCTGACGACCAAAGGAGGGCTGGTCTTTACCGGCACCGGGGACGGTTTCCTCAAGGCTTTCGACGCTGAAACCGGCGAAGAGCTTTGGAAGTTCCAGACCGGCTCTGGAATTATCTCATCCCCGGTGACCTGGGAAATGGACGGCGAACAATATATCGGCGTTGCCTCAGGTTACGGCGGTGCTGTTCCACTCTGGGGTGGTGATATGGCGGAGCTGACCAAGCCCATCTCACAGGGCGGCTCATTCTGGGTCTTCAAAGTGCCTTCCTGGGCACAAGCCTCGCGATAACAGACCTCGGGCCTGGGTCCGGCGTCAAGCCGGGCCCGTTTTTCCGCATTCATTTGGGAAGTCAAATCATGAAATCAGTCATTACCGCATCGTTTTTACTGTTCATTACGCCCGCTTTGGCTGGCGATTACATGGCGGGCCTGGATCAGACGCCCGTCACCAATGGCTGCGCACTGGAGCGTGAGGCCAGCTGCGCTGGCGTGGACCTGCGGGGTGTCGATCTGTCAAATATGGATCTCCGTTCTGCCGATTTCCGGGGCGCCAATCTCTCCGGGGCAAATCTGAGCCACACCAATCTGAGGGGCGCCAATCTCGACGGGGCAAATCTCGACAAGGTCACCGGTTATCGGCTCGAGGCCTATCGAGCCAGCATGCGCGGAGCAACGTTACGCAACGCAAGGTTGCAGGGAATGCAGGGGGAATACCTGTTTGCCCAGGGTGCAGATTTCACCGGAGCCGACCTCACTGGCGCGAACTTCGATTTTTCCCGCTTCTCAGGAGCAATCCTGAAAAACGCCAATATGCCCTACAGCAGTTTCGAGATCTCTTGGCTGCCAAAAGCGAACCTTGAGGGAGCCAACCTGCAGGGAGCCAATCTGCAAGAGGCAAAGATGGGAATGGCCAATCTGGCCGAGGCAGATCTGACTGGCACGAGAATCCACTACGCCACCTTCGAGGGAACCTATATGGAGGGCTGCACCGAGTGTCCATTTGACTGGTGATGATGGGCGGGTTCAGACCCGCCTTGAACCCTCAAGGTGACCATAGCGGATCAACCCGGCGTCCACGGCCAGATGGATCAACTCCACAGAGGATGAGACCTGCAGCTTGCTTTTCAAAATGGCCAGATGGTTCGAGACGGTTTTGTTGCTGACACAAAGGCGATCGGCAATAGCCGAAACGCTCTCCCCGCGGGCATACATAAGCAATACCTCCATCTCCCTCTGGGTCATGTCTCTCAATCGGTGATCCACAGCCCGCTCGTGATTCATCGCCAACCGCGTTGCAACGGGATGTTCAATATAGGGTTGGCCAGATGCCACGCGCTTTACGGCCTCCGCCAGCTCTTCAGGAGCACAGCTTTTGGAAACGAAACCCAATCCGCCCACATCCAGAGCCTGCCGCACCATGGGCAACTCATCGTGCATGGTGAAGAACAGGATTGCGGCACCGCGCCAGCGCAGCCGGATTCGGCGCCCCACTTCCAGCCCCGAGATATCTGGCAACCCCATGTCCAGCAGAACCACATCCGGGCGCAACTCGCCGTATCGGGATACGGCATCGAGGCCATTTTCAATTTCGGTAATGGCAACCGCTGGCAGCATTGAACTCAGGAGGTTGGCGATCCCCTGCCGGACGACTTGGTGATCATCCACAATCATCAGTTTCATAGGGCACCTCCAGATGATGGACAGAGTTTTGACAGCGGCACCGCAAGCCGAATGCAGGTTCCTGATCCGGTGCGGCTCATGAACTTTACCTCCCCACCCAGACAGCGCGCACGCTCGCGCATGGAGCGCACGCCCAGACCGGCATTATCAGGCAATGTGTCAGTTCCGACACCATCGTCTCGCACTTCAATACTGAGCTCGTTGTCACGACGAGCGACCGCCAGAGTTGCACAGGAGGCATGGGCATGGCGGGAAATATTGTTCAGGGCTTCCTGGAGAAATCTGTAAAGATGTGTTTGCTGGTCACCCGTAAACTCCGGTAACTGGTCATCCATGGCCAGATGGCAGTCAAGACCGCTAATCTGTTGCCATTGTTCCGTTAGATGACAGATCGCGCTGCCCAGCCCCAACTGCTCCATAACCAGCGGGTGCAGATCCTGCAACAGGTGTCGGAAATGCTCCTGCATCGTTTCGCAATGCTCGGCCAGAATCCGGGCTCGCTGTTTCTGCGGATCGGTCAGATCTGGATCGTAAAGCAGACTGAACGCCTGTGCTCGTATCCCGGTCAAATACTGGCCCAGATCATCGTGAAGGACCCTGGCGATATGTTCCCGCTCCCGATCCTGCAATTGCAGCAATTCATTCAGCAGCCGGCTGACCGTTTGCTGTTCGGACTCCAGCGCATCGGCCATCGAGTTAAAACGGCAGACAAGTGCATTCAGTTCCTGTTCTCTCTGGTTTGGCAGACGGGAGGTAAGCCTTCCCTTAGAAACTGCAGTCATGCCGTCGGAAAGGCTTGATAGCGTGCGCATGCCACTTCGGATAAGAGCAAAGAAAGTCAGAAAACAGAGAGTCATGCCAATCGCATAGGACGCGGAAATCAGCAGGAAGCCCTCCCATATTTCCTCGACTTCATCGGCCGGATCCACTTGCCATCCGCTGATCGCCGGCCGCGATGACTCGCCTGCAATAATTGCTGAAAACCAGCGTGGAACCTCGTCACCGGAATCAGGATGAAGATTGTCGGCCGGGCGGAGGTGACGAATATTGGCAACAATCGAAACCGGAAGATTTGCCGGATCTCCAAGACTTTGCGCCAGCCCGGCAACCCCGTCGAGTTCTCGCTGGACATCATGGCGAGCCTGATGGGCGTACAGCAAGGAACCAATTAGATAAATGGCAGCAAACACTGCCAGCATCAGCACAAAAATCTTCCGGTAAACGGTCATTTTTACTGTCCATTTTGTGACAGACCCAATCTTCATCCATGGTAAAGCCCCAAGCTTTCACCGAAATAGTTCTTTAGTACCGCCACTTTCCTACTTTCTGAATATTTTCGCGGCTTTCTTCCCTCTCTAAGCTGGTTACAAGAGCAATAAATGCATTCAGGAAGGACAGCTTTATGAGTTTTAACAGCAAGCTTATGATCACCGCAGTGCTCTATAGCTGGCTATTGGGACCAGCCTCGGCAGCAACTCTCGACGTAAAGATCGGCTACATCCAGTGGGTACCCGATCAGGGTCCGGTACTCTCCAACGTAACTCCGGAACCGGAAGACGCCGGTCTGCGCGGGGCTGAACTGGGAATCGCGGACAACAGCGCCACTGGCAAGTTCCTCGGCCAGAACTATCTCCTCGAATCCGTCATGGCCAGTGATGAAAACCAGGCCATGGCTGCGCTCGACGACATGCTGGAGAACGGAATTGACCTGCTTGTGGCCCGCGTTCCTGCAGATACACTGCAGGCGATGGCCGAGCGGGCAGGTGATACGGCACTGCTGTTTAATGCCGGCGCCGCTGACGATGGCCTGCGAATCAGCGAATGCAAACCCAACGTGCTGCATACCATCCCCTCCTACGCCATGTTGACGGACGCGCTGGCCCAATGGCTGAACATGCGACGCTGGAACAAGGTGTTCCTGATTACCGGCCCCACCGATCAGGACAAAGCCTGGGCGGAGGCTTTTCGCCGTGCCAGCAAGCGCTTCGGCTTGGACATCATTGCCGACAAGTCCTGGACCTTCGACTCGGACCTCCGCCGCACGGCCTCAAAGGAACTGCCTGTCTTCACCCAGGCCCGTGATTACGATGCGGTAGTGGTTGCGGACGTGCGTGGTGATTTCGGGGAATACGTGCCGTTCAATACCTGGCTCCCACGTCCGGTAGTAGGCACCCAGGGGATGGGGCCGGAAGCCTGGCATCGGGTGGTTGAGGCCTGGGGTGCTGCGCAGCTCCAGAACCGCTTCCGCGACCTCGCCGGGCGCGAAATGAACAGCGAAGATTATGCCGCCTGGGCAGCCATCCGCTCCATCGGCACCACCGTAACCGGGCTCAGCGAAGCTGACCATTCGAACATTCGCGAGTACCTGTTTTCTGACCAATTCCAGCTAGCTGCCTTCAAGGGCCGCAAGCTGACCTACCGCCCATGGAATGGACAGCTTCGCCAGCCGATCCCGCTGGTTCACCCCCAGGGTCTGGTTGCGACACCCCCCCTGGAAGGCTTCTTACACCCTGATACCGAACTGGACACCCTGGGCTACGACAAGCCGGAAAGTGACTGCCAGATCAACTGACCCCAATGAAAAACAAAAAGGAATACTGACCATGAAAAATGCTTTCAAGATTGCGACCCTGGCAGCCGCCATCGGCCTTTCTGGCCAAGCGCTGGCAAGCTTGGCCTACGTGTCCAACGAAAAAGACAATACTCTGTCGATCATCGACACGGAAACCAATGAGGTGGTGGATACCATTGAGGTAGGCGCACGGCCCAGGGGTATCCTGCTGTCCAAGGACTACACCAAGCTCTACATCTGTGCCAGCGACGACGACACCGTTCAGGTTCTGGACTTGGCTACCCGCAAGATAATCGACACCCTGCCTTCTGGCGAAGACCCCGAGCAGTTTGCTCTGCACCCCAACAACCGTCACCTATACATCGCCAATGAGGACGATGCCATCGTGACCGTGGTGGATGTGGCAACCAAGGAGGTTCTGGCCCAGATTGATGTCGGTATAGAACCCGAAGGCATGGCGGTCAGCCCGGATGGTAAGTGGGCAGTAAATACCAGTGAAACCTCCAGCATGCTGCACTGGATCAATACCGAGACCTTCGAAATCGAAAAAAACACTGTGGTGGGCCAGCGCCCACGCCACGTAGAGTTTACCAAGGACAGCAAACTTGCCTGGGCATCAGCAGAGATCGGCGGCACCGTGCACATCTTCGATGTGAATACCATCGAAGAGATCAAACAGATCGATTTCCAGATCAGGGGTGTACCCCAGGATCGAGTACAGCCGGTCGGCATCCAACTCACCTCTGACGGCAAGTACGCCTTCGTGGCCCTCGGCCCGTCCAACCACGTAGCGGTGGTGGATGCCCAGACTTACGAAGTGCTGGATTACCTGCTGGTAGGTGCGCGAGTGTGGCAGCTGGACCTGGACAAGGACGAGAAGTATCTTTATACCACCAATGGCGTTTCCGGTGATGTATCGGTCATCGATGTAGAAGAGCTGAAAGTGATCAAATCCATCAAGGTAGGCCGCTATCCCTGGGGCGTGGTCATTGATCCGAATTCATGACCATTGAAGCTCGCAACATCAGCTTTCGTTACGGCGATAAGCCGGTGCTCAAGGAGGTCAGCTTCGCGCTGATCTCTGGCGGTTTTCATGCCCTGCTGGGGCCCAACGGTGCAGGCAAATCGACGCTGTTTGGATTATTGACCCGGCTTCTCGCACTGCAGCAGGGCGATGTGCTGATGGCCGGACAATCCCTCAAGAAGCAGCCGGCTGAGGCCATGCGCAAAATCGGCGTGGTGTTCCAGCAAAATGCCTTGGACCTGGATCTGAGTGTGCGTCAAAACCTACTTTATCACGCTGCCCTTCACGGTCTTTCCCGCAAACAGGCCCGCCTTCGAGGCGACCTCGAACTTGAACGTTTCCAACTCCTTGACCGAGCCGACGAGCCAGTACGAAAGCTCAACGGCGGTCACCGCCGACGGGTGGAAATTGCCCGCGCCCTGCTCCATGAACCTTCCCTGCTATTACTTGATGAACCCACAGTCGGGCTCGATGTCGCCAGTCGCCGGGGGCTGAACGATCACGTGCGCACGCTCTGTGAATCCGATGGCCTGACCGTGCTCTGGGCCACGCACCTGATCGAGGAGGTTCGCCCGGAAGACCGGGTGCTGATCCTCCATGAAGGCAAACTGCTGGCCGACGGCGCAGGGCATGACATCTGCGAAGCCGAAGGCACCCGCGACCTAGCGGAAACCTTCCATACCCTGACAGGAGCCGGTTGATATGAAAGTCGCCCATTACTGGCACTGTTTCGTGGGCATCCAGACCCGCGAGTGGCTGCGTTTCTGGCAACAGCGCACCCGCTTCGCCAGCGCCCTGGTTCGGCCGCTGCTCTGGTTGGTAGTGTTCGCAGCCGGCTTCCGGGCGGTGCTGGGCATTTCCATTATCCCGCCCTATCAGACCTATATTACCTACGAGACCTACATCGCCCCGGGGCTGTGCGGGATGATCATCCTGTTCAACAGTATGCAGGGCGCCTTATCCATGGTGTATGACCGGGAGCTGGGCAGCATGCGGGTTTTGTTGATGAGCCCCCTGCCACGGCCTTTTCTGTTAATAACGAAGTTGTTAGCAATGGGTGTGGTCTCAGTGGGTCAGGTGTATGTGTTCCTACTGCTGGCGTTACTGGTGGGTGTCGAACCACCGCTGTGGGGCTACCTTGCAGTGCTCCCAGCGCTGATCCTGACAAGCCTGATGCTGGGGGCACTGGGCTTGCTTATCGCTACCTGGATCAAACAACTTGAAAACTTCGCCGGGGTGATGAACTTCGTCATTTTCCCGATGTTTTTCATGTCCTCGGCCTTGTATCCACTGTGGCGGATGAACGAGGCCAGCCCCTGGCTGTACTGGATTTGTCAGTTTAATCCGTTTACCCACGCGATCGAGGCCATTCGGTTTTCAATGTACCTTCAGTGGAACCCGACGGCTTTTGGTATCACAACGGCAGTCACGGTCATTCTGGCACTGTTCGCCACAGCAGGTTTTCAACCGCAACGAACCCGAATTCTCGGGGGCAAGCTCGCCTGACGGCCGATTACCGCTACCCGTCAAGAGTCGGCAAGTTCACATTTCCGGAGCTTGCCGAGCAGATCAGTCACCACACCCGGGCCGCCTAGTTCGTCGTTCCACTTTAGCCGCGCAGGTTTGCCGTCCAAGTACCACAGCCGGTTGGCCAACATTTCCGCATCAACGCCGTCGTGGGTCACGCAAATCATGGCCATGCTCGGGTTCGCATCCAGGATGCCAGCAATTAACGTTCTCAGCTCATCGGCCATCATTGGGTCGAGGGATGCGAACGGCTCATCCAACAGCAACAGGTCAGGCCTAACAGCCAAGCACCGCGCCAACGCAGCCCTGCGCGCCATCCCCAAAGAGAGCTGATCTGGCAGATACTGGCCATAACCCGGAAGGCCCACTTGGGCCAGACAGGTTTCGGCCTCCCGCTCACTGACACCGACAAGCATTAGATTGGCGCACAGCGTCCTCCAGGGTAGCAACCGGTGCTCTTGAAACAGATAACCGATCCGCAGCTTGTCCCGCCCCACAACGGCACCATCAGGAATGGATGTATCAAGGCCCGCAATGACGTTCAAGAGTGTGGTTTTGCCGATACCGGATGGGCCAAGCAAGCAGATCCGGTCGCCGCGCGTTATGTTCACAAATACTTCACCAAGTACCGGTTGGCCGAAGTCACGGCCGGCAATCCTGAGCTCAAGCATGTGCCATCTCCGGCTGCCGCCAGCGATTCGACCGCCTCTCCAGCGGCTGCAGAATCGCCAGCTCAATCAGTTGGACCACCAGAATAAAGGCCAGGCTATAGGCCAGGATGGCGGCCACATCAAACACCTGAAAGGCAAGATGCAACTGGAAACCAACCCCGCTGGACCGGCCCAGCAATTCCACCACCAGTACAATTTTCCAGATTAGCGACAGCCCCCCGCGAGTGGCCGCCATGAGATAGGGGAACAGCTGCGGCACCCAGACTTCTCGCAGTCGTTGCCAGCGAGTAAAGTCATAAACTGTGGCCATTTGTTCAAGACGGTAGTCCAGGCTGCGCGCGCCCTCTCTAACGGTCACCGCCACATTCGGAACTTTGTTGATCACCACGGCCATCACCGCCGCCAACTCAATCAAACCAAACCAGACGTACATTAGAATAATTGTGACCAGGGCCGGTAAATTCAGCAGTAGCACCAGCATCGGATCAAAAAGAGCATTGGTGGTTCGCGACCGCCCCATGACAATGCCAATAACGGTTCCGACAAACATGGCCAGGGTGAAGGCCACCGCTACCCGGGCCAGCGTTGCCCCCAAGTGATACCAAAGCTGCCCACTGGCAGACTCTACCATCAGGGTTTCCAGAACCTGCAACGGAGTGGGCAACAGGGGTGACCGGAGAAACCAGGCGAACACCCCCCAAAACACTACAAACAAGGGCAGCACCACCCAATAGCTCCAGGCCGGCGGACGTCCTGTGCGAGCGGTCACGGTTGGCTCCGGTAAAACAATGCCTCGCCCATCACCGATTCTTCGCTTGCGCCAGCCAAAACCAACAGGCGCCGAAGGTCTGATAACCGGTCAGCCGTGAGGTTTGCCGGTGTACCAGCAACAAAACCGTCCCTGAGCTCGACAAATACGCCGTCGCCGGGGTTGCCCATCAATGGCCGCAGCCGTTCCCAGTGCGAAGGCATAGCCGCCAGTTCCGCTTTTGCTTGCGTCAGCGAGTTAGCAAAACGTTCAACCAGTCGGGCATTATCTTTAGCCCACTGGTCAGCGAACACATAACCCAGTACCGGCAAATCCGGGTCCAGCGCCAGGGCAGTCAACAAATCCGCCATGCGGAATGCAGACCGCCAGCCGCCCTCTCCCCGCAGCCGGGCAGAAAAGTGCCAATAGGTTATAATTACATCTACCTGCCCGCGTTTGAGTGCCTGGCTGAGCAGGGGCGGCGCCGCGAACTGAACGCTTGCGTCAGCGGTGATGTCCAGCCCCTGGGCAGCAGCAACCTGTTGCAATAATACCCAGCCTTTGCTGTCAGGGCCTCCGGCCACGCCAATGCGCTTGTCAGCCAGATCCTGGACTGAGTGAATGTCGGAACGCTCCGCGACCACGATATCCCCGATCTGAGAAGAGAAAGGTACGAACTGATAGGCGGTTCCGGCCTGGTAACGAGCCTGAGCCCACAACAGGTCGGCCACGGCGCCGTTGACCGACCCACTGGTAACGGCAAGCCTGGAAGCGGGAAGGTTGGCCACCAGTTTGAGATCAAGCCGGTAACCATGCTCCCGATCCAGCCTACGATGCTGTATGTGGTCCAGCTCCCAATGGGCGGTCCCAAATTGCAGAACGCTGATGCTGAGCGTGGGTAACGGCTGCTCGCGCACCTCACTTGCGAATGCTGGCGCAACATGCCCGTTGAGGATTAACATCAGAGTCAGGACGAAACCTCGGGGGAGAAATGACAAATCGTTTCTCAGACGCGGCATCGATTTTGTTTTTAACGGTTGTTTCATTAACTCAAGATACGAAGACCACCGCCCAACAAGAATAGTACTTTGGTGTCTGTTTTTTGGTGCGATAGTCGCATTTAACCGCAGGCCGATATGACGTGTAATGAAATCATCACAATAATAAATCGGGATTTTCGTGTTCGTCGCGAAACTCCCTGCACAGGAGGCCACCATGTTGACTGAGCTCGATGCCGAATCCTCATCGGAAAACCAATATGATGAGCCCGCAACCACCCCCAAGCACGAAAATAAACAGGTAGAAGTACCCATGGAGCCGGCTTACAAAATCCTGATTGCCGACGACCACCCCTTGTTCCGGGAAGCCATCAGCAGCGTTATTGCGTCGGGATTTAAGGGTAGCCAGATCATCGAAACGGACGATCTGGACAGCGCACTGGAGATGACCAAGACCAATGATGATCTCGACCTGATCCTGCTGGACCTGAACATGCCTGGCATGCACGGGCTGAACGGCCTGATTACTCTGCGCAATGAGGCACCAACCATTCCTGTGGTTATTGTGTCTGCCGAAGAGGACAAACAAGTCGTGCTGCAAGCCATAACCTATGGTGCGGTCGGCTTCATTACCAAGTCGTCACCACGGGCTCAGATGACTGAGGCGATTCAGCAAATTCTGAACGGGAACGTTTACCTACCTTCTGACATTATCCGTACCGGCAGGGAAAGCACTAACCGTCGGTCCAGGCGCGACGACAACCCCATCTCTCCAGAACTACTCAGCTCCCTGACCCGCCGCCAGTTGCTGGTTCTGGAGAGAATGTCCAAAGGCGAATCCAACAAACAGATCGCCTATAACCTGAATATTGCTGAAACCACGGTAAAAGCCCATGTGTCGGCTATTCTGCGTAAGCTGAGCGTGCATAACCGGGTACAGGCTATTCTCTCCGCCAGTGATGTCGACTTCAGCCAGTATCTCAAGCGTTAACATTTAAAAGCTTCGCTTTCAGTCCCTCACCACATGGTTGAGCACGCTGCGCAGCTTGAGTGGCTTCACCGGCTTGTTCATTAAAAGATAGCCCAGTTCGCGAATATGCTGTTTCAACTCACTGGTGTAGTTCGCCGTGATCATCAACACAGGAGCCGGTTGGCTCCGGCGCCCGTTGATTTCCGCAACCGCATCCACGCCATTTTCATCGTTGTCGAGATGGTAATCTGCGAGAATCAGATCAACCGGCGCTTCGGCAATGTCCAGCCGGGCATCAAGATCCGCCACCGAGACAGCCGTCACCACCCTACAATCCCATCCCTCCAGCAATGTTTTCATACCCTTGCAAATCGCCTGATCATTATCAATAACCCACACCCGGACCCCGGACAAGTTCCGGTCAACTTCCGCGCACAATGAATCGCGCGCCAACGGCGTTTCCGGTTTGAGGTGTCCCAAGGGTACCCGCACACTGAACACCGAACCCTTACCTTCAAGAGAAGAAACGAACACCTCGTGGCCCAGCATTCGGGAAATCTTGTCTACGATTGCGAGGCCCAGCCCCAGACCTTTATCGGTCGGCGAGCCACTGGGGCGAATACGCTTGAACTCCTGAAAGATCTCCGTGAGCTTGTCTTCCGGAATGCCAGGGCCGGTGTCCCACACCTGCAAAAGAATATGGTCACCCTGGCGTCGACAACCCAGCAAGATCCGCCCCTGACCGGTATAGCGAATGGCATTGGTCAGGAAGTTGCGAAGGATTCTGGCCAGAAGCTGGGGGTCAGAATGCACCACCGCCGATGACGGAACAAAATCCAGCCGAAGCCCTTCCGCGAGCGCCATCTGCCGGAACTCCCTGGCGATATTGTTGAGCAAGTCTCTCAGATCGAAAGCCATGACATCCGGCTTGATCACACCGGCGTCGAGTTTGGAGATATCCACCAGTGTCCCCAGCAGATTCTCGACATCGTCAAGAGAAACACTCACGGAACGAACCAGGCTTTCGGCTTTCGGCCCAAAGCTCTGCTCCTGCAGAGCGCTGGTAAACAGACGGGCGGCATTCAAAGGCTGCAACAAGTCATGACTGACCGCCGCCAGAAATTTGGTTTTGGAGAGATTCGCCTTCTCCGCCTCAAGCTTGGCCTCCCGCAGCCGGGCCTCAACAGCCGCACGCTCGGCAATTTCTTGGCGCAGTTGATCGTTTAGCCCGGTGAGTGCCGCGGTTCGCTCGCGTACTCGCCGTTCCAGATTGTCGTAGGCCTGTTCAAGGGCCAGCGCCGTCTTGCGGCGATCAGTAATGTCCCGGATCAGCACAAAGAAGCCGGTGACAGCACCGGTTTCATCAACATTGGGCACATAAGAACGCAGCATATAGCGTTGCTCACCGCGGCCGCCCTTTTCATCAAACTCGAACGTCACGCTGTGACCATCCATGACCTCCAGAACCTGAGGTAACAAACGCTGATAGAATTCCGGGGTGTGCACCTCATCAAGCCGTTTGCCGAGTGGCGATTCGCCCTGGTGGCCGTACCAGGCCTGATAGACCCGGTTGCAGAACTGAACGGTAAGATCAGCCCCGACATACGCGATCAATGCCGGTACGTGATCGGTGACCACGCGAATCCAGCGCTCGCTTTCTTCAAGCGCCTTGATGCGTCGGGCCATCTCACTGTTCTTAACATCCGTAATGTCTGAATAGAGCACTACCAGACCGCCCTCCCGGGTCGACCTCTCCGTCATCTGTACCCAACGGCCATTGGATAACAGAAAAACCGCGCCTTCGGCTTCCTCATGGCTGTGCTCCTCCACAATTAATCCGGAGCTTACCGCGAGGGCCTTGACGTCATCGATGGAGGTGCCGGCTCTGGGAACGGGGACACTGGCATGGCGCCAATAACTGCGGAAACGGCTGTTAGTCTGGATCAGGCGATGGTTGCGATCAAACAGTACGAAGCCATCTGCTATGCTTTCAATGGCATCATTTAACCGCTGGCGTGAGGTTTCAGCCTCTTGACGAGCCCGAATCAACGCCTTATTGCTGGCCTTGAGCTCTTCCATAGCCTGATTGAGCGCTTCCGTCCGCTCCCGCACCTGTTCGGCCAGAATCACCGAATGCTCAAACGCAGCGTAAGGTTCTGGTTTGTGGGCCGAGCCGGACTCGACTCTTACGATAAGAGCATCCCGGATGCGCCGGAGGCGCTGATTCTCAACCTCCAGTTCAGCAATGCGCTTATCCTTGCTCGTCTCGTCGCAGAGCAACAGACTATCAGGCGCTGAACTCTGGCTGGCCAATCACCACCCCCGTAAATGTCTGGTTGATGTGCATGCCGTTGAACTGCTCTCCGTATGTGTTAAAGCCGACAACGCGATGCGCCCTTAAAAAGGCCGAGACCTCCTCGACCTGGCCGGTCACTTCTGCCTCCAGTCGTCGCAGAAAACAGTCGCACCCGATTGTGACCAGGGGCTTCCCGACTACCCGCTCTGATGCCTCAATCTGATTGCGAACGCTGTCAAGCAAAGAGCCTGGCGTCATGCCCACCATCACAATGCCGGTTTCAACAGCACAGTAGAAGGTCAAGCTCCGGTCCGGATTCACCCGCTGGATTGAGCGAATAAAAAAATTACTCCCCACCCGTACCCCCAAGGGCCGCAACGCAAACACTTTGCGATCGAGCTCCTCGATGGGCACGCCAACGGCACGGGCATAGACTTCCGCCGCCGGCTCGGCATTGAGTTCAAACACCGTGCGGCTTTCTGGGCAAGCGCGAGTAACCACGAGCTTTTCATCCAGAGGCTTCATGTGATGAGTCGAAAACACCCGAAAATCCAGAGGCGTGTTCACCAGCATCACGGTGGCGGCACCGCAATGGAATTCGCCGTCATAGTAAACATGGGTATCCGCCAGCCGTTCATCGTCGCCGGCAGAACCACCGAATTGAGGAATCGTGCCCAAGGCCGCATTCAGCGTGGCGAGCACCAGTTCCTCTCGACTCGACAGGCCATCAAGCAGCGTAATTGCAAACGTATTACCTTTGACCGGTGCCAATCGGGCGTCCCGGCAGGTACTCAGCAAACCGTCAATGACGCCCTGGGCGTCCTGCAGGGTGAAACGATTAAGCTGTCGGATCAGAGCACAATCAATCGCGAAGTACCTGGTATCGAACCCGATCGCACTAATACAGCCTCGGTCGTATCCCTGTTCTGTAATTTCCCCGGCCGACGTGCACCCATAAACCCGGACACCCGTAAAAATGTCCTTCATGGCAGGACCCAGCCTCGGGAGATCGTACTCCACGGAACAGAAAAACAGCACGCACCCCAAGTGATCGTGAGAGAGCTGTCTGGCAAGGTCAGCAGCAGCCTGCTCAGGATCGCGAAGACAAGAACTGGCGACGCATATGGCGGGAAAGGTAGTCATTGGCTTCCTGGGTAAATTGCCGGGAATGCGAGAATCTTCTGACGATTTTACGCGTTCCCCACAATCGGCCAATGCGACTTCAGTGCTTTTCATGGGCGCCCCAAATAGACCGTAAACCATTGATTCAGCACTCCTTCACAGAAGGCGTCACAGTCTGCTGAAGGTTGAACCACAGCAAACCGGCACTTTAGTCTCATGCGGTCACTGCAAGCACCCCGACATAGACGCAGGTGCTTGCCTAGCCATTAAGAGAGCAAGTGCTCTCAGAACATCACAACAGCACCGAGAGCAAGGGTATTCGCATCAGCGGCTTTAACGCCGGTCGACTTGGTTTCCTGCTCAAACATGTTGTATTCCGCGACCAGCTTGAAATTGCTGTTTACGTCATGGAAAACGGCAATCGAGGTATTGTCAGTTTCAAAGTTACCCTGGTCGGAGTCGGTTTCACCGTAGGACACAACAAAACGGTTTGCACCCAGCGTGTAAGAAGCCTGCAGCAGGTAGCCGTCGGCATCTTCCTCTGATGAAAGACCAGTAGGAATGGTGGCTTCGTTTATCAGGATCGGCACATCGCCTTTGGAAGAAAACCCGGACGCAGTCAATGAAAATCCTGCTACGGACGCTTTCAGGCCATAGCCAACGCCGCGGCTATCGATCTTGGTCGTGGCATTTTCAGAGCTTTGCTGGCGGCCGTTCACCCAGCCAGTCAGAGCCACACCGCTCAGGTCTGCACTGTAGCTAACTTCCGTTTCAAAGCGCGGTGCGGACTGCTCGGACTGAGATCCAGGTGTGGTGTTAGCAGGTTCAAAAATACCCGCGGCAACGTTCAGGCCACCCATATCCGGTGAGCGATAGGTGATCTGTGCTGAAGGATTCGGGTAAGGGTAGCCGGTCCGGATATTACCGAAAGACACGCCTGTAGAGGAGGCTCCCGGAGAACCGAAGCCCATCAGAATTTCATCCAGGAAAATATTGGAGCGGCCGTACAAACCAAAATCCTTACCAATCAAAACCTGACCAAAGCTGCCATCGACGGTCGCATAGAGCTGACGCACATCAATTGCGGTGTCAGTCGGTGATTCAATACTGTCATTGATGGTGCTCCAGAACGACGAACGGCCACCCAGTGTCAGGTCGCCAATTTCTTTGCTGAAGTTAAATCCGATGGTGTTGGGTAGAAAGCCCATTTTGACGTCCGAATTACGAACATCACGGGCCTTGTCATTGCGGTTGACATAAAACGCGTTGAAATAGCCATCTACAGAAAAGCTGGTTCCATCTTCGTTGTAGAGCTCGATGGCCGCATGGGCGCCAGCACTGGCACCCATGATTGCCATCATGGCGATCGCCAACCCTGACTTTCTGAAGTTGTTGTTTTTCATACATCCCCCGGTTGTTTTTAGAAATCTGGGATCGGAGGGCCAGGTTATCCGACCGCTCCAGGCGAGGTTTGGCGCCTGTATTCCATGGTCGATGAAGCCGCAGCGGGGGGGAATGCGTCTAGGGAGCAGGTTTTCTGCTCATTTGGGAGGCATCTTAAATGAAACTTTGGGAGTACTACCTGTCCGGAAACTGCTCCAGTTCCAACAGGCAATCGTCGAGAAAATCCTGGGGGTTCGCCAGGATAGCTTCATCAGCCACCACACCAAACTGTACCTGGCCGGCGTAGCTGACGATGCTGACACCCAGGCCGATATCGCCGGCCTGGGGCACCCAGAACATTTGTTCGGTAATCGCGCAGCCAGCCAGGTAGCGCGTTTCTGCCGTGCCTGGCACGTTAGAAACCACGGCAGAGGCCTTGCGGAAAAACAGGTCAGCCAAGGGCCGGCGCCCGACCTCGGGCAGCAGGGAGGCGCAGGCGGTCAGCCCCCAGGCAATGCCGGGCTGCCAGCTTTTCTTGAGCTGGCGGGTTTCATGTTTGATGCGGAACAGGCGCTCAAGTGCACTTTCGCCATCCACCGGCAGCGGCACAAACACGGTGCCGAAGCAATTGCCAGGCTCGTCCTGATCGGGCGCCATCCCCTCCGGCATCCGGGACCGGATATCCACCGGCACCGCCGCATGCATCACCGCATCGTCCAGTTGTTCCGGCGTCATGCCCAGGCGCGGGCGAATGGCGGCCGCCACGCAGGCCAGCAACACATCGTTAATGGTCGTGTTGGTGGTGCTCGCAATGGCACGAAACCGGTCAAGCGGGACCGGGATCGACCAGCGACAACGCCGCCTGCCCAAGAGCGGACGCTTCAGGTCTGAATGCGTATCTTCCTGAGTTACCAGAAACTCGCTCAGTTCATGCACCAGACGGGCGCCACTCTGCACTGCCCGTTCCGCAAAACCAGGCCCTGCCGATGACGCCGCCCCCTGATTCGCAGGGGTGGCCTGAGAGGCCACCGAGCCAAGCCACTGCTGCGCCGACTCCACCCAGCGCCCAAGGCGCGGCAATTCCGGTGCGCCATAGACCGCTGGATACTGCCTCGGCGACGCCGGGCAAAGCCTCGCGAAAATGCCCAATAACGACAAACCATCGGCATAACAATGGTGCAGCCGCAACAACACCGCCGCGCCACCCTCGGCATTCGGCGCCAGCCAGAATTTCCAGGCTGGACGATACAGCGGCAAGGGTTCGTTCAGCCGGTCAGACACCCAATCCTGCAACTGCGCCTGATCAAAGCGATCGATAACAACATCCAGGTGGTGAGCAACCGAGAAGGTAGGGTCTTTTTGCCAGTACCAGGCCGGCGCTTTCCACACCGGCCGGCACAGAAAACGCTCCCAGGCGACCCAGTACACGCTCAGGAATTCCCGCAAGCGGCCCGCTGTCAGCCCATCAACCCGAAGCATGATGGTGATGGTCATGGGATTTTCCGGCCGCTCCAAAGCCAGCCAGGCCGAATCCGAAGGCAGCATGAGATGCGATTGCTCTTGGTTCAAACCTGTCGTTCCCCGGTCAGTAAACTGATAAAAGCCAATCGGGCATTGTGCCAGAGTCGGGGTAGCGGCTCCATAAACCTTACGCTCCGCTCAGAGTTACAAAAAATTACCCGCAGGTAACCCTTCGGTCCTATACTGGTTATATGTCTTAATGCAATGGTTATTAGACAAGCCGCAATCGAAAGCAATTGGCTACAGATTCCCGGAACTTGGGCAGTGGCGCCACTATCTCGCTTCTGAAAACGCGGTACAAATAACAAATCGGCACAATCACAATTAAAAAAAATCAACCATTGCGATGCCGGGGGGAGATGAATCATGAAAGCCAGTCATGTCCGTAAATTGATTAAGCCCATCGAGAACGCCTACTCTGAAATGTTCTCCGGGCGGGTATACCGTGTCGGCAAGGGCGCAGTCTCCGTGCGCAATCACAGCGGAACCGCTGAACATACTGTGGTCGGCGTGCATGGCTTTCTGGAAAATCACTGTTATTTCACTCAGGCCTACGACGGCCCCACCACGGAATTGATTCTGCTAACTTGCAGTAACTACCATATACCGGTTAATGGTGTGACACCCGACAATCCTGACTGGGAAGTGCCGATCAAGCACCTGGAAGGTACCATTGAATATGATGCCTGCATTCTTAACCAGGCTCTGCAGAACCTCCCGACCACCCGAAACGTGCGCATTCATGGCCATTCACGGGGCGGCGCCGTCATCCTGGAAGCCATGCGCCAGTGGCCAGAACTCTATGAAGATACGGAAATCGTACTGGAGGCGCCGGTACTGCCCCAGGGTAAGTTGCATGCCCTGGTGACGACACTGCTGGAGCCGGTCAGCCACGGCATGTGGCCCTGGCTGATCCGCCTGATCAACAGTGCGCCCCAGTCCGCTTATGGCCAGACTTTTTTTGGCAAGATGAACCCACGGAAACGGCAATTGCTGGGCAAGCTGTTTTTTGCCACCAAAGATCATCTGACCATCGTCCGTAACATCGAAAATATCATGGAGTGGATGGTGCGAACCGACAGTTCCGTCTACCAGCATGTCTGCCACGGCACCTTCCTGATTCCTGCCACCGACCGGATTCTGGATCGCACTGCGATGCTGGCCAGCGCCCGCACCAGTCCCACCACCATGCGCATTGTTGAAACCGATGCCCCCAGCCACTTCATTACCCTCGACAGCAAAGAATGGCTGCCTGGTCTGGAGACATTGCCAGCAACGGCCCACGGCTAACGTCGGATGACAGAAGGATAGATGCAGTACCTGCTCCGCTTCGTTAAACTGAACGCTTTTTCACGGCAACGCCTCAGTTACCCCGGTTTTGGAGCCCCTGCATGTATCGTGAGCGTCTGGTCACAACGGAAGTGAATTCGGAGAACGCCCACCGGCTCAAACGCCTGCTGCTGGAATACCACGATTTCCGACAGCTTAAATCGGCTCATCCCTTGCTCGACGACACTCGCAACATTGCCGACTGGCAGGCCAAGCGCCTGAAATCTACCCATCAGGATCTTTATCTGCACCCGGGTTACCACACCGGTCTGGAATTTCTGCTCACCGATTTGTACGCCCCGGCCGGCATGACCCGCCGGGACGACAACATCGACCGGGTTTTCCCAAAGATGGTGAAGTGGTTGCCTGACCACCTGCTGAACACCTTTGCCGGCCTGGTGGAATTGAACCTGATTACCCAGAGCCTGGACCTGGAGCTGGCCGAGTGGTTTGGCGACCGGAGCATTAACACCCGTCAGCTCAGTGGTGAGATTTACTGTGAGGCTTATCGTGCCAGCCGCCAGCTACCGGTTCGGGAGCGACAACTGCAGCTGGTCGCAGACACCGGCCAACAGCTCGACCGTTACGTACGCAACCGCACCCTGGGCTGGCTGTTATCGATCACTCGGGGGCCCGCTGACATGGCCGAACTGGGCGATCTGCACAGTTTTTTGCACCGGGGCTACAGCGCGTTTCGTAACATGGACAAAGTAGACCAGCTGATCGTCCGGCTGATTGGCCGGGAACAACAAGTAATGCGCAACATACTGGCAAGCCACCCGGAGCCGTTTTCATTACCGGGCGACCTGTAGCCCGCTTCAGACCTTGATAATCTGGTCCAGCTGGGACTGAATTTCCTGCTCGATGCGTGATTTGAACGGGCGCAACATCAGCCCCAGTTCTAAACGAATGTGCAGATCGTTCTCAGCAATATCCAGCTGTCCTTTCACGCCACTGCGCTTGAACTTGAGCAGGTCGCCCTCCCATTGATAGTTGACGTCGAACTGTTCCGACAGATCTTTGGCCAGAGTCTCCGCCGCTTCGCGAGCGTGCACTTTGTCCATAGAATGAGCGCGGTGAATATCAATGACTGACATGGGTCGTTTTTCTCGATGATTTGGAAACGTATTTACAGTGTAAGTCGGCAATAAACTTGTAGCCAACACCTCAGCGGTTAGAATACGGAATTCAGATTCTGACAGGACTATCTCTCATGAGCGAGCAGCAAACGCCCGGCGCACCCGGCAACGGCCAGGACGACGTGACCCACTTTGGCTTTCGCAACGTGCCGAAAAACCAGAAAGCCAGCCAGGTCGCCGAAGTTTTTCACAGTGTCGCCGGCAAATACGACCTCATGAATGACCTGATGTCGATGGGCGTCCATCGTCTTTGGAAGCGCTTTACGATTGAGTTGAGCGGTGTTCGCCCCGGGCATCAGGTGCTGGACATTGCCGGTGGCACCGGCGATCTGACCATGAAGTTCTCCGACCTGGTCGGGCCTTCCGGCAAAGTGGTGCTAGCCGACATCAACGCCTCCATGCTGCAGGTCGGGCGCAGCCGCCTGACCGACCGGGGATACGCCGGCAACATCGAGTACGTACAGGCGGATGCCGAACACCTGCCGTTTCCGGACAACAGCTTTAACGCGGTATCCATTGCCTTCGGCCTGCGCAACGTCACCGACAAGGATCAAGCGCTGCGGGACATGACCCGTACTCTGAAGCCCGGCGGCAAACTGATGGTGCTGGAATTTTCCAAACCCACCAATCCACTGCTGAGCAAGGCCTACGACACCTACTCATTCAGTGCGCTGCCGCTGATGGGCCAGCTGATCGCCGGTGACAGCGAAAGCTATAAGTACCTGGCCGAATCCATCCGCATGCACCCGGATCAGGACACCCTGAAGGGCATGATGGAACAGGCCGGCCTGGTGAACTGCAAGTACTACAACATGACCGGCGGCATCGTCGCCCTGCATGTCGGGATCAAGCCCTGATGTTTCCCGGCCCGACCCTGTCGTCCGCCGCCAGCGCCATTGTTGAAGTGGCCCTGAACCGAGCGCTGGAGCTGGACACCGCAGGCCGCCAGGCGCTGCTGACGGCGCTGGTAGGGCCCGTACAGTTTAACATTTCCGCGCCGCTCCCGATGGCCTGGACGCTGGACCGTGTTGGCGACCGGGTTCAAGTGCGCAGCCAACCAACCGAGGAACCGGCTCTGGCCATTACCGGCCGGCCGATGGCCTTTGCCGCACTCGCGCTGGGCGATGACCGGGTGTTTGCCGACGAGCGGTTAAGCGTGGCAGGTAACACCGCCCTGGCGCACCAGTTGCAGCGAGCTCTGAACCAGCTGGAACCGGACTGGGAAGCGGCCATGGCCCGCCATCTGGGCGACCTGCCGGCGCATTTTCTCGGTAACGGTATTCGCAGTGCCGTGCAGTGGAGCCGGCAAGCCGCCGGCACCATGAGCAGCAACCTGGAAGAATACATCCACGAAGAGAGCCATGCCTTGCCCGGGCGCCGTGAACTGGAAGCTACCTTTCAGGATATCGACGCGTTGAGTCTGCGCACAGAACGTCTCGAAGCACGCTTGAACCAACTGGACAACACCGGCCGCACTAACGATACGGAGAACCTGTGACCCGCCTGCGACGCCTGTTCCGAATTGCCTGGGTATTTTGCCGCTACCGGCTGGACACCTTTTTGCCCCTGGCGGAACTGCCGACGGCCCTGAAGGTCTTCTTTCTACTGGCCCCCTGGCACCTGTTTCCCCAACCTAAACTCAGCCGCGGTGATCGCCTGCGCCTGGCCTTGGAGGAACTCGGTCCGGTATTCGTCAAATTCGGCCAGATACTCTCGACTCGTCGGGATCTGCTGCCGGATGATATGGCCGAATCCCTCAAGCAACTGCAGGACCGGGTGCCACCTTTCCCCAGTGACCAGGCCCGGACGATCATAGAAAAGTCGCTGGGCGCGCCGGTGTCGGAGCTGTTTGCTGAATTCAGCCCGGATCCGATGGCCTCGGCCTCGGTGGCCCAGGTGCATGCTGCTACCCTGCGCAATGGCCAGAAAGTGGTGGTTAAAGTATTACGCCCTGGAATCGACAAGGTGATTCGTCAGGATCTGGGCCTGATGTACCTGATGGCCGGCCTGCTCGAACGATACTGGGAGGAAGGTAAGCGCCTGCACCCGGTCGACGTGGTGGCGGATTACGACTCCACCATTCACGACGAACTGGACCTGCAGCGGGAAGCCGCCAACGCCAGCCAGTTGCGGCGCAACTTTGATAACTCGCCGTTGATCTACATCCCCTTTATCGACTGGGATTACACCCGCAAATCGGTGCTGGTGATGGAGCGCATCCACGGCATCCCGATTGCCGATGTCGCCAAGCTGCAAGACGCTGGTGTCAACATGAAGGTGCTGGCCGAGAAAGGCGTCGAGATCTTCTTCACCCAGGTATTCCGGGACAGCTTCTTCCACGCCGACATGCATCCCGGCAATATTTTTGTCGACGTCTCCAACCCGGCCGACCCGAAATACATCGCCATCGATTTCGGCATCGTCGGCACCCTGGCGCCGGACGACCAGAGCTACCTGGCCCGCAATCTGCTCGCGTTTTTCCGCCGGGATTACCGCCAGGTCGCCCAGCTGCACATCCAGTCGGGCTGGGTGCCGCCAGACACCCGGGTCAACGAATTTGAAGCCGCCATCCGCACCGTGTGCGAGCCTATTTTCGAGCGGCCACTGAAAGACATTTCCTTCGGGCACTTCCTGCTGCGCCTGTTCCAGACCGCTCGCCGCTTCAATATGGAAGTCCAGCCGCAACTGGTGCTGCTGCAGAAAACCCTGCTCAACGTCGAAGGCCTTGGCCGCCAACTGTACCCGGAGCTGGACCTGTGGAGTACCGCCCAGCCGTTTCTGGAAAAGTGGATGCGCCAGCGCATTGGCCCGGCCGGACTGATCAAATCGCTGCAGATGCACCTGCCGGCCTGGCTGGAGCAGTCTCCGGAGATGCCGCAACTGGTGCACGATACCCTGCTGCAACTGCGCGGCAGCGGCCCGACCGAAGAGCAGAATCGGGCGACTTTGGCGCTGATGAAGGAACAGCAGCTTCGCAGTGAACGACGCTGGCGCCGGGGCTTCATTGCGGCGGTTCTCGCCGGCGCCGCCATTGTCGGCAGCCAACCGGAAGCCCGTCAGCTGGTTATCGACATGCCACCCTGGAGTTGGGTCTTGCTTGCCGTAGCGGCAGGGGTCATGCTCCGGGGTAGCCGCTAAACAGAAAAAAGTCAGGATTCACAAAAATGCAAGATTCCACCGCTAATGTCGAACGGTTTGACTGGCTTGACGAGATCCGCTGGACCGATGATGGCCTGGTGCCCGCCATTGCCCAAGATGCCAACAACGGCGACATCCTGATGATGGCCTGGATGAACCGGGCATCGCTTAAGCTCACGGTTGCCGAGGGCCAGGCGGTATACTGGTCCCGCTCCCGGGGCAAACTCTGGCGCAAGGGCGAAAGCTCAGGGCATCAGCAGGTGCTCAAGGACATCCGGCTCGACTGCGATGCCGATGTGATTCTGCTGAAAGTCGAACAAAAGGGCGGCATTGCCTGCCATACTGGACGACGAAGCTGTTTTTACCGGACGCTGCAGGATGGCCAGTGGGTCAGTGCCGAGCCGGTGCTGAAAGACCCGAACGCCATCTACGGCAGTAATTGAGGAGCAGACACCGTGAGTGATGTACTGGAACGCCTGGGACAGGTGCTAGACGCCCGTAAGCAAGCCGATCCCGAAACCTCCTACGTTGCCAGCCTGCACGCCAAAGGGCTGAACAAGATTCTGGAGAAGGTGGGCGAAGAGTGCACCGAAACTCTGCTGGCCGCCAAGGACGCTGAGCATTCCGGGGAAACCCGGGATGTCGTGTACGAAACCGCCGACCTGTGGTTTCACAGCATGGTGATGCTGTCTCGGCTGGGCCTCGGCCCGAAAGACGTGATTGATGAACTGGCCAGCCGGTTTGATTTGTCTGGTCTGGAAGAAAAAGCGTCGCGGAATCCGTAAAGGAGGTACCCCTAACGGGGATTTCCGGGAACGGTGCACCTTGGCGTACAATGTCATGCAACAGAAACAATTGAATGAGGACCCCTCATGGGTATCAGCATCTGGCAACTTTTAATTGTACTCGGCATCGTCATCCTGCTGTTCGGGACCAAGAAACTGCGCAACATCGGTACCGACCTGGGCGGCGCCATTCGTGGTTTCAAGAAATCCATGGGTGACGACGAAGAAAAACCTGCCGATCCCGACACGCTGGAAGGTCAGCAGGAAAAGCAGGCCCAAACCCAGGCCGAAGAAAAGCCCCGGGAAAAGCAGAGCTGAGCCGCACCTGAATGTTCGATATCGGTTTTATTGAGCTGCTGATCTGCGGCGTCATCGCTTTGCTTGTGCTCGGCCCCGAGCGGTTGCCAACGGCTGCGCGGGCGGCTGGGCGCTGGATTGGTGGCGCCCGACGCATGGTCAGCCAGTTCACTTCGGAACTGGACCGGCAGCTGAAGGCTGAAGAACTTCGGGAAGAATTACGCAAGGCCGGTGACGTTGGCCTGGAGGATATGGAAAAAACCGTACGCGGCGCTCTGGACGAGGCAAAGAAGTACGAGCACATGATTCTTCCCGACAGCGAGACCCGCAAGCCCAACCCGGCGCCAGCCACCCGCCGGGTTGCCGAAGCAACCGACGTCAGGCAAACGACACCGCCAGAGCCTGCGGGCGATCAGTCGGATATCGCCAAGACCGACAGCAATAGTCAGGCCGCCAGCCCATCGCCAGAGAGCACACCGGATAATCGTTCATGAGTGTTAACCAGACACCGCCCGAGCAGCAGGAGATGCCTCTGATCGAGCATTTGCTCGAATTACGCAACCGGCTACTGAAAATGGTATTGGCCGTCGTCATCTGCTTTGCGTTTATCTACCCATTCGCCAACGAGCTGTATCTCTGGCTGTCGCTACCCCTGCGAGAGTTGTTACCGGTCGGTCAGACCATGATCGCCACCGACATCACCTCGCCATTTTTTGCGCCGCTGAAGCTGGCACTGGTGCTGGCCGTGTTTGTCGCTATCCCGGTCATTCTGTTCCAGCTCTGGAGCTTCATAGCTCCCGGCCTGTACGCTCACGAAAAGCGGCTGGCCTTTCCACTGCTGTTCACCTCGGTGCTGCTGTTCTATGCCGGTGCCGCCTTTGCTTACTATGTGGTGTTTCCTCTGGTATTCGGCTTTTTCACCGCCATCGGGCCGGAAGGTATCGTGGAACTGCCCGACATCAGCAGTTACCTGAATTTTGTTCTGAAAATGTTCTTCGCCTTCGGCATTGCCTTCGAGATACCCATCGCCACGGTGTTGCTGATCCTGACCGGCGCCACCACACCGCAGGATCTGGCCTCAAAACGCCCCTATGTAGTGGTCGGCTGCTTTATTATTGGTATGTTGCTGACGCCCCCGGACATCATCTCCCAGACACTACTGGCTGTGCCTATGTGGATTCTTTTCGAGGTCGGGATACTGTTTGGCCGGTTGGCTTATCGCCGCACCGAAGATGCGTCTGAGGGCGAGTCTTCGCCCGAATGAACCTGGCCCTGCTGTTTGATGGCGACTTTATCAGTGCCGACCGCGTCCTGCTCCGGGGCCGTCGGCTGGAGCACTTGAATGGCATCCTCAAGGCCAGTACCGGCGACCGGATTCCGGTTGGCCGGGTGAATGGGGCCATGGGTTTTGGCGAAGTGCTGAAACTCTCCGACCAGGAAGCAGAGCTACAGGTCACGCTGGCGCATTCACCGCCACCCGCATTACCTTTGACGCTGATTCTCGCCATGCCCCGCCCCAAAATGTTCCGACGGGTGCTGCAGACTTGTGCATCCCTGGGCGTTAAAGATATCTGGCTGATCAACAGCTACAAAGTCGAGAAAAGCTTCTGGCAGACGCCATGGTTGTCGGAGGACAATCTGAGGGAAAACCTGACGCTGGGACTGGAACAGGCCAAAGACACGGTGATGCCCCAAGTGCATATCCGCAAACTGTTCAAACCCTTCGTGGAAGACGAACTGCCGACCCTGCTGGCCGACAAGCGCGCGCTGGTCGCCCATCCAGGTATGACGACACCCTGCCCTACCCATCTCGATGGGCCTGCAGCCCTGTGCATCGGCCCGGAAGGTGGCTTTACCGACTACGAAGTCGCCAAACTGGGAGAAGCCGGCTGCCAGGGCGTGCATCTGGGCCGGCGGATTCTGCGTGTGGAAACCGCGGTACCTGTGTTGGTCAGCCGGTTATTTGACGCCTGCCAGTAACCGCCATCACGCTCCGATTACTCGTGCACACCCATGGCCTGAGCGGCAATCCGATTTTTAATCGGGGCCAGCTGATTGAGCCAGCGCATGCCGGTATTGCGTAACCAGCGTACCGGCAGCTCATCCCGGGCAAACAACTGCTTGAAACCTTCCATGGCCGCCATCATGGTGAGATTTTCACCCTTGCGACGGCGCTGATAGCGGGCCAGCACCAGGGCATCGTCCGGTTCCAGAGCAAGCTTTTTGGCGCGTTCCAGCTCTTCCAGTAACACTCGGACATCACCGTAGCCAAGATTGGCACCCTGGCCGGCCAGCGGATGAATGGTGTGGGCGGCATCTCCCACCAGCACCAGGCCATCGCCGACATAATCCTTGGCGTGGCGCTGGCGCAGGGGGAAGGCAAAGCGTTCTGACACGGCCACCACCTCACCCAGCTCGCGCTCTATGGCAACTGCCAGCGCCTGCCGGAAGGCAGCGGTGTCCAGCGCCATCAAGCGCCGAGCTTCCTGAGTATCCTGGGACCAGACAATGGAGCAGAAATACTCGTCACCGGATTCATTGAGCAGCGGCAGGAACGCCAGCGGGCCAGTGGGGGAGAATCGCTGCCAGGCGGTGTGGCGGTGAGACTGACTGGTGCGCACGGTACAGACGATGGCCTGCTGGTCGTAATCCCATTCCCGGGTCGGCAGCCCGGCCCACTGCCGCAGTCGGGACAGGGCTCCATCAGCGCCAACCACAAGCTTGGCAGTGAAACGACGACCATCGTCCAGTTCAGCGCCCTGTGCGCGACACCAGGACTTGACCCGAGCGCCATCCAGCAGTGTCACCTGGCTGTCGGCGAGCTCGTCAAACAAAGCGCGAACCACATGCCGGTTCTCAACAATGGTGCCCAGTGACCGGGCGTGGAGTTCCGCCGCATCAAAATGCATGCGACCAGTGCCATCGCCATCCCACACGGTCATTTCCCGATAACTGCAGTGCCGCCCAGCCTCAACCCGCTGCCAGGCGCCCAGCTGTTCCAGCAGCCGCTGACTGGCCAGGGAGATGGCACTGACGCGGGGTTCAAAGTCTTCGACGCTGGTTGCCGGTTGCGGCAGAGTCATCAACTCATCCGCCGGCGCAGCTTCGATCAGGGCCACCTGCCACCCTTGCCGGGACAGCCCCAACGCCAGCGCGGAGCCGATCATGCCCCCGCCCACAATCAGGATGTCGAACGACTGAACTCCGGAATCAGTGGTCATGACGGGCAGGCTCCTTAACAGCGTCAACGGATGCAATCACCGGCTTGCGACCGCCAGTGCCCATGGCTTTGCGGGCAAACCAACGCTTGGCGCCAGGCACCAGGTCCAGCCCCACCAGACCGGTGTCTCGGGCCAGCGCGAGGGGTGGTAAGGATTGCCCGAAAATACGAATCAGGGAATCCGAAAACTGCACAGTTTGCTGCCAGTCCTGCCGGTGCAGGCGTTGGTACTCACCGAGTATGGCAAGGTCGCCAAGCGCAATGCCTTCGGTCACCGCCCGGCGGAACTGCTCAACCAGCGTGATCAGGCCGCGCAGGGCAAGGTTGAACCCCTGGCCGGCGACCGGATGTAAGGCGTGCGCCGCGTTACCCACCAGTGCCACGCCGGGGCGCACCGCTTCATCCACCGTGATCAGTTTCAGCGGGTAATGATGGCACTCGCCAATCCGGGTGAAACGCCCCAGGCGCCAGCCGAAGCGCTCCTGCAGTTTGCGGCATTTATCCTCATCTGACAGCGCCAACACCTGCTCCAGGGCGCTGTCGGTGAGCGTCCACACCAAGGCCGACTGGTTTTCCGCGCGGGCCGGTGAGCCGTGCGGCAACAGCGCCATGGGGCCGGCCTCGGTAAAGCGCTCAAAGGCGGTGAACCGGTGCGGCTCAGCGGTCGAGACGTTGGCAATCAGGGCATGCTGGCCATAGTCTTCGCTGCGGGTGACAAAGCCCAGCTGCTCCCGGAGCGAGGAACGCCCGCCGTCGGCCACCACCAGGCATTGACCGGTGAGGCTGTGTTCTTCGCCATCTTTACGGATTCGGACACTGACACCGCTCGGGGTGTTGGTCATACCGACCACCTCCGCCGGCGCTTGCCAGCTCACCTCAGTGGCCAGTAACGCCCGCATCAGGCACAGACCCATCCAGCGGTTATCCGCTACATAGCCCAGCGCAGACTGACCGTGATCTTGTGCGTTCAGGCGGGTCGCGCCGAAGCGGCCGCGGTCCGACACGTGAATGTGGTGAATGGGGGTCGCATGCTCGGACAGCGCCGACCACAGCCCCAGCTCTTCAAAAATCAGCCGGGAGCCCCAGGCCAGCGCGGTAGAACGGGCGTCGTAACTGGGCTGATAGTCTTCCGGCAGCGCCTCCGGCGACAGCGGAAAGCTTTCCACTACAGTCACCCGAAGCTCTGGCACCACGCGCGCCAGCGCCAGCGCCAACGTAGCGCCGGCCAGGCCACCGCCGGCAATGATCAGGTCGGTATCGGTAAGGGCTTTGGTCACAGGTTTAGTCCGCCATCAGGGCTTCGATGTCAGCAACGGTTTTCGGCACATCGTCGGTCAGTACACGGCAGCCGTCTTTGGTGACTACCACGTCGTCTTCAATACGAATACCGATGCCCCGCCATTTCTCTTCGACATCGGTGTTATCCGGTGCGACATACAGCCCCGGTTCCACTGTCAACGCCATACCGGGCTCCAGCACGCGCCAGGCATCGCCGACCTTGTAATCGCCGACATCATGCACATCCATGCCCAGCCAGTGGCCGGTACGATGCATGAAGAACGGCTTGTAAGCCTCGTTGGCGATGGCGTCTTCCAATGTACCCGTGAGCAGGCCCAGATCAATCAAACCCTGCGTGAGCACCTTCAGGGCCGCTTCGTGTGGATGATTCCAGTGATTGCCCGGGCGCACGGCCGCTATCGCCTCGTCCTGGGCCGACAGCACCACTTCGTAAAGGGCTTTCTGTTCCGGACTGAATTTGCCGCTGACCGGGAAGGTACGGGTGATGTCGGAGGCATAACACTCCAGCTCACAACCGGCGTCAATCAGCACCAGGTCGCCAGCTTTCAGGGGCGCAGCATTCTCGATGTAATGCAGGATACAACCGTTGGCACCACCACCGACGATAGAAGGATAGGCGGTAGAGCGAGCACCGTGTTCCATAAAGGTATGGATCAGCTCGGCCTCAAGATTGTACTCATGGCCACCCCGGCGGGCGCGCTTCATGGCATGGCAATGGGCCTCGGCACTGATCTGGCCGGCCCTGGCCATCACTTTAATCTCGGCCGCGCTCTTGTACAGACGCATGTCGTGCAGCAGATGCTCCAGCGCCACGAATTCTCCGGGCGGATGGGCACCGGCGCGCACCTTGCTGCGGATTATCTTGACCCAGTCCATCACCCGGTTATCAAAGGTGTGATCCTTACCTAGCGGATAATATACCCGGCTGCGGCCTTCAATCATGCCCGGCAGGATGTCATCGATGTCGACAATCGGAAAGGCATCATCCAGGCCGTAACGCTCAATCGCGCCTTCGGGGCCGGCCAGAAAACCATCCCAGAGTTCCTTTTCAGGGTTCCGCTCCTTGCAGAACATCACGGACTCCCCGTGCTCACGTCCCGGAATCAGTGCCAGCACGGCATCCGGCTCGCCAAAACCGGTCAGGTAATGAAAATCACTGTCCTGACGGAACGGATGCAGCACATCCCGGTTCCTGACCCGTTCCGGCGCTGCGGGCACAATGGCGATGCTGTCTGGCGCCATCCGGTCCATCAGCTTGCGCCGGCGTTCGGCAAATTCTTTCATGGGAATCATTGAGGTCATGATGTCTCCAGATTAATGCAGGGTCGGGGTATCTCTGACCGGTCTTTCCGGCTCATTGAATTCGGTAAACACCGCCAGCGCACCCAGACGGACGTATTCGGTAATATCCAGCAACTGTTGCTCACTTTCTTCGCCGGACTCTTCGTCCTCTGACAATTGGCTGATCGCCACCATGTCCTCAATCAACTCGCGGATTTCATCGGGCGCCTGACCGAGCGATTCGCCAGCGGCCAGAGCCATGCCTTCGAGGAAGCCGCGCACCCAGGCGATCAGTGCTTCCAGGCGTTGCTCAATGGCATAGTCATCATCCGGCAGCAGGGGCTGAAAGCTGAGATCCGAAGACTGCAGTTGAGCCAGCGCCTTGTCATAAGCGCCGTTCATAAAGGGCGCCAGATCTTCGGACTCATCCATAGCCTGTTCGGCCAGACCCATCTGCTCGCAAACCGTCGCCAGCCATTCGTTTTCCTGAATACGAGCGCCGGCCGCCAGCCGACCACAGAGCGAGCCGTGAAGCTCAGAAGGATGACTGAAGGCCTTGTGAACCGTGTAAACATTGGCCCAGCGCTCAAACTCGGCGGCGCGGGCAGCACCCGTGGTGTCGGTGTCAGTCATGAAACCGTGTGTTCCTGTGTCGGGGGAGCCGGTCTGATAACCTTCCCGGAGCTCCACATTCATTTTTGCAAACCCGTATCCTAGCATTCCGGCAGACTTGTGACACTTGCGGGCAGACAGCGGGCTTGCTTTTATCCGGCCAAAAATTAAAAATGTTATAACATATCAAAAACAGCCAAAGGTATCGGATATGCCCACCCGGCACACCCCCACCCGCACATCATCTTTGCTACTGTCCCTCAGCCTTGCGGCCATGCCCGTACTGGCGGCGGATAACCCCGTCGCACATCAGCACGGCCATGCCGACTTACAGCTCGCGGTTGATCACGAGCGAATAGACCTTGTCTTGCTGTCGCCGGCCTACAATCTGATGGGGTTCGAGCACAAGCCCCGGACCGAGGCCCAGCGCCAACGGGTACAGACGGTAGAAAGCTGGGCGGTGGAAACTCCGTTGATCACAGTCCTGGGGATCGACTGCACCATCACGTCGGCGTCCATGCACGCCAGCTGGGGCGACACCGACGATCACAAGCATGACGACAAACACGATGAGCACAAGCACGGCCACCAACATCACGATGACCACGCTCAGAGCGCCACCCACTCCGATGTGGAAATCACCCAGACACTCAACTGTCCGGGACTGTCCGAATCCAGCCGTCTGCAAACCAGCCTGATGACGCATTTTCCCGAGCTGGAGCACCTGAACGTGCAGTGGGTAGGACCGCAGGGACAGGGCGCAACCCGCCTAACACCGGGCAATTCGCAATTCCGGCTGAGCCGTTAATCAAACTCGGTATAGGGCCTGACGGACGACGCTACCATTGAATAGGAGGAGGTGCCGAGCTCATTCTCGGTACGATCGATCACCAGCGTGCCTTCGATCCAGACCGGGTCATACAGGGCTTGCAAGGTAAAGCCCTCACTGTATTTGACGTGGATGATCTGGTTGGGCGGCGGTGGCGGCACATGAATGCAGGCGCCGTAATACGGCACCAGGAAAAACTCGAGGATGCGCATGTCGTTGGTGACTTTCAGTGGCACCACAAACCCGGGAATTTTGCCATCGACATCGCCCATTTCTGGCACGACCCGCCCGGTCATGATCTCATCCGGCAACAGCGCCGGGCCCTCTCCGTCGTGCTCGATTTCAGGCATACTTTCCAGCAAGGCGAGGTCTTCGGCGGGCATGAGCTCCAGCCAGTCGATTTCCCGGGTTTCTGCGATGGCAACCGATGAAACCATCAGCAGCAACAGCGGTCCAAGCCGCGCGATCAATTTCCGGACTCGCAAGGTAACGAACATCAAACACCACTCCCCATGGGGTCAACCGTGTAACGGGCGCCATCATACAACGGCAAAGACAATACCGATATGAGCACCGAGACAGAACAAACGCAGGCCAGTTCCATTACATCACCGCCAGCCATCATAACCCGCCAGCTCCGATTCTGCTGGCCGGGCCAGGCCAATGCGCCGTCATTCCCGGACATTGAACTGAACCAGGGCGAGCATCTGTTCCTGCACGGCCCCAGCGGTACCGGCAAAAGCACCCTGCTCGGCTTGCTGGCGGGCATGCTGGCACCCGATTCCGGCTCCGTTGAATTATTGGGGCAAGCGCTCACCAACCTGAAACCCGGCGCCCGGGACCGCTTCCGGGCCAACCACATGGGCGTGATTTTTCAGCAGTTCAATCTGGTGCCCTACCTGAGCGCGCTGGCGAATGTGACCCTGCCCTGCCGCCTGTCTCCCATCCGCCGGGCGCGCACCGACTCAGGTCCTGATGCCGCCGCTGCGAATTTACTCAGGCAACTGGCCATCCCCGAAAGCCACTGGCACCAGGGCGTGACCAGGTTATCGATTGGCCAGCAGCAGCGAGTTGCTGCCGCCCGGGCACTGATTGGCGCCCCCGAAATCATTCTGGCCGACGAGCCCACGTCGGCGCTGGACGCCGACAACCGTGACCGGTTTCTGGATTTGCTGTTAACCCTGGCGGAACAACGCCGCTGTTCGGTGGTTTTTGTCAGCCACGATCGCGCGTTATCCAGTCATTTTCACCATCAACTGGCACTGGGAGGTGAGGCATGAGCAAAGTCCGCCTGGCGCTGTCACTGGCCACCGCCAGCCTGTGGTATCGCCGCCGGGTTCTGGCCCTGGTGTGCCTGACGCTGACCCTGAGCGTAACCCTGCTGCTCGGGATCCAGTATCTTCGCACTGAAATCCGACAGTCGTTCACCAACACCATCAGCGGTACCGACCTGATCGTCGGGGCCCGCAGCGGCCAGCTCAATCTCTTGTTGTACACGGTGTTCCATATCGGCGATGCCACCAACAACATCCGCTGGTCGACGTTTCAGGCCATGGAACAGGATCGCCGGATCGACTGGCTGATCCCCATCTCGCTCGGCGACAGTTACCGAGGCTACCGGGTAGTGAGCACTAACGATCAATTCCTGAAGCGGTTTCAGTACGGCAATAGCCAGGCCCTTGAACTGACCCGGGGCCAATGGTTTGACGATCTCTTTGACGTGGTACTGGGTGCCGGCGCGGCGCGGCAACTGAATCATCAGGTCGACGATAACATCGTCCTGTCTCACGGCGGTGGTCGCACCAGCTTTTCCAACCACACCGACCTGCCCTTCCGGGTGTCTGGCGTGCTGGCCCCCACCGGCACGCCCGTGGATCAGGCGGTCTATATCAGCCTGGAGGCGATGGAGGCCATGCACGTGGGCTGGGAGTCTGGCGTTGCCATCCCCGGCCGAACCCTTTCTGCAGACCGGGCCCGGGCGCGGGCTTACACGCCCGACGCCATCACCGCCGCGTTTGTGGGCCTGAGCCAGCCGATTCTGACCTTTCAGGTACAACGGCAACTGAACCAGTCCCGGGAGGAGCCGCTGTCGGCAATCCTGCCAGGGGTTGCGCTGAGCGAATTATGGCGAATGATGGGGCAATTCGAAAAAGCCCTGCTTGGCATCAGCGCCTTTGTGGTAGTGACCAGCTTGATCGGGCTGATCGCCGTACTGCTTACCCTGCAGGCCCAGCGCCAACGGGAGGTGGCCGTGCTGCGCGCGACCGGAGCCTCACCGGCACTGATTGCCTCGCTCTACAGCTTTGAGTGTGTGGCCCTGGCGCTTGCCGCCTGTGCCTTCGCCCTGATTCTGGGTGCCGTAGCCATCGCCGGACTCAGCCCCTGGCTGCTGGAACAATACGGCATTCAGATCAGCCTGCGCGCTCTGAATCAGCAGGAATGGCTGCTACTCGGCGCAGTACCGGTCGCGGCCTTGCTGGTCTCCCTGCTGCCCGCGATGGCTACCTGGTGGCGCAGCCGGAAACTGGGCTTTGGCCCAGGCGGCGAAATTTGAGCTGTTGCCAAGGGTGACACACGTCACGGGGCGCCTCGCCATGACAAGGCGTTAAATTGACCGGTTTGGCGTCGGCACTTATAGTTACACACACTTAAATCACTGTTGTTGGGCCCGTCATGGAACAGTCCGAAGTACAAGCATTAGCGGACAAGCTGGACAAGCTGATCCAGCACTGCCAAAAGCTGGAGAAAGATAATGCCCTGTTGCGATCGCTACAGGACGACTGGAATCGGGAACGAGCCCAGCTAATGCACAAAAACGATCTTGCCAAAAACAAGATTGAAGCCATGATTGGCCGCCTCAGGGCGCTGGAGCACCACTGATGTCACAGCAGTCAACCACCGTTGAAGTCAGAATTCTCGACAAGGAATACCTGGTGGCTTGCCCGCAGGAAGAGCAAGAGGCCCTGCTGCGCGCGGCCCGGCACCTGGACGGCAAGATGCGGGAAATCCGCTCAAGCGGCAAAGTGTTCGGCACCGAGCGCATTGCGGTGATGGCCGCGCTGAACATTGCTCACCAGTTGCTGGAGCGTGACACCATGTCGGACGCCACCAGCAGCCTGCTCCGGGCGATGGACAACCGGCTCGACGACGCCCTTGGCGGGCCATCCGGTAACTGATCAGCAAAGATTACCGAAAGGGGGTTGCAATCGGCCCCGTCACTGCCCGTATAATGGATTCAACTTCCTGGGCTGTTCGCTGGTCGGGTACGTCCTCGAGCCGATGCGCACTACCCAGGTGGCCACTTTAGGGCATTGTGAGCACGTCCCCCAATGGGGGAAAGCCTAATATGTCACAGCGGCCACCGACCTTGAACTTTGGGTTCAAGGGCCACATCCGATAACGGCAGCCCGGGAAGCTTTATTTTGAGTCAGTACCCCGCCCCTCAACCGTTTGAACCTCATCCAGACCAACTTCCCAGAAGCGAATTGCGAAAGCTTTTACGCCAGCAGCGCCGCGCTCTCTCCTTCGAACAACAGCAGCAGGCGTCGGAACAGCTCGCCCTGAATCTGTTGAAGCACCCGGATTTGCAACGCGCCCGCCACATTGGCATTTACCTGGCCAACGACGGTGAGATCGACCCGCAACTTTATATGGATCTTGGCCGACGTCGGGGTATTCAATTTTATTTGCCCATCCTGCACCCGATCTACCAGGGCAAACTGGTGTTCAGCCCCTATGATGACGGTGTTGAGCTGACCGCCAACCGCTTTGGCATTCCCGAACCCCCGTTCCCGAGATCAAGACGCAGGCCGGCCTGGGCACTGGATGCGGTACTGTTTCCGTTGGTCGGTTTTGATGAACAGGGCGGAAGGCTGGGTATGGGCGGCGGTTTCTATGACCGGACGTTTGCGTTCAGCCGGATACGACCGTCGATGGCGCCGAAGTTGATCGGGCTGGCCCATGATTTTCAGAAGGTATTGTCACTGCCGATTGAGCCGTGGGATGTTCCACTGCATGGCGTGGTGACGGATGACGCCTGTTATCGATTCAGGCGCTGATCGGCGGGCTGCATAAAGCTGGCGCTCGGAACCTGTCGGTCGGCACGCTTGTCTTCCGATGCCTGGATTGAGGTAAACCCGGTCACCACAAGGCCGGCAGCGAAGATCAGCACAATGGCGCGAATGATATCCGGCTTGCTACCCATGAGACGTATTCCTACTTATTTTTGGAATCAATTAACTGGAAAATCAAGCGGCTACTCTTGACTCCGAGAATTAGACAAAAGACTAACACGTAACTCGATTTTTACAATTTTTGACAGGTTACAGTTATGTAAACTTTGGGGGGCATGGCCCGGCCGCCCCGAACGGACGGCCGGGCCACAGATTACTTGCCGTTACCGGACCCCAGGAACAACCGATACGCCTCGTTATCCGTCATATTCTCATAGCGGAAGCCAACCTTCTCCAGCATCCCCTCAAAGTCGGCAATCTCGTCATTATTCACCTGGGCGCCCAGCAGCACACGGCTGTAGGCGGCACCGTGGTTGCGGTAGTGGAACAGGGAGATGTTCCAGCGAGTACCGAGCGACATCAGGAATTTAAGCAAGGCGCCCGGGCGTTCCGGGAACTCGAACTGATAAACGACTTCGTTGGCCACTGATGGCGCATGACCACCGACCATATGTCGGATGTGCTGCTTGGCCATGTCGCTGTCGGTCAGGTCGATCACCGAATAGCCGGTTTCACGAAGATCTCGCACCAGCTCTTCCCGGCCATGGCCACCAGCCTGGACCTGGATGCCCACAAAAATAGTCGCGCTCTCGGAATCGGAATAGCGGTAGTTGAATTCGGTAATGTTGCGCTTGTGCAAGGCATTAATGAAGGTCTTGAAGGCACCCGGGCGCTCAGGGATGGTTACTGCCAGGATGGCCTCGCGCTTCTCGCCAATCTCGGTGCGCTCAGAAACGTAGCGCAGCCGATCGAAGTTCATGTTGGCACCGCTGAGCGTGGCAATCAGATTTTCGTTCTCGATCTGTTCCCGCTCGATGTATTTCTTGATGCCCGCCACGCCCAGGGCGCCGGCCGGCTCGGCTATGGAACGGGTGTCTTCGAACACATCCTTGATGGCAGCGCAGATTTCGTCGGTGGACACGGTGATCACTTCATCCACGTGATCCTTGCAGATTTCCCAGGGGTAGGCGCCAATCTGCTTGACCGCCACGCCATCGGCAAAGATCCCCACTTCGTCCAGGATTACCCGCTCACCGGCTTTCAGCGCGGCCTGCAGACAGTTGGAATCTTCCGGCTCAACCCCGATCACCTTGATTTCTGGACGCAAATACTTGATGTACGCCGCCATACCGGCAATCAGGCCGCCACCGCCCACACAGATAAAGATGGCGTGAATGGGTCTGCTGAATTGCCACATAATTTCCATGGCAACGGTGCCTTGGCCGGCGATTACATCCGGATCGTCGTAGGGCGGAATATAGGTGTAGCCGTGCTTTTTGACCAGCTCCTGGGCATGGGTTGCGGCTTCATCAAAGGCATCGCCTTTGAGGACCACCCGCGCACCATGATCCCGCACCGAGCGCACCTTGATCTCGGGAGTGGTCTGGGGCATCACGATCACGGCCTTGATGCCCAGTTTTTTGGCCGCCAGCGCCACACCCTGAGCATGGTTGCCGGCCGAGGCACATATCACCCCCTTGGCTTTCTGATCTTCCGACAACTGGGCAATTCGGTTGTAGGCACCGCGAATCTTGAAGGAGAACACAGGCTGAAGGTCTTCGCGCTTGAGCAGAATATTGTTGCCAAAGCGCTTGGACAGACTACGGGCCTCAGTCAGCGGTGTTTCGATGGCGACGTCATAGACCCGCGCATCGAGTATCTTCTTGATATAGCGTTGCGGCATGATGGTTCCGGTTGCTGGTGTCGGTTTAAGAAAAACCCACAGTGTAGAAAGTTTGCACGGCAGCCGTCTATAAGCAGAGACCTTGCAGGCGTATAATGTCTGAAAATTCCATCCGATTCCCCGGAGCCCAGCATGACCCAGGACGAACTCAAACAAGCCGTTGCCAAAGCTGCGGTGGACTACATAGCCCCCAAACTGGAGCGCAGCAGCATTGTCGGCGTGGGCACGGGCAGCACCGCCAACTTCTTCATCGACTATCTGGCTCAATATAAAGACGATTTCGGCGGAGCCGTGGCCAGTTCCGAGGCAACCGCAGAGCGACTGAAGAAACACGGCATTCAGGTCTATGACCTGAACAGCATCAGCGAAATGGAGTTCTATGTAGACGGTGCCGATGAAACCAATGAGCATCTGGAGCTGATTAAAGGCGGCGGTGGCGCTCTGACCCGGGAAAAAATCGTCGCCGCGGTGGCGAAAACTTTTATCTGTATCGCCGATGAGTCCAAGCAAGTAGGCATTCTTGGTGACTTCCCGCTGCCGGTGGAAGTCATCCCCATGGCCCGCAGCCATGTCGGCCGCGAGATCGTCAAACTGGGCGGCGACCCGGTGTATCGGGACGGCGTCACCACGGACAACGGCAACATCATCATCGACATACACCACCTGGACATCTCCCGCCCTGTCCAGGTAGAAGAACAGCTCAACAACATCGTCGGCGTGGTCACTAACGGCCTGTTCGCCCGCCGCCCTGCCGATCTGTTGCTGCTGGGCACCAGCGAAGGCGTCAAGACCATCTCCCGCTAAGACGTCTGACCAACACCGGAGTCCGACGGAAAAGCTGGCCATCCAGGCCAGCTTTTTTTATTGCCCTACAAAACCAAACCAAGCGCTTGCTTGGTACCGGAATTTGCGCGACACTCTGGCCATCTTCCAGAAATAGAGGGGACCCCACTGTGTCCGATTACTTCAACGAAACCCACGAGCAGGTTCGCCAAACCGCCCGCAAATTCATCGAAACCCACGTGCGCCCTTATATAGACGACTGGGAAGAAGCCGGCGAATTTCCCCGGGAAATCTACAAGCTCGCAGGCGATGCCGGCCTGCTGGGGCTCGGCTTTCCCGATGCGCTGGGCGGCATCGGTGAAGGCGATATCTTTCTGAAAGTGGCGGTATCCGAGGAACTGATGCGGTCCACCTCGGGTGGTTTCGTCGCCAGTATCGGCTCTCTCGATATCGGCCTGCCCCCGGTCGCCAAGTGGGCCAAAAAAGAGATCCGGGAGCAGGTCGTGCCTCCGGTCCTGCGCGGTGAAAAAATCGCGGCTCTGGCCGTTACCGAACCCGGCGGCGGCTCCGACGTCGCCAGCCTGAAAACCCGCGCCGTCCGCGACGGTGATCACTACATCGTCAATGGCAGCAAAACCTTCATCACCAGCGGCACTCGCGCCGACCACTACACCGTCGCCGTGCGCACCGGTGGCGAGGGCCACGCTGGTATCAGCCTGCTACTGATCGACCGCGATACACCGGGTTTCTCCACCGGCAATAAACTCCGCAAAATGGGCTGGTGGGCGAGCGACACCGCAGAGCTGTTTTTCGAAGATTGCCGGGTACCGGCCGACCGCCTGATAGGCGCCGAAAACGCCGGCTTCATCGCCATCATGAGCAACTTTCTGGCGGAACGCCTGAGCCTCTCCGTCATGGCCTACATGACCGCCCAACTGGCCTTTGAGGCGGCCATGGACTACACCAAACAGCGTCAGGCCTTCGGCCGCCCCATCGCCGGCTTCCAGGTAACCCGCCACAAGCTGGTCGACATGGCCATTCAGATCGACATCGCCCGGGAATACACCTACCGCTGCGCGGCACTGATGCAGGCGGGCAAAAACCCGATCAAGCAGGTGGCCATGGCCAAGAACTTCTCGGTGGACGTGTGCGAAAAGGTCACCCGCGAAGCGGTGCAACTGTTCGGCGGCATGGGGTACATGCGGGAGTCGGTGGTGGAGCGGCTCTACCGGGATGCCAAAATTCTGTCCATTGGCGGCGGCACCACCGAAATCATGAAGGAACTGATTGCCAAACAGATCCGGCTTTAATCAGTGGAGTAAGGGGCGTATCAGGGGGCTTTCGCCAAAACCTCGGACGCTGGCGGGGTGCACCAACCCGACCGCACAGACCAAGGTTTAGTTTCGGATGGCAATAGAGTGCCGTATAATTACGCTCACTTTTCAAGCGCAGTTAAACGTACCTAACGCACCAGGAAGGATCGCACATGCAATTCGACAACATTCCCGCTGGCAAAAACCCGCCAGAAGACATCTACGTCGCCATCGAAATCCCGGCCAACAGCTCCCCGGTCAAGTACGAACTGGACAAAGACATGGGTGCACTGCTGGTTGATCGCTTTATGGCCACACCCATGTTCTACCCGGCAAACTACGGCTTCATACCGCACACCCTCGCTGACGACGGCGACCCGCTGGACGTCCTGGTCGTTACTCCCTACCCGCTCCAGGCTGGCTCCGTAATCCGCTGCCGTCCGGTGGGCGTTCTGAACATGGAAGACGAAGCCGGTGGTGACGCCAAGCTGGTTGCCGTTCCTCACGACAAGCTGACCACTACCTACCACGACGTCAAAGAGGTTGACGATCTGCCAGAACTGCTGCGCAACCAGATCCGTCACTTCTTCGAGAACTATAAAACCCTCGAGCCAGGCAAGTGGGTGAAAGTACAAGGCTGGGGCAACGCTGCCGAAGCGAAGCAAGCCATTGTCGACTCGGTCAACGCCTACAAAGGCTGACATCGGTGCAGGCATAAAAAAGCCGGGCCGCTTTTGAAGCAGCCCGGCTTTTTTACGTATTGGCAGCTCTGTTCAGCCCCGTGATAACAGATCCCGCATATCACTGATCGCCGAATTGGCTCGCGACAGGTAGGCTGCCATGGTCAGCGAATGGTTTGCCAACACACCGAAACCACTGCCGTTCAGAATCACCGGGCTCCACATGGCGCCCTGAGTGCCTTCCAGCTCAATAATGATCTGCTTCACACTGGCCATTGCATTCTTGTCCTGCAGCACTTTGCGGAAGTCCACCTCAATAGCTCGGAAGATATGCAGCAGGGCCCAGGCGCTGCCGCGAGCTTCATAAAACACATCGTCAATTTTGGTCCAGGGCGTTTTGACTTCCGCACCGCCGGTCTCTTCCTGCAACGGATCGTCCGGATTCAGATTGGCCATGGCCTCCGAGACTGATGCTTTGCCGACACTCTCGCCCAGAGTCCGGGACAAACTGCCGAGACGAGTCTCCAGATCCGCCAGCCAGCTGTTCAGGTTATCGGCCCGGGCAAAGAACTGTGCGTTTGGCTGGCCCGGGTGCGACAAGCGGTTCAGGTAGCGATTAAGGGCATCAATGCCACGACGATATTCCCGTTCAGTGGAGGGAATAGCCCAGCTGCCGCTGTCAAAATGCAACTGGGGTTCGGCGATGATCAGGTCCGGATCTTCTGCCGACTGGCTCTGGGACCGGCTGATGTCCCTGCGCATGGCGCGAGACAGGTCCCGCAACTGCACCAGCACGCCGAACTCCCAACTCGGCATGTTGTCCATCCACAGGCCCGGAGGGAAAATATCGTTGGAGATGTAGCCGCCCGGCTTGTCCAGCAGGGTCTCCGTGAGGCGGATCAAGGTGGCTGTGGTCGCAAAACCTGCCACTGGCTCCCGCCCCATCTCGCTGGCCAGGGTCCGGGTATGTTCACGCACCGAGAATGTGTCCGGCTCGCTGCTCCAATACATGCCCAGAGCAATGGTAACCAGCAGGTAAACCACCAGGACCACCAGGACGAGTTTTCCGATCACGCCGCTGCCTCCGGCGTAATCCTGCATGTCGTCTTTCCTGTCACTGAAGTACTGTCTGATTTTGCCTGGCATAAGACTATGCTTCCCCTGTCGATGATTGTCCGGCTGCAAACGGCCGACCCAGATGGTATCCCATGGCTCCATCGATACCCAGGCTACAGAGTACCGAGTATTCCGTTGCGGTTTCCACTCCCGTCGCAAAAACCTTCACACCTCGGCTGCGCGCAATGGCGACCACAGACTGCAACCAGAACCGATTTTCATCATGGCTGTCCAGCTTGTGAATAAAGCTGTTGTCGATACGCAGCGCCTGGAACGGCAAATTCTTCAGGTAGCTGAATGGCACACCGCCAACACCGAAACGATCCACCAATACCGGCACCCCTAACCGCACCAGCTCCCGCACCAGCAGCCCCACTTCTTTACGGTGATGATGAATGGTCTGCTCGGCAATACCTACCCAGAGCCGACCAACCAGGGCTCCAGCCTCGCGAAGGCTCGCAACGACATCATTCCGGAACGCCGGGTCCGCCACCGAGGCGTTGCCCAAAGAGATGGCCAATCGCTCCTGCGGGTGCGCTGCCAGCCGCTCCAGCACTCTCTGCAGCAATAACCGGTCAATGTCCATGATCAGCCCGAGGCGCTCAGCCATGGGCACGAACACTCCGGCCTTGAGCACGCCCTCAACGGTATCGATGCGGGAAAACACCTGGTAATGCACACGCGTTTGCGCCTCACCCTGCACCATGGGCTGAAGCCACAAGGACAATTTGCTGTCGGTGATAGCCTGACTGATAATCATCCGCCAGGTTTCCATGTTGTGATGTGTTTCCAGACTGTTCTCAGCCAGCCAGCAACCGGACTCATCGCGTTGCTGTGCTGCCCGCAAGGCTTCATCAGAGGCCGCCAGAAGATCCCGGGCACCAAGACCGTCAGCAGTCACCGCCAACCCGGCATGAACCAGCGTGTCCATAGGTGCGGCAAGGTCGGCATAGATACTGTCGAGCCCTGCGATCAGTTCTTCGGCCCAAACCCGGACATCCACCGCGGATGCACCGGGCATGAACACCGCAAACTCGGCGCCGGTTCGGCGGCCCACGAAAGCTCCTGGATGCTGTATGACAAAATTCTTGAGGCCGCCGGCGATTTGCTTCAACAGCTGGTCGCCTTCACTGCGCCCGTAGGCGCGGGTGTAATCCGCAAAGTAGCCCAACTGGATCATGATCAGCACACCCGGCGCCGCCCGCTCCTCGGATTCCAGTTCCGCCTTTAAACGCTGGTCAAAAGCCGAACGACTCACCAGACCGGTCACCAGATCCTCATTGTTGACCTTACGCAGATGCTGAATCAGCTTACCCTGGCCGTCGAATAGCTGGCCGAGATCGTCCGCCATCTGATTCATCGCTTCGGTGACCTGATTCAGTTCACGGGTGGAGCGGACCTGAACCCGCTTGCGGAAATCACGCTGACCCAGAGCCCGGGCCTGCGCCTCCACGTCCTTGAGCGGACGAAGCAGCCTGCGCAGCATCAGGAACAGCGCCAACAAGCCAGCGCCACCGATGACCAGCACGCTCACCAACAGGCCGACGGTGATGCGCCATAGATCGTCATAAGCGCGGCCCGGATGACTAACCACCTGCACTTTGCCAAGGCGAGTCCAGCCGCGCACCACTTCGGCCTCGGCCATTGGTACAGGCAAAGTCACCAAACGGATAAACCAAGCCGGCGACGCCGTGCCTTGCAGTGCCGTGCGCCGACCCGCGACGACCTCTCCGCTTAGGTCTACATACTCGATGGAGAGGTACCGGCCACTGTCAAAAACGGCATCAATTAATGAGGACGAAGCCACCTTGTCGGAGCCATCAATGGCGTTGGACAAAGAAAGGCCGGTGGCCGTCGCGCCATCTCGGGCGTGGTCACCGAGTTGATCAGCCACATAGTCTCTGAAATGGCCGAAGCTGGTGACGAAGGCCGCCGCAAGAATGAATACCAGCAGCGCTCCGGTAAACAGAAGCAACGAAGACTGAAGGGTGATGGCACCCCGTTGCTGACAGATTGACTTTGCAAGCATCCCTGCCATAGCTACTCGGGCCCCGGTCCAGTGAGTGGTCTGATAACGGTGTGTGACCTGTACCGCAGAGTTGACAAACATTTACATAGCGCAACCTACGCCGACAACATTAAACACTATAGACTCTGTAAAACGACTAAGGTTAAAAAGTTCGTCCTGCCGGATCGGACCACTAAAAAAATGAAAACAGACAGGCCGGAGCAAAATGAACGACGAAAGCCAGAAAGAAAAACTCAGGCAGCATTTTGCCCGCCGTGTAACTACCCAGGCCCGGGTGGTCTTGGATACCTGGCAGAAAATTCGCGAAGACCTTCACCAAGCCGCCGGCCACCGGGACGAGTTTATCGCGGCAACCGACAAACTGGTGCGTTACGCCAAACGCTTTGAGATGGAGAGCCACGCAGCAGCGGCCGGGCACATTCTTGGCCTTCTGGCCAGCTGGCACCACAATACCGCGCTGGACGAGGATCGCGAACGTCAGCTGGAAGACGCCACCGTAGCGTTGCGCCATTGCACCCAACGCCGCTCCGATCAGGAAGACACGGACACACCCCAGCAATACCGACGCACCCCGGTTTACATTGCCTTGTCCAATCCGGAAATGGCAGCCCGGCTGATACGGCAACTTGAATTTTTCGGGTTCCGGGCCTCAGCCTTCAGTGGCGCCGCAGAATTGGCCGAGGCATGCGCACTCAGCAAGCCGGAAACCATCCTGATGGACGTCAACTTCGGTGGCGTCGCTAACGCCGGCATCGGCACCGTCGAACACCTGCAGGAGCAGCACGACACCCCCATACCGATCATCTTCATGAGCGATGAAGATGGCAGCATTGAAACCCGGCTGAGGGCCTCCCGTTGCGGCGGCGAAGAATTTTTCTACCCGGCGGTCGACCCTGGCCAGCTGATCGAGAAGATCGAAACCTACACCCACGGCAACACCGTGGAGCCTTATAAGGTACTGGTTCTGGATGATTCCCGGGCCCAGGCCAAATACATGGAAACGGTTCTGAAAAAAGCGGGCATGACCGCTCATATCATCATCGACCCCATGCAGATTATTCATGCGCTGGAAGAATTCTCGCCGGAGATCATCATCCTCGATATGTACATGCCCGGCTGCACCGGTATGGAAATCGCCCGGGTGATTCGCCAGCAAGACCGCTTCCACAGCGTACCGATCATCTACCTGTCGGCCGAAGAAGACGTCACTAAGCAGCTGCACGCCATGAGTCTGGGCGGCGACGACTTCCTGACTAAACCTATTGATCCAAAACACCTGATCGCCACGCTGCACAATCGCGGCCGACGAGCGCGCTCACTGCTGGCGCTGATGATCCGCGACAGCCTGACCGGCCTGTATAACCACACGCACACCCTGCATCTGCTGGAGCAGGAGATTGTGCGCGCGCGGCAAAAAAATCAGTCATTGTGCTTCGCCATGCTCGACATCGACTACTTCAAAAAAGTAAACGACACCTTCGGTCACCCCATTGGTGACCGGGTGCTGCGCAGCCTGTCCATGTTCCTCAAGCAGCGCCTGCGTAAAACCGATCACATTGGCCGCTACGGTGGCGAAGAGTTTGCCATCATCCTGCCCAACACCCGCCCGGGTGACGCCCGCAATGTGCTGAATGAAATCCGTGAACGGTTCTCTGAGTTGTTACAGCCTGCTGGCGACCGGGAATTTAATGTCACCTTCAGCTGCGGCATTTCAAGCTGGCAGGACGACAATGCCCAGATTCTGTGCGAACGCGCAGACCGTGCTCTTTACACCTCCAAGGAGCACGGGCGCAACTGCGTCACACTGGCGGAGTCCTGATCCTTCCGGGCCGGGCGGCCTGTGCCCGGCCCCATGAAACCAATGTCGAATACCGGCACTGCCTGTCATCCACCACAATATTTGTCATCAACGAAATGTCATCGCGCAAATGGCAATTGCTGTGTAATCTTTTCTAGACCTATAAACGCTTGGCGAGATTGTCAAAAAGTGTTGATCTGAAGATAACAAGTACGCACCATTGGGGTAACGTGCCGTTATCTTCGGCGATCCGGTAAAAAGACATCAAGGCAGACAGAACCATGTCGACCATACTTGTACTCCATGGCCCCAACCTCAACATGCTCGGTACCCGGGAACCTGAGGTTTATGGCCATGAAACCCTGGCCGACATTGACGATCGCTTGCGGGAGACCGCAGCACAGCAGGCTCACCATTTGTTGCACCTGCAATCCAATGCAGAGTATGAGCTGATCGAGCGGGTACACGAGGCCCGGGCCGAAGGAGTGGACTTCATCCTTATCAATCCCGCCGCCTTCACCCACACCAGCGTCGCCCTGCGAGACGCCATGCTGGCGTCAGGCATTCCGTTTATCGAGGTACATCTTTCCAATGTGCATGCGCGTGAACCCTTCCGCCATCACTCCTATTTTTCGGATATCGCCGAAGGCGTTATCTGCGGGCTGGGCAGCCAGGGCTACGACCTGGCCCTGCAGGCTGCCCTGCATCGAATTAACCGATAGACCAGAGACAACGGGACTGGAATAGCTATGGATATTCGCAAGATCAAAAAACTGATTGAACTGCTCGAGGAATCAGACGTCGAGGAGCTGGAGATTCATGAGGGAGACGACTCCGTTCGCATCTCCCGCCGTCGTGAACAGGTTGCTGCGCCCGCCCATTACATGGGCCATTACTCGGCACCGGCTCCGCAAGCACCGGCAACGGCAGCCGAGGCGTCGCCCGCCGATGCACCCGCCGCGCCACCCGCCATTAACGGTCATGCCGTCAAATCGCCCATGGTCGGCACCTTCTACCGGTCGCCATCACCCAGCGCCGCCGCCTTTATCGAGGTTGGTCAGAAGGTGAATGCGGGCGAAGTCATCTGCATAGTTGAAGCAATGAAGATGATGAACCAGATCGAGGCAGACAAAGCCGGCACCGTCACCGAAATTCTGGTCGAAAATGGCCAGCCGGTGGAGTTTGACCAGCCCCTGGTCGTCATTTCCTGAATTCGGTGATTGGTAACCATGGCTATGTTAGAAAAAGTTCTGATCGCAAACCGCGGTGAAATCGCCCTGCGCATACTCCGTGCCTGCAAAGAGCTGGGCATCAAGACAGTGGCAATTCACTCTCAGGTCGACCGCGACCTGATGCACGTTCGGCTGGCTGACGAAACCGTCTGTATCGGCCCGAACAGCCCGACTGAAAGCTACCTGAACATCCCCGCTATCATCAGCGCGGCGGAAGTGACAGATTCCGTCGGCATTCATCCGGGTTACGGCTTTCTGGCCGAGAACGCAGATTTTGCCGAGCAGGTCGAGAAAAGCGGCTTCCGCTTTATCGGCCCCCGGGCAGAAACCATTCGCCTGATGGGCAACAAAGTGTCCGCCATCGAAGCCATGAAAAAGGCTGGCGTCCCGACGGTGCCCGGCTCTGACGGTCCATTGACCGAAGACGACGAGCGCAACCTGATGCTGGCCCGCCAAATCGGTTACCCGGTGATGATCAAGGCGGCCTCTGGTGGCGGTGGTCGGGGCATGCAGGTAGTACACTCCGAAGCTGCACTGCTCAAGGCTGTCCAGATCACCCAGACCGAAGCCAAGAATGCCTTTGGCGATCCGACCGTGTACCTGGAGAAGTTCCTTGAAACCCCACGCCATGTGGAGGTTCAGGTGCTGGCCGACATGCACGGCAACGTAATTCACCTGGGTGACCGGGACTGCTCCATGCAGCGTCGCAACCAAAAGGTGATCGAAGAAGCACCGGCCCCGAACGTCAACGCGGAATCCCGGGCGCGCACGCTCAAGGCCTGCATCGATGCCTGCAAGGAAATCGGCTATGTGGGCGCCGGTACCTTCGAGTTCCTGTACCAGGACGGCGAGTTCTATTTCATCGAAATGAACACCCGGGTACAGGTAGAGCACCCGGTGTCCGAAATGGTGACCGGCGTCGATATCGTCCGCGAACAGCTGCGAATTGCCAGTGGCCTGCCGTTGCAATACAGCCAGGACGAAATCCACATATCCGGTCACGCCATCGAATGCCGGATCAATGCCGAAGACCCGCAAACCTTCGTACCCAGCCCGGGCAAAGTCAAACACTTCCATGCCCCTGGCGGTAATGGCATCCGTGTCGATTCCCACCTGTACAGCGGCTATACCGTGCCACCGTATTACGATTCCCTGGTGGCGAAACTGATCACCTGGGGCGACGACCGGGAAATCGCCCGCCGACGCATGAAGAACGCGCTGGATGAAATGGTGGTCGAGGGCATCAAGACCAATCAACCCCTGCACCGAAAACTGGTACGCGATGGCGGCTTTAAACAGGTAGACTTCACCATCCACTACCTCGAGAAACTGATGCGGGATTAATCATGCCCTGGATACAACTCCAGATACCAGCTGATCCGGACACTGCGGATCAGCTGGAAGACTTATTAATGGAAATGGGCTCAGACGCTGTGTCCATGGAAGATGCGGCCGACCAGCCCCTATACGAACCCGATCCCGGCACTACACCTCTGTGGAGCCAGACCACTGTCACCGGGTTGTTCCAGTCTGACCGCGATATAGAGCAGCTTTGTTCGGATATTCGCGACGCCTGGCACCAACAGACCCAACAGTCTCTGACCGACATAGACGTCACTCTGGTCGAAGACAAGGATTGGGAACGGGCCTGGATGGACGACTTCCACCCACTGCGGTTTGGCGAACGCCTGTGGATTGTGCCCAGCTGGTGCGATGCTCCCGACCCTGACGCCGCCAACTTGATGCTGGACCCTGGCCTGGCCTTTGGCACCGGCACCCACCCGACCACCGCCCTGTGCCTGCAATGGCTGGACGGTCAGAATGTGGCCGGCAAACAGATCATCGACTACGGTTGCGGCTCCGGTATTCTCGGTCTCGCGGCTCTGCTGCTGGGTGCCGACCACGTTATCGGTGTCGACACCGACCCCCAGGCCCTGGAAGCCAGTCGTGATAACGCCCGCCGTAACGGCGTCGACGACCGCCGGCTGGACCTGTACTTACCCGGTAACGACCCGGATACCCGGGCCGACATCATGCTCGCCAACATTCTGGCCCAACCGCTGATTGGCCTGGCTCCCAGACTCGCCGAACTCACCGCGCCTGGTGGCAGCCTGGTGCTGTCCGGCATCCTGTCCTATCAGGCACGGGAAGTGATGGCGGCTTACGAGCCCTGGTTCCTGATGGACGAGCCTGAGCAGAAAGAAGACTGGATACGCCTCACAGGACGACGCAAGGACGGATGACGAGTACCGTGTTTACGACTAAACTGCCTCATCCCTAACGATCGCACCCCGATCGATCAGCGATCAAGCTTTCAGGAACGAAGCATGACCCAAAGCAGCCTGCAGACCCAATGCCCCAATTGCGAGACCCGCTTCCGGGTAACTGACGAGCAACTCAGTATCGCCGGCGGCAAAGTGCGGTGTGGCAGCTGCATGAAAGTGTTCAACGCGGTTGAGCACCAGGTCATCAAAACCGATCGTGATTCAACCTCGGGCGAATCGACACCCAAAGAGCACACAACACCAAGTGGCGCCAGCCCGGCGCCCGGCTCAGATCCCGGAACCGATGAAGAGGATTTTGTCTTCGCAGACAACCCTGAAGAGGATGCCGCGGAAGGCCGCTATGCCGGAACCAGTCTCACGTTCTCAGAGGACGAGCTGAGTGACAGTTTCCGTGGGGTCGCCGAATCGGAAAGATCCGACTATCACGACGATGACCCAACATCGGAAAAGCACGCCGTTGATGAAAGCTGGGCCGAGGCCATGCTCTCGGACGATCACCCGAAGCGACCCCCTGAAGGGCCGGAGGCAGGCGAGCCATCGCCTCAACCACCAAAACCACAACCGCCCCAGGAAGAGCCCGCGGGTTTGCAGCCTGAACCGGTCCGTCCGGATGATGAGCAAACTGCCGCCTCAGCCAGTGAGCTTACGCTTGCCGCGACAGAAGATGACCGGCCAGCCGGTGCGCCAGAACCTCGGCCCCGACAACACCAGCCGAGCGATACTCTGTACCGGGATTTGCGCCGGGACCCGGTATCGGTCGGCAATGGCAAAAGCCGCCTGCGCACGGCACTGTGGACACTGGTTGTTCTGGCTCTGCTGGGCGCCCTGGTTGCCCAGGTGACCTGGTTCCAGTTCGATCGCCTCTCCGCCATTCCCCAGTTGCGGCCATTCTATGAAAAGGGCTGTGAGCTGGCAGGGTGTCAACTCAAACCCTTGATCAACGTCGACGCGATTCAAAGCCGGAAACTGGTCGTCCGCACCGACCCGGAAAATCGCAACCAGCTGATTGTCGATGCGGTCATCATCAACCGTGCCGGATTTGTGCAACCGTTCCCGGCCATAGCGCTGACCTTTTCAAACCTCAACGGTGACGTTGTAGCCCAAAGCACTTTCCTGCCCGAGGACTACCTCGCCGGTGACGCCGAAACGATGGACACCATGCCGTCAGAGACACCCGTCAGAATTGCCATCAGCATTCGTGACCCCGGTCGCGATGCGGTCAACTACAATCTGAACTTCCGGCCCTGGACACCCTGACGCCAGTCGGCGGCCACGGCTGAGCGCGCAAAAGTCAACCAGAAAGCACGAAAAATAATCAATTTTTTCAGCCATTCTCCCCTTCAATCGAGCCGTCCCCGGCGGTATCATTACCGCCCTTCGGGAGCTGGGGGCGGTTATTAATTGAACAACCAACCCGCACCGAACCTTGCTTAACTCGCTGTGACACGGACTCAGATCATGCTGCCGACGGCAAAAATCGGGCCGTACACCTTGCCCAACCCGCTTATTGTTGCGCCCATGGCCGGCGTAACAGATCGTCCGTTCCGGCTGTTATGCCGGCGAATGGGAGCAGGCCTGGCAGTGTCAGAGATGGTGATAGCGGACAGCAAGCTCTGGCATACGCGAAAATCCCGCACCCGCATGAATCATCAGGGTGAGCCGGAACCCCGCTCGGTACAGATAGCCGGTGGTGATCCGCAGATGCTGGCGGACGCGGCCCGGCAGAATGCCGAGTTTGGTGCTCAGATTATCGACATCAACATGGGGTGCCCGGCTAAAAAGGTGTGCAACAAAGCCGCCGGCTCGGCCCTGATGAAAGACGAGGAGCTGGTACGGGAAATACTGGAAGCCGTGGTTAACGCGGTAGACATCCCGGTCACTCTGAAAATGCGCACCGGCTGGGATCGCGACCACCGCAACGCAACCGTGATTGCCCGCATGGCGGAAGATGCCGGCATACAGGCTATCGCAGTGCATGGGCGCACTCGCGCAGACAAGTACAACGGTGATGCGGAGTACGACACCATCGCCGAGGTGAAGGCCAGTGTCGGCATTCCAGTGTTCGCCAACGGCGATATTACCAGCCCGGAAAAGGCCCGACAGGTGCTGGAACACACCGGCGCTGATGGCTTGCTGATCGGCCGTGGTGCCCAGGGCCGGCCCTGGATCTTCCGGGAAATCCTGCATTACCTGCAGACCGGACAGTACCTGCCGGCACCACCTTTGAACGAGGTCGAGCAGATACTGACGGAACACCTGGCCGAGCTGCACAGCTTCTACGGTGAAAAAATGGGCGTGCGTATCGCCAGAAAGCATGTGGGCTGGTATCTCCAGTCTCACGACCAGAGTAAACAGTTCCGCCAACGCTTCAACGCGATTGAAGACGCGCTGGAGCAGAAAGACCGCATCGAACAGTATTTTTCAGGCTTACGAAATGGAGAGGTATTCGCAGCATGACCGCTGAGACTTTGGCAAACGACAACCTGAGCACACCAGCTAACGATGATCTACATCAGTTGCACACGGTGAACAACAGCGGCAACAGTGTCACTCTGCGCGACAGCGTGGAAGTTGCTCTCAAGAACTATTTTGCGCAACTGGATGGCGCACCGGTCTCTGACGTGTACCAGCTGGTACTGTCAGAGGTCGAAGCGCCACTGTTGGAGCAGGTGATGCGATACACCCGCAACAACCAGACCAAGGCATCCACCATGCTTGGCCTGAATCGCGGCACCCTGCGCAAGAAACTCAAGCAGTATGGTCTGCTATAATCAGACTCGTCCCTGAAGGGCCTCCCGGATGCGTTCGCGAGGCCCTTGCTCTTTATACCCAGGCTACATCCGGCTTATCTGACCAGCGAAGAAAGTGACCCATGGCAAATCAGGCTAATACCCCCGTCCGTCGCGCTCTGATCAGCGTGAGTGATAAAACCGGCATCGTCGAGTTTGGCCGTGCCCTGACCGAACGCGGCATTGAACTGCTTTCCACCGGCGGAACCTTCCGTCTGTTGCAGCAAAACCAGGTTCCCGTCACCGAGGTTTCCGACTACACCGGTTTTCCGGAAATGATGGACGGCCGGGTCAAAACCCTGCACCCGAAGATCCACGGCGGCATTCTTGGCCGGCGCGGCATCGATGACACCATTATGAGCGAGCACGACATCAACCCCATCGACATGGTGGTGGTGAACCTGTACCCGTTCGAAGACACCGTCGCCAATCCCGACTGCGATCTGGCCACTGCCATTGAAAACATCGACATCGGTGGCCCCACCATGGTTCGTGCGGCCGCCAAGAACCACAACGATGTCGCCATTGTGGTCAATGCCTCCGACTACAGCCGGGTCTTGAAAGAACTGAAAGACAACGACGGCCAGCTGACCTACAGCACTCGTTTCGACCTGGCAGTCAAAGCCTTTGAACACACCGCGGGTTACGACGGCGCCATCGCCAATTACCTGGGCGGCCGCACCCCGGACAACGACAATGCCGACTTCCCGCGTACTTTCAATGTTCAGTTCGTGAAGGTTCAGGACATGCGTTACGGTGAGAACCCGCACCAGCGCGCCGCCTTCTATGCCGAACGCTATCCTCGCGAAGCCTGCGTGGCCACCGCAAAGCAGCTGCAGGGTAAGGAACTGAGCTACAACAACGTCGCCGACACCGATGCCGCCCTGGAATGCGTGAAGCCGTTTGCCGATCCGGCCTGCGTTATCGTCAAGCACGCTAACCCCTGTGGCGTGGCCATCGGTGCCGACATCCTGCAAGCCTATGAACTGGCGTTCGCGACCGATCCCACCTCAGCCTTTGGCGGCATCATCGCCTTCAATCGTGAGCTGGATGCGCAAACGGCCCAGGCCATCGTTGACCGTCAGTTTGTGGAAGTGATTATCGCCCCCAGCATCGCGTCAGAGGCGGTCGACATCGTCGCTGCCAAGAAAAACGTGCGCCTGCTGGCCTGCGGCGACTTCGATGGTGAGCGCGCCCAGACCATGGACTACAAGCGCGTGACCGGCGGCCTGCTGGTGCAGGATCGCGATCTCGGCATGGTCGCCATGGAAGACGTGAAAGTGGTCACCCTGCGCCAACCCACCGAGCAGGAACTGAACGACCTTCTGTTCGCCTGGGAAGTGGCCAAGTACGTCAAATCCAACGCCATCGTTTACGCCAAAGCTGGCCGCACTATCGGTGTGGGCGCCGGCCAGATGAGCCGGGTCTACAGCGCCAAAATCGCCGGCATCAAGGCCGCCGACGAAGGCCTGGAAGTGAAAGGATCCGTGATGTCCTCGGATGCCTTCTTCCCGTTCCGGGATGGCATTGACGCTGCGGCGGCAGCCGGCATCACCGCGGTGATCCAGCCAGGTGGCTCCATGCGCGACCAGGAAGTGATCGACGCGGCCAACGAGCACGGCATTGCCATGGTCTTCACCGGCATGCGCCACTTCCGTCACTGATCAAATAATTCAGGAGCTCAGCATGAACATTCTGGTTATCGGCAGTGGCGGCCGTGAACACGCCCTGGCCTGGAAAGCGGCCCAATCACCGCGGGCGGATAAAGTCTTTGTGGCCCCGGGTAATGCCGGCACCGCCCGCGAGCCCGGGCTGGAAAACGTCGACTTGGACGTGATGGATCTGGACGGCCTGGCCAATTTCGCCGAACAGAACAACGTCGGCCTGACCATCGTCGGCCCGGAAGCCCCGCTGGTGGCCGGTGTGGTCGACAAATTCGAAGCGCGCGGCCTGCGCATCTTCGGCCCCAGCGCCGGTGCCGCCCAGCTGGAAGGCTCCAAAGCCTTCACCAAGGACTTCCTGGCCCGCCAGCAGATCCCGACCGCCGACTACGCCAACTTCACCGACGTTGATCAGGCCCTGGCTTACGTACGAGATAAAGGCGCACCGATTGTGGTCAAGGCCGATGGCCTGGCCGCCGGCAAAGGCGTGATCGTGGCGATGACGTTGGCAGAAGCCGAAGACGCCATCCGCGACATGCTGGCAGGCAACGCGTTTGGTGAGGCCGGCAGCCGCGTCGTGGTCGAGGAATTCCTGGATGGTGAAGAAGCCTCCTTCATCGTCATGGTGGATGGCGAGAACGTTCTGGCCATGGCCACCTCCCAAGATCACAAACGGGTGGGCGACGGCGATACCGGCCCCAACACCGGCGGCATGGGTGCCTACTCCCCGGCTCCGGTAGTCACCGCCGACGTGCACCAGCGCATTATGGATGAGGTGATTTACCCCACCGTCAACGGCATGGCGGCCGAAGGCCACCCGTACAAGGGTTTCCTTTACGCCGGCCTGATGATCGACACCGATGGTTCCCCCAAGGTCATCGAATTCAATTGCCGCTTCGGTGATCCGGAAACCCAACCGATCATGCTGCGCATGAGGTCGGACATGGTGGAGCTGTGCCAGGCCGCTGTGGATGGCAAGCTGGACCAGTGTAATTCCGAGTGGGACGAGCGTGCTTCCGTGGGCATTGTACTGGCCGCCGGCGGTTATCCCGCCAGCTATAACAAGGGCGATGTCATTTCCGGCCTTCCGGAGGCTGACGTGGATGGCGAGAAAGTATTCCACGCCGGCACCAGCCTGACAGACGGTCAGGTCGTGACCAATGGCGGCCGCGTACTCTGCGCCACCGCGTTGGGCAACACCGTCACCGAGGCCCAGCAAAGGGCCTACGCGCTGGCTGAAAAGATCGAATGGCAGGGTGCCTTCTATCGCAACGACATTGCCTACCGAGCCATTGCCCGCGAACAGGGCTGAATTTTTGTCATAGCTCGACAACATCGTCAGCCCGGTCATTGACCGGGCTTTTTTCTGGGGTAGTGTTAGCCCCTTAACAATATCCATAACGAAAAGGAGTTCCGTGTGCAGCGCACCCCCGTCAGCATTTTCCTTCTGTTGGTCACCACGCTGTTGGTCAGCGCCTGTTCCAAGCAGGGCATCTACGAAAGCGCCATTGGCTGGGAACGCTCCAGTGCAGGACTGGAAACCGCACAGCTAACGGTGGGAGAACTCGACATCGCCTACCTCCGCAGCAAAGACACCGTCGACGGCGACACCGTGGTGCTGATTCATGGCTTTGGTGCCAACAAGGACAACTGGACCCGATTGGCCAAGGAGCTCAAAGGCGAATTCAATATCTACGCCTTCGATCTGCCCGGCCACGGCGACAGCAGTAAACCGCTGGACATCGGCTACCGCTTTGAGGATCAGGTGCGCTACCTGAATCAGATCTTTGCCGAACTGGGCATTACCAGGGCCCACATGATGGGCAATTCCATGGGTGGTGCCATCACCGCACTTTACGCGGCTAAGCACCCGGACCAGATTCGATCGGCGGTGCTGTTCGACCCGGCCGGCATCTTTGAGTACGAAAGCGAGTTGGTGGATCTGGTTCTTGACGGCGAGAACCCCCTGATTCCGAAAAAACAAGGCGACTTTGATCGTTTGCTCGACTTTGCCCTCGAGAAGCGGCCTTTCGTGCCCTGGCCAATCTTCGAGGTCATGGAAAAAAACGCCATCTCCAACCGCGAGGTCAACGAAACCATCTTTGCCGCCATCCGGGACACCGGCTTCGAGCCGGATTTCCGCAACGCCATCGTCAATATTGAAGCACCGGTACTGGTAGTCTGGGGCAAACTCGACCGGGTCATCAATTACCGCAATGCCGATGTGTTCGTCGAAGCTATTCCCAACGCCCGCAAGGTCATCCTCGACGACATCGGTCATGCCCCGATGGTCGAAGCTCCGGATCAATCCGCGCAGCTGTTCCGGGACTTTTTGCAAGAACCGCCGCACTGAACCCACCGGCCCATACATTCCCGTATCGAAAACCGGTACCCTAGGGGCTGCGTCCAGCTGCACTCCCAGTACCGGCTCCTATCGGCCAGAACGGGGTGCTCACCACTCCCGACGAAGGCCTGACATGTTCGATCTTGAAGAAATGACCCGCGGCAGCATGACCCAGATGACCTCGCTGCATGAGCAGCGACTGGATTTTGTGGCGCGCACTCTGCGCAGCCGTGGTGCCCGAACGGTTCTGGACCTCGGCTGCGGGTCCGGCTCGTTGCTGTTCCGGCTGGCCGGAAACGCGGAATTCGAGCGGATTGTCGGCCTTGAGCAGTCCGGCGTATCCATCCGCCAGGCCCGGTTGAACCTGGAAAGCTGGATACAAGCCAGCCCCGACCGCATTCGTCTGGTGACCGGTTCCTACAGCGAAGCGCAACCCGAACTCATCGGCTTCGACGTCGCCGCCATGGTTGAAACCATAGAACACGTTAATCCGTCAGAGCTGTCGAAAGTCGAACTCGCGGTGTTTGGCGGTATGCGCCCGACGTTCCTGTTCATGACCACCCCTAACCGCGAATATAACCCGCTGTTCGACCTTGCCCCCGGGGAGTTTCGCGAGGAAGACCATAAATTCGAGTGGGATCGCATGAAGTTCCGCCAGTGGGCCAGCGGTGTCGCCAAACGAAACGGCTACAGCGTCAGCTTTGGCGGCATCGGCGATCTGCACCCGGATGTTGGCTACCCGACACAGACCGCCGCCTTTGAGTTAATCGCTTAACGCGCAGGTCCGGAAGCCGGTGTAGACGTCATTACGCAGCGGCAGATAGGCCTGCCGGTAGGTGCCCCGGATCAGATTGGACGAGGTGGCACAGCTGCCACCCTTGCTGACCTTGTGATCACCAAACTGCAGGGTGGACATAAACGGATACATATCCACCTTGAAGCCGTCATAGGGCAGAAACTGACTGCTGGTCCACTCCCACACCGACCCCAGCATCTGCCGACAACCGAACGGACTGTCACCGGCCGGATAATCCCAGACCGGATTCCGCGCCAGGGCGCGAGCGTTCATATCCACCCGGACTGAATCCGGGGCCTCGTTGCCCCAGGGATAGCGCCGAAAGGCCTCACCGGGCTTGTTGCCAAGCGCCGCCACTTCCCACTCGTGCTCCGTCGGCAACCGTCGCCCTGCCCAGTTGCACCAGGCCTCGGCTTCCCAATAGCTGACGTGAGTCACCGGCGCATCCGGCGCCAGCGACAACCACTGATCAAACACCCGCTCCTGCCACTGCTTTTCGTGCCAGCGCCAATACAATGGGTGCCCGGGCAGGCGCATCATCGACTCATGCGCGCCATGCACCAACGCCACATCCACCTCGGTGTCCAGCCACTTGCGACCACCAAACGACCACAACTCCGGCCGCTGATAGCCGCCATCGTCGACAAACGCCTGAAATTCCCGATTGCTCACCGCCGTCCGGCTGATCGAAAACGCCTCAAGCGCCACCTCAAAACGGGGTTTCTCGCAATCAAAGGCAAAGTCCTCGGCGGCATAAGCCGACGACTCCCCGGGCATACCGATCAGCCAACGACCGGCCGGAATACGGGCATCACCCGCCACCTTGTCACCGGGCGCCGGCCGATCACCTTTGAAATCCGCCGGCGCCGGGTAGCCCACCGTCTGCCGACACCAGATCAGCGACTCGATGTGCATGTTCTGGTGGAAAATGGCATAACGGTAGAGATACAGCTCCCGATTGGTCAGTTCGTTACTCTGAATGCGCTCGGCGACACGGTCATAGATGGTATTGAAGTAGCTGAGCGTCTCCTCACGGCCGGGAAACAGATCCCGCCGCCAGCGATCGCGATGTTCGACATGAAACGAGTCCCACAGATCGTCCATGGAAGGATCGTAACTGGCCGTGCCATCCAGCAGGTTAAACACGAAGACTTCGTAGAAGAACGCTGAATGCCCCATTTCCCAAAGCGGCGGGTTCACCCCGGGATGGTACGGCACGTTTAGCTCTGCTTCTGACAGCGAATCGATTAACTGCACCGTTCGCGCTCTGGCCAACTCTAGTTCATCAAGAAGTTGTGACTTCATATCTTCAGCTACCATAAACCAGAACCTCGGAGATCGGCATCCCATACCATCCGGTGCAGTGCGAGAGCAGGTAAGGGAAAGCCTTTCCAAAACACGCTCATCAGACACCATGCTAGCTTTCAACCATAACAAAGAAAACCGCCGAAGTACTGACCGACCATCGATCAGCCCCACACCCACAGAATCATCGGCACGCCGACCACCGTCACCACCACCGACAACGGCAAACCCAGACGCCAGTAATCCCCGAAGCGATAGCCCCCCGGCTCCATCACCAGGGCGTTGGACTGATGACCGATCGGCGTCAGGAAGGCGCAGGATGCCCCCACCGCAACCGCCATCAACACCGCATCCGAGGCCAATCCAAGCTGGGCGGAAATGCCCAAAGCAATGGGGGCCACCAGAATTGCGGCCGCAGCGTTGTTAACCACATTTGACAGCAACATGGTGCCCACCAGAATAATGGTCACCGCCACCCAGGCCGCTTGGCCTTGGGCAATCGCCAATATCTGGTCGGCAATCAGCGCCGCACCGCCGGTCTTTTCCAGTGCCTGACCCACCGGAATCATTGCTGCCAGCAAAACAATCACCGACCAATCAATGGCCCGGTAGGCCTCGCCGGTATCCATCAAACGCACCAGCACCATGGCCACCGCGCAGGCGACCAGTGCTACCGGGGGCGTCAGCAAGCCAGACACAATCAGCACGATGGCAGCGATAAACAGACCACCCGCCAGCCATAAATTGTTTTGCTTGCCCAGGGTCAAACCCCTTTCGGCCAGCGGCAGACAACCCAGGGTTTGCAGGGTCGTCAGTAGGCTGTCTTCATGGCCTTGCACCAGCAAAATATCCCCGGAACGGAAGCGGATTTCGGCCAGCCGGCGCTTCAATCGCTGGCCCTGGCGGGCTATTGCCACGATGTTCAGCCCGTAATGCTCCCGCAAATTCAACCGGTTTGCCGAGCGCCCGATCAAACGGGACGACGGTGCAATCACCGCTTCAGTTAACCGGACATCGCCCGTGGTCACATGATCTTCGGCACCTTCAGCAGGTTGACCAGAACCCGGTTGCTCGCCATCGCCGGCCGTATCTTCCTCTTCCTCGCTGACGGCGGTAGCCAGAACCAGCCCGGTTTGATCGACAAACTCCTGCAGGCTCTCCGTATCGGCCTCCACTAAAAGCACATCGCCCTCCCGAAGCACACTGAAGGTCGACGGTGCGGGCGACGTCTTTTCATCCCGGATCAGCGCCAACACCACAAGGTTTTTATCGGTATCGCCCGGTGTCAGCAGATTATGCAGTGTGCTGCCCGCATAAGCGGACCCCTCCGGCACTTTCAACTCGGTCACGTACTCGCCCACGCTGAACAGCTTGCCGTCACCGGCCGGATCGTCCCGTTTGGGCGTTATGCGCCAGCCAACCAGACCGATAAAGGCAAGGCCCGCAGCCGTGATCGCCAGGCCCACCGGCGCAAAATCAAACAGGCCAAATGAGCCGCCTTCCCGGTAGCTGGCAATGATAATGTTGGGGGGTGTGCCGATCAGCGTGATGGTGCCGCCCAGCAACGAGCCGAACGCCAGTGGCATCAGCAGTAACGACGGTGAGCGGCCAGACTCCCGGGACATCCAGATGGCCACCGGCATCAGCAGGGCAAGGGCGCCGACGTTGTTAATGAAACCGGAGCACAGGGCCACCACCAGGGTCAGCGTGATCACCTGAAGCATCGCGTTGCGCCCCACTTTGCCGAGTAGGCGAGCAACCGCATCCACCACACCGCCATTGACCAGACCCTGGCTGATCACCAGCACCGCAGCCACGGTGATTACAGCCGGGTGGCCGAAACCGGCAAACAATTGATCGGATTCAACCAGCCCGGTGAGCGCCACCGCCAGCAAAGCCAGCATGGCAACAACGTCAAACCTCAGGCGGTTCCAGACAAACAACGCGAGCGTAAGCCCCAGTATAAGAAACACAATCCATTGATCAGAAAGCATGTAACCAATCCATTCCTCGGCCAGTGATGTCAACTTTCCTTACAGATCCGGCGGCGACCTGTTTCATCCAGGTCGGCAACCGCCTGTATTTTCAGCTCCTGGCCCAGCTGGTACAGAATCTGCTTGATGCACCTTCAGGGATTCAAACTGCCGGCCTCAGCGCAGCGGGCAGGCACAGGGCCGTGGACGACTATAGCAGTTCCCGCAGTACTTCCCACAAGACTCCCAACGGAAAAGCAGTCGGTTGTTCAGCACTTTGCCGGAGCAAGGTTATGGAACAGAAACGACCGCTCGTCTTGTTGTCAGCGGATTCAGCCATGGGCGCAGGCGCCCTGTCAGTTTGCCCGGAGTGGCAGCTAGCCAGAATCAACGCGCTGGAATCCCCTACCGGACTGCCGCCAGAATGGGACGAAAAACCTGTGGGCATCTGTACGCTCACCGCCAAGGACCTTCCCCATCTGGAGCAGATCCGCAATTGGCTTGAATGCCTGCCCGTTGCCAGCTGGCTGGCCTTGACGCATCGCGCGCAACTGAGCCATCCTGAAGTGTGCCGATTGATTCAGCATTACTGCCACGACTATCACACGCTCCCCGTTGATCAGAATCGCCTCAACAGCAGCCTCGGGCATATGTTGGGCATGTCCAGGCTCGGCAGCAGCCTGCCTGAAAGCCATTCCGCCAGCTATCAACGCTATGTGATGGGAGGTCAATCACCGGCAATCAGGCGGGCGAGAAGCCTGCTCCGTCGATTCGCAGCCACCAGTGAACCTATTCTGATCTGTGGTGAAAGCGGCACCGGCAAAGAAGCTGCAGCGCGTTTCGCCCACCAGCACTCCAGCCGCCGTCATCAACCGCTGATTACGGTTAACTGTGCCGCCCTCCCCGCCTCGCTGATCCACAGCGAACTGTTTGGCCATCAGCGCGGCGCCTTTACCCATGCCCTGCAGGCCCGCAAGGGACGCATAGAGGCCGCCGACGGCGGCACTCTGGTACTTTCCGGTGCCGACGAGCTCAGTCTTGAACAGCAATCAGCCATGCTCAGATTTCTGCAAGAAGGACAAATAGAGCCCGTGGGTGCCAGCCATCCGATCCGCGTGGACGTCCGGGTTATCGCCATCAGTGGCAAGCCGCTGGAGTACAGTGTTAACCAGGGCACTTTTCGTAGTGATGTATTTTATCGTCTGGGCAACCTGTCGGTCACCATGCCGCCATTGACGAATCGCCTCGAAGACCTGCCTTATTTGGCTCAGTGCATCGTCGATGCCTGTGGCAAAAAGTCGTGGCGGCCTGGCAAAAACACCCTGATTGCCATGGCCCGGCACCCCTGGCCGGGTAACTTGAGAGAATTGCAGAACCGTCTTCATCAGGGCCTGGTGATGACGCAGACACCTCCGCTTCAACCCGAAGACCTGGGACTGCCACCGGCCTTGCTCGTACCTTCAGATGACCGATTCAGCCTGGAAGCCTTCCGGGCCCGCGCTGACGAAGAGGCCATCGCCGTCAGCCTGGCCCTGACCCGCCAGAACCTGTCGGCGGCCGCGCGCCTGCTGAAAATCTCACGGGTCTCATTCTACCGCCTGCTTGCAAAACACAAACTGCCGCTCCCCAACCATCTTCACGCCGGCTCAGAAAAAGGAAACACGCCATGAAACCACTCGCGTTTGCAGCATTCACTATCGCTCTGATTCCTTTGGCCCACGCCGAGCCGCCGACTCCGGATTTTCCTGCCAGGAGCACGGACATAGGCAAAAACCAGCAGGACAAAACCAACACTGAAGACCGCTCCCACGATGCAGCTACGGACATTGCATCCATTACCGCAGACCGCGGCATCGTCACCCGGCCTGGCCGCTTTACTATCGAGCCGTCCTTTTCCCACGCTCACAGCAATGCAACAGCGGTCGCGGTGGAAGGTTACACGGTGATACCTGCCCTACTCATCGGGCTGATCAATATTTCGGAAATCCAACGTGATATTCTCGTCGGCGCGCTGTCACTCAAGTACGGTTTGACCAGCAAACTCGAAGCTGCGGTCCGCGTCCCCTACCTCAACATCAATGAGGACCTGAGAGAACGTGAGGTTTTTTCGGGGACACCGGTAGACACTCTGCGCGAGTCATCCGGTGAAGGTCTCGGTGATGTTGAACTCTCGGTTCGTTACCAGTTAAACGATGGCCTCGGCGGCTGGCCTTACGTTATTGGCGCCATGCGGGTGAAAGCGCCAACCGGAGAAGGCCCGTATGATGTCGAGCGACGGGTGATCGAGAACGATGACGGTAATCCCATCGGAGTCGAACTCGGTGATCGCCCCACGGGTTCCGGTTTCTGGGCATTCGAACCAGGCCTTTCATTCATCTACCCGACGGACCCCGCCGTGCTGTTCGGAAACCTGAGCTACGTCTGGACTCTCAAAGAGGAGCAGGGCTTTGAAAATGGCGGTACGGTCGACCCCGGCGACATTGTCCGTTTCGGCTTCGGAATGGGGTTTGCCTTCAACGAGCGCACCTCGTTCAGCCTGGGTTATGACCACTCGATCATCCGCAAAACAACGTTCGAACATAATAACGATCTGTTTGCCTCCAACTTTGACCGCATTCAGATCGGGTCACTATCGTTCGGCTTGTCACAACGCCTGACCCGGTCCACCAGTCTGAGCCTGACCGTGAGCGTCGGGGTTACCGAAAACGCATCCAACAGTGAAATTACGTTGAAGCTTCCGATCAGCCTTTAGGAAGGAATCGAAGGGTCATCAGCGACCCAGCAACTGGACAAGCTGATCACTGAACCGTCCCGGGAACTGATTCCCGGCGGCACCCAGATTGCTCAGCTCAATGTTCAATTGATGCATATTCTGTATCACCGTGCTATCGAGGTTATTCTGAATAACCGTCATCCAGCCGTTAGGCCCGGCCATGTTACTGGATACCCGCGCGCCGCCACTCCGGTTGGCGCTGATAACCTCGATGACCGTTTCGGTATGGTGGTTCACCACGCGATCCCTGATGGCCTGGTTAAGATTGGGAATGGTCAAACGATTGATCACCATGGTGTCACCGTTAATACCAACAATCTGCTCCAGACCAATGCTGATCTCCAGATTATCCATCAGGAAACCACCCCGGTACTCAGACAGCTCCGGATCACTCAGAGGTTCGACACCAAGCCTCAGTTCTGCCTGGACAGACGGCGCTATGGTTGCAAATGAAATGGCTAATAACACTATAGCTGGCATCCGGATCATCATGATCTTCACCATTCCCTTGTAGAGGGCCAGTAGGGCAGTGTATGGCCAAGAGACGGCCCTCCCAGGTCTTTCTGTATCGGCGCCCTGGCCACCTGGGGCCAATGCCCCTCGCCGAGAAAGGCGTCTCGCCCCTGTTGAAGGTGGCTGCGAATAACAAAGGCGGTACCGTTCCAGTATTCGCTGAATTGGGCGTAGGAATAAACTTTCAGCCCCCGTGCCGGATCTCCCACCAGAACCTCGTCATCACTGATTCCCTTGATCAGGACAAAATGCTGGAAACCATCAATATTCAACAACACAATGGTGGGTAAGCGCACCTTCTCCTTGAGGCCGGTCAACGGCATGCGGAAACCATCGGCCTGGTAACCTCTGGCCTCCAGGTAGTGCTTCATATCGAGCATGGAGAAACCTTCCTGGCGCACCTTGTCTTCGTCCGCCAGGGCAAGCATTTCGATGAAGACATCATGCTCTGTTACCTGATCTTCGTAGTGAAAGGACAACAGCGAAGCAATCGCTGCAGAACCGCAACTGAAGTCGTATTGCTGGCGTATGACACTGTCGAAGCGCCGGCTCTCGAAACTGGTTACCTGTAGCCGGAAATCGCCGCCAATACCCGGCACCATGACCGAGCCAGCAAAAGCGAAAGGGCCAATAAATGCAGTGGACCATAGCAGCCCGGCACTCGCGCAGATCGCAACAAGAGCCTTTCTGGCCATGGTCCACCTCCGTTAATGATTAATCAGTATGTTGATTTGGGTACTGTCCTGAATGACTACCTGGTTACCGGTGTTCTGGATAACCGTGGCAACCCCACTCATGTTGCCGAACGCGTTATCGGAAATATGGTTGTCACCCGTGACAACAGTACCCGACAGCAGGTTATCGGACACATTCGCATTTTGCTGGTTATCGTTAACCTGCCACTGCATCGAGATTCCCTGGCGACCGCTTGAATCCGAAAGCTGATCGGCCGACAGTATTTCGGCATCCAGCCACTCTTCGGCTGATACCCATCCCGTTGCTCCAAGCATTAACGCCAGCAAGGTAGCCTTCAGTTTCCATCTGATGACGCAACCCATGGCAGTTCTCCCGGAATAACCGGGCCGCACCCGTTAAGGCGCGGCCAGGACTCCTTACTGGGTGCCGCCACCGCTGCCGGTGGTCAGGTTGGACATTACACTGACATTAGCCTGTGTAACGCTGCCATTGCCGGCATTCTGGGCAAATGCCCCGACACCAGTGAAGTTCGCTGAGCCACCGGAGATTTCGTTGCTGTTACGAACCTCGGTGTAAGAACCGTCAGCGTTGACACTGCCGTAGGTGGTTGAAGTACCCGATACAGAGGCGTTCAGCTCAGCGTTATTCATGAACACATCCATGTCCAACGACGAGGAACTGTTATCGGAACTGTCGTTATTACTGTCAGCGGTATTGTAGGAGTCATTCACGCTGTTATCCGAGTTATCGTTTCCGCTATCGTTGGTGGAGTTATCGGAGTTATCGTTACCACTGTCGTTAGTGGAACTATCCGAGTTATCGTTTTGGCTGTCCGCCAAATCAGTGGAACTATCCGAGTTGTCGTTTCCGCTATCGTTAGTGGAGTTGTCGGAGTTATCGTTACCACTGTTGTTAGTGGAGCTATCGGAGCTATCGTTCTGGCTGTCCGCCAGAGTGCTCGAACTGTCCGAATTATCGGAGTTATCGGTCTGTGCGGTGTTACCGCTGTCGTTGGTGCTGTTATTTGACGCGTCAGAGTTATCCGAGTTGTCGGTCTGTGCAGTGTTACCACTGTCATTGGTGCTGTTGTTCGCGTTGTCAGTCTGTGCGGTGTTACCGCTGTCATTAGTACTGTTATTCGAGTTGTCGGTCTGCGCGGTGTTACCGCTGTCGTTGGTGCTGTTGTTCGAGGCGTCAGAGTTATCCGAGTTGTCGGTCTGCGCGGTGTTACCACTGTCATTGGTGCTGTTGTTCGAGGCGTCAGAGTTATCCGAGTTGTCGGTCTGCGCGGTGTTACCACTGTCATTGGTGCTGTTGTTCGAAGCGTCAGAGTTATCGGAGCTATCGGTAGAGTTGTCGTTACCAGAATCCGCGTTGCCGGAGTAATTGGTATTGGCGGCGGAGTTATCGTTGGCGTTAGTGTTCGGGTCACCATCACCACCCTGTTGGGCGATTGCATAACCGGAAACACCCATGCTCATGGCAATGGCAGCTGCTAGCAGACTTTTTTTGGTATTCATAATGTCACATCCTTTGAGGTAATTGGCTTTTGAGGGATCCGACCCAACCCGCTGGCTATCGGGTAAGCCAAGGCTCAGACCCGCCTGATGACAGGAGCGATTACCGTGCCAACACGGACAGCCCCGCCATACCATCATGAAAATCCTCAAGATTTTTCCAAAAAAAACACTCAAAGCGTGATCCGAATCACATCAACCTGTTTCAAATTTGAAACAGCAAAGAATGACGACAGGTACCAAATACCCCATTAACTCTTTTTAATCAGTGAGATAAGAAACATTCGCCAGTGTTAAAAACAAAAACCCCGCACAGCCGGAGCCATGCGGGGTTTTCTGTGGTCAGTAAGCGCCGGAGCCCTTACTGGAACATCATGATGTCAGTCGATTAGAACTGGTTCATGGTGTTGTCTTTACCACCAGCCTTCAGAGCTGCTTCGCCAGCGAAGAACTCTTTATGGTCGTCGCCGATGTTAGAACCAGCCATATCCTGGTGCTTAACGGTCGCGATACCCTGACGGATTTCCTTGCGCTGAACACCCGCAACGTAAGCCAGCATGCCTTCGTCGCCGAAGTAGCCTTTGGCCAGGTTGTCGGTAGACAGAGCGGCCGTGTGGTAAGTCGGCAGAGTGATCAGGTGGTGGAACACGCCTGCTTCACGGGCTGCGTCACGCTGGAAGTTGGCAGTCCACTCGTCAGCCAGTTTGCCCAGTTCAGTTTCGTCGTACTCGGCGTTCATCAGAGCAGCGCGGTCGTAGGCAGATACGTCTTTGCCTTCTTCCTTCATTGCATCGAATACCTGCTGACGGAAGTTCAGGGTCCAGTTGAAGGACGGGCTGTTGTTGTAAACCAGCTTGGCGTCGGGCACCACTTCCTTGATGCGGTTAACCATGGCAGCAATCTGACCAACGTGCGGCTTCTCGGTTTCGATCCACAGCATGTCAGCGCCGTTCTGCAGGCTGGTGATACAGTCCAGAACAACACGGTCTTCGCCAGAGCCTTCTTTGAAGCAGAACAGGCCAGAGGCCAGACGCTTCGGCTTCAGCAGCTTGCCGTTGGACTTGACCACAACGTCACCGTTCTCAATCTGGGAAGCATCGTCGATGTACTCGCCGTCCAGGAAGGCGTTGTACTGGTCGCCCAGGTCACCCGGCTCGTTGGTTACTGCGATCTGCTTGGTCAGGCCAGCACCCAGGGAGTCAGTACGGGCGACGATCACGCCGTCGTCCACACCCAGTTCCAGGAACGCCAGACGAACTGCGTTGATCTTGGACAGGAAGTCAGCGTGGGGAACGGTCACTTTTCCGTCCTGGTGGCCACACTGCTTCTCGTCAGAAACCTGGTTTTCAATCTGGATACAGCAAGCACCGGCTTCGATCATCTGCTTGGCCAGCAGGTAGGTCGCTTCGGCGTTACCGAAACCAGCGTCGATGTCGGCAATGATCGGCACAACGTGAGTTTCGTGGCTATCGATCTGCTTGATCAGCTCAGCAGCCTTGGCGTTGTCGCCGGCTTCTTCAGCTTCTTCCAGGGCGCGGAACAGGTGGTTCAGTTCCCATGCGTCGGCCTGGCGCAGGAAAGTGTACAGCTCTTCGATCAGACCAGAAACAGCCGTCTTCTCGTGCATGGACTGGTCAGGCAGAGGACCGAACTCGGAACGCAGAGCGGCAACCATCCAGCCAGACAGGTACAGGTAGCTGCGCTTGGTGGTACCGAAGTGCTTCTTGATGGAGATCAGCTTCTGCTGGCCGATAAAACCGTGCCAGCAACCCAGAGACTGGGTGTACTTGGAAGTGTCAGCATCGTACGCAGCCATGTCTTCACGCATGATTTTGGCGGTGTACTTGGCAATGTCCAGACCAGTCTTGAATTTGTTCTGGGCGCGCATGCGAGCAGCGTGCTTCGGGTTGATGGCATTCCAGGTCGGGTTCTGCTTCAGGATGGAAGCGACTTGGTCGATGTCTTGTGAGTAGGGCATGTTCTCTATCCTTTCTACGTTAGTGTTCAAAAGGTGCGGAAACGCTGCTGCCTGGCAGCATCCGAAGCCAACTGCCTGCTCAGACGACCGGGCAGGAGATGACGTTGGGCGTTACTTTAGTGCCTTAGAATTTATAATTGAAATTTATATGGTGTATTTTCGGCATTTTTTGTGTGAATACCAAAAGCGTCGCCAGTGACAGGCTTTGGAGATTCTTGCTCCCGGTCATTTTCGGCGCACGGCAACATGCTATGATTCAACCACTTGATTAATATCACGGGCGCCCCGGCCCATGGGTAACAGAGGTATTCAGTGTTCTACATCCGCGCTTTCGGCCACTCGTTGCTGCACGCCCTGAAAAATCTGTTGCCGATTGTGGTCGTGGTGGTGTTTTTCCAGCTGGTGGTGTTGCAGCAGGTTCCCGAAAATACTCTGAGCATGGCCATTGGCCTGCTGATCGTCGCGGTGGGCGTGGCGCTGTTCCTTCAGGGCCTGGAACTGAGTATTTTTCCGGTCGGCAAGAGCCTGTCGAACCAGTTTGCCAAGAAAGGGTCAGTGCCCATCTTACTCTCTTTTGGCTTCGCCATGGGCTTTTCCGCCGTAGTGGCCGAGCCGGCACTGATTGCGGTAGCCCAGCAGGCCCAAGATATCAGCGAAGGCAAGATCGACGCCCTTACCCTTCGCTTGCTGGTCGCCACCTCGGTCGGCGTGGTCATTGCACTCGGAGTGTTCCGGACCATCATCGGCTATCCGCTGCACTGGTTCATGATCATTGGCTACCTGACCGTGGTGATCGTCACTTGGTTTGCCCCGGAAGAAATCATCGGCCTGGCCTACGATTCCGGCGGGGTCACCACCAACATTGTCACAGTCCCGCTGATTGCCGCCCTCGGCATTGGCCTGGCCGCGTCCATTCGTGGCCGCAACCCGCTGACCGATGGTTTTGGCCTGGTGGCGCTGGCCGTCATGGTGCCGATGATTACCGTGCAGCTTTACGGAATTGTGGTTTACAGTGGCGGGGTCTCGGACGATGCCTCGATGCTGACCCACCATGATGACAGCGAGGCCATATCCGGCGCATTGAAAATGCTGCTGGAACTGGCCGAAATGATAAGAGATGTGCTGCCCATTATCCTGACCATTCTGTTTTTCCAGTACATTGTACTGAAGCGCGGCTTGTCCAATCCGCCCAAAATCCTGTTCGGCTTTGTGCTGGTCATTTTCGGTCTGTACGCCTTCGTGGTGGGCCTGAAAATGGGGCTGTTCCCGATCGGCACCAGCATGGCGGAACAGCTGATCGAATTGGAGCGGTTCGGCTTCATCTATCTGTTCGCCTTCATGATCGGGTTTGCCACTACCATGGCCGAACCCGCCTTGCTGGCGGTCGGCAAACAAGCCGAAGAAGCCGCCTCCGGGCGCATCAACGGCAATACCATCCGGCTGCTGGTTGCCCTCGGTGTCGCCATCGGCATCAGCATTGGTGTGCACCGGATCATTGTCGGTGGCTCCATGCACTATTACATCATGGGCGGCTACACAGTGGTGATTATCCTCACCGCACTGGCGCCCAAATATATCGTTGCCCTGGCCTATGACTTGGGCGGGGTCACCACATCGGAGGTTACCGTACCTCTGGTGACCGCGCTGGGCATTGGCCTGGCCACCAACATCGAGGGCCGTAACATCCTGATTGACGGCTTCGGCCTGATTGCTTTCGCTTCTATCTTTCCTATTGTTACCGTGATGCTTTACGCCATTGTCATGCAATGGCGGGCAGACCGCAGAGAGGTGCACCCATGAAATTTTCCGTTCTCGTTGCCATTGTTCCGGAAGAGCAGGAACAGGAATGCATCGATGCCGCCCGCGATCTTGGTGCCGGCGGCATTACCGTCCTGTCTGGCCGTGGCATCAGCAACACCGCCAAAAAGACATTCTTCGGCCTCACCTACGATGGCAGCCAGAGCGTGCTGGTGATGGTGCTCGAAAAAGGCCTGTCACTGCAGGTTCTGAAAGCCATCCAGCATCTGCTGATGCCGAAAGAAAACGATTCCCAGGGACTGGTGTTCACGCTGCCGCTGGAACATCTGGGCGGCATTGACATGTCCCAGTTCGAGAAATTTGAACAGCACTTGAAAGACAACTTCTGAGGAGCTTCACGCATGAAACTGGTCAAAGACGTGATGGTTAGCAATGTGGTTTGTGTGTCGCCCTTCGCCAAGCTAAGGGAAGCCCTGAGCCTGATGAAGATGCACAATGTGAAATCCCTGGTGGTCGAAAAGCAGCACCCTAACGATGCCTACGGGCTGATCACCTACACCAACGTTCTGAAAACGGTGATTGCCGAGCAAGGCGATATCGATCTTCTGAACGTGTACGACGCCTGCGCGAAACCAGCACTCGCTGTCGGCAAAAGCCTGGGGGTGCGACAGGTGGCCGCCCTGATGACCGAACACCGGGTCAAGCGCATTCTGGTGCTGGAGGACAACGACCTGCTGGGCTTTGTCACCATGGACGACATCATGGCGGTGCTGCTCGATCAGGTGGAATAACCCGACAACGGTTCAGCTACAACTGAGCACCACCAACCGGTCACCTTCTTTCAGATCAAGATACTGATCACGGGGCGGATTCATCCGCAAATGCCGGCCCCGTTCATCGGCAGTTGACCGGAACACGCCCAAGGCAATCTCGCCCCTGTCCGCGACAATTTTCTCCAGCAACTGAAAGTCGGCACTGGCCGGCAGCGGGTAGCCGTGGGGATCACGGAACTGGATCTCGCCACCACCCACAGTGAACAACTCATCCAGCACCACCCGGAGCTCCCGGCGCAGAGCCACCTGCGCCAGAACGTGGCTCAGGATCATCGGGCTGATCAGCATCTCGCTCTGGTGACCATACAGCAGGTGCCGGTTGTCGGGATCACTGAGCTCCATAATGATCTGCGGCCGGTGCAGTGACTCCGCCAGAATATCTTCCAGCTGCAAGTAACCCACCATAGCCCGGGCGTCGGCTTCTTCACCGGTGCCTATACGGTCACTGCTTAACAGCATCACGGTATCATAGCTGGCAGGATCCAGCTTTCTGAGATCCTCCTCCACCATGTAATCCGCCTCCAGCAAGCGGCCGTTAATTTTTTCCAGATCAACGCCGTAGCGGGCGATCTCCCGCTGGCGCTCCTCCAGCGGAATGGCAGACACCATGTCCAGCTCAAATTTGCGACCGCTGTAACTGCCGAACTCTGCAGACAGGCTCGGCACCCTGCGATTCCAGCCCAGTACGAGCACCCGATGGGTGCCGGGTTCATTACGCTTAAAAGACTGAGCCAACCCTCGCTCAATTCTGGCCAGCGGTTCGGCCTTCGGGTCTGGCCCGGTGTGCAGGTAATCTTTGGCGAGTAGCACTACCCTGTCTTCGTTCCGAATGATGGTGTCTGAAGGCGCCAGTAAATTCACCCTCCAACCTTTACTGGCAGCGGGCTGAAGCAACCCGAGAACAATCGCATGAGGTCGCTGGGTCGCTAGCTCCGCCAGCGTCAGACCCTCGGCAGTTTCACCTCCGCGCACAAATATTTCACTACCCTCACCGGCGGTCAGTAACTCGTTGTAGACCTCAGACAGGTTGGGGTGAAGCACGTTCTGCACCATCAGCCGGCTGATAGTGACATCGCCAGCCACTACTTCCACCGCGCCCGGATAAGCTCGCTCGATTACCGACAACTTTCGCATGTCCTGAATTTCGGCCACTACAAACGGCAGCGGTGCACTCAGTTGCCGGGCCTGGGCGGCAATCGACAACAGCGCTTTAACCGTTTCCACATCGGAGGTCACCAGACTGCCGGCATCGTAAACATGACTGGGCACAATCACCGCCGCTGCATCCAGGCAGGCCACCCGGTGCAAGGCATCAGGCTGAATCGCCGAACCGCTGCGCAAGATCACTTCACGAGCACGACTGCCCACGCCCGGCTCACTCATCAATTCATGGAGCTGCGCGGCGCTGGCCTCTTGCGCCAACACCACCAGCCGCAGTTTCTGGGTGTCGTGTTTTTCCAGAAAGCGCTGCATGCGCCCTGAAGATCCGAACAGCTCAGCCACCAGCGGCGGTGTCTGGGGTGTCCAGCCAAGAACCACGAAGTGATTCTTCAGGGTTACCGGTGTCAACCCACGCTCAAGCTCTGCCATCTTGGCAATCAGCCAGCGGGTCAGGATGGCCACCAGCGTGCCCATAAACACTACATAGCCCAGAATCGTCAGCAGGGTCGAGATGATTCGCTGCCATGTGCCGATATCATCACCCAGGTAGCCGGGATCGGTCAGGCGCAGGAATGCCCACCAGACTGCCGCACCCGGATCATCAAACTCACCACCCTGAGGCACCACCAGCAAACCGCCCACCAGGGAAATCAGCCCGATAAACAGCCCGACAACCAACAACTGAAAGCCGGCACCTTTAACCAGCTGGCGCTCCAGGATGAACTTCAGGCGATCAATAATGCGAAACGGCAGCATGAGGGTCCTTTTTTGCGAATAGTCAGTGTTGTTCCTAGGATAAAACAAAGCTCCACGGGAACGTGACCTCTGATCATGAATGAAACCAACCTACTTGCTGGCGGTTACCGCTGGATGGTCATCCTGCTTGCCGTCACCATGACAACGACAGCCGTGGCCAGCACTGCCCACCTTCCACAGCCCTGGCGCTCCGATGCGGTGGTTCTTGGCCGGGATGAAGCCTACAACACCGAGCGTTTTCTTCATGCATTGACCTTCCGACATCGCCGGATGTTGCCCTCGGCCACCGATAACGGCATTCGTGGCACCGCCGGCAGCGTCAGCAGCCGGCGACTTTTTTTCGATTTTCGGTTTCGGCAAGACTTTGATCTCCGTAAAGGCCATAACGGGTTCCTGCTCGATATTCAGCGGGGAGAGGACCTGGACGGCGCTTACCAACGGCAACTGGTGGGCTTTCGGCAAAATATAGGCAAGCGAACCGAAATCTGGCTGCAAGGCGATGTCTTTTCAGACAAGGCCGAATCCGACATTTACCTCAGTGCCCGTCATCACCTGACGGAACGCAACTGGCTACATGCCAGTTTGATTCTGCCGGACTACTACTTCAATAACAAAACCGATACCTCCGACCGCTTTGCCAGCGAGCCCCGGTCCTGGTTTCTACAATGGCACCGACAGGGCGACACGGAGACTGAGGGCACCACCCTTTCGGTCAACCTGTCGCCCGACTCCCGCTTTGCCAGCCAGTCACAGGCGCTGACGGTCAGCAACGACAGCCAGCGGGCCGCCATCACACACTGGCAAAGATCCGGCGACTGGCTGTTTGGCCTGCATCTCGAAGGCGAGCACACGCGCCGGAACTACTGGCTGCAGGAGCCTGATGGAGACGTGACAACCCGGTTTGAGCGAGATCATATTCAGGTCCGGGGCAAGGCAACCCTGACCAGCCATCGACTCTTGCCAACCGCCGGACTGGCCTGGCTACAACTGGATGAAACCGGGTTTTTCGGACGGGCGCTGAACGATCAGGGCGACATTCGGCGCCGGGAACCCACCGTGTTCGCGGAAGTTACGTTCAGCGCCACACCAAACACCACCGTAAGTCCTGGTGTTTATCTGAGCACGCCAGATATCCGGCAATCCTTCGCGCACGGTCGAGACCGCCGACACACCGGCTTTACCGGCAAGCTGACGCTGCCCATTGAAACCCGTCTATCGGCAACCCATCAGGCGGTGTTGACCCTGAACCCGACGTTCTATCTGCACAAACTCGGGTTTGGCGGAGGCAATCTGCAACTGCACTGGCCCTTATAGGCTAAAGCATCTGCGGCGCAGTGCGCCGGGCCGAGACCGTCGTGAGCGCCTCGTCCAGGGTTGGATAGAAGCTGCTGACGCCTGGTTCTGGTTTAAGCCCGGCCCGGGCCAGAGTCCGTAATGGCTGGAACTGAAGATCCGCAATCACCACTTCGGTGCCGGTTTCCCGGCAGCTGTCGATCAGCTTGTTGAGCGCCGCCAGGCCACCGGCATCCAGCACGGTCACGCCGTCCATGTACAGCACAAAGCCCCGGGTTTGCCGGGACAGCTCTGCCAGCTCGCCAAACACCCGGTCTGCGGCGGCGAAGAACATGGGGCCGTTGATTTTGAACACGCGCCAACCCGACGGCAGCCCGACCTGCCGCACCCGCTTGTTGTCGGTAATGTCAGTGACCTTGGTCATCTGCGCCATTTCACGCATGAACAGCACGGCGGCCAGCAACACCCCGGTGGTGATGGCAATCACCATGTCCAGCACCACGGTCAGGCTGAAGCAGGTCAGAAACACCAGCACATCACTGCGGGGTGCGGTTTTCAGCAGATGTACCGCTTTGGGGGCTTCACTCATGTTCCAGGCCACCATGACCAGCAGTGCCGCCATGGCGGGCATCGGCAGGTACGCAAGAATGCCGGCCAAAGACACCAGCGCCAGCAACACCACCAAAGCGTGGATCATACCAGCCACCGGCGACTCGGCCCCGGCCCGGTAATTGGCAGCCGAGCGGGCAATCGCTGCGGTCGCGGTGATACCGCCAAAGAAGGGCACCAGGATGTTACCGATGCCCTGCCCCATCAGCTCGCTATTTGCACTGTGGCGCTTGCCGGTTATACCGTCCAGCACCACCGCGCACAACAGGGATTCAATGGCGCCGAGCATGGCAATGGCGAACGCAGCGGGCAGCAGCACTTGTATCAGACTCCAGGAGAACCCCACTGGCTCGCCCTGAGCGTTCAGTTGCTGCCAGGGCCAGATAAATTCAGGCAAAAACGGAGGGATGCCCGCGCCGGTGCTGCCATCCGGCAACAGATAGCTGAACCGGGAACCGATGGTCTCGATGCCGGCCCCATTGGCGTTCAGCCAGAGCGCCAGAAAGCTACCGATGATCACTGCCGGCAGATGCGGCGGCACCGCGGTCTTGAACCTCGGCCAGATTAGCATGACCGCCAGGGTGACGGTCGCCACCAGCGTACTCATGCTGTCCAGCGCCGGCAGCTGTTGGGCCAGCAGCGCCAGCTTATCCCAGTAGTGCTCGGGCATGGCCTCGACGGTAAGGCCAAAGAAATCCCCCACCTGCAAGGTAACAATCACCACCGCAATGCCGCCGGTAAAACCCAGGGTGACAGACTCCGGTATATACTCGATAAAGCGGCCCAAGCGCATCACCGCCATGATCACCAGCAGCACCCCTGACATCAGGGTGGCCAGAAGCAAGCCGCCCAGGCCGTAATTCTGGGCAATGGGGTAAAGTATCACCACGAAGGCCGCGGTCGGGCCGGAGATGCTGTAGCGGCTGCCGCCGAACAGGGCAATGACAAACCCGGCGATAAACGCCGTATACAGGCCATACTGAGGCGCAACACCACTGGCGATCGCCAGGGCCATGGCAAGCGGAATGGCAATGATGCCAACGGTGACCCCGGCCATCAGATCTTTCAGGAACCGGCCACCGGTGTAACGTTCATCCACACAGGCTTCGCGGAAAGCGTGGGCGAATCTCAGTGAAAACAGATGGGCGCGATGCGACATGGGCCAGTTCCTGGTTGCGGAGAATACGCCTTCATTATATGCTCAACCAAATTACACTCAATGTTAACCTGATTAACATACTCCGAGCACTGATACTTATGTCCAAGGAAAATCGAACCGCCCGCCTGACTTTGCTGATCGACCCGCAGAAAAAGGCCACTTTTGAGGAACTGTGCAAGGCCGAGGATGTCACCCCGTCACAGAAAGTCCGGCAGTTCATCCGGGAATATGTGGAAGAGAGGCTGGGCCCGGACTGGCGGGATCAGCGCACCCAACAATCTGACTGAGCGCCCGGCTTATGGCACCGATCAAACGACTTCTAGCCCCACTGACGCTGGCAAGTTTTACGGCCATCGCCGGCTGCGCCCAACTGTCAGCCCAGTCTGCGGCGGCCATTACTCCACCGGCAAGCCTCTACGACAGAGTTTTGATCGACAGCCAAAAGGCCCAGGCGATCAACCTGAGCCTTCTGGCCGACCGGCTGGCGCAAGCGGATGTGGTGGTGATCGGTGAATACCATGGCCACCAGGCTTCACACTTGTTGCAGGCACGCCTGCAACAACACTTGCATCGTATCCATCCGAGCCAGGTGTTGAGCCTGGAACAATTCACTATAGACCACCAGACGGAGCTGGATGAGTATCTTGCCGGCAACACCGGCGAAACCGAAATGCTGGAAGACGCCCAGGGCTGGGATAATTATCGGGGCTCTTACCGGCCGCTGGTGGAATACGCCCGCCATCACGACCTGCCGGTGATCGCCGCCAACGCTCCGGCCCAGGTGGTTCGTTGCGTCGGCCGCACCGGCCCGGGCTATCTGGACAGGTTACCGAGTGAGCAGCGGCTGTCTTTGCCGGCGCAACCGTTCCTGGACACCCCCGCTTACCGGGAAAAGTTCAAGACCGCGATCAGCGGCAGCCACGGCACCGGCGACCCCGCCATGGCCGAGCGCATGGACAACACCTACAAGGCCCAGCTGCTGCGCGACAACACCATGGCCATGCGCATTTTGCAGGCCCGGGATGACTACCCGGAACATCAGATTGTGCACCTGACCGGGACCTTCCACAGTGAGGAACGGCTTGGTACGGTCGCGCTGCTTGAGCAACTCGCGCCCGATCTTTCCGTGGTAGTGATCAGCCCGGTGTTCTGGCCGGCGGATTCATCAGCGCCTCCACTGGCGGGCAACCTGGGCAAAGGCGATTATGTGTACCTGATCCAACCGCTGCCCCCGGAATACCGGGACCGAAACCGTCAGCTCAGCGCCATGCAAGAACGTTTCAGCAGCCGCCCGGACACCAGCTGCGACACGGATTGATCACCAGCCTTCAGGCCTTTCAGATAAGGAACTGCCCCATGAAAGTTATCGTTGCCATTATCCTTGGCATGAGTCTTATCCTCTCCGCCTCGCTGCTGAGAGACGGCCTGACCGGCCTGAAAACCGGAGATCGCTACGTCACCGTCAAAGGCGTTGCCGAACGGGAAGTGCAAGCCGACCTTGCGCTCTGGCCGATACGCTTTGTCGCCACCGGCAACACCCTGGAACAAGCCCAGGAACAAGGCCGCAGCAGCCGCGAAGCGATCTTCGCTTTCCTGAAACTGCAGGCCATCGACAAAGACGCAGTGGAACTGCAGCGGCTGGATGTTACCGACACCCGCGCCAACCCCTACCAGGGCGAAGGCGAGCAAAAGTTCATTATCAACCAGACTCTGATGGTGCGCAGCACCCAGATCGATCGTATCCGCCAGGCGGCCCAGAACGTCAGCGAGCTGGTCGATTCCGGGGTATTGTTGACCACGGACTACGGCCCTGGCGGCCCGACCTACCTGTTCAGCGGCCTGAATGACATCAAGCCGGAGATGATTGCCGAAGCCACCGCATCTGCCCGTGAAGCGGCCCAGCAGTTTGCCCGGGATGCCAACGCCAGCGTTGGCGGCCTGCGCAGGGCCAATCAGGGCGTGTTCCAGATTCTGGCAAGAGATCAGGCACCCGGCGTGTCAGAACAGCAGCAGCCGGTGAAAACGGTGCGGGTAGTATCTACCGTCGATTATTATCTGGAGTAACGATCCGGCCTGAACCGCTATTGGGTTTGCACCATCTCGTCCGTTACCTGATAGTCACCGGCCAGCCAGCGCAGAATTTCGTTGGCGGCCGGGTGATCAAAGCCATCGTAGGTGTGGATCAACGCCTGCTTGCGTTCGGTACTGATACGCTCCAGCCCGGCATCCTGCAGCGTCAGTAAGTCTTTGTGCAGCTGACTCCCCAGATCAACCCCCAGTATCTCCCGGGCGGCTTGGTGAAAAGCCTGACCGTACTGATAGTTCGGCCCCAGCCGGTAGGATTCCGCCAGCGTCAGTGCAGGAATGGCAGTCAATGCCGGCTGCAGCGCCGGATTGATGGCATGACCCGACAGGTGCGCCGCATTGGCCGCAGGCCGCCCGGTAAATCCGCGCAAGTGCAGGTGCCGCGACATCCGGTCGCCATCGTTGACCGGGTAGTTGTCCCACAGCACCGGCTTGCGCCCCAGGCGATCGGTTACTCGCTTCAGGTGGCCGGGCGAGATTTCCCGTGAACACACTTCCTCACCGGTCCAGAACACCCTGACCTCTTTGGGCAACTCGGCGCCCAGGGTTTCAAGGTAATCGGCGGGCCGTTCGCCAAATACCCGGTCGAGCACCGGATCATCGGAATAGTAGGTGGGGCAGACACTGATCGTCGACGCTTTGCTATGGTCTCTGATCCAGCGGACGATATCGGCCTGAGTGCTGGCCAAAGCCGGAATTTCGGAGCGCATGTCATCAAACAGGATGGCCAGCTCCTGTATGCCAATCCGGTCCAGTGCTTTGAGCTTGGCATCCAGCGCCTGCCGGGCAGCGTCATCAAACCGGTTGAAGATTTCAAAGGGGCTCAGCCCCACACCAAAGCGAACACCCTGGCGCCGGCACAAGCGGGCGAAGTCCTCCAGCTCATCCGCCTGATCAGCCGGATGAGGTTCCTGCCAACGTCGCCGCAGATAGGGGTCGGCCTTGGGCGCATACAGATAGAAGCCATAGCCATGGGCCGCCAGCAAAGTCATCAGATGACGCCGCTCAGACCAGGTCCACATCGGCCCATAAAACCCCTCAATCACTCCCAGTTCAACCGTCATCGTCTGCTCGCTCCCTGATCAACCTGTCCGTTCATGATAGAACTATCTTCAAGAATTATCTCGACCCGCCGGTTCCGGGCGCGCGCCTGCTCGGTATCATTTCGGTTCAGAGGGCGGGTGTCAGCGAAGCCGGCAGCCTGTAATCGATCGCGAGCAACTCCGGCGACCTCAAACAGACGCACCACACTGCCTGCCCGGGCCGATGACAATTCCCAGTTGGAGGGAAAGCGGGGCGTCTGAATTGGCAGGCTGTCGGTATGGCCGGCCACGGTGACCTGGTAGTCAGATTCGGCCAGCAGCGGCACCAGGTTTTCCAGTTGCCGCACCCCCTCCAAAGACAACTCGACCTCACCAGAGCCAAACAGGATATCGTTGCTGATCCGGAAGCGAACACCGTCCCGCTGAGAAACCACGCTAATGTCGTCGCTCAGACCGGCCGCCTGCAGGGCTGCCCGGGCCCGGGCGGCAAACGCTTCGGACTCAATAGATGACAACTCCAACTCTGACTCCAGATCGGTTATCTGCGCCACGGCAGGCGCGGTTGCGGCCACACTCGCCTGCTCACCGGACAAATCCGGGGAGCCCCCGGACAACGCCAGCATCACCACGAACATCACCAGCAGCAGCGTAATCACATCCAGATAGGTCACCAGCCAGCTGTCTTCCTCCGTGCTGTGGGTAACCGGAATCCGCAGGTAGTCGGCACGTCTCGCCGCACCGGTGGTGGCATGCCCCAGTTCAGACATCGGCCGCTCCACCCGCACGCCCGGACTTACCCCGCACTCCGGCGCCAGTGGCTGCCGGGCGCATGTCGCGAAGTTCGTCTTCGTAGCTGGCCACAAACGATTTCAGGGTTTCCCGCATCATCGAGGGGCTACGTTTTTTGCACATCATTGAAATGCCCTGCATAACCATCCGCATCAGGATGATGCGCTGCTCGGTGCGGCGCTCCAGCTTGACCGCCACCGGCTTGAAAATCAGGTTGGCCAGCAGAATGCCGTAAAACGTGGTCATCAGAGCGATGGACAGCTGCTGGCCGATCACGGTCATGTCACCATCACCCAGCAGGAACATCATGTTGATCAGGCCCACCAGGGTGCCGATCATGCCGAAGGCCGGCGCGAAACTGGCCATCACCCGGAACAACTGGGCCTCGGCGTGTTCCCTGGCCCGCAGCCGGGCAACGCGCCACTCGAGGAAATCCATGATGTCTTCTTCCGGATTCAGTTCAATCACCAGCTGCACGCCGGAGCGCAAAAACGGATTGCGCACATGCTCCAATTCCCGCTCGACCGCCGGCAACTTGCCATCGATCCACAGCCGGGAAATTCGCACCAGTTCGTCAATGTCCTGTTGGGTGTAAAGCTTTTCATTACGCACCACGGTGCCCAGCAGCTTGAACACCCGCAGCACTTCTTTTAACGGAAAGGAGATAAAGGTCGCCGCCAGGGTGCCCCCGATAACAATCGCAAGGCCGGGCGCATTGAGGAACAGCATCGGATCCTGCGCAGACCACAACAGCACACTGGCCAGCAACGCCAGGCCTGCGACCATTCCGATAAGGGTAGAGGGGTTCATTTACATCTCCATCTGACACACATCAGCACCAACCCCGGCTAGACTGATAGGATATATCGGTAATCACAAATCCTATTCTGACGGGAGTATAACAACATGGAAATCAAAACCTTCGCCGACCTGATTGACTGGACCCGACAACTGCACGCCCATCTCGCCCGCTGCCTGCATGAGTCTGCCACACTGCACAAGGACGAGCGTGCCAGTGCGCTGTTGGACTACATTAGCCGCCACGAGCGAATTCTGGCCAGTGCCGTCGAAGAGTACGAAAAACAGGCCGATCCGAAAGCCATGCAAACCCGGCTCTACGATTACGGGGTGCACAAGCCCATTGAAAAGGAACGCACCTGCGACAGCCACTATAACGATCTGGATTTTGCCGGCATCGCCCGCGAGATTTTCGACTTTCACGATCAGGTTATGGAGCTGTATGACAACCTGATCGGCAAGGCCGAAATTCCTGAGGCGAAATCCCTGCTGGAAGACCTGAAATCACTGGAGGAACACGAAGCCATGCGCATGGCCAGCCAGATCGGCCGGATGGACGATCTTTGACGTTAGACCTATGTCGTAGATAGGCACATTTTTGCTGCGACCACACCTCCGTAGTTGTTAACCTGAACTAGAATTGTAGAACACGGTCGCTTCTTAACGGGAAGCCTGTTCTGACAGACTGAAAAAATTACAACAATGACAAGAGGATAGAAGAACAATGAAGATCCGTTCTGTTCTTTCCGCGACTGTACTGGCAGTAGCAACCACCTTTGCCGCCACGCAGGCGCTCGCGCAAGACACCTTTACTCTCAAACTCGCGGAAACCTGGGGTCCCAATTTTCCGATTTTTGGCGATGCCACCAAAAGCATGGCCGAAATGGCCGAAAAGATGTCTAACGGACGCCTGAAAATCCGCATCGATTCCGCCAACAAACACAAAGCGCCACTGGGCGTGTTCGACATGGTCAAGGCCGGTCAGTACGACATGGGCCACTCCGCCTCCTACTACTGGAAGGGCAAAGTACCCAACACACTGTTTTTTACCAGCATGCCCTTCGGCATGACCGCGCTGGAACAGTATGCCTGGTTCTACTATGACGACGGCATGGACCTGATGCAGGAAGTGTATGAGGCTCACAACATGCTGTCCTTCCCGGGTGGCAACACCGGCAACCAGATGGGCGGCTGGTTCCGCAAAGAGATCAAATCTCTGGATGACCTGAAAGGTCTGAAAATGCGCATCCCCGGTTTCGCCGGCGAAGTGTTCGCGGAAGTGGGCGTCAACCCCACCAACATTGCACCGGGTGAGCTCTACACCGCGCTCGAACGCAATACCATTGACGCCCTTGAATGGGTTGGTCCGGCACTGGATCTGCGCCTCGGCTTCCAGCAGATTGCCGACTACTACTACACCGGCTGGCATGAGCCTGCCACGGAACTGCAGTTCCTGATCAACAAGCGTGTGTGGGAAAAGCTGCCGGCAGACCTGCAGGAAATCTTGCGTGTCGCTATGCGCACGGCTGCCTACGACATGCTGATTCAGTCACAGCATGAGAATGCCAAGGCCTGGGCCAGCATCAAACAAGATTACCCGAATGTGCAGATCAAAAACTTCCCGGATGACGTCTTCCAGGCAATGTACGATGCCAACAAAAAGTTGCTCAAAGAAGCCGCTGGCAACAACGAGCAGGCTGCTCGCATCGTAGAATCTCTGGAGAGCTACCAAAAGGATTCCCGTGCCTATACTCACATTTCTGACAATGCCTATCTGAACACCATGTCGGAAGTCGAGTAAACTCTCTGCCTTGAGGTAACAGAGCCGGGATCGCTCGTTGTGGTGATCCCGGCTTTTTCATTTCACAGAAACTGACATCCGCTCGGCGGAGGAATAGGTTCCATGCGCTGGATTATCAAACTCGACAAGAGCCTGGCCTGGCTCTCCAAACTGTGCGGCTGGATCGCCTGCCTGGCCATGATCCTGATGGCCCTGAACGTGTTTTATGACGTGGTCGCGCGCTACGCCTTCAATGAAGTATCCATTGCCATGCAGGAAATGGAATGGCACCTGTATTCGGTGGTGTTCCTGCTGGGCATCCCCTATGCCTTGCGCACCGACGGCCATGTCCGGGTTGACGTCTTCTACACCCGATGGGGCAATAAAACCAAGGCCTGGATCAACATTATCGGCGCCCTGGCCTTTGTCATACCCTTTGCTTACCTGATTGGCCATTACGGCACCAGCTTCGCTCTGGACTCCTACCAGATGGGTGAAGGCAGTGGCGATCCAGGCGGACTGCCGCACCGCTGGGTGATAAAAGCGGTCATCCCGCTCAGCGCTGTGTTCATCGCTACTGCCGGGCTCAATATGGTTACCTACGCCATCCGGGTGTTGTCCGGAGAGAAAGGCTACGTTGGTGAGCACAGTGCGGGAGGTCTGGCATGATTGGTATGATTATGTTCGGTGTGGCTCTGGTCATGCTGATGTTTGGCTTTCCCGTTGCGTTTACCTTTGGCGGCGTCGCGCTGTTTTTTGGCATCTTCGCTGAGGGCATGGATCTGTTTGCGTTCATGCCTTACCGAATCATGAGTGTGATGCAAAACACGGTACTGATGGCGGTGCCCCTGTTTATTTTCATGGGCGTGGTGCTGCAACGCACCAGGCTTGCCGAACAGCTGCTGACCTCCATGGGCCGTCTGTTTGGTGGTTTGCCCGGAGGCCTCGCGATTTCCACCATTCTGGTCGGTGCGTTGCTTGCTGCCTCCACCGGTGTGGTGGGTGCCAGTGTCGTGGCCATGGGCCTGATTTCCCTGCCGGTCATGCTGGCGCACAAGTACGATACCCGCTTGGCCACCGGCACCATTTGCGCCTCCGGCACCTTGGGGCAGATTGTCCCCCCCTCGATCATTCTGATCATTCTGGGCGATGTCCTGGGCCTGCCGGTCGGCAACCTGTTCAAAGCAGCGGTCGGCCCCGGCGTGGTATTGATCGGTCTCTACATCGTCTACATTCTCATAATGACTCGGCTCAAGCCTCAGACAGCGCCAGCCATGCCCAAAGACGACACTCTCAGCCGAGGCCAGGAAGTCCGGGCGGCATTGCTCGCGATTATTCCACCGCTGGCACTGATCATTGTGGTACTGGGCTCCATCTTCACTGGCGTGGCCACCCCCACCGAATCCTCCGCACTGGGCGGCATTGGTGCGGTATTCCTCGCGATCATCTACCGCCAGTTCTCATTCAAGATGGTCTGGGATGCTGCCAGGGATACCGTCAGTGTTACCGCCATGGTGTTTGCTATCCTGATCGGCGCCACGGCGTTCTCCATGGTATTCAGCTACACCGGCGGCGATTATCTGCTGGAAGAGTGGCTACTGATGCTCCCGGGCGAGCAGTGGGGCTTTATCATCCTGGCCATGCTGGTAATTCTGATACTCGGTTTCTTTATCGACTTTGTGGAGATCTCCTTCATCATTGTGCCCATTCTGGCGCCGATTGCCGAAGCCCTGGGCATCAACATGGTCTGGGATGAGCTCCACCTACTGACCCCTCCAGGATCGGGCCAGTGGTCCGATCCTGGATTCTTGTTTGCCTCTTCTGCCTGTGAAACCTGACAAAACCTGATCGTTTTCTATACTGAGTTAAACACGCGACTCTCAGTTCCGCATTCGGGAAGACGCCGGGTAAGTCGAAACACAGGGAGAGAGGATTCATGGCACAGGGTACAGCCCGTAAATCAGACTATTCCGACAAAAACGACAAAGCCAACGTACTGAGCCTGCCGCTGGCCGCGGGCCAGGCCGATCGGGAACCGCACAGTTACGAGCGATGGCTGCTCAACAAACTCATGCGAATGGCAGGCTCCCCGCCTATCCAGTTCCGCCTCTGGAACGGTGACGTGATCGAGCCTGAGCAATCGCCGGCCCGGTTCACCTTGCACTTGAAGGATCACAAGGCGCTCTACTCGCTTGTCGCCAATCCCAACCTGGCCTTTGGCGATCTTTACAGTGCGGGCCGCCTGGACGTAGAAGGTGATTTGCCCGACCTGATGGAGAGCCTGTACCGATCGGTGCACGCCGCTCGCCAGAAATGGCCACGCTGGCTGGACGCATTATGGCGCAATCACAATCCCCGCTCTACCGGCATTGCCGAGGCCAAAGAGAACATTCACCACCACTACGATCTGGGCAACGAGTTCTACCAGCTCTGGCTGGATCAGGCCGAGATGCAGTACACCTGCGCCTATTACGAAAACGCCGACAACACACTGGAACAGGCGCAGTTGGCCAAGCTCGAACATGTTTGCCGGAAACTGCGATTGAAGCCGGGCATGACCGTGGTCGAAGCGGGTTGCGGCTGGGGTGGCCTGGCCCGATACATGGCTCGCCATTACGGGGTGAAGGTTCATTCCTACAACATCTCCCGGGAACAACTGGCTTTCGCTCAGGCTGAGTCTGAGCAGCAGGGCCTGGATAATCTCATCACCTATGTCGAAGACGACTACCGCAACATCACCGGTCAGTACGATGCCTTCGTCTCCATTGGCATGCTCGAGCACGTGGGCAAGGAGAACTATCCGGCGCTGTCGGAACTGATCAAACGCACGCTCAAACCCGGAGGCATTGCCCTGCTCCACAGCATCGGGCGCAACCACCCCATGCTGATGAACGCCTGGATCGAGAAACGGATCTTCCCCGGCGCCTACCCGCCGAGCATCGGTGAGTTCATGGCAATCTGTGAGCACAGCGACTTCTCCGTGCTCGATGTGGAAAACCTGCGCCTGCATTACGCCCAGACGCTGAACCACTGGACCGAGCGCTTCGAGGCCAACGCGGACAAGGTCACCGCTATGTACGACGAGCACTTCACCCGGGCCTGGCGACTGTACCTGGCCGGATCGGTCGCGGCCTTCCGGGCCGGCTCGTTGCAGCTGTTCCAGGTGGTCTTTACTCATGGTGACAACAATCAACTGCCCCAGAGCCGTCAGGATCTATATACCTTTCCGGCCACTCCGGAGGGCGCGTAATGGATTACTACGATGCCATCATCGTCGGTGCCGGGCCGGCCGGCTCTACTCTGGCCCGGTCGCTGGAAAGTTCCGGCAAGCATGTGCTGATCATCGACAAGCAAAGCTTCCCCCGCGACAAGACCTGCGCGGGCTGGGTCACGCCGGCGGTGTTTGAAAGCCTGGACATCAACCCGAACGACTACAGCCAGGCCCGCACGCTCCAGCCCATCCGCCGCTTTCGCATCGGCATGATGGGGCAACGTGCCGTCGAGAACGATCATGGCGGCATCGTCAGCTACGGCATCCGACGCTGTGAGTTCGATGCCTTCCTGCTGGACCGAGTGACCGCCCCGAAACAGCTGGGTACCCCGGTCAAAACCATCATCCGGCAAAACGGTAACTGGACCGTCAACGACCAATGGCAGGCGCCGCTGTTAATCGGTGCCGGCGGGCACTTCTGCCCGGTGGCCAAATTACTGGGGTCTGGCCCCGGCAGGCATGAAACGGTGGTCGCCGCCAAGGAAGTGGAATTCGAAATGACGCCGGAGCAGGCCCGCGCTTGCCAGACCCGTGGCGATACACCCGAGCTCTGGTTTTGCCGAGATCTCAAAGGCTATGCCTGGGTGTTCCGCAAAGGTAATTTTCTGAACATTGGCCTGGGTCGGGAAGACAATCTTCGGCTGTCAGACCATCTGGAGGCCTTTGTGGCAGACATGAAACAAACCGGGCGCATCCCCGCTGACCTGCCCGGTCGTTTCAAGGGCCACGCCTACCTGCTTTATGCCCATGCCGACCGGCCCCTGGTGGATGACGGGGTAATGCTGATCGGCGATGCCGCGGGGCTGGCCTACACCCAAAGCGGCGAAGGCATCCGGCCGGCGATTGAATCTGCACTGATGGCCGCCAAGGTGATTCTGGAAGCCGCAGACACGTCGGCTGTGTCCCTTCAGCCCTACGGCGAACAGATTACGGCCAGATTCGGCAATCGCATCTCAGAACAGGAACCAGCAGGGTTCGACTTACCGGAATGGCTGAAGCAACCCATTGCCAGCACCCTGATGCGCTCGCACTGGTTTACCCGCAAGGTGGTCACCGAGAAGTGGTTTTTGCACCAGCAAGTGCCGCCGTTAAAAGTGGCGGTCTGAAAGACAAAAAAGAGGCCGGGCAATGCCCGGCCTCTTTAATTCCAGGTGAAGACCAACTTCAGGTAAAAGTGGTCGACGCCTTGGAAGTGCTGCTTAGAACTTCACACGCATACCGGCCAAGAAGCCCATGTCGCTGTTGTCTTCGTCTGTGTCAGCAATTTCTGCAAACACACTGACGTTCTTGGCAGTCGGGAACTTGTAAGTCACGTTGGCGTACCAGGCGGTTACGTCATCGCTGTTATCTTCTTCTTGGTTCTGCATGCCGATCGCTACGCCAGTGGTGCTGGTCACATCAAAGGTGGCGGCTACGTTGTACAGAGTTGTTTCCAGGTCAGTGTTTCCATTATCGGTGACACTGTAGTCTGCGGCCAGCCCGAAAATGCCGAAGTCATAAGCGGCGCTCAGACCATAGGTATCCAGGGAGTCAGCAGCAAGAAGCGGTGTGTGTTGCTGGTAAGCAGCGGCCAGAGTCAGGCCTGCAATCTTGGTAGACGCAAACAGGTCAAAGAATTCGCCGGTGATACCGTTTTTGTCTTCAGCTTCCAGTTCGTAAGAAGCGACCAGGTAAACGTTATCCAGCTCTACATCTACACGGAAAGTATCATCACCATCGGTATCGACGGCATCAAACTGATCTTCGTCCAGCGGTGCTTCATAAGCTTCTTCGACTCCGAACTCATCAGAAGCAAAGCTTTGCTTACCGAAAGAGAAAGAAGTTACGCCGTACTGGATACCCACGTAGGCTTCTTCAATGGGTTTGTTGACATCTTTGCCGTTGGCGTGATCTTTGAAATCAAAATCCAGACGACCGAAAGCTTTCATGTCGTTGCCCAGATCGTAGCTGACGTAATTTTTCAGCTCCAGATCATCGAAGTCCACATATTCGCTGGTATCGTCACCAATATTCTTGCGCAACTGAATCTGGAAATCACCGTTCAGCTTGTAAGTAAAACCGTCTTTCTCGTACACGGTAGCTGCATTGACAGAACCTACGGCGATGGTAGACACAGCAACAGCCAGAAGAAGCTTCTTCATTTGTTATAACTCCACTTTCAGTTTGGTTTGATGATTATCTTTCGCTGGAATCAATCCAGCTGTCCCACTCTTTTCGAGTCTTTTCGTCAGCTTTCAGATACCAGTAGCGCAGCATCCTGCTGACCATTTCCTGATCCGGATCAGCTTGCGAATCCAGCAGCAACCCTTCCTGGTTGCTTGTCAGCTCAGTGCCGACGGTTTCTGCGCGGGCAGTCACTGCTGCCACAGCGCCGGAACGGTTATAGGCTTCCAGCTCTCGCGGGTAATCGCGGACCAGCTGAAAACCTTCTTTCTCGAGGATGTCTGAGGTGAAATCCACCGGGCGACCCTTGCCATCAACCAGGGTCCAGTTGCCCTGACGGTTGAAGGCATCCATGTCCCGTCGAGAGCGAATCTCCGGAGCTGACAGGGTCAGCTCTGTACTTTCTTCGGTGAACACCAATACAAAAGCATTGCTGGCCTCAAGGATTGCTTCCCGGCCAATCTCTGCCGTGCACTCGACTACCAGCTGCTGGGTACCGTCATCCAGTTTCAGACTCTGTCCGGAGCTGGCGCGTTGCTCACTGCCGTTGACGGCCTGCACACTGACGCAGGCGCCGAGGTTCAACTCAGTCCCGGCGACGGCCGAGACCGGCACCAAAGCAGCAACCAGAAATGTAACTGTTGAAAATCTCTTCACGCTTTGAATCCAGTGAGTGGTAACCGGCGACTTCTGCGAACAGGCTAACCACCAAATGTTAAAATCAGGTTTCACCCATCCCTTCTAACGCCAATGCGTTAAAAAACGCCGGGGGTTGCCCGGCGCAGGTGTTAACTCAATTAAGACGACACTATGGAGGGGACTTGTGACAGGGCTATTACAGATTGTTATAAATACAGTTTTTGTGCATCGATGGCAGTCAGGCTTCAGATGACACGCTTACGAATCATCGATGAGAGTTGCTCGAATCCGATGACCACTAGGAGCACGACGATAATGATGGAAAAGGCTTTATCAAATTGAAATAGCCGCATTGCTGTGGAAAGCTCTACCCCAATACCACCCGCTCCCACCAATCCCAGAGTGACAGCCGAACGTATCGCCTTTTCTACACTGTAGAGGCTGGTGGCAGACATTGACGCCAGCGTCTCCGGCAATATCGCCCCCATGATTACGGAAACCCTGCCCGCGCCGCTGGCTGTTAAGGCATTGGCAGGGCCCGGGCGCACTTCCTCGATGCGTTCCGAGAAGAAGCGGGCAGCAAAGCCAATGGTATCCAGAATGATCGCCAAAATGCCGGCCAGAGGCCCCAATCCGACCGCGACAACAAAGATCAACGCCCAGATCAGATCCGGTATGGTTCTCATCGTCGCTATCATGAAGCGAGTGATGGTTCGAACGATGGGATGTGGCGCAGTGTTTCTGGATGCCAATAAGGCAAACGGAACGCTCAGAACAATCCCGACGGTGACGCCAACAATCGCCATATAAAGGGTTTCCAGCATGGCATTGGCAATGACGTCCATATTCGACCAGTCAGGCGGTATTGCCTGGCCTAAAAATGTTGACAGGTTGCGCGCACCTTTTACTAATCGCTCCAGTGATATCTCTGCCGAGCTGAAACCCTGAAAAAACAAAAACGCAAACACAACGATGACCAGCCAGGCGAACCATGACGGCGAGGTCAACCTTGGCGGCATATGGCTAGACTGAGGCTCTTGCTTGGTATTCATGCAATCTCCGCTGGACGGTTATTTGGAGCCGCGTACTCGTTCTCATGACTCGAAGCGCCATCTACTCGAGTATCTCCTTGGTACAGCTGTGCCAGCGATTCTTTATCAGCAGAGGAATTGCTGGAATCGAATACGATTTGGCCGGCTTTCATGCCAACAATGCGGTCGGCGTAATTCTGAGCAAGATCAAGCTGATGCAAGGTGCAGAACACCGTCATGTTATGCTCACGTACAACCTCCCAAAGCAGATCCATCACTTCAATCCCGGCCTTCGGGTCCAGGCTCGCAACAGGTTCATCGGCAAGAATGATTTTCGGGCTTTGCATCAACATTCTGGCGATCGCCACCCGCTGCTGTTGCCCACCTGACAAGTCTCGGCAGCGGCTACTGGCTTTATCCGCCATACGAACTCTGCTCAAACAGTGCATGGCTTTTTCGCGAGTATCTTTAGGCGCCAGGGAATTCCATACGGTTAGCAAACCACCCCGGCGTTGGCCCATCGCACCATAGAGCACATTCTGAAAGACAGTCAGATTTTCAACCAGATTAAACTGCTGAAAGACAACGCCTATATCCCGGCGGATACTTCGAAGCCGCAGCCCCTTGGCAGTTGTGACATCGTTCTGATCGATGACAATAGATCCGGATTGCGGCGTTTCCAGTCCATTAAGACATTTCATCAAGGTGGACTTGCCGCAGCCATTGGCGCCAAGCAAGACCACGCCTTCTCCACTCGCGATGGATAAATCAAGTGACCGCAAAACGTGCAAAGCGCCATAGTATTTATTGAGATTACGAATCGTGATCGAGCTCATGGGGTTATGCCTGCAAAATAACAAAAGCCCGGGATACAACAGCCTCCCGGGCTATAGATTGGCGTTTCTGAAGGCTTCCGATCAGTTCAGATCAATACCCGCATTCGCATAGGCTTCACGAATGACACTGTAATCGTCGGGCTGAATGTCGAATGCCATATAGGAATCCCGATTGAGGAACTTGCCTTCATTGCGCTCGGTGGCAATCAAAGCCTCCCAAAGTTGCTCACTGTGGGCTGCAAGCGTGTTACGTAAGCCGGTTTTGCATTCCTCGGGAAGATTGGCCCTCATAACAACGGGGTCGCCCGGCAAGCGGTCACTCTTGGCAATCACTCGATAGCTGCCACTGGGGTCTAACGCTTCAATTTTCTCGATATCCCGATTACCACCGCCCATAGCGGCTACGTCATCATTGACCAGCGCGGCAATCCGGGCATCACCAGCCATGACAATGTTCAGATCCCTGGACAGGTCCAGGCCAGCCTGGACGAGCATTTGGCTGGGGATGATGTGGCCGCTTGTGGAACCAACATCTTTCAAAGCGACGCGCTGTCCTTTCAAGTCTTTCAGGCTTTTGATATTGCTGTCATTTTTCACGAAAAAGCTGCTGCCATAATGAGGGCGTTCGATGGTAAACAGTATTTCGACAGGCTGACGCTGATTAAACAGTACGAACTCCGAGGGACCAGCAAACACCAGATCAACATCATCGAATTGGAGCGCACTGCCAGCAGCCGTGCGGTTGCTCAGGGAAAACAACGCCAAATCCAGGCCGGTTATTGCCTTGAATTCATCGCTGAACGGCCCGAATGCTTCACGCAACTGGCCCATTCCTTCTATTCCGGTATCTGCCATCCGGATCGGGCTGGGGCAGACTTCTGTCAATTTAGTTTCAGAGGCCACAACCGCACTGTTGAATGACAGGGCCAGTGCCATGGTAGCGGCGCCCAATGCTGGAATTTTCTGAATAAAACTCATAGCGAATTCTCCTCGGATGTCACGCAGTGACAGTGCTTCATAAGCGGATATGAAAGTTACCGTAACGAAGATTTATGACAAAAACGTTAAGGAATGGTGGCGGCTTTTTTTCGCTGACATCCTACCCAAAGCAGAAAACCCCGCCTTTCCGGGCGGGGTTCGTATCAGCAGTAGCAACGCCTTCGTCTTCAGTTTGCGGTCAGCTCGATCACATCGATCCCGTACAGCGTGGTGGTGCCACTGACTTCATTTCCCACGGCCAACATCGGCTCGCCGTTGGGGCTATCTTCAGCAGCAATAAAGGCCAGCCCTTCCGGCCCGAGATCTCCGGCCATACCGGCTTCTAGCTCATCCTGGGTGGCGGAGAAATTCCGATTGTTCAGATACTGAACAAACACCGCGTTCTGCGGATTGGTAACGTTATACACCATGATACCGCCCACCCGTTCGAGACCAATGAAGGCAAACGTCTGCCCGTTGATTTCACCGGTCACCACCCCTTCCGGCTCGGGCCCCTTGTCATCGGAGCGGTTGTCAAAAGAATTTTCGTCGTTATTGCCGTTGAAGTTGGCGGGGATCATGCGGGCTGTAATCCGCTCGAACTCGCTGCCACTGTCGAACAACAGCGCACCGTCCTCGGACCAAATGGAGAAAGACCTGGCACCGTAGGAATAGAGTTCGCTGTACTCGCAATCCACTTCCACGTTGGTGGCAGGATTCGAGGGGTCACAGCCATTGCTGACCCCCAAGGTGGAGGTGACTTTCAATCTGCCCAGGTTCTCATCGTTGCCAATGCCCTCCGGAAAAGCACCGGGGGCCAGTTTCAGGTCCTTGACCCGGAATTCTTCGCTAAAACCGCCGTAATCCCTGGCGTCGCCCTCATTGGCGGTAATGTAATAGGTTTTGCCATTAAAGCCGTAGCTGGTAATCGCGTCAGGTTGGTACATTCCTTTCACCGGCCAGTTGCGGATATTAATACGGCCGTCGTTGTCGATTTCGTTCAAGTCGCGGTTGCTGGCGTCGAGTTCATTGCCAAGGATGCTGTGATCCTTGAAGCCTAAGGGCAGAATGCGAGCAATCACGCCCGCTTCGATATCCAGTACCGCCACAGCGTTATTCTCCTGCAGCGCAACCCACGCTTTGGTGTTGTCTATGGACACCGCAATGTATTCGGGCTCAAAGTCTTGTGCCGCGCTGGCACCCGGCCCGAAGATTCGCACCCCAGCGGCCCGCAGCTCGTCCTCCTGACCGTTAAATGCTCTGAAATCCGCGGTGGTAACCGTCGCACCAGCTACCCCGGCAGACAAGTCAATAATGCTAACCGAGCCCTCGGGATCAACGGTGTAGTCGTCGCTGGGCTCGCCTTCGTTGGCCACAAGCACTTTCCGACCATCCCGGGTAAACGTCACCATGTCAGGCAATGCCCCAACTTCAACCTCACCCACTTTGCCCAGGTCACCGGTGTTGTAGAACACAACCTTGCCATTATCCTGCTTAACCTCTGCTTCAATGGCGACAGCGACCAGATTCCCGTACACCGCTACTCCGTTGGCTGTCGCACCTTCCTTTGTAGCGTCGATGGTCGCCATTTTTACAGGCTGCGTTGGATCCTGAATATCCAGCACGTCGACGCTAGCATCCTTGGCATTGATCACGAAAAGACGCTGATTAGCCGGATCGTGCGCGACGATTTCCGCAGCGCTCTGATCAAAAATGCCACTGGCGTAGGTTCCGAGCACGTTGAGTTCTATGGTGGTCTGACTGGTGCCGGCGACGCCATTGTCACCATCGTCCCCATCACAAGCAGTCAAGCCCAGTGTAGAAGCCAAGATGGCAGCGGTAACGAGAGATTTGCGAAGTTCCATGGTTGCCTCATGTTTCCCTGTAGGTATTTGTCCATTACACCTTAGGGAGGCGATATGACACCTCAGAGACATTTACGCGAAAGTTTCACGAAGCAAATAATGCAAACACGGTACGCACAAAAAAGCGGCCCGCAGGCCGCCTATCTTAAAACACAATTATTAGGCAGGTGTTACTGTCCCAGATAGCTCCGGTACATCCACACGGTTTTTTCCTGCTGCGCGATGTAGTCGCTCATCAAAGCCGCGGTACCTTCGTCATCGGCTTCGCCGGCCAGGCTCAGCAGGTCACGCTGCTTGGCAATCAGTTTGCCAAAGCTTTCCACGATGTTGCTCACTGCGTCCTTGCCGTCGGCAACGTCTTTACGCTCTGGCACGTCGGACGTCTCGATGTAAGTACTGTATGCGTGAGAAGGACGATGGCCCAGCGTCAAAACCCGCTCGGCGATCTCGTCGATCTTTAGTAGCAAGTCGTCATACAGCTCTTCGAATTTGGCGTGCAGCTCGAAAAAATTATCACCTTTGATGTTCCAGTGGTAACCGCGCACGTTCATGTAAAAGATCTGGTAGTTAGCCAACAATCCATTCAAAGAGTCGGCAAGATTTTGTGTCTTGTCTGTATCGAGACCTATGAAATTCTTACCCATATTGAACCTCCTGATTCGCGTTAGGGTTTTTGCTTTCGATAACACCACTCTAAAACCTTGAATGGCGTGACTGAAGTAATGATCTTTAATTCATGCAATAGCAAAAGATTATATGGGGAAATAAAACTCTATAGAGCTCAGCTATCATCAAGAATTGCACAATCTATTTGGAAATAATTCTCGTTTGCTCTTAAATGAAGATATACACCTGACCCATGCGGAGTTGATCATGAGCGCACTTAAAGACTTTGTTCACAATCACGGCGCAAAAGGTGACCAGTCATTGATGAAAACGATCACCTTTGCCATCACCCACTTTATCGTGGCGTTCTCAGTGGCCTACCTGCTGACCGGCGACATTCTGATTGGCAGTCTGATTGCCATGGTGGAACCTGCCATCAATACCGTTGCCTACTTTTTCCATGAAAAGATATGGGCACGGCACCAGCAAAATACAACCGCTGAAGCCGTGAGCCTACGGCAAAACACGGCACCGGGCTGCTGATTCAGATCAAGCCCGAAGCGCATGGTGGCGCGCCAGGTCAGACCCCTGGTCCGCAATCCATGCAGCCTTCAGCAGGCTGAGGGCCGATATTGAGGTTGCGGTTAAGATCCTTCAATGCTGTTCGCAAACCTTCCTCAATGACCGGGTGATAGAACGGCATTTCCAGCATTTTACTAACCGTCAGTCGCTGTTGTACTGACCACGCCAACAGATGAGCAATGTGCTCTGCCGCCGGACCGAACATTTCCGCGCCCATGAACAGGCCGCTGCCGTGCTCACCATAAACCCTCAGCAGGCCCCGGTCTTTGTTGATGACCTTGCTGCGACCCTGATCTTCGAAACTCACCTCACCAACAGCAAAACGACCCTGACATTTTGCATCAACCTGATCGATGGTCAGCCCCACCGAGGCGATCTGCGGCTCGCAAAATACCACCGCCAGCGGCGTTTTGCGCAGTCCGACCTTGACCTCGGGCCAGGCGGCCGCATTATCGCCGGCAATCCGGCCTTCATCAGCCGCCTCATGCAGCAGCGGCCGATGGTTGTTTACATCACCGGCGATAAAGATGTGGCTGTCGCCGCAACGCAGAGTATAGGCATCAAAGTCAGGCATACCCCGGTCATCCAGCTCGATACCGGCATTCTGGATGTCCAGGTTATCCACGTTGGGCCGTCGGCCAGTGGCCGCAAGCAGGTAATCGAAGGTTTCCTGATGTTCTTTGCCATTCTCCTGCCAGGTAACCTTAACGCCCTGCTCCGTGCGCTCCACTTTTTTGGTGTCGGCTTTCGGGCTCAGCGCAAACTCTTTCCCGAAAATCTTCAGGGCATAGTCCCTGATCTTTTCATCCCGCAGGCTGCCAATCCCACCACCGATGCCGAACAAGCGCACACGCACTCCCAGCCGGCTCAATGCCTGACCCAATTCCAACCCAATCACACCGGGACCAAACACCGCGACGGATCCTGGCAAGTCCTGCCAGTCAAACACGTCATCATTGACGATCAGGCGGTCTTTGGCTTCTTTCAACATGCCCGGAATATTGGCCCGCGATCCGGTAGCAATAATAATGCGCCCGGCTTGAACCTCGGTGTGGCCACCCACGTCTAACCGGTGACCGTCGACAAACCGGGCATGCCCCATCAGCCGGTGTGCTTCCGGCAAGGACTCCATGGAATGAACCACCGGCGCCACAAACCGGTCACGCTCGACACGAACGCGCTCCATCACCCGCCGGCCATCTACTCGCACCTCGCCGGCCAGCACGCCAAAGTGCTCAGCCGTTGCCACATCGTGAGCCCGCTCAGCGGCGGCTATCAGCAGTTTGCTGGGCATGCACCCGACTCTTGCGCAGGTCGTGCCATACTGCTCGCCCTCGATCAGCACCACTCGGTCGGTCACCTTGCGCACCCGCTGATAGGCGACCATGCCGGCCGTGCCAGCCCCGATAATGGCTACATCCACGTCACGCTTGTCCATCATGCCTCCCGGCGATCAAAAAACTCGAAAATTCGGTCAGTTAAACCACAAGTATAGAAACCTTACCGGTGCCTGACAGGTGAAACCGAGAAAAAATCCGCTTATGCTTGCGGGTTACGATTACGCCCCCTTGGCAAGCTGTTCACGTTTACCGGAGATTTCAGGTGCACAATAATTACTGGCTGGAATTCCTGACCGTTGCCCTGGTCCACCTGCTGGCCGTTGCCAGCCCCGGGCCGGACTTTGCGATCATGCTCAGACAGGCCCTGACACAATCACGTCGCAATGCACTGCTAAGCGCCAGCGGTATTGGCTTGGGCATTCTTCTGCACGTGGGTTATTCGCTGCTGGGCATTGGCCTGATCATCCAGCAGTCAATCATGCTGTTTACAACACTGAAAGTGATCGGGGCGCTGTACCTGCTGTGGATTGCCTGGCATTGCCTTCGGGCAAAACCGGGCAGCGTTCACGTAGACGCTAATAACGGCAAGATCCAGACCGGTTGGGGCGCCTTTCGGCTCGGGTTTCTGACCAACGCTCTTAACCCCAAAGCCACGCTGTTTTTCGTGTCGCTGTTTTCGGTGGTGATCAATCCCGGCACGCCAATACTGCTGCAAGCCGGCTATGGTCTCTATATGGCCGTTGCCACCGGGCTCTGGTTCGCCCTGGTAGCGGTATTCTTCACTCAACCCCGTGTCCGCCGGGGCTTTTACCGGTTCGGACACTGGCTGGACAGGCTGATGGGCGGAATCCTGGTGCTGTTGGCCGGGCAACTACTGCTGTCTACAGTGAGCGGATCAGAGCCTCTGTCTGATCCCACGCCAGGCACGGATCGGTGATCGAACAGCCGTAGATCAGATTGTCGCCGTCATCCTGACGACCGGGGGCCAGAAAGCTCTCCAACATCAACCCTTTGATGTGAGTGTTCCCTGCACGTTTTTGGGCGACAACCTCACGGGCAATGGCCAGCTGTCGCTCCGCCTGTTTGCAGGCATTATCATGGCTGCAATCGACCATCACGGCCGTCGACACGCCAGCTTTCTGCAGTTCCTTCACGGCCTTGGCAATACTCACGGCATCGTAATTGGTGACACCCCGGCCACCGCGCAGCACCAGATGAGTGTCCGGATTGCCGGCGGTGGTAATCATCACCGGAGCGCCAGCGTGGGAAATGCCCAGATGGTGGTGCGGATACGAAGCAGACTGCATGGCATGGGTGGCCACCGCAACGCCACCATCGGTCCCGTTCTTGAAACCGGTCGGCATCGGCAAACCGCTGACCATTTCCCGATGAATCTGGGATTCGGTGGTGCGGGCACCGATTGCTGTCCAGCTCACCAGGTCACCCAGGTAGTCCATCATGAACGGGCTCAGGGCTTCGGTTGCCAGTGGCAAGCCTAGTTCTGACAACTCTAACAACAGCTTGCGGGACCGCTCAAGACCCTGCTTCAGATCACCCTGGCCGGTGCGCTCCGGATCGTACAGCAGGCCTTTCCAGCCAACGGTAGTGCGCGGCTTTTCCAGGTAGGCCCGCATCACAATCAGGAACTGGTCACTGACGTCATCTGCCAGCGCCTTGAGCCTGGTGCCGTACTCCAGCGCCGCGTGTTCATCGTGCAAGGAACAGGGCCCCATCACAATCAGGATGCGCGGGTCCTGACCGTGGAGCACGCCCCGGATCTGGTCCCGGTAGCCGGCAATGGCCCGGGTCAGCACCTCACCAGCAGGGAACTGCTGGCGTAATTCGGCAGCCGTTGGCAACGTGGCTTCTTGTCGTTGCTGGCAGGCATGCGATGCGTTCGCATTCAGAGTCTCAGATTTCAGAGGCATGTTCATGTCAGTGTTCCTGTGTTCCCTGTGTCAGAATCAAAAAAAGCCCCGGCTGGGCTACCAGTCGGGGCTTTTTTTGAAGTCCGGTGGCAGCCTGGGTTGGTTGCCGGGCTGCCTTCCTCGCTATGTTCGGTCGATGAAGATCTTACGGGCGGCCCGGGCTGTGGCTAAAATAAAAGCCATAACCAAACCACCAAAAATACACCGCAGAAGCCGCCGCCTTCCGTTTTTCACCGAAAGCTTTCAGAACATTCAATTGACAGGCTGTGTGTATGGTCTTCATGCTTTTCACTATAACCCCGTGGTTTTCAGATTGGCAACCCGCAATCCGGATTATTTTGGCGGGTTCACTTTACACGGCTCCGGAGGCCCAGATGACGATACGCCCAGCGCACTCGTGGATGACTGTTCTGTTCACCCTGGTGTTAGCACTGTGTTCGACACTGGTTGCTGCTCAGACAGAATCCCGGGTCTACCCGCTCAGTAACCGCACTTCTGCCGATATCGCCAGCCAGATCAAGGCGCTGTATCAACAGGCCCAGGTGTCCGTGGTTGCTCGCGGCCAACAAATCGTGGTCCGTGGCCAGACCGAGTTACTGGACGAGATCGGCATGCTGATTGAGTCGATTGATGTGCCGCCAGTGCAGATGCGCATTAGTGTACGCTATCGCCAGGATATTGGCGGTAAACAGTCCGGCGGTGGCGTGACGGCATCCGGCCATCGCGCCGGGGCCAGTATCGAGCGCCGCACCACCAGCACCAACTCGAATACTGAGCGACAACTGGTGGTTCAGGACGGCCAGTCCGCGCACATCACCTCCGGCAACGTGCGCACCCTGCCCTTCGCGATTCAGGGTGGTCGTAACCCGGCGGTAATTCTGGAGCGAGTGGAAACCCGCAGCGGCTTTGTGGTGACCCCGCAGGCAATATCCGATCAGGCGGTGGAGCTCAGCATTGTTTCCTTCGAAGCCGACCGGGCCGCAGTGCCCGGTTACGAAACCGAGGCTCTGATGACCGTTCGCCGGGTCGAACCCGGGCAATGGGTGTCGCTAGGCGGCACCAGCACGTCCAGCAGCCACCGGCAGGATGGCATTACCTATCGGGTCACCGGTAACCGCTCTGAAAATCAGTCGGTCGATGTAAAAGTGGACATTCTGCCCTGATCAGGCACGGCCTTTACCAAGCAGCAGTTCTCTGGCCTCGTTGAGTTTGGCGGCCAGGTAATCGTTCCCACCCCGGTCCGGGTGGACTTTCAGCATCAGCCGGCGATGGGCCGCGGTGATCTCCTCTCGACTGCAGCCAGGCTTCACTCCCAGAATGTCGCAGGCTTCCTGCCTGGTCATCCCGGTACGGGCGACGGCGTTCTCGCCCGCCTGCGACTGATCACCAGCGTCGGGGCCGCTGGAATCTCCCATGGCCCGGCGGATCATGGGAGCAAACTTCAGCAACGCCGGCAGTTTTCGCAGCAGCGGAATCAGCGCAGCCACCGCCGCAGTCAGCACATGCACCCGGCCGGTCAACACCATGAACAGCAGCAGCGCGCCACCGATCACCAGTGCCATCTTACAGACCGCCGCTTTTTGACGCTCCGGCGACAGCGCACCCCATTTTTTCAGGATGACGAACACGGCGGCCGCCAGGGCCAGGCCAAGAATCAGCTGCACTCCAACTCCTCATCGTTTTGATTCGTAAACTGAGAATAACAGGCCTGTGCTTTTTCTGAATAAGCATCTGCCCCCACAGCCAACTAAAGAAATCTGTACTGGCTGCAGCAGCGTAATCTTAACGCAGTAGTTATACTGTGTATTGGCGGCAATATAGTGACAAATCGCTGCTCCTTTTGTAGCATCCTATTCGTTATTGCTGAACGCGCATTCTACCGACGAATGTCACTACGGTCGCCACTCTCTGATTCGCAAGGACAGCTATCAGTCTGCCCGTCAAGGCGACCATATCAGTATCAGGAAACCAAGCCCCAGGAACTCATCTATGCGCACTGCGTCCCGTTTTATCCTCGTCCTCATTTTTCTGGGTGTCGTTCTCGGCGGCATCTTTGGTTACAAGTTCTACGAATTTGGCCAGATGCAGGAGCAATTCTCCCAGCCCCAGCCCCCGGCTATTATTTCGGTTACCGACGCCACCACTGAAAGCTGGCAGCCCAGTATCAAGGCGGTCGGCAGTGTTGAGGCTATCAACGGTATTGAAGTGGCAAACGAAGTGCCGGGGGTCATTGAAAGTATCAATTTTGAATCCGGCGATGCGGTGCAGAGCGGTGACATATTGATCCGTCTGGACGCCGCCATCGACGAAGCCGCCTTGCGCACCCGGCGCGCGGAAGCACAACTGGCCGAGCAGGAATTCAAACGGGTGTCCGACCTGCTGCCAAGGCGTGCGGTGTCGCAATCCCAGTACGACGAGTCCAAGGCCAATTTTGATGCCGCCCAGGCCCGCGTAAACGAAGCCGAAGCCCAACTCAACAAGAAGGTGATCCGCGCGCCGTTTGACGGCAACCTGGGCATCCGCATGGTGGACCAGGGCGAGTATATTGCCACCGGCACATCCATTGTAGAGATCAACATGCTGCATCCGATCTACGTGGACTACACCCTGTCTGAAAAGTACCTGCCCAATGTTGAACGTGGCTTTCCGGTGGCCGTCACCGTCGCCGCCGTTCCGGATCAGCAGTTCGAAGGGAAAGTCAGCGCCATCAACACCTCGGTCAACCCGGAAACCCGGACCGTTCGCATGCGAGCCACACTGGACAACGAAGATGGCAAACTTCGCCCGGGTATGTTTGCCACAATTCTGACCGGCCAACCCACAAATAATGAAGTGGTTACCCTGCCCAGAACCGCTATTTCCTATAACACTTACGGCAATTTTGTGTTTGTGGTGGAGGAAAACGACAAAGGTGAGCTGGTCGTCAGCCGGCGCAGCGTGACGACGGGCGAGGTTCGCAATGGACGAACAGCGGTATTGTCTGGCCTCGAGTCCGGTGAAACGGTAGTTGCCAAGGGTCTGCTGCGACTGCGTGCCGGCCAGCGGGTAGAGATTCAGGACAAGTCTGAGCAGGAGGCGTCTGAGTAATGCGCTTCACTGACATTTTTGTCCATCGGCCAGTATTAGCCACAGTGGTTAGCCTGCTGATCCTGCTGATCGGTGTCCGGGCGGCCATGGAAATGGAAGTCCGCCAGTACCCCAAGCTGGAAAGCACCACGGTTACGGTGACCACCGCCTACCCCGGTGCCAGCTCAGACCTGATCAAGGGCTTTATCACCACGCCCTTGCAGCAGGCGATTGCCGAGGCCAGTGGCATCGACTATCTAACCTCGACCAGTTCTCAGGGCGTGTCCACGATTCAGGCCAAAATGGTACTGAATTACGACGCCAACGCCGCACTGGCGGAAATCCAGGCCAAGGTCGCCAGCCAGCGCAACGTGCTGCCAGGCGACGCACAGGATCCCGTGATCGCCTCTACCACGGGTGATGACAACGCACTCATGTACATCGCGTTTTACAGCACCGACCTGGAGGTACCCCAGATCACCGATTACCTGACCCGCGTCGTGCAACCGAAACTGCAGGCGCTGGCCGGCGTTGGCAAAGCCCAGTTGCTGGGCCGGACCTTCGCCCTGAGAGTTTGGCTGGACCCGGAAAGGCTGGCAGCAGTGGATATGACCCCGGTCGAAGTGGCAGACAAACTGCGCGCCAACAACTACCAGGCAGCGGTCGGTAAAACCCGGGACCGCTACACCGAAATCAGCCTGACCAGTGACACCGACATTGCCGATCCTGACGCCTTCCGGAACCTGGTGGTCAAACAAGCCAATGGCACGCTGATTCGCCTGCAGGACATCGCCGAAGTGGAACTGGGCTCCCAGACCTATGATCAGCTTGCTTTGTATAAGGGCCAGCCTGCCACCTATGTAGCCATTGAACTGGCCCCGGGCGCCAACCCGTTGACCGTAGCCGGACTGGTCAAGGATCAGCTGCCCGAAATCGAAAGCCAGTTACCCAGCGGGCTGGATGTGCGCCTGGCCTACGATGCTTCTGACTTTATCGAAGATTCCATCAACGAAGTCATTGTCACCCTGCTGGAAGCCATGGTCATTGTTCTGGTGGTGGTATTTCTGTGCCTGGGCTCCGTCCGTGCCGCCATTGTTCCCTCGGTGGCGGTACCGCTGTCGCTGATTGGTGGCGCCTTCGTGATGCTGATCTTCGGATTTTCCGTCAACCTGCTGACGTTGCTGGCGATGGTGCTCGCCATCGGGCTGGTAGTGGACGACGCTATCATCATGGTGGAAAACGTGCATCGGCACATCGAGCAAGGGGAGTCCCGCTTTGAGGCGGCCTTGCACGGTGCCCGCGAAATGGCCACGCCAATCATCGCGATGACCACCACCTTGGTGGCGGTCTATGCCCCCATCGGTTTTATGGGTGGACTGGTCGGCTCCCTGTTCACCGAGTTTGCCTTCACCCTGGCAGGCACCGTGGTTATTTCAGGGGTTGTTGCGCTGACCTTGTCACCCATGCTTTCAAGCAAGGTGCTCAAACCTCACGGCAATCCCGGCCGGTTTGAAGTGCTGGTGGAGAAAACTTTCAACGGTTTGGCCGGAACTTACAAGCGCGCACTCACTTCGCTGATGCAAACCAAATCGGTGGTGGTGTTTTTCGCGCTGGTGGTGCTGGGCTCGATCTACTTCATGGTGATGATGAGCCAGAACGAGCTGGCGCCGACCGAAGACCAGGGCATCCTGTTTTATCAGGGTCTGGGCCCGGAAACATCAACCCTGGACTATCTGTTTGACCACGGCCAGGAAGTACAGCAACGCATGTCAGAAGTGCCTGGTTACAACGAGGACTTCATGATTCTGGGCATTACCAGCCCGAATGCGGTGTTTGGCGGCTTCAAACTGGCACCCTGGAGCGAGCGCGAAATCAGTCAGTTTGAGGTACAACCCCAGCTGGATGCAGAACTCAAGAAAGTCACCGGCCTGCAAACGGCGGTGTTCCCGCTGCCCGCTCTGCCCGGCTCCGGTGGCGGCCTGCCTTTCCAGTTTGTAGTAACCACCGGTGACAGTTACGAGCAGCTGGATCAAGTGGCCGACGAACTGCTTGGCAAGGCTATGCAGAGCGGTAACTTCATGTTCCTGCAAAAATCCATCAACTTCGACAAGCCAGTTACCCGCATCAATGTCGACCGGGACCGGGTGGCAGATCTCGGCCTGTCCATGCGCGACGTGGGCCAGTCCCTGGCCAGCATGCTCAGCGGCGGTTATATCAATCGTTTCAACATGGAAGGCCGTTCCTACCAGGTCATTCCCCAGGTTGGCGATGAGTTCCGCACCAGTCGGGATGCGCTGGACGATTACTACATTCGCTCGGGTGGCGGTGAGTTGGTACCACTCTCAACCATGGTGAGTTTCAGCGAAGAGGTGGAGCCGTCCAACCGGACCCAGTTCAACCAGTTGAACTCACTGACCCTGGAGGGTGTGATCATGCCCGGGGTGGCGGCGGGCACTGCCATGGACTTCATGGAGCAGACAGCCGGCGAGGTATTCCCGCAAGGCTTCAACTTCGATTATACCGGCGAGTCCCGTCAGCTAGCCACGCAAGGCAGCGCCCTGATGGTGACTTTCTTCCTGTCGCTGCTGGTAATCTATCTGGTGCTGGCGGCGCAGTTCGAGAGCTGGCGTGATCCGTTCATCATTCTGGTGTCGGTACCCATGTCGGTAGCCGGTGCTATGGCCTTCATCGTGCTCGGCTTCGCCTCCATGAACATCTACACCCAGGTGGGGCTGATCACTCTGATTGGCGTGGTCTCCAAGAACGGCATCCTGATTGTGGAATTCGCCAACCAACTGCAGAAAGACAAGGGTCTGGGCAAGGTCGAGGCGGTGATCGAGGCGTCGGCCATCCGGCTGCGTCCGATCATCATGACCTCGCTGGCGCTGATCTTTGCCATGGTGCCATTGCTGATTGCGGTCGGCCCTGGCGCAGAGAGCCGCTTTGCCATCGGTCTGACCATCAGTGCCGGCCTTGGCATCGGCACCCTGTTTACCGTGTTTGTCCTGCCCGCGTTCTATATCCTGCTGGGCCGTGATCATCACGGCTCTGCCCAGGCCGGGTACGATGAAGGAGAGCCAGACGACAAGGGAATTGCGAAAGCCGATAGTCACTGACCACCGGCAAAACAAAGCCCGCTGCGAGATATCGTAGCGGGCTTTTTCATTTCAGGAGATGACCACCCTGGGCAGCTCCACCGCCGAGCGCTCCTGTAACCGGCGCCGCCATTGCACGGTCTCGCTCGGCAACTCCCCGAAGTGCTCACGATACATGGCCGCAAAACGCCCCAGGTGAGAAAAGCCCTCATCGGCCGCATACCAGGAGATGTGGGGCACGTCGCACTGGCAGTCCACCAGGCGCCGGCGCACCCGGATCAGACGGCAACGTTGATAAAAACGGTAGGGCGTCATTCCGATTTCCCGCTTCATCAGGTAATACAGGTTGCGCTCACTGGCACCGGAGTGCTGGGCCAGCTCCTGCAGATCGAAGTCCCACTCTGGCTCTCCTCGTATTTTTTCGATAACCCGAGCCAGCCGACGATCAAGTTCCGGCAGTTCGTCCGAGAGCTCCCAGTTGCCTGCACCCCATGGTTGCGCGAGCTGAGCAAAAAACTCGGTGGCTGCACGGCTGGCATCCTTGTGATCCTGAGAATAATCCGACCGTAACAGAAACCGGTAAACGTGCCCGGCCAGAGCCAAATTCAGCGGTTCCTGAGGCAATACCGGCGGGGAAAACATCACCGGATAAACCAACGCCAGGCGAGTGCCTTCGCGGGCCCGGAGCGTGAAGCTCTGGTTTGCCGGAATCATCACCGATGGACAGATGGAAAACCGGATGCCGCTCGACAATACCACATCGCCCTGACCGTGAATCCGGGCGACCAGCAGCGCCTGGGGCAGACGGCAGTGGCTAAGTTCCATGTCCTGGGCCAGGTCGTGCACAGAAACCGTGCCGGCATCCACCTCCAGCACCGACAAAGAGCCAACCACTGCTTTGGGCTTACTCAGCCGGCATTCGATATCATCGCAGCCCACCATCTCTCTGATAGCGGTCAGCCACTCTCCCAGAGAAGCACTGCTCAGGCGGAGATAGGCTTGCAGATCTGGTTTGGCACTGAGAGTTCGCATACAGCTCGCAAAGGCAATGGGTGAACCAGCCCTTTTAAGCCACAGGTGACGGGAGCCCTAGCCAAATCTTGCAAAATGCTCAAAAACTGGCCACTGAACCAGTCTCAATTGACGGTCATCAATTATGCGACAGATATCCGCACCGGGTTCATGCCAGAACCAGTTGAGCCAGGGGCACCGGGCGGGCCATCAGGTAGCCCTGACCACGGTGACAGCTCAGCTCCTGCAGCCTGGCTCTTTGCGCTTCGGTTTCGATGCCCTCCGCGACCACGTCCAGGTCGAGCGCCTCGGCAATCGTCAGAATGGCTGGGACAATTCGAGAATCCCGGCCATTCGGGCCCAGCCGCTGGACAAACTGACGATCTATCTTCAACACTTGGACCGGCAAGGTGTGCAGGTACGCCATGGCGCCGGTTCCAGATCAGCCCTTCCCAACGCCCGTGTTCGTTCAGGCTCTGCCACATGACCTGGTAGAACCCCCGGGAATGCAAGCCCGAACTGAGCACCGATGAAGCCCGACCCAAGACTTCCTCAGACGGATATCCGATCACCGCCTGGAACATCCGGTCCGTTCACCATTCGCATTGTCCGCTTTCCTTTCTTCCATGCCGAGCCTGCAATCACAAAACGTTTACCAATTCAGCATAAGCAGAATATGTCGCAAACCTACCCATATCTTGCAAAAAACGATCACCTTTGACCAGCGCCGGAGAAAAACGTGACTGGGGTTTCGAAGTTTGCAATATGCGGATACCCCGCCAGCGTCTACAGGTCGATAGTAAGAGCCGTATTCAAAAAAGAAAGATCCACAGGAGCGATCCATGCGCAGAAATGAACCGGTTACCGGCAAAGAGCGCGAATTTCCCGCTAATTACCACCTGATCACGACTACGGATCTGACCGGCAGAATTACTGCCGCCAATGACGAATTTGCCGAAATTGCCGGCTTCAGTATTGAAGAGCTGGTCGGCCAGCATCACAACCTGATCCGCCACCCGGACATGCCTCCGGGCGCTTTCGGCAACCTCTGGCACACCATCCAGGCCGGCGATTCCTGGCGAGGCATCGTCAAGAATCGCTGCAAGAATGGCGACCATTACTGGGTGGATGCTTACGTTACGCCCATTCTGAAAAATGGCGAAATGGTGGAATTTCAGTCCGTGCGCTCCCGGCCTACCAAGGCTCAGGTCAAACGGGCTGAGAAGGCCTACGCGGCCTGGAACCAGGGACAGATTCCCCGGCGCTTCCAGGCTATCAGCCCGCCTCTGATCTCTAAACTTGCCTGCCTTTACGCCCTGCTCGCCGGCGGCTTGATCATGCTCGGTCTGTCGGCACTCAGCCTGCCTCAGATGATGACGCTGCAGGCACTGGTGCTGTCGGTGTTCGCGGTGCTGTTCTGGCTGACCTTACCGATGGTGCGCACGGCCCGGATAGCCTGCGGCGACACCCACCCGATCATGCCCTGGATCTTCACCGGCCGGCGCGATGAAGGCGGCTGGATCGAATACGACCAACAGAAACGCGATGCTACCCTGCGTGCGGTTTCCGCCAGAATGCATGCCAATATCGGCAAGCTCCATGGCCGCAAACAGAAGACCATGGACTGGGTGTCCAGCTCAGTCGACAGCATTCGCAGTCAGCAAACTGATATCGAGAGCATAACACTCGCCTTTGAGGAGCTGGCCGAGAGCGTGCGCCGAGTCAATGACATGACCAACCGCACCCAGCAAGCCAGCCAGGACGCCCGGCAATCAGCCCAGCAATGCCAGAACCAGATGGTGGGTGTGAATCAGGCGCTGTCACGCTTGCGCAACCAGTTGGCCGGTGCCAATCAGGAAATGGACAAACTCACCGAGCGCAGCGACACCATCAGCGTGGTGCTTGAGGTGATCTCGGACATTGCCGAACAAACCAATCTGCTGGCGCTCAATGCCGCCATTGAAGCCGCACGGGCCGGAGAATCCGGGCGTGGCTTTGCGGTGGTGGCGGATGAGGTGCGGGGCCTGGCTCAGCGTACCCGGGAGTCCACCCAGCGCATTGACAACATGATCCAGGGCCTGCAAACCGAAACCCGAGCAGTAGTCAGCGTTATCATTGAGGGCACCAACACCTGCGAACAGACCGCCACTATGGCCGATGAAGCCAGCCAGGCCCTGCAGACCACACTGAATGACATGGACATCATTGACGACTGCGCCCGCGAAGTCGCCGGAGCCTCAGAGCAACAAGCCGCACTGACCCTTCAGGTCGAACGGCAGGCGGAGAGCCTGCTGCAGCTGGGCAATCTATCGGTGCAGAGCAGTGAAAGTGCCCATCAGGAATCCGAGCAACTGGGCAACCATGTGGATCAGGCGCAGCTGCTGACCAGTCACTTTCTGCAGATGCTGTGTGGTCGGATACTGACCACCGGGGCCGCTCCGCGCAAACGGCAATTTCCCGAACCGGCACAATAAGGTAGTCTGGCGATCCAGCGGTTGAATTAACCAACTTCATCAACGCAATCATCAGGATCGTCAGCACCTTGACCCTCGGAACCCTTTTCTGGCTTTTTGTCGCCGGCTTTGCTGTCTGGTACTGGTGGCGAGCCAAAGACATCAAGGATTTTGTCTTGCAGGCAACCCAGCGCTACTGCAAGACCATGGACGTGCTGCTACTCGATGACGCCGTGTATCTGCGCGGGCTCTGGTTCAAGCGCGATCAGCACGGCAATCTCAGAGTATGGCGCCGCTTTCTGTTTGACTTCACCACCACCGGTGAAGAACGCTACACCGGCCGGATTATCATGCTTGGCCGTAACATCCTGCAAATGGAACTCGAACCCCATCGGTTCTGACGCCCGCCAGCTTTAATTCGCCCCGACCTCACCCAAATGGGTGATTACCACCGCATAGCCTGCCCCGCAATACTCCTTGTTGCATTACGACAACCCAACAAAAACAACAGGAGTCATTTATGCATTATGCCAAGCCTTTCCGGCTGATGGCCGCGTGCCTCATGCTGATCTTCTCAATGGTGAGCCACGCCAACTACACCAAGACCCAACACCCGATTGTGCTGGTGCATGGCGTCACCGGTTTCAACACCCTTGGTGGTCTGGTCAATTACTTCCACACCATTCCCTGGAATCTGGAACGCAGCGGCGCCCGGGTCTACAGTGCCAGCGTGTCGTTTGTGAACAGTAGCGAACAGCGTGGCCAGCAACTGGCCAACTACGTGAACGGCCTGGGCCACGCCAAGGTAAACCTGATGGCTCACAGCCAAGGTGCGCCCACATCCCGAGTGACCGCCGCACTGATTCCCCACCGCATTGCCTCCGTTACCTCGATTAACGGTGTCAACAAAGGCTCGAAAGTCGCCGATGTAATCCGGGGGGTGCTGCCGCCGGGCAGCCATGTTGAAGGGGGCGTGAATGCCATTGCCAACGCCGCAGGTGGCCTGATCAACGCCCTCTCGGGTGCGAGCAATCCCCAGGATGGCCTGGCCGCCCTGCAAACTCTGACCACCCCCGGCACCACCAACCTTAACAATGCCCTTGGCTGGAAAGGCGTCAACCGCAACGCCTGTGCCGGTACCGATGAAAATGTCTGGATTAATGGTAACAGGATTAAGTTCTTCTCCTGGACCGGTCGCGGCGTATGGACCAATGTCTTCGACATTACCGATCCGTTTCTGGGCATTACAGCACTGGCCTTCGGCCGTGAGCCGAGCGATGGCCTGGTTGGTGTCTGCGCCACCATGATGGGCAACGTTATCGGAACTCACTACGATATGAACCACGTCGATGCCATCAATCACCTGCTGGGTGCCCGTTCACTGTGGACCAACCCGGTCAGCCTCTATCGCAGTCACGCCAACCGTCTGAAAAACCGCGGATTGTGAGGCAAGTATGACCAGAAGACCCATCACGACACGTCGGTGGCTGGTTCCCGGAGCAGTGCTGGCCCTCATGGCCGGCAGTGCTCTTTGGTGGGGGCAGGACTTGCCATCGCAACTACCCGAACACGCTTCCACTCCGGCGACTAGCTCAACCTCAGCACCGGAAAAGGTTGCCAACACGGCGGCAATAGCGCCCTTCGAGCAGTCAAACCGGTTGCCTGCTGAACACCGAACCCCGCCAACGCTGGGCACCGATCCCTTTGCGCCCTCACTGCAGGGCACGGACATCGACGGTGCTTTGCAAGCTGATGCCAGCGGTCACTTGATCCTGGGTCTGGAAGTGCGGGACTTCTTTGACTATTTCCTGAACACCGTCGGCGAAGTGTCACCCGAAACCGCGATTGGCCAGATTCAGCAAATGGCACTGCAACATTTGCCTGAGACCGCCGCCCGTGAGGCGATGGCGCTGCTGGATCAGTATCTCGCTTACAAGCAGTCATCGCTAACCGTCATGCAAACGGAACTGGATCCAAGCCGGCAGCATGATCCAGACTATCAACTGACCGCGCTGGGAAATGCCTTGGCGCAACTAAAAGGCCTCAGGCAAGACACGTTTGAATCTGAAGCCCGAAAGGCCTTCTTCGGTCTGGAAGAAGCCTACAGTGAGTACACGCTGGCAACTCTTGCCATTCAGCAACGCCCCGATCTGACCAACGAAGGCAAACAGGCCTTGCTCGATTGGCACAGAAGCCAGCTGCCGGAATCATTAAGAACTACCGAGCAGCGCCTGCACGACAGCACCCTCGTGCACCAGCAGCGAGTTATGGCGGTGAAATCTGCACCTTCACCAGAAGCGGCAGGTCAGAGACTGTCAGACCTAGGGCTGGACCGCGAGAGTGTCGAGGGCGTGGTGGGCTATCTGCAACAACGCCAGGCTTTCGACCAGCGCTTCCAGAATTTTGACCAGACGTTGCAAGACGGCACAACCGCCGGGCTGGTGGATGCCGAGCGGCAACAGCACCGTGAACAGCTGTTGCAGCAGCACTTTCCCGACGAACAGGAGCAGACTTGGGCACGCCTGAAGCTGCTGGACCAAAGCTGACCGTAAAGCGCTTATGGCTCCCGAGCGCCCCGGCGCATTACAATCGGGTGACGATGACTGTTGGAACCCGCGATGAAGGCCGACCAGATCACACACCAGCAAGCCAGTGGTTTCGTATCACTGCGCTTTGCCGCGCCACTGGAAGGCCACTACCAACTTTACCGTTCCGCCATGATCCGACAACGGGCACGGGTGGCGTCCGTAGCCGGGCTGCTGATTTTCCTGATCTACGCCGGCGTCGACCTGCTGACCTTGCCACCGGAACTGGCCCGGGTTACCGCCAGCATCCGGCTGACCATCACCTGCCCGCTTATTGCCATCACGCTCTGGCTTGCCCACCGGACCCAACCTTCAGATCAGACCTTCGAAAAGCTATACACCCTGGCTTATTTCGGCGGCGGGCTCAGTGTCATCGCCATTATCCTGGCGGCCCGGCACCAGGCATACCCCCTGCCCTACGAGGGCATGATCCTGATGCTGATGTTTGGCTACTTCGCCATGGGCCTGCCCTGCCGTGCCGCGTCGCTGTCGTCCTGCCTGTTAGTGGGCGCTTATCTGTTCGCGGAATGGTGGGCGAACACACCGATGACGATCACCCTGAGCAATGGCTTTTTTCTGATGACCGCCAACGTGATCGGCATGATCGGCGCCTGGATCAGTGAATACCGCCATCGGGCCCACTTTCTGGATCGGCAACTTCTGGATCTGATGCACCAGGCCGCAGAGGATGAGAGCCGGCGCAAAACCCAGCTGATCACCGCCGCCAGTCATGATTTGCGCCAGCCTTTGAACGCTATCGATATGACTCTGGAAACGCTCGATCCAGGCCACGGCAGTGACCACCAGCAAGCCATGGTGGTACAGCTCAAAGACACGGTGTTTCAGCTGCGACGATTGCTTGAAACCGTTTTTGACAGCGCCCGGCTTAATGAGGGCATGATCCGAGCCGAGATCCAACCGGTAAATCTTCAGAGCATCCTGCAAGAAATCCATGACCTGATGGCCGCCACACTTGCCAACCGCGGCATTGAGCTGAACCTTCCCGCACAACCGGTCACCCAGACGGTTCTGGCTGACCCCAGCCTGCTGCTGCGGGTACTGCAGAACCTGATTATCAATGCCGCCGACCACAGTGGTTGCGATACCATCCGGATGAACATTCAGGCCCAGGGCACGCATCTGCGATTACTGATTGAAGACAATGGCCGGGGCCTGCCAGAACAACTCAAAGACCGGCTGTTCCAGCCGTATGTTCGGGGTGATGGCCAGAGTCACTACCCCGGGCTGGGGCTTGGTCTGGCCATCGTTCAGGAGTTCACCAGCCTGATGCAAGGCCGGTGTGGTGTGGATTCAGCGCCACAACAAGGCTCCGTGTTCTGGACCGAACTGCCGGCTACAACCAGCCCAGACGTCGGGCCTTATTAACGCATTCGGTCCGGTTGTGTACCGCCAGGTGCGTAAAGATTGCTTTCAGGTGAGTTTTGACGGTGTGCTCGGTCAGATCCAGACTCTGGCTAATGCGCTTGTTGGGAAAGCCCTGAGCCAGCAGTGACAGCACATCCAGTTGACGCGGGGTTAACGGCACATCGGCATCGAGCGGGGTCACACCACCAGGGAAATAGCCCTGACCCTGGCCGACGGCCCGCATCATCCGGACCAGCGCCGCCCGGCTGGCCGACTTGGCCAGAAAGCCTCTGGCACCGGCAGCACGGGCCGCACGAACGGTGCATTCGTCATCGCTGCTGGAAATGATTACCACGGGAGGCACTCCGTCATGGCCTGACAGCCGGGCGAACAGTGATAATCCCGCCTCACCGTCCAGAGTCAGGTCCAGAAGCACCAGATCAAAGCCCCGGCGATGAACAAGACTGTCGGTGGCAGCCTCGACCGATGGCACTATGACTACCTTATTCGCCAGGCTCTCTTGCTGAATAATTACCGCCAATCCTTGTGCAAACAGGGCGTGATCGTCCACCAGCAACACCTGTTCAAAAAGCCATCCGGTTGATGGCATAACAGACGGTGCACCACTCCCAAGCGTTGTTGCGATCATTATCTGGCTCCCGCGTTGTTTATTTTTGTGTCTGCGGATACGCCACTATAAGCTAACCGGACCCGTCGCTCAGAGGTCTGCTTAACACTTTATTACAAATATATCAGCGTCCAGGCCTGCCAACGCCCCGATTGAAACAAAACTGTCATATTTTTGTAGCATTCTTTCCGCTTCACAACTCCTTGTACTGAATAGGTTTTCCTGAAATGCTTGGCTCCCTGCGCAAACCACTCTCACCCCGCCATATTCTGCTGATCAGCCTGACCTGGCTCTCACCGGCATCTGCTTTTGACCTCGAAATTCACGGTTCGAACACCGTTGGTGCCACACTCGCCCCCATGCTGGTGACCGGCCACCTGCAGCAGATGAGTGAACGCGAGGTGCGCAGCCGCGCCACCGGGCAGGAGAATGAGCAGGTCCTCAGTGTTCGTGCGAATGGCAAAAGTGTCAGCGTACTGGTGGCAGCCCACGGCTCCAGCACAGGTTTCCGGACCCTGGCCAGTGGTCAGGCTGGCGTGTGGGCATCATCCCGGCCGGTCCGGCCTGGCGAAGCGGATCAAGTTCGTCAGCAAGCCGACCTGACGGCACTGGAAAGTGAACATGTCATCGCGATTGATGGCCTGGCTATCCTGGTACACCCGTCAAACCGGATAAACCAACTCAGCATTGACACCATTGGCCAGATTTTCGCGGGAAAAATTGGCAACTGGTCGCAATTGGGCGGCGAAAACCTCCCGATCAACCTCTATGCACGCGACGATCGCTCGGGTACCTGGGACACGTTCAAGTCTCTGGTGCTTGGCAAAACTTTTCAGCTGGATGACTCGGCCCGACGCTATGAATCCAATGACCAGCTTTCCGACGACGTATCAAACGATCCTGGCGGCATCGGCTTTTCGGGCCTGGCCTCGGTACGCGGCAGCAAGTTGTTGGCGGTTTCTGACGGCAATGCCCCGGCGTTATCGCCCAATCAGCTGACCGTCGCCAGCGAAGATTATCCTTTATCCCGAAGGCTGTACCTGTACACCATGGGCGAACGTACGCCTGAACACGCCAGGGCTCTGATTGAATTTTCTTTGGGCGCCGAGGGCCAGGCCCTGGTGGCGGAGTCCGGCTTTATTTCCCAGAACCCGATCGCAGTCAAACCCCGGTTCGACGATTCGGTACCGGAAAGCTTTCGGCGCCTGACCCAAAACTACGAACGTCTAACCGTTAATTTCAGGTTCGCCGAGGGCCGCACCAAACTGGACAACAAGGCCCAGCGGGACCTGCTTCGGATCAAACATTTTCTGGATCAGCACGAGCGTTCGTCCAGCGATCTGCTGCTGATCGGGTTTGCCGACACCCAGAGCAATGAGCTCCGGGCTCAGATGATTTCTGAGCTCAGGGCGCTGTCAGTGCGCCGGGCACTGGCTCAGGCAGGTGCCGCCAACGTTGCCTATACTGGTTACGGACACTTTATGCCCATCGGCGGTAGCGGTGATCAACGCAACGGTCGGGTGGAGGTTTGGATCAAAATCCGGTAACCAGGTTTCGGCAATTGCCTACCCGAATCCAGACCACAGCGGTGGCCGTGTTTCCTATACTGCCGGTGTCACACCAACAACCAACAGACCGGGACAATGGACATCAAAAACGATCACCGTTACGCGATTAACCTGAACGTGCGGGGCATTCAGCCCTCAGCCACCCTTCGCATCAACGAGCTGAGCAACCAGCTCCGGGCCGAAGGCAAGGACATCATCAAACTGGGCCTCGGGCAGTCGCCGTTCCCGGTACCGGAACGGGTGGTCGACGCGCTCAGAGAGCACGCCCATGAGAAAGACTACCTGCCGGTCAAGGGCCTGAAGGGCCTGCGCGAAGCCATTGCCGGTTACATCAACCGCAATGAGCGCATGCGCTGCACCTGGGAAGACGTGCTGATCGGCCCGGGCTCCAAAGAACTGCTGTTCATCCTGCAGCTGGCCTACTACGGCGACTTGCTGATTCCGCGCCCGAGCTGGGTGTCCTACGCACCCCAGGCCCGCATCATCGGCCGCTCGGTACACTGGCTGCCAACCCACGCCGAGAACAACTGGCAACTGACCGCGGAGGAGCTCGACATCGTCTGCCGGGATGACCCTTCGCGCCCGCGCATTCTGATTCTGAACTACCCGTCTAACCCGACCGGCTGCACCTACACCGACGACCAGCTGCTGGCCATCGCCAACGTCGCCCGCAAGTACAAGATCATCCTGCTGTCCGACGAGATCTACGGGGAAGTCAACTTTGAGGGCCGGCACAAGTCGATCGCGCGCTACTACCCGGAAGGTACCATCATCAGCACCGGCATGAGCAAGTGGCTGGGCGCCGGTGGCTGGCGCCTGGGCACCTTTATCTTTCCGCCGGAACTGCGCCCGCTGCAGGACGCCATGGCGATCATCGCCAGCGAAACCTTCACCTCCACCAGCGCGCCAATCCAGCACGCGGCCATCACCGCCTTCAAGGGCGGCGAAGACATTAACGAATATCTGATCCAGTCCCGGCGGGTGCTCAAGGTGGTGGGCGAATTCATGTACCGGCGTCTGAGCGCCATGGGTGCGGTGGTGCAGAAACCGGAAGGCGCGTTCTACCTGTTCCCGGACTTCTCGAGCTTCTACGACAAGCTGGCCCGAAGAGACATCAAGACTTCTCAGGCGTTTTGCACTGCCCTGCTGGAAGACACTGGCGTGGCTATTCTGCCCGCCAGTGACTTCGGCTTTGTGCCGGACCACATGGGGGCACGCCTGGCCTTCGTCGACTTTGACGGCACTCAGGCCCTGGCCCTGGCCGGTGGTGACTACGCTGATCAGACCCTGGGAGAAGATTTCATCCATCAAGCCTGCCCGCGTCTGGTGGCGGCCATGGACAAGATGGAGGGGTGGCTGAACAGCTTGTAACCGCTCCGTGTTAGACTGGCACCCTCACGTTTCTGAACCCGGGGGTGCCATGTCTGATTCCATTTCTCTGCGCGAATTAACCGATTTCGCCGAAGCTCTGGCCAAAGAGGCCGGCGAGCTGATCCGCCATGAGCGCGACCAGAACACCCTGCGCACCGACTATAAGCACCAGACCGAGCTGGTCACTCACGCCGATGTCATGGCCGATGAATTCATCACCGGCGCCATCCGCGCACGCTTCCCTGATCACCGCATTCTGTCTGAAGAAACCATGCCGGACCTGTCTCAGGCGGAGTCGCTGGATACCCCGCTGTGGATCATCGACCCGATCGACGGCACGGTAAACTACGCCTACGGCCATCCTCAGGTAGCGGTGTCCATTGCCTACGCCGAAAAAGGCCAGGTTCAGGTGGGCGTGGTGCACGCGCCCTTCCCCGGCGAAACCTTCCGCGTCACCAAGGGCGAGGGTACGACCCTGAACGGCAATCCCATCCAACACAGCGGCGCCACCGACCCCCGCCAGTCCCTGTTCGCCACCGGGTTTCCGTACACCAAAGACAATCTGGAACCGCTGGTGCGCCGGCTGGATGCGATGATTCATCAATGCCGCGACCTGCGCCGCATCGGCTCCGCCGCATTGGACATCTGCTGGGTGGCCTGCGGCCGGTTGGATATCTACTACGAGAACGTCAGCCCCTGGGATTTCGCTGCCGCCCGCCTGATCGCCTGGGAAGCCGGCGCCACCGTCGGCCATTTCGGCGAAGTGCCAGCCGGCTACCCGGCCGACCTCTGGGGCCGCGACATCCTGATTTCGGCACCAGCAGTGTGGGAGCCGGTTCGGTCTATCCTGCGGTCAGCCTCCGGCTACGACCTGGGCTCGGCACCCAGCTTTTGAGGTTTGGGAGGCAGAACTCCCGACCTCAGCCCCAAACCGATTCCGAAACCAGTGCCCAGGCTTCGTCAAAGTCCGCAGACGGCAACCGGGAGAAAGACGACCGGACAAAGCGCTGAATGCGGCCTTCGAGGAAGACCATGACGAAATCGGCACCACGGGCGGCGCTGGTGCGGGGCCGTAAGCCCTGGCGGATTTCGCCTTCTTTGAGGGCCTGCCGGATCTGGGTTTCCAGGCGCTCGAAGAACTGGGAGGCGCGCTTGCGCAGCGACTCGTCTTCGCCCATCAGGGCATCGCCGGTCAGCACACAACACAAGCCTGGGTTGCGCTCGGCGAACACCAACACCAGATGCACCAACTGTTGCAGGCGAACCCGAACGTCTTCCTGCTCCTGCAGAATCACCTGACAGCGGGAAAACACCGCCTCCTCCGCAAACTCGATCAGCGCCTCAAACATCTTCCGCTTGCTGGGAAAATGCCGGTACAACGCCGCCTCGGTCACACCCACATTTTTGGCCAGGCCGGCCGTGGTAATGCGGGCCCCCGGATCGTTTTGCAGCAATTCAACAAGCGCCTGCAGGATGTTCTCCCGCCGGCTGGGTTTCTGGTTGGTCATATCAGGACTACAGCGCTCTGGTTTCTTTTTTTAGCCGCAGACGGGCACGGACAACAACTACCTGCTCCTTTCGTCCGTGAATGTCCGTGTCGTCTGCGGCAGATTGCTAATGATTCAAATCAGAAAAACGTACCGTCAATGGGCGAAGACGCACTGGCGTAAAGCTTCTTGGGCATACGGCCCGCCAGATAGGCTTCGCGGCCGGCTTCGATGGCCAGGCGCATGGCGTTGGCCATCTTGATCGGATCTTTGGCCTGGGCGATGGCGGTGTTCATCAATACGCCGTCGCAGCCCAACTCCATGGCAATGGTGGCATCGGAGGCGGTACCCACGCCGGCGTCTACCAGCACTGGCACCTTGGCATTCTCGACAATCAGCCGGATGTTGTAGCGGTTCTGGATACCCAGACCGGAGCCAATCGGTGCGCCCAGGGGCATGATGGCAACACAGCCCATGTCTTCCAGGCGCATGGCCAGCAGCGGGTCGTCCGAGCAGTACACCATCACCTTGAAACCGTCTTTAATCAGTTCTTCCGCCGCGACCAACGTTTCCGGCATATTGGGGTACAGGGTTTTGTGCTCACCCAGCACTTCCAGTTTGACCAGATCGTGACCGTCGAGCAGTTCCCTGGCCAGTCTGCAGGTACGCACCGCGTCTTTGGCGGTGTAGCAGCCGGCGGTGTTGGGCAGGATGGTGTAGGTTTTCGGGGAGATCACATCCAGCAGGTTCGGCTCGTCCGGGTTCTGGCCCAGGTTGGTGCGACGCACGGCGACGGTGACGATTTCGGCGCCACTGGCTTCGATGGCGTGGCCGGTTTCCATCAGATCGTGGTATTTGCCGGTGCCGACCAACAGACGGGACTGGTAGATCCGGCCTGCGATTTCCAGGGGCTTGTCTTCGGGGAGCTGGATTTGCGGTGTGTCTGTCATAACCTACCTGAGTTCAGTGAAAAGAAGGATGCGTTCGGGAGCGCAATCAACAGGAACCCACCATCACCCGCCGCCAATGGCGTGCACCACTTCCACCCGGTCGCCTTCGCTCAGGGCGAAGTCCGGGTGCTGGCTGCGGGGAACAATGTCTTCGTTGACCTCGACCGCCAACCGCTTTCCGGTCAGCGTGAGGCGCTCAATCAGGGCTGCGATGGTGGCTCCGTCAGGGAGCTCCATGCCTTCACCATTAACCTGTACCTGCATGATTCGGATAACCTCCGTTATTTTTTCAGGGCCGCTGCCACCAGCAGGGCCCAGCCAATCATGAAGCAGACACCACCGATCGGGGTAACCGGCCCGAGCCAGTGGGCACCAGACAGCACCAGCAAATACAGACTGCCGCTGAACAGCACCATGCCGGCCAGCAAGAAGCCACAAGCGATTACCAGCAGTCGGCGCGACAGGCCCAGCGCCGGCATCAGACTGGCGGCGACCAGCATCAAGGCGTGATACATTTGATAGCTGACCGCAGTCTGGAACACCTCCAGGCCCCGTTCACTGACCACATGGCGCAGTCCGTGGGCGCCAAATGCGCCGGCCATGACCGCCAACAAGCCAGCCAACGCGCCGATCGCCAGCGCCCAACGAATCACCATCGCTTGTGAGTTAACTGCAGTCACAGTGAATCAGCTCTCCGCTGTCAAGATTCATTAGAGTCAGGGCACCGCCCCACACACAGCCGGTATCCAGGCCGATAAAGCGTTCATGGCCAGTATGGCCTTCCAGTGCGGCCCAGTGGCCGAAGATGACTCGCACGTTGTCCGGTCGGGAATAGGTGAACCAGGGTGCATAACCGGCGGGGGCGTTGTCCGCGGACTCTTTGGTGGCCAGTTCCAGGCTGCCGTCCTGGGCAATAAAGCGCATTCGGGTGAAGTAGTTGGTAATCACCCGCCACCGGTCCATCCCGGTGAGGGTATCACACCAGCGTTCTGGCTGATTGCCGTACATCTGGCTGAAATATTCCCGGGCCTGGTCGCCACGGATCACCGCTTCCACCTCGCGCGCGCGGGCCTCCGCCTGATCAAGGCTCCAGATATGGGGCAGGCCGGCGTGAGCCATCACCAGATTGCGGGCGTCATCCCGGACCATCAGAGACTGCTGACGTAACCACTGAATCAGCCGGTCGTGATCCGGAGCCTCCAGAATATCGTGCAGGGTGTCTTTCTTTTTCGGGCTGTGGCCACCCAACGCTAATGCCAGCAAGTGCAAATCATGATTGCCCAGCACCACCACGGCAGCATTACCCAGGCCTTCAATGTAGCGCAGGGTTTCCAGGGACGATGGCCCGCGGTTGATCAGGTCACCGGCGACCCAGAGCCGGTCCCGGGACGGCGAGAAGTCCACTTTTGCCAGCACATCGCGCAGGCGATCATAGCAACCCTGAATATCGCCAATGGCGTAGTCAGTCATTACTTACCTCGTCAGCTTCTGAATTCAGTGACCCAGAGTCTACCAGCAGGTCAGCGATCTTGACGAAATCGGCCAGGCTCAGGTTTTCCGGGCGCAAGCCATCGTTGATGCCGAGGGAGTTTAACTGTTCGACGGTGACCAATGCCGCCAGCGCCTTGCGCAGGGTTTTCCGGCGCGCGTTGAAGGCGGTACGCACCACCGCCTGCAGGGTTTTCAGGTCTTTCGCCGGGTGCGGCAGCACTTTATGGGGCACCAGCCGGACAATGGCGGAGTCCACTTTCGGGGCCGGTCGGAACGCGCCCGGACCTACCTCGAACAAGGGCTGCACCTTGCAGAAATACTGGGTCATGATACCCAGACGGCCATAGTTGTTGTCGCCCGGTGTCGCCGCCATCCGCTGCACCACTTCCTTTTGCAGCATGAAGTGCATGTCTTGCACCACGCCGGATTGCGTCAGCAGATGGAAAATCAGCGGTGTCGAGATGTTGTACGGCAGGTTACCAACAATGCGCAGGGGGCGATCGGTGACCAGCTGGCTGAAATCAAAACTGAGCGCATCCGCCTCGTGAATCCGGAACTCCGGGTAGTTGAAGAACTTGGTGCGCAGCACCGGAATCAGATCCCGATCCAGTTCCACCACCTGCAGGCGCGGATTCACCGCCAGAATTTCTTCGGTGATGGCGCCCAGGCCAGGGCCAATCTCGACCATGGCATCGTCGGGCTTGGGGCTGATGGAGCGAACGATTTTCTCGATCACGCCGGGGTCGTGCAAAAAATTCTGGCCGAAGCGTTTACGGGCTTTGTGGCCGTGCTGGTTACTCATGAGGGTTCTCCGGCCTTGGCCGCCCGGCGACTGCGGGCCATGTGTTCGCCTACGCGAATGGCGGTGTGCAGGCTGCCGGCATCGGCCTTGCCGGTGCCAGCCAGATCCAGGGCGGTGCCGTGATCGACCGACGTGCGCACAATGGGCAGGCCAAGGGTAATGTTAACGGCGCGGCCAAAGCCCTGGAATTTCAGGACCGGCAGGCCCTGGTCGTGATACATGGCCAGTACCGCATCGGCATCGTTCAGCCAGTGCGGGGTAAACAGCGTGTCTGCCGGCAACGGACCGGTCAGCTGAATCCCTTCCTGGCGGAGCTGGTCCAGCGTGGGTTCAATCACCTCGATCTCCTCCCGGCCCAGATGGCCACCTTCACCGGCATGAGGATTCAGCCCAGCCACCAGAATGCGCGGCTGCTGAATACCAAAGAAGGTTTTCAGGTCGGCATTGAGAATACGGGTTACCTGTGTCAGCCGCTTCGGAGTAATCGCCGCCGCCACGTCTTTCAGAGGTAAGTGAGTGGTTACCAGAGCCACCCGCAACTCATCGGTGGCCAGCATCATCACCACCCGCTCAACACCGCAGAGCGCCTGCAGAAATTCGGTGTGGCCACTGAAGGCAATGCCGGCGTCGTTGATCACACCTTTGTGCACCGGCGCGGTCACCATACCGTCAAAGTCGCCGTTCAGGCAGCCGTTGGCGGCGACGGTCAGGGTGTCCAGCACGTACTGACTGTTGCCGGTATCGAGCTGGCCGGCAACGGTGCTTTGGCAGCCGTCTACCTGGCACACTGACAGGTGACCTGCACGAGTTTGCGGCGCCTCGCCGGGTTGCCAGTCGTGCAACGCTACCTGCAGGCCCAGTTGTTTGGCGCGCTCAGCCAGCAGCGCTTTGGCGGCGACCACCACAATGCCGGCACTGCGGGGTTCACCGGACAGTTGCAGGCACAGTTCCGGCCCGATGCCGGCCGGTTCGCCGGCGGTCAGGGCCAGAATGACCGGATGACTCATGATGGGTCGCTTTCCTCGCGGGCCGGGTCCAGGTCGGCGTATTCGCCTTTGAACTCGACAAAGGCTTCGTCGCGGATCTCCCGCAGCCAGTTCTGCAGCTCGGTTTCAAATTTCCGCTGGTAGATGGCCTGGCGCGCCTGGGATTGGCGGTTTTCGGCGGTCACATCTTGCTGACGGCGCTCTTCCACCTCAAGAATGTGCCAGCCAAACTGGGAACGGACCGGGCCGGATAGTTCGCCAACCTCGGCGTCCAGCATCGCCTGTTCAAAGGCCGGAACCATCTGGCCGGGACTGACCCAGCCCAGGTTGCCGCCATCGGAACCGGACACCGGGTCGTCAGACAACTCACGGGCCAGGGTGGCAAATTCAGCGCCGTCCTGGAGTTGGCGATAGATGTCCCGAATCCGGGTTTCGGCCTGCGCCTCGGTAACCGCTTCGGACGGACGCACCAGAATGTGACGCACTCGATGCTGCTGGATCACCATTTGCTGCTCGCCGCCACGCTTGTCCATCACAATTACCAGGTGGAAGCCGCTGTTGTTTTCCAACACCTCGGACGGCACACCAACCTCCATCTCCGGCACAATCGGGGCCACCAGGGAGGGCAGCTGGCTGTCGGTGCGCCAACCCATGTCACCGCCTTCAAGGGCGTTACCGGCGTCCGATTCGGCTACTGCAACTTCCCGGAAATCACGACCGTCGAGGATTTGCTGACGAAGGTTCTGCGCTTTGGCCCGAACCTGGTCAACCTCCGTCTCATTGCCCGGGTCATCGACCTGAAGATAAATGTAAGCCAGACGGTACTCGGCGGCATCCGGACCACGACCAGCCTGGGCCTGCAGGTAGTTCTCCACCTCGCGGTCAGTGATCCGGACCCTGTTACCCACCCGGCGCTGCTGAACACGGCTTGACAGCATCTCGTTGCGGATCTGCTCTCGGGCCTGCTGATAGGTCACACCCTCTTCCGCCAGTTGTTCCTCAAACTGGGCCAGAGTCAGGTTATTGCTGCGGGCGATGTTGCTCAGGGTTTCGTTGAGCTCGTTATCGCTGATACGCATACCCATCTGGCCCGCCATCTGCAGCTGAATGGATTCGGAGATCAGTTGATCCAGCACCCGTTCTTCCAGCAATTGGCGAGGTGGCAGGCCGGTGCCTTGGGCGCTGAGCCGGCCGACAATGGTATTAACGCGAGCGTTCAGCTCGGTCTGCAGGATCACATCGTCATCGACAATGGCCACCACCCGGTCCAGCACCTGTCTTTCAGCATGGGCTGTCACCGACAGGGCCATCATGGCCATCGTCAGCAGCAGGATCAGTCCGTGGCGTACAGTCGCCTTCATAGTCACCTCTTGGGTTGTTGCATTCTGTGCCAACGGTCCGGGAACAGGGCCGATGGCTTTAGTTCGTTTTAACGGCGCTGAGTTCCAAACCGCCGGCGCTCGCGTTCGTCATAGCCGTAAATGGCATCGGCAATGTTGTCGGAGGCACCGCCACTGCCGCCAAGTCCTTTCAGCTCGATTCTGAACAGCACCTGGTTATCCAGTTGCTCATCATCGGTCAGGTAGCTCTGATGCACCACCTGAACACTCCAGCAGCAGTTGTTGTATTCAAGTCCGGCCAGGGTACCGACCGTCCGGTCCAGGCCAGAATCATAAACCCAGCGACCAATGGCACTGAGGCGGTTGGTCACCGGGAACACCATGCCAATGTCCGTCTGCTCAAGATCTTCCGGGCGGCTATAGGTGTGACCCAGGGTCGCCAGGTACCGGTAATCCTGTGAATGGAAGATCAGCTGACTGCGGCCTTCTTCGGTGTTGCCGGTGTCGTGATCCCAAAGCCCGGAGCTTCGGATTTCCAGATTCTCAATCGGGTTCAGCACCAGTTCACCCGCCAGCGGCGAGCTGCTGCGATCGGAGCTTCCCTGACCGAACAGGTCTACTTCCCGGTCATCAAAATAGTGTACCTGACCCAAGCTGACCCGCGCCCGCTCGGCGCCGGTCAGCAGATCGTTGAAACGACTGGTCAGGGCGACCGTGAGCTGGTTAGCATCGCCTACCCGGTCACCCCCGGTAAAGCGGTCGCGCTGGAACAGCTGGTCAAAGCGGAAGCTTTTCAAACCGGTGTCAAAATCCGGAATGTCGTTCTGGTCCGCTTCAGCATCGGCCCAGGCATAGTATAAACGGGGCTCAAACGTCTGATTGTAGGGAATGTCGAACAGGCTTGAACGGCGATCGAAATACAGGCCGTTGTCCCACTCAAACACCGGCACGGTGCGATCAAAACTGCTGTCGCCCAGGGTGTAATCTTCCAGGTCGTAGCGGGTGTAATCCAGGCTAACCGATGGCCGACTGAAGCCCCACAGGGCCCGCATGGGCAACGCCAGTTCCGGAACCGCTCGCACCCGCTGGCCATTGGCCCGGTCAAGACCGGTAAGCGTGTCGTTGTCGCGATAGAACCAGGTGTACTGGCTTTCCAGAGCGGCCTCAAACATTCCCAGCCCAACGGTGCCTGCATAAAGCACCTCCGGCAACTGAGCGTAGGGTTTATCGACGTCGGCAATGCGCTCGGTGATGGTCTGATAGCCGTTCAGATACGCATCAAAATACTGGTTCTGGCCAGCGTAGCGCACGCCACCCCGCCGTTGCAGATGCGTGGCCTGGTTAATTTCCAGCGAGCGGTTCAGATCACTCAGATAGTCTTCATCAGACACCACCGAATAATCACCGTAGCCCGTCCAGCCGCCACCCAAACGCGCCAACGTGCTGAAATCCAGTGCCCAGCGTTCGCCATCGGCCCCGGGATAATCGTCTTTATAGGCGGAATCGTCATTGATGTAACCGACCTGCAGCACCGACTCCCCGAGCCGGCTCAGATAACGCCCCTCGGCCTCGGTAAACAAACCACGGCCATGGATGTACTGCGGCGTCAGTGTGGCGTCGTAACGGGGCGCCAGATTCAGATAATACGGCAGCGCCAGGAAACCACCGCTGCCGGCGCTGGAAGAGCCGAACTGGGGGTACAAAAACCCGGTCTTGCGGCGGTCATCAATGGGAAAAGTAATGTAGGGCCAGTAAAACACCGGCGTATCCAGCACCTCAAGACGCACGTGCCGGGCCGTGCCGAAGCCTTCCGCCTGATCCAGCTCGATATCAGACGCCACGATGGCCCAGTCATTCTGGCCAGGGCCGCAGGTAGTCAGCAGGCCATCGGTGATCAGGACCTGATTCTCACCAACCCGGGACAGTGAAGCTGCTTGGCCGCGCATCTCGGAGTCATGCAGCAAAAAAGTGGCCGTGTTGATGTCGAGCTGGCCGGACTGCACCGAGTAACGGGCACTTTCACCGGTTAGCAGAAATCCCTCGCCGCGGCTGACCAACGGCCCCTGCAGGGCCACGTCACCGGACCGGGTGTCATACCGGGCTTCTGAACCGGTGGCCTGGAAACTGCCCTGACGCACGCGCACATCGCCCTGCAGATACAGCTCCGCATCCAGCTCGTATCGGGCGTTGAGCGCACTGGCTTCCAGCGGTGCCGAACCCGACCCGCCTTCCGGGAACAACGGCACCTGAGCACCAACTGATCCGGAGGGCAGATAGCCGCCGTCACAGAAAACCGGTAACTGCGCCTGAAACTCTGGCGGCAACTGGTTTTTCGGGCGCCAGTCAATCTCGGCGGCCGTCAGGGCCTGGCCCGTTTTTTCCTGCGCCACAGCCACCACCGGAGCCAGCGCCATCCCCAGCAAAAGCCCGATAACGCTGGGCTTGAACCATAACAGGTGACGGTAGTGACTGGGCACGGGGGCGTAGTTCCTGTCCGGATGAATGATGGCTCAGTAAAAACAGCTGCCTAGTTTACACGCGCCCCACGGCCTTGTTAACGGAAACACCGCTGCAAATCCGTTTTACGCTCTTTATACTCCTCTGCTAACGTTCGCTATCTATCAATAAACTCAGGAAGCACCGCACAACCATGGATATCCGTCTGCAACGGCTGACCGAATGGGTCAGGCAACGCCCCGGCTTTGATACCGCCAGCCCCGAGCCGGTTTCCGGTGACGCCAGCTTCCGCCGTTATTTCAGGGCATGGCAGGAGATACCCGGCCAGCCTCGCAAGCCATTTATCATCATGGATGCACCGCCTGAGCATGAGGACTGCCGGCCCTTTGTCACCATTGCCCGGCACTGGCGCGATCACGGCATCAACGTTCCGGCCATCATCGCCGAGGACCTCGAGCAGGGATTTCTGCTGCTGGAAGACTTTGGCGACCAACTGATGCTGACAATGCTCACGCAGGCCAACGCCGATACTCTGTACCTGCAGGCACTGGATGAACTGGTGCGCATCGGGCAAATCCCTGACCAGCCCGACCACTCCCTGTCGCCCTACGATGAGGCGTTACTGGACCGGGAAATGGCGCTATTCCCTGACTGGCTGCTGGAAAAGCACCTGCAATTGCCCCTGGGCAATCTGGACCGAGCCATGCTGAACACCGCTTTTGCCCTGCTCAAAGAAAGCGCCCTGGCGCAGCCTGCGGTGGCAGTGCACCGGGATTATCATTCCCGAAATCTGCTGATTCTTCCTGGCCGCGAACAGCCGGGTGTGATTGATTTTCAGGACGCCGTGCGCGGCCCGGTCACCTACGATGTGGCCTCACTGCTGAAAGACTGTTACCTGCGCTGGCCCGAAGTCAAGGTGCGGGAATGGTTGGAACACTACCGGACCATCAGCCTTGAGGCCGGACTGCACCGCGCCGATCCCGATACTTTTGCGCAATGGTTTGAATTGATGGGCATGCAAAGGCATCTTAAGGCCGCTGGCATTTTTGCCCGCCTGGCCATCCGCGATGGCAAAACCGGCTACCTGGGAGACATCCCCAGAACCGTCGGTTACCTGCGCGATGCCAGCGCCAGACAGCCGGCGTTGCGCCACTTCCATGAATGGCTCTGTGAGGTGGTAATTCCTGCCATTGAAAACCGCATCGGCCCACTTCCTGCCCCCGAGACTGCCCAGCCGTGAAAGCCATGATACTGGCCGCCGGCAAGGGCGAGCGGATGCGACCACTGACGCTGCACACCCCCAAGCCATTGTTGGTGGCCGGTGGCAAAGCGCTAATCACCCACCATCTGGATAACCTGAGCAGAACAGGCTTTCAGGAGGTGGTGATTAACCACGCCTGGCTCGGGCAACAGATCGAGCAGCACCTGGGCAACGGCGAACAGTTTGGCCTTGAGATCCGCTACTCGGCCGAGGGCGAACCTCTGGAAACCGCCGGGGGCATCGTCCGGGCACTGCCGCTACTGATCGAAGGCAGCGATGGCTGGTTTCTGGTGATCAACGGTGACATCTGGACTGACTTCCCACTGGGGCAATTGCAACCACCAGCCAACCCGGATTGCGACGCGGTTCTGGTGATGACCGACAACCCGGCTCACCATCCGGACGGCGATTTTCACCTTGGCCCTGACGGCGTTCTGAGCGCCTGCGGAGCCGACAAGCTGACCTTTACCGGCATCAGTCTGCTACACCGAAGGCTGTTTGCCGGGCTGGACGACAGCGCCGGCAAACTGGGCCCGGTGCTGCGCAACGCCATGGCCAGACACAGGGTGCAGGGGGTGCAACACCATGGCCAGTGGATTGATGTCGGCACGCCGGCACGACTGACCGAACTTGATCGTTTGCTCACAGAGGGCAAACTGCCATCATGACCAAGCCCAGCGTGCCGCCGTTACCGGCCAGGATTGAATCCGCGTTCGCCGACCTGCTCCGAGAGCTGTCCAGCTGCGGCCACCAGGCCAGCGTTCTGATCGAAAGAGCCAGGCTGCCAGGCTGGTACCGCAAACCCTTATTCTTTTTGTTAGGTTATATTGCCAAGGCCGATGGCCGGGTGATGGACGCCGACATCCGATATGCCGAGTCGTTGATGAAAGCCTTGAAGCTGTCCACTCGGCAACGTAAAAAGGCAATCGAACAGTTCCGGCGAGGTAAGGACAGCGACCACTTACCGCTGGGACAGGGCGTTGTGCTCCGCCTGATGTCCCGGGTGTGGCCGAGCCCCGCACTGAAGACCGCAATCTGCCTGTGTCACGGTGCCCAGGTGATGGGGCAACCGGGCAAGACTCGCCGCTATCGCTGTGAAGACGCCGTTGACCAACTCGGGTTACCGACAACGGTGAGTGACGACATTTTCGAGAGTTACGCCAGCAAAGTCTGGATTCGCAGCAGTCAAAGCGCCAACAAGCCCAGCACCTACGAGCAGGCTTGCCTGATTCTGGGCGTGACCCGCAGAGATGACCTGGAAACGGTCAAACGCACTTATCGCAAAAAAGTCTCGGCTTGCCACCCGGACAAACTCGCCCAGCAAAACTTGACGCCATCCGAAGTGGCCATGGCCAAAGATCAGCTATTACGCTATCAGCAGGCCTGGGACCTGATCAAACAGCGGCACCGCCCGCTGTGATTCATCCGCCAGGGCCATTCCTGCAGACTGGCCGGGTTTAGCGGCCCAGCCAGGCACTGATGCGACTGGCCAGGCGGTCGGCATCGGATGGTTGTGGCGGGCCTGCCAACGCAATCGACTGACGCTGATAACCGGCCACCTGCTGTCGCCCAAGGTCAGCGGCGCGCGCCACCCCCTGGCTGCGGGCTTTGCCATGCGCGCTGTGCAGATCCAGTACCTGCCAGGGCCGATCCGCGGCCAACATTTCCGGCAAGGCGGCCAAGCGATCGGTAGGGAAACGAGGTGCCAGCCAGATCACGCCCGCCAGTGAATTCCGACCGACAGCCCAGCCTGTGACATAGTCGGCCGACCAACCGATGCCGGCAACAGCCGGTTGTTCATAACCTCGCCGCTCCATATCTTCGGCGGCCGCATCGAGCAGTTCGCGCACCGCATTGCGATAGTCCGCAAGCAATTCCTGGAGTGCATCGTCTTCCGCCACATCAATCATCACTGAGGCCTGATCGTCATCGTCATCCGCGCCCTCAAGCCTCCGGGGTTCCGGCACGCCGGGCTGCTGCCGGCGACGAACGAGACTTTGTGGAGGCGGCCTGAGCCCCAACGTCATCACCGCAAATCCGCGCTCGGCCAAGGCCTGGAGCAGCGGGCCAGACAAGCCTTCAGCGGCGGTCTGACCTTCGTTTGCCAGCACAATCACCGCACCCCGTCCCGGCGTTTTCAGTTCTGGCTGAAACAGCGCCAGCGCCCGGCCATCGTCCTCCAGATCCAGCCACACTGCCCGTTCGGGATAAGCCTTGGCCAGTGCCCACTCACCCAAGCCAGTCATCGACATGGCCCGCCGCTCGGCAACCCGCTCATTGGCCATGTCAGGCTCCGGCTGATCCTCCTCCTGAGCCTGCGCATTAACGGACAGCCCCGCCAAAACCAACCAGCAAACCCAAATCTTAGCCCGACTGCGTATCAATTCCGTGTACCTCACGCTGCGAAAATCCATGGCAAACTGCTAGACTAGCAGGGTTCCTGTGCAACCGATAATTCACCTGATCGAGAGAGCCCTTGATGAACCCTTTTCTGATTGCCCCATCCATCCTCTCTGCCGATTTCGCCCGTCTTGGCGAGGAAGTCGATAACGTACTGGCAGCCGGTGCCGATGTAGTGCACTTCGACGTGATGGACAATCATTATGTCCCCAACCTGACCATCGGGCCCATGGTGTGTGAGGCACTGCGCAAGCACGGAGTCACCGCACCGATTGATGTGCATCTGATGGTGTCGCCGGTGGACGATCTGATCCGCATGTTCATTGATGCCGGGGCCAGCTACATCACTTTTCACCCCGAGGCCTCCAATCACGTCGACCGCTCCCTGCAGCTGATCCGGGACGGTGGCTGCAAGGCCGGGCTGGTGTTTAACCCCGCCACCTCGCTTAGCCACATGGATCACGTGATGGACAAACTCGACATGGTGCTGATGATGTCGGTCAACCCGGGTTTCGGTGGCCAGAAGTTCATTCCCGGCACCCTGGACAAGCTGCGCGAAGCCCGCAAGCGTATTGATGCCAGCAACTACAACATCCGCCTGGAAATCGACGGTGGCGTCAAGGTCGACAACATTCGTGACATCGCCGAAGCCGGCGCCGACACCTTTGTCGCTGGTTCTGCCATCTTCAATACCCCGGACTACAAAACCACCATCGACGCGATGCGCGAAGAGCTGGAGCAGGCCCGCAAGGTCATCGGCGGATGAGTCTTAAAGGCCTGTTCAACGCCCGCTGGCCTGGCTGTGCCCTGTTTGATCTGGACGGCACGCTGGTCGACAGTGCGCCCGATCTCGCAGCGGCGGTGGATCAGATGCTGGCCCACCTGGGTCGGAGCCCGGCCGGATTGGCGAACGTGCGCAACTGGGTGGGTAATGGCTCCGGCGTCCTGGTACGCCGGGCACTGGCTCGCCAGGTCGACTGGGAGCCACCCGCGGCGAAAGACGATGCGCTCTATAACGATGCTATGGCGATTTTCTATCACGCCTACCGGCAACTGAATGGCCAGCAAGCCGCTGTGTTTGACGGCGTAACCGATTGCCTGGCGCACCTGAAAACCCTGGGCTGTCGAATGGCGGTGGTCACCAACAAACCGGACCAGTTCGTGGCACCTTTGCTGCAGCAGACCGGGCTTGAGCAATACTTTGAGGTGATCGTAGGCGGTGACACCCTGGCCGTCAAAAAACCAGACCCAGCGCCACTGGTGCACGCCATGGAACAGCTGGGCGGGACCCGGGGCACCACCGTGATGGTGGGTGACTCTGTGGCCGACGTCAGCGCCGCCCGCGCGGCCGGCATACCCTGCGTCGCGGTTCGCTACGGCTACAACTTCGGCAGTTCTGTCGACAGCCTCGGCGCAGATGCGGTGGTTGATTCGCTGACTGAGCTTTTGTAAACATGCAGATCCGACTTCAGGAAACCGAGACATGACACCCGAGCAATTTTCCGGGCTCGCCCAGGCCGGCTACAATCGTATTCCCGTTTATCGGGAGGTGCTGGCAGACCTGGACACGCCCCTGAGCACCTACCTGAAACTGGCCAGCGGCCCGTACTCCTATCTGTTCGAGTCGGTTCAAGGTGGAGAGAAATGGGGTCGCTACTCCATCATCGGTTTGCCAAGTCAGGAAGTCCTGAAAGTCTTCGATCATCGCATTGAAGTGAGCCGCCATGGCGAGCTGGTGGAGCAGGCCGAGGTCGACGATCCGCTGGCCTTTGTCGACGAATACCAGCAGCGTTTCCACGCCCCGGATCTGCCCGAACTGCCCCGTTTCAACGGCGGCCTGGTCGGCTACTTCGGCTACGACACCGTGCGTTACATTGAAAAGCGCCTGCGCCAGAGCTGCCCGCCCGACAAGATTGGCACCCCGGACATCCTGCTGATGGTGTCGGACGAAATCGTGGTGTTCGACAACCTGCGCGGCAAGCTGCACCTGATTGTGCACGTCGACCCGGCCGTGGATGGAGCCTACCAACAGGCCCAGGCCCGCATCGACGAACTGGAAAGCCAGCTGCACCGGCAAACCACCAACGCCCCGCGCACCCCGGAACACCTGCGCGGCAAGGTGGTGGATGAAAGCGACTTTATTTCCGGCTTCAGCCAGGACAAATTCGAAGCCGCGGTCGACAAGATCAAAGGCTATGTGCTGGACGGCGACGTCATGCAGACCGTCATCTCCCAGCGCATGTCGATTCCCTTTGAAGCACCACCGCTGAATCTGTACCGGTCACTGCGGGTGCTGAACCCGTCGCCCTACATGTACTTCCTGGATCTGGAAGACTTCCACATTGTGGGCTCCTCGCCAGAAATCCTGGCCCGGGTCGAAGATGAGGAAGTCACTGTGCGGCCCATCGCCGGCACCCGCAAACGCGGCGCGACCGATGCCGAGGACAACGCCCTGGAGCGAGACCTGCTGGCCGACCCGAAAGAAATCGCCGAGCACCTGATGCTGATTGATCTGGGCCGTAACGACGCCGGTCGGGTCTCAGAAACCGGCACCGTCAAGCTTACCGACAAGATGATCGTCGAGCGCTATTCCCACGTGATGCACATCGTCTCCAACGTCACCGGCCGCCTGAAAGCCGGCACCAGTTGCCTGGACGTACTGCGCGCCACCCTGCCCGCCGGCACCCTGAGCGGCGCCCCGAAAATCCGGGCGATGGAAATCATCGACGAGCTGGAGCCGGTCAAACGCGGCGTGTACGGCGGCGCCGTCGGCTACCTGTCGTTCAACGGCAACATGGACACCGCCATTGCCATCCGCACCGCGGTGATCAAAGACAACACCCTGCACATCCAGGCCGGTGCGGGCGTAGTCGCAGACTCGGTGCCGCGGCTGGAATGGAAAGAAACCATGAACAAAGGCCGCGCCATTTTCAAAGCGGTGGCCATGACCTATAACGATTACGATCACTGAGGCCGCAGTCCGGCCGCGCACGCTCCTTCGGAGACCGAGCATGTCGTTACTTGCCAGATCCGGCCAACGGATCGCCTTGCTGATGCTGGTATTGTTCACCACACACCTGCACGCCAGCGGCCCCCTGCGCATCGCGGCAGCGTCTGATCTGCGTTATGCACTCGATGACATTGTGGATCTGTACCGCACAGCCAACCCAGACGCGGCCATTGAGGTGATCTACGGCTCCTCCGGCAAGATGACCACCCAGATCATCAACGGCGCGCCCTACGACCTTTTCTTTTCCGCCGACATTTCTTTCCCGGAAAGGCTCAAAGCCGAAGGCCTGACCAGTTCCGAGCCGGCGGTCTACGCCCTTGGCCGCATCGTGATCTGGAGCAACACGGTGAACGCCGTCGGCCTCACCCTGGAAGACCTGGCGTCAGACGCCGTCACCCGAATCGCCATCGCCCAACCGGCGCACGCGCCTTACGGCCTGCGTGCCAAAGAGGCCATGCAATCCGCCGGGGTGTGGCAGGCGGTGCAACGCAAACTGGTGTTTGGTGAGAACATTGCCCACACCGCCCAGATGGTCGAATCGGGCGCCGCTCAGGTGGGTATCATTGCGTTGTCTCTGGCCCGGTTTCCCGAGCTGGCAAAGCACGGGCACCACCTGATCGACAACGCCCTGCATAACCCGTTGACCCAGGGCTATGTGGTCACCAAACGCGGCGGCAATAAAGCCGAGGCCATGGCGTTTGCCGGGTTTATGGCTACCGGGCAGGCGCACAACATCATGACCCGCTACGGCTTTATCATGCCGGAGTAGGCAATGCCACCGTACCGTTTCTGGCAGTAAGGGAAGCCCATGTTCACACTCGGACCCGCCGAATGGCAGGCCATCGAGGTCACCTTCCGGTTGTGCCTGTACACCACCATCATCCTGCTGGTGCTGGCCATGCCCCTGGCCTGGTGGCTGGCCAAAGGTCGCTCCTATGCCCGGGTGGTGGTGCAGGCGGTGGTCGCCCTGCCCCTGGTGCTGCCACCAACCGTGCTCGGCTTTTACCTGTTGATGGCACTCGGGCCGCGAGGGGTTGTCGGCAAAACGCTCGAAGACCTGGGTTTCCATCATCTCGCCTTTTCCTTTGAAGGCATTCTGATCGCCTCGGTCATCTACTCCATGCCTTTTGCCGTGCAGCCATTGACGGAAGCCTTCAGCAACCTCGGCCGGCGCCCGGTCGAAGTGGCCAGCAGCCTCGGCGCCGGCGCTCTGGACCGGTTCCGCACGGTAATCTTGCCACTGACCCGCGGCGGCTTTGTGGTCGCCGCCACCCTGACCTTTGCCCACACCCTGGGCGAATTCGGCGTCATCCTGATGCTCGGTGGCAGCATCCCCGGCGAGACCAAGGTGCTGTCGGTGCTGATCTACGACCACGCCGAGGGCATGAATTACGCCGCCGCCCACAGCCTGTCACTGATGCTGCTGATCTTCGCCTTCATCACCCTGTTTGTGGTGTACAGCATCACCCGCCGCTTTCGGGTGGCCAGCGTATGAACCTTCAGGTTCAGGCCCGGCTGCGCTACGGCGAGGATTTTGAACTCAACGTTGACCACGAGTTGCCCCTTGAGGGCGTGACCGGGCTGTTTGGCCGCTCCGGTTGTGGCAAAACGTCCCTGCTGCGTCTGATTGCCGGCCTGGAACGGGCCAAAGGCGCCACTGTGCGGTTTGGCGACCAGTGCTGGCAGCAGGGCCGGGCCTTCGTGCCCCTGCACAAACGCCGGATCGGCCTGGTGTTTCAGGAGCACAGCCTGTTGCCGCACCTGTCGGTGCAGGACAACCTGCTTTACGGCTATAAACGGACGCCGGCAGCCCTGCGCCGTTTGCACCCACCCGAAGTGACCGCCATGCTCGGCATTGACGACCTGCTCAACCGACGCATCGATCAGCTCTCCGGGGGCCAGCGCCAGCGGGTGTCATTGGGCCGGGCACTACTGATCAGCCCGCAGTTGCTGCTGCTCGACGAGCCCATGGCGGCCCTCGACACTCAGACCAAACGCGAGATCATGCCGTTTCTGGGCCGCATGGCGGCGGAGTCGGGGGTACCGATCATTATGGTCAGCCACTCCCCGGATGAGATCCAACGCCTGGCAGACCGGATTGCATTCATGCAGAACGGCCGGATACAGTGCATTGAAACCCTGCACCAGTCCCTCGCCCGACCGGACTCACCGCTGTTTGAAGATGCCGGCGCCGTGTCGGTGCTGGAGGGCGCTCTGGGCGACACCGAAGAAGACGGAGTCCGGCCGTTTGGTCCGCCGGAGGCAAGATTGTGGGTGCCCAATGTCACGCAGGCGCCGGCGAAACCAAATCTTCGGCTGCGCATCCTGGCCCGGGACGTCAGTCTGTCGCTAGTCAATCCCCAGCAGATCAGCATCCAGAATCAACTGCTGGTAACCATCGAGCGCATCGATGCGCCCAGAGACAACCGCTGCGTGGTGGCCTGTCGCACCGAGGACGGCCAACTGGTGTTGGCCGAAATCACCGCACGGGCGGTGCGCCAGCTCGGCCTTGAAACCGGAACCCGGCTTTATGCACTGATCAAGTCGGTGGCTTTGCTGGAATGAGACGGCAATGCCACCTGGTCAGTTTTCACCCCGGCAACCCGTTATTGTACCGGGGCCGGCAGGCTGCAATAATCCTCATTCGGTTTACCGCACACTCCAGGCCACAACCACTGTGCATAATCTCGTGAGCAACACCGCCAGCGTGGCGATAAAATCCATTGATCAAACGGACGGTTAGAATCGCTATGCTGCTAATGATCGACAACTACGATTCCTTTACCTACAACGTCGTTCAGTATCTGGCCGAGCTGGGTGCCGATGTGCAGGTGTACCGGAACGACGACATCACCATCGAGCAGATCGAGGCCCTGAAGCCCGAGCGCCTGGTGGTGTCTCCGGGGCCCTGCACACCGAACGAAGCCGGCATCTCCATGGACGCCATCCGCCACTTTGCGGGCAAGCTGCCGATCCTCGGCATTTGTCTGGGCCACCAGGCCATCGGCCAGGTATTTGGCGGCGACATCATCCGGGCCGGGCGAGTCATGCACGGCAAGGTATCGGCGGTATACCACGAAGACACCGGCGTTTTCCGGGGCTTGAGCAATCCTGTCCAGGCCACCCGTTACCACAGTCTGGTGATCGACAAGAATACCCTGCCGGAGTGCCTCGAAGTCACTGCCTGGACCCGCAACGACGACGGCTCCATCGAAGAAATCATGGGCGTTCGCCACAAAACCCTGCCCATTGAAGGCGTGCAGTTCCACCCCGAGTCCATCATGACCGAGCAGGGCCACGAACTGCTGCGCAACTTCCTGAGATCATAACAAGAGGCCGAGCCATGGACATGAAACAAGCACTCAACCGCATCGCGTCCAACCTGGACCTGTCCCGGGAAGAGATGAAAGACGTCATGCGCATCGTGATGAACGGCGAAGCCACCGATGCCCAGATTGGCGCTTTTCTGATGGGCCTGCGCCTGAAAAGTGAAACCATTGACGAGATCACCGGCGCCACCGAAGTCATGCGCGAGCTGGCCACCGGCGTGACCGTTAACGCCGAGCCACTGGTAGATATCGTCGGCACCGGTGGCGACGGTGCCAATCTGTTCAACGTATCGTCGGCTGCCTCATTCGTGGTGGCGGCCGCCGGCGGGTTCGTCGCCAAACACGGCAACCGGGGCGTATCCTCCAAGAGCGGCAGCGCCGATCTGATCGAGAAAGCCGGCATCAATCTGAACATGAAGCCGGAAGAAGTGGCCCGCTGCGTAGAGCAGATCGGCGTCGGCTTCATGTTTGCGCCGGCCCACCATGGCGCCATGAAACACGCCATTGGCCCCCGCAAGGAACTGGGCTGTCGCACGATTTTCAATATACTCGGCCCGATGACCAACCCGGCCGGCGTGAAGCGTCAATTGATCGGTGTCTTCTCTCGCGAACTGTGCCGGCCGATGGCGGAAGTGCTGCAACGGCTCGGCGCCGAGCACATCATGGTGGTGCATTCCAAAGACGGCCTGGATGAAATCAGCCTGGCATCGTCTACCCACGTGGCGGAGCTGAAAAACGGCGAAATCACCGAGTACGATCTGACGCCGGAAGACCTTGGCATCAAAAGCCAGTCGCTGGTGGGCCTGTCAGTGGATGGTGCCGATGAATCCCTGAAGCTGATCAGGGCCGCGTTTGGCCGCCAGCACGACGAAACTACCGAGAAAGCCCGCGACATGATCGCCCTGAACGCAGGCGCCGCCATCTACATTGCCGGCCTGGCCAGAACGCCCAAAGAAGGGGTCGACATGGCGTTGGACGCCATGGGCTCTGGTCTGGCTGCCGGCAAGATGTCCGAGCTGGCTGATTTTTCACAGTGCTTTTAAGACCACACATTTAATCTCCCAGCCGGACGACCGGCTGCGGGAAGGCTTGCCAAAACACGCCCACAAGTACGTCCCTGTAGGGCTTGACTGTAGCCATCCATGGCTACAGACAGTTTTGGCAAGCCTTCCCGCAGTCGGTCTCGCATACATTATACGGGCCCGCTATGACTGAACGACATTTAGACAAGACGCCCACGATCCTGCGGAAAATCGTCGATCGCAAATGGCAAGAGATGGAAGAGCGTAAGCGGAAGGTTTCCATCGCAGACCTGAAAGCCATGGCCGGTGATCAAGCGCCGGCTCGCGGCTTTGCGCATGCACTTCGCTCGCGAATTGAAGCCAAAACGCCAGCGGTGATCGCCGAGATCAAAAAAGCCTCACCCAGCAAGGGCATTCTGCGGGATCCGTTTGAACCAGAACGCATTGCCGAAAGCTACGAGCAAGGCGGCGCGGCCTGCCTGTCGGTACTGACCGACAAGGACTTCTTCCAGGGCCACGAAGACTATCTGAAAGCCGCCCGTGCCGCCTGCAGCCTGCCGGTGATTCGCAAGGATTTCATGGTGGCGCCGTATCAGGTCTATGAAAGCCGTGCCATCGGCGCGGATTGCATCCTGTTGATCGCCGCCTGCCTGAGCAAAGACCAGATGCAGGAACTCGAAGGCATTGCCCACGACATCGGTCTGGATGTGTTGGTGGAAGTGCATGATGGCGAGGAAATGGACGATGCCCTCACCCTGAGCACCCAGCTGGTCGGCATCAACAATCGTAACCTGCATAACTTTGAAGTGTCGCTGGAGACCACCTTCGAGCTGCACCAACGCATTTCTGCCGACCGCCTGACCATCACCGAAAGCGGCATCATGACCAGAAATGACGTGGAAGCCATGACGGCCCGGGGTATCTACGGCTTTCTGGTCGGTGAATCCTTCATGCGAGCGCCAAAGCCCGGTGAAAAACTGAAAGAGCTTTTCTTCCCGGAAGACTAACTCAGAAGTCTAGACAGGACAGCGGGTACGGCCGTACCCGCTGTCCTGTGCACCGCTCAGGTCCCGGACTCTGACAAAGCTTCCTGCAAGAGCTCCAGCAGGTGCGCCGGCATCCCCTCCGCCAGCTTAAGCGCCGCCTCATGGCCACGGGGCGACATCTTGCCCCAGGTGCGGCGCACGATGGTCAGCCACTTCTCCCGCTCGTAATCCGGATTATCGCTGTAGAACCGGGCAAAATAACGCTCCAGAAACACCATGCAGGCGACATCTTCCAGCAACTGGGTATCCGGATCCTGACGCAGCTCGCGCTTGGTCAGGATGGTTTCTACCCGCTCGCACTCTTCTTGCGGATAACCGCACCGGGCCATGATTTCCGCCGCCCGCCGGCCGTGCATACGGCCGCAGGCCTGGCGCCACTGGTAATAGTTCTTGCGGCCTTCGGCATAGTCACCGCGCGGCATGGTCCAGCGCTCGATGTGCTGGGCCCGGCAGGCAATCTGCATACGCGCGGAGGCGGCCGGCTCCAACGCCAACAACCATCGCGTCATGTGCAGGCTGTAGGCATATTCCCTGGGTAACGCCTCGCCCTCCACCTGCTCCCGGTTAGGATCAGCAAGGTTGGCCTGATCAATCAATTCAAGGGCTTGTTCAAGTTTTTGCTGCTCGGTCATCATGCTGTCCTGGTTCCGCCCTATTAAGAGGTAAGCCATTTACCCTATAGATCCGGGCAAAACTTTAGTTGAGAATTGCAATATATTGATAGTCAAATCACTTAAGGAGACGGCCGATGCCCACATCCAGGCCCGCAGTTCCTGATAAGTGGCAACCCGCCTTTGAAGCCTACCGGGAGCGCATGGAATCGGCCCTTGCCTTCGCCGGCGCCTGGTTGTTGCTAGTGACGGTAGCCCTATACCACGTCTCCCACACCTATTTTCACCATCACGAGGTGGATCTTGGCCATCTTGAGCTGTGGTTGCGGCTGCCCGTCATCATCGCCGCGGCCCTGGCGCTGATCAACCACCACACCGGGTTCCCACGCTGGCCGGCACGCTATTTTCTGCGTTTGATGGGCCTGACCCTGAGTGTCCTGGCGCTGTCCCTGCTGTTCCTGTTCGCCAGATACGAACCGCTCATGGTTAGTGAGGTGTCCGATGCGATGACCGTTGCCTTTTTCGGAGCCACCGTACTGGGCCTGCGCAGCTTCCGGGAGTGGCTGTTGATTGCACTCCTGCCGATCACCCTGTTTGCTCTGGCGGCCATCATCGCCGACCTGCCGGCGTTGGTGCTGGTCGCGGTATTCATCGGGCCGGCACTGATCATGTTTGTGACTTGCACGCTGATGATGTTTGTTCGCAACATTGCCATTCACGGGTTCCTCTCCCGCGAACAACTGAACGAGATGGCCACGACCGACACCCTCACCGGACTGCTTAACCGCCGGGCATTTATGGAACTGATCCGACAGGAACAAGCGCGGGCGCAACGGGCCGGCGAACCCTTCAGCGTTATACTGGCCGATCTGGACAAATTCAAGCGGGTAAACGACACCTGGGGCCATGAGGCCGGCGACGATGTGCTGAAAGAAACCTCGGCCCGGCTCCGCAAAACCCTGCGCCAACAGGACGCCCTGTGCCGCTGGGGCGGGGAAGAGTTTCTGATGCTGCTGCCTGGCACAGACAGCCATGGCGCCATGATCGTGGCGGAAAAGTGCCGGGAAGGCCTCCAGATCAGCCCGATGGACATGCACGGTACAGCGCACACCCAGACAGCCAGTTTCGGCGTCGCAACCTGCACGCCTGACGAAGCGATAGACCATCTGATCGGTCGGGCCGATGCCGCCTTATATCAGGCCAAGGAAAACGGCCGGAACCGGTGTGAATTGGCCAGTCCCGGCGCCTGAATCAGGCCTGTGCGGACGGCCTGGCCTTGATCCGTTCAAACCAGGCCTGCAGGTTGGCCTGCTCCGGCTTGATGCGGATGTTGACCACCCGGGCGAAAGCCAGTGTGGTGAAGGCGTTGATGTCAGCAGCGGTAAAGCAGTCGCAGCAGATGTAGTCCTTGCCTTCCAAGTGTTTGTCCAGAAAGTGCATGAATTTTTCCACGGTCTGACCACACTCTTCGCCCCATGCCTTGATCGGATTCATTCGGTCCTTGAAGTAGCCGGTGGTGTGCTGGAAGCACATACCCGTGGGCATGAAGAAATAGAACTCCAGCCAGCGCAGCCACTGCTCGACCAGCGCCTTGTCTATCGGCGTATCACCCAGCAATGTCGGGGTGTCCGGATAGGCTTCCTCGAAATAGCGACAGATGGCCATGGTTTCGGCAATGCAGGTACCGTCATCCAGCTCCATCACCGGCACTTTTTTCATGGGATTGCGGGCGACAAATTCCGGGCTGAGATTTTCGCCCTTTTCAATGTCGATCTGCACAAATTCGGCTTTATCGAGCAGGCCTTTTTCTGCCATGAACATGCGGACACGGCGAGGATTGGGGGCGGATCGGGTTTCGAAGATTTTCATCTTGTTATTGTCTCCATAGAACAAACAGTCTTGAACCGATGAGAGTGACGGCAAAAAAAGGTTGCGTCAAGCAACTGCTAGCGGCCTGGTAACCAGTTCCTTATCTGGCGGATGAGCCACTCGGGCTCATCCATCGGCAGGTCATGACCAGCGTCCGGGTGCAACTTGAGGGTCCAGCACCAGCGCCGTTCCAGCTCGGCACTACACAGCCAATGCACAATGCGGTCACCTTTACTGGCCAGCAGCAACGCGTCGGCCATGGGCGCTTTCGGCTGAGGCTTGTAACGGCTCGCCGCCAGTAACTGATTCAACGCATTTCGATAAGTCACCGGACGCTGGCGCTGAATGCTGTACCAAGCCTTACATAAGCCTAACGGTAGCTCCCGGTTAGAGGTCAACCGGAGAATGTCCCGTTCGCGGTGGAACAGCTCACGTCGGGCCAACAAACGCAGAATCCGGGGCCAGGCAGCAGGTTGCATTCGGCGCCAGAACGGGCTGAAACCAAAGCTGGAATTGATCAGCACCAGGTGTTGCAGCTCTCCGTGCTCAGCATGCTGGGCCCAGTCCATGGCCACCATGCCGCCCATGGACAGCGCCAACACCGAAAACGGACGGGGAATGTGGCGAATTTGCTCAACGACTTTTTGCCGGATACCAGCGATGGTGTTCGGGCTGTCATCACAGTAATGAATACCAGTACCGGGCAGATCGACCAGATGGAACTGATCCTGCGGAAACGCAGCCCTCAGCTGATCCGGAAACCGGCCCCAGTGTGCGTGTTCGCGGGTCAGTCCCCTGAGCAGTATCCAGTGCATATCATCGAGTATCCCTGTACCAATGCATGATAGCGGCTTCTCTGAGCATGGACTCCTGCTCGCCGGAGGGCAACCAGTTCTGGTGACTGGCGGCGGCACTAACCAGGAAATCCATCCAGCTCAGATGACTGCGCAATACCCGCTGATGACGGTGCGGCGCCAATGGATTGAAGAAGCCGTCCAGGCGCAACAACTGGCGCGGGCGCTTGCGTATCCAGCGCCAGGAGCCCATCTCCAGGGTCAGGGGCAGAAACACGCCCCGGTTATCCCGGTTGACCTGTTTATAGAAGTAGTCCCACAAGTCACCGTGGGTCAGATAATGGGCAGACTGAGGTTCGAAGCGGTAATTGTGATTCGGGTAGGCCTGTTCCCAGATCAGCTTCAGCGCCATTACCGAATCGATTCGTCGCATGGGCCGGCGACGGTAAGCGTAGGGAAACCAGATTTGATCCTGCCAACCGAAGCCGGAATGGCAATCCAGTGCCACGCTGAACGGACGGCCTGGCAACAACTGCTGAATGACCGATTCCAAAGCCAGATTCTCCGGCTCCATGCCCTGCTCCGGATCACCGGTGTACCAGGGCAATCTGGGTGACAGGCGCTGGCCACCGAGCATGAAGGCGCTGCGATCCTGGGCGGTGATCGGCGCGTTGCGCATCAGGTCAACGCCATTCGGATTGCTGCGCTGGTTCAGATACATGCCACCCGGGTTAAGAATCGGCAGCAGGGTGATGTGGACTTTCTCGAGCAGGTCAGCCAGATGACCATCCCAGCCAAGCCGGGCCACGACCGAGGCCAGCCACGCCATCACCACCTGACTGCCGATGCGCTCCAGACCATGCACTCCGCCCACCACCAGCACCACTGGCACATCGCTGCGCTCGGTACCGATGTCGACCCGATAGATGGGCAAGGTCATGCCTCTGACCGACACACGTCCGGCAATGCTGGTGCTGACAAAATCCGGCGCTTCGGCCAACTGGCGTTCCAGTTGAACCAGTTCCGGCAGGAAGGTTCGGAGCAGGCGTTTCTGCTGGCGATCCCGGCCGGTCTGCTCCGCCGGAATCACGCTGTGGGAAGTCAAGGTCCGTAATTCGGTCACGCTGGGTACTCTGATGGCTCAACCCGAGACCATACTCGCCGAATGCTGCAGCAAAGTGACAACGGCCGCGCGCGACCGGGGTCACCAACTACCGGCTTTCGGAGTCAGACTGAAAAGCGGTGATGGTCTCATCGGAAGCCGTGCGCAACAGTAACTCACCGCGACGGCCGATCCGGCCATCAACAACCTCTGACATCAGATCAAGGAACCTTTGTTCCTGATTCATCAGTGCCGGCGCGCACGCCATCCTGGTGGTGGCCTGTTCACCAAAGGACAGAACCTCACCGGTCAACTGATAGCTGCCAGTGTAGCGATTACAGGACGCCCGGCCCGCCACCCGGCCACCCTCCAGGAATTCCACGGTTATTCGGGAGCGATCAATTATTCCGGTCCCGGCCAGATCTTCAACCACCCACTCTGCGCCCCGGAACAGCCGCTCCCGGTCGCCACCGCAACCGGTGAAAGTATCGTTATCGAGGGTCAGCCGAACCTGAGCAGGGTACTGAGCCCCCGCCATCGGGTCTTCACAAAGCTGATGGGCAATACGAAACTCCAGTGACTGGCCGTTAAACTGAGCCTCGTACACCCGGCCATGCCGGTTGGCCAGGGTTTCGGTCAGCACAATGTTGTCGAACACCTGCTGGTCGTAGGGGCGGCTCAGGGTCATCTGATGCTGTTCAATCCGCACCGACCAGAAAGGTTCGGTACCGATGGCGCGAAACGACGTTTCAATAGCGCCGGGCTCCAGGCACTCGGGAAAGGTTTGCCCGCCCAGGGTCAACGTGCCCCGCTCACCTTTACTCCAGAACCGGGTGTCAGGGTCACCGGGCGCGACATACAGCGCTCCGGAGGCGGCCACTGCGGGCTTCAGCAACACTCTGCGATTGAGGTATTCGAGACCCACCAGATCGCTGTCTTCAGAGCCGGTTACCCGGACCTCCAGTTGACCACAGCGATAACTCCCGAATTCGGAGAAGTCTTCGTTCTGCGGGTTGGAGGCGCAAGCCGCCAGAACAAAGCCGGCAGTGGCCACGACGGACAACGGCATTACTCGTCGCATAAACATGAACACATCCTCTGTTGTTCGAAACTACAGGTGTCTAGTTTAGAGATTCCGTAACCGATACACCATGTCTGTCATTACGGAGGCTCAAACTGACGGCACCGTGTTAATCTTTATGCCCTCGACGGTTGCAAGCACTAACCGACCATCAATACTCTGTACCTGTCGCTGGCTACCCGCCAGTTCAAGCCACTTTCCGGTTTTCTTTTTCTCAGACAGAGAACAGCCCCAGAGTGACCCCGTGACCAGCACCATCGCAATGATATTCTTTGCCAGATTCATATAACCCCCTGAAAATAGTAGACAACCTGCACAGTCTACGCCTCACACGTTGGGAATTCGGTGACATACGGGTTAATCTTGCGTCATTCAGAAATCGGGAGCGCCGCCCATGGCCATCAAGCTTTATCAGTTCTGCATTTCCCACTACTGCGAGAAAGTTCGCTGGGCACTCGATTACAAAGGCATCAAGTACGAGACGGTCAACCTGCTACCGGGTCAGCACGTCAAGACCATCAAGAAATTGACCGGGGCAGAGTCCTCGGTGCCCGTGCTGGTTCATGACGGCCAGATCATTCAGGGCTCAGCGCAGATTCTCGACTATCTGGAGCAGACCTTCCCCGAACCCTCTCTGATCCCGGAAGATCCGGCGCTGCAGCAGCAGGTTGTGGACTGGGAGAAAAAGCTGGATGAACTGGCAGGGCCCGCCATTCGCACCTGGGTCTATCATTACTTTCTGCAGCGGCCCAAGGTGGTAATCCCGATGTTGGCGGCGGGCACGCCATTCTATAACCGCTTCATACTCAGCCTGGCGTTCAGCCGGGTCGATGAGATCATGCGCAAGTGGATGAAGATCAATCAGAAAACAGCCGATAGTGCGCAGCAGACCCTGGAAACACTGATTATCGAACTGGCCGATATCTACAGCCAGCAACCGTACCTGGTAGGCGACCGTTTCAGCCGGGCCGACCTGACCGCCGGCGCGCTTCTGGCGCCCCTGTCCCAGCCACCCCAATACCCGGTGCCCTGGCCAAAACCAGCAAAAATCCCCAAGCCAGTGCAAGCCTGGCTGAAGGACTGGCAGCCCAAACTGGGACCGATCATCCGGATTTATCAGCAACACCGCTGACCCAACGCGCCTGGCGGAAACCGCCAGTATCGCTGACGCAATAGGACAGCGCGTTCAGCCTCGGCTATGACATGATACCCCTTGAACAATAACAACCGTGGGTTCATTTATGGTGCTGATTGACATGATGCGGGCAGTGCTCGAAGACAGCGGCTTGCTGGCTCTCTGGCAAACTCTGGCGCCCTGGCTGGCACTGGATGAGCGGCAGCTGATCTTTGTGGTCGCCACTCCGATTTTCATTGGTGTGACTGCCTGGGAATACCTGAAAATCCGTCATGATCCAACGCTGATGGATACCGGCGAAGCCATTCGCAACTTTGCCCTGGGCGCGGGCTATCAGACCACCGAATTGCTGTTCGCCGGCATCATCGCCTTCCCGGTGTATGCGCTGTGCTACCACTATCGCCTGTTTGATCTGGAGCTGAACTGGCTGACGGGCTTGCTTACTTTGGTGGGGGTCGACTTCTGTTTCTACTGGATGCACCGGGCCAGCCATCGTATGCGCTGGTTCTGGGCCGCCCATGTGGTGCATCATTCCTCAGAGCGAATGAATTTTTCCACCGCCATGCGCCAGAATGCTACTAACATTTTCAACGGCATATGGGTGTTCTATCTGCCACTGGCATTGCTCGGCTTCAATCCGGTGTGGATTGGCGTCGCTTACGCCTGTTCACTGGTCTATCAGTTTTTCATTCACACCACCCTGGTGCGCCGCCTGCCGGCCGCCGTTGAAGCAGTGTTCAATACCCCCAGCCACCACCGGGTACACCATGGCCGCAATCCCGGCTACATTGATCGTAATTACGGCGGCACGCTGATCCTTTGGGACCGGCTGTTCGGCACCTTTGTCGACGAAGATGCCAAGGACCCGCCCGAATACGGCATTACCCGCCCGGTGGCCTCAAACAACCTGATTGTGCTCTGGACCCACGAATACGTGGACCTGTTCCGCGACATGCGCCAGCCCGGAGGACTATTGTCACGTCTCAGACACTTATGGAAACCGCCGGAGTGGCAACGCCCGGCCGCAAAGGAATCGGGCCCGGACCATGCACACACAGACTCTGCAACTGAACAGCTCTGACCATCACCAGATCACCGCAACAGTGTTTGCACCGGATCAGGCGTCGAGATGCTGCCTGGTCATCAGCCATGGCATGGCTGAGCACGGCAACCGTTATGCCACGCTGGCGAACTGGCTGACCGGGCAGGGCATTACCGTGATCACCTATCACCATCGGGGCCATGGCCCGGACAGCGCCCATCCGGGCCACTACGCCGATGATCAGGGCTGGCAAAGCGTGGTGAACGACCTGCACCGGGTGATCAGCCAGGCCAAAACCCTCTGCCCCGGTCAGCCGGTAGCCCTGCTCGGCCACAGCATGGGCTCGTTCATCGCCCAGAGTTATGCCCAACAACACGGCGAGCAGATCGACACACTGATTCTCAGCGCCACCAATCGCATCCACCACAGCCAGCTTCGGCTATCGTTGTGGCTGGTCAGCCTGATCAAAGCCCTGCGCGGCAAACGCCACCCCAGCAAAGCGATTGCCAAGCTGACCTTCGGCAAGTTCAACCGCCCGTTTCAACCGGCCAGAACCCACTGCGACTGGCTCAGCCGCGATTCGCAGCAGGTTGACCGGTATCTGGCCGATCCCGATTGCGGATTCCATTGCAGTGTCGGGCTCTGGCAGGACTTCATTCGCGGCATGCTCTCCATCAATCCCCGGCAGTGGCGCACTGACCTGCCCGTGCATCTGTTCGCCGGAACCGACGACCCGGTTGGTGAGATGGGAAGAGGAATTCGCCAACATTTCCAGGCCATTCGAGAAGCTGGCGTGCAAAGAGTGACGCTCAGGCTGTTTGATGGCGGCCGCCATGAAATGCTCAACGAAACCAACGCTGACGCTGTTTGGCAGCATTTGCTGCAATGCCTGCCCGGCGATAGCCAAGTACAGAACCCGGCTGAGCATCCACAGGCTGACTTCACCGGCAGGGTTTCTGGCCTGTTTGGCCGCTGAGCTTGTTGCCCGATACCGCTAACCTGACCGGACTTCATCAGCCCAAAAGGTCGTAATCAGCGTGAGTATTGTACGTGAGCACTGGGTCACCAGCGGTGACCTGATTCTTTATGCCAGAACCGAAGGAAATCCGGAGGCAACCCCTCTGGTGCTGGTCCACGGCTATCCAGACAATCACACCGTCTGGGATAAGGTGACCGAACAGCTCAAGCAAGACTATCTGGTGGTACGCTACGATGTCCGTGGCGCTGGCCGCTCCGACAAGCCCTCGAAAACCAGTGCCTACCGGATGAAACTGTTGGCCGGGGACCTGAAGTCGGTGGTCGACACAGTAATACCCGATCGCCCGTTTCACCTTGTCGCCCACGACTGGGGCGCCATCCAGAGCTGGGAAACCGTCACCACCGGGGCCCTGGAGGGCCGCATACGTTCCTACACGGCGATCTCGGGCCCGTGCCTGGACCACGTCAGTTACTGGCTCCGGAGCCAGATCACGGCGCTTCGTTCCGGCGGCACCGCCAAGGTGCTGAAGCAATTGGCCAGCTCATGGTATGCGTTCTTGTTTCAGCTTCCTGTGCTTCCGGAATCCCTCTGGAAACTGGGCCTGGACCGCCTGTGGCCGGACTATCTGAGAAATCACGAACAGCTTGCCGAGGCGCAGTTCAGTCCCTTCCAGAAAGCGGACGGGCAATACGGCGTCAAACTGTACCGGGCCAACTTTCTTCCCAAGCTGCTGTGGCCGGAGCCGCGCCGGGCCGGCTGCCCGGTGCAGGTGATCATTCCTACCGGGGATGCCTATGTGGGTCGCCAGCTTACCGAACAGCTGGTGCGGTGGACCGGAAAACTGACCCTGCAGGAACTCAATACCACACACTGGGCACCGGTGACTGAGCCGGCGGCGATCTCCAGGTCGGTGCGGGAATTTGTTAACGCCCACCACTGATGGCAACGGCGCTGCCGCAACGCAAAAAGGCCGCTGGAATGCAGCGGCCTTTCAGACAGACTCAAACAGGTTTCCGGTCAGCGGGTACCGTAAACCACCATGGTTTTCCCTTTGACCCGCACCAGGCCCTGATCCTCCAGGGTTTTCAGCACACGACCAACCATCTCCCGGGAACAGCCCACAATACGGCCGATTTCCTGGCGGGTAATCTTGATCTGCATGCCGTCCGGATGGGTCATCGCGTCCGGCTCTTTGCACAGATCCAGCAGGGTACGGGCAACCCGGCCGGTGACATCCAGAAACGCCAGATCGCCGACCTTACGGGTGGTCTGGCGCAGGCGAGAGGCCATCTGCTCCCCGATAAAATACAGAACCCGGGGGTCCTGCTGGGCAATTTCCCGGAACTTGGTGTAACTGATCTCCGCCACTTCGCATTCGGTTTTGGCTTTAACCCAGGCACTGCGTGAATCCATGTTGTCGAACAGGCCCATTTCACCGAAAAAGTCACCGGCGTTCAAATACGCCATGATCATCTCGCGGCCATCATCGTCTTCGATAATAACGGTGACGGAACCCTTGACGATGTAAAACAGGGAGTCACTTTTGTCACCGGCGTAAATAATTGTGCTTTTGGCGGGATAGCGCCGACGGTGACACTGGGAGAGAAAGTAATCCAAATGCTTGGTCTTCTGCTCAACCGGCTTGATGATGGTAGCCATAATGCGAGATGTGCCTCCTGAGAGTCTGACGATTCCTGATTTTTTTCTTCCCCGCATTTCCCTGCAGGTTTCATGCTTTTTATATATATGGGCAACAACTTATAACAAGAAGGTCACAATTGGGCAACTCGAAAGCAGATACAACTTGTATCCAATGACAATACCTCTTTGGTCGCAAAGGCTCGGCTGCCGCCATCGGAAGACTGTGCTAGCATCCGCCCTGTTGACAACAAGGCGAGCTTGAATCGCCTACCAACCCACCACCATCTCTGGGAGAACCCGATGAAAGCAACCGTAGACTGGACCGGCAACGCCAGCTTCAAAGCCACCAGTGGCAGTGGCCACAGTGTGCAACTGGATGGTCCGCCAGATCACGGTGGCGAAAACCTGGGGCCACGTCCCATGGAAATGCTGTTGATGGGGGTGGGTGGCTGCTCCGCCTTTGACGTCATGAGTATTCTGAAGAAAAGCCGGCAGGAGGTGACCGCCTGCCACACCGAACTGGAGGCCGAACGGGCCGACGCGGTGCCGGCCGTGTTCACAAAGATTCATCTGCATTTCGTGGTGACCGGCCACAACCTCAAAGACAAGCAGGTGGAGCGCGCAGTCAGCCTGTCTGCGGACAAATACTGCTCCGCCTCTATCATGCTGGGTAAGGCCGGCGTCGAGATTACTCACAGCCATGAAATCCGGGCAGCCGGGTAACGGCTCTGCCGTCACGGGCCTTGCCGGCCTGGAACGGAGTCACCCGTTAGCAAAAATGTCATTGCAGATACTATTCATTGACACACACGGTATGCATAATACGCAACTTTCTCCGCCGGCCTGCGCAAAAGCTGAACAATCCGTTTGCCTGGTCAGTAGTCGGTGGCGGCCTCGGCAGGGTGACGATAAATATACCCTGTTGTCATTCATCTCCATTATCCGGAGGGGCTGAGCATGGAGAACAAACTCCAGCTGCACGGTTTCAACAACCTGACCAAATCCCTGAGCTTCAACATCTACGACATCTGTTATGCGCAGACCGAAGAGCAACGCGAAGCCTATATTGATTACATCGATGAGATGTACAACGCCGAACGCCTGACCCAGATCCTGACCGATGTGGTCAAGATCATCGGCGCCAACATCCTCAACATCGCCCGCCAGGACTATGAGCCCCATGGCGCTTCTGTGACCATGCTGATTGCCGAGCATGATGTCACCGACGGCGAAGCCGATAACGAGGAATCCCCGGGCCCGCTGCCAGACACCATAGTGGCGCATCTGGACAAGAGCCATGTGACGGTTCACACCTATCCGGAAAGCCACCCGCACGACGGCGTGAGCACTTTCCGGGCCGATATCGACGTGTCCACCTGCGGCCTGATTTCACCACTGAAGGTGTTGAACTACCTGATCCACAGCTTCGATTCAGACGTGGTCACGGTTGACTACCGCGTGCGCGGTTTCACCCGCGATGTCGACGGCACCAAGCACTACATTGATCACGACATCAACTCGATCCAGAACTACCTGACTGAAGACACCCAGAACGCCTATCAGATGATCGACGTTAACGTGTATCAGGAAAATATGTTCCATACCAAGATGATGCTAAAGAACTTCGACCTGGACAACTACGTGTTCGGCGTAAATGCCAGCGATCTGGACCCGGCCGAAGCCCAGTCCATTGAAGACCGGTTACGCCGGGAGATGCTGGAGATCTTCTATTCCCGCAACGTGGAATAACCTGCCCCGAGCGGCGGCCAGAACCGGCCGCCGCCGGTCCTTCAGTTTTTTTGATGTGCCCCTCCAGAATTCTGCGTTTTCATCCTCCGCCTGAGCCCGGTTTAATAGAGCTTATTGCAACCTTGAGGAGGACGATATGGCGCTCCGCTCCCTGAAACAGATCATTCCCGCACTGGACACCTCAGACGGTGCCGGTGTGCGCATCAAACGCTCGCTGGGCCAACGCCAGACCATCCGCATGGACCCGTTCCTGATGCTGGACGAGTTCGGCTCAGACCAGCCACAGGATTATATTGCCGGCTTCCCCGACCACCCGCACCGGGGTTTCGAGACGGTCACCTACATGATCGAAGGCCACATGCTGCATGAGGATCATCTGGGTAATCGTGGCAACCTGCGCAACGGCGGCGTGCAGTGGATGACCGCCGGCCGGGGCATTATCCATTCCGAGATGCCCCAACAGGAATCTGGCGTCATGCGCGGTTTCCAGCTCTGGCTGAACCTGCCCGCCGCCGAAAAAATGAAGCCGGCCGGCTACCAGGACATCCAGCCGGAAGACATCCCGGTGTTCAACCAGGCCGGGGCGTCAGTAAAGCTGATTGCCGGAGCCTTGACCGTCAGCGGTGTCGAGATTACCGGCGCGGTCACCGGTGGCAGCACCCAGCCCATTTACGCTGATATTCATCTGGAGCCCCATGCGCAGGTGTCGCTGCCGGTCGCCGCACAGCTCAACGCCATGTTATATCTGTACGAAGGCAGCGCCCGCCTGGTGACGGGCGATGAGCGCATAGCGCTGACCAAGTCCGCCGCCAACGTGTTGGGCAATGGCGATGAGATGCTGGTAGCGGCAGATGACGCCGGCGCCAGGATGCTGCTGATTGCCGGGCGAGCCATTGGCGAGCCAGTAGTGCAATACGGGCCGTTCGTGATGAACACCCGGGAAGAAATTGAACAGGCCCTGCGCGATTACCAGAACGGCCGGCTGACCGCCTGAGCCTCAGGCAAATGCTTTACCCGCCATCAGCTTCTGCACCAGTGGCCGGAGGATCAGGTCCATGGCCAGAGCCATTTTCGGGCCCGGAATCACCAGGGTGTCGTGGCGGGAAAGGGTACTCTGGGGAATCACTTGCAGCAGCCAGGCAAAATCGACATCGGTGGAATCCCGGAAGTGAATTACGACCATGCTTTCATCTTCCGTGGGCACCTCCCTGGCAATGAAGGGGTTCGAGGTATCTACCAGAGGAATGCGCTGGAAGTTGATGTGGGTATGGGCAAACTGAGGCACGATGTCGTGCACATAGTCATCCATGCGGTTGATGATGGTCTGCACCACCGCTTCCTGACTGTAGCCACGCCGATTGGTGTCCCGGTGAATTTTCTGAATCCACTCCAGATTGACGATCGGCACCACGCCGATCAATAGATCCACATACTGGGCGATGTTGACGTTTTCACTAACCACGCCCCCGTGCAATCCTTCGTAAAACAGCACATCGGTATCCGACGGCAACGGTCCCCAGGGCGTGAAGGTGCCCGGTTTATGCCCGGCTCCGACCAGCGCCCGGTCTTCGTCGTGGACGTACTCCCGATAGCGTCCGTTGCCGGTATGGGAATAGTCATACAACAAGGCCTCCAGGCGGTCGATGTGGTTGGCCGCCAGAGCAAAGTGGTTGCGTTCGCCGAACTGGCCCTTGGCCGCCAGCCGCGCCATCTGTTCACGGGTGTAACGATGAAAACTGTCGCCACTGACCATCGCGGCATGGATATCTTCACCCGCAAACAGTTTCCTGAAAATCTGGCCAGTAGTAGTGGTGCCCGCGCCGGATGAGCCGGTAACCGCAATGATCGGATGGCGTTTGGACATAACAGATCAATTCCCGGATCAGGTGAGACTGGTCAGTAGTCGGGGTTTTTCAACCACAAAGCCCTGAGCATAATCGACACCCAGCTGTCTCAGCATATCCAGAACCTCACGGGATTCAACCTGAGAGGCAATGACTTCCCGGCTCATGTAATGGGCCATATCCACCATGGACTTCACCATGGCCTGATCGGCCTGGCTTGAGATCAGCTGCGCGGTAAAGGCCCGGTCGATCTTGATCAGGTCTACCGGCAACGAGCGCATAAACTGGAACGAGTTCGGACCACTGCCAAAATTGCCAAGGCAGAATCGGCAACCCAGCTCCTTCATCTCCAGCATGAAGTCGGCGACAGCCTGCACATCGTGAATGGCCGATGCTTCGGTCAGTTCGAACCACAAACGTTCAATGGGGGCGTCTTTTTCGCTGAGTTTTTCATAAATGAACTCCAGCAAGGTCTGGTCGTTCAGCGAATGTCCGGACAAGTTAATGCACACTCCCCCCAAATCGCGCGGGTCCGGCCCCCGATCCCGAAGCCAGTCCAGCATATGGCCGACCACCCACCGGTCAACCGCCTGCATCCGGTCGTAACGCTCGGCCATACGCACGAAATCCTGGCCGGTAATCAGCTGACCGCTGTCATCGTACATACTGATCAGAATCTCATACTGAGTGGCCATGCGGGCCTCTGCATGCAGCGGAATGATTTTCTGGCAGCGCAACAGCATGCGCTCTTCATCCGGATCCGACAGGCTGGCCACCCGGGCTGCAATCTGTTCCTGGCGAGCCTGGTCATCCGCGCCCAAGGTGAACTCAGAGAGTTTGCCCGGGCCTTTCTTGCGGGCCGTTGACAGCGCCTGTTCCGAGCTTCTCAGCCAGCGCTCGGCGCTCACCAGGGCAGGCAACTCCGGCACCAGCCCGACGTTGGCAGATAACTGGTGCGAGCGACCGCCAAACACAAACTCGGCCGCCTCAATGGCACCAATCACCGCCTCGGCAACGCTGGCGGCCTGCTCTGCTGCCACCAGCATGGCAAACTCGTTACCACCCAGGCGAGCCACCGGCATGCCATCTCCGACATGTTCACACAGGAGCGCCGACACCTGCTTAAGGGCTTCGTCACCGGCCTGGGAACCCGCGGTATCGTTAAGTAGCCGGAAACCTCGCAAGTCCAGATGCAACAGAGCCCGACTGTCCTCTCGACGGGCCAGTTGCTGCTCCAGCATCCGTTCGAATTCCCGGCGATTAAGCAATCGAGTCAGCTCATCATGGGTGGACGCCCAGGACAACTGGTCGTAAACGTTGCGCACCATCCGGTCGATGCTTTCGTCCACCAACGGTCGCTCATACTGGCTGTCAGGCACGATGATGCCTTTGCGCATCTGCAGGGCCAGAGCCTCCAGATCAAGCTCCACCACCCGCATGCCCTGGTGGTTTACAAACACAAAACGGCTGAAGCCCCGGGCCACCCAGACCAGACGGATGAACTGGGGGTCATCGGGGCGGGTCTGGTCACGCAGCCAGTCGCCGGTGCGTAGTTGCTGGGCACGATTCATCCAGCGCTGCAGGCTACGCTGCTCCCGCTCGCTGAGAGTTTGCTTGTCAGCCGGTACTGGTTTGGCTGGGGGTATTTCAACCAGCTCAGAGGTCTTGTCAGGCCGGCGAACCAGAAATTGCTTCAGCTCATCCCGAATCTGGGACGATGGCATGTGGTTGCTGGAGATCGACGCCAGACCATCCTGAATCAGCCTCAACAATTCCGGCAAATTGGCACTGCTGTCCGGATCATCAGCGAACGCCAACAATGAGTCGATCACCGTCAGATAATCCTGCCACAACTGGCTATCCGGCCCCTGGCGAATCCAGGTCAGCGACAGCAGATCCCGCCAGCCGCCCTCCAGCAAGCTCACCAGTGCCTTGGGAACCTTGCGGCCGGCAATTTTTTGATTTACGGCTTCGGCCACCGCCGCTTTCGATTCGGCCACTTTCTGGGCGCCTTCCGCCGCCGCGGTTACCCGCTCCACGTTGCGGCGATAGACCAGGTTCTGGCGGTCTATCAGAGTATCCAGCTCACCCAGGGTCTGTTCGAACACCCCGGTGTCCTGCTCAAAATCGGTGGCAATACGCTGAATCAGCTCATCCACCCGGCGCTGAACCACCGGGTTCAAGCGGCCGCCCTTGACGCCCAGCTGGGCGAGACGATTCATCACCCCGCGCACCGGGCTTTCCTGATCTTCAAAAAACGCCGGATCCCGCATCACCACTTTTAGCACCGGCACTTCCAGCTGGCGCATTCTGGTCTGGGCGTAGTCACTGAGCTTCGGATTTTCCACCACACTCTTGAAAAATCGGTCGACGACGTCAAGCGTTTGCTGCTGCTCATCACCCAGGCGGGTTTCACCCATTTCCTTAACCTTCTCAACCACCCGCTCTTTCAGGGGCGCGGCTGACTCATCCGGCCCAGCTGCCCGCAGCTGCAGTTCCTGTAGCTCACGGTGTAATTCTCCGGATGACAGCGGGCGGGCATTGGGTGCAAAGCTCTGCTCGACACTACCACCCTGCTGCAACCGGTTTGACTGCAGCGTGCTGAGCAGATTGCGCACCGTCGCAAAGGCGGTCTGCGCAGCCCGGGCATAACCCCGGAATTCGCCAGACAAACGGGTTCTCACGGTGCGTGCAGGTGCTTCAGTACCGGCTGGCTCTGGCGCCGGACTTTCAGCGGGGGTTTGCCGAGGTTCGCTCTGCCCCGCGGGCCGGACTGCTTCCGGAGCCGGGGCATCGGTTTTCGGTGGCGAGTGCTCGCTCAGGTACTTGGACAGGTCAAGGTCCGGCAATACACCGTGACGGATGAGAATGTTATTGAGCTCCCGGTACAATGGGGCCAGTTCCTTGAGGACGGTCTGCTCAAACGTTTTCAGACAGACTTTTTCCACGTCTCGAGTGGTTTTGAACTGCAGCAGCGCCAGGTGGAACGCCTCACACACCAGCGCTGGCCCGAGCGGGTTCTGGTGGCCGGTGCGGTTGGCAATGTTGAGTTTGTCCAGACGCAGTTTCAACTGCAGCAGATCCCCCCGGTACTGGGTATCGGCGCGGGTAACCATCACCCGGATGGTCAGCCAGTCTTCGAATTCGTTTTTGTCGACCACCGACAACTCGCCGCCAGGAACGCCTTTCCGGGACGGTTTCAGGGGGGATTCCAGACTGTTGGCCATGTGGTGCCAGAGCACCCGTTGGCGAGCCTGTAGCTGCCCGGAAGCGTCCATGTATTCGTTGGCCAACTGATCATTAGGCGCTTTCTGTGCAGCCTTACGGAGTGCATCGGCGGTCTGCACAAAACAGGCATCCATCAGCGGCTCAATAAATCGGGTTACGGTCTTGGCGCACTGATGCAGAACAAACTGAACCCGTTCACTGGGTGCCCTCAAAGAAGAACGGGACAGCTCGCCAGAGCTCCCGCACAATTGCAGCATGGCGTTCACGGCGTCCGGATTGGAACGAGTAAAATTGACGCCCATGGCACCGTCAATCCGGCGAACGGGGCTGACGTGCAGCTCGTAACGGCGTTGGCCGTCCGCGCCGCGAAAACGCACTACCAGCTCAGACGGCGGACTCTGCTCGAACGCCCGATCGAGCTTTCGGGAGGTTTCCCCGGAATAGCGAATAAACAGGCCTTCCCCACAAAAATCTGCGATCTGGCAGGGCCAGGCATTACCTTGCCCGGCGTCTATCTGCGCGGCAAGTTTAATGGGCTGCCGGGTACTGTTACGGCGTTCTCTCGGGTCCATGAACTACCTGATCAATTAATAATCCGTCTTGGCCGCCAATCCTGAAGACATCGGCGAACATCCCTGGCTCAGTGGTACTGACCACCTGCTATGATACCCATGAAAGCTGAGTGATGCCCGATTTCCAGGTGAGCTGGCGCTGCCTGACCAACATCCGGCCTGAAGGCCGAAAACACCCACACTCATAACATTCTGATTCATGAAACAGCTTAGTCAGATATATCTTGTTTTGCTACTGTTAACAGGGCTCCAGGGCTGTACGACTATCGGCTACTATGGCCAGGCCGTCGGCGGTCACATGTCATTGATGATGCGCGGCCAACCTGTGCGCTCTGTTGTGGCCGACCCGCAAACGGCCCCGGCTCTGAAACAGAAACTGGCTGTCGCCGTGGCTGCCCGGAACTTTGCCTGAGTGACTCTGGAACTGCCAGTCGGCAATACCTTTACCAAGTATGTGACGCTGGACCGCCCCTGGGTTGTCGTTAACCTGGTTGTTGTTCAGGAATTCGCCCTAAAACCGCACCAGTGGTGTTACCCGGTGGTTGGCTGCCAAGCTTATCGAGGCTACTTTAATCTTGAGCAGGCACGCAAGGAGCAAGCCCGGTTTGCCGGGCAGGCTTAAGATACCTGCATCGGCGCTGTCACCGCTTATTCCACTCTGGGCTGGTTTGACGATCCTCTGCACACCGGGTTTACCGACCTCGCGGAGGACCGCATGGTGGCGCTGATCTTTCACGAACTGGCCCGGCAGTACGCAACCCTTTCCCGGAACTATCCGGAGCCGGGCCCGTTCGGTGCGCCCCCGGTGCAACTTAACAACGCCAATGTCGCGCTGTTTCAGCAGTACAATCAGCATGTGCCGGCGTTCCGGCAGTTACTGCGGGACCACGGCGAGGACTTCGGGCGTTTTTATCAGGCGGTCGAAACACTGTCCCGACAGGCGCCGGCCGAGCGGGAGCAGCAGCTCAGCACTCTGTCACAGAGGTTTGTAGAACACCTTTGAGTTGCGCTGGCTATTGTAAGACGCCAGCTTGGGACCTGGCAGGTCCTGTACATCGGTGGGCAGAAAGCCACGCTCCCGGAACCAGTGTTCGGTCTGGGTGGTCAGCACGAACAGTTTGTGGATGCCCTGGCCCCGGGCCAGTTTTTCAACCATCGCCAGAATGTCATCACCCCGCCCCGCGCGCCGGTAGGACGGGTCGACGGCAAAGCAGGACAATTCACCGGTGCCTTCATCCGGGTAATGGTACAACGCAGCACAACCCACAATCGTGCCGTCGCGTTCAGCCACTACAAAGCGGTCAATCTCGGTTTCCAGCATTTCCCGGGAACGGCGCACCAGCACGCCCTGCTCTTCCAGAGGCTGGATCAGTTCCAGAATGCCGCCGATGTCTTCCACTCTGGCCTGGCGAATCTGCTCATAATTGTCGCCGCTGACCAGGGTGCCGGAACCATCGCGGGTGAACATTTCTTCGAGCAAGGCGCCGTCTTCGGCGTAACTGATGATGTGGGCCCGGCGCACACCCTTCACACAGGCATCACAGGCGGCCTTGAGCAGGGCGGCGTCGTGACCGGTAACGGCATTGTCGTTCAGACGCTCGGAAGCCTGCCGGGCTGACAGTTCGCGGATCAGTGATCCGTCTTCTTCCAGCAGGCCTTCGTCGTCGATGAAGACGATGAGTTTTTCAGCCTGCAGGGCGGCGGCGACCTGGCTGCCAACGTCTTCGTAGGAAAGATTGAAGGCGTCCCCGGTGGGCGAGTAACCCAGCGGTGGCAGCAGTACGATGTGACCTAACTCCAGTAACTGCTCGATACCCCGGGTATCGACCCGGCGGACTTTGCCGGTGTAGCCAAAATCAACGCCATCAAGCACGCCCACCGGCTTGGCCGTGACGTAATTGCCGCTGGTGACGCGGATCCTGGCATTGTGCATGGGGGAGTTGACCAGGCCCATGGAAAGTTGGCTTTCCAGGTAGGCTCTTAATCCGCCAATGGCTTCCATAACCAGGGGCAGGTGGTTGTCCGGAGTGACGCGCAGACCCCTCGAGAAAACGGATTCGAGGCCGGCGTCGTCGAGGCGCGCCTGGATTTGCGGGCGACCGCCAAAAGCCACCACCAGGCGCACGCCCAGGCTGCTGAGCAGGGCAATGTCGTGGATGATGTTGATGAAGTTCCGGTGCTCGATGGCATCGCCGGGCATGGTCAGAACGACAGTTCGGCCGCGGTGGGCATTGATGTACGGAGAGGAATGGCGGAATCCGTGCAGCCAGTCGTTTGATTTCAAAACTTCGTTCCTTTTTTCTGATATGACCAGGCAGGCGACTTTGGAGTGTGTCGTCCGCTGTTAGAGACAGAATTCTTTGATTAATCCTTTCAGGATATCCACCGTTGGCTGCAGCTGGGCCAGCTCCAGATATTCGTCCGGCTGATGGGCCTGGTCGATGGAGCCCGGGCCCATGACCAGGGTTTCCAGACCCAGCTTTTGTAACCAGGGCGCTTCGGTGGCGAAGGCGACGGCGTGGGCGGTGTGGCCGGTGAGTTTCTCACAGGCCTTGACCAGGGCGGCGTCGGCCGGGGTTTCGAACGGGGGCACGCCGTCGAACAGGGGCTCGAAGGTCAGGTTCAATTGGTGGCGCTCGGCCAGGGGCTGCATCCGGCCTAGGATGCTCTGGCGCAGGGTTTCCATGTTCATACCAGGCAACGGGCGCAGATCGAAGTGAAGTTCGCACTGGGCGCAGATGCGGTTGGGGTTGTCGCCGCCATGGATGCAGCCCAGGTTCAGGGTGGGCACCTGGACCTCGAAATTGGGGTTACGATATTTATCCTGCCACTCGGCGCGAAGGGCCAGCAATTCGCCCATGGCTTCGTGCATGCCTTCGAGAGCGTTGCGGCCGAGGTCCGGGTTGGAGGAGTGGCCAGACTGCCCATCAAACCTCAGCCGTTCCATCATGATGCCCTTGTGCATACGCACCGGCCTGAGGTTGGTGGGCTCGCCGATGACCGCGTAACGGGCTTTCGGTTTGCCGGCCTCAGCCAGGGCGCGGGCGCCGTTCATGGAGCTTTCTTCGTCGGCCGTCGCCAGGATGATCAGGGGTTGTTGCAGGGGCTGGTCGACGAAGGCTTTGGCGGCTTCGATGGCCAGTGGGAAGAAGCCTTTCATGTCGCAGGTGCCCAGACCGTACCAGCGATCGTTTTTTTCGGTCAGGGTGAAAGGATCACTTTGCCAGCGTTTGTCGTCAAACGGCACGGTGTCGGTATGGCCGGACAGCACCAGGCCGCCGGAGCCGCTGCCGAGGGTGGCAATCAGGTTGTATTTGCCGGGCATGCCGGGGACTTCCAGGATGTCCACGGCAAATCCCAGTGGCTCCAGCCACTCCGCCAGAGTGCGGATCACCGCTTCGTTGCTGTGGTCCCAATCCGGCGACGCACTGCTGATAGAGGGCAGCGAAATCAGCCGGGTCAGCATGTCCCGGATGCCCGGTACCGCGTTTGCCTTGTCTGTACTTTGCACCATGTCAGCCTCCCGGCGGTTAATCTCAGTCCGGGCGGCCCCGCCGCCAGACGTCAAATTGCCTGATTGCCCGGATCAGTATCGGGTAGGCCACTTCACCGCCGGCCACGGTGCGCGATACTTCCAGTTCACGCTCACCGACACTGACCAGGCGCCCTTCGACCTGGTTGTCGTTGGACAAGGTCACCCGGACCTGCCGCCCGATCCAGATTTGCGCATTGTCCAGCTCATCAGCATACCACTGCAGAACCCCCGGCTCTTCCCGGGGCACCACTGGCTCCATGGCTTCAAGCGGCAGCGGTGACGCGGGCGCTTCCATTTCGGTCAGGTAGATATCGGGCACACCGGCGCCGTTGTAGGAGACTCCCCAGGCCGAGCCGGGTTCCGATCCCGAGCGTACCGGGATGCCCAGGGTGTCAGAGCCAGGCTGAATGGCCATGATCAGCTCGCCGCCTTCCATCAGCCATTGCCGATACAACGCCAGCAACTGGTCGCTGCCTTGATAACCGCGGGCTTGCAGGCCAGCTTCCAGCGCCGATACGGCATGACGGGCCCACTCATCCACGTCCAGCCCGGCTTCCCTGGCACAATAGGCAGAAAGGCGACGCATCAGGCCGGCATCGCGGAAGGTAACACCGATCGGCTCCGCACTGCTCGACAACGTAGCCTCCTGGCCAGAGAGATTGACGCGGGCACCTGGCCAGTCAAGCTCCAGGCTTCCTGTGGCGACGGTGTTGATTTCCGCCCGCACACCGCTGGCGCGCTGATTCAGCACCAGATCACCCCGGATTGCCGGGATCCCCATACGCACGAGGTCACCGCTACCAATTTGCTGGCGTGGGTCCGGGGCGCAGGCCAGGGCCAGCAGCGGTGGCAGCGACTCGGTCTCGGCACCGGCGGTCACCCAGTTACGGAACATGGTCGGTTCCAGCGCCATGCTGGCCTGCTCGACCACCAGCTGCCAGGTTGAAGGCAACGAGGTCGGGTTGGCCAGTGTGGTCAGCAACGCCAGTGGCGATCCGGCATCAAACTCCAGCAGCCTCAGCTCCAGCGGTTGGGTCAGCCGAAAGTTCTGCCAGCTGGACTGCTTCAGAATGATCCGGCCATCCAGCGCCGAGCCAATGCTGCCGCGCTCCAGCACGCCGTAATCAGAGAGTGCGGTGCGCGCCTCTGCCATGCGTTGATCCGTCAACCACCAGACGCCAGCCTTGAAGCCGGCGAAGGCCACTATTCCCACAATGATCAGAAATGACAACAGGCGCTTCATCCGGTTGCTCCGGCTCAGGTGAATCAGTTGCGGGAAATCAGGGTACCGACACCCTCGTCGGTAAAGATTTCCAGCAAACAGGCGTGGGCAACGCGTCCATCAATGATGTGCGAGGTTCGCACCCCGTTCTCGACCGCACTCAGGGCACACCGGATCTTGGGCAACATGCCACCGTGGATGGTGCCGTCTTCAATCAGGTCGTTAACCTGCTGCGCAGTGAGTCCTGTCAGAACCTTGTCGTCTTTGCTCTTGAGGCCAGACACGTTGGTCAGCAACATCAGCTTTTCGGCTTTCATGGCTTCTGCCACCTTGCCAGCCACCAGATCAGCGTTAATGTTGTAGGAGGTGCCGTCTGGCCCGACGCCAATCGGCGCGATCACGGGTATGACATTGCTGCGGGTGAGCATGTCGATCACATCAACATTGACGCTAGCCACTTCACCAACGTGGCCGATATCGATGATTTCCGGGCGCTCCAGTTCCGGAGAGCGGTTCACCACTTCCAGTTTGCGGGCACGAATCAAGTTGGCATCTTTTCCGGTCAGGCCGATCGCAGTGCCGCCCTGGGCGTTGATCAAAGACACGATCTGTTTGTTGACCTGGCCACCAAGCACCATTTCCACCACGTCCATGGTCGCGGAGTCCGTCACTCGCATGCCATTGACGAAGCGGGACTGGATGTTGAGCCGCTCCAGAAGCTCCCCAATCTGGGGACCGCCGCCATGAACTACGATCGGGTTGATGCCCACCAGCTTCATCAGCACCACATCGCGGGCGAAGCTGCTTTTCAGTTCTTCGTTTTCCATGGCATTGCCGCCGTACTTGATGACGACGGTCTTGCCAGTAAATCGTTGGATATAGGGCAAGCCCCGGCTCAGTACCGAGGCCACCTGCATTGCTGTTTCACGATCCAGCGCCATAATGATGTGTAATTCCTTGCTGTCAGTAAATGGGGCTTGTCAGAAGTCCGCCACGAGACCCGGTGCGGCTTTGGTCAATTGCTCCCGGAACACGGATTTGATTCGTTCCAGAGCGTCGTCGGTTTCGGCTTCAAAGCGAAGTACCAGAACCGGGGTGGTGTTGGAGGCCCGGCACAGACCCCAGCCATCGACATAATCCACGCGAATGCCATCAATGGTGCTGATGTTGCCATCGCCAAATTCGCCCAGCTGGCCCAAGCGTTCCATGATCGCGAACTTTTCGATCTCCGTCACCTCGACGTTCAGCTCAGGCGTGCTGATATCCTCCGGGAAATCTTCGAAAACGTCCTCACTGTGACGGTCTTCAATACCCAGGATCTCGAGCAGCCTGGCTGCCGAATACAGGCCGTCATCGAATCCGTACCAGCGCTCGCCGAAGAAGATATGACCGCTCATCTCGCCCGCCAGCAGCGCTCCGGTTTCCTTCATTTTTGCCTTCATCAGCGAATGCCCGGATTTCCACATAATCGGGCGACCGCCCGCCTCGGAAATCACTCCGGCCAGACGACGGCTGCACTTGACGTCGTACAGCACGTCCGCGCCCGGGTTGCGGGATACCACGTCGCGGGCAAACAGCATCAGCAACCGATCTGGCCAGATAATTTTGCCGGTGTTGGTGACCACGCCCAGGCGATCGCCGTCGCCGTCAAAGGCCAGCCCGATGTCGGATCCGGTTTCCTTTACCTTGGCAATGAGGTCCTGCAGGTTGGCCGGCTTGCCCGGGTCCGGGTGGTGATTCGGGAAATCGCCGTCGACCTCACAGTAAAGTGGCGTCACTTCGCAGCCCAGCTCCTCGATCAGCATGGGACCCAGTTCACCGGCAATACCGTTGCCGGCATCAACCACCACTTTCAGAGGGGCAGCCACCGCAATATCACCGACAATGCGATCCAGGTAGGCCCGGCGCACATCTTCGCTGGACTGGGCGCCCTGACCTGAACTGAAGTCGCCGGTCTGGATGCGCTGATACAGCTTCTGGATTGCCTCCCCCGACAGGGTTTCGCCACCCAGCATAATTTTCAGGCCATTGTAGTTGGCCGGGTTATGGCTTCCCGTGACCATAACGCCGGAACCGGTCTGCAGATGGTGGGTAGCAAAGTACAGCACCGGGGTGGGTATCGCACCCAAATGGATGATATTACAGCCGGCTGCCATAATCCCTCTGGCTAACGCATCGGCCAACTCCGGGCTGGAATGGCGACCATCGTAGCCAATGCAGAGCGAGATTACGCCACGGTCAGCCGCTTCCGACCCGATAGCGCGGCCAATAACCTCAACCACCTCGGCAGAGAGGCTATCGTCGACAATGCCGCGAATGTCATAAGCACGGAAAATTTCAGGATTAACGGAAACCGAGGGCAACTGGGTTTCTTCAACTTCGGGAATGTCTTCATCAAACAATGAGTCGTCGCTACCACCAAAACCCAGCACGTCCTCATCACTGTCCAGCATATCAATGTCCGGCATGTCCTTGTCCTGAAACAGCGGTTCTTCTGCCGGCGCCGCTTTCTTGCCACCAGCAGAGGGCGGCTTCGGCCGGGCACTCTCAGAAGCTTTGGCGAGACGCTTTTCAACCATCTGGGAAAGTCGGTACAACACCTCTCCAGTAGACGCCACCATATCCCACCGGAAGCCTGGCGGCTTGACCCGCTCCCCGCCAAACACTTTGTGAGACCACTGAATCAGTGCGGTAACATCCTGGCGGATGGCGCGCTGAGCCCCACTCAGCAGCAGCCAAACTACAATCGCAGCGACCAGTATCGGCAGCCCGACCAATGTGACCATGACTACGGTATTGACCGGCGCTGCCGGAGCCGATGCCGGCTGGTAAACCACCGTCCAGTCCGGATTCAGCAGCGTTCTGACCTCGGCCGGACCAGAGCCGTTACCGGAACTGACCACGGTACGGGAACCGCCGGACACCGCCTGCAACAACGCCAATTGCCCACCCAGCTGGCTGTTGGTAACCGACAGCTGAGGCTGCAGATGCGCAGCATCGTAAACCACGACAATACTGCCTACCACAGCGTTGCTGACCGGGTGCCGCACCGCTGCGGCGTGCTGGAGGTACCACTGGTTATTTCTGGGGAAGGCATCCGGTAGCAACGACTGGCCATTCTCCGCCCGCCGCGCCAACTCCAGCCCCGCAAAACCCAACAGGGTGTCGTTGCTGCCGGTGCGGGGAATATCCCGATAGCGGAACACAAACACCGCCTGGGCGCCTGGCAAAGCGGCCTGCAGCTGATTCGCCAGGGCGGCAAAGTCGGCCTGTTCGGATATCTGACTGACTACGTGACGCTGGTTGGCCAGCGCGCGCACCTGTTCCTGTTGGGCGCTGAAATAGTGATTCAGCCGTTGCTGGGCACTGTCTGCCTCCACCAAACGCGCCTGCTGATAGCTGCGCTCGGCGGACGGCTCAATAACCGCAAAGTGCAATAGCAACGCTACTGCCACGCCCGCCAGGATGACCACCAGAGCCTGATTTAAAGCCACCGAGTTAAGACGCTTCAGGCCAGAGCCCGAGGATTCTCCGGCCCGCTGATTTTTTTTACCGGTTTTTTTTTCAGTCTTCTTGTCAGGTTTGACTTCAGACTGCTCGTTTACCGCCGGTTCCTCAGCTTTCTTCTTACCGAATTTCATAGTGCTTCCCGCAGTTATTATTACGTCCCGGACAATCGGTTATCCGCAAAGTATAGACGCCGGCCTGCTGATGCGCAGCCGGCCCGCCGGCACCGGGTCTACCGGCTTCCGGTCGAGCCAAAACCGCCGTCGCCCCGGGCACTGGCATCGAATTCCGCAACCACCTCAAACTCGGCCTGCACCACCGGCACCAGCACCAGCTGGGCAATGCGCTCACCCACCTCGATGGTGAACGGCGTCTGGCCCCGATTCCAGCAGGACACCATCAACTCACCCTGGTAGTCCGAGTCAATCAACCCGACCAGGTTTCCCAGCACAATGCCGTGCTTGTGACCAAGACCACTGCGGGGAAGTATCATCGCCGCCAACGAAGGGTCGGCAATGTGGATGGACAGCCCGGTAGGAATCAGGTGAGTTTCACCCGGTGCAACGGTCAGGGCTTGTTCAATCCCCGCCCGGAGATCCAGGCCTGCCGAGCCCTCGGTCGCGTACTCCGGGAACGGAATCACCCCACCGATGCGCTCATCCAGAATTCTTACCTGCAGTTTTTTTCGATTCATCAGTTCCCGACCTTCTTACTGTGTTCGGCAATCAACGCCACCAACTGTGCCGCGATGGAGTGCTTACTGTCCGGGCCAATGGCCTGCTGCCCTTCAGGCCAAAATACCGTCACGGCATTGTGGTCACTGTTAAAACCGAGCCCCGGGGTGGAGACATCGTTGGCCACGATCATGTTGAGCTTTTTGCGTTGCATTTTATCGGTGGCATAACGGGCCACCTCCGTGGTCTCAGCGGCAAAGCCTACAGTAAAGGGCGCGTCTGGCCTGGCCGCAATAGTGGCCAGGGTATCTGGGTTGCGCACCAGCGCCAGCGACATGGCATCACGGGTTTTCTTGATCTTGTCACCGGCACAGGACTCGGGCCGGTAATCGGCCACCGCCGCGGTCGCGATAAAAACGTCGCAGCCTTCGCTGACGGCGCGCTCAGACTCCCGCAGCATGTCGTCAGCGGTGACCACCGGGCGCACTTCCACGCCGTCGGGGGCATCAAGATTAACGGGGCCACTGATAACGATTACCCTCGCTCCGGCACGGGCAGCCGCACCAGCAATGGCATAACCCATTTTTCCGGAGCTGTGATTGGAAATGTACCGGACCGGATCGATGGGCTCCCGGGTCGGGCCAGCGGTGATCACCAGCCGCTGGCCGGTCAGCACCCCTTCGGCCGCCCCGGACGACCCTTGCCGTATCAGATGGGCCAGCGCCTCCGGCTCCAGCATCCGGCCAGGCCCGGTGTCACCGCAAGCCTGCTCACCCTGATCGGGGCCCCAGACCGAGATTTGCGGATCCTCCGCCAGCAACGTCATGTTTCGCTGGGTCCGATGATTGCTCCACATAGCCTGATTCATCGCCGGTACCACCGCGATGGGCGCTTCGGTGGCACAACACACCGTCGTCAGCAGATCATCGGCCATACCCTGAGCCAGACGGGCGATAAAGTCCGCAGAAGCCGGCGCAACCACCACTTGATCAGCCCATTTGGCCAACTCGATGTGCCCCATTCCGGCTTCCGCTTCCGGATCCAGCAACGAGGTGCGCACCGGTTCGCCACTGAGCGCCTGAAAGGTCAGCTGCGTGACAAAGGCTTCGGCACCCCGGGTCATCACAACCCGCACGTCATGCCCGGACTTTTTCAGCAACCGAACCAGCTCGGCACTTTTGTAGGCGGCAATGCCGCCGGTGATTCCCAGCAGAATTTTTCTGGCGGCCATCAGGGCTCCGTAATCCCGTAAAATGAATGAGTTATAAGATAGCACGCCCGTAGCCGACAGGCAGCCTGCGCGAGCACTAGTTCGTTTACCAAATGTTACTTTTTAGAGTACCCTTTGTAACTCCGAGACCCCGGTGCAGGACGCACCATCAACCTAGTTACATGCAAGGACGCAAACCATGAACGATTCCGCCTGGCCCATCGATGAACGGCCCCGCGAGCGCTTGCTTGCCCACGGACCCGAAGCACTCTCTGACGCCGAACTGCTCGCGATTTTTCTGCGCACCGGCACCCCCGGCATGCCGGTCATGGCCCTGGCCCGGCACCTGGTCAGCGAATTTTCCGGCCTGCGCGGCCTGATGACAGCCTCCCGCCGGCAATTTTGTGACGTCAAAGGATTGGGCACCGCCAAATACGCTCAGGTCCAGGCCGCCATGGAGATGGCGCGCCGGGTGATGGACGAGCCATTGCGACAGGGTGACCCGCTACGCTCCCCGGCCGATACCCGGCGCTTTCTTACCAGCCGACTGGGCACCTACCCGCACGAGGTCTTTGCCGGATTGTTTCTGGATAACCGGCACCGGGTCATCCAGTACCGCGAACTGTTCAGGGGCACCATCGACGGTGCCGCTGTCTACCCCCGGGAGGTGGTCAGGCAGGCCCTGGAGGATAACGCCGCAGCTGTCATCTTCGCCCACAACCACCCGTCCGGCGTCGCCGAACCCAGTCAGGCAGACATTTCACTGACCCGGCGCTTAAAAGAAGCGCTTAGATTAGTCGATATCAGGGTTCTTGACCATATGGTTATCGGCCACGGTGAGGTAATATCTCTCGCTGAACGAGGATTGATGTAGCTGCCTTGGAGATGCTTCCGGTAAACTGGACAAATTCCCAACAATTTTTTGCGTTGGCTGACCAGTTCTGGTATAAAAGCGTCCCTTTCTGGCGGCGTCTGGCGAGCAGCGCTCAGTTTAGAGGCGTTAACCGGGAGCAGTTATGGTTCCTGTGCAACCAGAGACGCATTAAACATTGAATTTGTATAAATAGACCATTGCTCAGGTCGGAGGCAAGTATGTCCAGAGTTTGTCAGGTTACCGGTAAGCGTCCGGTTACCGGTAACAACGTATCCCACGCGATGAATCACACTCGTCGTCGCTTTCTGCCGAATCTGCAGAGCCATCGTTTCTGGGTTGAAACCGAGAAGCGTTTCGTGAAGCTGCGCGTATCCACCAAGGGCATGCGCATCATCGACAAAAAAGGCATCGACATCGTGCTGGCCGATCTTCGTGCCCGTGGCGAGAAAGTATAAGGAACCGCATCATGCGCGAGAAAATCAAGCTGGTATCTTCAGCAGGCACTGGTCACTTCTACACGACCAACAAGAACAAGCGTAACACTCCGGAAAAAATCGAGATCAAAAAGTATGATCCGGTTGTCCGCAAGCACGTTGCGTACAAGGAAGCCAAGATCAAGTAATTGATCCTGCCTCCACAAAAAAACCCGGCCAGCGAGCCGGGTTTTTTTGTGCCTGAGAATTACTCAGTAAGTTTCCAGATAGCCCTTGGGCAACGCGATATCCATCGCAATGGGCAAATGATCCGACACCGGGTAACTGATCACCTCTGCCCGCCGAATCTCCAGGGATGGGCTTACCAGGATATGATCCAGCGCCTTTTCCGGGCGCCAGCTGGGAAAGCTGTGAGCAGTATCAGGCAGCGCGATCAACCCACTCTCCTTTAGCGGCGTTTGCGTCAGCAGCTGTTCGGCATGGGCATTCATATCGCCCATCAGCACCACGTGCTGGTAATCCGCAATCAGATCCCGAATATAGCCCAGCTGCCGTTGCTGTGCCGATTTGTTGAGCGACAAATGCATCTGCACCAGTATCAGCGGATCATCCGCCGCGCCATAACGGGCAATGATGGCACCACGACCGGGGATCAGGCCGGGCAACTTGTGCTCGGTCACATCCAGCGGTCGGTAACGGCTTAACAGGCCGTTACTGTGCTGGGCGATATGACCCATGTTCCGGTTCAGCTGCTGGTACCAGTAAGGAATACCTGCCGCTTCTGCCAGATACTGCACCTGATTGATATAGCCACTGCGCAGACTGCCGCCATCGCATTCCTGCAAGGCCACTACATCATACTGCCGGAGCAGGGTGGCAATGCGGTCAAGGTTCTCGATACGCCGACGATTAGGCAGAAAATGCTGCCAGCTTCGGGTCAGGTAGTGATGGTAGGACGAGGTATTGATGCCCACCTGGATATTAAAAGTGAGCAACCGGAGGTAACGATGAGCCTCAAACTCGGGCACGTGCTCGCTGCCCGAGCAGGATCCACGAGGGCCTTCGGGCCCTCTAAGCATACCATTGAGCTGATTTCGGATCCGCTTATACATAACCGGGCATTCCCACGCTGAGCCTGAACGTGCCCCTCAAAGCATCATCGCTGATTACTGAGACGCCGCACGCTCTTGCTCGACCAGATGATCGACCACCGACAGAACATCTTCGTGCCCGCCAGCCATTGAGGCACTGACCACATACTTGCCATTAACCAGCATAGTCGGTGTGCCGGTGATGCGCGCGCCGCGAATCTTTGACTGCGCCTGCTGCACCCGGGCCCGAACGCCAAAACTCCGGTAATTGCTCAGAAACTCCTCAGCATCGACATCGTAACCACTGACAAAATCCGCCAGCGCTTCCGGGGTATTCAGCGGACGACGCTCGCCCGCCAGCGCGGTGAACAGGGCATCGTGCACCTTATCCAGCTCACCCATGGCGTCCAGCGCATAGAAAGCGTAAGCATGAGGCTCCCAGCTCTGGCCAAGCGCAGCCGGCAATTTGACAAAATTTACGTAGTCCGGAGCCTTATCCGCCCAGGATTCAACCAACGGCTTGAACGTGTAGCAATGAGGGCAGCCATACCAGAACACCTCGGCAACCTCGACGCCGCCGTCAGAGGCAGTGCGGACCGGATTGTCCAGGGTGCGGTAGTGCCGGCCTTCTTCCCAGGACTGCGCCTGGGCCACAGCACCAAAAGCGATGGAAAAAGCCAATATAACGACTGTGCCTAGTGTTCTTATCATCGGGAATCTCCGAGTTCTGTATTCTGATGTCAGACGGATTATGACCCAGCAAACCGGGAAAGTTCCACTGCTGGGCAAAGGGAATAATTACGGAAAGGTAAGTAGCAAAAACCCCGCGAACGCGGGGTTTTTGTCATCAGCAACTGCGGGCCGGGCTCAGTTCAGACCGGAAACGTAGTTAGCCAGCGCCTCAATCTCGGAATCGCTCAATTTTGACGCAACATCCATCATGATCGCTGCGTTAGCACCGGCCGCGCGTTCGCCGTCGCGGTAGGCTTTTAGCTGCTGCGCCACGTAGCCGGCGGTCTGGCCACCCAGGGCCGGATAGCCTGCGGGTTCATTACCAGCGCCACTGGGACTGTGGCAGCCTGCACAGGCCGCAACACCAGAGGCCATGTTGCCACCCCGGTACAGCGCCTGACCGCGATCAATCAGCTCAGGATCAGCCTGACCTACCACCATCTCTTGCTCGTTGTAATAGGCAGCCAGGTCCCAGAGATCCTGATCGGACATGTTATCCAGCAGACCAGTCATCTCCGGGATCGGACGATCCCCGGCTTTGATGTCTACCAACTGCCGATACAGATATTTTTCGCCGATACCAGACAGTTTGGGATACACCGCCATGATCGGCTTGGCACCGCCCTGGCCATGGCACGCCGCACATACTGCTGCGTTCTGTTCACCCGCTGCCGGATCTCCTGCCCCGTGAGCCATTGCTGTCAGGCCAACTCCGAGAACAACTCCTGCGATCAGTCTTTTCATGCTCGCTCCGCTTCTCTCATCTTTGCATCTTGAAAGTATTCTTCGTGGTGCAGCCGGCAGGCGCTGAACGATCAGGCACAAAACCGGGGCTTACAGCGGCAACGCGCAGCGTCCCACTGGAAATTGGTGTAGCATTATACATTAATCGCCGATAACTGAAATCCAAAGGAACGCCAACCGTCGTGGACTCTGACCTGACTCAAAAAAGCCTCTCCTTCAACAGCGCCCGATTTCTGATCAGCGCGTCCCGGTTGGACGAGTGCCCGCCCGACATCGGCGCCGAGGTTGCCTTTGCCGGGCGCTCCAATGCTGGCAAATCGAGCGCCCTGAACGCCATCACCGTCAACGGCAAGCTGGCCAGGACCAGTAAAACACCTGGCCGCACCCGATTGATCAACTTTTTTACCCTGAACAAAGAAAATGTTCGCCTGGTCGATCTGCCAGGCTATGGCTACGCCAGAGTTTCTCGCGATATGAAGGACGACTGGCAAAAGCATCTGGGCCATTATCTGAACGATCGCCGGTGCCTTCGTGGCTTGGTGCTGGTGATGGACATTCGTCACCCACTGACCGATTTCGATCAAATGATGGTGGAATGGTGCGAACATAACAACCTGCCATTGATGATTCTTGCCACCAAAGCCGACAAATTCAAATATGGGCAGGCCAAAACTGCCATGCTGGGGATTGCGCAAAAGCTGAAAGCGTATCAGTGCGTGGAGCACCTGATCATGTTTTCGGCCACCGCAAAAACGGGGTTAGAGGAGTGCCGGACGGCACTGACAGACTGGCTGGAAGCCGAGGAAGAAGACGCCCATCAATAAAAAACCGGTCTACCATCAGGTAGACCGGAGAAACGTCAGGGTTTGCGACGTACCTGAGAACTCACTCAGGAGACGCAGGGAATGTCCGGTTCCCCGCATCACTCCTTTTGAGCGGCACCCTTACATAAAGTTCAATTTTTGGGTGAATTTTAACCAAACCCTTACGCCACTCAGTTAACCCACCTCGCGTGCGGCACTTTCCCGACAGCCCGAAGACTCGGAAGTATCCGGAAAACTGGGCCGGTACTTCTCCCGCAATGCCATTACGCGCTCCCGGTATTCGGGTGTGAGATAAGGCAACTCCAGCGTCAGTACCTGATAGATACCCTGCTTGAGTTCGGTCAGCGTCAGGCTGGCTGACTCGTCAGCGGCGTGGGCCGTTTTCAGGAACGCCATCCAGTTGGTGATCACCAGCCAGACATTGAGCGACATGGCCGAACGCAACTCATCAAGCTGCGGCGCGATGATTCCGCCGTCGGCCAGTTTGCCAAAGATTCGGTCAATGGCCGCCAGGCAGCGATTGGTAAACCCCCGGTAGTCCTGGCGCAGCCGGGGGTCGCTGTCCAGCAGGTATTCCAGGTCCCGGTGAAAAAACCGATAGCTCCACAGACCATCAAACACCGACTCCAGATAAAAGGTCAGGTCTTCCAGATTGATTGCGCGGTCCTCCGGAATATCCAGATAATAATCGACCAGTTTTTCGTACTCCTGGAAGATCTCATAGATGATGTCGGACTTGTTGCGGAAGTGGTAATACAGGTTGCCCGGAGAAATCGCCAGGTGGGCAGCGATATGATTGGTGGTGATGTTTCGCTCACCCCGTTCGTTAAAAAGTTCCAGGCTGGTTAGCAGAATTTTGTCTCTGGTTTTCATCGTCTCGCCGGTCATTGTTGGTCTCTGCAGCACGGATGGCCCGATGAGCTATCCAGCATTTCTTGACTGCCTAGAGTATATACTCTAATAATACCCCCAAGCGCAAATCGACCAGATTTTGGTCAATCAATAACACAGGCTGCGGGAACCTGCCCGCAACCGATGGGGAGAGAAGCATGGGTGCCACCGTCGTCCAGCTCACCGAGAGCAAAAAGCAGATTCAGCACACCCACCGTGTGTTCGATGACCAGAAGGAAGCGTTTCGGAACAATCCGGCGCCGTCTCTGACCGAGCGCAAGGAAAACCTGAAGCGGCTTAAACGTGCCCTTTTAGACAGCCAGGATCGCCTGCTGGACGCCATCGACCGGGATTTCAGTTGCCGCTCCAAAGACGAGACGCTGATTGCCGAAGTCATGCCCTCTATTCAGGGTATTAACTACACCCTGAAGCACCTTAGCGACTGGATGAAGCCATCCAAACGCCATGTGTCGATGCTATTCCAGCCTGCCAGCAATAAAGTTCATTATCAGCCCAAGGGTGTGGTGGGTGTGATCGTGCCTTGGAACTACCCTCTGTACCTGGCCGTTGGCCCGCTGGTCGCCTCGCTGGCGGCGGGCAACCGCACTATGATCAAGATGTCCGAGTTCACCCCGCACACGTCGGCGCTGTTCAAAGAGATCATCGAGTCGATGTTCCCGGAAGACCTGGTGTCGGTGATTAACGGCGAGGCCGATGTCGCCGCTGACTTTTCCCAGCGCCCCTTCGATCATCTACTGTTCACCGGCTCCACCACGGTGGGCAGGCTGGTCATGCGGGCAGCGGCGGAGAATCTGACGCCGGTAACGCTGGAGCTGGGCGGCAAGTCGCCGGCGATTGTGTCGCCGGATGTGCCAATGGAAGACGCCGCCCAGCGCATTGCGTTCGGTAAGGCGTTTAATGCCGGTCAGACCTGTGTGGCCCCGGATTACGTGCTGTGCCCGGCGGATCGGGTTCAGGCATTCGTCGATGAGTTCCGCGCCCGCTTCGCGGAGATGTATCCGAGCCTGCGTGACAACGACGATTTCACGGCGATCATTAATGACCGCCAGTATCAGCGCCTGCAGGGCTATCTGGACGATGCACGGGCCAAAGGCGCGGAACTGGTGGAGATCAATCCGGCCAATGAGAACATGAAGGACGGTACCCGCAAGATTCCACTGACGCTGGTGCTGAAGACCACGCCGGATATGAAGGTGATGCAGGATGAGATTTTCGGACCGATCCTTCCGGTAGTCAGTTACGGCAATCTGGATGAGGCCATTCACTTCATTAATGATCGGCCGCGGCCGCTGGCGCTGTATTTCTTCGGCTATGACAAATCGCATCAGCAACATGTGGTGGACAACACGCTGTCCGGCGGGATGTGCATCAACGATGCGCTGATGCATGTGGCGCAGGACGATCTGCCGTTCGGGGGCATCGGTGATTCGGGCATGGGCCATTATCATGGCCGCGAAGGTTTCCTGACCTTTTCTCATCACCGGGCGATCTTTACCAAGCAGAAGTTCAACAGCGGCAAGTTTGTGTATGCGCCGCACGGAACGGCTGCCCATCGGATGGTATATAAGCTGTTTATTCGCTGAGTTTCTGCACTCTCGCCTGTTGGCTGGGTGCAAGGCCGCCTTAATAACAACAACATCAAAAGAAGAATCCTCGATGTCTGACCATTCTTTGAAGAACACTTCTGATGATCAACCCGAGCTGAGCCGCCGCGGTTTTCTGAAAACCGGCCTGGGCGGCGCACTGTTGCTCAGCACCGTCAGCCTGACCGCCGGCCTCACCGGTTGTGCAACGACGCCGGCCGGCCGGATCAGTGCCGTGGATACCCGCACCGATGCCCGCTATCAGTTTCAGTTCCTGAGCCGGGACGATATTGCCCTGTTCGAGGCGCTGCTGCCGGCGATGTTTGCCGGGGCGCTGCCGGAGGAAGCCAATCAGCGCCGGTTCGCCATTGCCGGGACCATTGAGCGGGTGGATCAGGGCATTGCGATGTTCGGGCCGGCGAATCAGCAGGAGCTGCGCAAGCTGTTTGATCTGCTGAATTTTGCCCCCACCCGGATCGCACTGGCGAGGGTCTGGTCGGACTGGCCGTCGGTCAGCACAGAGGATGCGGACGCCTTCCTGAATCGCTGGCGCAACAGTCGTATCGGGCTGCTGAATAACGGTTACATCGCACTAACCAAGATCAGCAACGTGGCCTTCTATGGCCATGCGCCCCACTGGCATGTGTCCGGCTACGCCGGGCCGCCGGCCTGGGCCGTCGATGCCTTGCCGCAATTCCACAACGCCTGATTACCTGCCGGATAACGGAGAGCAGTATGTCCATGAATGATCCTATCGCCCGGGGCCTGGCTTCCGGCTGGAATGTGACCGATGCCAGCAAACTGACCGCAGACCAGACGGTGGAAGCCGACGTGGTGGTCATCGGCACCGGTGCCGGTGGCGGCACCACGGCGGAGATTCTTGCCCGGCAGGGTTTGTCGGTGATTCTGGTGGAAGAAGGCCGGCTGTATTATCAGAAAGATTTTAAAATGGACGAGCTGACGGCTTACGCCAGCCTTTACCAGGAAGGCATGAGCCGGGTCACCGCGGATGGCGCGATTGCCATTCTGCAGGGGCGATGTGTGGGCGGATCCACCACGGTGAACTGGACCAGCAGCTTCCGGACACCGGACGAGACCCTGAATTACTGGAGCCAGTCTTTCGGCCTTGATGACCTCACGCCCGAGGCGATGGCACCCTGGTTTGGCGGTCGTGAAGAGCGTCATACCATGGCGCCATGGCAGACGCCGCCCAACCTGAACAACGACATCCTGCGCCAGGGCTGCGAAAAACTCGGCTACTCCTGGCAGGTCATTCCGAGAAACGTCAAAGGCTGCTGGAACCTGGGTTACTGCGGTGTGGGCTGTCCCACCAACGCCAAACAGGGCGCGCTGATGACCACCATCCCGGGCGCTCTGGATAACAGCGCCCAGCTGTTCCACGGCCTGCGCGCCGAGCGCCTGGTGATGAACCAGGACCGTATCGACCACCTGCAGGCCAGTGCCATGGGGCCAGACGGTGTGCATCCTTCAGGCGTGACCGTCACCCTGAAGGCCCGGCACTTCGTGGTCGCCGCCAGCGCCATCGGCTCCCCTGGCCTGTTGTTGCGGTCGGAACTGCCAGATCCGCACCAACGGGTTGGTAAACGCTCCTTTATCCACCCAGTCAACGCCACCGTCGCAAGGATGTCCGCCAAGGTCGATCCGTTCCATGGCGCGCCGCAATCGATCTACTCAGATGAATTCAACTTCAAACACGGCGTCGACGGCCCGGCCGGCTACAAGCTGGAAGTGCCACCCCTACACCCCGCCATGGCCGCTGGCGTCGTGCCCGGCCATGGCAAGGAACAGGCTAACAACCTGGGCCAGCTACCGCACATGCAATCGGTCATCGCCCTGCTCCGGGACGGCTTCCACCCCGACAGCCCCGGCGGCACCGTGTCCCTGCGTGAAGACGGCAGTCCCATACTCGACTACCCGATCACCGACTACCTGTGGCAGGGCATCCGTGAGGCTTACCTGCACATGGCCGAAATCCAGTTCGCCGCCGGCGCTGAAGCGGTCCAGGCCATGCACCTGGATTCCGACTGGTACACCAGCTGGAGCCAGGCCAAAGCCGCCATCAACAACCTGCCCATGAAACCCCACCGTGCACGCCTGTTTACCGCGCACCAGATGGGTGGCTGCGGCATGGGTGCCGACGCCAAAAACTCGGTGGTCAACGGCTTCGGCGAACACCATCACGTGACCAATCTGAGCATCCACGACGCCTCGATCTTCCCCACCAGTATCGGGGCAAATCCGCAGTTGTCGGTGTATGCCTTGGCGGCACGAAACAGCGCCAGGCTGGCGCAAAGATTGGTCAGAGCGTAACGCCATTCTCGGAGCGGCATGCAGGGTGCTAGCCGCATGTGCAGCGTCTTCCCTCCCGGGAATGTCGAAGGCCATGGATGGCCTGAGTCAAGCGCACATGGATGTGCTTGTAGCGTTTCCCGGGAGGGAAGACGCTGCACATGCCACGCAAACAACCAAGACAGCCTTGAACAGGGCTCCGGACTACAGCGCGCCTATGGTTCCTGCTATCCTACGGGCATCAACAAAAGGAGCTGTGCATGCCCAAAGTTATCTACCCAGGCACCTTCGATCCGATCACCAACGGCCACACCGACCTGATCGAACGGGCTGGCCGCATGTTTGATGAAGTCGTCGTTGCCGTCGCCTACAACTCGAAAAAGCAGCCCCTGCTGAACCTCGAAGAGCGCTGCGAGCTCGTCCGCAAGGCCACCGCACACATCCCGAACGTCAGCGTTACCGGCTTCAGCAACCTGCTGGCCGACTTTGTCAGAGAACAGAACGCCACCGTCATCCTGCGCGGCCTGCGCGCAGTCTCCGACTTCGAATACGAATTCCAGCTCGCCGACATGAACCGCCGGCTGGCACCAGAAATCGAAAGCGTTTTCCTGACACCGGCCAACCACCTATCCTACATCTCATCCTCCCTGATTCGGGAAATTGCCTCCCTGGGCGGCGACGTCTCTGAGTTCGTCGACCCCACCGTCGCAGACGCGCTGACCAGAAAGTTCAGCAGCTGAAGCCGTAAGCACGATTACAGCAAGGGTGGCAACGGGATTGAAATCCCGTTGATATCCAGCACCAGATTCTGCATCCGCCCGGCCATCACTAGCTGGTCACCATTCTCGACCAGCAAACCTTGCTTGATCAGCGGGGCCAGCTGCATGCGCAGCCCGGGATAGTTTTCCGCCAGCGCCAGCGGCATGCTTAAATCCAGTGCGCCGGTCAGCTGTTGCATAACCATCAGCATATTGTCACGCTCGCGGTCAGACAGCTCAGGGTGCGAAATATCCAGACTGCCCTGCACCGGGCCCTCAGGTGTGTCCAGGCTCAACTCCCGGATACCGGCCGAAAAACCGGCGGCCGCCAGCCCGTGAACCGACTCATTAAAACGCTGCATCAATGCCATCTGCTGCTCGAACGCGGCCGGCGGCGCTTGACCGGAAGCCTGCTGCGCCATCATTTGCATGTCGGTCATGACCGAGCTGAAGGCATTCCAGCTGGCCACATCGAGGCCGTCAACCGCCACGTCCATCCGATGCGGGCCGAAGGCCTCATCGTCAAAAGACACCGATTCCAGCGCCAGCGACAAGGTGGAATCGAGACGTTCGCCATCACTGCCTGCCTCACTGTGACTGTTCAGAGAGAAGCCATTCAGCGTCAAAGGCGGCGCCTGATGCTCCTGCACGACGACCGATTCCACGGTCATGGTGCCGGAACCGGTCCAGATATCCCCCGAAAGCCAGGCCAGGCTTTGCTCAAGATGAATATCCTCAATGCTCACGTTCATCGCTGGTCCGGCCAAAACCATCGCCGGCCAGACCAGCAGCATGTCAGCCTGCTCGCCAAGCCTACCGATCTCAAGCCGCGCCAAGCCGCCACTGCTGCGCAAGGAGCCACCGTTCACCGGGTGATCGATGTGGATGACCGGCGCCAGCAATTCGAGCGTGGCCGAGCCCCAGACCCGGGTCTCCAGTGTCAGCTTGGGCTCGGCCTCCGGAAACCACTCGGCGCCCGGCGGCTGCCAACCCTCGGTCGGGCGGAAATCCAGAAAGCTGCCGGTTACCCCGTGTGAAACCTGAACCTCGAAATCAATCCGGTTACTCTGACCGGTGGCGGGGTCCAACAGAGTGATCGTGCCCGATACCTCGGCACCAAGCAGCCCCCGGTTGTATTTGCCGGTTTCCATGCGCAGAAACGGCTGGGCACTGTTCACTTCCCTCGTGGCTTCCTGCCAATGTTGCTGGGTCAGGTAACCCACACCCCAGGGTGCGATACCCGCAATCACCAATATCGCCGCACCTGCGATGGTCCATCGTTTAAGATTCAAGATTCCAGTCCTGTTGTCTAATTATTGTTTGCCGGATGACAATCGGCATATCAATTGAGCTTGGCGGTTAACCGATCCAGCAATACCAGTTGCGAGGCCAGGCGCTCTTCGCCCTCTGCGGGCTGATTCTGGATATAACTGCCGTCCGGCTGCAACACCCAGGACTGGCAGTTGTCGGCAAGATAGGCTTCAAGATCGTCCCGTAACCGAGCCAGCAAGGCCGGTTCCTCAATCGGAAACGCGGTTTCAATACGGCTCAACAGGTTTCGCTCCATGCCATCGGCACTTGAGCAGTAAACATCCGGCTGACCATGGTTGTCGTAATAGTACACCCGTGTATGCTCCAGGAAGCGCCCGATAATCGACCGCACCCGTATATTTTCAGACAACCCCGGCACGCCCGGGCGCAAGCAGCAGATACCCCGGATGATCAGATCTATCTGTACCCCCGCCTGAGACGCCCGGTATAGCGCCTTGATCATCTGCGGTTCGGTCAGTGCATTGAATTTGAAGATAATACGCCCGTTCTTGCCATGACTGGTTTCACGCTCGATCAGACTGATCAGGCGGTTGTGCAGGGTGAACGGAGCGTGGAACAGCTTTTTGATCTTGAGCGCCTTGCCCATACCGGTGAGCTGCTGGAACAGTTTGTTGACGTCATCGCCGATGGATTCGTCACAGGTCATGAAACTGTAATCGGTGTACAAGCGGGCGTTGCCGGCATGATAGTTACCGGTACCCAGATGTACATAACGGCGCAAGCGACCTTCCTCCCGACGGACGATCAGAATCATCTTGGCGTGAGTCTTATAGCCCACCACGCCGTACACCACGATGACGCCGGCTTCCTGTAACCGGCTGGCCAGCTCCAGGTTCTCGGCCTCACTGAACCTGGCCCGCAACTCAATCACCGCGGTCACTTCCTTGCCGCGGCGAGCAGCATCGGCCAACGCTTCGACAATTTCGGAATCGGCACCAGTCCGATACAGAGTCTGACGGATGGCCAGCACCTGGGGATCTTTCGCCGACTGGCGCAACAGGTCTACCACCGGACTGAAATTTTCATAGGGATGCAGCAACAGCAAGGGACGCTTGCGAATGGCATCGAACATCGATTCCTTGCTGCGAATCTGGCGCGGAATCGACGGCGAAAAGCTGGAATAGGTCAGGTCGGGCCGATCCACCAGACTGCCCACCGCCAGCAACCGGGTAAGGTTGACCGGGCCGTGCACCTGATAAAGGTCCCGTTCGGTCAGCCCGAATTCCCGCAACAGGAAGTGCATCAGCTCTTCCGGGCAGTTGTCGGCCACTTCCAGTCGCACACCGTCACCGAAACGGCGGCTGAGCAGCTCGCCCCGCAAGGCCGAAGCCAGATCGACCAGATCGTCTTCCAGCTCGAGGTCGGCGTTACGGGTTAACCGGAACTGATAACAGCCTTTGACCTCCATGCCCGGAAACAGCTCGTCAGCGTGGGCGTGGATCATCGACGACAGGAACACCAGGTTATCGCCGCCATCGCAGACGTCATCCGGCAGACGCACCAGGCGTGGCAGGGAGCGAGGGGCAGGCACAATGGCCATGCCGGTCTCCCGGCCAAAGGCATCTTTGCCATCAAGCTCGACGATGAAGTTCAGACTCTTGTTGACCAGACGCGGGAACGGGTGCGACGGGTCGAGCCCGATTGGGCTGACCACTGGCAGAATTTCTTCATCAAAGTAGTTTCGTACCCACTCGGCCTGGGCCGGCGTCCACTCCCGGCGCCGGACAAAGTGAATATTCTCTCTCTCCAGCTCCGGAATCAGGACGTTGTTGAGAATGTCGTACTGCTCATGGATATATTCATGAGCCACCCGGCTGATCTCCGCCAGCACCTGTTCGTGCAGCATGCCATCGACGCCGACCGTCTCACGACCGTATTTGATCTGCTGACGCAAGCCCGCCACCCGGATCTCGAAGAACTCGTCCATGTTGCTGCTGAAAATGCAGGAAAAGATCAACCGGTTGATCAGCGGGTGTGTGGTGTCCAGCGCCTGTTTCAACACGCGATAGTTGAACTGAAGCTGGCTCAGCTCACGGTTGAAATAGTTTTCGCTGGCGTCCAGGTTGATCTCTTCCCCCACCGGCGGCACTTCCACCGGTGCGGGTACGCTGTGATCATTGCTTACTGCTGTCTGCGTGGTCTCGGTCGTCATCACTCATTACATCCATGGTTGGTGCGGGCCCTTGGTGTCCCGTCTAGGCCCGCGCGCGCTCGTTCATCAATCTCGCTGCTCGTACCGCAAAGTAGGTCAGAATGCCATCGGCGCCGGCCCGGCGCATGGCCATCAGGCTTTCCATCATCACCGCATCGCCATCCAGCCAGCCGTTCTGAGCCGCCGCCATGTGCATGGCGTATTCGCCACTGACCTGATAGACAAAGGTCGGCACCTGTAATTCAGTTTTTACCCGGTACACGATGTCCAGATAGGGCATACCTGGTTTGATCATCACCATGTCTGCGCCTTCGGCCAGGTCCATCGCCACTTCGTGAATGGCCTCATCGCTGTTGGCCGGGTCCATCTGATAGGTGGACTTGTTGCTCTTACCCAGATTAGTGGCAGAGCCCACCGCGTCCCGGAACGGGCCGTAATAGCTGGAGGCATACTTGGCAGAATAGGCCAGAATCCGGGTATTGACATAACCGGCCGATTCCAACGCCTCTCGAATGGCGGCGACACGGCCATCCATCATGTCTGAGGGTGCCACCACGTCCGCGCCAGCATCGGCATGAGACAGCGCCTGGTTCACCAGCGCCTCTACCGTCACGTCGTTGAGCACGTAACCATTATTGTCGATAATGCCGTCCTGGCCGTGGGTGGTAAACGGATCCAGCGCCACGTCGGTTATCACCCCCAGCTCCGGATAGGCGGTTTTAAGCGCCCGAACCGCACGCTGGGCCAGGCCATCCGGATTCCAGGCACCCGAACCGGACAGATTTTTATGCTCTGCCGGTACCACGGGAAACAGCGCCACCGCAGGTATGCCCAACTCGACCCACTCCGCAGCTTGCGCCACCAGCAGATCAATACTCAGCCGTTCAACCCCCGGCATAGACGGAACCTCTTGCCGCTGGCCTTCACCTTCAAGCACAAACACCGGGTAAATCAGATTGTCCGGACTCAGCTGATTTTCCCTGACCAGACGGCGGGAAAAATCACTGGCCCGATTGCGGCGCAACCGGGTAGATGGATAGGCTCGGCTGGAGAGCGGCGAACGCGGCTTTGACACGAGTAATCTCCTGAACATGGATGGCCTTGGAAAGTAATGACATCATACACGCCAGAGCTTCGCCGTTGCAGGTCTGAGCCGAGTGTGCCGCTGATTGGTGACAATCCAATGACAAAACCGGGCGGTTTTAACATAAACCGCCCGCAGACGAAGGGTATCCGTTGGCAGGAACTCAAAGGGAGCGGTTGTTGAAACCCACTTCCACCTTGCGAGGCGAATCGGAGCGCAACGTGGTGTCTAGCTCCACGATCCTGCCACCACTTTGCAAGAAGGCTTCGATATCCGACTGCAACTGGGCTCTTACCCGTGCCCGACTGGCAATCGAATGGTTATCATCACTGTCGCTGCTCCAGCTACTGCCGGATTGCTCCAGACTGCTTTCGTCGAATTCACTCATGGTTTTTTCTCCATCAACGAAAACGGAACTACAGGTGCAATCCAGACCTGATCTGGTAACACCCCGTCTCGACCGCCAGCCGCCGGCCGGCCCGTCTTGGCGTCTTTATAATCCGGTTTTGATGACGGCGCTATTTACTGACAACCACTTTTTTGTAAGTTTTTGTATCGGGCGCCAAGCCCATGATTTAAATGACGTATAAATGAGCTATAGAAGGCCAGCAAATTGACACAAAGAATGAATAGTGATTCACTACTTGGCAAGGAGCCGTTATGGCTTATCGCGAAACCGAGAAGATGCGCCAGCGCAAAGCCCAGGCGCGAAACAAGATTATCGAGTGCACCTGGGAGTGCGTTGCAGAGGGCGGTTTCCGAAGCGCCAGAATTACTCGAATTGCGGGTTTGGCGGGGGTAGCCACCGGCACCATCTACCGCCATTTTGAATCCCGGGAAGACCTCTTTGCCGAGATCTTCCGACTGGCCACACAACGGGAAGTCGACAAAGTAGCCGAGGCATTATCGGTACCGGGCAATGCTGTCGAACGACTGGACGGTGCCCTAAGAAAGTTCGCGCAGCGGGCGCTCAAAGGGCCGATGAAGGCCTGGGCCCTGATCGCCGAGCCGGTAGACCCGAAAGTCGAACAAGAGCGACTGGTTTACCGTAAGGCTTACGCCAGCCTGTTCGAAAAGGCGATCCAGGACGGCATTGCCGAAGGCAGCCTGTCCGAACAGAACGCCCGCCTAAGCAGCACCTGCCTGGTCGGAGCAATATCAGAATCCCTGGTGGGGCCGCTGTCGCCAACACAGACAAACACCACACCCGGCAACGACAACAACCAAGATGAACTGGTCAACGCCATCGTCTGCTTCTGCATCCGGGGATTGACCGACTCCAGGAGCTAACCATGACCAGCCCACAAAACAGCAACCGTCAGGCCACCGGGCACATGCCCAAAGACGACCGCTACCTGTCCGCCACCCATGAGGTCACCAACCAGCCCAAAGCGCTGCAAGACTACAACCTCTATGAACAGGACACCGCCCTGCGGGAAGCCGTATTGAGGGAAGGTGCCGGCCACGCTCACGAGGACCTGAGCCAGTTCGGCGCCTGGGCCGGCAAAGCCGAGACCATCGACCTGGGCAACCAGGCCAACGCCCATAAGCCCACCTTCAAAACCCACGACCGCTATGGCCACCGGGTCGACGAAGTCAGCTTTCATCCCGCCTATCACGAACTGATGCGGGTAGCCCTGGAAAACGGCCTGCACAGCTCACCCTGGAGCAATCCCGGCCAGGGCGCTCACGTGGCCAGGGCCGCCAAATACTACCTGCACTCCCAGGTGGAAGCGGCCCACTGCTGCCCAATCACCATGACCTTCGCCGCAATCCCGTCGATCCGCAACCAGCCGGACCTGGCGAAAGTCTGGGAACAGAAAATCCTGACCAACGAATACGACGCTCGCAACCTGCCGGATACCGACAAACGCTCCGTCACCATCGGCATGGCCATGACCGAAAAACAGGGCGGCAGCGACGTACGCGCCAACACCACCCGCGCCTACGCCACAGGTCAGGAAGGCCCCGGCCAGCCCTACGAACTGGTCGGCCACAAATGGTTCGTGTCAGCGCCCATGTGTGACGCCTTTTTAGTGCTGGCCCAGACCGCCAGCGGCCTGTCCTGCTTCCTGATGCCCAGATGGCGCCCGGACGGCAGCAAAAACCCCTGGCAGGTACAGCAGCTGAAAAACAAAATGGGCAACGTCGCCAACGCCTCCAGCGAAGTCGAAATCCGCGGCGCCCTGGCCTGGATGGTCGGTGAAGAAGGTCGCGGCGTGCGCACCATCATCGACATGGTCGCCATGACCCGCTTCGACTGCATGATCGGCAGCTCCGCCGGCATGCGCCAGGCTGTCGCCCAGGCCACGCACCACTGCCACAACCGCAGTGCCTTCGGCGCCCGCCTGAGCGACCAACCACTGATGCAGAACGTCCTGGCCGACCTCGTCATCGAAAACGAAGCCGCCCTCGCCTACACCCTGCGTGTCGCCCGCGCCATGGACAACCAAAACAACGAACACGAACGCCTGCTCGCCCGCCTGGCCACCCCGGTCGGCAAATACTGGATCTGCAAACGCACCCCCAACCACGCCTACGAAGCCATGGAGTGCATCGGCGGCAGCGGCGTGATGGAAGACTGCATCATGCCCCGGCTATTCCGGGAATCCCCGGTCAACGCCATTTGGGAAGGCAGCGGCAACGTCCAGTGCCTGGACACCCTGCGTGCCATTCACAAAGAACCCGAAACCCTCGACGCCTTCTTCAAAGAAGCCGCCGAAGCCCGCGGCAGCGATCGCCACTTCGACCAGTTCCTGGCGCAACTGCAAACCGACTTCGCCGACCTCAGCGACTTCCAGTACCGCGCCCGCAACCTCGTCGACCGCCTGGCCCTCGCCATGCAGGGCTCACTGCTACTGCGCTTTGGCGACAGACACGTCGCCGACGCCTTCTGCGCCTCCCGCCTGCAAGCCAGCGGCGGCATGAACTACGGCAACCTGCCCTCCGGCACCAACCCGGCGGCCATTATCAAACGGGCAACGCCTGTAGTAGGCTAGGGGAAATCCAGTCTGCTCGCCTTAGCCCCTTAACAAAGCAGGCTAGCGAGACTCCCCGTGAAATGTTTGAGAACCGGGGAGGAACAGCTTTCCAAAACCTTGCGGAGCCATGGATGGCGGAGCAGAGCGTACAGGGAAGTATTCACAGCGTGTTTTGGAAAGCTGTTCCTCCCCGGTTCCGCCACCAAAAGCTGGACCCAAAAATGTCAGAAGCCCTGAGAAAGCTGCTTAGGGAAGGCAACACGCCAACCCAGACCACGATCACCCCGCACGTCGGCGTACTGACCCTGCACTTTCAGCTCTACGGCTGTGAAGACCTCAAAGCCAAACGCAAAACCTTCACCGCCATGAAAGCCATCTGGGGCAAAGAACCCGACCTGGCCGTCAGCGAAACCGCCGACCACGACGCCCTCGATTGCGCCACCTGGACCATCGCCGCCCTCGGCGCCAGCGCCCAGCAAATAACCCAACGCCTCGATCAGGTCGAAAAAGACATCCAGGACCGCATCGACGCCGCCATCCTCGACGTCCACCGCGAAATTCTCTGACCCGACACAACACCCAGAAACATCCAACATCCCCGGGGCATAGCGTCATTCCGGTTCAGGCCTTATACTACGCACCCTCAGGGAATACATGACCTGCCCACAGGCAGGCCAGCACTACAAACGCCGGGCAGTGCCTGGCCCCGTCCGCCGGGTTTCCGGAACCAACCCCACGGACAACCACTGAATTATGTGTGGCTCTATGACCGGAAAGAAAAAATCCGCCCAGGCCTCGATCGAGGCCATGTATCGAGTGTTCACGGTGCCCGAGGCGCCGGAATCGACGCTGAGCCGCATAGACCAGAACATCTCCCGCAACCTGGCCGGATTTCTCCAGGAACACATCGTTGCCGTTGAACGGGACCTGTCTGAGGTCGAAAAGAACTTTGCCGATTCCGCCATCCCGGAAAAACCGGTATTCGTGTCGGAGCAAGCCCAGTTCCTGCTCGACAAACTGGTGGCCAATTCGGTTCACACCGCGTCACCCGCCTTCATCGGCCACATGACCTCGGCACTGCCCTACTTCATGCTGCCGCTGTCGAAAATCATGATTGCCCTGAACCAGAACCTGGTCAAAACCGAAACTTCCAAGGCGTTTACCCCCATGGAGCGCCAGGTCCTGGGCATGATTCATCGGCTGGTGTACCAGCAGGATGGCTCCTTCTACCGCAAATGGATGCACGACCCCCGGCACGCCTTGGGCGCCATGTGCTCCGGCGGCACCGTCGCCAACCTGACCGCCTTGTGGGTTGCCCGCAACCGTGCCTTCCCTGCCGAAGGCAGCTTCCGCGGCTTGCACGAAGAAGGCCTGTTCCGCGCCCTGAAATATTATGGCTACGAAGGCGCCGCCATCGTCGTCTCCAAACGCGGCCATTACTCGCTGCGCAAAGCCGCCGACGTCCTCGGCCTGGGCCGTGATGCCCTGGTACCGGTCGACACCGACGACAACAATTGCATCCAGACCGACGCCCTGCGCGACAAATGCCTGGAGCTGCAAAAACAGAAAATCAAAGTCATGGCCATCTGCGGCGTCGCCGGCACTACCGAAACCGGCAACGTCGACCCCCTGGACGCCATGGCCGACATCGCCCGCGAATTCGGCGCCCACTTCCACGTCGACGCCGCCTGGGGTGGCCCGACCCTGTTCTCTCGCACCTACCGGCACCTGCTGCGCGGCATCGAAAAAGCCGATTCAGTTACCTTCGACGCCCACAAACAGCTTTATGTGCCCATGGGCGTCGGCCTGGTGGTATTTAAAGACCCAAGCCTCGCCAGTGCGGTCGAACACCACGCCCAGTACATCATTCGGAAAGGCTCCAGAGACCTCGGCAGCACCACCCTCGAAGGCTCCCGCCCGGGCATGTCCATGCTGATTCACTCGGGCCTGAAAATCCTGGCCCGGGAAGGCTATGAAATCCTGATCGACCAAGGCATCGAAAAGGCGAAAAGCTTCGCCCAGATGATTGACGAGCAGCCGGACTTCGAACTGATCACCCGGCCAGAATTGAACATCCTGACCTATCGCTACTGCCCTGAAATAGCCCAGCAAGCGCTGGCCGTGGCCGACGAACTCCAGGCCGAAAAGATAAACACCTGCCTGAGCCGCATCACCAAGTTCATCCAGAAAACCCAGCGGGAGCGCGGCAAAGCGTTCGTGTCCAGAACCCGGCTGGAGCCTGCTCGTTACTTTCACTTCCCCTGCATCGTGTTCCGGGTGGTGTTGGCCAACCCGTTAACCACGGCAGAGATCCTGGAAGATATCCTGAAGGAGCAGCGGGAGTTGTCAGGGGAGAAAGGTATTGCAGATGAGATAAATATTTTGAACCAGATGGCCAATGCCGTTCTGAAACAAAACCAGAAAGAAGCCAAGCACGCCTAAGGCTTGCCGAATACAGCTCCGTGGCATGAGGCGGGGTGTGCGGGACGCCTTTCCAAAACCTTGCGCAGCCATGGATGGCGGAGGCAAATTGCCTCATCACCGCAAGGGTAAGGGGAGGCTTCTCCCAAAACACGCTGTGAATACGTCCGTGTACGCTCTGCTCCGCCATCCATGGCTTCGCAAGGTTTTGGGAGAAGCCTCCCCTCACCCTCGCTCAGAGTCAGCCGATCAAATCAGTACATAGCCTCTTCGTCATCCAGCACCTCGTGCAGGATCTCCAGAAACATCTTGTCCGCTTCACTCCAGTTTTCCGGAATACGAATGGTGGTATTGGCACTGATCTCACGGGCGATCAACGCATCAGCATCCTTTGCGCCCTTGTGCTTGCGGGCAATATCCATGGATTTGACCGCAATGGTCGGCTCACTCATGACCTTTTTGATAAAAACACGTAGCTCTTCAATCATCTTGGATTGACGGCTCTCGGAAGATGAACTCATTCTAGACTCCCCGAAGGTGGACGACGGCAAAGCAAACCCGCTCCGCGCAATAGCCATAGTATGGCCAAACAGCGGGGCCGTCACCAGCCCCCATCAACGTTCAGATCATCAGGCCGCGCAGGGCAAAGAACAGGAACGCGGCCATCAGGGCAGACGCCGGCACCGTGATAATCCACGCTGCCGCAATCCTGAACAGGTGCGAGCGCTTGACCATTTCTTCCCGATAGATCTTCTTCAGGCGCTTATGCTCTGATTTCGACAGCGGCACCTGGGCCTTCCTCTTTTTGGCCTGTTTCAGCAGGTATTCCATCTCTTCGACCGAGGCATTGCGGAAGTCATCCAGGAACGGCTTCAAACGCTCTTGCTCGGCTGAGTCGTGATGTTCCATGATTTTGTGCAGCTGGGTCGCGTAGTTGGACTTAAGGTATTCCCGCAGAAAGCCGACACCAAACACGCCACCAATAGCAATGTGGGTAGAGCTGACCGGCAAGCCCAGCTGGGATGCCAGAATCACCGTCAAGGCCGCAGACAACGCTATACAGAAGGCTCGGGTCTTGTCGAGTTCGGTGATTTCACTGCCTACCGTCTTGATCAGCCTTGGGCCGAACAGCATCAAACCTACGGCAAGCCCAAAGGCACCAATTAACATGATCCACAACGGAATACTGGCCGTCATCACCACGCCGCCGCCAGACTGAATGGCATCGTTGATCGCCGCAAGCGGGCCGATGGCATTAGCCACGTCGTTGGCACCGTGAGCAAAACTGAGTAAGGCTGCGGCAAAAATCAGCGGCCAGGTAAACAGAGTGTTGACCCCTTTGGTACTGTTCTCCATGGTCGCCGCACGGCGACTAACCAGGCTACGCATGATGAAAAAGACCACCACCGCGATTGCCAGACCAATCATGGATGACTGGAAAAACGTCACCTTGACCAGCTGGCTCATGCCTTTGATCATCAGGTAGGTACCGAATGCCCAGGCCATAATGGCAACCAGCCAGGGTACAAAAGTACGGGCCGAGGACACCAGGTTTTGCTGATAAAGCACCGTTTTCTTAATGGCAAACAGAAACAGCGCCGCGAGAACCCCGCCAAGCACAGGGGAAATCACCCAGCTCGCAACAATCTTGCCCATCACCGACCAGTCAGCAATAGCCCAACCGCCAGCTGCAATACCGGCACCCAACACACCACCGACAATGGAGTGGGTGGTTGAAACCGGTGCGCCCATCCAGGTGGCCAGGTTCAGCCACAACGCACCCGCGAGCAACGCCGCTGTCATCAGCCAGACAAACTCTCGGGGGTCTTCAAGACTGGTCGGATCAATGATGCCGCCCTTGATGGTAGAAACCACATCACCGCCAGCGATGATGGCACCGCCGGCCTCAAAGACCGCCGCCAGCAAAACAGCTGCGCCCAACGACAAGGCGCCGGAACCCACCGCCGGGCCCACGTTGTTGGCGACATCATTGGCGCCGATGTTGATCGCCATGTAGCCACCGATGACAGCGGCCGCCATCAACAGCATATTGTTGGGCAAGCCCTGACTGAAGGCACCCACAATTAACCAGACACAGAGCAGAAACAGTACGCTGAGGCCGACCCGATACCGTTCCGTGGCGGGGCTGGTAAGAAGAGTATCCAGATAGCTGCTGGAACGGGCCATATTGATGATCATCTCTTTTAGGCTGAGTATAATTCGGGCGATCTTGCCGCCGGGCGCAACTATAATTTTTTTGCCATAAAATTGAAACATAACTGACACAAAGGCAGGCGTCACATTCCTGAGAAAAGGGCCTGCAAGCACTACACAAATTGACGCATACTGCTCGAAATCGCGCCAAAAAAACCATAAAAACAGCCTATGAATGAACAAGTGATCGCTGACCAGCAGAACTCTGCTGGGCAAGACGAGCAGCAAATATCCCGTTTGCTCAACGGCCTGTCTGCCGCGACTGTGGCTTTCCTGGCCGGCATCGGCACCAAAGCCTGGTACGCAGACCATGTCACCCATGCCTGGGTGCTGTGGCTATTTATCATCCCGGTAACACTGAACATGGCCTGGTACGCCTGGAAGCGGGACGGCGTTGTTCAGAAAATCGCCCTGCTAATCATTGTCAGCCTATTATTCGGCTACCTTCTGGCGTCTGGCGGTGAAGGCAACACCGGGCCGCTGTGGTTCTATGTATTCCCCCCCCTGCTGTTCTATCTGACCAGCCTGAAAGGCGGCACCGCCATTCTGCTGTTCTCCTACCTGCTGGCAATCATCGTGTTTCAGTTTCCGGGAATACCGCTGGTAACCGCCGAATACTCGTTTGATTTCAAAATCCGTTTTTTTGCTGCCCTGACCTTTGAATCCATTTTCTGTTTTGTTCTTGAGGCTGGCCGTTTACGGGCCCGCAGCAAGCTGCTGGATCTGGCCAAAGCCCATGAGCATGCGGCCCGCACCGACGAACTGACCGGACTGGCCAATCGCCGGGACATGCAGAACCGCCTGAACACCGAATTCTCCCGTTTCAAGCGCTCGGGCCACCACTTCTCGGTGGTGTTGATTGACCTGGACCTGTTCAAGCGGGTCAACGATGACTACGGCCACGATGCCGGCGATCGGGTGCTGCAGCAGTTCTCAGAGCTGACCCGAACCATCGTGCGACAATCCGATGTGGCCGCGCGCTGGGGCGGTGAGGAGTTTCTGCTATTACTGCCAGATACCACCCTGCTACAGGCGCTGACCCTGGCCGAACGACTGCGCTCCGAAGTTGCCGCAACTGAATTCCGCCATCGTGACGAGTTACTGCCAGTGACCATAAGTGCTGGCGTCTGCTCGATCTCAAAAGCGGGTTCTGTGAACGAACTGCTCAAGCAGGCCGACATCCAGCTTTACAACGCCAAAGACGCCGGCAGAAACCGGATAGCGCCCCGGGTAAGGAGCCAGGACACTTCAGCTAAGGCTGGCCCTCCTCCTGCAGGGGCTTGAGCAACCCGACTGCCCTCGTTATGATCGGGCGCGGCGGCCGATCGGTCAGAATTTTGAGCAAACACAGGTAGTCACATGGCAGCAATTCGCATTCTGGTGGGCAGCGTATACGGCGGGGCTCTGCTAACTGCTCGCAAGATCGGGCAGGAGCTGGAAACCGACGGTCACCAGGTGGTGGTTCTGGAAAACCCAAAACTGGGCGATATTACCGGCAATGATGATGCCCTGCTGGTGTGTACCTCGACTACCGGGCAAGGCGAGGTTCCACCAAACCTTCTGCCCTTTTACGTCGATCTCAGAGACCAGCTACCGCAGCAGCCGGGGCGTCCGTTTGGCGTTATTGTCCTGGGCGACAGCTCATACGGCGATACCTTTTGTGGCGCCGGCACATTGATGGAAGAAGCACTCTTCGAAACCAGCGCCCGCAAGGTTGGCGACTCATTAAAGATTGACGCCCTGGAAACCCTGGAGCCAGAGTCCGAAGCGGTGCCCTGGGCAAAAAGCTGGGTTAACGGGATTTGACCTTTCTTTACACAAGTTACCAAATTGGTGGGTAACGGCGCTTGAGACGCCTTCGGCGTCAGGCCATACTCAAAAGCATAATGACAAAAATGGTAACTTGTGACTCTGATGAACCCAGCTAAGCTACTGGCCCTGCTGCTTCTGCTTTTGACGCTGCCGATAACCACACACGCAGCCAGCCCCTCCTATGTTCCTGAAATGGAATACCTGAGACTGTCGCCAGACACTCAGCTAACACCGCAGCAGGCACTGAGCTCGAATCAGTGGCAACTTCTGCCGGAAACAACCCCCAACTTTGGCTACATCCGGGATCATATCTGGCTTCGCTTTCCGGTCAGCCATCCGGAGTTGATCACGCTTCTGGAAATCAGTTACCCACAACTGGACCAGATTGACTTTTATCTGATGCAGAACAACGACGTCATCCGCCACGAGAGCACCGGTGACAAGAAAGTGTTTTCGGAACGCCCGGTCAAACACCCCCATTTCCTGTTTCCGTTTCAACTGCAGCCAGAGCAGGATTATCAGATCCTGCTGCGGGTCGAAACCGAAGGCGCCATGCAGGTTCCGCTAAGACTCTGGAACAATCGCAGCTATTTTGAAAAAGCGTCCATCGAAAGCCAGTTACACGCGGGCTACTACGGCATCCTGATTACGGTGATCTGTTTCAATCTGTTCGTGTTTCTGGCGCTGAGAGAGCCGGTCTATTTACTGTACGTGCTGTCCACCTTTGGATACCTGATCCTGGTGGGCAGCCTGAACGGCATCACCTACCAATTGTTGTGGCCAGACCTGCCAGCCTTTCAGACCCGCGCCATGTTGCTGACTGTGCCCTTTGCCATGGTCTTCACCCTGATGTTTTCCCGATCCTTTCTTCGGCTGAACCGCTCCAGTCCGATGGTGGACCGGCTGGTCCTAGTGACCATCGCGCTGAATCTTCTGGTGGCCGCCATAACCTTTGTTGTCGATTACAGCACCGGCAGCCGCCTGACCGTGGCCCTGGCCATTCCCAGCTGTCTGCTGCTGACGGTGATCGGGCCGCTGCAATGGGCCAAAGGCAACCCTCAGGCGGTCTATTACACGCTGGCCTGGGGGGCACTGACGCTGGGCAGCGCGATCACCGGCGCCAACAAATACGGCCTGATTCCCAACAATTTTATTACCGCCTATGGCATGCAGATCGGCTCAGCCCTGGAAGCCATTTTACTGAGCCTGGCCCTGGCGGTGCGAATCTACCGGGAACGGCAGGATAAGGTTCTGGCCCGCGAGGCGGAACTGCGCGCTCTGGAGGCCCGACGCTCTGCCGAACTGCGCCTTATGGACCAGGCCCTACACAACCCGCTGACCGGCCTGCCCAACCGCAGCAGTTATGAGATGAGGCTGAGCGAGCTGGTGCAGGCCAATGCCTGCAAGCGCTTTGGTATTGTTGTCATTCACCTGAACAACCTCAATTCGGTGACCAAGACTCTGGGCCATCGGAACTCTGATCGAATCCTGGAACTGGCCTCCAAGCACTTCAATGCGGTAATCCGCGATGTGCCCGGTGCCATTGCCATCGAGCAGTCCGAGATCCGCAACTTCTACCTGGCCAGTTTGGAGCCGCAAACATTCGCCTTCCTGGTCAATGCCAGTCAGGCCGAAGCCGCACACCGGGCGGTATTGCGCAGCATTGAAGAAGTGCGGTATCCGATGGATTTTCTGGGCATGCAAGTGCCGCTTGCACCGCAACTGGGGGTGGCGTTTTATCCCGATCACGGCGCCGATGCCAGCACACTGATCCGCCGTGCAGTGATTGCCGAAGGCTCTGAGCGAGCCCGGGATCGCGGCATTGCCTATTATAAACCGGCCCGGGATTCTTACAGCGCCGACCGGCTGACGATGGTGTCGGAGCTCCGGCACGCCATCGACAACAACGGATTGGCGCTCTATCTGCAACCCAAGCTGTCGCTGAAGTCCGGGACCATTGACGGCTTCGAGGCGTTAATGCGTTGGCCGGGCCGGGAACAGCCGGTGCGGGCCGATGAGCTGATTGCCCTGGCCGAGCAAAGCGGCCTGATCAAACCCCTGACCCGCTGGGTGCTGCAGGAAGCCTTGGAAATGCGGGGCCGGTTACGGGACCTGGGGTTCGAGACTGGCATTGCCGTGAACATTTCACCCAACAACCTGAGAGAACCGGATTTTGCGGTGTTTGTTCAGCGCCTGATGCAGAGTTACCACAGCCATACAGGAGGTATCACCTTCGAGGTCACTGAAACCTCGATGATGCAGGATCCGCTGAATTCTCTGAAAGCGCTTAACTCGCTGCATGCCGCCGGTATTCCGATTTCCATCGACGATTTCGGATCCGGGTACTCCTCGTTGTCTTACATCAAACAGCTGCCAGCCAGCGAGATAAAAATCGATCGGTCGCTGATTTCCGACCTGTCAGATCGGGAGCAGGATCGAGTAATCGTGCGCACCACCATCGACATGTGCCACAGCCTGGGTTACACCGTGGTTGCGGAAGGCGTTGAGGATGAGGCGACATTGAAATTACTGGAAGAGATGGGTTGCGACCTGATTCAGGGTTACCTCCTGACCAGACCGCTTCCGTTTGACGAAATGATTAACTGGCTGTCTGATCAGCCCAGCCGTTCACGGATCAGTGCTTCCTGAGTGGTCGAGGCCACCAGCACACCGTCCTGAGTAAAGAAATTACCCCGGTTGAAACCCCGCCCTCCGGAAGCGCTGGGGCTGTCTTTGTCGTACAACAGCCAGTCGTCCATCCTGAAGTCCCGATGAAACCAGATGGCGTGATCAAGACTGGCCACCTGCATGCCCTTGCTCATAAACGTGCGCCCGTGCGGGTTCAGTGAGGTGCCGAGAAAGGTAAAATCAGAGGCATAGGTCAGCAGGCACTGGTGCAGCACCGGATCATCCGGTAGCGGGCCCATCGCCCGAAACCAGTTCTGCCGGTGCGGTGGGCGTTTTTCCGGTTTGAATGGATTCATCGGATTGACCGGCCGGATTTCAATGGGGCGATCCCGGGTCAGCAGATCGCGAAGGTGTTCCGGCACTTTCTCGGCGATCAGCTTGCCCCAGTCCTGCTCGGACTTGAGGGACTCCGGGTCTGGTGCCTCTGGCATGGTCAACTGATGATCCAGGCCCGATTCCGCAACCTGAAACGACATCGAACCGGTCAGGAGTTCCTTGCCATCCTGCCGGGCAATCACCCGCCGTACCGCAAAAGTGCCGCCATCACGGACCCGCTGCACCTCGTAATCAATCGGCATGCTGTGGTTGCCCGGGCGCAGAAAATACGCGTGCAGCGAATGGCATAGGCGATTCTCAACCGTGCGGCTGGCCGCCATCAACGCCTGCCCCAGCACCTGACCGCCAAACACATGGGGGAAGCCCAGGTCTTCGCTCTCACCCTGAAAATGATCATCACCGATGGGGGATAAATCCAGCAACTCCACCAGCTTTCGGGTTACTTCACGCATGCCTGCTCCTGTCGTTTGTTAGCTCGCGAACGGGTTTTCTACCCCAGACAGGAAGATTTGGCAACGATCACCGAGAAGAAAGCCTTGAATCGGGACCGGATAGCCCCGACGGCAATGACCATCAATCCTGATGGATCGGCGGAATTTCCCGCGCCAGCGTCTGTTTTTCAAGCGCAAAACGGCCAGTGATCGCAAATCCAAGCACCTCGCCTGTCGGCGAAGTGAACAGGGCTTTAACGTTGGAATCGTCCCGCTCTACTTGCCAGCTTCCGTCTGCGCCGACAGGTGGCGGGCAAACGGCTGTCGGGCAGCACGGTGTCTTGATCATAATCGGCATAGTGCCGTAGCGGACGTCGGTGCGCTCTCCAGCCAGGGTTTTTGCCAGCGCCCGGGCACAGGCCATCAACGGCAGCACATACAGCAGCACCTGCCCGTCAACCTCGGCACAATCGCCCAGAGCATAGACATCGGCAGCAGAGGTCTCCAGGGCGCGGTTAACCTTGATACCCCGGCCGGTATCGATGCCGGCTGCCTTGGCAAGCTCTGTGCGCGGGCGCAAACCCACCGCAGAAATCACCAGGTCGGCCTGCAGAGCCTCCCCATTGGCAAGCATCAGCCTGACCCCTCCGGCCTCGTGATCCACCCGATCCACCACCGTGCCCAGATGAAAACGAACCCCCAATTCGGTGAGTTCGTGCTGCACGGCACTGGCCGCCGGTTCCGGCAACAAGCTGGGCATGACAGCGGCATCGGGAGCAATAACGTCAACGTCATAGCCGCCATTACGCAAATCGTTGGCAAACTCGCAACCAATCAGGCCTGCGCCCATGATGGCGACGCGCTTGCCGCCCTCCAGAGCCTGACGAAACGCTCGGTAGTCCATCAGATCGTTAATAGAGTGCACACGATCCACGGCGTCGCCAGCCAAATTGAGCCGAATCACGTCCGCGCCCCAGGCCAGCACAAGTTTGCGGTAGCCCAGCCGCTGGTCGCCCAGCACCAGTTCATGGTTATCGGCATCGATGCCAGTTACCGTCGTGTAGGTGCGCACCTCAACACCGAGCTGTTCGGCCATGGCATCAGTGTCTGCCTGCGCCAGCCCCTGGGCGTCCTTGGCTTTGGTGAACCCGGTAGACAGCATCGGCTTGGAATAGCTCACGCCATCATCCGCGGTAACCATGACAATCGGGGTGTCTTTGTCCAGCTTGCGGAACTCTCTCACTAGCGAGTACCCGGACAAGCCGGTACCCACGATCACGATCGGTGCCTGGTCGGTCATCATCCTGCTCCGTTATCAGCTGATTTCGATCATCTCGAAGTCTTCTTTGCCCACGCCACAATCCGGGCACACCCAGTCCTCGGGCACGTCGTCCCACGTGGTTCCGGGCTCGATGCCATCTTCCGGCCAACCTTCGGCCTCATCGTAAATCAGACCACAAACCACACACTGCCACTTCTTCATCGTTACTCTCCAATCAGATGTTGACCGAATATTATTGTCTAACAATGCAACAATCAAGCACTGCTTACTGAAACTGCAGGCCACCCGGCCAGCCATGATATTGCAAACAGCGGCCATGATACCCGCCACCCCGACATTGACCAATGCCACAATAGACAGCTCTCCCCCGGGTTTTGTGCCAATAGCCATAATTACAGATAGCTTGGGTGCAACACGCCCCTCCCTTCGGCGGCCCCTCTTCGGTATAATCGCCGGTTTTACGACAGGATCCGACCGTTATGACCGATACCGTCGCCGAAATGAACCAGGTTATGGCCGAAGCCGATTGCCTGGTGACTGAACAGCAGGTAGATGCCGCCATCGACTCCCTGGCGCATGCCATTACCGAACGTCTTAAAGACAGCAACCCACTGCTGTTTTGCGTCATGAACGGCGGCCTTATCCTGACCGGACAACTGCTGACCAGGCTCAGGTTCCCCATTCAGGCAGAGTACCTGCACGCGACCCGCTATCGCCAGGAAACCACCGGCGGTATTCTGGAATGGAAGCTCCAGCCAGAAGCGAACATGAGAGACCGTACCGTGCTGATCGTTGACGACATCCTCGATGAAGGTACGACGTTATGCGCCATCGCAGATTACTGCCAGGCCCACGGCGCCCGTGAAGTGCTGACCGCGGTACTGGTCGACAAGGATCACGGCCGTAAGGCGCGCCCGGGCCTGAAGGCGGACTTCACCGGCCTGTATGTGGAGGACCGGTTTCTGTTCGGCTACGGCATGGACTACAAAGGATACTGGCGCAACGCCTCCGGGATCTATGCCGTCAAAGGGCTTTAACCGGGACGATGGCCTGATCATTCCAGCCACCCACTGGTATCGTTCGCTGTCGGCCGCCGGTCTTCGGAATCCGGCAGTGCATGGGCCCGCCCGTCACTGGCTGCAAGTGCAAGGCTCCTTCACCCGTGCGCTGCAACAACAATGCCGGCAGCGTTTTCACGTTGACGTGTGCGGCGAAGGTTTTGCCATGCCGTCCCCGGAAGAAGCCAGACGACTCGGATTGGCGCCCCGGCAACGGGCCTGGATTCGCGAAGTCAGGCTCTGTGGTGACGGCCAGCCCTGGGTGCTCGCCAGAACCATCATTCCGCAGGCCTGCCTGCAAGGCAAAGGCCGGCGCCTGCGCAACCTCGGCAACAAGCCGCTCGGAGCCTATCTTTTCAGCAGTCCGGAATGGGTACGCGGCCCCCTGGAAACGGGATTGTGCCAAACCACTCAAACACAGCAACCGCAACTGGCCCGCCGCTCGCTGTTTTACCGGGGCGAAAACGCCCTGATGGTTGGTGAATATCTGTTGCCAGCGCTGTACCTGAGCAAACCCCGGCTTTAACCCTCACCATCAGGCTGGCTATAATCCCCCCTGCCCCACGCACCTATCAACGGATGATCCCAGACATGCTGCAAAACGCCCTGCCAGAGCACATCCATACCCGCCTGATCGACTACGCAAAGCTGCTTCGCATCGACCGACCCATCGGCACTCTGCTTTTACTCTGGCCAACCTGGTGGGCGCTCTGGCTGGCCGGCGAGGGTAGCCCTTCAATCGCCAACCTCGTGGTATTTACCCTCGGCGTCTTCTTTATGCGAGCAGCCGGCTGCGCTATTAACGACTTTGCCGACCGTGACCTCGACCGACACGTCAAACGCACCAAAGATCGCCCGCTGACCGCTGGCCGCATCAAGGCCTGGGAGGCACTGGCACTGTTCGGCGGATTGAGCCTGGTGTCGTTTCTGATGGTGCTGTTGTTTACCAACCCGATGACCCTGTATCTGTCGTTCGGTGGCGCCTTGCTCGCGTTTATCTACCCGTTCATGAAACGGCACACGCACCTGCCTCAGTTATTTCTGGGCGCCGCCTTTTCCTGGGCTATCCCTATGGCCTGGGCGGCCGAAGCCAACGAACTGAGCCAGCTTACCTGGCTGTTATTCACCGCCAATGTACTCTGGACCGTGGCCTACGACACCCTGTACGCAATGGTCGACCGGGATGACGACGTCAGGATCGGCATCAAGTCTACCGCTGTGCTGTTTGGCGAAGCCGACCGCGCCATCGTTGGCGTGCTACAGACCATGGTCATCGTCATTCTGTTAATGGTGGGCGGTCAGGCTGAGCTGGGCAGCTTCTATTACCTGGGCGTGGTGGTGATGGCGGGGCTGTTCGTGTACCAGCAGTATCTAGCCAAAGACCGCTCGCGCGAAGGCTGCTTCAAGGCCTTTCTGAACAACAACTGGGCAGGCTTTGCGGTCTTTGCCGGGCTGATCCTGGACCTGGTAACCTGACGGGGCAGCCATGTCATATACTTGTAACAAAGACACGCTGTAATGGAGCAGCAACAAACATGGGGAACCGCACTGATGTTCCCGAGGTCTGACACAGGTTAATGCTCATGACTGGAAAAACTGTCCTGATCGTCGATGACGAAGCGGCCATTCGCGAAATGATCGCGGTCGCACTCGAAATGGCGGATTACGACTATCTTGAGGCAGCGGATGCCCGCGAAGCTCATGCCCTGATTGTCGATAAACAGCCGGATTTGATTTTGCTCGACTGGATGCTGCCTGGCACCAGCGGTGTCGAACTTGCCCGCCGGCTGAAACGGGAAGAGGCCACCGCCGACATCCCCATCATCATGCTCACCGCCAAGGTAGAAGAAGATAACAAGATCCAGGGCCTGGAGGCAGGTGCCGATGATTACATCACCAAGCCCTTCAGCCCCCGGGAACTGGTCGCTCGCCTGAAAGCGGTACTCCGGCGCGCTACGCCGCCAGGCGTCGACAGCCCCATTGAAGTCGAAGGCCTGACTCTCGACCCAGTCGGCCACCGGGTCACCTCAGTCGAAGGTGCCCTGACCATGGGGCCCACAGAATATCGTTTGCTGCAGTTCTTCATGACCCATCAGGAACGTGTCTACACTCGTTCCCAGTTGCTGGACCAGGTCTGGGGCGGCAATGTCTATGTAGAAGAGCGCACGGTGGATGTGCATATCCGACGCTTGCGCAAGGCACTTGGCGACAAGTACGATCATTTGATTCAGACGGTGCGGGGCACCGGGTACCGGTTTTCAACACGGGCAGCCTGAACCACTCCGGCTTCATCGCATCATCGCCGGACACACGACAAGGCAGCATTTGATGCAGTACAACTGGTCACGATATCTGCGCCTGATTTTCACAGGCCTTGCTGGAGCCACTCTGGTCGGATGGTTTTTCGGCCACCCGCTTTATGGCCTGCTGACCGGCCTGGTGATGTATCTGTGGTGGACACTGGTGCAGGCGCACCGACTTTACCAATGGCTGGCACACCCGAGCGCCAGTGACGAGCCCCCGCAAAGTGTCGGGCTCTGGGGCGATATCTTCGACAGCCTGCACAAACTGCACAGAGACCACCTGCTGACCCAGGATCGCCTGCGGGCGCGCATTAACCGGGTACAGGAATCCACTAACGCCATGCGTGACGGGGTTATCATGACCGACACCCGTGGCGCCATGGAATGGTGGAATGGCTCGGCCGAGTACCTACTGGGATTCAAGCCCGACAAAGATCGCGGCCAGTACATCCATAACCTGATCCGCACTCCTGCCTTCAAAGCCTACTTTGACGCTCGCGATTACCGGGAGCCACTGGAAATCAATTCTCCGGCCAAGCCCCATATCCACCTTCAGATTCAGATCAGCCTGTTCGGCGATGATGATCGCCTGATCGTAGCCAAAGACGTGACCCGCCTGTTTCAGCTGGAACAGATGCGCAGAGACTTCGTCGGCAACGTATCGCACGAAATGCGAACACCACTAACGGTGATCAGCGGCTATCTGGAAACCCTGGTCGATCACAGCGACGAGCTACCGGCCAAATGGCGCCGCGCCATCAAAACCATGGCCGCCCAGTCGTCCCGGATGGAATCCTTGATCACCGATCTGATCCTGCTGTCGAAAATTGAAACCGGCGAGCACACACTGGATGATGCGCTCACTGATGTGGAAGCGCTGGTCGGTCAGATCTGCCACGACGCCCGGGCGCTCAGCGGCGAAAAAAATCATAGGATTTCCGTGCAGATCACTGACCGCCGACTGCTGAAGGGAGACGAAAGCCAGCTCAGGAGTGCCTTCTCGAACCTGATTTTCAACGCCGTCAAATACACTCCAGCCAATGGCAACATCGTCGTGTCCTGGAGCACCAACCGTCACGGCGCTCACCTGTCGGTCAAAGACAGCGGCATTGGCATCGATCCTGTGCACATTCCCCGCCTGACCGAACGCTTCTACCGGGCTGACCCGAGCCGCCACAAAGACACCGGCGGCACCGGTCTGGGCCTGGCGATCGTTAAACACGTGCTGATCAATCACGATGGCAATCTGGAGATAAAAAGCAGAATGGGAGAAGGCAGCGAATTTATCTGTCACTTCCCCCGGGAGCGGCTGGTTGAGCGGGTGCCGGAAACGACCGGCGATTAATCGGGCGAAGCGCTAGCGCCCACCAGCCCGGAACCTGGCGACAAAGCGCGACAGATCTTCCATCTTTTTCGGGTCCTCATCGACAAAACGAATGGTGACACTGACAAAGTCGGTGTCCTGCCGTTTGTCGACCGCCTGCAGCTGATGCACATAGCCGTTCAGCCGCGCCATCTGGCCGTCACCCACGTCGATGTCCACCACCGCCTGATCGAGAATGCCCGGGAAGACCTGATCCCGCCTGGCGATCACTCGCACCTCGGTCAGATTAATGTCTTTCACCACTGATTTAAGAGTACTGTCGGCAAACCTTACAGATGCCAGGCTCATCGCGCCGCGAGCCGCCGGCTTCGCTGCCGCAGGTGTCGGGCCGGAGGCCGCCAGCAAAGGATTGTCGGAATCCGGCGCATTTACCGAGGGTTCCGGCCTGGGCTCAGGTACATCCCGCTTCTGGGTCAGCAGCGTCGCCGACTCCTTGAACGCGTCCACTGGCCCGTCCATCGACTTGCCGCCGTGATCCATCGCATCTTTCAGTCGCCGACCCATCACCTTGATAATTTTCTTGCTCAAACCCTCAGGACTGAACGGTTTACCCAGATACTCGGAAACACCTTCCTTGACCGCCTCGATGACGTGATCCTTGTCACCCCGACTGGTGATCATGATAAACGGCACTTTCGCGTACTGCGGTTGCTGGCGCATCCACTGCAACAGCTCAAGCCCGGACATCTCAGGCATTTCCCAGTCACACAAGACAAGATCAAAACTGGTCCGGGACATCAAGGACTGCGCCCGGCGCCCGTTCTGGGCATCAGTCGTTTCAATCACCGGGAAACGCTGGCGAACTGTGCGCTTGACCAGGTCTCTCACAAAACTGGCGTCATCCACCACCAGTGCTTTCAGTGTTGCCATAACTACATCCACTCCGGACTTCCCTGCGTGGATCAACTATAGAACATCGCGGCCCCATCGTGACCCACCGACAACAAAAAGACGACAAACGCGACACATTAACCCCGGCATTAAGCAATTGTCACCCGCTATGCGCGGATGCTGTGTTTTCCCATGATCAAAACAGGCTACCATGTCGGGAAATGATGCATTCCAACGTTTCAAGAGGTTTTCTGTGGCTCATCCAATGACACGGTCCATTATCCGGCACACTCTGGCTGCAGTATCGCTCACGGCTCTTGCTCTGAACGCCCAGGCCCAAAGCATACCGACCATGACTGCCGCAGAGTTCAACGAGTGCAAGCAAACGCTTCAGACCAAAGCCATTGATGCCGGGGTAAGTGAAAGCACCGCCCGGGCCGTGATGGCAGACGTCAACTATCTGGAACGGGTCATTGAACTGGACCGCAGGCAGCCGGAATTCACCACCACCTTTGCCGATTATTTCAATCGCCGGGTCAACGAAGCCCGCATCAGCAAAGGCCGGGAAATGCTCGAGACCCACCGTGAGCTGCTGGACCAAGTGACCCGGGAAACCGGCGTACCAGCGCCTTATCTCGTTTCCTTCTGGGGCCTGGAAACCAATTACGGCAGCTATTTCGGCAAAATGCCGGTACCCAGCTCTCTGGCCACACTGGCCTGTGACCCCCGCCGGACTACTTTCTTCACCGAGCAATTTGTCGCGGCCCTGAAGATCATCGATGAAGGCGCAATACCGGCGGAACAAATGGAAGGCTCTTGGGCCGGCGCCATGGGCCACGTTCAGTTCATGCCCACGGTATTTCTGCAGCATGCGGTAGACGGCGATGGTGACGGTCGCCGGGACCTCTGGAACAGTCTGCCGGATGCCATGATGTCCGCTGGCCGTTTTCTGCAGTCCATGGGCTGGGACGGCGACTACCGCTGGGGTCGTGAGGTCCTGCTGCCAGACAGCTTTGACTTCAGCATGACCGATGGCCGCCGTCTGCCTCTGAGCGAATGGCGCAGCCTGGGCATTACCGACGCCTTTGGTAAGTCGCTTGCGCAAGAGCCGATTGAAGCGGCCCTGGTCGTGCCCAGCGGCCATCAAGGGCCGGCCTTCCTGGTTTACAGCAACTTCCGGGTGATCATGGGCTGGAACCGCTCAGAGTTCTACGCAGTGTCGGTCGGCCATCTGGCGGACCGCATCGCCGGCGCCGGAGCGCTGCAGAGCCCGCCTCCGGAGGATCAACCCACGCTGTCCCGCGACCAGGTCATCCAGTTGCAGGAAACTCTCAACGACAAAGGCTATGACACCGGCAAACCCGACGGCATTATGGGCTCCAACACTCGCAAGGCCATTCGCGAGTTCCAGAAAGCGGAAGGGCTGATTGCCGATGGCATGCCGTCCGAGCCGTTACTGCAAAAATTGGGGGTCAGCCTTGAAAGCTGACACATAATGCGTCGGCTTTTTTTACACACCTTGCATGAAGCCATTGACAACCTATTGATAAAATAAGATAAAAAAAGATGGCATAGATCTGGCTAACATATCGGAAACCCCGGTTACTCCCGGGACAACTGAGCCAGTGAATTGCAGGGTGTGAACGATGAACAATTTGATGAAAGGACTTGTTGCCAGCGCGGCCATGGGTTTCGCTACCACAGCGGCGGCATTCCCGGTTGATCTTGAATCGGTGAGCGGTGCCTGGGGAACCCCAGCCAACGGCAGCAATGTTCAGGGCATTGGCACCAGTGAACTGAGATGGGGCGTCGGCGAGGAGACCTGCGCAGGTCATTTTTGGTGGAAACACTGCTCCAATGGCCCTCAAAGTGGTTACGGCTTCCAGGGTTCTGCAGACCTTCCGGAAACCATTACCTCGGACGACCCATTTGTCCTCGGGGTTTTTACCCACTTCAATAACCCGATCACTGGTGAAGCCATTACTGGCGTCAGCCTTGACGTCTTCGCCACCTTTTCGACAACGCCGGTAAACGGCAATGTCACCGGCCCCTACACCTTTGAGTTTTTGCATGACGAAACCCCGAACGTCGTCTGTGGCCCTTTATCATGGCTCTTTGGCTGTTCCGCTCAGGACGTCGATGACATCGTCCGGCTCGATAACATGATCGAAAGCTCTGAATTCCAGTTTGGTTCCAACATCTATTCCCTGTCTCTACTCGGATTCGAAGGTGGTATCGACGAAATCCACACCGAAGAAGGCAAAGCCACCTCGGTCAACCTGTTGGCCAAGCTCAACATGCGCACCGTATCCGTCCCTGAACCCGGCACCCTGGCCCTGCTCGGCCTCGGCCTGGCCGGTCTCGGGCTGAGCCGTCGTCGTAAAGCCTGATAACGGCCAACGCTGGCGACCGCCTGGTCGCCAGCGCTTTTCTCCCTGCCCCGTGATCTGATTGCCGAATCCGAGCATAATATCTGGCACATCACTCAGATACTGTTTCGGAGCTTCATGGATTCCATCACTCAGGCTGCGTTAGGCGCGTCCATTGCCGGCGCTGTCGCGGGCAAAACGTTGGGCCGGTCAGCCCTGCTCACCGGCGCCCTCATCGGCACGCTGCCCGATCTGGACGTAGTCATCGACTACGGCACGGCCGTAGCCAACTTCACCCAGCATCGCGGGTTCAGCCACTCGCTGTTTGTTCTGGTCCCCCTGTCGTTTCTACTTGCCTGGGGTCTCTGGCGCTGGAAACCCCTGCTCTCCTATCAGCGCTGGTTAACACTGGTCGGGCTGATACTCGTCACCCACCCACTGCTGGATGCATTCACCACCTATGGCACCCAGTTGTTCTGGCCATTTTGGGGACCGGTTGGCCTGAACAACATCTTTATCATTGACCCTCTCTACACGCTGCCGCTATTGGCGGGGTGCATGGCATTTCTGCTTCGTCCGCCCGCGGTAAAAGCAGTGGCGGCCGGGCTGCTCGTGTCGAGCCTGTACCTTGGATGGACACTCGTCGCTCAACAAATCATTTCGCAGCGGGTACAGCCTGTATTGGCAGAGGCTGGCATGGACCAGGCCTCACTGCTGGTACAGCCGATGCCGTTCAACTCGGTCTTATGGCGAGTTACAGCAATCACCGAGGATGCCCGAGTGGAGATCGTTACCGGTTTTCTGGATGACCGGGACCACCTGAACCTGGAATACTTCTCCCGAAATCCAGACATTGCCCGCTCCGTTGCCACGTTGCCAGAAGCACAGCGCCTTAAGTGGTTCACCAAGGGTTTTCTGCATTACGAGCAGGTAGGCAACCAGATAACCGCCACCGACATTCGCCTGGGCATTCCCGGAATGCACCCCTTCACCTTCCTTCTGGCCGAGACCTCAGACACTGGCATCACCCCGATACCGAGCAGCCAGATGCCCAGACCCTCGATCAACAGCGACGCCCTGCCGCTGCTATGGTCAAGACTCACCGGAGAAACGCCGGTTCTTTGTCTAGCCACACTCTCGATTCCAGAACTAGGAAAAGCCTGCTGATGCGCCTGGACCAGCATATTGCCAGCAGCTCTGAGCTTTCCCGCAAGGATGCCAGGCGAGCCGTCATGGGTGGGCGGGTGTCTGTTAATGGTACGCGCTGCAAAAGCGCCCGCGCTCAGGTCTCCGAGCACGACCAGGTCATGTTGGATGATCGGTTACTGACCCTGCCCGGCGACCTGTATCTGATGATGAACAAACCCGCCGGGGTGATCAGCGCCACCCGCGACAGCAACCAGCCCACCGCGTTGGATCTGCTGCCGGCGGACATGGCCAGGCACGTGCACATCGCGGGCCGGCTCGACAAAGACACCACCGGCTTGCTGTTGCTGACCAGCGACGGTCAATGGTCGCACCAGATTACGTCGCCACGCAGAGACTGCCCCAAAACCTATCAGATCCGGTTAGCTGAACCCTTATCGGAGGATGCCCGGCTCCGGCTGGCGCAGGGTGTACTGCTTAACGGCGAAGACAAGCCAACGCAGCCTGCCCGCGTGGTGGTCAGCTCAGAGACAACGATTGAAATGACGATACGGGAAGGCCGCTACCATCAAGTCAAGAGAATGCTGGCGGCGGTGGGCAACCATGTTGAGGCGCTGCATCGGCTGAGCATTGGCAGCATCGTGCTGGACGACACGCTGACACCCGGCCAATACCGCGCGTTAACAGCGGAGGAGGTTGATTCTGTCCGCGAGCCGGGTTAATCCGGCTCGGGAATACGTTCAAACTTCTGGGCTTCCAGGTTTTTACGCACGGCGCCCGCCTCAAACACCTCGCCATTCATCGCGATATAGACTCCGGGAGGCAGAAGCTGTGCAGCTGCCCAGGCGAATCCGATGTTGAAGATGGCATCGGTGCGCCGCATCCGGGCCGGCTGCATGGCGCCGGTCAGAACAATGGTGCGGTCCGTCAGTGGCTTCAAGGCCTGTGCGGTCTGGGCCATGGTGTCGGTGCCATGGGTGATCAGAACCCGTTTGTGTTCTGACGCCTTCGCTGCCTCAAGTATCTTTTCGCGGTCCTGATCGGTCAGCTCCAGACTGTCCTTGCGCATCAGCTCCCGGATCTCGTAGCCCTCATGAACATTGGCTTCCCGAAGCAGTTCCGGCAACAAGCTCTCGCCAATTTCAAACCTGCTGTTGGCGTCAAAATAGACCTTATCGATGGTGCCACCGGTAGTCAGTATCTGGATCATAAATGCCAAAGTCCTGGTTATTGATTGATGCGAGCCGTCTGGCCCCGTTCCGTTGCCATCCAGGCGGCGTCTTTTTCTTGCGCATAACGCTTTGCGGCAGCCGCGACCGACCCTGAAGCCCCGGTCGCCAGCCAGCGCTTGATGCGACCAGCATCACCCATGGGCGAACGGGTGCCCAGTGAGTCCAGCAATACCGTAATCACCGGCTTTTCATCCATCTGTGACACCATGATCAGACAGCGCCCGGCATCTGACAGGTAACCGGTCTTGCTCAGGCCCACGCCCCAACTTTCGCGATGCACAAGCGCGTTGGTATTACCGAAAGACAAGCTGTACCTGGGGTTTCTGAACTGTGCCCGATAATACCCGGTGGTGGAAAACTCACCGATAACCGGGTGGCGCATGGCGGCATTGGCCAGCCGGACCAGGTCCGAGGCACTGGAGACGTTGTCAATGGACAGTCCGGTAGGGTCGACAAAATGGGTGTTGTTCATGCCAAGCTCACGGGCTTTGGCATTCATGGCATCCACAAAGCCGTCGAAGCCCCCGGGGAAGCTCCTGGCCAGCGTATAAGCGGCAAAGTTCTCGGAAGACATCAGGGCAATTCTCAGGACATCCCGGCGCTGCAACCGGGAGTCTACCCGGATTCGGGTCCAGGCGTTGGCAGCGGCCGGCAGGTGCCGCTCTTCAAAAGTCAGCCACTCAGTCATGTCGAGACCGGACTCAACCACAACCAACGCCGTCATCAGCTTGGTGATCGACGCTATCGGTACCGACCGGTCGGCATTCTTGCCGAATAGCAAGGCGTCTTCCCCGGCGATCGCGGCCGCCGCATTCACCGACGCAAGTGCCGGTTTGGCAGCGTTTGTCGCCTGGATGCCAGTCGACACCATGGAAAATACAACGGCCAACAGCCAGGGTGAGGTAAACAACCGCTTGATCGATAACATACTGCTTTCGTACTCCTGAACCGGATTCTTAAACACCACAACGGCCGTTACTATACCAGCGCTCACCAATGGGTGTGCAGATCTCATTTTAATCACTCGTTTAAAACAGGAAATGCAAAATAATTAAAAATAGATTAAAATATGTTGAAAATCATATTGTTACATATCGTTAACGGATGTAATTTCTCGTAAATTCTCGCCGTAATTATTGCCAGGATATTCTACGAATGGATTCTGAGCCAGCCAGCCACACCGGCACCGTCTCGCTGACAAACCCGCCCTCCATTCGCTGGTTCAATCGCTGGATTCCGTTTATTATTCTGATCCTCGCTGCAGGCTATGGGCTGACAGCCGCCTTGCTGACGTCATCGCCGATAGACACGGACCACGTCATGTTGACCAGCATCAGCGAGGCGCCCCCGGTCGAACTGCACTCCGATACCCGCTATCTGCTGTCACCACTGGCCGATGTTATTGCACACCAGCGCTGGCACACGGAAGCCTGGCTACCACTGTCAAACGACCGCGCCGGCATCGGATACCCCCACCAGCCCGCCACTTTTCGCTTCGAGTTGACGACGTCAGGCAACGACCCCGTCGCCAGCCAGGTGATGGTTGCCGCGCCTTATCTTGACCACCTCGAGCCCACGCTGATTCATCCAGACGGAACCGTCGAACGATTACCGATAATGGGCGATCTCTATCCGTTTGATAACCGGCAGGTCGCCCTGCCCCAATGGATCTGGCCGGTCATCCTGCAACCCGGAAACACCGTTTTGCTGGTTGAAGTACGCAACAACGGGCCAGTGATGTTGCCGCTAACGGTCGCGGGCGGTAACCAGGTCGTCAGTGAAAGCACTTTTACCATTGCCTGGAAATCGTTCGTGACCGGTTTGCTGGTGTTTGCCTTGCTACTTAACCTGAGCATCGTTGCCAAGCTGAAACGACCGGGGCTGGGTTGGCTGAGCGTTCTGACCATCGGGGTGATCTACAGTCAGCTGGTGATGGACGGCCTCGGGCTTTGGCTGCTCTGGCCAAACCTGCCAGAACTGAACGCACTGCTGTCGGTAAGCCTGCCACTGTGCCTGATCGCCTTGTGCGAATTCACTCCGAACTTTATGGCGGTCAGCAAACTGGTGGCCAGAATTCTGCGGGCGTTCAGCGTGGCAGCCGGTCTGCACTTGCTGGCAGCGCCGTTATCCGTACCCTTACTCGGCCAGGGTGTGTTTCTGGTGGTTGGTGCAGCCGGCGGCGCGTTTATCTTCGCGCTGATGCTCAGCCAGTTCCGCAGCCAGCCATATGCCCGGTATTTTGCTCTGTCGGTACTGGCCATTCTGATTGGGGCCATAACCACCTCACTTCGAACCATCGGCTGGCTGCCCATCACGCCGCTTACCGACTCGGCGTTCTTTCTGGGCGCTGCCGCCGGGTCGCTGATCCTGACCAGCGGAGTCGGCCGTCTGCTGCTGGAGGAACGCAAACGACGCCTGAGCTCTGACATTCTGGTACAGCAAGAACAAAAGCTCCGGGCCCGAATCGAGCAGGACTACGACCGGGTTCTGAAAACCCACCGGGTCACTGGCAAGCCCAACCGCCCGATGCTGGAGGAAACCCTGGCCAGCATTGACAGCCAGCAGACACCCTACATGCTTTGCCTGGTAAGGCTGGCCCGATTCAACGAACTGGAGCAGGCCCTGGGCTACCGGGCCGCAGAAGATCTGCTCAAACAGTACCTAAGACAACTGAACCGCTACCTGAAGCGCACCCTCGGTGACCGGTTGATCATGATCAATGGTTATGGCGTAGCAACCCTGGACACAGTCAACCACGCCTTCGCCGTGGTGCGCAGCGACAGCGACCGGGATCGTGAACTGATCGAAACCGTCAGCCATTGGCTATCAGAGAATTTTCGCGAAGGTCGGTTTTCATTCTCATGGGCTGCATCCGTCGGCGTGGCCTACGCGCCCGATCATGGCGACAATGCAGCCAGTGTTCTGTCGGCGGCGGGCTTTGCTTCGCTGGATGAGACCCGCACCCTGGCCATCTATGACCCGTCGATCGCCGACTGGCAATATCAGCAGCAGATTCTGATGCTCGACGTTGAAGATGCCTTGCGTTCTGCAGACATGTGGCTGGAGTACCAGCCCAAGGTCAACATCCGGGATGGCAAGGTGCTCTCGGTCGAGGCACTGATTCGCTGGCAACACCCAGAGTTTGGCAGAATCCCGCCAGATCAGTGGATTCCCCTGGCGGAACAGGTTGGCATCATTCACTCGGTCACGCTCTGGGTGATGGATCAGGCCTGCCGGGATTTCGATGCACTCAAGGTCCAGCATGGCGATAACATCGGCGTTGCCGTCAACATTTCTGCCAAAGACCTTGCTCACCCGCTGTTTCTTGAAGAGGCAGGCGCCATCGCCCGCCGGCATGGGATCAGCCCGGCCAACGTGATTCTGGAGATTACCGAAACCGCCGCCATGGCAGACCCGGATGTTGCCAGAAATACCATCCGGGCTCTCAGCCAGATGGGCTTCCGGATTGCCTTGGACGATTTCGGCTCTGGCCATTCCTCGCTCGGCAATCTCGCCAGCTTTCCACTGGATGAGCTGAAGATTGACCGCAGCTTTCTGACCGACGTGTTGCTGTATCCTATTCGTCAAAAAATACTGAAGGCAGCCCTGGAGCTTGGCGAAGCGCTGGATCTTGACGTAGTCGTTGAAGGGGTTGAGGATGAAGCTATCGCGCTCTGGCTTCAGCAGTTCCCCGGCCTGCATGGCCAGGGCTACTACTGGGGGCGACCGGAAAGAGCCGTCGCTGCGCCAGCTAACTGCCGATAATCACCGATCCACTGCCGATGGTGACGCCACCACAGGATACCGCACTGCCGGTGACCGCCGCCGGCTTGCCATTGATCATGACCGTCGCCGATCCGGCCGCAATGACCCGAGGATGAACAGGATGCTTGGGTTTGGAGTGGGGCTGTAACGGATCACCCAGACGTGCGACCGGTTTGCCATCAACCAGTACGTCGGGGGAGCCGGCAATGACGGGGGTGGGCGGGAATCCCTGATGGTCTGAACCGAGATCTCCCAACAGCACGATGGCTTTACTCATTGTCTGATTCCTTTCAAGACGAATTATACTCGTTATCCTATACCGAATTGCCTGTTAACCCAAGCCCACCAGACCGCCACCGCCTTTTATGGTGCTTCCGAAAAGTTGCAGATACGACTGATCTGCATCAAGGGCACTGGCGGCCCGGCGTTTTACACTTATTTCACACTTATCCAAGCCAAGGAGGCCGTTTATGTCATCGCCCATTACACCAGGTTCAATAACGGCCCCGGCTAACGCCAGTGCCGCCTGGCAGCGCTGGCAAAAAGGCTATGGCGTTATCCAGCATTCCGCCGAGACCGAAACCCGTGTTCAGGCCCTTGCTGAGAAACTGGTTGCTGCCGGCTATCAGCCAGATGCCGACACCGTTTATCAGAAGCTGGCCTATCTTGATCGTCTCACCAGCGCCGGGCTCTGGCTGGTGGTGCACATGACTTACTGCAACCGGGTAGACATCTCGGGCGCAGCGCTGTCAGCGCAAGATTTCAAAGCTTCACCGGAAGGTCACACCGGGGGCACGCTCAACATGGTGCCCGCCTACGCCGCTTACCTGACCCTGAACAACCTGACCGGCCAAACCCGAAGCTGGCTGATGGGCCAGGGCCACTGCGTGGCCGCCATCGACGCCCTGAATGTGCTCACCGGCAATCTGCATCCTGAACAGCGCAGCCGCTATCAGGCGGTCGAAGGCCTAAGCCGACTGGCGTCGGACTTTTACAGCTATCGACAAAAACCGGATGGCTCGATGGCCGCGCCCCTTGGCAGCCACGTCAACCCGCACACCGCAGGCGGTATTCTGGAGGGCGGATATCTGGGCTTTGCCGAGCTGCAATACGCTCACATGCCATTGCCCGGTGAATCCCTGGTGGCGTTTCTGTCCGATGGCGCCGCCGAGGAACAGCGCGGCAGCGACTGGATTCCCCGATGGTGGCGAGCCGAGGATTGTGGCCTGGTAATGCCAGTGATGATTGCCAATGGCCGCCGGATAGAGCAGCGCACCGAGCTGGGCACCCGGGAGGGCCTGGAGCGGTTTGAAGAACACTTGCAAGCCCGCGGGTTTGATCCGGTCCGTTTTGATGGTCGTGACCCCGCCGCCTTTGTTTGCGCGTTGTTCGATATGGAACAGGCACTAAGCGCACACGGTGAAGCGGCCCAAAAGGGCGAAACCGGTTACCCGGTTCGAATGCCCTATGGCATAGCGGAAACTGTCAAAGGTTACGGTTTTTACGGTGCCGGGCAGAACTCCGCCCACAACCTGCCGTTGCCCGGAAACCCGCGCCTGGATGCCCGGGCCCGCGAACTCTTCAACGAACACATTCAGCCACTGTGGGTAAGCCCGGAAGAGCTGGAGTGGGCGGTGGCCGCCCTGAACGAGCACCGCCAGCAACAGCGGCCCACCGAGCGCGATCACCCGTTGGCGATGCGCAATCCCCGGGAGCCGGGTATACCTACACTGCCGTGGAGCCAGAACAAAGTGTCACCGATGGCTGCGGTTGATGACTTTTTCCGGGCACTGGCCGCTGAAAACCCGGATCTTCGGCCCCGGGTTGGCAACCCCGATGAACTGGCCAGCAACCGGTTAACCGGCGTTCTGAAAGACCTCAAGCACCGGGTGAACGATCCGGAAAGCGACGAGGAAGCCATTGACGGGCACATCATCACCGCGCTGAACGAAGAAGCGGTGGTGTCTGCCTGCCTGGCCAACAAAGCCGGCCTCAACCTGGTCGCCAGTTACGAAGCCTTCTGCGTAAAAATGCTCGGTGCGGTACGCCAGGAACTGATCTTCGCCCGGCATCAGAAGGAAGTTGGCCGGCCAGCCAAGTGGCTGGGCTTTCCGGTTATCGCCACCTCCCACACCTGGGAGAACGGCAAGAACGAGCAATCCCATCAGGACACCACTTATTGTGAAGCACTGCTGGGCGAGATGAGCGATGTCTCCCGGGTACTGTTCCCGGCCGATTACAACAGCGTCCTGGCGGTCCTGCCCTCAGTGTTCACCGAAAGGGGCCGGATCAGTTGCATGGTGATACCGAAACGGGATCGGCCCTGCGTGTTCAATGCCAATGAAGCGGAAACTCTGGCCAGGCATGGCGCCCTGGTGGTGGATGAAGATACCTCCGCCGGCGAGGAACCGCTGTTGCTGATTGCCAATGGCGCCTATCAGCTATCAGAAGCCATCCGTGCCTGCGAGCGCCTGCGGGAAACCGGCACACCGTTTCGACTGGTCTATCTGCAAGAACCCGGTCGCTTCCGCCAGCCCCGGGATCCGCTTGAGGCCGCGGCCTGCCTGACAGACTTTGAACGCGAGCGCCTGTTCCCGCACCAAATGCACCGCCGGGTGGCGCTCACCCATATGCGCCCGGAAGTCTTTCGTGGTCACCTGCACCCGCTGTTCCCACAGCCGGTCCACTCCCGAGTGCTCGGCTATATCAATCGCGGTGGCACACTGAACGAAGCCGGCATGCTGTTCGCCAATCAGTGCTCCTGGGCGCACGCCTTGGCCGCCTGTGCCGATGTCATGGACAAGCCACCCGGGAAATGGCTGTCCAGTGCTGAACTGGCGGCCGTGGAGGGCCGGGGCGACCCATCCGTTATCACCCGCGGCCTGTCCTGAAGCGACCGTAAACCCCGATGGACGGACGCTCCGGCTGCGTACTATGGGGCCGGAGCTTTGACCTTTTTAACCCCATTGCGAATCGCCGTTTCCAGCTCCAGCAATACCAGCACCGCAACCCCGGCCAGCGTCGCAAAAATCAATGACTCAACCGTTAAGGCAGCGGTTCCGAAGGTGGCGTGGAACCAGGGCGTGTAAGTGAACAGCAACTGCAAGCCGATGACCGCAGCTACCGCCAGTAATACAATCGGTGTTCCCAACACCCCTCTCAAGGTAATCGAGGGCGTGTCCAGATAGCGCACCGCAAACAGGTAGAATACTTCCATGGCCACCAGCGTATTGACTGCCAGAGTGCCGGCCATCGCGGCATTATCGTAGCGATGCATGGCCCAAAACCAGGCACCAAAAATACCGATCAGGAACAACAGCGACACAAACGCGACCCGCCAGACCACAAAACCCTGCAACAAGGACTCGTCCTTGGCACGGGGCGGCTGCTTCATCACCCCCGGCTCTGGTGGCTCGAACGCCAGGGTCATCGCCAACACCACCGAGCTGACCATATTGACCCAGAGAATCTGCAACGCAGAAATCGGCAGGGTCAGACCCAGCAACAGCGCCGTCACCAGGCTGACCGACTCGCCACCGTTGATGGGTAACAAGAAGGCAATGGCTTTGCGCAGGTTGGCGTAGACCGTTCGCCCTTCGCGAACTGCCGCCGCGATACTGGCAAAATTATCATCCAGCAACACCATCGACGACGCCTCCCGGGCCGCCTCGGAGCCTTTCACCCCCATGGCAATTCCGACATCGGCCCGCTTGAGTGCCGGCGCATCGTTCACGCCATCACCGGTCATGGCCACCACACCGTGCAGGGCCTGCAACGCCTGCACCAGGCGCAACTTGTGCTCTGGGCTGGTGCGGGCAAACACGTCCACCTCACCCACCAGCTCTTTGAGCTGCTCATCGCTCAGTTCATCCAGCTCCTTGCCGGTCAGTACCCGCTCACTTTTGCGCAAGCCCAGTTTACGAGCGATGGCGCCGGCGGTCAGGGCATGATCGCCGGTGATCATCTTTACTCGGATACCGGCATTATGGCAGTCTTCAATCGCCCGGATCGCTTCCTGCCGGGGCGGGTCCAACAGCCCGACCACTCCCAGCAGTTCGGCACCCTGTTCAAGATCCTCGACCACCAGCGACCGGGCACCCCCTGCCATGGGTTTGCGGGCAATCGCCAACACCCGCAACCCCTCGGACGCCATCTCGGTGATCGTAGCCTCCCAGACCTTGTGATCCATGGTGACGGTGTCGCCAGCCGCGGTTACTTCCTGAGTGCACATATCGAGAATACGTTCCGGCGCCCCCTTCAGATAGGCGACGTCGTGGCCGTGATGATCGTGATGGAGCGTCGCCATGAATCGAATGCGGGTATCGAAGGGGATCTCGTCGACTCTCGGCCAGTCACCACTGCTGGCGTCAATATCAAACTCTGCTTTGCGGGCGAAGACTTTGAGTGCGGCCTCCATGGGATCACCGTGAATCACGGATGCGCCATCCCGGTTACTGATGCTGGCGTCGTTGCACAGGGCGGAGGCCCTGGCCATTTCCGCCAGTAAAACCGACTCCGCTACCGGCTGGCCCTTCTGGCAGACCATGCCTTCAAAGCTGTAGCCTTCCCCGGTGACCTCAAACCTCTGACCACCGGCAACCAATGCCGTAACCATCATCTCGTTGCGGGTCAAGGTTCCGGTTTTATCCGAACAGATCACCGACACGGCACCGAGGGTTTCAATCACCGGCATCCGGCGCACCACCGCCTTGCGCTTGGCCATCTGGCGCACGCCAATGGCCAGGGTGATGGTCAGAATGGCCGGCAAGCCTTCGGGGATGGCCGCCACAGTCAGGCCAACCACCGCCATGAACAGCTCCCGGAATTCCAGACCACTGAACGCCAGACCACCGAAGAAAATGGCAATTCCGGCCAGAATCACAATGATCGACAGAATGCGGGCAAACCGGTCCATCTGCTCGAGCAACGGCGTTTTCAGGGTGGTGGTGGTTGCCAGCAATCCGGAAATGCGACCGATTTCGGATTGGGCGCCAGTACGAACCACCACCCCCCGGCCAGTGCCGGTGGCCACCATGGTGCCGGAGAACGCCATACTGACCTGGTCCCCCAGCGCCACACCGGGGTCAACCGGCTCGGTGGTCTTATCCACCGCCTCGGACTCGCCGGTCAGAATTGCTTCTTCAATCTTCAGGTTGTGACATTTCTCCAGACGTATATCCGCCGGCACCCGGTCACCCGGCTCCAGCAGCACCGTATCCCCGGGCACCAAGCCCGCGGCATCCACCTGATGCTGACCATCCTCCCGCACCACCCGGGCCTTGGGCGCCAGCATGTGCCTAATCGCCGACAACGCCTGCTCAGCCTTGCCTTCCTGGATAAAGCCAACCAGCGTCTGGATAACCACCACCGCGAGGATGACGCCGGCATCCACCCAGTGGCCAAGAGCCGCGGTGATCACCACGGCGGTCATCAACACGTAAATCAGAAAGTTCTTGAGCTGACGACCCAGACGCGCCAATGGCCCGGATCGGCTGGTTTCAGGTAATTGGTTGGGGCCGTAGCTGGCCAGGCGCGCCGTCACCTCCGCATCGGTAAGCGGACCGGCCGCCTCAAGCTGCTCGCGAGCGCCGGAGAAATCCAGCGCATGCCAGTCGGCGTCGGTGGGCGCTGGCGGGTGATCGGTATCTTGGGATGTCACGGAGGATTGTCTGGGCATAGCCTGCTCCCTGCAAACGGACTGCCATCTACTACATAGCAAATTTGAATAACTGCCTATGCCCCAGGTCAATCGTGCTGCAAACACCTTGAGGTAGTGCGATTATTTATCATCACATTAACCGGCAACCGAACCCGGGGCAATGCCCGGGCTAAACTCGATATCACCCCACAGCAGGCTCCAGACTACGATTGCCGGCACCGGGCCGCACTCGTTTAGACATTCCAGCCTGGGTATCGACCTCGTATTCCCGGCTTTTTACCGTATCCAGGAAATACCAGTCTGCACGGGCTTCATTTGGCGTGAAAGTAACCAGCATATAGCCTCTCTGGCTGATGTTGAGGTACTCCAGGTCATCAACTAACAACCCGATGCCTTGCTCAGCGTCCGGAATCAACGCGTCCGGCAGCCCCAGGTACCCTTCCAGGCCCGGCGAGGTGACCGAGGCGGTGGCAAACTCCACACCTACCTGATTACCATCCTTGTCTTTCAGGTTGTTCGCCCAGGCATTGTGGGTATCGCCGGCCAACACCACCAGATTCTTGTTCAGTTGCCTGGCGGTCCCCAGCACCACTTCTCTCTCGAACTGATAACCATCCCAGGCATCCAGGTTGTAGGGTGCAGACAACTCAAGCCTGGCCCGCTCCTGGTCGGTGACGGTCGGGTCTCCCTGCAAGATTCTGCCTTTGATCATGGCCAGTTCGGCCAGCGCCTGTGGCAAATCATCAAGCTTTTGCGTGGCGATGGCCATCAACAGCTCCGCCGGCAGATTCATTCGTCCCATCAGTACCTGCTGACCCAGCACCTGCCAGGTGGCAGCACTTGAGCCCAGGGCAGTCTGCAGCCACAACTGCTGCTCGGCGCCCAGCAAGGTGCGATTGGCGTCAGACACGTCAGCAGTGAACTGGGCAACGTTGAGGCCGCCTTCTCCCAGATAATCCATGTAGTCCAGCTGCTGGTCCCGACCAATGATCCGGGTATCCAGCATGTGCAGATCCACCAGATCACCAAACCGGAAACTCCGGTAAATCGTTTCATGACTGCCTTCAATCACCGGTCGGATCGGCATCCATTCAAAAAAGGCACGAAACGCTGCGATCTTGCGCTCGGTGAAGTCGCCGTCACCCTGATCGGGGTTGTGGTTCTCGGCACCGTTTAACCAGGTATCGTTGGCCACTTCGTGATCATCCCAGACCACGATGAACGGCAGTTTTTGATGCAGTTGCTGAAGGTCGACGTCGTTGCGGTAGATATCGTACCGGCGTCGATAATCGGTCAGCGTGATCAACTCGAGATTGTTATCTTCCGGGAAAGTGCGCCCCAGAGCCTCTGCATCAGCGGCGGCATAACTGGTGCTGTCGCTGCTGTATTCGTAGAGGTAATCGCCAAGGTGCACAACCGCATCCAAGCCCTCCTGAGCGGCCACTTGCTTGTAGACGTTGAAGTACCCGGCCGGATAGTTAGAGCAGGACACCACCGCCAATTTCACCCGATCAACACTGCCATCGGGAAGGGTGCGGGTTATCCCAACCGGAGACGTCTTGTTTGCGGAACGGAACCGGTAGTAATACATTTCGCCGGCATTCAGGCCCTGCGCGTCCACCTTGATAGTGAAGTCATGCGGTTCAGACGCGTCCGCGGTGCCCGATTGAATCAGCCGGGTAAAGTCCGCATCCCCATCGCGGATGCCTTCAGAAAATCCCTGCGTGAAAGTCTTGCCATGATTGTCCCCTGTTTGGTTTATTGCTCTTTTGTCCTGCCAGCCCTGACCGTGCGAACAGGCGACAGCTCTTTAGAAGCTAGACTGCGGACATGAAGAACACGTTGCCGGATTGCGACAGGTCTGTGGCAAATGCCGACAACCAGGGGAAACTTTAGAATTCGGTCACAAAAAAGGGGGCCAAAGCCCCCTTTTTTTATGTCTTCAGGTGTTATCGATCGTCACCCGCTGACAAACACCGGGCCAACGCCCAGGTTCCAGATAATGACGGAACCGACCCGCGTTGAGACCAGAATCACCAAGGCGACCGTGAGCAACGCTCCGGCGTACATCACCGCCTGATCTTTCTCGATACCCATGACAATGGGCAGGCCGTCAAACATCAGCCAGGCGCCGTAGCAAGCCGCGACCAAAAACACCAAAGCATTGAACCAGGGCACCGGGTACAGCAACGCAAAACCCGCCAGGAACAGCGGCGTGCAAGAGTAGGCCGCCAACGCCATACCATTAGAAGGAACAGCCTCTTCTTTTGCACCGTAGGTTTTTGCCATCCAATTAATGGCATAACCCAAAGCAAAAACACCCACAAGCATGGCAAGGTAAGTCAGCACACTTAGCTGAATGGCACTGATTTCGGTTAATTTGATCAACCTCTCGTTGCCTGCAGACCAACCAAAATGCGCGGTTGAAATATAGGCACAGATCGGTGCGATAGCCGCCAGAATAACAACGTAGGCTACGTATAGCCTGGTTGGATGCTGACGTTCTTTCTTTATGGATGCCCACTCTTGGTCCGGGTGAGTAAAAAGACCAAACGCGTGTGACAGGAGCATAGACCACCCCCTCGTTATTGATGTTATTGGTATGGGTGGATACGGCGCCCAAACAAGTTCGGACTTCAAACCGTTCCTATCCTTTACTATAGTCAAGAATAGTCAGGTTAACAGGCCCGGCTGATGTTATTTTTTTCAGTAATCCGATTCGTTCAGATCATTTGGTTCTTTAAGATGCATTCATCGGATCGGTTTTACTCGTCGTATTGCAAGGAACCTTCAACCCCCACACGGAGTGGAACACACCATGATTTCAATCAAAACGACCGCACGCGCCACCGCGCTGACCCTTGCCGTCTCAGGTGCCAGTGCTCAGGCTGAACTGCAAACCGAAACAATCACTTACGAAGTTAACGGACAGTCGTTCAGTGGCTATCTGGCCTGGGATGATGAAAACGAAGGCAAACGACCGGGCGTGCTCGTGGTCCATGAATGGTGGGGCCACAACGCGTTCGCAAGAGAACAGGCGGAGAAATTGGCTGCGTCTGGTTATACCGCCTTTGCCCTGGACATGTACGGTGACGGCAAGCTGGCTGAGCACCCGGATACCGCTCAGGAATTCATGCAGGAAGCCACCAAAGACATGGACCAGGTCAAGGCCCGGTTCCTGAAGGCAAAAGAGATCCTGCAGAATCATGAGAGCGTTAACGCTGACAAGATCGCAGCTCAGGGTTACTGCTTCGGCGGCGCGATTGTGTTGAACATGGCGCGGCTGGGTGTCGATCTGGATGGCGTGGTCAGCTATCACGGCGCCCTGGCCAGTCCGATTCAGGCCGAGGCAGGCAAGGTGAAGGCGAGAGTTCAGGTTTACACCGGTGGCGCCGACCCCATGGTGCCAAAAGAGCAAGTGACCAGCCTGGTCGCAGAAATGCAAAATGCGGACGTGGACCTTATGCTGCTCAGCTTCCCGGGGGCCACCCACTCGTTTACCAATCCCGGTGCCGATGAGGTGGCTGAACAGTTCGGGATGCCCATTGCCTATGATGAACAGGCCGCTATGCGCTCCTGGGACGGCACTCTGCGTTTCTATGAGGAAATATTCGCGGACTGATAGAGTCCTTCACATACGCAAAAAGGCAGCCGAAGCTGCCTTTTTCGATGTTCCTGAACCTTTAGAAAGGTTTACAGAGGAACAACGTTCTCTGCCTGAGGACCTTTCTGGCCCTGAGTTACAGTGAACTCGACCTGTTGGCCTTCGGCCAGAGTCTTGAAACCAGAGCCTTGGATGGCGCTGTAGTGAACGAATACGTCCGGGCCGCCTTCACGAGTGATAAAGCCGAAACCTTTAGCTTCGTTGAAGAACTTAACAGTACCGGTAGTAGTAGACATACGTAAACTTCCTGAAATCAATCATATTATCTGCCGCCAGGCACCTTATGGTGTTGGTCGGCGTTTAGCGGAAAAACTGAACTCGCGGAATCAAAAACAGGACGGTCACTACTAACTGCGGAGTACGTCTTATTCATGAACTGCTGTGCTAATCTTTCCTACGAAAACCACTCTACTCTGGAATTCCCGGCTTGCCAAGGGCAATTTCAAGATTTTATGTAGGTAGTGATACCCAGGGCCGCAAAGGCGTTCAGGTACTGCTTAAGCCTTGATCAGACTGAACATGTAGAACCCCAAAGCCGTCATCAGCAGTGACCCGATCACATGGGCCAGAATCCCGGTAATGGCCATTGCCCACTTGCCTTCCTGCAAGGCTGCGAACATTTCCAGCGAGAAAGTCGAGAAGGTGGTCAGGGCACCGCACAGGCCGGTAATGGCAAACAACCGCCATTCAGGCGCCAGAGCACTGTTCTGGGTGAAGAAGCCAATCAGCAGGCCCACTAACCATCCGCCACTGAGATTAGCCACCAGAGTGCCCCAGGGAATGGCGTGGTAGCTGGCGTTAAGCCAGAGCCCGAGTGCCCAACGCAGGTTGGCGCCGATCACGGCGCCAACACTGACAGCAACAAAGGATAACCACATCCTTGCCGACTCCGTCAGGCGGGGTTGTGGTCAATCAGCGAGTCTTTGTTGCGGGCAAACTCATCGAACGGGAAGTCGTCCACGGTCAGCATTTCCAGCACAACCTGTTCATACTGACGCATGAAGTCAGCTTCTTCCTTGCTGAATATGCCTGCGGACAGTGCCGCCTCAAAGCGCTCCTCCGGATGCAGCGCCGTCATGGGCAACTCACCCTTGGCGTAAGCCTTGTTCGCTTTACGGTACAATTGTTCGGCCTTGTCGTTGTCCTTGAGCAACCCGTTATAGCGGGCCACCGGGTTTTCGACGATGCCTTCACCATCGGTGGTCCAGGCCCCCGCCATCAGCTTGGTACGAATTGGCGTGTCGGTCGAGATAGAACGAGCCAGCTTGCGCGCCAGATCATCGTGGGGCGCGTCCCAATGGCGACCCAGTGGCAGCGTGATGACACGCAGCACCATCGCTACCGGGCGATTGGGCAGGTTCTGCAGAAATTCATCCAGCGCCTGCTCGGTGCGATGCAGCAAAAACGCAAGGCTGTACTGCATCAGTTCTTTCTCGCCCTCTACCGGCTGGGTCTCGTGCCAGTTTTTCAGCACCATCGACGCCAGATACAGGTTCGACAACATGTCACCCAGGCGAGCGGAAATCAGCTCACGCATCTTCAGTTCACCACCCAGGGTGGCCATCGCCGCATCGGCACACAGGCCAAAAGCAGAACTGAACCGGGCCAGAGCCTGCGCGTAATTGCGGGAGGCACTGTCGAACGGCACGTCCGCCTTGCCAATACTCAGTGCCTGAGTGAAGGCACGGGCAGCGTTACCGAAAATCAGGCCGGCGTGGCCGAAGAAGGCCTCATCGAACGCCTTGAGATCGTCGTTATCCTTGGCGGCCAGCTCTTTCAGCACGTAGGGATGGCAGCGAATCGCGCCCTGGCCGAAGATCATCAGGCTGCGGGTCATGATGTTGGCACCTTCAACGGTGATCGACACCGCCGAACCGCTGTAACCAATACCCAAATAATTGCGGGGGCCCAGGGTGACGGCCTTACCACCGTGCACATCCATGGCATCCGTCAATATGTCACGGGAGAACTCGGTCAGGTGGTACTTGAGAATCGCCGACGGTACCGCCGGCTTTTCGCCCTTGTCGATCATGTTGGCGGTGTGGTTAACCGCCGCCAGGGTGATGTAAGTCTTGGCCGCAATCCGGGCCAGCGGTGCCTGCACGCCTTCCATCTCAGCCACCGGGGTGTTGAACTGACGACGGACTCGGGTGAAACCACCCGCAGTACCGACCGCATAGGCTGCGCCACCGGCTGCCCCAGACGGCAAGGTAATGCAACGGCCTACCGACAGGCACTCAACCAGCATACGCCAGCCCTGACCAGCCATTTCCTGGCCACCGATAAGGTAATCCATCGGTATGAACACATCCTTGCCTTTGATCGGGCCATTCATGAACGGCGTGCCAATCGGGCAATGACGACGACCGATTTCCATGCCGTCGGTGTCGCGCGGGATCAGCGCACAGGTGATGCCGTAATCTTCGGTGTCGCCCAGCAGACCGTCCGGGTCAAACATGCGGAACGCCAGGCCAACCACGGTGGCCACCGGCGCCAGAGTAATCCAGCGCTTCTCGAAATTGAGGCGGATACCCAACACTTCTTTACCGTCCACTTCCTGCTTGCACACGATACCGGTGTCGGGCAGTGAGGTGGCATCGGAGCCGGCGCGGGGCCCGGTCAGGCCGAAACAGGGAATTTCACGACCATCGGCCAGCCTCGGCAGATAGTATTTTTTCTGCTCTTCGGTACCGTACTTGACCAACAGCTCACCAGGTCCCAGGGAGTTTGGCACGCCAACGGTTACCATCAGCATTTCATTAGCGGACAACTTTTGCAGCACCGCGGTCTGAGCCTTGGCCGAGAAGCCAAGACCACCATATTCCTCCGGAATGATCATGCCAAAGAACTTTTCTTTCTTGAGCAGATCCCAGAGTTCTTTCGGGAGATCGGCACGCTCGACCGCCACATCCCAGGCGTTGCACATGGAAATGGCCTGGGTGCACTGGTTGTCGACGAACGACTGTTCAGCATCACTCAACCCGGTATGGCGGTTGATCAGCAGGTTGTGCCAATCTGGCCGACCGGTGAACAGCTCACCATCCCATCCCACTGTTCCGGCTTCCAGGGCGACCTTTTCAGTTTCCGACACCTTCGGCGCCACTTTCTTGAACATGGCGAACACACGGGGTGTCAGCCAGTTGATCCGGAACTGTGGCAAACCGGCAACCGCGGTCAGCGCCGCACCAATAAACAACAACAGCGCCAGCCAGCCCGACGCCATAAACAGCGATAATACGCCAACCACAACCATCACACCGATGGCGGGCTTGGCACCCGATTCGCGGCGCAGCACAAACAACAGGCCGGCCAGTGCTACCAGAAACAGAATCAACGTCATCACAGGATCTCTCTGTCTTCCATGGATTTGAGCCTTTGGATAATAACCAAAGTCTTATAACAGTTCGTTACGTTCAACTTACTCTATCAGATGGCATCTTGCCAGATCGCCGCCTGTTCCCGGCCGTTACCGACTCAGGAAGTGACGATCACCCGTATACCCTCGAGCGCCAGGCTGGCATGACCCACCGCCTCTCTGGCTGCGTTTAACTGACCGCGCAGGTAGGCGATTTCTTCGTCACGGATGGCCGGGTTCACCCGCTGCAAAGCCTCCAGCCGGCGAACCTCCGGCACAAAACCGGCTTCAACCTGCGCCAGAGCCCTTTCCTGCAACGATGACAGATGCGGCGCCGCCAGTTGCTCAACGTGCTCCACCATGGTTTCCACTTCGGTGCGAATGCGTGGCACGATGGCCTGCGCGGTGCGACGACGAATGTTGGAACACAGCTCGTTCAGTCGATCATGAGGCAAGGCATTGGTCAGATCACGGCCATTGACATCGACCACCAGCCGCAGCGGTGAGACTGGCAGGTATCGAGTTAACTGCAGGCTCTCCGGCGCCGGACAATGCACGGCGAACAGGGCTTCAAGTAACAGCGTACCCGCCGGCAGAGCTTTCACGGACAGATTGGCCAGCGCCGCCTTACCCAGCCCGGAACTGGTCACCGAATCCATGATGCCGGTCACCATCGGGTGCTCCCAACTCATGAACGCCATGTCTTCGCGCTGCAGCGCCTGCTCCCGTTCCCAGGTCACGGTAAGCCCGTCTTCCGGCAGTTCCGCCACATGGCCGGCCTGATACTGCTCTCCGGGCTTGAGCACATCGGCGTGATCGCTGTGGTCTTCAATATCAACACCCAGAATATCAAACGCCTGCACCATATAATCACGCACCTGGGCCGAACTTTCCTCCTGTTCAATACTCGCAATCAAGGCGTCAGCCTCGTCCCGGCGGCAGGAGTTCAGTTCAATCAGCGCGTCCCGACCGTTATGCAGCAGGGTTTTCAGGCGCCCGGTTTCTTCTGCACTGGCCGCCAGCAAAGGCTCCAGCACCGTGGCATCGCCATCCAGTGCCTGTTGCCATTGCTCACTGACCTGCTCGTGCACAGCCACGCCCACCGCGCAGCTTTCAGCGAACGCGTTCAGACCGTCCTGAAACCAGCGGTACTGGACTTCCTGACTGGTGCCCTGCAAATAAGGAATATGAACGCAGATGGATTCGGTCTGACCAATTCGGTCGAGCCGGCCGATGCGCTGCTCCAGCAAGTCCGGATTGGCAGGCAGATCAAACAGCACCAGATGATGGGCAAACTGGAAATTGCGACCTTCGCTGCCGATTTCTGAACAGATCAGCGCTTGGGCACCCTGCTCACTGTCGGCAAAATAGGCGGCTGCCCGATCCCGTTCCACCAGGCTCAGGTGTTCATGAAAAGCCGCACTGCGAATGCCGGCACGCAGTTGCAGATAACGCTCCAGGGCCATGGCGGTATCAGCGCGGGCACAGATCACCACTACCTTGGCCGGGCGCAGGCCGGTCAGTTTTTTCTCCAGCCAGGCCACCCGGGGGTCTTCAGCCAGCCACCGTTCTTCGTCCGCCGACTGCTCCGGCGCAAGGCCGAGGTTCCCGTAGCGCGCTGCGTCATAAAGTGGCGGGCATGGCAGTGGTTCCGGCAGCGGTTGCCGGGCCGGGAACCCCTGAATCGCCGCCCGGGTGTTGCGGAACAGCACGCGGCCAGTACCATGGCGATCCAGCAAGGCATCAATCACCGCCTGATGGGCATCCTCCCGGGCCAACAGCTCATCCAGCTCATCGCCCAGCCAGTTGGCGAGCGCGGCCTGATCGTCCGCGCTGATACTGTCCGGCGTGTCGAGCAATCGGCGCACCACCTTATTAATCGATTCATACTGCTGCTCTTCCTGCCGGAAGGCTTCCAGATCGTGAAAGCGGGCCGGGTCCAGCAGGCGCAAGCGCGCGAAGTGGCTGGCCACACCCACCTGCTCCGGCGTGGCGGTCAGCAATAACAGGCCTTTGCTGGCCGCAGATAAGCTTTCAACCACATCGTATTCCGGACTGATCTGTTCCGGCGACCAGGCCAGGTGGTGCGCTTCGTCCACCACCATCAGGTCCCAACCGGCTGACAGCGCATCGTTCCGGGCCTGCTCACTGCGCACCAGAAAATCCAGACTGCACAGCACCAGTTGATCGGCCTCGAACGGGTTAACCCGGTCGTCGTCACCGAAGATGTGATTCATCAGGGCATCCACATCGTTTTCCTGAGCCTTGATGTCGTCGTAGCGGCTCTGGTCAACAATCGAAAAGCGCAGATTGAACCGGCGCAGCATCTCTACCAGCCACTGATGAATCAGCGAATCCGGAACCACAATCAAGGCACGGCGGGCGCGGCCGGTGTGCAACTGGTAATGTAGAATCAGGCCGGCCTCAATGGTTTTGCCCAGGCCCACTTCGTCAGCCAGCAACACCCGGGGCGCATGGCGGCGGGCCACCTCTTGGGCAATATAAAGCTGGTGCGGCAAATGCTGAGTGCGGGCACCAATCAGCCCTTGAGCGGGCGACGCCCGCAGCCGGTCCAGGTGCTGTAAGGTCGACACCCGCAGGCGAAAAGCGCCGTTGCGATCAAACTGGCCAGCAAACAGGCGCTGATGAGGGGCCGAAAAGTTCACCGAACCCGCCAGCTTGACCTCGGAAATCTGGTGGATAGTCTCGCCGTCATCAGCGTGGTAAACCAGAACGCCGTTGAGGTCCTCCACCGCGTGCACCACATAATGCTCACCCGCGAAGGTTTCAATGTCCTCGCCCTGCTGATAGATGATGCGGGATAAAGGCGCATTATCGATGGCGTAGGTGCGCTCCTCGTCGGCAGCCGGAAAGCCCAGAGTCACTCTGCGACCCGACACATCGGTCACAATACCCAGGCCCAGAGCGGTATCGCTGTGGCTGACCCAACGCTGACCGATGACAAATTCCGATGTTTCCAAGAAACCTCCGCTAGCACATTACTGTTGAGTTGAATCGTTTTCCCGAACCCAGAAGGCCGTAGCGCCACACACGGCCGCAGGCACCACAATCAAGTTCAGTACCGGCACCATGGCCGCCAGGGCTACCGGCAAACCAAAGCCCATGGCCGACAGGCGACTGGCCGCCAGGTCTTTGCGTAATCGCCCAAAACTGACCTTGTGGTTGTCAGCAGGGTAATCCACGTACTGCAGTGCCATCATCCAGCCGTTAAACAGAATCCACAGCACCGCCGCTACCAGATTGACCACCGGGAGAATACCAAGGATGAACAGTCCGAGTGCCCGGGGCAGGTAATAGGCAATCTTCTGCACTTCGCGCCAGAGCATTCGGGGCGTATCTTTGAGTAATCCCATCCAGCCAGCGTCGCTGACAACCTCCTGGCCCGTCAGATGCTTTTCCGTCAATTCCGCCAGGTAGCCGTAGAACGGCGAACCAATCAGGTTGGCGAGAATGACAAAGCCATAGGCCAGCATCAGCAGAATAACCACGCCGTAGAGCAGCCAGAACAACCAATCGAGCGACTGCAACCAGGCCCAGTCCGGCAGCCAGCCCATGGCGGTTGCGATCATGGCCGAGAACAGCCCGGCCAGATAATAGAACAGCAGCCCGAACAGGATGACATTTAAAACCAGGGGGATGATGACAAATAATCGAAGACCAGGTTGGCGGATTAGCCGAAAGCCTTCACCCAGGTAGCCCAGGCCTCGAAGAAAATTTCCCTTGAGCATTGCTGGTGGCCCTCCGCTGCCATGACAATAACGGGGCGCAAAGCATATCATGTCAGGACAATTCCCACAGCCCGCATCAACACCCGGATGACGTCATGCCCCAGCTTCGGCACATCATTGAAACCCTTCTGCAAATGCGCCGGCTCTGGCAGTCAGCGCTGGTCATATCCGTTGCCGCCATTCTGTATCTTGCCACCACCAGTGCCAGCTACCCGATCCCGGCCGCCGCCAATGACAAGGTCAACCACATCATCGCCTTTATCGAGTTGACCATTGTCACTCGACTGGCCTGGCCACGGCTGAGCGCCTATTGGTATGTGCCCGCGTTGCTTGGCTTCGGCTTTGCCCTTGAAGCCGTTCAGGCGACCCTGCCCTACCGGGACTTTTCCATGGCGGATGTCCTGGCAGACGCCTTCGGCATCGCCGTCGGCATGCTCCCCTGGCCCGGACTACGTGCCGCCCGCCAGGCAGACTTGCGAAATTCGCCCGAATCGTTGTGAGACATCTCTCACATAGCTGTGAGATCTTGTAACTGCGTAGCGTGAGCAGACTCAAAGGTTCACTAATAATTTACGCCCAGCCTTATGATTTTTATAATAAAACTCTAAGCCCGTCAGCTGCGTGTTCAAAATGCCGCGCACAGTTCACACGCCTGTAAAGATAGGTTCGGTATAGTGATCAACGTCAGGGATGACAAGGAAATGGATGACGCAACGGAAGCACCCCCGCACGGATTGTGGGGAGAGGCAAGGACACATGGACGCCTCGCTTAAGGGAATCTAATCGGATCGCTGGCTCGGACGCTGGCACCACGGAGCGGACATAAGGACCGGCAACAAGGCAGTTGCCCGAAGCGCACGGAGGCGCCGACCTGTTCCGAATCTGAACTGCTCAGGATGGCGGTTCAGTACCTGTAAAGGGCGGCCTTAGGGCAGCCCTTTATTTTTTTGTTTCTGTTAATTCCTGCCGCCCAAGCCAGACAGCTGCGCACCTGCTGAAATGTACCCCGTCCTTTCTGACGGTTGCAAAGCCGACAGTGTACTCTTTGGCCCGGGTATCGGCAGTCCGGTATACTGCCGCCTCATCCTGAGTGACAGCGATCCGTTAATATGGCCAGCAGACCCGATACCGATGACTTCCTCCATCTATTTTTGAACGACATTCCGATGATGGACGTGCGAGCACCGGTGGAGTTCGACAAAGGCAGCTTCCCCGGCGCTGAAAATGCGCCCCTGATGAATGATGAGGAACGGCACCGGGTAGGTATCTGTTATAAGGAAAAAGGTCAGGACAAAGCCATCGAGCTTGGCCACCAGCTGGTATCCGGTGACATCAAAGCACAACGGGTTGAAGCCTGGAAGCGATTTGTCGCCCGCCATCCCGAGGGCTATCTGTTCTGCTTTCGGGGCGGCCTTCGTTCACGGCTGACCCAGCAATGGATCAAGGAATCCGGCCTGGATTACCCTCTGATCAAAGGCGGCTACAAAGCGCTGCGCCGTTTTTTGATCGACAGCCTCGATCAGTTGATCGAAAGCCAGCAATTTATTGTGCTGAGCGGCCGCACCGGCACCGGCAAAACCCGTGTATTACTCGACTTGCCCAATCCGGTCGATCTGGAAGGCCTGGCCAATCATCGCGGCTCCAGCTTTGGCCGACAGGTCACACCGCAACCCTCCCAGATTGACTTCGAAAACCGGCTTGCCGTTGCCATGCTCAAAGCACACCACCAAGTCGGCGACCCGATCTATCTGGAAGACGAAAGCCGCCTGATCGGACGCTGCACCCTGCCGGAACGTCTACGTGCGCGCATGGCAGAATCTCCGCTGCTGGTTCTGGAACAGCCGATGGAAGAACGTGTCGCCATCATCCGCGCCGATTACGTCGAAGGCATGCTTGCGGATTACCTCAAACGAGACGGTGAAGAGGCCGGCTGGCTCAACTACCGGGACTATCTGCTCAGCGCCCTGGACAGAATCCGCAAACGGTTGGGCGGCGAGCGTCACCAGCAATTACGGCAGCTGATGGAGCAGGCAATCAATCTGCAACAGTCTTCTGGTCAACTCGACGGCCATCACGCCTGGATCGAATCGCTACTATGTGACTATTATGACCCCATGTACGACTACCAACTGAGCCAGAAACAGGGCAAGATTCTGATGCAAGGCGACCCGAATACTCTTCGGGCGTTTGCCCGAGCCAAACATTCTTTTTAGCGGTTCTAATCAACATGGAGTTCGGTAATATGGAAGATCTATTCAGCGGCAACGAGCAAGCCGCCCAATGGCTGGATCAGGCGGTTGCCCTGGTCATGGCCTACGCCCCGAAGGTCGTGCTGGCGATCATCACACTGGTTGTCGGTCTCTGGCTGATTAACCGGTTCGTTGGAGTTCTCGATAAAAAGCTGGGCGCAAAAGATCCGACGCTGAACAAGTTTCTTTGCGGACTCTTAAACATCATTTTCAAGGTGATGCTGCTGATCTCGGTTGCCTCGATGATCGGCATTGCCACCACCTCATTTATTGCTGTGATCGGTGCCGCCGGCCTGGCCATTGGCCTGGCCTTGCAGGGCAGCCTTGGCAACTTTGCCGGGGGGGTGCTGATCCTGATTTTCAAGCCGTTCAAAGTGGGTGATACCATTGAAGCTCAGGGATTCCTGGGCGCCGTGGCAGAAATCCAGATCCTCTACACGGTAGTGAACACCTTTGATAACCGCCGCATCGTCATTCCCAATGGCAGTTTGTCCAACGACACCCTGGTGAACGTAAGCATCTACGACACACGTCGCTGCGACATGACCTTTGGCATTCACTACGACGACGACATCAACAAGGCCAAGGCTATTCTCCAACGCCTGTTTGATGAAGACGAGCGGTCCCTGAAAGACCCCGCACCACGGATTTGCGTGGGCGCCCTGGGCGAAAGCTCTGTAGACCTGATGTTCCGAGCCTGGGTGGCCACCGACGACCTCTGGCCGTACTACTGGGACATGCAGGAAAAAGTGAAAAAGGCGTTTGACGCCGAAGGTATCACCATCCCGTTCCCGCAGCGGGATGTGCACATGATCAAAACCGAATGATTGGTATCAAAACAACACGCTCAGTAACTCGCATTCTGTGCAACCTCAACTAAGCTGACCAATAATGGCGGTGGGGCTTGCTACAACTGCCTCGCCGCCAGCCCGCCGGTACCGGTCCCGGAGACTCCACCGGGTTCAGTACCGCTGTCATTGCTGGTAGGAGATTGTCACTATGCCGGTACAGCAGTTACAACACTTTCTGGACGAGGCGGGCGTGGAATACATGTGCCTGTCTCACCCCCCTGCCTTTACCGCCCAACAACTGGCTCACCACGTCAAAATCGCCGGTGACCGCGTAGTCAAAACCGTTATTATCGAACTCGATGGCAAGATGGCGATGCTGGTGATGCCCGCTACTTGGCGAATCCACTGGAATCGACTGTCGCGGGTACTGGATACCGACTTCGTCGATCTGGCGGATGAACAGGCGTTTCAGGACCGGTTTCCGGACTGTGAGGTTGGCGCCATGCCCCCGTTCGGCAACTTGTTCGGGATGAGTGTGTACTGCGCCGAAGTGCTGACCACGCAGCCAGAGCTGGCCTTTGCCGCAGGCACCCACACCGAATCCATTCACATGAAAACGTCAGACTTCCTGCAGTCGGTGCAGCCGATGGTGATCGACCGGGGTTTTACCCGGCCAGGCACCCAGAAGCCTGCCTGGTTGATCAAAAGCCGGCGCCGGCCGCAGGCCCGGGAAAGGGCGACCGCCGCCGGAATTGCAGGCTACTGAAGCCCGCAGATTGATCCCGGTCGCTTGTCTGGCACGCGGCATCGCGTAAACTGATGCCATCAGACAGGAACCGGATATGACCCAAGCATTTGACATCATCATCGTTGGCGCCGGCATGGTCGGCGCGGCACTGGCCACCGGCCTTGGCCAGCAAGGCATAAAAGTGTGCCTGATCGATAAGGCAACACCGGCGGACTTCGATCCTCACGCCAGCCCGGACATTCGGGTATCGGCCCTCAGTGCCGGCAGTGAACGCTACCTGCAAAGCCTCGGCGCCTGGCACGCCATTCTGGCCATGCGCGCCACCCCCTATCGCCGGCTGGCGGTCTGGGATGACACCCCACACCCGCTGAGCAAGCTGCTACCAGGCTCCCTGACCGAGGTCGAGTTCAGCGCCACCGACTTGGGCGCAAGCCACCTGGGTCACATTGTGGAAAACAGCATCACTCAGAACGCGCTCTGGCAAACGGTCAAACGGGAACCGGACGTGGCCCTGATGACCGGCCAGGGCATCAACACACTGGATCAAAGCGCCGACCAAGCCACCATTACCCTGGAAGACGGCACCGAGCTGAGTGCACAACTGATTATCGGCGCCGACGGCGCCCTGTCAAAGGTGCGGTCGCTGGCCGGCATTGGCGTTACCCGGGATCAGTACGAACAACAGGCGATGGTGATGTCTATCCGCTATCGTGGCCAACCGGAAGACATTACCTGGCAGGGCTTTTATCCCAGCGGCCCCAGAGCATTCTTACCTTTGCACAGCGCCGGCGACCCGTTCCCTGGCGAAACCTGGGGCTCGCTGGTCTGGTACGACTGCCCCGCCCGCCTGGCGCAGCTCAAAGCCCTGAGTGATGACCAACTGATGGCGGAAATCCGTACCGCCTTCCCGGCCAGACTGCCACAGTTGACCCACATCGACGCCAAAGCCAGTTTCCCGATTGCCCGGCAACACGCCAAACAGTATGTCCTGAACCGCGTGGTGCTGGCCGGTGACGCCGCCCACACCATCAATCCGCTCGCTGGCCAGGGCGTTAACCTTGGCTTTCAGGACGCTCAGTGCCTGCAGGGTCTGATCAAAGAAGCCCGTCGCAGTGGCGATGACCTGGCCAATCCGCGCTGGCTGGCCCAGTATGAACACCAGCGGCGCCCTGCCAACCGGCGCATGATGCTGGCCATGGATCTGTTCTACCACCTGTTCAGTAACCAGATCCCACCGGTGCACCTGGCCCGCAACCTGGGCCTGGGCGCTGCCCGCGCCCTGCCCTTTGCCCGCAACCGGGTCGCCCGTTATGCCATGGGCCTGGATGAGCAACTGCCCCGCCCGGTGCAACAAATTCTCAATCGCCTGCCCGGCCTCAACCGGATCTAGCGGGCCGGTCGTTCATTGAATAACAACCAAGGAGCCATCATGTCTGAAACTCTCTTCACCAAAATCATCAACCGGGAAATCCCGGCCGACATCGTGTACGAAGACGACCTCAGCCTGGCATTCAAAGACATCAACCCCCAGGCCCCGGTGCACCTGCTGATCATCCCGAAAAAAGCCATCGCCACCATCAACGACATCGAAGAGGGCGACCGGGAAGTGGTGGGGCATCTGTATTGGGTAGCCGGAAAACTGGCCCAAGACATGGGCTTTGCCGAGGATGGCTATCGGGTGGTGATGAACTGCGGGGAAAACGCAGGGCAGACGGTGTTTCACATCCACCTGCACCTGCTGGCTGGCAAGCCTTTAGGCTGGCCGCCCTATACCGACAAAATGAAGCAGGCCTGACTGGCGGGGAGGTAAGCGACCACCTCCCCTGATATCAGGCTGCCGAAGTCAGCGACCGACGACTTTCTCGGTTTCTTCCATGGGCGAATGACGAACGTCTTCGCCTTTGGCCATGAAGATCACATGCTCTGCGATGTTGCAGGCGTGGTCGCCAATACGCTCAAGCGCACGCAGCACCCACATCACCATCATGCAACGGCTGATGTTACGAGTATCTTCCATCATGAACGTCAACAGCGCCCGGGCCGCAGCCTGGTACTCTTCATCAACCTGCTTGTCTTCCTTCATGATTCTTAAAGCCTGTTCAGAATCCAGGCGGGCAAACGCATCCAGCGCATCGTGTATCATGCTCATCACATGATTGCCAATATGACGGATTTCTATATAGCCGCGGGGCGCCTGGCCTTCCTCTGACAATTTGATGGCCATCTTCGCAATCTTCTTGGCCTCGTCGCCCATCCGCTCCAGATCGGCCACCATCTTGATCACTGAAATAACCAGTCGAAGATCCCGGGCCGTCGGTTGCCGGCGGGCAATAACCAGAATGGCCTCCTCGTCGAGATCCCTTTCCATCTTGTCGACGATCTTGTCGTTGAGACGAGTTTGCTCAGCCAGTTGACCGTCATTATCCACCAGCGCCTGAATTGCATGTTCCACCTGACTTTCCACCAGACCGCCCATGTTCAGAAACTGGGTTTTCAATTCAGTCAGCTCATCATTGAACTTCTCGGAGATGTGATCTCCGTATACATCGTCTTTTTTATTCGGCATACCTGATATCTCCAATATTCCGGGGGCTGCAATCAACCAAAGCGGCCAGTAATGTAGGATTCGGTTAGCTGATGTTCCGGAGAGGTAAACACTTTGTCCGTCTCATTCACTTCCACCAGGTGCCCCAAATGAAAATACGCCGTGCGACGTGACACTCGAGCTGCCTGCTGCATGGAGTGAGTCACAATCACAATAGTATAACTTTCCGACATTTCCGAAATCAGTTCTTCCACCTTCGCAGTGGCGATGGGGTCAAGTGCTGAGCACGGCTCGTCCATCAAGATCACTTCCGGGCTGACCGCGATGGCTCGCGCAATGCAAAGTCTCTGTTGCTGGCCGCCGGACATTCCGGTCGCGACTGAGTCGAGGCGATCTTTCGCCTCTTCCCACAACCCGGCTTTACGGAGGCTGTTCTCAACGATTTCGTCAAGATCAGACTTGCGGTTGGCCAAGCCATGAATTCGAGGGCCATAGGCGACGTTGTCGTAGATGGATTTCGGAAACGGGTTCGGCTTCTGGAACACCATACCCACCCGGGCGCGAAGCTCGACGACATCTCTCTTGGAATGGTAAACATCCTCGTCATCCAGCAACAGCTGACCTTCAACCCGACAAATGTCGATGCTGTCGTTCATCCGATTCAGGCAACGCAGGAACGTCGATTTACCACAGCCCGAGGGGCCAATAAAGGAAATAACCTCGTTTCGGCCAATATCGAGACTGATGTCTTTTATGGCGCGATCACTGCCGTAGGAAACACTCACGTTACGCAACTTGAACTTGGGATCGTCGACAAACGGCTTGCCAACCGTCCTGCCCTCTTCGATTATCGTGTCCTCTGGCCGGTCTGCGGGCACCGGAATCTCTGCGCCCTGGTCTTGCATGTTGGCTTTTGCGGCAATACTCGGATTCATCGTGTTCATATCATTCTCCTTACCAGCGACGCTCAAGCCGCTTGCGCAGCCAGATCGCCAGTGCGTTCATAATGATCATAAAGGTGAGCAGCACCATGATGGCCGCGGATGCCAACTCTACAAACCCTTGTTCGGAGCTGCTTGCCCAGAGGTAAATCTGTACTGGTAGTACGGTGGCTGAATCTAAAAAGCCGCCCGGAACATCCACGATAAAGGCCACCATGCCTATCAGCAACAGCGGGGCTGTTTCCCCCAAGGCCTGGGCCATACCAATGATGGAACCGGTCAGCATGCCAGGCATCGCCAGCGGCACCACGTGATGAAGCACCACCTGCATCTTGGAGGCGCCGATGCCTTCGGCCGCCTCCCGTATAGAGGGCGGCACGCTCTTGATAGCGGCGCGGCTGGAAATGATGATCGTCGGCAGCGTCATCAGCGCCAACACCATACCCCCCAACACGGGTACCGAACGCGGCATACCAAAGAGGCCAATGAAAACCGCGAGGCCCAACAAACCGAAGATGATCGATGGTACCGCCGCCAGGTTGTTGATGTTGACCTCAATGAAGTCGGTAATCTTGTTCTGGGGCGCGAACTCCTCCAGATAAACCGCTGCCGCAACCCCGACGGGGAACGCAATCGCCAGCGTAACCAGCATCGTCAATAGAGAACCGACGATGGCGCCAAGAACACCGGCGTTGGCAGGTTCCCTGGAGTCACCACGACTGAACAGCACGTCGTTGAAGCTGGTGTCGATGACCCCTTTCTCCAACAGTTCATCCACCCAGCGTTGCTGCTGTTCGGACAGCTTGATACTGTATTGCGAATTGTCCGGATGCTTGACGTACACCGAGACCCGATCATGGGCCGGGAACTCAATCGATTGAGTGGAATTCAGAAGATCCGGTTTCGCGATCAGTAAATCGCGGATTTCGCTGGCCGCATAGGTGCCAATCAAACGTCCCAGCTCACGCTTTTCACCCGCGCTGTCTGCCTCTGGAAAATGCTCCTGCAATGCGGCGATAATCGGCGCTGAAAAATCCGCCATGGACCGCTGATCCGCATCGGTCGGATCATCCAGATACATCAGTTCAGAATCGAGAACCACCTCCAGGGTGATGGTGGTTTTTACGAACCCTGTATGTCCCTTGCCGATAATATCTGCAAACAGGATGAACAGGGACGCAAGTGCAATGAATATTGCGAGAATTCCGTACAGGCGGAATCTGCGCTCCTTGCGGTACCGGCGTTTCAGCGAGTTGCGGACTATCTCCGCCTGAGCACTTTGATCACTCATACTGTTCCCTATACTTCCGGACGATCTTGAGGGCGATCACGTTGAGCAGCAGCGTGACGAGGAACAGCAGCATGCCCAGGGCGAAAGCCGAGAGGGTCTTGGCGCTGTCAAACTCCTGATCACCCACCAGCAACGTTGCAATCTGTACCGTCACTGTGGTTACCGATTCCAGTGGGTTAGCCGTCAGGTTGGCTGCCAGACCTGCTGCCATCACCACGATCATGGTTTCTCCAATGGCGCGGGATGCGGCCAACAGGATGCCACCGATGATGCCGGGCAGAGCTGCCGGAAAAATCACCTTCTTCATGGTTTCCGATTGCGTTGCCCCGAGAGCCAGAGAACCATCCCTCATGGTCTGGGGCACTGCATTGATCACATCGTCCGACAGCGACGATACGAACGGCACAATCATGATGCCCATCACCAGGCCGGCGGCCAGTGCACTCTGGGAAGAAGCTTGCAGGCCCACCATTTCGGCAACGTCACGAATAAACGGCGCGACGGTCAACGCGGCGAAAAAACCATAAACCACGGTGGGAATGCCCGCCAGCATCTCCATCACCGGCTTCGCCGTTGAGCGCACCCGTTTGCTGGCGTATTCGGACAGGTAGATAGCAGATAGCAGGCCAACGGGCACCGCCACCAGCAGGGCAATGGCAGAAATCAACAGGGTGCCGGTGAACAACGGGATTACACCAAAAGCCCCGTCCGAACCCACCTGATCGGCGCGCAAAGCGGTCTGGGGACTCCAGCTGGTGCTGAACAGAAATTCGGATATTGGCACCCGGTTGAAGAAGCGTACCGTTTCGAGAATTACCGAAAATACAATACCCGCCGTAGTTAACACTGCCAATGCCGCGCACACAAAGAAGATGCGGCGAAGGGTGGTCTCAACGTTTAATCTGGCGTTGATATGGGGCGCAACTCGGGTCCACGCAAACCCAGCACCCGCTACGGCGACCAGCAAAACCAGAGCGGCTTTGAAGTTTTCACTCTGGCTTTCCATAGCTTCCAGCACTGATGCTGCCCCGGCGATGTGCTCTGGCACAAACTCAGGATTGAGGTTGCCCGCGGCAACGTTGCTGATCTGGGAGAGAATCAGGCTAGCCTGACCGGGAGATTCGGGCCAGGTGTCCTGAGGCAGAGTGGCAATCACAATGCCCTGGATCACCTTGCCCTCGAAACCGGCCCAGACTGCCAGCACTATCAATGCGGGAATGGCACACCAAAGCGCCGCTCGCGACGCATAGTATACCGGAAGAGCCTTGAGATTACGGATGCCGCCGAGGGGCGCCGCCACCGCCCGGGATCGCATGTACGCGAGGCCATAGGCAACCACGGCAAGAACCAGAACCAGGGGCAGAAGATTGGCCGTCTGCATAACAGTCTCTGTATTAGTGGCTTTAAGTTAGTTGGGCGTCTATTTTGCCAGTTTGCCGCACAAAATGTTCATTCAAATGTAACAAAGAAACGCAGACCTGACGGCCCGCGCTTCTTTGTTGTCATCCATGACATCCCTGACCGAGCTTTACAGTTCGTTACCGGTCATGGAGTTCAGTTCCTTAACATTCTTAGCGATCTTCATGCGCTCATTGCGCGGTGCCGGGATCAGGCCGACATCAATCAGGTAACCGTTGTCACCCCAAGTGCTTTCTTTGGTGAACTCAGCTACGTATTGCTCGATACCCGGAACAACACCTACGTGCGCCTTCTTGACGTAGAACCACAGTGAGCGGGCAATCGGGTATTTGTCACTGGAAATGTTCTCCGGAGTCGGCTCAACAGCGTCAACGGTGACTGCCTGGATCTGGCCGGTATTTTCCATCAGGAAGCTGTAACCGAAGACACCCAGAGTATCCGCATCCTGTGCGAGGCGCTGTACGATCAGGTTGTCGTTTTCGCCGGCTTCAATGAACGGGCCGTCTTCACGCATGCTGTGACACACGCTCTTGAACTTGTTCTCGTTCTCGTCTTCCATCTGGGCGATCATGTCGAACTTTTTGCAACCGCCCTCCATCGCGAGTTCAACGAAAGCGTCGCGGGTGCCTGAAGTGGGTGGCGGACCCATCACGCTGATTTCCAGATCCGGCAGGCTGGAGTCGATCTCGCTCCAGTTGTTGTAAGGATTGGCTACCAGCTTGTCACCACCGTCTGGGTCCGGCACTTCCTTGGCCAGGGCCAGGAACACCTGTTCCAGGCTCAGGTCAAGCTTGTCCGCTTTATTGGATCGAGCAATGACGATACCGTCGGCGCCGATGCGAACCTCGGTAATTTCCTTAACGCCATTTTTCTGGCACATGTCGAACTCGGACTTTTTCATGCGACGAGAGGCGTTAGTGATGTCCGGGTGCTGGGTGCCAACACCTTGGCAAAACAGCTGCAAACCGCCGCCGGAGCCGGTGGACTCAAGCTTCGGTGTCGGGAAATCGGTGTTACGACCAAAACGCTCGGCAACCACGGTGGCGAACGGATAAACTGTAGAGGAACCTACAATGTTGATGGTGTCGCGCGCCATGGCCGGGGAAGACACGGCGGCAATGCTGCCTGCCAGTGCCAGAGTTGTAAGAGCTGTTTTAAGTTTGATCACGTTGAGTCTCCATTTGTCACTTTGACTTTTATGTCGGATTTTCTGCACCGATGGGTGAACAGTAAAGCCCTTGTGTGACAGGTTTATTACAGTCTATGAAATGTAGAACAGTATGTTCATTTTTTCTTGCAGACCGCCGCCAGCCCGTTACCATGCAGGTAAAACAAATCACAAGCTTCTACACGGGCGACTTTGATGACGGCATACGATGACGACAAACCCAAGCCCCGCGGCGAATTGACGCTGCAGATTATTCCGCTTCCCTCAGACACCAACGCCAACGGCGACGTCTTCGCTGGCTGGCTGGTCAAACAGATGGACATTGCGGCGGCCACCATGGCCGGGCGTATTTCCCTTGGGCGCAACGCCACCGTCGCCATGGACCGGATGGAATTTCTGTCACCGTTGCGAGTTGGCTCCCAGGTCAGTTGCTACTGCGAACTGGTGGACATCGGTCGCAGTTCGATGAAGATCAATGTGGAGGTCTGGACGCTGGACCGTACCGCCAAAACCCCCCGGAAGGTGACCGAAGGGCTGTTCGTTTACGTGGCCATTGATGAGCAGGGCCGCATTCGGGAAGTGCCGGCACAAGGCCACTGAGCGGTTTCAACTGAATGAAAGCGGCTCTGGAACGCCATCAGGTCTGGCTCTATCTGGCGGCGATTCTGGCTGGCATGGTGACGGGTTGGCTATGGCCCTCGGTAACCGGCGCGTTTGAAGTATTGCTGTGGCCCGGGCTGGGCATACTGCTGTACGCCACCTTCACCCAGATCCCGCTCACCCATCTGGCCACCGCCTTCCGGGACGGCCGTTTTAACCTTGCGCTGGTATTGGGTAATTTCGTCATCATGCCCATCGTCGTCTGGTTGCTGCTGTTGCTGGCACCAGCCGACCCGGCCATCCGGCTTGGCCTTCTGCTGGTGTTACTGGTGCCCTGCACCGACTGGTTTATCAGCTTTACCCATCTTGGCGGTGGCGACAGCGCCCGGGCCATTGCCGCCAGTCCGATCCTGCTGATTTTACAAATTATCCTGTTGCCACTGTATCTGTGGCTATTTCTGGGCAAGGAGATGGTCAGCGCCGACCTGACCGGGCATCTGTTACCGGTCTTTTTCGGGCTGATTCTGACGCCATTGCTGCTGGCCTGGCTGACGGAAAAAGCGGGAGAGAAAAAGCCAGCCGTTAAAGGCTATATCGAGGTGCTGGGCTGGCTACCGGTGCCTTTGCTGGCCCTGGTGGTGTTTCTGATTGCCGCGTCACAGATCACCCTGGTGCTGGAGACCGGGCGAATCCTGCCTATGCTGGCCGTGATTTTCACTATCTATCTGGTCGCCGCCGCTCTGGTGGGCAAGCTGCTGAGCCACGCCTTCGCCCTGCCCGGCGCTAAAGGGCAAACGCTGGCGTTCAGTTTTGGTACCCGCAACTCGTTTGTGGTGCTGCCCTTTGCCATTGCACTGCCGGAGCTCTGGTCACTGGCCATCGTGGTAATCGTGTTTCAGTCGCTGGTGGAGCTGTTTGGCATGACGGCCTATCTGAAGTGGCTGCCAGGGCTGTTTCGCGAGAAGTCCTGACTGCCGCATCCAGCTTGCCCTGATTCATAACAGCGACCTGTTACCCGGCAGACACGCGAGTGCCTGCCGACCCTTCAAGTATGGCGACGGCATCCTGCAGCCGGCCAATGCCGCTGAGCCCCCCGGCTTCGGCAAATTCACAGGCCGCCTCGAGCTTGGGGCCCATGGAGCCCGCGGGCATGTTAAGTGCTCGCGCCTCGGCCACCGTCAATGCCGAAACCGGTGTCGCCCGATCGGTGCCAAAGTCCCGGTAGACCGCATCCACATCGGTCAACAGGAGCAGCGCATCCGCCCCCAGTTTTCTGGCCAACAGGGCGCTGGCGGCGTCTTTATCGATGACCGCTTCGACGCCCATCAGGCTGCCGTCTTCCCGCCGCAGCACCGGTATTCCGCCGCCACCGGTGCAGACCACCACCACACCCTGCTCCAGCAACAGCTGCAACACTCTCAGATCGGGGATCTCGAGGGGTTTCGGAGAAGGCACAACTCTTCGCCATTTGTCGCCGTCCGGCGCAATACTCCAGCCCGCACCGGCCGCCCGGCGCTCAGCCTCTTCGCGCTCATAGACCGGCCCGACAAACTTGGTCGGCTTGGCAAAGGCCGGATCTTTCGGGTCTACCACCACTTGCGTCAGCAGCGTCGCGACCGGCCGGTCATGCTCCAGAGCATTTTCCAGTTCCTGTTCGATCATGTAGCCGATCATGCCCTCGGTTTCCGCACCCAGAACATCCAGCGGGTAGGCTTCATCCGGTTTGTAGGACGCACCCTGCAAAGCCAGCAGGCCCACCTGCGGCCCATTGCCGTGGGTGATCACCAGGTCGTGTCCGGCCCGGATGACATCCGCCAGCGACAGCGCCGCCGTTTTCACATTGTTGCGCTGGACCACCGCGGTCAGCGGCTCGCCCCGTTTCAGCAGGGCGTTACCGCCCAGGGCTGCGACTACCAGCATGTCAGTCTCCCAGGGTCGCCACGAGGACGGCCTTGATGGTATGCATCCGGTTCTCGGCCTGATCAAACACAATGGAGGCCGGGCTTTCGAATACCTCGTCAGTCACCTCCATGGCCTCAATGCCATGGGTTTCCTGAAGCTCTTTGCCCACCACCGTCTCGGTGTTGTGGAAGGCCGGTAAACAGTGCATGAACCGCACCCGGGGATTGCCGGTTTTCGCCATCAGGGCCGCATTGACCTGGTAAGGCATCAGCAGCTTGATGCGTTCGGCCCACTTTTCCTTTGGCTCTCCCATAGAGACCCAGACATCGGTATAAACGAAATCGACATCAGCAACGGCGGCGTCAATGTCCTCGGTGATGGTAATGCGGGCACCGGTTTCTGCCGCCAACGCTTTTGCCTCGTCCTGCACCGACTGGTTCGGCCAGCAGACCTGAGGCGCGCACAGCCGCACGTCCATACCCATTTTGGCACCACCGATCAGCAGACTGTCGCCCATATTGTTGGCAGCATCGCCAATGAACACATAGGCTACCTCCCGCAGCGGCTTTTCCACCTGTTCCTGCATGGTCAGAAAATCCGCCAGGATCTGGGTGGGGTGAAACTCGTTGGTCAGGCCGTTGTAGACCGGCACGCCGGCGTACTGGGCCAGCTCCTCCACAATCGACTGCCCGAAGCCACGATACTCGATGGCATCGTAGACCCGGCCAAGCACCCGCGCGGTGTCTTTCACCGATTCCTTGTGGCCTATGTGGGTGCCGGTGGGCCCCAGATAGGTCACTCGCGCACCCTGATCATAAGCGGCCACCTCGAACCCGACCCGGGTTCGTGTGGAATTCTTTTCGAAGATTAGCGCAATGTCCTTGCCTTTCAGCCTTGGCACCTCCGTGCCGGCGTACTTGGCGGTTTTAAGATCCGCGGACAACTTCAGCAGGAAACTGATTTCGCGCGGCGTAAAATCCCGCAGCGTCAAAAAATGTCGGTTCTTGAGGTTAAACGCCATGGCCCTGCTCCTTCGCTGTCAGACAGCATCTCTGATGGTTGGGCAGCTCATGCATCGACCGCCGCCCCGGCCCCGGCCCAGCTCGGCACCGGGTATTGCCAGAACCTCGATGCCGGCTGCGGCCAGGGCCGCATTGGTATCGTCGTTACGGTCATAACCCACCACCACCCCAGGGCTCAGCGCCAGCACGTTGTTACCATCGTTCCACTGCTCGCGCTCGCGCTCTTCCGGGCTATCGCCACCGGTGGGCACAACCTCCAGCGCCGGAAATCCCAGAATCTCGGCCACCACCTCGAACAGATGCCGGGGGTCCTGCTTGAAGGCCAGTGTTTTGGCACCCTCGCCGGACCTCAGGTCATAGCAGATGACGGCATCCGCCACCTCCGTGAAGGCGGTCACCACGTTGCCGCCACAGAAGGTGAACACCGTATCCAGGTGCATGGCGGAGCGGGATTTGGGCAGCTGACAGGCAATCACCCGATCGACCATGCCGCCATCGAACAGGGCTTTTGACAGCTGACCAATGGCCTGGGGCGACGATCGCTCGCCCATGCCCACCAGTACCGTGCGATTACCCAGGGGCATGATATCGCCACCCTCCAGGGTGGCCAGGCCGTGATCTTGCAATGGGTCGCCCCAATGCACCGTCACCTTGCCGGCAAATTTCGGGTGGAAATTATAGATGGCGGCCATCAGCAGGGTTTCTGGCTTGCGCGCCGTCCAGTACATCGGGTTCAGGGTTACCCCGCCATAAACCCAGGCACTGTTGTCCCGGGTGAACAGGAAGTTCGGCAGCGGAGGCAGCACAAATCCTAATGGCCCGAGATGGTTGCCAAACAGTCCGGCCGGATCAAAGGGCAGGTCCATCACCTCAAGGCCGCCAATCAGAAACTTCGCCAGCTCCTTGCCGGGCAGCTCGTCCATCCAGGCCCGCAGGTCCGACACCATGCCAACGCCGATGTGGTTCCAGTTAATCCGGTGGTCCAGAATCCAGGCCCGGCCCTCAGGGATCGCCAGCGTCTGTGCCAGCAACTCATTGACATCCAGAACCTCAATACCCCGGCTGCGCATCAGATCGGCAAACACATCGTGGTCTTTCTGTGCCTGTTTCACCCAGAACACATCATCAAACAGCAGGGCATCGCAGTTCGACGGCGTTAACCGCCGATGGGCCAGGCCAGGGCGGCAGACAATCACCTGACGCAGGGTTCCGGTTTCAGAGTGAACTCCAAGGCTTTGTTCAGACATGGCAGAATTCCTTTTATCCAGGGTTCACAACGGGGCTTAAAAAAGGGATCACAACGGGGTTCATAAAAGGGTACCAACGCTGATGATCACGGTTATAAACACGGTCAGAATGAGCAGCAAAGGCCAGATAAACGCGAGCCAGCGATCGTAGGACACCCGCCCGATGGCCAGCCCGCCAACCACCACCGCAAAGGTGGGGTTGATCAGGTTGACCAGCCCGTTGGCCGCCTGGTAGGCCGTCACCACCAGGTCACGCCCCACATTCGCAAAATCCGCCAGCGGTGCGAGAATCGGCATGGACAGCACCGCCAGCCCGGAGGAGGACGGCACGAAGAAGCTCATGCCAACCTCGATCCAGAACATGAGGTTGATAAACGCCAGCTCCGGCAGACCACCCAGCGAGGTTTCCGCGCTGTGCAGGATGGTATCGGCAATCATGCCTTGCTCCATGATCACCACAATGCCACGGGCAAGGCCAACCACCAGGGCAACCCCGAGCAAATCCCGCGCGCCATCGACGAAGCTGCCGGTCAGTTTCTTTTCGCCCAGACGGGCAATGACGCCGATCACAATCGCGGCGCCAAAAAACAGAGCCCCCATCCGTGCCATCCACCAGCCCTGGGACGACACCCCCCAGATCATGACGGCAAAGGTCAGCGCGAAAATAACCAGAGCAATGATCTGGGTTCTGGTGAGTCTGGCACTGTGAATCTCTTCATCGTGCCCTTGCAGAAACAGCTTTCGATGCGCAGCCCATTGTTTTGACACCACCGAGCGGGACGGGTCTGCCTTGACGCGGTGGGCATAGCGCATGACATAGCCAATGCAGATCAGCAGGCCACCAATCAGCAGAATGAATCGCAGCACGATACCGTCGGTAAACGGGATGCCCGCGGCGTTGGCCGCGATAACGGTGGCAAAGGGATTGATGGTGGAGCCCAGTACGCCGATCCCGGCACCGATCAGAATAATGGCAACACCGGTCACCGCATCGTATCCGGCCGCAAGTATGACGGGCACCAGAATGGCGTAGAAAGCCAGGGTTTCCTCGGCCATGCCATAGGTTGTGCCACCCAGGGCAAACAGCGTCATCAGGATAGGAATCATCCAGATTTCACGGCCTTCCAGATGGCGCATGGCGCTGCGTATACCGGTATCTATGGCACCGGTTGCATTCATCACACCGAGAAAGCCCCCCAGAAACAACACAAACAGAGCAACATCGATAGCGTTAGCCGCGTAACTGTCGGGATCGTAGAAGCCGGCAGTCGGGGCCAGCATGACCTCAACAAAGCCCTGGGGGTTGGGGTCCACGGTTTGATAGGTACCAGGCACAGCGACTTCACGGCCGACGTCTTCATTCATGGTCCGTTCATACTGCCCGGCCGGGATCACCCAGGTCAGAGCCGCGACCAGCACAATCAGGCAGAAAAGAATGGTATAAGCGGTAGGGAACCGCGAGGCGAGATCGTTTTCAGGGTTTTCTGGCGGATTTTCGTCTTCAGCCACGATGCGTCTCCTGTCCTTAATCGCATGGTGCAGAAAGATCCCTTACGGGAACCTCAAGAGAGGCTGAACACATCCTCAGGCGCTGGGCGCACTGGTTCAGACTTCCCTGACAAAAGCATAGTTCATGATTAGTTTTGAACTTATTTTTTTTCACATTGATGCCAGCTTTGAATTGGTCTTAACTCATATTTCATTTATCAAAAAAACAACAACGGATGACCATCATGGAAATAAGCAGTCGCGCTGCCTGGCTAGTTTTGGGGCTTCCCCTCGCGCTTGGCCTTGCCTGGATAACCCACGGAACTGGCGTAATCCAGAATGACCCTGATCGCAACATTTCCATCCCCGAAGAATTGACAATGCCGTTGCAGGTGCAAGCGGCGTTTAACGACACGCACGTGTATTTTCGCTACCGGTGGCCGGCCAGCCAGCCACACGTACTTCATGACGTACTGATCTACCAGAACGGTGAGTGGATCAGAAAAGGCGGTGGCATGCCCGGACCAAACCCGGAAGGATTTCATGAGGACCGGGTATCCATGATGCTTGATGATGGCAGCGTCCCGGGTTTTGATCGTTACGGCGGTTACATCGCCATTGGCGCCGGTGCCGCCGGATTCACTGATGAAGCACCCGAGGAAGTGACCAAGTCATTGCCAGGAACCCGTATCGATGTCACCGACTGGGCCAGCGTGAAGTCGCCGGAAACTCTGAACGCACTACGTGAAGCCGGCTATTTTCTTGATCTCTGGCACTGGCGGGGGCATCGATCAAACCCTTTGAACCTGTCGGATGATCAGTGGGTCGGCGAACAAAGAGGCGGTGACAGCGGCACCAGCCCCTACACCACCAACTGGGACAAAGACGCAAACGCGCCCAAATGGATGTTCAATCCGGAGACAACCGGCCAGTTCGCCCTGAAGCTTGACGAGATTCCAGGCGGTCAGGTCGGCCCGGACACCCCTTACTTCCTTTCCGACAGTACCGCCGTCGCCTTTGATCCAGAACACGAATGGCAGAATGGTGATGTTATTCCCCGGCGTTATATTCGCCAGACAGAAGGCTCCCGGGGCGATATCAAAGTGCAAAGCGAGGCGACCTGGAAAGACGGCTACTGGGATGTAACGCTCTATCGGCAACTCGATACCGGTGCGCCCACCGAAGACAAAATCCTGGAAAACCAGGGGCTTTATTCCGCAGCCTTTGCCATTCACAGGAACGCAACCGGCGGGCGCTGGCACATGGTGTCGCTGCCAGTGTCCCTCGGTATGGGACGAGAGGCGCAGCTCCAGGCCATGGCGTTTAACGGTGGCCAGCCCGAATGGGGCAATAACTGGAAAGAAGTAACTCTGTTCTATCCCGGCCAGGTCAATTGGCCATTGCTGATCAGCCGGGCTCATGCCGGTGCCGAAGATATTGAAATCGGGACACCCGTGCAGGCCCGTCACAGCGAACGACAACTGGCCATCTACGGTGTCGAAATGGAATTTAACAACGAAATCATAAGCCAGTGGCTCCTGACACTGATTGCGGGGCTCCTGGCCATGCTTGGCGTTACCATAGGGCTGCTTTCCGTTTTCTCCGCCCGAAGCACCAATAGAAAAGGAGCACGCTCATGACCGGCATTCACCATATGCTTGTCCACTTTCCTCTCGGATTCTGGGCTCTGGCAACACTCATGATTCTTGTGGGCAGTTTCTTCAAAGGCAGGCTTGCCGACATCAGCCGTGAAGCGCTGCTTCCGATTCTTGTGCTCAGCCTTCTGGCCGCTGCAATCACCGTCGCCAGTGGTTTCCTGGTATGGCCTCTCGAGGCCGCCCTCGCCAGCCCGCTCACCCGAAATCACATTCTGACCGCACTTTGGTCACTGGGTATTTTCACAATGCTGACCGTTCTGGTCTGGCGCGCCGGCAGTGGCGCTTTTGAGGGCGCTCGGCGCTGGGTGCTGGTTTTGCTGGCGCTCACCGGCATGTCCATCTTTGCCACGACCGGCACCATCGGTGGACACCTGGTTGGGGCAACAACACAGTTTTCAGAGTTATTGAAGCTGTTGGGATGGGATGTGTACAACACCTTCTACACACCTACATGGGTGATTGGCGCGCTGGTGCTGATCGGCTTGATCTGTGCAGTGGCTGGCCGGATAAGCCAACGCTCAGCCCGATAGAACAAGCAGGCCAGTCCTGGCCATCAAACACCTGATTTATGCCTCGAATGGCGGGGCGTAAATCAGGCGTATGCCTCCGTTCGCCGATAAGCCCAGACTCAGTAAACATCCTCCAGATACCGCCCCTGGCTTCTCAGTGTGTCAACATCAGTTGCCATTGGCCTGAGAATGTCGTCAATGACCTGCTTTACCCCCGCGGCCATATCCCGGCCACCGCAGACCAGAATCTGAGCTCCCTTTTCAATCATCTGGCGTACAGCAACCTGATCCTGCCTGAGCTTATCCTGAACGTAAGCGCGCTCGTCAGACCGGGAGAACGCGGTATTCAGCCCGGTCAGCCGATGGTCGTCAAGGTAGCGCCCCAGCTCAGGCTGATAAAGAAAATCCGAGTGCGAATTGCGCCCACCCCAATACAGGAACATAGGATGACGTTCGGTGTTTTTCCGGATAAAACCGGTCAGCGGACCAATTCCTGCGCCGGCTCCGATCAGAATAACCGGCGTGTTACCAGTAGCTGGCCGGAAGCCGGGATTGGGGCGGATAAAGCCATCAATACGATCCCCGGGTCTGAGCTCGTGCAAATACCCGGAGCAAAGACCGCCCGGCTGTTTGCGCACGCATATCTCCAGAACCCCGTCAGTGACAGAAGATGCCAGCGAGTAGAAACGCGGCGCCTGGCCCTGCGGCGGCATAACGCCCAGCAGATCGCCCGCTTCGAATGGTGGTAGCGTTTCAGGGGCCCGGGGCAGCCACTTTTGCCACCAACCGCGGCCCGGCTGTGCCGCCTTGAAGCGCAGGATACTGGTAGGGGCCTGCACCGCCAGCCCGTAATCCGCCCGCTCTAATAGCGCCAGCTTTACCGTGGGCGGCGGCAGCGGGTCGTAGGTCAGCGCAAGCGGCGTCCCGACAATCCCACTGATCTTGTCTCCCCACTCGCTGAATTGCGAAGCGGAACACCGATCAATCAGCTCGACGGGATGCAGTCGGCTCAGCCCTTTGCTGGCGAGTGCCGCATCCACATTCAGCGCAAACTGACAGAAGTTCGGGAACTGCCGGTCACCAAAACCCAGCACAGCGTATTGCAGAGTCTTTTCACCCCTGAAATCACTGAGCCTGGCCATAAACTGCCGAGCGGACGCCGGCGCGTCGCCGTCGCCATAGGTCGAAGTCAGCACAAAAAGCATGGCGGCCTGGGGATAATACTCAGCCAACGCGTTCATCTCGGCGCAATGCACCCGAAAACCGGCCTTGTTCAGGCTGGTGTGGAGTTCCCGGGCAAAGCCCCAGGTCGCGTTAGCTTCGGAGCCGACCAGGATAATGGTATCCGCCTGAGCGGCATTGGCATTGTCCAGAAACTGCCCGGATGACCGGCGGCGCTGCCACCAACTTGTTATCCCCGTCACCGAGAGTACCGGCACCGTCAGCGCCGCGATGCCGAGAATCAGGCCCAGCCACCACAGGCCCTCGCCGGTGTGCAAACTGACGATCCACTGCTGAACCAGGCTCGCTTCAGAGCGAGGCTGGAACTTCAGCAGCTCACCGGTCGCCTGATCCGCAAATCCGGACCCTCCACTGGTGGTCAGGGAATAGACATCCTGCGGGTCATCAGGATAGGGAAACACCAGTTCCCGCAATTCATTGAGATCAACAGCCATCAAGGCATTTAGTGAAGATACTGCCGCCGGTTGCCCGCCAGAGACCTCGGCCGGGAACGTTGGCCCGGTTTCAACCGGCTCGGGCAACAAACCAAACCGTTGCGCCGACAGATAGCTGCCGGTCAATGCCGACAGCAGCAACCCGAGAACGGCAAACCGGGCCAGTTCGGCGTGAATCCGCTTGCTACCGGAACCGGCGAACGGCCGCAACAATGCTTTCCAGCCACCGGTGCGACGGACCAGCAACAGAATTCCGGAGAAACACAGCAGCACCATGACGGCGGCCATCACCCCGGCCAGTGCCCGCCCGCTGTTATCCAGCAGAAACGAGCGATGAAGATCCTTGATCCAGGTAAAAAAAGCCGATGGCTCATAGGGCGCAATACCCTCGCCGGTCAGGGCGTTGACCAGATCCGCCCCGGGCTGGCCGTCACGGTTGTAATAGACGATCACAGCACCGGAAGGGCCACGGACAATCTGTTCGGTTTCCGGGTAGTGGGCCACAACCCGCCCTGCCAGCTCCGCCACGCTCATCTCGCCAGCAGCCGGGATAACCGCAGCCGCCCTGTCCATGGCGGGCGCCAGGGCCAGAACCGCCCCGGTGATCGCAAGCGTCATCAGGAACAACGCCGCGAACAGGCCCGGTAAACCGTGTAATTTGCGCAACATTACTTTCGCTCCTGCCCGTCCGTCAAAAATCGTAACGGAATGAGCGAACGTAACCACGCCCGGTGACCGCTTTACCGGAGCCTTCGCTGGTCAGGGGCACGGCAACATCCGCCCGATTATCCCGCATATCTTCAACGGCAGTGTCGATACGGATCTCGTGGCCACTGTCGATCAGGGCATCATCCAGGTCCAGGGTGATTTTCAGGGTGCGCCCGCTGGTGATACTGGCTCCGGTCAGGCCATCGTACTCAGCCGGATTCAGCCCACCGATTCGCGCCCAGCCACTCAGATGCTTGTAGTACTTGGATTTTTCCCCCGCCACCCAGAGCGTCCCCTGATATTTCCCGGCAGTATCGGTAAGGTAAAGCGCCAGGTAGGCGCCGTCGCCGCCATAGTTGAGTAATTCAGTTGTGAAGGTAACTTCACGGGCTTGTGCAAAAACGGGAAGAGCGAGTGTTGTCGCCAGGCCCAGAGCAACCAGAATCTTGTTCATGAAACCTCTCCGGCAAAATGAAAATACTGCTATAAAATCATTTTTAATCAATAGTTTATTCGACTTTCACACTGGGGCGACCTTTGACAATCCCATTGCGAGGAGCCGAAGATTCGCTGGTGTCAGGCGTAACACCCCACGTTTGAGAGCCGTAACTGTTGTCAGCATCATTCTCATCATTCGTTTCCTCACGCTCGAGCTTAAGCTTCATCAACGTGAGAGAAGCCGGGGCAAAAGACGCCTTTGCTCTGTACTGTCCGGAAAGACGGCCTTTTACGTCATAACAGCCGTCGTCCACCTTAATGCGGTACACCGTCCAACCTTCCGCTTCCAGTTTCTGGCGCAGGTTTTCCCGGGGCTGCCATTTAGCCACCGGATCGTCACAGTCATCGTCCGCCAACAGCGGCGAACTCAGAAACAATAGAGCGAGGCATAAAATAAAGGGCCTGGTTTTCATGGGATGTCTCCTGTTGAATCCACACTGAACACTCTATGAGAATTTCCTGACACTGGCCTGAACGCGGCAATTCCCGTACAGCGAAGTTCAGCGAAATTGAAACACTTCTTTATGGAAGCGCGACAGGCGCAATGGCCCGGCCCGTAACCCTTTCTTGATTGCCTGTCCCAGGCCTGCCGGGCCACAAAACCATACCTCCGCCTTAGTGGATAAACGCCCATCGGCAGCCAGTTTTTCGGCCGAAAGCGACTCACCCCTGGCACTGTCATGAATCTGCAGATTAATGCCGTGAAAGTCCCGGCAAAGCGTCCGGAGCCGTTGCACCATGGGGTCCTGATCAGCATTTCGGGTGCAGTAGTGCAGGTCTGCCTCCGGTGACGGAGCCGTGTTGCTGTCGATGGCTTCAAGCCAGGCCAGGAAGGGCGTCACGCCAATGCCACCGGCAATCCAGATCTGGTGGGACTTGCGGTTTCTTCGATTGAAATCAAAACGGCCGTAGGGGCCCTCAACCTTCACGGTTTGCCCCACCCTGATTTTATGGCTGAGATTACGGGTAAAGTCCCCGAGTGATTTAATGAGAAAAGTGACTGAGCCATCTTCCTGGTCAGCACTGGCAATGGTGAACGGGTGAGCACCTTCAGTTGTGTTAAAGGTGACGAGTGCAAACTGTCCCGCGCGGTGTCCCCGCCATGCTGAACCCAAATGGCAGGTAACCTCGGTGATATCCCGGGCCGGGGTATTAATGGCCGTGATCGAGCCCTGGACCTGGCGACGACGGCCAACTCTGCCCGTCAGGGAAAGCACGCTGGCGAGGCTACCTCCGGTGAGCAAGATTGCCATCAGCACACCAACCGGTTGCTGCCACCATTGCAGCGGAGTGAGCCAAGCCGCATGAAAAGCAAGCAACAGGTAAAGCGCGGGCATGGCCCGGTGCAGATAGCGCCAGTATTTATAGGGGAATTTGCGCCACAGGGTAATCAGCAACATGGCAAACAGTAAATAAATGGCGAACTCGCCAACCTCTTCGGCGGCGTCGCGCATGGTGTCGATAAATCCTGAATAATGCTGCTCGTGCCCACCAGCTTCACCGAAAATCGACTCTATAACGTCATCACCCATCTCGATCAACCAGTGGGCAGCGGCAAAGACTACGGCCAGAATGCCGGCCCATTTATGGGTGTGGTAGATCTGGTCCAGCCCGCCCAACGGCCGCTCCAGCCAGGCTGGACGCAGCGCCAGCATCATGGCCAGCGACATCAACGCGATGGCCAACCACCCGCTGAGCAACAAGCTCTGATCATAAACCGACCAGGGCGAAGCGGCCCCCGGGCCTGCAGCGAGATTCCAGGCCCAGAGGCCTGAAACCACAAACATAAAAGGTAAAATTATCCGGATCATGACCTCTTCTCCAACCGACACCTGGAATAGTTGGGATAAGGCTAGCGCCTGAACCTGACAGGCAGCTGAAGGTCAGTAGCGTGGCATATCAAGGTTCAGAGCCATTCAGGCTGCTGTCAGGTCTCGGCTGTAGTATCGTTCTCTCAAGGAGCAATCGAGGTGAGCCATGCGGGTACTGTTGGTTGAGGATACGGCCGGGCTGGGCGAGGCAGTGCGGGATCAGATCACCGATGATGGCCACGCCGTAGACTGGGTGCAAACCCTGGCCTTTGCACAGGCCAGTGTGCAGACCACGGCCTACGACCTGATGCTGCTCGACCTGATGCTGCCGGACGGCGATGGCTTTGGTTTTTTGAGAAAACTGAGAACCACCGGAAACACCACCCCCGTGATCATCCTTACCGCCAGGGATCAGGTGTCGGACCGGATTGAAGGGCTCAATGCCGGCGCCGACGACTATCTGGTCAAGCCCTTTGATCTTTCCGAACTGTCAGCCCGCGTGGCCGCGGTCGCCCGTCGTTACCGGGGCAATCCAAGCCCGCTGATCCGGGTGGGTGATCTGGAAGTGGATCTTGGTGATCACCGCATCCGTCGCAACGGCCAGCCATTGGAGCTCACTGCCCGGGAGTGGGCACTGTTCGAAGGCTTTATTCAGCGCCCTGGAATTCTGTTGTCGCGGTCGCAGTTGGAGGATCGCCTTTACGCCTTCGGGGCAGAAATCGAAAGTAACACCATTGAGGTCTATATCAGCCGTTTGCGCAAGAAACTGGGGCGCGACGCCATCATCACGGTCAGGGGCATGGGCTACCGCCTGGAAACACATGAGCAATAGATCCAGCTTACAGAAAAGCCTGAGCATCGGCCTCACCCTCGGCGTCACTCTGCTCTGGCTGCTAGGCGTTACCGCGTCCGGACTCGTGGCGCAGCACGAAATGAACGAGGTCTTTGACAGTGCCCTGGAAGAAACTGCGCAGCGCATTCTGCCGCTGGCCGTGACCGACATCCTGAACCGGGAAAATGGCCCCGGGAATCAAATCGCCCCGGCCATGAAAGACCATGACGAATACCTCACGTACCTGGTCCGGGACCAACAAGGCAACCTCCTGCTCCAGTCCCACGATGCCGACCCCCGGGTGTTTGGCACCCTGCCCCGGGAAGGGTTCTCTAACACTTCGACCCACAGGATATACGGAGCATCTGCGGTCAGTGACACCATGTTTATTGAGGTAGCCGAACCATTGGCTCACCGGCGCGAAGCGGCACTGGAGGCGGGTCTGGCATTGTTAATGCCTCTGGTTTTCCTGATTCCGATCAGCCTGCTGGGTGTCTGGTGGATTGTCCGGCTTTCCCTGCGCAAGGTGGTCGAATTCCAGCAATCGATAGAATCCCGGGGCGCAGGAGATCTCACCCCCGTAGCAGAGGATCGGTTACCAAAAGAGTTTGAGCCGATCGCCAAGGCCGTCAACCTGTTGTTGGAACGCTTGCACCGCGCTCTCGAAGCAGAGCGGAGTTTTACCGCCAACAGCGCCCATGAATTGAGGACACCGCTGGCCACGGCGCTCGCTAAAGTGCAGCGGCTGCAAGCCCGGATTCAAGGTGATCAGTTAAAGACCACTGTTACCGAGATTGAGGAAGCACTGCAGAGTCTGTCGGTACTGTCCGGAAAGCTGCTTGAACTGGCGAAAGCCGAAGGCGGCGGGGCACTATCACAGAATCAGCAAGATCTGGTGCCAATACTGGCAATGATCGTGGATGATTTTCAACGCCAGGCACCGGGGCGAATTATCCTGAGCCTGCCCGAGAGTGTAGTGAACTCCTTTCTGGATCCCGATGCCTTCGCCATCCTGATGCGGAATCTGATTGAAAATGCCCTCAAGCATGGCTCCCAAACGCGGCCGGTGGAAGTCAGCATGGCGGACGATGGCTTGTTAAGGGTGCGCAACGGCAGTGACGTCGTGCCTCCGGATCAACTTGCCCTGCTGCGGAACCGCTTTGCCCGCGTAAAAACCGGTGCCAGCGGGTCTGGCCTGGGCCTGGCCATCGCAGACGCAATCGCCACAGGTGCGGGAATGACATTGCATCTGCGCTCACCGGCAACAGGGCGGCAGGATGGTTTTGAAGCGGAACTTAATGTCGTAACCGCCCGGTGAAATTTAGAAAACAGGCGAACTTAAGCCTCGGCTTCACTCATGATGTCCTCCCGGAAGACTGCCAGCCTTGCAACAGGCGGGCGTAATTCAAGCGTTCCCAAGTCTGTGCGTTGGGAGCATTGTCCAGTGACAGCGCGCCTCGTGCTTCGATCAGGGAGGTGTAACCCATCGTCGTCAGACGCTGATTCATTTCATCGGTAATTCTGGCCAGTGCCGAAGGCCCCTCAGCCAGCAGCGCTGACACCACCTGCACCGCCGTGGCGCCAGACAGAATGGCCTTGGCAGCGTCGTCGCCGGTGTGCACTCCCCCAGACGCTGCCATTTCCAAGGTCGTGCGATTGAACAACATGGCCATGGCATGCAAGCGAACGGGCAGCTCGGCGCTGGTGGACAACACTACCTCCCGGCTCAACTCCAATTCGTCCAGATCCATCGTCGGCTGATAAAAGCGGTTGAACAGCACCAGCCCCCGGGCGCCCGCCGCTTCCACGCCGGCCACAAACGCGGGCAACGCCGAATAGAAGGGTGACAGTTTAATGCTGACCGGGATGCTGACCTGCTCAACCACCGAGCCCACCACCTCAAGCTGGCGTTGCTCCAGGGTGGTGGCCGTGTCGGACGGGTCCGTGGCCAGATCGTAAAGATTGAGCTCAATAGCTGACGCACCGGCGTCTTCCAGTTCCCGGGCGTGCTGGGTCCAGCCGCCGGGGGAAATACCGTTAAGTGAGGCGATCACCGGTACATCCAGCGAACTTTGAAGCTGCTCCAGGCGCTTGAGGTAACTGCTGGAGCCCATGGCAAACACTTCGGATTCGGGAAAGAACGAGCGGGCCTCGGCGTCCGTGTTGATGCGGGAATCGATAAATCGATGGGCCGCCATCTGCTCTGCGATCAGCTGTTCCTCGAACAGCGAATGCATCACGACCGCACCGGCGCCGGCGTCCACGCAGGCTTTGAGCGCGTCCAGGTCGTCGGTGAGCGGGCTGGCGCCCACCACCAGCGGTGAGTGCAGGTCAAGCCCGAGCCAGCGGGTGGTCAGGTCAGTCATGATGGTCGGCTCCCTTGTCCTTTTGTTCTGGCTGTTCATGGGGCTCAAAATGGATGCCCGCCAGTTGCATGTATAGCTCGCGCTGCTCCTTTGCGGCATCGCTGGCGGCGGCCGCCAGCTGTTCATAGCGCTGCGGGTCTCTCAGTTCCAGCATGCGGAAGCGGGCTTCTTCCTGCATGTAGGTTTTCATGGGCACTTTCTGGCGCACCGAATCCAGCTGCAGGGGCGGCAGGCCCTCGTGCGTGCGGCGAGGATCGAAGCGATAGATCGGCCAGGCCCAGCTGTCTACCGCCCGCTTCTGTTGCGCTGGCGAGTGCACCAGGTCATAGCCATGGGCAATGCAGGGGCTGTGGGCGATGATCAGCGCCGGGCCGTCAAAGTTTTCAGCTTCCTGCAGGGCCTTGCTGGCCTGATTGCTGTGGGACTGCATGGCAATCTGGGCCACGTAGACATGGCCATAGCTCATGGCCAGCAGGCCGAGATCCTTCTTGCGGGTTTCCTTGCCGGCGGCGGCGAACTTGGCGACAGCGCCCATGGGCGTGGCCTTGGATTGCTGGCCGCCGGTGTTGGAATAGACTTCGGTGTCCAGCACCAGCAGCCTGATGTTCTGGCCGGAAGCCAGGGCATGGTCCAGGCCGCCGTAACCGATGTCGTAGGCCCAGCCGTCGCCCCCAATGACCCAGACACTTTTCGGGCACAGCTCATCGGCCAGGCTGTTCAATTCCTGCATCGCCGGACCTTGCTGATCCGCCAGCCACTCACGCAAACGACTGACCGCCTCACGCCGCGCCGCCATGGCGGTCTCGTCGAGGGTGGCGCAGGGGCCGGTCAGGTCCCGGTACAGCTGAGCCGGAAGCTTCTCCTTCATGTCCTCCAGCAGCTGCCGGGCCCGGCTCACCAGCTTGTTCAGACCCATGCGCATGCCCAGCCCCAACTCTGCCGCATCCTCGAACAGCGAGTTGTTCCAGGTTGGCCCGCGGCCATCGGCGTTCACCGTGTAGGGTGTGGTGGGCAGGTTGCCGCCGTAAATGGAGGAACAGCCGGTGGCGTTAGCAATCAGCAGCCGGTCACCCAGCAACTGGGTGAGCAGACGAATGTAGGGTGTTTCACCACAACCGGCGCAGGCACCGGAATACTCGAACAGAGGAATCAGCAGCGGCAACGATTTGAAGTCCCGGGGAATGCGGTCCCGGGGCACATCCGGAACACTGCGCAAGAACGCCAGGTTGGCTGCCTCGGCCACCCGATGGTCTTCCAGCGGCCTCATGTTGATCGCCTTGCGCTTGGGCTGGGAGCGATCCTTGGCGGGGCACACTTCCACACACAAACCGCAACCGGTGCAGTCTTCCGGAGCCACCTGTATCCGGTAATCCAGCCCTTCCAGTTCGGGAGTAAAGCTTTCGGCCACCGCTTCAAACGTCTCGGGCGCACCCTTGGCGGATTCTGGCTCGAACACCTTGCTGACAATAGCCGTGTGGGGGCAAATCATTGCGCAGAAGTTGCATTGAACACACAGGTCCGATTCCCAAATCGGGATTTCCAGGGCAATACTGCGCTTCTCGTACTGGCTGGTACCGGTCGGCCAGGTACCGTCGATGGGAAAGGCGCTGACCGGTAGCTTGTCGCCCTGGCCCTCCATCAGCAGGCGGGTGACTTTCTGCACGAAGTCCGGTGCATCGTCCGGCACGGTTGGCGGGCGACGGCGGGTTGCCGTCACCTCACCCGGCACCGTCACTTCATGCAGGTTCTCCAGGGCAGAATCCACCGCTTCAATATTGCGGCGCACCACTTCCGGCCCGCGCCGGCACCAGGTCTGGCGAATGGATTCCTTGATATGGCCGATGGCCTCGTCACGGGGCAGGATGTCAGCCAGGGCGAAGAAGCACACCTGCATGACGGTGTTGATGCGTCGTTCCAGACCGGCTTTTTCCGCCACCTCGGCGGCATCAATCACGAACAGATGGGCCTTGCGTTCAACCAGTACCTGCTGAACTTCCACAGATAGCCGATCCCAGACCTCCTCCGGTGCCCAGGGCACATTGAGAAGCACCGTGGCACCCGGGGCCGCGTGCTCCAATACGTCAAACCGTTCCAGAAACTGCGGCGCATGCACCGCCACAAACTGGGCCTGGCGGATCTCATAACTGGACCGAATCGGCAGCGGCCCGAAGCGCAGGTGCGAGACCGTGGTGGCGCCGGATTTCTTGGAATCGTAGACAAAATGGCCCTGGGCAAACAGCTCTGTGCCTTCACCGAGGATCTTGATGCTGGCCTTGTTGCTGCTGACCGTGCCGTCAGCGCCGAGGCCAAAGAACAGCGCCCGACGGGTTTTCGGCGACTCGATGTCCAGGGTGCTGTCCACGTCCAGCGAAAGGTTCGTTACGTCGTCGCGAACCCCGACGGTAAAGCGGGTTTTCGGTGCTGGCTCATTCAACTGGGCAAACACCGCGCACACCATGGCCGGGGTGAATTCCCGAGAGGACAAGCCATAACGCCCACCGATCACCCGGGGCAACACCTGCTTGTCACCCCGGCTGTAGGTCTCCATCAGTGCCCCGCTGATTTCCAGCAGCAGCGGTTCGCCCTGGGCACCCGGCTCCTTGGTCCGGTCCAGCACCGCCAGGTGTTGCACGGTATCGGGCAGCGCCTGCAAAAAACGGTCGGTGGCGAAGGGCCGGAACAGGCGCACCTTGAGCACGCCCACTTTCTCGCCCTGCGCCATCAACCATTCGACCGTTTCATGGGCGCACTCGGCACCGGAGCCCATCAGGATCACCACCCGCTCTGCTTCCGGATGGCCTACGTAATCAAACAGCTGATACTCGCGACCGGTGATGTCAGCAAACCGACCCATCACCGCTTCCAGGTGCTCCGGAAAAGCCTGATAGAACGGGTTGGTCGCTTCCCGGGACTGGAAAAAAGCATCCGGATTCTGGGAGGTACCCCGCACCACTGGGTGATCAGGGGTCATACGGCGGTTGCGGTGTGCCTCCACCCCTTCGTGAGATACCAGTGCCTGCAAATCTTCATCGCTCAACGACACAATCTTGTCAATTTCATGGGAGGTGCGGAAGCCGTCAAAGAAGTGCATCACCGGTATACGGCTTTCCAGAGTCACAGCGTGGCCAATGGCGGCCAGATCCTGGGCTTCCTGCACCGAGCCCGAGGCCAGCAGCGCAAAACCGGTGCCCCGGGCGCTCATCACATCGGAGTGATCACAGAAAATCGACAAGGCATGGGTGGCCAGGCTGCGCGCGGCCACGTGCATGCAAAACGGCGTCAGCTCACCGGCAATCTTGTACAGGTTGGGCAACATCAACAGCAGGCCCTGGGAGGCGGTAAACGTGGTCACCAGTGAGCCCGCCTGCAGCGCCCCGTGCATGGCGCCCGCCGCCCCGGCTTCGGACTGCATTTCCACCACCCCGGGCACCTGGCCCCAGAGATTGGGCTTGCCCAGGGCAGCCCAGTCATCCGCGTGCTCGCCCATCACCGAGGCCGGGGTAATCGGGTAAATGGCAATGGTTTCACTCAATCGATAGGCCACCGAGGCCACAGCTTCATTGCCATCCAGGGTTTTGAACGCCATTACCACCACTCCTTGTCAGTACGGTCAGACTGACTTGAGTCTAGGCGGGGCTTCGGGCAGTCGCAAGCAGGCTTGGCAGAGAGAGGGAGGCTGGCAAGGCCATGGCGCTGAGCTGACGTGTTTCAGCCCCAGGCTATGGCCTTGCCGGATTGCTTGTCAGCGCAGGATAACCAGAGGTTTCTTGGCGGTTTCCAGCATTCTGGTGGTGGTGCTGCCCACCAGGAACCGGCGAATGCGGGAATGGCCGTAGGCACCCATGATCAGTACATCGATGTCGTGCTCTTCCTGATAGGCGTGCAGAGTCTCTTCCACATCACCCTCACGAATGGCCAGGTGCACGTCCGTATTCTGGCCAGCCAACGCTTCCTCTGCGCGTTTGAGCTGCGCCCGGTGCTCTTCGGTGTCTGAATCCACCATTACCAGGTGCAGGGGCATGCCCTTGAACACCGGCGTACCCGCCAGCAGCTCAATGCTGCGGAACGCGGTGGCGCTGCCATCAAAGGCCAGCATGGCGCTGCGCGGCTCGGAAAACTCATCCGGCACCAGGAACACAGGACGGTGTACGCTGCGGATGACCGTTTCCAGCTGGCTACCAATATGGCGGCCCACTGCGGTGCTGCTTTCACCCTGGAGCCCAAGCACAAACAATCGGGACTCAGGCTCAAGCTCGATCAGGGAATTGGCCAGATCATTATGGCGCTGACGCTTGGTCACGCTCTCAATGCCGCCGGAGGAGGCCAGCACCCGCTTTTCCGCTTCATCCAGCAGCAGATGGCCATGTTTCAAGGCCAGTTTGCTGCGCTCGCGATCCAGGCTCGCCAGCTCTTCCTGCAGCTGCTCCCGGCTGCCCAGACCAATATTGCCGGTCATGTCGGTTTTGGCCGGGTACTTTTCTTCATCAAGCGCGTGCAGCAGAGTCAGGGGATCGCCCATCCGCTGGCTCGCCCAGGCGGCATAGTCACAGACGCCCAACGATGACTTGGAGGCATCGATGCAGGCCACCACGTGGAGAGGCTTCTGATCACCGGTTTTGCTGTTTTCAAGTGTCATGGTTCAAACTCCGTTAGTGGGCCATCAGACGTTCTACGGCGTCTGGCTTGTCGTGTACACCAAAGCGATCGACGATCGTGGCGCTGGCTTCGTTGAGCCCGAGCACTTCAACTTCTGCGCCTTCCCGACGGAACTTCACCACCGCCTTATCAAGCGCAGCCACTGCGGTGATGTCCCAGAAATGGGCACGGCTTACGTCGATCACCACGTTCTCGACCGCTTCTTTGAAATCAAACGACTCAATGAACTTCTCGGATGAGGTGAAGAACACCTGACCAACCACAGTGTAGGTGCGGGTTTCGGTTTCCTCATCGTACTTCGGGGTAATGAGCATGTATTGGCCCACCTTGTTGGCGAAGAACAGAGCTGCCAGCAGCACGCCCGCCAGAACGCCAAAAGCCAGGTTGTGAGTTGCCACAACGACCACCACGGTTACCACCATAACAATGTTCGTGGATAGCGGATGCTCCTTGAGGTTCTTGATCGAGCCCCAGCTGAAGGTACCAATCGCGACCATGATCATCACCGCGACCAGAGCGGCCATCGGAATCTGTACCAGCCATTTGTCCAACACCAGAACCATCAACAGCAGGAACACGCCGGCTGCCAGACTGGACATGCGAGTACGTCCGCCGGATTTGATGTTGATGATGGACTGGCCAATCATCGCGCAGCCAGCCATACCACCGAGCAGGCCTGAGCTGATGTTGGCAATGCCCTGGCCTTTGCACTCACGGTTACGGTCGCTGGTGGTGTCGGTCAGATCATCAACGATGGTTGCGGTCATCATCGACTCCAGCAAACCTACTACGGTCAGGGCAATCGCGTAAGGCAGGATAATCATCAGAGTTTCAAAATTCAGGGGTACATCCGGCCACAGGAAGATGGGCAGAGTATCCGGCAGGTCACCCATATCACCCACGGTGCGGACACCGTCGATATTCAGGTACATGGCCAATCCGGTCAGCACCACAATACAGATCAGCGGAGAAGGCAAAATACGGCCAATCAGCGGAATCAGCGGGAACAGGTAAATGATGCCGAGACCGCCAGCGGTCATGGCATAGACGTGCCAGGTGACGTTGGTCAACTCTGGCAACTGGGCCATAAAAATCAGGATCGCCAGCGCGTTAACAAATCCGGTCACTACCGAGCGTGACACAAACCGCATCAGTGCGCCCAGCTTGAGGTAGCCAGCAAGAATCTGCAACAGACCGGTCAGCAGCGTGGCTGCCAGCAGGTATTCCAGACCATGTTCTTTGACCAATGTCACCATCAGCAGCGCCATGGCGCCGGTGGCGGCGGAAATCATGCCTGCTCGGCTGCCGACAAAGGCAATCACCACAGAAATACAGAAGGAGGCGTAAAGCCCCACTTTCGGGTCGACACCGGCGATGATGGAGAAGGCAATGGCCTCGGGAATCAGCGCCAGAGCCACCACAATACCGGCGAGCAGATCGCCGCGAATATTGGAAAACCAGTTCGTTCGTATACTGCTGAGCATAATCAGTTAATCCGGTTAAAGGTTGAAAAAAAACGTTAAGGGCACAACCCGCAGTTCAGGCCGCACCTTTTCTTTTTATTCAGTGATCACAAAAAGTTGATCACAGACAACAGGCCCACACCGCCGAGCACCAGAGTGTAAGGAAATGCCATGACAACCATGCGTCCGTAGGACAGCCGCACCAAGGGTGCGATGGCCGAGGTCAGCAAGAACAGGAATGCGGCCTGGCCATTGGGCGTGGCCACACTCGGCAGGTTGGTGCCGGTATTGATCGCCACCGCCAGATTCTGGAAATGCTCCTGACTGATGGCGCCGGCATCCAGCGCTTGTTTGATTTCACTGATGTAAACCGTTGCCACAAACACGTTGTCACTGATCATGGACAGCACGCCGTTGGCCACGAAAAACATGGCCGCCTGCTGGTCTCCCGGCTGTGCCAGCACGAAATCGATCACGGGCTTGAACAGGTGCTGCTCGTGAATAACTGCGACCACGGCAAAGAACACCACCAGCAAGGAGGTAAACGGCAGGGATTCCTGGAAGGCTTTACCTATCTGATGCTCGTCCGTCACCCCATTAAAGGACGTAATGAGGATTATCACCAGCAGGCCAATCAGCCCCACTTCAGCAATATGAAAGGCCAGACCGATCACCAGTACCACCGCTGCCGCGGCCTGGACCCATAGGGCTGCCTGATCCGACTTGGTGCGTTTTTTACGTTCGTTGTCGGCAAATTCCTCCAGCACCTGGCGCACCGGCCTGGGCAAGCGGGCGCCATATCCAAACCAGCGCAGTTTTTCCAGAAACCAGCAGGTCACCAAGCCGGCCAGCAGCACCGGCATGCTGATCGGCGCCATGCGCACGAAGAACTCAGCAAAGTCCCAACCTACTACCTTGGCAATCAACAGGTTCTGAGGCTCGCCCACCATGGTGGCGACACCCCCCAGTGCAGTACCGATGGCGCCGTGCATCAACAAGCTGCGCAGGAAGGCCTGGAACTGCACCAGGTCTTCACGGTGCAACTCAATAACGTGCTCGTCGCTCTGGGCGTTGTGATCCTTATGCTGATAACCGCGCCCGGAGGCCACTTTGTGGTACACCGAATAGAAGCCCACGGCGACACTGATGATCACCGCGGTGACCGTCAAAGCATCCAGGAAGGCTGACAGCAACGCTGCCGCGGCACAGAACAGCAGCGACAGCGCCGATTTGGAACGCACCCCCACCAGAATCTGGGTAAACGCCACCAGCAACAGCTGCTTCATGAAATAGATACCCGCCACCATAAACATCAGCAGCAGGATGACAGGGAGGTTCACCAGCACTTCGTGATACACCGCATCGGGCGTCGCCAGCCCGATCAGCAAGGCCTCAGTCGCCAACAGGCCGCCCGGCAGCAGCGGGTAGCATTTCAGGGCCATGGCCAGAGTGAAGATGAATTCCGCCACCAGCAACCAGCCGGTGGCGACCGGCCCAAACACCCATAACACCAGAGGATTGATCACCAAAAACAGAACGATCGTCTGCTTGTACCAAGCTGGTGCGTTACCAAGAAAATTATGTGTAAAGCCAGAGAGAACCGTTTTGGGCATTGCCAGATCAACCGCAGTTTCGTTAGCGAAACGTTGAGACAAACCAACCCATGCACCCAATCACGGCACAATAAATACAGGTTTGAGACCTTGCTCAACAGATAAACGAGGGAGGGGGTAAAGCTTGAACGCTAGGGCGGAAGAATCGTCACAGTATCGCTTCAGTGTTTTTGATGTAGATCAGGTATCGCTCAAAAGAGGGCGCGAAGTCTATCAGAGCCAAGGTTGAAAAGTAAGCTATCTAGGTAAATTTTCTTAGGCCTGTAAAGAAATCACTGTAAGCACGCGGTGACCGCGTTACATCGATCCGACGAAATCCGTAACCTCGCCGGTTGCGGTCAAAGTCAGGCGGTGCATGGCCCGGGTACAGCCCACGTAGAGCAGGTTCCGATCCATATCGGTGTGGTAATTGTCGGCGGTGACTTCCGACAACACCACATGGTCAAACTCCAGGCCCTTGGCCAGGTGTGAGGTGCACACGATGACCCCCGGTGCAAAGTTCTGGCTTTCCTCACTGAGCAGTTGTAACCGGGCATGGCTACCCTCCAGCGCCTTATGCAGCCGTTTGGCCTGTTTCTGGGTTTTGCAGATGATGGCAAAGGTATTGAACCGGGAGCTCTCGAAGGCCTCGATACGGTTTTTAATGGCTTCAATTTCGCCCTTCCGCGTCTTGTAAGTAAGAACTTCCGGCTCCTCGCCATGGCGTTCGATAATCTCCAGGTCCGGGTTCGGTGAAATGCGCTGGGAGAAGCGGGCAATCTCGTAGCTGGACCGATAGGTTTTATTCAATGTCACGCAGGTGGCATCGCGGAATGCCGCCCGGATATCGTCTACTCCCGAGGCGCTGTATGGGTTCACCGACTGGAAGGCATCGCCCAGAATGGTTTTCTTGCAGGAGAATAGGCGGGCAATCACGGCGTACTGGACCGGGGTGTAATCCTGCATTTCATCGATCAGCAGATGCTTGACGTTGCGGTAGGGTGAGCGAATGCCTTCCAGGCGCATTTTCAGGTAAATCAGCGGGAACACATCGGCATATTCCAGCTTGCCGCCCTTGGCCGGTTTGAACAGCTCGGGCTGGCCTTGTAGCGAAGGCGCTGCTTCATGGCTTCGTCATTGGTTTCCAGCAGGTCGGCCGTCTGTTCGAAGAATGTTTGGAACCGGTACTGGTCGTCCAGCAGCTCTTTGGCCAGGGTCTCCATGCCGATTTCGTTGACGGTTTCCTCCCCCAGCTCCGGCAACACGTTGGAGATGTAATCGGCAAACACCCGGTTCGGAGAGATGATCAGGATGTCTTCGGAGGTCAGCGTGTCTTTGAATCGGTACAGCAGGAACGCAATGCGGTGCAAGGCAATGGAGGTTTTACCGGAGCCCGCCACGCCCTGGATGATCAGGGTTTTGGCGTATTCATCGCGGATGATGGCGTTCTGGTCGCGCTGAATGGTGGCTACGATGTTCTTCATGCCATCGTCGGTGGCCCGGCCCAGCTCGTCTTGCAGCACGTCGTCTACCACGTTCACGGCGCTGTCGATCATCAGCTCGATCTGGCCGTTACGGATGCGGAACTGGCGTTTGAGCTGGATGTCGCCACTCACCTTCCCGTCCGGGGCCTGATAGCTGGCCGGGCCGGTTTCGAAGTCGTAAAACAACGAGGCAATGGGCGCGCGCCAATCGAAGACGACGTTTTCCTTGTCGAACTCGTCATAGAAATGGTGCACACCAATGTAGATGGGCACGCTGAGCCCTGTGCTTTGGTAACAAAAATCGAACCGCCCGAAATATGGCGACTGCTTGAGCTTGACCAGCCGTTTGCGCTGATTGAACACGAAATCACCGGTGGTGACCGCCTGCTGAATAGAGTCCCGGGCCGCAATTTTTTCGATGTGGTCCATTTCATCCCGGTTATTCCAAAGGTATTCCTTCTGGGACTGGATGTCTTCCTGATACCCCTGGAGGCGCTCATCGGCTTCCTGCATCGCCCGTTCCAGGCGCTGTTTTACAGATTCCAGTCGGCGAGTTTCCTCAAGCTTTGTATCAGAGGGGGCTGGGTTATGGTTGGTCATTGGCTTCGTTTGCTCCGCTCAGTCTGGATCAATTCGTCAAACAGCGACTGGTACGGCCCGGCCAGCCGCGATGCCCGCCAGGGATCGGGTGGACAAAAAGCGGGCTTTTGCTGCATCAGCGCCTCCAGAACATCAGCCGCCGCTTCTGCTTCCAAGTCGGCGTCCTGTTCATGGCTCGGGTAACGACACCCTTCCGGCACATATTCACGGTAAGCGAGTCGGTCTGGCGCCAAAGGTACACAGCCGGAGGCCATGGCCTCGAGCATCGAGAGCCCTTGAAAATCGTGGAGCGCGGTGGAGACCACCACATCCGCCCGGCGCAGCAGTTGGTCGTAATCCTCCCGGCTTTCCAGAAAGCCCCACTGCTCCAACCTATCCCCGAACTGTTGATGAATCTGGTCAAACGCCTTGGGATGGCTCCGGAAGCCCTCACCCACCACGCTCAGGCGGAACGGTAACGATCGTTTTTTCAGCACCTGCAGGAAATTCAGCAGGCGTTCAGGGCCTTTGTCGTATTCCCAGCGGTGATTCCACAGCAGGTGCGGGCAGGCCCAGTTTACCGGCCCCGGTTGATCGGCAAACAATCGGTCTTCAATGGGTACCGGGATCACCCGGGATTTCTCATTCAGGCCGGCAATCAGACCGTCCGGCACGCCATCCGGCATCTTGTCGAGAAACGCCCGGGCACCGCGAAGAAAACTGTCCCGGTTCCAGGCGCTGTTGAACACCACGCAGTCCGCCGCAATGGCGCTGTACAGATTGACCATCTGGGGCTCGGCGCTGGAGTTCTGTTTGCTGGACACCGGGAAGGCAAACTGGTTTTCGTGCATGTACAGCACGCTGGGCACGCAGGCCAGCTGCGGGTGGAAGCCTTTCAACGACGCCAGGTCTACCATGGAAGTGGCAAGGATCAGATCCCACGGTTCCTGCAGGCAGGGCTCGTTGAGCCAGGTCAGCGCATTGCCACGAATGCGCCAGCGGAAAAACCGGGGTGGCAGCGCCAGCGTGTGCCAGTGGTAGTCATGGAACATGCCCGTGAGCTGCTCCCGCCAGCGTTGGTGACTGGCGGCATCGTAACCGGACAACAACAGGATTCGGGGGCCGTGATTCGGACTCTGCAATCTGGAATCCGCCATGGTAGTGTTCTGCGAATGAACTGCAGGCAACGCTGGCTGAACTACTAGCCCCGCCTGCTCGAGAAGCCCGGAATGCTACCAAACCCCGGAAACCGGATCAAAAATCAATCAGCCCAGGACACCAACCAAGCCGTGATGTTTCCAGCGTTTATGAGAGAAAACCCTCGCCTGGCCCTGTTTGCGGTGCTGGCCACTGCATCCTCGGGCTTCGGGCAGACGTTTTTCTTTTCCGTGTTCGGCGGTGGCATTCGTGACACCTTTGCCTTGCAGAACAGTACCTATGGCCTGATCTACAGCCTGGCAACGCTGGCCTCGGCGATCCTGCTGCTGAAACTCGGCCCCCTGGCCGACAGGTGGTCGCTCAACCGGGTGACCACACTGGCGGTGGTTATTCTGGCCACCGGCTGCCTGACCATTGCCCTGACCCCGCACTGGTTGCTGCTGATACCCGGCTTTCTGCTGGCCCGCCTGGGTGGCCAGGGGCTAATGGGGCATATCGGCCTGACCACGGCCGGGCGCTATTTTTCCACAAACCGGGGCCGGATCATGGCACTGACCTCGGGTGGTTTTCCGATCGCTGAGGCCATCCTGCCCCTGTCCGCCGGACTGATCCTGGCCGCCAGTGGCTGGCGCATGCCCTGGTTTATCGCCACCGGTCTTCTGCTGGTCGTGCTGTTGCCGCTGCTGCTTTATCTTTCGCGCCATGCGACACACCCGGTGGTCCTGTCCGGCAACCGTTCCGATCACCCGCATGCCCAAGCCGTTCGCCCCGACTACAATCGCAGCCAGGTGTTGAGGGATCCCGGGTTCTATTTGATCCTGCCAGCGGCCTTGATTGTGCCGTTTACCGTGACCGCCGTGCTCTTTCACCAGTCTGCGTTCGCCGAGGTACGGGGATGGTCAACGGAACAGATCGGCCTGGCCTTCACCGGTTTTGCGGCAGGCCATATTGTCAGTCTGTTCTTTGGCGGCCCGCTGGTGGACCGGATTGGTGCCCAGCGGGCGTTAAGCTATGGACTGGCCCCGATCTTCTGTAGCATGCTGGTGCTGGGCCTGAGTGATTTTGCCTGGACACCCAATCTGTATCTGGCCCTGTGCGGCATCAGCCTGGGATTCATCGGCGCCGCCGCTGGCGCTATCTGGCCGGAGCGGTACGGTGTCGGGCACATCGGTGCTATCCGCTCGGTCGCTCAGGCGAGCATGGTGTTTTCCACCGCGCTTTCGCCAATTCTCGTGGGTGTGTTGCTGGATTTCGGCATCGCGACTACCGGCATCGGTGTACTGTTTGCGGTACTGATACTGCTCAGTGCGATTCTGGCCCTGGTAGCCACGGCACCCAAACAAAGGGCATGACGGTTCCAGAGCAAAAGAGGAAGGAAGATGACGGCCGAAGAACTCGAGAAATTTCGTAACCTGCTGCTGAAGTGGCGGGAGGATCTGCAGTCGACCAGTGCCGAGCGCGACCAATCCAGCGGCACCGTACATCTGGACCAGCAAAGCGTGGGCCGGCTGTCACGCATGGATGCCCTGCAAGGCCAGGCACTGGCCAAAGCGGGCAAGGTGCGAGCAGAGCGTCAATTAAAGATGATCGAAGCCGCCCTCACACGAATCGACAACGACGACTACGGTGATTGCATGGAGTGTGGCGAGCCGATCAATCCCAAACGTCTGGAAATCGATCCAACCAGCCGCCACTGCATTACTTGTGCACGGTAGACCCTGACAGAAAACTCAGCCTAACGCTCCGATCGTTCATGACACAGCGGGATGCATGCCCAGCATCCATTAACCGGGGTTCGGTGAGTTTTTGCTTCTGCAAGCGCCGCCTCACAGCGGTCATATCGGCCAAGTCTTATCAACTTGTCTCTGTGTGGGTATTGTCTACAGCCGAGACGATGAACCAGGTACTGGCCCTGGTTACTCTTTTCCGAGTCGAGTCCAAAAATCAGCAATTGTTCCTCCCCGTGATGTTGAGATTCTGGCCTGCAGATTAGCACTGACACTCTGGGCAATTACTCACGCGTCTTTCGGGTAAGGCCTCAGGCCAAGCAGTACCTCGGCTTTCTCGGTAAGTGGTTGGTCCATCAGTTGCTGATCGGTGTGCCTGGCAAGCTGCTCGCGAACGAGCGCATAGACCGCCTCGCGGTCCTGGCTGGTATCGAGTTCAACACATTTGCCTTTGCCCTTGAAGAGTTCAACCGTGGGCAGCGTCTCGGCTTTGAAGGTATCAAATCTCAGCTTCATGGCCTCGACATTGTCATCAGCCCGGCCGGAGTAGCGCGCGCGGCCGAGAATGCGTTGTTCAAGGACTTCAAACGGGCACTCGAAATACAGCATGGTGGGGAGTTCCGCTTCGCGACCAAAGACTTCGTACCATGCCTCCAGGTTGGACAGTGAGCGGGGAAAACCATCGATCAGGAAGTTGCGCTTGCCGGTGGTTCGGGTGGTCTTCTCCATGGCGTCTTTCAGCAGGCGCACGACGATTTCGTTGGGCACCAGTTTACCGGCGGCGATGTACTCCTTGATGATGTCTGTTGTCGGGCCACCCGCTTCCTGCTCTGCGCGCAACAAGTCACCGGTCGACAGATGCGTCCACCCCAGCTGGATTTCCGCCAGCTCGCACATGGTGCCTTTGCCCGCGCCCGGGCCACCCAATACAAAAACCACATTCGGTTCGGGACAGGGTTTTCTGGGATCAACGTGAAAGATCTCAACTTTGGGGGCCGGCGCGATGCCCATTTTGTAAACGTTCCACTCGCGATCTGTAGGCGGCAATTCGTCCTCACAGGTCAGCTCGTAAGCGAGGTGACCGTCCAGGCGGCAGATACGCCAGGATTTGTAGCTGTTCGAGTAGGAAATGGCAGGACTTCTCTCGGATTTGCCATCGGCTCGATCCCAGGCCATTTTGCCGTTCCAGTAGCCGGAGCTGGAGACAACGCCCGATTCGGATGTGGTGGGCGGGGCTTCGGACGGGACATAGAGCCCGTCAACCTCAGGCAAGCCAGATCCGGATACTTCGATAAACAGGGTGTTAGGTTCAAACTCTGTTGTTTCAGTCATGTGTACTCTCATTTTCGTTGAACGAAATAGAGGGAGCGTTTGCCTGCAAAAGCGACCTCGACGAAATGGCGCCAGAAAACGCAAGATTTTACCAGAGCAGCAAGAGGCTTTCCCTCCCGGATAATCACGACCCGGGCACAGCATCGGGTGCATGACAGCTACATCCATCCCCTGCGCTTGAAAAACTACAACAGGCAGCTGGCGCCTCAGACAGTACCGGTCTACGCCTTTGCCCGGGCCAGCGACCAGAGCCCGAGCACCGGCCCAGGAACCAGCAACAGCACTACCCAGACCCCGAACTGCCCCCACAAGCCACTGGTCAGCCAGATGGCTGGCAAGGTGAGGCCGAACCCCACGGCATTCATCACCGCCAGCGATGAGCCCACGGACTCCCGGGGAGCGGTCGCAGCGGCCAGCGCAGAGAACTGCGGAGAATCCGCAACCACCGCAATGCCCCAGACAAACAGCAAGGTAATCAGGAGCATCGGCGACAGCCCGCTTAACCACGGGTACAGCAAGCAGACAATCCCGGAAATCATCAGAGCCCTCCAGGCTACCCATTCGCTGCCCTTGGTACGACTCAGTTTGCCGCCACCGATACAACCCACTGCACCTATTCCGATCACGGCGAAAGCCAGCCAGGGAATCAGCCGATCATCTGCAGCCAAACGCTGCAACTCCCGGCCAACCAATAACGGCGTCAGCGTCCAGAAGGCATACAGCTCCCACATATGCCCGAAGTAACCACCGGCGACCGCCCGAAAGCGGGGTATACGCAATGCCGCCAGGCCCTGACTCAGGGGAATGGCACCACTGCTTTTAGGCAAATGCGGGCCGTCACCCAACAGCAACACCATGGCCCCGCCGATCAGGGCCAACAAAGATGCCGCCAGTAACGGCAACTCCCAGGGCATACCGAAGGTCGCGCCACGCATAAGGTGAGGCAATGCCGTGCCCAGAGTCAGCATGCCCACCAACCACGCCAGGGCCGACCCGGCGTGTTTCGGGGTCCAGGCAATCACCATTTTCATACCCAAGGGGTAGATGCCCGCCAGGCACAGGCCGGTGGCAAATCGCAGCATGAAATCCAGAGGTGGCAGATGGGCGGCGAAGACAAATCCACCGTTCACCAAAGCGCCCAGCACACTGGCCACGGCAAAAATCCGGCTGGCGCCAAACCGGTCGGCCAGCCCGGTGACGGCAATGGTCAGCGTGCCGATGATAAAACCAGCCTGAACCGCCAGGGTTAACCGGCCCAGATCGCTTTCAGTCAAACCCGATTCCCGGGAGAATGACAGCCAAACCCCATTGATACTGAACCACAGGGAGGTGCCAAACAGCTGGGCCAGCACGATGACGGGCAGAGGGTAACGCCGCAGTAACTCAATCATTGTTGTTATCTTCCTGGAGAGTGACTAACCCAGGCCGAGGCCCGGGAAACACAACCAGCTCACCAGGGCAGCGCATCACCGTTGCTGTGCCAGAACGAACCGGTATTCTCCAGGTTCAGACCGGCAATCCGTTCCGCCAACCCCTTGGCGGACTCTTCCGGGGTGATCAGGCCACCGAAATTCACCATGCGAGTTTTCACATAACCCGGATGCAACTGGGCCACGGCAATGCCTTTCGGTTTCAGATCCATCGCCAGCGATTTGCCGAACGCGTTAAGTGCGGCCTTGGAGGCACGGTAACCGTAGCGGCCACCGGAATCGTTGTCGGCAATGGAGCCCATGCGACTGGTGATGTTGGCGATCTTGCTGCCCTGCCCCATGAAAGCAATCAGTGCCTCGGTTACGTGCAGGGGTGCGTAGGCGTTGATTTCCATCTGGGTGCGGATCGAGTCGAAATCGATGCTGCCCAATTGCTCGTCTTGCAGCAGGCCGGCGTTATTGATCAGCAAGCCGATGGTTTTGCCGGCCAGGCCAGCTTTCAATTTTTTGATGCCATCATCGGTAGTGACATCCACGCCGTCGATCACCTGGGCCGCCGCTTCGGCCAGCTCAGCAGACGATTGACGGCACACGCCGATAACTTCTCGCCCTGCTCCGGCGTAATACCGCGCAAGCTCAAGACCAATTCCGCGATTGGCACCGGTGATCACAACCACAGCTGATTCAGACATAACCACTCCGTTTTCTGTGTTGGCAAGACTCGCCCTGCTTCAGAGCGATCGAAGAAACAGACTCTGCGCCAAACTATAGCAGGCTACAATTATTGCATCCTTTCGAATCCTGATTCTGGGTTTACCAGCACCGGCATCCCGTTGGGTATCACCATGGCGTTTCTGTTTACCTCCCCTATTATTAATGATGAAGTGATCAAATTGAGGTAATTTCGGCAAACAGAATAAGGTTCAGTCATGAGCGATTCAGATTCGAACAATGCGCGTCTAACTGACAACCCGGATGCAAACAAACCGGAAATGCCGAAGGTCAGCAATGCCGAACAACTTTTTGTTGTTGGCGGTTTCAATCTCATCCAGAAGCTGCTGCTGATTCTGACCGGGCTGATGACATTCGGCGCTGCCGGTATAGAGGTCCTGGCCATCTACGAAAGAGGTGTCATAGCCCTCGCCGATATTCTGTTGCTGTTTCTCTACACCGAGGTGGTTTCAATGGTGGTGGTGTCTTACACCGGGCGCGGCTCACCATTTGTCTATTCGATTTTCATCGCCATTACGGCTTTAGCACGACTGATCGTGCTGCAGGGTAAAGAGATGGATCCGCAAAACATCCTGTTTGAAGCCGGTGCAATCGTGCTGCTGGCGATTGCGGCCATCATCATTCTGCGTTTGCCCAAGCGTTAATGACCTCTAGCCGTGGATATCCTCAATTTATAATCGCCTTGGCCGGCATGGTGATTGCCAGGCCGCTGTAAGAGGACTTATTGCAGCCAGCATGATGGCACTGGAAATAACGCCCCGGACCGCAGGGTGCGGTCCGGGACGCAATAGAAAAGGCAGGATTACTCGTCTGCATCCGCCTCGTTTTTGGTTTCGTGCTCAGTGCCGGGCGCATGCTCCGGTGGGCAGTAGGTGGTGTACAGTTTGAGCATTACCGTTCCGGTATTGCGGAAGTTATGAAACGACCCGGACGGCACGATACTGACGTCACCTGACTGAACGGCAGCCTTGGTATCGCCGATGGTGGCTTCGCCCTCGCCTTCAACGAAATAGAGCAGCTGATCGTGCCCTTCGTGAACTTCCCCTCCAATTTCGCCACCGGCGGGGATCGCCATCAGTACCAACTGAGTGTTTTTCCCCGTCCAGAGTACCTGGCGAAACTCTTCATTCCCTTTCGCCATTTCCACAATGGGGAGCGTTGTCTGACTGACTTCTTGCATGACCGAATCCTCCGGATACGATGATAGTGATTGGCCCTCTCAATATTAGCAGCGTCCCCAACACCTACAATGCGACAAAGATTAACTTTGTTCTTGTCAGGGCGCCCGGCGCACCGATTTTAACCGTTAGCTGGGGACGCCAGGGCTCTGTCCGGCAACATCATCGACAACAGCGCTGCGATGGCGACCAGCCCTGCCGATATCCACAAGCAGGCCTCCAGGCCGTACACCTGATACACCCAACCGGACAGGATCGTACCCAACAACCGACCGGCGGCGTTGGACATGTAATAGAAGCCCACATCCAGCGACACGCCATCGCCCCGGGCATAGCTAACAATCAGGTAGCTGTGTAAGGAGGAGTTGATGGCGAACAGCACGCCAAACAGTAACAACCCGCCGACAACCACCACTTGTGGCGACCAGCCTGCCATCAGGCCGCCGGCAATCGCCGCCGGAATCAATGCCAGAATTGCAGCCCATACCACTACCGGTCGCTTGCCTTCCATGTTGCCGGTGATGCGGGGCGCAATGGTCTGGATGAAACCGTAGCCAATGATCCAGCTGGCCATGAAGCCGCCAACTTGCCAGTGATCCCAGCCGAACACCGTGTGCAGATACACCGGCAGTGCCACCACAAACCACACATCCCGAGCGCCGAACAGGAACATCCGGGCTGCGGACAACACGTTGATGGCCCGGCTCTTGGACAGAATGTCGGTGAACTTAGGCTTGGCCTTGCTCTTGCCCAGCTCCTGTTTGAGCAGGAACAGGCTGGCCAGCCACACCAGGCCCAGCGCTACGGCCATGATAGTAACCGCGCCAGCGAAGCCTGCGGTCATCAACAGCACACCGCCCAGAAAGAAGCCCACACCTTTGAGCGTATTCTTGGAGCCGGTCAGGATAGCCACCCACTTGTACAGGGTGCCCTGCTGCTCATCCGGCACCAACAACTTGATACCACTTTTGGCGGACATCTTATTCAGGTCTTTGGCAATGCCGGACAGCGCCTGGGCGACCATCACCCAGACCACGGTCAGCATGGTCGACGGCACCGCCAGCATGGCCAGCGCCACAATCTGCAAAAACAGTCCGATGTTCATGGTGCGGTTCAGGCCCATGCGGGCACCCAGATAGCCACCCACCAGATTGGTCACCACCCCGAAGAACTCGTAAAAAACGAACAACAGGGCAATTTCCAGCGGCGAATAGCCCAGCTGGTTGAAATGCAGCACCACCAACATCCGCAGGGCCCCATCCGTCAGGGTGAAGGCCCAGTAATTGCCAGTGATGACCAGGTATTGACGGATGGCAGCAGTCATATCAGGCAGAACCTACCTTGCGTGCCAGCTCGACGGTACGGTTGGCGTAGCCCCACTCGTTGTCGTACCAGGCGTATATTTTCACCTGAGTGCCATTGACCACCATGGTGGACAGGGCATCAACGATGGAGGAGCGCGGGTCGGTCTTGTAGTCGATGGACACCAGCGGACGCTCTTCATAGCCCATGATGTCTTTCAGCTCGCCTTCGGCCGCCGCTTTCAACAGTTGATTCACGGTGTCGCGGTCGGTTGGTGTTTCCACCTCAAACACGCAATCGGTCAGCGACGCGTTGGTTAACGGCACTCTGACTGCATGGCCATCCAGCCGCCCTTTCAGTTCCGGGAAGATCTCGATAATCGCCGTTGCTGAGCCGGTGCTAGTCGGGATCAGTGAACTGCCGCAGGCCCGGGCCCGGCGCAGATCCTTGTGGGGTGCGTCGAGTATGGTCTGGGTGTTGGTCAGGCTGTGAATGGTGGTGATGGAGCCGTGCTTGATGCCCAGTTTTTCATGAATCACTTTGACCACTGGCGCCAGGCAGTTGGTGGTGCAGGAGGCCGCCGTAATAATGCGGTCTTCGGCCGGATCGAAGATGTGCTCGTTTACGCCCAATACAATGTTTTTAGCACCCGCTTCTTTCACCGGCGCAGTCACCACCACACGCTTGACGCCCTGGTCCAGATAACCCTGCAGTGCCGCGACGGTCTTGTTCACACCGCTGGCTTCGATCACAAGGTCGCAGCCGGACCAGTCGGTGTCGCCGATGGCCTTGTTGCGGGTGACGGTCAGGCGCTGGCCCTCAATCACCATGTCATTGCCATCGGCCTTGGCCTCGTGGCCCCAGGGGCCGTGCACGCTGTCGAAGTTCAGCAGATGCGCCAGGGTATGGGCGTCTGCCCCCGGGTCGTTGATGGCCACAAACTCCAGCTCCGGCCAGCCCCAGGCAGCCCGAAGTGACAGGCGACCGATGCGACCAAATCCATTAATGCCTACTTTGATCTTGCTCATGATGTACTCCTTGCGAGACTCGCAATCCGTTGATTCAATGAATGTTCAGGGGCATTGCACTGCCGGGCGCGCCGCCATCGCCTGCAATCGGGCCATGGGCTGCACAATCAATGCACCGTTGTTTAACGCGGTTTCGTCCAGAACCCGTACCAGCCAGTCTGGTAAACGCGGGTTAAGGTAATAATAGACCCATTGCCCGCGCCTTTCGGTTTCCAGTAGCCCGGCCTCCCGCAACGTCGCCAGATGGCGGCTTACTTTGGGCTGGGAAACATCAAAGGCTTCGGTCAGTTCGCACACGCACAGCTTGTCCTGATCACGAATCAGCAGCAGAGCGGCAAGTCGAAGATCATCACCGAGTGCTTTAAAAATGGTGACCGGATGGTAGCCTTCAGGCTTCATCCCGGTTTCTTTCTGGTGCACCAAGGTAAACAGACCGATCCGCTCTTTCAGCTCTTTAAGGGTCAGAGCAAACGTGGCGTGGCGGTTACTCTGCGCCGGGTCGGGGAAATCCCAGGCAATCCGCTGCGCTGGCTGGCACACCTCACCACATTCGCTAGCCGCTTTTTCACACAGGGTAATCACGTAATCCCAGTACTGATCCTGCAGGCCTTCCAGCGGCTTGCTGGATAACCCTTCGGTGGCGATTCCCGCTTCCGCCAGCACCTGCAACGCCATAGGATGAGGTTTCGAAGGCTCGGTACCGGCACTGGCCACCTCAAACCGGTCCCCGGCCGCGTGCCGGAGCAGGGCTTCGGCCATCAGAGAACGAGCGCTGTTGGCGGTGCAGACAAAAAGAACCCGACGCTTCATATCTGATTTCCTATATATTCGTTTTTACGGATATCTAATTTTATGCATAATAGTGTGACAATCTGGTGTCGTAAAGGACGAGCTCTCAAACATGAACACCCAAGATCTCCCGAATATTGAACCCGACCTGTTTGATTCGCCGACGGCGGACAAGGTCTTTGCGATGAAGTCCGCCGGCCATGCACCTCGTCTGCTGCTGCTTTATGGGTCACTGCGAGAGCGCTCGTTCAGCCGATTGGTCATCGAAGAATCGGCCCGCCTGTTGCAGGCCATGGGCGCGGAAACTCGGGTGTTTGACCCGAGGGGACTGCCCCTGGCCGATGCTGAAGATGCCTCCCACCCAAAGGTTCAGGAACTGCGGGAACTGGCGCAGTGGTCCGAAGGTATGGTGTGGTGTTCCCCGGAACGCCACGGCGCCATGACCGGCATCATGAAAACCCAGATTGACTGGATCCCCCTCTCCATCGGTGGCATGCGCCCCACCCAGGGCAAGACACTGGCCGTAATGCAGGTCTGCGGTGGCTCACAGTCTTTCAATGTGGTTAACCAACTGAGGGTGCTCGGCCGGTGGATGCGAATGGTGACCATCCCCAATCAGTCGTCAGTACCCAAGGCTTTTACCGAATTTGACGAGCAGGACCGGATGCTGCCTTCGGCCTATTACAATCGTATAGTCGATGTGATGGAAGAGCTGGTGAAATTCACCCTGCTGATACGGGACCGCAGCGATTATCTGACGGATCGCTACTCCGAGCGGGTGGAAAGCGCAGAGGAAGTATCAAAACGTGTCAACCAACGGTCCATGTAAGAGGTAAGTCATGAACAGCAATGCAGAAGCCACGAAAACTGAAGACGCGGGTGGCATGGACCTGTTCGGAAGGTACTTGTCGGTCTGGGTGGCGCTAGCCATTGTTGCTGGTGTGGCACTGGGTCAGTTTGCACCCTCGGTACCCGAGACCCTGTCCCATTTCGAGTATGCTCAGGTTTCCATCCCCATCGCTATACTCATCTGGGCGATGATTTTTCCGATGATGGCGCAAATTGACTTCAGCGCGATCGTGGGCGTACGCAAAGAGCCGAAAGGGCTGGCCATCACCACCATCGTAAACTGGCTGATCAAACCCTTCACCATGTTTGCCATCGCCTGGTTCTTCCTGATGGTGGTGTTCGAGCCCTTTATTGCCCCGGAACTGGCCAGTGAATACCTGGCCGGCGCCATTCTACTAGGCGCCGCGCCCTGCACCGCCATGGTGTTTGTCTGGAGCTACCTGACCAAAGGCGATGCCGCCTATACCCTGGTGCAGGTATCGCTGAACGACATCATCATGCTGTTCGCCTTTGCGCCCATTGTGGTGTTTCTGCTTGGCATTTCCGATATCCAGGTGCCCTGGGATACCGTTATTCTGTCGGTGGTGCTGTACATCGTGATTCCACTGGTCGCCGGCTACTTGACCCGCCGCACACTGATTGCCCGTCACGGTCAGCGCTGGTACGACGACGTGTTCATGAAGCGCCTGGGCCCGGTCACTCCGGCGGCCCTGATCGTTACCCTGGTGTTGCTGTTTGCCTTTCAGGGTGACGTCATCCTGAACAACCCGCTGCACATCGCCCTGATTGCGGTGCCGCTGATTCTGCAGACCGTGCTGATTTTCGCCATCGCCTACGGCTGGGCAAAAATGTGGAAAGTGCGCCACTGCATCGCCGCACCCGGCGCCATGATCGGTGCCAGCAACTTTTTCGAGCTGGCTGTAGCAGCCGCTATTGCACTGTTCGGCCTGCAGTCCGGTGCCGCCCTCGCCACGGTAGTGGGGGTGCTCGTCGAAGTACCTCTGATGCTGATGCTGGTGAAGTTCGCCAACAAAACCCGGGGGCATTTCCCGGCCTGAAGCCTCCATCCCGGCCCGGCAGGTTACCCGCACGAAATGCCAGTGTGCGGGTAACCTGCCCCGCCTGTTCAGCCCCCGCCGCTCCTGCTACTATCGCCCGCTGACGAACAGGGAGAGGCCGTCTCTCCACCGGATGGACAGGACATCATGGATTTTTTTCAGGCTTTTTTCCTCGGCCTTCTGCAAGGCTTGACCGAATTTCTACCCATCTCCAGCTCCGGCCACCTGATTTTGGTGCCCGCCTTTTTTGACTGGGCAGATCAGGGCGTTGGTTTTGATCTGGCGGTGCACATCGGCACGCTGCTGGCGGTGGTGCTGTACTTCCGCAAAGACGTTCTGGCCATCACCCACGACGGCTTGCTCTCGCTGGCCAAGCGCCGAATGATTGGCCAGGGCAACCTGGCCTGGTTTCTGGTGATCGGCACCATCCCCGCCGGCCTCGCCGGACTGGCGTTGCTAGACATGATCGACAACGAATTGCGGGCGGTGGAGGTGATGTTTGTCACCACGCTGGTCTTCGGCTTGCTGCTGGGCTGGGCCGACTGGCTCCCCAAGAAAAACCGCACCATGGACTCCCTGACCTGGAAAGACGCCGTCATCGTCGGCTGCGCCCAGGCCCTGGCCCTGGTCCCCGGCACCTCCCGCTCCGGCGTCACCATCACCGCCGGCCTGTTCCTGGGCCTGTCCCGGGAAGCCGCATCGCGGTTTTCATTCCTGCTGGCGATTCCGATTATTGCGCTGGCGGGGTCGGTGAAGTTGCTGGAGGTGGCGACCTCGGACATCCTCGTGGACTGGAGTGGTTTTCTGGTAGGCGGCGTAACGTCGTTCCTGACTGCCATCACGGCCATCCACTTCTTCCTGAAGTGGCTCAACAAGATCGGCATGTGGCCGTATGTTGTTTACCGCATCATTCTGGCCGGCGTGATCTATGCCGTCCTGATGTAAAAGCGACAAGCACACTGCCCAACCCTGTGCTCACCCCCTAAAGCTAGCAGGCTTCCAAAGGGGCATAAGCCAGAACCAGCCACTTGGCCCCTTCATCGAAGTTCACCTGCACCCGGGTGTGGTGCCCGGTGCCCTCGGAGTTCAACACAATACCCTCGCCAAACTTGGGATGACGCACGCGCTGACCGAGACTGAAGCCGGACTGCTGGGCGGAATCCTGAGCGAACATGCTCTCATTGGGGCGCCCGACCATGGCCGGGCGGGTGACCGTGTTGCGCAGCCGGACTTCCTGCAGACAATCCGCCGGGATCTCCCGCACAAAGCGCGACAACGCATGGAACTTTTCCTGGCCGTACAAACGGCGGGACTCGGCGTAAGTGAGCACCAGCTTTCGCATGGCCCGAGTGATGCCGACATAGGCCAGGCGGCGCTCTTCTTCCATGCGGCCAGGCTCCTCCAGCGACATGCTGTGAGGGAACAAACCTTCCTCGACACCGGCCAGGAACACCAGCGGGAACTCCAGGCCTTTGGCCGAGTGCAGGGTCATCAACTGAACGCTGTCCTCATGATCTTCGGCCTGACCACCGCCAGCATCCAGTGCCGCCTGGGCGAGGAATTCCGACAACGCATCCACGCCGTCTTCCACCTCGAAATCCGACAGCGCGTTCACCAGCTCTTCCAGGTTCTCTACCCTCGCCTGGCCTTTCTCGCCTTTTTCGCTGGCGTGGTAATCCTTCAGGCCGCTGTTTTCGATGGCCTGCTTCATCAGGCCTTGCAGCGAGGCATCACCGACCATGGCCGACAACTCGTTGATGATCTCCATAAACGACTGCAGTCCGGTTTTGGCCCGGCCTTTGACTTGCCCGGCCGCCAGCATGCGTTCGGCAGACTCCCACAGGGAAATGCCCTGTTCGGTAGCGTACGCCCGCAGCTCGGCCAGGCTTTTGGCGCCAACGCCCCGGGTCGGAATATTCACCACCCGCTCAAAAGCGGCGTCGTCCCGGTGGTATTGCACCAGCCGCAAATAGGCCAACGCATTGCGGATTTCCTGGCGGTCGTAAAAACGCAGGCCGCCATAAACGCGGTAAGGAATACCCTGGCGCATCAGGGATTCTTCCAACACCCGGGACTGGGCGTTGGAACGGTACAGAATCGCCGACTCACTGCGCAGGTTGCCGTCATTAACCCAGGCGGTAATGGAGTCCGCGATGTAGTTGGCTTCGTCCTGCTCGTTGAAGGCCGCGTACAGGCTGATCGGCTCGCCATCCGGGCCGTCGGTCCACAATTCCTTGCCAAGCCGGCCCTGGTTGTTGGCGATCACCGAGTTGGCGGCTTTCAGGATCATTTGGGTGGAGCGGTAGTTCTGCTCCAGCCTGACCAGCCGGGCGTTGGGAAAGTCCCGCTGGTACTGCTGGATGTTCTCGATCTTGGCACCGCGCCAGCCGTAGATGGACTGGTCGTCATCGCCGACCACGGTCAGCGGCACCCGGTTACTGGCCAGCACCTGCAGCCAGGCGTATTGGATGGTGTTGGTGTCCTGGAACTCGTCCACCAGAATGTGCTGAAACCGGCTCTGATAATGCGTTAACAGTTCCGGGCGGTGTAACCAAAGCTCGTGAGAGCGCAGCAGCAACTCGCCGAAATCCACCAGACCGCCCTGCTGGCAGAGCTTTTCGTATTGGCGGTAGACTTTCAGCATGGTGTTGGTGAAGTGGTCGCCGGGGTTTTCCTGGATGTGATCCGCCCGCAAGCCTTCGTCTTTCTGGCTGTTGATAAACCACTGGGCCTGTTTCGGCGGCCACTGGCTTTCATCAATCTGGAACTCCCGCATCACCCGCTTGACCATGCGCAGCTGATCGTCGCTGTCCAGCACCTGGAAGTTTTCGGGCAGGCCAGCGTCTTTCCAGTGCGAGCGCAACAGGCGGTGGGCGATACCGTGAAAGGTGCCAAACCACAGACCCCGGGAGGGAATGTTCATCATCTGCTCGATGCGGTAACGCATCTCTTTGGCGGCTTTGTTGGTGAAGGTCACCGCCAGAATACCGGTGGGCGGCACCCGGTCTACGGTCATCAACCAGGCAATCCGGTGCACCAGCACCCGGGTTTTACCACTGCCGGCACCCGCCAGCACCAACAGGTGATCGTTCTGGGCGGTCACGGCCTCACGCTGGGCGTCGTTGAGGGGATCGATTATGTGGGAGACATCCATGGAGATCGGCTTCATCACTGGTTAAATTTACAGGCATTGTATCAGGCCTGATCACATTCGTCCTTTGCGCCTCAGCCTACCAACAAGTGAGTATATCCCCGAAAATTCAACAACTGGCTATAAAGAAGACGCCCCTATCGCCGATACACCCTTTAACACACTGACACATTAATTTCGTGTCAGGCGTTCAAAAAACCACCTAGAATGCCGTCAGACCTAAGTTGCAGGTCAGGCGTACAGGAACTGCTTACATGCTTTCATCACTGAAGATTTCTCACAAGCTGGCTCTACTGGTGATCGTGGCAGTTGCTGCTTTTGTGGTCAGCCAGGCATTTTCCATTATTACCGAACGCAATAACTCGGAACGGCTCAGCGAAGTTCGGGATCAACTCTACCCTTCCCTTGAACTGTCCACTATTAACCAGGGCCTGCTCCAGCTGATTGAAAATCAAATCAACAGCGCCGTCACTACCGGTGACGATCAGCAGCTGGGCGCCACCCGGGAGCAACGAAACGAGATTACACAGAACCTCGGAAAAATCGCAGCACTTAACCCCGGCCTGAAAGACCGCGCAGCGACACTCCGGAAGGATCTGGAAACCTATTACGATAACGCTACCCGCATGGCGACCGCCATTATCGAAGGCACCGCCGATTTTAGCCGCATTGGCGAGGACGCTTCCGCTAACGCCGCCCGGTTGAACACGCTGCGCACCGATCTGGATAACATGCGCAACACCATGGAAAGCCAGCTGACCCAGGCCATTGACGACACCATCGAAGCCTCAAGTGAGGCCGGCACTGCGTCCTTGAGCATATTAATTGTCGCTCTCATCGTTCTGGTGGTCTTGAGCCTGGTCATTGGCAAGTCCATTTCCCGAAGCCTGCAACAGATCATCAGCTCACTCAGAAACATGGCCTCTGGGGAGGGCGATCTAACCTCACGAATCACCTACGACGGCAAAGACGAACTGCGCGAGCTGGTCAATCAGTTCAATCTTTTTGTTGAAAAGCTGCACAAGTCGTTCGGCACCATCCAGCACGACATTGGCGAACTGAACGGCGTGGCCTCGCATCTGGCCGGTACCAGCCGAACCAATCTGCAACGCATCAGCCAGCAGGCCCAGGCCATTTCCTCAACCCGCAACTCGGTGGAAGAACTGGTCAGGAGTGTGGAAGAGGTGGCGGGGTTTGCGTCATCCGCCTCTGACCAGACTCAGGATGCATCGAAATTTGCCACCACTGGCCAGCAAAAGGTCAACAGCAACATCAAAACCATCCAGCAACTGATGGCAGAGATCGAGAAAACCGCGGGCCTGGTAAATCAGTTTGACGACTTCTCAGTGAAAGTCGGCGGCCTGCTGGAAACCATTCAGACCGTCGCCGAGCAGACCAATCTGCTGGCCCTGAATGCCGCCATCGAAGCCGCCCGGGCCGGTGAGCATGGCCGGGGCTTTGCGGTCGTGGCTGATGAAGTGCGCGGGCTGGCCGTGCGAACTCACAAGGCCACCGAAGAAATCAAGCAGGTCATTTCCGAGCTGTCCAAGCTGTCCGGCAACGCGGTCACTTCCATGCAAGGCAGTGTCGAGATGGCCCGCCAGGGCGTAGACGCTACCACCGAATCCGGTGAAGTACTGAGTAAGATTCTAGACAGCGTTCAGCAGATCAGTGAGCTGAATGAACAGATTGCTGCTGCCACCTATGAGCAGAGCACCACATTCGGGGAAGTCACCGGCCACATGGGCGATATGCATCGCAACGCCGAGGCCGTGATGGAAAGTACCGATGAACTGGACACCGTCAGCCGCAAGATCCAGGACGTAAGTAATGGATTGCAAAGTGTGGCCGGCCAGTTCCGCGTTTAATGCATAACCAAAGACTAGGATATTCCTGATGAAGAGCTTTTTCACCGTCGCGCCCCTGGCGCTGGCGATTGCCGCAACACCGGCACTGGCACAAGATACCGAACAAACCCTGGAGCGCATGCAGCAGCAGCTGAACTCCATGCAACAACAACTGAACTCGGCGAAAGACACTGGCGTGCGCTTTAACGGCTTTTTCAGCACAGGCTATGCTCGTGCCAGTAACGATGCCGGCTACGCGGGCATTACTGAAGAATCCGAAGTGAAAGACCTGAGCCTGTTCGCCCTGCAGGGCACCTTCGACGTTACCCAGCAGAGCCAGATCGTGATGCAGCTGGTTGGCCGTGGCGCGGATGACTGGGAGCCAAAAGTTGAATGGGCCTACTTGAGCCATCGCCCCACCAACAATCTGCAGCTGCGTGCGGGCAAAATGCGCTTGCCGTTCTTCATGTACTCGGATTCATTGGAGGTAGGCTATGCCCAGCCCTGGGCACGCCCGCCCCAGAGCGTGTACGGCCCGATTGCGGTCACCAGCTACGTGGGTGCCGATGCCACCTACAACTTCAACTTTGACAACTCCTCACTGACAGCCAACTTCTTTACCGGCTTTACCGATGAAGATGGCAACTCCGGTGACGTTGAACTGCGCAATGTGGCAGGCCTGAACCTGACCTGGACCGATTATGTGTGGACGGTAAGGGGTGTAGCGGCGACGGCTGAAGCGGATATTGATGCAACCCGCCTGGCGGCTCAGGCACCGGCAGGAGCAGAGGTAAACACCGTACTTGCCGATGGTGACCGCGGCAACTTCTATGGCGTGGGCGCCAGCTATGATGATGGTCGCTGGCAGGTCATTGGTGAAGTGACCCGCGTTGAAGTCGATGGCAAGTTTGCCGATACCGATTCCGCGTATTTGTCCATCGGACACCGTCTCGGTACCTGGACGCCCTACGTCGCATTTGGCTGGGTTGAAAGCAAAGATGATGAAGAGCGTCTGGGCTTCGTGACCACAACCGGCGGAGACCCGTTAGCACCAGAGTCTATTCTGAACTTCCAACGTGAAGATTACAGTGTTGGCACCCGTTGGGATATCACTCCAGGCGTCGCCATCAAGGCAGACTTCACCCACTCCCGAGGCTTCGACAAAGGCACTGGCAACCTGAACCCTACCTATATTTTATCCTCAGGTACCAACAGCACCAACGTCTACACCCTGAAACTCGAATCGGCATTCTAAGGAGGCCCCATGAAAAAGCTAAGCCTGTTATTTGCGGCCAGCTTGCTGGCCAGCCCTCTCGCACTTGCCGATGTGGTGGTAATTGGGCATCCCGGCGGACCGGATAGCATCGCTGCCAATGAAGTTCGGGACCTTTACCTGAACCGCAGCAAAGCCTTGCCCGATGGTCAGAGCGCCAAGCCGTTTGAACTGCCGGAAGGCAACGCCAGTCGTGCCGAGTTTCACGACAAGGTGACCGGCCGCAACGATGCCCAGCTGAAAGCGTTCTGGTCTCAGCAGGTGTTCACCGGCCGTGGTCAGCCGCCTGAAGAGGCCGGCAACGCGGCAGCCGTGAAGGCCCAGGTGGCTTCTACGCCAGGCGGTATTGGTTATATCGACTCTGCGGATGTGGATGACAGCGTTAAAGTGATCCTGACACCCTGATCGCAAGTCAGTAAACGCAAAAAGGCGAGCCTCGGCTCGCCTTTTTGCGTTCTGTAACCGCCGACTCAGAAGCCGCGCGGTACCGTTTGCGCTTCGACAAACTCAAACAACCCTTCCAGACCACCTTCCCGGCCAATGCCGGAGGCTTTCATACCACCAAACGGCGCTTCCGGAGTCGGCCCGGTACCTGTGTTCCAGCCAACATGGCCAAAGCGCAGGCCGGCGGCAACGCGCTGGGCACGAGCGGCATCGGCGGTGAACACGTAAGAAGCCAAACCAAATTCGGTATCATTACCGGCCTCGATGACGTCTTCTTCGGTCCGGAACAGTGCCATGGGTACCAGCGGGCCGAAAGTTTCTTCCCGGTAGCAGCGCATGTCGCGGTCAACACCCATCACCACGGTGGGCGGGAAGAACAGGCCATCACCGAGCTCATCCGGCTTCTTGCCGGCGACCAGGGTGGCGCCGTTGGCCAGGGCGTCTTCCAGGTGCCCTTTTACCTTGTCGAAGCCGGCTTGATTGATCAGAGGGCCAATATCGATACCCTCTTTCATGCCGTCGCCAACGGCCATACGGCCGACTCGTTCAGCCAGTTTCTGACCAAAAGATTCTGCCACGTCTTCATGGATGAAAATCCGGTTGGCGCATACGCAGGTCTGACCACCACCGCGGAATTTGTTGGCGATCAGGTTATCGGCAGCAACATCCAGATCGGCGTCGTCAAACACGATAAATGGCGCGTTGCCACCCAGCTCCAGGGCCAGTTTTTTCACCTGCTCGGCGGTGTCCAGAATCAGCCTGCGACCGACTTCGGTGGAGCCGGTAAAGCTGAGCATGGGCACGTCTTTGTGTTCGCACAGTACCTTGCCGATCATGCTGGCCTTACCCATCACCAGGTTGACCATGCCATCGGGCAGATCCAGCTTATCCATCAGGGCAAACAGCGCCACCATGGTCAGGGGTGTTTCGCTGGCGGGTTTGATGACCGAGGGGCAGCCCGCGGCGAGCGCAGCCGAAAGCTTCTTGGCAATCATCCCGATCGGGAAGTTCCAGGGCACGATCAGCCCCACTACGCCAACCGGGCGGTAATGGACGGTCCAGGTGCAATCCTTGGGCTTCTCGGTCAGGGTATGGGCGTCCAGCGCATTAATGTGTTTGGCGCAATAGTCAAAAAAGCCGGCGGCGTATTCCACTTCGCCTTCAGCTTCTTTGAGGGGCTTGCCATGCTCCAGGCAAAGAATTCTGCCGATCTCTTCCCGGTGCTCTCTCAGGCCATCACGGATGCCTTCAAGCCATTTTCGGCGAGTTTCAATCGGCCATGGGCTGGTCAGCCTGAGCGCGGACTTGCCCGCTTCAACCGCTGCCAGCACTTCGTCCTCCGGCATCGAAGCTACCTTGGCAATCACTTCTCTGGTGGCCGGGTTGAATACATCAAACGTAGTACCGCCGGTGTTGTCGATCCAACGCCCGCCGATGTAGCCTGTAAGGTTGTCCAGCAATGGTGACTCGATCATCTCGGCTCCTCTTCTGTGCCTGCTGACACGCCCCGGTTCAGAGCGCTTGTCTTGGTCGTGAATGTCTTTCATAGTGGATCTTGAGTGCCGGCCTGTAAAGCAAGTAGCGATTTTTTGAGGCCGGCTACTCCGACAACATCAACAATCGCTCCCGGCGATTTTTGACCCTGAACTGTCACCGCCTATACTCGGGAGAGATATTCCGAGCCCCCAAGGAGGCTGTTTAATGAAAGCATTTTTCCATCCTACGCAAGATCTGCATATTCCCAAAACGTATTTCACACGGGGCCAGATGCGCCAACCTCAGGAGGTGCCAGACCGCACCAGTCAAATGCTGGAGGGCCTGAAAGCAATGGGAATCCCGGTGCTGGAACCGGCCGATCAGGGCGCGGCCGCGATTTCCCGGGTGCACGATCTGGGCTATCTCCGGTTTCTGGAGTCGGCCCACCACCGCTGGATGGAGATGGACGACTGGGGCGATGAAGTGATGTCCAATATCTTCGTGCGCTCGCCCAACGCCATGCGCGGTATCCTGGCCGAAGCCGCCTGTTATCAGGCCGATGGCAGCTGCCCGATCGGTGAAAACACCTGGAAAGCCGCCTACTGGTCCGCCCAGTCCGCACTCGCCGCAGCCGACGCCCTGATCGCTGGAGAGCGCACCGCCTACGCGGTGTGCCGCCCGCCCGGGCACCACGCCCGCAAGGATGCCGCCGGTGGTTTCTGCTACTTGAACAACGCGGCCATTGCGGCTGAGCACCTGAAAAGCCGGTTCCCGCGCGCGGTCATTTTTGATACCGACATGCACCACGGCCAGGGCATTCAGGAAATTTTTTACGAACGCAGCGACGTGCTGTACATCTCCATTCACGGCGACCCCACCAACTTTTACCCGGTGGTCAGTGGCTTTGAAAACGAACGTGGCGAAGGCGAAGGCTACGGCTACAACATCAACCTCCCCATGCCCCATGGCGCCAGTGAAGACGACTTCTTTACCAAGGTGGACGAGGCGCTGGCGGCGATACGGCTGTATCAACCGGATGTGCTGATCCTGCCGCTCGGCTTTGATATCTACAAGAACGACCCGCAGGCCAAGGTCTCGGTATCGTCGGAAGGCTTCTGCCGGCTCAGCACCCACATCCGTCAACTGGGGCTGCCCACGCTGGTGGTGCAAGAAGGCGGGTACGATCTGGACACCCTGAGCGAGAATGTCCAGCAGTTCTTCAAAGGTCTCGCAGGCTGAATCACGCGGCCGGGGCGTATACCTTGACGTTATTGTGGCCGTCGGCCCGCAAGTGACCGGCGTGCATCCGGCTCATGGTGCCCCGGTCACAATAAAGCAGGTATTGGCGGTCACCGGACAGGGCCGATAACTGCTGGCTCAGCTCGTAGAAGGGAATCTTGAGCACTTTGTTGTTGGTTAACGCCAGCGGTGCGCGCGCCTCCTCTGAGGGGTGGCGAACGTCGATGATGACATCGGCCACCGCCGGTGTTTGCACCAGCTCGACCTCCTCCGGCGTGGTGACACTGTCCAGCAGCTTGCTGACCATCACATCGGTGCGGGCGCTGACCGCTTGCGCCAGCACCTCCGGATTGAGGTTGGCCTCATCTTCCTCAACCCGGTGCAGCCTGGCGCGCGTTACCGGCTTACTGGAAATCACACCACAGTATTCCGGCATGTTGCGGGCAAAAGGTTCGGTGCCAATGTTCCTGGCAATCCGGATGATCTCCTGTTTGTCCATGGCAATCAGCGGTCGCAACACCACTTCGTCACTGGCCCGGTCGACGACGTTCAGGTTGGTCAGGGTCTGGCTCGATACCTGCGCTACAGCGTCGCCCATCACCAGACCGGTGGCCGAATAGTATCGGGCGATTTCAGCTGCCGCTTTCAGCATCTGACGTTTCAGCACCACGCCCCAGTGGCGGTGATTCACTGAGCGCATGATTTCGGCCACCACACCGTCAAACGGCACCGAGATAAACCTCACGCTGTGAGACGCACCATAACGCTGCCAAAGATAATGCACCACCTGACGCACCCCGACCTCATGTGCCGGCCCACCAAGGTTGAAAAACAGGAAATGGCTGCGGATGCCCCGGCGCATCATCAGATATGCGGCAACCGACGAGTCATAGCCCCCGGAGATCAGCGTCATCACGGTTTCAATGGTACCCAAAGGATAGCCACCCAGACCCTCATGACGCCGGTGAGCAATGTGGAACTGCGCTTCGTTCAGCTCGATGCGCACTTCCAGATCCGGATGCTTCAGGTTTACGCCGCTGGCGTCTGATGCCCGCAGCAACGCTGCACCCACTGAGCGCTCAAGGTCAATGGAACGGAAGTCATGTCTGCCGTGACGGCGCACCCGCACCGCAAAGGTTTGGCCCGCCAGGCGGTCAGCGTAGGCCTGCACGGCCTTGTCACCGACATCTCCCAGACCGACGAACGGAAACACCCCGATCTCCTGGATGGTAGCGATACCAGGAATGCGAGTCAGCTCATCAATAGCTGGTCCTTCCAGGCCGCGGCCATCGGGAAGCTCTACATCCACCCGGTCCCAGCTGCCATCCACCCGGATGTCGTGGTCCAGACGAGCTAACAGCTTACGGATATTCTGGCGCAGCTGACGCATCTGCTGGTTACGGACAGGTTTACTCTTGATAGCCACTTCCGGGGCGGGACGGATTAGCAATTTCATAAAAAAGTCTTAGATCGGATTAACGTCGGGTAGCGTAAAAAGCGGAAAGGCCTTAGTGTACTCTTTTGCCCAAGCGGCTCAAAATCCGTCATTGCCGAAACCATCAGGAGCTCCACCACCGATGACCGAACCCACCATGAATGCCCTGGTCTCTCCAGAGGGCAGCCTCGAAATACTGTCCAACCACGAGGTAAACCGTCTCAAGGACAAGAGCGAGGGTGGCTTGTATCGTTTGTTCCGCCAGTGCGCTCTGGCTGTACTCAACACCGGCGTTGAGACCGACGATTGTCAGGAGTTGATGGAGGCACATGCCGATTTTGATGTACGCCTGGTGCCCCAACCACGGGGCCTCAAACTGGAACTGATCAACGCGCCCGGCCATGCCTTTGTCGACGGCGAGATGCTCAGGGCCATTCGTGAGCACCTTTTTTCGGTGTTGCGCGATATTGTTTACAGCAACTCCATCCCCAACACCGTGGCCGGTTTCCGCCGGGACAATCCGGAAGAAATCACCAATCTGGTGTTCCACATTCTGCGTAACGCGCGAGTACTGGAAGCCGGGCGTCAACCCGATATCGTGGTGTGTTGGGGTGGCCACTCCATCAGTCACGATGAATACCAGTACAGCAAAGACGTAGGCCATCAGCTTGGTCTGCGCGCTCTGAGCATTTGCACCGGTTGCGGCCCGGGCGCCATGAAAGGCCCCATGAAAGGCGCCACCATTGGTCATGCCAAACAACGGGTTAAGAACGGTCGATACATCGGCATTACCGAGCCGGGCATCATCGGGGCCGAGGCTCCCAACCCCATTGTCAACGAGCTGGTGATCATGCCGGACATCGAGAAACGCCTGGAAGCGTTCGTCCGCTGTGGTCACGGCGTGATCGTGTTCCCGGGTGGTGTCGGTACCGCCGAAGAGATTCTTTACCTGCTGGGCATTCTGTTGCACCCGGATAACGCGGACCTGCCGTTTCCGGTGGTGTTCACCGGCCGTCAGGACAACGCGGAATATTTCGAGATGATCGACAAGTTCATCCGCAATGCCCTGGGCGATGAAGCCGCCAGCAAATACGAAATCATCATTGATGACCCGGCCCGGGTCGCACAGACCATGAAGCAAGGCATGAAGGAAGTGGAAACCTTCCGCCGTGCCATGCAAGACGCTTACTATTTCAATTGGATGCTGAAAATCGACCCAGTGTTTCAGCTACCGTTCGAGCCCGACCACGATAATATGCGGGCGCTGGAGCTGCATCGGGACCAGCCAGTGCATCTGATTGCGGCCAATCTACGCAAGGCTTTCAGCGGCATTGTGGCGGGGAACGTAAAAGAAAACGGAATTCGACAGATTCAGGCGAAAGGCCCGTTCGAGATTGCTGGCGACCCGACGCTGATCAAGCCTCTCGAGGCCATGCTGGAGCAGTTTATAGCACAAAACCGAATGAAGTTGCCGGGCTCATCGGCTTACCGACCGAGCTACCGGATTGTCAGTGGCGCGGCGTAAGCCGCACCACTGCAACATCGCAATTACTTGCCGCCGTCGGCTGGCAGGCTGGCGTAGAAGGCTGCCAGATTGGCGATGTCGGCATCGCTCAGGCCGGTTGCCTGGCCCTGCATGACCGCCGACTGGCCACCTTGGCGCTGGCCATTTTTGTAAGCTTTCAGAGAAGCCACCAGATACTGCTCTTTCTGGCCGGCCAGGTTCGGATACATCGGGATCTGGGAGATACCGTTCTGCCCGTGGCAAGCCGCGCAAACCGCTGCTTTGGCTTTACCAGCTTCAGCATCGGCCGCTACAGCCGCAACCGGAACGACAGTGCCCAGAGCAAAAAGACCGGCAACCGCGAAGTGTTTCAGATTCATTGTGTTCACCCTCTCATCGTTTTAACGTTTACACACCGGCGCTTGTGACCGGACAGTAAATCAGAATTCACTTATAACACAGGCGGCCCATGGCTCAAATGTGATAGATCAAGGACATCCGTGCGACCATGGTCTTGTTTTACGCTTGAATTGAGTAAACGACAGTACGAACAAACCGTTAAACACATCCGATAACAGCGCAACCCGATTGCCGGAGACACACTTCATGCCCGTAGAGGTCCAGGAACTCGCCTGCCGCCAAGGCCACATCGGCCTGCTGACGCTGAACGCCCCGAACACCCTGAATGCCCTGACCGAAGACATGGTCATGCAGGCTCAGGAAGCACTGGATCGGTGGGCAACAGACAGCCGGATCTGCCTGGTGGTGCTGCGGGGTGCCGGTGAACGGGGCTTCTGCGCCGGCGGCAATATCCGAACGCTGTACGATGGCCTCATGGGGCATGGCGATACCGAAGCCCCCGCTCGCTTCTTTACCCGGGAATACCGCCTGAATTACCGCCTGTACCGCTTTCCCAAGCCGGTGGTTGGCGTGGCACAGGGCGTGGTAATGGGGGGCGGCCTGGGTTTGCTGTCGGCCTGCCGTTACCGCCTGGTCACTCCCGATGTAACCCTCGCCATGCCGGAAATCAGCATCGGCCTTTTTCCGGATGTCGGGGCCAGCTGGTTTCTGAACCGTCTGCCCGGCCGCCTGGGACTGTTCATGGGTTTGACCGGCGCACGCCTTAACGTCAGCGACGCGCTTCGCGTTGGTCTGGCCGACCTGGTGGTTGACGCCGATCACACGGAAACGCTGTTGGCCCGGTTGCAAGAGGAACGCTGGACTGGCGGCCAGGCAGCCGATGACAATCGACTGTTCCGGCTGCTCAACCAGCTCGATGCTCTGGATTATCGGGCGCTGACACCCGGCCATCTGGAGCGGCACGAGCAGACCATTGCACGGCTCAGCGCCGGCGACGAGTTGCCGGGTATTGTCGAACGGTTGCTGGCCTCAGAAAGCGACGATCCCTGGTGGCAAACCTGCATGCAAACGCTCAGACAGGGCTGCCCGGTGACTGCCTGGCTGGTGTGGAATCAATTGCGCAAAGGCCAACAGATGTCCCTGAAGGACATTTTCCGGATGGAACTGGCGATGGCAATGGAGTGTACCCGCAGGCCCGATCTGGCTGAAGGCATCCGGGCCCTGATGGTCGATAAGGATCGCTCACCAATCTGGTCGTATGCCTCCGTCGCCGATGTACCGCAGGAGGTTGTCAAGCAGCATTTTCCGCCGGTGTGGGACGATTCAGACGACCCGATGGCACTGGATTGAGCGACAACCGGTGAGAAGGCAACAGGCGCTGGCCTTCTGACTAACGGGCCGCGCCCGCCTGCACCAACAGCATTTCCAGATCCTGGTTGTTGCTGGCCCGGGCAAGATCCAGCGCCGTTCGACCGCCGGTGCCCCGGTAATGCACATCGGCCCCAGCAGCCAGCAGCATCTCGGCGGTCAGCAAATCACCGCTGTTGACCACCCTCATCAGCAGCGACTTGCCACCCTGACTGACGTTAACGTTGGCGCCAGCTGCCAGCAGGGTCCGGACCACCGCCAGATGACCGTTTTCGGCGGCGCGAATGACCGGAGTAGAGCCGCTGTCGTCCCGGGCGTTCACCTCTGCGCCTGCCGCCAGCAACAAACGCGCGATGCGCCGGTTGCCGTTGGCAGCCGCCACCATCAGTGGACTCTCGCCATTGCTCTCCTGGAAATCGGGGGCAACTCCTTTCGACAGAAGATCAAGAACCATTCTGTCTTCATCCGCCCTGACCGCCGCCATCAGCTGGGACGCATCCCCCGCCTGCTCAGATTGCCCGGAGCTGCCGTCGATGCTGGCACACCCTGTCGACATCACCGACACCCAACAAACGAAAAACAGAGACAGTACCTTGCCCACTTCCCTGGCCATAACCTGAATTCTCTTATGTGATTTTTACAGTCATTCTGGGCAGCAAACTGCCACAATTAAATCGAGCCGGTCACAACTCGGGTCCGTTTTGCAGAAGTTGACAGACCAGCTGACGCAATTGCTGCTCGCCATCCCGCTGACCGGTGCACAGCCCCGCCAACTGCACTTCCCGCCAGGACCAGCCCTGAAGTACGACGTGGCACCAGAGCGCCAACGCCGGCTGGGTTGAAAACCAGGTCATGGCGCCCTGACCGGCGGCAAGCGCCTGCAACACCGGCAAGGTAAGTTCGAAGCCCCGGAAGCCTTCCGCAAAGGCGGTCAAGTCGCGCCGATCCTCCGCATCCAGCCCATGGAGCGGAGGTAAATCTGCGCCCACCGCCGCCAGCAGATGCGGATCCATCACCGACCAGTGCCTCGGGATCAAGACCTGCCAGTGGTGTGCGAAGCGGGCACGAAGCCTTTGGGCCAGGCAAGTGCCGGCCGGCGACAGGCCCTGCAATAGTTGCAGGGGAAACTCTCCGGTGGTCGCTTCCTGCTGCAGCCCGACACGCACCACCTGCAAACCACTAGCCTGCCAGAATGCCAGTAATCCCCGGTTGCCGCCAAAGCTGGTGCCCAGAGTATCCAGCCCCTGTTGCTGGCAGGCGGTCGCAGCGGCCGCAACCAGGCGTCGCCCGATGCCAAGGTGGCGGGCCTGTTCCGATACCGCAATTCGAACGATCCGGAGTGTTCTCAGCTTGGCCGCCTCCGGAAAACCGCCGTGGCTGGCCAGGGATTGCGCCAGCAGGTGACCCCTGAGCCGGCGTTTGCCCTGAACCACCTGATCTGCCAGTTCTTCCGACAGCCCGCCTTCCACCGCTCCCCAGAGCACACCCACGGTTCGACCCTGATACAACGCGCGCCAGGATTGCGCCGCCGGGTCATCCAGCCATTGCCGCAGGTCTGCCGGAGTGGTCCGGTAATGGGCATCCACCAGCAGGCCAAAGGCTTCCGCCAGCTCAACCTCGCTGGCCTGCGACGGCGACCAGGTCTCAAGGGTGACCTGAGCCGCATCAGCAATTGAACTTGCCGGCCCCTCTGCCGCCAGCAGAAACATCTCAAACACCAGTTTTTCCAGGGGGTCGCCAGGCGCCCAGCGCACCGGCTGCTGAATCGAGACACCTCGCCACTGCGGAGTTTCCCGATCCAGAATATCCCGGAACCGGATCGCAAAGCCCCGGCCGGTGCCTTCATAGCCATGTACCGTGCTGGCAAAGGCTACTCTGGGCCAGCCCAGCAGGATATCCCGCAGCCAATGCGCTGGCAGGCCGGCAGCTTCATCCACCAGCACGACTTCAGCTTCCGGGCGTTCGAATAACAGTTCGCGAACCGGGACAAAGCTCAGGCGCTGACCGCCACGGGTGATTAACTCAACCTCCGACTGCTCCGCCAGATCCTCCGCCAGTTCGAGCACGGCATGCCGGAACAGGCTGTGCAGGTTATCGCGCGAAGGTGCAGTGACGATGACTCGCTGCCGGCCGGCCAGTAACAGGCGGGCGGCAGCGATACCGAGGGCGGCGGATTTACCGCGCCCCCGGTCTGCGGTGATCACCAGAGGCCGGCGGCGGCGGCCCTGGCCAAAGTGCAGAAGCTGTTGGATCAGATCTTGCTGCTGCTCGGTGGTTCCCGGTAGGAACGGGCTGCCCTGCGTCGGCAGTTCGGGCAGGTCCGGCGGGGCGCTGGCCCGTGCCCTTACCCGGATAACGGAAGGGTCTTGCGCCAGTTTGCGGGCAAGCCGGGCGGCGAACGGGTGGTTTTGCGCCTGCTCCAGGCCGGTTCGGGCGTAATCCGGGTCGGCGTGATCGGGCCAGGAGGCCAGCGCGGGCATTAACCAGAACAGCAAGCCGCCGGCCTGCAGGGTGCCGGAGAGTGCGGCAATGGCGTCCGGCGGGTTGCCCTGCCAGCCATCCCAGATCAGCAGGCTGGTTTCCCGGCCCAGCCATTGTCGGTATTGACTGGCCTGCAAGTGCGGCATACCAACCGCTTCGGCGTGCTCGGGGCGGCCTATCCAGAGGCTGTGGCTGGTATTGAGCTGTGGCAGCTGCTGACGAATCCAGGCGAGCGCGTGTTGTTGATCGCCCTCTACCAGAACGAGGCGTCGATGGCCCTGGGCCGCCAGAGCGGCCTGCAAGTCGGACCAGGCGTGTTCTGGTGCGGAGGTGGGATCAGTGGTCATTCAGCTGAGGTCGGCGGTGTGGGCTTTGAGGTCGTTGAGCTGGCAGACTTCGAGGGCGTTTTGGTGAGTAGCCCGCAGTTTGACCCGGGGTGCGCACTTGGCTTCGAAGGCTTCTTGCCAGCGTCCGGCGCAGAGGCACCAGCTGTCGCCGGGCTTGAGGCCGGGGAAGCCGAATTCCGGCCTGGGAGTGGAAAGGTCGTTGCCCTGGGCTTTGGAGTAGTCGAGAAAGTCTGCGGTGACGATGGTGCAGACGGTGTGGTTGCCAAAATCATCCGGGCCGGTATTGCAGCAGCCGTCCCGGTAGAAGCCGGTTTTCGGGTCTGTGCCGCAGGTTTCCAGTTTTTCGCCCAGTACGTTCAATGCTTCAGATTTTTCCATGACTTAACCTTCTGATTATGGTGTTAACAGGCTTCGGGCAGGCTTTCCAAAACACGCTCCTTCGGCACATCCATGTGACGCTTGGGCTCCGCCATCCCTGGCTCCGCACAGTTTTGGAAAGCCTGCCCGAAGCCTGTTTTCATACCCCGGAGCTGTATTCGCTCTGCCCGACCGCCTTTATGGCAATTATGCGGCAGCGCTATTCCCACTACCAGTTGGCCAGTACAATAGCGCCCATGCCTACCAAACCCCAAATCCCTGATACTTCTTACCTGCCGGATTTTCTGACCGATGAGCAGCGGGCGATCATTACCGCCGGTTACGAGCATTCGGTGATCACCGCTGTTGCCGGCAGTGGCAAGACCTCTACCCTGGCCTGGCGGATCCGGTTTCTGTTGGCGCAGGGGCATGATCCGGACCGGGTGCTGGTGTTGATGTTCAACCGCAGTGCGCGGGTGGATTTCGAGCGCAAGCTGCAGGAGGTGTGTGCCCAGTCCGGGCTGGCGCTGCCGGAGATCCGGACTTACCACGCCATGGGGCTGCGGTTGTATAAGCGCTTTGTTCGGGAGGGCTATCTGCCGGGGTTTTCGGACAAGATTCTGACCGAGCAGGAGATTGCCTACCAGGCCTGGATGCTGACGCGGCGGTTGGCGCCGGAGGATCTGGCGGATGAGATCCGGCGCAACAAGAAGGAATTTGTGGAGACGGCGACGGGGTTTATTGATCTGGTGAAGACCGGTCTGTCGCCGGCGGAGGTGGTGTTCGAGGAGCTGGGGTATTCAGACAAACACCGGTATCTGATCGATCTGTTCCACAGCTTTGAGCAGTGGCGTAAGGGCCAGAGCCGGATCAGTTATGCCGATATGCTGTATGAGCCGGTGATGGCGATTCATCAGAACCAGCCGTTGCAGCGGCTGGTGGGCAACAAGATGGATCTGATTCTGGTGGATGAGTACCAGGACACCAATGAGATTCAACATCTGTTGCTGCGTTTTGTCGCCGGGGATCGGGCCCGGGTAACGGTGGTGGGAGATCCAGACCAGACGATTTACGAGTTCCGGGGCGCGCGGCCGGAGTTTATTCTGCGGCGGTTCAGTGATGAGTTCGAGAGCCCGCTGGAGCAGTCGCTCAGCTATACCTTCCGTTATGGCCATCAGGTGGCGCTGTTGGCGAATCATCTGATTTGTCACAACACCGGGCGCAAGGATGTGCTGTGCCACTCGCACCCGTCGACGCCAGCTACCGCGGTGGCGCTGCATCGGGCCGAGAACGATGGCGATCAGGTGCTGAAGATTGTGCGCCAGCAGGATGAAGTGCTGAACAGCCAGACTGCGATTCTGTTCCGGGTCTGGAGCCAGAGCGTGCCGATTGAGCTCAAACTGTTGGCGCGGCAGATTCCGTATCGGATTGATGCCGGCAAGGGCGCGTTGTTCAGTCGTGAAGTGCAGGCCATTACGGCGCTGCTGATGGTGGTGACAGGCAGATTGAAGTTGCTGCCGGATACCGATCGACTGGACCTGGCCCGGCAGTTGCTGAGGTTTCCCCATGTTGGTCTGAAGGAAGCGGAGCTGGAGAACCTGGCGCAATTTTTGGCAGCGTTTGACGGAGCCTGGCATGAACGCTTGCTGGCGATGGACTTTGACGCGCTGGCGCCGATGCAGGCCCGCAAGCTGCGAAAACTGGGCGAGGTGCTGGCGCAGCTTGAGAGGTATAAGGGGCCGGTGGCGGGTCTGATCAGCGTGTACGCAGACCACATGGATCTTTATGAGGGCATTCGAAGCCTGGCACTGACCCACGACAGTGCCGAGGAGCGGATTGACACGGTTCAGGGCTTCCGGGACTACCTGAAGAATCTGGATGTGGATGCCGCCGGGGCGCTGGATCATCTCAAGGCGCTGCGACAGCAGGCCGGGGAAAAACGGGATCACGGTGTGCTGCTGTCCACCATTCACCGTACCAAAGGCCTGGAATGGCCGGTGGTGATCATTCCGGGCCTGCAGGAGAAGTATCTGCCCTACAGCCCTCGGCCACAAGACGATGCCCGCGCCGCGCTGGAAAGCGAGCGCCGGCTGCTCTACGTGGGCATGACCCGGACCCGTAATGCACTGCACCTGATCACCCGTCCAGCCAGCCCGAAACCCCACCTTGAAGGTGACCAGGGGCCAAGCCGGTTTGTGTCTGAATTCTGTTTCGAGCTGTCCCATGAACTCGGAACCGCTCTGGATCAGGGGCATCCTGCGCCAGAGCAGTCACTGGCAGTGAGTGTCCCGCTGACCGCCATAAGCCTCCGTTATGCGGAGCGTGAGGGCGTGGTTATCGAAGGTCAGGGTGCGCCCGTTGACCAGACCCCGGAACCGGTCTGGCATCAACAACGGGTAGTGCATGCCATCTTTGGCAGCGGAGACGTAATTTCCGAAGATGAAAGCTCGTTCGAGGTGCGCTTTGCCAATGGCGATACACTCAACTTCAGCAAGAAGAGCGCCCACCTGTATTTCACGATCACCTCTGAATAAATCTGTTTTGTCGGTGAACTGCGTACAATTCCGGACGTACTCGAAACTGTCATTTGTTTGTTTTTTGAGGCCTACTGCCCTAAATTCCGAGCAACATAGTAATTTCTTGGAATTTTCGTTCCTGATTAGATTTGCAGGAAATAATAACTAAATAGGAGGTTCTGCATGAAGATCATGCGCCCGGTCGTCTTGGCGGCCCTTGCCACATCCCTTACAACCCCCGCCCTGGCCGATCGCCAGGAAACCATTTACCTGAACCCGTTTGCCGGCTTCCAACTGTTTGACGACAAACGGGATCTGAGCGAAACCGGCACTTTCGGTGTTGGTGTGGAATACCGCTTCCTGCCGCGCTGGTCGGTCGAAGCGCTCTACTCACGGGCAGACGCCAACCAGAAATACACTTCGGGCTCGTCCGAATTTCAGGAACTTCGCATCGACGGCACCTACTACTTCGCCGGCCCAGATGCTGCCTGGAACCCGTACGTCTCTCTGGGTGCGGGCCATGCCGAGTTTGGCGTTGATGACAATCGTGGACTCAACACCGCTGGCAGTGATCATGAAGAAACCCGGGTTAACGTTGGCGTCGGTTTCCGCTACAACGTCAGCGATGTCATTTCGATCCGAGGTGATCTGAGAGAATTCCACGGCATCGACGAAAGCACCTTCGACACTATGGCTTCACTGGGCCTGAGCTGGGCCTTCACGCGCACAGTTGCTTCGGCGAAACCGGCCCCGGCGCCAACTCCCGCACCGGCTCCAGTTGACTCCGATGGTGACGGCGTGCCGGACAATCGTGATCAGTGCCCGAACACCCCGGCCGGCGCTCAGGTAGACAGCCGTGGCTGCCCGCTCGACAGCGACCGTGATGGCGTGGCCGATTACCGGGATGAATGCCCGAACACTGCTGCTGGCGCAACCGTCGATGAGAAAGGCTGTGAAGGCGTCACCGAAACCATCGAGACCATTGAACTTCGAGTTCAGTTTCCCACCAACAGTTCGGTAATTGATGCCACCTACGACAGCGAGATCCGTCGGGTCGCTGATTTCATGGAAGAGTACCCGGAAACCTCTGTGGAAATTGCCGGCCACTCTGACAGCATTGGCGACGCCGAGTACAACCGGTTCCTGTCTCAGCGTCGTGCCGAAGCTGTGGCTAACCGCCTGACCAGCGTGCTGGGCGTCGATCCGGAGCGTGTATCTGCAGTCGGTTATGGCGAAGCCGAGCCGGTTGCCTCAAACGCCACCCCGGCTGGCCGTACCCAGAACCGTCGTGTTGAAGCCCGCATTCAGGTTCGTCGCTAACGACAACCTGTTCGGGACTGAATGATAAGGCGCCTTCGGGCGCCTTATTTTTTGGCCAGCTCACTTGCTCTGACCGCATCCAGCAGCAGATTACGCGGGGTCAGTAAACGATCACAGAAGGTTCCGAGGCGTACCTGATAGCCCTGCTCTTCCAGAAACACCGCATAGTCCAGCACCAGCCACAATTCCAGAGGCCGTCGGAACAGGTGCCGGAGCAGTTCGTGGCGGCGCACCTGCCGCACCCTTCGTTCACCCTCAGATTGCCAATGTTGCCAGTCCACCTTGTCGGGCAAACGCAGTTCTTTGTGCTGTGCCGCCCACACGCAAAAACCCTCGAAATCACCGGAGTTCAATCGTGATGGGTGCGACGGCACCGGCAGATACTCGTCGGCGTTCCGCGCATGGCGCTGCAAGGCATCGAAACCCAGGCGCCATGCGCTGACCACAGCAGCCTGCTTACGCTCTCTGGCCGGGGCAGTCACCGTTTCTTGCACGGCAAGCCGAAGGCTGTTGCGATCTACGGCCAATGCTCCAGCCGCGTTGCGGGCCTGATCTGACAGCAATCGGTATTGTTCGTTACCCGTGAGATGGTAGCAACAGGGAGAGATACTTAGCCGTGGTGCGCTTGCCGCACTGCCATTTTTGAGAAGCTGACGGTGCAGGTCACCGCAGGCATGCAGTGCTACTCCATGAGCGGCAGCGGGCCAGGCGAAATCGCCGGCCATCACATCCTGTTGTCGAAGTTGTACCGGATCACCATAGCGCTGCGCCAGCCGGTTGCCGTCGGTCACCAGTTCCGGGTTCCATTCGACACCCAGCACCGAATCCGCACCCTGCCCTGCCAGGGTGCGGGCGAGATGGCCTTTGCCACAACACCAGTCCAGTACCGGGCCATTCAGCGGGCGCACCGAAGCCGCAAAGGCACCGGCTTGCAGGCGTTTACGACCAGGCATATCCACCGCATTGACTTCGGGCAGGGCGGCGTTCTGCCCGGTTTCAGCCGTGGTCAGCCGGGGCAAAGCGACCAGCTCGCCGTAATCGCCAAGATCCGGGACAAAACCCGCTGCTTCGGTGGCGAACGCCTGCAGATTATCCTGCCAGGCATCACATTCCTGATCTGTCAGTGTCTCCAGCCAACTGGTCAGCTCCGGATAGTGCCGGCACCATGCCGGTACGGGTTCCGAAAACGGCACGGTCCGCCAAATCGGCTGATGCTGAACAAGCCAGTTATTCAGCAACTGCCAGCGGTTCCAGAAAGAAGGAGCGGCGCCGTGAAGATTCGCCGCCGGAGATAACGTCATGACACGAGCCTTTGTGCTGGTTGAAGCAAACGTTCCGGAAAACCAGATCTATTCGGCAAAGCGCCCGGGCCGGAACGGGTCCAGCGGCACTGAGGGTTCCTCGCCGTCAATTACCTGCGCGATCACCGAGGCGCTGCCGGCAGACAGGGTCCAGCCGAAGGTGCCGTGGCCGGTATTCAGGAACAGGTTATCGCGCGGCCCCCGGCCAATAATCGCAGGGCCGTCCGGCGTCATCGGGCGAAAGCCTGTCCAGGCTTCAGCTGCGTTCAGATCGGCACAACCGGGAAAGCGCGACTGCACCGATTGTTTGATGGTGGCAATCCGGGCCTCCGGAATGTCCCGGTTATAGTCCGCCAACTCGACAAACCCGGTCGCCCGCAGCCGATCCCCCAAACGAGTGGACACCACCTTGAAGTTGTCGTCGTGAACGGTGCTGGCCGGAGCCTTTGAAGGATCACTCAGTGGCACCGTGATGCTGTAGCCCTTGATCGGATACATGGGCAACTCCAGCCCCAGAGGTCGCACCAGTTGAGGCGACCAGCAGCCGGCGCAGATGACAAAGGCATCGGCTGCCAGGGTTTCCAGATCGCCACTCGCGGTTCGCAATTGCAGCGCCTGAACCCGGGCATCATCGGCGATCAGGCGCTGCACTTCCACTTCATAGCGAAAGCTTGCCCCCAGTTGTTCACAGACCTTTGCCAGTTCACAAGAGAACAGATGGCAATCACCGGTACCATCGGTGTCATAGCTGAGGGCGCCGTATAGGGGGCCATTGCCGGACATACCCGGCTCCGCCGCCCGCACCTGCTCTGGCGTCAGCAAACGCGAGGCGATGCCCAGTTCGCTCAGTAGCTCATGAACACCCCGGTAGTCGTCCATGGCTTTTTGCGTGCTGGCCAGATGCAGCAAGCCCTGGTGCTCGCCATCAAAGGCCAGCTTATGTTCCTGCTCCAGGGCCAGAAACCGCTCCCGGCTGTGTATGCCCAGTCGTAACATGGCTCGCTTGTTCAGACCGAACAGCCCGGGCGACCAGGCATAGCGCAGGGTGGCAAACATGAATCGGACAGCCTCCGGGGACGGCGGCATCCTGAGTTTAAGCGGGCCGCTCTTCTGAAACAGCCAGGGCAGGGCCTTGAACACCATGCCGGGGTCTGCCCAAGGATAGACTACCCCGTAAGAGCGCTGGGCCGCATTCGCCTTACTGGTTTCATTGCCTGCCAGGGCATGGCGCTCCAGCACCGTCACCTGATGCCCTCTGCGAAGCAGCTCCCGGGCGGTGGTTATCCCCACCACACCGCCGCCTACAACTGCAATATGCATAACCTGCCTCCTTCAGCTCACCCCTTGTTCCGCCAGCAACGCCCGGTATTCTTCCAAAACATCCGGGTGCTCCGCCGGATAGTCCGGTGCCAACTGCTTCAACACATCCGCCACCAGGGCGGCAATGATAGCGCGGGCCTCAGGCTTGCGATCACCGGGCACGATAAACCAGGGCGCGGCCTCAGTATGCGTGGCCGCCAGTGCCTGCTCAGCGTATGACTGATAGTCAGCTCGCAGCTTCCAGCCCTCAATATCCGAGCGATCAAACTTCCAGCGCTTGCGGGGTTTGTCGAGCCGTTTGAGCAACCGGCGCTTATGCTCGTCTTCTGACAGGTTGAGCCAGACTTTCACCACACAGGTGCCTTCGCTCACCAGGTGCCGCTCAAAATCGCAGATGGCCTGATAGCGTGCCGGCCAGTCGTAGCTGTCAACCGCCCGAACCGGCCATACCCGCTCGCCAATCACCGCCTCATGATGGCTACGGTTGAAGGCCACCATTTGACCATATGCTGGCAACAAAGGCGTCACCCGCCACAGGAAATCGTGAGCGGCTTCCGTTTCCGTAGGACGGCTGAACGACCAGGCATGAAAACCGGCAGGGTCGGCGTAGGTGGCGAGAGTGCGAATCAGGCTGTCTTTACCGCTGGTGTCAGGGCCGTGAACCACCAGCAGCAACGCTTTTTTGCCGTTGGCCCATAGCCGGCGCTGGTATTCACCGATGTCCTCCAGGCTGGCCTCAAGGGCCGGCACCTTCTGATCCTCGTCCAGCAGGGTCGGATAGTACTTGAAACCGGGTTTTTTCGGCTCTAAAAACCACGAGCGGGCAAACGCCGTATACTTCATTAAAGAAACTCCCTATGGCAACCATGCAACCCAACGATCACGCAAACTGATAACCTTGTGTGACCAAACTCTCAGAATAGCAGCCAACGCCGGCTGTGATGGAGCTTAATAGCCTGGCATGAGCAAGAAACGTCGTGAGATTCCCGTATTTAATCATCCGATTATCGAGACCCACTGCCACCTCGACTACCTGAAAGATCAGCCCCTGGCCGACATTCTGGAGCAAAGCCAGCAGGTCAACATCGAGCGGGTGATCACCATCGCGGTGTCTCCGGATAACCTGGCTACTGTGCGTAAGCTCAGCCATATTGCTCCCTGGGTGTACGGTACCCAAGGCATTCATCCGCACGAGGCGGAACGTTATTCGGACGCAGTAGAAGCCGAGATTCGCGAGCACGCCCGGGATGAGAAGATCGTGGCCATCGGCGAAATCGGTCTCGATTATTACTACGACAATGCCGACCGGGGCGTTCAGCGAGACGTGTTCCGGCGCCAGTTACAGATTGCCTGCGACAACCAGCGCCCGGTGGTGATTCACAGCCGCGACGCCGATGACGACACCATCACCATCCTGAAAGAATTCGAAAACAGTCTGGAGCGCCGGGGCGTAATCCACAGCTTTACCTCCGGCCCCGGGCTGGCACAGTACGCCCTCGACCAGGGCTGGTGCCTGGGCTTCAATGGTATCACCAGTTTCAACAAGGCCGAAAACGTGCGAGACATCGTGCGCATGACACCGATTGAGCAGATACTGCTGGAAACCGACGCGCCCTTCCTGACCCCGGTGCCCTATCGTGGCCGTGAAAACGCGCCCTTTTACCTGCCGTTTATTGCCGAGAAAATTGCTGACGTAAAAGAACTCCCGCTGGATCAGGTACTGAGCCAGACCTATTTGAACAGCTTAAGGACGTTTTTCCCGCAACCATGATCAAGCGCATCCCCATTTCAGCGTTAAAGGTTGGCATGTACATTTCCGATCTGAATAACGATTGGATACCGCACAATACCCAACGCAAAAAAGGGGTAATCAAGCGGGATGACACCATCGACAAGATCCGCAGGATGGGGGTGACCTACGTCTATATCGACGTTGAAAAAGGCCTGGACTGCCAGGATTCGGAAACCGCCACTGAGGTCGATCGCCGCAACGAGCAGGCGCTTCAGGGCGCCGGCGAGCTAAGCCCCGGGGTGTTACCCAGAATCACACTGACCGAAGAAATCGTGACAGCCCAGAAGATCCACCACCAGGCTCAGGGTCTGGTGGGCAGTTTCATGAGCAATGTCAAAATGGGCGCTGCCGTCGATGTCGCCCCGATTCACCAGCTGGCGGATGAATTGCAGAACTCGGTGTTACGCAACGCGAATGCACTGAGCTGCCTGGGCCGCATCCGTGAGAAAGACAATTATCTACTCGAACATTCCGTCAACCTGAGTGTGTTGATGTCGCTGTTCGGCAACTATCGCAAATTGTCGTCAGATGTACTCCATCAAACCATCGTTGGCGCTCTGCTGCACGATCTGGGCAAGATCCTGACACCGGATGACATCCTGCACAAACCCGGCCGATTGAGTCCGGAAGAGTTCGAAGTGATGAGGCTGCACGCCCGGCATTCCCGGGATATTCTCGCCAGCACCGAAGGCATTGGTGAGATCACCGTGATTACCGCCGCCCAGCACCACGAGAAAATGGATGGCAGTGGTTATCCGGAGGGCCTCAAGGGCGACGAAATTACCGAGTACGGGCGCATGGTCGCAATCACCGACGTGTACGATGCCATCACCTCAGACCGGGTTTACCACAAGGGCATGACGCCGACCCAGGGCCTGAAAAAGCTGTTGGAGTGGAGTGGTGATCACCTGGACCCGATGCTGGTCAAACAGTTTATTCGCTGCATCGGGCTTTACCCGGTCGGCTCCCTGGTGTTGCTGGAAAGTGGCCGTCTCGGTGTGGTAATCGAAACCAACGAGCAGGATCAGCGTCTGCCGGTGGTGAGGGTGATGTACCACACCAGGTTCCGGCTCCCCATCAAAGTCGAAACTATCGACCTTGCCCGCGCCGGCAACCAGGACCGGATTTTGCGAGCAGTAGACCCGGAAGAATACAAGCTGGACGTGCGTAAATTTTTGACCTGAGCCCAGCTACTGGTCAACCTCTGCTAAACTTGTCGTTATGACTTCGCGCACAACGACCCCCGCACCATGATCTCATCGGCATTCCAGATTCTGGGTGGCCTTGCCTTGTTCATGCTGGCCATGGAAATGATGACCAACGGCCTGAAGAATGCTGCGGGCCACCATCTTCGGCACTTGCTGGGCACCTGGACCAAAACCCCTCTGAGGGGATTGATGGCGGGGTTCGCCATCACCGGCATTGTTCAACACTCCGGGGCGGTGACGGTCGCCACCATCGGCTTTGTCAACGCAGGCTTGCTGACCCTGGCGCAGTCTCTGGCGGTTATCTTCGGCTCCAACATCGGCACCACCATGACCGGCTGGCTGGTCAGCCTGGTGGGGTTCGGCTTCAATGTCGAAGCCGTTGCCTTACCCTTGCTCGCCGCCGGTGTCGGCACCAAACTGATCAGCCGCACCCCGAGAAATCAGTTTCTGGGTGAGGCCCTGGCCGGATTCGCCCTGTTCTTCCTCGGCCTGTCGATTCTCAAAACCGCTCTGGAATCCGTTGCTGGCGGCTTTACCGGCGGCGGCATCATCAGCCCGGATTATGGCCTGCCCACTTATCTGGTCATCGGTTTACTGGCAACGGTGCTGACCCAATCTTCCAGTGCGGCTCTGGCCATTGTGCTCACCGCTGCGGCCGGCGGCCTGATCAGCCTGGATAACGCCGCAGCCGCCGTTATCGGAGCCAACCTGGGGTCTACCTCCACCGCCGCCCTGTCCGCTCTGAAAGCCACCGCCAATGCCCGTCGACTGGCCGTTGGCCATATCCTGTTCAACGTACTGACGGGCGCCATTGCCCTGCTGATTCTGCCGGTGATGCTGTGGTTGGTCGCGCTGATGACCGACTGGCTGAACCTGGAAGCCAATCCGGCCATCTCCCTGGCTTTGTTCCACACCCTGTTCAATGTGCTGGGTGCGTTCTGCATGCTGCCGTTCACCAAGCCTTTTGCACGCTTTTTGGGCCGGCTGTTCCGCAGCAAGGAAGAAGACAACGCCGAGCCTCGTTATCTGGACGACACCCTGATCACCACTCCAGAACTGGCCATTGGCGCGGTAGACCAGGAAATGAAGCGACTGATCGGTCACAGCCGCGGCCTGCTGCGGGTCTGTCTCGACCGTGAAAGCCTGACCGAAACCGACATCCGCCCTAAAGCCGAAGCCATCCGCAATCTGAACCAGGCAATTACTGACTATATCAGTCGCCTGCGTGCGGAAAAGATGAGCCTTTCAATAGTAGATGCACTGACTATCAGCATCCGCACCTGCCGTTATCTGGCAGAGGCAACGGAGCTGGCCTCACGACTGATAAAATTACGAGAGTTAAGCCATCGAATCGAGTTTGCCGAACAGGCCCAGACGCTGGCACAGTACCTGGACACCATCCGGGCCCTGGTGGCCGCCGAAGGCCCCGCCCCCAACCTTCTGGCTGAAGCCGAAGCCACCTATCATCGCCTGAAAAACAGCACCCTGCAGATGATGGTGCGACGGGATTTCAGTACCGGTTTGGGGGAGCAGTCCCTGGATGCCCTGAGCGCCGTACGGCGGCTCAATGACCAGTGGAGCAAGGCGTTGAATTGGCAGGCCGCCACCGATCTTCTGAACGGTGGCGGGCATCAGGTACTGGAGTCGGAAAACTTGCAGTAACGGTTCTTGCCATCCCGTTTGGCGCGATACATGGCCTGATCCGCCTGCCGTAACAACTGATCACCATCAAGCTCGCAATCCTGAGGATAGAGGGTGTAACCGAGACTCGCCGACACTTCAACACTGTGCCCAGCCACCCAGGCCGCTGCCGAAACGGTCGTCAACAAACGCGACAACAATGCATTCAGCGTGTGACCATCCGACACGTTCACGATAATCGCGGCAAATTCATCTCCACCGAGCCGGGCAAGGGTGTCTTCCTCGCGCAGCGTCGCTCGCATGCGCCGGGCAAGTTCGATCAGCAGGCCATCGCCGGCGTCATGACCGAAGGCGTCATTAACCGGCTTGAAGTGGTCCAGATCAATGTAGATCACGGCCAACTGATACCCCTGGCGACGGGCCTGCGCCATGGACTGCTGCAGCCGATCCGAAAACAGTACTCGATTGGGCAGACCGGTCAAGGCATCATAATGCGCCATGGTGCGCAGCTGTTTTTCGGTTTCTTTGAGCTGGGTGATGTCGGTAAAGACACCGACAAAATGACTGAGCTCGTCATGATCATCGAACACGCTGCTCAGGGTCAGGCTCAGAATAGTGGGATGGCCTTTTCGGTGACGACTGGCGAATTCGCCACTCCAGACGCCGTGCTTGCGCGCCGCAATCAGAATAGCGCTGCCTTCATCCAGCGGCAAAGGCGGCAGGCTGCCGACCGCGACCTTGTGTTCGCGCCCGGTAATCTCCGAGTAGGCATCGTTGATGTCGACCACTACGCCGTGAGCATCGGTGATAAAGATGGCTTCACGGGCATTTTCAAATACCCTCAAAGCCAGCCGCTGCCGCTCTTCCGCATGTTTTCGGCGAGTAATGTCATACCAGGAACAGAGGACTGACGGCGCATCCTGACCTTGCTCATAAACCGGTGCCAGCGTTATATCAACCCAGATTTCCGACCCGTCCGAGCGCTCGAATACCCATTCTGACTGGACCACTTGACCTGCCGCCACTTGCCGCATCGAGGCGTCCGCTTTTTGCAGTGATAACATGCCATCGGGCTGTTTATCTGGCGAAAAAGCCGGCAATCCCTTACCCAGAAGAGACGCCTCTGAGTTGTAACCCAACAGAACGACCGCCGCCCGGTTACAGTCAACAAACGCCCCCTGGCGGATCATCAGCATTGGCTGCGGCCAACTGGCAATCAACTCACGCAGACGCCGTTCTTCGATCGCTAGCTGGCGCTTCTTGCGGCCTAACCAGAAACTGCTAATTACCAGCAACACAAACAGAACAACCACAGTGATCACCCACACCCGGTACTGACTGAGCACATCCAGCCAGGTTACTCTCGGCACCTGATCATAGGGGGACATACGCAAGGTTCGGGCAAGCTGCTCCACGGACTGGTAATCGGCCGGGGGCGAAAACCCGCTGATACTGGCCGCTATGGCCGCTGGATGATCCGGCTCGAGAGCAAACAGGGCAGAGGCAATGCGGCGCACGACCCGGCTTTCCACATGGGGCAGAGAAACCAGCGGCCACTCGGGATAGAGACGAGTCGACACCACAAACGGAAAACCGGATAGCCGTTGTCGGTTGATGATTTTCAGCTCGGTCATCAGGGCCGGATTGTCCAGGACCAGCTCTTCAAAAACACCGGTGCGCACAAAGCCCACGTCGACATCACCGGCCTGCACCGCCCGGATTACCCGGTCATGGTTGCCCAGGTGTACCATCCGGTTGTATCTCAGGATATCGACACCCGCGTCCTTGAGCTCCAACGCCGGAGATTGATAGCCACCAAGAAAAAACATACCGGGGGTGGCAATGCTCTTGCCACGGATATCACTCAGCCCGTCAATGTCATCGCGCGCGGCCCTCACCAGAATGACGCCACCGATACTGCCGGTCGACTGTCCTTGCCATTCCCGCTGCACTGTGGCCAGCACGCCGGTCAGGCTGCGATCACTGCGAATCACCAGAAAGTGGCTGGGATTGGTCAGGAAAAAATCGATCTGGTTCGCTGACAGCGCTCGATTCATAGCGTCTTGATTGAGTACCTGCAAGCGCACAGTCAGGCCGCTTTCCCGGCTCAGGTAGTCGGCCAATTGAGCATAGCGTTCCTGAATGACCGGCTCCGGCCGGTATGCGAAGATGCCCAGCGTGACATCCTGTTGTGCCTGCACCCGCGGTTGCCAGCCACCAGCAACTGACCAAAGCAGTACAGTAAGACAGCAACCCACAAGCCGACGGCTCACGACATGCTCCGGGGCAGGAACGACGGATCCGCCAAGCGGTCGTATACCGGCCGAGTTTCCATCAGGCCCTCGCGGATCAACACGTCGGTTAATCGTCGGGCCACCACTTCGATGCGCCCATGGTAGGCAAGATAACGTTGATTGGCGGAAAGCTCCGGCAGCATGATTGTTGCCAGCGACTGGTGAACGGCGTCGGGCGTTATGCCCTGGCGCGTCGCCACCCGGTAAACCGCATCGTGCATGCTGCGCACAAGGTGGCGCAGGCCCCGGAAATGACCGTACACCAGATCTCTCACCGCCTCCGGCTGGCGCCGGGCGGCCTGTTCTGTCACCACCAGCGTGTCAAAGATAGTCTCCGGTATCTGACTGCTGTCGAACAAGCGGGTGCCACCCGCTTTCATCAGTGCAGTAGCGGTGGGCTCGTAACAAATTGAGGCGTCGATAATGCCATTCTGCCACGCCTCCGGGTGACGATGCACCGGCAGGTCGATGACCGATACCTGATCGGTGTTCAAGCCGGCCCGCTCCAGCACGGCAAACAACAGAACACCGGAAACGCCACCAAGCTCAACCCCGATAGCACGACCGCTGAGACTGCCGAGGCTGGTAATCGAAGGCTTGACCACCAGCATGTCTGCGCCAACCGAAACATTAGTTACCGCCACTATACGCAAGGGAATGCCTTGGGAAAAAACCCGGAGCGCCTCATCCAGAGTGAGCGCCGCTGCATCCAGTTCACCAGATAGCAGGCCACTCATCGAGTCGCTGGCGGCTGCGCCCTTCAGCAGGTGAACCGAATTTGAAAGCCACCCGAACTCTTCAGCAAGGTAGAGAGGCTCGTAACCAATCCAGGGGTGGATACCGGTACGCAACGGAGCCGTTCCCGAGCAACCGCCCACCCCAATAGCCGAAACGGCGGCAACGGACAGTTGCAGGAAGTGGCGGCGGTTCATTTTTGGGGCTCCGGTGCGGCAGGGTCGAAGGTCGGATATTAATACGTAGCTACTATAGCCGTAAATCTGACCAAAGCATTGCACCGGATCAATTTAGGAAACTGCAATGGCGCATTAGCCCAAGGCCAGAAACACGCCCATCAGTACCGGAGACAGGAAGGACAACAGAAAACCCGAGGCGATGGCCACCGGCACACACGCCAGGCCGCCACTGCTGCGGATGACCGGCAGGGTAAAGTCCATGGCGGTGGCGCCACCGTAGCCAATAGCCATGGCAGGTTTTACACCGATAACCAGAGGGATCAACGCCAGGGCAATGATTTCGCGCAGCACGTCGTTAAGGAAGGCGACGCCGCCCCAGGCAGGGCCCAGAGCATCCCCGATCACGATACCGGAGAGCGAATACCAACCGAAGCCGGAAGTCAGCGCCAGCGCTTGGTACCAGGGCACATCCAACCAGGGAATCAACACCACTCCGGCCAGCAGCGAACTGAACGCCAGCACCAGTGCTATCCCCAGGCCCTGGCGGTTCATCAGCAACTTGCGCAGTGACAACCCGGCATTGCGAAGCTGCAAACCGATCAGGAACAACAGCAACATCAGCGCGGCGGTCGCTATTTCGTCCACCAGCGGCAGCTGTGACCAAAGAAAGTAGCCCAGCAACCCTCCGGCCAGCACCGCCAACAACGGTTTCATCCCGGCCAGAAACAACCGGCGGTAACCCGGACGAGCTTCGGACTCATCGGGATCAATCGTCATCGGCTGCCAACGATGAAACAACCAAAGCCCGGCCAGGTTCGCTATTAACAGCACGATCACCAGACCGGAGACCTGAGCCGCCATGGTTCCCAGCTGATCCAGCAGACCTTCCATTTGCCCCAGCCCCAGCCCCAGCAGCGCCAGAATGAAATAGACCAGACCTTCCACGGTGTAGTGAATCGCGGTCATCAGCCGGCGATTGGACAGGGCAATGGCAAAACCCAGGAACAACGGGGCCAGTATCAGCAGGGCGCCAGTCAGCATAAATTTCTCGAGGAGACTTGTTCAAAACACAGACCAGAAGCCCTGGTCAGAATTATTGTGATCGCCACTCAGTGCAGGCTCTGACCTGAGCGATCCTGTACCAGCACCCAGGGAGCAATCACCACAGCCCACAGTTCAGCATTACGGTCATACCAGGCTCTGGCCAGATCCGGAGACACGTCACCGATGTCGCCATTACTCATCCAGTGCTCAAACCGGGCTTTGTTGTCGGCGGTCAATTCCGATGCCACATTCAACAAATCCAGTTCCGGCGCCACACGCACCACCTGTCCGCGGGCATAATGGGTTTGCAGCTCATGCCAGTGGATGCGGGAGGTTTCCAGATTAAGCCGGGCCTTGAGTTGGTCCGGAGATTCGGGGAATGACATGATCACCTCAACTATTCATGCAGTCGTTCAAGCGCCCCAGACTATCGCAAAACGTCGCTTTTCGCATCCGCACGCCAACACGGAATGACTATTCGGAGACCTGTTCTTTTACCAGACGGCGAATGTCATCAGCCAGCGTCATCGGATCAAAAGGTTTGGGGATCACGCCAATGGCGCCGAGGGCCAGGTACTCTTCGATTTCAGAGCTCTGGATGCGTGCCGTCATGAAAACCACCGGCGTGAGTCTGGTTTCCGGAAGGTGCCGCAAGCTCTTGAGCGTCTGCGGGCCATCCATCTCTGGCATCATGACATCCAGAATGATCAGATCGGGTTCAAACTCGGACACCACCTCGAGCGCTTCCTTGCCCGAGCTGCACAAACGCGTGGTAAAACCTCCCACCTCCTGCAATGCCAGCTCGGCAATTGCTCGAATATCCGGGTCATCCTCAACGTACATGATTTTATCAAGATGACGCCCATCTACTGATCCCATGCTATTGCTCCTTGGCAGGCTGATCTATTTCCAGACCGATGCGGCGCAACAGTCGCTGGCACTCTTCCCCGTTCTGTTGACCCGCAGCAATCAATGCCGCAGCCCGCATCACAAGGCGATCTTCTCGGGTACTATCTTTAGGCAAAAAATGCACCGCTCCAATGAGTTCCCTTAGGCTTAACGGAAGCTTCCACTGCACTTTCAAACGATTGCCATATTTTTGAGACCAATCATCCATACTGTGATCAATCTCGGTTTGATCCAGGCTACCACCGTGGGCCATGAATTGACTGAGCACCCGTAACACCGCCATTTCGCCCAACCGACTCAGCAAACCTGCCTCCTGAAACGGAGCCGGAGGCCTGTTAATACTGATCGCAATCCGCTGAGCCTCACGAGCCACTTGCAGAGCCGTGTCGTGGTGTTTTTGTGCCAGTTCTTTCAAAGCAGGGTTGTCGAGTTTGCTTGCGACATCCAGAGACAGCGCCAGAGCCTGGTTCAATGCCATGGCAACGCCCATCGCGCTGATCGCATCTCTGAGTGACTCCACCGGCTTGCCCGTTCGTCTGAACGAGCTGCTGTTCGCCACATCAAGCAAGCGAGCCGCTAATGCCACCTCTTCACGCCAACGCTCGGCCAGTTGAGCGGCCGACAGTTCTTGCTGACGACCAATCAGCCCGAGAACCTCGCCCGGGTCTATGTCTGTCGGTAACTGAACAACGTCGTTTAATGATGCCGCCAGAAATTCTCGCACCGATACCGTTTCGGTTTCCGCAGCACCTGCACTAACCAGGTTACTCAAGCGCTGGTGCAAAAGCTCAATATTCAGAGGCTTGGTAATGTACCCATTAATGCCATGGTGCGCAGCCTGGAGCACCGATTCCCGATCGGAACGACCCGACACCATGACAATTGGCACTTCTGAATCAGACGCTCGCACCTGTTTGACCAGCTCAAGGCCGGAACCGTCCGGCAACTGCCAGTCGATCAGATACAAATCGTATCGAGATTGTTGCAACAGGCTTTTCGCTTCTCTGAGGGAACGAGCCAGGCTGACGTTGGCACCCCGGTTGATCCCTGCCACCACGGTTTCAAGAAGCTCTCCCACCAGCTCGTCATCTTCCAGTATCAGCGTTCTCAACGACCACTCCCCTAGTGCTTTAGCTGGCGCTTAGCGTGCGTATATCGTTACGCCGTTACGCCCCGCGTGCTTGCGCTCGTAGAGTGCCTGATCGGCCGCTTCAATCGCTTGATCCGCGACAGCAAAATCATTGATTGAGGCCACGCCCGCACTCAAGGTGACCTGGAAGCTGTCATCCCCGACCCCAAACGCCAGTTCGGCAAAACTCTTGCCAATAGCACCAATAAACTCTGCTGCAATCCGGGGTTCGCACTGAGGCAACACCAACAGGAATTCTTCGCCACCATACCGCCCGATCATATCGGTCTCGCGCAGCCGGTTTCTCAATAAGTTAGCCAGAGTTCGTATAACAATATCGCCCTGGCCGTGGCCCCAGGTGTCGTTAACCCGCTTGAAATGATCCAGGTCCAGCATAACCACACACGAGGGGTGGCCACTGCGACGGCAACGGGCCAGCTCCTTATCCACCTCTTGCTTGATCAACGAATGCTTGAGCAACCCGGTGAGGCTATCGCGATTCATCAGATCGGAGAGCTGACGGGCACGGTAGCATCGAATGCGAACCGACCGGACAAGGTAATCGTCGGTCACCGGCTTCACCAGAAATTCATCGGCGCCCTTTGCTAAAGCATCCAGCTGATTCTCGGGGTTGTCTTCCGAGGACAGATAAACAATCGGCAGGCCGAGCCATCGTGGCTCAAAACGGATCAGCCTCGCTAACGTCACTCCGGAGTAGCCACCCAGCTGGACATCCATCAGCACCAGGTCTGGCTCGAACGCAGACAGCTCCGACATCAGCTCAAAGGGCTCAGACACCAGCCGGGCTTTGATACCAGCTCTGCTCAGGACAAGGCTGTAGTGCTCGCCCAGCTCCTTATCGTCATCAACTATCAGAACCCGACCCTGCAGCCTGGAACCACGTTCAAGGGCAAGGGACTCAATGCGTTCAGCCATCTCGGGCATATCCAGCGGCTCGCAAAAGTAGGCCGTTGCGCCCCGCGCTGCCACCCGATACCGGCTTTCAAAAGAACCGTCATGTCCGACACAGACGACAGGAAAACGTCTGTGTTCAGCTTTCGGGAGATTCTCATTACGAAAACTCAGAACGTCGTCTAACTCAGAGTCCACGCACATGATAATCGTGGCACCTGAATGCTCTTTCAGACGCGTGACTGCCGCCTCTGGCTGGCTGAATGACGCCACATCGCAGAGAAAACCGTAAACGGCCAGCTCAGCCACCAGCCCTGACAAGTAGTCAGGGCTATGTGCCAGCGCCATGACGTGAATCTGCATGCCATGAGTGCCCCCGAACGAATCCTCTCCGTCATTTGCTGGTTCAGCAACGCTGTCTTTCGATTGCGGCGGGTTCTGAATCAAGTCGGCGAGCTTTCGAATGGCCCCGGCAAGGCTGGCCGGAACAGACACGGCATCACGCTTATCGTCCACGGAGTCTTCAGTCGCTTCCGCCAGTGGCTTGATCTGTTTTTCAATCACACGCGCAGCCGCCCCGAGTTCCGGCAACCCGAAAGTACCTGCCGAACCTGCCATTCGGTGCAACAGCTGATAACACGCCACCAGATCATTTCTTTCCAAATGATGGCGGTCAATCAGATCGGCAAAGTTGCACAGCGTTTGAATGTCGCCTTGGGCACGCTCGACAAACCGATCCTGCAACACTTGCAGCCGCTTATGGAGTGGAATGTTGGCTCCGTTGGTCAAAGGGCCCCCTCAGTGTTTTATTCATTGTGCCAATTACACTATCCTCTCCAATGAAAGCATGTTTTCGTCATTACGGCCATCATCAAAAGGGTCATCCTTGAAATCGTTCAGCCTCAGTGCCCGTGTTGTTCTGATCACCAGTTCCAGCATTGTCATCAGCGTCGGACTTGTTCTGTTTATTGCTTACGACAGACTGGTGCGCGATTTCGAGCAGGTACTGACTGAACGTCAATCGCTTCAAACTGCCGCAGTGGCCAGCCGGGTGAATGAGGAACTGACCATTCGCCTGAACTCTCTCGAAGCGTTCGCCAGCGTATTAACAAACGGTTCCGACCTACTGCCACAGTCACAACTTGAGTTCCTGCTGGGACGTCAGCCTACTCTAGAACGACTGTTTGGAGGTGGCTTACTCGTTTTTGATGATAAAAGCGTGGCCATTGCCGAGAATGTTTTTGTCCCGCAACGGCTGGGGACGTCCTACGCCGACCGTCCGCACTTCAGGCAGGCCGTGGTGACACGTAAGCCCATTGTCAGCCGGCCCATTATCGGGCGCACGACCGGGTTGCCCTTGCTGTCGTTTTTGGCACCCATACAAAGTGACGACGGAGACTTATTGGGCCTGGCGGGCGGTACGATTAATCTGGCCGAGGCCGGAATTCTTCCGAAAGACCTGGACTCCGACAGTGACGCCATTTTGCAAGTGCTGGATATCGGGCATTTCATGCAAGTGGACGCCTTACAGCAAGATCAACCCGCACCTGGCCTTCCAAACCCGGGCGAAGATCTGTTGATTGATGCCGCTTTATCCGGCATTTCGTCCGGGGTAGTAACGGACCGTTCCGGAGAGCGCTGGGTGTTTGCAACCGAACACCTGGAGCGGCTTGGTTGGCTGTTCCTGAGCGCCGCCCCCTATGAGCGTGCCACCCAGCCGGCCAGGGCCTCTTTCCAGAGCTTTCTCTGGATCAGTGTTCTAGCCATACCTCCCCTGATATTACTCACGTTTTTTGTGTCCGCCGCGGCAACTCGTCAACTGACGGGCATGTCCCGCCAGATCAATAACATGGCGGCTGACAGCAGCTTTACCCAAAGGTTGTTACCCAAAGGTCCGGCAGAAACCCGAAATCTGGCCAAGGCGTTTAATACACTGATGGATGAGCGCGAAGCTCTGGACAACCTTAAGAGCCAGTTTGTTTCGAACGTCAGTCACGAACTGCGCACGCCGCTGACCTCGATCAACGGATCTCTGAAACTATTGGATGCCGGCGCCGCCGGCGCCCTGCCGCCCAAGGCCGTAGTCATGATCGATGTCGCACTGCGAAACGGTCAGCAGTTGCAGGCACTGATCACAGACCTGCTGGACTTTGACAAGGCGATCGCCGGTAAATTGAGCATCCATGCCGCTGAGTTGAACGTTGCCGACACGGTTCGTTCTGCCTGCGAAAGCAACCAGTCGATGGCAACGCAATACCAGGTCCGGTTAGCACCTGAGTGCTGTGATGGCCTCACTGTGTATGCCGACCCGGCCCGGCTTCAGCAAATCCTCAATAACTTTATCAGTAACGCCCTCAAGTATTCGCCCAGGGGTGGCTTGGTATCGGTCAGTTCGAAGACCACAACTCAGGGGTTTGTGCGTATCGTCGTGTCCGATCAGGGCAATGGCGTGCCAGAGCCTTTCCTGCCGCACCTGTTCCAACGTTTTGCGCAGGCAGAGTCCGGCTCTACCCGGGCCAAAACCGGCACAGGTCTGGGCCTGGCGATTTGTCAGGAGCTGGCCCGACTGATGCATGGTCACGTGGGCTACTACTATGACCGCGGCGCCCATTTTTGGGTGGAGCTGCCCAAGCCCGAGTCGCAAAGCGGAGATCACCATGCAGACGCCTGATCATCCGGCCAATGAAGATAAGAGATTGTCCGCGCTGGAGGCCGCGCTGCTTCTGGATACACCCCCGGAGGAGCGGTTCGACCGCATTACCCGGCTGGCAGCCCGCCTTTTCGATGTGCCGATTTGCCTGGTGTCTTTAATTGACGCGAACCGGCAATGGTTTAAGTCCTGCTATGGCCTTGGCGTAAGAGAAACGGCGAGGGATATTTCTTTTTGCGGGCATGCCATTCTGGGGACCGACACCTTTGTGGTGGAAAATGCGTTGCAGGACGAACGTTTTGCAGACAACCCACTGGTCACCGGTGAGCCCAACATACGTTTTTATGCCGGCGCGCCGCTGGAAGACCGCCATGGCCATCGGCTGGGCACCTTATGCCTGATTGACCGCAGCCCCAGGCCGTTTCCCGACGACGATAAACAGGCGCTCAGGGACCTCGCCGACATGGTCGAGCGGGAATTTCAGTATCAGGAACTGGGCGCCTACTACGCAGAACGCAGCCGAGCGCTGAACATCCTGAGCGACATCACACTGGATACGGATGGCCCTGTGTCTGACCGGGTCGAGCGCGCCCTGGCAACCGCCAATCAGTATTTGGGCATGGACACGGCGATCGTAAGCGGCCTCACCGGTGAGGCCTACACCATTCGATGGCATCAGGCGCAACAGGGGTCGTCACTCCAGAACGGTATGACACTGCCACTTGCCCAGACCTACTGCTCACTTTTGATGGAGCACGGCGATGTGCTGGCCATCGATCACATGGCCCGCTCCCGTTTCAGTCACCATCCCTGTTATCACCAGTTTGGATTAGAAAGCTATCTGGCTGCGCCCGTGTGGATTGACGGTGAAATCGTTGGCACACTGAACTTTTCCTCACAGGTGCCACGCCGACCCGGCTTTACCGAAAGTGAAAAAACGTTTGTAAGCCTGCTGGCCCGCTGGGTAGCAGACGTGCTCCAACAACAACACCATGTTGATACCCTCGACAAGCTGGTTGCCAACGCCCCTGGCATGCTCTACCAGTACCGGCTCTGGCCTGACGGACGCAGTACCTTTCCTTACACCAGCACCGGCATTCAGACCATCTACAACGTGACCGCGGAGCAAGTCCTTCAAGATGCCTCTCCTGCCTTTGAGCGCATTCATCTGGATGATCTGGCCTCAGTCGCAGCATCCATCCAACATTCCGCAGACACCCTGCAGCCCTGGCTGTGCAGATACCGCATTTACTGGGACGATGGCAACTGGCACTGGGTAGAGGGCAGCGCTAACCCTGAAGCACTGCCGGATGGCAGTGTGCTGTGGCACGGGTACATCGTTGATATTGACGAAAGGCACAAGAATGAAGAAATGAAAAACCAGTTCATTTCGACCGTCAGCCATGAGCTGCGTACCCCGCTGACATCGATTGCTGGCTCTCTGGGGCTGATCGCCAGCGGTTCTCTTGGGCACCTGCCCGAGCCTGTGCACCGGATGATCTCGATTGCGTTAAGGAATTCCCAGCAACTCAAGCGTCTCATTGATGATTTGCTGGACATGGAAAAGCTGATCTCAGGCAACATGCCCATACGCCTGGAAAGCCAGCGGGTTGTCCCCGTTATCACAGAAGCCATCGCCAGCCTCGAGACCTACGCCGTCGATCATGCTGTGTCGGTTTCCTACCAAGAGAGCCCTCCCAACCTGATGGCGCTGTTTGATCACCATCGTCTTGCCCAGGCTTTGGGAAACCTGCTTTCCAACGCCATCAAATTTTCTCCGCAGAATTCACAGGTAACAGTCACAACCCAGATTAACCAGGGCAACCTTCGTATTCTGGTGAGTGATCAAGGTGCGGGTGTTCCCGACAGCTTCAAACCTCGTATCTTCCAGAAGTTTGCTCAGGCCGACAGCTCCAGCACCCGCGGAAAGCAGGGCACCGGGCTCGGGCTCGCCATTACCAGAGAAATCCTGTCTCAGATGGGTGGACAGGTCGGTTTTGAATCCGAAGAAGGCCAGGGCGCTACCTTCTGGCTGGAGTTGCCCATTGCGCAACGGATAGATAAAGAACGATGACCCATAGCCAAGACCGCATGTTCCGTTTTCTGATTCGGATTGCCCGAGGCGGGGTGGTGTTGTTGATGATCTCGGTTGCCGTCGCTATCGACGCGGTTAGTACTGAACGATTCGAGGCAGAAGTCCGGCAGGAGTGGCAGACCAGAATCGATGACTTGAGCCTTAAACTACAAAGCACCATTTTACAAAACATACAAACGGTGTGGGGCCTGGCCGCAAACGTGTCTGTTGAGCCAGACATTGGCGAAGCGCGTTTCGAGGAGCTTGCCGCCGTGATTTTCCGGCTTGCGCCTGAGCTGAGAAATATCGGACTGGCTCCCGGGTTCATCATTCGGTACATGTACCCTCTGGAAGGTAACGAGGCAGCGATCGGCCTTGACCTTGAGTCACAGAGCCTTTCCAGTGAGCAAACCAGAATGCTGCTCGATTCGGAGCGGGCCGTGTTCAGCGGGCCGATTAATCTGGTTCAGGGTGGGCAGGGGCTCGCCGCCAGAATCCCGATTTTCGAAAATGTATCCGGCGAATTCTGGGGCGTCATATCGGTCATTCTCGATCTGACCAGCCTTTATGACTCCGTAAACCTTACTTCGATGGCCAGTGACGCCGTATTGTCCCTGTCCACGACAACGGATTTGGGTAATTCTGGTGGCGTATTTTTTGGCGCTACCGACGTTACCTGGAACAAGCCTGTACACTCATCTCTGGAGATGCCCGGCGTTAGCTGGACCCTACTGGCTCAGCCCCGTGACGGCTGGCCCGGCCATCCGGAAGCGCCGTGGATGACTCGCAGCATTCTGGCTTTTCTGGTGCTGTTGGCGATAGGGGCAACCTTCTGGTTAACCCAGCTGTTGTTAAGAGATCGGCAAATGCAACAACGGTTCTGGGGCTTGTTCGAACTCGCGCCTGTCGGGATAGGGCTGTATAACGCCAACAACCGCAAATTGATCAGAGCGAACCGAAGCCTGGAATACATTATGGGCAACGCCCCGAATTCGCTGGGCTACTTCGACAAGGCCTTTGACGAGCACGGCAAGGATCTTGCGGGCGGCTTCGGCATTTTGGACAAGCTGGCCAACAAGTTCCAGTTCAGCGGGCAACAAGGCTACCTTCGAACGGCAACCGGAACGCTTAAACCCATCGTGCTGCACGGCCTGAGACTGGACACCCCAGGCGAAAACCCGGTCATCTGGCTTATAGCCGAGGACATCTCGGAGCAGAAAAAAGCTGACCGTATAAAAAACGAGTTCATCTCCACCGTCAGCCATGAATTACGCACCCCGCTGACGTCTATCTCCGGGGCACTCGGTTTAATCCTCGGTGGCGCCACCGGACAATTACCAGACAAAACTCGCCAGATGCTCGCCATCGCCCACCGAAATACCGATCAGCTTCGGGCTCTGATTGACGACCTGCTGGATATCGAAAAGCTGGCTAGCGGAAACATGTCGATCACCATGGAGCATCATTCCCTCAACGAAGCTGTTACCACAGCCATCGAGGATATTCGGGCTTACGCCGACCAGAAACGGGTCCAGATCCGGCAATTGGAAACGTCGCCGGGGCTTTACGCCTACTTCGATCAGAAGCGCCTTAAACAGGCCCTGACCAATCTGCTGTCCAACGCGATTAAGTTTTCCTCTGAACACAAAGAGGTGATGGTGAAAATTCAGAGGCGAGAAAGCCAAGTGGTCATCGAGGTTGCCGACCAGGGCCCGGGTGTGCCGGAAAGCTTTCGTGGCCGCATCTTTGAAAAGTTCGCCCAGGCCGATAGCTCCTCAGCCCGAAGCAAGGAAGGCACAGGGCTCGGTCTAGCTGTTACCCGGGAATTGATGTGCGTGATGGGGGGCGAGGTCGGTTTTGAATCGAAGGAAGGCGAAGGTGCCTGTTTCTGGCTGGCATTGCCGGTGGCTGACAAAAATGAGCTTTAACAATATAACCAGCCAGCGACCATTGTCCCGGGCGCAGGCTGGCTTTTCTTAGCGATCGACTGTTACTGAGCGACAGACACCGGGATTAGCCGTTCATTAACATCGAACGGCACACCGTAAGCGTTAGCCGTATCGGGATGGAACACCTGCAGATACTCTGCAAACGCGTCCTGCTCGCCACCGGTTATCGAGAAGTCGGTGAAACCAGGGTCGTTGGCGGCAAACCTCTCTTCGGTCATTTCTACATATTCCGGACTTTGCAGGCCATTGAACGGCCAACCGCTGCCACAATTGGCAGTGCCGTCGGTCGTTGCCGCACAGCGGGCCAGGAAGTCCAGTGCCAGGACCCGGAAGGTGGGACCTGCGTCTTCCTGCAGCACGCCATTCTCCACCACCAGGTCCCAGCGCTCGGATTCGGTGGCAGCGTCAGGGTCAACCAGAACCTCGAGTTTGCGTACACGCTGGCCGTCAGTCAGTCCGGAACCACCCAAATTCACATCACCATCTGAACGGGCAGCTCTGGCGGGGTCAAACTCGACCCGCAGTCCGGCGGTGTGGGTGAAGTTACCTTTGATCATTTCTTCAACCAGATCGTGCAGTTCGGCAGCGGTCATGGTGACCACCGCCAGCCCATTATTGAACGCAAAGGCGGTCTGGATATCCAGCTGAGAAATGCCACCTTCGGGCTTGCCGAAGTCATTGCCTGCTGGCGGTAGAAGTTGCAGATCGTCTTCTGAGGTTGAACCGGCCGGGCTGACAATACGACCAATCGGGGCGCGAATGCCACCGCCGTTTTTCACCGAAATCACCGGGGGCACGACGCCATCGACACCCGCTACCAACTTCTGACCGTACCAGAGATTGGCATCAGCCGACAGGTTGCCAAGGTTGGTTTCTCGGCTGCGAACGAAGGCGCGGCGACCGTCCAGAAACTGAGTAGTCACGCCGAATGCCTCGCCATCCAGTTCACCCAGAATCTCACGGATCACATCCGCTACTTCAACCACTTCAGCGATAGGGTCAGCCATCAACACATCATTCACGACCGCCGGAATGGCTGCCCAGGCACCGCTTTCGGCCGGGTCAATACTGTCTACAACCACAAGACCGTCAACGTCGAACTCAACGACCAATCGTCCCAGGTACTTGTAATCCGCCTCGGTGTTAACCAGCAGCACCGGCTCGCCAGAGATGGATTCATAGATTTCCGGGTAATCACCGCCTACCGTGTCGCCATCGCGCACCACGTCATTGCTATCGGCAAGCAACGTATTCGAACCGCCACCCACAATAATGTCAACGCCATCAAGCAGGCGTGCCAGACCGCGCTCTACGTTCAACACCTGCATGTGAGACAACAGGATGATCTTGTTGATGCCATCGTCTATTAAAGCATCGATTTCCGGCTGCAGGGCGGCCGCCAGAGCATCAAGCCCGGCATCATTGTTGGTGAAATCGGCCGGAAACACCTCCAGGCTGCCCGTCGAGGTAATGCTGGGTAATGTCGGTGTTACGGCGCCGACAAAACCGATCTGCTCACCGTTCACCGTAATCACCGTAGACGGGGCAATACGACCACCGATCTTGCTGGCTTCCTGGCCACCCTCGGTCACCAAAGCGGCAGTGCCAGTATCGGCAGTAAAGTCGACGTTCGCGGAAATATACGGATAGGCCGCGCCTGAATAGACGCCGTCCGGGCTGATGATGCCCGCAAAGCCGGCCGGGCCGGTATCGAGGTCGTGGTTACCCACGGCAGACACCTGTATCCCCAACTTGTTCTGAATCTGTGTTTCACCTCGGCCTTCACCGGCAACCCCGACAACGGCATTCATTCGTGCATCTTCGCTTGCCTGGAAAATCGGGCCAGGAATGTAGTTGTCACCAGAGCTCACCAATACGGTGTTGTCCGGCATCTGCTGGCGGAAATAGTTAGTGAGCGCTGAAAAATCGTCAACGTTGAACATGGCGGCGGTGCCACCACCGTCAACATCGGCAAGGTGGAGAAGCTGCAGCGTAAAGGTTTCGTTCTGATCAGAAGCACTGTCACTGGAGTCGCCGCAACCGGCAAGTGCCAGAACAGCAGCCGAGCCAACGGCTAACAAGAGATTACGCATGGTTTTTTCCCGGGTCAGGTGAATGTTTGCTCACTCAGTATTTGCCGGGACAATGACAGCACCCTTACCAGGAACTGACAGTTTAATGACACTTAGATGACGAAAGCTAGCCACGCAACAAAAAGCGCCAGCAGACTGCCGGCGCTTTTCTTTCAGGCAATGATCAGGCGCTCTTCAGCATCTCCCGCACCACATAATGCAGGATACCGCCGTGTTGAAAGTACACTGCCTCATTGGCGGTATCGATCCGTGATGTCAGTTCGCAGGTTTCAGTAGAGCCATCCTGATATTTCACCGTCATGGTCAGAGTCTGGCCCGGCGTGATGTCGCCGGACAGACCTTCGATGCTGATGGCTTCCTCGCCGGTCAGCTTCAGGCTCTTGCGATCCGTACCTTCCGGGAACTGCAGGGGCATCACGCCCATGCCGATCAGGTTGGAGCGGTGGATACGCTCGTAGGATTCTGCCACCACCGCCTCTACCCCCAGCAAACGAGTGCCCTTGGCGGCCCAGTCGCGGCTGGAGCCGGTGCCATATTCCTTGCCGGCGATGACCACCAGCGGCGTGCCCTGCTCCTGGTATTTCATGGCGGCATCGTAGATGGCCATCTGCTCGCCGGTGGGCACGAATTTGGTGTAACCGCCTTCCACGCCGTCCAGCATCTCGTTACGAATGCGCACGTTGGCGAAGGTGCCGCGCATCATCACTTCGTGGTTACCCCGGCGGGAGCCGTAGGAGTTGAAATCTTTCGGCGCCACGCCGTGCTCCTGCAGATACTTGCCGGCAGGGGTATCGGGCTTGAACGAGCCGGCCGGGGAAATATGATCGGTGGTGACCGAATCCCCCAGCAGAGCCAGGATGTTGGCCTCCTTGATGTCATTGATCGGCTCCGGCTCTTCGCCCATGCCCTCGAAGAACGGCGGGTGCTGAATGTAGGTGGACTGGCCGGACCACTCGTACACCTTGCTGTCCGATACCTCAATGGCCTTCCAGATGTCGTCGCCCTCGAACACCTCGCCGTATTCCTTACGGAACATATCGGTCTTCACTTTCTCCACCGCTTCGGCGATTTCGGCCTGGCTGGGCCAGAGATCGTTCAGGTACACCGGTTTGCCATCCTGATCCTCGCCCAGCGGCTCCTTGGTCAGATCCAGCCGGACGTTGCCGGCCAGGGCGTAGGCCACCACCAGCGGCGGCGAGGCCAGCCAGTTGGTTTTCACCTGTGGGTGCACCCGGCCTTCAAAGTTGCGGTTACCAGACAGCACCGAGGCCACGGTCAGGTCACCCTCGGTGATGGCTTTTTCAACCGCATCCGGCAGCGGGCCGGAGTTCCCGATGCAGGTGGTGCAGCCATAGCCCACCAGGTTGAAGCCTAGCGTGTTCAGGTCGTCCTGCAGGCCGGCCACCGCCAGGTAATCGGTGACCACCTTGGAGCCCGGTGCCAACGAGGTTTTCACCCAGGGTTTGGCTTTCAGGCCTTTTGCTACGGCTTTCTGGGCAATCAGGCCGGCCGCCATCATCACACTGGGGTTGGAGGTGTTGGTGCAGGACGTGATGGCGGCAATGACCACGGCGCCGGGGTCCAGCCGGAGTTGCTCACCGTTCATTTCCAATGGCTGACTGGAAGGATGGTGGTAACTGTTGTCCACGCCCACCGCGGTTTGGCCGCCTTCGGATTCCATCTTGGTTTCCCGGGTTTTGGCAGGGCCTTCGGCGGTTTCCATCAGCAGCTCGAAAGACGCCTTCATGTTTTTCAAAGCGACTCGATCCTGAGGCCGCTTGGGGCCGGCCAGGCTGGCTTCCACCTCACCCATGTCCAGCGCCAGGGTGTCGGTGTAGATGGGCTCCTGACCCGGCTCACGCCAAAGGCCCTGGGCTTTGGCGTAGGCTTCCACCAGTTCCAGTTGGGCGTCTTCACGGCCGGTCAGGCGCAGGTAAGTGAGGGTTTGCTCATCCACCGGGAAGAAGCCGCAGGTGGCGCCGTATTCCGGCGCCATGTTGGCGATAGTGGCCCGGTCTGCCACCGGCATCTCTTGCAGGCCGTCGCCGTAGAACTCGACAAACTTGCCGACCACGCCTTTCTTGCGCAGCATTTCCACTACGGTCAGCACCAGATCGGTGGCGGTGATGCCTTCACGCAGTTTGCCGGTCATTTTGAAACCGACCACTTCAGGAATCAGCATCGATACCGGCTGGCCGAGCATGGCAGCTTCAGCCTCGATCCCGCCGACACCCCAGCCCAGAATACCGAGGCCGTTGATCATGGTGGTGTGGGAGTCGGTGCCGACCAGGGTATCCGGATAGGCGATGGTTTTGCCGTCCACGTCTTTTTGCCACACGGTTTTGCCCAGGTATTCCAGGTTGACCTGGTGACAGATTCCGGTGCCCGGCGGCACTACGCGGAAATTGTCGAAGGCCTGCTGGCCCCAGCGCAGGAACTCGTAGCGCTCCTGATTGCGCTCCATCTCGATGGCGACGTTGTCTTTGAACGCAGAGGCATCACCGTAGTTGTCTACCATCACCGAGTGGTCAATCACCAGGTCGACCGGTGACAGCGGGTTGATCATGGCCGGGTCTTTGCCCGCGCGCTGCACTGCCTCCCGCATGGCAGCCAGATCCACCACGCCGGGCACGCCGGTGAAGTCCTGCATCAGCACCCGAGCCGGGCGGAACTGGATTTCGGTGTCGGATTTTCGATCTTTCAGCCACTGCAACATGGCGTCGATATGAGAGCGGTCGACGGTGGTGTCGTCCTCATTGCGCAACAGGTTTTCCATCAGGACTTTCAGGGAGAACGGCAGCTGGTCGAGACCACCCAGCGTGTCAGCGGCTTTGGCCAGACTGTAGTAGTGGAAGGTCTTGCCACCGGCCTTCAGGCTGGAAAGGGTGTTCAGACTGTCTTTGCTCGGAGTAGTATTCGACATACGGTGCCTCCTTTTCCGGGTTCTCTTTTAACTATTGCACCGAATACCCATAGTTCAACTCAACAACGGTGAATGTTCAAAATTCCTTAAGTGAATACCACGAGCCCTGCCAGGGCACTAGGGACATTCCCTCGTTGACACCAACCGGCAACTGAACAATTCTGAGGTTTTTCAGAGACCCGTCTACTCCAATAACAGGAACTCCCTTGAAACCGGAACACACCCAGACATTGCCCGGACTGTCCGGTGACGACACACTCCTGTTACTGCGCAGCGCGACGGAGCTGGCGTTCAATTCAATCCTGATCACCGATACCGATCACAACATCCTCTATGCCAACCCGGCCTTCTGCAACATGTCCGGTTACGATTTAGACGAACTGCTGGGCCAGAACCCTCGCATCCTGCAGGGCCCGCTGACTGAACCTGTGGTCATCGATAGGTTACGGCAGAACCTGAAAAGCCGCGGGCAATTTTCTGGTTCCACTTTCAATTACCGCAAAAGCGGCCGGCCTTATCTGGTGGAGTGGACCATTTCTCCGATCAATGACCAGGCCGGCAAGCCTCGGTTTTTCATCTCCATCCAGAAAGACATCACCCAACTGCACGCGGCGCAATCTACCGGCAACCTGTTCGCCAAGGCGATTGATGCGGCCCACGACGGCATCTTCATTACCAACGCTGAGGGTGTGATCGAATTTGCCAACCAGGGCTTTGAAATCATGACCGGTTACACTCCGACCGAGGTGGTTGGCCGCTCACCCTCAGTACTCAAATCCGGCAAACATGACAAAACTTTCTACAAGGGGCTTTGGCGCCACCTGAACGAGGGCCTGCCGTTCCGGGCCATGGTGATCAATCGCGCCAAGGGCGGACAGGAGATTCATTGTCAGCAAACCATTACCCCGGTCAAAAACCCCGACGGTAAGATCACCCACTTCATCAGCATCATCAAAGACCTGACCGATCGGGTGTTTGAGGAACTGAAGCTCCGGGAACAGGCTTCTCACGATTCGCTGACCGGGTTGCTCAATCGCCGCGCCGGTGAAATTGAACTGGATGTCGCGCTGATCGAGGCCCAGGAAAACGATTCCGGGTTTAGTGTGCTGATGATCGACATCGACAACTTCAAGGCCGTCAACGACACCTATGGCCACCCGCGAGGCGACGAGATTATCAAGGTGGTCGCGGAAATTCTCATGGACGAAACCCGCAAAACCGACAAATGTGTGCGATGGGGCGGAGAGGAATTTATTGTCGTACTGCCATTTTGCGACCTCGCGAAAGCATCTGAGATTGCCGAAAATATCCGGGCGGCGATGTCGGCTTTCTCCTTTGACGACGTCGGTCAGGTCACACTGTCGATTGGTGCAACCGAATCGACCGCCAGTGATACCACGTCGGCCATTCTCGAGCGAGTGGACAAGCTCCTGTATGACTCCAAGCGTGACGGCAAAAACCGAGTCACGACATAGCACCCTGACAACGGCCAACGAAACCTGACACGGTAGAAACCGATCTGCCCAAGGCCATAGCGCTAGGGCAGCCGGTACTGGCTAACCAAGGCGTCCACCTGACCGACGGCCTGCTCAAGCTCTCCCGCCATACCGCGCACTTTGTCGGCCTCGCCGGCCACCTGGCCATTGCGGGTGGCGACCGAGTGAATGTTTTCGTTGATCTGTAGTGACGTAGCCGCCTGTTGCTCACAGGCCGAGGCAATCTGGTTGTTCATGCTGCTGACGGCATCAATCGCCTGTTCAATCCGACTGATGGCCTCCGCTGCGTTCTGAATCGCACGATTGGATTCGCCGGAGCGGGTCTGGCCGATTTCCATGGCGGCAGTGGTCGCTTCCGAGAGGTCTTTCAGCTCATCCACGGTGCTACGGATTTCGTCGGTGAACTCCTGTGTTCGGCGTGACAGTGATCGCACTTCATCGGCCACCACGGCAAAACCACGGCCATGCTCACCGGCACGAGCCGCCTCAATGGCCGCATTGAGGGCCAACAGATTGGTCTGGTCCGAGATGTCGTGAATCGAGCTTGTGACCCGGGCGATGGACTCGACCTTCTCCGCCAGCTGCACCACCATTTTGGTGCTTTCTTCCAACGCCCTGTTGGTGGCCTCCGTCATCTTGCGGGCATCGGCCATGGCCTTGCTGCCGTCGTTGGCTGACCGGGACGCATCGGAGGCGGCTTCGGAGGCCAGTTGAGCGTTGTGGGCCACTTCCTGCACACTGGCAGACATCTGGTTGGTCGCGGTGGCCACCTGATCCGCCTGTTGTTGTTGCTCTCCCACGTAATGGCGAGTGCTATTGCTGGCGTCGGCCAGCTGCACTGCATTGCTGCGCAGCTCTCCGGAGAAATCTCTTAACTGCAGAATCAGCGCACAAGATTGGTCCATCATCTGGTTAAAGGACAAAGCACTGACACTCTGATCTTGCGTTGGTAGGCGGCCCCGCAAATCTTTCTCGCCGTCGTACGCCCGGACAATATCGATCATTCGATGAGCTTGCCGGCGCTCTGCGCCCATCTGGAGAGCAAAAAACACCAGTATGCTGGCCTCAAAAACCACAAAAGCCGCGTGCAGGAAGGCGATACCCCAACTACAGCCATAGTTGAATATCATCAGTGGCATACCGCCAATGTGGGTTTCGGCCAGCTGCAAACCGGTCAGCAACAGGTGGTGCACGGCAATCACACCGGCCGCGACGATCACCGGCAACCAGTCCCGGTAGATAATCACCAGGGCGAGCGCTGAGAAGATGTGGAAGTGCATTTCGATCCGACCCATCTGGGCCTGAATCATCACCGCCGAAAACAGCATCAGGCAAACGGCAAACAAGGACGAACAGGCCCGGGTACCTCTCAACATTGCGTAACCCGCCAGCGCCAGCACCCCCACCAGCAACGATGCCACGATGGCAAAGCTATAAGTACCATGACCCCAGGGCACCAGGAGACCGACTACCGGCACGTGGGCCATAATTATGAACAGCATCTGCCGATCTGTGGTCAGTGTTTGTTGTGTCGCAAAATCTTGTTGCTCAAAGGATGCAGTCACCGCAACCCTCCTTTTATGCCGGCCATTAGCCGTTCAATGTCGCTCTGCACCCGATCCAGATCCAGCTCGGGTGAGCTATAAAGCAGGTGCCGCCGATTGTCCGGCGTAACTGCGTAAATACGTGCGCTATGGTCAAAATCGTAGTGCTCTGCTCCGCCAATTCTGGCGGCAAATTCCGAAAACCCCATCGCCAAGCGCTGAGCCGAAGCCTGATTGTTCGGCCGCACCGCGTGAAAGTTGGCACCCATGGCCATCATGATACGGTCGAGCTCTTGCTGACTGTCCCGGTCCGGGTCCAGACTGACAAACACGAAGGCTACTGGCTGCGCTGCCAGCCGCCGATGCAGTTCCCGCAAGTTCATCAGCTGCAACGGGCACACCGTGCCGCAATGCTGATAGCCAAAAAACACCAGGCGCACCTGCTCCGCTCCCGGCTCGTAACCGGGCAACTCAGGTACCGGCAAATCGGTTTTAAAACCGTAAAAATTGCTGTCCCGGGTGATGTGGCCGAGCAGCGGTAGCGATACCAGTAATCCAAAAGCCAGGATGAACAGCACGATCCAACTGGATGTGTTCTGCATTAGTTGCACTCTGTACTTATTATCTACTTATAGTAACGGCTGAAAGCCTCTGGCCTTTATAGGGATGAGCCGAAATTTATCGGTGGCTTCATCGATACGCTCAGTCTCATCACGAGATCACTGGGCTAAGCAACCATCCGTGAAAGCACCTGCAAGATAACGACGCTCGGCACGCCGGATCTGTGAACGGATCTGATGCGGGCCAAAGCCAGTTCTGTCATCATTAGCCGCTGTTTTCTGACGGATCAGGACCTACCGTGAAGCACGACTGTCATTACCATCCGGGTGACCCCGCCAAGTGGCACTGTGGCGAATGCCAGGTACATTATTGCAACCGCTGCATGCCCGATGCCGACACCCGCCAGCGCCGGGCGCTGTGCCCCCATTGCAGCAAGGCTATGCGCTACCTTGGTGCCGCCACCGTGGTGGTGCCCTTCTGGCACCGTATTGGCGCCTTTTTTCGGTACCCGTTTCATACCGACCCGCTGATGGTCATTGCTATTTGCACACTGGTGCCAATCGTGGTGCCGGCCAATTTTATCGGGCTGATTATCTGGCTGGTGTTGGCCCTGGCGCTGTTCAAATACACCTACGCCGTGATCAAACACACCGCAGAGGGTCACCTGAAACCGCCTCCGGTGTCGGTCGCCTTTACCGGCAGCGGATTTGATATCGTCATTTTGCAGCTGCTGGTGTTCGTCTTGATGGGTGCACTGGTGGCCGCGGCGGCGATGATTGGCGGCCCGATCCTGATGCTGCTGGCGCTGGCCTTTGTGATACTGGCGCTGCCCGCCAGCATTATGGTGCTGGCCATGGAACGTTCGGTAGGTGCGGCGGTGAATCCGATGAATCTGGCGGTGCTCATTTCCCGCATCGGCACGCCCTACTTCCTGCTCTACGGTTATCTGATTCTACTGACGCTGGCCTCCGGCGCGGCCCAGGATTTTGCGGTCAATCACTTCCCGCTCTGGGTTGCCCAGCCGCTGGCGGGTTTTCTGAACAGTACTTTCACGCTGATTCTGTTCCACATGCTGGGCTACCTGTTGTTCCAGTATCAGGAAGAGCTGGGCTTTGCCTCCGATCTCCAGGATGACGACACCGAGACTGACAATCTGCACCGGGATCGCAGCACCCGCTTTGATGCCGATCTGGACATGAACCTGAAAGATGGCAACTACGACCGGGTGCAAAGCATGTTGATCGAAACATTAAAGCGGGATCGGGACGACCCGAAGCGAATCGGTCAGCTCTACCAGCTTCTGACTGCACGGCAGGCCACCGCTGAACTGTATCGCTACCATCCGCGCCTGATGGCCTGGCTGGCTCAGCGCCACGACGGCGATGGCCTGAGCCAACTGATGCAGACCCTGCAGGCGTCGGAGCCGGGCTTTCAGGTGGACGATCCGGAACTGGCGGTGCAATGCGCTGGCACGCTCTACCATCGCGGGCACCACAAGCCGGCACTGAGGCTATTGCAGGACTTCCACAAACGCTTTCCGGACAGTGACCAGCTGGCCCCGGCTTACCTGATTGCCGCCCAGGCCCTGGCAAACGGATTGCAACAGTGGGAGAAGGCCAGTGCGTTTCTCGCATTCATCAAGAAACGCTGCACCGGCCACCCTATTCACGGCCAGATTGATATCTGGCTGGAGCAGGCCCGCAACCAGCAGCCGCTGAAAGGCCCGAAGGCCAACTTTCAGGTGTCTGAGTAACGGCAGCAGTAAGGCTGCCCTCCCGGGCGCCCCTTATCCGATCAAGGCTGACTTTGTAACAACTGCCGGTAATGCCGGGCTTTGGGCTCCATCTGCAGCTTCTCGAACTCCGCCAGCAGCAACCGGCAAGCCTCGCTGACGAGATCGGGATCGCCCTGCGCGCGCATGCGTTCAAAGGCTTTCTCGGCAGCTTTCAGGTCGTGATGCTTCAGACTGATAAACAACACCCGGTTGTGGTCTTCCACCGCCAGCGGATGATGGGCCTCACCCTTGCTCAGGTATTCCTGCCACACCGACACCATCTGCTCCGGCTGCCGGCGAGCCATGGCGTCGGCCATCAGCTGGCGTGCGCGTTCCCGGTACTCCGGCAGGTCCGGCCGCAGCTTGGCCAGCTGATAGAGGTGCTCCAGCAAAATGGTGCGTTCCGGATAATGCTCGCGCAGCGCCTCGAACTGCCGGCGGGCCAGGTCGAATTCCATCCTGCCAAGGCTGGCCATGGCTTGTGCGTAGGCACTGGTAAAACGGGCGTCCTGCTCGTCTTCCTCAGGCTCGAAAAACTCTTCTTTTACCTGCAGCCAACTCTTGCCCAGCAACCAGACCAGGCCAGCCCCGGCCACCAGACCACCGGCGTGAGCCATGTAAGCAATGCCGGTCGCGCCGGCATACCAGTAATCGTAGACTTCCTTGCCCAGCCAGACCGGTAACAACGCGATGGCGGGTGCGCGAAAATAATTGAAGTAGACGCCGAGAAAGTAGAAAAACCGGATCTTCTGCAGACCGTAAATGGCTACGTACATCCCCATCAGCCCGGAGATAGATCCGGACGCCCCCACCAGCGGAATGTAGCTGCCCATCGAAAAACCGACAAACACCAGTCCGGACAAGGCGCCACAGACCAGGTAAGCCGCCAGGAATCGACCAGGACCGAGGGCTTTTTCCACGGTAAAGCCGAGCAAGAACAGGAACAGCAGGTTACCGATGATGTGGCCCCAACCGCCGTGCAGGAACTGGTAGCTGATCAGGGTATACAGCGACAGATCCGCCGGCACCAGGCCCAGCTGATAGGCACTCATGCGGCTGATCCACTGTTCTTCTATCGCGGTGCGCTGTTGCTGCCACTGGCTACGCTCGGCAGGCGCCCAGATCAGGTCCCGGTTGTCCTGCAGATACTGATAGAACTCCCGGTCCAGCAGTAGTGTGGCGGCCTGCCAAAGCGCTTCGTTGTTTTCCTGAAGCGACTGGAACTCCTGAAGCTCCAAGACTCGCTGAGCGTCGCCCTCAAAGCGGATGGCCCGTTGCAGATAATCCTCGTATGCAGGGCCCTCGAGTGCCAACAGGTTGCCATTGAGATACTGCTCCAGGGCAGATTCCAGTTTGCGGTCGTCACCGCCCTGATAGAACAGGAACACCAGCAGGCAGGCCAGAATCAGGCCCAGGGTGACCCAGGGCGGGCGCTTCCAGTTAATCGAGTTTTCGGCAGGAATAATCAGCATGGGCGGTCACAATTCATCACAATCTGTCCCTGAAAAGCTGCTTTTTACCACAGCAGAGGCTTCTTTTCCCGGTGTAATGGTGTCCGGCGAGCAGAAAAATCAGGTCGGCAACGGGATTTGTGGGGCAGCACACACCAATGGATGTCATCACACAGTCACACAAATGCCATTCAATCGGTAGCCAACAACTTCCGTCGGCCTATCGGCCTATCGACCTTTCGCCAATTGCCGTTATCGCTCCGAAAATCAATATTGAAGGTGCGATAACAATAAAAACCGGATTCTGGATTCGAGGATACTGCACATGACCGTACTTGTTTTGGACAACCCTGAATTGCTGGCCAAGGCGGCACTGGCATTCGGCGTTATGGCGGGCAGCCTGTCCTGCGACGAGGCCCGTCCTCACCGCACCCGTTTTCACTACGGTTTTAACAAGCACAACCTCGATGCCAGTGACATCGAAGTGCTCAAACAACACGCGGTTTATCTTAAAAACCATCCGGGTGTGCGGGTCCGGATTCACGGCCACGCCGACCAGTTCGGGGCGGCCGAATACAACCGGTTTCTGGCCCGGCAGCGAGCCAATGCCGTGGCCCGCTTGTTAATGCGTGAAGGAGTTCACCAGTCTGCCCTTGTGCTGGCCACCTGGGGTTCTGACCGGCCGCTGGCGCGACCGGAAGACCACGCCGCCAATCGTCGGGTAGAACTGGAGTACCTGACCCTGGATATCGCTCAGGCGCTTTAAAACGGTCACGCTGCAAACACAAACGGGGCCCTTCAGGCCCCGTTTGGTTGTTTCATCCAAGCTGCTCAGCCGTAGACCTGAAAAACGTTCCACAACAGCAGTACCGCCGCCACCAGAATCGACAGCCAGGTCAACAGGATGCCCACCATGCGCGCCTTGTGGGGGCCACCTTTGCCGTTGATCATACCCCAGGCGTGCAGAATGCGCCCCACCACCAGCGCCATTCCGGTCCAGTAGATCAGGCTTGAGGAAACTCCGTTCAGCTCGGCTATCGCCAACATGATCAGACCAACCGGCGCATACTCGATCAGATTGGCGTGGGCACGCACCGCTGCTTCAAATTCCGGGTCGTCATTGACGCCCAGGCCTTTGCGGTACTTCAGCCGGTACTTAACCACCTGACCAGACAACACCAACAACAACAGGCCAATGACGGCCGCAAACACAGCGGTTACGGGAACAATCATGTCAGCCCTGCTTGATCTTGTTAACAACCGCCAGCAAAAGTACAGCGCCGACGGTGGCTGTTACCAGCTCACCCACCACGCTTTTGACGGCCAGCCCCAGTACTCCGAAAAGCACACCACCAATCACCGAACCGACGATACCAATACCAATATTGGCAAGCACGCCGAAGCCCTTGCCCTTCATGATCAGCCCCGCCAGCCAACCAGCAATACCACCAATGATCAGAAACCAGATCAGGCTCATCTGTTCATACCTCCATGGTTACCCGTTCCGAGAGAAACTCTGATCCGAAGACTGCCCTGTTTTTGTCGGCCATTCAAGCAGTTCCGGACGCACTGGCGAGCCCCGCAATGGCCTCAGACATCTGCAGATGACAGCGGGCCATCAGTTCCGGGAGGTCATCACTGGTCAGGCCCCGGGTTTCGACGGGCGGCAGGATGCGCACGGGTACCGGCTCACGCCGGCCAAACAGGCCCCGGGTTTTACCGTGATATTCTGCTGCGCACACCATGGTAATCGGCGCACCTGCGGCAATCGCGGTGTGGAACGCACCCTTCTTGAATTTAGCCAGACCACGACCGCGGCTACGGGTGCCTTCCGGGAAGATCCAGATGCTTTTGCGCTGATTATTGATGGCGTCGCTGGTGGCCTGCATCACCGCGACCGCCTTTTGAGAGCGGCCCCGGTTCAGGATAATATTGCCTCCCAGCCAGAACACCTGGCCAAAGAACGGCGTCCAAACCAGAGCCGATTTACCGACGGTGACGGTACGGGGTGGCAGCAAATCGCCCACCACAAACAGGTCGTCGTTCTGCTGATGGTTGGCAATAACCACGGTCGGCCGGTCTTTCGGCATATTTTCGGCACCATAAAGCGGGCGTTTCATGCCCAGAAGATAACGCCCGACCCGCGCCAAAACCCAGCCCAACAACCGGTTGTTATCAGGATTAAAGGGCCGGGCCAGGTACCCCACAAGCGCCAGACAACTCAGCACTGCCACACTGATCCACGCCATTACTGCTCGTAACACTGCCATACTGCCTTTCCGATACTGAATAATTTAGCGTACAAGTGTACGCCAAAATCAAAGCGCAGCAACAGTATCCTTTTGTTCAAGTGCGTAAACGGGACTGGCCTGCACCACATACCGCAGCGGGCCTCTGGCATCCAGTGCGTCAAAGGGATAGCAGGTAACCAACAGCAAGGTATCGGCGCCCAGAGCGTGGGTGTCAATCCACTCTGACCGACTGTCCACCACCCGAATATCGGTAACCCGATAGCTCTGCCAATGCTGGTCCTTGCCCTGCAAACGTAACTCGCTGCCGGGCGTCAGATGTTGCAAATGACTGAAGTGGGTGTCGCGATGGCCGGCCAGGATCACTGGCCCGTGTGCGCCGGCCTGCACCCGGCCGGGCCCGAACGCCAGGCTTTCGCCATGCATGCCGTCGAGCACGATCATTGACACCCCCAGCTCCGGCATATCCAGCCGGGCCACCGGCCAGGTATCCGCCCAGGGCCAGGGCCTGGCTTCCACCTGTCGGGCCTGGCTTTCCGCCCAGGCCAATGCCAGCAGTTCCTGCGCGGCCAGCGCCTTTAATGGAATCCAGAGCCCGAACATGAGGGCGGTGGCCGAACATCCGATTAACATTAACAGCAGCCGGCTCATAGGAATTGCCTCCGGTTCAGCATCACAATGGCCAGGGAAAACATCAGCCCCACCAGCCCGAGCACGGCAAACAGAGGGCCAAAGGTAGCCGTTTGCGGGTAGCGGAGCATGCCTGGCTGACCGCCGGCGGGCAGCAACGTGGGCACGGCCTCACTCCCTGCGGTTTCTGTCTCTGGCCGGGCCCGGCTCGGTTCAACAGCCACAAAGCTGGTGAACGGTGATATCACGCTGTGGCGGGTGGATAAATCCACAATATTCGCCCGATCCGGACCAGCGCCCTGAAGCCGGGCGGCGTCGATCAGCTCATCAATCCGCCCCCGCGCCCACTGCCGATTCAAGCCGCTGGCAGGCGCGGCCCTGGCCAGATCTAGCCGGGTGTTCCAGCTTCGGCCACCAGGCAACTTGCCTGCTACCTCCAGTATTCCGCCAGCTGGCAAGCCCCGGACCACCTGCATAAACGGTGTACCACGGAACAGATCGCCCGGGCGTAACGGCACCGGTTCGACGGGCCGCCCCTGATCCGGCCAGCGGACATCCAGACTGGTCAGCACTGGGGCTTCCATCGCGGCAAACAGTCGGTTCAAGGCCTGGTCTATCTCGGCACTGGTGTGGATCGCGGTGAAATCCCCACGACCCCAGCGGGCCGCTTCCCGCAAAAAGTGCATATTGGGGGCGGAGCCAATGCCCACCGTAAAAAGCCGCCGGTTGTTCAGCCCGGAGCGGATCTGCTCGAACAGCGCCGCTTCATTGCCCACGGCGCCGTCAGTGATGAACACCATCTGCTGGACCTGCGCCTCAGGCGCGCCGCTGTCCATACTCATCGACAGGGACAGGGCGCCTGCCATTTCAGTCCCCCCATTGGCCTGCAGGCCCTGAACATAATGGCGGGCGCGGGCCAGGTAATGTCCCTGAGCCGGCACTGCCTGCGGAAACAGCGCGTGGGCCTGACTGTTGAACTGGATGACATTGAAATTGTCGCCGGGGCGCAGGGTGTTCAGCCCCCGGAGCAGGGCGGATCGGGCCTGGGCGATGGCATCGCCGGCCATCGAGCCGGAGGTGTCGATGACAAAAGTCAGCTCCCGGCTCAGCACCGGCCCCACCGCGTCAGGCGGCAGCACCATCGCCATCAGATAATCCTCACCCTGCCACTGCTGATGAAACACCGCCGCCGACGGCTCGCTGCCCGTCACAGGGCGCCATCTCACAATGACATCGCGGTCCATCAACACCTTGCCTTGCTCCGGCCGCACCCGGGCCCGGCTACCGTCTATTTCGACATGCAGGCGGTGGCTCGGGCTGGTGACGTCCGTCAGCACCAGGCCGCTGTCGATGTCCAGCTCGATGCCGGCCCGGTGGCTACCAGCATCAACATCGGTCGTGCGCACGGTAAACGGACTGATGTCACTGGCATCGGGAACCTGACTGGTCGGCACCGCCCAGCCTGCCTGCCACTGACGCTCCGGGTTGGTGATGGGCTCGCCGGGCATGTAGCGCGGCGTCAGGGTGGTGGGCAGGCGCAGCTCGAATTCGCCATGGCGATATGCCACGGCCTGCTGGTAATGGATCTCTACCCGCACGGTCTCGCCGGGCGGGATATTGGCCACCCGGCTGGTGAACAAATTTGGCCGTTGCTGCTCCAGTGTGGCGGCATGCTGACCGGCCGCCCTGGCGCGTTCATAGGTCTGGCGGGCGCTGGCCTTTGGTTCAATGCGCCCTACGATCTCGCGCTCAGCCACGGTCATGGTCAGCCCGTACACCGTGGCATTATCTGGCAGCGGAAACACAAAGATACCTTCCAGCCAGCGCTCGCTGGTATTGCGGAATGATCGGGTCAGCTTAGTCTGGGCCAGCATGCCCGACACCTGCACATTGAAATCACTGTCCAGAATCAGCGCCGGCTGTTGCCAGGCATTCTGGTCATCCATCAGGTAAAGTTGGCCGGGTTGCTCCATGTCCATCGGGCGCGCTTCCGCATACAGTGGATGCACGAACAACATCATCAGCACCGCCAGCCAGAGGCTGACACCTTCCGCCAGGCGAAGTAACCGGAGCCGGTTGGTGCCGGTATGGATGGTTTTCGGGCGACCTATCGAGATTCGGGCAACCGGATTAGCGAGCAGCGACAACAACATCACGACATCCTTTGTGTGGATTTGAGGATGCCATTGCACCAGTCGGGGCGGGCAAGGCGGTGGCAGAACGAGGCGGGCCGGCGATAAAAAATGATGAATTATGGCAATACCGTAACCCTGGCTTGTGTGCCGGCACGGGCATGGTTTAATGACAGCACATCCTGCTGAACTGAACGACCGATGAAAAAACACATTGTGCTGATAGAAGATGAAGCCGGCATCCGGGATAACTACCGGGCGGCGTTCGAGCGCCGGGGCTACCGGGTTTCCACCTACGGTGACCGACCCGCCGCCTGGCAGGTGCTGTGCCAGGCGCTGCCGGACCTGGCCATCATTGATGTCGGACTGGGGGATGAGCCCGAAGGCGGCTTTACTCTGTGTCAGGATTTGCGGGCGCAGTCGCCCACCTTGCCGATCATTTTCCTGACCGCCCGTGACGGCGACATTGACTCCGTCCACGGCCTGCGCCTGGGTGCAGACGATTACGTCACCAAGGACATGAGCCTGGACCACTTACTGGCGCGCATTACCGCCCTGCTGCGCCGGGCCGATGCCTGGGCAGAAGCACTGCAAAAGCCGGACGAACTGTTGCAACGGGGCCCGCTGACGGTCAATGTGGATCGAATGACAGTGGCCTGGAATGGCCAGCCGGTCGACCTCACGGTCACCGAATTCTGGATGCTGCATGCGCTGGTGCAACATCCCGGCCATGTCCGTAGCCGGGATCAATTGATGGAGGCCGCCAGTACCGTGCTGGATGACAATACGGTTACCTCCCACATCAAACGCATCCGGCGCAAGTTCGTTCAGCTGGACAGCGCCTTCGAGGGCATTCAGACCGCCTATGGCATGGGTTATCGGTGGAACGCCCGTGAGATTTGACCTTGAGCCTTAAACGCCAATTGTTCCTGGCCAGCCTGCTGATGCTACTGATCCCCTGGGCCGGACTGAAATTTGTGCTGGAACTGGACAGTGCGCTGCGCCAACAAGCCCTTCAGCAACTGCAGGAACGCGGCCAGCGAATGGCCGAGCTGGCCGGTGACCTGCTGCTGGGCCAACCGGTGATCAACACGCCAGACACCCTCTACGTGAGCCGGGCCGACAACCCGATCAACCCCGACGGTTATGCTGACGACTGGCCCGGATACGATGACGGCGACGATCAGCAAAACTGGCAGTCGGCCAACAAGCTGCCAGTGCCGGGTCTGGCGCAACTAAGATGGCAGGCCGCCACCGATGACCGGCACCTGTTCTTACTGGTGCAAATGCAGAATCAGGCCATGCAACTGTATCAGCAGAACCACCCTGACCAACCCTATGATCAGTTTGAGCTAGTGCTACGGCCACCGGTCACCGATGTCGGGCAACCAGTCGCAGCCCAGCGCTGGACCCTGCGCACTTCGGCGCCAGGTCAAGTGCATGCTACGCGGGAAGATCAACAACCAACCACCGACTTCCAGGTTCATGGCGCCTGGCGCGACCGGGCCTCCGGCTGGCAGTTGGAACTGCAGCTGCCGCTACCGCCCCGGGGCAGTTTCCTGGGTTTCCGGGTAACACAGGGTGACGATACCGCCTCAAACCCCGGAACCGGTATCTCGCCACCGCCGCCGTTGGTGCAGCGCGACCCCGCTCTGGAACGGGCGCTGGCCGGACAACTCAGTGATGGCCAGCAGGTGACGGTGACCGAGCCTGCTGGCTGGATCGTCGCCGACACCCGGTACCCTGATACCGAACCCGACGCCGACTTTGACGAATTATCGCCGTTTCAAGTGGTTGAACAGATCACCCTGAACGCCCTGCGCGCCCTGATCCGGCTGTATCAACCGGAACCCACGCCCCTGGCTGGCGTCCATCACAAGCTGATCACCGGCGGGCTGCCGGAGAATCACCTGGTGCAACACCGCGATGGCTCGACCTGGCTGGCCACCGAACATACTCTGTTTGGTGACCGATCACTGGTGCTGCAGCAATCACTCGATCAGCTACTCACCCTGTCCGGATCCACACTGGGCAGCGTGCTGGCCCGCAGCCTGCTGATCATTCTGGCGTTAACCCTGGTGTTGCTCGGTTACGCCAGCTGGCTGTCCTGGCGCATTGCCCGACTGCAGCGACTGGTCAGTGCCAGCGTGGATGAAGATGGCCGTATTCTGAGCCAGATTCCCCCCGCCCGCAGCCACGATGAGCTGGGGCAACTGCAACAGCACTTTGGCCAGATGGTCGAACGCCTGCAGAGTTATAACCGCTATCTGGAAAGCTTCTCCCGTCGGCTGTCCCATGAGCTGAAAACCCCGGTCGCGGTGGTGCGATCATCCCTTGAGAACCTGGCTCACACGGACTCGGAACAGGAGCGGCAGCAATACCTGGAGCGGGCCTCCGGCGCCACCGAACGTTTGCGGCGGATTCTGAACAGTATGAGCGAGGCGGCGCGCCTGGAGCAGAGTTTTGATCAAGCCGACAAGGAAGTATTTGATCTGGCGGGCGTGGCCGCAGAAGCCACCGCCGCCTATCAACAGCTCGATTCTGATCACCGGATTCATTACCAGGGTCCGGTCGCCGACTGCCCGGTTCTGGGCTCGCCCGAGATGCTGGTGCAGATGCTCGACAAACTGGTGGATAACGCCCGCGATTTCACCCCCGACGGTGGCACCATTGAGGTAGAGTTGCAGGCACAGAGTGACCACTATCAGTTGACGGTGTTCAATGAGGGGTCGAGACTACCGGGCAACAGCGGACTGGATATTTTTGGCGCCTTCGTGTCCCAACGCGAAGGCCAGAGCGACGGCCACCTGGGCCAGGGGCTTTTGATCGTCCGACTGATTGCAGACTACCATGGCGGCCATGTGGATGCGTGCAACAGGCGCCAAGGTAGCATTGACGGCGTCTGCTTCAGGGTTATTATCCCGACAACCAGCGTTGAATCAAGGACCCTATCGTGAGTGCCAAACTGTCTTCCATGGACTTTCATCCGTTACGAGCAGACCTTTACCTTGAGCTGCACTCACGCCCGTTCCAGGTGATTCCGTGCCATGCCCGGATCACTCACATTGCGGTAATGATTACCCCAGAGCAGCGCCAGCAGCAGTTCGAACATCTGCAGAAACTGCACCGGATGCTCGGCGAACCCTGGCCAGAACAGGAAGTCAGCTGCTATGAACACACCATCGGGCCGTTAAGAATCCGGCGCGAAGTTCACATGGAATTCGCCTCATACACCTTTACCAATCTTGAAACCTCGGAGGCAGACCCGTTTACCGAAACCGGCATCAGCCCGTTACCGGATGGCTGGCTGGATCAACTGGCGGGTACGGTCGTCGGTGCCTTTCACATTGAAGTCCGACCATCGACCCAGGATGCCCTCAGTGAGCTGGCGTTCATGCGCAAGTATTTTGAAGGCATGCGCCTGATCGGCAGCAGCCCTCAGAACGGCGCGGCGCGAGTGCTGGGGTCGTTTCAACTCCACAGTGATCAGTTCGGCCGGTTCATGGTGCTTAACCATGAAATGTCCGACAGTCAGCTGGGCCGGCTTGTTCAGCGCCTGATGGAAATCGAAACCTATCGGCTGATGTCATTGTTAGCCTTGCCGCTGGCCAGAGACATCACGCCGCGCCTGAACGACATGGACCAGAAACTGGCCACCATTACCCAGTCTCTGGCTGACAACGAATCGCTCGATGAACAGGCGCTGCTGGCCGAGCTAACCCACATTGCGGCCAGAATCGAGGCTTACCGGGCCCACTCCACTTTCCGTTTCTCCGCTACCCGGGCCTACCATCAGCTGGTGCTGACCCGGCTGGAAGAACTCCGGGAAGATGAAGTGTCCGGGCACCTGACTATCAGCGAGTTCATGACACGCCGGCTCACACCCGCGGTAAAAACCTGCGAAGCCGTAGGTGAGCGGCTTGAAGATCTGTCCCGCCGGGTGGACCGGGCCTCGGATATGATGCGCACCCGGGTCGAACTGGCGATCCAGAGCCAGAACCAGCAACTGCTCAGCTCCATGGATCGGCGCTCGCGCATTCAACTGATGATGCAGCATACCGTAGAAGGCTTCTCGGTCGTCGCCATCTCCTATTACCTGATCGGCTTGTTAAAGCTTGTTCTGGACGGGCTGCAGGACACCGGCGTCATCTTCAACAAATCCCTGATACTGGGCGTAGCCATTCCCGTGGTCATGGTGCTGGTGTTTCTGGGCATCCGGACGATTCATCACCGGTTTATCCGCATGGCAAGGCGACAGTAATGGCCATATATCATTGTCGAAGGTTGCGATCTGCAACTACAATGATTCGGAACTCAACACGGAAGGTGTACCTTGCAGCCCCTCCTGCCATTACCGAGTCAGAAAAGTGCCAATGCTGCCTGGTTTATCGGACTTGCCATCATTGTTTTGGCGCTTCTGATGACCACACTGACCGCTCAGGCGACTGAACCGGATAATGGCAACCGGGTCGTGACCATTGGCGTGGTTGCCGATAACGAACCCTACACCTTCTTTGAAGGCCGCAATCCGGCCGGATTCTCGATTGATGTCTTGCGGGAAGTGGCCCGTAACAGCAACCTCACCTTCGATTTTCGCGCCGGCAGCTGGCCAGACATCTATGCCGCCTTCCTTCGGGGTGATCTGGACACCATCGACGGCATTTCCTGGCGGCCAGACCGGGCAGAGAACATCCTTTTTACCGAGCCTTATCATTTCCGCGAAATCTACCTGATGCACGACAGCGCCAGGGCCTTACCCGTCATTCGGGAACTGAACGACCTGGCCAGCCTGAGGGTCGGTGTGGTCGAGGACATTTTCTATAACAGTGTGTTTCAGGACGCTGGCATCCCGCTCACTACCTACGACTCACTGCCAAGCCTGGTCAGAGCTCTGGCCTTTGGCTGGGTTGACGTTGCCGTTGGCCCCCGCCTCACACTGGAATACCTGGCCAATCAGGCCGGTTTTCGATTTTTGAAAGTGCTGGGCCCGGCACCTCTTGACCCGTTCTCTGGAGAAGACTTTCGCATTGGCGTTCGCAAAGACAATCTGCAGCTGTTCCAACAGCTGCAGTCCGGGCTGAATGCCGTGCCGTCAGACCTACGGCAAAACCTTTTACAGCGCTGGCAGGAATTTGGCGGGGAAACCGCCAGTGCGCCAACTGAATTGCCATTGAGCGCTCAGCAAAAACAATATCTGGCCAGTCTGGGGCCCATCCGGGTCGGGTTCATGAACGACTACGCGCCCTTCAGCTTCACCGACGGAGGCCGCGCACTGGGTCTGAGCGTGGATATCATGAACCGACTGGTGGACATTACCGGCCTGCAGGTGATTCCGGTCCGTGGCCAGTGGGACGAACTGATCCCGATGCTGAAGAACGGCGACATCGATGTTATGGCCAATATGTCGTTCCGGCCGGATCGAGAATCCTATGCCCGGTTCACCGATCCCTACCATAGGATCCCCAACGTTATTTTTACCCGTGATGACTCACTGGATTACCAAAGCCTGGAAGACCTCAGTAATTATCGGGTCGCTCTGGGGGCGGGCATCTACTACGAAGACGCCGTGCGGCAGGTTCTCGATAACGGATCACTGCTCAGTTTCGGCATACAACAGCCGATGTTCCAGGCGCTGGCCCAGGGTGATGTTGATGTGGTGATCGGGGCTCTGCACTCTGGTAACTACTGGATTCGACAACTGGGCATCAGCGGCACCCGGATCGCGGGTGAATTCGAGCTGGAGGGTTTCACCGGTGAAGATCTGCGATTCGGCGTTCGACCGTCATTATCGCCGTTAACCGACATTTTGAATCAGGCCCTGGAGAGCATCACGCCAACCGAACATCGGGTCATCGAAACTCGTTGGCTGGGTGCCACGGACCATCGGGCAATCATCCAGGGCGAGCAGGTTCGCTGGAATGAAACCGAATCACTCTGGCTGGACCAACGCAACCGGGAGATCCGCATGTGTGTGGATCCGGACTGGATGCCACTGGAAGGCGTACGTGACGGCAAACATACAGGGCTCGCGGCGGATCTGTTGAATCTGTTCAGCCAACGCGGCGATCTGAATTTCCGGCTGGTACCAACGGACGATTGGCCGCAGACCCTGGTGGCTGCCCGTGAGCGCCGATGCGATATCTTTCCGATGGCGATGCAAACACCGGAACGCCGAACCTATATGGATTTTACCTCCCCCTACCTGGAAGTGCCGAATGTGGTGATCGGGCGTATTGAGGCACCCTTTATCCAGCGCCTGACTGAACTCGGTGACCAGCCGGTAGGCATTGTGGAGGGCTATGCTTTCGCGGAGCTGCTACTCAAACGTAATCCGTCTTTGCAGCTGGTCACTGTCGAGTCGGAGGAGGATGGCCTGAGGCTACTGCAGAACGGTTCTCTGGCCGGATACATCACCACCCTGGCCACCGCCAGCTACTACATGCAGTCCCTGGGACTTGCAGACCTCAAGGTCATCGGCCGGGTGCCCGCCGACTGGTCGCTGGCCATCGCCACCCGCAATGACGAGCCAACCTTGCACAGCATCATGCAGAAGCTCGTTTCCAGTCTGTCCGCCGAGGAGCATGCCGAGCTGGAAAGCACCTGGCGCAATCTGCGGATTGAGGAGCGGGTGGACTATACCCGGTTCTGGCAAATACTGGCCCTGGGGCTTGTGGTCACCGCATTGCTGGTGTACTGGAACCGGAAACTCGGACGGCTGAATCGAGAGCTGGCCGAGGCCAACAAGGCGCTGTCGCGGCTCAGCATCACCGACAGCCTGACCGGTCTCGGCAACCGCACCTACTTTGACCGGGAATTTCCGAGCAGTTTTCAGTGGTGCCTGCGCCACAAAACCGGCTTTGCGGTGGCCATGGTGGACGCGGATCATTTCAAGAAGATCAATGATAACTGGGGTCACGAAGCCGGTGACCGTTGCCTGGAGGCACTGGCAGACACTATGCGCGAGCACTTTCGGCGCGATACCGACCGGCTGGTAAGGTTCGGCGGTGAAGAGTTCGTGATTTTTACCAGCTATGAGGACGCTGCCGACATTCAGGACCGACTCACCCATTTCCGCGAAGCCGTTGCCACCGGCCAGAAGCGGGACATCGAGCTGACGGTCAGCATTGGCCTGGCGCTGGGCGTGCCCTCACCAGACCACACCGCAGGCGAGTATCTCCGGCTTGCGGATCAGGCTCTTTATGAGGCGAAACGTAAAGGTCGAAACCGATTGGAGGTATCTTCTGCTATACCTCAGGCCGAAGCGGGCGGCTCTGACTGACGTTCAGACTTACCGCTGCTGCGGTAACTGGCCCGGCCCGCGACCTCAGCAACAGCACGGCCAGCAAACTCAACACTCGCGTAGGTAACGTGCGAGACGCTATGGTGGCAGGTTCGAACCATCCGGCTGCCTTGACGGGTTACCGGTATGGTCTCAAGCACCCGAAAGCTTTCATCGGCAATCGCCAGGTGCACTCGTTTCAGCTTGACTGCACCGTGCTGCATGCCATGGGCCAGAAGTTCGGCCACGCCCAGCCACCAATGCACATTGTTATCCGGTCCATTCATACCAGCCACTCCTGCAATTGCCCGCCCACCAAGGGATGGTGTGCCAGGCGAATATGATCCACGCCCGGGAAACTGGCCGTGCCATTCAGTACCCAACCCTCCCGGCGTGCGCCTCGGGCACTGGGTTGTTGCACCAACGCATCTCCGAACCAAATATTCACGGGGTGTTTCTCACCCTTAACGATCAGGCCACTGATGATGTAATGCCGAGCGTGCGCAATCAAAGGTTGCTCTTCCATATCAGGTTCAAACACCTCGCCCCGGGACAGATTGCGAATGCCTTCACTGCGCAGATCAATTACTTCGCCCACCACTTTCAGATAATCCCTCGGCACCCGGTTCAGCGTCTCAGCTGCCTTATGGGCACCAATGGCCAACCAGGAGCCATCGTGGGGCGAGCCGATGTACACGCAGTCCAGCTGCTTGCCGACCCAGTCGTGCCCCTTCGCCGAACCGTAATAACAGGCGCTGCGAATCATCAGTCCGCCCATGCTGTGGCCCAGCAAGATGATGCGCTGCACCGGCACTGGCCAGTTCGCCACCATTTGCTCCAGAAGCTCCGCCAGCTCCTGGCCATTGCGGTAAATCGGCCGCCCGGAGTTGAAGCGCAGCTTCAGATCAGTGGTGTCGCCCAATGCCTCCGCAAGCTGGCTGCCGTAATGTTCGCCTGCGGTACCCGGCAGATCCCACACCGATTCCAGCTCCATCAGCCCGTGGATCGACAGACACAGGGTTGCGCCCGGGGCTTCCGGTTGTGGATTCAGTACCTCCAGCGCCATGCCGTTAGCAAGCACAGTCATAGATATCGCCAGGCCATTGCCCCGCGCTTCCAGCCAATCGCCAAAAAAACCACTGGCGATGGCAGAGATGTGGTGCTGGATTTTTCCAGCTGAAGGAACAGACACCATGGAAACCCTCCCGGTTATTCTTTCAGTGTACGCCTTTCCAGGTGCAGGAGAATGGCCAATTTTTAGTCAATGGAAGGGCGCCGGGGCGAACTCGGGATCGTCATTCCGAACCCGAAGGAAACGGGCGAAGCGAGGCAGGCCGGTTGCTGTAAGGCCGCGATAGCGAAAGGTGACGGTTGCGCCAACCGGCGGTGGCTGTCTTCTTTGTGTGTCACTGAAACCGGTACCGATGCGAAACTGGCGACCATCAGCCAGCTTCACCTCCAGCGCACCCATCATCCCCTCGAGCCGGCCCTTGCCCGGAAGGTGCCTGACCACCACCGCCTCGGCATCGTCATGAGTGGTCACTTTCAGTAGATCATCGGATCGGCCAGCCTGGTACAGACCGGCCTTGCGCTTGAGCATCAAGCCTTCACCGCCGGCCGCCACCATCGCGTGCAGCTGCTCCAGAAGCGCGTCGTGACTGGCCACCGGGCTTTGACTGACAAGAGCCAGATAGGGAGACCCCGCCGCCTGTACCAGAGCCGTCAGGCGTTGATAGCGAAGCTCAAACGCCGCGCTTTGCATTGGCAGATCAAACACCTGAAAGCGCACCTGCTGCCATTCGGCATCGACCGGCTGGTGCTTACGCACCACCCCGGACAGCTCTGCAAAGCGACCACGGCCACTCCAGAGCTCTCCGTCCAGAGGCTGCTTCGGAAAGTGTTTGGTAAACCAGACGGGGGCTGCATAGACGTGGCCACCCCGGGACCAGAGCTGCTCGCCATCCCAATAGGCCCTAACTCCGTCCAGCTTTTCGCTGACCCAGTAGTCCTTCAAGTTGACGCCCGGATGATAGACGTTGGCCAGAGGAATGGCCGGTGGCTGGGCCCAGGCTGATGGTGGATAAACCAAGGAACCAAATAGAAAAAAAAGACTGACTGCCAAGACCGAAGCCCTGGCAAACCGGATAAAGAAAAGTGGCATGATCCGTTGCCTCGTTAACGCCCTGTCCCTGTCAGCCCGCGAGGGATGCCTCGTGCTCACGAATCATCGTGTAAAGCTGATCTTTCAGATTCAGGCGCGTTTTTTTCTGATCTTCCAGATACTCATCCGAGGTGGTTTCGACACCGGTTTCAATACGGTGAACTGCATGATCGAGTTCGTGATATTCATCGAACAGCTTGGCAAAGTGATTGTTGCTGGTCTTCAGGTGGTGAATCGCCTCTTTGGACTCGGGCAGCTCGTGTAACAGATCGTGTTTTTCGATCGACATTATTGACATTCTCCTTGGGTTTTATGGACTACCTAGGGTTACTGTATGCCTTCAGAGCAGAAGAAACTTGATCAACGTCAAGCCTTCGGACGGCAAGATAGCAAGATTATCAATGGCCGGAAGTTTATCCCGGTGGGCCTGTGCCGCCCTGACCTGACACCTCATCGGTGCCGCCTCCATCTGGCTGTTCGGCGTCCGTGCGCTTCATCAAAATCATGCCGCCTTCCATGAGCAGGGATTTAAGCCGGGGATCTCCCTGTTCCGCGATGCCCACCGCAAAAGCCAGCGCAGCCGCCTCAAGTGGGTTTTCCCGGATCAGGTTACGAAGCACATCAATGCCTGAACCCGACTTGCCGTCTGCCGAGTCTGGGGATTTGGTCGAAGACTTCGGGCGGCTTAATCGGTACAAAAAAAACGCCAATAAAAGAACACAGACAAATCCGGCCAACCCCATGGCGCCGGCTTCGCCAAGCCAGGGCGACAGCGCCAGGACAGCGGCCTGAACCAAAAGATAAAACCCGGTAAGTAGCAGGGCGGTGAGCAAGACCATCGCTAATACCATGCCAATGATGGCGGCGGCGGCCTTACGCAACGCACCCTGTACCTGCGCAGAATCAAGCATGATCAGCGATCAAGCAGTTTGCCCACGAGGATACCGGCCAGAAACATAATGAGAATGCTGAGAAACGGTCGTTCCTCAATCTTGTGCTCAACCTCATGCACGGCTTTGTCTCCGGCATCCTTGGCGCGATGCAGTGCTTGATCACCCTTTTGCTTGACCTGATCATAAGCCTCTTGGCTCTCGCGGCGGATTTCATCCCGAAGACTGCTGATGTTGCTTTTCTGGCTTTCGGAAACCGATCGGGTCAGCTTGGACAGATCCTCTCGGAGTTCTTGAAGATCCTGCTTTACCTTGTTGTAGTCGTCTTGGGTAGATTTTGCTTCCATTTTCTGCCTCCTTACACAATAGATTTACTGCTAATTTGGCGTATTCGATAAATATAGCCAACGCTTCACCAAACACTGGATCCGACAACGGAGTGGCGAGGACACCATAATCCTAGCACAGATATTCAAGCTCACATTTCTGCGTCTGGCTTCACCCCGCCAACAACCGCTCCTGCAACTCCCGAATCACCTTCAGCACCCGGCTCATTTCACTCTGGGTTTTCAGATCCAGATCCAGCTTGCCATCCATGGTTTTCACCAGCGGCACAATGGATTCCTCAAAGATACGGGCAAACGCCATCAGGGCATCGCCCACCTGGGGCGGGCTGTCCAGGTTGACGGTGACCGCCGGGTTGAGCTGCACCGATTGCAGGCCTTCGGTGAGGCCGGTTTCGAGGGAGCGGGACAGCTGGCTCAGGGCCTTGTCGAGATCCGGCTCCGCATCTCTGCGGCTGTCCAGCCCGGCCACCAGCTGCTGCATGTGCTCGGAAATAAGCCCAAGCTGGCGCACCACTTTCACCCCGGTTTCTTCATCTCCACCGGCCTGTTGGCGACGGCGGTATTCTTCGCAGATGCTCTGCCAGCGAGCCGCTTCTGCATCGCTCAGGGTGCCCCGCATCTGTTTGAGTTTGAGCAGGTTTTCTTCCGCGCCCTGGGTCAGCAGTTGGGATTCGCCCTGATAATGGTCATCAATCAGGGCTTCCAGTTCCCGGTCACTCATTACCGGCGACAGCTTCTCCGCCAGTTTGTTCATGTTCCGGTAGCTGCCTTGCAACTTGAAGGTCGGCTCGGTGCGGTAGGCTTCGGCCTGGGCGCTGGAGGCGATGTAGGCCTGATTGACCCGCAACACGGTTTCCCGCACCCGAATCATTTTCTTCAGGAGGGAAACGATTTCATCACGCTCGGCGGCGCTGTAGTCGTGTTCGAAGTCCGAATCCGCCACGGTTTTGCCTTCGGCCAGATCGGCAAAGCGATAGAAATCCGCCATGCCTCGGGTGGCCAGTGGTGCCAATACCGGATTTGAGCTCAGGCTGTTCTCGACGTAAGACAGCGCAAAGGCGTGTTCCATGCCGGAGAGTACATCCCCCAGGTTGTAGATATCGGCCCGGTTGGCGAGCATGTCCGGCACTTTGAACACTTCACCACTTTCGGTATAGGGGTTACCGGCCATGACCACGCAGAAGCGTTTGCCGCGCATGTCGTAGGTGCGGGTGCGGCCGCGCCAGACACCTTCGATCCGCCGGGTACCGTCACACAGGGAAATGAACTTCTGCAGGAACTCCGGATGGGTATGCTGGATATCGTCCAGATACAGCATCACGTTGTTGCCCATTTCCAGCGCCAGGTTGAGCTTGATCAGTTCCGCCTCGGCAGTGGAATGCGGCGCTTTCTCCGGGTCCAGCGAGGTGACGTCGTGGCCCAGACTCGGGCAGTTGATCTTCATAAAGATCAGGCCCAGGCGGTGCGCCACGTATTCCATCAGGGTGGTTTTACCGTAGCCGGGTGGCGAGATCATCATCAACAAGCCGGACTGGTCTGTGCGTCGGTCTTCACCGGCGGTGCCCATCTGCTTGGCGAGGTTGTCGCCGATGATCGGCAGGTAGCTCTCGCTGATCAGTTTGTTACGGACAAACGATGACAATGGCCGGGGCCGAAACTCTTGCAAACGCAGCTGATCACGCCAGCGCTCCAACACCTGGTGGCGGACTTCCTGCAGCTGTCGCCAGCCGGGAATGATTTCCTGCTGGTGATGGCGCAAACGCTCCTCAAATTCATCCAGTTGCAAGCTCAGTGTGCGCTCATCAATGCAGGCGTGCTGGCCCAGCAAGCCTTCCACATGAAACGCCAACTCGACACTGCGCACGGTGGTTTTGACCGCATCGCCAGCATTAAGCACCGCTACCACTTCTGGCAGATAATGTTGCAGGTGTTGCTGATCGGCCTTGCCCATCCAGGCTTTCAGCCAATGGCTGGTAATGCTCCAGCGCGCCTTTGGCTGACCGGCCACCACATTCAGCGCGTTCTGATATTGCGCCAACTGATTGTCGCGCTTCAGGGCTTCTGTGAACCCTTCGGCCAGTTCACCGGCGTAGCGGGTTATCTCGAACGCATCAGACTCTTCCGCCAGCTGACGCACCAGGTACTCGGCAGCAGAGGTCACCAGCGACCGCTCTGCACTGCCTTTGTCTGTCAGCGCAAGCCCATGAGTCTCGATAAATTCAGACAACCGAGGGCCGAGTTCCTGTTCAAGCGAGCCCAGCAGTTCATTCGATTGCATCATCCGGCTGAGAATACCGGCAGACAGGCATCGCGACCGCAACTGCTGCGCGGGAGCCTGTTGCTGGCTCAGTTCCGCCCAGAACAGCATCGCCAACGCCCGGGCCCGGGGGCTGAAGCGCAGCAGCCCGGCGCTCTGGGTTGCTGGCCAGAGTGTACTGACAATCAGCGCGGCGTCATGATCGTGAATGCCTTTTTCATAGCCTTCCCGGTAACGGGGTGAGGCGAACTTACGAACGTAGTCGGTCAGTTCATCCAGATCGGCAACATTGACCGGTAAATCCGGCAACGCCCGGAACTCGTCAATCACCAGCGCCGCCAGGTATTCGGCACGGTACACCCGGTCTGACTCAGACGGCTGGCTCATGTTCCAGTAACCCCGCAGCCGATCCAGCTCCGGCTCGTCCAGCCGTTCGTAATACTGGGTGCCGGTCAGGTGCAGCAATACATGGTCGTCTCGCGGAATCAGGGTCAGGTCCAGCTCCTGCTGGTTGACGCTGAACCGATGCTTGCCGAGGCGGATGACCGCGCCGCCGTCTTCAAAAATATCGGCTTTGTCGCGAACACTTCGAAGCGCATTGTCCTGGGCCGCTTTCAGCTGCCCGAGACAATCGTCTGCTTCCATGGCAGCGCCCAATTCCCGCAGTTCTTTGGCCATGCTGCGCAGGCGGGCGACCATGGCATCGGAGGCAAAGAATGCGTGCAATTCTTCCGGGCTGGCGAAGCGCTCGGTCCGCCGGGTAACGTTCTTGAGGATGCGCTCGGCGGCATCGGTCAATGTCGTTACTCGTCGTTGCTGCTGATCCTGAAGTTGCTGGCGCCGGGCCTCAATGCTTTCGTGGGCGTTCTCACGCTGCTCCAGAACCGCCGCCAGGAACTCATCAAACTCACCAAACTGGCTTTCCAGTTCCTGCAGCTGATCCAGCATGCGCGTCATCAGGCCATCGCATTCCCGCACGTCGGTCAGCGCACTCACACCATTGGCCAGGCTCTGCTCAAACAGCCGCAGCCGGGCGGCAAACTGGGCCCGAGCCTCGGCACTGCCCTGCTCTTTCAGGCGCAGCTCCGCTTCCGAGCGCTGCTGGTTAATGGTGGCGTAGATGCCAGAGATGTTGTCGGTGATGGCGGTTTCCAGGGCCGCGTCGTCACCGGCCATGGAGGCCAGCATGCCCTGGATCATATCCAGTCCGGAGGTCAGTTCCCGGTATCGTTCAACGATCTTTCTGAGCGCGTCGCGGGTATCGGCGTCCACCAGATCGGTCTGCAATTCAGTCAACGTCTTCCGATAACCATCCAGAGCCTCTGGCGATGCCAGAAAACGGAAGGTGCGGTCGGTCAGGCGCTCTTCCGCCTCAGCCAGATCGCTTTCCAGAGCCTCAACCCTGGCCTTGTCCACATAACGGCGATCGTTCAGGGTACGCACCCGGCCCCGGTGTTCCCGCAGGCGGGCCAGGTAGCCGACGAACTGGTCCGGGGCCTTCCAGCTGTCTGGTTTCAGATCCCGCATCAATTCGCCTTGGGCATCCGCCACTTCGGCGATGGCGGTTTCCGTCTGAGCCCGGATGCTCTGGACCTTCTCGTATTCATCCAACACCAGTTCGGCGGTTCCGCGTATGGTGCTCAGCTGTTGATGAAGACCGGCAAACAGTGCTTCATCCTGCCGGGCGGTCAACCAGAAGAACTGATCAAGAACACGGTCGACAGTACGAATCAGTGCGGTAAAGTGGCGTTCGCTGGCACCCGCAGCTTCCATCAGGGTCGCCACGGTATTCAGCTCGGCGATGCCGCGCACCAGTTCCGGATTACCAATGCGGGCCAGCTCCGAATCGTTCGAAACACTGGCCTGGGCATGAAAGGTTTCAGATGTGAACGGGGTTTCCCACACCTGCAACGGATGCACCAGAGTGGGCTCGTTGTCGGCGTTGAAAATCACCAGATGACCATTTTCGAACAGGGCAAAGCCATGGCCAATCAACGGCACATCGGCCTGTTTGCGAATCAGGTTGTAGCGGAACAGAATCACCTGTCCGGTGAGCTGCTCGTAGAACACATACAGCACGTCCTCGCCATTGGGCGAGCGCAGGGTACGTTTAAGACGAAAATCCCCATCCGGAATCTGGAAGGTTTTCAGTTCACCGGTCGTCAGGTAATAGCCCGAGGGAAAAATCAGGCCGTGATTGTCCGGCAGCGATGCCACCGAGCCGGCCATGGTATCAACCCGCTCCACCTTGCGCTCGGTGCGATTGAACAGGTAGTAGCGCCACTGTTTTTCATTGAAGGGCAGAATCCGCACCAGCAGAATCTCACCCAGATCTGCGTAGTCGAAGGTCGCATCATCCAGCGACTGGGAATCAGACTCTACCGCATCCTGATAGATGCCTTCGCCGGTGGCGGTGTTGTTCTCCACCTTGAAGGTGATGTTGCCCCGCAGGTTGTCGACAAACAGGGTGTCGGCAATGTTCAGGTGCGGTGAACGCCCCTGAACCTGACTGTCTCGGCCCACGGATTTCCACGCAAAGCTGAAACGATCCGGAAACGTCAGGTCCCGTTCACCCCGGTTATCCACATAGCGACCAACCTCACCGTCCGGCTTTAACTCCCAGCGGAACACCCTCAGGTCATCAAGCTTGTCGCCAATCCGGAATGCCATCAGCAGCATGCCCTTCAGGATGACCAGCTGCGATAGCGTGGCGGTGTTGTAGTACTGCTGCAATTCCCTGAAATCAGTTACAAAACGGGCATCGGTCAGGAACGAGCCTTCAATGGCGGCTTCGGTCATCTCGAAGCCACTGTCACCGTCGTTCAGGTGGTACAGCCGGAACACGTCCTCGATTGCGAGGGTCTTACGCAGCCCCAGCCGCAGGTTGAATCCAAACAGCAGGCTATCACCCAGACGGACCACATCCCGTGCAACCGCGTTATTTTCGGTCCGGACCCGAGCCCGGCCGAGCACGTTCATGCCGGCACTGCCAAAGATGTCCTCGCGGGCCTGGTTGAGCCCGGAAACCTGTTGGCGCAGCTGGGCACCCTGCTCCTTTAACCGTCGCTGAATGGTTTCGAAGGCAGAGCCTTCCTGAACAATGCTCTCAAGGCCGGTGCGATCCGTCGACATACCAAATCATCCTGAACTGAGGAGAAATCTGAAAGGGAGAAGACCGGGGCAGTGCACATCAGGCACCGACCCGGTCCAGAACATCAGGCGGTTTCGGAAGTCCGGCTGGACTTCTCAGAAGCAACCCGCCCGGCAATACCCGCGAGGGCGGCCTGCAGAGATGGGGACTTGTCCAGAACACCCTGTACGCTCTTGCCGTAGCCGATGCCCTGGGCAAACTTCTCGAAGATGCCACCGTCGCCACCAATCATTTCGAACTTGGCGTCTTTCAGGGCAGCCGCCATCACGCGGCCATTCTCGAGCATGCCGGTCTTCTGAGCCTCAATCTGGGCCATCACTTCCTTCTCATGAACTTCCAGGTTCATGCGGAATTCTTCAAAGTGACGTGCCTCTTCAGACATGTTGTCATAGGCTTTGAGCTTCTCAACCAGACCAGAGGCTTCGGCCTTGGCCATGGCTTCACGGGCATCGGCCTTGGCATGACCCATGCGCTGCTCGCCTTCGGCATCTGCCAGCACCATTGCCTTGCGGGCATCGGCCTTGGCCAGACCCAGCTTCTCTTCACCCATGGCTTCGGTTTCAAGGCGCTGCTCCAGCACACGCACTTCAGCCAGACCAGCCTCTTCATCCGCCTTGGCAGTAGCCGATTTAACATCGGCCCGTGCCAGACCATCAGCGCGGATAGCAGACGCCTGAGCTTCCTTGACCTGCGCTTCGGCAAGCCCGTCTGATGCCGCCATTGCCTGACGACCACGAGCCAGCTTCTCGTCAGCCACCGACTTCTTCTCGGCGGCATCCAGGTCTGCCTGGGCTTTGACTCGCACTTGCTCAGCTTCAAACTTGGAGCGTTCGAAGGCGGCTTCCGCAGCTTTCACGTCCATGAGTTTCAGTTCTTCGGCATCCGCTTCCGCAGCCACCACTTTCTTGACCTTCAGGCGCTCCGCTTCAGAACGGTTGCGCACGTCCTTGATGTTCTCTTCCTCTTCCGCCACGTTGCGCTCAACCGCAATACGCTGGCTGGTGATGTCAGCAATTTCCTTGCGCTCGCCTTCCAGCGCCTTCTCCATGCCGATGCGCTCGATCTCTACCGCACGTTCACGGTTGACGTCTTCCAGCTCACGGGCCTGGCGAATCCGCACTTCTTCAATCTGAACCGCACGTTCACGGGCCTTCATGGCCATTTCAATCTGGCGCTGCTTGTTCTCTTCGGCAATGGCCAGCTCTTCATCGGTCTTGATACGAGCAGCTTCAGCGCGGGCACGCTCCTGCTCACGCACCTGTTCGGTCTCGGAAGTTTCACGGGCCTGCAGGGTTTCAATTTCACGGCGCTGACGGGCTTCCGCATCAGCCTGGCTGCGTTCCAATTCCAGCGACGCCTCACGGGCAGAGACGTTCTTGCGCTGAATTTCCAGTTCCTGGTCGCGTTCCAGGCGATTGGTTTCCACGTTGTGCATCGCGGTGATTTCAGTAATCCGCTTGATGCCTTCAGAATCCAGAATATTGTTGGGGTCCAAAGAGGTTTTCGGCGTCTGTTCCAGGTAATCAATAGCCACGTCTTCCAGCACGTAACCATTGAGATCCTCACCAATGGTCTCAATGATGGAGTCGCGGAAATGCTGACGCTCCTCAAACAGCTGCATGAACTCCAGCTTCTTACCGACCGTCTTCAGGGCCTCACTGAACTTGGCATTGAACAGTTCATTAACCGCGTCCCGGTCAGACGCACGACCGACACCCACCGATTTGGCGACCCGCAGCACATCTTCTGCCGTCTCATTTACCCGCAAGTAGAAGGCAACGGTGATATCGGCCCGCAGGTTGTCTTTACAGATCAACCCTTCTTTGCCGGTGCGGTTCAGCTCCAGGGTGATCACCGAGATTTTCATGATCTCGGAACGGTGAATAACCGGCAACACCATGGCACCAGTGAAGTACACCTTGGGCGTTGGCGACAGATCGTTCACGATCAGGGCCTGGCCCTGATCCACCTTGCGGTAGAAGGCTTTGAACAGGGTCAGAATGCTCAATATCAGCAAAACCAGAACACCTACCGTCATGAAGGCCGGTATGATCCAAGATAAATCCATTTACGCTTTCTCCTGAGCTGATTGGAAAGAAATGAGTGCGGGATTAACCGGCCGATTCGCCGGACAGAAATTCGGTTTCCGGCACCACCCACCAGGCGTTGGCATCCGGAATGTGTTCAATCAAGACCGCCCGTTCCCGATGGGAAAGCGGTGAATGGCTGCGCACCTGCAACACCAGATGGGCACCATCCAGATGGACTTCTGCCCGTCCGGATGTTTCAGAAACAGATGACGAAATCACGACGCACGGTGTGCCGATGATGCGTTTTTGAAGAGGCGGCAGATAGGCGCGCCGGAACAGGGGCCGGAGCGGCCTTACCACGATCGATGTGGCCAACAAGCCAACAACCAGGGCAATGAACATCACCGCCAGAGCGTACAACCAGTGCAGAATGCCCGACGGCACCAGTGCGCCGAAAACCAGATCAGTAAAATAACTGGTCAACCAGCTGATCAGGAACAGCAGCGTGAGCACCAGCGGCAAAGGCACACCTTGCAGGCCCAGCGTCACCATCAGGCCACTGAAATCGCCAACAAAGTCAATATCACCATCGGTATCGACGTCGCCCATGCCAGACAACGAAATCAGCCAATACACAATGGCAACGCAAAGCAGTACCGAGAAAACCACCGTCGGGAAGGAGAACGCAACTGCGAAGAATGTTTCCATACGCGACCAGATATCCGTTCCGGTAAATCCAATAAGTGACAGTTCGTGTCAACGAGAGGCGTTGTTTATAACCCAAATAAACTATTTCTTGCAAACATTTAATGGCGGAGTATAGACTCAGTTCACTGACATAAAATGTCAAGCTACAGGACAAGGTTCGTCCGGATCGGCCGAACCGATTCAACGCCACAGGAAGGAGCTATTCGTGGACACTCAATCCCTCACCCTGGCCCTGGGTGATGCTACCCATGCCGGCCGTACCTTCGATGTTATGCCCGTGGCCGGTGACGAGCCGGTTCTGCAGGTTACCGTGTCCGGTGCTGAAGAAACGCCGGTGTACATTACCGTAACCGACACCCAGATTCTGTGCCTTGCGTACCTTTTTGACACCCAGGAACTGAACCCGGAACGGCTGCACGAGCTGCATGAAAACATGCTGAGAATCAGCGTTCCCATGCCACTGAGTGCGCTCGGCAAAACTGGCGACCACTACGTGGTGTACGGCGCCCTGAGCCCCACCTCCGGCACCGCAGAGATCATGCAGGAACTGGTCACGCTCGCCGAGAATGCCATCGACCTGTTACAGACATTTGAAGACTATCTGGCTTGAGCAAGGGGTGAGACATGAGAACCGTACTGAAAAAGATTCTGACCGCGATGCGCGGTGGTGTTAACGAACTGGGCGAAGCCGTCGTCGATGGCCAGGGCAACCGCATTCTGGAACAGGAACTGCGCGATGCCGAGCAGGAACTGAAGCAGGCCAAGCAGGAACTGGCTGCCCTGATGGCAGAGGCGGCGTCCTTGGCACGGCAGATCCGGGTCGAGCAGGACAGCGCCGGCAAACGCGAACAGGATGCCCGCAAAGCCCTGGCCGCCGGCCAGGAAGAGCTGGCCCGGGAAGTGGCCGAACGCATTGTCGGCCACGAGCGCCGTGCGACCGAACTGACCCAGACTCGGGAACTGCTGCAACAGCGCATTGCCGGCCTGAAAGAGCGGGTACAACGGGCCGAGAAACAACTGGCCGACTACCGCCGCGAGCTGCAGGTGGTGAAGACCAATGAGCGGGTGCTGCGCACCACCGCCCAGATCGACACCAACATTAACAGCAATCAGTCATCGTTGAGCACCGCCAAGGAAACCCTCGAGCGCATCCGCGATCGCCAGGCCCGGGAAGAAGACCGGCAGACCGCCAGCGCCTCGCTGGAAAAAGAACTGACCGGCGCGGACCTTGATGAGAAACTGAAAGCCGCTGGCATTGACAGCGAGCAAGACGCGGTAAACGATGTTCTTGCCCGCCTCAAAGGCAATCAGGCTCAGTAAATCGTTGCGCCCCCAACATGGGGGCGCCTACCCAGGCTAAGCCAATGGCAAAGAAACCGGACTGGTCAAAAGAAGAGCAAGCGGTTCAGGCGGTGCAACTGGCCTTTGATCTCTCCAACGACATCCAGCGCGCATTCCGGGTATCAGCGGCGTTGCAGGACATGAGCACGGCCGACATGGTGCGGAAGGTTCTGCAACTGCCTTACCGAAGAGCCAGAGCCAGGCCTCGGCTGACGGTAACCCTGAAAGACGAAGACTTTGAACTGCTGGCACAGAAATACCGCCTTGATCCGCAGGATCGAGCTGCTATCCGCCATCGGGTGGCAGAAGAGTTACAGGGATTTGCCAGGAATTATCTGACCGACTCCGGCCACTAGCCGCCGGAGAACTCCATGGAAAGGACCTAATGCCCAGAATACGACACCAACGTTGCCCGGCCTGCCGCACCGACGGCCTGGTTGCCACCAGCAACCCCTCGATACTGGACTGCCGACAGTGCCACGGCTTATGGTTTGAAGATGGCGCGCTGAATCAGGCGATTGCCCATCAGCACGACTGCATCGATGAGTACGACCACGAAGTGCACCTGGGCCCGGCCCTGCGTGCCAGCGACCGCCAGTGCAGGCGCTGCCGGGTGCCGATGGTGCACTACCAGTTACTGGAGCACTACACCACGGAGATTGACTGCTGCCCGGACTGCGACGGCGTGTGGCTCGATAGACACGAAATTGACCAGGTGATGCACTCGCCCAAACTGAAACAGGCGCTGACCGATCTGAACCAGAAAGTGACCTGGAAGTCCTGGTTATTCCAGTTCCTGACCTCCATGCCGGTGGAATACAACATTCAACCCCACCGCACGCCCTGGGTCACCCGCACACTGGTAGTGCTTTGCAGCCTGATTTTTGTAGCCGGCCTGCTTACACCCTCCGCCAACGAATGGATTTTCGTGAATCTGGGCCTGAATTCTGACACCCAGAGCCCAGCACACTTCGTACTGCAATTGCTGACCTACCAGTTTGTGCATGGGGGACTGATGCACCTGGTCGGCAACATGTATTTTCTCTGGATCATCGGGGACAACCTGGAAGACGCACTCGGCCACGGCGCCTTCCTGGCCCTCTACCTGTTCGCCGGCGTGATGGCCGCGCTGGCAGAGCTTCTACTGTTTGATACGGCCCAGGGCCCCCTCCTGCTCGTGGGTGCCAGCGGGTCTATCGCCGCCTTGTTCGGGCTATACCTGATGTGGTTCCGCCATGCCAGCCTCAGCTTCATGATCATCGTCTACCAGAAGAAACTCGCCCCCCACTGGTACTTCCTGATCTGGAGCCTGATCAACCTGTTCGGCATGTTTACCGCGCAAGGTGGCGTGGCCTGGGCAGCGCACCTCGGCGGCTTTGCCCTGGGGTTATTGCTGGGATATCTGATGCGGGATTACGTGCTCAGGAAGAACCCGCTCATTGCTCTACTGAATCAGCCGGAGGCGGTTTTGCGGCGGTGAAGACCGCCGCATGCACTCACTGTATGCTGTTCAAAACAGTAAAGCTTCCGACTTCCCCACTCAGTAGGGCTGTCATTCAAACTGCGTTGATTTTGCGTTCAATCTCCTGCAAGCGGCGTCGCATGGCGTCGTCCACCTCTTCCGGTTTGATCCTGGATATGATGTTCCGAAGCACCCGGATTTCGTTTTCATCGATCACGCCATCGCGCTCGGCGATACGAACGATTGAGCCCAGCTCTTCAGCATCGAGTTTGCCGTCATCGGTAAAGCACTGAATCGACATAAACGACATTTCCAGATGATCGCGACTTCCTGACATGGTTTTCTCCCTGTGATAACACTGTATTGATGCTGGATGGTTACAAGGCAACCAGGGTTATCCCTGATTACACGTTTCTTGTACTTTTTCCCGGAACCGGTCGCGTATCTGTTCGTTCTCTTCCTCCGACACAAACACCCGCTCACCACTCTCATCAAGATTGTAGAAGGTGGAGATTCGCTCCATGTTATTGAGTCTCGCTCGCAGCTTCTGGCAGGTCGCCTCGGCCTTTTGCGCCTGCTCTCGAGACTTGGCTTGATCTGCCTGGCGTGCTTCCCGTTCCTGTTGTTGCTGGTTCAGAAATTCGGTCATTTTCTGATGACGTTCCCGGGCACTCGTATCCACTTGAGCGGAAGCGGCGTTTACCCGAACTTCATTGGATTTCACCTGGGCTGGAGGCCGGTCACCGAAATGGACTTGGCCGTTGGCATCGGTCCATTGGTAGACAGCGGCGTGGGTGAGAGGGGTTACCAATAGCAAAACTAGAAATAGAAGACGCTTGTAAGCCAAAACTGAAGTCCTTTTCCGCAGATACTTGTGACCACTTATGATCCCGCTAGTCTACCCGAGCAAGTGTTTGGGCGCCTTGATCTGGCCATACAACGCGTCAACTGGTGCTCAATGTTGAGAGCGATTCCACAAAACAATCTGACCGTTTTCCCGCGCTTCACAGAGACTTTTGAAGAGGTCTTTGTAATCGCCGGCGTAGTTATACAGATTCGTGGCAACAATCCCGCCGTCAGATCGCTGGCGGGACAGGATTCGCCCTGGTTCTGGCAGGTCGTACGGGTGATTGTTCTTGAGGTAAACGATCAGAAGTGCAGACCGCTTTATGCCCTTGCTGAAATGACTTTCCAGTTTGAGATCAGCGATATCCTGCCAGGCAATCTCATTCAACATACAGTCGTCAATTCTCAGGAATTGGGGCGTCACCTCAATCATGTGATTGATCTTGCCAAAATCCAGCCGCAACAAACCCAGCATGACAATGCTTATAAATATGACGAAGCCAAATGCAAACGCGGCGGATGCTTCCAGATAAAACAGATACCCGAAGCCTAGGGCCGTTCCGAACAATAGAGCGCCGGTTGCATACATCAATGCCCTGTTTTTGGGGTACACCTGATGCTTGACCGTTGATATTTTTGAGCACGTTGAATCCATCGGAGTTAGTCCGTTAACCGATGCTTTTAGAATTGATAAGTGCAGGTACGGTAAGCAGTCATTGGTTTATTTCCAATCGCTTTGCACACGTCCAACTGACGGTCTGGGTGCACGAGACCCAGTACGACCCTGACGGGAACCACGCCCATAGGCGAGCATGTCCTCTGGCGTCATGTGCGCATAACGTACTTTCTTTGCCATCAGGTTCGGGCGTTGTTCGGTGTTGATGCGCAGGACCCGACTGAGCATCTCATCTTCTTGTTGCTTGAACGTTTTATTGTCCATATCCCGCCAGTAGCGTTCCGGACGGCCGGTACTCCTGTCGTGTTCGGCGGTCACCGGATCCTTGCGTCTGTGGGGTTCCAGCACCGGATACTCTGGCAGGGGACGGCTCACATCCATGTAGTTCTGGAGGAAATCCCAGAGTGCATAGCAAGGACGGGAAACATGGTGCCAGCCTAAAAGAATATCGCCGATATGGACCTTCAACTTGCTATAGCGATGGCACAGTATGAAATCGAACCTCGGCCCATACCGGGTCGCTCCGCCTGCTACCCAGCCGTCGAACTCATAGAAAGGTGCCTCGAAAACCGTCACTTTACGTCGACCAATGAGAGGAACTGTGCGACGGTAACGCCATACCCGGACCATCCCGTTACGACGGTCGAGCTCCCACTCAGGGCCCCGTCCGGCCTTTACGCTCCATCGGGGGAAAAGTGTGAAAACGAGTGTTGAGGACAACCACATGAGAGCGGGTATGCCTACCAGGAAAAAGAAAAATGGCCACGATTCTAAAAAAATAGTTAACCGTGTTTCTGGAGGCCCAAGCTGATAAGCAGTCGCTAAATAAGTGACGATAGAAAGTGTTAGCCCAACCCAAAAGTAAATTTTCCCAATAACTTGGGAATAACCGATCACCTTAGACCGAAAGGCTAGGGGTGAATAACAAATACTTTCGTGATCGAGTTGCCCCTGATCCCCGCTCCCAGTCAGCAGACTTTCACGCGATTCAATCTTTCGCAGGTCCTTCGGCGACCATCGAGTAAACAAGCTCAACGGCATCAACTCTTGAGTGCCGCCCCAAGGCAGCCGAAAGCCAGCCGATCGCCCCAATTTCGAATGATTGAAATCCTGACTTTGAACGGGCTGATCCGGTATCGATTCGGGACGGTAAGCTTCGATGCCATAGTAGCCACCGAAATCAGTCCCTGTGTTTGCTGGTTTATCCATAGTAACGGACCTGTTCGTCGTACCAGAATGGACGACCCTTTTTACTAAAGTCCGGTTCGGTGTGATTCGGATCATCTGTATTGTAGACCAATGGATCCTCCGGATCGGGGGCGGGAAACACCATAGGGGCCTCACCTTCCTTCGTCTGGATTTGCAACTGAATCCGAACGTTCCAGTGATAGGTCCAGGTTTCGATCAAATCCGCCGAGCCCAGCCAGCGCTGCGATTCCGCGCTGCGCGTAACGGGCGTTTTCAGATACACATAGGTCCCACCATCGAACTCCTCCTCTAGAAGCACGTGGTTCTTTAGCTCGGGTTTTGCAAATGGCGTAACTGTCGTTCTGGACATATCGCTCACACCCAACAAATACCCCCGCTCGGACTTTGTCTCTACCAGCTGCAGGTGTGGTTTCACCGCCACCATCTCCGCTCCCTTGAACAAACCGGGAAAGGCGCTTTCTACACGTAGACGGGTGTTGGCCTCTTGGAGCGCAGCCAGACGATGCTCATCCTGCTCGACCAACTCCCCCCGAAGTGCCAATCTACGCAAGGGATTGGGCTCGATCACAACATTCACACCCATTAATAGACTAGCAAGGCGGTAATAGGCCTCCTGCGGCTCTTTCAGGAAGGGTTTCTCCGCCATCGATCCGAAGGGGCCATGGCGCATCCAAATCTCCACAGGCTCTTCGCTGAACCAGGCCATCACCGCCGTACCAGAGATTGCCAGTGTCACACCCAAGGCCAGCCAACCGGCAGGCCCCAGAAACAGAAGGCCCGCAGACCCTGCGACACTGGCAAACGCGAATGCCAAGCCTCCCGCAGCAGCAATGCTTGCACCCACTGCCGCACCGGTGTTCCCCATGCGGGAAAGATAATTGGCCTCCTGGGAATAGTCGAACGCCATAAGCATACCACCCAGCCCCCCCAGCAATTTTCCCGGTGTCAACGACCCACCAACAATTTTTTCAAGCGCTTTAAAAAACGGGGTCGCCAAATTACGAGACATGAACTGAGAAGAGACCCTTTCGACGATTACCACGTTCTGTAGAAACCTCTCTGTTAGAATGACAGAGGCATAGGCTAGGTCATAGTAAGCACTTGCTGATCTAGCTAAAGCATTACTGAGACCCATCGCTCTCACGTTTTGGTCAAAAGCCGCATTTCCCCCCCTAACATTATGCAACTCCATCAACATAACCGCCGCAGGCAAAAGCGGCGAGTTGAGCACCCGGTAAAGACGCCTGTTCTCCGTCTTGGTCACCGTCTCCTCAAGTTTGCGCACTTCGGCTCTCAGGGTACCCCTGTTCACTTCCAGGTCATCGAAGGCGTCGTTGGCTGCTTGCAGGTTACCGTCTACCCTTTCGAAGTGGCTTAACGCCCGCTCCAATTTCGCCTCGGCGTCGGCGACCCGCCGGGCCACGACGGCAGTCGCTGCCGCCGACAGATTCGATGATTGGGCAGCATAGCGCTCCCATATGCCGAGTTCTTTCAACGCCCCGGAGTATTGTCTTTGCGCTGCACCCAAATGCCTCAGAATTCTCGCCATTTGCTCGTTCTCCGGCACAACCAGCACTAACACATCCTCCGCTTTATCAGAGGGCAATCCCTGCGCTCTGGCACGCCTCCGGTTGGTCGAAGCTCTGGGGTGAGCTCCTCCCTCGCCTTGCTCGGTGATATCGCCAAACATCTGAACGAACAGTCCCTCTTCGGAGATTTCCTCCATGCCCATGATGCCAATCACTAAATAGCCCTTTTGCGCTGCCTTTGAGAGGCGCTCCAGCCGGACGTTACCCATTAGGAAGGGCATTGAAGCTCGGAGCTGCTGAATCGACCCTGCGTACAGTCTCATTTGAGCTTTGATCACGTTTTTAAGTAATCGCTGTCTCTGTGCGGCCAGATTCTTTAAGCGTAGATCGACTTCAGATTCCTGTGCGGCTATACGCCCAAGGTTTGCCTGCGCTCTCTGTCTGGCCTGTTCGGCCTGCCGGCGGCCCTCATTCTGTTCATCAACAGCGTTGGCTCTTGCATCCGCATTTGCTTTTTCGGCATCTACCCGCTCTTGACTCAACCGATCCATTTCCGTTTTCATCGACTTGAGTTGAGCATCTATGTCCTTAAGTTGCTGGTTGCCGCTAATCAGAGGCTGACTGGCACTCTGGATAGTTCCCCACATATTTCCATGGATACTCAATAGTGTCTGGGCGCCTGTCCGCAAGCTTGAGGCGAAGGCCGTTAAAAAGACTCCTGCCTCGGCGGCTGCAGCAAGCTCCAGGCCGTCCCGTGTTTTAACAAGTTCCGTTTCCGGAAGGTCTGCAGCTTCCAGAGAGGCCAATTCGCTGGCACGGAACTGGCCGTCGCCAGAGTTTTCGTCTGGCTCGGAAGGCAACACATAGGGCTGTTCCAGGTCTTCAATACGAAAGCGGGGAAACAATAGTGAGTACAACAATTCACTGTGCCCTGCACTACAGAGCCTCCGAAGCCACTCCTTACCTGCTCCATCCCTCGGGCCGTCCACCTTGGCGGCTAGTACGTCGCATTCCTCCGGTTCCATAACCACCTCCTGTATTAGCGAAGCCAGAAAGTGGAAAGCACCTGCATAGTCATAACCATCATGGGTGAAGAGATCCACCAAGCTGTGCTGCGCCCAACTACGCCGCAACAGATCCAGTAGATCTGCCTGCAGGTTAGTCCCATACTCCACTGCAAGTTTTCTTTCGGAAGCTGCGATGGAACGTTCCAGTTCCCTCCGCCCCTCGCCATTAATTTCAGACATGTACTTATGCAGCGGATTCAGCCTTCCGCCAATGTTACTGGGGACAACTGCGGCATTCATTAGCAGGGCAGAATCAAAATAAGGTCGGGCCTTTGCCCTCCGAACCGCAGCATTGGAAAACCAGCCCGCTACCTGACGACGCTGCTGCAGGTAGCGAAGCTTTCCAACCGGGTCATCAAGCCGAATGGCTCCGATTAACCGATCACGTGCGTCCTTTACACAGTCTTCAACGGTTTGTGTATTTTCAGGCCAATCCAGTATCCCGAGCCCTTCGTTATCCCTCGTTGCCTCGTCAGCGGCTTCCACTTCTTTCAATGTCTGATGAAGGCATTTGGCAAGCGCGGTCATCTCCGGACGTTCATCCTCATGGACCGGATCGTCCGGATCCGGGTACTCCTGACGTTGGTGGACGCCGATGGCTTCCTGCGCAGCAGACGCAGCATAGTCGCCCTTGAGATCAAGGAGATAATTCTCCGGGCGATCGAACTGCCACTCAGTTGAAGGGTTTCGGCTCCGCTGGGGTGCGAGATCGCTAGCCAGGAAAGCATTGGTAAAACTGGTGTTGACCGTGAGGGTATCGCCGTCGCTATGTTTCGGCTCTGCAAGCTCCATGTTAACGGTGCTGCATCGGTCCACCCTGGCCAGAGGTTTTCCCTGCAAATAGTTAACCCGGGCCCCGGGCCACTGAGACTCACTGTAGGCTGCGTGAATACTAATCCACCTTCCATCAACTCGGGCAGGCACCCAGATTTCACTCAGTGCGGTACCTGTAACGGCTCGGTAACCAGGTTCAAATTTACCGTCGGCCTGTCGATAATTCTGGAGTGCCACATCGTGATAGCGTGTAACGCCCTGCTCGCCTATTCGTACTTCAAGTTCACGCCAAAGTTTCCCTTCATGAAACAGGTAAATAAAGCCAGGCCGGGACATTACATGATGCGCTGGGTTGTCACGCTTCAGGGTCACACCCGATACCAGAGTGGTCGGAATGATGGGAAGTATCACATGACGTTGCCTTTCTGTTTCACGATTCACCACCGTGGCACTTTGCAGGAACGGGACACGAACGGGGTCACCTTTGTCCGCGGCAATCTCCAGCCACAGATTACGATTAGGCTCTCTTTGCCAAGGCCAGACATGAAGGACCGATCCTTCCAATTCTTCCACTACTGCCCGATTTTCCAGCCCTTCTTGCTGCTCCGCATTTGTCTCATCAAAGATCCTGAAACTATGCCCTTCCGGATGATCCTTGCCCATCACCTCAATAATCAGCGATTCGCCTTCACAGGCGGGGCCGCAGCTTCCGGTAACCTGGTTTGAGTTGTTCTCAGACATCCCTGTCATTCCTTGCTCTGTATAGCGGTGAATTCATGCTTAAGCGGTGGTGGCATTCAATGCCTGCCACTGGCTTTCGTCTAATGTGGGCACCGGCAACATGGCGAAGAGGTTGGGCTTTTCAGTAGTTTGCCAACGCTCATCACCAGGCGCTCCGTACCAGTAGATCGCTCGCTCGATCACATTGGCTTCCGATCCCGAGGTGGGCGACAGCTGATGCCAGATTCGCGGATCGTAAAAACGCAGCAGGCCATGGCGCCGGCCATCAAAGCGCACTTTCAACCTTGCCCTCAACCAGTTGGCTACCGGCTCCAGGGCTTCTGATGATTCCAGAATCAGGCCGATAAGCCGCCCCTCCTTCAGGCCTTTCAGGGCCCACTGGTATTCTGGGCTGTGCTGGGCCGCTTTCAGGACAATCGGGCTTTCCGTCAGGTACAGCTGCCATTCCGTATCGGCGAACAGATAGACCCAGTCCGGGTTCTCGGCGTGCTCATACAGAGCCCGTGTAACCGGAGTTGTCTGGCCGGACTCCAGAACCAGATAGCGGCTCTTGTCAGGCGACGGGTTGGGGAATGCCACGCGATCGCTCCCTTGATTCATGCCGACTGACTCTTACCGCAGGGGCAGTTCCCCAGCGGACAGCTGCCATCAGGCTGCTGCTGGCATTGCTCGACAACGGCGGTTCTGTTCAGCTTTGCCTGTTTCAGCCGATGGGCCACGATGGCTTTCGGCTGGGCATCTATTCGTTGCCCATCCTCCGCCAACGCCACCGGCGCCACAACCCCACCCGCCGCTGTCACCAACCCCGGCCGCTCCGGCACCTTCACCTTCTGCCCGCTGCCTTTGCCGCCAGCACCACCGGCATTCATCTTGATGCTCGCGCCACCCAATGCCACGCCGCTGGGGTCGATCTTTACGAAGCTGCCACCCGCTTTCAGGGTGATTTCGGCGCCGGCTTCGATCACGACTTTCCGGCCGGCCTTGATGTGCAGTTCGGTGCCGGCGTTGCTGAGCCAGGCGGTGCCGGCTTTGAGGTGCAGGGTGCCGGTAACGTTGAAGCTGTGGTCTTTGCCGGTTTGTTCGCGCTTCTCGCCGTCCACGGTGTGGTGGCTGTAGCCTTTGGTGTGGCTGAAGCGGTTGTTTTCCACCGTCAGGTGGCTGTCGTTCTTGATGACTTCGGTGCGGTTGTTTTCGGTCAGCAGGTCCAGGTCTTTCTGGGCGTGGACGTAGATCTGTTCCTGGTCGGCTTCGTCTTCAAAGCGCAGTTCGTTACTGCCCTCGCCCTTGTGGGTTTTGGTTTTCAGGGTAGTTCTTGTTTTGTGTTCTGGCAGCGCGTACGGCGGTGTGTTGGTGGCGTGGTAGGTGCGACCGGTGATGATCGGCTGGTCCGGGTCGCCGTCCAGGAAGGACACAATCACTTCGTTGCCGATTCTGGGCAGGGCCATAAAGCCGTATTGGCCGCCGGCCCAGCCCTGGGCGACGCGCAGCCAGGCGCTGCTGTGTTCGTCGTTTTTCGAGTAGCGGTCCCAGGGGAAGCGTACTTTGACTCGTCCGTACTGGTCGCAGTGGATCTCTTCACCCTCGGGGCCGGTGACGAGGGCCATCTGGGGGCCGTCCATCATGGGTTTGTGTTCGCACAGCGGGCGCCAGGTTTTATCGGCGGGGATGGCGGTGAAGTCGTTGTGGTAGCTGGTGGGCTGGCTGCCACCTTCTTCCTGCATCGCCTGGGGCTGGGTGCCGGTGTGGGTGATGGCGGTCAGCAGCCATTCCCGGTTCAGGCTCTGGCTGTCGTGATCCTGCAGCTCGACTTTGGCGCCGAGGGTGAAGTCGGGGCGATTGCTTTCGCCCTTGGCCAGGCTGGCGTCGTTTCTGAGGGCGTCCAGTCTGGCCTGGGTGAAGGGCTGGCCACTGGCGTCGGCTTTGTAGCGGCCGGGGTAGTCGTAGTGTTGATAGTCTTCGCGGTGGTTCGGGCTGCCGGCGCTTTGTTCGTGCATCAGGGCGTAGGCGGGGTTTTTGAAGGTGTAGTCCTTCATGGCGACCGAAGCGGCTTTGATGCGTTCTTCGTAGGCGAAGCTGAACACGCAGGCCTGTTTGGTGCTGCCGCCGGCCTGGGTGTTGCAGGGCACCGGGTCCAGTTTCGGGGCGTCGCCGTGGTGGTCGGCGATGATCAGCGCCGGTTGTTCTTCGCCGTCCACGCTGCCGTGCTGGTA